>CAWFDU010000013.1:0-1229483 GCA_963814655.1 uncultured Acidimicrobiales bacterium | reverse complement strand
CTTGGGATTAAAAGTCCCCTGCTCTACCTGCTGAGCTAACGGCCCGGGACTGCACGATAACGCTCGAGAGAACGCGCGTCACTACGGACGGTGCCACCCGCCTCGACAACGGTGCGGATTCGCCGCCCGGGCGCAATCAGCGACACTGAACCGATCCGGTTCGAGCTCATCGATCTGGACGTGGTGAGTCGGCCGCCCAATGGCTACCGGGACATCTTCGGTCACCAGGCGATGACGAAGTGGACGGATCCGCGCAAGGTTCACGCGGCTTCTCGACCAGGGAGACCTCTGACCCACCTCACCGCTGCTCGTGGCCGGTCAACCCCTGAGCACCCCGGGCCCGACCGAGTACTCGACGATGCGCTCGGCGCTCTCCTCCACGGTCGACGCCGAGGGGACGTCGACGTGGACCTCGATGAACTGCCCCTCGTCGAAGAGGTCGCGGGCCATCCGGCGCTCGGCCCGGAAGGGCGAGATGAACGAGGCGAGCACGATCAGCCCGGCGTCGACCAGGACCCGCCCCACCTCGGCGGCACGCCGGATGTTCTCCACCCGGTCGGCGTCGGTGAAGCCGAGGTCCCGGTTGAGCCCGTGGCGGAGGTTGTCCCCGTCGAGGAGGTAGGTGTGGAAGCCGAGGTCGTGGAGGCTGCGCTCGACGAGGTTGGCGATGGTCGACTTGCCGGCCCCGGAGAGGCCGGTGAACCAGACCACCTTCGGTCGCTGGTGGAGGGAGCGGGCCCGGGCGTCGCGGTCGACGGGGTGGCCTGCCAGTGCACGTTCTGCGCCCGACGCAGCTCGAAATCCAGGAGTCCGGCGCCGATCGTGGCGTTGGTGAAGCGGTCGATGAGGATGAAGCCGCCCATGTCCCGGTTGTCGCCGTAGGGGTCGAACGCGATCGGACGGTCGATGCTGATGTTGCCCACGGCGATCTCGTTCAGCTCGAGCGTCGGTGCCGGCTCGTGTTCGAGCGTGTTGACGTTGATCTTGTACTTGGGGTGGGTCACGGTGGCACCGACGGTCCGGGTCCCGATCTTGAGCAGGTAGGGACGCCCGGGGAGCATGGGCTCCTCGCCCATCCAGACGATGTGGCACTCGAACTGGTCGGCCACCGGCGGGGGAGCGGTCGCCTGGGCGATGACGTCGCCCCGGCTCACGTCCACCTCGTCGGCGAGGGTCACCGTGACCGATTGGCCGTCCGCCGCCTCGTCGAGGTCGCCGTCGGCGGTCACGATCCGGGCGACGGTGCTCTCCGTGCCCGATGGCACGATGCGGACCCGGTCGCCCGGGCGGATCGTGCCGCCGGCGATCCGGCCCGAGAACCCACGGAAGTCGAGGTCCGGGCGGTTGACCCACTGGACGGGCAGCCGGAACGGTCGGGCCGGTCCGGCGTCGTCGACCTCGACCGCCTCGAGGTGCTCCACGAGGATGACCGCGAGGTCGGCCGTCGATGCGCCGGTGACCATGTTGCGGGTGTACTGCTCGTGACCGGGGGTGTCGGCCACGATGAACTTGCGGCGGTCGGTCGAGAAGAACCGGTAGGCGACGTCGATGGTGATCCCCTGCTCGCGCTCGGCGGCCAGTCCGTCGACGAGGAGGGCGAAGTCGAGCCCTTCGCCCTGTGTCCCGATCCGCCTGGAGTCCGCCTCCAGCGCGGCCAGGTGGTCCTCGAACACGAGCTTCGAGTCGTAGAGGAGGCGGCCGATCAGTGTGCTCTTGCCGTCGTCGACACTGCCGCAGGTGATGAAGCGCAGCATCGACTTGTGCTCGTGGCGTCGCAGGTACGCGCCGAGGTCGTCGGCGACGAGGTCGTCCGTGGCATGGGCCATCAGAAGTACCCCTCCTGCTTCTTCTTCTCCATCGAGCCGCTCGAGTCGTGGTCGATGACCCGACCCTGGCGTTCCGAACTGGCGGTGGGCAGCACCTCCTGGATGATCCCCTCGAGGGTCGACGCCGTGCTCTCCACCGCACCGGTCAGCGGGTAGCACCCGAGCGTGCGGAACCGGACGCTGCGGAGCTCCGGCTCCTCGCCCGGCGCCAGGGGCATGCGCTCGTCGTCGACCATGATCAAGGTCCCGTCACGCTCGACCACCGGCCGCAGGTCCGCGAAGTACAGGGGCACGATGGGGATCCCCTCGAGGTGGATGTACCGCCACACGTCGAGCTCGGTCCAGTTCGACAGGGGGAAGACGCGGACGCTCTCGCCCGGACGGAACCGGGCGTTGTAGAGGTGCCAGAGCTCGGGGCGCTGCTGCTTCGGGTCCCAGCGGTGCTGCGCCGAGCGGATCGAGAACACCCGCTCCTTGGCTCGGGACTTCTCCTCGTCCCGCCGGGCCCCGCCGAAGGCCAGGTCGAACCCGTGGAGGTCCAGGGCCTGCTTCAGCCCTTCGGTCCTCCAGAGGTCGGTGTGCATGGCCGAGCCGTGGTCGAACGGGTTGATGCCCTGCTCGACGCAGTCCGGGTTCTGGTGGACGAGCAGCTCGAGCTGGTGCCGGTCCACGAACTGGTCGCGGAACTGGTACATCGCCCGGAACTTCCACGTGGTGTCGACGTGGAGGAGGGGAACGGGGGACGGGACGGGAAGAACGCCTTCTGGGCGAGGTGCAGCATGACCGACCTGTCCTTGCCGACCGAGTACAGCATGACCGGACGCTCGCTCTCGGCCACCGCCTCCCGGAAGATCTGGATGCTGTCGGCCTCCAGCTGCTGGAGGTGGGTCAGTCGGGGCACGGGGGGCTCACCACTGGCTGGGATCGAGGGTGACGAGGACCTTGCCGCAGTCCTTGGAGCCCTCGAGTACGCCGAGCGCGTCGTCGAACCGGTCGAGCCCGAAGCGGTGGGTGACCAGGGACGACAGGTCTCGCCGCGCCAGGAGGTCGACGGAGTCGGCAAAGCGCGCCGGGTACTCGAACGAGCCCCGCACCGTGAACTCCTTCATCAGCATCATCAGGAAGCTCGTCTTGATCGGTGCGTAGTGGAGCGCCACCACCGACAGGCGGGCACCGAAGGCCCCGTGGGCGAGGACGTCGGTGATGACCTGGTCGACCCCGGACGCCTCGATGAACGCGGCGGTCGCCGGCGTGGGGCCGAACATGAACGGTGACGTCCCGTGGAGCGACGCCAGCTCCTCCCAGACGTCGGTGGCGGTCGGGTCCAGGGCGGCCTGTGCCCCGAGTCCGAGCGCGAGGTCCCGGCGCACGGCGCTCGGCTCGATGGCCACCACCCGTTCGTGGCCCCGGTCGACCAGCGTGGCGACGGAGGCGAGTCCGATGGGACCACAGCCGAACACCGCGACCCCGTCGCCCCGGCGTACGTCGGCCTGGTCGGCTGCGTGCATGCCCACCGCCAGCGGTTCGGCGAAGGCGGCGACGTCGAGGGGCACCTCGTCGGGAACGCGGTGGAGGCGACGGTCGGCGTGGGTGATGTGCATGAGCGGGGTGAGGGCGCCCTGAGGACCACCGCTCCCGATCTTGGGCAGGTCGCCGGAGCCGGGTTGGGCGACCACGCGGTCACCGACCCGGAACTCCGCCACCTCGGGTCCCACCCACTCGACCGTCCCCGACATCTCGTGCCCGAGGCAGAGCGGCTCGGGCCCCGGACCGGCGATCCCGCCGAGCCGGATGTAGGTCAGGTCGGTCCCGCAGATGCCGCATGCGGCCACCCGGACCAGGGCATCGGCAGGCCCGGGTTCAGGCGCTGCGATGTCGTCGGTCCGGACGTCTCCGGGCCCGTGGACGCGTACTTGGAGCACTGGTTCTCCTTCGTCAGCCGGCGAGGTACCCGCCGTCGACGGCGAGCGTGTGACCGGTGATGTAGCCGGCGGTGGCACTGGACAGGAACAACGCGGCGCCCACGATCTCCTCGGGACGGCCGAGGCGCCCCATCGGGATGTGGGCCAGCTCGCCGTCGAGGAGCTCGGGGAACGCCGCCATCGGTGCGGTCATGGGCGTGTCGATCACCCCGGGGGCGATGGCGTTCACCCGCACGCCGCGGCCGGCCCACCGGTTCGCCAGGCTGGCCGTGAGGGCGACGATCCCGGCCTTGGCCGAGCCGTAGCCGGGCACGATCGGCGTCGCCCGGTAGGCGGTCATCGACGCCATGTTGACCACGCTGGCCCCGCCCTCCAGCTCGCTGGCGAACAGGAGCCTGCGGCATCCCACCGTGAGTCGCATCGGCCCGACCAGGTTGAGCTCCACGCTGGCGGCGAACCCCTCGGGCTTCCACTCGTCGAGTCCGCCGGGCAGGTTGGCCCCGGCGTTGTTCACCAGGACGTCCAGGGCGTCGAGCGAGCCGATCAGGGAGTCGATCGAGTCCGGGTCGCCCAGGTCGACCCGTCGGTAGTCGAACGCGGCCAGATCGGTGTCGTACGCACCGGCGTCGGGTCGGGTTCCGGTGACGACCACCTGGGCGCCCGCCGCGGCGAAGCCCGTGGCGATGGCGTGCCCGATCCCACTCGTCCCGCCGGTGACCAGCACCCGGGCGCCGGAGAAGTCGAAGCCGGCCGTGTTCACTTGGCCCGCCCCAGCTTGTCGATGGACCGCGCGAGCCATGCCCGCTCCCAGAAGTTGGCGGTCCCGTCGACGAGCTCCTCGTGGGCGTCGAGCGCGACGTCCAGGGCACCGGCGTGGGCGGGTTCCACGGCGAGCACCAGGTCGGTGAGCTGCAGGGCCTCGACCGGACGGCCACCGTCCAGGTGGGCGCGGGCGGCGTCCACCAGCGGGTCCGCTCCGGCGGCGGCCACCAGATCGGGTGCGGTGGCCCACGGGTGCACCCCGTAGAGCTCGGTGGTCGAGCGGTGGTGGAACCAGCCGGCGTAGTTCTCCCAGATGGCCCGGACGTTCCACGGCGTCTTGCCGTAGCCCTCGCCGACGTCGAGGTGGCCGGGGACGTGCACCTCGCGCATGAGGGTGAAGACGTCGGACCCGGCGTTCATGCCGTCGACGGTCCGGTCGTGGACCGACTGCATCGCCTCCTGCATGGCCGCCACCTCGTCGGCGATCCGGTCGGCACCCACCACCGGCTCGAAGTGCCCGGTGAGGAGTCGTTCGGGCTGCAGCTCCTGCACGATGTCGAGGGAGCGGATGTAGGTGAGTGCGTCGCGGTAGCGGTCGCCCCGGATGGTGACCAGGTTCGGGACGTGCCCGAACAGCGGCCCGAAGAGGTTGCCGCTCAGCAGGGTGCGGGTCTCGGGGAGCCACACCACGAGCGAGTCGAACGTCTCACCACCGGGGGTGGCGATGAGCACGAGCTCCCGCCCGCCGATGGTCAGCTCCAGGCGCTCGTCGACGGTGACCGTCGCGTCCGGTGTGGCCATGGCCACGTCGCCCACCCCGACGGACCGGGCGTACTCCATGGCGGCCACGATGGCGCTGATCCAGGCGAACGCCGAGTTGCGCGACCGGAACGCCTCGAGGCGGGCGTTGTCCTGGCGCCACACGTCGTAGTTGGCCTGGGCGATGACGTCGCTGCCCGGGTCGCGCAGCACGTCGATCCCCCCGACGTGGTCGTAGTGCCCCTGGGTCAGGATGACGGCCCGGGTGGGGGACGGGTCGACGTCGTCGTAGGCCCGCCGGTGGAGCGGGCCCTCGAATCCCATGCCGGTGTTCACCACCACCCGACCGTCGTCGGTCTGGATCAGGTAGGTGTTGGACAGGCCGTGATGGAGCCAGATGCCGTCGCCGAGGTCGGACGCGGGGGCGTCGGTGGCGGCGGCGATGGCATCGGCACCGGGCCGCTCGCGGTGGATTCCGGGCATCAGTGCACCTCCGGGGTGATCTGGGGGAACGCGTCGAAGTAGAAGGCGTAGCGGTCGTAGAGCTCGGCCGGCTCGAGGTGGAAGTCGCCACGCAGGTCGTAGACGATGCGGCCGTCGCGACCGCGTGGGTTGCCCGCGACGTACGCCTCGAGCCGGCCGCGGGTGTCGTCGCCCACGTCGAGTCCGGCCATCTGGAGGATGCGCGACGCCATGGCGACGTCGTCGCGCACGAACTCGCCGAACTCGACGTCGATGCGCTGGTCGGCCGGGATCAGGTCGGCGTCGCGCACCGCGGCGCGCAGCAGTCGCTCGATCCGGTCGACCCAGTACGCGGCGAGTCCGTCGGCATCGACCTCCACCCGCCGGTTGCGGTCGCCGTAGGCGAGCATGGTGATGGCCGACTGCAGTACGGCCACCGGATCGCGCAGGGTGAAGGCGATGGTGGCGTCGGGGAAGGTGGCGAGGAGGGGTCCCAGCTGCTCGAGGTGCTGCGGGCACTTGAGCACCCAGCGCCGGGGGCCACGCAGGAAGCTGAGCACCTGCAGCTGACGCTTCAGGAAGGCGTAGTGCGCGTACTGGTCGAGCGCGAGGTAGGTGTCGCGCCAGGACGGCACGCGGGCCAGCCACTCGAGCACGTAGGCGCACAGGTCGAGGTCCATGAGCTCGCACTCCTCCTCGATCGAGGAGGGGGGCCGGTCGTGCATGAGCGCGGTCATCGGCGACATCTGCCGGCTGGCCTCGTAGTCGGCCAGCATGCGCAGGTACCGGGGGTCGATGCCGTCGCGGCCCGGGCCGTCGCCGAGCACCGGGGTCGGCTCGGCGATCTCCCACCAGGGGAGCGACCGGAGCCGGGTGTCGCAGGCCAGGACGTTGACCAGGTGGGTCGTACCGGAGCGGGGGAGGCCGACGACGATGATCGGGGGCTCGAGGGGGACCTCCGACGCCTCGGGGTAGCGGCGCACGAAGTCCTCGAAGCGCTGGCGGGCCGCCAGCAGGCCGACGAGGCGCCGACGGATCAGGTACCGCCCGAGTCCCGACAGTCCCCCGTCAGCGTCGACCGCGGCGACCTGGGCCGCCAGGCGGTCCACCAGGGTGGGGTCCCCGAGGTCCTCCAGGCCGGTGCGTCGGGTGGCCGCAGCCAGGAGGGCGGCCGGGGTCAGGTCGACCTGCATCGACACGGCCAGGTCGTAGATCTGCTGCTCGTCGGCGTCGCGCTGCGGCTCCCGCAGGTCGGGGATGCGGATGTCGGTCATCCCCGGTCCCCCCGCACCCCGTCGAGGATCATGCCGGCGATCCGCTCCACCCACGTGTCGTCGATGGCCGACTCGCCGTACAGCGCGGTGGCCAGCATCGCCGCGCCGGCCTGCATGACGATCAGCGAGCCGGTGTCGAGACCTTCGCGGATCTCCCCCCGTTCGATCGCCTCCCGGAACCGCTCGTCCATGCGGCGCCACACCAGTGCCAGCTGGTCGGTGCGTGCGCCGGCCGTACCTGGCGGTTCAGCCAGCAATCCGGCGAGTGCGGCACGACCCACCGGGCTCCCGAGCTTCTCCAGGCTCCAACGCACCATGGTCCGCATGTCGGCATCGAGGTCGCCGGTGTTCGCCACGACGTCGTCGCCCTGGGTGCGGAACACGGCCTCGAGCACGAGGTCGCGCTTGGACGACCAGCGACGGTAGATGGCGGGCTTGGTCGTGCCGGCGCGTGTGGCGACCGCGGCGAACGACAGGCCCGCGTACCCCCGTTCCTCGAGCAGGGCGAGGGTCGCCGCCACGATGGCGTCGTCGAGGCGTGGGTCGCGTGGGCGACCGGCGCGCGGGGGACCGTCCTGATCGAGCAGGTCCGTAACCATTACGGGTCGAATCGTAATGGAAGCGCGTTCGAACGGCAAGGACAGGGACGGCGGATCGGGCTGCTTCAGGCCGGTGTGACGACGATCGGGAGGCTCGCGTGGCGGCGGATGAAGATGCTCGGCCGCTGGGTCGGCGGCCGGTCAGGCACCAGCGCGATCGACGTCGTCCGGGCGAGTAGCTGTCCGAGGGCGATGCGCGCCTCGAGGCGGGCCACCGGTGCACCGATGCAGAAGTGCAGGCCCTTGCCGAAGGCGAAGTGAGGGGCGGGCCCGCGATCCTCGGACGTGTCCGGCGGGTCGTCCGAGCCATCCGGCGACGGCCGGTTGGCGGCCGCCCACACCAGCAGGACCCGGCTGTTGGCCGGGATGGACGTCCCGCCGAGCGTCGTGTCGTGTGGAGTCGCCCGATAGTGGAACTGGAACGGTCCGTCCGTCCGCAGGATGTCCTCGACCGCCGCCGGGATCCGTGCCGGATCCTGGCGGAGCTGCTCCTGCAGCTCGGCGTCACGGGCGAGGGTCTCGACGGCGGTGGCGAGCAGGCTGGCGGTGGTCTCGGACCCGGCGGACACCAGGACGAGGAGGATGTCCCGCGCCTCGCCGACGTTCACCGTGCCCGCGGCGATGCCCTCGGCGAACACGGCGAGCAGGCCGGACCGTTCATCGGCCGGGGCGGCCAGGGCTGCGTCGAGCTGTCGCTGGAGGTAGGGGATCAGTTCGAGGACGGCCTCGACGGCGGGCCCCATGCCGTCCTTGTCGGTGACCCCGTCGAGCAGGGCGCCGAGCGCCGACACGGTGGCCACGATCCACGGGGCGTCGTCCGGGGGGAGGCCGATCAGCTCGCACACGGTCCGGGCCGGCACCAGGTCGCCGAAGGCGGCGACGAAGTCGACGGTCCCACCGTCGAGGATCGGGTCGAGGTACTCACCCACGATGCGGGTGACCGCCGGCTCGAGCGCGGCCACCGTCGCCGGACTCAGGTGGGACTGGAGCAGCTTGCGGTGCCGGGTGTGCAGCGGCGGGTCGGCCGTGGACAGGACGTGGACCGGGTCGCCGAACGGGGCCATCCCGTACGGCACCGGACAGCCGGTGCCGTCGTCGTGGAGGATGCTCACCAGGTTGGACGAGAAGTCGGCCGGGCGCCGGACGGCTTCGCGGATGAGGACCGGGTCCGACACGAGGAAGGAGTCCTGGCCGGGGATCCGCCACACCGGTGCCTCGTTCCGCAGCGTGTCGTAGAACGGCCGGGGGTCCGCGACGACGTCCTCGCGGAGCACCACCCTCGGGTCACCCAGATCAAGCTCCATGACGCCTCCCTCGACCGTGCCCGGTTGTATTCCGTTCAGGATCGTATCGAAATACAGTGTCGGCGTGCACTCCGCTCCGGACACACCCTTGCGCCGCGGGATCCGCCGATGACCGGACCTGGCCCCGCCCTGCGCCCCGACCTCAACGTGGGGACGACCTGGTCGCTCCCGTCGTGGAGCAGCGGGCCGCACGGCGATGAGCAGGCTGTGCTCGAGGCGGCTCGGGACGCCGGCTACCGCGGCGTCCAGGGCGCCAACCCGAGGCGATGCCGGGAGCTCGGGCTGGTCCCCACCACGTTCGGGATCCACGCGACGCCCGGTGGGCTGGCCGATCAGGCCCGCCGCTGGGCCGACCTCGGCTTCGGCTGCTGCACCCTGATGGTCGGCACCGGCCTCGAGGACGACGACGTCGCGGCGCGGCTGATCGACGAGGTGCTGACGGCGAGCCTCGACGCCGGCATCCCCCTCTACGTGGAGACCCACCGCGCCACCCTGACCCAGGACGCCTGGCGGACGCTGCAGCTGGTGGAGCGGTTCCCCGAGCTGCGGTTCAACGGGGACTTCTCCCACTGGTACACCGGCCTCGACCTCTCGTTCGACGACTTCGCGTCCAAGCTCGACGTCCTCGCGCCGGTGCTCGATCGGGTCCGCTACCTGCACGGCCGCATCGGCACACCGGGCTGCATCCAGGTCGACGTCGGCGACGGCCGGCCCGACACCGCGCCCCCGGTCGCCCACTTCCGGGCGTTCTGGACGCGGGCCATGGCCGGCTTCCTCTCCCATGTGCACGACGACCCCGTCCCTGCACCCGGGCTCGAGCTCGGCTTCGCGCCGGAACTGCTGCCGCCCGAGACCGGGTACGCCCGTCTCGTTCCCGGTCCTGACGGCGAGCTCCGAGAAGAGGGCGACCGCTGGGCACAGGCGCTCGTGCTCACGCGCATCGCCACCGAGTGCTTCGCCTCGGCGGTCGCGGACGTTCGCCCTCAGGGGTGACCGGCGCGGAACAAAAGCTGACCCGCAGGGAGGCACCAGCCGCCTGCGTCCCCACCACCACAGGAGCGACATCGTGAACGACGGGTCCCAATCAACCTCCGACCGCAGCCAGGGCCGGGTCGCCGGCAAGGTCGCCCTGGTGACCGGCGCCGCCCGAGGTCAGGGCCGGAGCCACGCGGTCCGGCTGGAGGTCGACACCCGCGACGCTGCCGGCATGACCGACGCCGTGGCCCGCGGCGTCGCCGAGCTCGGTCGCCTCGATGTGGTCGTCGCCAACAGCGGGGTGGTGGCCACACAACGGTGGGACGAGATCACCCCCGACCAGTGGGGCACCGTCGTCGGCGTCAACCTGACCGGCACGTGGAACACCTGCCAGGCCGCGCTGCCCCACGTGCTGGCCACCGGCGGTGGCTCGCTCGTCCTCGTCAGCTCCGTGTCGGGCCTCAAGGGACTGCCGTTCATGACCCACTACGCCGCCTCCAAGCACGGTGTGGTCGGCATCATGCGCAGCCTGTCCAACGAGCTGGCCTCGCGGAACGTCCGGGTGAACTCGCTCCACCCGACGGGTGTCGCCACCCCCATGCTCGCCGGCATGGGACCGCTGACCGGCTACATCGAGGACGACCCACCGACCGGGCCGCTCTTCGACAACGCGCTGCCCACCAGTCTGATCAGCGTCAACGACGTGTCGGACACGGTCCTGTTCCTGGCGTCCGACGAGTCGCGCTTCGTGACGGGTCTGACGATGAAGGTCGATGCCGGAGCCATCAACCGGTGACCGGAGCGCCGGCGTGGCCTACCTTGGGGTCCCATGCACGCTGACGGGTGGTCCAGAAGTGATGGTGCGACCGGGTCCGGTCGGAGGAGGCGTCCATGAGTGACGACCGCCTGCGGCCGATGTACCACGTGGGCATCGTCGTGGCTGACCTCGCATCGGCACGGGCGACGATGACCGAGCAGCTGGGGGTCGCCTGGGGTCCGGTGATGCACCTCGACTCGGTCGAGTACCGCGACGGCGACGGACGGGATGTCGCCCTCCCCACGACGATGTGCTACTCCGTGGATGCGCCGCACCTCGAGCTGATCGAGGAGGTGCCGGGCTCCCTCTGGGTCCGCAACGAGCACTCCAACCTCCACCACATCGGATTCTGGAGCGATGACCTGGCCGTCGACGGCGCCGAGCTGGCCGGCGCCGGCTGTCCGCTCCAGCTCTGTGGTCGGAGCGGCGACCAGGCGCCGGTGTCGTTCGCCTACCACCGCAACGATCTCGGTGTCCGGGTCGAGCTGGTCGACGCCGCGCTCCGCGACACCATGGCGTTCCTGTTCGAGCCCGACCCGGGGTGATCAGCCCCGCCCGTCGGTCGCCGGACGGGGTCCGGGTGACCCGCGGCGGCACCACCGACTCGCCTTGGTAGCCGGCCGGTACGCCGGCCACCGCCGGTCCGGGTCTCCACGTGCCCGGACGCGTGCCGCCGCACGCATCCCGCACGCCCGGGGACCACGACCCCCGATGGCGTCGGTGGCGCCGCCACCGCCCGCTCCGCCGTGCGACCCGCCCGACCCGCCGGGCCACCCGTCGGCACCGACGCCCGACCCTCCCGACCCGGGTGGCGATTCGGCGCCCGCCGCCGCGCATGTCAGGATCCTGGGCGTCAAGGACGACCGGGTCACCGGGTGCGGTCCCGAGTGGAAGCGTGGGAGAGATGGCAACGAACGAGGGTGCGACGGGATCGTCGATCGAGGAGCTGCGGGAGCGCTACCGGCAGCGAGCAGAAGAAGCGGCTGCGGCCCGACGGGATGGCCCAGTGGCGCGAGCTGAGCGAGGAGCTGGACCGGGACCCGTTCGTCGAGCCCGGCTTCACCCGGGAGCCGGTGGTCGAGGAGACCACCGTCGTGATCGTGGGCGGCGGGTTCGCCGGGATGCTGACGGCGATCGATCTCGGCAAGCACGGGATCACCGACGTCCGGATCGTCGAGAAGGCGGGGGACTTCGGCGGCACCTGGTACTGGAACCGGTATCCGGGCTGCATGTGCGACGTCGAGTCCTACGTGTACCTGCCGCTCCTCGAGGAGACCGGCTTCATGCCGACCGAGCGCTACGCCAGCGCCACGGAGATCTTCGAGTACTCGAAGCTGCTGGCCCGCACGTTCGACCTCTACCCCCTGGCCCTCTTCCAGACCGACGTCACCGGGGCCGACTGGGACGACGGGGCCCGGCGGTGGCAGGTCACCACCAGCCGCGGCGACCGGCTCTCGGCGCGCTTCCTGGTGCTGGCCGGGGGCATCCTGCACAAGGCCAAGCTGCCCGGCATCCCCGGGATCGAGGACTTCGCGGGCAAGGCGTTCCACACCAGCCGGTGGGACTACGGCTACACCGGCGGCGGCCCCACCGAGCCCATGGACCGGCTGGCCGACAAGCGCGTCGGCATCATCGGCACCGGCGCCACCGCCGTGCAGGTGGTCCCCCAGGTGGCACGGGCGGCCAAGGAGCTCTTCGTCTTCCAGCGCACCCCGGGCGCGGTGGGCGTCCGCAACCAGCAGCCCACCGACGTCGAGTGGTTCGAGTCCCTCGAGCCCGGCTGGCAGCGGGAGCGGATCGTCAACTTCACCCAGGCGGTGACCGGCGCCCAGCCCGAGGTGGACCTCGTGCACGACGGCTGGACCGAGCTGCTGTGGGTCGACACCCAGAAGGCCTCGGACGACGACGAGGCCGAGGCGCTCGAGCGGATCGACTTCGAGGCCATGGAGACCATCCGGCGGCGGATCGACGAGATCGTCGAGGACCCCGACACGGCCGAGCGCCTGAAGCCCTACTGGGGCAAGCACTGCAAGCGGGTGTGCTTCCACGACGACTACCTGCCGGCGTTCAACCGGCCCAACGTGCACCTGGTGGACACCGACGGACGCGGCGTCGACAGCTGCACGGCGCGGGGTCCGGTGGTGGACGGCGTCGAGTACCCGGTCGACCTCCTCATCTACGCCTCGGGCTTCGAGGTGACCACGGACCTCCACCACCGGCTCGGCTTCGACCCACGGGGACGCGACGGCGTCCCACTCTCGCAGCGGTGGGCCGAGGGCGCCCACACGCTGCACGGGGTGCTCGCCAGCGGCTTCCCCAACATGCTCCTGATCAGCCTGGTCCAGGGGGGGTTCGGCACGAACTTCTCGCACCTCCTGTCCGAGTCGGCCAGGCACGTGGCGTCCATCCTGGAGGCCTGCATCGCCGAGGGCATCGTCGTCATCGAGCCGGAGGAGGCCGCCGAGGAGGAGTGGCTGTCGGTGCTCCTCGGCGTGGGCATGGGCGGCGCCGCGTACTTCCAGAAGTGCACGCCCAGCTTCTACAACAGCGAGCAGCAGGCGATCGACCGCCGTGCGGCCCGCAACCTCACCTACAACGGGAGCCTCCTCGACTACCTCGGCTACCTCGAGCGGTGGCGCGCGGAACCCGGGTTCCCGGGCGTCACCACCGTGCGGGCGGCGGCCGGGGGGCGCAGCTGATCCGGGGGCCGGAGGCGCAGCGGCACGTGCCCGACGGGCGCGTGCCGGGTGCGCGGCCCGTTCCACGAGGTGCGTCCCCACCGACCGTCGCCGTGGTCGACGGGTCCGAGCTCGGCTACCGTCGTCCCATGGTGGATCTCGATCGCCGCACGCGGTCCGACGCCGAGGTCGTCCCGCTCGACGTCGAGGACTTCTTCGTGCGGGAGCTCCCCGAGCTGGCGGCCGCCAACGGGCACCTGGCGGCACCCGGTGCGCTGGAGCTGGGCTTGCGTCCCTTCACCGTCGACACGGAGGCCGGATCCTGGACGCTCACCGTCTCGGAGGGGGCCGTCGCCGTCTCGGCCGGCGCGGCCGGCGCGGCGGCGGTCCGGCTGGGCGACGACGACCTCGCCGACCTCGTCGACGACCGCCGCACGCCGATGACGCTCCTGACGTCGGGCACGCTCGACATGGAGCGGGGCGACCTCGGCGACTTCCTCAGCTGGTGGGTCGTCCTCCGGTCCCTGGTCGACGGCGTCCCCGTCCACACCGCGGGCTCGGTGTCGTTCCGGGACCGGTCCGGCGGGCCGCTCGACCTGCACCGGTCGTTCGCGCCGGACGACGATCCCGAGGAGCTCGCCCACTTCCTCGGCGAGGCCGGCTACCTCCACCTCCGCGACGTGTTCACCGTCGAGGAGATGGCGCAGGTCTCCGCGGACATCGACGCGGCCTCCGCCGACTACCGGCCCGACGACGGCCGGTCGTGGTGGGCGCGCACGGCGGCGGGCGAGCACCGGCCGGTCCGACTGCAGCGGTTCCACGAGCACAGCGCCACGACCACCGGGCTCCTCGGGGACGACCGGCTCCTGCGCATCGCCCGGCTGACGGAGAACGAGCACCGGGCACGGACGGCGGGCAACCGGGTCGAGGCCCTGATCAAGCCGATCGGGGTCGTCGAGGGGATCTCGGACCTCCCCTGGCACAAGGACTGCAGTCTCGGACGGCACTCGTACCAGTGCTGCGGGCTCGTCGTGGGCATCTCGGTGACCGGCGCGGACGCGCGCTCGGGTCAGCTGGCGGTCGTGGCCGGATCCCACCGGGCCCTCGTGCAACCGGCGTTCGCCCGACCGGGCTGGGGGCTGCCGGAGATCGACCTGCCCACACGCACCGGTGACGTCACGGTGCACACGTCGTGCACCATGCACCGGAGCCATCCACCGGTCGACCGGGAGCGGCGGGTGATGTACACCGGCTTCGACCTGCCGCCCAGGGACGGGGACGCGGCCCGGGACAGCGTCGACGCCATCGCCCGCGTCCGCGAGCAGGCCCATCGGATCGTGAACCAGGCGCCGGGCCACGTCGGGTGACGGCGCCGGGCCGGCACGGCGAGACGACGGGGTCGATCCGGGCGGGTGACGCGCCGGCTCCCCCCCGACGGTGGGGCCTGCCGGCGCTCGCCGCCCTGCTCCTCGTGCCCGCCCTGGTGCTGTCGTCGTGCTCGTCGACCGCCGCCCGGCCGCCCGGAGCGTCCGACGGACCGGGGGCCTCCGACGCGGCCGGGTCGCCGATCCCGCGGGCGGCCTATGACGACACCACCGGGCTGACGCCGACCACGGTCTCCGTCGGGAACGTGTCGACCCTGTCGTTCGGGCTGTTCAAGGGTGCGGACATCGGCACCGAGGCCTATGCCGACTACATCGACTCGCGCGGGGGGATCCACGGGCGGAGGCTCGTCGTCGACTCCTACGACGACGGCTTCACCGGGGCGCAGAACGAGCAGTACACCGACGAGGCCGTCCAGCGCGACTTCGCCCTGGTCGGCGGGTTCTCGCTCGAGGACAGCTTCGGCGGCCGGGTGCTGGCGGCCCGTCCGGACGTCCCGAACGTGACCAACTCGCTGGACCGGCCGACGTCGGCCCTCCCGAACACCTTCAGCCCCCAGCCCTCGAACGAGAGCTGGGGGACGGGCTGGTTCGAGTTCCTGGAGGACCGGTACCCGTCCGACGTCGGCGCGGTCGGCGACCTCATCGCCGACCAGCCCTCGGCCGTCACGAGCTGGGGGATCGAGAAGGCCACCATGGAGCACGTCGGCTACCACGTCGTCTACGACGCCCAGTACGCCATCACCCAGTCCGACTTCGACCAGAACGTGGTCGCCATGCGCTCGGCGGGGGTGAAGCTGCTCTTCATCGACCAGATGCCGGCCAACTACGTCGCCTCGGTGATCAGGGCGCTCGACCAGCAGGACTTCCATCCGGTGCTCGTCCTCGGCGCGGCGGCGTACTCGCCGTCACTCGTGGCCGACTCCGGAGGTGCGTCCGCCGTCGACGGGGCGTACCTCGGCCAGACGATGTCGCTCTACCTCGGCGAGGACGCGTCGACGGTGCCGGCCGTGTCCACCTTCCTGAGCTGGGTGCACAAGGCGTCGCCCGGATTCACCCCGGACCTGTTCACGCTGTACGGCTGGATCTCCGCGGAGCTGTTCGTCCAGGCCCTCGCGTCGGCCGGGCCCCACCCCACGCGGGGCTCCGTGCTGCGCGCGCTGCGGGGCGTCACCTCGTTCGACGCCGACGGCATCATCGCCGCCTCCGACCCGTCGGCCAAGACCCCGGCCGTCTGCTACCTGGTCGCCCGGGTCGAGCACGGGGTGTTCACCCGGGTCGACGACCCACCGCCGACGGGCGCCACGCACGGCTACCGCTGCGACGGACGGACGTTCACGCCGGGGTAGCTTCGGGCACCGCCCGCCCACGTGAGGTGACCGTCCCGGTGCACGCGCTCGACAACCCCGCCTGGTCCGCCCTGACCGGTCCCCAGCGCGACCACGCCCAGGTGGCGGGCCCGGTGGCCCGCTACCTGCCCGAGGTCTCCGCCTTCGGTGCGTTCGCCGGCCGTCCCGGACCGTCCGACTGGACGGCGATGGCGGAGCTCGTCGGGCCGGGCGCCGTCGTGATCACCACCGCGTGCACGGACACACCCCCCGCCGGATGGTCGGTCGAGTACGACGGCGGGGCCGTCCAGCTCACCGGCGAACCCCTGGTCGGACTCCCACCCCCACGGGCACCCGGGGGGACCGAGGTGGTGGAGCTGGGTGCCGCCGACGTCCCGGACATGCTCGAGCTCGTGGCGCTGGCCCGACCGGGGCCCTTCGCCCCGCGGACGGTGGAGCTGGGCGGCTACGTCGGGGTACGCCGGGAGGGTCGCCTCGTCGCCATGGCGGGCGAGCGGATGCGGCCGGTCGGATGGGCCGAGATCAGCGGGGTCGCCACCCACCCCGGCCACCGGCGTCAGGGGCTCGGGGAGCTGCTCGTCCGGGTCGTCGCCTCCGGGATCGCCGCCCGCGGCGAGGTGCCGATGCTGCACGCCGCGGCCGACAACACGCCGGCCATCCGGCTCTACGAGGCGATGGGCTTCACCCTGCGCCGTCGGACCCGGTTCGTGGCGGCCCGCGCCCCGGGCGCCGCGCCGCGGACCGGACCGGTGCTCACCCTCCCGCCGGCGCACTGACCACGGCGGCGGCGGGCAGCCCGCCGAGCGCCACGGTGCGGACCACCCTGCCCTTCGCCGGGTCGACCTCGACGAGGGCACCGTCACCGCTGCACACCCACACCGTGCCGCCGGGCGCGGTGGCGACGCACGCCGCGGGCGCGCCGATGGCGACCGGGTTCCCGACCTGACGGTTCGCCACGGCGAACGGGGTGACCCCGTCGCCGGCGCTGATCCAGGCGATCGGCGAGCCGGGGGACGCGGCGATCCCCGTCGGGTCGGCGCCGATGGGGACGGCCGGTCCGGCCACCATCGCCGGCAGTGCGACCGGGGTGACCGAGCTGGTCTGGAACCCGGTGACCAGCGCCGTGGCCCCGTCCGACGCCACGAGGACGTCACTCGGTTCGGGACCGACGGCCACCGCCGGCCCCGCCGCCAGGGACGGCAGGGACACGGGGGTCAGCGTGCCGTCCCCGAAGTTCGCCACCAGGGCGCGGGTCCCGTCCGGGGTCACGGCCACGGCCACGGGCTGCCGCCCGACCGCCACCGTGGCGCCCGCGGTGAGGTCGGGGAGGTGGACGGCGGTTACCGTGCCGTCCCCGGAGTTCGCCACCAGGGCCGTGGTCCCGTCCGGGGTGACGGCCACGGCGTCCGGCTCCAGGCCGACCCCCACCCGGCGCACCACCGCGCCGCTGGCGGTCGACACCTCGACCAGCTGGTCCTGTGCCTTCACGGCCACCAGCAGGTCCCTGTCGCCCGGCACCAGTGCCAGCGCGGCGGGGAGCGTGCCCACCGTGACCGGCGTCCCGACCGTGCCCCGGTCGGCGTCGACCACGGCCACCGTGCTCCCCGGGTCGGGGACGCCGGCGCCGAGCGCGGCGTAGACCACCGGCCCGGTGGCCGGCGTCGCCGACCCGGTGGCGCAGCCGGCCAGGCCGGAGCCGGCGAGGACCAGGCCGACCGTGACGGCGACGGCGGCGACGACGGCGCGCCGGGTACGGAGGCTCATGGGCAGGGGCTCGGGAGCACCGGGCGATCGTAGGTGCCGGCCGACGTCATCCGCGGAGCAGGCGGCGCCGAGTTCGTGGGCGGCATCGCGCCACGCCGGCTCGTCGGTCACCGGGAAGAAGTCGCCGGTGGCCGCGTCCTGCTCGTAGGGGACGGGCGGGGGCGAGCCGGCGGCCAGCTCGCCCACGGCGGCGACGAGCGCGTCGACGTCGCCTCCCGAGGTGCCGAGTCCTGCGCTCGCCCGCACGGCGCCGGGGACACGCCGGTGGTCCCCGCGCAGCACCTCGCGCCGGTAGGCGTCCACGGCGGCCCCGTCCATGCCGAGCAGGCGGATCACGTAGGGGTGCGCACAGAAGCACCCGTGCCGGACGGCGATCCCGTACTCGGCGCTGAGCCGGGCGGCCACCAGGGCGTGGTGCATGCCCTCCACGGTGAAGGCGGCCACCGGCAGGGTGGGTGCGTCGGTCCGGCCGGCGCCGACCGGGCCGAGCAGGCGGACGCCGTCGACCTCCCCCAGTCCGTGGTGGAGTCTGGAGGCCAGGGCCACCTCGTGGGCCTCGACGGCGTCCCAGCCGACCGAACCCAGGACGTCCAGGGCGGCGTGGAGGGCGACGGCGCCGACGACGTTCGGCGACCCCGCCTCCTCGCGGTCGGGGGGCGCCGTCCAGATCACCTCGTCGAGTCCCACCAGGTCGACGGCGCCGCCACCGGCCAGGAACGGGTCGCCCGACTCGAACTGGGCGCGGGGCCCGACCAGGGCCCCGCAGCCGAACGGCGCGTAGAGCTTGTGGCCCGACAGCGCCAGGAAGTCGGCGTGGGCCGGGAGGGGTCGGTGGGGCGCGAGCTGGGCGGCGTCGACGAGCACCGGCACCCCGCGCCGGTGGGCCGCGTCGATGATCGCGTCGATCGGCGGGAGCCAGCCGGACACGTTGGACGCGCCGGTGACGGCCAGGAGTGCGGGGCGCCGGGGACCGGCGTCGAGCGCGGCCGACACGTCGTCCACGTCGAAGGTGCCGTCGGTCCCGCACCCGACGTACCGGCGCTCGGCCACGCGTCCCCACGGCAGGAGGTTGGCGTGGTGCTCGACCACGGTGGTCACGACCACGTCGTCGGGGGCCAGGCGGAGCCGGTAGGCGAGGTGGTTGATGGCCTCGGTGGTGTTGCGGCACAGGATGGCGACGTCGTCGCCGTCGACGTCGCGGCCCGCGAATTCCAGCACGGCACGTCGGGCGTCCTCGTAGGCCACCGTCGCCCGGCGCGACCGGAAGCCGGCCCCGCGGTGCACGCTCGAGTACCAGGGGAGGAATTCGGCCACCCGCTCGGCCACGGCCGGATGGGCCTGGGTCGACGCGGCCTGGTCGAGCTCGACGGCGGGTCGTTCGACGCCGCCCAGGCACGGCACGGACCGCCCGGAGCCGACCAGCTGCGCCAGCGCGCCGGTGGGATCGGGTCGCGCGGGTTCCACCCGACCACCCTACGAGATGCCCCCCGTTCCAGGGGTACGCTCCGGGGATGCAGTCCGAGTGGTCCACCGGGAGCGATGGGTCGCGGGATCCGTCCGCACGGACGGAGGCGACCGGGCCGGCCGCGGCGACGGGGCCGGTGCCGGCGACGGCCGGGACGGCCGGCGAGGAGGAACTGCACCGTTCCGCCGTCGATGCGGTGGACGGCCTCCTCGACGAGGTCGAGCAGGCACTGGGTCGCCTGGACGACGGCACCTACGGCCGCTGCGAGGCGTGCGGGGAGCCGATCGACGACGAGCGGCTGGCGGAGCTGCCCATCGTGCGCACCTGCGGGGCCTGTGACGGCGTCGACGCGGAGGCCGTTCCGGCCTCGGCTGCGGCGCCCGGGCCCGCCGCCGACTGAGCGACGCGGGTCCGGGACGCGCGGACCGTCACGTCCGACGACCGTCACCTCCGGCCGCACGCATCCCCCTCCGACACGTGGATCGGCACGTTCGGTCCAGGACTTGAGCGGTTTTCCGGGAATTCGTGGAATTCTTCCGGAATCGGCCGCTGACCTGGGACGACGGGTTCGACGTGCCGTCGTGACCGGTCCTCCCACGCCCGGTCGGCGTGCGTCGGCGCCCGGGAGGGTCAGGGTCCGGGCAGGAGCACGTCCGGGTTGACGACCGCCCGGAGCACGCTGTCGAGCACGGCCCGGCGGGCCGGGTCGGTGTCGATGCCCAGCCCGATGGAGATCATGTCGTCGACGAGCAGGGCGCTCATCCCGTGGACGGCCGTCCAGGCGATGAGGGCGGCGTCCGCCCGTCGCACGGGGTCGAGCAGCCCGGCTTCGACCAGCCCGTCGATGGCGGTGGCCAGCACCAGCGCGGGATCGGGATGGTCGGCGTTGTCGGGCGGGCAGCCCGTGGCCAGGAACGCGGTCCGGAACAGGTCGGGCGACCCGGTGGCGAAGTCGATGTAGCCGCGGCCGCAGGCCTCGAAGCGGGCGACGGCGTCGGCTGCAGGGTCACCCGTCGGCTGGACGGCGTCCTGGCCGTCGATCATGGTGCGGGCCAGCTCCTGGCGGGCCACCTGCGACACCAGCGCCATCAGGTGGCTGCGGTCCCGGACGTGCCGGTAGGCGGCCGACGGCGACACGCCGACGTCGTGGGCGACGTCGCGCAGGCTCACGGCGTCCGGTCCGCCGACGCGGGCGCGGGCCACCGCGGCGTCGATCAGCGCCGGCCGGAGGTTGCCGTGGTGGTAGGGGCGTTCGGCGCTGTCGGTCACCCCCACATGTTGCCATCCCGGGCCGATGTTGACGACGATCACATGGACACCCATAATGTGAACATGCATCACATCGACGGGTCCCCCCCGAGGTCGTCCACCGTGGTCGGGTGCCGGCCCCCCGGCCACGGGCCGTGGCGCGCCGCCGGTCCGCCGACATGACGGCGGCCTTCTCGCGGCGCACGCTGCTGGCGGGGGCGGGACTGGCCACGGCCGGAGCCGCACTGGCTTCGTGCTCGACGGCGACGGGTGGCGCACCGGGCCCGGCCGCACCCGCCGGGGAGCCGGCCCGGAGCCCCTACCTGTCGGGCAACTACGCCCCGGTGGCCCGGGAGGTCACGGCGACCGACCTGACCGTGACCGGCATCCTGCCGTCGGCGCTGACGGGACGGTTCGTGCGCAACGGCCCGAACCCGGTGACCGTCCCGGCGGGCCACTACAGCTGGTTCGGCGGCGACGGCATGCTCCACGTGGTCGAGCTGGACGCCGGCCGGGCTCGGTCGTACCGCAACCGCTGGGTGCGCACGCCCGAGGTGGCCCGTGCCCTCGGCGAGCGGGCCCCGTCCGGACCGGAGTCGCCGACCGGGGTCGACCTCTCGAACACGTCCACGGCGCGCCTGGGGTCGTCCCTGCTGTCGCTGACGGAGGGCGCCCTCCCCTACGTGGTGACCCCCGACGGTGTCACCGTGGGCCGCACCGACCTCGGTGGCGCGCTCACCCACGGACTGTCCGCCCACGCCAAGCACGATCCGGCCACCGGGGAGACCCACCAGATCGGCTACACGACCGTGGCCCGCCCGTACGCCGTCTGGCAGGTCATCGACGCGGCGGGGCGGGTCACCCGGACGGTGCCGCTCGACCTGCCCTCCCCGGTGATGATCCACACGGCCACGCTGACCCCGCGCCACGTGCTCGTCTACGACCTTCCCGTCGTGTTCGACCTGCAGCTGTTCACCGAGGGCTGGTCGGTGCCGTTCCGCTGGGACCCGACCCACCGGGCGCGGCTCGGCGTCATCGACCGGTCCACGGCGGACCTGGTGTGGATCGACCTGCCCCCGCTGTTCGTCTTCCACGACGCCGGCGCCTACGACACGGACGCCGGCCTGGTCGTGGACGTGGTCACCTACCCCCGGATGTTCGCCACCGATCTCGGCGGTCCGCTCGTCGAGCCGAACCGCCTCGAGCGGTGGACGGTCGACGCCGGAGCGGGCACGGTCGACCGCGTCGTGCTGGACGACCGTCCCCAGGAGTTCCCCCGGGTGGCGCCGGACACGTTCGGGCGGCCCAACCGGTACACGTACGCCGTCGGCGCCGACCGGGGCGATCTGGCCTCCGCCTTCGCCCCGGGGAACGCCGTGCTGCGCCACGACCACCGTTCGGGGACGACGGCGCGGTGGTCCCCCGGACCCGGGAGGTCGGCGGCCGAGGCGGTCTTCGTGGCCGATCCGGACCGGGACGGCACCGAGGACGGTGGATGGCTGCTCGCCTTCGTGCACGACGCCGCCACGGACCGTTCGGAGTTCGTGGTGCTCGACGCGGGGGACCCGTCCGCCGGCCCGGTGGCGACCGTCGCCCTGCCGCAGCGGGTGCCGGCCGGCTTCCACGGCAACTGGTATCCCGCCGCCTGACCGACGCACCTCCCCGGTCCGGGGGGCGCCGGACCCGTGGGCGCGGTCGCCACGGCGCGACGACGGCCCCGCGCCGGCGCACGGGGCCGTCGGTCGGCGGTGCGGGAGCCGGGGAGCGCCCCCGGCGTCCGACCTACTTCTTCGACTCCCAGAACATGGCGTCGATGGCGGCGATCTCGGCCAGCAGGCGCTCGCCCACGGCCACGTCGTTGGTCTTCTTGGCCTCGCCCGCCGTCTTGGTGGCCTTCCAGAACTTGTCGTGGAGGTCGGGGAAGCGCTCGAGGTGCTCGGGCTTGAAGTAGTCGGTCCACAGGACCCACAGGTGGTGCTTGACCAGCTCGGCCCGCTCCTCCTTGATGATGGCGGCACGGACCTTGAACGCCTCGTCGTCCGATGCGTTGGCCTTCTCCATGGTGGCCTTGACCGACTCGGCCTCGATCCGGGCCTGTGCCGGGTCGTAGACGCCGCAGGGCAGGTCGCAGTGGGCGTGGACCACGGCCGGGGGCGACAGGCGGTCGACGAGGGCGAGCAGGTGGGATGCGGTGCGCATGGGTGCTCCTTCTTCCTGTGTTCGGTGTGCGTGGATGCCCGGGACATCCCGGCGGACGGGGCGACCCCGGGCAACCGGCCCGGGAACGGCCGACGCCGACCCGTCTGGTGCAGAGTGGGGGCATGGGCCCCGACAGCGCCACCTTACCCAGACGTGGCCGGGGCACGCCCGGGGCCCACCGCGGCGGCGTGCGTCGGGCGGTCCCGGCCGTGGTCGTCCTCGGCGCCGTCGCCCTCGTCGGGCGCGTGCTGCGCCGGGTGGAGGTCACGGGAGCGTCGATGTCCCCGACGTTCGTCCCCGGCGACCGGCTGGTGGTGCTGTCCCGGCCGTTCGGCATCCGGGCCCGGCCGGTGCCGGGCGACGTCGTGGCGGTGGCCGACCCCCGGGACCCGCGCCGCACCCTGGTGAAGCGGGTGGCCGCCGTGGACGCGGTCACCGGCGCCCTCGACGTGCGCGGCGACGACCCGGGGGCGAGCACCGACAGCCGCGACTTCGGCCCCGTGGACGCCGCCGCGGTGGTGGGGCGCGTCGTCTACCTCTACGCCCCCGCCGACCGCAGCGGCCCTGGCCCCTGGCCCAGGGGGTACGATCGACGGTGATGCCGAGCACCCAGGACGACCTCAGCCGCCTCCTCGACCCGAGCTACCTCGCCGACGTCGACGCGCTGGTCGCTCGACGACATCCGACGGATGCGCACCGAGTGCCAGGAGGCGGAGGCGTCCCTTTCCTACCTGAGGCGCCTCATCCAGGGCCGGCTGGACATCGTGCACGCCTACCTGGAGCGCCCGGCCGGTTCGGAGGCGCCGGACCTGTCCAGCGTGGTGGACAACCTCGCCGGGATCCTCGCCGGGCCCGGCAGGCCGTCGGGTCCCGGACGCAACCCGGTCCTGTTCTCGCCGGACACCGAGGACATGGCGGAGATCACCACCGAGCTGGACGGGATCCTGGGCATCGACGAGATCGGTCGGCTGGGCGAGCTCGGCGACGAGGCGCTGTGCGACCTGGCCGGACGCCTCCAGGAGCTCGAGCGCCGGGTGTCGGGCGAGCGCCACGGCCTGCACGAGCGGATCGACTCCCTCCAGGCCGAACTGGTCGAGCGCCACAAGTCGGGTCGAGCCTCGGTGGAGGGACTCCTGCCATGAAGGACCCGGTCGGCCACGACGGCGACCGGTTCGTCAAGGAGCTTCCCGAGCGGTTCAACGAGCTCGGGTCCTTCATCCGCGAGCAGCGGAGCTCGGCCCGCCTGTCGCTCCGGCGGCTGTCGGAGCTGGCGGGGATCTCCAATCCGTACCTGAGCCAGATCGAGCGCGGGCTGCGCCGGCCCTCCGCCGAGATCCTCCAGCAGATCGCCAAGGCGCTGCGCATCTCGGCGGAGACCCTGTACGTCCAGGCCGGGATCCTGGAGCGGCCGACCGGGGACACCGACCTGTCGCGGCACATCTTCGCCGACCAGCACCTGACCGAGGAGCAGCGTCAGGCGCTCATGCGGATCTACCTGTCGTTCCGGCACGAGAACGAGGATCTCGGTCTGGGCGACCCCGCTCCGGGACCGGCGCCCGCCCCGGACGGGGCCGAGGGCCCGTCCGTCGTGGCCGACCCGGCCGCAGCTGCCGGCTGACGGGCCCCTCCCGGTAGGATCGACCCGGCATGAGGCGACTCGCCGTCCTTTCCCTCCACACGTCCCCCCTGGCCCAGCCCGGGACCGGGGACGGTGGCGGCATGAGCGTGTACGTGCGCGAGCTGTCGTCCGCGCTCGCCCGTGCCGGCGTGGTGTGCGACGTCTTCACCCGGGCCGCCGACGGCGACCTCCCGGCGGTCCTCGAGGTCGAGCCCGGGTTCCGGCTCCACCACGTCGCCGCCGGTCCACCCGCACCCCTCCCCAAGGAGGCCCTGGTCGACGTGGTCGACGAGTTCGCCGACGGGGTGCTGAAGTCGATGTCCACCGCCGGCGCCTACGGGGGGGAGGACGACCTCCCCTACGACGCGGTGCACGCCAACTACTGGCTCAGCGGCATCGCCGGGCACACCATCAAGCACCAGCTCGACCTGCCGCTGGTCTCGACCTTCCACACCCTCGACCGGGTCAAGGCCGAGGCCAGCCCCGAGGAGGTCGAGGCCCACTCGCGCCACATCCGGGCCGAGGCCGAGGCGGCCGTGATCCGGTGCTCGGACACCGTGCTGGCGTCGTGCTCGGTCGAGGCCGCCCAGATCACCGACCTGTACGGGGCCGATCCGTCCCGGATCCGCATCGTGGCGCCCGGCGTGGACCACGCCTTCTTCGGCCCCGGCGACCGCGCCCAGGCGCGCCGGGCGCTCGACCTGCCCGCCGACGGGCCGCTGCTGCTGTTCGCGGGCCGGATCCAGCCGCTGAAGGGTGCCGCCGTCGCCGTGGCCACCCTGGCGTCGGTGCTGCGCGACCGGTCCGACGCCCATCTGGTGGTGGTGGGCGGACCGAGCGGGCCCCACGGCGAGGAGGAGGTGGAGCGGATCGACGAGCTGGTCGACGGGCTCGGCCTCCGCGACCACGTGGTCTTCGTCCCCCCGCGGCCCCACGAGCTGCTGTCGACCTACTTCCGGGCCGCCGACGTGTGCCTGGTGCCGTCCCGTTCCGAGTCGTTCGGGCTCGTCGCCCTCGAGGCGGCTGCCTGCGGCACGCCGGTGGTGGCATCCGACGTCGGGGGACTGCGCAGCCTGGTCGACCACGGCCGCACCGGCTACCTGGTGGAGGAGCCCGACCCCGAGGCCTACGCCGCCTGGGTGCGTCAGATCCTGGCCGAGCCGCTGCTGGCCGAACGGCTCAGCACCGGTTCGGTCCTGCGGGCCCGGCGGTACACGTGGGCCCGGGCCGCCCACCTGCTGGTCGACATCTACGCCGACCTGACGGTGAGCCGGCTGGTGGAGTGCCGGTGAGCGACGAGTGGGCGGGCGTCCTCACGCCCGCCGAGCGCGACGCCGTCTGCGCCCGCATCGACGCGTGGGCCGAGCGCGAGCTGGCCGCCGGCGGGGCCCTGGTGGCGGTGGACCGCCAGGTGGGCGGCGACCCGGTGACCGGCGCCCCCCGCTGGTACCTGCGGCTGCGGGGCGAGGAGAAGGAGTTCGTCACCGTGTGGCTGACGCTCCGGCAGCGCACGCTGCGGCACGAGGCGCAGTTCATGCCGGCGCCCGAGTCGAACGTGGAGTCGACCTGGCGGTACCTCCTGACCCGGAACGCCGACCTCGTCGGGCTGTCGTTCGCGCTGGGGGCGGAGGACGCCGTCTACCTGGTCGGCCGGGTGCCGGTGGCCCGGGTGGACGACGACGAGCTCGACCGCATCGTCGGCTCGTCGCTGGCGTACACCGACGAGTGCTTCCCGACGGCGATGTCCCTCGGCTACGAGGGCCGCTACCGCCGGCGCCCCCGGGCCACGCGCTGAACCCACCCGCGCCACCCGCGCCACCCGTCCCGGAGGTCCTGGAGGCCCCGGAGGCCCCGGAGGCCCGAATCGGCCGCTGGTAGCGTGCGTCCATGGCACCCAAGCTCCTCGTGGTCGGCGGCGGCAAGATGGGCTCCGCCCTGGTCAGCGGGCTCCTGGCCGCCGGTTGGGCCCCGATCGGGGACCTCGCCGTCAGCGAGGTGGACGCCGACCAGCGGACCCGCCTCGAGGCCGCCCACCCGGGCCTGACGGTGGTGGGAGGGCCGGTCGAGGCCGCCGACGTGGTGCTCGCCGTCAAGCCCGACGTGGCCGAGCCCGTCCTCCTCACCCTGGCCGCCAACGGCGCCCGTCGCGTGCTGTCCATCGTCGCCGGCCTCGCCTCCGCCCGGCTGGAGGCGGTCATGCCGGCCGGTTCGGTTGTGGTGCGGGCGATGCCCAACACCCCGGCCCTGGTGGGCGCGGGGGTGGCCGGGCTGTCGGGAGGGAGCAACGCCACCGCCGCCGACCTGGACTGGGCCGAAGGCATCCTCGGCGCCGTCGGCACCGTGGTCCGGGTGCCGGAACGCCAGCTGGACGCCGTCACCGGGCTGTCGGGATCCGGTCCGGCCTACGTGTTCCTCGTGGCCGAGTCGCTCATCGAGGCCGGCGTCACGGCCGGCCTGCCCCGCGACGTCAGTCGCCGCCTGGTCGTGGGCACCCTGCTCGGCTCGGCCCGCATGCTGGACGAGACGGGCGAGGAGCCGGCCGACCTGCGTGCCGCGGTGACGTCGCCGGGCGGGACCACGGCGGCCGCCGTGCGGACGCTCGAGTTCAAGGCCGTGCGCTCCGCGTTCATCGAGGCGGTGGCCGCCGCCGCCGAGCGCTCGAGGCAGCTCGGCCGGTAGCCGCCCGGTCCCGGCGCCGTCCCGGCCACCGCCCTACGATCCTGCCGTGCCGACCGATACCCCGTCGTCGACCGGTTCCCGCCGTGCCGGTCCTCCCGCGGCGACGGGCCGGAGGATCCCCGAGGCGACCGTGGCCCGGCTCCCCGTCTACCAGCGCATCCTCGAGGAGCTGCTCCGGTCAGGCACGTCCACGGTCTCCTCGGAGCTGCTCGGGGGCCGCCGCCCAGGTCAACGCGGCCAAGGTGCGCAAGGACCTGTCGCTCCTGGGGTCGTTCGGCACCCGGGGCTCCGGCTACGACGTCGCCTTCCTGGTCGAGCAGATCGACCGCCAGCTGGGCCTGGACCGCGAGTGGGCGGTGGTCATCGCCGGCATCGGGAACCTCGGACGCGCCCTGGCCCGCAGCCAGGGGTTCGCGGCCCGGAACTTCACGGTGGCCGCGCTGGTCGACACCGATCCGGCCATCATCGGCGAGCGCATCGACGGGGTGGAGGTGCGCCATCCCGACGAGCTGCCGGTCATCGTCGCCGGATCGCCGCTGGCCATCGGGGTCATCACCACGCCGGCGCCGGTGGCCCAACGGGTGGCCGACCTCCTGATCGACGCCGGCGTCCGCTCCCTCCTCAACTTCGCGCCCCGGGTGCTCGAGGTGCCCCCGGACGTCCTGCTCCGCTACGTGGACCTGTCCATGGAGCTCCAGGTCATGAGCTTCTACCGGACCCGTCAGCTCGACGACGAGGCCGACGCCCGCATGCCGGTGATCCGGTCGGTCGGCCGGACCCCGTCGGGACCGGCCTGACACCCGCCGTCCGGGCGACTGGCGGAGGCGGGTCCGGTGCCGCGAAGCTGGGGAGACGTCGGGCCGGGTGGCCGGCGGGTTCCCGCTGCTCGGTAGGGTGGTCGGGAGGCACGTGCCGATCCATCGACCGAGTCGACCGACGCTGTGACATCGAGGTTGTGACGAAGTGACCCATCCCGTGAGCCACGCACCGACCGAGGCGGTCGCACCGTGTCGGTGATCGTCGTCGGGCTGGAGCAGAAGACGGCGCCCCTCGACCTGCTGGACCGCGTGTCGGTCACCGAGTCGGACACGGCCAAGGCGCTCGGGCGGCTCCGGGACCAGCCCAACCTGTCCGAGGCGGTCCTGGTGTCCACCTGCCTGCGCACCGAGGTCTACGCGGTGGTCGAGCGGTTCCACGACGGCGTGGCCGAGATCCAGGAATTCCTGGCCGAGCGGAGCGGCAGCCCGGTCGACGCCCTGGCCGGGTACTGCGCCATCCGCTTCGACGACGACGTGACCGAGCACCTCTTCGCCGTGGCGTCCGGCCTCGAGTCGGCGGTGCTCGGCGAGTCCGAGGTCCTCGGACAGGTGCGGCGGGCATGGGAGCGGGCCCAGGGCGAGGCCGCCTCCGGCCCGGTCCTCGGCGCCCTGTTCCGCCACGCCGTGGAGACGGGCAAGCGGGTGCGCTCCGAGACGGCCATCGCCCGAGGGATCACGTCGTTGTCCCACGGAGCGGTCGCCCTGGCCGCAGACCGTCGGCCCGGCGGCCTGGCCGGGGCCCGGGTGCTCGTGGTCGGGGCGGGCGAGATGGGGGAGGGGGTGGCCCAGGCGCTGGCCGGCAGCGGGGTCGGGCACCTCGTGGTGGCCAACCGCACCGCCGAGCGGGCCGAGGCCGTCGTGACCGCCCTCCCGCCCGGCGCCGCCGCCTCGGTCGTCTCCGCCGACCTCGACGACCTGGCGGACCTGCTGAGGTCGGCCGACGTGGTGGTGACCACGGTCGGCACCTCGCACCCGATCGTCGACCGCGGGATGCTCGAGTCGGCGGTCGCGGCGCGGACCGACGGCGGCGACCTGGTGGTCGTCGACCTGGGTGTGCCGCGCAACGTGGCCCCCGGGGCGGCGTCCGTCCCCGGCCTCGTGCTGCTCGACATGGAGGACCTGCGCGCCGCGGTGGCCGAGGCCATCGGCGGCCGGCAGGACGAGGTGGCGGCGGCCACGGAGATCGTGTCCGACGAGGTCGAGCGCTACCGGGCGGCGTCCCGGGCCCGCGACGCCGCCCCGGTCGTGTCGGCGCTGCGCGGCAGGGTCGAGGACGCCCGGGTGGCCGAGCTCGAGCGGCTGCGCGCCAAGCGGTCGGACCTCGATGACGAGCAGTGGGCCCAGATCGACGCGGTCACGCGCTCCCTGGTGGCCAAGCTGCTGCACCAGCCGACGGTGACCCTCAAGGAGGCCGCCGGCACCCCGCGGGGGGAGCGCCTCGTCGAGGCGCTCCGCGCCCTCTTCGACCTCTGAGCCGTGTCCGGACGGCCGGCATGACCTCGCCGCCGGGACCGCTCCGGCTCGCCACCCGCGGCTCGCCGCTGGCCCTCTGGCAGGCCCGCCGCGTGGTGGCGCTGCTGGCCGGATCCGGCGTGGAGGCGGTGCACGTCGTGGTCGACACCGAGGGCGACCGGCGCACCGACGTCCCCCTGGCGCAGCTCGGCGGGCAGGGGGTGTTCGTCAAGGAGGTCCAGGCGGCGGTGGCCCGCGGCGACGCGGACGCCGCCGTGCACTCGGCCAAGGACCTGCCGGCCTCGGACGTGCTCGGTGCCCCGGGACTGGTGCTGGCCGCCTTTCCCGAGCGGGCGGACCCACGCGACGTGCTCGTCGGGGAGCGGCTCGACCGGCTGGCCACCGGCGCCACCGTGGCCACGGGCTCGGCGCGTCGGCGGGTGCAGCTCGCCAACCTCCGTCCCGACCTGACCTTCGCCGACCTGCGGGGGAACCTCGCCACCCGGCTCGGGAAGGTGGGGACCGACGGGATCACCGCGGTGGTGGCGGCACGGGCCGCCCTCGACCGGCTGGCGTGGGAGCCCCCCGGGGGACGGCGGTCGAGACCCTGGAGCCGGGGGTGATGCTCCCGCAGGTGGCCCAGGGCGCGCTGGCCGTCGAGTGCCGGGCCGACGACGGGGTCACCCGGGACGCCCTGGCCCGGATCGACGACCCCGGGGTGCGGGCGGTGGTCGAGGCCGAGCGGGCGTTCCTGGCCGAGCTGGGTGGCGGGTGCACGCTCCCGGTCGGCGCCCACGCCGTGGCCGAGGGGTCGAACGACGGCACCGCGCCCGGGAGCGGCCGGTTGCAGCTGACCGGTCTGCTCGCGGGGGCCGACGGCCACGTGGTGCTGCGGCACCGGGCGACGGGCACCGACGGCACGGCACTCGGGCGGAGCGTGGCACGGTACCTGCTCGACGACGCCGGCGGCGCCGACCTCGGTCCGTGGAGCCCGTCGTCGTGACCGTGGCCCTCGTCGGCGCGGGACCGGGCGATCCCGGCCTCCTCACCCGGCGCGGCGCCGAGCTGCTGGCGGCGGCGGACGTCGTCGTGTACGACCGGCTCGTCGCCCCCGAGCTCCTCGAGCTCGCCCGGGACGGCGCCGAGCTGGTCGACGTGGGCAAGGGCCCCGGCCAGTCGGGACGCCAGTCCGACATCAACGAGCTCCTGGTCGCCCGCGGCCGGTCCGGCCGACGGGTGGTGCGCCTGAAGGGGGGCGACCCGTTCGTCTTCGGGCGCGGGGGCGAGGAGGCGGAGGCCCTCCGGCGTGCCGGACTCGACGTCGAGGTCGTCCCCGGGGTGAGCTCCGCGTTCGCCGCGCCGGCCGCCGCGGGCATCCCGGTCACCCACCGGGCGGTGTCCACGTCGGTGACGGTGGTGACCGGGCACGGAGGCGACCCGTCGTCCGGCGGGGTCGACTGGGACGTGCTCGGACGGCTCGACGGGACGCTCGTGGTGCTCATGGGGATGGCCTCCCGGGCCACCGTCGCCGAGCGCCTGCTGGCGGCGGGCAGGCCGCCCGGCACCCCCGTGGCGGTGGTGCGGTGGGGGACGACCGACCGCCAGGAGGTGGCCCGCACCACGCTCGACCGCCTGGCCGGGGTCGAGCTGGACGCGCCGGCGGCCATCGTGATCGGCGACGTGGCCGCCCTGGACGTGACCGCACGTCCGGCCCGGGCCGGCGAGGACTGACGTCGTGCACGGCCACGACCACGTCGTCCCCGGACGGGCCGACCGGTCCACGCCGGCGCCGCGCCCCGGGCCGGCGCCGGGCGCGCTCGCCGGCGCCCGGGTCGTGGTGACCCGCGCCCGGGCCCAGGCGTCGGGTCTGGTGCAGCGGCTGGCCGGTCTAGGCGCCACCGTCGTGGAGCTGCCGGTGATCGCCATCGAGGGCCCCGCCGACGGCGGCGCGGCAGTGGCGGCCGCGGCCGACCGGGTCGTCGCCGGCGGGTACGAATGGGTGGTGGTGACGTCGGCCAACGGCGTGGGTCGGCTGCTCGACGCCCTCGGGGACCGGACGGTGCCCGCCGCCACCCGGTGGGCCGCGGTGGGCACCTCGACGGCGCGGGCGCTCATGGAGCGGGGGATCGTGCCCGACCTCGTACCGGCCGAGGCGGTGTCCGACGCGCTGGTCGAGGCGTTTCCGGCGGCCACGCCGCCCGGCACGGCGCCGGGCCGGGGCGCCCGCGAGGGAGCGGTGCTCTCCGTGCGGGCGGAGCGGGGCGCGACGTGGTGGCACCGGGACTCGGCGCCAAGGGGTGGCAGGTGGACGAGGCCGTCGCCTACCGCACCGTCGCCGGGGACGTGGACCCCTCGGCGGTGGCCGAGGCCCGGGCCGCCGATGCGGTGTGCTTCACCTCGTCGTCGACGGTGGAGCGGACGGTCGAGCTGCTGGGTGCGACGGGGGTGCCCCCGGTGGTGGCCTCCATCGGCCCGGTCACGACGGCCAGCGCGCGGGCCGCCGGCCTCGACGTGGCGGCGGAGGCGGACCCGCACACCCTCGACGGCCTGGTGGCGGCGCTCGTCGCCGCGCTGGCCGCCCACCGCTGACCACCGCCGAGGCGGGCGGCACCCGGCCCCGGTCGGCGTAGGCTGGGGAGCCGTGCCCGCCGTCCCGTCCGTCCCCGGCTTCCCCGCCCGTCGTCTCCGTCGCCTGCGCCGCACGCCGGCCCTGCGCCGCCTGGTCGCCCAGACGCGGCTGAGCGTCGACGACCTGGTGGCCCCCCTCTTCGTGGCCGACGGACTCGACGCCCCCCGACCGATCGGCTCGCTGCCCGGCGTGTCCCAGCACTCGGTGCCGTCGCTGGTGGACGAGGTCCGGCGGCTGGCCGGCCTCGGCGTCCCCGGGGTCATCCTCTTCCCCCTGCCCCGGCCGCAGGACAAGGACGCCACGGGTTCGGCGGCACGGGACCCCGACGGCATCACCCGGCGGGCCCTCGGGGCGGTGCGCGACGCGGTGGGTGACGACCTGGTGGTCCTGGCCGACTGCTGCCTCGACGAGTTCACCGACCACGGGCACTGCGGGGTGCTCGACCCGGCCACGGGCGACGTGGACAACGACGCCACGCTCGAGCTCTACGCCGACCTCGCCGTCCTGCAGGCGGCGTCGGGGGCGGACGTGGTGGCCCCGAGCGGGATGATGGACGGTCAGGTGGCGGCCATCCGCGACGCGCTCGACAGCGCCGGGCACGCCACGACGGCCGTCCTCGCCTATGCGGCCAAGTACGCCTCCGCGCTCTACGGACCGTTCCGCGAGGCCGCGGACGTGACCATCGTCGGCGGGGGCGACCGCAGGGGCTACCAGCAGGACCCGGCCAACGGGCGCGAGGCGCTCGCCGAGGTCGCCCTCGACGTGGCCGAGGGCGCCGACATGGTGATGGTCAAGCCGGCCCTCACCTACCTCGACGTGGTGGCGGCGGTGCGGGCGGCCGTCGACGTGCCCGTGGCCGCCTACCACGTGAGCGGGGAGTACGCCATGGTCAAGGCGGCGGCCGAACGCGGCTGGGTGGACGGGCCCGCCGTGGCGCTCGAGCAGGTGACGGCGATCAAGCGGGCCGGTGCCGACCTCGTCCTGACCTACTTCGCCGGGGAGCTGGCCGAGGTGCTCCATGGCTGACGGCCACGCGCGGTCTCCGGGCGCCTGTTCGAACGGGCCGTGCGGGTCATCCCGGGCGGCGTCAACTCACCCGTCCGGTCGTTCCGCTCGGTGGGGGGCCACCCGTACTTCGTGGTGCGCGGCGAGGGCGCCTACGTGTGGGACGCCGACGGCAACCAGCTGCTCGACTTCGTCCAGTCCTACGGGGCCTCGATCCTGGGCCACGCCGACCCCGAGGTGGTGGCCGCCGTGCGCACGGCGGCGGGCAGGGGCACCACGTTCGGCGCCCCCACCGAGGGGGAGGTCCTCCTGGCCGAGGCCATCGTCGAGCGGGTGCCGGGCTGCGAGCAGGTCCGCCTCGTGTCGTCGGGCACCGAGGCCACCATGAGCGCCGTGCGGGTGGCCCGCGGGTTCACCGGGCGCGACCGGGTGGTGAAGTTCGACGGCTGCTACCACGGCCACTCGGACGGCCTGCTGGCCGGCGGGGGCAGCGGGGTGGCGACGCTCGGGCTGCCGGACTCGGCCGGCGTGCCGGCGGGCGCGGTGGCCGACACCGTCGTCGTCCCCTACAACGTCGTCCCCGAGCTCGACGACCGGGTGGCCTGCGTCATCGTCGAGGCGGTGGCCGCCAACATGGGGCTGGTGCCGCCGGCGCCGGGCTTCCTCGAGGGGCTCCGGGCGGCGTGCGACGCCGTCGGCGCCCTGCTCGTCTTCGACGAGGTCATCACCGGGTTCCGGCTGGGTGCGGGCGGCGCCGCCGCCTACACGGGGGTCCGGCCCGACCTGTGGTGCTTCGGGAAGGTGATCGGCGGCGGGCTCCCCGTGGGGGCCTTCGGGGGCAGCGCCGAGATCCTCTCCGTCCTGGCGCCGACGGGTCCCGTCTACCAGGCGGGCACGCTGTCGGGCAACCCGCTGGCGACGGCGGCCGGGCTGACGGTGCTGCGCATGCTGTCGGACGACGCCTACCTCGGGCTGTCGGCCCGGGTGGCGTCGTTCGGGGACGCACTCGGCCAGGTCCTGGGCGACGCGCTGGCCGCGTCGGGCGCCACCACCGACGACGGGCGACCGCTCACGGCGCGCGTGCCGGTCGCCGGGCCGCTCCTCGGCCTGTTCTTCGTGCCCGAGGGTGGGCCCGACGTACGGGACCACGCCGGCGCGGCGGCGTCGGCCGCCACCGGGATCTACGCGCGCTTCTTCCGGGCGATGCTCGACCGGGGCGTGGCGCTTGCGCCGGGACCCTACGAGGTCGCGTTCCCGTCGATGGCGCACGGCACCACCGAGTTCGAGCGCGCCCTGTCGTGCGCGTCCGAGGCCATCGTGGAGGCCGTCGCGCCCTGACCGCCCGCGTGGGCGTTCAAGCTGTCACCTGGGGTTGCCGATGGAACGGGGTGCAGCGAGGGTACCCACCCTCCGGCCCGCCCATGGGGCAGAATGAGCACGACGCACCGTCCGACCAGGTCGGGACGTCGCACTCGTCGGTCCCGGGAGCGACCCGGCGGGGAGATCCACGAACACCGGACGCACGTCGTCCGGTCGCACACATTCCCTGTCCACGAAGGAGCGAGGCATGACGGTCGGGATCACGGAGTTGCCACCGGAAGGCATGCAGCTGCCGGGCGTGGCCCTGGCCGGCGACGCCGACCGGGGGACCAAGACCACCGAGGGCATCAGCCTCCTGTTCACGTCGGCGGGCATCACCGTGCAGGGCCCGCAGCCGCAGATCGAGCGGCTGCTGGTGTGGACCGCACTCGACTCGGCGACGTGCCACGAGCTCGTCCAGCTGCCCGACGGCCGTGACGCCGCCATCCTGGAGCTGACCTCGGGTGGGCAGTCCATCCGGTTCCTCCTCCCGTCCGACACCGTCTCGCCCGGACAGGCCGCCTACCTCGACCAGGCCCTGCCCACGTGGCTGGCGCGCTACAAGGGTCCGGGCACCGCGCCGCCGGCCGGCCAGGGTGCCGAGGCGGGCGCCTCGCTCCCCGCCCCGGCGACCGCCGAGGCCGCCGCCGCGCCACCGGCCCCGACGTACGTGACCGCCGGTGTGGCCGCCGCCGCCGGCGCCGCCGCGGCCACCACGGTCGGCCACCCGGACCCGACCGCCACCGCCCCGGAGGCGACCGCCCCGGGCGGCCCCGTCTCCGACGGGACGGCCGTGGGGCTCTCCCCCGAGGCCCGTCTCGCCCCCCCACCCGCGCCCGCCCCTCCACCCGCGCCCGCCCCCGCCCCTCCACCGCCCTCGTCGGCACCGGCGCCGACCTACCAACCGGCGCCGGCGCCCGCCCCGCCGTCCGGCTACGGCGGACCGCCCGTCCCGCCGACCGGCTTCGGCGCACCGGCGCCGTCCCCCGGAGCCGCCAGCGCCTGGGACGAGCCGCCCCTGGGATCGACGGCGCCCCCACCCCCCGGACCCCCGGCGAAGACGCCGTGGTACAAGCTCGCGCCCCGCAAGCCGAAGGAGGCCACCGGTGCGACGGCCGCCGCCGTGGCGACCCCGGCGCCCGCGGCCGCGCCGACCACCGCCGACCTCACCCCTCCTCCGGTGAAGACCCCGTGGTACAAGCTCGCACCGGGCAAGCCGAAGTCCGCGCCACCGGCCGCCGCCGTGGCGACCCCGACCCCCGCGCCCGCGCCGACGACCGCCGACACGACCGCGGCCCCGGGGAAGACCCCCTGGTACAAGCTCGCACCGGCCAAGCCGAAGGCCCCGACCGCCGCCGTGGGCGCCGAGGTGGCCACCCACGCGCCCACCCCCGCCGCGGCGGCACCGGCGGCACTCCCGACCGACGCCAAGACGCCCTGGTACAAGCTCGCCCCGCGCAAGCCGAAGGCCGGGGCGGCAGCCACGGTCGCGGTGGCCACGGTGGCGGAGGCCGCCCCGGCGCCACCGGCGGCGACCCCTGCGCCGCCCGCCCCGACCGCGGCCCCGGTGGACCCGGTCCGACTGGCCGTCCAGCCACCACCGCCGGTGACGGTGGCGCCCGGAGCGGAGCCCACCGGCGCGCCACCGGCCGACGGCCGGAAGCGGCCCAACCGGGCGGCCGTGTTCGCCCTGGTCGCCCTGCTGGTCCTGGTCGTCGCCGGCGGGGCCGCGTACGTCATCTCGAAGCGGGGTTCCACGACCCCGGCGGCACCCCCGGCCCCCGCGCCGACCGCCCCGACGGCGGCGGCCGACACCGCGCTGGCCGCCAGCATCAACCTCCGGCTGGCCGACCTCCCCACGGGGTGGACCCAGGTCGCCCCGGCGGAGGCCGTGGTGCGCCCGCCCGTGGCCCCGGCGGTCACCCAGTCCGACGCCACCAACACCATGGCGTCGTGCCTGAACACCAGCTTCGCCGTCGTCTCCGGGCTCTTCGACGCGGGATCGCTGCCCGGGCAGACCGGCCTGGTGCAGTCACCCACCTTCCAGAGCGCCGCCGGGTCGTCCTTCGAGATGGGCTCGAAGACCATGACGATGGCGTCCTCCGGACAGGTGCAGGCGCTCGACCCCGTGTTCACCGACGCGAAGTTCGACACGTGCTACCAGCAGTATGCGGCGGCCCTGGCCGCCGGCGCCGTGCCCGGCGCCACCGCGGCGGTGCAGCCGGTCACCCTCCCGAGCCCCACCGGCGTCCAGAGCTACGGCCTGGTGACGACCTACACCCTGCCCGGCTCGGGCACCGAGGTGGTCGGTGACGCGTGGATGCTCGGTGGCCGGGTGGTCAGCATCCTGCAGCCGACGACGAGCGGCGCCGCCATCGCGGGGGACGTCTTCACCCCGGCCTACGACGGGGTGGTGGGCCGGGTGGCCGCCGCCGCCAGGTAGCGGGCGACCGCTTCCCGGGGCCCGTGGGCCCCGCGGCGGATCAGATCCCCTCCGGCGCCAAGCGGGCGATGAGGGCCAGCGCGCGGTAGGCGGCCTCGGCGGGTCCGGTCTCGTCCGGGCGCACGAGGTTCGACATGATGCGCAGGATCCACGACATCAGCGTCTCGGAGTGCATGCCGGTACCGACGCAGAGCTGCATGAGCTCGGGCCGGGCGATCACCCGGATGAAGGCCCGGGCCACCCGGTAGTAGAGGCCGTAGGCGTCCTCGAGCCGTTCCTCGTAGCGGAGGAGCGCGTCGGCGCCGTCCCCGGCCAGTGCCTCGCCGAGGGACACGGCGGCGAGTCGACCGGTCTCGTAGCCGTAGGCGATGCCCTCCCCGTTGAACGGGTTGATGGTGCCGGCCGCATCGCCGACCACCAGGGTGGTGGCGCCCACCCGTGGTCCCACGGCCAGTCCCATGGGCAGCTTGCCGCCCGTCGCCGGGCCCAGGGCGGTGGCCGGGGCGAGCTCCCACTCCTTCGGCGCCCAGGCGACGAAGTGGTCCATGAGGGTGGCGGTGTTCACGCCCTTCCACCGTCGGTCGGTGGAGAGGAGCCCGACGCCGACGTTCACCCGGCCGTCGCCGAGCGGGAAGATCCACCCGTAGCCCGGCACGACGTTGCCCTGGCCGTCGCGGATGTCGAGGTGGGACTCGATGAACGGCCGGTCGTGCCCGGGGGAGGCGTAGTAGCCGCGCAGCGCCATGCCCATGGGCTGGCTGCGGTCGCGGCTGGTGCCGAGCGACCGGCCGAACCGCGAGTTGGCGCCGTCGGCGACGACGACGTAGCGGGCCCGGACCTCGCGGACCCCACCGGACGCCTTGTCCCGCACCACGGCGCCCACGCACGACGGCAGGTCGGCACCCGGGACCGGTGCCGCCGTCCCGTCCAGGATCGGCTCGAGCGCCTCGCACCCCTGCCACACGGTGGCTCCGGCCTTGGCCGCCCGCTCGTTGACCAGGGCGTCGAGGTCGTGACGCGTGATGACGTAGCCGTAGGAGGGGAACGACGGGTGCTCGGGCCAGGGGAGGTCGAGGGTCCTGCCGAAGGCGTGGCACCGCAGGCCGCCGTAGCGGTGGGCGCCGGCGAGCGAGTCCTCGATGCCCATGTCGGCGATCTGGCGGACCGACCGGGGGGTGAGGCCGTCGCCGCACGTCTTCGCCCGCGGGAACACCTTCTTCTCCACCAGGGCGACGTCCCAACCCGCCTCGGCGAGCCAGTAGGCGCACGACGACCCGGAGGGGCCGCCGCCCACCACCAGCACGTCGTGGACGTGCCCGGCGGCCGGGAGGTCGGGGCCCGCCGCGGTTCCGGCGGGGTCGCCCACGGTGGATGGTCCAGCTGTGCCTTCGGCCGCGTCGCTCACGCCCCAATGGTAGGGGGGACGGGCCGGGACCGGCGCACCGGGGCCCCGTCCTCCCGGTGCGGGCGGATGTGCTTTGTCGGAAGGGCGCGTGGTAAAAAAGCCGTGCTGTGGCCGACTACCTGCCGATCCTCGTCCTGATCATCCTGGGGTTCCTGTTCGCCTCCCTGTCGTTCGTCGCGTCGGCGCTGCTGGCGCCCAGGAAGCGACCGACGGCGGCCAAGCTGGCGCCCTACGAGTGCGGGATCGTGCCCGGCATCGACCCCCCGACCAGGTTCCCGGTGCGCTTCTACCTGGTGGCGATGATCTTCATCATCTTCGACATCGAGGTGGTCTTCCTCTACCCGTGGGCCGTGATCTTCCGGCAGCTGCGGTCGTTCGGGCTGGTGGAGGTGCTCGTGTTCGCCGCCGTGGTGTTCATCTCGTTCCTGTACCTGGTCGGCAACGGGGCCCTCAGCTGGGGCCCGTCCAAGCGACTGGCCGGGGGCATGCCGTCGCGCACGTCGGACTCGACGATCGCCCGCATCGGCGCCCCCACCGAGGGGGACGACGGGTCGACGGTGCCCTCGACCGCGCCGGCCGGTCCCGGCCGCGCCGCCTGAGCCGGGTCGGCGGGCACCGTGGGACTCGAGGACCTCCAGCACAACTTCCTCACCGGGCGCCTCGAGGACCTGGTCAAGTGGGCACGGACCTACTCGATGTGGCCCGCCACCTTCGGGCTGGCCTGCTGCGCCATCGAGATGATGTCCGTCGGCGCCGCCGACTTCGACCTCGCCCGCTTCGGCATGGAGGTGTTCCGGGCCTCCCCCCGGCAGGCGGACCTGATGATCGTCGCCGGCCGGGTCTCCCAGAAGATGGCCCCGGTGCTCCGCCAGGTCTACGACCAGATGATGGAGCCCAAGTGGGTGCTGTCGATGGGCGTGTGCGCCAGCTCCGGCGGCATGTTCAACAACTACGCCATCGTCCAGGGGGTCGACCAGATCGTCCCGGTGGACGTGTACGCACCCGGGTGCCCGCCGACCCCCGAGACCCTGATGCACGCCATCCTGACGCTGCACGAGAAGGTGCGGACCGACGACATCACCCGTCGGCGCACCCTGGTCCCCGACGGGCGCCCGGACACCGGCGGCCTCTCCTCCGACGAGGGCGGCGACACCGACGACGCCCGGGGACCCGACGGGGACCCCTCGACCGGATGGACCCCCGACCGCCCGGACGCCGTCCATCTCGGCACCCCCAAGCGCAACCCGATCATCGCCCGCAGCGTCGGTGAGCCGCTGTGACCACGGTGGCCGACGGGGACACCTCGTCCGACGCGCCCGGGACCGCACCGGCCGGCGGCTCCTCGCAGCGGCGTCGCCGGGGGGCCGCACCCGAGGTCCTCTTCCCGACCCGTGGGCAGTACCTGGCCGTGGTGGGCTCCCTGCGCGACGAGGGGTTCGAGACGTGCGCCGACCTGTGCGGGGTCGACTACCTCACCCACCCCGGCCGGACCCTGCCCGAGGGGGTGGTGGCCGAGCGGTTCGAGGTCGTCGTCAACCTGCTCTCGCTCAGCCAGGTCCGCCGGGTCCGCGTACGGGTCCAGGTGCCGGCCGGGGACGCCGAGGTGCCGACCCTGTTCGACCTCTACCCCGGGACCGAGGCCATGGAGCGGGAGGCGTACGACCTGTTCGGCATCGTCTTCACCGGCCATCCGGACATGACCCGGATCCTCCTCCCCGAGGACTGGGAGGGCCATCCCCTCCGCAAGGACTACGGGGTCGGACGGGTGCCGGTGCAGTTCAAGGGCGCCCCGGGGCCACGATGACCGACGCCGAACCGCCCACCCCCGGTGCACCCCACCCGGACACCGGGCTCCCGGACCCCGTGACCGGCGAGCGGTACGCCGAGCCGTCGGCCGACGGGGTCCCCGAGGGGCTCGTCGTCGAGACGTCCGAGGGTGCCCAGGAGCTGTTCCCCCGCTCGGGAACGGCGCCCGACGAGCTGCGCCGCGAGGTCGGCGCCGTGCTGCGCCTGCCCGAGGGCGTGGTCGTCAACGCCGACGACATCGACATCGAGCAGACCGACGACGAGACGATGATCATCAACATGGGCCCGCAGCACCCGTCGACCCACGGGGTGCTGCGCCTCATGATCGAGCTCGACGGGGAGACGGTGCTGCGCACCAAGCCGGTCATCGGCTACCTGCACACTGGCATGGAGAAGACGGCCGAGGAGCTGACCTACGTCCAGGGGTCCACCAACGTCACCCGGATGGACTACCTGTCGCCGCTGAGCAACGAGCTGGTCCTGTCGATGGCGGTCGAGGAGCTGCTCGGGATCGAGATGCCCCCCCGTTCCGACTGGATCCGGATGCTCCTGGTCGAGCTGAACCGCATGTCGTCCCACCTGATGTGGATGGCCACCAACGGCATGGACCACGCCTCCACGTCCATGATGATCTACGGCTTCCGCGAGCGCGAGATGATCCTGGCCTTCTTCGAGAAGACCACCGGGCTGCGGATGAACCACAACTTCATCCGCCCCGGGGGTACCGCGGCCGACCTGCCCGACGGGTGGGAGGACGACGTGTCCGTCATCTGCGACACCGTGATGCCCCGGCTCGACGAGTACGACGAACTCCTCACCGGCCAGCCCGTGTTCCGCCGGCGGTCGGAGGGCGTGGGCAACCTGTCCGCCGAGGAGGCGCTCGCCCTGTCGCTCACCGGGCCCCTGCTCCGGTCCACCGGCGTGCCGTGGGACCTGCGCCGGACCATGCCCTACCTGCGTTACGACGAGGTCGAGTTCGACGTCATCGTCGGCACGTTCGGCGACAATTTCGACCGCTACTCGATCCGCCTCAACGAGATCCGCGAGTCGATCCGGATCGTCCGCCAGATCATCGACAAGATGCCGGCGGGCGACTACCGGGTCCAGGACAAGAAGGTCACCCCGCCGCCCCGGGGCCGGATCGACGAGTCGATGGAGGCGCTCATCCACCACTTCAAGGTCTTCACCGAGGGGTTCCGGGTGCCCGAGGGCGAGGCCTACGTGGCCGTCGAGTCGCCGCGGGGCGAGCTCGGCTGCTACCTGGTCTCGGACGGTTCCCCCAAGCCCTTCCGGATGCACATCCGCGGGCCGAGCTTCGTGAACCTGCAGGCCCTGCCGCTGATGATGCGCGGCGGCCTCCTGGCCGACGCCGTCGTCGTCTGCTCGTCGGTCGACCCGGTGATGGGGGAGGTGGACCGGTGACCGATCCCACCCCGGTGGCCGCCCCCCGGCGCGCCGTCGGTGCGCCCGTGGCCCCGACCCACCTGTCGTCGGACCTCGTGGCCCGGGCCCGCCAGCTGATCGCCCTGTACCCCGAGCCCCGCTCGGCGCTGGTGCCCCTGTGCCACCTGGCCCAGGAGCAGGACGGCTGGCTCACGCCGGCCGCCATGGTGGACATCGCCGGCCTGGTCGGCGTGACGCCGGGCGAGGTGCTCGGCACGGCGTCGTTCTACGACATGCTCCACACCGAGCCCGTCGGCACCTACGTCGTCTCGGTCTGCACCAACATCGCCTGCCTGCTGAACGGTGCCGCCGAGCTGCTCGAGCACGCCGAGGGCTCCCTCGGCGTCGGGGCGGGAGGGACCACCGCGGACGGGACGGTGACCCTCGAGGAGGCCGAGTGCCTCGCCGACTGCGACCGGGCGCCGTGCGTCCAGGTCAACCACCGCTACGTCGGCGCCCAGACGCCCGAGTCGTTCGACCGGTTGATCGACGACCTCCGCTCCGGGGCGCGGGCCGCCGACATCCCGCCGCACGGCACCCTCGTCCGGGTCCGCCGGGCCGGCGGGCTGGCCGTCGAGCCCGGGGAGATCGCCCGGGAGCGCGCCGCCGCCGCCGAGGCCCGCGCCGCCCGCGAGGCCGCCGCGTCCGAGGGGGCGGCGACCTGATGGCCGTCACCGACCCGCCGAAGATCGTGACGTCCCGCATCGGCCACGACGACTCCCATACGCTCGAGCGCTACCTGGCGACGGGAGGCTACGAGGGCCTGCGCAAGGCGCTGGCCACGACCCCCGAGGCCGTGGCCGCCGAGGTCGACGCCGCCAGCCTGCTCGGTCGCGGCGGCGCCGGGTTCCCCGCGGGGCGCAAGTGGTCGATGCTGCGCAAGGCGCCCGTGACCTACCTGGTGGTGAACGGCGACGAGTCGGAGCCGGCCACGTTCAAGGACCACCTCCTCGTCGAGCGGGATCCGCACCAGCTGATCGAGGGGGTGGTGATCGCCGCCTACGCGCTGCAGGTCTCCCGGGTCTTCGTCTTCCTCCGCGGCGAGTTCGCCCTCGGCCTCGAGCGGGTGCAGGCCGCCCTCAACGACGCCTACGCCCACGGGGCGGTGGGCCGGGACATCTTCGGCTCGGGGTTCTCCGTCGACGTCGTGGTCCACCCGGGCGCGGGCGCCTACATCTGCGGTGAGGAGACGGCCCTGCTCGAGTCGCTCGAGGGCAAGCGCGGCTTCCCCCGGATCAAGCCCCCGTACTTCCCGGCCGCCATCGGCCTCTACGGCGAGCCCACCGTGGTCAACAACGTGGAGACCATGTCCAACCTCCCGTGGATCATGGTCAACGGCGGGGCGGCGTTCGCCGCACTCGGCGGCGGCCGCTCCACCGGGACCCGCCTGTTCGCCCTCGCCGGCCACGTCAACCGCCCGGGCGTCTACGAGCTCGAGATGGTGACCACCACCTTCGGCGACCTGATCAACGCCCCGGTGCTCGGGGGCGGCATCCCCCACGGGCGCGGCCTCAAGGCGTTCATCCCCGGCGGCGTGTCCGCACCGTGGTTCGGCCCGGAGCAGCTCGACCTGCCGCTGGGCCAGGACGAGGTGGCCGAGGCCGGCTCCATGCTCGGGTCGGGCTCGGTGGTGGTCATGGACGACCACACCTGCGCGGTGCGGGCGGCGTGGCGGATCACCCGGTTCTTCAGCCGGGAGTCGTGCGGACAGTGCACCCCGTGCCGCGAGGGGTCGGGCTGGCTGGAGCGCATCATGGAGCGCATCGAGCGGGGCCAGGGCCGCGAGGAGGACCTCGACCTGCTGCTCGACGCCTGCGACAACATCGCCCCCGGGCTGACCTGGCCACCGCAGCAGACGACCATCTGCGTGCTGGGGCCGTCGATCCCGTCCTCGATCCACTCGGCCGTCCAGATGTTCCGCGACGAGTTCCTGGTCCACATCAAGGAGGGCGGGTGCCCCTATGACTGACCGGGCGACGCCGTCGGACGAGTTCGAGTTCACCCTGGACGGGCGGACGGTACGCGCCCGCAGGGGCGAGCTGCTGATCGCCGCGGCCGAGCGGGCCGGGACCTTCATCCCCCGGTTCTGCTACCACCCGCGCATGGAGCCGGTCGGGGTGTGCCGCATGTGCCTGGTCGAGGTCAGCGGACCCCGCGGGGCGACCCTGATGCCGAGCTGCTTCATCGAGGCCGCTCCCGGCATGGAGGTCGTGTCCGACTCCGACAAGGTGAAGAAGGCCCAGGACGGCGTCCTCGAGTTCCTCCTCATCAACCACCCCCTCGACTGCCCGGTCTGCGACAAGGGGGGCGAGTGCCCGCTCCAGGACCAGACCCTCGCCTACGGCCCGGGCGAGACCCGGTTCGTCGAGGAGAAGCGCCACTTCGAGAAGCCCGTCCCGATCTCGGAGCTGGTGCTGCTCGACCGCGAGCGCTGCATCCAGTGCAGCCGCTGCACGCGGTTCGCCGACGAGGTGGCGGGGGAGGCCCAGATCGACTTCGTCGGCCGGGGCGAGCAGATCCAGGTGTCGACCTTTCCCGAGCTGCCCTTCACCTCCTACTTCTCGGGCAACACGGTGCAGATCTGCCCGGTGGGCGCGCTGACCGCCGCCCCGTACCGCTTCGCCGCCAGGCCGTGGGACCTGGACCAGGTCGAGTCGACGTGCACCACCTGTGCGGTGGGCTGCCGGGTGGCCGTCCAGTCGTCCTCCAACCGGCTCACCCGGCTGCTGGGCATCGACGTCGACCCGGTCAACCACGGGTGGCTCTGCGACAAGGGCCGGTTCGCGGCCGACGCCGTCAACCGCGAGGACCGGCTCACCGAGCCCCAGGTCCGCAAGGACGGCGCCCTGGTGCCCGTGTCGTGGCACGAGGCGCTCGCCGCCGTGGCGACCGGACTCCGGTCCGCCGCCGACGCCGGACCGGACGCGCTCGGGGTGATCGGCGGGGCCCGGCTGTCCAACGAGGGCGCCTACGCCTGGGCCCGGCTGGCCAAGGGGGTGCTGGGCACCGACTCCGTCGACGCACAGCTCGGCGACGGGCTGCCCGCCGAGGTGGTGCTGTCGCTGCCGCGGGCCACCATCGACCAGGCCGCATCGGCCGGCGCCGTCGTCCTCCTCACCGGCGACCTGCGCGAGGAGCTGCCGGTCCTGTTCCTGCGCCTGCGGTCCGCCGCCGTCGACGGCGGCGTGCCGCTCGTCGAGCTGTCCCCGCAGGCCACCTCGCTCACCGGGCACGCCGCCGTGTCGCTCCGCTACGGTCCGGGCGGCGCCCGGGCACTCGTGGACGCGCTGGTGTCCGAGGACGCCCCGCCGGCGTCGGCGGGCGGTGCCGCCGACGTGGCCGAGGCCCGCCGGCTGCTCGGCGGGGGTCCCGTGGTCGTGGTGGTGGGCCGGCCGTCGCTGGCCGAGGACGCCGAGCTGGTGGCCGACGCCGCCTGCGCCCTGGCCCGGGCCCTGCCCGAGGCGCGCTTCCTGCCGGCGCTGCGCCGCGGCAACGTGGCGGGCGCGCTCGACATGGGCCTCGCACCCGGCGTCCTGCCCGGCCGGGTGGGTCTCGAGGCGGGCCGGGCGTGGTTCGAGGCCGCCTGGGGAGCCGTGCCCGCGGGCACGGGACGGGACACCGCCCAGATCCTCGCCGCCGCCGCCGGGGACCAGGCCCAGGGTCCGCCGGTGACCGCACTGGTGCTGCTGGGCAGCGACCCGCTCTCCGACTTCCCCGACCGCCGGCTGGCCCGCCGGGCGCTGGAGTCCGCCGACGTTCGTCGTGGCGGTGGCCACCGCACCCGGCGACGTCCTCGAGCACGCCGACGTCGTCCTCCCCGCGGCCGAGGCCCACGAGCGTCCCGGCACGACCACCAACATCGAGGGCCGGATCTCGCGGCTCGGCCAGAAGCTCGTCCCGCCGGGACAGGCCTGGCCCGACTGGATGATCGCCGGCGAACTCGCCGTGCACCTGGGTCACGACCTCGGGTTCGACTCGGTGGGCGCCGTGTGGGACGAGATCGAGCGGGTGGCGGTGTCCCACCGCGGGATCACCCGGGCCGTGCTCGGACTCGCCGGTGCGGCCGACGGCGTGGTGGCGCCGCTCGGCGCCAGCCCGGTCACCCTCGGCCGGCGGGCGCCGCTCGACCCGGTCGCCGTGCCCGGTGTGGAGTCGGTCGAGCGCCAGGGGACGAGCCTCCAGGCGGGCCTGGCGGAGTCCCCCGGCGCCGGGACGGGCGTCCCCGCGGTGGACGCCGCCCCCGGCCCGGACGGGGCCCCGGCCCGCCCGCCCCTGCTCGCCGGCGTGCCCGAGCTGGTCGTGCCCCACGTGTCGCCGGCCGACGGGTACTCGGTCCGCCTGGTGGCCTCCCGGGTGCTCTACGACGGCGGCAGCGCCGTCGAGGCCGTCGCCGGCCCTCGCCGGGCTCGTCGCCGAGGGCGTGCTCCGCGTGAACCCGCACGACCTCGACGACCTCGGGGTGGCCTCCGGCGGTCGGGTGCGCCTGCGATCGGCCACCACCTCGCTCGAGGTCCCGGTCGAGCCCGACCCGTCGCTGCCCCGCAAGGTGGTGGCGGCCGACGTCAACGTCCCCCTGGGCGAGGGGACGGTGGCCGACCTCGTCGACCGGGCCTTCCCGGTGGTGGACCTGCGGATGGAGTCGCTGTGACCCGACTCGTCCCGCTGCTGGCCACCGATCCGCTCTACGGCAAGGGCGTCGGCTGGGTCGTCCTCGCCATCGTGGCCGTCAAGGTGCTCGTCGTGTTCGGCGCGCTGATGGTGGCCGTCATGCTGATGATCTGGTTCGAGCGCAAGGTGATCTCGGACATGCAGAGCCGGATCGGGCCCAACCGGGCGGGTCCGTTCGGGATCGCCCAGACGCTGGCCGACGGGATCAAGCTCTTCTTCAAGGAGGACCTGATCCCGGACAAGGCCGACCGGTTCGTGTTCAAGCTGGCCCCCTACCTCACCATCATCCCCGCCTTCCTGGCCTTCGCCATCGTGCCCATCGGGGGCGAGGTGACCCTGTTCGGGCACACGTTCGAGCTGCAGCTGGCCGACCCTCCGATGGGGATCCTGTTCCTGCTGGCCATGTCGGGCATCGCCGTGTACGGCGTCATGCTGGCCGGCTGGTCGTCGGGCTCCAAGTACCCGCTGCTCGGCTCGGTGCGGGCCTCGGCGCAGATGATCTCCTACGAGGCCGCCCTCGGGATGACCGTGGTGATGGTGGTCCTCGTCACCGGCTCCCTCAGCACCCGCACCATCGTGGACGCCCAGGCCGGGCACCTGTGGCAGTGGAACGCCATCCGCCTGGCCGTCGTCCCGTTCCTGATCTTCTTCATCGCCGTCGTCGCCGAGACCAACCGCCCGCCCTTCGACCTGGTCGAGGCCGACCAGGAGCTCGTCGGCGGCTTCCACACCGAGTACTCCTCGATCCGGTTCGCCCTGTTCTTCCTGGCCGAGTTCATGAACACCATCACCATGTCGGCCATCACGGTGACCCTGTTCTTCGGTGGCCCCGACGGGCCGGTGCCCCACATCCCCCACCTCGAGTGGCTCTTCCCCATCCTGTGGTTCCTGGGCAAGACGATCGTGTTCCTGTTCGTCTTCGTGTGGCTGCGGGCCGCGCTTCCCCGGCTCCGCTACGACCAGCTCATGGACCTCGGGTGGAAGCGCCTCATCCCGCTGTCGCTGGGCTGGCTGCTCATCGTGGCCGGGTTCGTGGTCGACGGCTGGTGGGGCGTCGCCATGGCCGCCGCCGTCGTGGGCGGGAGCGTACTCCTGTCGCGGGCCTTCTCGATCGGTGCCGAGCGCGAGGCGACCCAGGCCGTGGTGCCCCAGGTCGGCGTGCGGCTGTGGACGCGCGCCGCGTCCGATCCCCCGGTGGCCCCGGGCGAAGGAGGCGAGCGCTGATGGCGATCCCCGAGCCGCCGCACGGGCGCCAGAACTTCCTGGGCGGGTTCAAGCTCACCCTCGAGCACCTGGGCCGTCCCGCGGTCACCCGCCAGTACCCCGAGGAGAAGCGGCCGAAGCAGCCGCGCCAGCACGGCCGCCACGTCCTCAACCGCTACGAGGACGGCATGGAGAAGTGCATCGGCTGCGAGCTCTGCGCCGGCGTGTGCCCCGCGGACTGCATCTACGTCCGCGGCCTCGACAACCCGCCGGACCATCCGGTGTCCCCGGGCGAGCGCTACGGCTACGTCTACGAGATCAACTTCCTGCGCTGCATCCACTGCGACCTGTGCGTCGAGGCGTGCCCCACCGAGGCCATCACCGAGTCGAAGCTCATGGAATTCTCCTTCACCAACCGCACCGACGCCATCTACACCAAGGCGGAGCTGCTGGTGGACGACGACGGTCACCCGAAGCACCTGCCGTGGGAGGACTGGCGCGAGGGCGACGACCTCCACACCTCGGGGTGGATGCGGGCCACCTCGCCGGCCGGTGCCGCCGCCTTCGAGGGCCAGGTGCAGTGGTCCGGTGAGCTGGGGTTCGGCGTACGCGCCCCCGAGGCCGGCCAGTCCGGCGTGCGCGACGACGCCACCACCGGATCGATACCGCTGCGCGAGACCCTGGAACGGCACCTGCGGCCGGCCGACCTCCCGGCGGCCAAGCGCGGACCCCGCGGCGCCATCGGGCGTGCCCTCGAGAAGGCCGAGCGCTTCCGCCCGGGCTTCGGGAGGAAGCACCACGAGGAGGCGGACGCCGCCTATGCCGACGCCAGGCGCGCCGGCAACAGCGAGCGGGACCGGCCCCACTCGGTGACCCCCGCCCCCGACGCGACCGGGGCCGCCGACCTCCCGGCGGACGACGGTCCGGGCGCCACCGGGGGTGGCGCGTCGACGCGCTGCTGGCCGTCCTGGTGACGTCGTCGTCCCACCCGACCCTGCCCGACGTCGGGGTGTTCGCCGTGTCCGCCGCCATCGTGCTCGCCGGCGCCATCGGTGTGGTGGTGGCCCGGAACCCGGTCCACTCCGCCCTCATGCTGGTGATGACCCTGTTCGGGATCGCCGTCCTGTTCGTGCTGCAGCAGGCCAGCTTCCTCGCCGCCGTCCAGGTCATCGTGTACGCCGGCGCCATCGTCGTCCTGTTCCTGTTCGTGATCATGTTCCTGGGCGTCGACAAGGAGGAGAACGTGGCCGCCGAGCCGCTGCGCGGCCAGCGCCCGCTGGCCGTCGCCCTGGTCGCGCTCGGCACCACGGGGCTCCTCCTGCTCGGCCAGGTGTCGAAGTGGACCACCGGGCAGCCCCGGGCCGCCGGCACCGACACCGGCGCCCCGAACGTGAACCTGATCGGCAAGTCGCTGTACACGACGTACCTGTTCCCCTTCGAGGCGACCTCGGCGCTCCTGATCATCGCCGTGGTCGGGGCCGTGGTGCTGGCCCGGCGCCCGCCGGCGGCCACGTCGTCGGACGAGCTCGCCGAGGCCGACGCCGCCCCCGGAACAACGGGGGACGGCGACGTCGGTGCGGCCGGGGACGCGACCCCGGTGGAGACGGCGGGAGGGGCCGCGGCGGGCACGCCGACCCGGGACCTCGGGGCGGACGCATGAGCATCAACCCGGCCTGGTACCTGTCGCTCAGCGTCGTCCTGTTCGCCATCGGCGCCCTCGGGGTGCTGATCCGACGCAACGTGCTCATCATGTTCATGTGCGTCGAGCTGATGCTCAACGCGTCGAACCTGGCCTTCGTGACCTTCGCCCGCACCCTCCACGACATCGGCGGGCAGGTGCTGGTCTTCTTCGTCCTGGTGGTCGCCGCCGCCGAGGTCGTGGTCGGCCTCGGCATCGTCGTGGCCATCTTCCGCAGGCGTGCCAGCACCAACGCCGACGACCTCCACCTGATGAAGGGCTGATCGGCCGATGCTCCACCTCACCTTCCTGATCATCCTGCTGCCCCTGGTCGGGTTCGGCGTGCTGCTGGCCGCCGGCCGCCGCCTGGGCGACCCCGTCGCCGGCGTGGTCGGCACGGTGGCCGTGGGCGCCTCGTTCCTGGTCTCGGTCGGGGTGTACCTGGCGCTCCTGCAGCAGAGCCAGCCCGTCCGCCACTACGGCCAGGACCTGTGGACGTGGATCCCCGTCGGCCGGCTCCAGGTGCACGCCGCCCTCTACGTCGACCCGCTGTCGATGACCATGGTCCTCTTCGTCACCGGGATCAGCTTCCTGATCCACCTGTACTCCATCGGGTACATGAAGGGCGACAAGGACTTCCCCAAGTTCTTCCTCTACATGAACCTGTTCGTGGCCTCGATGCTGATCCTGGTGCTCGGCAGCAACCTGCTGGTCACCTTCGTCGGGTGGGAGGGCGTCGGCACCTGCTCCTACTGGCTGGTGGCGTTCTGGTTCACCCGGGACTCGGCGGCCAGCGCCGGCAAGAAGGCGTTCGTCTACAACCGGATCGGCGACGTCGGCTTCCTGCTGGCCATCTTCCTCGTCTACGACAAGGTGCACTCGCTCGACTACCAGTACGTCTTCGCCCACGTGTCCGAGATCGGCTCGGCCAACGTCACCGCCATCTGCCTGCTGCTGCTGGTGGGCGTGATGGGCAAGTCGGCGCAGATCCCCCTGTTCCCGTGGCTGGCCGACGCCATGGAGGGCCCGACCCCGGTGTCCGCCCTCATCCACGCGGCCACCATGGTGACGGCCGGTGTCTACCTGCTCTGCCGGGTCAGCCCGCTCCTGCACGCGTCGCCCGACGCCGCCCTCACCATCGCCATCGTGGGCGCCGCCACCGCCTTCGTGGCCGCCACCATCGCCTGCGCCCAGCAGGACATCAAGAAGGTCCTGGCCTACTCGACGGTGTCCCAGCTCGGCTACATGTTCCTGGCCATCGGCTGCGGGGCCTACACCGCGGCCATCTTCCTCATGGTGGCCCACGCCTTCTTCAAGGGCCTGCTCTTCCTGGGCGCCGGCTCGGTGATCCACGGGCTCCACGACGAGCAGGACCTCAAGCGCATGGGCAACCTCCGCGCCTACTTGCCGGTGACGTTCATCACCTTCGGCATCGGCTGGCTGTGCATCGCCGCGGTGCCCCCGCTGTCGGGGTTCTGGGCCAAGGGCGACGTCCTCGACAACACGTGGGCCGCCCACCCGGCCCTGTGGGTCGTCGGCATCCTCACCGCGGCGCTGACCGCCTACTACATGAGCCGCCTGACCGGCCTGGCCTTCTTCGGCACCGACCGTTGGGCGCCGTCGGGGACCGACACCCGCGAGCTGGACGCCGCCCACGCCCACCACGCCGACGGGGCGAGCTCCGAGCCGCACGAGTCGCCGTGGATCATGACGGTGCCGCTGTGGATCCTCGCGTTCTTCGCGGCGATCGCCGGGGTGATGGCCATCCCCGGCAGCAACGTGTCGCTGGCCAACTGGGTGGACCCGGTCTTCGGCGCCGCCCTCTACCACGACAACCTGAGCTCGACGGCCCTGTGGGTGCTGGCCGTCGTCGACGCCGTCGTGGCCGTCGTCTTCGTCGTGGTCGGCCTGCGCCTGTGGTCGCAGCGCTCGGAGCGTCCGGCCCTCGAGGCCTCGTTCCTCCGGGGGGCGTGGTACATCAACGAGCTGTACGACGCCGTCTTCGGCCGTCCGAGCGAGCGCCTGGCCGCGTTCTGCGCCGACGTGGTCGAGCCGAAGGTCATCGACGGCGCCGTCAACGGCGTGGCCGGCGCCTTCCGGGGCTCGGGCACCGTGCTGCGGCGGACCCAGACCGGGTACGTGCGCAACTACGTGCTCGGGATCACCTTCGGCACCGTGGTCGTGCTGGGCTTCATGCTGACCAGGATGTGGTGGGGTTGATGGTGGCCACGTCGTTCCCGTACCTGACCACCCTGGTCCTGCTGCCGGCCGTGGGCGCGGCCGTGGTGGCCCTCATCCCCCGCAAGGCGGTCGCCACCTGGTTCCACGAGGCGGTCGGCGTGGCCGTCACCGTGCTCACCCTGGCCGTGGCCGTCGCCGTCCTGGTGGTGTTCAAGGCCGGCACGGGCGCCTACCAGATGGTCAGCTCCCACGTGTGGGCCTCGGGGCTCGGGATCCACTGGTCGGTCGGGATCGACGGGATCTCGCTGTTCCTGGTCGTCCTGACCGCGGTGCTGTTCCCCCTCGCCATGCTGGGGGCCCGGGCCCGACGCGACCCCCGTTCGTTCGTGGCCTGGATGCTCCTGCTCGAGGCGGCGTGCATGGGCAGCTTCGTCTCGCTCGACCTGATCCTGTTCTTCCTCTTCTTCGAGCTGACGCTCGTGCCCTCGTACTTCCTCATCGGCGGCTGGGGCTACGCCCGGCGCGGCTACGCGGCGATCAAGTTCTTCGTGTACACCTTCGCCGGCTCCGCCTTCCTGCTGGTGGGGATCGTGTCGATCGCCTTCATCCACGAGTCGCAGACCGGGGTGCTGACCTTCGCCCTCCCGCCGCTGATGCACACCCACCTGTCGGGGACCGAGGGCGTGCTGCTCTTCATCGCCTTTACCGCGGCGTTCGCCGTCAAGGCGCCGATCTTCCCGTTCCACACCTGGTCGCCCGACGCCTACTCCGAGGCGCCCACGGCCGCCGCCATCCTCCTGGTGGCGGTGATGGCCAAGCTCGGCACCTACGGGATCATCCGTTTCGACCTCAACCTGTTCCCCCAGGCCAGCCGGACCCTGGCGCCGGTGCTGCTGACCCTGGCCGTCATCGGCATCACCTACGGCGCCCTGGTGGCCTGTGCCCAGCGCGACCTCAAGCGCCTGCTGGCCTACTCGTCGCTGGCCCAGATCGGATTCATCGCACTGGGCACCTTCGCCCTCAACACCCAGGGTCTCAGCGGTGGCGTGCTCCAGATGGTGAACCACGGGCTGGTGATCGCCACCCTGTTCATCCTGGTCGGATGGATCTACGAGCGGCGCAAGACGTGGCAGATCGGGTCGCTGAAGGGCCTGCAGTCGCCGGCCCCCGTGCTGGCCGGCGTGTTCACCGTGGCCATGCTGGCCTCGATCGGCGTGCCCGGACTCAACGGCTTCGTCGGCGAGTTCCTCATCCTGATCGGTACCTTCGTCGCCCACCGCTGGTGGGCGGTGGCGGCCACCGCCGGGGTGGTCATCGCCGCCGTGTACCTGCTCTGGGGCTACCAGCAGGTCTTCCACGGCGAGCCCACCGTCGAGGACACGTCGTCCACCCGCGACCTCTCGCTCAACGAGCGCCTGATCGTGGCGCCGCTGATCGTGCTGATCGTGCTGCTGGGCGTGTTCCCGAAGCCGGTGCTCGACCGGATCACCCCGTCGGTCGACCGGCTGGTCGTCCACGTCGACACGGTCACCCACACCCCGGTCCCGGCCGACCTGCGACGGGCGCCGCTGGTGGCCGTGCGCACGCCGACCGGCAACTCGGCGTCCCCGACGGCCCCGGCCCGGAAGGCGGGGGGCTCCCGATGACGATCGTCGCCGCGTCGGCCGCGCCGACCATCCACGTGCCCCACGTCGACTACCTGTCGATCCTGCCCATGCTGATCATGCTCGGCGGGGCGCTGGCGCTGATGCTGGCGTCCTCGCTGTTCCGCCGGGTGATGGACGCCCGGGCGGGCACCTACGTGGCCGCCGCCGTCTCCGTGGCCGCGCTGGTCGCCGCGTTGGTCCAGTGGGACCAGGTGGCGACGCACGGCCCGTCGGTCACCGTCGCCGGCGCCATCGCCTTCGACGGGTTCGACGTCTTCATCCAGATCACCGTGGCCGTCGCCATGCTGCTGACGGCGCTGATCGGGGACGGCTATCTGCGGCGCGAGGGGATCGACGGGCCCGAGTACCAGGTGCTGGCCATGGTGTCGGCCTCCGGGGCGATGATGATGGGGGCGGCGAACGACCTCATCGTGGTCTTCCTCGGTCTCGAGATCCTGTCCATCGCGCTCTACGTCCTGGCCGCCTTCAACCACCGCCGGGCCGAGTCGGGCGAGGCCGCCCTCAAGTACTTCGTCCTCGGCGGGTTCTCGTCGGCCGTCTTCCTCTACGGGATCGCCCTCACCTACGGCGCCACGGGGACGACCAACCTGCCCCAGATCGCCGACTACCTGTCGCGGCACGTGATCGTCCACAACGGGGTCCTGCTCGCCGGGATGGCGCTGCTCCTGGTCGGCTTCGCCTTCAAGATCGCCGCCGTGCCCTTCCACCTGTGGTCGCCCGACGTCTACCAGGGCAGCCCGTCTCCGGTCGCCGGGTTCATGGCGGCGGTGGCCAAGGCGGGGGCCTTCGCCGCCCTCCTGCGTGTGTTCGTGACCTCGTTCCCGACCGTCCGGGCCGACTGGCAGCCGGTGGTGTGGATGCTGGCGCTGCTGAGCCTGGTGTTCGGCGCCCTGGTCGCCCTGGTCCAGCGCGACGTCAAGCGGATGATGGCCTACTCGTCCATCAACCACGTGGGCTTCATCCTCCTCGGCGTCGAGGCGGCGTCGGCCCGCGGCGTGTCCGCCTCGCTCTACTACCTGTTCACCTACACGTTCCTCGTCATCGGGACCTTCGCCGTGATCTCGGTGGTGGCCGGCCCCGGTGACACCCGCTCGTCGATCACCGACTACCGGGGCCTGGCCAGACGCCAGCCCCTGCTCGCCCTGGCCTTCGCCGTCCTCCTGCTCGGCCAGGCCGGTGCGCCGTTCACCACCGGGTTCCTGGCCAAGCTGGGGGTCGTCGAGGCCTCGGTGGCCGACCAGGGATACGGGCTGGCGGTGGTGGCGATGGCGTCGGCCGCGGTGGCCGCCTTCTTCTACCTCCGCCTGGCCGTGACGATGTTCTCGCCGGTGGGCGCCGACGGCGACGAGCCCGACGTCGGCGCCGCGGACGCCCCCGGCGGTGCCGGCTCCCCCGCCGGCGGGGGAGGGGCGGCCCCGGCCGGCCGGCCGACCGGCGACACGGTGGCCGATCTCCAGGTGCTGACCGACGCGCCGCCCGAGCCCGACGTGGCCGCCCGCGGCGTGGTGCCCGTCCCGGCCGCGACCGCGGTGGCCGTCGGCCTGTGCGTCGCCTTCAGCGTCGTGTTCGGGATCATCCCCGGGCCGATCCTGGACTTCGCCCACGACGCCACCCTGCTCCTGCTCCGCTGACCGCCGGTCCCGTCCGCGGCGGGTGCCGGCGGGTACTGTCGGGTGGGAAGGATCCGGCGACCCGCAGGAGCGGCCGATGGCAACCGACCCGAACACCCCGGAGCGGGCGTCCTCCGGCAAGCGCGACACCCGCGACCTGGTCCGACTGGTCGGGTTCGGCCTGGGCCTGGTCCTCCTCGTCGCCTTCGTCGTCGCCAACTCCTCGTCCGTCCGGGTCGACTTCGTGTTCTTCTCGCACACGTCCAGCCTGATCTGGGTCATCCTCATCTCCGCGCTGCTCGGGGTGCTGATCGACCGGTTGGTCATCGTGCTGCGGAGGCGCCGCAAGGCCCGCGCCTAGTCGCGCCCCCGGTCGACCGCCGGCTGCGTGGCGGCCGGCGGAGGTGGTCGGCGATCCGCCACGGTGACAGGATGGGGCCATGACGATGCTGACCCCCGAGGAACGTGCCGCAAACGGACGCAAGGCGCGGGAAGTCGTCCCCCGGTCCCGCCACGGCGAGTGGAGCCCGCCGGCCGACCGGACCGACCCGCTCGAGATCCTCGCCCTGCAGGCCACCACCCGCGTCCCCGATCTCGTCCCCATCCGGTACGGCCGCATGGCCGCCTCGCCGTTCGCCTTCTACCGCGGTGCGGCGGCGGTCATGGCCGCCGACCTGGCCCACGAGGTGCACTCCCATCTGGACGTGCAGCTGTGCGGTGACGCCCACCTGGTGAACTTCGGCGGGTTCGCCTCGCCCGAGCGGGACATGATCTTCGACGTCAACGACTTCGACGAAACACTGCCCGGCCCCTTCGAGTGGGACCTGAAGCGCCTGGCCGCCAGCGTGGAGGTGGCCGCCCGGTCCCGCGGGTTCGACGACAAGCTGCGCACGTCCCTGGTGGCCCTGTCGTCCAAGGGCTACCGCCACGCCATGCGGTCGTTCGCCACCATGCGCAACCTCGACCTCTGGTACGTGCGGCTCGACGCCGCCACCATGACCGACCGCTGGAAGGACGAGGCCGGTCCGAAGGTCATGGCGAACTTCGTGAGCCGGGTCGACAAGGCCAAGAGCAAGGACCACCTTCGGGCCGTGGCCAAGCTGACCGAGCAGGTCGACGGCAAGCTCCGGTTCCGGGCCGATCCGCCGCTGCTCACCCCGGTCGACCAGCTCTTCGACACGGAGCACTCGCCCGCGCTGGTGGCCGGCATGCGCCGGCGCGCTGACCGACTACCGGACCACGCTGCAGGGCGACCGGCAGCACCTGCTGTCCCGCTACGAGTTCGTGGACCTGGCCCGCAAGGTGGTCGGCGTGGGCTCGGTCGGCACCCGGTGCTGGGTGGCCCTGTTCGTCGGCCGCGACGAGGGCGACCCGCTGGTCCTGCAGGTCAAGCAGGCCGAGCGGTCGGTGGCCGAGCCGTTCCTCCGCCCGAGCGAGTACCCCAACATGGGGGAGCGGGTGGTCCAGGGTCAGCGCCTGGTCCAGAGCGCCAGCGACATCTTCCTCGGGTGGGACACGGTGACCGGCGACGACGGGATCGACCGCGACTACTACTTCCGGCAGATGTGGGACTGGAAGCTGTCCCCGGAGATCGAGACGATGGTGCCCGAGGGGATGGCCGTCTACGTCCAGATGTGCGGTTTCGTACTGGCGCTCGGGCACGCGCGGTCGGGCGACGCCATCGCCATCGACGCCTACCTCGGCACCGGACCCAAGTTCGACGAGGCCATGTGCGCGTTCGCCTCCGCCTACGCCGACCAGAACGAGCGGGACCACCAGGCGCTCAAGCACGCCATCGCCATGAACGAGGTCCACGCCATCTCCGACCTCTGAGCCGACCGGTCGCACCCGTCGGAACCCCGCACCCTCTCCCCGCGTACCCACCCCCGAGCACAGGAGCACGACATGCCGCTGCACAAGCACGAGTCCATCCGGGACGAGCTGCTCGACTCCGTCTACGCAGGCAAGGACCTGCTCACGACGTTGCCGTCCCACCTCTTCCCGAAGGAGGAGATGCGCAGGGAGGACGCCTTCCAGGCGATCTCCGACGAGCTCCTGCTCGACGGCAACGCCCGGCAGAACCTCGCCACCTTCTGCCAGACGTGGGAGGAGGACGAGGTGCACCGGCTGATGGACCTGTCCATCAACAAGAACATGATCGACAAGGACGAGTACCCGCAGACCGCGGAGATCGAGCGCCGGTGCGTCCAGATGCTGGCCGACCTGTGGAACGCGCCCGACGAGGGCGGTGCCGTCGGGTGCTCGGCCATCGGCTCGTCGGAGGCGTGCATGCTCGGGGGCATGGCCGCCCTCTGGCGGTGGCGGGCGAAGCGCAAGGCGGCGGGCAAGGCCACCGACTCGCCGAACTTCGTGTGCGGCCCGGTCCAGGTGGTGTGGCACAAGTTCGCCAAGTACTGGGACGTGGAGATCCGCGAGATCCCGATGTCACCGGGCCGGTACTGCATGGACGTGGAGCAGATGCTGGCCCGGGTGGACGAGAACACCATCATGGTGGTGCCCACCTTCGGGGTGACGTACACCGGCTCCTACGAGCCCGTCGCTCGAGCTGTCCAGGGCCCTCGACACCCTGGCCGCCGACACCGGCCTCGACGTCGACATCCACGTGGACGGCGCCTCGGGGGCCTTCCTGGGTCCGTTCTGCGCGCCGGACGTGGTGTGGGACTTCCGCATCCCGCGGGTCAAGTCGATCTCGACCTCGGGCCACAAGTTCGGGTTGGCCCCGCTCGGGGTGGGCTGGGTCCTGTGGCGCCACGCCGACGACCTTCCCGACGACCTGATCTTCCACGTGACCTACCTGGGTGGCGACATGCCGGTGTTCCAGATCAACTTCTCGCGTCCGGCCGGCCAGATCGTGGCCCAGTACTACGACTTCGTCCGGCTGGGTCGTGCCGGCTACAAGGACGTCCACGACTCGTGCTACGCCACGTGCCAGTTCCTGGCGGAGGAGATCGTCAAGCTCGGGCCGTTCGAACTGCTGTGCGACGGCAACCCGCTGACCGGGATCCCGTCGGTGGCCTGGCGCATCCGCGAGGGGGAGGACCCGGGCTACACGCTCTACGACGTGGCCGACCGGCTGCGGGTGAAGGGCTGGCAGGTGCCGGCCTACCCGCTGACCGGGTCGGTGTCCGACATCTCGGTCCAGCGCATCCTGGTCCGCCAGGGCGTGAGCCGCGACCTGGCCTTCCTCCTGATGAACGACATCAAGGAGTCGATCGCCCACTTCGACCGGCATCCGGTCTCGGTGGCGATGACCCCCCAGGAGTCGGGCGGCTTCAGCCACCTGTAGGCGGACGCGACGACGGGGGCGGACCCGCACCGCGTGCCGGCCCGCCCCCTCCGCCTCCCCCCTACGACAGGAGCTTCGCCTTCTGGGCCTCGAACTCGGCGTCCGTGATGACGCCCTGGCTCTTCAGGTCCGCGAGCTTCGCCAGCTGGTCCACGCTGTTGCCGGCACCGGCCGTCTCCTTCACGTAGGCGTCGAACGCCTGCTGCTGCTGCTGGGCGGCCTGCTCGGCGCGCTCGTGCATCTTGCCGCCGCGGGCGATCAGGTAGACGAGGATGCCGAGGAACGGGAGGATGATCACGAAGATCACCCACAGGGCCTTGGCGCCGCCGCCCATGTCGCGGCTGCGGAAGATGTCGCCGAAGATGATGACGAGGAGCCAGAACCAGATCAGGAAGACGAAGATGCCGAGCATCGTGCCGAAGAGGTCGGCGAGCGGATAGGTGTAGGCAAGCATGGTGGATTCTCCTTGAGGATCGTGCCCCTGCCGACAACGTAATCCAGCCGCGCTGGTGGGCGTGCCCTTTCCGCGGTCCCTCCGGACACCACCGGGCCGCGTCGGGCTCAGGGGACGGGCGCCGCCGACCGTGGTCCCGTCCTCCCGGACCGGCGCCACCGTCGAGGCGTCGCCCCGCCGTGGCCGTCGGCGTGCCGCCGGTGCCGCGGGATCCCGCCGGCGACCTCGCCGGGTGTCCGTCCTTCAGCCGCGGACGTCCCCGCCGGCCGTGCCGGTGCCGGGCCCGGGCGGGGTCACCGCCGGGACCGACGCGGGGAGCGACCAGTCCACCCTGATGGGCCTGTTGCCGACCAGGCGGGGCCGGCCCACCACCGCGGGCCGGTCGGTCGTCCAGGGCGCGGGGACCGAGAGGGTCAGGCCGGCCAGCCCGCGCAGCGCCTGGTCGTAGGAGGAGCGCACCGCAGCGAACCGGTGCCACGCCGCTCGCGCTGGTCCTCGGGGACCGACACGATCCCGTCGAGGCGGTCCAGCGCCGCCAGGTACTCCTCGCGGGACACCGAGATGTCGGGAGCACGCCCGCGAACCGTCGGGCAGCAGCTCCACCAGCGGCACGGGCGGTGGCATGGGCAGCCCCGCCGCCCGCCCGATCTCGATCACGGTGGGCACGCCGTGGGCCAGCACGATCATCGGGCCCTGGTGGGCGATGGCCCGGACGTCGTCCCACCGGACGTCGCTGGCCGACAGAGCAGGAGCGCACCGGCGTCGAGCAGCGCACCCACCGAGGCCACCCACGACTGGGTGTCGTCGCTCTCGGGGAAGTAGCACAGGGCCGGGAACGCGCAGTGGGTCTGGTCGAGCTCGAGCAGCCACGCCGAGGCCGTCCGCCACAGGTCGGCGTTGTCGAGGGCCTCGAACCGGTGCAGGTTGATCAGGAGCCCCACGCCCGAGGTCGGCCTGCCGGTGAACGGCCTGAGCGTGCGGATGCCCTTCTCGCGGTCGTGGTGGGCGGCGTAGATGGTGGGCAGGTAGCTGATGAGCAGGGCCACCAGACCGAGGCCGATGATGGCCTCGACGAAGCTGATCCACATCCGGATGCTGCCCCCCGGGGCGGAGAACCCGAGGGTGGTGACCGAGGACCCGCTGATCTCGAACGAGTTCTGCCACGTGCCGGCGTCCGCCCCCCAGAAGATGAAGCCGAACCCCACGATGACCGAGAGCATCCACACCAGCGGCAGGCTCACCAGCGCCACCGGGGCGTACAGGCCGCGGAGGTGGGCCGAGCGCTCCCGGTTCCTCCCGTCGTGCACCAGCACGCGGTTGGCCACGGCGAAGGTGGCCCGCGTGATGCGGGTGAACGTGTTCCGGGGGAGCACCACGGTCTCGAGGGCGGAGACGAGCACGGAGGCGACCAGGGCGGCCCCGACCACGATCGAGGCGGTCTGGGCGGCGACCGAGTGCGCGGCGCCGGATCCGACGGCCAGCACGGGTCAGGCGGCGCCGGTCGGGGCCGGCGCCGTGGTGGCGTCCCCGTCGGCACGGTCGCGGAGGGCGAGGAGCTCGGCCGGCGTCTGGGGCATCCGGGCGGAGAGCACGAAGGCCACCACCACGGTGACGATCACCAGCGGGGTGACGCTCAACCCGTCGCTGGCGAAGAGGAGCACGGCGAGCATCGTGGACGTCAGGGGCAGCCGGAGCATCACCGTGGCCATGGCGGCGATGCCCATGGCCACGGCGGGGACGAGGACGAGGCCGGGCAGGTGGGACCCGGCGACGCCGATCGCCGCCCCGATGAACATGGCCGGGAAGATCGGACCACCGCGGAAGGCCGAGAGCGAGGACGCGTAGGCGATCGACTTGGCCACGGCCAGCACGACGAGTGCGCCCACGGTCCACGCGGAGGCGTGCAGGACGAGGTCGGGCAGCGAGCTCTGTCCCGAGAACAGGACGATCTGGGAGCTCTTGTGGGTGATCTCGGCGAAGCCGATGGCGCAGCCGGCCACGACCAGGCCGGCCACCGGCGTCCACACGAACCGGCGCTCCAGCACCACGGACTGCGCGGCCAGACCGCCGAGACGGATGGCGGTGCCGACGACGGACGCCAGCGACGGCGATGGCGATGCCCCACAGGAAGAGGACGCCGGTCGGGATGGGTGAAGGTCGGCAGGCCCGGGATGGCGAGGGAGAACGTGCCGAGCCCGGTCAGGTGGTCGAGGCCCACGAAGATGAGCGTGCCGATGCCGGCGGCCAGCAGCCCGGGCACGAGCACCAGTCCCAGGAGCGGCCCGCCCAGGCCGGTCGCCTCCATGAGGAGGAAGGCCCCGACGATGGGCGAGCCGAGCAGCGTGCTGATCGCGGCGAAGCTGCCGGCGGCGGCCATGACGGTGGCCGCCATGGGCGGGCGCGTCCTTGGCGGCCAGCTGCACGGCCAGGACGCCGAGACCGCCGCCGATGGCGATCAGGGGTGCCTCGGGGCCGAGGACGACACCGAGCGACAGGGTGGCGAGGGAGGCCAGGACGACGCCGGGGAGCTCGACGGGCAGCGGGCTCCCCCCGGCCTTGAACCCTTCCGCCGGCTCGTGGCCCGACGTGCCCGGCAGGTAGGTGATGGTGAGGCTGACCAGCGACGCCGCCACCAGCAGGAGGGGGAGCGGCCACCACACGGGCGTGCCGTGGAAGCCGAGCCCGCTCGGGAGGGAGGTGAAGAGCCAGTGCTGGAGCTTGCCGACGAGGGCGAGGTAGAAGTAGGCCACGGCCGAGACGGGCACCCCGATGAGGGCGGCGAGGACCAGGAGCTGGACGTAGCTCCTCGACCTGAGCAGCTCGGCGGGGTCCGGGCCGGGCGCGGGTGCCGACGCGTCCCCGGGTGCGGGTGCGGCCACGGGCGACGCGGCGGGCGGTGTCGCCGCCGCGTCACTCATCGTCGGGCCAGTCGTTCCGCGGCCGCCACTTCATGCGAAGGCCACGACCAGCACGACGGCCAGCAGCCCGAAGATGAGTGATGTAGAACAAGGTGCTCCTTCTCCGGTCCGGGTGTGGCCCGACATTAGGTGAACGCGGGCGCTGCGGGCGACAACGCCCGGACGCCCGGGCGCGAATCCCCGGGCCGGCCGGGTACCAGGGTTAGTGTGGGCCCGTCGCCGGCCCCGCCGGCTCACCGAACCCCGCACGAAGGAGCACCACCCATGCTTGCCTACAGCTACCCGATCCTGAGCCTCATCTGGATGATGTTCATGTTCTTCGTCTTCGTCCTGTGGATCTGGCTCCTCATCAGCGTCTTCATGGACATCTTCCGGACCCACGACCTGAACGGCTGGGTCAAGGCGTTGTGGGTGCTCTTCGTGATCATCCTGCCGTTCCTCGGCGTGCTGGTGTACCTCATCGCCCGCGGCGGCAAGATGCACGAGCGTGCCGCCGAGCAGGCGGCCCAGCAGCAGAAGGCGTTCGACTCCTACGTCAAGCAGACCGCCGGCTCGGGCAGCAGCGTCGACGACCTGGCCAAGCTGGCCGACCTGAAGGAGAAGGGCGTCATCACCGACGCCGAGTTCGAGACCCAGAAGGCCAAGCTGCTCGCCTGACGCGACAGCCGTCCCGCGACGGTGGCCGCCCCCGTGCCCGGTGCGCGGCGGCGGCCACCGTCGCGTCCGGGTCCGGGAGTGTCCCCGGTCCGCGGGAGGGCCGCCGGTACAGTGGGCCCGTGACCACCGAACCCCCGGCGGACGACGAGGACGTCGACGCGCTCCAGCACGAGGTCGAGGAACTGGCCAAGGAGAACGAGGACCTCCGTCACCAGGTGGAGGCCGCCGCCCCCCCGAAGCGACGCCGCGGCCGGACCATCGCGTCGTGGGTGCTCATCGTCCTGGCCTGCCTCCTCGCCATCCTGTCGGTCGTCGTCGTCTACGCCCGCAACGAGCTCCTCAACACCGACACGTTCGTGGCCACGGTGGCGCCGCTGGCCAAGGACCCCGCCGTCCAGCAGACCGTCGCCACCAAGGTGAGCGAGAACCTGGTGGCCCGGAGCGACGTCCAGCAGCGGGTCAAGAACGCGCTGCCGCCGCGGGCCGGCTTCCTCGCCGACCCCATCACCGGTGCCGTCCAGACGGCCACCTACCGGATCACCCTGAAGCTGGTGGAGAGCTCCCAGTTCCAGCACCTGTGGGAGCAGGCACTGCGCCGGTCCCACGACCAGGTCGACAACCTGCTCCTCGGCAACAAGGTCGGGGCGCTCCAGTCGACGAACGGCGAGGTGACCGTCGACCTCAGCCAGGTCGAGGACGCGGCCAAGAAGCAGCTGGCGGCCCACGGACTGTCGGTGTTCAACAAGGTCCCGAACTACACCGGCGCCCCCTTCGTGCTGTTCCAGTCGGACCAGCTGGCCAAGCTCCAGCGCTGGGTGCGGTTCCTCAACCACCTGGCCCTGGTGCTGCCGATCGTGGCCGTCCTGGTGTTCGCCGGGGCGGTGCTCCTGGCGCACGGACCGAAGGCGCGGCCTCGTCCACGCCGCGTCCGGACTGGCCGTGACGATGGCCCTGCTGCTGGTGGCGGCCAACGTCGGGCGCAACCAGTACCTGGCGTCGCTCCGGCCCGGCCAGTCGAAGCCCGCCAACGCGGCCATCATCGACACCGTCGACGCCTCCCTGCTCGACTCGGTCCGCACGGTGCTCGTGGTGGCCGCCGTCGTCGCCCTCGTGGCCTTCGTGGTCGGACTCGGGCCCGTGCGCCGGTGGCTGCACGAGCGGACGCTCCCGGGTTGGATGACCGGCGGGCCCGTCCACGACACGGTCGCCGCCCACCGCGGCGCGTTCCAGTGGCTGGTGGTCGTGCTCGGGCTGGTCGTGCTGGTGCTGTGGAACCAGCCCACGGTGGAGGTGGCGCTGGTGATCGTGCTGGTGACGCTCTTCGTGGTGGTGCTGGTCGGCCTCTACGGCCAGCGCCGACCGACGGCGGCACCGTCCACGGGACCCGACGGGGGCCCGGGTCCCGGCACCCCCGCCGCCGTGGGCGCCGGACCGGACTGAGCGGGATCCTCCGGTGCCGGCCCCACGCGACTGGTGGCTGGCCTTCGAACCGGTCCACGCCGTCGTCTACTTCGACGACGGGTGCCGCGCCGACCTGGCCGACCTCGGGCTCCGGGGCTTCTGGACGGGCTACTTCGCCGGGCGGGCCGCACCCCTGGGCCCGGTCGGACCCGAGGTGGTGACGGCCACGTTCTCCAACTTCGCACCCGACATGGTCGCCAGGTCGTTGCCCGACGCGTGGTCGGTCGCCGGGCCGGACCGGGTGTGGGCGGCCCGACGCCGCGGGGCCGCCGCCGCACTGCGCCGCATCGATCCCGGCGTCGACGGGTCGTCGGTCCGCGCCGTGCCGCACCTCGCCCGGGTGGTCGACGCGGCCCCGGCCGCCGGCCGGCCCCTGTTCGCCGCGATCCGGGCCACCGGGTGGCCGGACGACCCGGTCGAGGCGCTCTGGCACGCCTGCACGTGCCTCCGGGAGCACCGGGGGGACGGACACGTGGCGGCGCTGACGGCGTCGGGTCTCGACGGCGTCGAGGCCCTGGTGCTGTTGGCCGAGTCCGAGGGGCTGCCCGCCGACCTGCTGCGGTCGGCGCGGGGGCTGGTCGGCGGACGACTGGGGCGAGGCCACCGACCGGCTTGCGCGCCCGCGGCCTGCTCGGCCCCTCGGGCCCCACGCCGGACGGCCGGCGGGTCCGCCGGTCGGTGGAGTCGATGACCGACCTCCAGGCCGGCACGGCCCCTCGGCGTGCTCGACGACCACGAGCGGCGGACCACCTTCGACGCGCTCGCCGCGGTGGCCGGTTCGATCCGTGCCGCCGGGGTCATCCCCTACCCGAACCCGATGGCGCTGCCGGCCCCCGCGGAGGAGTGACCGTGGACCGTCCCCGGGGTGGTCCCCGCGGTCAGACGGGGGTGGGCGAGCCCGGGGCGTCCGGTCGGGCCGCGGTGGCGTCGGCGGCGGTGTCGGCGGTGGTGTCGACGCCGGCCACGCGCATCCCGTCCTCGTCCCAGGGCACGATCGACGCCAGGAACTCCTCGGTCTCGCGTTGGGCGGCGACCATGCGCTTCTCGGCCCCGGCGGCCAGCAGCCGCCCGAGCACCGGGATCTCCCACAGCGACTCGGCCCGGAGGATGGCCATCACCACCGGCACCAGGTGCTCCGCCGTGTCGAACACCACGTAGCGGGGGAGCCACTCGGGCTCGTACTTGGCGTTGAACTTCCACAGCGACTCGATCTGGGCGAAGTTCGACAGGCGCTTCAGGAACCAGCGCTCGGCCCGCTGCACGGTGCCGTCGCCCTTCTCGCCGGCCAGGGTGGAGCGCATGGCGGCGAAGTTGAGGCTGAGGCCGTCGAACCCGCGGCGCGGCCAGGTGCTCGATGGTCGAGCACAGGGCGAAGTCGAGCAGGCCGTTCGGATGGTCGCCGGGATCGCGGCGCATGAGGTCGAGCGAGTAGCCCGTTGATGCCGGTGGCCGGCACGAACTGGCACATGGCCGCGGCCGCGCCCTCGGGGGTGCGCACGACGGTCAGCAGCAGCCCGTGTCCCGGGGATCGAAGACCCGCCCGAGCATCATCGAGAACCCGCGCTCGTGCTCACCCTGGCGGGACAGGCGCATCAGCTCGGTCAGCTCGTCGGTGAGCGCCGGCTCGATGCGGGACGGGTCGTGGAAGCGTGACGGTGTAGCCGTACTTCCTGATGCGGTTGTGGGCCTGGCGGAGGCCCTTCATGTGCTTGCCGGCCAGGCTGAACTCCTGCACGCCGCACGACCGCCTCGTCGCCGAGGTAGATGTTGTGCATGCCCGAGTCGCGGTAGGTGGGGAGCCAGTCCTCGCCGGCGCCCATGACCGCGGTCGTCCACCCGTGGGAGTCGGCGAAGCGCCCGGAACGCCCCCCACACCTGCTCGCGCTCGTTGCGCGGGCCCGATCGGGTCCGGGGAGATGAGGCAGACGCCGCCGTAGACGGCGTAGGCCACCAGGCTGTCCCGGTGGAAGAACCACCGCTTGTCCGACCGGAGGGCGAAGTAGTCGAGGGTCGACGCGCCGTGGCGGCGGACGATGTCGCGGGCCCGGAACTCGGCCGCCCGACCCGAGCTCAGCCGGCGGTCGACCACCGGGCGGGTCAGCAGGTACAGGGTGATCGCCACCAGGCAGAGCCCGATGGTCAGCAGGGCCGGGGTGAGGAAGCGGTCGGCGCGTGCCGGGCAGGTCGATGGTGGTGATCCCGACGAACCGCTCGGACACCGCCCAGAACGTCGGTCCACCACGGACAGTGGTCGGTGCTGGTGGCGGCCGATGTGGGTGAAGAGCTCGATCGACACCGTGGCCACGCACGGCGACGCCGACGGCCACCGCCGGCGAGGGCGACGAGGGCGGAGCGCAGCGACGTGGCGTCGGAGGCGGCCTGGAACTCCCTGCGGTTGACCAGCAGGAAGGCCAGCACCGCCCCGGCGATGAGCGACTCCTCGAAGTCGGCCCCGGCCACCAGGTGCAGGACGATGGTGCCGGCCAGCAGGACCACCGACACCCGCCAGGCCCGCCGCTGGCCCCGCAGGACGCCCCGGCCCAGGGCGATGAGGGCCAGTCCGGCCATGGCCACCAGGGCCCCGGCGGCCACGCTGGCCCGCAGCGGCAGGTACTGCCCGACCGACGTGGAGCCGGCCCCGCAGCGGCGGGGTCATCGGAGTCGAGCAGGTCGATGATCCCGGTGACCAGGATGGCCGCCGCCGCCCACCGCCGTACCCGGCGGGTGCGGCGGTGGGCCTGACGCAGGTCGGGGGCCGGCGGCCACGACTCGCCGACCGGGTAGGAGGCCACCAGCGACCGGGTGGAGGGTGCCGCCGGCACCCGGCCCCGGGTGACGATCCGCTCGAGCGCGGCTGGGCGAGGGCAGCTCGTTGTGGGCCAGCGAGCAGCCGGACGTGGAGCTCGGCCCCGGACTCGAGCTCGACCCAGCTGACCCACTGGCTGTGGAGGAAGACCGGCGGCAGGCCGAAGCGCCCCCGGTGCTCGGCCACGACCTCGGCGGTCGCCCCGACGTTGGCGTAGAAGCCCGGTCCCCAGGTTGGTCAGCTCCGACTGGAAGGTGGCCGCGGTGATCAGCCCGGCGTAGCCCGTCGGCCGACCAGCCGCCGGGCGTCGTCCCGGGCGGTGTCGTTGGCCCCGGCCTCGGTGCGGACCTCGCCGAGCGCGCCGCCGCCGAGGATGGACCACATCCGCCGGCTGAGGAGCCCGAGCGACCACGGCCAGGACGGCCAGCACGACCACGGCGCGCCGAGCGGCGACCACCAGCTGGTCCTTGAGGTCGGCGGAGTGCGCGTGGCGCATGGCCCGGGCCGGCAGCCCGGTGCCGAGGTGGCCGAGCAGCCAGGGGGTGACGGCCACCCGGAGCAGCAGGGCCACGCGCGAAGGGCACCAGCAGCCACCAGGCGTAGCGGCCGAACCGTCGGTAGAGGGTGCGCGACACCACGAAGCGGGTGAGCGCGGACGGGTCGCTCAGGTGGTCGAGGCCCTCGAGCCACGGCGCGTCCTCGGCGGACTCGGGCGGCGATCGTCCGCCAGTGGCGCCCGGCCGGGGTCGGTCCGCACGGCGCCGGGCTTGGTGTCGGCGGATCGGCCGCGCCCCCCTGCCCCGTCCCGGACGGTACGGCGGCGTAGCGCGTGCTCCCCGGGGTCGACCCGGACGACCCGCGCGCCGGTGCCGGTCTGGACGTGGAGGTCCACCGGGCCGAGGTGCTCGACGCCGGCGGCCGCCAGCGTGGCGACCACGTCGGACCCGTCGGTCGGGGCCGGACCGTCGGTCGAGGTCGTCGGGCTCGTGGCTGCCGCGTCTGGCGGATCACGCGCCGCTCGTCGACGTCCAGGAAGCGGATCGAGCGACCGGGCCAGCGCGGATGGGCGTCCATGGCCCGTCCGGCCGTGGCGAGCGGGTCGTCGCACGCCGGTCAGGTCGAAGAGGTTGCCGGCGATGATCAGGATGCCGGGACCGTCCCAGGTGTCGAGGGCGCGGGCCAGCTCACCGGTGACGGCCAGCGTGGACGGCGTGGCCCGGGGGGTGAGCAGGAGATCGCTGACCACCATGACCCGGCGCCCGAGCGGGATGTCCACCCGGGTGCCGTCCGGCTCGGGGGTGAACTGGTGGACCGGCGGCGGCGCCTCCCGCCCGTGCGGCGTTCCGAGGTCGGCGAGGTCGCTCGGGTCCCCGGTGTCGGTCGTCGTGGTCACGGCCCCTCCATCCTACGAGGCCCCCGGCGTTAGGCTGAGGCGGTTCCGGGCCGGGTGCCGTCCCGGCCGAGCCCGGGGGCGTAAGGGGGAGCAGTGTCCGACGGAGGGAGCACGACGGGACCGAGCCGACGATCGAGGACTACCTGAGCGAGGAGCGGGTGTTCCCGCCCCCGCCGGGGTTCGCCGAGCACGCGGTGGTGTCCGACCCCGGCGTCTACGCGGAGGCCGCCGAGCTGGGGCCGGAGTTCTGGGCCCGTCAGGCCGGTGCCCTCGACTGGTTCCGGCCGTGGGACACGGTCCTCGAGTGGGACCTCCCCTTCGCCCGGTGGTTCGACGGAGGCACCCTCAACGTCTCCTACAACTGCCTCGACCGGCACGTGGCGGCCGGGCGCGGCGACAAGGTGGCGTTCCACTGGGAGGGCGAGCCGGGCGACACCCGGACCATCAGCTACGGCGAGCTGCTCGGTCGACGTGTCCCGGTTCGCCAACGTCCTGCGCGGGCTCGGCGTCGCCCGGGGCGACCGGGTGGCGGTCTACCTGCCGATGGTCCCCGAGCTCGCCGTGGCCATGCTGGCCTGCACCCGGATCGGCGCGGTCCACTCGGTCGTGTTCGGCGGCTTCTCCTCGGACGCCCTGCGCGACCGGATCCTCGACGCCGAGGCACGCGTCGTGGTCACCGCCGACGGGGGCTGGCGCCGGGGTCAGGGCGTCGGGCTGAAGGGCAACGTGGACGCGGCGGTGGCCGAGTGCCCGGGCGTCGAGCACGTCGTGGTCGTGGAGCGCACCGGGTCGTCCACGGTGGGCGGCCCCGTGTCGATGACGGCGGGGCGGGACCACTGGTGGCACGAGCTGCTGTCGGGCGTGGACGCGGCGGCCGGCGGCGTCCCGTCGGACACGTGCGAGCCGGAGCACATGGACGCCGAGGACCTCCTCTTCATCCTGTACACCTCGGGGACCACCGCCGCGCCGAAGGGCATCATGCACACCACGGGCGGGTACCTGACCCAGGTCGCGTACACCCACCGGACCGTGTTCGACCTCCACCCCGACGACGACGTCTACTGGTGCGCCGCCGACATCGGCTGGGTGACCGGACACAGCTACATCGTCTACGGCCCGCTGGCCAACGGGGCGACCTCGGTCATGTACGAGGGGACCCCGGACCATCCGGGTCGCGACCGGTGGTGGTCGATCATCGAGCGCTACGGCGTCACCATCCTCTACTGCGCGCCGACCGCCATCCGGACCTTCATGAAGTGGGGTGCCGAGGAACCGGCGGGGCACGACCTGTCCAGCCTCCGCCTGCTCGGCTCGGTGGGCGAGCCCATCAACCCGGAGGCCTGGATGTGGTACTCGACCCACATCGGCGGCGGACGGTGCCCGGTCGTCGACACCTGGTGGCAGACGGAGACGGGGGCGATCATGATCGCCCCCCTGCCCGGGATCACCACCACCAAGCCGGGGTCGGCCACGTTCCCCCTCCCGGGCATCGGCGCCGAGGTCGTCGACGAGGAGGGGCACCGGATCGACCGGGGCGGGGGCTACCTCACCCTGACCACGCCGTGGCCGTCGATGCTGCGCGGAATCTACGGCGACCCCGAGCGCTACCGGGACACGTACTGGAGCCGGTTCGAGGGGCGCTACTTCGCCGGCGACGGCGCCAAGATCGACGACGACGGCTACCTCTGGCTGCTCGGACGGGTCGACGACGTCATGAACGTGTCGGGCCACCGGATCTCCACCACCGAGGTGGAGTCGGCGCTGGTCGACCACCACCTGGTGGCCGAGTCGGCCGTGGTGGGGGCGGTCGACGCCACGACCGGCCAGGCGATCGTGGCCTTCGTGACGCTGGTGGCCGACGCCGGTGCGCCCGACGACGAGCGCGGGCAGGAGCTGCGGGCCCACGTGGCCACCAAGATCGGCCCGATCGCCCGTCCGAAGACGGTGATCTTCACCGACGAGCTGCCGAAGACGCGCAGCGGCAAGATCATGCGGCGACTGCTGCGCGACGTCGCCGAGGGCCGCGTGCTCGGCGACACCACCACCCTGGCCGACCCCGCCGTGGTGGAGGAGATCCGCCGGCTGGCGGACGCCTCGCCGGGTGAGGACTGAGGGTGGGGGATCCGGGGAACTGGACCTGGCACCGCGGTCGGATCGAACACCCGGGTCCCGCCGTGGTGTTCGACGTCGACGGCGTCCTGTCCGACGCGGTGGGGCGGCAGCACTTCATCGAGCGGGGCCGGCGCGACTGGGACGCGTTCTTCGACGCCTGCGGCGAGGACGCGGTGATCGCCGAGCTGGCCCGGGTGCTCGAGCTGCTCGACCCGGCCCTCCAGATCGTCCTGCTGACGGGGCGCCCGATGCGCGTCCAACCCCAGACCCTGGCCTGGCTCCAGCGCTACGACCTGCGGTGGGACCTGCTGGTCATGCGGTCCCGGGGCGACTACTCCCAGGTCACCTGGTACAAACGGGACACGGTGGACGAGCTGCGCCGCTTCGGGTTCGACCTGCGGCTGGCCTTCGAGGACGACCCCGACAACTTCGCCATGTTCCACGCCATGGGCATCCCCTGCGTGTACATCCACTCCGGGTACTACGAGTAGCCGCGGGACGCGCTCGGGGACCGGACCGCCAGCAGCCACCCGACGGCCAGGGCCAGGGCGGCCAGGGCGAGCACGGGGGAGTCGCCGAAGCGGACGTAGACGGTCCGTCCGTCCCGGCGCTGGAGCACGGCCGGCACGATCTGGCGGACGCCGAGTGACGACCGGGCCACCAGCGTGCCCCGGTGGGTGATCCAGGCGCTGAACCCGGTGGGCGCCGCCTGGAGCAGGTCCCGGCCCTGCTGGACGGCCTGGACCTCGCTGGCGGCGATCTCCTGGGTGGGGATCTGTCCGGTGGCGTAGGACGACGTGTTGGTGGGGACGATCAGGAGCTGGGCCCCGGCCCGCACCGGGGCGCGGCCCCGGTCGGCGTAGAACACCTCGTAGGAGATCATCGCCCCGAGCGGTCCGGCCGGCGTGCGCAGCAGTCCGGTGCCGGTGCCGGGCACGGCGTCTCGGGGCACGGCCGAGAGGTTGCCGAGGTGGGCGAAGAACGAGCGGTAGGGGACGTACTCGCCGAACGGGACCCGGTGGACCTTCTCGTAGCGGGCGACCACCGAGCCGTCGGGGCCGAAGGCGACCACCTCGTTGCGGAAGGCGGTCGCGGACAGGGTCTCGGTGACCCCGACCACCAGGGTCGACCCGAGGCGCCGGGCCAGCGCCGACAGGGCCGCCTCCTCGGGGGACCCGTCGAGGGGACCGTCGAGCGACACCACGTCCTCGGGCCAGAGCACCAGGCGGGGGGCCGGGTCGCCGCGGCCCCGCCCCAGCCGGTCGGTGGCGGCCACCGCCGCCGCCAGCACGGTGGCCGGGTCCACCTGGGACTTGGAGAAGCCGCGTCGTCCGCCTCCCTGGACGGCTGCGGCGGTGACCGCCCCGACCGACGGTCCGCCGTCCGGGGCGGCGGCGGCGGCGAACCCGACGAGGAGCACCGCCGCCAGCGCCGCGGCACCCACCACGAGGTGGGGGCCCGGTGACCATCCGGTGGAGCGGGACGACCGGCTCCGTGCCCCGACCGCCCCGTCCCGCGGGACGTCCCCCGCCACCGGTCGCCGTCCGCGGGCGGTCCGGGCGACGGCCGTGGCGAGGGCGCCGCAGGCCACGCCCCCGACGTAGACGACCGCGGTGAGACCCAGCGGACCCCCGAGCCGGGCCGTGCCCAGGAGCGGCCCGTCCGCCTGGCCGAGGAACACGCCCCCGATCGGGAGCCCGCCGAACGGCCACGTCTGGCGCACGGCCTCGGCCAGGGTCATGGCCGCCGGGAAGGCGAGCGCCCGCGCCCACACCGGGCCCCGGGGGACGGCCAGGCAGGCCACCCCCACGAAGAGGGCCTCGACGGCGATGAGGACGACGGCACCGAGCAGGGTGAAGGAGCGGGCGAAGGCCAGGCCCGGCACGTAGCAGCCCAGCCCGGCCAGCCATCCGGCCCACAGACGGGTGCGGGGCGGGAGCCCGCCCAGCCGCCACCACAGCAGGCCGGCCGCCGGAAAGGCGAGGATCCAGAAGCCCCACGGAGGGAGCGACAGCGCCAGCCCGACCCCGGCGGCCACCGCCGGCAGGGCCACCGCGCCCCGACGCGGCCGGCCGGCCGCCGCCCCGGCGGGGGGACCGGGAGCGGCCGCGACGGCTCCGGCCGGTGCCGGGTCGACCGTCCGCGTCACCCCCGTCACGGCCGTGCGGCCGCCGCCGTCCCGTCGAGCGAGGCCAGCACGGCGCGCCCGGCGGCGCGCCCGCTGCCCACCACGGCCGGGATCCCGACGCCCCGGTAGGCGCTGCCGGCCACCGCCACCCCGGGCAGGCGGGCCACGTCCCGGTCGACCTCGTCGGACCGCTCGAGGTGTCCCGGGGTGTACTGGGGGAAGGCGCCGTGCCACCGGGTGACCAGTGACTCCGTCGGGCGGCCGTCGACGCCGAGGATGCGGGCCAGTTCGTCGAAGGCGGCCCCGGCCAGTTCGTCGTCGTCCATCGACTCCTGCCGGTCGTCCCCGAAGCGCCCCACCGACAGCCGGATCAGCTCGTCGCCGGGGCGGGCCAGCCCGGGCCACTTGCGGGTCAGGTACGTGCACCCGGTGACCAGGGCCGTGCGCCCGCCGACCGGCGAGGTGCGGGGGACGAGGAACCCGGTCCCGACGAGCTCGCCGCGGATCGACGCGGAGGGGACCGCCAGGGTCACCACCGTGACCGTCGCGTGGCGGAGGTCGCCCAGGATCGACGCCGCCCGCGGGGCGTGGTCGGCGAGCAGCGTCGCCGCCTGGGAGGCCGGCACGGCCAGCACCACGCCGTCGACGGCCACCGTCCGGGCGCCCTCGGCGCCGACGGCGCCGGGGACGTCGTCCGCGTCGCCGGCCAGGGTGAGCTCCCAGGCCGGGCCCACCGCTCCGCGGAGGTCCCGACGGACCAGCGCCTCGACGGCGACGCCGGTGCGGACGACCACCCCGCGGGCGACCAGACCCGCCGTCAGCTCCTCCGGGAGCCGGGCCGCCGTCCCCTCGAGCGACCGGAACACCGGCGCCGGGGGACGGGTCGGGTCCGGTGGGGGCGGTGCCGGGAGCCGCAGACGCCGCATGAGGCTGCCCGGTGCGCGGTCGGCCGCCAGTAGGGGCGGGAACGTGGCCTCGGCGCTCAGGTCGTCGACCCCGCCGGCGTGGATCCCGCCGACGAGCGGGTCCACCAGACGCTCGGTCACCTCGTGGCCCAGGCGGGCGGTCACGATGCCGCCGACGGCGGCGTCGCCCGTGGCCGACGGCGCTCCCCGGTGCGGTCGCACCAGGTCCGCCGCGGCCCGGACCGCTCCCGCGGGACCGAGGATGCCGGAGCGGGCCAGGGGCCACCACCGGGTGGGCACGCCGAGGTTCACCCCGTCCGGCATCGGTCGGAGCCGGCCCCGGGCCCACAGCGAGGCGCCGGCGACACCGGGTGCCACCAGGGCGTCGTGCAGGCCCAGCTCGTCGCACAGTCCGGTGGCCTCGGGCCGACGGGCCAGGAAGGCGTCGGCCGCCAGGTCCACCCGGCGCCCGGCGAACTCGGTGGCGTGGACCTTGCCCCCGGTGCGCCCACCGGCCTCGAGGACCAGGATCCGGGGGGCGCCGTCGGCCGCCGGGCCGAGGTCCCCGCTGAGCTGCCACGCCGCCGCCAGGCCGGCCATGCCGCCGCCCACGACGGCGACCACGGGCCGCACGGGACCGGGACCGGCGCTCATGCCGGGACCGCCGCCGCCCGCACGACGTCGGCCAGCAGGGCGAGGAAGTCCGGGTCGTCGTTGAGCGAAGGGGTGCGGGCGAAGGCGACGCCGAGCGAGTCGGCCCTGGCGTGCGCTTCGACGTCGAGGTCGTAGAGGACCTCGAGGTGGTCGGACACGAAGCCGACGGGGCACACCACCACGGCGGTGGCCCCCTCGGCGGCCACCCGCCCGATCTCCACGAGCAGGTCCGGCCCGATCCACGGGTCGGCGGTGCGGCCGGCACTCTGCCAGGCGACGCCCCAGGTCACCGTGGGGTCGGCGTCGAGATCGAGCCGTCGGGCGACGTCGGCGCCCGTCTCGGCCACCTGGTCGGGGTAGGGGTCGCCCTCGGCCACCACGCGTGCGGGCAGGCTGTGGGCGGTGAAGAACACCGCCACCCGTTCCCGGGCCGCCGGTCCGAGGGCGTCGAGGACGGCGCGGGTGCGGTCGGCCAGGAGGGGCACGAACGCCGGGGCCCGGTGCCACGACGGCACGACGGTGAGCTCCGGCGGCGTGCCCGTGCCCGCGTCGAGCGCCGCCCCGGCCCGGGCGAAGTACTCGCCCGAGCCCATCGTCGACCGGTGCGGGGTGAGGACGATGCCGACCACCCGGTCGACGCCGAGGGCGGTGAGCTCGGCCACGGCCTCCTCGATGGTCGGCGGCACGTACTTGGTGCCCAGTCGGACCACGAACCGGCCCGGCTCGGCGGCCTCGAGCACGGAGGCCAACCCGTCGACCTGGGCGCGGGTGAGGCGGGTCAGCGGGGACGTGCCGCCGATGGCCTCGTAGCGCCCGGTGAGCTCGGCCAGGAGCTCCGGCGTCGGCGGGTGTCCCCGACGGATCCGGGTGTAGAAGGGCTCGATCCCCTCGGGGGTGTCCGGGGTGCCGTGGGCCATGACCAGCACCCCGACGGGTCGGTCCCCGGTGAGGCCACCGGTCACGCCGGGACCTCGACGCCGGCCCGGCCCTCGGCGTGGACGAGGTCCACCACCCGCTCGAGGACGGCGGGGTCGGTCTCGGGCAGCACGCCGTGGCCGAGGTTGAACACGTGCCCCGGCTCGGTGCCGGCCCGGGCCAGGACCTCGCGCGTCTCGGCGGCGGCCACCTCCCACGGGCCGAGGCACATGGCGGGGTCGAGGTTGCCCTGCACGGCCGTGTCCGGACCGACCCGGGTCCGGGCGGCGTCGAGCGGGACCCTCCAGTCGACGCCGACCACCGACGTGCCGGCGGTCGCCATGAGCGGCAGCAGCTCGCCGGTGCCCACGCCGAAGAGGATCGTCGGCACCCCGGGGTGCGACTCGGCGAGCTCGGCGACCAGGCGCCGGGTGGCCGGCAGCACGAGCTCCCCGTAGTGGCGCGGCGTCAGGATCCCCGCCCAGCTGTCGAAGAGCTGGACCGCCGAGGCCCCGGCGTCCAGCTGCGACCGCAGCGAGGCCAGCGCCATGCCGGTCAGGCGGTCGACCAGGTCGTGCCACAGGCCGGGCTCGGACTGCATCAGCGCCTTGACCCGGGTGAAGTTCTTCGAGGGCCCGCCCTCCACCAGGTAGCTGGCCACGGTGAACGGACCGCCGGCGAAGCCGATGAGCGGGACGTCGAGCTCGTCGGCCAGGATCCGCACGGCCTCGATGACGTAGGGGGTGTCGAGCTCGGGCTCCAGCGGTCGCAGCCGCTGCAGGTCGGCGCCGGACCGGAAGGGCTCGGACACCACCGGCCCGGTGCCCGGGGCCACGTCCACCCCGAAGCCCACCGCGGCCGCGGGCACCACGATGTCGCTGAAGAAGATGGCGGCGTCGGTGCCGTAGCGGTCGACGGGCTGGCGGGTGAGCTCCGCCACCAGCTCGGGCCGGGCGATGGCCTCGAGGATGCTGCCCGGGCCCCGCGCGGCGCGGTACTCCGGCAACGACCGGCCGGCCTGGCGCATGAACCACACCGGCACGTGGGGCACGGACTGGCGGCGGCACGCCCGGATGAACGGGGCGTCGTCGAAGCGGCCGGGCGCCGACGCGGGCCCGCGGGACGTGCGCGGGCGCGGCGGTGGACATGGCCCGAGTCTACGGGCGGTCGACTCCCGCCCGGGAGCGTGCCACGGGCCCCGGCGCACGGATCCCCGGGGGCGCGTACAATCGAGGGTTCCCCTGAGCCGTACGCGGGCCCCGGAACGGGTGCGCGGCGGGCTGCGGGCAGACAGCGGGCTGACAGGAGGTGGGGGCGTGGAGACGGAGCTGGAGTCCGAGCAGGACTTCGTCGACCTCGCCTACGCGCGTCTCGACGCCATGCGGGGCGACGCCAACTCGATGCTGGAGGGCGTGCTCGACCTGGGCCGCGGCGGCACGTTCCAGTCCCGGACCGAGCGCGACGTGATCGTGCGGACCAGCCTGGCCCGCCTGGAGCAGCTCGACATCGGCGACCAGGCCCTGACCTTCGGCCGCATCGACCGGCTGACCGGCGGGGACCAGGGCGACGGCGACCCCGTCCCCGAGACGTTCCACATCGGCCGGCTGGCCATCCACGGACCCGATCACGAGCCCCTGGTGGTCGACTGGCGCGCCCCGGTGGCCGAGCCCTTCTACCGGGCGACCGGCCGGGACCCGCTCGGGCTGGTCCTGCGGCGCCACCTGGCCCTGCAGGGCCGCACCGTGGTCAGCGTCGAGGACGAGCGGTTCGGCGCCCCGGGCGTGGTCGAGGACACCCTGACGACGGGGGACGGCGGCGGGGCCGGCCCGGACGCCTCCGGCGAGCTGCTCGTGGGCGACCTGCCCATCGGCGGGCCGGCGGCCCTGCTGGCCGCCCTCGACCGGGCGCGGTCGGGCCGGATGACCGACATCGTCTCGACCATCCAGGCCGAGCAGGACGAGATCATCCGGGCGCCGCTCAGCGGGGTGCTCGTCGTCCAGGGCGGTCCGGGGACGGGCAAGACGGCGGTGGCCCTGCACCGGGCCGCCTACCTCCTCTACACCCACCGGTTCCCCCTGGAGCGCCAGGGCGTGCTGGTGGTCGGGCCGAACCCGCTCTTCCTGCGCTACATCGAGCAGGTGCTGCCGTCCCTCGGCGAGACCGGCGTCACCCTGTCGACCGTGGCCGGACTGGTGCCCGAGATCAGGGTGCGCGAGAACGGTCCGGCCGACGTGGCCCGCCTGAAGGGGGACGTCCGGATGGCCAAGGTCGTGGCGCGAGCCGTGCGGACCCGCCAGCGGGCGCTGGTCGGGGACGTCGAGGTCCCCTACGGCGCGCTGGTGCTGCGGTTGACCGCCGAGGAGTCCCGCCGGATCGTCGACGGGGCGCGCCGACGTCCGGGCACCCACAACGCCCGCCGCCGGCTGGTGGAGCAGTCGGTGGCCCAGGTGCTCGCCGACCGGGCCCGCCAGACCCAGCAGCGCCTGGGCGTCGGCAACGCGTCCGTCACGGCGTTCCCCGGCTACGAGGACCCCTCGGAGCTCGACGACGACGAGTTCGACTTCGAGGACTTCTCGCGCAAGGTCCGGCGCGTGCCCGAGCTCGCCCGCGCCCTCGACCGGATGTGGCCCCGGCTGTCCCCGCACGAGCTCCTCCACGACCTCTTCGGCGCCGCGCCGTTGATCGCCGCGGCCGCCAAGGGCGTCCTGACGCCCGAGGAGCAGGCGCTGCTGAGGAGGCCGCGCTCGGCCTCGTTCGACGACGTGCCGTGGACGCCCGCCGACGCCGCCCTGGTGGACGAGGCGCGGCACCTGCTCGGACCACGAGCCGGCGGTGCCGACGACGCCGTGCGCAAGTACGGGCACATCGTGGTCGACGAGGTCCAGGACCTGTCGCCGATGCAGCTGCGGATGCTGACCCGCCGCTCGCTCGCCGGCTCCATGACGGTGGTGGGGGACATCGCCCAGGCGACGGCGCCGTGGGCGCCCACGTCGTGGGCGGACATCGTCGAGCACCTGCCGCGCCGGCGCCCGGTCCGCACCGTCGAGCTCACCGTCAGCTACCGCACGCCCGCCGAGGTCCTCGCCGTGGCCGGACGGGTCCTGGAGGTGGCCGATCCCGAGCTCACCCCGCCCAAGCCCGTGCGGCGCACCGGGGTGGCGCCCCGGATGGTCCGGGTGTCGGGCGCCGAGGGCCCGGCCACCACGACGGACCTGGCCCGTGCCGTCGCCCGGGCCGCGGCCGAGGAGATGGAGGCCGTGCGCCCCGGCCGGGTGGCGGTCATCGCCCCCGAGTCGCTGCGCGCCCCGCTGGCCGACGCCCTGGAGCAGGCCGGCACGCCGGTGGTCGACCCCCGCGACATGCGCCGCGGGGGGCTGTCCGAACCCCTGGTGCTGCTCGGCGCCGACTCGGCCAACGGGCTCGAATTCGACTCGGTGGTGGTGGTCGAACCGGCGGTCATCGCCGGGGAGACGGCCCGGGGGCTGCGGACCCTCTACGTGGCCCTCACCAGGCCCACCCGACGCCTGGCGGTGGTGTCGCTGACGGCCCCGCCGGCGGCCCTGAGCGCGGCGATCTGAGCCGTCCGGGCCGCTCCGGGGCGGCCGGCGACGTCCGCCCCGCCCGATTTGGCCCCCGGCACGCTCCGTCGACTAAAACTATGGCCGTGACCCAGGCTCTCGCCGCCGATCCGCCCATCTCCCGTCCCGCGCGCCACCTCCCGGACCGGCCGCCCATGCTGTCGGTCGGCGTCATCATCTGGCTCGGCTCCGAGGTGATGTTCTTCAGCTCGCTCTTCGCCGCCTTCTTCACCATCCGGGCCCACGCCACCGTGTGGCCGCCCCCGGGAGCCCACCTCGACACCGTCCGGGCCGGGATCTTCACCATCATCCTGGTGGCGTCCAGCTTCACCATGCAGAAGGCGGTCTTCGACCAGGAACGGGGCGAGCGCAAGAGCGCCAAGCTCTGGATCTGGCTCACGCTCACCCTGGGCACCCTCTTCGTGGCCAACCAGTTCTACGAGTGGATCGATCTGTCCCACAACCCGGCCACCGATCCGACGCACACCGCCTTCGGCTCGCTCTTCTACATCATGTCGGGCCTCCACGGCCTCCACGTGTTCCTCGGTCTGGCCGCCATGATCTTCCTCCTGGTGCGGCTGCGCGGGCCGGGCGGCGACCCCGGGGAGACCCCGGTGTTCCAGGGCGTCAGCTACTACTGGCACTTCGTCGACGTGGTGTGGGTCGGCCTCTACAGCTGCCTGTTCCTGCTCAAGTGATGGCCGAGACCCCCCGCCGCACCGTGCTGGCCCGCCTGGCCGCGCCCGCCGCCCTCGTCGGCGCCGTGGCCGTGTTCGGGCTCGTCGCGTTCTCCTCGGGCCCCGCGTCGGCCGACACCACGACCACCACGACCGCCCCGACGCCCACCCCCTACGGGACCGGCTCGTCGAGCACCGGGGCCACCGGCACCACCGGCAGCACGGTCCCGGGGGCCCAGCCGGGCAGCGTCCAGCAGACCCCGGCCGCCGTGTCGGCGCTGCCGTCGGCGTCCGCCGCGGCCAAGGCCAACTCGCCGGCCAACGACACCGGCCTCTACTACACCGAGCTCCCCTCCTCGTTCATCGCCCCGGGCCAGGCGCTGTTCGCGGCCAACTGCTCGAGCTGCCACGGCACCCAGGCCGACGGCAAGATCGGCGTGGCCCCGAACCTGCAGGGCCTGGGAGCGGGAACCGTCGACTTCTGGGTGTCGACCGGTCGCATGCCGCTGGCCAACACCAGCGCCCAGGCCACCCGCAAGCCGCCCCGCTTCAACCGGATCCAGACCCTGGAGATCGCCGCCTGGGTCCAGTCGCTGACCCCGGGGCAGGGCACCCAGGTGCCCATCGTGAAGACGGAGGGCGCCGATCTGGAGAACGGCAACACCCTCTTCACCCTGAACTGTGCCGCCTGCCACACGATCTCGGGCGCCGGTGACGCCCTCGCCGAGGGCGCCTACGCCCCCAGCCTGCACCTGGCCACGCCCACCCAGGTGGTCGAGGCCATCCGGTCGGGTCCGGGCAACATGCCCCACTTCGGCCCCGGCAACATCACCGACCCGGAGGCCCGCGACATCGCCGCCTACGTGACGGGCGTGCTCCAGCACCCGAACAACGCCGGCGGCTTCGGTCTCGGCGGCATCGGGCCGGTGGGCGAGGGCTTCGTCGGCCTGCTGATCGGCGTGGGCATCCTGATGCTGGTCTGCTTCTGGATCGGAGACCGCTCGTGAGCGACAAGTCCACCAAGGGCGCCGAGGCGCCCGCCCGGCTCGACGACCCGCACCTGCAGCCGTCGACCAGGAACCCGAAGCGCATGGAGATCCTGGCCGCGCTGGCCATGGTCGTCGGCATGGCGGGCTTCGTCGCCTTCATCATCGTCTACTGGATCGACGCGGCAAACGTGTGGGAGGCCCTCACCCTCGGCGTCGGCATGCTGGGACTGGGCGTGGGTGTCATCGCCTGGGGCAAGTACCTGATGCCCCAGGGTCCCTTCGTCGAGGAGCGGCACGACTTCCACTCCACCGACGACGAGCGGTCGGCCTTCAACGCCGCCATCACGGGCCGTGGCGGCATCGAGGTGAAGCGGCGCAAGATGCTGCTCGGGATCTTCGCCGTGGGGGGCGGGGTCATGACCCTCGCCCTGCTGATCCCCGGCGTCCGCTCGCTCGGCCCGAAGCCGGCCAAGTCGGACGCCAACGAGGGCCCCACCGACTACTCGCTCTTCACCACCAACTGGAAGAAGGGCTCCAAGATGGTCACGGTGAGCGGACGGCCCGTCATGGTCGACGACCTCGAGGTCGGCGGTGTGCTCACCGTGTTCCCCCAGGGCTACGAGGGCTCGTCCCCCGACCAGGTGATCCTGATCCGCATGGCCGAGCTCGGCCCGGACGATCCGCCCTACCAGCTCTCCCCTCCGGGCAGGACGGCCTGGGGCGTCCAGGGCTACGTCGCCTACTCCAAGCTGTGCACGCACCTCGGTTGCCCGGTCGGCCTCTACCAGGAGCAGACCCAGCAGCTGGTGTGCCCGTGCCACCAGTCGATCTTCAACGTCAACGCCGGCTGCGTCCCCGAGTTCGGGCCCGCCCCCCGCCCGCTGCCCCAGCTGCCGATCACGGTGGACCCCACCGGACAGATGCGGGCCAACGGCAGCTTCGACCAGGCCGTCGGCCCCGGATTCTGGGAGCGCCCATGATCGACAAGTCGCTGAACTGGATCGACGACCGTCTGGGCGTGGCCAAGGGCGGCCGCACCTTCCTGGACAAGATCTTCCCCGACCACTGGTCGTTCATGCTGGGCGAGATCGCCCTCTACTCGTTCGTGGTCCTCCTCGGCACCGGCGTCTTCCTGACCCTCTACTTCGTGCCCTCCGCCCACGAGATCGTGTACCACGGCAGCTACGTGCCCCTGCGGGGCCAGAAGGTGTCCGAGGCCTACGCCTCGACCGTGGGACTCTCGTTCGACGTGCGCTCCGGACTCCTGATGCGCCAGGCCCACCACTGGGCCGCCGACATCTTCCTCGGCTCCATCGCCGTCCACATGGCCCGCGTGTTCTTCACCGGCGCCTTCCGCAAGCCCCGCGAGTTCAACTGGATCGTCGGCGTGCTCATGCTGATCCTGGGCATCGTCAACGGGTTCCTCGGCTACTCGCTGCCCGACGACCTGGTGTCGGGGACCGGGATCCGCATCGCCTACTCGATCATGGAGTCGATCCCGCTGGTCGGCAGCTACCTGGCCTTCTTCCTGTTCGGGGGCAACTATCCGGGCTCGGGCGTGATCATCCCCCGCTTCTTCGTCCTGCACGTGCTGATCGTGCCCGCCGTCATCGTCGGCCTCCTGGCCGCCCACCTCGGACTCCTGGTCAAGCAGAAGCACACCCAGTTCGCGGGCAAGGGCAAGACCGAGAAGAACGTGGTCGGGTCGCCGATGTTCCCGACCTTCATGGCCAAGACGACGGGCTTCCTCTTCGTGAGCACCGGGGTCATCTTCCTGCTGGGCGGCCTGGCCCAGATCAACCCGATCTGGCAGTTCGGCCAGTACGAGCCGTACCAGATCTCCTACGCCGTGCAGCCGGACTGGTACATGGGCTGGCTCGACGGCGCGGCGCGCATCATGCCGAGCTGGGAGTGGGTGGGCTGGGGGCACACCATCCCCCTCGAGATCTTCCTGCCCGCGGTGGTGTTCCCGGGCCTCATCTTCACGATCCTGATGGCCTGGCCGTTCATCGAGTCGGTCAAGACCCGGGACAACCGCTACCACAACCTGCTGGACCGTCCCCGCGACCGTCCCAAGCGCACGGCGGCGGGCGTGGCCATGCTCACCCTGCTCTTCGGGGTCTTCTTCGCCTCGTCGACCGACGTGATGTCCAACTTCTTCCAGCTGCCGCTGATGGACGTCCTGTGGTTCTTCCGGTTCTTCGTGCCCCTCGCTCCGTTCGTCGCCTACTTCCTCACCTACAAGATCTGCAACGAGATGCGCGACGCCGAGGGCATCGGCAAGCGCAAGCGGGCGCTCGTGGTCGAGCGGTCCGCCGAGGGCGAGTACACGACGGCGGCGTCGCCGGTCCGCCCGGGCGACGAGCACGAGGAGCTCGAGGCCGTCCCGGTCCCGACGTTCATCGACACCACGGACCCCGAACTGGCCACGGCCGCCGGCGTCCGCCGCGTCATCCGCTGACCGGGGCCGGCGGACGGGTCGGCGCGGGTCCGTCCTCCTGCCCGGGCGCTAGCCTCGGCCCCCATGGATCCGTCCGTCGAGACGCTGGTCGACCTCGACCGCTACCCGGTGCTGGACCCGGGAGGTGCCGGCTACGGGGAGCTGGTGGCGGAGGCCCGCGCCCAGCTGCGGGACACCGGTGCGGTCGAGCTGCCGGGCTTCGTGACCCGGCGGGCGTGGACGCCCTGGTGGCCGACGCCGAGATCCTTGCCCCCCGGGCCCACCACTCGGCCGGCGAGGGCACCGCCTACCTCGAGTTCCCCGACTTCAGCCTGCCCGAGGACCACCCGCGGCTGACCTGGGGCCACTACGCCGTCGGCGCCGTCCCCTACGACCTCATGCCCGCCGACTCGGCGCTCCGGCGCCTGTACGAGTGGGAGCCGCTGCGACTCCTGGTCGAGGCGATCCTCGACCGTGGGCCCGTGTACCGCTACGCCGACCCGTTCGGTGCGCTCAACCTCGCCGTCATGGGCGAGGGCGACGAGCTCCAGTGGCACTTCGACCAGACCGACTTCGTGGTGTCCCTGGCCGTCCAGACGGCGGACGAAGGGGGCGCCTTCGAGGTCCACCCCCGGATCCGCACGGCGGATGACGAGCGCTACGACGACGTGGCCGCCGCCCTGGCCGGCACCCGCCCCGGCGTCGTGACCCTGCCGATGGTGCCCGGCACCCTGCTCGTGTTCGAGGGTCGCCACTCGCTGCACCGGGTCAGCCCGGTGGGCGGCGGCCGGCCGCGCCACGTCGGACTGCTGGCCTACGACACCGCGCCGGGGACGCATGGGCAGCGAGCTGCTGCGCGACGACCGCTACGGGCGCACGGTGCCGTTCGCCGCGCCGCCGGCCCGGTGGCCGGTCCCGTGAGCGGTCCCGTCGAGCCGGGGGAGGACGGACGGTGACCGGGTTCACCACCCAGATCGGTGAGGCCTTCGTGGGCACCGGCGCCGAGGCCGCCCACCTCAACACCGTCCTCGGCGCCAAGGGCGGCCCGGTCGAGACGGCGTGGGTCACCGCGCTCGCCACGCCCCGTGCCGGGCACACCGCCTTCCTGACCACGGTGCGGCCGGGTGTCCCGGCCAAACCCATGACCCTGTTCGTGAACAAGGCGACCCTGGAGGACGGGACCCACGCCACGATGACCTGGGGCCCGGCCCAGGCCGGCGTGGCCTCGGGGGTGCTGTGGGCGGTGGCCGACGGGATCATCGGGACCGACCTGGTCGACGACCTGGTGCTGATCGCCGCGGTGTGGGTGGACCCGGCGGCCGCCGACGAGTCCCTCGTGTACGACAACAACCGCTCGGCCACCCGGGACGCGCTGGCCGCCGGGGCGGCCCGCACCCCGTGACCTCGCCGAGGCCCTGCGCTACCGCGACCGGGCGCTCAACGCCTACTACCTGCCACCCGGGGTGACCTGACCCACGGACGCACCCGTCGGGACGGGGTGGGGTGGGCCTCCGGCGACGACGGGCGCACGGCCGACGGACGCCGGGAGCGGCGCCCGCGGAACGTGGACCCGGGACACCCCGCTACTCGGCACGGAGCGCCGCGTCCAGCCTCCTCGTGGCCTCGTCCACGGCACGCGGCAGGGACGCGGCGTAGTAGGGGATGAAGAACACGGCCTGCTCCACCACCCAGCCGCGGGCCCGCGCCCAGGTGGCGTCGTCGAACCCGAGCGCCCGTCGATAGGTGCGACGTGCGCCCGGGGGGAGCGACCACGCCACCATGGCCTCGCACGCCGGATCGCCCACCCCCGCAGCGCCCCAGTCGATGACGCCGCTGAGGCGGCCCCGACTGACGAGGAGGTTCCCCGGGAGCAGGTCGCCGTGGACCCAGACCGGCTCCCCGGTCCAGTCCCCGGCGTCCAGCGCGCTCCGCCAGACGTGCCTCGCCCGGTCGCCGTCGACGACGCCGTCGAGCCGGCTGATGCCCCACTGGACGGCCTCGTCGAACCGGCCCATGGGCGTGCCCCTCCGGGTCGGGGGCGGCCCTCCCGCCGGAGGACGGCGCTGCAGTGCGAGGACGAACCCGGCCACCTCGTCCGCCAGGGCGTCCCAGTCGTCGACCACCGCCCGGTCCAGGCTGGCTCCCTCCAACCAGCGGAAGACGAGCCACGGGAACGGGTAGCCGCGGCCGGGGCGGCCCTCGGCGACCGGCACCGGCACGGAGATCGGGAGCGAGGCCGCCAGTCCGGGGAGCCACCGGCACTCCTTGGCGATCTGGGCCCGTGCCCATCCGATCCGGGGCAGCCGTAGACCCAGGTCGTCCCCCAGGCGGTAGATGGCGTTGTCCGTTCCGGCGTCCCCGATCCGGTGCAGCCGCCCGCCCGCCCAACGGGGGAACTGGTCCCAGAGGAGCGCCCGGACCGTGCCGTCGTCCACGACGACCTCGTCCTCGTGCATCCGTGGGCCGGTGACGTCGGGGGTCACGGCGAGGGGACGGTGGCCACACCCGCCGGGACGAGGCCCACGTCCACCGACAGGATCACGCACACGATCACGGTGCTCACCACGACCCGCCTCCGCCGCCGTCGGGCTTCGGCGACGAGGTCGGAGCCCTCCGCACCGGGCGACCCCGTGCCCGGATCCACCCCGCCCGCCGACGGGGGATCGTGGACCGCAACAGACACAGCACTACCTTGATGAGCACCATGCTCGCTGTCAACATCGACCCGAGCGAGCCGACGGCACGGCACGACCGGGTGGCCGCCGAGATCCGGCGGGCCATCGCCGACGGCGGGGCGGGCCCGATCCCGTCGGGACCCCACCCGGCGGCGCTGCCGGGTGGCTCGTGGCGAGCGAGGTGACGGTGTCCAGCACGATCCACGGAGGCAATGGTCCGGTCGTACTCGTCGTCCCCGTCGTGGTCGTGGCCGTCAGGGTCGTCCTCACGGTGCGGAGCCCCCGGTCCAGGAGCCGCGAGCACGCCCATGCGTCCGGTGGCCGGTGTCACGCCGGCCCTGTCGGTCGCCGTCCCCGGTCGCCCGCCGGGCCGGTGCGCCGGACCGGCCCCCGGTGGGTGGACCTCGGGTCCGTGGGCCGTCGGTAACGTGGGGAGATGGCCAAGTCGTCGTGGGTGTCCCCCGTCCGCCGGGTCGAGAAGCCGTGGGGACACGAAGAGCACTTCGCCCTCGTCGACGGCCGGTACTGCGGGAAGGCGCTGCACGTGCGCGGAGGACACGCCCTCTCCCTCCAGTACCACGAGCGGAAGGAGGAGACGGTCGCCGTCCAGTCGGGCCGACTGCTCTTCGAGGTGGGCGGACCCGACGGACCGCTGGAGTCCTTCGAGCTGCTCCCCGGCGAAGCGGTCCACCTCCGCCCCGGCACGCGGCACCGCATGACCGCCCTCGAGGACACGGTCGTCCTCGAGGCGAGCACCACCGAGCTGGACGACGTCGTGCGTCTCGACGACCGCTACGACCGCGCCTAGAGATCGTCGGGCCCGCCGTCCCGCCGTCCCGGCAGGTCGGTGGCGGGTCTCCGCCCGCTGCGGTGGCCGTGGCGCGCCAGGGGTCAAGACGCCCCTCCGCCTCCCGCTGACCGCCCGAGAGCACCGGGTCCGACTTCCCGTCGGGGTCCCGCATCCGTGTACCGGTCGCCGGAGGTCGGTCACCCCCGCGCCTGCAGGCACGGGACGCCGGGTGACCCGCCCACCCGGGTGCAGCTGCCCACCACCGACACCCCGTCCGCCACCCGAGCGCACCCCGTCTCGTGCCCGCACGACGGGCCGGCGCGCCGAGCGTCAGTCGACGAGGTCGTCGGCCCGTTCGCCGTAGGCGGGGATGAGGGCGACGTACGGGTCGGGGTCGCCCTCCCAGTCGAAGGCGAGGATCTGGCGCCGGCTGCGCCGGCCGGCGAGGGCGCGGAGCAGCTCGTAGCGGTCCGCCGTCACCGTGGCGCCGGTGTCGCCGGCGCCGAGCACCCGCTCGCGCTCGCCGTAGCGCACGACCAGTGCGGGCAGGCCGAGCTGCAGGACCCGGTAGTCGACGCCGAAGCAGTAGGTGGCCACCCCGAACGACTGCACGAGCCGGTCGGTGGGCCGGGGCACGCCGAGGGCGCCGTGCACGTCCTGGTCGTGGACGGCCAGGTCGGTGATCAGGATGGCCCCGAGGCCGAAGGGCGCCGGCTCCGGAAACAGGACCTCGCCGTCGAACATCGGCGCCATCGTCGTCGCCAGCGCGCGCCACTCGTCGACGAGGTCCTCGACGGTCCGGCCCGCGGCCCGCTCGACCTGGGCCGCGGTCATGGCGTCGCGGGTGCTGGCCACACCCTCGTCCCGCCACTGCTCGAGCAGGTCCATGGCCGGCAGGTCGCCGGCGACGGCGTCCCGGGCCAGACCGACGACGTGGGCCAGCACGTCCCGGACCTCCCAGTCGGGACAGGCCGGCACCCGGGTGGCACACCGGTCGGCGTGGTCGAGCACGAGCGAGGAGAGCCGTTCCACCTGACCCGAGTAGATCGCAGCCAGCTCCATGCGCGAATTCAACCACAGCGCCCCCACGGGTGCTCCGGCAGGTGGTATCGGCACCCCGGACCGTCGGGGGAGGCGGCACGCGTGGGCCGGGCCGACGGTGCGGGTCGGCGTCGTCGCAGGAGCCCGCCCCCGCCGGTCGGTCAGCCGGACATCGCCGGCCGGGCACGCCGGAGGAGTGCGGCGCCGGCGGGGGAGACCGACACCATCCGGCCCGCACCGGGGAGGTGGCGCAGGTCGAGCAGGCCCCGGTCGTTGGCCTCCTCCCACACCGGCAGGCGTGGGCACGAGGTGCGCCAGGCGTCCATGACCTCGGGGTAGGGGCGCGCTCCCGGACCCACCCACTCGAGCAGGTCGAGGACCAGGCTGTCGAGGTCACCGTCGGCCATCGCATCCGAGGGTAGCGCCGGAGGGACGTCACCGCCCACGACGGGGTGTGCCGGCCGCCCGGCTACGACCAGCGGGCGAGCTCCTCGTCGAGCAGCCGCCGTCCGTGCTCACGGTCGCGCCGCATCCGCTCGACGGGTGGGGTCGCCGCGAAGAACCCGGCCCAGCACCCGTCCACCGTCTCGACGGTCGAGCCGAGGACGTGGTTCACCAGGGAGCTGAACACCGGTCCGGCACCGTGGGGCACGGTGTGGCCCACGATCTCGGCCACGTGCCCGTGGTCACCGGCGAGACGGTCCAGGTAGGCGAAGCCCAGGAGGACGTCCGAGCGCAGCCGGGGCCCGCGTCGGAGCGGCTCCTCCATCGCCGCCGCCAGCGACCGGCCCGCCGGTGCCGGTCCGTCGAGGTGCCCCGCCACCAGGTGGGCGACGAGGGGGTCGAGGTGCGCCCACCGGGAGCCGTCCGGTGCCGGGGTGAACCGCTCGACGGATCGTGCCGCCTCCTCGACCCGGTCGCACAGCAGGAGGGCGAAGGCGCGGTACGACTCGATCACGTGGCGCCAGGCGTGGCGGGGTGCGGCGGCCAGGCCCCGATCGGCCAGGGCGACCGCTTCGGCGGGGCGCAGCCGGAGGACGAGGTCGCCCAGGTCGCACGGCACCGTGCTGGTCGTCAGCGCCGGGTCGCCGATCTCCGCGGCGATCCGGCGTGCCTCGTCGAGGTGGTGCCGGGCCTCCGCCAACTCGCCCAGGACGCCGGCGACCGAGCCGCGGACCGTGTGGGCCAGCACCAGGTGGTCGCCCGGACGGTCCGCCCCGGTGGCCAGGACGTCGTCGAGCTCGGCGATCGCGGCGACCGGGTCGTCCTGGGCGACCAGGAGCGTCGCCAGCACCCCGCGCGCCAGTCCTGAGGTCCCGGGGCGCAGGTCGCACGGCGTCCGGAGCACCTCGACGGCCAGGCGGGCCTCGCCCCGCGCCGCCGCCGCCTCCACGCCGTTCGCCGTCATGCGGACCGCCGTGGCCACCCGCCCCCGTCGGAGGGCCCAGGTGACGGCCGAGCGGAGGTTCCCGTACTCCCGACCCGAGCGCACCACCCGGTCCCGGAGGCACCAGTCGGCGAACGTGAAGGCGCGCTCGTCTCCGGCGAAGTGGTCGAGGTGCCGGTCCCGGGTCGACGTCGCCTCCCCCGCCTCCACCAGCCTGGTCCACGCGAACCGGCGGATCGTCCCGAGCAGGCGGTGACGGAGGCCGCCGGCGGCGTCACGGTCCACGTCGACCATCGAGGTCGCCACCAGGGCGTCGACGACCTTCCGGGTCTCCGTCTCCGACATGCGGGCGACCACGGCCACGTCGGCCTCCTCGAACCCGCCCTGGAAGGCCGACAGGGCGAGGAGGAGGTCGCGCTCCTCCTCCGACAGCAGGTCGAAGGTCCACCGGACCGCTTCCTCGAGCGTCGCCCGGCGTGGCCGCGCCCGACGGGACCCACCGGACAGGTGGCTGAACCGGTCGTCCAGGAGACGGAGGATCTCGCCGACCGACAGGGTGCGCGTCCGGGCGGCGGCGAGCTCGATGGCCAAGGGGATGCCGTCCAGGCGCTCCACGATGTCCCGGACCGTCTCGGTCGTCCTGGCGTCCTCCCCCAGTTCGGCACCTGCGGCGGCCGCCCGGTCGACGAAGAGCCGGACGGCGGCAGCGTCCCGACCGGTCGGCAACGACGGGACCCTCCACGTGCACTCGCCGTCGACCTCGAGCGCCTCACGGCTGGTGGCGACGATCCGGAGGTCCGGGCAGGCGTCCAGCAGGCGGTCGACCACGTCGGCCACGGCGTCGACCACGTGCTCGCACTCGTCGACCACGAGGAGTGCGACCCGGGGGGCGAGGTAGTCGACGATCCGGTCGATCGGCTCCTCGTCGGCGTCGATGGCGAGGCCCAGCGCGCCGACGAACGCGCCGGGCAGGGCGACCTCGTCGGCGACGGTCGACAGGTCCACGAACCAGACGCCCTGGGGGTGGGACGGCACCTCGCGGTAGGCGGTCTCGACGGACAGCCGGGTCTTGCCGCACCCGTCCGCCCCGGTGAGGGTGACCAGCCGGTGGGCGGCCACCAGCTTGCGCACGTGCTCGACCGACTCGTCCCGCCCCACCAGCGAGGTGCGGGGCGAGGGGAGGGCGACGACGGTCGTGCCCGCGCTCCACAGCGGTGGGAACCGGTGGTCGCCCAGCTGGCTCAGGTGGACCGGCGCCCCGATGGCGCGGAGGGTGTGGGTACCGAGGTCGGCCCCCTCGGCACCGGCGGCGTCGCGCACCTCGTCGGTCAGGACGCACTGGCCGCCGTGGGCCACCGCCATCACCTGGGCCGCCTGGTCGACGGCGGGACCGAGGTAGTCGCCGTCCCGTTCCTCGGCCACGCCCAGGTGGAGGCCGATGCGGACGGCGAGGGGCGGTCCGTTCCCCCAGTCGACCCGGCCCAGGGCCGCCTGGACGGACCCGGCGCACGCCACGGCGTCGCCGGCCCGGTCGAAGGCGGCGGCGAAGGAGTCGCCGGCCGTGGAGAAGACTCGGCCGCCGTGGGCGGCGATGGTCTCGGCGAAGAGCCGGTCGTGGATCCGGAGCGAGGACGACATGGCCTCGGGGTCGACCTCCCACAACCCGGTGGAGCCGACCACGTCGGAGCAGAGGATGATGACGGTCCCCGGGGGGACGTGCGACGGCTCGCCAGGCACCTCCGGGAACTTAGTGGACGGGGGAACCCCGGGCACGGGCCGGACCGCCGGACGCCGACGTTGACGGTGCGCGACCGTCGTGCCACGATGCGCCGGTCCCCTCCCACCGATCGGAGTCTCCTCATGTCCCGCCTCGAAGGCCGCCGCACCGTCATCACCGGAGCCGCCAGCGGCATCGGCGCCGCCACGGCCCGGCTGTTCGTGGCCGAGGGCGCCTCGGTGGTGCTGGCCGACCTGGAGGTCGACCGGGGCCGGGCCCTGGCCGACGAGCTGGGCGACGGCGCGCGCTTCGTGGCGGTCGACGTGGCCGAGGAGGGTGCGATCGAGCGGGCGATCGACGAGTCGGTGTCGACGTTCGGCGGGCTCGACGCCGTCTTCAACAACGCCGGCAACCCGGGCTCGCTCGGTCGCATCGAGGACATCGACCTGGCCGTGTTCGACCGCACGGTGGCCATCCACCTGCGGGGCGTCTTCCTGGGCATCCGGGCCGCGGCACGCGTCATGCGGCCCCAGGGGCACGGCAGCATCATCAACACCGCCAGCGTGGCCGGCCTGCGGGCCAACTACGGCGGCCACGACTACAGCGCGGCGAAGGCGGCCGTCGCCCACCTGACGATGACGGCCGCCAACGAGCTGGGCGAGGACAACGTGCGGGTCAACGCCATCTGCCCCGGTGGGATCGCCACCGCGATCTTCGGCCGGGGGGCCGGACTCGACGCCGACGCCGCCGAGACCACCGTGGGGGTCATGGAGATGGCCCTGTCCGACGTGGCCCCGATGAAGCGGTCGGGTCAGCCCCTCGACGTCGCCGAGTGCGCCCTGTGGCTGGCCGGCGACGCCTCGAGCTTCGTCAACGGCCAGGCCATCGCCGTCGACGGCGGCCTGGTGACCGGACCGACCTACCGGTCCTCGCGGGCCCGCACCGAGTCGATGGTGGGAGCGCTGGTCCAGGTGGCGGAGCAGGCCGGACAGGGCCGGTAGCCGTCCGGGTCCCCGGCTGCGGGTCCCCGGCCACGGTGCACCAGGGTCAGACGGTACCGCCCCGGCGGCTCTCGATGACGCCGCCGATGACGGCGGACAGGCCGAGGGCGATGGCGATCGGAGCCATCCACAGGCCGAAGACGAACGTCAGCGTGGCGAACAGCGCGCCCATGCCGAGCAGGAACGGCCAGATGCTGGAGCCCGGGAAGGAGTCGACGACGCCGGCGCCGTCGGCCACGGTGGCGTCGGGCACGTCACCCTCGAGCGGCCGCATCCGACGGGACCACCACAGGTAGTAGCCCCCCGGCAGCAGCCCGAGCAGGCACGAGCCGATGAGCATCAGGAACCCGGCGTCCTCGTAGGCGGTGAACCAGTAGATGAGGGCGATGATGCCGAAGAACACGCCGATGGCGGCGAGGAACAGTCCGTTGACCCTCATGACGACGCTCCCACGGTCTGCTTCTCCTCGTGCTCACGGTGCCGCTTCTCCCCGTGACCCTCGTCCTTGCGGTGCTCCGGGTGGTTGTAGTCCCACGTGGGCCGCTCGGACCGGATCGGGGGGAGATGGGTGAAGTTGTGGTGCGGCGGGGGCGACGAGGTGAACCACTCGAGTCCTCCGCCGTCCCACGGGTTGTCTCCGGCCGGCACGGGATGCCGCCACGAGACGACCAGGTTGACGAAGAAGAAGAGGAACGAGAACCCGATGATCATGGCGCCCACCGTCGACACCTCGTTGAGCCCGGTCCAGCCGTTGGTCGGGAGGTAGTCGGCGATGCGGCGGGGCATGCCCTTCAGCCCGAGCAGGTACTGCGGTACGAACGTGCACCAGAACCCGATGAAGAGGAACCAGAAGTGGAGCTTGCCGAGACGCTCGTTGAGCATCCGGCCGAACATCTTCGGGTACCAGAAGTAGAACCCGGCGAACCCGGCGAGCACCGTGGTGCCGATGAGCACCTGGTGGAAGTGGGCGACCACGAAGTAGGTGTCGTGGGTCATGAAGTCGACCGGGGGAGAGGCGAGCAGCACACCGGTCACACCGCCCATGAGGAAGGCGAACAGGAAGCCCATCGAGAACAGCATGGGCGTCTGGAAGCTGATCTGGCCGCCCCACATGGTCCCGATCCAGTTGAAGAACTTGATGCCGGTCGGGACGGCGATCAGGTAGGAGAGCAGGGAGAAGAACGGGAGCAGCACCACGCCGGTGGTGAACATGTGGTGGGCCCACACGCCGGTCGACAGGGCGGCGATCGACAGGGTGGCGAAGACCATGCCCCGGTACCCGAACAGCGGCTTGCGCGAGAAGGCGGGGATGATGTCGGTGACGATGCCGAAGTAGGGCAAGGCGAGGATGTACACCTCCGGGTGCCCGAAGAACCAGAAGAGGTGCTGCCAGAGCACGGGCACACCACCGCCCTGGACGGAGTAGATGTGCGTCCCGAAGTGCCGGTCGCAGAACAGCATGACCACCGCGCCGAAGAGGACGGGGAAGGCGATGAGGATCAGGATGCCGGTCACCAGCATGTTCCACGAGAAGATCGGCACCCGGAACATGGTCATGCCCGGCGCCCGCAGGTAGAAGATCGTGGCGACCAGGTTCACCCCGGTGAAGATGGCCGAGAACCCGGTGAGGCCCAGCGACAGGAGCCACATGTCGGTGCCGGCGCCGGGCGAGTTGATCGAGTTGGAGAGCGGGGCGTAGGCGACCCAGCCGAAGCTGGCGGCCCCGCCGGCGACCACGAAGCTGAGCGTCATCACCGAGGTGCCGCCCAGGTACAGCCAGTAGGACAGTGCGTTGAGGCGGGGATAGGCCATGTCGGGCGCCCCGACCTGCAGCGGCACGATGTAGTTCGCCAGGCCGCCGAAGGCGAAGGGCCCGGCGAACAGGTACAGCATCAGGCTGCCGTGCATGGTGAACAGCTCGTTGTAGGTCTGGAAGTTGACCAGCGAGGACGTGGGGTTGGCCAGCTGGGCCCGGATCACCAGGGCCATGGCGCCGGAGATGAAGAAGGTCACCAGGGAGGTGATCATGTACGACTTGCCGATCATCTTGTGATCGGTCGACGTCAGCCAGTTGAGGATCCCCTTGGGGCCGTGGTGCTCGTGCTCGTGGGCCGGGCCGTGGCCCTCGGGCCCGTGGCCGTCCGGACCACCCGGCTCCTCGGGCTCGATCAGTTCGGGGGACTCGACGGTGGTGGTCACAGGGAACCCTTCTTCGAGGAGGGCGCAGCCAGGGCGTTGGACGGGGTCACGTGGGTGTACGGCGGGGGCGTGTTGCTGGCCGACGACGGGACACGCTGCAGGGTGTGACCGGCGGCCACCTGGCCGGACAACCAGGCCTGGAAGGCGACCGGGGAGACGGCGCGGACGCTGAACAGCATCTCGGAGTGGTACAGCCCGCAGATCTGCGTGCACTGGCCGTTGTAGGTGCCGGCGTGGAGGATGTCGAGGTCGAAGAGGTTGACCACGCCGGGCAGTGCGTACCGGCTGAAGTTGAAGTCCCGGACGTAGAACCCGTGGATCACGTCGTTGGAGACCAGCGTGACCTGCACCGTCTCGCCCACGGGCAGGACCATCTGGGGCCCGTGACCGCCGGGTCCGTTGGTGACCTCACCGGCGATCGACACGTTGTCGTCCGGGTAGCTGAAGCGCCACCCCCACTGGAACGCGGTCACCTTGACGTGCTCGACGGCGGTCCCCGTCGACGTGATGCGGGCGTTGACCGGCACCGTGGCGTCCACGTTGTTCTCGGTGAGGACGGTGAAGAGGAAGAGGAAGGCCACCACCAGCACCGGGACGCCGGTGTAGACGATCTCGATCGGGATGCTCTCGTGGAACTGCTTCGGCATCTCGTCGGACCGCCGGCGGTAGCGCAGGACGGTGAACAGGATCAGGATGGCGACGAACCCGCCGATGATGATGCCGGTCGTCATCATGCCCGAGTAGAGCTTGAACGTGTCCTGGCCCTGGGTGGTCGCACCGCGGCTGGCCCCGTAGGAGGGATAGAGGTTGCAGCCGCCGAGCAGCAGCGGAGCGGCGACCGCCACACCCACCGCCGGCCGGGTCCAGCGACGCCGGCGGGACCGGGGGGCGACGCCGTCGGTGGGATCGGCCGCCACGGGCTCGCGTGCGGGCAGGGACGTCGGAGATCCGTTTGTGAAGGCGTTCACGGGGGGAACACTAGTGGGGACCGCCGGCAATTGAGAAGTTGAGCGGACCCGTGCCTGGGAGCGGGAACGTGCCTGGTCAGGGGGTCGCGATTCCGGGGCGGACGGGACCGGGCCGCCGCGGCCGCGCCCGGGGCCACGTCCCCGGCCGGCCACCGGGTCGGGACTCAGGACGGCGGGTCGGCGGGCGAGCCCTTCGGTCCGGCCAGCCGGCCGGCGAGGCGCCCCGCCCCGCGCAGCGTGCGCCGCACCCGGTCCTCGACCTGGGGCCGGTGGCCGTCCACCGCCCGCCGCCCGGCGGCCGCCGCTGCACCGGCGGTGCGCCCGGCGCGGCGCACCGCGTTGTCGGGACCGTCGGCCGCGGGCGCCGCCGCGTTGTCGGGACCGTCGGCCGCGGTCCCCCGCGGCACGACCGTGGCCGTGGCGTCGATGACCGGTCCGGGTCGGCGCGCCGGACGCCCGCGGCGGCCGGACGCCGTCACGGTCCTGGTGGCCAGGAACACCAGCGCCACCACCGCTCCGGCGATCACCACCAGTCCTTCCGCATCCGGTCGGAGCGGGGGGACGACGGACAGGGCGGCCAGGGCGATGGACGTGCCGGCGACGAGGACCACGTGCAGGCGTTGTCCCACCACCCGGAACACGCCGAGCGGGCCGTCGGCGGTGAGTGCCAGGAGGGCGATGACCAGGCCACCGACCACGAGGATGGCGCCGTGGGCGACATGGACGGACTGGGTGACGAGGAGGAAGGCGACCCCGAGTTCCAGGACCTGCAGGGCCCAGAACGGGATGCGCCAGCCCGCGCCGCCGGCCTCCGGAGGACGGGAACCCGCCCCGTCTTCCGGTGGCACCGGGCGGGGGTGCTCAGGAAGCGGCGTCCGCGGAGCCCTCCGCGGACGGAGGCGTCGGTGCGGGCGCCGGAGTGACCGCCGGTGCCTGCACGGCCTTGGGGGCCGCCTCGGTCACCGCGGCCGGGTCGCCGCCGTTGGCGCCCTCGTCGAGCCCCTTCTTGAACTCCTTCTGGGCGGAGCCGAGGGAACGGGCCAGCTTCGGGATCTGGGTGGAGCCGAAGAGGACGACCGCGATGACGATGAGGACGATGATGCCCTGCTCGCCGAAGAGTTCTGCTGGTGCCATGACGTGTCTCCCCTAATTGCCTGCTGGACACAGGTTAGACGTGGTCGGCCGGGGCTGCAGCGCAGGCCGACCCGGGCTCATCCGGCCAGGAAGACGCCCAGGCACAGGGCGACGACCGACGCCAGTCCCCCGATGGAACCCCAGACGGCCAGACCGACCTTGGACGTGGAGCGCTGGTGGAGGAAGACGGCCACGCCGGCGAGGACCACGAAGAAGAGCTTGACCCAGAGCACCGTGCTCCAGGCCGTGCCCGCGTGCTGCGCCCCCACGGCCTGGATGTTCCAGAACCCGGTCACGAGCAGCACGGCGTAGGCGGGCCACATCAGCCGGGCGAAGGCGCGGGCGACCTTCTTCGGGGCGTCGTCGCCGAGGGAGCGGATGGTGGGCAGCAGCCCGGCCACGGTGAGCTGACCTCCCACCCAGACGGTGGCGGCCAGCACGTGGAGGATCAGGCGGAAGCCGTCGAGTCCGGTGGCCAGTGTCGGCGCCGCGTCGGCGAGCACGGAGGCGGGGTGCATCCGGGGGGACTACTTCCCCGTCCAGTTGGGCTCGCGCTTCTCGGCGAAGGCCACGGCTCCCTCCATGGCGTCGGCCGAGCGCCCGACCTCGCCGAAGACGGCGTCGTTGACGCCCCAGGCCTCGGCTTCGGTCAGCTCGCCGGCCTGCTTCATGACCTGCTTGGAGACGCGCACGGCCATCGGGGCGTTCCTGGCGATGCGCTCGGCCAGCGCCAGGGCCTCGTCCATGAGCCGGTCGCCGGGCACGACCCGGTTCACCAGCCCGATCTGGAGGGCGCGCTCGGCGCTGATGGGCTCTCCGGTCAGCGCCATCTCCAGGGCGACGGCCTGGGGGATGCGCTTCGGCAGCCGGATCAGGCCACCGGCGCCGGCCACCAGGCCCCTGGCCACCTCGGGGATCCCGAATTTGGCGTGGTCGGCGGCCACGACGAGGTCGCAGCTCAGCATGATCTCGCACCCGCCGGCCAGGGCCGAGCCGTTGCACGCGGCGATGAGCGCCTTCGGGAAGTCGCGCTTGGTGATCCCGCCGAAGCCCTTCTCGGTGATGGGGAATTCGCCGGTGGCGAAGGCCTTGAGGTCCATGCCCGCCGAGAACGCCTTGTCGCCGGCCGCCGTGAGCACCACCACCCAGACGTCGTCGTCGCCCTCGATGTCGTCCAGGGCGTCCGACATCGCCGTGGCCGTGGCCAGGTTGATGGCGTTGCGCGCCTCGGGTCGGTTGATCGTGAGGATCTCGATGTGACCCTGGCGTTCGCGGAGCAGTTCGGACATGGTGGTCTCCCAGGCAAGAGGTATCAGCGTTCCGCCAGACGGTAGCGCGGCTCACCGGCCTGGACGACGACGGACCCGCCCACGAGTCCGGGGACGTCGTGATCGCCCATGGCGGCCACGACCGCGTCGTCGGCGGGGGCGAGCGCCATGTGGCGCCCGTCGGCCAACCGGGCGATGACCGGGGCCCCGGCCGCGGTGCCGTCGTTGTCCCGCCACACGGTGGCGGCCACGACGGTGGCCGTCTCGGGGGCCTCCAGCCCGTCGGCCACCTCGACGGCCGCGGCGTCGATGGCCGCCTGGGCGTCGGTGGTGTCCCCCCGCCGGAACCCGCCGGGCGGCGGGGTGGTGCCGTAGACGCCGAGGGCGTGCTTGGTGACGAACCAACCGAGCCCGGTGGCGAGCCCGAGCCGCGTGCCGCCGCCGGCGTCCTCCCGCAGCAGGTCGCACAGCGTGGCGATCCCGTGGGTCGTGTAGTTGTTGCCGGGCCCACCGAAGTAGGGCAGGCCGCCGGTCACGGTCAGCCCGCGGGCGTCGTCGGTGGCGATGCCGAGGGCGTCCGTGGCCAGCTGCACGGCGGAGGGGAAGCACGAGTAGATGTCCATGCGGTCCAGGTCGTCGATCCCGACGCTGCGCCCACCGGCGGCCGAGGCCGAGGCGAACAGGGCGTGTCCGGCGGCGGCGATGGCGGGGGAGCGTCCCGGGTCCGGGCGCCGGGAGACGAAGCGCACGTCGACGGCCTCGGCGCCCGCCCAGACGAACACCGCCCGGTCGGCCACGCCGGCGCGCCGCGCCTCGGCCAGCGAGCAGATCACCAGGGCCGCGGCCTGGTCCGATCCGAGGAAGGCCGTCATGCGCTTGGTGTAGGGCTCGCACACGATCCGGTTGTCCGCCGTCGGGACGGCGATCTCCCCGGGCGTCCTCGCCTGCGGGAACCACGCGTACGGGTGGGCGGCCGCCACGGTGGTGAACGGCGCCATCAGCTCGCCCAGGGCGTCCCGGTGGGTGGCGGCGTCGTGGCCGGCGCGGGCGGCCAGGACGCTCTCGAACAGCGGGTAGACGTGCACGGGGGCGAGCAGTCCGGCGGCCACCTCGGCCGGCCCGAACCCGGCGGCGTCGTCGCCCACCACGGGGTCGGGGGCCAGGTCGGTGCGACCCAGGTCGCGGGGGAGCCCCTGGGCGCGACGGGCCCGCGAGGAGCGGATCGCCTCGGCCCCGGCCACGACGGTCACGCCCAGCCCGCCGGCGGCGATGGCGGAGGCCGCCCGGTTGACCAGCCACTGGGGGGTGTTGCCGCCGACCGTGGTCGCCTCGCGACGGACGGCCGGCCCGAGCCCGAGCGCCTCGGCCACCTCGGTGGCCGGCGCCGGACCCGCCTTGGTCATGATGTCGACGACGCTCAGCAGGTCGATCCGGTCGCGCAACGCGGGGACGTCGGCCAGCGCCGCCTCGCACGCCCGGCCCATCAGCCCGACCGGGGTGACCAGCTCGTCGCGCTCGATGGCCTGGCCCGACGCCACGACGACGGGGATGCGCTCGGGATCGGTCGAGGGGTGCGGCATCGGTGGTGTCCTCGCGTGGTGGGCCTCGGCGACCCGGTGGCCGCACGAGGCGGCAAGCTACCATCGCCACCCTGGGGAGGCCCCGAGGGCGGGCGGCCCGGCACGAGGAGAGGCGCATCGGTGGCGACACGGGACGAGGCGGTGGGGACGGCCCCCGCGGCGCCAGCGACCACGGCGGGCCTGGTGCCCGCGGGGTTCCTGCTCGGGGTGGCCACCGCCGGGTTCCAGGTCGAGGGCGGGTTCAACGGGTCCGGCCAGCCGGCCAACAACTGGCTGGCCTGGGAGCAGGTGGGGCGCGTCACCCCCTCGGGCGACGCCGTCGGGTTCTGGGACCGGCCCGAGCGGGCGCTCGACCGGGCGGCCGCCCTCGGCTGCGACAGCTTCCGCCTGAGTGTCGAGTGGGCCCGGGTGATGCCCGCGTGCGGCGTGGTGGACCGGACCGCACTGGACCGCTACCGGGCGATCGTGGATGCCTGCCGCGACCGGGGGCTCACCCCGCTGGTGACGCTGCACCACTTCACCCATCCGGCGTGGCTGGGCGAGGACCTCTGGCTCCGACCCGACGCCGCGGCGCGCTTCGCCGCCTACGCCCGGGCGGTCGTCCCCGCACTGGCCCCGGTGGTCCGTCACTGGGTCACCCTCAACGAGGTCAACGTCCTCGCCCTCGAGACCCACGTCCTCGGGACCTTCCCCCCGGGGCGGACCGCCGCGTTCGGCGACGCCGCCGTGGCGCTGGACGGCCTGCTGGCCGCGCACGTGTACGCCTACGACGCCATCCACGCCGAACGGCCGGACGCCGTCGTCACCACCAACAACGCCTGTCTGTCCGTCTACGAGTACGACCGGCTCCTCACCGACCTCCTCCTGTCCCGGAGCCACGGCGTCGGGCGTCGGGACCTGGACGACTGGATCGCCGACCGGCGCTCCCGTCACTACGCCCTGCAGGCCGCTCCGGGCATCGGCGAGCACCTGCTGCGCCGGGCCGGGGCCCGCCTGGCCCCCTACGGGTCGACCGGCCGCCGGCGGCCGATCCCCCGCCGGGCGGTCGACGCCCTCGAGGCCAGTCCGCACGAGCGCCCCCTCGACGTGCTCGGCGTCGACTGGTACGACCCCCGGGCGGCGGGGCACTTCCGTCTGCCCGGCCACCGGACCGCCGGCGGGCGCAACCCGGCCCCGGCCCGCGCCCTGTGGGACGACCCGCCGGACCCGGGCGGGCTCGCCCGGTGGCTCGGGGTCCAGCACGAGCTCGCTCCCGGACTCCCGCTCTGGGTGGTCGAGAACGGCCTGTGCAACCGGGTGCGCCACGGCCGCTCGTTCGGGCGGCTCGACGGGTGGGACCGGCCGCGCTACCTGCGGGAGAACCTGGCCGCCGTGGTGGCCGCCGTCGACGCCGGCGTGCCGGTCGGCGGATACTGGCACTGGTCGCTCGTCGACAACTACGAGTGGGGCACCTACGAGCCGCGCTTCGGCATCCACGGTGTGGACCGCGACCGGGGACCCGACGGGGGCACGTGGCTCGACACCGACGCCATGGGCCGGGACGCGGCCGGCGCCTACCGGCGGCTGATCGGGGGCCTCCGGTCCGGCGACCGATCGGTCCTCGACCCGGACTGATCCCGGGTGGTCGTCACCGCCCGGCCAGTCGGGCCATGCCGGCGATCACCTGCTCGGCGTCGGACACGATCCGCTCCACGAGGTCGCCGGCCGGCACCAGGGCGTCGATCGCCCCGACGCCCTGTCCCGTCGGATAGCCCTCGCGGGCCGGATCGACCCCGGCGGTCCGGGCTCCTCCGCCGAGGTGCCAGGCACCGTCCGCCATCGAGCGGGCGAGCTGGCCGGGGAACGGCTGCAGCTCGTCCGGGTGCTCGTCGAAGTACCGGGTGTACTCGTTGCGCAGGACCCGCATGGTCTTGCCCGAGAACGCCCGGCTGATGGTCGTCGAGTCCTCCCGGGCGGCCAGCAGGGCGTCCTTGTACCCGGCGACGGACCGCGCCTCGGGCGTGGCGATGAACCGGGTGCCCATCCACACGCCGTCGGCGCCGAGGGCCAGGGCGGCGGCCAGCCCCCGTCCGTCGACGATGCCGCCGGCCGCGACGACGGGGACGGCCCCGCCCACGGCGTCGACGATCTGGGGGACCAGGGGCACGGTGGCGACGAGGCCGGTGTGCCCGCCCGCCTCGGTGCCCTGCGCCACGACCGTGTCGCACCCCGCGTCGACGGCCCGTCGGGCGTGGTCCACCTTGCCGCACATGTTCACCACCAGGACGCCGTGGGCGTGGCAGAGCTCGACCACCTCGCCGGGCACCCCCAGGCCGGCCACGAACACCGTCGCCCCGCCCTCGATGATGCGCTCGACCTGGGCCACCATCGAGCCCGGCATGGCCGTCAGGAGGTCGACGCCGAAGGGTCGGTCGGTGGCGGCCCGCACGGCGGCGATCTCCTCCACCATCCGTCGGTCGTTCATCGTCGATGCGCCGAGGCAGCCGAAGCCGCCGGCCCCGGACACCGCCGTCACCAGCGCGGCGTAGGAGACGCCGCCCATCCCGGCCAGCATGACCGGGTGCTCGACGCCCAGCAGTTCGGTGAGTCGGGTCTTCACGGCGGCCTCCTCGGCGTCGGGTCCGGGCGACCGCACCCTAGGCGGTCACACCACGTAGGGGCAGTGGCGGCAGCCCTGGTGGCAGCAGGTGCCCCGGTCGGCCAGGTAGGCCGAGGTCATCACCCAGAAGCCCGTGGCCGGGTCGAGGTAGGCGGGGGCGCCGGACCCGCGGGCGGCACGGTGGGCGTCGAGGATGGCGGTGCGCTGCGGGTGGCCCGGATCGAGCCGGTCGGGGTGGGGTTCGTCGGGACCGCGGTCGGCCAGCGGCTCGGGGGCGCTCACCGGTCCGGTCCGCGCACCGACGACGTCGGCACGGCCGACCGGTGCACGGACGACGCCCGCCGGACGGACGGCATCACCCGGCGGGTGCGGCCGGCCCCGGGGTGGAGCCGACGGGCTCCGCGGGCGCGTCGGCACCGGTCCCCGTCCCGGTACCGGTACCGGACCCCGGACCGGACGGTCCCCCTCCGGGGCCGGACCAGTCGCCCTCCCCGTGACTGGGGACGAAGTCCTTCTGGCGCACCAGGAACAGGCAGCCCACGGCGCCGACCATCGCCACCACGACGCTGATCGACATCAGGTGGTCGAACGTCGACACGAAGCCGGCCTGGTAGGCGGTCAGCAGGGCGTGGCGCGCCGCGGGCACCGGGATGGCCGCGGCCGCCTGACGCACACCGCCGGTGGACAGCGCCTCGCCCAGTCCGCTGCCCCCCCGGGCGACGACGGCCCGGCCCACCGGGGTCGACTCGAGCGACGACAAGACGGCGGGCCCGACCTGGTGGACGAAGACGGCGCCGAGCCCGGCGATGCCGGTGGCGATCCCGACCTGGCGGAAGGTGCTGGCGGCCCCGCTCGACATGCCGCTGCGCTCGGGCGGGACCACCGACACCGCACCGGACGCGAGCACCGGGTTGGTGATGCCGACGCCGACGCCGCCCACCAGGAACCCGGGCAGCAGGACCAGCCACGTCGACGTCGCCTGGACGTGGGACATCAGCTCGCAGGACAGGGCCACGAGCAACAGGCCGAGCGACATCATGAAGCGCGACTGCACGCGCACCGTCAGCTTGCCGGCGATCGGCGCCACGACGAAGGCGAGCATGGTCAGCGGCAGGAAGCGCACGCCGGCCTGGAACGGCGAGTAGCCGAGGACCGTCTGGAGGTAGAGGGTCAGGTAGAGGAACATGGCGAAGATCGACGCCGACAGGGTGAAGGAGCCGAGGGACACGCCGACCATGGCCGGCCGGCGGAACAGCCCGAGGTCGAGCATGGGGTCGGACTGGCGCCACTCGCCCACGACGAAGACGACCATGAGCACGGCCGATGCGACCAGCATCGACACGATGTACGTGCTGCCCCAGCCCTTGGCGTTGCCCTGGACGAGGGCGTACACGAGCAGGAACAGCGACGAGGTGAAGGTCACGAATCCGAGCCAGTCGATCCGTCGGCCGGTCGAGACCTTGGCGTTGTCCACCTTGGCGAGGGTGATGACGACGGCCACGACGCCGATCGGGATGTTGACGAAGAAGATCCAGCGCCACCCGATCCCACTGGTGATCGCGCCACCGACCAGCGGGCCGACGGCCACCGCGCCGCCGACCACGGCGCCGTACACGCCGATGGCCGTACCCCGCTCCTTGCCCGAGAACGCCTGGGCGATCAGTGCCAGCGACGTGGCGAACATGATGGCGCCGCCGACCCCCTGGGCGGCACGCGACAGGTTGAGCATGAGCGGGGTGGTGGCCAGTCCGCACGTCAGCGACGCCGCCGAGAACAGCACGAGACCGATGGCGAACATCCCCCGCCGCCCGTACATGTCCCCGAGCACGCCGGCGGTCAGCAGGAAGGCGGCCAGGGTCAAGGCGTAGGCGTCCACCACCCACTGGAGGTCGGCGAAGGACGAGTGGAGGGCGACCTGGATGTCGGGCAGCGCCACGTTGACCACGGTGATGTCCAGGAGCAGCATGAACGTGCCGCAGCACACCGCGATCAGGGTCCACCACTTGCGCTCCACGGTCACTCCCCTGCTCGTCCGCCGCCTTCCTCGTGCGCCTTCCGCGACCGCCGGCACCGCCGGACGCCGTGCGGGCATGTATAGACGATGGGTTGGGGAGGGGCAACGGGCGGACCCCCGTCGGGGGTCCTGCGACCGTGCCGCCCCGGTCAGACGGTGCCGTAGGTGGTGTCGCGGTCCTCCGCCCGGTCGCCGGAGCGCACCAGGTCCGCGGTGGTGGCCACCAGGTCGGCGCACAGGTCGTCGATGACGGCGGCATGGCCGGCGTGCACGGTGGCGTGGAGGCTGTCCGGCGGCGTCTGGCGGTCGAAGAACCATCCGCCGCGCTCGCCCAGGGCGTCGCCGAGGGCGAACGTGTCGACGCCTCCGGGCCCGTCGGTGCCGCCGAAGGCGAGCACGGTGGCGTCCGGATCGCCGCGGAGTCCGATCCCGGGGGTCGTGGCGACGGCCGCGCGGAGGGCGGATGCGGCGCGGTGGGCGTCGGCGGCCAGGCGCAGGTAGCCGTCCTCGCCCAGGTGGTGCAGGACCGCCCACCCGGCGGCGATGGGCCCGCCCGGGCGCGTGCCCGCCATCGCCGGCGAACCGTACATCCCGCCCAGCCAGTCGCTGGTCACGAAGGGCTGGTAGCGGGCCAGGTCCCGGTCGGCGTAGACGACGACCGACACGCCCTTGGGTGCGTACCCGTACTTGTGGAGGTCGGCACTGATGGACGTGACGCCCGGCACCGACAGGTCCCAGGCCGCCGTCACGTGACCGAGGGTGCCGAGGAACGGGAGGATGAACCCGCCCAGGCAGGCGTCGACGTGGCACAGGGCGCCCCGCTCCCTCGCCAGCTCGGCCAGGTCCGGGACGGGGTCGACGACCCCCTGGGGGTAGGACGGGGCCGAGGCCACCACCAGCACGGTCCGGTCGTCCACGGCGTCCGCCATGGCGTCCACGTCGGCCCGTCCGTCGGCCCGGACCGGGACCCGACGGGACTCGACGTCGAACCAGTGGGACGCCTTGGCGAAGGCGGCGTGCGCACTGGTCGCCAGCACCATGTTCGGCCGGTCGATCCCACGCTCGGCCCGGCCCTGGTCGCGCGCCGTCCTGGTCGCCTGCAGGAGGGACTCGGTGCCCCCCGAGGTGAGGTAGCCCCTGACGCCGGTGCTGCCGCCCGCCCGCCGGTCGGCACCCAGCAGGCCGGCCGTGATGGCCACGATGTCGTGCTGCATGCGGCCCAGGCTGGGGAAGGCCATGGTGTTGAGGGCGTTCTCCGAGGCGTACCGGGCGGCGGCCCGGGCGAGCAGGCCGCGCGCCTCCTCGCCGGGGTCGTAGACGAGGCTGAACACGCGCCCGCCCCGCCAGTCCCGGTCGTCGGCGGCGAACCCGTCGAGACGGGCCAGGACGGCGTCGGGCTCGAGGCCGTGCCGCGGGAGGCGGTGGGCGGCGGATTCGGCCATGACGGCGAGCCTAGGTGTCCAGGTGGACGGGACGGTGGCGGACCGGCGGGGGACGCGCCGCGTCCCGGAGGGTCAGGTGATGTCGCGCCTGGCCAGCACCACCGAGCCGGCGACGGCGAACACCAGCCCGTAGGCGAGGATGAGCAGGGACCCCTGCCACCAGTTGAAGAGCCCGACGTCCGAACCGCGCCCGGCCGTCACGTTGGCCGCCGCCGCGGCGGCGCCGGACGGCAGCCACTTGGCCGTGCCGATCCAGATGGCCTCGATGATGTTCTCGACGATCAGGAACCAGCCCAGGCAGATGATCGAGCGCGGCCACCTGGTTGGTGACCAGCGAGCCCACCCCGACCCCCAGCAGGGCGAACAGCACGAACACGAGGATCAGCCCGGGCGCCACCGCCCCGAGCTGGCCGACCAGGGCGCTGAACGAGCCGCCCAGGGCGGACAGGGCGATCCCACCTCCGATCACGGTGGCCGCCAGGAGGACGATCGCCAGCGCCACGGCGGCCAGTGCGGCCACGAGCAGCTTCCCGAGCACGAACTCCCACCGACGCGGCGTCACCATGAAGGACGTCGTGACCGTCTTGTGCCGGAACTCCACGGTGATGACCAGGACGCCGAGCAGCAGGGCGAAGAGGTAGCCCTCGATGCCCCGCCCGATCAGGTTGCGGAGCTGCTGGACCGTGTGGGGGTAGTTCTCGTGGGGCGGTCCGAAGCCGGTGCTCGGCAGCTGGTGCCCCCCGCCTCCGGCGGCGCCGTGGTTGAGGAAGTACACCAGGATGAGCAGACCGGTGATGAGCAGCGCGATGCCGGTCAGGACCCACGGGATCGCCGTGGTCCGCAGCTTCAGCCACTCGGAGCGCACGACGGCGATCATGACCGGTCCTCCGGCATGTGGAAGGGCGCCGACTGGCCCGTTCCCCGACCCATCGGGTGGGCGGCGTCGAATCCCTGGGTCAGCTGCAGGAAGACGTCCTCCAGGCTGCCCCGTTCGTTGACGAGCTCGTACAGGACGATCTGGTGCTGGGCGGCGAACGGGCCGAACCACTCGGGGGTGGCGCCGTCGATGACCATGGTGTCCGGACCCGTCTGGCGCCATCCGACGGGCACGGCGTTGAGCACCTCCGCCAGTCGGGTCAGCTCCGGGGTGCGGATCCTCATGCCCGTGGCGGCGCCGGTGCCCGCCTGGGCCGCCATGTCGGCCAGCGTGGTCTGGAGCACGAGCCTCCCCTGCGAGATGATCACGACGTCGTCGACCGTCTCCTCCATCTCGGACAGGAGGTGCGAGGAGACCAGGACGGCGTGCCCGAGGGCGGCCTGGTTGCGGATGAAGGTGCGCAGCCACTGGATGCCCTGGGGGTCGAGACCGTTGGCCGGCTCGTCCAGGATCAGGATCTCGGGGTCACCGAGCAGGGCCGTGGCCAGCTGCAGGCGTTGGCGCATGCCGAGGGAGAACTTCCCCACCCTGCGGCGGGCGACGTCGGTGAGGCCCACCAGGTCCAGCGTCTCGGGGACGCGGGACAGCGGGATGCCGGCGGCCAGGGCCACGGTCTTCAGGTGGTCCTCCGCCCGCCGCGTGGGATGGAAGCTGGTGGCCTCGAGGGCGGCGCCGACGTGCCGGACGGGGTGGTCGAGCTCGACGTAGCGCCTGCCGCCGAAGGTGGCCGTCCCACCGGACGTGGCGACGAGGCCGAGCAGCATCCGCAGGGTGGTGGTCTTGCCGGACCCGTTGGGCCCGAGGAATCCGGTCACCCGGCCCTGGGAGACCTCGAAACTCAGGTCGTCCACGGCCCGGACCGCGCCGAAGTGCTTGGAGAGCCCCCGGATCTCGATGGCTGAGGTCATGCCAGACGGTAGCCCCTGGCGGCGGTCCCGCCCGGGCGCCCCCGGACCGCCCCCCGGTCCACCCTCGCGGCCGTGGCGGTCCACCTCCCCCGTCGGGGGTGGTGCTCAGACCTCGGCGTAGACGTCGACGGGCAGGAGCAGCCCGATGGCCACCACCAGCTCGTCGTGGACGCGGTTCATGTTGCTCCAGCCGTTGACCCAGCCGACCAGGGCCGAGTACCAGACGTGCCCCAGGATGCGGGCCCGGTCGCTGATGTCGGGGGGCTGGGGTTCGCCGATGGCACGGGTGATGATCCCCTCCATGAGCACCGACACCTGCTGCTGGCACTCGATGGCGGCCGGGTCGGGCGACGCCAGGGCGGTGAAGACCGCTCCCACCAGGGTCGGTTGGCGGCCCATGGCGCGCAGGGCGCGGTCGAGGGCGTCGATGACGCGGGACGCGGGGCTGGATCCCTGGGCGGGCGACTGGGCCAGCCGGCTGTCCAGCTGCTCGACCCAGTGCACGAGCGAGGCGGCCAGCAGGTGGTCCTTGCTCGTGAAGTACCGGTACACCGTGCCCATGGCCACGTCGGCCCGGGCGGCCACGTCGCGCATCTGCACGGCCTCGTAGCCTCCCTCGAGGGCGAGGGACATGGCGGCGTCGATCACGCGCTGGCGGCGGGCCTGCTGGGCCCGCGTGAGGGTGCGCGGCACCGTACCGTTCGCCATGGACCCACCCTAGCCGGACGGCCTTTCCGGCCCCGGGCCACCGGCCGCGCCGGGCCCGCCGTGCCCCCGGCGTTGCGATTCCGGATCGCAAGGAACCAGCCGCCCGGGCCCCGCCGTCGGTACCATGGGCCGCCATGCCCCGCGCCGAACGCAGCGACGACGATCCGGAGCTGATCGCCACCACCGACGGACGGGTGCCGGGCCGCCGGGGCCTGGCCACCCGCCAGCGCCTCCTGGAGTGCACCGCCGAGCTGCTGGTGGCGACGCCGTGGCGCTCGATCAAGGTGATCGACATCGCCCGCGAGGCCGGCACCTCCCCGGCCACCTTCTACCAGTACTTCGAGAACGTGGAGGGGGCCATCACCGTCCTGGCCGAGGAGCTGGTGGACGGCGCCGGCATCCTCGCCGGCCTGGTCGACGGCGACTGGTCGGACGGCGCGTCGTGGGACACGGCGGTGGCGGTGGTCGAGGGGTTCATGGACTACTGGGAGCGCAACCGCGCCGTGTTCCGGGTGGTCGAGCTGACCACGGTCGAGGGCGACCTGCGCTTCCAGGGGCTCCGGGTACGTGCCCTCAACGCGGTGACCGTCACCCTGGCCCGCGTGATCGCCCACCACGCCGGGACCTCGGGGTCGCCGGCCGGCAGCGACCCGATGGCCGCCGCCGGCACCCTCATCGCCATGCTGGCCCAGGTGGCCGGCCACCGGTACGGGTTCGAGTTCTGGGGGATCCGCACGGCCTCGCTGGTGGACAGCCAGGCACGGCTCCTGCACTGGTCGGTGACCGGCCGGCCGGCGCCCGACGGGGTCCGGGTGCCCGGTTCCGAGGGTGCCGCGCCGCGCACCGGGCCGGTGGTAGGAGGTGGCGCGGCGACGGCCCGCACCGCGGGTGCGTCGGGCGCGTCCCGGGCGTCGGCCACGCGGACGCCCCGCTGAGGCCGCCCGCCGGGCCGCCCCGGTGGCCGGGCGGGCGGCGCCGCGCCCTCCCCGCGCCGGCCGACGGGCCTACCGCAGGGCGATCGGATTGACCGGTGAGCCGAGCGCCCCCGTGAAGGGCAGGGGGGTGGCGTCCAGCAGGAACGCGTACCGCCCGTCGGCGGCGCACGCGTCGGCCAGCTCGTCGAGGAACCAGTTCTGCCCCTGGGTCATGCCCATCTCCACCAGGTGGAGCACGTGCACCGGCAGGAAGAGGTCCTCCGACTCGCACGGGTAGACCTCGAGGATGAGGGTGTCGATGGCGACGGCGGCCACGTCGCGGTCGTGGAACCACCCCGCCGTGGCGACGGTGAGCCCCGGCGTCGGCCAGGTGTAGGCGAGGAGGTCACGGGCCGGCGCCCGCCCGCCGATGCCGGGGCGGCCCTCCAGGGCCAGGTGGGCGGCCTGTCCCGTACGGACCAGCACCACGTCGCCCGGCTCGACGTCCAGCCCGCCGAGTGCACAGGCGGCGTCGAGGTCGGCGGGGGTGATGGCGTAGCCGGGCTCGAGCAGTTCGACGCCCTTCGCCCGGGCCACGTCGAGCAGGAGGCCGCGCGACACCAGCGACCGGATGCGCTGGATCCCGAGGAGGGAGGCGCCCTCCTCGGTGACCGAGGAGGCGGGGTAGCCGTTGTAGAGGACGCGCCCGTCGGGCCCGGCACCGTACGAGGCGTGGGCCAGCCCGTCCCAGTGGGTGGCGCACTGCATGGCGAAGGTCACGACGTCCTCGGAGAAGGCGACCCACCCCGGGTCGTCGGTCTGGGGTGCGTCCACCGTGACCATGGAGTGGGTCGGGTTGACCCGGCCCTCGATGAACCCCATCTGGATGCCCTCGGCCGCCGACATGGGGATGCCGAGGGGGAACGCCTCGCCGTCGACCACGGCGGCGACGCCCCGGAGCCGGGCGGCCGGCCCGATGAGGTTGAGCGTGCCGATCCGGTCGTCGGGTCCCCACCGGCCCCAGTTGGTGACCCGTCCGGCCATCTCGGTGAACGCGGGCGGGATCGACGGCGGGACGGGCGCGGGCACGCCCCCGTTGTAGCCGATCCGCGCAACAGTTTTCGCCGCGAACGGCCGATAGGAGCCAGTGGAAGGTGCAACCGGATCCCGCGGGCGGCGCGTTGGGCCACCCGCCCACGGCGGCACCGGCCGGAACCGACGCCATCTGGACGCTGAGGGGCTCGAGACCGTGACGAACGAACGACGCAGGGTGGATGCAGGCATGCTCCGACGGGAGGCGGGGGAGCGCGCCGCCGCGCCGCCCCCGCACCCGATGGCGGGCGGGGCCCGGGTGCTCCGCCGGGCCGCGGCCGTCGTGGCGTTGGCCGCCGCCGCACTGGTCGTCCCCACCGGGGGGGTGGCGACGCCGACGGCGGGAGCCGTGGTGTCCGCCCCGGACGTCGGCTCGGTGCAGGCGCTGTACGCCCAGGACCTGCTCGCCAGGGTGAACGCCGAGCGGGCCGCCCGCAACTCGCCGGCCCAGCCGGTGCCGCCCCTGGCCGTGGACCCGGGGCTGGCGTCCGCGGCACAGGCCTGGTCGGCCCACCTGGCCGCCACGGGACAGGTGCAGGACCCGCAGCTCACGGCGTGCGGGCCCGACCCGTCGCCCGGTCAGCTCTGCGTCCTGGCGGCGAACTCGGGGGACTCCGGCGACGGCATGTGGCCCGGGGACGGATCGGACGGGATGGAGAGCGCCTACATGCTGTCGGCGGGTCACCGGCAGAACATGCTGAACGCCGGGTACCTGAGCGTCGGCATCGGGGTCACGTGCAGCGGCGGCCAGGCCTGGACCGTGGAGCTGTTCGGCTACGCCTACGGGGACCTGGGCCCGGCCGAGGCCCGCCAGGCGACCCAGGACGCGGTCGAGGGCCAGCCCGTCCCGACGGGCCCGTCGGTGGCCGGCCTCCAGACCGGCGTGCCCGTCTACTGCCCGGGCCAGACCGTCGGCCCGAACGGCGAGACCACCGCCACCGGCGGGCAGTACGCCTACCCCTACGACGTCCCGCCGGTGCCGGGCGAGCCGCTCGGTGCGAGCACCGACGCAGCCGTCGGCATCGCCGCATCGGGCGGGGACGGCTACTGGGTCGCCCACGCCGACGGCTCGGTGACGACCCACGGTGCGGCCGTCGGCTACGGATCGATGGGAGGCCAGCCGCTGGCCGCCCCGATCAGCCACATCGTCGGCACGCCGGACAGCCACGGCTACTGGCTGGTGGGCACCGACGGCGGCATCTTCTCCTTCGGCGACGCCGCCTTCCACGGATCGATGGGGGGCCGGCCGCTCGACGCCCCGATCGTGGGCATGGCGCCGACGGCGGACGGCGGCGGCTACTGGCTGGTGGGCGCGGACGGCGGCATCTTCGCCTTCGGCGACGCCGCCTTCCACGGATCGATGGGGGGCCGGCCGCTCGACGCCCCGATCGTGGGCATGGCGCCGACGGCGGACGGCGGCGGCTACTGGCTGGTGGGCGCGGACGGCGGCATCTTCGCCTTCGGCGACGCCACGTTCGACGGATCGATGGGCGGCCAGCCGCTCAACGCGCCGATCGTGAGCCTCACCCCCGCACCCGGCGGTGGCGGGTACCTGCTGGCCGCGGCCGACGGCGGCGTGTTCGCCTTCGGCGACGCCCCGTTCCAGGGCAGCGCCGGCAGCCTGCTGCTCCAGGCACCGATCGTCGGCATGGCTCCCGACTGCGCGTCGGGCGGCTACTGGCTCGTGGCGGCCGACGGCGGCGTGTTCGCCTTCGCCGCTCCGTTCGACGGGGCCGGCTGACTCACCCCGCCCAGATGATCGACTGGAGCTCCGAGTACGCCTCGAGGCCGTAGTCGCCCCCGTCCCGGCCGATGCCGCTCATCTTGAACCCGCCGAAGGGGGCGTCCATGTTGCGCTGGGCCGTGTTGATGCCCACGTGGCCCGCCCGCAGCTGCTTGGCCACCCGGAACGCCCGGGACGTGTCGGCGCTGAAGACGTAGTCGTACAGGCCGAACTCCGAGTCGTTGGCGATGGCCACGCCCTCGTCGTCGTCGTCGAACGGGATGACGACGACGACGGGTCCGAAGATCTCCTCGCGGGCCGAGCGCATCTCGTTCGAGCCGGTGATGAGGGTCGGCTCGACGTAGAAGCCCCGCTCCAGGTGGTCGGGGCGGCCGCCGCCCACGACGACCTCGCCCTCGACGCGGCCGGACTCGATGTAGTCGAGGATGCGGGCCTGGTGGGCGCCCGAGATGACCGGGCCGACCACGGTGGCCGGCTCGGTCGGGTCGCCGACGGTGAGCCGACCGGCGAAGGCGGAGAGCCCCTCGACCACCTGGTCGACGATGCTCCGGTGCACCACGGCACGGGTGGGGGCGGTGCAGATCTGGCCGGAGTGGAACGCCCACGTGGAGCCGATGGCGGTGATCGCCGCCTTCAGGTCGGCGTCGTCGAAGACGACCGCGGCGCCCTTGCCGCCGAGCTCCATGAGGAGGCGCTTCATGGTCGGCGCCCCGGCGGCGGCGATGCGCTGGCCGACCGCGGTCGACCCGGTGAACGACACCATGTCGACGTCGGGGGAGGAGGTGAGCACCGAAGCGGGCTCGGGGCCCTGGGCGCTGACCAGGTTCACCACGCCGGGCGGGAACCCGACCTCGTCGAGGACCCGGGCCAGCTCCACGACGGCGAGCGGGTCCTGGGGGGCGGGCTTGATGACCAGGGTGTTGCCCATGGCGAGCGCCGGGGCGACCTTGCCGGCCATGTTGGTGAGCGGGAAGTTGTAGCTGGCGATGGCGGCCACCACGCCCACGGGCTGGCGGTAGGCGAGGGCGCTGATCAGGCCGCCGGGCGCCAACGGGGTGGCGGCGGTGACGATCGGGGGGAGCATGGACTCCTGGACGTGGCGGATGTCCCGGCTGTAGCGCTCGAAGCGGTCGGCGCTGATCGGCACCTGCATCCGCGAACCGACCGACGCGGTGGCGCCCGTCTCGGCGATCACCAGGGGGACCAGCTCGTCGTTCTTGGCCCGGATGGCCGCGGCGGCCCGCTTCAGCAGGGCCAGGCGCTCCTCGACCGGGGTGGCGGCCCATCCGGGGAACGCCTCGCGGGCCGCGGCGCAGGCGGCCTCGGCGTCGGCCACGGAGGCGTTGGGTGCCTGTCCGACGATCTCCTCGGTCGCCGGGTTCACGATGTCGTACGTGCCGTCGCCGGCGTCGACCCACGACCCGCCGATCAGCAGCTGGGTCTCGTCTCTGGTGGCCTGGTCGCCCATGGGGGTCCTTTCGTCGGAGGGTCGTGGCGGTCGGAGCGTCGTGGCGGTCGTGGGGACGGGTGGGTCGTGCGGCCCCGCCGACGGTCGCCGACGGGGAGTGTAGGCCCACCCCGGTCGGGCCGGCGGGGGGCGGTCAGGCGACGGCGGCGGTGTCGACGGTGACCGTGTCGCGGCCCGAGCGGAGCAGCGTCCCGGGGAGATTGCCGGTGGGGTGCCCGTCGACCACGGTCTCGACGCCGTTGACCAGGACCCGGGCCACCCCGATGGAGTCGGCGATCAGGCGGGGGCTCCCGCCCGGCAGGTCGTCGACCAGCGTGGCCGGCTCCGAGGCGACCGTCTCGGGGTCGAACACGAAGAGGTCGGCCCGCAGGCCTTCGGCCACCCGTCCGCGGTCGTGGAGCCCGAACAGCTCGGCGGGCGCCTGGGTCATCCAGTGCACGGCCTGTTCCATCGGGACCAACCTGCGGTTGCGCAGGCAGTCGCCCAGGAACGACGTCGGATAGTTGGAGCCGCACATGCGGTCGAGGTGCGCGCCGGCGTCGGACCCGCCGACCAGGGCTCCCGGGTCGTTCCACACGTCGACCCGGGCCTCCCACGAGGCGGCGTCGCCGTCGGAGGCCTTGGGCCACAGGACGGTGCGCAGGCCGTCGGCGATGACCAGGTCGAGCAGGGCGTCGAACGGCTCCTTGCCCTGCTCCTCGGCGATCGAGCCGACGTCGCGCCAGCTGTAGCCGGCGTTCTCCGGGGCGAAGGTGTCGCCGATGATGTAGTTGGCCCAGTGGGAGAGGCGGCGGAACACCCCGGCGTCCTCGGAGTGGGCCAGCTCGTCGAGCCGCGTGCGCACGGCCGGGTCGCGCAGCTGCTCGATGCGCTCGGCCTCGGGGAGGCCCATCACGTCGCCCCAGCCGGGGATGAGGAAGAGCGCGCAGTGGGTGCGGAAGCTCATGTTCATGGGCACCAGGGTGGGCATGGTGAGGGCGATGATCCGGCCGCCGGCCGCCTCGGCGGCACGCGGAGGCCTCCAGTTGGCGCGCCGTCTTGTCGGGGGTGCGCGAGTCGACGGTGAGCAGGTTCCAGTTCAACGGCCGGCGGGCCGTGGTGGACATGGACACCATCAGGTCGATCTCCTCGTCGGTGAACGAGTCGAGGCAGCCGTTGGTGATGTACTCGAGCGTCGTGCCGGGGTGGTCGCGCACGACCTCGCAGAAGGCCAGCATCTCGCGGCGGTCGGCGTAGCGCGACGAGATCGGGTTGCCGTCACCGTCGGAGTGGGTGCGGGACTGCGACGACGAGAACCCGAGCCCGCCCGCTTCGATCGACTCGGCCAGCAGCCGCACCATCTCGGCCAGCTCCTCGTCCGTGGCCACCTCGTCGGCCCGGTCGGCGCCCATGACCCAGCGCCGGATGGCGCAGTGGCCGACCAGGAACCCGGCGTTGACGCCGAGGTTGCCCTCGAGTCGGGCGAGGTACTCGCCGAAGGTCGTCCCAGTCCCAGTCGATCCCGTTCTCGAGGGCCACCAGGGGCATGCCCTCGACCTTGGCCATCATGCGCCGGATGTAGTCGTGGTCGGAGGGTTTGATGGGGGCCAGGGTGAAGCCGCAATTGCCGGCGATCACGGTGGTGACGCCGTGCAGGTTGGAGGGGGACGCCGTCGGGTCCCAGAACAGCTGGGCGTCGTAGTGGGTGTGGGGGTCGATCACCCCCGGGGCGACGACGAGCCCCGAGGCGTCGAACTCGGTGGTGCCGGCCTCGTCGACGGTGCCGACGGCCACGATCATGCCGTCGCGGATGCCGACGTCCGCCCGGAAGCCGGCGGCGCCGGTGCCGTCCACGACGGTGCCGTTGCGGATCACGTAGTCGAGCATGGTGGTGTTCCCTCCGTGGGACCCGGGCGTGCGCCCGTGACCCCGTCGCGCGTGGTGGTGCGGCGGGCGGGCGACGGTCGTGCGCGACGGCGTCACCGCGTCCCCCCGAAACTGACAGTGCGTCAGATTATGGCACGCACCGGGGTGGCGCGGCGGGGCCGGGCGCCGGGCGTGCCCACCGGCCGACCCCCGGCCGTCACCGGTTGCGCCCGGGCCGGTGGCGGCCCCGACGGTAAGGTGCGGGCATCCACACCGCCTACCTCCGGGACAACCTGCTGCCGGTCATCGTGCTCGTGCTCGGTGCCGGGCTCCTCGTGCGCCTGGCCCACTGGCTGGCCGCCCGGCGGCGCCGGTGGATCGATGTGCAGCTCAAGCGCCAGATCGAGACGGGCATCGTGCCCTCCGAGTCGCTCAAGCGGTCCCGGGCCATCAGCGAGGCGGTCGAGTGGGTGGCGGTGGCCCTCACCTACTTCGTCGCCGCCATCGTGGCCTTCGACCGGTTGGGGATCCCCCTGTCCACCCTGGTGGCGCCGGCCACCGTCATCGGGATCGGGCTCGGGTTCGGTGCCCAGCAGATGGTCGGGGACCTGCTGGCCGGGTTCTTCCTGTTCGCCGAGCACCAGTTCGCCTTCGGGGACGTGATCCGGCTGTCGATGCCCGGACAGACGACGGGGATCACCGGGACCGTGGAGGAGCTGACCCTGCGGGTCACCAAGCTGCGGACCCAGCAGGGGGAGCTGGTGGTCGTGCCCAACAGTGCGCTGCGCCAGGTGACGAACCTGTCCAAGGACTGGTCGCGCGCCGTCATCGACATCCCGGTGGCGGTGTCGGAGGACCTGGTGGAGGTCACCCGGCTCCTGAAGGACGTGGTGGCCACCATGGCCGGCGACCCGCACTGGTCCGACCTGCTGCTCGGCGACCCGGTGGTGGCCGGCGTCGAGACGATCGACGTCGGCTACGTGCAGCTGCGGCTCATCGCCCGCACGCTGCCGGGTCGCCAGTTCGAGGTGGCGCGGGAGATCCGGTTGCGGGCCGCCGGCGCCCTGCGCGACGCGGGCGTGGCCTCGCCCGGCGTCGCCGACGGGGCGCCGAGGCGCACCTCGTGAGCGTGGACGGGACGACCGACGACGGGGGGTACGGCGAGGAGCCGGCCGTCCCGACCGAAGAGGTGCCCCGGCCGACCGGTGAGGTCTTCGTGTCCCCGGTCCCCCACAGCGCCCTGGTCGGGCTGATGGCCGAGCCGGTGGCGCGGTCCGTCCCGATCCGGCGGTCGACGGTGCTGATGCTGGTGGCCTTCGTCGGATTCGGGATCCTGACGCTCCTGTACCCGCCTGCGCCGAAGGCCGTGACCACCATCACCACCACCAACCCGAGCGGGATCATCCCCGGCCTCGTGCCGGCGACCACGACCACCACGACCCACCCGCCGACCGCCACCACGACGCCGGCCTCGACCACCACGACGGCACCGTCCACCACCACCACCACCACGGGAGCCCGTCCGTCGACCACCACGTCCACGTCCAGGCCGACGGCATCCACCACCTCCACCACGGGACCGTCCCCGTCGACCACCACCACCGCGGTCCGTTCGACCACCACGTCGCCGCCGTCGACGGCCGCACCCTGAACGCACGGGGTCGACCCGGGGCCGACCCCGACGACCGCCGTCGGTCGTCGGTCGTCAGTCGTTGACCAGGGGGATCACCTCCGCGCCGAAGGCGGCGATCTGGTCGCACAGCTCGTCGGGCGAGTGCGCCGGGAACCGGACCTGGACCTGGTCCACCCCGGCGGCCCCGAAGGTGCGCAGGTACTCGGCCAGCGCCCCGGGCGGTCCCTGGACGGTGCCCGGCGGCAGGTCGTGGCCGGACGGCGGCGTGCCCAGGTACAGGGGGTAGGCGATGGCGCCGATGTCGAGCGGGGCCCCGGCCCGGAACTCGGCCCGCAGCTCGTGCAGCGTGGCCAGCAGTGCGACGTTGGGACCCACCGACTGGGGCAGCCAGCCGTCCGCGAACCGGGCGGTGCGTCGCAGGGCGGCCGGCGAGGAGCCCCCCACCCAGATCGGGGGACGGGGTGCCTGTACCGGTCGTGGCCGCGACCCGACCCCGGACGCCGGCCACCGCGGGCCGGGGAGCTCCGGGAACTCGTTGGCCAGGCCGAGGGCGAGCCCGACGACGGCCTCGTCGGTGGCGGCCCCCCGCTCGTCGAACGGGGGGCCCATCAGGTCGAACTCCTCGTGCACGTGGCCGGCCCCGACCCCGCAGATGACCCGGCCCGAGGACAGCACGTCCAGCGTGGCGAACTCCTTGGCGGCCCGCAGCGGGTGGCGGAGGGCGGCCACGTAGATGTGGGAGAGGAGCCGGATCTCGGTGGTCACCCCGGCCAGCCACCCGAGGGTGGCCACCGTGTCGTACCAGGTGGTGCTCATGGCGCCGGCCAGCCGGTCGGGGATGAACGTGTGGTCGCACACGCCCACGTAGAAGAAGCCGGCGGCCTCGCACGCCCGGGCCACCCGGGCGAGCTCGGCCGGTCCGGCCCCGGGCTCCCACGGCTCGACGTAGATGGTGGACTGGGACTGCACGGGCAGCTGCATCCCGAACGACACCGTGCCGGTGGGCAGCACCGGTACCACGTCCACGGGCGGTGCGAATGGGGAGTCGGTCAACGGGTGATCCTCACTTGCTCGGGTCCCCTCCGGGGACGGTGCGTCGGTCAGCCGGCCGCGAGGGACTCGGCCAGGGACTCGGCCAGGGCGTCGGCCCCGCCGAACTGGGTGGCGAGGACCCGGGCCCGCTTGTAGGCCAGGTGGGCCGGCACCTCCCAGGTGAAGCCCATCCCCCCGTGGACCTGGATGCACGACCGTCCGTTGGTGACGGCGGCCTCGTCGGCCAGCAGCTTGGCCCCGGCGGCGGCGTCGTCGGGATCGCCGACGTCGGGCTGGTCCACGGTGACCGCCGCGGCCTGCACCGCGCACCTGGCCACCTCGGCGCGTACCGCCATGTCGGCGCAGAGGTGCTTGACGGCCTGGAAGCCGCCGATCGGCCGGCCGAACTGCACGCGGCCCTTGGCGTACCCGACGGCGAGGTCACAGGACCACTGCGCCATGCCGACCTGGAGCGCGGCCGTCAGCACGGCGCCGTCGCGCCGCCACCAGGCGGCCACGTCCGGTCCGGCGACGGGCTCGCCGGCGGGCAGGACGGGGAGCGACCAGACGGGGGTCAGCGGGTCCATGGGGCGCGGCAGGGGTGTGGCCGCCAGCGACCGGGGGTCGAGCCGCTCGACCCCGAGGTCGGACAGCACCAGCAGCACGTCGAGGTCGGCCAGGTGCTCGACGACCACCGGCAGCGTGCCGCTCCCCACCCCGCCGGGTTCGGGTCGCGCCACCAGCCCGACCACGACCGAGCCGTCGTCGGCCCCGTCGACCAGGCCCGCGGCCAGGTGGGAGGCGACCAGGGGACCGGGGACGAGGGACCGGCCCAGCTCCTCGTAGACGAGGACGGCCTCGGCCAGCCCGAGACCCACCCCGCCGGCCTCCTCGGACAGGCAGAGGTGGAAGACGCCGGCCTCACCCAGACGGGCCCAGCCGGCCCGGTCGACCACCCGTTCCATCGACTCGGTGCGGCGGACCGCCTCCAGGGGGAAGGCGCCCTCGCACAGTCGACGGATGCCGTCGGCCAGCTCGTTCTGGAAGGCCGACACCTCGAAGTCCACCGGTCCTAGCCCTTCCGTCCCGAGGTGACCTGCGGCTCCTTCGGGAGCCCGAGGATGCGCTCACCCACGATGTTGCGCTGGATCTGCGAGGTGCCGGCGGCGATGGTCAGCGAGATCCCCCGCAGCCAGTCCTCGACCATCGTCCCGGCCGGCAGCAGGCCCTCGCCGTCGACGCCCTCGACGTCGTGGGCGGCCAGGCCGGCCCGGTCCAGCAGCCCGAGCGAGAACTCGCCGAGCTTGTGGCGGGTCTCGGAGTAGGCGAGCTTGAAGTAGGTCCCACCCACGCCGGGGATCCCGGTGCGGGCCGCCTGGGACACGTTGCGCTTGGTCAGGGCGTAGAGGGCGTCGAGCTCGGCCTTCAGGTGCCCGGCCTGGCGCCGGACGCCGGGGTCGCCCCACGCGCCGGTGCGCCGGGCCAGGGCCACCGTGGCGTGCAGCAGCTCGATGGCCTCGAGGAGGTCGCCGACGAAGGCCGTGCCGCGCTCGAAGCTGAGGGTCACCATGGTCACCCGCCAGCCGTCGTCCTCCTCGCCCACCCGGTTGGCCACCGGGATCCGGACCTCGTCGAGGAACAGTTCGGCGAACTCCGTCGATCCGGCGATGGTGTGGAGCGGGCGGATGTCGACTCCGGGTGAGTCCATGGGGAGGATGAGCCACGAGATCCCCCGGTGACGGCTGTCCTCGGGTCCGGTGCGCACCAGCAGCTCGCAGTAGTCGGCCACCTCGGCGTGCGACGTCCAGATCTTCTGGCCGCTGACCACGTAGTCGTCTCCGTCACGCTCCGCCCGGGTGCGCATGGAGGCGAGGTCCGATCCGGCGTTGGGTTCCGAGAACCCCTGGCACCAGACCTCGTCGCCACGGAGGATGGGGGGAGGAACCGGGCCCGCTGTTCGGCGGTCCCCTCGGCGATCACCGTCGGGCCGGCGTGCAGGAGGCCGACGAAGTTCACCCCGACGTAGGGGGCGTGGGCGCGCTCCAGCTCCTCTTTGAAGATGAGCTCCTCGACGGCCGAGCTCCCTCGGCCCCCGCCCTCGACGGGCCAGTCGACCCCGGCGTAGCCGGCGTCGAACAGCAGCCGCTGCCAGTGGGTGTCGTAGGCGCGCCGCCCGGGCCAGTCGTCCGGCGACGGCTTGGGCGGCAGCCCGGGCAGCGTCGTGCGGAGCCAGGCGCGCAGGTCGTCGCGGAACGCCCGCTCGGCGTCGCTGTACCGCAGGTCCACGTCGGTCTACTGCCCGACGGTCACTTGAAGTCGAGGCCGAACAGCTTGATGGCGTTGCCCCGGACGACCTTGTACCGCTGCTCGTCGGTGAGGCCCGCCATCTGCTTCTCGGCGATCTCCCGGGTCCGAGGCCACGTCGAGTCCGAGTGCGGGTAGTCCGACTCGTAGGTGATGTTGTCCTCGCCGATCTCGTCGATGAGGGTGAGCCCGTGCGGGTCGTCGAAGAAGCAGCCGAAGACGTGGTCGCCGAAGTAGCTCGACGGCGGGTTCGGGACCTTGTCACCGACGCCGCCCCATCCCCGGTTCTCCTCCCACACCACGTCCATGCGGTGCAGCAGGTGGGGGATCCAGCCGATCTGCCCCTCCGAGTAGGCCACCTTCAGGTTGGCGAAGCGCTCGAACAGGCCCGAAAGGAGGAAGTCGGTCATCGACAGCTCGGCGTTGATGTGGGTGAGGGAGGACCCGACGGCGGCCGGGGCGTCGGGCGACGTCGACGGCATCTTCGAACTCGAGCCGATGTGCATGTTCACGACCATGGAGGTCTCGTCGCACGCGGCGAAGAACGGGTCCCAGTAGTTGTCCGGGTCGTGGATCGACGGCAGGCCGAGGTAGGCCGGGATCTCGGAGAAGCAGACGGCCCGCACGCCGCGCTCGGCGTTGCGACGCACCTCGGCGGCGGCCAGGTGGGCGTCCCACAGCGGGACGATGACCAGCGGCACCAGGCGGCCGTCGGTCCCCGCGCACCACTCCTCGACCTGGTAGTCGTTGTAGGCCTCGACGCAGAGCAGGGCGAGCTCCTTGTCCTGGGCCTCGGTGAAGGTCTGGCCGCAGAACCGGGGGAACGTCGGGAAGCACAGCGAGGCCTCGATGTGGTTGTCGTCCATGTCCTCGAGGCGCTCCTTCTGGCTGTACGAGCCCGGGCGCATGTCCTCGTAGGTGATGCCCTTCATGGTGACCTCGTCGCGGGGGACGCCCACCGCCGAGTCGACCCGGAGCAGCGGTCGCTTCAGGTCCTCGTAGTACCACCAGTCGGTCGGATTGCCCTCCGAGCCGGGCTTCACCGTGAGCTTGCCGCCGACGTACGCGATCTCACCCATGGGGGCCCGCACGATGCGCGGGCACACGTCGTGGTACTTGGACGGGATCCGGTCGGTCCAGGTGGTGGCGGGTTCGACGATGTGGTCGTCGACGGAGATGATCTTGGGCAGTTCGGCCATGGGAGCGAGTGTATCCCCGGTTCTGACGGGGTGTCAGTTGCGCCGCCCTCCCGCCGGACGGTGCGGCGACCGGTCCCGTCGGCCCGCCCGGTGGACGCCGCGTGCACCGCGGGATTTCCGGGCTCCACCCCTTTCGCCCGCCGCGGCCGGTGCCTAGCATGGGGCCGATGCGAGGTCCGGTGCGAGCGCTGTCGACCGCCGTCGCCGTGGTGCTGACGGCCGTCGCCGGGGTGGCCGTGGCGTCCCCCGCGGGAGCGGACACCACGGCCGCGCTGGTCGGCCGGGCGCTGGCCGCACCGCACCAGTTCGCCGGGGGCGGCGTCCTCGGCTTCGGCGCCCCGACCGTGGGCGCGCCGGTCACCGTCCCCCTCGACTCCGTGGTGGTCGCCCAGGTCGCCGATCCCGCGGACGGGGTGTCCGACGAGGGCTACTGGCTGGCGTCGGCCGACGGAGGGGTCTACGCCGTGGGGAACGCCGGCTTCTACGGCTCGCTGGGTGCTCTCCACCTCCAGGGTCCGATCGTGGCCATGGCGTCCACGCCCGACGGCCGGGGCTACTGGCTGGCGGCGCTGGACGGCGGGGTGTTCGCCTTCGGCGACGCCGGCTTCTACGGCTCGATGGGCGCCGTGCGCCTCAACCAGCCGATCGTCGGCATGGCCGCCACGCCCGACGGCCGGGGCTACTGGCTGGTCGCCTCCGACGGGGGGGTCTTCGCCTTCGGCGACGCGCCGTTCCTCGGCTCCATGGGAGGCACGCCGCTCGTCTCGCCGGTGACCGGCATGGCCGCCACCCACTCGGGGTCCGGCTACTGGCTGGTCGGCGGCGACGGCGGGATCTTCAGCTTCGGGGACGCCCCGTTCCACGGCTCCATCGGGGGGACACCGCTCAACGACCCGGTCGTGGGCATGACGGCCACCCCGGACGACGGCGGCTACTACTTCGTGGCCACCGACGGCGGGGTCTTCACCGAGGGCGACGCCGTCTTCCGGGGTTCGCTCGGCGGCGGCCTCGACGGGAATCCGCACGACGTGCTGCCGGTGGCGGCCATCACCCTCGACGCGGACGGCTCGGGCTACTGGCTCCTCGATCCCGACGGCTTCGACTACTCGTTCACCAACCCGCCGGACCCGTCGCCGTCGGCGACGGCGTCCGCCGTCGTGTCGGTGGCGGCCGGGCAGGTGGACGCCGACCCGGACACGGGCTACTTCTGCAATCCCTACGGCCCCTGCGAGGCGTGGTGCGCCCTGTTCGCCACCTGGGTGTGGGAGCGTGCCGGCGTGCCGATCCCGTCGTACGCGTTCACCGGCGACATCTACGACTGGGCGGCGGCCCACACCGGCGTCCTGCCTCCGACGGCGGCGCCGCTGCCGGGCGACGCCGTGCTCTACGGGTCGGGGCCGTGGTCGACGGCGTCGTCGGTCCACGTGGGGCTGGTGGCCCAGGTCTGGCCGGACGGGGCGGTGGTCACGGTCGAGGGTGACGCCGGGCCGGCGGCCACCGGCGCCCTGGCCGTCATCATCAACGGTCCCTACCTGCCGACGCACTCGCTGCAGTACAACGGCATGCCCGTCTACGCCTTCGCCCAGCCGTAGCGGACCGCCGCCGCCGCCGGCGGTCCGCTACGGGCGCGCTCAGGCGTCGGCCAGCAGCGAGGTGAGCAGCCGGGCCCGGTGGTCGGCCGCCGAGCCCCACGCCTCGGACAGCGCCCACGTGCGCTTGAGCCACAGGTGGAGGTCGCACTCCCACGTGTAGCCGATCGCCCCGTGCACCTGCAGGGACACCCGGGCCGCCTCCAGCGCGGCGTCGGAGGCGTAGGCCTTGGCCACCGACGCCGCACGGGAGCGGTCGTCGGCTCCCTCGTCGAGCGCCCAGGCGCCCGCGTAGACGACCGGTCGGGCGAACTCGAGCAGGACCTGCGCACCGGCCAGGAGGTGCTTGACGGCCTGGAAGCTGCCGATGGGGGCGCCGAACTGCCGGCGGTCGCGGGCATAGGCGGCGGTCGACGTGATCATGGCGTCGGCCAGCCCGAGGAGCTCGGCACCGGTGGCCACGGCCGCCCGGTCGGCGGTGGCGGCGAGGTGGGCCCCGGCCCGTGCCCCCGACACCAGCACCGTGTCCGGCGACGGGGCCCAGACCGGCGTGCCGAGGCGGCGGGTCGGGTCGAGGGACGGGACCGGGGTGACGGTGACCGAGGTGGTCTCGACCCCGTGCAGTTCGACCCCCTCCGGTCCGTCGGCCACCAGCAGGAGCAGGTCGGCGCCGTCGGCGCCGGCGACGGGCTCCGCCGGCCACCGGGGGTCGGCCACCGCCGCGGCCAGGTCACCGGCGGCGAGGGCGTCCAGCCAGGGCCCGATGCGCGCGTCGCCCGCACCGGCGGCCTCGAGGTCGGCGAGCAGCGGCGCGGCCAGCCCGGTCGTCGCCACCAGCGGCTCGGGGAGCGCCACCCGGCCGGCCTCCTCGGCCAGGGGCACCAGGTCGACCGTCCCGAGACCGAGCCCCCCGTGCGCCTCGGGGGTGGACAGTCCGACCACGCCGAGGTCGGCGAGGGTGGACCAGCGCGCCGTCCGGGCCAGCGGCGCCCCGTAGGCGGCGCGGAGGTCGGCGGCGGTGCACTCCCTGGCCAGGACCTGGCGCACGGCGTCGCGGAACTCGAGCTGCTGGTCGGTGAAGGCGAAGTGCATGTGGGTGGCTCCCGCTCAGGCCCGGGGCAGGCCGAGCATGCGCTCGGCCACCACGTTCCGCTGGATCTCGTTGGTGCCGGCGTAGATGGGCCCGGCCAGGGCGAACAGGTAGCCGTCGAGCCAGGGGGCGTCGACCCCGTCCCCGTGCAGCTCGGCCGAGGGGCCGAGCAGGTCGAGGGCGGCACGGTGGATGGCCAGGTCGGTCTCGGACCAGTGGATCTTGTTGGCGCTGGCCTCGGGACCCACCGACCCGCCGTCGAGGACCCGGGTGGCCGTCCACAGCGTGTTGCAGCGGTACGCCTCGGCCGCAGCCCACGCCCGGGCCACCGCGTCCGCACTCCGCCGGGCGCGCTCGGGGTCCCGGGCCAGCTGCGCCGCGTAGAGCCCGACGAGGCGGTCGGCGGCCCGGCTGTAGCGGGCGGGGCTGCGCAGGCTCAGCCCCCGCTCGGACCCGGCGGTGGCCATGGCCACGTTCCAGCCCTTGCCGACCTCGCCCAGCACGTGGGCGTCGGGCACGAACACGTCCTCGAAGAACAGCTCGGCGAACCCGGTCTCGCCGTCGATCTGGGGAATGGGGCGCACCGTGACCCCCGGGGTCGCCATGTCCACGAGGAAGTACGTCAGGCCCCGGTGGCGCTCGGCCTCCGGATCCGTCCGGAACAGGCCGAAGCACCACTCGGCGAAGGCGCCACGCGAGGCCCACGTCTTCTGCCCGCCCAGGACCCAGCCGCCCTCGGCGTCGGACCGGCGGGCGCGGCTGGAGATGCCGGCGAGATCGCTCCCGGCGTCGGGCTCCGACCACCCCTGGCACCAGATCTCCTCGGCCGAGGCCATGGGCGGGAGGAAGCGCGCCTTCTGGGCGTCGGTGCCGAACTCGAACATGGTGGGCGCCAGCAGGAACACGCCGTTCTGGCTGACCCGCAGGGGAGCCTCCGCCCGCCAGTACTCCTCCTCGAACACCAGCCACTCGAGGATCCCCACGCCGCGTCCGCCGTACTCCTCGGGCCACGACACCACCGACCAGCGGTCGGCGGCCAGCTCCGCCTCCCAGGCGCGGTGCGCCTCGAATCCGTCGGGCGTGTCCAGCGACGGCAGCGACCGGGGGGCGGGGGAGTGGGCGGCCAGCCAGTCGCGGGCCTCGACCCGGAACGCCTCCTGGGCATCGGTGTAGTGCAGGTCCATGGGTCGGTCCATCGGGCGGGTCCCTCGCTTCGGCCGGTGGCGCGGCACGCCCGGCGCGGTCGGGTGGCAATCTGACACACCGCCAGATTTCCGGCAACCGTGGTGTTTCGGCCACAATGGCCCCATGGCCAGCGCAGTGATCGTCGACGTCGTCCGCACACCGGTGGGTAAGAAGAACGGGCGCCTGTCCGGGTGGCACGCGGTGGACCTGGCCGCCCAACCGCTCGCCGCCCTCGTCGCCCGCAACGACCTCGACCCCGCCCTGGTCGAGGACGTGGTCTTCGGCTGCACCATGACGGTCGGCGAGCAGGCCATGAACATCGGCCGCAACGCCGCGCTGGCCGCCGGGTTCCCGGACACCGTGCCGGGGACGACGGTCGACCGGCAGTGCGGGTCGGCCCAGCAGGCGGTGCACTTCGCCGCCCAGGCGGTGGCCTCGGGGGCGATGGACGTCGTGATCGGCGGGGGCGTCGAGGCCATGAGCCGCGTCCCCATCGGGTCGACCACCGACCACGGCCCGGGCGACGCCTACGGGCCCACCGTGCACGGCCGCTTCGACTTCATCCACCAGGGCCTCTGCGCCGAGGAGATCGCCCGGCGCTGGGACATCACCCGCGAGGAGATGGACCGGTTCGCCCTGCGTTCCCACGACCGGGCCGCCCGCGCCATCGACGAGGGCCGCTTCGAGCGGGAGATCCTGCCGCTGGCCACCCGCCGGGCCCGCATCGAGGACAGGGTCGCCGTGGCCGGTACCGACGAGGGCGACCCGGCGGGCGAGGGCCTGCTGACCTTCGACGAGGGGGTCCGGGCCGGTTCCACGTACGAGAAGCTGGCCCAGCTGCCGCCGTGCTTCGTCGAGGACGGACTGGTGACCGCCGCCTCGTCCTCGCAGATCTCCGACGGCGCCGCCGCCGTGCTGATCATGTCCGAGGAGCGCGGCGGGACGCCTCGGGCTCACCCCCCGGGCCCGGTTCCACACGTTCGCGGTGGCGGCCAACGATCCCGTGATCATGCTGACGGCGCCGATACCGGCCACCACCCTCGTCCTGGAGAAGGCCAAGCTGTCGCTCGACGACATCGACCTGGTGGAGATCAACGAGGCGTTCGCCTCGGTGGTCCTGGCCTGGGAGAAGGAGCACCACCCCGACATGGACCGGGTCAACGTCAACGGCGGGGCCATCGCCATCGGCCACCCGACCGGCGGCTCGGGGGCGCGCCTGCTGTCCACGCTCCTGTGCGAGATGGAGCGGACCGGCGCCCGCTACGGCCTGCAGACGATGTGCGAGGGCGGGGGCCAGGCCAACGCCACCATCATCGAGCGACTCGGCTGATCCGGCCGGACCTGCGCCCTCGCCGAGCCGTCCGGGCCCGCCCCGCATAGCGGGTGCCGGGGCACGCCGCTACGCGGGGAGGTCTGTCTGCGAGGTCGTCTCCGCCTGTTTGGCGAAGTCGACCAGCTCGGCGCTGACCGGCCGCGACATGAGATAGCCCTGGTAGAGGTCGCAGCCGAGGGCGGCCACCCGTTCGAGCTGCACCGGGGTCTCGACCCCCTCGGCCAGGACCACCAGCCCGAGTGCCTTGGACAGCTGCACGATGGCGGCGACGATGGCCTCGTCGGTGTCGAGGATCCCGAGGCCGTCCACGAACGTCTTGTCGATCTTGAGCACCTTGACCGGGAACCGCTTCAGGCGGGCCAGCGACGACTCACCGGTACCGAAGTCGTCGATGGCGAGACCGACCCCCATGGCGTGGATCCCGCTCAGCGCCTCGACCGTCTCGGCCGATTCGCTCATGAGGAGCGACTCGGTCACCTCGAGCACCAGGGCCTCGGCCGGCAGTCCGGAGTCCGCCAGCGCCTGGGCGATCGACTCGAGCAGGGACGAGTCGCTCAACTGGTGCACCGACAGGTTCACCGTGATGTAGGCCTGTTCCGCCCCGGGGATGTCGCGCCGCCACCGGGCCATGGCGAAGCACGCCTGGCGGAGCACCCAGCGCCCGAGCGAGTAGATGAGGTCGGTCTCCTCGGCGAAGGGGATGAATTCCATGGGCCCGAGCAGTCCGCGGGTCGGGTGGTTCCACCGCACCAGGGCCTCCAGCGCCACGATGGTCCCGTCCGACACCGACGCGATCGGCTGGTAGTGGACGACCAGTTCGTCGTCGTCGATGGCGTGGCGGAGGTCGGCGATGGTCTCGAGCCGGGCGTCGGACTTCTCGCGCAGCGCCTCGTCGAACACCTCGACCCGGCCGAGGCCGTGGTTCTTGGCCTTGAACATGGCCGTGTCCGCCTGCTGGAGGATGTCCTGGGCCGACTGGTCGCCACGGGCCACGTAGGCGACGCCCACGCTGGCCGTCACCACCACCGGCCGGCCCGTCGAGAGCACGAACGGGGACTCGGTCACCGTGGAGTACTCGGTGGCGAGGTCCACCGCGTGGTCGAGGTCGCGCACGTTGTTGCACAGGACGACGAACTCGTCACCCGAGAACCGGCCCACGATGTCGCCCTTGCGCGACATCGTCTTGAACCGGCGGGCCAGCTCCTTCAGGAGCTCGTCTCCGCTGGCGTGACCGTACGTGTCGTTGACCAGCTTGAAGCGGTCGAGGTCGATGAAGAGCACGGCCAGGTTGGTCTCGCGCTGCAGGCAGACCGCCAGCGCATGCTCGAGCTCCTTGGAGAAGGACTCGCGGTTGCCCAGCCCGGTGAGTGTGTCGTGGAAGGCGAGCCACTTCAGCTTGGACTCGGCCTCCTTGCGGTCGGTCACGTCGGTGAACGAGCACACGACCATGGGGGCGTCCACCGCACCCGCGCCGGAGAGCAGGCGCGAACTGAGCGACAGGTACTGCCGCTTGCCGTCGTCGTTGGTGACGCCGATGATCACGTCGTCCTCCGACGCGCCGCTCCTCAGCGTCTTGATGTGCGGGAACATGTCCTCGGTCATGGGGATGTCCGTCGCGCTGATGGCGATGGACGCTCCGGTGAACATCTGGTGGCCCTGGTCGTAGGTGAGTCGGTCGCCGAGGATGCGCTGGGCCGCGGTGTTGTGCGCACACACCCGCCCGTGCTCGTCGAAGAGGATGATCCCTTCGCTCAGCGAGGCGACGACCGCCTCGTAGCGCTCCTCGGCGGCCCGCCGGCCGGCCTCGGCGCGCCGGGCGTCGGTGAGCTCGGTGCACACCACGACCCACCCGGCCGGCTGCGTGTCGTCGTCGATCAGGGGATCGATGGCCACCATCACCTCGACCTCGGAGCCGTCCTTGCGGCGGTGCAGGCGCTGGCCGGGTTCGAGCACCGACGCGCTGAGGCTCCGGTTGGCACTGACCACCGCGCTGATCGACAGGCCGGCCACCTCGGACTCGGTCCAGCCGTAGATGTCCCGTGCCGCCTCGTTCCAGCTCTCGATCGTCCCGTCCGCGTCGATACCGATGATGGCGTCGGACACCTGGGCGACGAGCTTGGCCCGGTAGCGGTTGGCCGCCTCGGCCGCGTGGCGTTCGGAGACGTCCCGCATGATCACCTGGTACGCGGGCTGGCCCGCCCAGTGGGTGCGGATGCTCGTGATCTCCACGATGACCGGGCTCCCGTCGATCCGCAGGATGCGCGCCTCGCCGTGCTCCCAGAACTGTCCGTCCTCCTGCAGCGCGGCGATGCGCTCGATGGTGTCGCCGATGTCGTCGGGATGGAGGAAGTCGGTGATCAGACTGCCGTAGAGCTTCCTCGCCTCGTCCTCGTTCAGCCCCACCAGGCGGAAGGCGGCACGGTTGCCGTAGACGAGACGGGCGTCCTGGTGCACGATGACGGCATCGGGCGAGACCTCGGTCAGCAGACGGTACCGGTCGACGAGGTCGCCCAGTTCGCGCTCGAACCGGCGGGTGCCGGTGACGTCGAGGACGACACCGACCAGGTAGTTCTGGGCCACCGGTGCCGTCCCGGTGCCGTCGGGCGCGGCGATGGCGACCTGCGAGGCGCGGACCACGACCTCGTGCTGTGCGGTGGCCGGGTCGGTGACGACCATCTGCAGGTCGTAGTCGGCCGGCACCACGCCGGCGGCCACCGAGGCGAGGATGGGCTCGAGCACGGCCCGGCCGATGTCGACCGGCGGGAGCGGACCGAGCGGTGTCTGATGCACCGTGTACTCCAGCTCGTCCAGGTCGCGGCACTCCTGCTCACCGGCGGCCGGCGTGACCGACCCGACCGCGAACCCGGGCTCACCGGCGGTGAAGCCGAACAGCTCCTCGAACGGGTGGGACCAGGACACCTCGTCGGCCAGGATGTCGTAGACCCAGGTGACGGTCCGGAGCGTGTCGACCGAGAAGTCGATGTCGTCCGACAGCTCGAGCGTGGTGGCGGGCCCGCGCTCGATGCGGTCCATGGAGAGCGTGGGGCGCTGTACTCCGAAGCTCCGGGCCGTAACCATATGCGGCAGCATCGGCAGGCGGGATGTCCTTCTTGAGGGGATTCAATCCCCCGTGTGCCCCGACCGCCACCTGCGGGAACACGTGTCCCGGCGGGTTCAGCCCCCGGGTTCGCCGATCACGACGACGGCGTTGAAGCCACCGAGTCCGATGGACGACTTCACCATCGGGCCGGGCACGCGCGGGGTGTGGCCCGAGACCAGCCGGGGGTGCCCGGCCGCGACCTGCGGTGGCGCCGGGATGAATCCGGTCTGGTACGCGTAGATGGTGGCGAGCAGCTCGACCGCCCCGGCCGCCGCCTGGCAGTGCCCGGTGAGCGGCTTGACGGAGAAGATCCCGCGGGCCTGGGGGAACAGTTCGTCGAGCACCCGGGCCTCGGCCGCGTCGCACTGAGCGGTGCCCGGACCGTGCGCGTTGAGGTAGGCCACCTCGGACGGATCGACGCCCGAGATCCGCATGGCGTCCTCGAAGGCCCGGAACAGCTGGGTGAGGTCCGGCGCGAGGGAGACCGCGCTGAAGGCGTCCATCGTCATGCTCCCCCCGAGCATGGTGGCGTAGGCACCCCGGTCCTCCTTGGACAGCACCATGGCCACCGCCGCCTCGCCGGCCACGAAGCCGCGACTGCCCTCCTGGAACGGCCGGCAGGCCTCGAGCGGAGGCCGGTCCCCGACCGCCACGCCCACGTCGACGAAGCCGCGCACGTCCTGGCCCATCAGGGAGAGGTCGGTCGCGAGCAGGACGACGTCGGTGCACACACCGGCGTCGAGCCACGACTTGGCCGTGATGAGGCCGGCGTTGCTGGACGCGGACATGGCGGACACGCCCATGGTCGGGCCGTGGAAGTCGTGCTCCTTCATCATCATGGCGAGGACCGTGGAGGGCATCATCTTGATCCACTGGCGGCCACGCACCCGGACGCCGACGGCGCGGTGGAAGTCGGCCCACGTCTCGACGTCGCCGAGCACGAGGCTGTGGATGACGCCGACCACGGGCCCGGGGGACCACCCGCGGGCGCGGGCGTCGGTGATCGCCTCGCGTGCGGCGAACCGCAGCGCCCGCGTGAACCGACTCGGACCGTCGCTCCGGTCGCCCTCGGCCGCGACGGTGGCGATGTACGCGCTGTGGCTGCCGAGGTCGTCGGCGTCCTCGGCGTAGTAGGGCATCCGGGTGAGCTTCACGGCGCTCTCGCCGAGCAGGAACCCGTCCCACAGGTGCTTGGTGCCCCACCCGTACCCGGTGACGGCACCCACGCCGGCGATGGTGACGGGGGCCCCACCGAGTGGCTCCCGCCGGTCAGGCGGGGGGCGAAGGGCTTCTTCCGACATATCCGCTCCTCGGTGTCGTGCGGCGCTCCGGTCGGACACACCGCTGGGCGGCGGAGGTGCGACCTTTGACGAGGTGAGGCGTGTGCTGAGGTGACTGGTGGTTCAGGCCTCGATTATGGCCGAGTGGAGAGGCCGCCACAATGGGCAATCCCGCTGACGGTGCACGCCGCGGCGGACGGCGTACCGGCCCGGGTGCGGGGCGTCGCCCGCTCCCCGCGTGCGAACCCTCAGGTCGTGGGGGGTGTCGCGGGCCCCGGGGCGCCCCCGCCGGACAGCCGGTCGAGCACCTGTCCGGCCTCGTCGACCACGCGGCCGATCAGCTCGGCCACCGTCGGGAGCTCGCCGATCTCCCCGACGACCTGCCCGGTGGGCAGGACGCCGACGTCGGTCCGGCCGTCGACGAGGGCGGCCTTGGTCATCATCGGGGCGTTGGCGGCCATCACCACCTGCGGCCACGACAGATCGTTGCCCCGCTTCATCGCCCGTCCCTCCCTGAGCAGCGCCGGCAACGTGGTGCGGGTCTCCCTGCGGAAGGCGTGCGCGTTGGCCAGCGCCCGCGGGAGGGAGCGGACCCAGCCGGACCGTTCGAGGTGGTCGACCAGGTCGGTGCGGATCACCCGCTGGGGGGCCCCGTCGACCTTGGTGGACACCACGGTGCCGGTGACCGGCGTCCGCAGGTAGAGCTGTTTGACCTCGTCGGGCACCCGGCTCTCCCGGGTCAGCAGGAAGCGCGTCCCCATGGCGATGGCGGACGCGCCGTAGGCCAGGGCGGCGACGAGCCCCCGGCCGTCGAAGAACCCTCCGGCGGCGACCACCACCACCCGGTCGCCGACGGCGTCGACCACGGCGGGCACCAGCAGCGACGTCGGCACGGCACCGGTGTGGCCGCCGCCCTCGCCGCCCTGGGCGATGACGGCGTCCACGCCCCACTCGGCGACCTTCTCCGCGTGACGTCTCGCCCCGATCGTGGGCATGACCACGAGGCCGGCCGCCCGGCAGCGCTCGACCAGCGCCGGATTGGGCGCCTGGGCGAAGCTGGCCACGCGGACCCCGTTGTCGATCATCAGCCGTACCCGGTCGGCCACGTCGGCGACGTCGGTGCGGAGGTTGACCCCGAAGGGCAGGTCGGTCCTCGTCCGGACGTCGGCCACCGCGGTGACCAGCTCGTCGAAGGTCATGGTGGCCGAGGCCAGGATCCCCAGGCCGCCGGCCTCGGCGGTGGCCGCCACCAGGCGGGGTCCGGCGACCCAGCCCATGCCCGTCTGGACGATGGGGTGGCGGACCCCGACGAGGTCGCAGAACCGGGTGTGCAGGGCCGGATGGGTCACGACCGGACCTCGCGGTCCCGCAGGCGCTTCGGGTCGAGCACCGTGCGCAGCAGGTCCAGCTCCTCGGGGGTCGGCATCCGGGTCTCGGTGACCTGGTCGGGCACGACGAGGGCGAAGCCGGTGGCGGCCAGGACGTCGTCCACCGTCACCCCGGGATGGACGGACGCCAGGCGCATCGACCGGTCCGGGGTGTCGAAGTCGAACACCCCGAGGTCGGAGACCACGCGCCGGATCTCGTGGAACCGGCTGGCCGACGGTCCCGCCGCCGCCGCCCGGTCCCAGCCGACGCCCGAGACCACGTCGACCTGCTCGACGAACGAACGCGGCGAGTGGCTCGGCACCCAGTAGCTGGTCGGGTGGTTGACCGTGTTGCCGGGCGCGCCGCGGACGCCGACCAGCTGGGACCTCGGGCGCGCCCAGGGACCGATGGCGCTGATGTTCTGGTTGCCCGTCCGGTCGATCTGCGACGCCATCATGATCAGGTTGCGCCGGCCCGACCACACCACGTCGAACACCCGGCGGTACGGCATGTGGGACTCCAGCACCAGGTCCGACGGCCGGGCGCCCAGCGGGGGGGCGCCCGCCACCAGGGCGGCGTCCCCGTCGGTCAGGACCAGATCGGGGGCGAAGGTCAGCTTGGCGAGCCGGGCGCCGAGGGCGGGAGCGGTCCCGAAGGCGCTCGCCATCACCTCGCCGTCGCCGCGGAACACGTCGGCGCAGGCGACGGCGCAGTACTCGGCCCGGGTGACCCCGGTGTCGGCGGACCCGGTCATGCGCCCTCCCCGGTGGCTCGGGCGGCGGCCCGCTCCCCGGCCGCCTCGCGGACGGCCGTCTGGTAGCCGCCCTCGTCGACGGCGAGGAACCGCTCGCGGAACGCGGCCCAGGCGTCCGGGTCCCCCGCGGCGGCGACGTACTCCTTCTGGAATCCCTCGTCCCGTCCGTAGTCGGGGACGCACGCCGTGAAGTGGGCGCCGCCGGGGGTCTCGACCACGGCATCGGTCAGCAGCCGGCTGATGCAGAGCGTCTGGATCGGCCCCTCGTCGGCCAACCGTTCCGTGGCCACGAGGCGTTCGGTGGTCACGAAGCGGCGGTCGGCCGCGCCCAGGAACAGGTCGTCGAAGAAGGGGTCGGGGCCGAGGATCTGTCCCGACCCCGACGCGTCGGCCCGGTTGACGTGGACCACCGCGGCGTCGAGGCGGAGGGCGGGCATGGCCACCAGCTCCTCGCCGTCGTCGTAGGGGGACCGGACCGTGCGCAGCGACGGGTCGAGGGTCAGCACGTCGGAGCCCAGGCCGGACCGGGTGGGGAGGAAGGGGACCCGCTGCGACGCCGCCAGGAGCCCGAGGTAGAACATCCCCTCGTCCACCTCCCTCGCCTCGACGGCCCCCGCCTGGCGGGCGGCCTTGAAGTGCGGCTCGGTGGCGATCGAGTCGAGCGTGACGAAGGGGAACACCACCTTGGCCACCTTGCCCGACGCACACAGCAGCCCGACGTCGGGTCCGCCGTAGGACACCACGGTCAGGTCGGTCAGGTCGGAACGCAGGATGGCCCGCACGGCGGCCATCGGCTTGCGTCGGGAGCCCCAACCGCCGATGCCGATGGTCATGCCGTCGGCGAGCTCGCCCACGAGGCCGTCGAGTGTGGTCCGCTTGTCAGCCACGGTCGCGGTCTCCCTGTCCGTCGGTGGTCCCGGTCATCGGGTGGTGTCGGCGTCGCGCTTCTCCACGAAGGCCGCCCGCTGCTCGTCGGCCACGCCGGCGACGTGGAGCTCGTAGGTGAACCCCTGCTCGAGCCGGTAGCTCCGGCGCACGTCGACCGGGTCGATGCCGTTGAGCGACTCCTTGGCCCGGCGGATGATGGTCGGGCTCTTGGCGGCGATGGTCGCGGCCACCTCGTAGGCGGCGTCCACCAGGTCCTCGCGGGCGACGACCCGGAGGACCGAGCCGTAGTGGTGCAGCTCCCCGGCGGTGGCCGGCTCGGCCGTGTAGACCATCGACCGCATCCGGTGCTGGGGCACCAGGCGGGACAGGTGGGTCGCCGCCCCGAGCGCCCCGCGGTCGACCTCGGGGAGGCCGAACGTGGCGTCGTCGGAGGCGACCACGAGGTCGGCGTTGCCGACGAGGCCGACCCCACCGCCGAGGCAGAACCCGTGCACCGCCGCGATGACCGGGACCTCGCACTCGTACACGGCGGCGAACGCGGCGAAGCACCCCCGGTTGGCGCCGATCAGCGCCCCGTCCCCACGCGCCTGGATCTCCTTGATGTCGACCCCGGCGCAGAACCCCCGGCCCTCGGCCCGCAGGATCACCACCCGGTTGTCGGGGACCCGCCCCGCGGCCAGCACGGCGTCGGCCAGCCCGAACCAGCCGGCGACGTCCAGGGCGTTGACCGGCGGGTGGTCGATCACCACCTCGGCGATGCCGGGTCGGTCCTGTCGGGTCACGATGGGCATGTGGTGCTCCGGGGTCTGCGGCGGGGCCCGTGGCCCCCGCCGGCCGGGCGGGATCTGCGGGCCCGCACGGGTGTGCGGATGGCTGGGTGCTGCAGCCGAACCGGCGGCCGCCCGGGTGGCCGGGCCCGTCCGTTTCGGATCTGATGCGGTGTCAGGTAATAGTGGTCCGGACAGTACCAGTCGGAACCAGGGAGGCAGCAGTGGCAGCAGGTGGGAGCACCGAGCGGACCGATCCCCTCGACTTCACCGGCCGGACCGCCGTCGTGACGGGCGGGGCCAGGGGCATCGGCCGGGGGATCGCCGAGGGGTTCCTGGCCGCCGGGGCCGACGTCGTCGTGTGCGGGCGCACACCGGTGGCCGACCACGATCTGCCCGACGGCGTCGACGCGGCGGGGACCGTGCGCCGTGCGGTCTTCGTGGCGGCGGACGTGCGCGACGCGGACCAGGCCGCCGCCGTGGTGGCCGCCGCCGTCGACCGGTTCGGGCGTCTCGACGTGCTCGTGAACAACGCCGGGGGCTCGCCGGTGGCCGTCGCCGCCACGGCGTCGCCGCGGTTCTCGGCGTCGATCGTCCAGCTCAACCTGCTGGCGCCCCTCTACTGCGCGCAGGCCGCCAACGCCGTCATGCAGACCCAGGACGGCGGAGGCTCGATCGTGAACATCGCGTCGATCAGTGGGATGCGACCGTCGCCGGGGACCGCGGCCTACGGCGCGGCCAAGGCCGGTCTGGTGAACCTCTCGGCTTCGCTGGCCATGGAGTGGGCCCCGAAGGTCCGCGTCAACACCCTGAGTGCCGGACTGGTGGCCACGCCCTCGGCCGACGACCACTACGGAGGGCCCGAAGGGATGGAGCGGGTGGCGGCCACGGTGCCCCTCGGCCGGTTCGGCACGCCGGCGGACATCGCCGGGATCTGCCTGTTCCTGGCCTCGCCGCTCGCCGCCTTCGTGTCGGGGTCCAACCTGGTCGCCCACGGCGGGGGGGAACGCCCGCCCTTCCTCGCCGCCGTCGAGCAGGAGGCCGGTCCCGGCGACTGACGTCCGGGCGCACCCGTCGTGGCCCCCGGACGCCGGAAACGCACGGGAAGCGCTCAAGTCCGGAGCCGGCCGGGACGATGGATGAGCACAGGCCCGGCAGGTGAGGACTGTCCCCGCAGGGGGCGGCACCGGCCCGGACCAGGAGCGCCACGCCATGCTGACCCACCCGGAGCCGACGTTCACCCTGCAGGGGACTCCCTACCTGGAGTACCTCCCGGTCGTCGACGTGTCGACGGGACGGTTGCTCGGCATGGAGGCGCTGGTGCGGTGGCGGCACCCGACCCGGGGGCGGATCTCCCCGGACCTCCTGATCCCCGCGGCGGAGGCCAGTGGGGACATCGGCCCGCTCACCCGGTGGATCGTCGCCGCGGCCTGCGAGGAGGCGTGCCACTGGTCCCGCAGCATCCAGCTGGGGGTGAACTGCACCGTGGAGCAGCTGCAGCGCGGCGAGGTCTCCCTGGCGGTGGCCGAGGCCCTCCAGCAGTCGGGGTTCCCGAGCGACCAGCTCAACATCGAGGTGACCGAGGACGCCGTGGTCGACCCGACGGCGGCCGCCGACCTCCAGGCCCTGTCCGACATGGGGGTGCAGCTGTCGGTCGACGACGTCGGCACCAACTGGTCGTCGTTCGAGCCGTTCAAGCGGCACGCCATCAGCACGGTCAAGATCGACGGGTCGTTCGTCGCCGGCCTCGAGTCCAACCAGGGGATCAACCGGCTGGTCGTCGAGACGGTCGATCCACATGGCCCACTCGCTCGGGATGTCGGCCATCGTCGAGCAGGTGGAGACGGCCAACCAGCTGCGCATCGCCGGCGCGTTCGGGGCCGACGCCGCCCAGGGCTTCTTCTTCGCCCGACCGATCCCGCGGGCGGACGCCCGGACGTTCGCCGAGGGCCCCGAGATCCCGGTGTTCTCGCGGACCGAGGCGCAGACCCTCCTCCTGACCGACGGCACGACGGCCCCGATCCGGGCGTTCCTGACCGAGCAGGAACCCGAGCCCGACGCCCGGCTGGCGGACCTCGCGGCGCCGGCCACGGTCCCCGACCTCGGCGTCTGAGCCGGGTCCGGACGCCGACCCCACCGACCGGGGCCCACCGGACCCTCCGGCCGTCCCGCTGACGGCCCGTCGCCCGCCACCGACCCGCCACCGAGGGGGCTCCGCGCTCCCGGTCACCGGACGTGGCTACGATGTCGCGTCCGTTCGTCGCCCCACTCCCCGGCCGGGCCGGAGTGGTAGGTGCCCCCCCAATGCCTGGTATACCCATGCCCGTGAAACTCGCTGTCATCAAGGAGTCGCGCCCGGGGGAGGATCGTGTGGCGATCGTCCCCGAGGTGGCGGCCAGGCTGGCCAAGACCGGGGTCGACGTCGTGGTCCAGTCCGGTGCCGGAGCGGCCGCACGGTTCCCGGACGCCGGCTACGTCGAGGCCGGCGCCACGGTGGTGCCCGACGCGGAGGCGGCCTTCCGCGTCGCCGACTTCGTCGCCCACGTGCAGCCCCTGTCCGTCGACGAGGTGGCCCTGCTGCCCGAAGGTGCCTCGGTCATCAGCTTCCTGCAGCCGGTGGCGTCCGCCGACGTCGTCCAGGCGCTGGCCGCCAGGGGCGCCACGGTGTACAGCCTGGACCTCCTGCCCCGGATCAGCCGGGCGCAGTCGATGGACGCCCTCTCCTCCCAGGCCACGGTGGCGGGCTACCGGGCGGGGCTGTCGGCCGCCGAGCACCTGGCCAAGTTCTTCCCCATGTTCATGACGGCCGCCGGCACGGTGCCGCCGGCCAAGGTGCTCGTGATGGGAGCCGGCGTCGCCGGCCTCCAGGCCATCGCCACGGCCCGTCGGCTGGGCGCCGTCGTGCGCGCCTACGACGTCCGCGCCGCCGCCAAGGAGGAGGTCGCAGAGCCTCGGCGCCAAGTTCGTGGAGCTCGACCTCGAGACCCAGGACGGCGCCGGCGGCTACGCCAAGGAGCAGTCGGCCGAGTACCTGGCCAAGCAGCAGGAGCTGCTCGCCGCCGAGGTCGCCGCCTCCGACGTGGTCATCACCACGGCGCAGATCCCCGGCCGCAGGGCGCCGGTGCTCGTGACCGAGTCCATGGTGCGCGGCATGTCCGAGGGGGCGGTGATCGTCGACATGGCCGCCGACTCGGGTGGCAACTGCGAACTGTCGGTGGCCGGTGAGGACGTCGTCGTCGACGGGGTGACGGTGGTCGGCCTGACCAATCCGCCGGCGGCCATGCCGACGCACGCCAGCTTCCTCTACGCCCGCAACATCGCCAACTTCCTCGGCCTGGTGGTCGTCGACGGCGAGCTCGCGCCCGACTTCGACGACGAGATCGTCGCCGGCACCTGCGTGGTGCGGGCCGGCACCGTCGTCCACGGCCCGACGGCCGAGGCGCTGGGCCTCGACGTCCCGACGCCGGCACCCGCGGCGCAGCCGGTGCAGGAACCGGCCGCGGTGGCCGACTCCGGCGACGCGGACGGGACCGACGCCGACAACGAGCAGGGGGAGTCATGACCAGTTTCCTGACCGGGGACATCTTCATCGTCAGCGGGACCGGCATCCTCGAATTCCTGACGATCTTCATCCTGGCGATCTTCGTCGGCAACGAGGTCGTGTCCCGGGTGCCGAGCATCCTGCACACGCCGCTCATGTCGGGCAGCAACGCCATCCACGGCATCGTGCTCGTCGGCGCCATGATCGTGATGGGCACGGCCACGGGCACGGCGCAGATGGTGCTCGGGTTCTTCGCGGTGCTGCTCGCCACCCTGAACATCGTCGGCGGCTTCACGGTGACCGACCGGATGCTCGAGATGTTCAAGGCCAAGCCCGGCGACAACGCCACCAAGGGTGAGAAGTCCGGGTCCGAGGACGGTGCCAAGTGACCGCCTCCACGATCGTCATCATCGGCAAGGTGGCCACCACGCCGGTGTGGATCGACCTCGTGTACCTGTTGGCGGCGGTGGCGTTCATCGTCGCCCTCAAGGGACTGAGCTCGCCCAAGCAGGCGCGCAACGGCAACCTCCTGGCCGCCGCGGCCGCGGTGGTCGCCGTGGTGGTCACCTTCTTCAATCCGGTGGCGAAGTTCTCCAGCCACACCACGAACCTCGTGCTCGCCCTCGTCGCCATGGCGGTCGGCGCCGCCATCGCCGTCCCGGTGGCGCGCATGGTCAAGATGACGGCGATGCCGCAGCTCGTCGCCATCTTCAACGGCGTGGGCGGTGGCGCCGCCGCGCTCGATCTCCATCGTCGTCTTCCTCGGCGACGCCCACCTCCACTCGCTCGGCGCGGGCAAGCCCGCCGTCTACACGATCACCGAAGGCATGCTCGGCCTCCTGATCGGCTGCGTGTCGTTCAGCGGCAGCGCCATCGCCTTCATCAAGCTGCAGGAGCTGATCACCGGCCGCCCGATCACGTATCCGGGCCAGCAGGTGATCAACGGACTGGTGGGCCTCGGCCATCGTCGCCCTCGCCGTGGCCACGATCGTGACCGGACAGCGTCCCGTTGATGATCGGCACGGCCGTCCTCTCCCTCGTGCTCGGGGTCATCTTCGTCCTGCCCATCGGCGGCGCCGACGTGCCCGTCCTGATCTCGCTGCTGAACTCGTTCACCGGCCTGGCCGTCGCCGCCTCGGGCTTCACGCTCAACAACAACCTGCTGATCATCGCCGGCACCCTGGTCGGGGCGTCGGGCATCCTGCTCACCCGGTTGATGTCCAAGGCGATGGGCCGGTCGCTGTCCAACGTGCTGTTCAGCGCGTTCGGCTCGGTGGTCACCGCCGGGGCCGGGGCCGACGGTGCCGGCGAGACCCGCCAGGTGAAGTCGGGCACGCCCGAGGACATCGGCGTGCTGCTGGCCTATGCCCGCAAGGTCGTGATCATCCCCGGGTACGGCCTGGCCGTGGCCCAGGCGCAGCACACGGTCCGCGAGCTGGCCGACCTGCTCATGGAGCGTGGCGTCGAGGTCTTCTACGCCATCCATCCGGTGGCCGGTCGCATGCCCGGGCACATGAACGTGCTCCTGGCCGAGGCCAATGTGCCCTACGACGAGCTCAAGGAGATGGACGAGGCCAACCCCGAGATGGCCACGGCGGACGTCGCGCTGGTGGTCGGGGCCAACGACACGGTGAACCCCGCGGCCAAGAACACCCCGGGCAGCCCCATCTACGGCATGCCGATCATCCACGCCGACGAGGCCGCCAACGTGGTCTTCCTCAAGCGCTCCATGCGTCCCGGATTCGCCGGCATCGACAACGAGCTGCTGTTCGACGAGAAGACCACGCTGCTGTTCGGCGACGCCAAGGACACGCTGTCCAAGCTCGTCTCCGCCGTTTCCGAGGCCTGACCCGGTCAGCGGGCGGTGCCGGTGGACGGGCGCCCGTCGGCCGGCGGTGGATCAGCACCCACCCTTCGTGGGGCCCCATCACCCCGCGTCGTCACCTCTCCCGGGATTTTCTGCGAATCACTTTGCATTCGGCCCGGTGATCCCGTACCGTCGGTCAGTCCGCAGAAGCGGACGCGCGATCTTCGCCGGGGGAAGTCGGCCGGTCGTGCTCGATATGACGAATCCCTGGGGGTTGGGTCGATGCAGCAGTCCCGTACGCGTGTGTCCGGCAAAGGCGTGATCGCGAGAGCTGATCCTGGTCGCGCTGCTGAGCCTCCTGGGACTGTCCGTGGTGGGCGTCGGCCGGGCCGCCGCCGCCGGCCCCGTCGTCAAGTCGCTGTCCCCGGCTTCGGGCACGGCCAACGGCGGCGCCACCGTCACCATCGCCGGCTCGGGGTTGGCCGGCGCCACGGCGGTCACCTTCGGCGGGGTACCCGCCACCTCGTTCACCGACCTCACGGGCATCAAGATGACGGCCGTCGTCCCCCCGGCGGCCGCGAAGTCGGCCGCCGCCGTCGAGGTGGTCGTGACCGTCGGCGGGGTGAACTCCACCCCGCAGGCGCCCGGTGACGACACGTTCACCTACACTTGGTCGGGCACCCCCGCGGTCACCGGGTACCGGGCTCACCGAGGTGACCGGGACCAGCGAGGGCACCGGCGACAACAGCACGACGGTCACCTTCACGGCGGCGGGCACGTGGACGACGGGCCAGCTGGTGGCGCTGTCGGGCTTCGCCAACGGCATCGCCACCGCCGTCTACCCGGTGACCGCCGGGGGGACGGGATCGTTCTCGATCTACTTCGGCGGCAGCGTCAACACCTCGGGCTCCCAGACCGGTGTCGTCTCGCCCAGTTCGGCCGGCGCGGTGGGCCCGATCACCGGGGGCACCTCGGTCCAGCATCTTCGGCACCGACTTCGGCGGCGCCTCCGCCGTCGACTTCGGCTCCACCCCGGACACCAACTTCACCGTCAACTCCTCCACCTGGATCACCGCCATCGCCCCGACGGCGCCGTCCGTGGGCCGGTGGACATCACCGTCACCATCCCGACGACGCCGGCGGCCACCTCCCCGGTCATCCCCGTCGACCGACACCTTCTCCTACCTCTCGATTCCGACCGTCACCGGGCTGACCACCACGGCCAGTCCGGCGGGCGGACCCGACCGGCGGGGGCACCCAGGTCACCATCGCCGGCTCGAGCTTCGACGGCGTGACGGCCGTCGACTTCGGCTCCACCCCGGCCACCTCGTTCCTGGTCAACTCGCTCACCTCGATCACCGCGGTGGCCCCGTCCGGCTCCGGCGCGGTCCACGTGACGGTGGCCACCGGGCTGGGCACCTCGACCACGACGGCCGCCGACGAGTACACCTATGACGGCACGCTGGCCGTGGCCGACGGCACCGCGTCCTACTCGAACTCGCCGGGCACCTCGGTGCCGGTGACGGCCACCAGCCAGAGCGGCACGACGGTGACCCTCGACCGTGGCGGGCACCTGGACCGTCGGCCAGGAGGTCGGGCTCACCGGGTTCTCCAACGGCATCACCGCCGGCACCTACACCGTCGCCACCGTGGTGACCGGGGGCTTCACCATCACCTACGCCCCGGACGGTCACCGCCGGCACCGGCACCACGGTGGTCCTCAACACGGCCAGCCCGGCGCCGGTCACCGCCACCTCCGTCTCGTCCGGCTCGGTCACCCTGTCGGCCGTCGGCACGTGGACGCCCGGCCAGGAGGTCTACCTCTCCGGCTTCACCAACGGGCTGACCGCCGGCAACTACGAGGTCACCGTGGGCGGCAGCGGCACCCTGACCGTGGCCGGTACCACCACGGCCAGCGGCACCGGCACCGTCGTGCCCTACCAGGCCCAGAACTTCAACGCCGCCACCCTGGTCACCGGCGGGGGCACCATCAGCCCGACCGTCACCATCACCTCCCAGCCGGCCGCCGGCGGGGGCACCGTGCGGGTCGAGGGCAGCCAGATCATCTACGTCCCCGCCCAGCCCGACCCCCACCAGCTACGTGGCGAATGCACCGTCACCTGGTTGACGTCGGTGACCACCACCGGCGACCAGACCGCCGGGTTCCAGGTGTGCCAGACCGCCCCCACCGCCACCTGCGTCGACGCCACCATGACCTACGTGCCCTCGGCCTCGGGCTACTTCGTGGGCGAGCAGCTGGTCTCCGGCAGCCTCCAGGTCTCCGTGGTCGAGGACACCGGCAGCGGCGTGGTCGCCCCGGCCACGGCGGCCCCCGGCTCCACCTTCACCTCGATCACCGCCCCCAACCGAGGCCGACCTGCCCTCGTCCAACTCCGGCTTCACCGTGACCGGCATCGGCGGCTACCAGTCCATCACCCCGGTCCCGACCGGCGTGACCCTCGTCCCCGGCTCGCTCAACGTCACCGGCGGCGACCCGGCGTCGACCGGCAAGTACACGGCCACCCTGTGCACGGCGGCCATGGGCTACGTCCCCAACACGTGCACGGCCACCATGGGCGGCGACTACAAGACCACCTACCCCTACATCGAGACGTCGCTCAACGTCGGCACCCAGATCGCCGGCGGCTCGCAGCTCAGCCTCCCGACCGTGACCGCCCAGTGGATGGTCACCGCCTCGACCGGCACCCTCAGCGCCTACGAGACCCAGTTCGTGGTGACCACCAACGTGCAGACGATCGGATCCCTCCCCCTCAACGCCTACCCGTCGGACCTGGCCTCCTACCTGGACCAGGGCCTGGGCGCCCCGGTCCCGAACTACGCCGCTCCGCCCGCCCGGTGGACGGTCGCGGTCGTCGCCAGTGGTCCGACCATCACCTCGGTCGTGCCCGACTCCGGTCCCGTGGCCGGCGGTAACACCGTCGTCCTCAACGGTTCGGACCTGTCCGGCGCCACCTCGGTGACCATCGGCGGCGCCGCGGCCACCATCACGGCCAACACCGCCACCTCGATCACCGTGACCGCTCCGTCCGGCACGGCCGGCGCCGCCGACGTCGTGGCCGACGTCGCCGACGGCACGGCCACGTCGACCGGCGGCTACACCTACGTGGCCGCCCCGACCGTCACCTCGGTCACGCCCGACCAGGGCCCGGCCGCCGGTGGCACCAGCGTCGTCATCGCCGGCACCAACCTGTCCGGCGCCACCTCGGTGACCATCGGCGGCACCGCCGCCGCCGTCACCGCCGACACCGCCACCTCGATCACCGCCACCACGCCCTCGGGCACGGCCGGCGCCGCCGACGTCGTGGTGACCACGGCCGGCGGCAGCGTGACCGACACCGGCGGCTTCACCTACGTGGCCGCCCCGACCGTCACCTCGGTCACGCCGAGCTCGGGCCCGGTCGCCGGTGGCACCAGCGTGGTCATCGCCGGCACCAACCTGGCCGACGCCACCTCGGTGACCATCGGCGGCAAGGCCGCCACCGTGACGGCCGACACCGCCACCTCGATCACCGCCACCACGCCCTCGGGCACGGCCGGCGCCGCCGACGTCGTGGTGACCACGGCCGGCGGTCCGGTGACCGACACCGGCGGCTTCACCTACGTGGCCGCCCCGACCGTCACCTCGGTCACGCCCAACAAGGGCCCGGTCGCCGGTGGCACCAGCGTCGTCATCGCCGGCACCAACCTGTCCGGTGCCACCTCGGTGACCATCGGCGGCACCGCCGCCACCGTCACCGCCGACACCGCCACCTCGATCACCGCCACCACGCCCTCGGGCACGGCGGGCGCCGCCGACGTCGTGGTGACCACGCCCGGCGGTTCGGTGACCGACACCGGCGGCTTCACCTACGTGGCCGCCCCGACCGTCACCTCCGTGACGCCGGCCCAGGGGCCCCTGGGCGGTGGCACGAGCGTCGTCATCGCCGGCACCAACCTGTCCGGTGCCACCTCGGTGACCATCGGCGGCAAGGCCGCCACCGTGACGGCCGACACCGCCACCTCGATCACCGCCACCACGCCCTCGGGCACGGCGGGCGCCGCCGACGTCGTGGTGACCACGGCCGGCGGTCCGGTGACCGACGCCGGCGGCTTCACCTACCAGGGGGCCCCGACCATCACCTCGGTGACCCCGAACACGGGGAGCACCGTCGGTGGCGATCCCGTCACCATCGCGGGAACGAACTTCCTCGGCGCCTCGACGGTGACCATCGGCGGCATGAACGTCGAGTCGTTCACGGTGGTGAGCGCCACCGAGATCACGGCCACCACGCCCTCGGGCACCGTCGGAGCCGCCAACGTCGTGGTGACCACGACGAGCGGGAGCGTGACCGACACCGGCGGCTTCACCTACGTCTCCGGCCCGGCCATCTCGTCGATCGTGCCCGACTCGGGCCCGCTCGCCGGAGGTAACTCGGTCGTGATCAACGGTTCGGACCTGTCCGGCGCCACCTCGGTGACCATCGGCGGCACCTCGGCCACCATCACGGCCAACACCGCCACCTCGATCACCGTGACCGCTCCGTCCGGGTCGGCCGGCGCCGCCGACGTCGTCGTGACGACGCCGTCCGGTACGGCCACGTCGACCGGCGGCTACACGTACCAGGACGTGCCGACCATCACCTCGGTGACGCCGAGCTCGGGTCCGGTCGCCGGTGGCACCAGCGTCGTCATCGCCGGCACCAACCTGGTCGGTGCCACCTCGGTGACCATCGGCGGCACCGCCGCCACCGTCACCGCCGACACCGCCACCTCGATCACCGCCACCACGCCCTCGGGCACGGCCGGCGCCGCCGACGTCGTGGTGACCACGGCGAGCGGCAGCGTGACCGACACCGGCGGCTTCACCTACGTGGCCGCCCCGACCGTCACCTCGGTCACGCCCAACAAGGGCCCGGTCGCCGGCGGCACCAGCGTCGTCATCGCCGGCACCAACCTGTCCGGCGCCACCTCGGTGACCATCGGCGGCAAGGCCGCCACCGTGACGGCCGACACCGCCACCTCGATCACCGCCACCACGCCCTCGGGCACGGCCGGCGCCGCCGACGTCGTGGTGACCACGGCCGGCGGTCCGGTGACCGACACCGGCGGCTTCACCTACGTGGCCGCCCCGACCGTCACCTCGGTGACGCCCAACAAGGGCCCGGTCGCCGGTGGCACCAGCGTCGTCATCGCCGGCACCAACCTGTCCGGTGCCACCTCGGTCACCATCGGCGGCACCGCCGCCACCGTCACCGCCGACACCGCCACCTCGATCACCGCCACCACGCCCTCGGGCACGGCCGGCGCCGCCGACGTCGTGGTGACCACGCCCGGCGGTCCGGTGACCGACACCGGCGGCTTCACCTACGTGGCCGCCCCGACCGTCACCTCGGTGACGCCGAGCTCGGGTCCGGTCGCCGGTGGCACCACCGTGGTCATCGCCGGCACCAACCTGTCCGGTGCCACCTCGGTGACCATCGGCGGCAAGGCCGCCACCGTGACGGCCGACACCGCCACCTCGATCACCGCCACCACGCCCTCGGGCACGGCCGGCGCCGCCGACGTCGTGGTGACCACGGCCGGCGGTCCGGTGACCGACACCGGCGGCTTCACCTACGTGGCCGCCCCGACCGTCACCTCGGTGACGCCGAACTCGGGTCCGGTCGCCGGTGGCACCAGCGTGGTCATCGCCGGCACCAACCTGTCCGGTGCCACCTCGGTGACCATCGGCGGCACCGCCGCCACCGTGACGGCCGACACCGCCACCTCGATCACCGCCACCACGCCCTCGGGCACGGCCGGCGCCGCCTCCGTGGTGGTGACCACGCCCGGCGGATCGGTGACCGACCACAACGGCTTCACCTACGTCGGCTCCCCGACCGTCACGTCCATCACGCCCGACAAGGGCCCGATCGGCGGCGGCACCAGCGTCGTCATCGCCGGCACCAACCTGACGGGCGCCACCTCGGTGACCGTGGGCGGATCGGCGGCCACCATCACGGCGGACACCGCCACCTCGATCACCGTCACCACGCCCTCGGGCACGGTGGGCGCCGCCGACGTCGTGGTGACCGCGGCCGGCGGTTCGGTGACCGACACCGGCGGCTTCACCTACGTGGCCGCTCCGACGATCACCTCGGTGACGCCGGACTCGGGCGGTGCCCTCGGTGGCACCAGCGTCGTCATCGCCGGCACCAACCTGTTGTACCCCACCTCGGTGACCTTCGGCGGCAAGGCCGCCACGGTGACGGACGGGGACGCCACGTCGATCGACGTGACGACGCCCTCGGGCGCCGCGGGCGCCGCCGACGTCGTGGTGACCACGGCCGGCGGCTCGGTGACCGACACCGGCGCCTTCACCTACGTCGTCGAGGCCCCGGCCCCGCCGTCCATCCTCGGTGTGACGCCGGGGGACCAGAGCGTCACCGTGCGCTGGGCCGCCGGTCTCGACGGGGGATCGCCGATCCTCAGTTACACGGCGGAGGCCTTCCCGGCGCTCGGCGTCGACCTGGTGCCGCCCGCACCGGCCGGCAGCTGCACCGTGCCGGCCCCGGCGACCAGCTGCACCATCTCCGGGCTGGTCAACGGAGCGACGTACACGTTCACCGTGACCGCGACCAACATCGCCGGATCCAGCAACCCGTCCGCGCCGTCGACACCGGCGGTCCCCGGCGTCAACAGCGCCATCCCGGGCTACTGGATGACGACGTCCGCCGGTGCGGTCCTGGTGAACGGGGCAGCGCTGACCTACGGCTCGCCGGCCGGCCTGGCCCTGTCGGCCCCGATCGTCGGCCTGGCGCCGACGCCGGACCGTCACGGCTACTGGATGGTCGGCTCCGACGGCGGGGTGTTCTCCTACGGTGACGCCGCCTTCTACGGTTCGACCGGCTCCGAGAAGCTCAATGCGCCGATCGTCGGCATGGCGTCCACGTCGGACGGCAAGGGCTACTGGCTGGTGGCATCCGACGGCGGCGTGTTCGCCTTCGGAGACGCCGCCTTCGCCGGCTCCCTGGGCGGGACGCACCTGAACGCCCCCATCGTGGGCATCGCCGCCGACGGGACGGGCGGTTACCTGCTCGTGGCCTCCGACGGCGGCGTGTTCGCCTACGGCGGCGCCACGTTCGAGGGCTCGGCCGGGAGCGAGCACCTGAACTCGCCGGTCGTCGGCATCGCGCCGCTCGCCGGTGGCACGGGCTACTACCTGGCCGCCGCCGACGGTGGGGTGTTCGCCTACGGCGCACCGTTCTACGGGTCGGCGTCGGGCATCGCCGCCGGTCCGGTGGTGGGGATCGCCGCCGGCCAGGGTGGGGGGTACACGCTCGCCACGGCCACTGGCGCCGCCTACGCCTACGGGACGGGCTACCACGGGAACCAGCTGGGAACCCAGACGACGGCCCCGATCATCGGGATCGCCTCCTGATCCGCCGGACCGCAGTGCCGGGGCCACGGGCCCCGGGAGGTCAGCGGATCTGACCCTCGAGCGAGCTCGCCTCGTCCACCTCGGTGGGCGAGGCGAGCTTCGCGAACACCATGATCCCCTGGCTGGTCGGCCGGGTGGAGAGCACGGTGATGGCGACCGGACCCTCGTCGATGAGGTGCATGGCGTCGTTCACCACGACCATGTCACCGTCGGGCAGGTAGCCGACGGCCTGGCGGGGCTGGCGACCCTCCTTGACCAGGGACACGTGCATGCGTTCACCGGGTACGTGGTCGGGAGAGAGTTCGGTGGTCAGGGCGTGGAGGTTGACGACGCTCAGTTCCCAGGCGTCGGCCGCGTCCCGCACCACGGTCGAGCACGTACCGATCCGCAGACCGGTCCGCCGGGCCACGGTGAGGAGCTTGGTGGTGGGGTCGTCGACCTCGGGAACCTCGTCGTGGGCGAGGTCGACCGACACCCCGAGCTCTCGCAGCACCTCCAGGGCCTCGAGGCCGCGACGCGCCCGTCGCGAGCTGACCGGGTCGGGGGACTCGGCCATGACGGCCACGTGGTCGGCGACGAACTGCGGGACGACCAGTCCGCCGGGAAGCAGTCCGTTCCGCCCCAGGATGAGCAGCGAGCGGTCGACCACGGCGGAGCCGTCGACGAGCAGGGCCTGGCCGGGCAGGGGCCGGGTGACCGGACTGAGGATCCGGGACAGGCCGGCGGCGGCGACGATCTGTCGGCCCTTGACCATGCCGAGGCGCCACCCGAAGCCGGCGAGGATCCAGACGAGACCGGCGGTGGCGACGAAGGCGAAGGGGGACCGGGTCACGGCCACGACGGCCATGCCGACGGTCATCCCGAGGATCATCCCCGACGTCGAGATGATGGCGGCGGCGAAGATCTCCCCGGGAGGACTGTTGCGGAAGAGGCGCACGCCCCGCTGGAGGCCCTTGTCGAGGATGCGGCCGACGACCCCGCCGATCACGTAGCTGACGGCGGCGCCGATCATCAGGCCGATGACTGCGTGGGTGCTGCTCGAGCCGTTGGCGTGCTGCCCGAGCTCGTAGCCGAGCAGGGCGCCGAGGAGCACGACGATGAGCCGGACGCCCTCGACGAAGATCATGGCCGGGGGTCCCGGAGGACGGTTCCGTGGCGGGGGTGCTTCGTGGGCATGCGCAGACCGGTCTCACTCGCGTGGGGGCCCGTCCCCCTGCTGGGGTGGGCCGTCCCTCCAATTGTCGGTCTGCGGGCGCGAACCTTGAGGAGATGCCGCGTTGGACGCCGAGGGGTCGTGGTCTAGGCTGCGGGGGTGCGTTCGGCGGGACGGCTGCCGTCCCCTGGCGGGGCCGCCGCCGGCGGGCGTGCGCGGAACCCCTCCACCGACGACCGAATGACCACCACCGGGCCAGGCGAACGGGACGGCGCGGCCGTCCCGGACCGGGGCCGGCACGACGACCACCCATGACCTCCCCCTCCCGCGACGACCTGCCCGGACACGACGGCGCCGCGCCGCGTCCACCGCAACCCGTGCCCGAGCTGGAGGACGTCGTGCGTGCCGACGCCGGCCCGGCGGATGCCGCTCCGGGTGGACCCGGACACTCCGGTGGTCGTGCGGCGGGTGCGGGCCGACGGCGCCCCGTCCCGCGTCGGCTGGCGGCGACGGTGGTGGTGGCCCTGGCCACCGTCCTGGTGGCGTCCGGCCTCATCACCACCGCCATCGGCTCGTCGAACCCGGCCGGACACCAGGGCGCTGCGTTCGCCGCCGGCCTGCGGGACAACCGCACCGAGGCCCGCGCCCACCCGTCGCTCCACCTGACCCCGGCCACCACGGCACCGGCACCGGCGCCGCCCTCGGTGGCCGCCGCCGGTCCGGTCCGGTCCCACGAGGTGTTCGGCTACGCGCCGTACTGGACGCTGCCCTCGTCCCCGTCGTTCGACGTGAAGGACCTGACCACCCTGGCGTACTTCAGCGTCGACGCCAACGCCGACGGCACGCTCGACGAGTCGGGGCCGGGATGGAACGGGTACCAGAGCCAGGACCTGGTGAACCTGGTGACACGCGCCCACGGCGCCGGGGACCGGGTGGTGCTCACGGTGACCTGCTTCGACCAGCAGACGCTCGACCGGATCACCAGCGACCCGGGTGCACCGGCGCGCCTGTCGGCCGCGCTCATCGCCGCCGTGCAGGCCAAGAACCTGGACGGTGTCGACTTCGACTTCGAGGGCGAGGGCAGCGGCGACCGCGCCGGGCTCACCAACCTGATCACCAAGGTGTCCGCCGCGCTGCACGCCACCGACCCCGACTGGCAGGTCTCGATGGCCGTCTACGCCAGCTCGGCCGGCGATCCCGGCGGATTCACCGACGTGGCCGCGCTGTCCCCGGCCGTCGACCTCTTCTTCGTGATGGCCTACGACATGAACTCGCGCACCCAGCCGAGCGCCACGTCGCCGCTGTTCGGCCCCGCGTTCAGCGACGTCACGGCGATCGAGGAGTTCCTGAAGGTGGTGCCGGCCGCCAAGATCGTCCTCGGGGTGCCCTTCTACGGCTACGACTGGCCGACCGTCGACGGCACCGCCACGTCGGCGGCCACCGGGCCGGAGTCCCCGCTGTCCTACTCGGTGATCGCCGCCAGCGGCCATCCGACGTACTGGGACCCGGTCACGGACACCCCCTGGACGTCGTACCAGGTGGGGACCCAGTGGCACCGCACCTACTTCGACGACCCGACGTCGCTCGCCCTCAAGGCTCAGCTGGCCGACTTCTTCCGCATCGCCGGGGTCGGGATCTGGGCGCTCGGGATGGACGGCAACGACCCCGCCATGCTGGCGGCCCTGCTGGGCGATGCACCGGTGGCCAAGGACGTGCTGACCGGTCCGCCGGCGGGTACCGGCTACGTCACCCTCGGTACCTACGACGGCACGGCGAACGTGGTGCTGACCCCGGTGGTCCAGCCGGCGGCGGGGGGGGACATCCAGGCGGTCGGGACGCTCTCGGGGATCGGCACGACCGATCCGGCGCTCGCCTGCCTGCAGACCGGTCCACCGCTCCAGGTCCTGTCCGACTCGACGGTTCCCGGCACCCTGTTCGTGGCGGCGACCACGCCCACCGACTGCGCCACGGCGCTGTGGAGCTTCCCGGCGCCGCCGGCGGGGGCAGCCGTGGCGGCCACGACCACGACCACCACGGCGCCGCCGACGACCTCGACGACCCCGACGACCTCGACGACCCCGACGACGTCGACGACCCGGCCCCCGGCGTCGACCACCACCACGACGACCACCTCCACCACGACGACGACCACGACGACCGTCCCGATCCCGCAGCCGCCGCCGACGACGCCCTGACCAGGGACGCGGGTCCCGGACCCGCCGTGCGGGACCGGCTCGGGGGTACGTCCACCGGTGTCGGCCCCACCGCGGGGGCGACTAGTCTCTGCAACGCACCCGGGGGTGTAGCTCAGCTGGTAGAGCGCTACGTTCGCAATGTAGAAGTCGGCGGTTCGAGTCCGCTCACCTCCACGTATCGTCCGTCCTGATCAGGGCTTCGTCGGCGGTCGACGTGCCGACCGAGATTCCGGCGCCGTGCGCGATCCGTGCGCGATGGCCCGCCGAACGCCTGGTCGATGTCGGCGACCGGTCCGACGTTGCGTCTGCCGTCCAGCCAGTAGCTGGCCTGCCGGATGCCACCTGCCGGATGCCAGCCGGCGCGCCGAGCCGAACGTCCTCCTGCCCATGTGGATCCCCTCCTGCTGATGGCGGGGCGATCCTTCCACCCGGGTGCGACAGGCCAGGAGTCGGTGTCGGGGTCGTGTACCCGTGCCCTGCCAGGTCGCCGTCCGGCGGCCTACCTCCTCAGGTGTCCCGTCGAGCGGCGATCCCCTGGTCCGCCCTCGACGGGATCCAGTGCCCCGGCCGACGATGCCGGCCAGCCGTGGGGCAGTCAGGTCGCCGAACCGCGAGCACGTCCGGCCCCGCTCCGGGTCCGGACCACGGACCCGCACGTGAGGATCCTCCTGCAGGGGCTGATCGGATGAGCGGCCGCCGCGCTGACGGCGTCGGCCGCTCACCGGTGGACCGGTTGGCGGGCCGAGCCCGGTCCGGACGCGACGGCATCGGGTCCGGGTTGCCGGAACCCGGACGTCGAGATCGTAAGGGCTGCTCAGGGGTGTGTGAGCACCTTCTCCACAACGATCAGGAGAGGGCGATGCCTGGGGGAACGGATCCCAAGCTCGTGGGGGACACCCGGGTTCAGACGCTCGCGACAGTCAGCACGTGCGCCGCTCGAGGCCGACGAGGTGTCCCACCTTCCCGGCGTTATACATGTAATCCGTGTCAAGCCGACTCCTCAGTCGCTCGGTCGGCCAGGCTCTCGAAGAGCAGTGCCCGGTCGGTCTGTTCGTGTTCCCGGGCATGGTTCCGCTGGCGGAGCAGCACCGGCACGAACTCGGGCCCGGTCTTGAAGTAGGCACACTTCTCGCAGGCTGATTCGATGCGGCAGTCGAGCTCGGCCGGGCGGGTGCACATGCCGTTGCCGAGCATCCGGTCGTATTCGGTCCGGAGCCGAGTCATCGCCGTTGTTTCTCTCTCAGCCGGAGCGTCCGTCGAGGTCCCCGTCGTCGCGTAGAGCGCGTCGACCTGCTCCATGACCGAGGCGTATTCGTCCGCCACCACCCGGTTGGCGATGCGGGCATAGACGAGCGTCATGTCCATCGACCGGTGGCCGAGGAACTCGGCGATGGTCTCGAGGCGCATGCCCCGGTTGATCGCCTGGGTGGCGAGGGTGTGGCGGAGCTGGTGAGGATGGGCGTGACCGATGCCCGCTCGTCTGGCCGTGGTGGCCACGATCCGGTGGACGGTCCGCCGGTCGAGTGGCTTGTGCTCGTCGGCCAGGAGGCGGCCTTGGGCTCGGATGTGGACGCGGTTCGTCGCCGTCCACTCCTCCAACAGCGGGACGAGCTCCGGGTGGAGCGGGATGATCCGGTCGTTGCGCAGCTTGCCGACCGGGATGCGCAGCCAGTGGGACCCGTCGCGCACGCTGACGGCGTCGGCGGCCAGTTCGCAGAGCTCGGTCGCCCGCATGCCGGTCCGGGACAACAGCTCGACCACGAGGCGATAGCGGGGCAGCCGGTGGGCCTTGGCTGCCGCCAGCAGCTTGGCGGCGTCCTCGTCGGAGAGGAACTTGGGCAACGGCTCGGGCCGAGGTGGGATGTCCCCATGGAGGATCGGGTTGCGGTGGTGGGCCTCGGGCCAGTCCCATTCGATCAGGCGCTCGAAGAAGATCCGGATCATCCGCAGCCGCTGGCGCTGGGTGTTCTTGGCCAGGGTCGGGCCTGTGCAGCCGGGCTGGGCGGCGAGGAACACCTTGTAGTCCTCGACGTGGGTCCGGGTGACGTCGGAGACGACTGCAACCTCGGTCTCGGCCACCAGCCACCGGGCCAGCTGGCGCAGGGTCGAGTCGGCCACGTCCACGCTGCGAGGCGCAAGGAACGTGGTGAGTTGGACCAGGTAGCGGCGCATGGTGGCGGCCAACTGGGGTGCCTGTGTCGACAGCACGGCCCACTCCCGGTGGGACTCGTTCTTCGGGATCCAGGGCTCGGGCAGGACCTCAGCGATGCTCACTGGGCCACCTCCACCATGGCCAACAGCTCGGCGGCGTGGGCGTCGACGGCCGTCATCGCCTGGTGGTATTCGTGGGCCAGCCAGTCATTGGTCAGGTGCAGGTAGATCCGGGTGGACTCGATGGAGACGTGTCCGGCCTGGGCCTGAACCGCCTCCAAGGCCATGCCTGCTTCTCGCAGTCGGGTGAGGCAGGTGTGGCGGAGCTGATGACAGGTGGCCCGCTCGAGTCCGGCTCGCTGCCGGGCACTCAAGAAGATGGTCTCCACTCCTTGAGCGCTCAGCCCTTGCCCCCGGCTCGGACCCTTCAGGGTCACGAAGACCCCATCCGTCGAGGCGTCCTTTGGCCGTTCGTTGACCAGATACTCGCCCAGTTCGGCGAAGAAGGCGTTCGAGATGGGCACCACCCGCTGGTGGCCGCCCTTGCCCTCGGTGACGAACACCGACCGTTCGGCCACCTGGATGTCCGACAGCCGCAATCCGAGCACCTCACAACGGCGCAGGCCGCCCAACACCATGGCGAAGACCATGGCCCGGTCACGATGCGTGCGCATCGCACCCACCAACGCGTCGACCTCACCGGGCGACAGGATCTTGGGCAACGTGCGGGGCACCCGCACCAGGGGCACCGTCCGGACCCGACCGCCCCGCCGGCGGGTGGAGAGCCCCTTCGGCACTGGATTCGCCTCCACCGTGGTGTCGCCCCGAGCCACCAGATACGCGTAGAAGCCAGACACGGACGACAGCCGCCGGGCGATGGTCCGGGCCGACAGTCCCGACTCGCCGTCGGAGATCCGGACCACGGTGCGATCACCTCGTTGGTCGGCCAGGAATTCGAAGACGTCAGCCGGGACCACGGCAACCGGGTCCTTGTCGACGACCGTGAAGAACGTCTTCAGGTCGAAGGCGACCGCCCGCAGTGTGTTCGGCCGAGACCGTCCGGCCACGAACTCCAGATAGGAGTCGACAAGCGGATCACCCAATCGGAAGCGGGTCCCTCCGGCCGGTGAGGAGGTGCGGACCAGGACAGGGAATGGGCTCATCCGGGCATGCTCCCAGTGCTGAACAGAATGCACTGAGATGCCAGAAGGATCACATGTGTATTAAGCGATCGGAGACACCCATGGGTCCGTCAGCTGTCATGCCGTAGCGAGGACCAGGACTCTCCCCACGGGCGCTTCAGCCCGGTGCAGATGTAGACGTGTCCACCCCACTCCTGGTTGTGGATCCGCTCCGGATTTGTGAAGCTTGCTGCGACTCGCACGTGGGTGCAGTACCGCTCGAGGAGTGCGGCGTAGTCGGTGACATCGACCGGCCCTGGCGCCACGGCGATGACCGTCGTGGCATCCGGATCGCCCGGGCCCCAGAACCACTCGTTGTTCTGTCCGCTCACTGCGCCAGGGAGTCCGACACCACGGCCAAGCTCGTTGATGGCTCCAGCTTCGCCGTAGTCCGCCGTGAAGATGACCGCATGGGCTCTCTGGCTGGGCGGAAGCGAGTCCCAGACGGCACGGACAGTCGCGAGGAACTGGGGCCAGCCGACGGTCTCACCAAGCTCCTGGTTGGCACCGTAGGTCCAGCCGATGTCGTTGGCCGGCAGCACGGGTAGGACCAAGGGGAGCGTGAGGAGCGTGCTCGCAGCGGTACACGCGAGAAGGCGGCGGAGCCGCACCCTGCGGCGTCCAGCCACTCCTCGACTCGCACGGCTCCGGCCGCGAGCAGGTAGATGTAGGCGGCAGCCAGGTAGTAGACCTTGCCCCCCGTCGTCAGGGCGAAGCATACGAAGAGCAGCCCGTAGGCCCACACCAGGGCCCGCCACATCGGACGGTCGGACCGCCAGAGCCACAAGACGCCGACGACCCAGACCCACGCCAGCGCCAGCGTGACCTCGAAGAGCTGGCCGACGACCCATGTGGCGATGTGGGAAGTCCCGCCGTTCTCCTGATCCAGACGTCTGGTCATCTCGATCGTCGGCCAGTGATTGGTCGCCTGCCACCAGACATCTGGGATGGTGAAGGCGCCGGCGATGACCACGCCGATGACGAACCACCGATTGACGAGTTGGCGCCCACCCCCGCTCGCGACGATGCCGACGACGAGCGCCAGGGCGAAGAAGCCGATGCTGTGCTTGTTGGACAATCCCAACCCGACCACGGCACCGGCGAGCGGCCACAGTCGTGGGTTCCCGGTGCGCCCGATCCGGACGACGACAAGGGCCAGTGCCGTCCAGAACAGCAGATCGAGACCGGTGGGACCGAATAGGTGGTCGGCGCCGAGGACCGCCGGCATGGTGGCCGTACCAAGTGCGGCGAGGAACTGCGCAGTCCTTCTCCCGCCGAACTCCCGGGCCAGGAGGCCAGCCAGGATCACCGTTCCGGCACCGGCGAGCGTGGACCACATCCGAAGCCCCGGGAGCCCAACGCCGCAGGCCCACAGGGACAGGCGGGCAAGGAGCGGGCTCAGGACAGGTTGATCGACGTAGCTGAGGGCGAGGTGGCGGGCACAGTCGAGGAAGTAGAGCTCGTCGCGGTGGAAGCCGTAGCGCCCCGAGAGTGCCATGAGAACGGTGAACAGGACGCCGGCCACGATGTAGGTCCGTCGGTCCACGGGTGCAGGATCGGATGTCCTTCCGGTGGCTGGATCGTGGACGGTCGAGGTGGCCGACGATTCGTCGATGACCGGCGCCACGGGAGAATCAGGCCTCTGCGCCCGGAGTGGTGTCGGACGGAACGATGTCAGGGATACAGGCTGCGGCCAGGAGTGCGTGGACGCTCTGTCGCACGGTGTCGTCATCGGCCTCGATCGGATCGGGATGATCCCGACGGTGCCACGCGAACCACGCCACCGTCTCGACGATGAACTGGGTGGCGAGTGCGGTGTCCGGGAAGCTGCGAAGGTGGCCGGAGCGGGTCCGACGTTCCACGTACTCCTCCAACATGTCGACCTGCCCGCGTCGCGACTTGCCGAAGTAGAGCTCCCGCAGTTCGGGGATGTCGGCGGCGGATCGCTCCAAGAGGGCCAGGAGTCCCCGGTTGTCCTCCACGGCGGAGTAGTACTCGTCGACGACGCCGCGGAATTCCCGGCGGATGTCCTCACAGTCGTCAGTCATGAGGGCCGCCTTGACGAACGGGAACGAGGTGTTGCCCGCCGTCCAGTCGGCGAGTGGCTTGAGCGCCTCACCGGGCGCCGGCGTCGGGAGGGGAAGGGAGAGCCCGGCGAGGCGGTCGGGGGCGGCAGTGCCGAGGAGAGCGAGCTGGAACAGCGCCTCCTTGCTCTCGACGAACTTGTAGAGCAGGGCATGGCTGAGCCCCAACTCCTTGCCCACATCGGTCATCAGGGTCCGGCGGTAGCCCTTTTCCGTGAAGACCTTCCGAGCAGCCTCTGCGATGTCGGCGAGACGGTTCGGCGGGGTCCGGCGCGGCATGGGAAAACAGTATAACTAACTGGGTCAGTTATCAACGGGGACCGGGCTCAGCCGCTCCTCCTCGACTCACCTCGTGGATCCGGAGGCTGCCCCACTCGTGCAAGTGCCGAAGTGGGTGGGGCAATCGTCGCGAGCGCTCAGCAGTCGGAGCCGGCCAGCCCTCCCGGCCCGAGGGACGGGTTTGCGACCTTTTCGACCATTGCTCTTCTGTCATTGGGGGACCGGAGCGACAGATGGCCCAGGACACGACAGAGACGGTGCTGCCTCCGAAGGATGCCGGGGCACCGGCCCGGATCGGGCGGCTCCCCGCTGCGGACACTGCATCGCTCCGACTCGAATCGGAGTCGGGTGAGACGGTCGCCCTTCCCGTCGAGCTGACGAGGGCCCTCCGGACCCTGGTCGACGCCCTGTACCACGGCCAGGCCGTGACGATGGCGCCCCAGACGATGCGGCTCACCACGCAGCAGGCTGCAGACCTGCTGGGCGTGAGCCGTCCGACCCTCGTGAAGCTCCCGGACGGGGGGAAGATCCCCCCTCCACCGTTGTACGTCTCACGACGATCCACCCGACGGACCTGCGATGCTCGGGTCCGGTCGCTCAGGTACCTCGTCGAACCTACGAGAACTCCGGAGGCCGTGTCGGGACCCGGCTGCCCTCCTCTTGCGGACCGGTGTGCCCCATGCTGTTGGTTCGGGATGCGTAGCCGCGCCCGATGGCGAACCAACCCGCACTGAACGCCCCCACGAAGAATCCGACCGGCCAATCGGTCGCGTACGCGGCAGCGATCGCCGACCAGATGGTGACGAGTGCGATCGCCACTGATCCGGCAAGGGCGACCACCGGCCTGTCCGTGACGCACCTGGCAGCGGCCGGAGGGCCGATCATGAGGGAGAAGATCAGGAGTGCTCCCACCACGGGCACGGTCATGGTCGTGGTCAGCGCCACGGTGACGAGGAACGCGAGCTCGATCGGGAAGGCACGCAGACCGGCGGCTTCGGCAATGTCGGGGACGAGCGAAGTGAGCAGCAATGGCCGGTACAGCACACCCGTGGCGACCAGCGCCACGAGTCCGAGCCCGGCGACAGGAAGGATCTCGCCCGAGTTGACCCCAAGGACCTCGCCGAAGAGCAGTGAGTAGATCTCCGGCTCGTACTGGGTCGTCTGGCTGAGGAATGCGGCTCCCAGAGCCAACATCATCACCAGGGCCAGGGCGGTCACGACGTCGGGTCGACCTCGACGGCTCAAGTACGCGATGACGACCGCCGCACCGACTGCGAACACGCCGAGCCCCAGTAGTGTGCTGGCGCCGATCAGACTGGCACCGGCGGCCCCGGCGAAGGCGCCGTTGGGTATGGCGTGGGCCTCGAAGGCCGCGCCGCGGAGCACGACGAAGAAGCCGACTGCTCCTCCCACGACGGCGACGATCGACCCGATCTCCCAGGCGTTGACCATGAACCCAGAGAACATCAGCTGGTCACCTCTCCCGCCGCCTCGATGCCGGGCGAACGGCCGGAGTCGCGCAGTCGGGGTGCTGCCGATCGTCGGAGGGTGGGGATCCCGGAGCAGAGATACCCGGTGAACGTGATCGCAACGATGAAGAAGCTCACCGGGATTCCCTGGCTGGACGAGTCCCAGTAGCTGCTGTCGTAGGCGAGCAGGATCCCGAGCAGGGTGGTGGACACCCCGAGCAGGCAGGCCACCGCGACGGAGGATGCCAGCGATCTCGTGAGCCGGAGCGCGGTGGCGGCCGGGCCGATGAGTAGGGCGGTGGAGAGGATCGAGCCGATGGTGATCGACGACAGGCCGACGGCTACGGCCATGGACACCATGAATGCCAGGCCCACCCACCGGGTACGGATCCCGCGGGCCGATGCCAGTTCGGGCGAGAGCGAACCGAGCAGGAGGGGACGGTGGATGACGGCCAGAGCGACCACGGTCAATCCGCTCAGCCCGGACACGACCGGGATCGTCGAGGTCCCGACGGTGAAGATGGAGCCGAAGAGGATCTGCTGCGTGGCCCCGGTCGTGGCCGAGGTGGTGGTGTCCAGGTAGAGGAAGAGTGCGGCGATCCCCGTGGCGGCACCGAGCACGATCCCGGTGGCCAGGTCGCGGCTCCGCACCCGCTGGACACCGGCCACCTCCATGGCGCCCGCTCCGAGCAGGCCGCCCCCGATGAAGCCGGCGAGCGGAGCCAGACCGAAGTAGTAGGCGGCGGACCCGCCGGTGGTCGCCACGTCGGTCAGGGCGTGTCCGGCGAACGACTGGCTGCGGATCACGGTGAAGATCCCGACCACGGCGGATACCACGGCGGTCACCGACCCGATCAGCATGGCCGTGCGGACGGGACCGCTCGAGAAGAATCCGGGCTCGAAGACGTAGTGCACGCCGGATCAGGGCACGGTCAGGGTCGGGTGGTCGGGAATCCCGTGGTCGTCCTGTCCGGGCTCGGCCACCACCAGCACCCGGCCGTGCAGCCGCAGGACGTCGACGTGGTGGCCGTAGAGTCGACTGAGCACGTCGGACCGTACGACCTCGTCGGTCGATCCGCTCGCTGCACGTCCCGCCGTGAGGTAGACGATGCGATCCATCACCGGAAGCAGGGCGTTCATCTCGTGGGCCGACAGGAGGATGGCGATGTCGTGTTCCTCCGCCAGCCGGTGCAGGAGCCCCACGACCTCCTGGGCGCTCCGAGGATCGAGGTTGGCGAGCGGCTCGTCGAGGAGGAGCAGCTTCGGGCGGCTGATCGAGCGCGTGGGCGATCAGGACCCGTTGCTGTTCGCCTCCCGAGAGGGTCCCGACACGGCTGTCCGCGAACTCCTCGGCACCGACATCGACGAGGGCCCTGTCGACCGCCCGGCGGTCCTCCTTCGTCCTCCGGCCGAACCCGAATCGGTTGCCGTCGAGACCGAGTGCGACGAGGTCCCGCGCCCGCATCGGCACGTCAGGATCGAGGATGACCTTCTGCGGCACGTAGCCCAGCGATCGGCCGTTCCGGCCCGCATCCGTCCCCCCGATCCGGACGGTGCCGCGGTCGGCCCGCCGGGTGCCGAGGATGACCCGCAACAGCGTGGTCTTGCCGACGCCGTTGGAACCGATGAGCCCGGTGAACTCGCCGGGGCCGATCTCGAAGGAGACGTCGTCCAGAACCCGCTGGCTGCCGAAGGAGACGGAGACGCCATCGACTCGGAGGACCGGGGGATCGCTCACAGGTGCTCGGTCGAGACGCCGTGCTCCACGGCCGCCTGGATGGCCGCCACCTCGGCCTCCATCCACGACTGGTAGTCGTACCCCGGGGTCGGCATGGTCTCGTAGACGCCGACCACGGGTACACCTGCGGCGCGGGCGGTGTCCCGGATCGTCGTGGTCAGGGAGTCCACGACCTGCTGGTTGTAGCAGAACACCTTGGCCACATGGTCGGTGAAGGAGGCCTCTTCCTGGGTGATCGACTCAGGGGACGGGTCGACTCCGTTCATGATGTCGGCCTGGAAGGCGAACGGCGTGACGATGTCGGCTCCCATGGCCTGGAGCAGGTAGTCGGCCACCGGCTCCGTGACCGCGACGGCGGTGCCGGCGTGGTCGGCCTTGAACGAGGCGATGGAGGCCAACCACGGCTGGAGCGAGGCGTCGAAGGACGCCAAGCGGGTCCGGAAGTAGGCGCGGTGGGCGGGATCCAGTGTTCCGAGGTCCGCCGCCATGGCGCTTGCGACCGCGGGCATCGTCTTCGGGTCGTACCAGAGGTGGGGATTGGGTGTGTCATCCGGGAGTCCGAGGACGTGCTGTGCCACGATGACCTTGCGGGCGGCATCGGGAGACGCCGCCTCGATCTGGTTCATGAAGGTGTCGTAACCGACACCGTTCTGGACGATGAGGGTGGCGTTCGAGACTTCCCGGGCGACGCTCGCGCTCGCCTCGAAGGTGTGCGGGTCCGTGTTCGGATTGTCGAGGATCGACGACACCGATACGTACCTGCCACCGATCTGCCGGAGCACGTCGGCGTACTCGTTCTCGGCACCGACGGCCTGGATGATCCCGGAACTCGCCGGAGTCGAGGATCCCGGCGAGGAGCAGGCAGCCAGTCCCAGACCCGACGCGATGAGGATCATGGCGCCGGCCGCCAGGCCAGTCGCCCTCCGGCCCCGGAGCTTGCGAACTTCATGGGTGGAGGTCATGGGGCGAAGATAGAATGAGACTCAGTCTCAATACAACTGAGACAGGGACGACCCGGTCTCGCTCCCGCGGACACCAGGCAAGGAGGCGAACGTTGAGAACTCGCACCGCCGACGGATCGCTCGACGAGTTGGTCGAGCTCCAGCTACGACGCGCCGACCTCCGCTACACGGAGGGTCGCAGGCGCATCGTCGACCTGCTGGCGGGCAGCGAGCACCCGGTGAGCTTCCCCGAGATCCTGAGGAGTCTGCGCAGCGTCCCGAAGAGCTCGGCCTACCGGCACCTCCTCGTGCTCGAAGGTGCGGGCGTCATCCGTCGGATCGCGGCCACGGACGGCCTGGCCCGGTTCGAACTCGCCGAAGTGCTCACCGAACACCACCACCACCTGCTCTGCACCTCCTGCGGCCGGGTCTTCGACGTCACGCCGTCAGCGTCGTTCGAGCGGACCACGGCCCGGTTGGTCGCCGAGCTCGCCGATCAGTTCGCGTTCAGTCCCGTGTCCCACTCGCTGGATGTCGTGGGGCATTGCGCCGACTGCCGGCAGCGCCGCGCGCCCGCACCCCGGAAGCGCCACGAACCCGGAGTGGGTAGCCGATGAGGCCCATCGACGGGAGGTGACCTCGTGGAGGAGCGGCTCCCCACGTCGGTGGAGCCGGCACCCCGGGACCTGCTTCGTCCGTTCCCGGGATCGCGCCTCGTCCGGCTCGGCCGGCACCCGCCACGCCGTGCTCGCACCGCAGCCCGGCTCCGAACCCACCCGGTTCGTCGTCCACCCGCTCGGGTGGTCGACGGAGGCCCCTCCCCCGCCCGGTCCATCCGGATCGGTACCTGGCTACGGCAGTCGGGCTGAAGGCGGAGGCGGCGGGACACGATCGTCCTCCTCGTCGCCGAGCCTGGTGCCACCCGAGTCGGCGACCGATCCGTCGGGTGCATCGATTCGATGGGCCGACGCGTCGACGGGCACGTGGTGGACCGCAAAGGCCCGCACCGTGATCTCCCCGTTCGGACCGGACCACACCACCTGAGGGGACGAGGACGGGGAGCACGTGGACACCGCGAGGTCGGCAGCGGGCTCTCGGATGAGCCCGAAGCGCAGCGCGGTGTCCCGGACGAACGGGGCGGACAGCGCCTCCAGGAACGGCTCCGCGCCACCTCTCGCCGTGACGACCGGTAGGGGACCGCGGGGCGCCGACCGGTCCTCGAGCGGGCGGGTCATGGCCACGTCCACGACGTCGACCACGTGGGCGCCGTGGACGTGGGTGGGGACCGGCACCGACAGGTCGCGGGGTCGCACCCCGAGGTCCGCCATCCGCAGCACCGTGCCACGACCGGCCTCGAACCGCACCTCCACGTCGCGTGACGTCGCCATGGCCCCGGTACCCGCGCCCACCGGGTGAGGGATGCGGGACTCCGGTCCGGGTCAGGATGACGTCAGTCGGAAGGGTGGCGTCCCCGGTCGCGAGGCGGTCGCAGGGCGAGGAGCGAGAGGGTCCGGTCGATGTGCTGGTCGACCGTCACCAGGTGACCGTCACCGAGACCTCTGAGCATCGGCGCGTTCGCGAAGTGGAGCGCGCCGAAGCTGGTGATGATCTCCCACACCTCCTCGACGGTGAGGTCGGCGCCGTGGCCGGTGGAGCGGAGCGCTGTCCAGGCGCCGGCGACCAGGTCGAAGCGAGGAGCGAGGTGTCGCTCGACGAGCCAGTCCAGCCGTGCCGTGGGTGCGCAGGACTCCATGTTGACGATCCTGTTGAGCGCCGGTCGCTCCGCGGAGAACCGGAGGAACCGACCGATCGACCGCGCGATCGTCCACCGGTCGATCGCCGTCCCGGATTCGTCGACCAGCGAGGCGTCGAGATCGACGAACAGCCGGTCGACCGTGGTCTGCCAGAGTCGCTCCTTCGACGAGAAGTGGTAGTTGATCTGGGGCTGGTGGGCCCCGGCCCGCTCGGCGATGGACCGGGTGGACGCCGCGTCGAACCCGTGGGTGGCGAACTCGATCTCCGCCGCGTCGATCAGTGCGGTACGGAGCGTCGAGGGTGATCGTCGGGACGCGAGCGGGGCGACGGCTGGTGGACTTGCCATATCGAGTGATATTACTGTGGTTATCGACCGATAACCAAGGAGTGCCATGTACCGACCCGTCAGCACGGTAGGCCGTACCGCCATGGATGCCGGAGGCCCGGTGTCCGGAGTCGCGGACCTCGCGGGAACCGCGGGCCCGACCGACCCGGTGGTCGTCGTCGCGCGGTCCACGGGGATGCACCGACGGTCCGCAGGCACGGCGGGTGCGTCCTCACCCACCTCCGTCGCCGCTCCATCGGGCGTGGGGACGCTCCGGCGACGCCGCCTCGTCGGGGGTGACGTGATCGTCTCCGGGGGTCCCGGTACCGGGAGGCTGGAGCACCATCGCACGGCCGGTCCGCCGGTGGTGTCGCCATGAGCCTCCACCGACTCCTCGGATTCACGACCGCCGTCCCCGATCCGGGGTCCCTCGCCGCGTTCTACGGAGAGCTCGGCCTCGGAGGGAGTGCGACGACCGGATTCACCGGCAGTGACGGTGGGGGAGCGGTCGTCCTGGACGAAGGTGACTTCCGACGGCTGGTCCGGGTGGAACTCGGCTGCGTGGGGCCGGAGGATCTCGTGGCGATCGCGGGTCGGCTGACCGACGGGGGCGGCACTCCCGTGATCGCCGACGACGAGGTCCGGCTGGTGGATCGGGCGAGCCGGGTCGAATTCGTCGTCCGGGTGGCCGGGCCGGCACCGGTGCCGGCTCCACCCACGATCGTCGTGCCCAACGCCCCGGGTGCCACGGTCCGTGCCAACGAGCGCGCCCCCGCCGTGGCCGCCGGGGCCCGGCCGCCGCGTCGGCTCGGCCACCTGGTGATCGGCACTCCGGCCATCGGCGAGACCCGGGACCTGCTGATGCACGGCTTGGGCCTCAGGATGTCCGACGAGATCGACGGGGTCATCGCCTTCCTGCGGTGCTCGCCGGACCACCACAACATCGCCCTGGTCGAGTCACCGGTTCCGCTCCTCCAGCACTACTCCTGGGAGTGCGACGACATCGACCACGTCGGTCACACCGCGACCGCGCTCCTGCGGAAGGATCCGGATCGTCACACCTGGGGACTGGGTCGGCACTTCGCCGGATCGAACTTCTACTGGTACCTGCGCGATCCCGCGGGTTCCTATCTCGAGCTGTATTCGGACCTGGACCAGATCCTCGACGACGAAGCCTGGGAGCGACGGGGACGGACGCCGTTCGAATTCGAGCACGTCGCCAATTCGTGGGGCCCCGAACTCCCGCTGGAGTTCCTCGTGCCGCCCGACCTCGACCGGCTCCTCGCCGGGTGGTCCGACCGGTGAACGATCCGCCTTCGGGACCGTTCGACGTGGTCGTCGTCGGCGCCGGGCCGGTGGGGTGCGCGCTCGTCGCTCCTTCTCGGGTCGCGGGGCAGGAGCGTCCTGCTGGTCGAGCGTCACGCCGGTCCGTATCCGCTGCCCCGCGCCGTCCACTTCGATGACGAGACCGCCCGCATCCTCCAGGCCTGTGGCCTCGGACCGGACCTTCCCGCGCTGTCGGAGCCGGCCACCACCTACGAATGGCGGAACGGGCACGGCCTCCCCCTGCTCCGGTTCGAGACGTCCGTGCAGGGCCGACAGGGATGGCCGACCGCCAACATGTTCAATCAGCCCGACCTCGAGCTCAGACTGCTGGACCGGGTCGAGGCCGCCGAGAGCGTCTCGCTCCTGGGTGGCCATGCCGCGATCACGGCGGGTTCGGACGCCGACGGGGCCTGGGTCGAGCTCGAGCCGACGGGCGGCGGCGCGCTGGCGACGGGTGGATGCTTCCTATGTCGTCGGGTGCGACGGCGCCAACAGCACGGTACGCGACCTGATCGGGACGACGTTCGAGGACCGCGGGTTCTTCTTCGACTGGCTGGTCGTGGACGTGGCCCTCCACGAGCCACGGGTCTTCGATCCCCCGAACCTCCAGGTATGCGACCCTCGGCGCCCCACCACGGTGGTGTCGGGCGGTCCGGGGCGGCGCCGCTGGGAGTTCATGTGCCTGCCGGGCGAGACGCTCGAGGCACTCGACGAGGAGGCGGCCGCGTGGGGGTTCCTCGAACCGTGGGACGTCCGACCCGACAACGCCACGATGGTCCGCCACGCCGGGTACCGGTTCCGCGCCCGCTGGGCGACCCGATGGCACGGAGGTCGGCTCTTCCTCGCCGGGGACGCCGCCCATCAGACCCCGCCCTTCGCCGGCCAAGGGATGTGCGCGGGCATGCGCGATGCCGCCAACCTGTCGTGGAAGCTCGACTATGCCCTGGACAACCCGGATGCCGCGGCCCTCCTCGAGTCGTACGACACCGAGCGGATACCGCAGGCGGCCGCGGTGATCGAGATGGCGACCGAACTCGGTCGGATCATCTGCCTGGCGGACGCCCGGGAGGCCCGGATCCGTGACGAGCAGATGGCGCCGCTCGTCCCACCCGAAGGACGGACCCCCGCGCCACCCATGCCCGGTATCTCCGGTGGCATCCTCGGAGAATCGGCGGACTCGGGCGAGCTCTTCATCCAGTCCACGGTCCGATCCGGGGGTGTCGAGGGTCTGCTGGACGACGTCGTCGGAACAGGCTGGCACCTGGTGACCAGCGGCCGACCGGAACTCGGGGTCGAACTCGCCACCTGGTTCGAATCGATCGGGGGGTGCATCGTCGCGGTCGGCTCGACCGCGGAGGACGTGGAGGGTCGCTACGGTCGGTGGCTCGCGGGACATGGCGTCACCACGGTGCTCGAGCGACCGGACTTCGCCATCTACGGCACGGCCGAGAGCGACGACGACGTGCCCCGGTTGATCTCGCGGCTTCGCGCGCAGCTCGGACGTACCTGACCAGTGCCTGCCTCCGGGGAGCGGCGTCGTCGGGCCCGCCGGTGAGTGGCGTCGGTGTCGTGGCCGACCGGGGCGGAGCCCGGGAGGTCGGATACCCCGGGCTCGGGGGTGACGACGCTCCTCCCTTCAGTCCCGGCGTGCCGGCCGGCGACCGGCGCCTCCCGGTCCAGCTCGCTCGAGTCGACGCTCCACGGGACGCCGTTCGACGTGCCGGCTGCGGCCCGCCCGGCGCCCGATCGGAAGGGCGGACGGTCGCTCACCTCGAGGTCCGCGATTCCCGGACCCACGCCTGGGCCCCCATCTGCAGGGCGTCCCAGGGACTGCCGAGCGGAGGGGTGTAGGAGAGGTCGAGCTCGCTCACCTCGTCGACCGTGGCGCCGTGGAAGATGGCGGTGGCGGCGATGTCGATCCGCTTGGCGATCTCCGCATGCCTGTGCCCGAAGAGCTGGACGCCGAGGAGGCGACCCGTCGCCCGGTCACCGGTGCAGCGCATGGAGATCCTGTGACTTCCCGGGTAGTAGGCCTTGTGGTCGTCGGCTTCGAACCCGATCGTCACCGGGTCGAATCCGGCCGCCGCCGCCTCGTGGTCCCTCAGTCCCGTGCGGGAGACGGCGTGCTCGAAGATCTTGACCACCTGGGTCCCGATGCTGCCGGCGAATTCCCGGTTCCCGCCGATGGCGTTCTCCCCGGCGACGCGGCCCTGCTTGTGGGCGGTGGTGCCCAGCGGGAGATAGGTGGTGCCGAGGAGGCGGTGGTGGGTCACCGCGCAGTCACCGGCCGCGAACACGTGGGGCAGGTCGGTGCGCATGTGTCGGTCGACCTCGATGGCACCGGAACGGCCCAGTGCGGCCCCGGCGACCGCGGCCAGCCCGGTGTCCGGCCTCACACCGACGACGACCAGGACCAGGTCCACCTCCCGACGTACCGGTCCGGCCGCGTCCGACGCGTCGACGACCAGCCGGCCGGCTCCCCGTGGGTTGCGGCCGACCCTGTGCACCGTCGTGCCCGTCAGCACCTCCACGCCGTGGTCGGACAGCTGCCGGTGGACGAGCGCGCCGAGCTCGGGGTCCACCGTCGGGAGGACCTCGGCGAGGCGTTCCATCTGGGTGACCGCCAGGCCGCGGGCGGTGAGACCCTCGGCCATCTCCAGTCCGATGTAGCCCGCTCCCACGATCACCGCGCTGGACGGGTTCGCCTCGTCGAGCGTGCGCATGATGGCGAAGGTGTCCGCCATCGAGTGGAGCAGGTGCACACCGTCGTCCCAGCCGAGGGCCCCTTCACCGGAGACACCGTCGATCGGTGGGACCTGCGGCACCGCCCCGGTGCCGACCACGAGCTCGTCGTAGGAGAGGAGCTCGTCGGCGCCCGAGGGGCCGGTGACGAGCAGGGTGCGGTCCTCGACGTCGATCCGTCTGGCCGCCGTGTCGACCTTGAGGTGCATGCCGGTGGCCTCGAGGTCGGCGGAGGTGCGATGGGCCAGGTCGCGCCAGTGGGCGACCTCGCCGGACACGTAGTACGGGATGCCGCAGATGGAGAAGTTCGGATAGGCGTCGGCGACGACGACCGTGACCTCGGCACCCGGGTCGAGCTCCCGGGCGCGGAGGGCCGCACTGATGCCGGCATCGCTGCCTCCGATGGCGATGAGGTGCACGAAGGGATCCCTTCAACTGGCGAGTCGACGGTGGAGCGGGTGGGAGGCGGACCGGCTCATCGGGTCTCGAGGTCGCGTTCGGCCCGAAGGTGGGGCGCGATGACGTCGGCCGCTTCGGCCTCGGTGATGCCCGGATAGAGACCTTTCACGAGTCCGAACGCCAGCACTCCGCCCACGATCTGGGCGGAGATGAAGCTCGGCGCCGACGAGGGGGCGATGCCGGCGAACGTGTCGGAGCACATGCGACCGACGGTGATGGCCGGATTGGCGAAGCTGGTCGAGCTGGTGAAGAAGTACGCCGCCCCGATGTAGGCGCCGACGGCCGCCGGAGCCAGGTGGGAACGTCCGGAACGGGCCAGTGCGAAGATCACGAGGATCAGGCCGATGGTGGCGACCACCTCGGAGACCCAGTGGGGCCCGGAGGCCCGCTGCTTGGTGGAGAGCGAGACCGCCGCCTTCGAGAACATCACGTCGGCGAGGACGGCCCCGCCGATGCACCCCAGGATCTGGAACGGAAGGTACGCCGCGGCGTCCCGCCACCTCATCCCGCCGAAGGCGGCGTCCACGAAGGACACCACCGGATTGAAGTGGCCACCGGAGATCGGGCCGAACATCAAGATGATGGCGAACAGGCCGGTGGCCGTGGCCGCCGCGTTCTCGAAGAGCTGGAGTCCGACCTCGCCCGGCGACAGCGTCTGGGCTGCGATCCCCGACCCGATCACGGCGGCGGCGAGCAGCCCACTCCCCAGGAACTCGGCCAGCAGGCGCCTCCACAGCACGGTGTCGCGCACGACGGACCCCCGGATCCGCTCGACCGCTCAGCAGCGGGACGAGGTCCGGGACCGGTCACCGCCGGGGGACTCCGGGACGGGTCGGATCACCTCGGGGACGCAGCACCCGCCGTCGCCGGTCACCCCGCTCCCGTCCGGAGCATCGGCCAGCACCGTATAGACCTCCCACGGCGCGCCGTCGGGATCGTTCACCCACACCTTGTCCTGCACGGCGAAGCAGCAGTTCGTCCGCTCCTCGACCTCGGTCGCCAGACCCTCGTCGGACAGTCGCCCGGTGGCCGCGGCGACCTCCCCGGTCGTCTCGACCTCGACCCCCAGGTGGTTGAGTGCCCCGACCACACCTCGACCACGGGCACCGGCATCCTCCATCAGGACGAGCTTGAGCGGTGGATCGGCGATGGCGAAATTGGCGTAGCCGGGTCGGACCTTGGCCGGCTCCGCACCGAAGAGCTTCGAGTAGAAGGCGATGGCCCCGTCGAGGTCGGACACGTTGAGGGCGAGCTGTACTCTGGACACGGCGGGGACCTCCGGTAAGATCGACGTAGATCGATGCATCGAGTGTGGATGATGCATCGACATCTGTCAATAGGAGAATTCCATGGGCACCTCGGCCGCCACGCTTCCCGTCACCCGGTCGGCCCCGTGCTGCGGGTCGGTGCTGGCCGCACCGCTCGGCGCGGACGAGGCCACCGAGTTGGCCCACGCGTTCGCCGCCCTGGCCGACCCGGTCCGCCTGCGGGTGCTGAGCATCCTGGCCGCCGCCCCTGACGGCGAAGTGTGCGTCTGTGACCTCGTCGAGCCCCTGGGGAAGAGCCAGCCGACGGTCTCCCACCACCTGAAGATCCTGGGTGAGGCCGGACTCGTCCATGGCGACCGTCGGGGGAAGTGGGTCTGGTACTCGCTCGACCGTGCCCGACTGGCCGAGCTGCAGGCCGCCATCACCGGCTGAGCCGACCGCCGTCGCCCTGAGTGCGGCGTCGGCCCTGTTCCCGGCGAGTCGGGGCGGGACCGGGTCGGATCGTCCACCCAAGGCCCGATGGATCGTCCACGTCCCGGCCGGAGGCGTCTCCGTCGCCACACGGGGACCGCTCCCGGTCCTCGTGCCCGTCGGGTGCGGAGCCGTGGAGGTCGGGATCCGCGCACGGGGCGCCGGCCGCCGCGGTGGCCTTCGCCCCGTCGTCCGTGTCCGTCTTCGCCGGTGGGAGGCACGCCGTCCGTCTCCGGCACGATTCCCGGGCGCAGGCCTCCTTCGTGATCCCGGATCGCCCGGAGGTCGGAGACGGGCGCCGCCTCCGGGCGGGGTCCCCGCACCCCCGCGCCACCCGGACGGACGGCCCCGGCGCCACCGTGCCGTCCCGGTGCGCAGGAGTGCCAGACTGGTGCGCCGACGAGGTCGGCACCGAGGCGCACACCATCGAGACGGGAGCACCATGGGCGACGGCATCACGCTGGAGATCCGGGAATCGGTCGCGGTCATCACGAACGACAGACCGGAGAAGCTCAACGCCTTCGACGACGAGATGGATCTCCAGCTCTTCCAGATCCTGGCCGACCTCAAGGGCCGCACCGACGTCCGCGCCGCCATCTGGCGGGCCGAGGGCGACGCCTGGTCGTCCGGGCGCGACGTGTCCGTCATCGGCCACAACGCGACCGCGCTGAGCCATCACGAATTGATGACGCGGGGACACCGGGGGATCCTGCAGGTGTTCGAACTGGACATCCCGATCATCGTCGCCCTGCACGGTTGGGCGATCGGTGGATCGTTCCAGCGGGCCCTGCTGTGCGACATCCGCATCGCCGCGGAAGGCACCCGGTTCAAGCTCCCCGAGCTCAACTACGGCGTCGTCCCGGACACGGGTGGCGTGAGCCGCCTCTACCAGATCTGTGGTCCCGGCGTCGTGAGCGACCTGGTCATGACCGGTCGGACGATGACCGCGGACGAGGCGCTGCGGCTGGGGGTGGTCTCCCGGGTCGTCCCCCGCGGGCGACTCGACGACGAGGCCTGGGAGATGGCGCAGTCCGTGGTGGCGGCACCGGCCGCCACGGTGAAGCTGGCCCGCAAGGTGCTGGCGCACCTCAGCGAGCCGGGCGTGCGGGCCTCCATGGACGACGAGCTGATCTACCAGACCTTCGTCAACAAGTCGTCGGACTTCGCCGAGTTCAAGGCGGCCCGCCAGGAGGGGCGACCGGCCCGCTACAGCGGCAGCTGACGACGCGGGCCGCCCGCCCGGCGACCCGGCATCTGGCCACGGACCACCCCGGGGTGGCATGATCCCAGCCGACGTCGACGGGAGCTGAACCTCGGGAGACGCCGGACGTCATCGACACCAGGGGGAGCATCATGGGGAACCGGAACCGTCGCACCCCCGCGGGTCGCGCTCTGGCGGCCGCCGTCGCCGCGCTGTTCGTGGGCCTGGTGCCCGCCCTCGTCGCCGTGGCGCCGCCTGCGGGCGCCGTCGCCTCCTCGTCGCTCCGTGGCCGGGGTTCGGTGGACGAGGCCTGGCTGACCGGCGCCGGTGCCGGCGACACGATCACCCTGGAGCGGGACGGGCGTCCCGTCCACAACCCGGCCAACCCCGGCACCGCCGACTCCCTCGGAGCGCGCATCGTCCGCGATCTGGCTCCGGGGTCCGGTTACGCCTGGCGGGACTCGACCACCGGCGCGACGACCCCGACCTTCGCGGTACTCGCCCCCGGTGCCGACCCGGCCACGGACTCGGCGCTGTACACGGGTCAGCCCATGCACGAGGGTCTGAACTACCTCACCATGCGCGACGGGATCCGGCTGGCCGCCACCGTGCGCTACCCCTACGGCTCCACGTGCAGCGCGACCGCCCCGTGCCCCACCGTCATCGAGTACTCGGGCTACGCCACCGCCGGACCCACGGATCCGATCCCGTCCCTCCTGGCCTCGGCCCTCCACACCACCTGCACGGACTGCGGCGACCCGGACCTGCTGCCCGACAGCGCCACCGACGTCGGTGCCGTCGTGGCCCGGGTGGCGGGCTTCGCCACGGTCAGCCTGCAGATGCGCGGGACGGGTTGCTCGGGTGGCGCCTACGACCTGTTCGGCTATCCCTCGGACTACGACGCCTACGACGCCGTCGAGATCGTGGCCCACCAGGACTGGGTGGCCCACCACAAGGTCGGCATGGTGGGGATCAGCTACTCGGGGCTGTCGGAGTTCCCCTCGGCCGGCACCGATCCGCCCGGCCTGGCCGCCATCGCCCCGATGAGCCCCACCGACGACCTGTTCTCGACCGGCTATCCCGGCGGCATCTACAACAGCGGGTTCGCCGCCAGCTGGGTCCGGGAGCGCATCGACGACGCCAAGCCGGCGGCGACGCTCGACGACGGCAGGCTCGTGCCCCTGGCCGCCACACCGGTCGCCGACGTCGGGCAGCCGTGGACCTACTACGAGATGGCGGCCGAGGGCCCGGGCTCGACCTGCCTGGCCGACCAGGTGCTCCACGGTCAGTCCGAGAGCCTGTCCTCGCTCGTCGGGCCGCAACTGGTCGCCCCGAAGAGCGGGTCCGACCGCGACCCGGCCCTCTTCGACCGGCGGTCGATGGGCGGTTGGGCCCGGCACATCACCGTGCCGGTGTTCGTGTCCGGTGCCATGCAGGACGAGCAGACCGGTCCGCAGTGGGCGGCCCTGCTGTCCGCCCTCCCGACGTCCACCCCGGTCTTCGCCAACCTGGTCAACGGTGGACACATCGACTCGACCGACCCGCAGATCATCAGCCGGTGGCTCGAGTTCCTCGATCTCTACGTGGCCGACAAGGTCCCGACGAAGCCCAGTCCGCTCGCCGGGCTCGTCCTCGACGGCTTCACCAGCTTCGCCGCCTCGACCTCCGCACAGGCCCCGTTGCCCCCGATCCGGTTCACCTCGGCGAAGACCGTGGAGCAGGCCCGCCACCTCTTCAGGACCGAGACGCCCCGTGTCGAGGTCCTGTTCGACAACGGCGCGGGGCCAGTCGGTGCCGGCGACCCCCAGTCGACGTACTCGGCCGGGTACGCCCAGTGGCCACCGGCGGGCCGGGTGACCACCCTGTGGCTCGGCGCCCACGGCGGCCTGGCGCCGGGCGGGGCACCGCACCCGGCGTCCCGTGCGACGCTCGACCTCGATCCGAGCGCGCGACCCGCCACCAGCCTGCCCTCCACCGGCAACGCCTGGGCCGCCGATCCCGGATGGGACTGGACCCCGGTACCCGCACCGGACGGCGCGGGGTTCCAGACCGCGCCGATGACCACGGCGACCACCGTGGTCGGCCCGGCCACCCTGGATCTGTGGGTGGCCTCGGGCACGCCGGTGGTGGATCTGCAGGCCACGGTGACCGAGGTCCGTCCCGGGTCGGGACAGGAGGAGTACGTGACGTCGGGCTTCCTGCGGAGCTCGAACCAGAAGGACCTCGGCTCGTCCACGAAGCTGTCCACCGAGCCGACCTACCTGGCCACCGACGCCGCGTCGCTGTCGCCGACCAGGTATGCCCTCGTCAGGATCCCCATCGACCCGATCGTGCACACGTTCCGGGCCGGTACGGAGCTGCGGGTGGTGGTGTCCGCCCCCGGAGGTGACCGCCCGACCTGGGAGTTCGACACGGTGGACTCGGGCCAGGAGGTGTCGATCGGACTCGGAGGCGCCGCCGCCTCGTCGCTGACGGTCGACGTGGTCCACGACGTCACGGCCACCCCGACCCTGCCGGTCTGCGGGTCGTTGCGCGGCGAGCCCTGCCGGGCCTACCAGGCCGAGGCCAACCAGGCCTGACCCTGTCGTCCGGGCCGGTCGGTGGCGGTCGGAACCGGACCGCCGGTGGGGATCAGCGCAGTCCGTCGACCCGGCGCAGGGCGTCCTCCGCCTCGGCCACGATCCTGCCGACCAGCTCGCCGGCGGGCACCAGCTCGTCGATGGCGCCGACCCCCTGCCCGGTCGGGTAGCACTCGCGCTCGGGGTCGACCCCGGGGTCGTCCGGACCGGTGGGAAGGTGGAGCACCCCTCCGCTCAGCGACCGCAGCATCTGCTCCGGAAACGGCGCCAGCTCCTCGGGGTGCTGGTCGTAGTACTCGGTGTGCCGGTTGGCCAGGACCCGCATCGGCTTGCCGCTGTAGGCGCGGCTGACCGTGGTACGGCTCTCGTCGGCCGCCAGCAGCGCGTCGTGGTAGCCGAGCGACACCCGGGCCTCCGGGGTGGCGATGAACCGGGTGCCCAGCCACACGCCGTCGGCGCCGAGTGCGAGGGCGGCCGCCAGGCCGCGACCGTCGACGATGCCGCCGGCCGCCACCACCGGCACCCGGTCGCCCACCGCGTCGACGATCTGGGGCACGAGGGGCATGGTGGCCACGCGTCCGGTGTGGCCGCCGGCCTCGGTGCCCTGGGCGACCACCAGGTCGCATCCGGCCTCGACCGCCTGGACGGCGTGGTGGACCCGACCGCACATGTTCACCACCAGGACGTCGGCGTCGTGGCAGAGTGCGATCACCTCGCGGGGCACGCCCAGGGCGCCGACGAAGATCCGGGCGCCGCCGTCGATGATCCGCTGGACCTGGGCCGCCATGTCGCCGGGCATGGCCGTCAACAGGTCCACGCCCCAGGGCTTGTCGGTCAGCCTGGTCATGGCCGCCATCTCGGCGTCCATGACGTCGTCGCCCATGGTGGCCGCACCGAGGGTGCCGATGCCGCCGGCCTCGGACACGGCGGCGGCCAGCCGGTGGTAGCTGACGCCGCCCATCCCGGCCAGCATCACCGGGTGCTCGATGCCCAGGAGCTCGGTCAGTCGTGTCTGCATGGTGGTCCTCCCGTCGGGTCGGGGTCCCTGTGGACGACGGTGCGGCCGTCACGATCCACCCCCGGAGCGGCCATCCTAAGCAGGACGGCGGGCAGGGTCGTGACCGCTAGCAGTCCGCGGGTCCGGTGGGCACGTCGACGGCGTACCGACGGAGGGTCGCCAGCGGGACGATCTCGAGGGTGCGCTCGTGGGTCGACGCCAGCACCACGAACGCGGCGGCCCCGTCCCGGTGGGCGCGCAGCCAGTTGGCCGCCGTCACGCACCACCGGTCGCCGGGTCGCAGGCCCGGGAACCGGTAGGCGGGCACGGGCGTCGACAGGTCGTTGCCGATGGACTGCTGGTGGGCCAGGAACTCGGCGGTCACCACGGCGCAGATCGTATGGCTCCCGAGGTCCTCGGGCCCGGTCGAACAGCAGCCGTCGCGGTAGAAGCCGGTCAGCGGATCGGTCCCGCACGGCTCGAGATCGCCACCGAGGACGTTGCGCTCCGCCATGCCCGGCCGCGCCCCGTCCCTCAGTTGAAGGTCTCGCCGTCGAGGACGTCGGCGCCGCCGACGTCGGCGAGCGTCACCTCGTAGCCGTCGACCCGGTCGACGCACACCAGAGCGTCGAGGTGTCCGGGCGGTGCGCCGCGCCACTTGGCGACGGCCCGCCGCTTCGCCTCGTCACGGTCGGCGGCCACCACGAGGACGACCTCGTGACCCTCGCCCATGCGTCCGTCGTCGAGCGGGCCACCCAGGTATGCGGCGTAGAGGTGCACGACCCGGACCTTACCGTCGGGGCGGAACCGCCGGGTCGGGAACGTCGAGGGGTCCACCCGGCCGGACGGACGGTCAGCGCAGCGCGTTCTTGACGAAGTCGTCGGTGCCGTGGCCCACCGGGAGCCGGGCACCGCCGTGCCAGCTGCCCCGGAGGTGCCGGCGGACGGCGTGGGCCCCGTCGTCGGTGGCCCGGGCCGCGCCGTGCCACAGGTCGGCGTGGTGGAACAGGACGTCGCCCCGCTCCTGGTAGACGGCGATCTCCCCGGGCACCCTCCCGAATCCCGGGGGCATGCCGTCGGTGCCACCGAGATGGCTCCCGGGGAGCACGCGCAGGAACCCGTTGGCCGGCGAGGTGGGATCGAAGTGGACGGTGAAGGCCACCGCCGGCCAGATGTCGAGGTGGGGACCGGACTGGTGGTCGGTGTGCCATCCGATCCGCGAGTAGGCCGACCCCGGACCGGGTCGGGCGTCCTGGTAGACGATCCCGAACTGCTCGTAGTCGAGGAGCCAGGCACCGTCCCCGAGGAGTCGGCGGTTGACCTCCACGAGCTCGGGCGCGTGCACCAGACGGTCGGCGGACGCGGACGCCCGGGTGGCGAAGGCGACGTAGTGGGCGAAGGGGCGTCCGTCGACGACGGCGTCGGGCGCGTCCAGGATGTCGGTGGCGTGCCGGGCGTCCAGCCCACCCGCCACCAGCGCCTCCTGGGCCGCCACCAGCTCCGACTCGGCCGACGCCAGGTCCCCGGCGGCCACGGCGCCTCGGAGGGTGGCGAAGCCGTTGACCTGGAAGAACGCGCACAGCTCGTCCAACCGGTCCGGCCCGAACGCGCCCTCGCCGTCCACCGTCACGCTGACTCCCGACGGTGCGGTCGGATCGACCCGTGGTGCATGGACCGACTGTACGCGGTCCCGTCGCGCCACACCCGTCGACACCGAAGCCGGCGTCACGCCACCTTGATTGCAATACGCCCGGGGTTCCCCTAGGTTGCCAGTGGATTGCCGACCACCCCGGGGGACATGCGAGGGGCGGCGCCGGTGCATCGCCTATCGGTACGGGAGGGGTGGCCCCAGGGCCACGCCGACATGACACGTCAGGAGAGACGTAGATGAGAGCTTCACGATCACTGTCCACCCGCTTGGCCTCGATCGGTTCCGCCCTGGCGATCACCACCCTCGGGCTCGCCGGCGCGGCGGGCATCGTGGCCACGGCGGGCCCCGCCGGGGCCGGCCTCCCCGGCACCTCCGTCGGCACCACCAACTGCGCCCTGTCCGCGCCCGCCGGTGAGACGCCGATCACGGCGAACATCACCGCCTCGGTGAACCCGTCGCCCGTCAACCAGGGGAACGTCTTCAACATCGCCGGGCTGGAGCTCTACTCCAACCTGGTGGCCAACGCCACGACGACGGTGGCGGCCGGCGAGACGCTGAGCGTCACCTTCACCACGCAGATCACCGCCACCAACGCCACCCCTGGCAGCCAGACGGCCACGTTCACCGGCAGCGTCACGCTCCCGAAGCCGTTCCCGGTCGGTGCCCAGGCGCAGATCTCCCTGCCCGGCTCGGTCGGCTCGTTCACGGCGAACGCCGGGGCCACCTCGACGCAGGTGTTCTTCAACCCGTCGGGCCATCTGGTGGTCGCCCTCGGCTCGCTGCCCTTCTCGGGTGACTGCACCGGATCGGCCCCGGTGCAGATCGCGTCCGCCCCGATCATCCCCGCCGCCGGTGTCATCCAGAACGTGATCCCCAACTCGGGCGTGAGCTCGGGCGGCACCACGGTCAAGCTGGTCGGCCAGAACTTCCTCGGCGCCACGGCGGTGCACTTCGGCTCGGCGGCCGCCACGAACGTCCGGGTGCTGAGCCCGAGCGTCATCCTCTGCACCTCGCCGGCGGGCGCCAACTACCCGTTCTCGACGGCACCGTCGCCGGGTGACGGCAACACCCACGACCTCACCGACGTCACGGTCACCACCGCGGCCGGTCCGTCGAAGAAGCAGCCCAACGACGAGTTCACGTGGACCGATCCGACGCTCGGCACCATCGTGACCGGCGTGACCCCGGTGGCCGGCACGGCCGCGGGTGGCAACGCCGTCGTCATCCACGGCATCGGCTTCAACGGCTACAACGACCCCGGATCGGGCCCGGCCTTCGCCGTGGACTTCGGCTCGGTCAACCAGCCGAACTACACCGTCGTCAACGACACCACCATCACCACCACCGCACCCCCCGGGTCCGGCATCGTGAACGTCACGGTGGTCGGCTACGACGAGTCCACCCCGTCGGTCACCAGTCCGGCCGACCGGTACAACTACAACCCCGGCTACTTCCTCGGGGCGTCCGACGGTGGCATCTTCTCGTTCGGCCAAGTGCCGGGCAACGCCGGCTACTTCGGCTCGGCGGGTGGGATCCACCTCAACAAGCCGATCGTGGGCATGGCCCTGACCCCGGACGGGGGTGGCTACTGGCTGGTCGCCTCGGACGGCGGCGTGTTCGCCTACGGGGACGCCACCTTCTACGGCTCGACGGGCAACATCACCCTGAACAAGCCGATGGTCGGCATCGCCCCCACCCCGGACGGGGCGGGCTACTGGCTGGTCGCCTCGGACGGCGGCGTGTTCGGCTTCGGCGACGCCATCTTCCAGGGTTCCACCGGCGGGAAGGTACTGGCCGCACCGGTGGTCGGCATCGCCGCGACGGCCAGCGGCAACGGCTACTGGCTGGTCGCCCAGGACGGCGGCGTCTTCGCCTTCGGCGACGCGCCGTTCTACGGCTCCACCGGCGGCATCCCGCTGGCCGCCCCGATGGTGGGCATCGCTCCGGTCGCCACCGGCGGGGGCTACTGGCTGGTGGGCTCCGACGGCGGCGTGTTCGCCTACGGCTCGGCCGGATTCCACGGGTCGCTCCACGGCACCCCGCTGACCGCTCCGATCTCGGGCATCGCCTCGACGGCCACGGGCAACGGCTACTGGCTGTTCGCCCAGGGCGGCGGCGTCTTCAACGAGGGTGACGCCGGCTTCTACGGCGACATGGCCGGCATCCGTCTGAACGGGCCGGTCGTCGGCTTCGGCGCCGTGCAGTCCGCACCGCTGGCCGCCTGACCGCCCCACGACCACGCAGGACCTGACGGACCGGGGGCCCCGCCCCCGGTCCGTCCGCGTCCGGGGACGGTCCGCGGGCCCACGGGGACGGCAGGGGAGCGACGGGGACGTTGCTCCACGGAGCCGGGACGGCGGGCCTCCCCGGGCCCGGCAGTCCCCGAGGTGCCGGGCGCGCCCTACCATGGTCGGATGAGCGACACCACCGCACCCGCCGATCCCTCCGAGCAGCCCCTCGAGGGCGTCAAGCCCCGTAGCTTCGCCGTCACCGACGGTCCGACGCGGGCGCCGGCCCGGGCCATGCTGCGGGCCGTCGGCATGGGCGACGACGACTGGGACAAGCCCCAGATCGGCGTGGCCTCGTCCTGGAACGAGGTGACGCCGTGCAACCTCCCGCTCGCCCGCCTGGCCCAGCAGGCCAAGCACGGGGTGCGCGCCGCGGGCGGGTTCCCGCTCGAATTCGTGACCATCGCCGTGTCCGACGGGATCTCGATGGGCCACGAGGGCATGCGCGCCTCGCTGGTGAGCCGCGAGGTCATCGCCGACTCCGTCGAGACGGTCATGCACGCCGAGCGGTTCGACGGCATGGTGACGCTCGCCGGGTGCGACAAGTCGTTGCCGGGCATGCTCATGGCCGCCGCCCGGCTCAACCTCCCCAGCGTCTTCGTCTACGGGGGATCGATCCTGCCCGGGCGGGTCCGCGACCGGGCCATCGACATCACCTCGGTGTTCGAAGCCGTCGGGGCCAACGCCGTCGACGCCCTGAGCGACGAGGAGCTGGCGCTCATCGAGCACAACGCCTGCCCGACCGAGGGCTCGTGCGCCGGGATGTTCACCGCCAACACCATGGCGTCGGTCGCCGAGGCCCTGGGCATGTCGCTCCCGGGGAGCTCGTCGGCCCCCGCCGTGGACCGCCGCCGCGACGATGCGGCCGAGGCCTCGGGGCGCGCCGTGGTGGAGCTCCTCCGGGCCGGCATCCGCCCGCGGCAGATCCTGACCAAGGAGGCGTTCGAGAACGCCATCTCGGTGGTGATGGCGCTCGGGGGCTCGACCAACGCCGTCCTCCACCTTCTGGCCATCGCCAACGAGGCCCGGGTCGACCTGACCCTCGACGACTTCAACGCGGTGGCCGCCCGGGTGCCGCACCTGGCCGACACCAAGCCCCACGGCAGGTACCACATGTCCGACCTCGACCGCATCGGCGGGGTGCCCGTGGTCATGGCCCAGCTCCTCGGGGCCGGACTCCTCCACGGGGACTGCATGACGGTGACGGGCCGAACGGTGGCCGACAACCTGGCGGCGCTGGACCCTCCTGCGCCCGACGGCGACGTCGTCCACGTCCTGGACGACCCCATCCACGCCCAGGGCGGGATCGCCGTGCTGACCGGATCGCTCGCCCCCAAGGGCGCCGTCGTCAAGGTCGCCGGGATCGACCGGCTCACCTTCGACGGGACCGCCCGGGTCTTCGACGGCGAGGACCGGGCCATGGAGGCGATCCTGGCCGGGTCGATCGAGCCGGACACCGTCGTGGTCATCCGCTACGAGGGGCCGAAGGGCGGACCCGGCATGCGCGAGATGCTGGCCATCACCGGTGCCATGAAAGGCGTCGGCCGGGGCGCGGACTGCGCCCTGGTGACCGACGGCCGGTTCTCGGGCGGCACCCACGGATTCTGCATCGGCCACGTGGCCCCCGAGGCGGTCGACGGGGGCCCCATCGCCCTGGTGGCCGACGGGGACCGGATCGTGGTCGATGTCGGGGCGCACGCCATCGACCTGATGGTGGACGAGGCCGAGCTCGACCGTCGTCGGGCCGGGTTGAAGCACCCCGCCCCCCGCTACACGACCGGCGTGCTGGCCAAGTACGCCCGGCTGGTCACCGGGGCCGAGCGGGGCGCCGTCACCGAGCCGTAGGGGAACGGCGACCCCGTCGCCCGGACGGGTGGCACGGACCCGTCGGCCGCACGGGTGGCACGGCTCCAGGCCCGTGCACTTGTCGCGCCGATCCCGGCGTGCAACAATGTCCGGACCATGCGTACCACCCCCCAGACCTCCAGCACCCTGGTACTCGTCTCGTAGCGCACGCGACGTCCTTTCGCCGTGTGCGCTTTCCGACCTCCCAGACGGGAGGTCGTTTTCATGTCCGCCCTCCGGTGACCGGCCGGGGGCCGCACCACCGTCCACCGTCCCCACCGACCATCGCCGACAAGGGAGCACCCGATGGAACTCACCGGAGCACAGGCACTGATCAAGAGCCTCGAGATGCAGCACGTGGAGGTCATGTTCGGCCTTCCGGGCGGAGCGATCCTGCCCGTCTACGACCCGATCCTCGACTCGTCGATCCGCCACATCCTGGTCCGCCACGAGCAGGGCGCCGGCCACATGGCCCAGGGCTACGCCCAGGTCACCGGCCGACCCGGGGTGGCGATGGCGACGTCCGGACCCGGTGCCACCAACGTCGTGACCCCGCTGGCCGACGCCTACATGGACTCGACTCCCCTCGTCGTCGTCACCGGACAGGTGGCCACCAGCGCCATCGGGACCGACGCCTTCCAGGAGAGCGACATCACCGGCATCACCATGGGGATCACCAAGCACAACTGGCTCATCACCGATGTCGACGACATCCCCCGGGTGGTCGCCGAGGCGTTCCACGTCGCCACGACGGGCCGACCCGGACCCGTCCTCATCGACGTCCCGAAGGACATCGCCAACGCCACGATGGAGTGGTACTGGCCCACGCCGGAGGAGCTGGACCTCCCCGGGTACCGGCCGGTGACCGAGGGGGACCCCGCGCTCGTCCGGGAGGCCGCCGAGCTCCTGCTGGCCGCCGAGCGCCCCGTGATCTACGCCGGCGGCGGCATCCTCAAGGCCCGCGCGGCCGAGGCGCTGCGCGAGCTCGCCGAGCGGACCGGGATCCCGGTGGTCACCACCTTGATGGCCCGGGGGTGCTTCCCCGACTCGCACCCGCTGTGCCTGGGCATGCCCGGCATGCACGGCAACTACACCGCGGTCACCGCCATGCAGCGCTCCGACCTGCTGATCGCCCTGGGGAGCCGGTTCGACGACCGGGTCACGGGCAAGGTCAGCGCCTTCGCCCCCGGGGCCAAGGTCGTCCACGTGGACATCGACCCCGCCGAGCACCACAAGGTCCGCCGTGCCGACGTGGCCATCGCCGGGGACTGCCGGCTGGTCATCGAGGAGCTCCTGCTGGCGCTCGACGCCCTGGGGCTGAAGCACTCGGAGGCGACCCGCGGCGGGACGGGCGGCCGCCCCTCCGACGCCGCGCCCGGCGCCCCGGCCGACCCCGGATCGTCGGCGGCGCGCTTCCCCCGTGAGGGACTCGCCCCGTGGCGTGCCCAGCTGGGGGAGTGGCAGGAGCGCTTCCCGCTCGTGTACGACCAGCAGCCCGGCGAGGGACCGCTCAAGCCGCAGTTCGTCATCGAGCAGCTGCGGGACCTGACGCCCGCGGACACCATCGTGGCGTCGGGCGTGGGCCAGCACCAGATGTTCGCCTCGCAGTGGTGGCAGTTCGACCATCCCTACACCTGGGTGAACTCCGGCGGCCTCGGGACGATGGGCTTCGCCGTCCCCTCGGCCATCGGGGCCAAGGTGGGCAGGCCCGACAAGATGGTCTGGGCCGTGGACGGCGACGGCTGCTTCCAGATGACCGCACAGGAGCTCGTCACCGCCAGCTCCGAGCGCATCCCCGTCAAGATCGCCATCCTGAACAACGCCTACCTCGGGATGGTCCGCCAGTGGCAGGAGATGTTCTACGAGGAGCGCTACTCCGAGGTGTACCTCTCGCCCGACCTGCCCGACTACGTGGGGTGGGCCGAGGCCATGGGCTGCGTCGGCATCCGGGTGGAGTCCCCCGACGACGTGGCCACGGCGATCGACAAGGCCAACTCGGTCGACGACCGTCCGGTGGTGGTCGACTTCCGGACCGACGCCTTCGAGAAGGTCTTCCCGATGGTGGCGGCCGGCGCCTCGAACGACGACATCATGGTCGATCCGTCGCTGCTGGGCGGAGGCCGGTCATGAGCGTGTACGGGACCGACAAGCGCCATCACACCCTGACCGTGCTGGTGGAGAACAAGTCCGGGGTGCTCGCCCGGGTGGCGAGCCTCTTCAGCCGCCGCGGGTACAACATCTTCTCGCTGGCGGTCGCCCCGTCCGACGATCCGCGCTTCAGCCGCATCACCATCGTGGTCGACGTCGAGTCGGCTCCGCTCGACCAGATCATGAAGCAGCTGGACAAGCTGATCCCGGTGGTGTCGATCCGGGAGCTCGACCCTGCGCACGCCCGCGAGCGCGAGCTGCTGCTGGCCACCGTCGGGGCCGGCCCCGACTCGCGCGGCCAGGTCATCCAGCTGGTCGGTGTCTTCGAGGGGAAGATCGTCGACGTGGGCCCCGGACAGCTGACCGTGATGCTCGCCGGCGCGCCGTCCAAGCTCGACGACTTCGAGGACCTCATCCGTGGCTACGGCATCGTGGAGATGCAGCGGACGGGCCGGGTGGCGTTGCCTATGCTTGACCGAGCCGATCACCGGGGCCAGCAGGCCGACGGGGCGGCCCTCACCACAGAAAAGGCAGGTTGACACACGATGGCCACGCTGTACTACGAGAAGGACGCGGACCCCGGGCTGATCGGGAACCGCAAGGTGGCCGTCATCGGCTACGGCTCCCAGGGCCACGCCCATGCCCTCAACCTGTCCGAGTCCGGTGTCGACGTGCGGGTGGGACTGCGTGAGGGGTCCTCGTCGCGGGCCAAGGCCACCGAGGCCGGCCTGCGGGTGCTGTCGGTCGCCGATGCCGCTGCCGAGGCCGACCTCATCATGATCCTCCTGCCCGACACGGAGCAGGCGGCCGTGTACGAGTCCGAGATCGCGCCCCACCTGAACGCCGGCGACGCCCTGTTCTTCGCCCACGGGTTCAACATCCGGTTCGACCTGATCACGCCCCCGTCCGACGTCGACGTCGCCATGGTGGCGCCCAAGGGCCCCGGGCACCTGGTGCGGCGCACCTACACCGAGGGTGGGGGTGTGCCCTCCCTCATCGCCGTGGCCCAGGACGCCACGGGAGGCGCCCATGCGCTGGCGCTGTCCTACGCCCACGGCATCGGGGGCACCCGGGCCGGCGTCCTGGACACGACGTTCGCCGAGGAGACCGAGACCGACCTGTTCGGCGAGCAGGTCGTGCTGTGCGGGGGGATGACCGCGCTGGTGCAGGCCGGGTTCGAGACGTTGGTCGAGGCCGGCTACCAGCCGGAGTCGGCCTACTTCGAGTGCCTCCACGAGCTCAAGCTCATCGTCGACCTCATGTACGAGCAGGGCATCGCCGGCATGCGGTACTCGATCTCGGACACGGCCGAGTACGGCGACCTGACCCGCGGACCCCGGGTGATCAACCAGGCCGTCAAGGACGAGATGCGGTCCATCCTGGACGAGATCCAGGACGGCCGGTTCGCGGCGGAGTGGGTCGCCGAGAACCGCAACGGCCGGCCCAACTACGAGGCACTCAAGAAGGCGGGCCAGGAGCACCAGATCGAGCAGGTCGGAGCCGAGCTCCGGGCCATGATGCCCTTCGTCACCGCCGGCAAGCAGAAGGTGCAGGACATCTCGGGCGGCTGAGCTCCGGACGTCGGGCGGTGCACGGGGCCCCGTCGACCATGTCGGCGTGCCCCGCGCACACCCGCGCGCACCCGCGCGCACCCGCGAGCGGACCCCGGGGGTCAGCCCGCGGTGGTCGTCGTGGTGGTGGTCGAGGCCGCTTCCCCGGCCAGCGACGCGAAGATCAGCTTGGTCAGGTCCTCCGCCTGGGCGAGCGACGCGGTGGACGAGACCGTCACCTGGGTCTCGCCCACCAGGGTCACCAGGGTGGTGACGGTCTCTCCACCGCTGACCTTGGTCACGAAGGCGTAGGCGGAGTCGCCGCTGCCCGACACGTCCGTCGTCGTCGGTTGGAGCTTCTGCACGGTGGCCTTCTCCGTGGCGGCGATCGCCGGTGTCACCTTGGCCCGGAACCCGACGATGACGGCGTCATTGCGGTTGTTCCCCTTCGACGGGGGGAACGTGCACGCGGTGGCCACCGTCGAATTGGTCACCGTGGCCGTGCCGACCGACCGGTCGAGGGTCGCCTCGATCTGGGCCGGAGTGACCAGCGTGCAGGCGGACGTGGCGCCCACGTGCCCCGCGGCCCGCGTGGTCGTCGTGGAGTCCCCGGTCGACGAGGCGCTCGAACAGGCGGCCAGGGCCACGGGGAGGGCGACGGTGACGGCGAGGAGTCCGATGCGGCGGCGGGCGAAGGGCACGGGGGAACGATACACACCGTCGGGGTCCGCCGGGGACCGCTACCCGGCCCCGGTCCGCGGCGGGTGAACGGCCGGTAGCCCCCGTGTGACGGCTCGCGGTGACGGGCTCAGGCGGTCCCCCTGGGCCGGGCTACTGGGCGAGCGCGCCCACGACGTGGGTGATGCAGGCGCACAGCGCCGCCACGTCCTCGGGATCGATGGCGGGGAACATGGCGATGCGCAGCTGGTTGCGGCCCAGCTTCCGGTAGGGCTCGGTGTCGACGATCCCGTTGGCCCGGAGCACCTTGGCCACCGACGGCGGCGTCGATCGAGTCGTCGAAGTCGATGGTGCCGATCACGTGGCTGCGGTCCTGCTCGCGGGCCACGAAGGGGGAGGCGAACTCGGCGTTGTCGGCCCACGTGTAGAGGATCTCGGCCGAGCGGTCGCTCCGCCCCACCGAGAACGCCAGCCCGCCGTTGTCGTTGAACCAGCGCACCTGGTCGTCGAAGAGGAAGAGGGTGGCCAGAGCCGGCGTGTTGTAGGTCTGGTCGAGGCGCGAGTTGTCGAGGGCGATGGTGAGGTCCATCGATGCCGGGACCCAACGGCCGGTGGCGGCGATGGTGCCGATCCGCTCGACGGCGGCGGGCGACAGCAGCGCCACCCACAGCCCGCCGTCCGACCCGAAGCACTTCTGGGGGGCGAAGTAGTAGGCGTCGAACGCCGAGGCGTCGACGGCCAGCCCGCCGGCCCCCGACGTGGCGTCCACCGCCACCAGTCCGCCGCCTTCGGCGGGCGACGGCGCGCCCCGGGGCGCACGATGGGCATCATGACGCCGGTCGAGGTCTCGTTGTGGGTGAGGGCGTAGAGGTCGATGTCGTCGCGGGCCACCGGCAGCGGGTGGGTGCCGACCTCGGAGGTGATCACCTCCGGTTCGCCCAGGTGGGGTGCCTGGCGCGGCGGCGGTGGCGAACTTGGAGGAGAACTCGCCGAAGCTGAGGTGCTGGCTCCGGTGCTCGATCAGCCCGAAGGTGGCCGCGTCCCAGAAGCAGGTCGTGCCGCCGTTGCCGAGGACCACCTCGTAGCCGTCGGGAAGGGCGAACAGGGAGGCCAGCCCGGCCCGCAGGCTCCCGACCACGGATCTTGACCGTCTTCTGCCGGTGGCTGGTGCCCAGATAGGTCCGCGACACGGCCGGCCAGGGCCTCGACGGACTCGGGCCGCACCTTCGAGGGGCCGGCCCCGAAGCGCCCGTCGGCGGGCAGGAGGTTGGCGGGGATGCGGATGTCAGGGGTCTCGGTCACGTATGGAATCATGGCACCCATGGCCCAGCAGACAGAAACCGGCAGCGCCGCGGCGACGGGTGCGGGCACCACGGGCAACCGGATCTCGGCCCGGATCGCCGCCGTCGTCGCCCTCGGCCACCCTGGCCGTCGACGCCAAGGCCAAGGCCCTCCAGGCCCAGGGCGAGAGCGTCATCGGATTCGGCGCCGGCGAGCCCGACTTCCCGACGCCCGACACCATCGTGGCCGCCGCCGAGGCGGCCTGTCGCGACCCGCGGAACCACCGCTACACCCCGACGGCCGGGCTGCCCGAGCTGCGCGAGGCGATCGCGGCCAAGACCCGGCGCGACTCGGGCCTCGAGGTGGCCGCGTCCCAGGTCCTGGTCACCAACGGCGGCAAGCAGGCCGTGGCCAACACGTTCGCCGTCCTGTGCGATCCCGGTGACGAGGTCCTGGTGCCGGCGCCCTACTGGACCACGTACCCCGAGTCGATCACCCTGGCCGGGGGCGTTCCCGTGGTCGTCGCCACCGACGCCGGCCGCCGGCTTCCGGGTGACCGTCGACCAGCTCGAGGCCGCCCGCACGCCCAGGACCAAGGTGCTGCTGTTCGTGTCCCCGTCCAACCCGACCGGGGCGGTCTACCCCCGTGGGGAGATGGAGGCGATCGGTCGGTGGGCCGCGTCCACGGGCATCTGGGTGGTCACCGACGAGATCTACGAGCACCTGGTCTACGGGGGGGCGGTGCACCACTCGATGCCGGTGCTGGTGCCCGAGCTGGCCGACACCTGCGTGGTGGTCAACGGGGTGGCCAAGACCTACGCCATGACCGGCTGGCGGGTGGGGTGGATGCTGGGACCGGCCGACGTGATCGCCGCGGCCACCAACCTGCAGTCCCACGAGACGTCCAACGTGGCCAACGTGTCCCAGCGGGCTGCGCTCGCCGCCGTGTCCGGCGACCTGGCCGCCGTGGCCATGATGCGCGAGGCCTTCGACCGCCGCCGGCGTGACCATCCACCGGATGCTCAACGAGATCGACGGCGTCGAGTGCCTGCTGCCGGAGGGGGCGTTCTACGCGTTTCCGTCGGTGACCGGCCTGTACGGCCGACCGATCCGGGGACGCACGTGCTCGACCAGCGCGGAGCTGGCCGAGCTGGCCATCGAGGAGGCCAAGGTGGCGGTCGTGCCGGGCGAGGCCTTCGGGTCCCCCGGCTACTTCCGCATGTCCTACGCGCTCGGCGACGACGACCTGGTCGAGGGCGTCTCGCGGCTGGCCGGCCTGTTCGGCGGCTGAGGCCGGCGGCCGGACCGGGGAGGCCCGGCTGGCCGACCGGGTGCCCGGACGGTCATGCTGTACCCACCGGACGACGCACGGGACCGCCTCCCGTGCCGGCGGAACCGGCGCCGCATGCGGCGCCGCACACGATCTGCAAGCGAAAGGAACACCATGGGTAGGGTGCTCGTCACCGAGAAGCTGGCCCAGCCGGGTCTCGACCTGATGGCCGGCCGCCGGCCACGAGGTCGACGTCCAGCTCGGCCTCACGCCCGAGCAGCTGGTCGAGGCGATCGTCGGGGCGAACGCCCTGGTGATCCGTTCGGCGACGACGGTCACCGCCGAGGTCCTGGCGGCCGGCACCGACCTGGTCGTGGTCGGTCGGGCCGGCATCGGCCTGGACAACGTCGACGTGGCCGCCGCCACCGAGCGCGGCGTCATGGTGGTGAACGCACCCCAGTCGAACATCCTGTCGGCCGCCGAGCAGGCCATGGCCCTGCTGCTCGCCCAGGCCCGCAACATCCCCCAGGCCCACGCCGCCCTGGTGGCCGGCAAGTGGGAGCGGTCCAAGTGGGAGGGCGTCGAGCTCCACGGCAAGACCCTGGGCGTGGTCGGCCTCGGTCGGGTCGGCGCCCTGGTGGCCCAGCGGGCGCTCGCCTTCGGGATGCGCCTCGTGGCCTACGACCCGTTCGTGTCGGCCGACCGGGCGACGTCACATGGGTGTCGAGCTGATGGACCTCGAGCAGCTGATGGCGGAGTCCGACTTCGTCACCGTCCACCTGCCCAAGAACAAGGAGACCCTCGGGCTCATCGGCGCCGACCTGCTGGCCAAGGCCAAGCCGGGCCTCCGGATCATCAACACCGCCCGGGGTGGCATCGTGGACGAGGAGGCGCTGGCCGACGCCATCCGCAACGGGCCCGTCCAGGGCGCGGGGCTCGACGTCTTCGCCAAGGAGCCGACGACCGAGTCCCCGCTGTTCGAGCTCCCGTCGGTCGTCGTGGCCCCCCATCTCGGTGCGTCGACGGTCGAGGCCCAGGACAAGGCCGGCGTGACCATCGCCGAGCAGGTCAACCTGGCGCTGGCCGGAGACTTCGTCCCGTTCGCCGTCAACGTGAACGCCACCGACGTGTCCGAGACGGTGCGACCGTTCATGGGCCTTGGCCGAACAGCTCGGCCGGATCCTGTCCTGCCTCGAGGACGGCCTGCCCGACTCGCTCGAGGTCGAGTACCAGGGTGGCCTGGCCGGCGCCGGCACGGGCATCCTGACCCTGTCCGTGCTGAAGGGGCTCTTCGCCGAGGGGACGGCCGAACCGGTGTCGTACGTGAACGCCCCGCAGCTGGCGGACGAGCGCGGACTCGAGGTCCGGGAGGTCTCGACCGTCACCGCCCACGACTTCGTCAACCTCATCACCCTCCGCAGCGGAGCCCACTCGGTGGCCGGCACCCTCGCCGGCACGCGGGCCGAGCCTCGACTGGTCATGGTCGACGACCACACGGTCGAGGTCCCACCCGCCCCCCACATGGTGGTGGTCCGCAACGACGACCGTCCGGGCATGATCGGCGTCGTCGGTACCATCCTGGGCGAGGCCGACGTCTCGATCTCGTCGATGGCCGTGGGCCCGTCGGCCACCGGCAACACGGCGCTGATGGTCCTGTCCACGGACGGGCAGATCCCCGACGACGCGCTGCTGCGGCTGCGTGGCGCCGAGGGGATCAGCGACGTGCACACCGTCCGGACCTGAGCCGGGCGGTCGGCGGTCAGACCGTCGGCACGTCCTTCACCGGCACCGGCGGCCAGGTGTCCGCCGCCGCGGACGGGACACGAGCGCTGCCGGTCCTGCCGGGGTCGCCCCGACGTCGCACGAGGACCACGACACCGACGACCGTCGCCAGGACGACCATCCGTCGGATCCACCGCGACCTGGCCATGCCCCGACTGTAGGTCCGATCCGTCCGCGTCGGGACCGCCGGGACGCCAGCCCGCGCCAGCCCAGGTGAACGTCAGTTGACCGGACGGTGAATGCAGCGTGATCGTTGCGTCACAACGGCGCCGGATCCGCCGATCCGCGTTGACACCGTGCCGGCGGTGTGCGAGAACTTGAGCGCCCGGTCCGGGCGGTACCCGGTCGAACCGGAGCACCGGCGACGAGCCCGCCGCAGGGGCAGCCCGTGCGGGACCTGACCGATCACCCACTCATCGACGCGCCCTGGGATTGGACAGCATGACAGCTCCGCGAACAGACACGCCCATCTCCGCCCGGCGCCGGCGGGCGGGCGGTCGGGCGTTCGTCGGCCTGGCCATCGGGCTGGCGGTCTTGGCGTCGGGGTGCAGTAGCGGCAGCGCCGATACCGGCGCCCCGGCCGCCGTCGCCGTCAAGCTCACTCCGCCGGACGCGCAACTCCAGGGCTGTACCTACGAGACGAACGGTCAGGTCCCCGTGGGCCAACCCCAGGGGGAACAGCCGCCGTTCCCGGCGTTCACCCCGGACCAGGCGGCCGATGCCGCCGTCCAGGACATCGAGCACCACGGCGGGACCGGGCTCGTCGCCGGGATCTCCATCCCGTCCGGCACCGAGCTCTATGCCGGCCCGGACGCCTCCACCACACCGGTGGCGACGGTGGAAGGTGGGCATTCGCTGCTCCTGTCGGACCCGGTGTACTGGAGGACGGGTCCGGGACAGCAGTGGCTCGCCTCGTTCGTCGCCTGCGGGGGATCGAACCTCTACTGGGTCGACGTGTCCCAGATCTCCGCGGTCGATCCGGACGCGGGGGCCGCCGCGTCGACCCAGATCAAGGACGCGGTGGACAACCCGCCGTACACGAAGACCGGCGAGACCTCGTCGCTCCCGATCAAGATCGGGGGTGGGCACACACTGACGTGGAGCACGGGCACCCTGCCCTTCGCCGTCGCCAGGGGCGAGTACCTCGGGTACTGACCATCCGACCGGTGGTGCGCCGGTGGCCCGACCGCCGGCGCGGGGACGGCCGTCCCCACGGTCATCACCCAACAATCACCCGGACATCGCCGAAAGTTTGCCCGGCGTTCACCTTCGATCGGTACCTTTTGCGATGGGGCCGTCGACGGGTGTCGACGGCCCCCAGGACGCACGGCCGTCGCTTCGACGATTCCGAAAGGACAGGGGTACCGCAATCTGATGGCCATCGATCTCGACCGTTCCCCGATCCGCCACGCGCCGTCGACCCCGACGCCCATCGTGGTCACCCGCGACTACTCGATGCCGGACCGTGTCTTCCGTCGGGGCGTCCAGCTCTCCGGCCTCGGGGTGTTCCTCCTCCTGGTGGCCATCGGTTCGTTCCTCGCGTGGTCGGGATGGCCGGCGTTCAGGCAGGCGGGGTGGGGTTTCTTCACCCACTCCGGTCCGGTGTACGTCGGCTCGAAGGCCCCGCTTCGGCGTCCTCGCCTCACTCGTCGGGACCGTCGAGGTGGCCTTCGTGGCCATGGTGGTCGGGGCGCCGGTCGCTCTCTGCACCGCGCTGTTCCTGAGCGAGTACGCACCGCTCCGGTCCCGGCGGACGCTCATCGCCATGATCGACCTGGCGGCGGCCATCCCCAGCATCATCTTCGGGCTGTGGGCGTTCTTCGAGCTCCAGCCGAACGTCGTCGGTCTCAGCACCTGGCTGTCGCGCCACCTGGCCTTCTTCCCGTTCTTCAAGGTGACGAGCCCGCCGCTCAACGCGTCGATCTTCATCGCCGGCCTGGTGGTCGGGATCATGATCGTCCCCATCATCGCCTCGATCTGCCGCGAGGTCTTCTCCCTCGCTCCGGCCGGTGAGCGCGAGGCGGCACTCGCCCTCGGGGCGAGCCGCTGGCAGATGATCCGCACGGTCGTCCTCCCCTTCGGAAGGGGCGGCATGATCGGAGCCGTCATGCTCGGCCTCGGCCGGGCACTGGAGGAGACGATCGCCGTCTCGATCATCCTGGCGGGCTCCTACAAGGTGACCCACGAGATCCTGCAGCACGGCGGGTCCACGATCTCGCAGCTCATCGCCGTCAACTTCGGTTCCGGCGGCAACCTCGGACTGCACGACCTCCTCCTCTGCGGATTCGTGCTCTTCGTGCTGACCCTGGTCATCAACCTGGCCGCATCGGCGATCGTCAACCGGTCCCGCAGCGGTGCGGGGGTCGACCTGTGAGTCCGGACGCCGTCACCCAGACCGCTCCAGAGGGCGTACTCGTCGACGACCACGTCGGCCTCGACCCAGTCGGCCGCCGGCGCACGAGCCGCGTGCCGGCGGGACCGCGCCGTCGGCCGCCCGGACGCCGGCCCCCCGACGCCGCCCCCCACGCCGCCGACACCCCGTCGACTGCCGACACCGATCCGACCCGGGGCGTTCGGCGCCGAGGACGTGGCCGTCCTGGTGGGCGTCGGCCGTCTCGGCCCTCTGCCTGGTCTGGATCGTCTTCTACCAGCTCACGTCGCTGTCGGGCGGTCTCGGCTTCCTCGTCTGCTGGTACCTCGTGTTCCTGCCCTGACCTGGCTGGGCACCGCCCAGGTCATCGAGCGCCAGGTGGCGACGGACCGGGTCGTCGGCGGTCGTCGTGGTCAGCGCCGCCCTCCTCGTCGTCGGCATCGTCCTCTTCATCGTGGCTGGGTCGCGTACAAGGCCGTCCCGTCCATCCACTGGGGGTCGCTGTTCACCAAGGACCAGAAGAACTTCCAGGTGGCCGAGCCCGACGCGCTCGGCCCACGTCGGCATCCTGCACGCCATCATCGGCACGGTCGAGCAGGTGCTCATCGCCGTGGCCATCGGGGTGCCCTTCGCCGTCGCCACCGCCATCTACCTCAACGAGGTGCAGCGGGTTCGGGTCGCGGACGGTCCGGACCGTGGTCACCGCCATGAGCGGCACCCCGTCGGTGGTGGCCGGGATCTTCATCTACTCGATGCTGATCCTGACCCACGTCCTCAACTACTCGGGTTCGCCGCCTCGCTGGCCCTGGTCGTCATCCTCCTGCCGTCGGTCACCCGGGTGGTCGAGGAGGTGCTCCGGGTCGTCCCGAGCGGGCTGCGCGAGGCCTCCCAGGCGCTGGGTGCGCCCGAGTGGCGGACGGTCTGGTCGGTGGTGCTCCCCACCGCGCGGTCGGGTGTCGTCACCGCGGTCCTGCTCGGGGTGGCCCGGATCGTGGGGGAGACGGCACCGCTCATCTTCACCGCCTTCGGCTCGCAGGTACTCAACTGGAATCCCTTCGCCCACGACCAGGGGGCGCTGCCGCTCGTCATCTGGTCGGACGTGCGCCAGGCCCAGCCGGTCCTCATCGACCTGGCCTTCCAGGCCGCGTTCGTGCTGATGGCGCATGGTGCTGATCCTCTTCGTCCTGGCCCGGATCTTCAGCCGGCCCAGAGGCGCAGGGGAAGCGGTCGCAGAGGGTCCGCGCCGGCCGAGGACGACTTCATGGCGCGGATCTTCGTCCCGACCCCGATCGAGGAGAGGCAGGCACCCCGATGACGACGACCATGCCCCCGTCCGCCGGTCCGGCGGGCCCACGCCACCCGGCGCCGTTCACGGGCGACCACGTCCTGGGCGAGCTCCGGCCAGATCGACGCCGACGGTGTCTGCGCCTGGTTCAGCGGCCGACTGGTGCTCGAGACGGTCGACCTGACCATGGAGAAGTCCAAGGTCACCGCCCTCATCGGCCCGTCCGGGTGCGGCAAGTCGACGTTCCTCCGCATCCTCAACCGGATGCACGAGGTGGTGCCGGGAGCGCAGCTCGCCGGGTCGGTCCAGCTCGACGGCGTCGACATCTACGGACCCGGACAACGGGCGATGGAGACCCGTCGCCACATCGGCATGGTCTTCCAGAAGCCGAATCCCTTCCCGGCCATGACGCATCGCCGAGAACGTGCTCGCCGGCCTCAAGTTCTCGCGGACCTCGCCCGGCGAACAAGGACGACCTCATCGAGGAGTCCCTCGGGCAAGGCCGGCCTGTGGAACGAGGTCAAGGACCGACTCGGTGAGCTCGGTGGCGCGCTCTCCGGCGGGCAGCAGCAGCGCCTGTGCATCGCCCGCTCGCTGGCCGTCAAGCCCCGGGTGCTCCTGATGGACGAGCCGTGTTCGGCCCTCGACCCTACGTCGACACTGCGGATCGAGCAGACCATCAAGGAGATCGCCGACGAGGTGACCGTCGTCATCGTGACCCACAACATGCAGCAGGCCCAGCGGGTGTCGGACTACTGCGCCTTCTTCCTCGCCGAGGAGAACCAGCCCGGGCGGGTGATCGAAGTCCGGTCGGACCGAGACGATCTTCGGCGAGCCCACGCGACCAGAGGACGTTCGACTATGTCAATGGCCAGTTCGGCTGAGCCGGGGCGCACGCCGCGCGCGTCCGCTCGGCGTCGTCGACCGCCGCCGTCATGGTGTCCGCGGCCGCGGCCCTCGTAGCTCGGAGTGCGGTGCCCGCTGCGGCCAGCCCGTCGATGCAGTCGACCGGTTCGAGTTTCGCGAGCGTGGCCATCCAGCAGTGGGTGGGCCAGTCGTCGACGCTGTACGGGCTCAACATCAACTGGCAGGTGTCGTCCTCGGTCATCGGCCTCAACAACTTCGGCCAGAACCAGATCGACTTCGCCGCCTCCGACATCCCCTACAGCTCCGACCAGTCGACCAACTATCCCGTCCCAGCCCTACCAGTACATGCCGGACGTGGCCGGAGGCCTCGCCCTCATGTTCAATCTCAACGGGAACGACGGCCAGCGGATCACCGACCTGAACCTCAACGCGTCAGCTGATCGGCCAGATCTTCCTCGGCGAGATCACCAAGTGGAATGATCCCGCCATCGCCAGGCCTGAACCCCCAGCTCGAGGGCGACCTTCCCGACGCCAGACGTGCATCCCGGTCTACCGCGCGGACGCCTCGGGTGAGAACTACCTGCTCAGCGACTACCTGCTCCATCAGGACAGCGCCGACTTCGTGGCTGCGCAGAACGCCTTCGACTCGGGCAAACCCGGTCTACCGAGTGCGAGCTGGCCGGTACCGGCCTCGAGCATCACTACGACGTCCAGAAGTACCCGGGGTGGAATGCGGGCATACCCGGTCGGTGAGAACGGCTCGGACAACGCCGCCAACTACGTGTCCGCCCTCTCCAGCGAGGGGTCGATCACCTATGTCGAGACGGCGTTCGCCAAGGAGCACGCCATGCCCGTCGCCAACCTCGCAGAATGCCAGCGGGGCGGAGGTGCAGCCGACCTCGCTCAACGTGGCCACCGCCCTCGAGGCGGCGCTGCTGCACCCGGACCTCACCCAGGACCTCACGAACGTGTACACCAACCCGCTGCCCAACGCCTACCCGCTGTCGGCGTACAGCTACCTGGTGTCCCCGTGCTCCCCGAGCCTCGCCGCCGGCCAGCACACGGCATGCGCCGCCAATCCCACGCTGCCCGGTGAGTCCCGTGACGGGACCGACCTCACCGTTCGCCCCGCAGAAGGGGCAGTCACTGGGCCAATTCGTCGCGTACCTGGCCTGCGCCGGCCAGGATCAGATGGCCACCCTCGGCTACTCGCCTCTCCCCCCGGTACTCGTCCAGGAGGACTTCGACGCCATCGGCCGCCTGAACGGTGGACAGCAGCCACCGCCCGTGACGGCCGCCGACTGCAAGAACCCGTACGTCGACGGCGAGATCCCGCTCCCGGGTTCGCCGATCGTGCAGGGCGTGTCCGGCGGTGGCATCACCGGTGGGGGGACGACGGCCACCACGGGCGTGACCGCCACCAGGGGTGCCGGGGGTTCGTCGTCGACCTCGGGCTCGTCGTCCTCCGGGACGACCTCCTCGTCGGGGTCGGGCGGTTCGTCGGTGCTCGCCGACGGCCTCACCTCGTCGGAGGCCGCCGCCGGCCTGACCCCCCAGCTGGCCGCCGAGGGCTACACCGTGGTCAACGGACAGATCGTCCGCAAGCTCGGTGTCGGCGGTCCCAACGAGTTCCAGCGGGCCGACACGTTGGTGGCGGCCACCGATGACGTCGCCAGTCCCCAGGTCGGCGATGTACCTCGGGTGGGCGCTCCTCGTGCTGGGGATCATGCTGCTGCCCCCCCTGATCGCCATGCGGCGGACCCGTCGACGTGCCGCGGCGGCCGGTGCGCCGGATCCCGATGCGACGGTCGGGAGGTGAGGCGACCGATGAGCGGCCGCCCACTGATGGACGACGGAGGATCGAGACCGGAAGCGACGAGAGAGGGTGTGGGCCCCATGTCCCGCCGAACCATCACCACGAGGACGGGTGACGTGCCGTCCACCGGGCCGTCCGCCCGCAAGAGCCTCCGTGTCTGGCTGGTGCTGATCCTGGTGCTGGCCGGCGTGTCGGTCGTCGGGGCGACGGCCCCGCTCTCGTCCCGGGCCTCGACCGCCGGTGCCAGCACCCCCTGCTCCGACGACGGCAGCGGGGGCTGTCTGGTGACGCTGCCGTGTCCGGTCGGTCAGACGACCGACTGCCCGTCGGTCGACGTGACACCGAACACCAACCTGAACGACGGGGAATACACCTACATCACCACGAAGAACTTCGACCCGACGGGGAGCGTCCGCGTCGCGTTCTGCTCGGCCGTCGGTTCCTCCACCGACCCGTCCTGCGTCAGCGGCAACTGGGATTCCCTGGTCATCGGCCCGACCACGGTCCCCGTCTCGGACACCCCGGCGAACGGGAACACCACGACGTTGTCCTATCCGGTGTTCCTCGACCCCCCGGGCGAGGGGAACCTCCTCATCCCGGCCCACGACCTCGTGAACAAGCTCGGCCAGCAGCACGGCTTCAACTGCGACGACGGTACCGATCCGTGCGAGCTCGTCGTGACCGAGGAGCCTGGGCGGGGTGCCGACGCAGGCGCCGGACCGACCATCACCGCCGGCAACTCCGCCGTCATCCCCGTCGGGTACGCCGCCCAGGCCCAAGGTTGTCCGAGCCAGGACCCCGAGGTCCAGGTGGCGAACTCGTTCAGCGTCGAGCACTTCATCCCGGCGGCGATCGAGGCGACGTGCGGACAGGCGAACGGTGTCGTGGCGGTCAACACGTCGACCGACGACGCGTCGGTGCTGAACTCCTACATCAGCGGTGGCGCCACCGTCGCCCTGGTCGACAACGCCACCGATCTCGATCAGGAGGCGGCGCTGCTCGGCAAGGCCTACGCGTACATCCCGATCGCCCTGTCGGGGACGACGGACAGCTTCCTCGCGGGCGAGTCGATCATGGGCCTGAACTTCCCGATCAACAGCTACAAGCTGACACCCAACATGGTGGCCGGTCTCCTCACGTCCGGCTACCAGGAGCCTGCCGGGTCAGGGTCGGTCGAGGGTACGCCCCGGAAACCGATCTTCCCGGGAGCCGACAATCTGACCACCGCGCTCGAAGCGGCGTCGCCCCCGGTGACCTGCGCGGTCATCCAGGGTTGCCCGTCGACCAAATCCAGAGCCAAGCAGAACGAATTCAACACGACGAACAGCACCTTCAACCTGTTGAACTCGGCCCCGGCGGGCGTCATCGTCCCGTCCAACTTCGGCTCGTTCAACTCCAACGTCGCCAGCGGGTCGAGTTACGAGGCGACCTCCTGGCTGTGCAACGCCCCGAACGCCCCGTTCGACGTCCCGGTCAACGAGAACGGCCAGACCAGTCCCGTGATGGTGAAGGTCACCGATCCGAACCAGGCGGCCGCGACCCTCACGTCACCACCCGGTTCCTCGATCTGGCCCCCGTACCCAGGGGCCACGTGGGTGTTCCCCAACTGTCAGGGGTACCTCACCTTCCCGGCGCTGTCGGCGACGGCGAGCGACTTCTCCGAGGCGCAGAACCCGTCGTTCCAGGCCAAGGCCATGCGGGGGTGGTGCTACGGGGGCGGGGTGCTGCCGGTACCACAGGACGCGCAGGATCCCTGCATCGCGTTCGGTCTGATGGACACCTCCGAGGCGCAGTTCTACGGACTGTCCACCGCTTCGATGGAGAACGCCTCCGGCAATTTCGTGGCACCGACGGTCGCCAGCCTCGAGGCGGCGGCGGACGACCTCACCCCGTGTCCGGCCGACAACCTCTCCTGTCCCGCGGGGACGTACCCGATGAACTTCGCCAACACTGATCCGGCCGCCTACCCGATGCCGAACATCACGTACGCCATCGTTCCGACGTCACCCCAGACGTACGAACAGGGAACGGCGATCAAGAACCTCCTTACCAATCTGGTGAACTACTCCCACGGCTCGACGTTGCCCGCCGGGTACGCCCCGCTCCCGACCAGCATCTACCAGGCGGCACTCACCGACATCAGCAACGACCTCACCATCGCCCCCGCCCCGACGACCACGACGACCACCTCCACCACCACGACGACCACGACGACCACGCCGGCCACGTCGCCGTCCAGCGGTTCGGACTCGTCCAGCGGCTCGGGCTCGGCGTACACCTCCTCGGGCGGTGGCACCGTCGCCGTCTCCAGCCCGCTGTCGAGCCAGCTCCCGCTGACCGGGTCGACCAGTCCGGGGGGTTCGGGCACGGCGACCGGAGGTACTGTCCGGACTCCGGTCGTGGCTCCGCCGTCGACGATCCCCACCGGATTCCTGCTGGTCGGACTCAGCGCGACCACCAGGTTCCTGCTCCCGGCGATCGTGGTGCTCGCGCTCGGTTCGCTGCTCGCCGGCCTGCTGCTCCTGTTCGGTCCGGGTGCCGCCACCCGACGACGGCGCCACGACGTGGAGGGGGCACCGTGACCGACCCGCGGGTGTCCACTTCCAGTACCACCCTGGCGCCGGACCGCGTCCCGGTCGTCGGGACGCCGGACGTCCCGTCCGACCCCGACTCGGGTGTGTCCTACGACCGCAGCTGGGGGACGGAAGCGGACGCGCCCCGGTCCGCCGGCCGTACCGTCACCATCCCAGCACTGCCGTACCGGCGACTGGCGGGGTTCGCGCTGGTGGGTATCGCCGGCCTGCTCGCCATGTTCCTGATCTATCTCGTCTCCTTCACGCCGCTGACGGCGAGTAGGGACCAGCAGCGCCTCGCCGAGGGACTGCAGGGTCAGCCGCTCACCGTCTACAGCCTCGTCGACGGCCGCCTTCCGCCCGAGGGCAGCGCCGTGGCCGTGATCAAGATCCCGGCCATCGGGGTCGACCAGGTCGTCGTCGCCGGCACCAGTGCCGCCGACCTCATGAACGGACCGGGCCTCATGCCCGGCTCATCGCTGCCCGGCTCGCCCGGGAATTCGGTGATCGCCGGACGGCGGGTGACCTTCGGCGGCCCGTTCGGCTCCATCGGATCCCTCCGCAAGGGGGACGCCATCCATGTGGTCGACGGGGCAGGGGCGTTCACGTACCGGGTCCACTCGGTGGGCGTCGTGCCGATCGGCCACCGGGACGTGGTCCTGCCGACCGCGGAGGACCGCTTGACGCTGGTCACCTCCAACTCGAGTCTGATCACGAGCGGGCGCCTGGTCGTCGTGGGAACACTGGTCGGACACGCCGTCGCCGTGCCCGACCAGACCGCCGCCGTGCCCGACTACGAACTCGGCCTCAGCGGCGATCCCGCCGCGGGCGGGCTGGCCGTGCTCTGGTCGATCCTCACCATCGCCGTGCTGGTCGGAGCTGCATTCCTCGCCTGGCGCATCCGCCGTCCGTGGCTGGTCTACCTGTTCGCCGCCCCGGTGGTGATGATGTGCGGGCTCTTCGCCTGCGAGAGCGTCGCGCGGGCCCTGCCCGCCACCTTCTGACCCGTCGTCAGCAGGGGGATCCCTCCCGGTCCGGGTGACCGGCGCCCCGCCTGCCGCGGTGGTGAACCCCGTCCCGGGGACCGGGGAGGCGGCGGAGCACCGCCTTCGAACCGCCACGGCGACGACGCGGCCGACATCCGTCACTAAGAGTTCACCCACACCCCATCTATCCGTGACATTCGGATTACCTCGGTTCCTTACAGTGCCTCATGAAGGAACCCGAGGGGCGTCAACACGGTCTCCGGATCTTCACCAACCATCCACAACAATGAGGAGACACTTCATGTTCCGTTCACTGTTCAGTCGCCGGAGGGGCGTGGCCTTGGCCGCAGCCACCGTCGGCGTGGCCAGCCTGTCGCTGGCATTTGCAGGCACCGCCGGTGCCGCGACCTATCCCGACAATGCGACGAACGCCTCGCTCCTGGTCGGCAGTGGCTCGCAGACCGCCTACTCCACGATGACGGCGCTGGGCACCCTGTTCAACGGATCACCCGGTTGTGACCTGACCGCCTCGACCTCGACCCCCAAGAACGTCGCCGGTACCCTCGGCTGTGGCACGACGCCCTACGCCAACGGGACCCCCGACGGTGAGCAGGGCTACAACATCGCCGGCGAGAACCCCTACAACGACTACACGGTGCAGGCACCCGCCATCGGCTCCGGCAACGGTGCGAGCGCACTGGAGGCCGCAGGTAGCGGAACCACCGGCATCGCCCAGATCGACTACGGCCGGGCCTCGGCCCTCAAGGGCAACGCCACGGTCAACGATGTCGCCTACGCCATCGACGGTGTCTCCTATGTGGCGTTCGACAAGATCGCCGACGTGCAGACGGCACTCTACAAGGACAAGATCTCCAGCCTGACCATCGGCCAGATCAAGGCGATCTGGAACGGTACGGAGACCTGCACCTTCGGTACGGGCGCCACCGCGGTGACGTACAACATGAACTGGAACTGCCTCATGAACCCGCTTCCGACGACGACGGCCAAGGCCGCCCTGGACTCGTACCCGATCGACGTGTACGACGCCCAGACCGGCTCGGGCACGTACTCGACGTGGACCGGATCCGGTGCGGCCGACTACTCGGCCGGTACCAACGGCCTGACCACCCCGGGCATCACCTGTGGTGCATGTGAGGCCGGATGGGTCCCGAGTGGCGGCAGCTCCGGGACACAGGTCTCCGCCCACTCGAACCTGTTCGAGAACCAGATGTCGTACATCGCCCAGCAGCCGGACGCCGCCGACGCCATCTACTTCATGTCGTACGGCAAGTTCACCACGACGTGCCCCGCTGCGCACGATCAGCAGGAGGCGGGCACCAGCAACTACAAGGACGAGGCAGTGTGCGCGGGTACCGTCCCCAACACCGCCACCGGCACGGCGAAGGACACCTACGTGTCCTTCGGTGAGCTGACGCCCTCGAGCGGCGGTGCGCCGATCTCGGCCTCCGAGGCGACCATCCAGGATGCCGTGTCGGGTGCCACCGGCGCCTTCCCGGTGACCCGAAACCTGTACAACATGTACAACAACTCGAGTGCCACCGACCCCTCCAGCCAGGCTTCGCTGAACTTCATCGGCGAGGACGGATTCCTGTGCAAGTCCTCGACCGAGGCTGACGTCGATCCCCAGACGGGTGTGACGTACCGCAGCGAGATCGAGGCGGCCATCAGGGCGCAGGGCTTCTTCCCCCTGGACACGGGCGGCAGCTTCTTCAACGAGGGCATCGGGACCCTGCCGTACCCGGGTGCGTACACCGACACCGGGTACGAGGCCAACGACGTGAGCAACACCTTCACGATCGGCGGCACCACCTACGTCAACACCGGCGCCTCCAGCGGCCTCGGTAGCGGCGAGGGCTTCTGCCAGGTCACCAACGGCCTCGGCGTCTGAGCCACCAGCAGTACCGGAACGCAGCACCTGACCGGTGCTGACGAGAGGGGGCCCGGCGTCTGCCGGGCCCCCTCTTCCGTTCCGGGGCCATTGGGACCGGGGGTGCCCCGGCGGGGCGGCCGATCTCCGTGGGTGGGACTCCACCGCCCTGGTGGCGTGGGCCCCTGCTGCGGGACCTGAGCGACTCCGTCGCCCGCCGACCCGGGTCACCCCCGGCCGGCGCGGACCAGGGTGATGGCCAGGCGCGGGCAGCCCGCCTCGGTCCGGCGGGCCAGGGCGAGCAACCCGTCGGGGACCTCGTCGTGGTGGACCACGGGAAAGCCCCACGGGTCCAGCCCGATCATCTCGGGCAGCAGCTCGGCGCACACGCCGGCCCCGTCGCAGGCGACGGGATCGACGACGAGTCGCCATCGGGACCGGCTCACCGGACCCCCACCCGCACCGGCGCCGGCACCGGCGCCGGCACGGTCAGGAACGGTCGTGCCGGCCCGCACGGCCCCCGCTCGAGGTGCGCGGCGACGTGGTCGGCGAACACGTCGACCGCGGTCCGCACGAAGCGGGCCACGCCGTCGGGGTGGCGACAGGCGCCCCTGCCCTCCACCAGCGAGCACAGGCTCGGGAAGGCGGCGAGCCCGCCGTGCAGCGACCGGGGACGGTACGCCAGGTGCTCCATGGACGTGGCGAGGACGTCGAGCCCGTTGACGCACGGTCCGCACTGGCCCGCCCCCTCGCCCTCGAGGTAGCGCACGACCCGGGCCACCTCGGCGAGCGGGCACACGCCCGAGGGCAGGAGCACGACCACCCCGGCGCCGATCGACGAGCCGTGACCGCGGGCCGCCTCCTCGGTGAAGGGCATCGACAGCGCGGTCGCCGTGGGGAGCCAGCCCCCGCCGTACCCGCCCAGGAGGACGCCCTGGACGCCGGCGGCCGCGGGCCCGTCGATCCCCAGGCCCCGGGCCAGCGTCGTACCGAGCGGCATCTCCACGATCCGGGGCACCTCCCAGCGACCGGTGACGGTGACCAGGGCGGTGCCGGCCGACGCCGGGGTCCCGACGGTGCGGAACCACTCGGGGCCGAATCGGGCGACGAGGGCGACGTGGGCCAGGGTCTCGACGTTCTGCACCAGGGTGGGGCGTCCGTCGACGCCCCGGTCGCGGACGGTCCGGATCCCCTGGAAGGTGGGGACGCCCGGGTTGCGTCCGTTGATGGTGGCGACCGCCGCCGACTCCTGGCCGGCGAGGAAGCGGTCCGGCGCCACCACCACCTCGAACGTGCAGGCGTCGATCCGGCGGCGGGCACGCTCGGCGAGGGCACGGTGGATGCCGGACTCGGACCCGGGGGCCGCGTGCACGACCACCCGGTCGCCGCCGACGGCGCGGGCCGCGGTGGCGGCGCCGTCGAGCACGAGGTGGGGGGCATGGTGCAGGAGGAAGCGGTCCTTGCCGCTGGCGGGCTCTCCCTCGGCGCCGTTGGCCACCACGACGGGCCGGGCCCGACGCGACCGGGCGAGGGCGCGCCACTTGGTCCCGACCGGGAACCAGGCCCCGCCGTGGCCACGCAGGCCGCTGGCCTCGACGGCGTCGAGCAGGGCCCCCGCACCGACGTCGGGGAGGGTGCCCCAGCGCGCCAGGTGGGCGTCGAGTCCGACCACCGGGCCGTCGCCGACGGTGTCGAGCAGCCGGGTGGGACCGACGGGCGCGCTCATCCCCCGACTCCGTCCGGCGCGGACCCGCCGCCGGCCGGGGTGCCGGCGACCGGGGCGGCGTGCGACGCCACCGTGGTGCCACCCGCCCGGTGCGACCACCCCGGTCGCAGCGGTCCGAGGACGGCGAATCCGGCGATGGCCGCGGTCACGACCACGGCACTCGCGCCGGCGGCCGTGCGCCGTCCGACGGGCAGGTCCCTCCCGGTGGTCAGCCGCCAGGCGAAGGCCACCAGGACGGCGGCGGTGCACGCCGCCTCCACGCCCAGGACGACCGGTAGCGGGGTGTCGGTCCCCGAGCCGAGCCCGTGGACCAGGGCGACGGGCCAGCACAGGTAGGCGAGCCAGTGGACGAACCGCCAGGATCCGTAGCCGATGCGGTGGCGCAGCGCGCTGGTGACCAGCACGGCGAGCAGGAGGTCGAACCCGGCGGCGCCCAGTCCCACGTAGAGCGTCCGGTACGGGGAGTGGAAGGGGACGACCACGTCGACCAGGTGGATGGGCACGTAGCCGTCGGCCACCGTGGTGGCCACGTGGACGCCGACGAAGGCGAGACACAGGAGCGACACGTTGCGGTGGACGTCCTGGGAGACGAAGCGCGGCCAGCGGCGGGTGGTCCACCCGATCGAGGCCACGATGCCGAGGACGAGGGTGGTGCTCAACAGGACGAGGGCGACGAGCCCGCTGGCCCGGGTGAGGTACCAGAACGCCTTGCCGCCGACCGCGGTGACCAGGGCGGGTGTGGCGGGCACGGTCATCGGGTGCCGTTCCCGCCGCCCGCACCGTCCGCGCCGGCCGTGTCCTCCGGCCAGCCGGCGACGCGCACGACGGCCCCGTCGTGGGACACCAGGCGGGCGGGCAGGCGGCGCGCCGCGAGCCAGTCCGGCGCCGTCACGCCGAGCACCAGGGCCGCCGTGGACGCGGTGTTGGCGTCGACGGCCGAGCCGGCCGCGACGGTGACCGTCCGCCACGGCGTGTCGACCGGCAGCCCGGTTGCCGGGTCCACGACGTGGTGGACGGGGACGCCACCGAGGAGCCAGCGGCGACCGGTGACGCCCGACGTCGCCAGGCCTCCGGCCACGACCGACACCGTGGCGGGTGCGTCCGGGTCGGCGCAGAGGTCGGAGACGCCGACCGCGAATCCACCCGGCGGGGCGGCCGTCACCGCGAGGTCCCCTCCCAGGGAGACGAGTGCGCCGCAGCCGAGCCGGGTGGCGACGGTCGCGGCGGCCCGGTCGGCGGCCCACGCCTTGGCGGTCGCCCCCAGGTCGAGGAGGGTGCCGGCCGGCAGGGCGACCGTCCCCGCGTCGCGGTCCAGGACCACGGAGCGCCATCCGGGGACGGGAGCGGCACCCGGCAGCGTCCCCTCCACCCCGCCGGCGACGTCGGCGATGTCGCGGTCGTAGCCCAGTCGGCACAGCGCGTTCCCGACCGTCGGGTCGACGGCACCGTCCGACCGGGCCGCGGCGCGCAGCGCCACCTCGAGCAGCTCGGCCAGATCGGCGCTGACCGGTAGCGGTCTCCCGCCCGCCGCCCGCTGGAGGCGGCACACCTCGGAGTCCGGACGGAACCGGCTGGCGACCGCCTCCACGCGGTCCAGCACACCGTCGAGCAGGTGCGCCGCATCCACGACGACGGCGGGGTCGGTGACCACCACCTCGACGTGCGTCGACCAGCGGGCGGTGCGGTGCGCGCCCAGCCGGGCCGGCCGGTCGGTGGCCGGTGCCGCCGGGCTCAACTGGCGCCGCTGCTGGCCACCGGCGCCTGGTTGTAGGCGGGGGCCGGCACGTACGCGGGAGCGGACGGGGCCGAGTAGGAGGACCCGCCCGAGGAGGAGGATCCGCCAGAAGAGGCCGCCGGGCTGCTGGTCGCCGGGCTGCTGGCGGGCGTCGTGGCCGGAGACGTGACAGGTGTCGTGGCCGGTGTCGTGGCCGGGGTGGTCGGGGCGGTCGTGGACCCCGAGGACGGGGCCTGGACCGACGGGACCGTCGTGGCCACCGCACCGTCGGTGGCGCCGCCCCGGGCCGCCGAGTGCCCGGGCAGCGCCTGGCTGACGTAGACACCGGCGACGGCGACGGCGGCGACGGAACCGAAGGCGATCCCCTTGGTGACCGATCGGGCGCGCTCGATGCCGGCGTCCCGGTCGAGCCTGGCGGCACGGGCGGGGTCCGACCGGCGGATGCTGCGAGAGGGTCGCGGAGGCGAACTCATGGAACCAGGCTACGGAGCCAACCTGACACCGGGATGAATGAAACGTAAGAGTTTCCTGAGAACCGGGCCCGTCAGCCGGCGTCCAGGCTGGCTCCCGGTTGCCGGACGGGTGCAGGACCTTCCGCACCGTGCATCCCGGCCCGCCCGGCCGGCCCGGCCGGCCCGGCCGCCGCACCCGGTGGTGCCTGTCGCCACGTCACCTGGAAGCGTGCCCCGCCGAGCGGTGACGTCCCCACGTCCCACGTCCCCGAGCTCGCCCGCACCACGGCGTCGGCGATGGCGAGCCCGAGACCGGTGCCGCCGGGGGAGGTGTCCACGCGGTGGAACCGGTCGAACACCAGGGCGCGCTGGTCCTCGGGGATGCCGGGCCCCGAGTCGTCGACCACCAGCACGACGCGACCACCGGTGACGGTCACCGCCACCACGACGGTGCCCCCCGCCCCGGCGTACCGGGCCGCGTTGTCCACCAGTACGCCGACCAGCCGGTCGACACCGTCGGGATCGGCACGGACCAGGGCGGTCCCCGGCGGGGGCGTGCGGGCCGAGAGGATGGTGCCCCCGGTGTCGGCGACGGCGGCGAACCGGGTGACGGTGGTGTCGGCCACGGCCGCCACGTCGACCACGTCGTCGGCGTCCGGCGGGCCCACGTCCGGCGCCACCCCGTCGGCGCGGGCCAACCACAGCAGGTCCTCGACGATGGTCCGCAGCCGCTCCGACTCGGACCCGATCCGTTCCAGCACCTCCCGGTACTCCCCGGCGGTGCGCGGCCTCCCCAGCGCGAGGTCCACCTCGGCCTCGATGACGCTCAGCGGGGTCCGCAGCTCGTGGCTGGCGTCGGCGGTGAACTCGGCCTGCCGTCGGCGGATCAGCTCGATCGGGGCGGACGCCCGGAGTCCGACGACGAACGAGCCGGTGAAGGTGACCAGGAGCAGGAGGGCACCGAGGACCAGCTCGACCACCCGGAGATCCCCGCCGTCCGCACCGATGGCGACCGTGCTCTCACCGGCGACCAGCCAGCCGCCGGAATCCGGTACGGCCGACAGTCGGAATGCCCGACCGTCGATCGAGGCCGACGTGGTGCCCGACGTCGTGGGGTGGGTCGACAGTGCGGGCGCGCCGGGGGTGACCGCCCCGATCGTCCCGTCCGGGGACACCCGCCACACGAACACGGGGGCGTCGTCCAGATCGCCTCCGGCGTGGCCGACGGCGTCGCCCGAGGCGGCGAGCGTGCCCGACGCGGCGGCGGCCAGCGTGGATCCGAGTCGGGCGTCGACCTCGTCGTCCAGCCGGCGCAGGATGATCGAGTTCACCACCAGGGCGAGCAGGAGGGCCATGACGCCGACGACGACGGTGGCCGACAGGGCCACCCGGGCGGCATGTCCCCAGCGGGCGTCCGGTGGACCGGGACGACGGCGCGCCGTGGCGCTCATCCGGGCACCAGCCGGTAGCCGGAGCCGCGGACGGTCTCGATGCGGGCGACCGCACCGGTCAACTTGCCCCGCAGCCGGGCCATGTGGACGTCGATCGTGTTCGACCCGACCGGGTCCGCCTCGTCGTCCCACACCTGGACGGCGATCGTGCGCCTGCTGACCACCGCCGGTGCGCGGCGCAGCAGCAGCTCGAGCAACGCCGTCTCGATGGCGGTCAGCTGCAGGGCCGTCCCCGCGCAGGTGGCGATCCGGGTCGACGGATCGAAGGCGAGGTCGCCGCAGGCGAGGACGGGACCGTGGGCGAGCGGCGGCCGCCGCTGCAGTGCCGTCAGCCTCGCCGTCAGTTCGGCGAACGAGAACGGTTTGACCAGGTAGTCGTCCGCCCCGTCGCGCAGTCCCTCCACGCGGTCCGCGGTGGCGTCCCTGGCCGTCAGCATCAGCACCGGGGTCCGGTCGCCGCGGGCGCGCATGGCGCGGACCACCTCGATCCCGGTCGTCACGGGCATCCGCCAGTCGAGCACGGCGACCTCGTACTCGTAGGACCGCAGGTAGGCCAGGGCCTCACCCCCGTCGGCCACGGCGTCGACCACGTAGCCGTGCTCGCGCAGGCCCCGCTCCAGCACGGAGCGCAGACCGGAGTCGTCCTCCGCCACCAGCACCCTCATCGTGCGAACCTCACGGCACCCCATTGTTGCCCAGCGACCGTTCAGCCACCGGGGCCGGCCAGCCAGGGGCCGATGGCCGGAGCCACGACGACAGCCAGCAGCACGCCGACCACCAGGCAGCCGGCCTCGACCCAGAGCCGGGCGCCGGCCCCCCGCACCTGGCGTCGGGTGCGGGCGGCCAGGTCCGCCGGGGCCAGCCGGCCGGTCTCGACCACGTGACCGACCACGTGGATCGCCATGGCCCCGAACCAGAGGAGGAAGCTCGCCTTGTGCACGAAGAACAGCTGGCTCCGGAGCGACCGGGGGACGAGGAGCAGGGCGATGCCCGAACCGAGGAGCGCGAGCGTCAGGAGGACCACGACGGGTCCGAGCAGGCGGAGCGGCAACGGGGGCGCACCGCGGTCCCGGTAGGGACCGGGCGCCAGGTAGTAGTGCACCATCCTCCAGGAGGTGGTGGTCAGCTTCCACAGCACGAACGGCACCAGGACCATGCCCAGGACGACGTGCGGGGTGATCCAGGCGCGGACCCTCACGACGGTGGCGCCCTCTGCGGCCAGCAGGACGAGGAGGATGGACGCGGTGAGGGCGGTGGCCCGGGCGTTGCCCTCCGGTCCTCCGAACGGTGCGGCGGCCGACGGGAGGTCGTCGGTGGCGAGCGGGAGCCGCCCGGCGGGCGCCGCGGGGGACGCACCGGGGTCCCGGCGCGATGCGGCGGGGGTCCGGTCGGTCATCCCCGCAGTGTCCCCTCCGGACCTGACGGCGGGATGACGCCTCCGGGAGGCCCGGCCGGCGTCCCAGCCTGCGAAGGCGGAAGCGTGTAGGGTCACGTACGCAGCGGTTTGCACCCGCCGCGAGCAGGTCCCAGAGGCTGTCCGGCGGACAGCGAACGATCGCAGGTGCGGGCAGGAGGGGAGTGCCCGCAACTCATAATCCTCCGGGTTCCCCGACGTTGGCTGCCCCCCTGCCCCTCGTGGTGGTCGGCGCCGGGGACCCGGCGGGCTCTCCGTTCCCCGGTGCGCGCTCCTCGTCCGAGTGGAGCGCCCCGGGGGACGACTCACCGGTCTGGTCCCCTCCCGACCGGTCCCCACCCTGCGGCCGCCACCCCGACGGCGACGGACGGCCGGATGGACGACCCTGCGGTCCGGCTCAGCGGGTGGTCGGCAGCCAGGCCGGTCGTCGGGCCTCGTAGGCCTCGATGGCCGCCTCGTAGCGGAGCGTGAGCCCGATGTCGTCCCATCCGTTGAGGAGCCGGGCCCGGGTGAACTCGTCCAGCGGGAAGGACGCCTCGATCCCGGCGGCCGGTGCGTCGAGCGTGCCGCGCTCGACGTCGATCGTGATCTCGAGGGCGGGGTCGGCGGCCACCGCGTCGAGCAGGGTCCGTCCCACCTCGGGGTCGACCTGCACGGGCACCAGCCCGGCCTTGGTGCAGTTGTTGCGGAAGATGTCGGCGAACCCGGGAGACACCACCGCGGCGAACCCGTAGTCGAGCAGCGCCCACACGGCGTGCTCGCGCGACGACCCGGTCCCGAAGTTGGGGCCCGCGACCAGGATGGTGGCCCCGGCGTACTCCTCGCGGTTGAGGACGAAGTCGCGGTCGTCGCGCCACTCGCTGAACAGACCCTTGCCGAAGCCGGTCCGCTCCACGCGCTTGAGCCAGTCCGAAGGGATGATCTGGTCGGTGTCGACGTCCGACCGGTCGAGGGGCACGGCCCGCCCGGTCACGATGCGTACGGGATCCATCAGTCCAGCTCCCCCGGGGTGGCGAAGCGACCGGTCACCGCGGTGGCCGCGGCGACGGCGGGCGACACCAGGTGGGTCCGTCCGCCCCGGCCCTGCCGGCCCTCGAAGTTCCGGTTGGAGGTGGAGGCGGCGCGCTCGCCCGGCGCCAACTTGTCGGGGTTCATGGCCAGGCACATCGAGCAGCCCGGCTCGCGCCACTCGAAGCCGGCTCCGGTGAACACCTGGTGGAGCCCCTCGGCCTCCGCCTGCGCCTTGACCCGGTGCGATCCGGGGACCACCAGGGCCCGCATGCCCGGCGACACGCGCCGGCCGCGCAGCACGTCGGCCGCCGCCCGCAGGTCCTCGATGCGCCCGTTGGTGCACGATCCGATGAACACGGTGTCGACCGGCACCTCGCGCAGCGGGGTGCCGCCCACCAGACCCATGTACTCGAGCGCCCGTGCCGCGGCCTCGCGCTCGGCCGGTGTGGCGAACCCGTCCGGGTCGGGCACGGTGCCGTCGATCCGGGTCACCTGGGCGGGGTTCGTCCCCCAGGTGACGAACGGCGCCAGCCCGGCCGCGTCCAGCACGACCTCCTTGGCGAACGTCGCGCCGGGGTCGGTCGGGAGCGACCTCCAGTACGCCAGGGCCTCCTCCCACGCCGCACCCTTGGGGGCGTGGTCCCGTCCCTCGAGGAAGGCGAAGGTGGTGTCGTCCGGAGCGATCATGCCGGCCCGGGCGCCGCCCTCGATCGACATGTTGCACACCGTCATCCGGCCCTCCATGGAGAGTCCCCGGACGGCGGAGCCGCGGTACTCGATGACGTGCCCGCTGCCCCCGCCGGTGCCGATGCGGCCGATCACGGCCAGCACCAGGTCCTTGGCGGTGACGCCGGCCGGCAGGTCGCCGTCCACGGTGACGGCCATGGTGGCGGGCCGGCGCTGGGGGAGGGTCTGGGTGGCGAGGACGTGCTCCACCTCGCTCGTGCCGATCCCGAAGGCGAGGGCGCCGAAGGCCCCGTGGGTCGAGGTGTGGCTGTCGCCGCACACGATGGTCATGCCGGGCTGGGTCAGGCCCTGCTCGGGTCCGATGATGTGGACGATGCCCTGGTCGGCGTCGCCCATCGGGTAGCAGGTGATGCCGAATTCGGCGCAGTTGGCGTCGAGCACCGACAGCTGCCTCGCCGACACGGGGTCCGCCACCGGCCGGTCGATGTCCGTCGTCGGCACGTTGTGGTCGGCCGTGGCGATGGTGAGGTCGGGCCGGTGGACACCGCGGCCGGCGAGGCGGAGGCCGTCGAACGCCTGCGGCGACGTGACCTCGTGCACCAGGTGCAGGTCGATGAAGAGGACGTCCGGCTCGTCCGCGCCCCCGGCACGCACGACGTGGCCGTCCCACACCTTCTCCGAGAGCGTGCGCGGTTCGGCCATGGTGCTCAGGCTCCGATCTCGACGATCTCCACCCGGAGGCTCCCCCCGGGCGCGGCGTACTCGACGGTGTCGCCGACCGCGTGGCCAAGCAGCGCCTGGCCCAGCGGCGACCCGGGGGACACGACCGTCAGGTCGCCCTGCCGCTCCTCGATGGAGCCCACGAAGTACGACACCGTGTCGTCCTCCTCGTCGCCCTCGTAGCGCAGGGTCACCACCGAGCCGTGGGACACCGTGCCGTCGCCGGCGCCCCCTCCCTCGACGATGATCGCCTTCTTCAGCATCTGCTCGAGCTGGCGGATCCGGGACTCCATCTTGCCCTGGGAGTCCTTGGCGGCGTGGTAGTCGCCGTTCTCCTTCAGGTCCCCGAGGGCCCGGGCGGCCTCGATCAGCGCGGCGATCTCCACCCTCCCGCGGGTGGTGAGGTCCTCGAGCTCGGCCTGCAGGCGCTCGTAGGTGTCCCGGGTCAGCTGGGTGTCGGACGCGTCGCTCACGGGTTACCAGGGTAACGGGTCCCGGAGGGGCGGCCGACGGTCCCGCCGCCGGGGACGGGCCGGGATTCGGTACCGCCCCGGTCTCCCGTGGAAAGATCGGGAGCCGGGCGACCCGGAGGGACGCCCCCGGGAGCGCCGACGGGCGCCGACGGGCGGCGTGCCGTCGGCACCGTCCCGCACGACGACCGAGGGAGGGGCCGATGGCCGACATCCAGGGAGCATGGGAACCGCAGTACGAGCCCGTGGTGGCGGCGCTGTCGGCCAACCTCGACTCGGGCGCGGACACGGGGGCCTCCGTGGCCGTGCTCGTCGGCGGCGAGCCGGTCGTCGACATCTGGGGCGGCACGGTCGACGAGGCCGGCACCGCCCCGTGGGTGGAGGACACCCTCGTCAACGTGTGGTCCATGACCAAGACCATGACGTTCGTCTGCGCGCTCATGCTGGCCGACCGTGGCGAGCTCGACTTCTCCGCCCCGGTCGCCCGCTACTGGCCGGAGTTCGCCGCCGGGGGCAAGGAGGCGGTGGAGGTGCGACACCTGATGGCCCACACCGCCGGCCTGCCCGGGTGGGACGTGCGGCTGGAGCCCGAGGACCTGGCGGACTGGGACAGGTGCACCGGACTCCTGGCCGCCCAGACGCCCTGGTGGGAGCCGGGGACGGCCTCGGGCTACCACCTGGTCACGCAGGGGTACCTGATCGGTGAGGTGGTCCGGCGGATCACCGGCACGTCGATCGGGACGTGGTTCGCCTCCGAGGTGGCCGGTCCGTTGGGCGCCGACTTCTTCATCGGGCTGCCCGAGTCGGAGGAGGGCCGGGTGTCGGTCGTGATCCCGCCGCCGCCCATGGACCTCGCCCAGCTCAACCCGACCGACCTGATCATCCGCGCCGCCACCAACCCGCCGCTGGACGCCACCTACCCGAGCCACCGCTGGTGGCGCGCCGCCGAGATCCCCGCGGCCAACGGCCACGGCAACGCGCGGTCGGTGGCCATGGTGCAGTCGGTCGTCGCCGGCCGGGGCCAGGCCCGCGGCGTCCGCCTCCTGTCCGAGGCGGGCTGCGACCGGGTCTTCGACGAGCAGATCAGCGGGACCGACCTGATCCTCGGATTCGACCTCAGGTTCGGGATGGGCTACGGCCTCAGCTCGGAGCTCATGCCCATGGGCCCGCGCGCCTGCTACTGGGGCGGTTACGGCGGATCGCTGATCATCATGGACCAGGACGCCGACCTGACCATCTGCTACGCCATGAACCGGATGGGCGACGCGCTCGTGGGGGACCTGCGCGGCTTCGGCATCGTCGAGGCCGCGCTCACCGGCCTGGCCGGAGGGTGAGGACGCGGGCGACGACCGTGGCCGGGTCCGGACAGGGCAGGTGACGACGTGAGCGGGCCGCCGCTCCCTCCCGACGACGCCGGGCCGCGCTCGTTCGAGGTCCAGTTCGAGGAGCAGCAGCAGGCACCGATCCGCTGGAGCGCGGTGGTCAAGCGCTCGATCGGGATCGCCTTCACCGGGATCGCCCTGTACCTGGTGGCACCCAGCGTCCTCGCCGTGCTGCACTCGTGGCCCCGGCTGGCCACGCTCAACCCGCTGTGGTTCCTCCCCGCCGTCATCGCCGAGGGGGCCCACTTCGCCTGTACCTTCTCGCTCCAGCGCATCGCGCTGCGCACCAAGGCGTGGTTCCCCGTCGTCACCGCGCAGCTGGCCGGCAACGCCATCTCGCTCACCGTGCCGGGCGGGGCGGCCGCCGGGGCCGCCGTCCAGTTCCGCATGCTGGGCACGGCGGGGATGGACCCGACCGAGTCGGTCAGCGGACTGACCGCCTTCTCGTTCCTGGGGATCGGCGGGCTGCTGGCCCTGCCCGTGTTCGTGCTGCCCGTGGTGCTGTTCGGCGCGCCGGTGTCGTCCGGGCTCACCGACGCCGCCTGGATCGGGGTCGTCGCCTTCGTCCTCTTCACCGGGTTCGGAGCCATGGTGATGGCCACCGACGGACCGCTCATGTGGGCCGGTGGCGTGGCCCAGACCGTCCGCAACCGGGTGCTCCCCAAGCGCGAGCCGCTGGAGGGGATCCCCGAGCGGCTGATCGAGCAGCGCAACGTCATCCGCACCGTGCTCGGCCAGCAGTGGTGGCAGGCCACGCTCCTGTCGGTCGGTCGCCTGCTCTTCGACTACCTGTGCCTGCTCTTCTGCGTCCGGGCCGTCGGTGCCCACCCCCGGCCCTCGCTGGTCCTCCTCGCCTACGCGGTGGCCGGGGTGATCGGGCTGATCCCCATCACCCCGGGCGGGATCGGCATCGTCGAGGCGAGCCTCGCCGGATTCCTGGCCCTCGCCGGACTCGACGGGGCCGAGGCGGTGCTCGCCACCCTGGCCTACCGCCTGGCGTCCTACTGGCTGCCCATGCTGGCCGGGCCGATCGCCTACGGCGCCTTCCGGTACCGCTACCGGCACCGGGGGTCGTCCCCGCAGCCGACCGGGGCCGCCCCCGGCTGACCGGGGCCGCCCCCGCGGCCGGCGGGGGTCGACGGCTAGCGGAGGTCGACCTCGCCATCGGCCCGCAGGGTGCCGAGCCGGCCGCACCCCTCCTCGGTCACGAGCACGGCGAGCTGGTCCGGGTCGGTCACGTGCGCCCAGGCGCGCCGGCCCTCGGGCGTGCGGCAGGCCACGACGGCCCGCTCGGGCGAACCGGGGCGCCCGAACTCCACCGAGTACGTCTCCACGGTGACCTCCCCCCGGGCGTCGGCGTCCGACGCGCACTGGGGCAGCGAGCCGACGGCGGCCTGGGGGTCGGCCCAGGCGAAGCCGGCGGCCGACTCCACCACGGTGCCCTCGGGCAGCGCGTCGGGGTCGACGGCGCCGGTGGCGTTGGGTGAGGTCCCGTAGATCCCGATGCTGTGCTTGGACACGTACCAGCCGAGCCCGGTGGTCAGCCCGGTGGTCCCCGGCCGCTGGCGCAGGCGGCCCACCATGGCCGCCAGCGAGTGGGTCCCGTAGTTGTTGCCCGGGCCGCCGGCGAACGTCATCCCGCCGGTGACGGTCAGCGGCCGGCCCGCTCCGTCGACGGGCAGGCCGAGCTCGGCCGCGGCGATCTCGACCGCGGCCGGGAAGCACGAGTACAGGTCCACGTGGTCGAGCGCCGCGGCCTCGGTACCGGCGAGGGCCAGGGCCGAGGCGCCGGCCAGCCGGATGGCCGGGGAGGAGTGGAAGTCGGCCCGGTGGGACAGGAACCAGTGGTCCTCGGCGTCCCCGCCAGCCAGGGGGAAGACCCATCGGTCCCGGGGGACGCCGGCGGCCTCGGCCGCCGCGGCCGAGCACAGGATGGCCGCCGCACCTTGGTCGACCTGGAGGTTCGCCGTCAGCAGCTTGGTGTACGGATAGGCGATCATCCGGTTGTCCTCGGTGGGCGTGGTCAGCTCCTCGGCCGTCCGGGGCCGGCGCAGCCACGCGTACGGGTTGTCCGCCGCCACCTCGGAGAATCCGGCCCACAGGGCCCCGATGTGGGCCACGTGCTCGGCCAGGGTCCGCCCCGACTCGGCCCGGAGCGCCGTCTCGAACAGCGGGAAGACGTGGATCGGCAGGTCGAGGCCCCGTTCCTCCTCCGAGCGCGTGGTGCCCCGCCGGTCGGTCCCGAACATGGTCGGAGGCGCCGTGTCGGCCGGCTGCACGGTCCACGGCAGCAGGGGCCGGTCGGGATGCCGGCGGGCGGCGGCCTGGGTGTAGTAGCAGTCGGCGCCGACGATCAGGGCGACGTCGAGCTCGCCCCGCCCGATGGCCAGCGCGGTGGCGTTGACCAGCGACTGGGGGTTGTTGCCACCGGTGGTGGTGACCAGGACCTGCGCCGGCACGATGCCCAGCTCCTCGGCCAGCAGGGCGCCGGGGTCGATGTAGTGCCAGCTCAGCGGGTTGGCCACCCGCAGCGACGCCGTCCGGTCCAGTAGGGCCCGGCCGGCGGGGGCCGCGCCGCCCGGCCCGGCGCCGTCGCAGTCCTCGACGGCCGCCGCCACCGCGTCCAGCATGAGGCCCAGGGGCTCGGGACGGTCGGCCAGCGAGCCGTCCCCCTCGGTCCCGGGGCGGTTGGTCACCTGGCCGACCCCCACGACCACCGGGGTGGAGGGGTCGACGGTCATGGCCCGCCAGCCTACCGGCGGCCCGCGGCGGGCCGATTCCCGTCCGGCGCGCTCGGTACACTCGGACCATGCGCATCGCCGTGGGCTCGGACCACGCGGGCTATGCCCTCAAGACGCTCCTCGCCGACCACCTGGCCGCCGCCGGGCACGAGATCCTCGACCTCGGGACCGACTCCGGCGACGTGGCGGTGGACTACCCCGGCTACGGCCACGCCGTGGGCGAGGCGGTCGCCGACGGCCGGGCCGAGCGGGGGATGTGCGTCTGCGGCACCGGGATCGGCATCGGCATCGCCGCCAACAAGGTCCCCGGGATCCGCGCCGCGGTGGTCCACGACGCCACCACCGCCGCACTGGCCCGACGCCACAACGACGCCAACGTGGTGTGCCTGGGCGAACGGACCACGGGGCCGGCCGAGGCCGTGGACGCCGTCGACGCGTTCTTCGCCACCGGGTTCGACGGCGGCCGCCACCAGCGCCGCGTCGACCAGATCGCCGCCTACGACGCCGGGCCCGGTGCCCGGGCGGTCCAGGCATGACCGACCACCCGGCGCCCGAGGCGCCCACCCGCGACGAAAGGCAGCAGCCGACCCCATGAGCAGCCCCACCCCCGCCTCGCCCTTCGACGCGTGGCTGGCCGAGGACCCCGAGGTCCGGACCCTGCTGGGTGCCGAGGCCGAGCGCCAGGCCACCACCGTGCAGCTGATCGCCTCGGAGAACTTCACGTCGACCGCCGTGCTGGCCGCCACCGGCTCCGTGCTCACGAACAAGTACGCCGAGGGCTACCCGGGCCGCCGCTACTACGGGGGCAACCAGGTGATCGACGAGGTCGAGGACCTGGCCCGCGACCGCCTGACGGCGCTGTTCGGGGCCGAGCACGCCAACGTGCAGCCCCACGCCGGATCCAACGCCAACCTGGCCGTCTACCAGGCGCTCCTGCGACCCGGGGACACCGTGCTGGCCATGCGGCTCGACCACGGCGGGCACCTGACCCACGGCTCGCCGGCCAGCATCACCTCGAAGGTGTGGAACTTCGTCTCCTACGGGGTGTCCCCGGCCTCGGACGATCCCGACAAGCCCGGGGAGCTCATCGACTTCGACCAGGTCGCCGACCTGGCCCGCACCCACCGCCCGGCACTGGTCGTGGCCGGCTCCACCGCGTACGCCCGGATCATCGACCCGCTGCCGTTCCGGGAGATCGCCGACTCCGTGGGGGCCCGGTTCCTGTACGACGCCGCCCACCCGGCCGGCCTGATCGCCGGCGGGGTCCACCCGTCCCCGGTGGGGGTGGCCGACGTGGTCACCTTCACCACCCACAAGACCCTGCGCGGCCCCCGGGGCGGAGCCATCCTGTGCTCGTCGGAGCTGGCCAAGCCGATCGACAGCGCCATCTTCCCCGGCCTCCAGGGCGGTCCGCTCGAGAACGTGATCGCCGGCAAGGCGGTGGCCTTCGCCGAGGCCGCCCGGCCCGAGTTCCGCGACTACGCCGCCCGGGTGGTGGCCAACGCCGGGGCCCTGGCCGACGCCGTGGCCGCCGAGGGCATCCGGCTCGTGTCGGGCGGCACCGAGAACCACCAGGTCCTGTGCGACCTCCGCACGTTCGACGCCGAACTCACCGGGAAGGAGGCCCAGGAGGTCCTCGACCGGGCGGGCATCACCTGCAACCGCAACACCATCCCCGACGACCCGCGGTCCCCCTTCGTGACCTCGGGGCTGCGCCTCGGTTCGGCGGCCACGACCACCACCGGGATGGGCCCGGGCGAGATGGCCCGCATCGGCGCGCTGATCGGCCGCACGCTGCGCGAGCGTGCCGACGAGGCCTCCGTCGCCTCGATCCGGGCCGAGGTCCGCGAGCTGTGCCTGGCGTTCCCGCCCTACCCGGACCTGGCCGGGGCGTGACCCGGCGGCGGGTCGTGCCGGCGGCGGGTCGTGCCGGCACGGACCGCCGGGAGCGGGTCGTGCCACCAGGGACGGCCCGGTGAGCTCGGCCGTTCCCCTCAACTGGTACGCGGTGCTGCTCGTGGTGGCCGCGGCCAGCACCTGGGTCCTGACCTTCCCGGCCCGGCGCATCGCGGTCCGCATCGGCTACGTGGCCCAGCCGGACGCCCGCAAGGTCCACCAGCGGGTGACCCCCCAGTCGGGGGGCGTCGCCATGTTCCTCGGGATGCTGGTGGCCTGGGCCGTCGCCGCGTCCATCCCTGCCCTGGCGCCGCTGTTCCGCGGCACGTCCGAGCCGCTCGGACTGCTGCTCGGCGCGGCCGCCATCTTCGCCGTCGGACTGATCGACGACTTCCGCGAGATGTCGGCACCGGCCAAGGTGGCCGGCGAGGTCCTGGCGGCGACGATCCTCTACTTCATGGGGGTGACCTGGTTCCAGTTCAAGGTCCCGCTCGCCGGCTTCCTCCTGCTGTCGCCGGAGTGGACCCCGCTGTTGACCGCCCTGTGGGTCATCGCCATCACCAACGCGGTGAACCTGATCGACGGCCTCGACGGCCTGGCCGCCGGCGTCGTCGCCATCGCCTCGGGAGCGCTCGCCGTGTACGGCTTCCACCTGCAGCACCTCGGCAACCTGCCGGTCGACAACATCGGTCCCCTGATCGCGGTGGTGACCTGCGGGATCTGCCTCGGCTTCCTCCCGCACAACTTCCATCCGGCGAAGATCTTCATGGGGGACGGCGGGGCGCTCCTGCTCGGACTGCTGATGGCGGCCTCCACCATGCTGATCGGGGGCCGCTCGGCCGGCGCCGTCGGCGGCGAGGCGGCGCGCAGCGGCCAGACCTACTTCTTCTTCGCCCCCCTGTTCATCCCCTTCTTCATCCTGGGCGTCCCGATCATCGACATGGCCTTCGCCTTCATCCGCCGCACGGCCAACCGCACCGGGTTCTCGACGCCCGACAAGAACCACCTCCACCACCGGCTGCTGCGGCTGGGCCACGGTCACCGGCGCAGCGTCCTCATCCTGTGGGCGTGGACCGTCCTCCTGTCCGGGTTCGTGCTCTTCCCCCTCTACATCTCGAGCGTCAACGCGGTGATCCCGTTCGGGGCCCTGGCCCTGGTGGTGATCCTCTACACCCTGTTCCACCCGTCCCTCCGTCGTCAGGGTGAGGCGGACGAGGAGGACGGGACGGTCGGGGCGGTGGACGGCGACGGCGACGCGGTGGAGCGCGGCGTGGGGACGGGTGACGCGAGCGCGCACGCGCCGCCCGGCGCGCCCGGCGACGGCACCGGGAGGCCCCCGGCGCCCGTCGCCTCCGTTTCCGACCTGTGAACAGCATGTTTCGTGCGTTTTGCCGCCGCTACGGGATTGGTGCGATGATGCGCCACGTGAATTGCAGGCCTCCCACCCCTCCGGAGGGGTTCGCCCTGATGCGCCGCGCCATGGGTCTGCACACCCTCGCACCCGCCAGCCGGACGACCTGCTCGTCCGCTGCGTGACCCCGGAACCCACTCGTGACGCACCTCGACCCCACATCCCCTGACGCGGCCCGGACCGGACATGGACCAGCCCGAACCCGACCCCGGTGCGGCCGACCGGACGCAGGGCACGGCGCCCGACGCCGCCGGGGACCGGGCGCTGACTCCGGGGGCGACCGCCTTCCTCGGCCTCGGGATCTCGATCGGGGTGAGTCTCGCCGTCCTGGTCGGCGGGGGCGTGCTGGTCGACGGCTGGCTGCACTGCGCACCGTGGGGCCTGCTGGCCGGGCTGGCGCTCGGGGTGTTCATGGCGGTGATGCTGGTCGTGGCCGCCGTGCGCAAGTACCTCTGACGGCCCGCACGGGACCCCGCACGGGACCCCGCACGGAGCAGGGGGCCTAGCCGTGTTCGCCCACTTCGAGCTGCCCGACATCGGCGAGGTGTCCCGCCGGACGGTCGCCGCGTCGCTCATCGTCGGCGTCGCCTCCCTCGTGGCGGCGCTCTCGTTCGGCTACCTGTGGGTGGGCGTCGGCGCCTGCATCGGCCTCGCCCTGGGCACGCTCAACTACCGCCTGGTCGGCGTGTCCGTCGACAAGGTCGCGGCCACGGGGACCGACAACCCGAAGCGCCCGCTGGCCGCCAACACCCTCGGCCGCCTGGCCGTCGTCACCGTCATCGCCCTCGGTCTGGCCTTCGTCAACAAGGGACTGGGCTTCGGAACCCTCGCCGGCCTGGCCGTCTTCCAGTTCCTGCTGATCTTCAACGTGGCCCGCTCGATGGCCAAGGCCGGTCCCGCCCCGGAGCAGGACGAGCTGGTCGACGGACCGATCATCGACTCCAACGCCGTCGCCGGACGCGCCGTGGACGGCCCGATCATCGACTCCAACGCCGTCGCCGGCCGGCCCGGCGCCGCCGACCACGGCGACGACACCCGTGGAGGTGCCTGACAGCATGGGATCCAGTCTGCTCAGCCCGCTGGTGGGCATCGACATCTCGGTGGGCGACCACGTCCAGCGCAAGGTGCTCGGCCTCACCATCAACGTGGACATCGTGTGGGCCACCGTGATCGCCGGCGCCGTCGTGATCACCCTCGGCCTCATCCTGCGGTCGAAGGCGACCAGCGGTGTCCCGGGCAAGTTCCAGCTGCTGTGGGAGCTCGCCGTCGGCGCCGTCCAGACCCAGGTGGACGACTCGATCGGACCCCGGGGGGCGAACGTCGTACCGCTGGCGCTGACGCTCTTCATCTTCATCTTCACGTGCAACCTGTTCGAGGTGCTGGGCATCGGGTCGAAGCTCGACTGGCTTCCCGCGCCCACCAGCGACATCAACCTGCCGCTGGCCATGGCCCTCTACGTCATCGTGCTGGTGCACCGGGCCGCAATCAAGAACCGCGGCGTCGGGGGCTACTTCAAGCACTACGTGTCCCAGCCGTTCTCGCCCAAGCTGGCGCCGGTCAACCTGTTCATGAACGTGATCGAGGAGCTGGTCAAGCCGGTGACCCTCACCCTCCGTCTCTTCGGCAACCTGTTCGCCGGCGGACTGATGCTGTCGCTGCTGGCCGCCCTGGTCATCTGGAAGCTCGGCCCGGTCCCGATCGGCGGCATCCTGTCGGTGCCGTTCACCCTGCTGTGGAAGACCTTCGACATGGCCATCGGTGCCATCCAGGCCTTCATCTTCGCCCTGCTGACCATCCTCTACTTCGACACGGCGATGGCCCGCGACGAGGCCCACTGACGCCGGTCCCCGTCGTCCCCTCCGACGTTTCACCCACCACCTCAACAAAGGAGCAGTTCCCATGGCAGATACCACCAGCATGGTGAGTGCAGTCAAGACCGCCGGCGGCCTCGTCGGCGCCGGACTCGCCCTCGGCGGCGGCGCCGTGGGCGCGTCCATCGGTGACGGCCTGGCCGGTAGCCAGACGATCGCGGGCGTGGCCCGCAACCCCGAGGCCCAGGGCCGGCTGACCACGCTGATGTTCCTCACCGTCGGTCTCTGCGAGGCGGCGTACTTCATCAACCTGGTCTTCGCCGCCCTCTTCATCTTCTCGCTGGGCAAGTAGTCCCGGCCCCGGGCGACCGCCCGCCGGGCCCCGGGGCCCGACGACGACCACGCCCGGGGGCTCCCCGACCGTCTGACCAAGGATGACGACCATGCCAATCGCCAGCAACTTCCTCGTCCCGAACGGGACGTTCATCGTGGTCCTGATCGCGTTCATCCTCGTGGTGACCGTGATCACCAGGTACGTGCTGCCGCCCCTCAACAAGGTGCTCACCGAGCGCCAGGACCAGATCCGCGGGGAGCTCGAGGCCGCCGACAAGGCCAAGACCGACGCCGAGGAGGCGGACGCGGAGCGTCGGAGCGCGCTCGAGCAGGCCCGGGCCCAGGCCCGGGAGATCGTGGCGCAGGCGCAGACCACGGCCGACCAGATCGTGGTGAACGCCACCGCCGAGGGCCAGGGCATCCACGACCGGATCGTGGCGTCGGCCGAGGCCGAGGTCGTCGTGGCCCGCCAGGCGGCCGTGGAGGAGGTCACCGCCCGGGTGGGCGAGATCGTGCTGGCCGCCGCCGAACGGGTGATCGGGCGGGAGATCTCCGCGGCCGACCACCGTGACCTCATCGACGAGGCGATCGCCGCCGTCCGCTCCGAGACCACGGGTGCCGCCGCCGGCGCCGGGGGCGCCCGGTGAACCCTGCCCTCCAGGGCTACCTGGCCGCCATGGAGGAGTCGCTGACCGCCGACGGCGGCCTGGCCGACGCGGGTTCGCAGCTCCACGCGGTCGCCGATCTGGTCGAGGGCAACAACGCCCTGCTGCTGGCCGTCAACGACGGCTCGGTGCCGGTCGCCTCGCGCCGCGCCCTGCTGGACGCGCTGCTGACCGGCAAGGCCCGTCCCGAGGTCGTGCGCCTGGTCCACCAGGCGGTCACCGTGGTGCCCGCCGGCGAGGTCGTGGCCTCGTTCCGCTGGATGGGGAGCCGTCTGCAGCAGGTGGCCGCCCGGCCGCCCGCCACCACCACCGAGCCGTTCGACGAGGAGATCCTCGGGAGGCTCGGCTCCCGCAACCGGGTGTCGGGCTACGCCGCCGCCGTGTTCGAGTCGCTCACCACGGCCGACCTCGAGGAGATCGAGGACCAGCTCTTCCGCTTCGCCCGCACCGTCGAGGCCGACCGGCCGCTGCGGCACGCCCTGGGCGACCGCGATCTCCCGGTCGTCGTCCGCCAGGACGTCATCACCACCCTCCTCGAGGGCAAGGTCCTGCCGGCCACCGTGCGGCTGGCCCGCTACGCCGCCCGCGGCGGCCGGGCCCGCGACATCGTGGCCACCCTCGACACCCTGGTCGACGACGCCGCCAAGGCGCGGGGCTGGCGGGTGGCCAAGGTGCAGGCCGCCTCGGCGGTCGACGACGCCCAGCAGCACGCCCTCGGCGATGCGCTGGCCGTGCTGACCGGCAGTCCGGTCGACCTCCAGGTGACCGTGGAGCCCGAGCTGCTCGGCGGCGTGGTCGTCCAGGTCGGCGACCTGCTGGTGGACTCCAGCACCCGCCACCGCCTCGACGAGCTGAAGGAGCATCTCCTCGCCTCCGAGGAGGCCTACCGGATTCCAGGAACTCCAACACGAAGGGACACAACCGATGGCTGAGCTGACCATCAACGCCGACGAGATCACCGCTGCGCTCAAGCAGTACGTCGACGACTACACGCCCGAGGTCGGTACCGAGCAGGTCGGTCGCATCGTCGAGGTCGGTGACGGCATCGCCCGGATCACCGGGCTCCCCGGCTGCGCCGTCAACGAGATCCTCGAGTTCGCCGACGGCACGGAGGGGCTCGCCCTCAACCTGGACGAGGAGACCATCGGCGCCGTCATCCTGGGTGACGACACCGGGCTCGAGGAGGAGCAGCTGGTCAAGGCGACCGGGCGCATCCTGTCGGTCCGCGTCGGCGACGCCCTGCTCGGCCGGGTGGTCAACGCCCTGGGCGAGCCGCTCGACGGCAAGGGACCCATCGCCACCTCCGAGACCCGTCGGCTCGAGGTCCAGGCGCCCGGCATCGTCAAGCGCCAGCCGGTGTCCGAGCCGCTGCAGACCGGCATCAAGGCCATCGACGCCATGACCCCGATCGGCCGTGGCCAGCGCGAACTGATCATCGGCGACCGCAAGACGGGCAAGACGACCGTCGCCATCGACACCATCCTCAACCAGAAGGGCCTGGGGGTGAAGTGCATCTACGTCGCCATCGGCCAGAAGGAGTCCTCCGTCGCCCAGACCGTGGCCACGCTCGAGCGCTACGGGGCCCTCGAGTACACGGTGGTGGTGCTGGCCGGCGCCGCCGATCCGGCACCGTTCAAGTACCTGGCGCCGTACGCCGGCTGTGCCATGGGCCAGCACTGGATGGACAACGGCGAGCACGCCCTCATCGTCTACGACGACCTGTCCAAGCAGGCCGAGGCCTACCGCCAGATGTCGCTGCTGCTGCGTCGTCCCCCGGGCCGCGAGGCGTACCCGGGCGACGTGTTCTACCTCCACAGCCGTCTGCTCGAACGTGCCGCCAAGCTGTCCGACGAGGCCGGGGGCGGGTCGCTCACCGCGCTGCCGATCATCGAGACCAAGGCCGGTGACGTGTCGGCCTACATCCCGACCAACGTGATCTCGATCACCGACGGCCAGGTCTTCCTCGAGTCGGAGCTGTTCTACGCCGGCGTGCGTCCCGCCATCAACGTGGGCATCTCGGTCAGCCGGGTGGGCAGCTCCGCCCAGATCAAGGCCATGAAGGCGGTGTCGGGCACCCTGAAGCTCGACCTGGCCCAGTTCCGCGAGCTCGAGGCCTTCGCCACGTTCGGCTCCGAGCTCGACAAGGTGTCCCAGGCCCAGCTCGACCGGGGCTACCGGCTCACCGAACTCCTGAAGCAGGGTCTGAACCAGCCGGTACCGGTGGAGGAGCAGGTCCTGGTGATCTACGCCGGTTCGGAGGGCTACGTGGACGACATCCCGGTGGCCGACGTCCAGCGCTACGAGGCCGAGGTCCGGGCCTACTTCCGGGCCAACCACGCCGATCTGCTCGACGGCGTCCGCACCTCCGGCAAGCTGCCCGAGGGGGATGCGCTGGCCGACGCCCTGCGGGCCTTCACCGACACCTTCGATACCGGGAAGGTCGACTGACCCATGGCAGGTGGCCAGGAGCGCATCCTCCGTCGACGGATCCGGAGCATCAAGTCGACGCAGAAGATCACCAAGGCGATGGAGCTGATCGCCGCGTCGCAGATCGTGCGCGCCCAGGGGCGGATCGCCGCCGCCCGGCCCTACCAGGAGGGCATGGCCCGCATCGTCCTGGAGACCGCCCTCGGCGACCCGGCCGCCGCCGGCCGCCTGCTCGGCACCCCCGAACACGTCGAGCGGGTGCTGGTCCTCAGCATCGTGGCCGACCGCGGGCTGTGCGGCGGGTACAACACCTCGGTGTTCCGGGCGACGGAGCGGCTGCTGGCCGCCCACGGGGCCGCCGGCGTGGAGACCCGGCTCGTCACCGTGGGCAAGAAGGCCCAGGGCTACTTCCGCTTCCGCGGTCAGGACGTGGAGCAGTCGTTCCTGGGCATGAGCGAGCGCCCGAGCTTTGCCGACGCCCGTGGGGTGGCCGCCGCCGCCGTCACCCCGTTCGTGGACGGCCTCGTGGACCAGGTCGTGGTCGTGTCGACCCGGTTCGTGAGCGCCGGCACGCAGCGGGTCGAGGTGCGCCAGCTCCTCCCCCTGGTCGACCCGCGCGACGGCGAGCAGATCGAGGGACACGAGCACGAGGTCGGCGAGAGCCGGAACGTCGCCCCCCACGAGGTGGACCTGCGGCACGGCTACACCGAGTTCGAGCCCGACGCCGCCCTGCTCCTGGTCGACCTGGCCCCACGGGCCGCCGAGACCCAGATCTTCGCCGCCCTGCTCGAGGCCTCGGCCTCGGAGCTGACCGCCCGCCAGCGGGCCATGGCCGCCGCCACCGAGAACGCCGGCGAGCTCATCAAGAAGTACTCGCGGATCATGAACCGGGCCCGCCAGGACACGATCACCACCGAGATCATGGAGATCGTCGGCGGTGCCGAGGCACTCCGGGCCGGCACCGAGGGCGACGAGGGCGGCATCGTGATCGAGACGAGGGTCTGACCCGTGCCCGTCCGTACCCGCCACGCGGCGCGCCGCACCGCCACCACCCACACCACAGCAGCTGACGACATCAGAGGAGCCCGACGCTCATGACCACCACCGCCCCCCAGCCCACCGAGTCGCAGACCCTGGCCTCCGGCCGGGTCGTGGCCATCGCCGGGCCCGTCATCGACGTGGAGTTCCCGCCCCACGCCCTGCCCGAGATTAACGGCGCCGTCGAGGTCGACGTGGTGCTCGAGGGCGCCACGCAGACCATCACCGCCGAGGTGGCCCAGCAGATCGGCGACGGCCGGGTGCGTTGCATCTGCCTCAAGGCGACCGACGGCCTGACCCGCGGCGCCGAGGTGCGCAACCTGGGCCACGGGCTCCAGGTCCCGGTGGGTGACGCCGTCCTCGGCCACGTGTTCAACGTGCTCGGCGAGCCGCTCGACACCGCCGACATCGGGGAGGCCGAGGACCACTGGGACATCCACCGCCCGGCCCCCGACTTCGACACGCTCGAGCCCCGCGCCCTGATGTTCGAGACCGGCATCAAGGTCATCGACCTCCTCGAGCCCTACGTGCAGGGTGGCAAGATCGGCCTCTTCGGTGGTGCCGGCGTGGGCAAGACCGTGCTCATCCAGGAGATGATCAACCGCGTGGCCATCAACCACGGCGGCGTGTCGGTGTTCGCGGGCGTGGGGGAGCGCACGCGCGAGGGCACCGACCTGTGGCTGGAGATGCAGGAGTCGGGCGTGATCGAGAAGGCCGCCCTGGTCTACGGCCAGATGGACGAGCCACCGGGCGTCCGCCTGCGGGTGGCGCTGGCCGCCCTGACCATGGCCGAGTACTTCCGCGACGTCAAGAACCAGGACGTGCTCCTCTTCGTGGACAACATCTTCCGGTTCGTCCAGGCCGGCTCCGAGGTCTCGACCCTGCTCGGCCGGATGCCCTCCGCGGTGGGCTACCAGCCCACGCTGGCCGACGAGATGGGCCAGCTCCAGGAGCGGATCACCTCGACGCGGGGCCGTTCGATCACCTCGCTGCAGGCCGTGTACGTGCCCGCCGACGACTACACCGACCCGGCGCCGTTCACCACCTTCACCCACCTGGACGCCACCACCGAGCTGTCGCGCGACATCGCCTCGCTCGGCATCTACCCGGCGGTGGACCCGCTGTCGTCGACGTCGAACATCCTCGCCCCCGAGATCGTCGGCGAGCGCCACTACAACGTGGCCCGGCGGGTCCAGGGCGTGCTCCAGCGGTACAAGGAGCTCCAGGACATCATCGCCATCCTCGGCCTCGACGAGCTGTCCGAGGAGGACCGGGTGACCGTGGCCCGTGCCCGCAAGGTGCAGCGCTTCCTGTCCCAGCCGTTCAACGTCGGCGAGGTGTTCACCGGCCTGAAGGGCGTGACCGTGCCCGTCGAGGAGACGGTCGAGTCCTTCGAGGCCCTGGTCAACGGCGACCTCGACGACGTGCCCGAGCAGGCGTTCTTCAACGTCGGCGGCGCCGAGTCGGTGCTGGCCAAGGCGCACGACCTCGCCAACAGCTGATCGGGCGACGGGTCCATGGCCGACGATGCGCAGTTCCAGATCAACGTGGTCACCCCGGAGCGGATCCTGCTCACGGGGATGGCCACCGAGGTGATCCTCCGTACCGGTGAGGGGGACGCCGCCTTCCTGGCCGGCCACACGCCCCTCGTCGGGTCGGTCCGGCCCGGCGTGGTGCGGGTGGTGCGTCCCGAGGGCGAGGTGGTGCGGATCGCCACCCACGGCGGATTCACCCAGGTGGAACAGAACGTGCCGATCGACCGGGACGCCGAGGACTCGCCCACCGCCTCCCGGGTCACGCTGCTGGTCGGCGTGGCCGAGCTGGCCGAGGAGATCGACGCCGATCGTGCCCGCGTCGCCCTCGAGGCCGCCGAGGCCCGGGTGGCCGAACTGGGCGGCAGCGGCCGGACGCCCGCCGAGGGCGAGGAGGCCGACCCGGAGCTGGTCGACGCCGAGGCCGCCGTTCTGCGGGCCCAGGTGCGCCTGGAGGCGGTCGAGGCCGCCACCACCGCCTGATCCACACCGGAGGCACTGGCGGACCGGGGGCCGCTGCAGGCCGGAGGCCCTGCAGGCCGGGGCCCCTGCGTGCCGTGGCCCACTGCCGGACCGCCGGGGCTCCCGGGGATGCCGGGCCGTCAGCCGGCGTGCCGGCCCCCGTCGAGCGCGGGGTCGTACTCGGCCCACCGCCCCCGACCCTTCTCCTTGGCCCGGTAGAGCGCGGCATCGGCCCGCCGCAGCGTGTCGTCGGCGTCCTCGCCGTCCTCGGCCAGCGCGATGCCGATGCTGACGCCGATCCTGATGGTGCCCTCGTCGGTGACGATCGGGGCCTGCAGCGAGTCGAGGATCTTCGCGGCGATCGCCTCGGCGTCGCCGGCGGCGTGGAGCCCCGGCAGCAGGATCACGAACTCGTCTCCGCCGATGCGGGAGACCACGTCGTCGACCCGACCCACCGCGGCGAGTCGGTCGGCGACGGCGACGAGGGCGGCGTCCCCGGCGGCGTGGCCCAGGGTGTCGTTGATCGCCTTCAGCCCGTCGACGTCGATGTAGAGCACCGCCACCCGGGTGCCGCTCCGGGGGGCGTGCGAGAGGACCTCGTCGGCGTGGTCGAAGAGGTCCCGGCGGTTGACCAGGTGGGTCAGTGCGTCGTGGGTCGCCTGGTAGGCCAGCTGCTCGCGGGTCGACTTGGCCTCGGTGACGTCGGCGAAGGTGGAGACGTAGGAGAGCGGCACGCCCGACCCGTCGCGCTGGAGTCCGATCGAGTGCTGCACCCACACCACCGAGCCGTCGGGCCGGACGAGGCGCTTCTCGCGGGTGGTGCCGGTCAGGCGGCCGCCGAGCACCTCGGCCCGCATCCGCAGGTCGAGGGCATCGTCGTCGGGGTGGACGACATCGGCGACGCGGTGGTGCTCCAGCCAGTCGGCGGACCGGCCGAGCATCGTGCACAGGGCGGTGTTGACCTCGACGAACCGCCGGTCCAGGTCGACGACCGCCATGCCGATGGGCGCCGACGACATGGTGAGTCGGAACCGCTCCTCCGACTCGGTCAGCGCGGCCCGGGCGTGCACCTCGTCGTCGACGTCCCGGATCGAGGACACCGCCCCGATCAGCGTGCCGTCGCCGTCGAGGAGCGGTCGGGATCGGACGGCGATCCACGGGCCCGGCCCCGACTCGCCGGCCAGTCGGCCCTGCCACGACACGTCCTCGCCGGCCAGCACGTGCAGGACCGCGGAGGACAGCGTGTCGTGGTCCCCGGGATGGATGAACTCGTCCACCCGGTGGCCGACGATCCGCTCGGGGTGCCGGCCGGTCAGGTCCGTGACCGAGGGGGAGATCCACTCGATGATCCCGTCAGGATCCGACCGGAACACGATGTCGGACTCGTTCTCGACCAGGAGCCGGTAGCGCGCCTCGGATTCGGCCAGCGCCCGCACCGCCGCCACCTCGGCGTCGACGTCGTAGAACGAACCGACCCGGCCGACCGCCCGCCCCGACCCGTCGAGGACCGGCATCGAGCGCACCCGCACCCACACCGGGGAGCCGTCGGCCCGCACCACCCGGACGTCGAGCATCTGGAGCCGTCCGGCCTCCATCCGCGCCATCGCCCCGGTGGCGGGACCGAGATCCTCGGGATGCACCAGGGTCCGGAGGTCGGCGCCGACGAGGTCGGCGGGCCCGTAGCCGAGGACCGCGGTCACCGCCGGCGAGATCCACGTGAACCGACCGGACGCGTCGGCCTCGTACACGACGTCGGCGCTGTTCTCGACCAGCCTCCGGTACCGCCGCTCGGACTCGGCCAGGGCCGATTCGGCCGCCACCTCACCGTCGACGCACCGCAGCGTACCGACCCACCCCACCACCGCCCCGTCCCCGTCCCGCACCTCGCGGAAGGTCAGGTCGAACCAGTGGTGTCCGCCGGCGGCGTGCCGGAGCCGGAGCCGGGCGTGACCGACACCGACCCCGCCGCCGGTCGCGGCGCGCAGGGCCCTCAGGTCGCGGTCACCGGCGTCGTCGGGATGGGTGAACTCCCGGAAGGAGTGTCCGACCACGTCGGCGACGTCCCAACCGAGGGAGTCGGTGAGCGACGGCGACGCCCAGTCGACGATGCCGTCCCGGGTGATCCGGAAGACCACCTCCGACGCGTACTCGGCCAGCAGCCGGTACTGACGTTCGTGGAGGTCCTGCTCGGTGACGTCCCGCCACAGGAGCACAAGACGGCCGTCGACGGGTCCCCCGTGCAGCCACACCCGGTGGGCCGGGTGGACGTCCCCCTCCTCCGGGTACGCGACGTCCGGCAGGTCGAGTGGTGTCCCGGTCTCGACGGCGTGGACGTACCGGGCGAAGATGCCCGCGTCGACCAGACCCGGGGCGAGGTCGAGGAGGAGGGCGCCGGCCAGCGGTCCACCGGTCCGCCGGTGACGTGCGCAGGCGGCGTCGTTGGCCCCGACGCAGCGGAAGTCGACGATCCGCCCGTCGGGACCGCGGACCGGATCCAGCAGCACCATGGGATCGGGGACCACCCCGGCCAGGGCCGCGAAGCCGTCCACCGGGGACGTTCCCCCGCCGGCCCCGCCCTCGGCCCCGCCGCCGGTCCCGCCGTCGGCCGGCGCACGTGGTGCCGTCGGACCCGCACCGTCACCCATCGCCCTCCTTCCGGCGCCGGCCCCCGGTGGGCGCACGCGCCACGCGGTGCCGGTGGCCCCGGCCCGCTCCGCTCCTGTCGCGATTGTCCCCGTGGTGCCACCGGTGGGTCAGAGGCGCAAGTCCCATTCACCCCGGTCGACCACCGTCCTCCGGTCGGCGCTACCCCGATCGCAGCCCCGGGCGGTCGTCGCCCACCAGGTAGCGGGCACCGTCGCCGAGGACGGAGGCCGCGTCCCCCGGGTTGTACAGGGCGCACGCCCGCAGCGACAGGCATCCGCAGCCGATGCACGAGTCCAGGTCGTCCCTCAGCCGCTCCAGCGTGGCGATCCGCTGGTCGAGCAGCGGACGCCAGGACGTCGAGAGCTTGGCCCAGTCCGCCCGGGTTGGGGTCCGGTCCGCCGGCAGACCGGCCAGGGAGTCCCGGATGTCGGCCAGGGTGAGCCCCACCTGTTGGGCGATCTTCACGAACGACACCCGGCGGAGGACGTCGCGCGGGTAGCGGCGCTGGCCTCCGGCCGTGCGCCGGGCCCCGATCAGGCCCTCCTGCTCGTAGAAGCGCAGGGCGGACACCGCCACCCCGGTGCGCTCCGCCACCTGACCGATCGTGAGCTGTTCCACGGGTCGATCGTACCTTGACCTCAAGTGAACTTGAGGGACTACCGTGGGCCCGTGGACGCGCACGAGGTCCGGCGCCGGTTCGCGGCGCAGTTGGAGTGGCCCGACGAACGGCTCCTGGCCTGGGCGGCCTCGGTGGTCGGGGTGCCCAAGGCCGAGCCGGCCGACTCCTTCGTGCTGCACGCCCCGCTCGAGCTGCTGGCCCGGACCGCGCTGCTGCCCCGGGTCGATCCCGGCTCCCGCGACCTCGCCCGGGCGCGGATCGTCGGGCTGGTGGACGCCTACACCCGGGCCGGCGAGGCGGTCCGGGACCCCGTGCCACCGGACCACGACTCGGTCGGGGACGCCTGTGCCGCACTGGCCAAGGCGGTCGCCGGGGGTGACCTCGAGGACGTGGACCGGACGGCGGCCTGGCTCGGCAGCCGGGCCACGGTGGACGAACTCCGCACCGGGCTCGGGCCGGTCGTGGCACCCTCCCTCGGTGCCGCGGCCCACGGAGCCATCCTCCTCGCCCTGATGGGGCACGCCCCGACCCCGGGTCCCCGCCTGCTGCGGGGCCCGGTGCGCGAGGTGGCCCGGCTTCCCGATGCGGTGGTCCCGGTCGACGGTCTCGCCACCGGCTCGTCCCCGCTCCTCGACGCCCTGCTGGCCACGCCGCTGCTCGGGGTGGCGCCCGGCCAGTCGATCCTCCCCATGGTGCGCCACGGTGAGGCCGCCGCCGCCGTGCTGCTGCCCGACGTGGTGGCCGACCCGGTGGCGGCCCGGGCCGCGATCGGACGGGTGGCGGCGTGGTCGATGGTTCAGGAGGGTCCCGAGCACGTTCCCTACGGCTGGACCCACACGCTGACCATCCCCCTGGCCGTCCTGTCGATCGGGCTGGAGCCCCGGACGGCGGTCGCCGTGGCGGGCAGCCAGCTGATCGGACTGCGTGCCTCGATGGGCACCCGTACGCTCGACCCGGAGGCGCCGCCGCTCCCCTCCGTGGGGCTGGGGCCCGCCGAGCTGGCCACGGCGGCCTCCCTCCACGGCGACGCCCACGTGGTCAAGTACACGGTGGCCGCCCTGGACGCCGCCCTCGTGGACCCGGACCGCCGCGACCTCTACCTGGCCGCCGCCAACCGCCTCCTCGAGTGGTGGTGGGAGCAGCCTGACGACGGGTTCTCGGCCGGCCGGACCGGCTAGGGCACTGCCGGTGGACCGGGTGGCCGGCGTGGCCCGCGTGGACGGGGTGGCCCGCGTGGCCCGCGTGGACCAGGTGGCCGGCTTGGACCGCGTGGTCGGCGTGGACGGGGCCCTGGCCGCCGGGGTTCTCCGGGGGCGGCCCCACGTACCGGGGGCATGGGCCGGTACCCGATCCTGTGGTGGATCCTCGGGTACCTGACCGGGGAGCACGCCCGCCTCGACGGGGATGCCGACCCGCCGCGCGCACCGGTCGACGGACGGACCGGAGTGCGAGGTCCCCGCGCTCAGCCGAATTCGATGGCGCTGTACTCGGACAGCTTGTGCAGCGGGTGTCGGGCGTCGATCAGGCGCACCGTGCCCGACTTGGACCGCATGACGAGGGACTGGGTGTTGGCCCCGAATTCGTCGTAGCGGACGCCCTGGAGGAGCTCGCCGTCGGTGATCCCGGTGGCGGCGAAGAAGCAGTTGTCGCCCTTCACCAGGTCATCGGTGGTGAGGACGGCGTCGAGGTCGTAGCCGAGGTCGAGGGCGGCCCGGCGTTCCTCGTCGTCGCGCGGGTAGAGCCGACCCTGGATCTCGCCGCCCATCGACTTGAGCGCGGCGGCGGCGATCACCCCCTCGGGCGTCCCCCCGACGCCGACCAGGAGATCGACCCCGGTGTCGGGCCAGGAGGTGGCGATCGCACCGGCCACGTCGCCGTCGGTGATGAGGCGGATGCGTGCCCCGGTGCTGCGGACCTCGGCGATGAGGTCCTCGTGACGCGGCCGGTCGAGGATGACGACCGTCAGGTCCCGCACCGAGGTGCCCTTGGCCTTGGCCACGGCGTCGAGGTTGTCCCCGATGGGCCGGGTGATGTCGATGGCCCCGACGGCCCGCGGCCCCACGGCCAGTTTCTCCATGTAGACGCAGGGGCCCGGGTCGAACATGGTCCCCTCCTCGGACACGGCGATGACGGCCAGCGCCCCGCCGCGGCCGAGCGCCGTCGAGGTCGTCCCGTCGATCGGATCGACGGCGATGTCGGCCTTCGGTGGCGTGCCGTCGCCGATCCGCTCCCCGTTGAACAGCATCGGCGCCTCGTCCTTCTCGCCCTCGCCGATGATGACCACCCCGTCCATGGCGATGGACGAGAGGACGATCCGCATGGCGTTGACCGCGGCGCCGTCGGCACCGTTCTTGTCCCCGCGGCCCATCCAGCGGCTGGCCGCCAGGGCGGACGCCTCGGTGACCCGGACGAGTTCCATGGCGAGGTTGCGGTCAGGTGCCTGTGTCGTGGCGTTCACGGGAACCGACGATAGTTGCTCGCACCCGGGGGGAACGGCTGTCGGGGCCCGTGGTCCACCGTGGCAACCGAATTGCTCCCTGCGCTGGAGCATCGGCCGGCGGCGGCCCGCGGACCCGGGCACGCCCGGCGGCGGGGGGCACGGCGGCCCAGCGGCCCGGGGGCTCAGCGGCCCGGGGGCCCGCGGTCCGGCGGGGACCGCGGTCGCCGGAGCGGCGTGCGGCCAGGGGTCATACTGGGGTCCGTGGATCGCATCGTCGTCAACCCCAGCGGACCGCTGTCGGGCACCGTACGGGCCGGCGGCGCCAAGAACTCGGTGCTCAAGCTGATGGCCGCCTGCCTGCTGGCCGAGGGCCGTCACGTGCTGACCAACGTGCCGCGGATCTCCGACGTCGACATCATGGCCGAGGTCCTGGAGGCGATGGGCGCCACGGTGGCCCGGGGCGACCGCCCGGACGAACTGGTGGTCACCACCCCGGCCGACGTCCTCCCCGAGGCCCCCTACGAGCTCGTCGAGCAGATGAGGGCCTCGGTGGTGGTCCTCGGGCCGCTGCTGGCGCGGTGCGGCTGGGCCCGGGTGTCGATGCCCGGGGGTGACGACTTCGGTCCGCGCCCGATCGACATGCACCTGCGCGCCCTCGAGTCGCTGGGGGCCGAGTTCACCTCCTCGCACGGGAACGTCGAGGGACGGGTCGTCTCCACCGTGGCGGGCGAGCCCCGGCTGGTGGGCAACCGGGTGGTCCTCGAGTACCCGAGCCACACCGGCACCGACAACGTCCTGATGGCCGCCGTCCTGGCCAAGGGGACCACCGTGATCGAGAACGCCGCCGCGCGAGCCCGAGGTGACCGACCTGGCCGACTTCCTCAACGCCATGGGGGCACGGATCACCGGAGCGGGCACCTCGCGGATCGAGGTCGAGGGCGTCGACCGCCTCGGGCCCGCAACCCACCGGGTCGTCCCGGACCGGCTCGTCGTCGCCACCTTCCTGGTGGCGGCGGGCATGACCGGTGGCGAGGTGACCGTCGAGGACGGCCGGCCCGAGCACATGGACATGCTGATCCACAAGCTCGTCGCCACCGGCATGTCGGTCACCATGCAGCCCGACGGGCTGCGGGCGTCGGCCCTCGGGGCCGGGCGGCTGCGCTCCACGGACGTGGCCACCCTGCCGTACCCGGGGTTCGCCACCGACTACAAGCCGCTGTTCGTCACCCTGCTGACCGTGACCGAGGGGGTCGGGATCGTCACCGAGAACCTCTTCTTCGGGCGGTTCCGCTACGTGGAGGAGCTGCGCCGTATGGGTGCCGACATCCGTACCGAGGGCCACCACGCCGTGGTGCGCGGCGTGGGTCGACTGTCGGGCGCCAAGGTCCGGGCCTTCGACGTCCGCGCCGGCGCCGCCCTGGTGCTGGCCGGGATGGTGGCGGACGGCGAGACGGTCATCAGCGACGCCCACCACGTCGACCGGGGCTACGAGGACCTCGACGGCAAGCTGGTGTCCCTCGGCGCGGACGTCGTCCGGGCCTGACGGCCCCGCTCCGCCCCGGATACGCTCCTTCCTCCATGGCCGCCTCCCGCACCAGCGATCCCGCGTCCCTGTTCGGGGCGGCCTCGGCGGGTGACCGGGTGGCCCTGCCCCGTCTGCTGTCGCTGGTCGAGCGGGGTGGTGACGGGGCGAGGGCCGTCGCCGAGATCGCCTACCGCTCGCCCCGGCAGGCCTACACCGTCGGCATCACCGGCGCGCCGGGCGCCGGCAAGTCCACCCTCACCGACCAGCTGATCGCCCGGGCCCGCACCCGCGGCCTCGACGGGAGCGACCAGGTGGCGGTGCTGGCCATCGACCCGTCCTCGCCCTTCTCGGGGGGAGCCATCCTGGGCGACCGGGTCCGGATGCAGAACCACGCCCTCGACGACAAGGTCTTCATCCGCTCCATGGCCACCCGTGGCCACCTCGGGGGGCTGGCGGTGGCCGTGCCCGACGCCGTGCGGGTGCTGTCGGCCGTCGGTGTGCCCGTGGTGCTGGTCGAGACGGTGGGCGTCGGCCAGCAGGAGGTGGCCGTGGCCGCCGCCACCGACACCACCATCGTGGTGGTCAATCCGGGTTGGGGCGACGCCATCCAGGCCAACAAGGCCGGGCTCCTGGAGATCGCCGACCTCTTCGTGATCAACAAGGCCGACCGTCCCGGCGCCCGCGAGACCCGGCGCGACCTCGAGCTCATGCTCGACCTCACCCAGCTGGGTGACTGGCGCCCGCCCATCGTCGACACGGTGGCGTCCTCGGGTGACGGGGTCGACGAGCTGTGGACGGCGATCACCGAGCACCGGGCCCACCTGGTCGCCAGCGGCGATCTCGACCGGTTCCGGCGGGACCGCCTGGCCCGGGAGTTCCACCAGATCCTGCTGGCACGGGTGGAGCACCGGCTCGACGCGCTCCTGGCCACCGAGCGGTTCGCCGGCGTGGTCGACGACCTGTCCGCCGGTGACCTCGACCCCTACGAGGCCGCCGACCGTCTCCTGGCGGGCCTGCTCCCCGGGTCGTGAGCGGCGCCGGCCGGGCGTCGGCGGCCCCGGGTGGGTCGGATAGCGTGCGCAGATGAGCACCGCGTCGCCCGTGCCGTCCGCGTCGCCCGTGCCGTCCGCGTCGCCCGTGCCGTCCGCGTCCACGGATGCCCTACCGTCCCCGGCGGAGGACCCGCTGTGGTTCCAGCGGGCTGTGTTCTACGAGGTGTTCATCCGCGGCTTCTTCGACGGCAACGACGACGGGGTGGGGGACATCCCGGGCCTCATCGCCAAGCTCGACTACCTGCAGTGGCTCGGGGTCGACTGCCTGTGGCTCCTGCCGTTCTACCCGTCGCCCCTGCGCGACGGCGGGTACGACATCAGCGACTACTTCAGCGTGCACCCCGAGTCCGGCACCGTCGACGACATCCGCACGCTCCTGACCGAGGCCCACGCACGCGGGATCCGGGTCATCGCCGACCTGGTCATCAACCACACGTCGGACCAGCACCCCTGGTTCGTCGAGTCGCGCCGGAGCCGCGACAATCCGAAGGCCGACTGGTACGTGTGGAACGACGACGATCAGCGGTGGCCCGAGGCACGGGTCGTGTTCATCGACGTGGAGCGGTCCAACTGGGCCTACGACGCCGACCGCGGCCAGTACTACTGGCACCGGTTCTACGCCCACCAGCCCGACCTCAACTACGAGAACCCCGACGTGGCCGACGCCATGCTGGAGGTGGTCCGCTTCTGGCTCGACCTCGGACTCGACGGCTTCCGACTCGACGCGGTCCCGTACCTCTACCAGCGCGACGGCACCGACGGCGAGAACCTCCCCGAGACCCACGCGTTCATCAAGCGGGTCCGGGCCGAGCTCGACGCCCGCTACCCGGGTCGGATTCTGCTGGCCGAGGCGAACGGGTGGCCCACCGACGTGGCCGACTACTTCGGCGACGACGACGAGTGCCACCTGTGCTTCAACTTCCCGCTCATGCCCCGCCTCTTCCTGGCCGTCCGCCGCGAGCAGTCGTACCCGATCACGGAGATCCTGTCGCAGACCCCGGACGCCCCACCGGGCGCCCAGTGGGCGATCTTCCTGCGGAACCACGACGAGCTGACGCTCGAGATGGTGACCGAGGAGGAGCGCGACTTCCTCTTCGCCGAGTACGCCAAGGACCCGCGCATGAAGCGTCACATGGGGATCGGCCGCCGCCTGGCGCCCCTGCTCGACCGTGACCGCCGCCTGTCCGAGCTCCTCTTCTCGCTGCTGTTCACCCTGCGCGGCAGCCCCGTCCTCTACTACGGCGACGAGGTCCAGATGGGGGACAACCTCTATCTCGGCGACCGGGACTCGGTCCGCACGCCGATGCAGTGGTCGCCGGACCGCAACGGCGGCTTCAGCCGCGCCGACTTCGCCCAGCTGTACCTGCCGCCGCTGATGGACCCCATCTACGGCTACGCCGCCGTCAACGTCGAGGCCCAGCAGCGCAACCCGAGTTCGTTCCTGCACTGGATGCGCCGGATGCTGGCCGTGCGGCGCCAGTTCCCCGTGTTCGGCACCGGCACCGTGCAGGTGGTGCCGTCGGCCAATCCCTCCGTGCTCGCCTTCGTCCGCGCCGACCGGAGGGCGGCCGAGGCGGGTCGTCTGGTGAGCCATCCCGTCCTGTGCGTCCACAACCTCAGCCGCACGGCCCAGCCCGCCGATCTCGACGTCGCCGAGTGGGCCGGGCGTCAGCCGGTGGAGCTCCTCGGCCGTGTGGCGTTCCCCCTGATCGGCACCGTCGCCTACCCGGTCACGCTCGGGCCCTACGGCTCGCTCAGCTTCGAACTCGTCTGAGGTCGAGGCTCCGGTTCGAGGCTCCGGTTCGAGGTCTCCACGGCGCCGCCGGGGACCGTAGGCTCGTCGAGGTGGGGGCCGCGAGGGCAGTGGGGGAGGACGGCAGCGCCGGCGACGCGGACTACGGCGTCATCGGGCCGGCGTACACGCGCTTCCGCCGTCCGGAGCCGGCCATCGAGCGGGTGATCGACCACGTGCTCGGCCCGGCGCGGACGGTGTGCAACGTGGGTGCCGGCGCCGGGTCCTACGAGCCGGTCCGCCGGCGGGTCGTGGCCGTGGAGCCGTCGGCCGCCATGCGGTCCCAGCGCAGCCCCGGACTCGGGCCGGCCGTGGCCGCGGTGGCCGAGGCGCTCCCGTTCGCGGACGCGGCATTCGACGCCGCCATGACGACGTTCAGCGTGCACCAGTGGGGTCACCTCGAGGCCGGCCTGGCCGAGCTGCGGCGGGTGGCGGCCGGACAGGTGGTGGTCCTCACCTGTGATCCCGAGCGGCTGGACCGGTCGTGGCTCGCCGAGTACGCCCCCGAGGTGCTGGCCGTCGAGGCCGAGCGCTACCCGTCGCTGGACCGGCTCCGTGACGGCCTGGGCGGGAAGGTGTCCACCGCCGTGGTGCCGATCCCGCTGGCGTGTGCCGACGGATTCAACGAGGCCTACTACGGCAGGCCGGAGGCCCTGCTGGACCGGGCGGCGCGCCGCTCCTGCTCGGCCTGGAGCTTCGTGCCCGGCGAGGTCCACGAGCGGTTCGAGCGGGAGTTGAAGCGAGATCTGGCCGACGGTTCCTGGGACCGTCGCCACGGCGACCTCCGCCGGCAGGCGACGTTCCGCGGTTCCCTGGTCCTGGTGGTGGCGCCACCGGTCGACCGGTCCGGTCCCGCCGCGCGTCGACGCTGAGTCCCCATCGGTCCACCGGCGCCCGGTGTGTCCCGGCGTCGGTCAGACGCAGTCGTCGGGCAGGTCGGCCCGGACCGTGCGCCCGACGGTGACGGCCACCGGCACGGGTCTCGAGAACGGGGTGGACACGACGTAGGCACCGGCCACGAGCTCGACCCGGTAGACGTGGTCGCCCCGGACCGTCTGGGTGGCGACCGTCCGCCCGTCACGGGACAGCGTGACCGTCACGGACGCCCTGCGGATGCCCCGGTCGGTGGCGTACGGCCAGCACGGCGAGGCGATCCCGGTCACGACCCCGAGACCACGGGGCACCGTGGTGGTCGGCGGTGCGGAGGTGGTCGCACATCCCGCGGTGGCCAGTGCGGTCCAGACCAGCAGACTCCAGGATCTCGGGATCGACACGGCCCCCCCCGGGCGATGGGTCAGCCGACGTTGGCCACCGGTTCCGGGGCGGCCAGTTCCTCGGCGGCCTGCTCCGGGTTGACGATGTTGATCAGGACGCCGGTGCCGAGCTCGAACCCGGCCACCGTGGTGAGCTTGGGGACCACGTGGACGTGCCAGTGGTACGGCTCGGGCGCACGGTACGGGGCGGAGTGGAAGACGAGGTTGTAGGCGATGTCGCCCAGTACGGAGCGGAGCCGTCCCAGTGCGATCTTGAGGGCCCGCCCCACGGCCAGGAGGTCGGTGGTGGGACTGTGGTGGAGGTGTGGGCCGTGGGCCCGGGGGATGACGAGCATCTCGTAGGGCGAACCGCTCCAGAACGGGCACACCACCAGGACCTGTTCGTCGGAGTAGACGACCCGGTGGCCCACGTTCTCCTCGGCGTCGACGGTGGTGCAGAGCAGGCAGCGGCCCGCGAACCGGGCGAAACCGGCCTGCTCCTCCACGAGCTCCCGGGGCACGAACGACATGCCGAGGAGCTGGCCGTGCGGGTGCTCGATCGAAGCGCCGGCCTCGCGCCCGGCGTTCACGATGGCCTGGCTGTAGCGGAGACCGGGGATCGTCGAGTGCTCGCCGATGCGGTCGCTGATGGCCCGCATCACGGCACCGGTCTGGTCGTCGCTGAGCATCGACCAGGAGTCCTGGTGGCCGGGGGAGAGCACGAGGACCTCGTGGATCCCGCCCGCCGTGGCCTGGGTGAACACCGGGCCGCGATTGGTGACCACGAACGGTGCGTCGCCCTCGAAGGCGGGATAGCGGTTCGGGACCACCCGGACCCGCCACTGTCCGTCGGGTCCCAGGGTCTCCAGGGTGGGGGAGGCGGTCTCCTCGTTCCCGGGGCAGAACGGGCAGGGCTTCGACGTGTCGGCCTGGATCGAGGCCATGCGGGGGGCGAAGGCCCGGGGACGGTTGGCGCGGTCGGTGCTCACCACCACCCAGCGCCCCGTGAGGGGATCGAGTCGGAGTTGATTCATCAGCGGGGCAGTGCGCTCCTCGGCGATCGTCGGTCGTTTCTCCACACCTGGCTGCCACCTCGTCATCCGTCGTCGATGCCGGTGCCGGGCCTGCGCGATGGGAGCGAGCGTCGACCCGGGTCCAACCTAGCAATTCCCCGGGCGGGGCTGGCGCAGGGTGGATGGAGGGGCGGCCCGGTCCGACGATGCCAGACTCGCGGCGTGCCCCCGTCGAACCGTCCGCACCCGTCGTGACGCTCCTCGCCTCCACGACCTCGCCCGCGTACGACCTGGTCCTCCTGGCCCACGTGCTCGCCGCCCTGGTCGGCATCGTGGCCCTGGGCGTGGCCGCCGGATCGGCGCTCGCCCTGCGGGGTGTGCTGCGGCGTGGGGCCCCGGTTCCCGAGGCCCTGGCCCGCTACTACCGGCCGGGAGCCAACTGGGCCGGACGCGTGCTGTTCCTCGTCCCGGTGCTCGGGGTGGTCCTCCTGGCGATGAGCGGTGGGCAGTGGGGGTTCGACGACACCTGGGTGTCGGTGGGAATGGCCGCGTGGGCCGTCGTGGCACTGGCCGCCGAGGCCGTGCTGTGGCCCGGGGAGCGGGAGCTGCAACTGGTGGTCGCGGCGATGACCGCGGGCGTCGGGGCGGTCGAGGTCGTCGAGGTGGTCGGAGCGGACGGGGCGGACGGCGGGGACGGCGGGGACGGCGGGGACGGCGCCCGGGCCGTCCCCGGAGCGGAACCCCTGCCGGACCGGGACGCGGCATCGGCGCGGTGCGTACGCATCGGCCTGCTCGGCGCGGCACTGGCCGTCACGCTGGTCGCCGTCGGCGTGGTGATGGTGGCGAAACCCTGACGACGGCCCGCGGACGGCTCGACCGGTCCGCTGGTGCCCGTCCCGGGTGGCTCAGCCGCCGGAACGGGGTGCGGTCGGGGTGTACGTGCAGGGCAGGTGCTTGATGCCGTTCACGAACCGCGACACCGTCTGCACCGGCTCCCCGGAGGCGGCGATGTCGGGGAGCCGGACCAGCAGCTCGCGTAGCATCACGTCGATCTCGCGGCGGGCGAGGTGCGCCCCCAGGCAGAAGTGGGGACCGGCGGCGCCGAACCCGACGTGGGGATTGGGGTCCCGCAGCACGTCGAACGAGTACGGGTCGGCGAACACGTCCTCGTCGCGGTTGGCCGACCCGTAGAAGAGCAGGACCTTGTCGCCCGGATGCAGCGCCACGCCCGACAGCACGGTCTCCCCGGTGACGGTGCGGCGCATCCAGTTCACCGGACTGGCCCACCGCACGACCTCGTCGACGCCGGTGGTCGCCACCTTCGCCGGGTCGGCCTGCCAGAGGGCCCGCTGGTCGGGGTATTCGGTCAGGGCGATGAGCCCGTGGGTGATCGAGTTGCGCGTCGTCTCGCTCCCGGCGGTCAGCAGGAGGATGAAGAACGACGACAGCTCGGCGGGCGTCAGCGCCTCGCCGTCGATGTTGGTGGAGATCAGTGCCGTCGTGAGGTCGTCCGTGGGATGGTCCCGGCGGAAGGCACTCAGCCTGGTGAGGAGGTCGGCGAGCTCGTACCCGGCGCTGATCAACGCCTCCAACGGGTCGTCACCCGGGTCGAGGTACTCGTGGTCGCCCGACGAGGTGATCACGTTCGAGCAGCGGAGCACGGTGGCGTGCTCGGAGGGCGGCAGGCCCATGAGGTCGCAGATGATCTCCAGGGAGAGCGGAGCGGCCAGCTCGGTCACGAAGTCGCACTCCCCGAGCGTCGCCACGCGGTCGATCAACCGTCCGGCCACCACCTCGATCCCGTCCACGAGGTCGTTGATGCGCCGGGGACTGAACGCGGCCGACACGATGCGGCGCAACCGGGCGTGGCGCGGGTTGTCGGTGGAGATCATGCCGGCGAAGAACTCGACCATCTCCTCGGGCAGGTCGATGATGCTGATGGCGCCCTTGCCCGAGGAGTAGATCTCGGGATGTCGGCTCACCTCGACCACGTCGGCGTGGCGGGTGACGGCGCGGTACCCACGCCCGCGGGGGGGCGAGCAACGAGGACCCGGTGAAATCGGGCTCCTCGAAGAACGCCAGTGGGCGCTGGGCCCGGAGGACCGCGAACGCGCGCTCCCGCTCGCTCAGCGGGAGCGCCCAGAACGCCATGTCCGACAGATCGATGTCGTCGACGTCGGAGGTCGGCACGTTGGTCACGGGGGCAACCCTAGCGACGACGGCCGGCGGCCCGTGCCCCCCCTCAGGATCGGGTGACGATGCGGGCCGTCAGCAGGTCCCGTGCCTCGGTCACGCGCCCGGCCGCCACCATCGGCGCCACCTCGTCCAGGGCCGCGTCCCAGGCTGCGGCGTCCCCGGTCGTCCCGGTGGCGCGCAGGCCGTCGCGGACCTCCTCCACCAGGCGGGCGAGGACGGTGGCGTCCGCTCCGTCGAGGGCGTCGCCCAGGGCCCGGGCGATCCGGTCCCGAAGCCAGCGGGCCAGTGCGGGCCCGGTCCCGTCGGTCGACACCGCCACGGTGACCGGCCCCGACCGGTGCACGGCCGGGAGCTGGATCGTCCCCGCCTCCGCCCGGTGTCGGCCGGGCCCCGGCGTCGAGTCGGACCGGTTCACGAGCGACCCGCCGGCCAGGGCGTCGGCGGTCACCTCGGCATCCACCCCCGGGTCACCCGTGGCGGACACCACGAGCAGGTAGTCCGAAGCCTCCGGGGAGGCGTAGGCACGGGCCTCGACGACGAGGGTGCCGGGTCCCGTGGTGCCGGCGACCAACTGCCGCATCCCGGCACCGACCTCGGGTGCCACCACGGTGACGACGGCACCGGCGGCCACCAGGTCGCGTGCCTTGCGGGCCGCCACCGGGCCGGCCCCGACGACCAGGCACGGGGCGCCGGCCAGGCGCAGCACGATGGGGTAGGGCCGGGCGCTGACGGATCCGGCCACGGTTCCGGCGACGGATCCCGTGACGGTTCCGGCCACGGTTCCGGCGTTGCCCTCGGGGGCGGGGATGCGGGGGGTCGGGTCCATGGGCGTCGGGAGTCTCGGGGAATCGGCTGTCCACGGGGGGTGCCCGCCCGTGGCTATGGCCGTTCGGCCCCGGTAGGCCCTAGTCTTACCGGTGCAGGGGCCGCTCACCTGCGCTTCCGTTTGGCTGGGAATGTTCTAAAACCTGATCGGGTTACTCATGTATAGTTCCGATCGAGGTGGGTGGGGCTGAGGGGAGGCCCACCGAGGGTGCCGCTCCGGCACCCGGTGCAGTCGGGCAGGACCGGAAGGGCCGGTGGGTAGGAGGGTCTCCACCCGCCGCTCCCGACGGGAGAGGACGAGGCGACGTGAAGCTGAGCGTGGTGGACAACCGGACGAGGCTGGCCGAATTGGCCGTCGATCCCGCCGTCGCGCGCCTGCGCCGCGAGATGGCGGAGCAGTCGGCGACGTTCGAGACGGCGCCCGCCGGCCTGATCATGGCCTGGGCGGTCGAGCGGTTCGGGCCGAAGCTCGCCCTGTCGTGCTCGTTCCAGGAGGCGGTCCTCGTCGACATCGCCGTGGCCGTCGATCCCTCCATCGAGGTGGTCTTCCTCGACACGGGCTCGCACTTCGACGAGACCCTCGAGTACGTGGAGGCGGTCCGCGCCCACTACGACCTCAACCTCACCGTGGCCCACCCGGTGGCCGGCGCCGAGGACCACCCCTGCGGGACGGCACAGTGCTGCGAGTACCGCAAGGTGCGGCCATTGCGTCAGGCCCTCGCCGGCAAGGACGGCTGGGTCACGGGCCTGAAGCGCTCGGACGCCCCCACCCGGCGCCACGCGCCGATCGTCGCCTACGACGACTCGTGGGGCATGGTCAAGGTCAACCCGCTCGCCACGTGGACCCACCAGGACCTGGTGGGCTACGCCGAGGACCACGGGATCCCGCAGCACCCGCTGCGGTCCCGGGGCTACCTGTCGATCGGCTGCGCGCCGACCACCCGCCCCGTGGCCGAGGGTGAGGACCTCCGCGCCGGCCGGTGGGCCGACTCGGACAAGGTCGAGTGCGGGCTCCACCTCTGAGATGACCGGACACTGAGGTGACCAAGGACCGCGACGAGCTGTACGGCCTGCGCCTGCGCGGGTCGGACCGGCCCATGCCGTTCGTGAACCCGTACCGCACGACGGGCGAACTCAACGAGATCGAGCTGTTCAAGCTGGCGCGCCACCCGCTGGAGATCGCCGACGCCATCATCGACACCTACGCCAAGGAGGGCCCGGCCGGCATCGCCGCCGTTCCCGGCGAGGTCGAGCGTCTGAAGTGGGCCGGCATCTACCCGCAGAAGCAGGGCGGCGACGCCTTCATGATGCGGGTGAAGGTGCCCGGCGGGTTCCTGACCGCCGACCAGGCACGCGAGATCGGCGTGGCGGCCGACGCGTTCGGCGAGGGCCCCGACGGCACGGAGTCGCGGATGTTCGGCTCCCGCTACGCCGACCTCACCACCCGTCAGACGGTTCAGATCCACTGGTTGCGGATCGAGGACATCCCGAGGATCTGGAGACGGTTCGCGGCGGTGGGACTGACCACCGTGCAGGCCTGCGGCGACTCGGCCCGCAACGTCCTGAGCTGCCCCGTGTCGGGGGTCGACGCCGGCGAGGCGTTCGACGCGCTGCCCATCGCCACCGCCGTGTCCGACTTCTTCACCGGCAACCGCGAGTACGCCAACCTGCCCCGCAAGTTCAAGATGTCGGTGTCGGGCTGCGTGGAGGACTGCGCCCAGGCGGAGATCAACGACATCGGCCTGTGGCCGGCCCGCGCCGCCGACGGCTCGCTCGGGTTCAACCTGCTGGTCGGGGGCGGCCTGTCCGACGGCGAGCGGATGGCCTCGGACATCGACGTGTTCGTGGCCCGGGACCAGGCGGTGGAGGTCACCCGGGCCATCGCCCAGCTCTTCGGCGAACTGGGGAACCGGGAGAACCGGGGGCTGGCCCGCATGCGGTACCTGGTCCAGGAGCTCGGTCCCGAGGGGTTCCGCGAGGAGCTGGCCGCACGGGCCCGCTTCGACCTGGTGCCGGCAGGCGAGGAGCTGACCAGGCGGTACCGGGGCGACCACGTGGGTGTCCACCCCCAGAAGCAGGACGGCTACTTCTACGTCGGCTGCTCGGTCCCGGTCGGCCGGATGCAGGGGATCGAGCTCGTCGAGGCCGCCCGGCTGGCCACCACCTTCGGCGACGGCACCCTGCGGGTCGGCACCGACCAGAACCTCACCTTCACCGGCGTGCACGGCGACCGGCTGGAGGCGCTGCTGGCCGAGGACCTGCTGGCCAAGTACTCGCCGTTCCCCGGACCCTTCAGCCGCGGCGTGGTCGCCTGCACCGGCTCCGAATTCTGCCGGTACGCCATCGTGGAGACGAAGGAGCGGGCCGTCAAGTGGGCCCGGTTCCTCGACGAGCAGCTCGCCGGCGAACCTGTCGGCGCCCGCCCGCGACCGGGCGCGCGCTCGCCCGAGGGCGAGGACGCGGGCATCATCCGGATGCACTTCTCCGGGTGCTCGGCCAGCTGCGCCCAGCCCCAGATCGCCGACATCGGGTTCCGTGGTGACGTGGCCAAGGTCGGCAACCACCTGGCCGAGGCGGTCGACATCGGCATGGGCGGCTCGCTCGGCACCGACGCCGGATTCATCGACTGGATCGAGAACGCCCGCCCGGTCAACGACGTGCCCGACGCCCTGCTGCGGGTGGTCCGCCGGTACCAGGCGGAGCGACGTCCCGACGAGCCGTTCTCCAACTGGGCCCGGCGCGTCCCCAACGACGACCTACGGGCCACGCTGGCCGCGGAGGGCACCGGCACACCGGTCGCCGCGACGGACGGGCCCGGGGCGCGGGGGTCCCGGGGACGGCGGGGGTCCCGGGGACGGCGGGGGGTGCGGCATGAAGGCCTACCGGATCCGCGAGGAGCTGAACGGGATCGAGGAGCCCCCCGGCAAGACGTGGTTCTTCGAGCTGCAGGCGGGGGTCATCGACGCCGGCCGGTGCATCCAGTGCGGCACCTGCATCGCCGCGTGCCCGTCGAACTCGCTCGGGATCGACGAGGACACCGATCTGCCCGAGCTGGTGAAGATGTGCACGGGATGCTCCCTGTGCTGGGATTTCTGCCCCCGGGGTGGGCTCCGCTACGAGGCGTTGTGGCCACCTTCGACGGTCCTCCCCGGCGCCTCGGCCGACGAGGTGGCCGCCGCCTCGGTCGAGCGGGCGGACGCCAGCGACACGTACTGGAAGATCACCGGCGGACCCCCGGGTGACGGGCTGGGTGCCGTCCTGGACGCCTACGCCGTCCGTGCGGGTGCCCGTCCCGACGGTGCCCAGGACGGCGGGGTGGTCTCGGCGCTGCTGATCGCGGCGCTGGCTGCCGGCGACATCGACGGCGCCGTCGTGACCCGGCCGAGCGACGACCCCGAACAGCCCTGGAAGGGCGTCTCGCACCTCGCCACCACCGCCCAGGAGGTCCTCGACGCCGCGGGCAGCTTCTACAACCAGACCATGGCGCTGGCCGAGCTCGACCTGTCGCGCTACCAGCTCCCGGCCAAGCCCCGCATCGCCGTCGTGGGGACCCCGTGTGAGATCCAGGGCATCCGCGCCATGCAGTCCCGACGGTGGCCGAGCGGAGCGCACCGCATCGACGCCGTGGTCCTGACCATCGCCCTGCTGTGCACCAAGAGCTTCGACTACCGGGGACTCATGCTCGACCTCCTGCGCAAGGAGCGAGGGATCGACATCGACCGGGTGAGCAAGGTCGACGTCATCCGGGGACGCATGATCGTGGAGTACCGGGACGGGGAACTGGCCGTGGACGAGCCGGTGAAGAACTTCCACGGTGCGGCGCTCAAGGGTTGCGACGAGTGTGCCGACTTCCTGGGCCGCAGCGCCGACCTCTCGGTCGGGAGCGTCGGGTCGACCGACGGGTGGAGCAGCGTGCTCGTGCGCTCGGAGCGGGGTCGGCGCGCCCTCGACAACGCCCGGGGACGGCTCGACTTCCGGGAGCTCGACCACCCCGAGGCCCTGGTCAAGCTGGACGCCTTCGACAAGAAGGTGGCGTTCGACAGCCTGCGTCGTCCCTTCGATCCCGATGCTCCGCTCTTCATCGACTACGCCGAGCACGTGGCGCACTACGTCGACACCGACCGCGCCCCGGTCGTTGCCGACCGGTGAGCGGCGACCGGCGGCCGGTGAGCGGCGACCTTCGCCGGACCGGTTGGCTAGCGTGGAGCCGGTGACCACCCTCGACGACGGGATCTTCGACCCCGCGGTACCGGTCCTCGAGTTCCCCCCGGAGCCCGAGGAGCTGCGCGTCGGACTGCGCGACGCGCTGCTCGCCGGTGACAACTGGCGGGACGGGTTCTCCGACGACATCTGCATCGGCGTGTGGCTGTGGAGCCGCTGGCAGCCCGTGCTCGAGCCGGCGGGGTGCGGTCGCGAGGAGTTCGTCGAGATCGTCGTGGCCTACCGTCGGGAGCTGTGGCTCTGGCTCCTCGGGGACCGGCGGTGGGAGCAGTACGTGACCGGTCTGGCCGGTCGGGTGGTCCGTCGGCTCCCCGGACAGTCGGTGGGCTCGGAGCCGTCGGGATCCTCGGGTCAGTCGGAGTCGTCCGGGTCGTCCGGGTCGTGACGACCTCCTCCACCCGTTGAGCAGCCGCTGAGGAGGATCACGTGCCCAACGTCGAAGTGCCCGCAGGGTCGGACCCGCTCGTCCACGTGTGGACGGAGCTGGCTCCGAAGTTGACCGGCGCGGCCGGCGGCTACTCGCACGCCGTCTACGAGCACTCGTCACTGTCGCTGCGCGAGTTCGAGGCGGCCCGGATCACCATGGCCCGCATCAACGACTGCGCGCTGTGCCTGGACTGGCGGACGGCCCGGGACGTGCCGTCGCGGGGAGCGGACCCCGACGAGGTCCCGGAGGCGTTCTACGCCGCGGTGGGTTCCGGGGACGCCGCCGGACTCACCGACCGCGAGCGGCTGGCCGCCGAGTTCGCCGAGCGGTACGCCACCGACCACCTGGGCATGGATCCCGGTTTCTGGGAGCGGTTGCATGCCGCCTACTCCGACGACGAGCTGGTCGACCTCGCCCTCTGCATCGGCTCGTGGCTGGCGCTCGGACGGTTCAATCGGGTGTTCGACATCGACGGCGGATGCCGGGTACCTTCCCACGCCACCGCACGGTCTTCGACCGACCGACGGGCGACCGACGGGCGACCGACGACCGACTGACCACCGATTGAGGACCGAGGAGCACCGATGGAGAAGATCATCGCCCTGGTGTGGGGCCCCGGCGACGCCGAGTCCGGTGACGCCCTGCGCCACCAGCTGATCGAGGAGACGGTGCCACGGCTGCACCGTGGCGGGGCCAGGGCGGCGACGTTCAACGTCCACGACTCGGCCGCCGACCCGGCGCCTTCACCGGCTCCGGCACCCGAGGGGGAGCAGCCCCACGTGGCCCAGGTCTCCATCTGGCTCGACTGTTACGAACGGACCATGGAGATCGACGCCGCGCTCGCGGCGCTACGGCTCCCAACGGCGTCGTACCTGGTGGTGGAGTCGCTGTACGACGACTACGGCACGACGCCCTATGCCGCACCTCGGGACTGGCCCGACGGCGAGCGGTCGCCGGGCGTGCTGACCGTGGCACTCATCCACCGGCCGGAGGGGCTCGACTACGGGGAGTGGATCAACCGCTGGCACGGGACCCAGTCCCCGGTGTCGGGTGAACTCCAGCCACGCACCCGCTACGTGCGCAACGAGGTCGTCCGCTCGCTCACCGAGGGCGCGCCCCAGGTGGACGGCATCGTCGAGGAGGGCTGGCCCTCGGTCGACCACGTGGCCGACCCGAAGCTCTTCTTCAACGCAGCGACCGACGAGGAACTCGGAGCGAACGTGTCCCGCATGCTCGACAGCGTGTCCGCCTGCCTCGACCTCGGACGGCTACGCAGCTCGACCATGAGCGAGTACCTGGTGGCTCCGCTCCACTGACTGGCCTCGCGCCCGTCCCCCTGTCCCCGGTCCCTCGGGGCCTCAGCCGGAGCCGCCGGGGTGGTCCCGGCTTCCGGGAGGGTCCCCCCGGTCCGGCCGGTCGAGCCCCAGCCCGGGCTCCTGGCCGAAGGGCGGCGGCGGGGTGAACCGCCACCGGGGGTCCTCGTCGGTGGGTCCGGTGCGCTCCAGGGTCCACCCCTCGTAGGTCTTGAGCCGGTGGTGGTGCCGGCACATGAGGGCCAGGTTGTCGAGGCGCGTGTCGCCGCCGGACTCGAGCGGCACCACGTGGTCGATCTCCAGGGTGTAGGCCACCTGGCACCCGGGCACCACGCAGTGGCGGTCCCGGAGGGCCAGGGCGGTGCGCAGGTGCCGGTTGATGGTGCGCCCGAGGTGGGCCACGGCCCGGATGTCCCCGGCCTCGGTGAACACGCAGGCCAGGAAGGCGTCGTCCACCAGGCTGCGGACCACCTCGACCGGGACGGTGCCGTGCCCGTCGAGCTCGCACAGCTCCCCGGGCCGGGCCCGGCCCCGTCGCAGGGCGGCGAGGTCCACCCGCACGAGGACGGTGGCCGGGGGTCCGGCGGCGACCAGGTCCTCCACGTCGCCCAGGTCGGCCGCCTCGGCTTCCGGGTCGCCGTCGGGACCGTCGGGACCGGTGGTGCCGTCGGGATCGGGACCGTCGGGTCCGTCGGGTCCGGGCCGTGGCCGCCGGGTCCCGGTCACCAGGGCGAACAGGGCGTCGGCCCGGAGGGCGGCCTCGGACTCGGGGGGTGGCACCGGGGCCCCCGCCGGCCGGTGGCCGCCCGGGCCCGTCCCGGCCTCCCGGCGGTCCCGGCGCAGGCGCTCGACCACCGGGTGGAGTCGGGCCACCAGCCTGGCCCCCCGTTCGGCCGAGTCCCGCCCGCTGAAGCAGAACGCCCCCTCGTCGTCGGTCCACGAGGTGAACGACCGCTGGGCGTGGATCCGGGCCAGGGTGGCCGCCGGGTCGGCCGAGGCGGCCTGGGTGCGCACGCTCCGGCACCGCTCCTTGACCACCCCGAGGGGGGCCCGGTCGATGCCGGCCAGCAGGGAGCCCTCGGCGTCGGGGTCGCACCCGGCGGCCCGGGTGACCTCGGTGAGCTTGGGACCCGACAGGGTGCCCGAGCGCAGGGCGGCCTCGGTGCCGGGCAGGTCCACCAGGGCCCGTCCGGCCTCCAGGGTGCGCCGGGCCGCCCCGGCCGTGCCCCCCTCCAGGGAGGCCAGCAGCCCGGCCGCCGACCGGTGGCCGTCGGCCTCCCAGCACCCCGACTCGGCGATCCGGGGGGCGAGCAGGGTCTTGCCCCCGCACACCAGGCGCTCCAGGCGGCAGAAGTCCCGGTAGAGGGCGACGGCGTCGGGTCCCACCAGGAGCCCGGGATCGAGGTCGGCCAGGAGCCCGGCGAGGGCGTCACCCACCGAGGACATCCGGGCCGCCAGGCCGGGCCCCCCGTCGGCCGCACCCACCGGCGACGGACGCACCGACCCGTCCACCGGACGCACCGACCCGTCCACCGGGCCCGACGACCCGTCGGCCGGCGACGCGCCGACCGCGTCGGGCAGGGTCGTGGAGGAGGGGGCCGGCGTCATGGGACCACCCTGCCCGCGGGGTGTGACGCGGGGAGGGAGAGGACACGCCACCGCGCGCCGGGGTGCGGGCATCACCTACGCTGGCGGACCAGCCCACCGCCGGATCCTGCCGGCGGCGACATCGGAGGAAGCACCCGTGGGACTGTCCATCGGCATCGTCGGCCTCCCCAACGTAGGGAAGTCCACCCTGTTCAACGCCCTGACCCGCAACGAGGTCCTGGCCGCCAACTACCCCTTCGCCACCATCGAGCCCAACGTGGGCGTGGTGGCCGTTCCCGACGACCGGCTGCCCCGGCTGGCCGAGATCTTCGGCTCGCAGGCGATCCTTCCGGCCATGGTGACGTTCGTGGACATCGCCGGGATCGTCAAGGGCGCCTCCGAGGGTGAGGGTCTCGGCAACAAGTTCCTGGCGGCGATCCGCGAAAGCGATGCGATCTGCCAGGTCGTGCGGGTGTTCGAGGACCCCGACGTGATCCACGTCGACGGTCGGATCGAACCTCTCGGCGACATCGAGACGATCAACACGGAACTGATCCTGGCCGACCTCCAGACGGTCGACAACCGGATCACCAAGCTGGCCAAGGAGGCGCGGAAGCAGCCCGACCTGGTGCCGCAGCTCCGGGCCGCCGAGCAGGCCCGCGGGATCCTGGACGCCGGTCGCACGGTGGCCTCCGCCGTCGCCGCCGGGGAGATCGATCCGGCGCTCATCGCCGACCTCCACCTCCTCAGCGCCAAGCCGTTCATCTACGTGTTCAACGTCGACGAGGGCTCGCTGGGCGACGCCGACCTGGCGGCGCGGCTCGGGGCGCTGGTGGCCCCGGCCGAGTCCGTGGTGGTGTGCGCCCAGATCGAGGCCGAGGTGGCAGCCCTCGATCCAGAGGACGCCTCCGAACTCCTCGCGGGCTACGGACAGGAGGAGTCGGGCCTGGTGAAGCTGGTGAAGGTCGGGTTCCACACCCTCGGACTCCAGACGTTCCTCACCGCGGGCCCGAAGGAGTCCCGGGCGTGGACGATCCACATCGGGGACACCGCGCCCCAGGCGGCGGGCACGATCCACACGGATTTCGAGCGTGGGTTCATCAAGGCGGAAGTCGTGAGCTTCGACGATCTGGTCGAGGCCGGGTCGATGGCCGCGGTCCGGGCCGCCGGAAGGGCCCGAGTCGAGGGCAAGGAGTACGTGATGCAGGACGGTGACGTCGTCGAGTTCCGCTTCAACGTCTGACGGGGTGGATCGGCGCAGGTCAGAGAGCTATCGGACCTCGTTAGTCCGCATGTAGTCCGCGGAATTCCCCGCTCCTTCTCCGAGGGCCTCGATGAACATGGCTTCCACCGCGTTGCGTGTCCGGACTTCGGCGGCGGGCCACAGGTGGGCATTGGCGTTGAGCGTTGTGGTCGCGGAGGTGTGCCCCAGAGCCCTCTGCGCGGTCACCACGTCGCATCCCTGGGGAATCAGACCGGAGGCGTAGACGTGGCGGAGATCGTGGAACTTGAGGCCCTCTAGACTCGCCTTGCGGAGCGTGGTGCGCCGCCGATGACCGACCGTGTTCTGGTGGGACGGGGCCTGGCCGTCCCCGACAAAGAGCCATCGGAGGCCATCGTTGCCCGGACGTGGGATTGACCCCGCTTCACGCGCACATTTCTCTAAGCCCCGGACGCGGCCTCGAACTCGGCTGGTGAACGGTAGCCGAGGCGCTTCTCGGTCCTCTGGGGGTTGTAGAAGCCCTCGACGTTGTCGAAGATCGCCGAGCGCAGCAGGTCCCGCGTCGGCCACGTGCGTCGCCCGTGGATCCAGGCCAGTTCCTGCTTGAGCATGGACCACACGGCCTCGACGGCGGAGTTGTCGAAGCAGTCGCCCGTGGATCCGAACGAGCGGGCGATCCCGAGCTCGGCGGCCCGGTTGCCGAAGGCCAGCGAGGTGTAGGCAGCCCCGCGGTCGCTGCGATGGATCACGCCCTGGTCGGGACGGCGGCGCTCGAAGGCCATCATCAGGGCGTCGATGATCGGGTCACCGTCGGCCGAGGTGCCCATGGCCCAGCCCATGACCCGGCGACTGTAGAGGTCGACGACGCCGGCGAGATGCAGCCAGTCCTCGTCGGTGCGGAACCGGGTGACGTCCGCGCCCCACACCGGGTCGGCCCGGGGTGGCCCGAGGTTGCGCTTCACGAGGTCGGGAGCCGGAGCCACGTCCGGCTTGCCGGTCCGCCATTTCCGACGGGCGTGGGCTCCGACCAGGCCTTCTTCGGCCATGAGACGGGCAACACGCTTCGTGCCGCACAGCTCGCCCAGGCGACGGAGCTCGGCGTGGACCCGAGGTGCCCCATAGGTCGTCCCGGACCGCCGATGGATCCCGGTGATCAGCGTGGTGAGCTCGGCGTTGCACACCGCCCGAGCCGACGGCTTCCGATACCGCCAGTCGTAGTAGCCGGATCTCGAGACGTGGAGCACCCGGCACAGCCGCTTCACCCCGTAGGCGTCCGCGTGGTCGGTGACGAACCGGAAGTGGCTCACCGGATCGTCTCCTCGGCAAACTGCGCGGCCGCCTTGCGGAGGATCTCCCGCTCGGTCTCGAGTTCGGAGTTCTCCTTGCACAGGCGCTTCAGCTCGAGACGCTCGTCCTCGCCGATCGCTCCCGGCCGGGCCCACTCCTGTTCGACTCGGACCCAGTTGCCGAGCGCCCTGTCGCTGATGCCCAGGTCTCGAGCGACCTGGACGGCTGTCCTGTCCGTCGTCAGGACCAGACGGACGGCTTCACGCCGGAACTCCTCCCGATAGTGAGAGCGGCGACCCATGGGGCACCCCTTCCTGTGGACCTTCGCCCACTACCGGGTGCGCGCTCTGCGGGGTCAATCACAGGCAATTGATTAAGCCATGTTCAGCCAGCGCATTGAGCCACCAAGTGCCATTCTTCTGGCTGGTAAAGCTGTGATCGCTCTTATCGCAGTATGTACCCCATACCACGGACCGTATGGATGACGGGCGGCCCAGCGGTTTCCAGCTTCCTGCGGAGGGTTCCAACACAGACCGGGGCGACATTGTCGCAGCCGCGGAAGTCATACCGCCACACGTGGTGGATGAGCTGGGCTTTGGAGTGTACGCGACGAGGATTTAGCAGAAAGTAGCGCAGCAGGCTGAACTCCTGTGGTGTCAAAGGGAGGGCACCTCCGGCCCTGGTAACGACGCGGGTGGCTTGGTCCAGTGCGATATCTGCGAATCGAAGAACTGGATCGTCCTTCACCCCTGCATCGGCGCGATGGATCATTCGGTGAACGCGAGCGACAACTTCGGCGAGCGCAAATGGCTTGGAGATGTGGTCGTCGCCGCCCACGATGAGACCTCCTACTCGTCTTGGCCCAGATACTCGGCCGCCGACAAACAGAATCGGAACGCGCAGACCATCACAATGAAGTTCGATTGCGGCCTTCACCAAGTCGAAGTCGGATGACTTCAGGCCGAGGACGACGAGATCCGGAGGGTGCTCACGGGCGACCGACAATCCCCGAGATCCACCTACGACGCCGTTTACGTCATACCCTGAATTGCGAAGTGCGGTGGCCAGAGCAACCACGATCCCGGAGTCATCGTCAACTACGAGGACGCGGTGTCGGCGCTGCCTCCAATCCGATCTGCGGTTCCCCGTAGCTCCTTTGGGAGGATCGCTCGGCCTTAGCATTCCTGCATCCGAATCAGATTTAGGTTTCCACACCGCTCGACCCTCGGTGGGCTGTGTCTGAATGCTGGCGATGAGTGTCCTTGAAGCTTCAGCTGCTGAGGGCCAAGAACTGCTGGGAGAGATGAGAGCGAAGTGGCCATCCACGTTATGGACCGAGAGCGATCATCCGATGGCCTTGCTTTCGGCACGTGGCTCACCCGGCACCGAAGAAGGCAGCATCGAAGGCAAACACGCCACCGTCAGTGGCGACTTCCCAGTACCCGCTGGTTGCCGAATCCCTGGCGATGCCGATGACGGGGGCGTTGAGCGCGATTCCGCCCATGGAGCCATGGAATGGATCATCGCCAAAGGCGAACACTCCACCATCGGCGCCGATCAATCGATAACCGTAGCCGCTTGGACTTGAATCCATTCCGGTCGTCGCTGCCACATGGGGGATCGAGGCCACCGAGCCAAGGAATGGCGCGTCGAAGGCGAAGACCCCTCCGTCCAGCGCCACCTCCCAGTACCCGTCTGTGGACGAGTCCGCGGCGATGCCGATGACCGGAGCGTTGAGCGCGAGTCCGCCCATCGAGCCGTGGAATGCGGCGTCGCCGAACGCGAAGACTCCGCCGTCGGAGGCCACCAGCCAGTATCCTCCGCCGTCGCTTGTTGTGGTCATGGCAACTACTGGTTCGTTGAGTGAATGGCCACCCATGGACCCGAAGTACCCGGCATCGCCGAAGGCGAAGACCCCGCCGTCGCCGGCCACCAACCAATAGCCCTTCCCGTCCGGTGTGGCGACGATGTGGTTGATGGGAGACGCGAGTGGCTTGCCAGCCATCGACCCGTACGCGACGGCGTCGCCATGGGTGCTCACCGATCCATCGGAGTCCACGAGCCAGTAGCCCTGTCCGTCGGGCATGGCAGCGATGCTCCTGAATGAATCAGTATTCCAATTGACGGACCCAATGAAGAGGCGGCGGGCGCCGCCACAGGCGTAGCTGGTGCAGCCTGGTCGCCACGCCGCATAGGCCAACATCCACTGGCCTGACTGGTCCCGGAAGAGTGATCCTCCACCTGGGCCCGACGCCGACCCCGATGACGTCAGGATCTGAATTGTACTTCCGACCGTGCAGGCGCTCGTGGGCGTGCTGCAGAGTACGTAGGCCTCGGAATAGGAGTCGGAATCCCACAATCCCGCGGAGAAGAGCAGTACGTAGACACCGCCCTGTTCGACAAGTTGGGGATTCTCTATCGTGGCTTCCCAAGGATAGTGAGCCTTGTCTTGATCGAGGAGTTGGGTCGGTGACCCGACGAGGGACATTCCGTCTGCACTGAGTTGCTGGGACCAGATGATGGCGTCTTGGGAGGATCCACCATCGTTTGACTTCCACACCAAATAGGCCATCCCCGTCCGGGAATCGACGAATGGGCTCGGGTCGATGGCTCCGCCCATCGACGCATCGCACACAAGCGGTCCCGAGGACATGTCGGTGAACACCGCATCGGTCGGGCTCAGCGTTGTCGCTGTGGCGACACTCAGGCAGTCGAAGCCGGTGTCGCCGGCGTGGCCCTTCCGGGCGGCGTCGTAGTACATGATCCAACGCCCATTCCAGTAGAAGACTCCCGGGGAGGTCTGAGTGCCAGGCTGCTCCCACGACGGTACGACCGGAAGGGCCGATGATCCGGAACCCTGCCTACTCGTCGAGTGCCAGCCGGAAGCACTCGCCCCTGAGGTGTCGACCAGCACCTGCAGGTTGTTGCCGAGCGTGGTTCCAGTGGTGAACGCGAAAGAGATAGATCCGGCGGTTACGACATCGGGGTCCGGAGCGTCACCGTCGAACGCTGGTGCACCGGGTGCTTCTACTGTGAGGTTGCCAGCATTGCCAAGCAGGGCGGCACCGGCCGGGTTGGCTGAATCGGCGGCCACCTGTACGCCCGAGGCCGCGACCATGAGAGACCCGCAAGCGGCGAGCTGGAGCCCTTTCCGGTAGAGGCGGAGTCGTCGAGATTCGTGTATGCCTCCGCTCCGGGCCGGGGTCCTCGGGGAGCTCGCACGGTGGGGAATCCAAGAAGTCCGTTGAGTATGTCGTAGGGCAAGAGTGGCCATGGAGTCCAGACACAGGGAGCGGGTTCACGCCCACTATGAGGAACCTGTCTGGCTATTCCTTGAAGGTCTGATGTGGAGATGTTGAGTGCCCGCGTGCCAAGACAGACCGTGTCAGTCGGCACCACGCGGTTCCCCTAGGCCGCAGGTAGGCGGACCGTGACCGTGGTCCCACGATCACGACCAGTGTCGAGGGTTACAGTCCCCTCGTGCGCCGCTACGATGCCGGCCACGATCGCAAGTCCGAGCCCCGTGCCCGATCGAGTCCTGCTGGCATCAGCTCGCCAGAACCGATCGAATGCCTTGTTGGCTTCGTCTGCTGTCATCCCTGGACCCGAGTCGGCGACCTCCACTGTCACCCGAGATCCTGTGCTGAAGGCTCGGACAGTGATCGTTGCCACTTGCGGAGTATGACGCAGCGAGTTCGTGATGAGGTTAGCGATGACCTGGCGAAGACCGATCTCGTCGCCTCGAACTATGAGAGAGCCCGAAATCTCCAAGTTGATGCTGCGGAGTGGATCCGTCGCTTCCGCATCGAGAATCGCGTCGTGGAGCAATGGCTCGAGATCGACGGGCTCGAGCACCATTGACCGACCGTCGTCCAAATGGGCCAACAGCAGAAGATCCTCGACCAGGCCACCCATGCGTCCACCCGACTGGCCCACTCGACGCATGGCATCGTCTCTCATGTTGTCTGCTTCGAGGGCACCCTGACGCCAGAGATCGGAGATTCCAAGGATGACCGAGATCGGCGTGCGAAGCTCATGGGACGCGTCGGCGATGAACTGACGGAGTCGCATCTCGGCGGCCTGCTGCTCATCGAGCATGACATTGATCGCCCGGGCAAGGTGCGCCGCCTCGGTCTTGCCACTCGCGCTCTCCACACGGCGTGATCGATTGCCGGCGGCGATGGCGTCGGCGACCTCCGTGACCTCGGCGATGGGGCGAAGTCCGAGTCGGCCAACCCAGAATCCAGCGGCCACCAGCACGGCGAGAACAATCAGCCCGGCGCCAAAGGCAGCAAGGCGAAGGCGACCGGCAGTGGCGTCCACTTGCGCCAGCGATGCCGCGACCAGAAGCTTGGTCCGTTGGCTCGGTGAGGCAATCAAGATCGCCCGCCATCGTTCCGAGCCCGACTGAGAGCCGACCGTGGTCGCCGTGCCGGAATGGCCAGGGAGCGTTGCATGGAGAGGCAGTTGGGGTACCGAACCATTCCCGTCCAACGGGGTGAACAGGACATGGCGCTGCGTTCCGCTGACTATGGCGATGTAGAACTCGCTGATTCGACTGCTATTCGAGGGATTCTGGGACGAGGTGGGCGGTCGGATCGGCGTGAGCGTTGGCGACTGGCTGCTTGTTGGCCGGTCAAAGGTGCCCACCACCGGAACTGCCGTCCTCAATTGCTGATCGATCTGTTGAAGTTCGGATTGCTCCACCGAGCCCACCAGGAGCACGCCAAGGAGCACGACGACCGAGAGCAGGATCGCAGCGGCGATGTAGAGACGCAGTCGGAGCGTCACGAGCGGTCAGTTTCCGTCGAGCCGGTAGCCGAATCCCCGAATGGTGCGAATCAACGTCGGGGGAGCAGAGTCAACCTTCTTGCGAAGCATCGAGATGTAGGTCTCCACAACCGTCGACTCTCCGTCGAAGTCGTAGTCCCACACGTGATCTAGGATCTGATCCCGCGAGAGTGCCCGGCCGGCGTTCCTGAGGAGGAAACGCAGAAGCTTGTACTCGGTGGGGGAGAGCGGGACGTCTTGCCCACCTTGCCGTCACGACGTGAGACGTGTCGTCGAGCTCAAGGTCGCCGCAAGCAAGCACTCGGGATTCCGCACTTCTTCCGGTCCGATGGAGAATCACATTGACTCGAGCCACCAGTTCCTCGACACTGAATGGCTTGATGAGGTAGTCGTCGCCTCCAATGGCTCAAACCGCGCACTCGGTCCTCAATGGAATCAGCGGCCGTGAGGAAGATGACCGGGGTGTTCACGCCTGCAAACCGAAGTCTCCTGCACACTTCGAATCCGTTGAGGTCGGGAAGTTGGACGTCAAGGACAATGAGATCCTGGGGGTCGCCCTCCGAGGCAAGGCGAAGCGCGTCGCGTCCACTTGACGTCTCACCAATCTCAAATCCGGCGAGCCGCAGCGCTGTGCCGATGACATAGGCCACGTTCTCTTCGTCTTCGACGACAAGAATTCGCGGGTCCATGTCGCCACTTTGCCGACGAATCCTTGTGGTTTGTTGAGAGGAACCTGTGAGTTGCCCGTGAATTGACACGGCCGCTACTAAATCTGGCAGTGACCCGCTGGCGGTGCGGTAGTCGTCGATCTTGCTAGGGCATATGTCCTGACCGTGAATCGGAAGAGCACTCAGGAAACTCGCGAGATAACCAGATGGAAATCCCCAGATCCGACTGTCACGATGCCTCCATGGATATGACAACCCCCTCTCAGAGGCACACAGTCGTTGCTCCTATGCGAGTGGCCCTGTGTTTCGGATTAGCGGCTCTCGGTGTGCTGATGGCGGCGTGCGGGAGCAGTAGCAGCGGCGCCACGGCGACAACTTCTGGTGGATCGTCGAAAGGAACCAGTTCGACGACGGCATTCCAATCGTGTCTGGCCAAGCATGGCGTCACGCTGCCCAAGGGATTGAGCGGAGGAGGGCCACCCTCGGGTGCCAGTGGAGGTACACCACCCTCGGGTGCCAGTGGAGGTGCGCCCCCGTCGGGCGCCAGTGGCGTCCTCCCTCGGGTGCAGGTGGCTTCGACGGCAATTCGAAGTTCCAAAAGGCCATCCAAGCCTGCGCCAGTCTCCAGCCCAAGGGTGCACGAGGCGGCAACGGGGCGAACAGCGCGGCATTCGCCTCGTATAGGAACTGCATGAAGCTACACGGCGTGACCATTGGGACCTTCGGTCCGGGAACTTCCAGCACGACGCAGACGACTGTGGATACCACGAGTGCCGCCTACGAAGCGGCGGCAGCCGCGTGCAAGTCACTGCTCCCTTCCGGCAGCACCCCGCCAGTCGGCGGCGCGGCAGGTTAACGGGTCACTCTATTGCTAGACACGCCCGCCACCGACCATCGAAGGGATCCCTCACCATGTCATCCGACGCACACGAACGCTCACGGAAGAAGATAGTTGGCTACGCCCGCGTTGATCATCGCTGTAGTGGTGGTGGCAACGCTTGGCCTCACCTCAATCCTATGGATCGTCGTCGTCGGCCAGTACAGGTGTCGCCCGGACGGTGACCGTCACTCGTGGCATCGTGCAGTCCTCGGTGTCGGCATCGGGCAATTCGTCTGCGGTGTCGACCGCCGACGAGAACTTCGCAACGAGCGGGACGCTCACGTCGGTCAATGTGACGGTCGGAGACACGGTCACCGCGGGCGAGGTGCTGGCCACCATCGATCCGGCTCAGGCCAAGGCCAACCTCCAGTCGGCCGAGGCATCGCTGTCCAGTGCCGAAACCACCCTTGCTCACGACCAGGCTGGTGGCACCCTGGCCCAGCAAGCACAGAACCAGTCCTCACTGGTGTCGGCAGAAGAGCAACTAACAACGGACCAGGATCAATTTAGCGGCCGATCAGACCAGCTTGTAGACGGCACAGTCGGCTCCTGACCGTAGAACAAGAATCTCGGTATGCCTGGCGTCATCGTCAGCGGGCGCATCGAGTGGTTCTTCGACAAGCACGTCGGGCGGTTCGGGAGGAGTGGTGGCCACTGTCGAATCCAATGCCATCCTCGAGGGCGATGTTGGCACTATCGGATCATGATGAGTACCGTCTGGCTCAACTAGTACGACTATTTGTGACGCTCAGTGGCACTGTTAATTGCATCAGGGGTTCGATGACCCTTCTATCTTCTCTGTACGGCATCACTGAATGTCGCTCGGATCCACGAGAGCCTCGGCTCATGCTGGATCGGGTTCCTCGCTTACCTCGGTTGATGATCGTGCTGCAACTGACTCACTTCGAAGATGTCATATCTCTCTTCAACTTGTAGCCATGAACTCGGCTGGTACGACAATTGCCGTTAGCGCAACGTTGCAAATCTGTCACAGCGTTCGTGTGTGAACGATCAGAACAACATCACGACGTACGAGCAGGTAGTGACCAAGTGACCAGTCGACGATAAAGGTCGAACAGCTCACCGTGCAGTCTGCCCAGGTCAACCTTCAGGTGATCTTGGGCTATTGATCGCTCAAGACGAGGCGCATGTCTCTCAAGACCAGGTCACGGTGACTGCTGACCAGAAGGCCTCTTGCCGGCAGAATGTCTCTACTGCGCTCATCAGTGGTATGGTTAACGCCGGTCCGGCGGCTCAGTAGGTGACACTGTAAGCGGCTCATGTCTCGTTGACGAACGCGTCCACGGGGTCGAGCTTGAGCTTATCGTCCATGGGAACCTTGTTGGGCACGTCAGGATCGACGGCTGAAGGGAGCAGCGGTGGGTCGTCGTCCAGTGGAGCGAGGAAGAGCAGCGGGAGCGCATCTCTCTGGAGGCTCTATCCAGTAGCGGAGACTCGTCATCGAGTTCTCTCGTCCAGCTTGATCACTATTCAGGGGCTCGACAATCTCGAGGTCGTGGCTAACTTTGTAGAATCCGACGCCTCGAAGATTCGCTCGTTGGCCAGCTGGTAACTGTCACGCTGTCGTCGCTCGCCGACACCGAGGTGAGCGGTGTGGTAACGGCAGTCTCGCTCACTTCATCGGTAGTGAGCAACGTCGTGACGTATCCCGTCACCGTGGTTCTCACGAATCCTGCCGTCAACTGTCAAGCAAGGAATGATGTCGCAAGTAGCGGTGATCGTCGAGACTATAATTAATGTCCTCGAGCTGCCCAGTGCCGGCTATTACTACGACCTGGAGTGTTTCCATCGTCAAGGTGATCGATGCAAGCGGAACGCAGACGACGACGCCCGTCAACCTTGGTCTGGTCGGCATGTCCTATACCGAGATTTCCAGTGGACTCACCGAAGGTCAGAAGGTAGTGGAACTGATGGCAAGTGTGTGCGCCTCGTCCGGCACTGGAACCGTGGGCGGTGGCTTCCCGGGTGGCGGTGGTGGCTTCGGCGGAGGGGTGCTGTCACTATCCTCACCCACAGCAATCTGACAGAGGGACAACGACGGCATGACCGGGACGACGAACGCTGGAAGTCGCTACGGTCTTCGCCCTTGCCGACATCGTGAAGCGTTACGAAATGGGTGGCCATGATGTGTTTGCCATCTGTGGAGTGTCCCTGGTGGTCCCTCGTGGCGAGTTCGTAGCGATTCATGGGGGTGCTCAGGCTCGGGCAAGTCGATGCTCATGAACATCATCGGGTGCGTGGAATGTCCCGACCAGTGGCCATTACCGCTTGGATGGCGTGAACATTCGGGACCTCGATGACAGCGAGCTGTCCCGGATCCGAAATCGGAAGATCGGCTTCGTCTTTCAAGGATTCAATCTGCTGGCGCGGATGTCGGCCGTGCAGAACGTTGAACCTGCCCATGGCCTATGCCGGGGCCTGAAAGCCAAGGATCGCCGGGCTCGGGCCGAGGCGGCCCTCAATACGGTCGGCCTCGCCGATCGAATGGGACATTTCCTGAGTGAGATGTCCGGTGGCCAGCAAGAGCGTGTGGCGATTTGCATGTACGATTCGTCACCAACCCTGCAATCATCTTGGCCGACGAGCCGATGGGAAACCTTGACAGTGCGTCCACGTATCGACGTGATGTCTATGTTCGTCGACCTGCACGATCAAGGACGGACGATTGTCATGATCACTTATGAGGAGGATGTTGCTGCTTATGCCGACCTGGTGGTCTGCTTCAGGGATGGCGTGATTGTTGGTGATCACCAGCGAGTCCTGATTCACGCTCGAGACGAACATGTTGTCCATGTACAGGTCGCGATGGCACGACTCGATGACGGGGAGATGCCGTTGTGAACATGATGAGAAATGTGGTCATGGCTTCTTCGGGGCATCAGCTCCAACTGGCTTCGGTCGCTGTTAACCATGCTTGGTGTGCTCATCGGGGTCGCAGCCGTGATCGTCTTCTTGGCTGTCGGCACTGGTTCTTCGGAGGCCGTGGCCAAGTCCATCAGTAGTCTTGGCACCAATACCCTTACCGTATTCAGCGGCGGGCGGACTACTTCGTAGATCGGTACGAAGTCGAGCAATGCCACGCTGTCGATCTTCCGATGTCAAGCTCATCGGCGACTCGAACAATGCTCCTGACGTCCAGTCGGTGTCGACGGTCATCATGACGAATCAGACGGCCATGTACCAGGGCGCCAGTTACTCGATCTTCCGTGATCGGGTCCATGCGCTCCTACCTGCCCGCCTCCAACTACACGATCTTCGCCGGGTGGTTCATCTCTTCTGCTGATGTGAAGTTCACATGCACAGGTAGTGATTCTTGGCTCATCGGTGACGAGCAGTCTTTTTCCGATGGGGTCGAATCCCTTGGGCAAGCAGATCCAGCTGGGATCGGCAGAGTTCACGGTGGTGGGTCTGCTCGCTTCGAAAGGCAGCAGCGGCCTCTCAAACGGCGACACGGTGGTGATCGCGCCATACACGGCCGTCCAAGACCAGCTAACGGGTGAGTCGCAGTCCTTCTCCGAACTGCTGGTGCAGGGAAAGTCCTCCGCGACTCTCACGTTGGCCCAGAGTGAAGTGGAGAGCATTCTCGCCGCGCAGAACAACACGACCGTTGCCGATCTTCCGTTCTCTGTGCTCAACCAGGCAAGCCTTCTGTCCACCGCCACGTCGAGTTTGAAGACCTTCACCGCACTGCTCGGTTGGGTGGCGGGTGTGTCACTTCTTGTTGGAGCCATTGGCGTCATGAACATCATGCTGGTGACGGTGACCGAGCACACGCGCGAGATTGGGAATCCGCAAGGCGATCGGCGCACCGAAGGCGGTGGTCCTGAGCCAGTTCCTGATCGAGGCAGTTGTCATCTCGATGCTGGGTGGCGTCATAGGCATCTTGGCAGGATTGGTTGTCGTTCGCATTCAAGATCGACGGCGTCCAGCCCGTATTGGCCACGTATTCGATTCCTCTTGCCTTCGGTGTCGCCCTGCTTGTCGGCGTGTTTGCAGGCCTATACCCTGCGTATCGAGCGGCGTCATTGCGCCCGATCGATGTGCTTCGCTACGAGTAGTTAGTAGAAGGAGCTCCATGACCGACGTGACGCCGGACGCCTGTCCTCGAGGAGGAGTACCCGACGGGTGAGCTCCGATTGGATGAGACTGCGCAGGTCCCCGCTGTGAGTTCGGGGGGAGCCGATCAGGGCTCAGATGAGCTCAGGGCAATGTTTGAGCAAGAGGCGGACGAGTGGCCAACTCAAGGTCCGGCAAAGGGTCTGCGTCTGCCGTGGCCGGTAGCCGGCCTGCTGGTCTTGCTCTTGGCATTCGGAGGACTGTGGGCGGGGGCGTGCATGCAGCGCAGCTCGTCGTCCTCCTCGAGCTCAACGTCTCCGTTCGGTGGGTCGTTCTCCCTCCCCGGTGGCGTAGCTACCGGGCGCGGAGCGGGAGAAACGGGCGGCTTTCCTGGGGCTACTTCGGGCGGGACGTCGGGCACGGTGACCGACATCATCGGTAGCACGCTGTATGTGACCACGGCCAGCGGCGACCTGGTTGCCGTGACTGTCGGCTCCAACACGACAGTGGATCGCAACGCGAAGTCATCGCTTGCCGCGCTGCAGCCGGGTGACACGGTGACCGTGCAGGGTACCAAGGCAAAGGACGGAACCGTCACGGCATCGTCGGTGTCCGCGACGCAAGCAGGAGTGACATCCAGCGTGGCGGGCTTTGGCGGTGGTGGCTTTCCCGGTACCGCGTCAGCCACAGGCGGCGGTTGACCCTGGGCGAATTCAATCGGCCACGAGTACAAGTGCAACAACTCCGCACCCTCGGCACGACTGAGCCGAACAACGTGCGTTCCAGCTCCTGCTACTTGTTCGACCCGGAGTCGTCACTGGTGATATCCAAGGGCGGATCGAGGAACCAGAGCAATACCGTCGTGATCGATCCATCTTCACGAGCCGGCACTCGATCGGACTTCTCGACTACTCGGCGCGTCCTGGAACGAATGCGACGCCTGCTGACGTGTCGGCTCTTCCCCGCAGGCGCATTAGTCGGTCTTGTGCTCTGGCAGCTGGGTGCACTCATTGCCGAGCTGCGAGAGTTCAACCTCCACCCCGGATGGATTGTGCTCGGGGAATGTCTCCGAAGCGTCCTCTATGCACTGTTCTTGTGCTTTCCGATTGGGGCCTTCCTCACCCATGAACCACCCCGCTCGCGGGACGGCCGCGTACTCGTGAAGGGTGCGGCTGTCGTAGCGACGTTCCTACTCGCCGGCCTCGGACTTCTGGTCCCGAGCGGAATTCAGCTGTGGCGGATGTCTTCGGCGGTGGTGGGGATCGCTGTGGCGATCACCCTGGTAGGGGTCGTACTGGCGGTTACCGGCGCCCACTCGCTAGGAGCCAACTTCTCATTTGGACCTCAAGGCCGAGCACTCGTCGTGCGGGGGCCCTACCGTATGGTGCGCCATCCGATATATCTCGCCGAGCTCGCCATGATTGTGGGTGTCACCATCGTCAGTCCACGAGTGGTACCCCTCGTGGGAGCAACTGCGGTGATCGTGCTACAGCTGGTGCGGATCCGGGCTGAAGAGCGCCTCCTCCGCTCGACCTTCCCTGGATTCAGCCGGTACGCAGCGGTGACGCGATATCGGCTGGTGCCATTTCTCTGGTGAGGGCTGAGGCGCCGGGTCCGGAGCGAACTGGCGGACGTTCGCTCAACGGACCCGGCGATCTATGGACGGCCGAGCATGAGTGCTGAGCCAGCAGACTCTGCATCCTCAGGCCGTCACGTCTCGTCGAAGGAACAGGGTGGCACCAATCCCTGCGGCTACAGCTAGATAGAGCAGCATTCCGACGAGCGAGTGTGCATAGCCGATCGTCGCCGTTCCACCTTGGGCCACTGCAGAGAGGAGCTGGCCGGGAAGATACCCTGCGGTGCCTTTGACGGTGGAAGCAAGTATCTGCTCGACCGGAAGTAAGAAGGCAACACCGACCGCGACTGCAGCAACGGACGAGCGCATCACGATCCCGAGGGTCATGCCTAGCAATGCGAAACCCACCGTGGCGACGGACACATCGAAGAAGCCCGTGGCCACGGCTTCAAGTCCCGAGAGAGTCATCCACGCGTTCGTAGGGATCCCTCGGCCGTGCGCCATGGCGAAGGCGAATGCGATGGATGCGATCGTGGCGAAAGCTATCGCGCCGATCATGAACGTCGAGATGGCTACGAACTTGCCACCCAAGAAGATGATTCGTCGGGGCTGGCGGATGAGCAGGTTGCGAAGGGTTCCTTGCCCATACTCCATCGCCATTTGTGACGCCGCAATGGCGAAGGCGATTACACCGAGAATCGTGAGGGAGCCCTCAAGTCCATTCATCGAGCCACTTGACAGAGCGAGCTGGGAGAGCGGCGTCGATTGACTGGCTGGACCGGTGGATACGTTACGGCCGGCAGTGCTGAACGTGAGGAGTGTGACAAGGCATGCGACACCAATGATGGCGGCGTAGCTACCGTAGAGAAGGCTCCGTCGGCGAAGCTTGATCCATTCACTTGCGAAGGCGCTAGCCACGGGTGCCCTCCAGGGCCAATGTCCCAGGATCCGATGTCGGCACGTCAATGTCACCCGTGAGAGCCAGGAATGTGTCTTCGAGGCTAGGTCTCAGCACATCCAACTGCACGAGTGTGATGTCGGCTTGAGCCGCGGCTCGGAAGAGGCGTGCCGCAGCTCTTGAATCGCCATGGGCCACCAGCGACCCATGTTCGAGCTGGGTCACAAATCCAAGTCCTTTGGCGAGCTGTTCAAGTGACCCCAATTCTTCCGGCAGTTCGGGGGTGGCGCGGAGCAGCGGCTGGGTCTGGTTCATGAGATCGCCGATGTGTCCTTGGAAGACAATGCGCCCAGAGCTGATGACAACCAGGTGTTTGCAAATCTGGGCGATCTCGGAAAGCAGGTGGCTCGAGACAAGAATTGTGATGCCGTCATCAGCGAGAGAGCGGAACAACACGCGCATCTCGGCGATGCCCGCCGGATCGAGCCCGTTGGTCGGCTCATCGAGAATCAGCAGATCTGGATCTGGCAGCAGCGCAGCAGCGATGCCCAAGCGCTGTTTCATCCCGAGTGAATAGGAGCGGAACAGATCAGTGGCCCGATCGGAGAGCCCGACCCTTTGAAGTGCACGAATGACGTCTACCTGGGGAATCCCACCAAGGCGAGCGAGGACGCCGAGATTCTTCTCACCCGACAATGCCGGGTAGAACGCCGGACTCTCAATCATGGCCCCAACTCGGTGCAGGAAGCGTTGAGGCTGGCCCAGATCGGTTCCGAGGATCTCGCCGGAGCCGGCGGTGGGAGCGATCAAGCCGAGGAGCATGCAAATTGTCGTGGTCTTACCGGCTCCGTTGGGTCCCACAAATCCGGAGATCACTCCTTGGGGAATCGCCAGATTGAGACCGTTCACGGCAGCTCGAGTGCCATAAGACTTCGACAGCCCGGACGTGGTCAAAGCTAGAGGCGGCGACGCGTGGGAGGGGCGCGATCACATACTGCCGATGCCTGTCGAAAGGCCGCTCGCTCATCGGCTCATAGTGCGATACGCACCTGGCAAATACCTGAAAACTTGATGAAACTTCTCTGCAAGACAAGGTGGACCCCCCCCGGTCGGGCTCTTTCCCAGACCGACCGGAGGGGGCGGGAGTCACTCAACCAAGTGAATCTGAGGATTTCCAAACGATCTCTTGCAGAATTCCTGAATGGCGGTTCGAGATCTCTGGGAGAGAAATTCGGTCGGCCAAAGGTCAATGTCACGACTGAGGTTCTGGTGTCCCGACCTTGTCCCCCGTGTCCACGGCGTCATTCATGGCCAGCTGTACGGGCGTGAAGGGACCAGGCGTTGAAGTCAATGACTCCCGCGTCGACCGCCGGATCTCCTATCCACGATCGAGTGGCCAGTATCTGTATGGGCCACTCCGAGGAACGTCATGAGTAGAGGGAGTTCTGTTGAACTGCCGACGATTCAAGCACCCTCGTCTGTGATTTCGAGAGCGGCGTCGCCGTTACCGAAGTCGACGTTGCAGCAATGTCGGTATCTATGGCGAGGAGCGCAATTCCGGATCCGACCTGCCAGGCCACAATGTACTCAGGCGCATTGCTTGCCGTAGCGAACGCCGATGGCCCCAGTTGACTGGGGATCCTGATAGCACGATCAATGTGGACCTGCCTGCGGAACACGGCCAACGCCGCCGATGCGGCTGCTGGCGATCGGCAGGTGAGGAGATCCGAGATCATCCCTGACTTGCCAGCGGGGTCCTCGTAAACGGCTTCGACCGAGGTTGGACAGCCCTTCTCATTGGACACCGCTACTCTCTTGGCCGGACTGGAGGTCTTCGAGAAGCCAACACTCCTCGCGTCCGTGGGACTCAGGACCGAACACGAAGGTGAGACTGAGGTAGTCGAGATTGCGTGGGACCTGCTCGCAACCACTTCGCTAATGATCGCCACGACACCGACAACCGTGGCAATGAGTCAGCGCGACCCACTTGCGTGACTTACGAACCTTGGCCATCTCATGGACGCTACGACTACCAGTTGAGAGTTCACTGTGCCGATGCTGTGAATTGCCTGAAGGCCATTGAGAGTCAGACTTTCCGTTCCTGAGGAGTCATACCCCAAGAAGTTGTGTCAATTCAAGCGTTGGAGTGCCCGCGTTTCATGGAGTCGGATTGCTGGACTTTGATGCTGCTGTCCCGATAGGGAGGGAAGCATGGCAAGAAGGGGATACCCCGCAGAGTTCCGGCAGTGGGTGCTCGAACTTGTGGCTTCCGGCCGCAAGGTGGCCGACGTGGCGCTGGATCTCGGCGTCACCGAACAGACGATCTACACAGACGATCTACAACTGGCGCCGTCAGGAGCGGATTGACCGAGGTGAAGCGGTCGGTCTGACGACTGGCGAACGCGCCGAGTTGGCGGCCGCCAAGCGCAGGATCGGGGAGCTCGAGACCGAGCCCAAGATCCACCGTCGCTCGACGCAGCTCCTGAAGGGCTCGACCGACCCAAAAGGCGGTGGGCAGCGATCGCGGTGATGGCCGACGAACAGGTGCACGTCCAGCTGGCCTGCCGGGTCCTCGGAGTCTCCGAGTCGGGCTACCACGCCCGGATGACCCGACCTCCTCCGGAGCGATCGATCCGGCACGCCTGGCTGACCGACCTGATCGTCCAGGTCCATGCCGACTCCCGCCAGACCTATGGCGCCCGCAGGGTTCACGCCGAGCTCACCATGGGTCACGGCATCCAGGTCAGCCACGGGGCGGTCGAGCTCTTGATGCACAGGGCCGGCATCCAGAGGATCTCGGGGCGTCCGCGGTTCCGCCGGGTCCCGCACGTGGCCACGGCGTCGGACCTCGTCGAGCGCGAGTTCCACCGAGACGACCCGAATCGGCTGTGGGTCACCGACATCACCGGGCACCCGACCGGGGAGGGCAAGGTCTACTGCGCCGTCGTGCTCGACGTCTTCTCGAGGCGGGTGGTCGGTTGGTCGATCGACGCCAGCCCATCTGCGGCACTGGTGACCAATGCCCTGGGCATGGCCGTCGATCAGCGCAATCCCGATGGCTCAACGGTGATCCATCGACCGATTGAACTCGGTCATTCACGTCCTGGGCGTTCACCCGTCGTGCCGTCGACTCCGGCCTCCTGCCATCGATGGGCTCGGTGGGCGATTGCTACGACAACACCATGATCGAGTCGTTCTGGAGTCGGATGCAGGTCGAGTTCCTCGATCGCAAGCGATGGAAGACACGTGTCGAGCTTGCCTCAGCGATGTTCGACTACATCGAGATCTTCCACAATCGCCAGCGTCGTCACTCGGCGCTTGGCATGACGTCTCCGATCGAGTTCGAAGCTCGACGGACACCGACGACAGCGGCATGAGTCCAGTCAGTCGGCTCCACCAAACACGGGACACCCCAGAGCCTCTATGAGGCCCGGGGCGGTGAAGACGCCCATCTGCGCCTGACACGTTCCGCTTCAACGTCTGACGGGGTGTCGTCGCCCGGACGTGGTCGTCCGCGTCCGTCGGTGCCCTGGGGTAGAACTCTCGGCATGTATCGGCGGCGACCCGGCGGCGACTCGACGGTGCGGCGTCGTGGCGTAGGCGCGTGCACGTGATGGCCGATCGGAGCCAGGCTGCGGGCGAGGATGCGAACCAGGCTGCGGGCGAGGCCCGCGACGGCCCGCCCGGTGCGGTCCGAGCCATGTGGCGCCGGCTGGACGGTCGCGGGATGCGCAGGTTCTGGGTGGGGGCAGGACTCCTGCTCGGCGGACAGCTCCTCGCGCTGGTGGTCTACAGCGGGTACCTGTTCCACCGCTTCGACCTGACGGACGACTTCGCCACGTACTCGCAGGCGTGGTGGCTCATCGGCCACGGACACCTCAACCCGGTCGACACGATCCAGGTCCCGAACTACCCGTTCTGGCAGAGCCACTTCGAGCTGGCCATGTGGCCCATCGCACTGGTCGGCCGCCTGTGGCCGAACTCCGTCCAGCTGCTGTGGCTGCAGGATGCGGCCATCGTGGCGACGGAGTGGATCGCGGCCGCCTGGGTGGCCGCGGCCTGCGCCACGCGCCTGGACAGGTACCGCTCCACCGTCGCGCTGTCCGCCCTCGTCTTCTTGATGGTCAACCCGTGGTGGTACCTGGCCGCTTCGTTCGACGTCCACTTCGAGACCCTGGGGCTGCCGTTCGCCCTCTGGTCCGCCTACGCCCTCTGGAGGGGAAGGATCCGCACCGCGTTCGTCGTCGGGATCGTGGCCATGCTGTTCGGCGACGTGGTCACGGTGGTGGTGCTGTGCGTCGGGATCGCCGGAGTGCTGTCGCGGCGCGTACGACGCCGGTCCGGCTGGAGCCGACCGATGATCCTCGCCGGATCGGCCGCAGCGTGGCTGGCGTTCATCGCCATCCTGGGTGGCAACAAGGGCAGTGGCATCGTCGCCAACTACGGGTACCTCGTCGGGGCGGGCCCGACGTCCTCCGGAACCCATGTCCTGGGACGGCTCATCCTGCACCCCTGGCACGCCGTGCGGGTACTCGTCGATCGACGCGCGGCGATGGGGAGGGTGCTGGCGTCGGCCGGCTTCATCGGCGTGCTGTCGCCCTGGGGCTTTGCCGTCGCCGTCGGGACGCTGGGCCCGGCGGCGCTCAACGCGAACCTGATCTTCCTGTCGCCGACGATCGCGTTCCAGACGCTCGCCGTCATCCCCTTCGTCCTCGTCGGGTCGGTGCTGATCCTGATCAGGTTGGCCGTCGGACCCGAGCGGGCCACGGCACGGACGTCGGGGGCCAGGGCGGGGCCCGTGGTGGCGATCGCGCTCGGCGTGGTCCTAGTGGTCCTGTCCCTGACCCAGAACGTGACGCTCCTCACGACGATCCGGGGCGACTGGTGGAAGGTGGACGCGTCGACGGCCGCCACCCTGCGAGGAGCCCTGCCGTCGATCCCCGGCGACGCCGAGGTCATCGCCTCCCAGGGCGTGATCGGCAGGTTCGCCGAGCGACGCTACGTGTACCCGTTCCTCGCCGCCCCACAGTCCTTTCCGGTGCGATCGGGAACGGTGGTGTTCGTGATCGCCCCCTCGCAGGGGATCGAATCGGTACCGGCACCGGCCGCCCAGCAGGCGATCGACGGACTCGTCGACCGACCGGGAGTGACCGTCCTCGCCCGGAGCGGCGGAGCGACGGTGCTCGAGTGGAAGCCACCGCCGGCGACGACGGAGGTCACCCTTCCGGGCTGACGCGGGACGGAGGGACGCGACCTCCCGAGGCTCCCCGGGTCGGGTCTACGATCTCGGCCCACCGGCAGCGCGCGGACGCGTCCCCGGTCCGCGGGCGCCTCGCCCGGCGTCCGCCCGTCCCCACGAAGGCCACGGAGGGCCCCATGACCGACCACCCACGGATCGCGCACCGGTCGGCCACGGTCGTCCCCGCCGGTCACCGGTGACCATCCACCCCCACCGGGAGCGCGTCCCACGTCCGGGGGTGGTGGGCGCATGACCCCGGAACATGACGGCGCCGGCACCGACGGCGACAGCACCCACGGCGAAAGCACCGACGGCACCGACCGACCGGCCCTGTGGCTCGAGGACGTGTCCGTCGTGCGGGACGGGACCGCCATCCTCGACGACGTGTCCTGGACGGTTCGACCGGGTGAGCGCTGGGTGCTGCTCGGGCCCAACGGATCGGGCAAGACCACCCTGCTGCGTGTGGCCGGGGCCGGTCTGTGGCCGACCCGGGGCACGGTCGAGATCCTGGGTGAGCGGCTCGGGCGGGTCGACATGCGCGAGCTGCGGCGCCGCATCGCCGTCGTCAGCGCGTCCGTGGCGCGGAACCTGCGTCCCGCCCAACCGGCGTCCGACGTCGTACTGACCGGCCGGTACGCAGCCCTCGAGACGTGGTGGCACGAGTACACCGACGACGACCGGGCCCGGGCGGCCGCACTCCTGGAGGATGCCGGGTTCGGCGGGCACGCGTTCGCCGGGCGCGCCTTCGGACTGCTGTCGGAGGGCGAGCGCCAACAGGTCCTCCTCGCCCGGGCGCTGATGGGGGTGCCCGAGCTCGTCCTCATGGACGAGCCGGCCGCGGGGCTGGACCTCGGTGCCCGCGAGCGCCTGGTGGGACGCCTGGCCGAGCTCGCCGCCGACCCGTCGGTGCCCCCGATGGTGCTCGTCACCCACCACCTGGAGGAGATCCCGCCGGGAGTCACCCACGCCGCCCTGCTCCGCGGGGGCCGGGTGCTCGACGCCGGGCCGGTCGACGAGGTGCTGACCGACGCCGGCGTGTCGCTGGCGTTCGGCGTCGAGGTGGAGGTCGGTCGACGGGGTGGCCGGTGGGGCGCGGTGGCCGTCCCGCCCGGTCGCTGAGCCGGGGAGGGAACAACTCCCGGGTCCACGGCGTTCGCCCAGGGGAGGGGACGCGTCCGCGCCCACCCGACCGGACCACGAGGAGCACCATGCCCGACGCCACGACCGGACCCGTGACCGCCGATTTCTGGTTCGACCCGTTGTGTCCGTGGGCCTGGATCACGTCGCGGTGGATCCTGCACGCCTCCGAGGTGCGCGCCATCACCGTGCGGTGGCACGTGATGTCGCTGGCCGAGCTGCAATTCGGGGCGCGACGACCTGTCCGAGCAGTACCGGGAGCTCATGGCCCAGGCCTGGGGTCCGGTGCGCGTCGTGGTCGCCGCCGAGCTGGCCCACGGACACGAGGTGGTCGGACCCCTCTACACCGCACTCGGCACCCGGTTCCACGTGCAGGGGGAGGAGCGCGACCGGGACACCATCGCCAAGGCGCTGGCCGACGTCGGGCTCCCGGCCGACCTGGTGGACGCCATCGACTCGGATGCCTACGACGACGCGCTGCGGGCCTCCCACTACGACGGCATGAACCGGGTGGGCATGGACGTGGGCACGCCCGTGATCTCCGTGGGCGAGGTGGCGTTCTTCGGCCCGGTCGTCACGCCGGCGCCCCGGGGGGAGGACGCGGGTCGGCTGTGGGACGGTGTCCTCGCCGTCGCCTCGACACCGGGGTTCTTCGAGATCAAGCGGACCCGCGACGTGGCGCCGACGTTCGACTGACCCCCGGTCCTCCCCGGGTCCCGGGCGCCGAGGGCCCGGCGCGCCGGCATCAGCCCAGCAGCGACAGGACGAGGAGTCCCTGGGCGAGGTGGTACGTGACGTGCACCGCCGTGGCGCCGTGGCGGACCGGCCGGACGAACCGGTCGAGGGCGAGCAGCGTGTCGGACACCACGAACAGGAGGGCCCCGGCCGCCGCCGCCGGCACCCCGACATTGCATGCCAGCACGGCCATGGTGCCGATGGCCACCAGGTACACGGCGACCGGCCCCACCAGCGACCGGTGTCCGTCGCGCACCAGCGCACGGAAGATGGCGGTGGCCGGGGCGGCCGCCGCGGCCGACACCAGTACGGCCGCGACCAGGAGCCCGGCGGTCGAGAAGGCGAAGGGTGGGGTCCCCGGCGGCGACGGCGGCTGCAGCAGGCCGCCGATGTAGCAGAGGTGGCCCACCAGGAAGGCGGCGAGTCCGGGGACGAACAGGTCGCGTGGGAGCATCAGGAGGACGTCGCCGAGCAGCGAGCTGGCCAGGGCGGCCACGAACCACCACCGTCGGTCCACGAGGTCGGTATGGCCGGGAGGAAGGACGGCGGCCGCCGCGGTGAGGGCGGCGAGCACCGTGGGTTTCGCCGCGTACTCGGTCCGCTGGTCGCCCCGGGTCACCGCCACCCAGTCCACGACGGCGGCCACGACCGCCAGGCCGATGAGGATCCAGAAGGCGGTCACGGGGAGGACGCTACCGTCGGAACCCAGTAACGGCGGGGAGCATCCACCACTGCGGAATTCGTCGTCGGTACCGTTTGTAGCGGCAACGACCGGTGGAGGAGGTGGTGCCCGTGGTGCTGGTGATCATCATCCTGGTGGCGTGGGCCGTCATCCTCGGACCCAGCTTGCTCAAGCGCCGCGCCCGATCGGGCGGCGACCAGTCGATCACCCACTTCCACCACCAGCTGCGGGTCCTCGAGCACTCCGCGCCCGAGCCGATCGTCGCCCCCGCCTACCGGCTGCGCGCCGTCGACGGCAGCGGCACCCCGACCGGCATCACCTACCCCGACACGGGTACCCCGCCGAAGCTGACCGTGGTGGGTGCGAACGAGCTGCCCCGCCCGGCCCTGGCCTTCCTGGGCGAGCCCGTCGCAGAGCCCGTCGCCGGGCCGGAACCGATGCCGGCCGCCGCCCCGACGCGAACCGTCGATCCCGACCCGATCGCCCGTCGGGTCGCCGGGCGGCCCGCGCCGGGGCGGCCCCGTCCTCCGGTCGACGAGTGGGACACCTTCGCCGTGCCTGCGCCGGGGGGGCACGGCGTCCAGCGGTCGGAGGGACCGGCCCGCGGCGAGGCACGCCGCCGTCGGCGCGACACGCTGAGCGTGCTGGCCGCCGTGTTCGCCCTCGCGCTCGTGCTGGCCGCGGTCACCGGCGCCACTGCGCTGTGGGCGCTGTGCGCACTCGACGCGGTGGCCCTCGGCGCGTACGTCGCCCTGCTGGTCCACCTGCGCCGTCTGGCCATGGAGCGCGAGCGCAAGCTGCACTACCTCGACGCCCGCGCCGGCGTCCGGCCGTCGGGTGCCCGGGGGTCGACCACCCAGGTCAGCGGCCGCTACGCCCATCCGTCGAACCAGCAGGCGATCGCCCGCTGAACGAGCCCGCCACGGCGGGCACCACGTTGGTAGGGTCTGGCCATGACCCGCGACGACGACGTGTGTGACCCCGATCCGCGTGGCGCCACCGGCCGCTCCGACCTGGCCGGGGCCGTCGCCTCGGCCCTCCGGGACCGTCGGCTGCTCGAGCACCCGTTCTACCGACGGTGGGAGGCAGGTGAGCTCTCCGGGGAGGAGCTGGCCGAGTACGCCGTCCACTACCGGGCGTTCGAGGCGGCGCTGCCCGACGTGCTGGCCGCGGTGGTCGACCGGCTGACGGCCGAGGGCGCGTTCGGCACGGCCGAGCTGGTGTCCCGCAACCTCGCCGACGAACTCGGTCGCCCCGAGCCCCACCTGGAGCTCTTCGACGGGTTCGCCGCCGGACTGCCGCCGGCCACGGCCGTCGGTGCGGGCCGGGCGGCGCGGGACCTGGTCGACACCTACCGGGCCCTGGCGGCGGAGTCCGCGGTGGCGGCGCTGGCCGGTCTGGCCGCCTACGAGACCCAGGCGGCGGCGATCGCCGCCTCCAAGGGCGACGGACTGCGCCGCTGGTACGGGATGGACGCCGCCGGCACCCGGTTCTGGGACGTGCACGCCTCGATGGACGCCGACCACGGCGAGTGGGCGGTCGACGCGCTGGCGATGCTGGACGCGGACGCCGACGAGGTGGCCGTCGCCGCCCGGCGGGCGGCGGACGCCTGGTGGGCGCTCCTGGACGAGCGCCAGGCGGAGGGCCTGGCCGCCTGACCCGCCCCGCCACGACCGGCCGGGTCGTCCTCGCCGTGGGACGCTCGGTGTGCGTCGTCGGCCTGGTGGTGGTGCTGGTGGCGTTTGTGGTGCACCCGGACGGCACCCAGGAGGTGGCCGGCTCCGGGCTGGCCGTGCTCATGACGGGCATGATGGTCGTACTGCTCGGCAACTACCTCCGCCACGCCTCCGAGCAGGAGCCCGGTCGAACCGGCCGCCGCGGACGCGCCATCTCCGATTCCGGCCCCGGCCCCTTCACCACCCGCGACGGCGGCCCCTTCCCCACCCTCGACGCCGACGCCGGCACCTCCGGAGGCGGTCAGCCGAGCTCGGTGCCGACGACGGACACGAACGACACCATCTCGCCGGGGTAGCCGCCCAGGTTGTGGGTGAGGGCGAGCGTGCGGTCGGTGTCGATCTGCCGCTCGGGGGTCGCCTCGCCGCGGAGCTGCAGCCAGGTCTCGAAGAACATGCGGAGGCCTGAGGCTCCCACCGGGTGCCCGAAGCTCTTCAGTCCGCCGTCGGGATTGACCGGGAGCGCACCGTCCCGGTCGAACGTGCCGGCGAGCACCTCCTTCCACGCCGTGCCCCGGGGAGCGAACCCGAGGTCCTCCATGAGGACGAGCTCGGTCGGCGTGAAGCAGTCGTGGACCTCGGCCATGGCGAGCTGGTGGAGTGGATCGGTGATCCCGGCCTGGGCGTAGGCGTCGGCCGCGGCCGTGGCGCACTCGGGGAACCACGTGTAGTCGTACTCGGGGTCGATGAGCCCGGACCCGCTGCCGGCGGCGAACGAGAGGGCCTTGATGTACAGGGGCTTGTCCGTGTAGCGGTGGGCGTCCTCGGCGCGCACGACGATCGCCGCCGCCGCTCCGTCGGCCACCCCGGCACAGTCGAACACGCCGAGCCGTCCGGCCACCCGGGGCGAGGCGCAGATGGTCTCGGTGGAGACCTCCTTGCGGAACTGGGCCCTCGGGTTGCGTGCGCCGTTCTGGTGGTTCTTCCACGAGATGCGTGCGAGCACCTCGGTGAGCTCGTGGTCGCCGACGCCGTACTTCCGGCCGTAGGCGGGGGCGACCATGGAGAACATGGCCGCCGCCGTCAGCGTGCGCGCCGTCCCGTCGTTCGGGATCGGGAAGGCGTTGAGTCCCTGGTAGCCGGAGTCCTTCACCTTTTCGGCGCCGAGGGCCATGGCCACGTCGTAGGCACCGGACGCCACGGCGTAGGCGGCGGCCCGGAGGGCCTCGGACCCGGTGGTGCAGTAGTTCTCGACCCGGGTGACCGGCTTGCCCTCGAGCTGGAGGGGCCGGGCCAGGGTGATGCCGCTCATGCCCGACTGGGCGGTGCCGAACCAGAAGGCGTCCACGTCGTCCTTGTCGATGCCGGCCGAGGCGAACGTGTCCCCGGCGGCGTCGACGATGAGGTCGTCGAGGCTCTTGTCCCAGTGCTCGGCGAAGCGCGTGCACCCCATCCCGACGATCGCCACCCGGTCCTTGATCCCGTGCGAAGCCATTGGTCTCCTTCTCTTGTTCCTGCGTGTTCCTGCGTTCGTGGTGGACGTGACGGATGCCTCCGCCGCTTGCGCCGCCCCCCGCCCCCGGTCCCCGGTGCCCGGCCTGCCGTCCCGGTGATCAGCCGTCCGTCCCGCCGGGGGCGTGGCGGACCGGCCGGGCCTTCCAGAAGTAGTCGTGGATCCCGTCCGCGGTGTAGAGCCTGCGGAACGTCATCGCCACCCGGTCGCCGATGTCGACGGTGTCGGGGTCGACGTCGGTGAGCTCCACCGGGAAGCGACCGCCCCCGTCGAAGTCGAGCACGGCGAAGACGATCGGCGGGCTGGGCGAGAAGGCCAGGCGGTCGATCGTGTACGTGGCGATGGTGGCCGCGGCATCGGCCCGCTCGACGGGGTCCATGTCGTCCACGGCGCCACCGGACATCGACACCCGTGACGGCGGCAGGTGGACGGCGCCGGACGAGCGGTCCCGGCTTCCCACGAAGCCGAATTTCCACCCCTCGTTGCGCCACGCGGCCGACGAGGAGACCCGCTGGGGCTCCGGCCGGCGCGGCGGCTCCGTGGTGACCATGCCCCGCCACGAGAGGAACTTGCCGTAGGGGAGGTCGGCCCCACCGGCCACCTGGTCCGCCACCGGCTCGGCCGGCGTCCACCCGGCGATGGCCGGCGTGGTCCGGAGGACCAGCGCGTCGGCCCCGTCGGCCAGGGACAGCACGGCGACGACCTCGCCGGGCGCCGCCTGCTCGAGCATGCTCGCCAGCACCAGGCCCGCATGGGCCGCACCCGTCTGGCCGACGGTCAGCGACAGGTCGTCGGCCAGTGCTCCGTCGCGCACGCCGAGCGCGCGCCCGACGGCCTTGGCGGCCCGGCCGTGCATGCCCGTGACCACCACCCGGTCCACCTGGTCGGCCGTCACGCCGGCGTCCTTCAGCGCGGCCTGCCAGGCGTCGGCACCGATCGGTACGTACCGGGTCTCGCCGAAGCGCTCCTCCCACGTCCGCGACCGTCGGTCGCCGGCGGTCCGCCAGCGGTCGAGGAACTCGTCGCTCACCGACGCGCCGCCAAGGTACTCGGCGATCACGGGCGTTCCCGGGCCGTCGTCGCCCACCACGACGGCGGCGGCGCCGTCGCCCCCGGCCGACTCGTCGGCCGAGGTGGGCAGTCCGTCCCGCAGGTCCGAGACCACCACCAGCGTCGTGCCCGTGCCGACGGCCCCGAGGGCGGTGCGCAGGGCTCCCGGCCCGGACCGCAGGGCTCCACCGAAGTCGAAGGCGGCCACCTCCGCCGGTTGGCGGAGGGCGGCGTGCACCGTGGTGGCGTTGGTCTTGTCGAGGTACGCCGGCGTGGCGGTGGCGAACCACAGGGCGGCCGGGGCCGCCCCGGGCGCAGAGCGCAGGGCGCGTCGTGCCGCCTCGACACCCATCGTGGTGGTGTCCTCGTCGTGGGACGCCACCGACCGGGCGCCCTTGCCCCCTCCGGAACCGAAGACGGCGGCCACGGCCGAGCGCTGGAGCCGGCGGTAGGGGACGTACCCGGCGATGCTGACGACGCCCCTGGTCATGGGTGCACCCCGGGTCGACTCGACTGCTCCATGGTGATCCTGGTCCCTTCGTCGTGATGGCGCCTCGGCACGCCGCGGTTCGCCGGCCGTCCCCGGACGGTCCGCTGCCCGGCGTCCGGGCACGGTCGGGACGGCACCGTCGGTGGCGTCCCCTGCCCGGTCATCCTATGATGCCCAGAGTATCTGACGGTCAGTCAGAAAACCACAGCGGCAGGGGCCGCCCGGTGGAGGATGGAGGCTACGACCATGGACTTCGAGTTCACGCCCGAGCAGCTCGAGTTCGTCAAGGACGTGGAGCAGTTCCTCGACGACAACGACGACCCCGAGGTCTTCGACGTCACCCGCGAGAACATGGCGCAGATCGTCGACACCCCGAAGCGGCGCGCGTTCATGGCGAAGCTGGGGGAGAAGGGCTGGCTGGGGATCACCTGGCCGAAGGAGTACGGGGGCCAGGACGGCGACGGCGTCTACGAGTACCTGCTGAACGAGGCGCTGGCCGCCCGCGGCGGGCCCCAGATCGGCAAGGGCGTCGGGATCATCGGCAAGACGATCATCAGCCACGGCAGCGACAAGCTGAAGGCCGAGTTCCTCCCGAAGATCCTGCGCAACGAGGTCGAGTTCGCCGTGGGGTACTCGGAGCCCAACGCCGGGTCCGACGCGGCGTCGATGCAGCTCAAGGCCACCCGCGACGGGGACGGCTGGCGACTCAACGGGCAGAAGACGTGGACGACCTCGGCCCACTTCGCCGACTGGTACTGGGTGGGGGCCCGCACCGACCCCGACGTGCCGAAGCACAGCGGCATCACCCTCTTCCTGGTGCCGATGGACCATCCGGGCATCACGGTGAAGGCGATCTGGACCATGGGCGACGAGCGGACCAACGAGGTCTACCTCGACGACGTGTGGGTGTCGGACGACTACGTGGTGGGCGAGCTCAACCGCGGGTTCCAGTACATCTCGGAGGCGCTCGACCTCGAGCGGTTCACCCTCTTCACCTACTCGCCCACCGCCCAGCGACTCGACCTGCTGACCCAGTACGTGAAGGGCGCCACCCGGGACGGCGAGCCTATGAAGGACGACGCCCAGGTGCGGGCCGAGGTGGCCCACCTGCACACCGAGGCGGAGGTCGCCCGGGTGCTCGGGCTCAAGTTCGTCGCCGCCGCCCACGCCGGCGGTGCCCCGCCCACGTCGGAGGCGTCCGAGTACAAGCTGTTCACCACGGAGTACTCGCGCCGCCTGGCCAACGCCTCGATGGACCTCGCCGGCCCCGGTGGGCAGCTGCGGGTGCACACCGAGGAGGCCCCCATGGCCGGTCGCTCGGAGTCGACCTACCGCTACACGGTGATCGACACCATCGGCGGCGGGTCGTCCGAGATCCAGAAGAACATCCTGGCCCGCCGCAAGCTCGGCCTCCCCAAGAATTTCCGAGTCCCCCCGCACCGTGACCGTCCCGTCCGACACCTCGCGCGCCGCGCCCACCTCCGGCGGTCCCCTCGCGGGCGTGGTCGTGCTCGACCTGGCCGCCTTCGGGCCGGCGGCGCGCTGCACCCGGCTGCTGGCCGACTACGGGGCGACCGTGGTGAAGGTGGGCGGCGTGCCCGGGGCCGGGGTCGGGGCCGACGCGTCCCCCGTACTTCCTCTACAGCGGGGCGCGCCACCTGCGGCACCTGGCGATCGACCTGAAGGACCCCGACGGGCGCGACGCGTTCCTCGCCCTCGTGCGCGGCGCCGACGTCGTGGTGGAGAGCTTCCGACCGGGCGTCGTCGACCGGCTGGGCATCGGATTCGACGCGCTCCGCGCCGTCAACCCCCGGATCGTCCTGTGCTCCACCACGGGCTACGGCCAGCACGGCCCCCGGTCGGGCTGGGCCGGTCACGACATCAATTACCTGGCGGTGGGGGGCTACCTGGGCGCCACCGAGCCGGCCGCCGACGGGGGTCCACCGGTGGCGGGCGCGACCATCGCCGACGCCGCCGGCGGCGGGATGCACGCGGCGCTGGCCGTCCTGGCCGCGCTCCACGGTCGCGGCACCGACGGACCCGGCGTCCACCTCGACGTGTCGATCGCCGACGGGGTGCTCTGGCTCGAGTCGCTGCCGGTCGACGAGTACCTGGCGACGGGGGCGGAGGTGGGCTTCGGGCACGACGTCATCAGCGGGCGCTTCGCCTGCTACGACACCTACCGCTGTGCGGACGGACGCTGGGTGGCCGTCGGCGCCATCGAGGCCAAGTTCTTCGCCAACCTGTGCCGGCTCCTCGGATGCGGGCAGTGGGCACCGCACCAGTACGACGACGCGGTCCAGGACGCCATCCGCTCGGACCTGGCGGCCGCCTTCGCCACCCGGGGACGTGACGACTGGGTGGCCGAGCTGGCCCCGGCGGACACGTGCGTCTCTCCGGTGCTGACGGCCGCCGAGGTGGCCGCCGACGACCAGTTCGCCGCCCGCGGGGCGATCGTCGAGGCGACGCTGCCCGGCGGGGGCGCCGACGGGCTTCCGGGCACGTTCCGCCAGGTGGGGCCCGTGCTCGCCGGCATGGCGGGGGCGGGTGCGCCGGTCGTGGCCGGGGACCCGTCGCGGTCCGACGCCGACGAGCTGCTGTCGGCCGCCGGGATGGCCGCCGAACGGATCGCGGAGCTGAGGAAGAAGGGAGTGGTGGCATGAGTGCCATCGGCATCGACGACATCGAGGGGCTCCTCGGCGTCGCCCAGTACGAGGAGGAGGGGGAGTTCCCCGTCGAGCAGGGGTACATCTGGACCACGTGCTCGTCGGTGGAGAACGGCAATCCGCTGTTCTGGGACCCCCGGGTGGCCGAGGAGGTGACCGGCGGGCCGATCGCCCCGCCGACGATGGTCTCGGTCTGGTTCCGGCCGCACCACTGGGCACCGGACCGCTCGACGCCGGGTCTGCCCCTGCAGATCCACTTCGACCTCAAGGAGGGACTCGGCCTGCCCGAGGCCGTCATGAGCGACAACACCATCGTCTTCCACGAACCGGTGCGTCCGGGTGACCGGCTCACCACGCGCCAGATCCTGCGCTCGGTCAGCGACGAGAAGACCACCCGGCTCGGGACGGGCCGGTTCTGGGTCATCGACGTCGAGTACCACAACCAGCGCGGCGAACTCGTCGCCGTGGAGAGCTACACCGGCTTCGGCTACCGCCGGACGGACGAGGAGGCAGGTCAGTGACCATCCCCACCCTGCTCCAGGGCGACGTGTCGGTGGGCGACGACCTTCCCGAGCTGGCCTATCCGGTGACGGCGACCACCATCGTGCTCGGGGCGCTGGCCGCCCGGGACTGGCGGCCCATGCACCACGACAAGGACTTCGCCGTCAACCGCAACGGCACCCGGGACATCTTCCTCAACACCCCGAACCTGGCGGCGTGGTTCGAGCGCTACATCACGGACTGGACGGGTCCCTTCGGGCGCCTCCAGCGGGTGACCTTCCGGATGCTCGGATCGATCTTCCCGGGGGACACCATGGTCTTCCGCGGCACGGTCAGCGGCACCGGGGTGGACGACACCGGGTGCGGCTGGGCGGCGCTCGACATCGCCGTGTCCGTCGACGGCGATCCCAAGACCACGTGCACGGCCCGGGTGGCCCTGCCGACGGCCCCCGACGACAACCCGTGGAGTCGCTCCGGCTGCCGCTGGACGCCCTGACCGGGGACCGCCCCGTGCGGCGGACCGCACCCGCGCACGACCACTCGACCACACGACCGACGACACCACAGCCCGACGACACCGCACGACCGACGACACCACAGCCGGCCGCACCACCAGAGGAGAGCACGACATGTTGGACCTGACCTTCAGCCCCGAGCAGGAGATGCTCCGTGAGACGGTGCGGGGCCTCCTCGCCACCACCTGCCCGCTCAGCGTGGTCCGCGAGCTCGAGGACGATCCCACGGGGTACTCGCCCGAACTGTGGAAGCAGCTCGCCCATCTCGACCTGATCGGGCTGCAGCTCCCCGAGGAGTACGGCGGCTCGGGCATGACGACGCTCGAGACCGTGGTGCTCTACGAGGAGTTCGGTCGGGCCATCGCGCCCTCGCCCCACTTCGTCAGCTCGATCCTCTCCGGCGGGGCACTGGCCCGCTCCGGCGACGCCGAGCAGAAGCAGGCGTGGCTGCCGGGCATCGTCTCCGGCGAGTCCGTCCTCACCCCGGCGTGGCTGGAGCCCGAGAACAGTTCGGGTCCGCGGGGCGTGCAGCTGCGGGCCGAGCCCGACGGTGACGGGCTGGACCCTGTCGGGCACCAAGCGGCACGTCGCCTTCGCGTCGTCGGCGAGCCGCCTCGTGGTCCTGGCCCGTACCGGCGACGCCGACACCGACGTGGACCTGTTCCTGGTCGACCCGGCGGCGGAGGGGGTCAGCCTCACCCAGCAGCTCACCATCGCCGTCCGACGCCCAGTACCGGGTGGACCTCGCCGGGGTCCGGGTCACCGCGGCGGACCGCATCGGGGCCGCCGGCACCGGCTGGGCCACGTGGAGCGCCGTCATGCACGAGGCCGTCATCCTCGCCGCGGCCCAGGCCGTGGGCGGTGCCCAGTACGCCATGGACATCACCGTCCAGTACGCCAAGGACCGCCAGCAGTTCGACAAGCCGTTGGGCGCGTTCCAGGCCCTCGCCCACTACCTTGCCGACGCCGCCACCACCGTGGACGGTGCCGAGGTGCTCGTCCACGAGGCGGCCTGGGCGCTGGCCGAGGGCCGGTCGGTGGCGAAGCTGGCGCCGATGGCCAAGCTCTACGCCTGCAGGACCTTCCGGGACGTGACGGCCACGGCCCAGCAGATCTTCGGCGGCATCGGCTTCACCGTCGAGTTCGACATCCAGCTCTACTTCCGGCGGGCCAAGCAGCTGCAGATGTCGTGGTGGGAGCCACGCGTAGCTCGAGGAGCTGATCGCCGAGCAGGTCCTGGACCGCTGAACGGCGGACGTCCCGGCGGCCGCACCGCCGTTCCACCGGGCCGGACCGGCGTCGCGCCGGGAACAGGGCCGAAGGTCCCGGATCGGCGGCCTGCACCCGCACCGATGCGGTACGCGGGAGCTACGGCTGCGCTACGGTCATCCGTGCGTCCGGGGAGGGCGCCCGTGGACCCAGGGGGATCGACATGTCACCAGATGCGCCCACCGCGCCGAGCCCGACCAGTGTGACCAAGGAGCGGGGCGGACTGTTCCGGTTCCTCTTCGTCCACGAGATCGACGAGTACCCGGCCAACGGCAAGCGGACGGCGTACCTGGCCCTCGCCGTGCTGGCCACGATCGTCCTGTACTACACGTACTTCACCCAGACCGGCGTCACTCCCCAGATCCTGGTCTCCTACCACATGTCGTTCTCCTTCTACGTGTGGATCGTGGTCATCTCCAACCTGCTCGGCGCCTTCGCCTCGCTCCCGGCGTCCAAGACCGACAAGCTCGGCCGGTCCAACGTCGTCATCTACGGCCTGCTGATCATCGGCCTCCTGGTCGCCTTCGGCGTGCCCGCGTGCCAGACCGAGTGGGAGTTCCTGTTCGTCATCTGCCTGCTGGGCGTGGTCGAGGGCGCCATCCTGGTCGCCACCCCGGCGCTGGTGCGCGACTTCAGTCCCCAGCTGGGCCGGGCCTCGGCCATGGGCTTCTGGACCGTCGGACCGGTGGCCGGCAGCCTGATCACCTCGATCGTGGCCGCCCACACCCTCGACCACTTCCTGTCCACCGGCGGGGTCAACGGATGGAAGAGCCAGTTCGTCATCTCCGGGGTCACCTCGCTGGTCGTCTTCCTGCTCGCCCTCCTCTTCCTGAAGGACCTGTCGTCCCGAGCCTGCGTGACCAGCTCATGGTGAGCGAGCACGACCGGGCCCTGGTCGAGGCCCGGGCCCGCGGCCTGTCCGAGCAGGACGTCCTGGCCGCCACCGCCCACCCGTGGCGCCAGATCCTGCAAGTCGGACCTGATCGGCTCGGCCATCGGCATCTCGCTGTTCCTGCTCCTCTACTACGCCGCCTCGGCCTTCTTCACCATCTACTGGGCCACCGTGTTCAAGAACCCGAGCGGGGTCAACCTGTCGACGGCCCAGGCCAACAGCCTCAACGCCTGGTTCTGGTGGGCCGACATCGTGGCCCTCATCGTCTTCGGGATCCTGTCGGACCTCCTCAAGGTCCGCAAGCCCCTGATGCTGGTCGGCGCCGTCGGCTCGATCGTGATGCTGGTCCTGTTCATCCACGCCGCCGACAACCCGCACACCGGCCTCGACACCCTGATCACCGCTCGAGGTGGTCCTGGCCGCCTGCATCTCCCTCTGCTACGCCCCGTGGATGGCGGGCTACACCGAGATGGTCGAGGCCCGGAACCCGGCCCTGGTGGGCACCGGCCTCGCCCTGTGGGGCTGGATCCTCCGCCTCACCGTCGGCCTGTCCTTCATCTTCCTGCCGCTGGTGGTCAACTCGGTCAACCCGGTCGTCGACAACCTGCAGTACGCGCAGCCGGCACCCGAACGGCCACGCCCCGTTCAACGTCCAGCAGTTCCAGGTCGAGCATCCGCAGCTGGTGGCCTTCGCCACGGCCAACGCCAGCTGGCTGCGCCCGCTGTCCGACCCGAAGAACGCCGCCGTCGTGGCGGCGGCCCACGCCAACCCGCTCGCCGGTGCGGCCGCGCTCACCAAGGCGGTCGGGTCCGGTGGTCTTCGCCCACGTCCTGGCCAACCTCAAGGAGGTGAACGGCCCGGTCTGGACCTACCGGACCCAGCTGGCCTACCTGCCCAGCACCAGGACCAGCTGACCAACCTGCTCAACGGCGTGTCCAAGTCGCCCAAGCAGTGGCAGAACTGGTTCTGGGTGTGCCTGGGCGGCATGGTCGTCTTCATCCCGACGATCTGGCTCAACCGTGGCCGGTGGAGCCCGGCGCAGGGCCCGCGAGGACGAGCGCAAGCACGAGGCCGACGTCCAGGCCGAGCTCAAGCAGCTGGTCGGGGCCAACGCCTGACCGGCGGGAGCGCCCCGGGTGCCCGCGGCCGGCAGCACGGGACACCCACCCTCTACGGTGTCGCTCCATGCAGCCCTCGTCGTCGACGCCGGCCCGGGGTTCGCCGTCGTCGACCTCGAGACGACCGGCTTCTCCCCGAGCCAGGAGCGGATCGTCGAGGTGGCGGTGGTGGTGCTCGACGCCGTCCGGGACGCGAGCGTCGACGCCTTCTGCACCCTCGTCGACCCCGAGCGCGACCCGGGGCCGACCCACGTCCACGGGATCACCGCCGGCATGCTGGTCGGCGCCCCGACCTTCGCCGACGGTGCACCCCTACCTGGCCGGCCTCCTGTCGGGACGGGTGGTCGTCGGGCACAACGTGGACCGGTTCGACCTCGCCTTCCTGCTGGCCGAGTGCCGGCGCCTGGGCGACGACCGTGGTCCCGCCGGGGGTGGTCACCCTCGACACCCTGCTGGTGGCCCAGACCTACCTCGACCTGCCGGGCAAGGCCCGCCTGATCGACTGCTGCGACCGCTACCGGCTGACGCTGGGCCGACCACCACAGCGCCCTGGGGGACGCCCGGGTGACGGCGGAGCTGCTCGGTGCCATGCGCACCGAACTGGGCGACGACCTGCTCGGCGTGGACGCGCTGCTCGCCGACAGGGCTGACCGGGCCGCTGGCCCGGCGCCGACCTGCGCCCGGCCGGGACCGGCCCACGCCCGACCCCGGGCACTGTCGGCCTGAGCGTCGCGCCGACCGGACCGTCGGACCGGGCACGGTCCGGCGCCGGGTCAGGGCATCGCCTCGATCGGCGGCACGGCCATGGCCCGCTCCCGGGCTCCGCCCAGCATCTCGTCGCGGTGGCGCCGTCGGCGCCGGATCCCGCCACCAGGGGCGAGCGGGTGAGGACGACCACGCCGGCCACCAGCACGGCGAGGGCCAGCACCTCGAGGGGGACCCACAGGGCGCCGCCCCGCAGGATCGTCGCCGAACAGCGTGACGCCGAGCACGATGCTGAGCAGCGGGTTCAGGGTGACCAGCGTCGTCCGCGAAGCGGTGATCGGCCCGGCGTGGAGGGCGTTCTGGAGCAGGAACACCGTGCCGAGCCCGGTCACGGCGAGCATGTAGGGCTGGAAGTGGGTGAAGACGTGCGCCCCACCCCTGGTCGACGTAGCCGGTGATGGCCTTGGTGAGCGCCGCGCCGAACGCCGCGGTCACCGCCGTGGCCGCGCCGAAGGCCGCCGCCCGCCACCAGCGGGGACCCCGCAGACCGGCCCCGATGCAGGCGGCGATGGCGCCGATGAGGATGGCCGAGGCGACCACCCACTCGCGGGTCGAGGGGCAGGACCTGGCCCCCGTGGGGCCGGGCGGCCAGGAAGAAGCCGCCGAGTCCCGCCGACCACCAGGAGGGCCCCGAGCCACTCCCGGACCCCGAGCCGGTAGCGGAACCAGACGGCCAGGATCAGCAGGAGGAAGAGCAGCTCGGTGGTGAGGACGGGCTGGACGACGCTGAGCTCTCCGAAGCGTGAGGGCGGTGGCCTGCAGGCCGAACTGGACCAGCATGAGGGCGAAGCCGACCAGCCAGATGCCCCGCCTGATGGCGTGGGCGATGAGGCTGAGCCGGAGGGCGGACGACTTCGGCGCGGACTCCACGCCGATGCGCTGGAGCACCGAGGTGACGGCGCTGGTGAGGGCGGCCAGTGCTGCGAGGAGGAATGCCACGGCCCTGTTGTAGCCGCGTTCGGCCGTCGGCGGCGGGGAGGCGGGGACGGGCGTGCCGTCAGGCCGCCGGGGATCCTCCGTCGACCGTCGGGACGCCGCCGTGACCGTCGTCGAGGTCGGGGACGCCACCGGCGTCGACGTCCTCGGGAGCGTCCATGTGGAGCCCGAGGTGGTAGCCCTCGAGGAACACGTCGGCCTCGCTGCCGGCGCGGGTAGCGGGCCTCGAGGGCCCGGAACCGGGCGGTGTGGCTGGGCTCCAGCAGGTGGGCCAGTTCGTGCACGATCACCGCGTCGAGCACCCACGTCGGCGCCGCCCGCAGCCGGGAGGAGATGCGGATCTCCCGGGTGGCCATGGTGCAGGAGCCCCAGCGCTTGGTCTGGTTGGTCGCCCACCGGATCGAGGCGGGTTCGACGCCGTCGAGGTACGTGCGGCCCGAGCTGGCGGGCCCGCTGCTCGAGCTCGGCGTCCGAGGCGTGGAGGTGGGGCCGGTGCCGGGTCAGGCGGCGGGTGAGGTGCTCGACCATGTCGTCGCGCTCGGCGCCCCGCAGGTGGGTCGGGACCACCACCACGATCCGGTCGCCCTCCCAGTGGGCGCCCGGCCGTCTTCTTCCGCCGCGTCGAGACGCGGACCTCGACCTCGGGGTGGAACAGGGTGGCGGGTTCGGGGTTCGGGGTCATGGCGCTCACGCTACGGCCGGGATGTGACGCTGCCCGTGGGCCGCCCGGTCCGCTGCCGTCGGTCGCTACTCGTGCTGGCCGAAGGGCGCCGGGGCGACGGCCTCGGACTCGGCCTCGGGCTCCTCGTCCGACTCGGGCCGACAGGCGCCAGATGCCGGCCCCCAGGATCCCGCCGACGATCGGGAAGACGATGAACACCCACAGCTGGCTGAGCGCCCAGCTGCCCTGGAACATGGCGGTGGCGAGGCTGCGGGCCGGGTTGACCGACGTGTTGTCGATCGGGATCGAGATGAGGTGGATGACCGTCAGGGTCAGGCCGACGGTGACGCCGGTCAGGCCGACGGGCATCGACTTGCGGCTGGTCGAGGCGATGACGAACACGAACATGGCGGTGAAGAAGACCTCGGCCAGCATCACCACGGGGAGGGGGAACCCCCCGGGGAGTGGATGCCGTAGCCGTTGGAGGCGAAGCCCGTCGCCTTGGCGCTGAAGGTCCCGAGGTTGGTGGCGGTGGCCGACGCCACCCGGGTGGCACTGGCGATGATGTAGATGACCGTCGCCCCGACCATGCCGCCGATGAACTGGCCGACGAGGTAGAAGGGCAGGTCCCGGGACTTGGTCTTGCCGATGACCCAGAGCCCGAGGGTCACGGCCGGGTTGATGTGGCAGCCCGAGATCGACCCGATGGCGTAGGCGGCGACCAGGAGGCTGAGTCCGAAGGCCAGGGCGACCCCGAGGATGCCGACGGTGGCCGAGGTGCCGCTGAAGTGGCCCGTGGCCAGGATGGCCGTGCCGGGGCCGCCGATGACGAGGATCATGGTGCCGATCGCCTCGGCGATGCCGATGCGCACGCTCTCGTTCATGGGGAGTCCTTTCGTCCGGCGCCGGGCGCCCTGGTCGGTGCCGGCGGATCGGCCGGATCGTCGCACCAGGCTAAACAGCGGGCCGGTCCGATCGGTGGATGGAGAGGACCGCGAATGGGACGGTGTCGGGGTCCCCGGTACGATGGCGGGGTGCGTCGCTACCTCTCCCCACGGTGCATCGGCCTGCACGTGACCCTCCTGGTGCTGCTGCCGCTGTTCGCGTGGCTGACCTGGTGGCAGCTCAACCGAGCCGAGGGTGGGAACAGCCTGAGCTGGGCCTACGTGGTCCTGTGGCCGGCGTTCGCCGTCTACGCCGTGTACACCTGGTGGCATCTGGTCCACGACCAGGTGGCGAAGGCGTCGGGACGGTCCGCCCGGGTGGCGAAGGCGTCGGGACGGTCCGACCGGGTGGCGACGTCGGAGCGCCCCGGCCTCCCGGCGACCTCCTCCGGCGAGGCGGCCGGCGGGGTCGACGCCGGGACCGCCCACCGGGCTGGGCCCTGACCGGAGGCCGCAGGAGGAACGTGGCCATCGCCGCCGCCGCCCCCATCGACGCCGACCTCGGGGGGCGGGGGGAGCGGTACACCCCCCAGACCTCCGACGAGGCCGAGCGCCTGGCCGAGTACAACCGCTACCTCGCCGAGCTGGCCGCCCAGGACGCCGTCGAGGGGGCCGCCCACGACGCCGCCCAGGACACCGCCGAGGCGTCGTCGTGACCGCCGGATGAGCGACGGCACGGACCCGCCGGCACCGTCCGTCGACGACCTGGGCCGGCCCACCTGGGCGAAGCTCGTCCAGTGGGACGAGATCGGCGCGCTGGTCCGCTACCGGGTGATGGCCTTCATCGTCGGCGTGGGCCTCGTGCTGCTCGTCTTCGTCGGCATGCCGCTCCAGTTCCTGGCGCACCAGAAGATCGGTGTCGAGATCGTGGGAACCCTCCACGGCTACCTCTACCTGCTCTACCTGGTGATGGCGGCCGACCTCGCCCGGCGGGCGCGGTGGCGGCTCGGGCGGATCCTGGGCGTGGTGGCGGCCGGCTTCGTCCCGTTCCTGGCCTTCGTGGTCGAGCACCGGGTCTACCGGCAGATGCGCGAGGAGTACGCGGCGGCCGGCGGGGTGCCGGGCGTCGGCGCCGTACCCGCCTCCAGCGCCGAGTGACCCGGCGGCTCGACCGTCAGCGGGCGCCGCGTACGAGCGCCCCGGGGCGGGTGCCGGTGTCGGCACCGTCGGCGAAGGTGGTCACCCCCGACTTGATCGTCTCCACGTAGCCGACCGCCCCCTGCAGGAGGCGCCTGCCGCCGGCGGGCAGGTCGTCGACCACCCGCGGGTTGGTGAGCCGGAGGTTGTCGAAGTCGATCAGGTTCAGGTCGGCCAGGGCGCCGGGCTCGACCGTGCCCCGGTCGGTGAGGCCGTAGAGCCGGGCGGTGTCCCGGGTCTGCATCTTCACCACCCACTCGAGGGGCAGGCCCTCGCCCCGCGAACGGTCGCGGGCCCAGTGGGTGAGCATGAAGGTCGGCTGCGAGGCGTCGCAGATGACCCCGCAGTGGGCGCCGCCGTCGCCGAGCCCCGAGGCGGCGCGGGGGTGGAGGAGCATCTCGCGGGTGGCGTGCAGGTCGCCGTCGGAGTAGTTCAGGATCGGCACGTACAGGAGTCCCCGTCCGTCGTCGGCCAGCATGGCGTCGTACGCCATGGCCACCGCCGACCGCCCCGTCGACGCGGCCGATGCCGGCCAGCGAGCGCTCGGGTCCGGGCTCGTAGTCGGGCGGGTCCCCCAGGATGAAGGTCGTCGCGAACGCCTTCTCCATCTCGGCGGCGGTGACCGGGTCCGGCTCCCACGACTCGATGGCGTCGCGGACCTCGGCGGTGCGCAGGGCGGCGACCAGCTCGTCGGGGGCGAGGTCCCTGGCCTTCAGCTCCTGGTACGCCGGGATCTTGTCCAGCAGGCAGTAGGTGGTGAAGTGCCCGGACAGGAGGCCGAAGCCGCGGCCGGCCACCTGCGGCCACAGGTCGGCGCCGTCGTCCACCGCCCGCAGCGACTCGTCCATGAGTTCGCGCCAGAGGCCCGGTGCGTCGTCCACCTGGACGAGGGCGAACGTCACGGGCCGGTGGATGGCGGCGGACAGCCGGCGCATCCAGTCGACCTCGGCCCGGGGGGCGAGGATGTCCTCGCCGGCGGTGCCGGCCGGCGCCAGCTCGAAGACCCCGGTGCCCAGCTCGCCGAGGGCGGCGCCGATGCCGAAGAGCTCGTCCTCGGCGGCGTAGGTCCCGGGCACCGGCTCACCGTCGATGGCCCGGTGGGCGATGGTCCGCGACGTCGAGAACCCCAGGGCGCCGGCGGCGACCGCCTCCTTGACGACCTGCTTCATGGCGGCGATGTCCTCGGCGGTGGCCGCCTCGTTGCGCGCCCCCCGTTCGCCCATCACGTAGGAGCGGACGGCACCGTGGGCGATCTGGGTCCCGACGTCGACCGTCCACCGGCGCCGGTCGAGTGCGTCGAGGTACTCGGGGAAGGTCTCCCAGTCCCACGTCATGCCCTCGGAGAGCGCGGTGCCGGGGATGTCCTCGACGCCCTCCATGAGGCCGATCAGCCACTCGTGGCGGTCGGGGCGCGCCGGGGCGAAGCCGACACCGCAGTTGCCGGTGACCAGCGTGGTCACGCCGTGCCAGCTGCTGGGGGCGAGCACCTCGTCCCACGTGGCCTGCCCGTCGTAGTGGGTGTGGATGTCGACCCAGCCCGGGGTCACCAGCAGCCCGTCGGCGTCGACGGTGCGCGCCGCGGCCTCGCCCCTGTGGTCCCCCACGCCGGTGATCACCCCCCGGCTCACCGTGATGTCCGCGGTCCGGCCGGGTGTCCCGGTGCCGTCGACGACGGTGCCGCCCTGGATGACGAGGTCGTGCATGCTGGTGTCTCCCCCTCCGGCGTCCCGTCGGGACGACCCCGCCGATGCTGGCACGCCCACCCGTCGGGGCGCAACGGCGGCCACCCGGCCGGGGTCAGCGGGGCGGGATCGAGTAGGTCACCTGGGCCTTGGCCACCAGGGCGTCGTCGGCCACCGAGTGGAGGGCGACGTCGACGACGCCCAGCCGGGCGCCCGAGCTTGAGCAGGGTGCCGACGGCCACCACGTCGACCAGATCGGGCCTGCGGAGGAAGTCGATGTGCAGGCTCGTGGTGACCGACAGGGCCACGGGGCCGATCTGGCCCACCACGGCCAGCCAGGCGGCGCAGTCGGCCAGTGCCATGAGCGACGGGCCCGACACCGTGCCGCCGGGCCGGACGTTCGACTCGTCGACGGCGAGCCGGAGCCGCACACCGGTGTCGGAGACGTCCTCGACCGTGTACGGCAGGTCGGCCGGGAACGCGGCGTCGAGGAACTCCTGCAGCTCGGTGACGTCCATGGCCGGGGGCACGCCCGCCGATGGTAGCCACCCCCGTCGGGCACCCGGTCGCCCGCGCCCGCGGGTGCCCCGAGACGCCGGCGGCGGCCCCGGTTCCACGGGTGGGTCCACCGTCGTGCAGACTGGTCCGCGTGCCGGACCCTCCGGCACGCGGAGACGTGACGGGAGAACGGTGACCGACGGGAACGACGGCGTGTCGAGCGGCTACAGCAGGAGCGACCACGAGGCCGCCGCGGACCTGGCCCACCGGGCCGGCGAGGTCCTCGCCGAGCTGCAGGCGGGCGGGCTCGAGGGCAAGGAGCTCGGTGCCGAGGGCGACCGACGATCCCACGAGCTGCTCGTCGCCCTCCTGGCCGAGCGCTTCCCGAACGACCGGGTCCGCTCCGAGGAGGACCACCAGGCCGAGGCGCTCGTCACCGACGTCGGACGGGTCTGGATCATCGACCCGCTGGACGGCACCCGCGAGTACTCGGAGCGCCGCACCGACTGGGCCGTGCACGTGGCCCTCGCCGTGCACGGGGCACCGGTGGTCGGGGCCGTCGCCCTGCCCGGACTCGACCTGGTGCTCGGCACCGGGAGTCCGCCGCCCCTGCCGACGATGCCGTCCCGGCCACGACTGGTGGTGAGTCGGACCCGACCGCCCGAGTTCGTCCCGTTCGTGGCCGAACGCCTCGGTGCCGACACGGTGCCGATGGGCTCGGCCGGTGCCAAGATCTCCGCCGTGGTCCGCGGCGAGGCCGAGGTGTACGTGCACGCCGGGGGGCAGTACGAGTGGGACTCGTGCGCACCGGTGGCCGTGGCCCTGGCCGCCGGTCTGCACGCCAGCCGGATCGACGGCACGCCCCTCCGCTACGCCCGTCCGGACCCGTGGCTGCCCGACCTCGTGGTGTGCCACCCGCTGCTGGCCGACGCCGTGCTCGGCGCCGTGCGCGACTCGGGCCTCGTGGGCGGGGCCTGACCCGATGGCCACCGGGACGGGGGGTGCCGCCCCCGCGGTCTTCGGTCCGGCACCGCTCGGCCCGCTGACCCTCAAGAACCGGATCATCAAGTCGGCCACGTTCGAGGGAGCGTCTCCCCGGGGTGCGGTCACCGACGATCTCGTCGCCTTCCACGAGCGGGTGGCGCGGGGCGGGGTCGCCATGACGACGGTGGCCTACCTGGCCGTGTCGCCGGAGGGACGCACCGACCGGCACTGCGTCGTGCTGGACGAGGAGTCCGGTCCGGGCCTGCGCCGGCTGACCGACGCCGTCCACGCCGCCGGCGCCCTGGCGTCGGCCCAGATCGGGCACGCCGGTCCCGTGGCCAACTCGAAGTCCAACGGCGCACCGGCACTGTCCCCCTCCCGGCGCTTCGGGGCGTCGGGATCGCTCACCCGGGCCTGTTCGGCCGCCGACATCGGGCGCGTCACCGAGGACTACCGGCGGGGCGCCCGGACGGCCGTCGAGGCGGGATTCGACTGCGTCGAGATCCACCTCGGGCACAACTACCTGTTGAGCTCGTTCCTGAGCCCGAGGCTGAACCGGCGCACCGACGCGTGGGGTGGCACCCTCGCCGGGCGGGCGCGCTTCGCCCGCCAGGTGGTGGCGGCCGTCCGCGACGGTGCCGGCTCCGGGGTGGCGGTCACGGCCAAGCTCAACATGGCCGACGGCGTACCGGGCGGGTTCGACCTTCCCGAGAGCATCGAGGTGGCCCGCATGCTGGACGACGACGGCCACCTCGACGCCCTGGAGCTCACCGGTGGGAGCTCGCTGTCCAATCCGATGTACCTCTTCCGGGGGGACGCTCCGCGGACGGAGTTCGCCGCCACGCTGCCCCAACCGCTGCGGCTCGGGTTCCGGGTGGTCGGCGGCCGGTTCATGAAGGAGTACCCCTTCGAGGAGGCGTACTTCCGACCCGAGGCCCGTCGCTTCCTCGAGTCGCTCGACCTGCCGGTCATCCTGCTGGGCGGCGTCAACCGGCTGGACACCGTGGAGTCGGCACTGGCCGAGGGCTTCTCGTTCGTGGCCATGGCCCGGGCCCTGCTCCGCCAGCCCGACCTCGTGGGCCGGTGGGAGCGGGGCGACCGGGAGCCCGGCCGGTGCATCCACTGCAACCGGTGCATGCCCTCCATCTACTCCGGCACCACCTGCGTCGAGGCGGACCGGGCGGGCGCCGACTGAGCATGCCGCGCCGCCCGGGCGCCGGGGAGGTCCGGGCGACCGGAGGCGCTCAGCCGGTCGGGAGGTGGAGGATCCGGAAGCACTCGGTCCCGGTGCCCCACACCGCGCGCACGCCGCTCCCGAGCAGGCGTCGCTGGCTGACGTAGGCGTCGACCGCCCGCCGCTTGGCGGGCACGGCGCCGGGGGCGCGCAGGGCGAGGTCGCGGTGGCCCAGCGCGCCGGGGACCGCCCGCACGAGCCGCAGCGCGGCACCCACGGTCGACGTCCCCGCCGACGCGCCGTCCGGCCACAGGCCCGCCTCGGGGTAGACGCGGTACGCCACCAGCATCGAGGGCCGGTCGGCGGGGGAGAGGGAGGCCACGGCCCCGAGCGCGGCCCGGGCCAGCGCCCGGTGGTCGACGTGGAGATCGTCGGGCGACGGCAGGACCACCTGGTCGGCCCCGGTGGCCACCACGAGTGCGGCGATGGCGGTCGCGGCCGCCTCCTCGTGCGCCGCCAGGTCGCCGTCGGGGTGGCCGAGCTCGACGCGGTCGGAGCGCCCGACCCCCAGGGCGTCGAGAGCGGCGTGCCACTCGGTGCTGCGCACCGCGGCCAGGTCGTCGGGCGGGGGCGGCGGCCCGTCGCCGAACCAGCCCAGCCGGCCGTCGGTGGCGAGGACGACGGTCACCGGCTCACGGGCCGCCGACTTGGCGGCGAGCAGCAGTCCGCAGGCGATCGTCTCGTCGTCGGGGTGCGGTGCGAGCACGAGGGCGGGGCCGCCGGCCAGCAGCGGACCGGTCGCCTCGACGGCCAGTGCGGTGCGCAGGCGGACCCACAGGGGACCCACGGGCCCGGGTCGTGGGACCGGAGGGCCCGGTGCCACCGGCTCAGCCCGCCGGGCGCGTGGCGTGGCGGAGGGCCCGGGCGGCGAACCGACGGGGGAGGCCCGGATCCTCGCGGCGCCGGCCGACCCGGCTGGCGAGCAGCTCGCCGCCCAGCAGGGCGGCGGACGCCAGGTTGGCGGGGTGCCGGACCGCCAGTGCCGCCTGGTGGCGGAGTGCGGCGGCGTCGCGGGTGCCCAGCGCGAAGCCGAGTTCGTGGTGGGCGATGCAGGCCGGCGTCATGGTCGACCGGTGCTTGGCCAGGAAACCGTGGTGGCCCTGGGCGGCGGCCGCCGCCGTGGTGGTCAACCGGGTGTCGGCGTGCTGGACGTAGCGGTACAGCGGGGCGGGTACCAGCACCATCGGAGCCGCGTCGGCGCACCGCAGGCGCAGGTCCCAGTCCTCCGCCGTCTCGAGGCCGGTGTCGAAGCGGAGGGCGTCCCCCACGGCGGCGCGGCGCACCACACCGAAGATGCTGGGGGACGGGTCCAGCCACCGCAGGAGCGCCGACGTCGGTGCGGCCGGGGGTCGGAAGGTGACCAACCGTCCGGTGGTCTCGATGAGGACCTGGTGGAAGCCGTAGACGATGCCGGTCGCCGGGGTCAGCGCCTCCACGGCCCGCCGACCGGTTCCCGGCAGCCAGGCGTCGTCGTCGTCACAGAACCCGATGAGCTCTCCGCGGGCGGCGTCCAGTCCGGCGTTGCGCGCCGCCGACGCGCCGCGGGGCGTGTCGTGGCGCACCACGACGACCCGGGCATCGGCGCCGGCGATGCGGTCCAGGGCGTCGGCCGTGGCCGGACCCGATCCGTCGTCGACCACCACCACCTCGAGCTCCGGGAACTCCTGGTCGAGGACGGAGCGGACGGCCTCGACCAGCCGGTCGGGGCGGTCGTGGGTCGGGATCACCACGCTCAGCAGTTCGCTCACCCGTCCCCGTTCCCCTCCGGTCCGTGCCGGCCGCGGCGCGGGACTCTGCCCGACCCGGTCGTCGGACGGACGCTCCGACAGGCGGATGGTAGCGGCCGCGGCGCCGGGTGGGGCGCCCCGGCGCCTACCGCTCGGTCAGGCCGCCGCCGGTGTCGTCCACGGGCTCCTCGGCCAGGGGGGCGTCCAGGTCCCACCCCTCCGGGTCGTCCTCCCGGTGCCGGGCCAGCACCGACGGACCACCGGCGCCGTCGGGGTCGTCGATCATGCCGTCGAGCACGGCGATCTGTTCCGGGTCGTCGAGCTCGGCGCCGACCTCCTCGAGCTCGCGCTCGTCCACCTGGAAGTGGGGATCCAACGAGGGATCGATCTCGAGGACCTCCTCGAAGTCGGGGTCGAGGCGCGACGACTCGTCGATGGCGTCGTCGCCCTGCTCGAAGATCTCGGTGCCGTCTGGATCGGTCATGGCTGCTCCGTACTCGTTGCCGTCGCCCCGGAGGTGGTCCGGGGCCCGATCCGATCGTAGGTCGACCACCGCGGGTGCCGTAGGGCCGTTCGGCCTCAGTGGGTGGGCGCCGTTCGGCCCCAGTGGGTGGGCGCCGTTCGGCCCCAGTGGGTGGGCGCCGTTCGGCCCCAGTGGGTGGGCGCCGTTCGGCCCCGGTGGGTGGGCGCCGTTCGGCCCCGGTGGGTGGGCGCCGTCAGAACTCGGCGACGGTGGCGCCGGGGACGACCGCCAGCTCGGCGTGCTCCAGGTGGTGTCCGAGGTCCGGGTCGGCGCCGGCTCCCGGCGTCTTCGGGATGAAGAGCGCCGCCACCACGGCGATCACCGTCATCCCCGCCAGAAAGCAGAAGCCCCGGGTGTAGTCGGACTCGGCCGGGTAGCCGTCGGTGAGGATCCGGGAGGCGACGATGCTGGACATGACGGCGGCACCGATGGCGCCGCCGATGGTCCTGATGTTGGCGTTCATGCCGCTCGCCACGCCGGTCTGGGCCATCGGCACGGCCTGGACGATGAGGTTCGACATCGCCGAGAACGCCAGTCCCAGGCCGATGCCCAGGAGCGTGCTCGCCAGGTAGATCTGCCAGGCGTGGTCGTGGGCGAACGCGAGCAGGAGATAGGCACTGGTCGAGGCGACCGAACCGGCGATGACCGCCGGCTTCGAGCCGATCGTGGCGGCGATCCGACCGCTCAGCAGGCCGCCGATGAACATGGTGACCGTCAGCGGCAGCAGGAACAGACCCGACTGGACGATGCTGGCCCCGAAGCCGTACCCGGTGGACGTGGGGGTCTGGACGAACTCGGGGAGGAACCCGATGACGGCGTACATGCCCATGCCGAACATGAACGCCACCAGGTTGTTGGTCCACACCGCCCGGCGTCGCATCATGTGCATGTCGATCAGCGGGTCCTTCGCCCGGACCTCGACGGCGACCCAGGCGACGATCAGGACCACCGCCAGCCCGATGAGGCCGAGGACCCGGGGCGAGCCCCAGCCCCACGACGGCGCCTCGCTCACGCCCAGCAGCAGCGCCACCAGCCAGCCCGACAGGAGCACGGCGGCCGACCAGCTGATCCGGCCCGGCGTGCGCACCGGCGACTCGGGCACGAACGCCCAGGCGCACACGGTGGCCACGACGGCGATGGCCATCGGGATCCAGAAGAGCCAGTGGTAGTTCAGGTGTTCGACGATCGGCCCCGCGAGCACGATCCCGGCACCGCCGCCGACGGCGGCCATCGCCGCGACGATCCCGACGGCACCGGCCACCTTCGCGCCGGGGAACTCGTCCCGCACGATGCCGAACGACAGCGGCAGCACGGCGCCGCCGATCCCCTGGACGGCCCGGGCGATGATCAGGACGACGATGGAGTGGGCCAGTCCGGCGATCACCGAGCCGGCGGCCAGCGCCGCCAGCGTCACGACCAGCATGCGCTCCTTGCCCACGATGTCGCCCACCCGGCCCAGGATGGGCGTGAAGATGGAGGCGGACAGGAGGAACGCGGTCAGCACCCAGGTGACCGTGTTCTGCGTGGTGTGCAGGTCGTGCTGGATGGTGGGTAGGACGGGCGACACCAACGACTGCAGCAGCGCGTACGCGATGGTCCCGAGCATCAGGACGGCGAAGGTGACCTTGTAGCTGGACCGAGTGGACGAGAGGGCCATGGAGCTCCGGTTCGGCGTCGGGTGTGGCGGCGCGGACGGTTGGGCACGACGGGCGCAGGGCGGCCCCGGGCGGATCGGCCCATCATGCCATCCGCCCGAATCCGAGCGGGCACGGAGCCGCCCCGGGGAACGCCGGTGGGGACTCAGGCCCGCACCACCGGCACCGGGCTGTCCACCTCCACCGTCCCGTCGGCGCGGGCCTCCACGGTGACGGGGCCGTGCGGGGTGGGCACCGTCGCCCTCGCCCACCCGAGGCCACCGAGCGCCGGTGCCACCCGGACGGCGGTGTAGCCGGGCTCGGCGGGCGTGATCCCGAGGGTGTGGACCACGAGATCGCGGGTGGGGGTGGAGGACCAGCCGTGGCAGCGGGTCCCACCGACCCAGCACTCCGGCCACGTCGTCTCGCCGGCGTCGAGGAACACCGACCAGTCGCGGCACAGCCCGGCGACGAGGTCGGCCCGCCCCGCCCGGGCCAATCCGTCGTGGAGCACGTAGCGGAAGAAGGGTTCGGCCTCCACCATCTGCTCGACGGTGTCCCAGGTGGGCTCGGGGTAGCCGGTCACCAGGTGCACGAATCCGGTCGCCCCGCCCTCCACCGTCACCGAGTCCATGACCCACGAGTGCCGGACGAGTCGGGACCGGTCGGTGAGCCGGGCGACCACCGCGTCCACCCGCTCCACGGGCACGAGTCCGGCGGCCAGCGCGGCCGCACCCCCGTGCTGGGCGGCGACCGGGCGTGCGACGCCGTCGACCAGGTGGTCGACGTACACGGACCGCGTCGGGTCGTAGAAGGCGTCGAACGCCGCCCGGATCCCCTCGTATCGGGCCCTGGCCCAGCCGGCCGTCCCGCCGTTGCCCAGCCAGTCGGCCATGTCGGCGAGGTCCTCGAGGGCCCGTGCCCACAGGGCGTTGAGCGTCGAGGAGGTGCCCTGGGCGTAGACGCTGGCCCAGTCGAGCAGCACCCAGCCGGTGACGTCGTGGAGCAGCCCGTCCTCGCCCAGGTAGGACTCGAACCACCGCAACGTCCGTTCGGCGACGGGCAGGAGGTCGGCGACCAGTGCGCGGTCCCCCGTGTAGCGGTGGAGGTTGTGGAGCGACCGGACCCAGTGGAGCGACCAGTCGGGCACGATCGTACGGTCGTCGGCCCAGAAGTCCGAGGCCGGCGCCATGGCCAGCATCCCGTCGGCGCGGGCCGAGGCCGCGAGCTGCGGGTGCCACCGGGCCATCGACCAGTCGGGGTTGGACACCAGGTCGACCATCTGGTGGACCACCGAGTCGCCGGTCCACGCCCGCTGCTCCCGGGTGGGGCAGTCGACGTAGGCGTCGAGCGCGCACAGGTCGACGGTGCGCAGTCCGACGGCGTGGATGCGCTCGAGCAGCGGGTCGGCGCAGGCGAACGACGCCCCCGCCGGTCGGGGACGGTGCCGGTCGTGGACGGAGAGCCGGAGGTCGGGAACGGGCCCGCCACCGGTGCGGACGCTGGCGTGGAGGTGACGGGCGCCGAGGACGTCGAAGGTCTCGAACCGCTCTGCCGCCGCGCCCCGGCAGACGTAGCGGAATCCGGCGTGCTGCCCGAGCGGCGCCAGGTGACCGTCGCCGTCGAGGTGTTCGGCCGCGGCCACGTCGACCACGGTCCCGACCCCGGCGCCGGCCACCTCCAGCACCACCGTGCCCGCGGCGATGTGTCCCAGGTCGAACGGGACCAGGACCACGGGTGCGTCGACCCCTCCGCCGGAACCGTCGCCACCCGCGGCGCGCTCGTCGGCCAGGACCTGGCGGACCGGGTCGTCCTCCGGTCCGGCACCCGGGGAGCGGTGCGGCCCACCCGGGCGCGCGGCATGGTGCGCCCCGGACGGGAGCGTGTCCCGCACGGGCGGGAGCACCATGCCGAAGGGTTCACTCGGCGGTCGGTGGTCGGCGTTCGCACCGGTGTGGACGGGGGCGATCTCGATGGCGGACGGCCAGTCGGTGGCGTCGAACCCGACCGACTCCCAGCCGACCGGGTGGCGCCCGGCGTCGAACGACTCGAGCGGGAGGCAGGCGACGTCGCCGGGAACCGGCACCGGTGTCCAGGCCTCCCCCGGTCGGCAGCTCCAGGACCGGTCGCTCACCACCCACCGGTCGTCGACGAACGCCTCGAACACCAGGCAGCCCGCGCCGAGCGAGTACGTGGGCGGGACGGGCGTCCACCACGACGTGGCCCCGCCGAAGTGTCGGGCGGTCAGGGCGAAGACGTTGGTGCCGGACGCCAGGACCCCGGCGAGGTCGACGACGTTGTAGCGGGTCCGCCGCGGGTCCGAGCGCACCGGTCCACGGGCCACCTCGGTGCCGTTCACCGTCAGCACGTAGCGGCCGTCCACCCACAGCCGGCAGGCCGCCCGGTCCGGGACGGTGTCGAGCTCGAGCACGCGACGGAAGAGCGCGACCGTGTCGACGGGGTGGTCGACGACGGGTCGGGTGGCGGTCGCGGCCCGGATGGACGGCCGCTCGTGCCAGATCCACCGGCCGCGCCAGCGCGGGCCGAACGGCTCGGGATGGGTCGGGCGCATGCGCGCACCCTAGCGGGGCGGAGCGGGGCCCCCGGTGGGCCCACGGGCGTCGTGGCCCGCCCCCGCCCACACCCGGCTAGCGTCTCGCCTCGTCGGCGGTCCCACGCCGCGGTCGGGTGCCGGACGGTGGGTGCCGAGGGAGGAGCATGACGTGTCCGACAAGCGTACGTGGACCTTCCTGACCAACCACGCCCACGTCCTCGTGTGCATCGCCGAGGAGCCGGACATCCGCGGCCGGGACGTGGCACTCCGGGTCGGGATCACCGAGCGGGCCGCGCAGGCGATCATCGCCGACCTGGTGGCCGACGGGTACGTCACCCGACGGCGCGAGGGACGGCGCAACCGCTACACGGTCCACGAGGGGTCGCCCCTGCGCCACCCCATCGAGTCCGACCACACCGTGGGTGAGCTCCTGGTCATGCTCGGCCGGCTGCGGCCGCCGAGGCGGGCGGCGCCCCGGACCCCGGCCGCCACGGCCTGAGCGCCGACGGCCCCACCCGCACCCCGCGCCGTGTCCACCGGACCGCCGGACGACGTCGCCGCCGCCAACCACCTGGCGGCCCGCCGGGACCTGGCCGCGGCGCGTGCCGCCGGTGACGCCGACCGGGCGGCGCTGCTCGTCGCGCTGCTCTCGAGCGGCGGCGCACTGGTGGTCTACCGTCCCGAGCGCGACCACTACGGCGTGCAGCTGGGCAGCCTCGCCGCGGCACGCCACGTGGCCGTGCTCGTCCCCGGTGTGGGCACCGACGTCGACCTGGCGGCGCAGTGGCTCCCGTCGGCCCGCAACCTGTTCGCGGCGGCCGAGTCGACCGTGGTGATCCTGTGGAAGGCCTACGACGAGCCCCCCGACCTGGTCGCCGCCGCCGTCCGGGCCGTGGGGTGCGACGACGGGGTCCGCGAGGCGGCGTCCGACCTCTCCGCGTTCGTGCGGTCGCTGCCGGTGCGACCGGGCCAGACGGTCACGGTGGTGGCCCACAGCTTCGGCACGGTGGTGGCGGGCGCCGCCCTCGCCCACGAGGGGCTCGAGTGCACCGCCGTCGTGGTGGCCGGCAGCCCGGGCATGACCGTGGACGACCTGCGCCAGCTGCACCTCGACGGTGCCCACCTCTTCACCGAGGAGGCACCCGGCGACCCGGTGGCGGGCCTGGGGGCCTACGGGGCCGAACCGACGTCACCGGTGTTCGGCGGCGTCCGGATGCGGACCAACGCCCCCGGCCACCCCGAGGTCCTGTCCCACTCCGCGTACTTCACTCGCGGATCCGAGTCGCTCGAGAACATCGTCGACGTGGTGACCGGCCACTACGACGAGGTGGAGGTGCAGCCGGCGACGCTGGCCGAGTCGGTGGGCGGCCTGGTGTCCTGGGCACTCCGCCTGCCCACGCTGCCGGTCGGCGTGGTGGCCCGCCGCTACCGGGGGCCGGGGTCCCGGGTCCTGGTCGACGTCCGTCGCCTGGCCGACGTGGCCGCCAACGGGGCGGGCGACGCCGTCTGCGAGGGACTCGATGCCGGGGGGCGGGTGCTGTCGTGGCTGACCCGCCCGGCGATGCGTCCCTCGCCACCTCCCGTGGTCCGGGCCGCTCCGGGCCCGCCCCGCCCCCGGACCTAGAGGATCCGGCGGAAGATCGCGGCCTTGGCCGCGCTGTAGGGCGGGTAGGTGAGCGACGGGTCGACCGCGGTGCTCCGGGTGAGCACGGGCTTCAGGTGCTGGAACAGCCGCACGCCGGCCTCGCCGTGGTAGCCGCCCGTCCCGCTCGGTCCGACACCGCCGAAGGGCAGGTGCGGGTTGGTGACGTGGAGCAGCGTGCCGTTGACGGTCACACCGCCCGAGGTGGTCCGGGCCACCACGTCGTCGACGACGGCCCGGTCCGCGGCGAACACGTAGAGGGCGAGGGGATGGTCGCGGTCGTTGACGAACTCGACGGCGTCCCGGGTGGAGGGGACGGACAGCACCGGCAGCAGCGGGCCGAAGATCTCCTCCCGCATGAGGGGCGACTCCGTGTCCACGTCGACGAGCACGGTCGGGGCGATGTACCGCTCGGAAGGCTCCGTCCGCCCCCCGACGGCCACCGTCCCACCGGCCATCAGCCCGGTCAGCCGCTCGACGTGGCGGTCGGACACGATGCGGCCGTAGTCGGGGCTCCGCTGCGGATCGTCGCCGTAGAAGGCGCGGACGGCGGCGGCGAGCTCGTCGAGGAAGGCACCGGTGCACCTGCTCGTGGACGAGGACGTAGTCGGGGGCGATGCAGGTCTGGCCGGCGTTGAGCCACTTCCCCCAGGCCACGCGCCGGGCGGCCACCCGCAGATCGGCCGAGCGGTCGATGATCACCGGGCTCTTGCCGCCGAGCTCGAGGGTCACCGGGGTGAGGTGACGGGCGGCGGCGGCCATCACCACGCGGCCGACGGTCCCGTTGCCGGTGTAGAAGAGGTGGTCGAACCGCTCGGCCAGCAGTTCCGTGGTCTCGGGCACGCCGCCTTCGACCAGGGCGACGGCCGAGGGGTCGAGGTAGCGGGGCACCAGGCGCGCGAGCAGGCGCGAGGTCGCCGCGGAGATCTCGGAGGGCTTCATCACCACGGTGTTGCCGGCGGCGATGGCGCCGGCCACGGGTACCAGGAGGAGCTGGACCGGGTAGTTCCACGGGGCGACGACCAGGACCACGCCGAGGGGTTCGGGGACCAGACGCGACCGGGCCGGCAGGGTCACCAGCGGCGATGGCACCCGCCGGGGCCGGTTCCACCGGCCCAGGTGGCGGATCATGCCCTTGACCTCGCTCACGACGAAGGCGAGGTCGGTGACGAATCCCTCGAGCGCCGGCTTGCCGAGGTCGGCCTTCAGGGCGGCGAGGAACTCGTCCTCGTGGTCCTCGAGCATGCGGACGAGCTGCTCGAGCTGGCGACGCCGCCAGGCCAGCGGGCGGGTGGCGCCCGAGCGGTAGGTGGCACGCAGGGCCGCGACGGTCGCGGCCGCCGATCCGGCCGGGGCGCCAGGGGCGTCGGTGGTGCGGACGGTGGTGGCCGTGCCGGCGGCGCCGGGGGAGTCCGTCGGGGTACGGGTGGTGGTCGTCATCCCCCCAGTCAACCAGGAAGCTCCCCGGCGGGCACCGGCGCCCGCCGGCACCGCGGTCGGACGACCACCCGGTCCGCGGTCACGTCGTGCGGAGCCGGACCGTCCGGAGCCCGTGGGGACCGACCGTCAGCCGGACCCGTCCGCCGTCGCACTCGACGGCGCCGCCGTCGGGGGTCTCGTCGAGGCGCACCGACTCGGCGGACGCCGACGGGCAGGCCGACGGCGACGGTGCCCGACCGCGCCGTCCGACGGGTTTGAGCAGCCGCAGGACCATGCCGTCCCCGTCCTCGGCCGGCTTGCATGCGGACAGGACCAGGCCGTCCGGGCCCGACGGCCAGGACGTCGGTGCCCTCCGGGCACCAGCGGGTCCCGGCCCGGCGGGAACGGCCCGCAGACCGAGCTCGTCGGCCGCAGCCGTGGCCGCCACCCGGCCGGGGTCCGGCGAGGCGCCGGGTGCGGGTCCACGAGGCGCAGCGTGAGGTCGGCCGCGATCCCCTCGGGGCACTGGGCGCCGGGCGCCTCCATGGCCGGGCCGGCGGCGATGGGCCGGGTCCCGAGCTCGACGTGGCTCAGCCAGCCCGACCGCCCGCAGCAGGGTGACGGCGATCGTCGCCGTCGGCGGTCACCTCGGCCTCGGGCAGCCCGGGCGCGCCGACGACCAGGCCCGTTGGCCGCCACCCACCCCTGGTGGGGGAACGTGTCGGGCGCCGGGTGCCACCAGCCGTGTCGTCCTGGCGCCCGGGGCTCCGCACGGCGGCGTCGAACGTGGTGGCGGCCAGGAACGGGCCGTCGCCGGCGCCGGTGGGGAAGAGCAGCCGGAGGCGGTGGTCCCGCGGCGGGGTTGTCGACCGACACGCGCAGGTCGACGCGCCCCACGCCCGGGGCCACCCGCGCCTCGATGCACAGCGTCGACCGCGACCGTGTCGTCCGCGCGCCGGGACCGGTCCTCGGTCAACCCGGGCGGCACGGCTCGACGACCCGGGTCACCTCGAGGCGTTGGATGCCCGACGGGTGGCGGCGCCGCAGGACGGTGACGGACCGCAGGTCGGGCCCCCGGCTCGTCGTCGACCGGGTCGAAGTCGTAGGTGTCCCCCCGGTCGCCGACGTCCTCGATCGAGGCCAGGCCGGCGAGCTCGCGGCCGCCCGGACCGGATGGTGAGGGTCCCGTCGTCCGCCGCCTCCACCTCGAGTCCGGCGTCGTCGGTGACCACCCGACCGTCATCGACCTCGTCCGGGTGCGGCCCGACGGGACGAGGCTGACCCGGCGGTAGCCGAAGGCCGGGACGTCGGCCACGACCAGCTCGACGTCGAGTGCCGGCCAGCTCCTCGATCATCCGGACCCGGTCCGGGTCCGCGGAGCGCAGTCAGCCGGACCGGCCGTCCGTCGACCTCGTAGCCCTCGACCGTGCCGGCCGCCAGCGACAGCGGGTGGACATCCACGTCGTTCCACCGGATCCCGTACAGCGGGAACCCGTCGAGGGGCACCCGGACCACGTCGGTGCGTCGGTGCGGGGACGGGTTCCAGACGGCCAGATCGACCCCGGTGCTCCCATGGCACGTGCCGGTCGGGGCCCAACCCGGCCAGGCGCTCGAGCACCCGGGCGGTCGTCTCGTCGGCGAGCTCGGTCGCCGTCGCCGTCCGACCCGCCATCTGGCGGTGGACCTCGTCCTGCGAGCACCCGCCGATCGAGTCGTGGGCCTGGTTGGCCAGCAGGGCGCGCCGGGCGACGTCGCAACGAGGGGGTCTCGTCCGCCAGCCCGAGGGCCCCGGCCGATGGCGGCGAACGGCTCCGCCCATCCGATCAGGGCCCGCTCGGCCCGACGGTCGGCCAGCTTCAGTCCGAGCCTGCGCCGACCAGACCCCGGGAAGCAGGTTGGCCAGCCGGCCGCCGAGCAGCTCGCCGGTGAACCGTCCGCGTGCCGCCGGATCGACCGTGGTGCGCAGGTCGTCCAGCAGGCCGCGACGCACGTCGCCGTCGACGAGGACGGCGCAGCCTGTCGACGATGGCTGCGGTGTGGGGCTGGGGTACATGTGGTCGACGCCGTTCATGAGTACCACGGGTGCGGCGGTGACGCCTGCGGAGTCCCGCACGACCTCGGCCAGGGCGGCGGCCGCCGTCATCGGGGTCGGAGGGAAGGCCGGCGGCGTTGAAGTACCCGCGTGCCAGCACGTAGTCGAGGACCGAGCTGCCGTCGGGCGCCTCCCAGACGTAGACCGGTCCCAACCGGTCGAACTCGTTGCCGTTGCCGCGCCAGTGGACGAACGGGCCGAGCCCGAATCCGGCGAACAGCTGGGGGAACTGGGCGGGGTGGCCGAACGAGTCCGGCGCGTAGGCGACCTCGGACGAGCCACCGTGCAGCGTCGGCCACCCGGCGCCCTTCGAGCAGGTTGCGGACGTGGCTCTCGCCCGACGGCAGCAGGGAGTCGGGTTGGACGTACCACGGGCCGATGCCCAGGCGTCCGGCCGCCACGGCCGCCACCAGGCGGTCGCGTGACCGCGGGTCGGACCGCCAGGTAGTCCTCGACCACGATCGACTGGCCGTCGAGCAGGAACGACCAGCCCGGATCCTCGTCCAGCTGGTCGAGCACCCGGTCCACGGTGTCGACCAGCCGGGCCCGGAACGCCTCGTAGGTCCGGTACCACTCGCGGTCCCAGTGGGTGTGGGAGACGAGCAGCACGTCGGTCGCCACCCGCGTGTCGGGCCCGTCGTCGACCGCGGTCACGGGCAGCCCAGGTCGGCGCCGGCCGCGCACGGCGGGCACAGCCACACGCTCCCTCCCGGGGCGGCGTGGCGGGTGGCCACGGGTGCGCCGCACCCGGTGCAGGGCTCCCCGGTCCGTGGCCTCCCGACCGGGGCGACCGGGGCGTCCGCGGGGGCGGTGGAGGCCGTGGGGGCCGGACGGCGTGGTGGGGTCGTCGGGTGGCTCACGTGACGGATGCTAGCGACGCCGAACGGCCCGAGGCCGGGTGCCGACCGGCGGCGCGGTGCCGACGCCCCCGCCGTGGCATAGTGCTCGCGGACGGGAGATCCACCACCGTCGGCCCGGGCAGGACCCCGGAACGGGCGGTGCCCTCGGAGGAGCAGGGGACCATGAGACGAAACGTGCTGGGCATCCTGGCGGCCGTGACCGCCGTGGCCGTGTTCGCCGGGGCCATGATCCCGCTCCGTGCTCGACCTGAGCGGTCCGATGACGGCGCTTGTCCTGGTGGTCCCCGTGATCATCGGCGTGGTCGTGGGTGGCCCGTGGGCCGGAGTCGTCAGCGTCGTCGTCGGGTTCTTCGTCTACGTCTACCTCTTCGTCCCGCCCTACCTCACGCCCTCGATCGGTTCGACGCAGAACTGGGTGGCACTGGGGGTGTACATGGCCATCACCGCTCCCGGTCGCCTCGTCGTGGACCGGATGCACGCGCCCGGTCCGTCGAACGCGCAGGCGGACTGGGAGATCCGGCAGCTCCTCGAGCTCTCGGAGCTCCTCGTGGAGGACCGCCCGCTCGAGGTGCTGCTCTCCACGGTGGTCGCCGCCATGTTCACCACGTTCGACGCCGGGCAGGTGGCGATCCTGCTCCCCGGGCCGGACGGGCTGCAGGTGGTCGCCTCGGCGGGCGACCCCGGTGTCCGAAGCCCAGCGTGAGCGGCTCCGGGCGTCCTGGGAGTCGCGGGCGCCGGCGCCGGACCTCGGGGAGGACGCCGGCGACCGGCTGCTCCCGCTGTCGGCGGGGGGGCGACCGATCGGCGCGCTGCTCCTCGCCGGCATGGCCCACACGCGACACACGACCGCGAGGCACTGCTCCTCTTCACCAGCCAGATCGCCCTGGCCGTCGAGCGGGTCCAGCTCCGGGAGCAGGCGATCCAGACCCGGCTCGCCGAGCAGGTCGACCGCCTGGCCCGGATGCTCGTGACGGCCGTCTCGCACGACCTGCGCACCCCGCTCGCCTCGATCAAGGCCTCGTCGTCGATCCTGGCCGACGACTCCCTCCGACTCGACTCCGGTGCCGCCGGCGAGCTGGCCCGTCTCATCGACGTGCAGGCCGACCGGCTCGCCGACCTCGTCCAGAACCTGCTCGACATGAGCCGGATCCAGGCGGGGGTCCTGCGTCCCCAGTGCATGGCCGTCGACCTGGACGGCTTCGTGGCGACCCTGGTGTCACGACCTCGCCCCGGTCCTCGGCGAGCACCGGGTGACGGTCGACGTGCCCGGCGACCTTCCGGCCGTGCACATCGACCCGATGCTCGTCGAGCGGGCGCTGACCAACCTCGTGGCCAACGCCGGTGCGCCACGCACCCAGGGGGACGACGATCCGGATCGCCGCCCGGCGGGCCGACGACGGGGCCGTCGAGGTCTCGGTGACCGACGACGGCCCCGGACTGAGCCCCGACGCCGGGGCGACCTCTTCGGACTGAACGCCCGGCGCGACGCCGACGCCGGAGCCGGGCTGGGACTCGATCATCGCCCGCACCTTCGTCGAGGCCCACGGGCAGCGGATCTGGGTCGACGAGGCGCACGCCGGCGGTGCCCGGTTCTGCTTCACGCTGCCGACGTCGCCGGCTGGAGGGGGAGGTGCCGGTTGTCGCGGATTCTCGTCATTGACGACGACCCGGGCCTGCGCCAGGCGTGCGGCATCGGCCTCGCGGCCTTCGGCCACGAGGTGACGACGGCGGAGACGGGCGCCGAGGGGATCGCCCTGACCCGGTCCTGCACCCCGGACGCCGTCGTCCTCGACATGGGTCTTCCCGACGTCGACGGGCTGGAGGTGTGCCGCTCCCTCCGGGAGTGGAGCGACATGTCCATCGTCGTCCTGTCCGCCGACGGATCCGAGGACCGCAAGGTCGACGCCCTCGACCACGGGGCCGACGACTACGTGACCAAGCCGTTCGGCATGCGCGAGCTGGACGCCCGCCTCCGCGCCGCGTTGCGGCACCGCCGGGGAGGGGCACGGCCCGACGGGATCGACGCCGGGTCCCTCCACATCGACCTCGTCCACCGTGAGGTCACCCGGGCCGGGGTCCGCGTGGAGCTCACCCGCAAGGAGTTCGACGTGCTCGCCCTGTTGGCCGCCCACGCCGGCAAGTCGTGCGCACGCCAGATGATCATGGACGAGGTGTGGGGCCCGGGCTACCGGTCCGACACCCACTACCTGAAGGTCTACGCCTACCGGATCCGCAGGAAGCTCGGGGACGACGCACCGGCACGATCCTCCACAGTCGACCCGGCGGTGGGCTACCGCCTGGACCCCCCGACCGCCTGAGGGCCGGGCACGCCGGCCGACCGGGCGTCGGGCACCGGACGACTGCAGAATTCACCGCACGTTCACCGCGGCGGTCGGCTACGTTCGGACATCATCGACGACCGAGGTGCCGGCGTGTGGGAACGACTGCTGCTTGCCATGGACCAGTTCGACTCGGGTCAGGCCGCGCTGCCCTGACCTCGGGACTGGCGGCCCGTTCCGGTGCCGGCGTGGTCGTCCTCCACGTGCGGGAGCGGATGCAGCACATGCAGGTCCCGCCGCTCGAGACGCCGGTCGAGGCCCACGAGCTGGTCGACGACGCCGTCGACGCCTCGCCGGTGACGGAGTCGACGCGTACGGACTCCTGACCTCCGCGCCGCAGCACCGCATCGCCGAGCAGATCGTCGAGCAGGCCGGCGCGTGGGACTGCGACGCCGTCGTGCTGGGATCGAACCGGCTCCGGGGCATCCGGCGGGTCGGTGGTTCCGGCGTCCGAGAGCGGGTGGTGCGGGCCTCGGGGCTTCCGGTGGTCGTGGCCCCGGCTTCGCTCCGCCTCCGGTCCCGGCTGCGGGGGGCGGACGTCCCCGTCGGGCAGCTCGTCGTCCGTCACTGACCGTATTCCGGCCGCGGGCGCTCCCACCGACGCCCGCGGCCGGGCCCGCTCCTGACCGGGCGGGTCGACGAAGGGAGACCCATGGCCACCGTGACGACGACCGAGCCGGCGACGGAACGCCAGGAGAAGGGGCTCAAGTCGGGCGCGCTCGGCCTGATCGCCAGCACGGTGGTCGGCGTCGCGTCGACGGCGCCGGCCTACAGCCTGGCGGCGACGCTCGGGTTCGTCGTGGCGGCGATCGGACTGCAGGCCCCGGCCGTCACCGTGCATCGCCTTCGTGCCGATGCTGTTCATCGCCTACGGCTACAAGGAGCTGAACAACGCCGACCCCGACTGCGGGACGACGTTCACCTGGGGCGTGCGGGCCTTCGGGCCGAAGACCGGCTGGATGGGCGGGTGGGCGATCATCGCCGCCGACGTCCTGGTGATGGCCAGCCTCGCCCAGATCGCCGGGCAGTACGTCTTCCTGCTGTTCGGCGCCGACGGGATCGGTTCCGACGCCGTCCAGCGGGTGGGTGCTGCTCGTCGGCATCGCTGTGGATCGTGGCGATGACGGTGATCTGCTACGTCGGCATCGAGATCTCGGCCAACTTCCAGAAGGCCCTCCTCGGGATCGAGCTGACGCATGCTGCTGCTGCTGTCGGTCTGGGCGCTCGTGAAGGTGGGCAACGGTACGGCGCCGGTCGGTCACCTGACCCCGGCACTCGAGCTGGTTCAACCCGTTCAAGATCCCCTCGGCCTCGGCGTTCATCAACGGCGTGCTGCTGATGCTCTTCATCTACTGGGGATGGGACACGACGGTGTCGGTCAACGAGGAGACGGCGGAGCCGCACACCGTCCCGGGCCGTGCCGCCGTGCTGTCGACCCTGATCCTCCTGGTCACCTACGTGCTCGTCGTGCTGTCCACCCAGTCCTACGCCGGGATCGGCACCACGGGGATCGGGCTCGGCAACCCGGACAACCAGGGTGACGTCCTGTCGGTGCTCGGGCACTCGGTGTTCGGCACCTCGACGCTGCGGCAACGTGCTGTCCCACCTGCTGCTGCTCATGGTCCTGAGCTCGGCGGCCGCCTCGACCCAGACGACGATCCTCCCGACGGCACGCACCTCGCTGGCCATGGGCGTCTACGAGGCCATCCCGTCGGCCTTCGCACGGATCCACCGGCGCTTCCTCACCCCCACGGTGTCCACCGTGGTCATGGGCGCGGCGTCGATCGTCCTCTACGTGGTCATGAACTACATCTCGGCCGGGACCGTCATCTCCGACGCCGTGTCCGCACTCGGCGTGATGATCGCCTTCTACTACGGGCTCACCGGGTTCTCCTGCGCCTGGTACTACCGCGCCACGCTGACCGAGAGTGCCCGCAACCTGTGGCTGCGCGGGATCCTGCCCGTGCTCGGGCGGCCTCATGCTGTGGGGCGCGCTCGGCTACAACCTCTACTTCTACTGGGGCCCCGGCAACAGCGCCACGAGCTGGCACATGGGGTTCTGGCCGCACTGGGACATCGGTGGCGTGTTCCTGATCGACCTGTTCTCGCTGATCGCTCGGCGTCGTGCTGATGTTCACGTCTTCGCCGCGGTCCGCCCGGCGTTCTTCCGGGGCGAGGTCCTCAACCGGGACACCCCGACGCTGGTGCCCGAGGACCTCGGCGCCGAGGTCGGGACTGTTCCGCATCGACGAGTCCGAGGTGGGTGGCGGCTAGCGCCCGGACCGGACCTGCCGCCCGGACCCGCCGCCCCGGCCCGTGCCCGCCGTCGACCGGCGGCGTGGCGCGCAGGGGCCTTCGGCCTCAATTCCTTCAGCCCGCCGTGGGCGTACCGATATCCACCCAGAGAGGCAACGCATGACGACCGGCCGAGGTCGGCATGGGCCCCGGCCGGCCACGGTGCCGTGGACGGACCGGGCGGAGAGGGGTGTCGGCGTGCCGGATCGGCGCGGACCACCCGGCCGCCGTGACGGTCCCGCGCGGCGGCCACCCGGCCCCGGTCCGCGGGCCCCGGTCGGCCTCGACCTCCGCCGTGGGGTGCGTCATGCGTGTGGAAGGAGAGGCACCGCAGGTGCGTCGTGACGGCGGCGTGCCTGCGGCAGCCGCCGATCGGGCTCCCGGATCGCGGGGAGTTCCGGCCAGGGGCTGCGAGACACGCAGCCTCACCAGAGCACCGAAGGAGGTGCGGGATGTCCGAGTTGCGGAGATTGCTGCCGAGACAGTTCGCCGACTGGTCGGCGAAGTACGCGTTCGAGGGAGGGCCCGACGAGTCGTGGCATCCCTGCAAGGTCATCGACATCTCGTCGGCCGGTGCCGGACTCGAGCTCCCCGACGCGCATCTGGACGAGACGGTCGGGCGGCGCCTGTTGCTCGCCGTGCACCTCCGGGGTGAACTGCGCAACGCCCGCGTCGGCAGGAACGACGGGGTGCGGGCGGGAGTCCAGTTCCTGGGGCTGACCCGGGCCGAGCACGAGTACCTCGACTCGCTCGCCGTCCTCCAGGCCAAGTGGTAGCGACGCGGCACTGACCCGCCACCGGCGCCGGGGTGCGGTCCACGGGTGGCCCACCGGATGCGGACGGTCCGTTCGCCCCCCCGGTCGGTGGCGCACGGTGGTGCACGGCGACGGGGGTGGTGCAGACTTGCGCCATGGCGGCTCCCAGCGGGACGGTCACGCTCCTCTTCACGGACATCGAGGGATCGACGCGCCTGTGGGAGGAGCATCCCGACGAGATGACGGTCGCCCTGCAACGGCACGACGGGCTCCTGCGGTCGACCATCGAGTCGTCGGGGGGCTACGTGTTCAAGATGGTCGGGGACGCCTTCTGCGCCGCGTTCTCCACCGTGACGGACGCGGTCGAGGCGGCCGTGGCGTCCCAACGGGCGCTCCAGGATGAGTCCTGGCCGACGCCGATCACCATCCGGGTCCGGATGGCGCTCCACACCGGCGAGTGCGAGGAGCGCGGGGGCGACTACTTCGGGCCGACGGTGAACCGGACGGCCCGACTGGAGGCGACGGCCCACGGCGGCCAGGTGGTGCTGTCCCACCCGACGGCGGAGCTCGTGCGCCGCCGGCTGCCCGCGGGCACGTCCCTCGTCGACCTGGGCCCCCACCTCCTGAAGGACATGGACCACCCCGAGGAGGTGGTCCAGCTGTCGGTGGACGGTCTGAGGACCGCCTTCCCGCCGCTCCGATCACAGGGTGCGGAACGGCCGACCAACCTGACCAACCCGACGTCGAGCTTCGTGGGGCGGGTGGACGAGCTCGCCCAGGTCCGCAAGCTGCTCCTGGGCCATCAGCTGGTCTCCCTCACGGGACCCGGAGGTGCCGGCAAGACGCGGCTGGCGATCGAGGCCGGCCGGAGCGCCCTGCCGGCCACGGCCGACGGGGTGTGGATCTCCGAGCTGGCCACGATCACCGACTCCGATCTGGTGGCCGCCGAGGTGCTGAGCGACCTGGGCATCGGCGAGCAGCCGGGTGTGCCCGCCCTCGACACCCTGGTGGGCGTGCTCGCCACCCAGAACCGGCTGGTCATCCTGGACAACTGCGAACAGGTGCTGGACGGGTGCGCGGCACTGGCCGATGCCGTGATCCGCACGTGTCCGGACGTCCGCATCCTGGCGACCAGCCGGGAGCCGTTCCGCATCGGAGGCGAGGCCATCTACCGGGTGCCCCCGCTCAGCCTGCCTCCGGAGCACGTCGACGACCGTGTCGACCTGGCCGGGTCGGTCGCGGTCGCACTGTTCGTCGAGCGGGCCTCGACCCAGGTGCCCGAGTTCGAGCTGAGCGACAGTGACGCACCCCTGGTGGCCGACATCTGCCGGCGGCTGGACGGCATGCCGCTGGCCCTGGAGCTGGCCACGGCGCGCCTGCGGTCGATGTCGTTGACGACGCTCCAGGAGCGACTCGAGCACCGCTTCGGCCTCCTCACCGGGGGGAGCCGGCTGGCGATGCCCCGCCAGCAGACCCTGCGCGGCATGGTGGACTGGTCCTACGACCTGCTGTCCGATGCGGAGCAGGCACTGTTCCGTCGGGTCTCGGTGTTCGCCGACGGCTTCACCCTCGAGGCCGTCGAAGGGGTCTGTGCCCTCGACGACGTCCCGGAGCGGGACCTGGCCGACCTCCTCGCGTCGCTGGTCGACAAGAGCCTGGTCGTCGCCGAGCACGGTGGCCGGGACCTCCGGTACCGCCTGCAGGAGACCCTCCGCCAGTACGGGGCCGAGCACCTGTCGGAGTCACCTTCGGAGCACGGGGGCGCGTCGGAGCGGGACCGAATCCGCGACGCCCACGCCGGGTACTTCCTGGCGCTCGCCGACGAGGCGAGCACCCACCTCGAAGGGCGCGACTCCCGCACCTGGATCGAGCACCTGGACGCGGAGGAGCTGAACCTGCGGGCGGCCCTGCACTTCCTGCTGTCGTCGAAGGAGGGAGCGGAACGGGTCCTCGACCAGTTCGGGACCCTCCGACGCTACTGGCCGGTGTCCCGCCACCCCGCCCAGACCCTGACGCTGCTGGATGCGGCCCTGGCTCTGGCCGGACCGGAGTACCCGGTCGAGCGCATGGGCAGGGCACTCCTCTGCCGGGGGCTGCTCCTGCTCAGCGTGGACGTCCGGGTGATGGCCGACACGCTGTCGGGTGCGGTCGACCTCGCACGCCGATCGGACGACCTCGCCTTCCAGGCCGACGCCCTCGCCCTGTGGTCGCGGTCCCTGGCCATCGTCGGCGACGACGAACGGGCACTCGTCACGGGAGCGGAGGCCCTGGAGCTCGCCCGTCAGCTCGACGACCAGGTCCTCCTGGGGTCGGTCCTGCGCTTCTACGCCAACGCCTTGGAGCTGACCGCCGACCCGACGGCCGAGGACGTCTACGTGGAGGCGCTGGAGGTGGTCGACGGCACCGGTGACCGGATCACCGCGGAAGCGCTGCACAACAACTACGCGCTGCTGCTGATCGCCAGGGGCGAGCTCGACGAGGCCCAGCGGCATCTCGAACAGGCACTCGACCTCGTCGGGACCGAGCTCTCGCGCCGGTCCGAGACCCAGTACCTCAACCTGGCCTGGGTGCACCTCCAGCGCGGCGACGCCGGTCCCGCCGCGTCGCTGCTCCGCGACGTGCTGCGGATGTGCCGGCTCCACGGGCTGTCGGCGGATGCGCCCTACGCGGTGCTCGGACTGGCGTGCTGCGCGACCCGCCTCGGTCACCCCGAGCTCGCGGCACGGCTGCACGGGGGCGCCGACGGGCTCCTCGAACCCACGTCGGACCAGTGGGAGCTCATGGAGGTGGGCATCCGGGAGGACGACGTCGCCCGCCTGCGTGGCGACCTGCGGGGGGAGTTCGACGTGCTCTACGCCGAGGGTCGTGCGCTGGAAGGCGCCGACATCGTCAGGCTGGCCCTCACGGTCGAGTAGTCCGGGCCGGCGGATGCGTCTCCGGACAGGGGGAGCGCGGTCCTGCCGCGTGCAACCGGACCCGGGCCCGTGACGTACCGTCGTGGGCCCGGGCCGCGGCTCAGTGCAGGTCGAGCCGATCGAACGCGACGACCGCGGCCGCGACGAGCACGAAGGCACTGCCGACGAGGACCGCGACCTCGGTCGGGCTGATGCCCGTCGTCAGCTGCCGGTTGCCGACCGACCAGTAGAAGAGCGAGGCGAACCTCAGGGGTCGGATCCAACGGACGACCGGCGCGAGGGAACTGACAAGGTACGAGATCGCACCGAGCGCGCCGGCGGCGCCGAGCGCGACGCCCCGGCGCCCCGTCACCGCACCGACCACCAGTGCGACCAGCCCGAGGTCGATGCCGAGCAACAGCACGCCGATGGAGGCACCGACCATGCCGGCGACGCCGACGGAGAGGTCGAACGCGTACCCGACGGCGATGCATGCAGTGGAGACGGTCACGATGACCACGGCCTGCACGGCCATCGCCAGGGACTTCTCCGTCGTGATGCGCCGGCGGCGGATCGGGAGCGTCGTGACCACAGCCAGCGTGCCGTCCTCGTCCTGTCCGGCGAGGCAGGAGGCGCCGTATCCGATCGTGGCCAGGAGCACCACCAGCGGGAAGAAGTTGGCGTAGAGGTTGACCTCGAGCCACCCGGACGGAGACGTGATCGATCCGGTGGCACCGAACAGGGCGGCCATCGTCGGCGAGTTCCTCGTGAGGTCGTCGAGGCCCGTCGAGTGCTCGAACGTGGGATAGAGGACCACGATGATCAGCGCGTAGAGGGCCATGCCGAGGGCGTAGACGATCAGCAGTCGGCGCCTCATCCGGACATCGAGGCGGAACACGTCAAGACGCACGGTCGTCGTCCCCCGCGTCCCGGTAGAACTCCAGGAACAGCTGGTCGAGGCTCGCTTCACGGGTGACGAGATCGATCGGATGCAGCGGCGCGGCCACCTCCACGACCGGGCCGATCGGACCGGTGACCTCGAGGGTGACGAGCGACCCCGAGGCGGTCACCTCGCGGACCCCGTCGATCCTGAACGCGCTCGGATCCACGGGGCCGTGGAACCACATCTCGACCGTCTTCGGGGCCTTCGCCCGCAGGTTCTCCATGGTGTCCTCGCGGATGAGGCGCCCGTCCTTGATCAGACCGACGCGGTCCGCCACCCGTTGCACTTCGTCGAGCTCGTGGGACGACAGGAAGACCGTCCGGCCGGAGGCCACCGTCTCCTGGAGCAACCGTTCGAACTGGTCCTTCATGAGGGGGTCGAGGCCCGAGGTCGGCTCGTCGAGGATGAGGAGCTCGGGCTGGTGCATGAAGGCCATCAGGATGCCGACCTTCTGCCGGTTCCCCTTGGAGAGGTCCTCGATGCGGCGGTCGAGATCCAGGTCGAACCGGTCGGCGAGTTCGCGGGCGCGACCGGTGCCGGGCAGTCTGCGGGCCCGAGCCGCCCACTCCAGCTGGTCGCGCACGCTCATGCGTCCGATCAGGGAGAGCTCGCCAGGCAGGTAGCCGACGAGGCGATGGACGTCCAGGGAGTGGCGGTGGGCGTCGAATCCGAGCACCCGGACCGTTCCTGCCGTCGGGTGCTGGAGGTCGAGCAGGAGCCGGATGGTCGTGGTCTTGCCGGCGCCGTTCGGTCCGAGGAACCCGAAGATCTCTCCCGCATCGACCCGCAGGTCGAGGTCCCGGACGGCGTGGGTCTCCCGGAACGTCTTGGTGAGTCCCGAGGTCTCGATCGCCGGACCCGGTTGCGTCGCTGGCGCGTCAGGCATCCGGAGGCCGATGGTAGCCGTCGGCAGCCGATCCTCCCGGGGACGGACGGCCTCTCACGTCCCCGAACGCGGGGTGCCGACCGCCCGGTCGACCGCTCCTCCCGAGCGGCGCCACCAACGCCGTCCCGGACTCCGGCGTCAGGGAGCCCCCGTCCCGGGATCGACGGGGCCTGGTGGGACGTCGTGGGTCCCCTCGCAGGGACGGGGTGACCCCGGATCGGCACCGTCGGAGGCGATCCGGCGGATGGCGTCGATGTCGGAGGTCTGGCCGATGAGGAGGAGTTCATCGCCCGCCTCCAGGACGGTGCTCCCGTCCGGGACGACGAGATCCCGCCGTCTCTGGATGGTGGTCACGATGATGCTGACGGGCAATCCCGACTGGCGGAGCGTGCGACCGACCAGGGGCGAGCCGGACTCGATGCGCACCCTGTCGGTGCCACCGTGTCCACCGACGGCGTTCGACCTTCTGGAGGCTCGCCAGCAGGCCCAGTCGGTACCCACGGACCACGTCGGAGATGGCGACGGTGCCGAGCACCCTGCGATCGGCGTCGAGGACCGTGACCCAATGCTCGGCCGAGGTCGTCAGGGCGTCGAGGGCGACGTCGAGCTGTGCGCGCCGGTCAGCCACGGTCGGCGCCGACACGTCGACGAGGGACTCGAGGCCCGCGATCGCCCGTCCCGCTCGACGGTCCTCAGGTCGGCGAGGGCCACCGTCCCCTCGAACCGACCCTGGTCGTCGATCACCGGCGCACCGGTCACCCCGGCCTCTTCGATCTTCCGGCGAGCGGCACGTAGGGAGGTCCCGCCGGTGACGACCGCACGCGGCGGCGCCATGGCCTGCTCGACGGCCACACGTTGGACAGGATGGGCATCCCGGTCAGGAGCCGCTGGGCCGGGGCATCGGCCCGGTTCTTCAGCTGGCTGCGGTAGATGGTGTCGTCACCCCGCCGGACGATGAACCACGCCAGACCGACGGCGACCATGGCCGGGGCCAGGATCGAGAGGCTCCCGGTCATCTCCGCCACCATCAGCATGACGGCCAGCGGCGCCCGGGAGATGCTGCCGAAGCAGCACATCATGCCCACGATCACGATAGGGCGCCGGGTCGTGGCCCATGGAGGGGACGATCGGCTCGAACAGTCGCCAGACCGACGCGCCGATGAAGGCGCCGATGACCATGCCCGGTCCGAAGATGCCTCCCGATCCCCCCGAGCCGATCGAGAGCCCGGTGGCGAGGATGCGGGCGAAGGGCAGGACGAGCACGATCCACAGGGGCAGGGTGAGGAGGCTGGGGCCCAGGCCCTGCTGGATCCAGCCGTACCCGGTGCCGAGGACCTCGGGGATCACGAGGCCGATGCAGCCCACGAGCGACCCCGCCGATGGCCGGCTTGCATCCACCGCGGCAGCCGGCATCGGCCGAAGACGCCGGCGATCCCGTAGAAGCCCTTGGCGTAGAGCAGGCCGACGAGGCCGCCCAGGACGCCGATCAGGGCGAACCAGAGCAGGTGCGAGGGATCGGTGAAGTGGTAGCTCGGCGTTGAAGCCGAACAGCGGCGTGTAGCCGACGGCGGCGCCGAAGATGACGTAGCCGACGACGGAGGCGACGAAGCTCGGCAGCAGCGCGGTCGGCATCGAAGTCGTCCCGGTAGAGGATCTCGGTGGCCAGCACCGCGCCCCCGAGCGGTGCGCCGAAGATGGCACCGATCCCCGATCCGATCCCGGTCACCACCGCGATGCGGGCGTCGGCCGGGCTCAGGTCCAGCTCCCGGGCCAGCAGCGAGGCGAAGCCGGCGCTGATCTGGCCGGTGGGCCCTTCGCGGCCGCCGGAGCCGCCCGAGCCGATGGTGAGCGCCGAGGCGACGATCTTGACGATGACGGCCCGGAAGCGGATACCCCTCGGGTTGTGGTGGACGGCGGAGATGGCGGCGTCGGTCCCGTGGCCTTCGGCCTCGGGGGCGAACCGGAAGACGAGGATCGCTCCGAGCAGGGCACCGAGCCCGACGACCAGGGGCAGCGCCCAGGGCCGGGTGAACGAGGCCGAGGCTCGCATGCCCGCCTTCGCCGGCCGGCGTCGGCACGTGGTAGCCGGCCAGCACCCCGAGGAAGAGGTGGGTGCAGGCGAGGAGCGCCTCGTAGAAGACGATGGCCCCGACCCCGGCCATCGCCCCGATGAGCACGCCGAGCACCAACCACCTCTGCAGGTACGACGTGCCGGAGAGCCAGCGCGACGCTCGGGTCATGGCCGCCCGCCATGGGGTCCGACCGAAGAGGGTCATCGGGTGGGACCGGGCATCTAGAGGTCCCATCCCGCGGACCAGTCCTGCTCGGGCACCTCGCCGGCGGCAGCGGCCAGCCGCCGCAACGAGTCGACGAGGGCGGTCTGCTGCTGCCTGGGGATGGCCGCCAGGAGGTCGTTGATCTCCGCCCGCCGCCGTTCCGTCACCGCATCGACCAGGGTCCGGCCCTTCTCGGCCAGACTCAGCCGCACCAGCCGCCGGTCCCCGCGCTCGTGGCGGCGCAGGATCAGCCCCTTCCGGACCAGCCGGTCGCACATGCGTGTCGCCGTCGGTGGCGTCACGTCGACCGCCTCGGCCAGGTTCGCCAGACTCTGCGGGCCGCGGGAGGCGAGTACGACGAGGGTGCGGTACTGGGTGAGGGTCACCTCCTCGGCCACGTCGCCGAGCGAGCGGGCCGCCACCGCGACCAGCACCCGGCTGGCATTGAGCACCGCGTCGACGATCGAGTCCTGGCTGGCTCCCAGGGGTACCTGCGTGGTTGGCATGCACTAATGATTGTAGTAGCTAATTGAAACGGTTCCGCCAGGAGGCGTCCGGGGACACGCGGTGGATCAGGTGGGCCGCGGCGTGGACGGCCGCCGGACCCGACCGGTCGCGTCCCGAGCCCCGGGATCCCACGGAAGCGGGCCGCCTTCCCGCGGCCACCCCGTGACGCGCCGTCCTGCCCTCGCACGGGTCGCCCGGAGACGTCCTCGGTCGCTCTCCGCCGATGGCAGGAAGGTGGCCATCCCGTGACGTGCCACCCGATCGACGGGGAGCGTTGCGCCCTCACTCCGCACCACTTCGGATCGGGGATCGACCGCCGCGCGTGGACCGACCGGGGATGCCGCAGTCGTCGCGCACCGAGGCGGCACAGGTTCCAGGCGGAGGTCGTCCCGAGGTGATTCCAGGTGGCAGCGCCCGGCGCCGGTACAGTGATGGACGGTGAGCCGGGAAGCCTGGTCGGCAGCTCGTCGATCTCGGAAGGAATCTCGTCTACGTGGCCCTCGCTGGTGTCGCCTTCGTGTTGGGTGCAGTCGTGAGCCTGGTGACCAGTTGGGTCCTGGTGTCGCGCCTGGAACGGGTCGGCGAGCGCCTCGGACTCTCCGAGGCGCTGCTGGGGATCGTCGCCGCGCTGGCGGCCGACGCTCCGGAGATCAGCGCCTCCATCACCGCGTTGAGCCAGCACCAGAAGGCCATCGGCGCAGGGGTCGTGATCGGCTCCAACGTGTTCAACCTGGCAGCCCTCCTCGGGCTGGGCGCCGTCGTGGCCGGCTTCATCGCGATCCATCGCCGGGTCGTCCTGCTCAACGGAGCGGTCGGCCTGTGGGTGGCCCTGGCCTGTCTGGCTGCCGTCGAAGGCGTGCTGAGTCCCGTGCAGAGCCTGTCCGTCGCCCTCGTCGTGCTCATCCCCTACGTCGTCGTCCTCGGAGTCGCCGACTCCGGACTGGCGTTCCTGCCGGGTCCGGCCAAGGTGAAGCGCTGGATCATCGCCGCCGTCTCCGAGGAGGAACTGGAGCTGGAAGAGGCCATTCGGCCGATCCGGGGTCGACCGGTCGATGCCCTGGTCGCCGTGCTCGCGCTCGTCGTCGTCGTCATCGCGAGCATCACCATGGAACGGGGAGCCTCCACACTGGGCCATCGGTTCCACGTCCCCGACGCCGTGATCGGCGCCGTCGTCCTGGCAGCGGTGACGAGTCTGCCCAATGCCGTGGCCGCCGTACACCTGGCCCGACTGGGGCGAGGGGCCGCGGCCTTCTCCACCGCCCTCAACTCCAACAACATCAACGTGCTGATCGGACTGCTGGTGCCGGGTGTGATCCTGGGACTGTCGGCACCGACGGACTCGGGGAGCCTCACGGCGGCCTGGTACCTGGGTCTCACCGCCCTGACCCTGACGCTCACCTACATCGCACGGGGTCTCGGGCGCCGGATGGGGTGGTCGATCGTCATCGGCTACGCCGTCTTCGTCGTCTGGCTCATCGGAGTGTCCTGAGGACTCACGGCACTCCTCCGATCGCCCACCGGAGCGCGCCTCGGAGCGGGAGTCGGGCCTCGCTTCTACCGACGGCTAGGTGGGACCCCCGGTGGCGTCGACCGGCAGCCGGCTGAAGCGCGTCCTCGACGGCCCACGGAGCAGGCTTGTCGGTGCGGTGTTCCCGTCCACCCACCCGGGGCGAGGCCCATCGCCATCGTGACCGTCGGCAAGGTTCGGTGCACTCGCCGGGGCCGTCGTCCGAACGGGCCGCCCCTCGGGCCTCCCCACTCCCTCATGCATCCGACCGAGCGCCCGGCCCGCGGGGGATCAGAGAATCCCCGAACCCGAGTCCCCGTTCGGACTCGCACTAGCCTGAATCCCGGGAGCGAGAGCAGTCGACCGGCGTTCCGGCCCGTGTGCTGGCCCCCTTCCGCCCACGTGGGACTTCCGCGCCTTAGGTCTGACCTGGACTTCTAAGCGACGGGGGAGGGCGTAGACCGCCCAGATGTGGAACGCGAATCCGTCACCCACGGAACGCGGTATCAGGCGGAGACAAAGGCGTGGTCTCCTAAGCAACGGCTGCTGCGGTCTTTGTCTTTCGTGGCGGCCGACCTCTTCGTGCAGGGTCGGCTTTGTCCTGCGCAACCCGGTCCAACCGACGTTCCGCCCGAGAATGTTGCTGCGCCCCGCCACTTCGGGGACACCCAAAGACCGGGCAGACTGTCATTGATTCGCCAATCGCAGGAGACTGACAGCAATGGAGTCCACCGGCACCGAACGCGAGGCTTCAGGCTCGAAGCCGGATGCGCCTGGCGACCTGAAGACCCTTCCTGTCGCCGAGGTCCAGGATCGGCTCGGTTCGTCCCCGGACGGCCTCACCCAGGTCGAGGCCGAGAAGCGCCTCATGCAGTACGGCCCGAACGAGATCGCGGAGAAGCAGGTCAACTCGCTGTTGAAGTTCCTCACCTACTTCTGGGGACCCATCCCCTGGATGATCGAGGTGGCGGTGATCCTGTCCGGAGTGCTCGGGCACTGGCCCGACTTCTTCATCATCCTGATCCTGCTCCTGGCCAACGCTGGGATCGGGTTCTGGGAAGAGCGCCAGGCGGGCAAGGCGATTGCCGCCCTGAAGGCCGAACTGGCGATCAAGGCTCGTGTCAAACGGGACGGCAAGTGGGTCACTCCACCATCGCGTGAGCTGGTTCCAGGGGATGTCATCCGGCTCCGCATGGGTCACATCGTGCCCGCAGACGCACGCCTGCTGGACGGCGACCCGATCGAAGTGGACCAGTCGGCACTGACCGGGGAGTCGCTGCCCGCCACCTGTCAGTCCGGTGATGCAGTGTTCTCCGCCTCCATCATCCGCCAGGGCGAGATCGGCGCACTCGTCTACGCGACGGGTGCGGACACCTACTTCGGCCAGACCGCGGAACTGGTCCAGGAAGCCCAGACGGTCAGCCACTTCCAACGGGCCGTCCTCAAGATCGGCACGTACCTGATCATCCTGGCAGTGGCCATGGTCGTGGTGATCATCGCCGTCTCCACCATCCGGGGGGACCCGTTCTTCACCACTTTGCAGTTCGCCCTCGTCCTCACCGTGGCCGCCATCCCCGTGGCCATGCCAACGGTGCTGTCGGTGACGATGGCCGTCGGTGCCCGAGTCCTTGCCTCCAAGAAGGCCATCGTCAGCCGGCTGGTGGCCATCGAGGAGCTGGCCGGCGTGGACGTGCTCTGCACGGACAAGACCGGGACCCTGACCCAGAACAAGCTCACCCTGGGCGATCCCTTCGCTGTCGCTCCACTTACGGGAGGACAGGTGATCCTCGACGCCTCTCTGGCATCACGCGCCGATGATGCCGACGCCATCGATCTGGCGGTGCTCGGTGGCCTGACGGATGATCAGTCGCTGGACGACTACCACGTGACCGAGTTCCAACCGTTCGATGCGGTGCGCAAGTGCACCGAAGCCACTGTCACCGTCACGGACGGCACCTCGTTCAAGGTGACCAAAGGTGCACCCCAGGTGATCCTGGAGCTGTCCGCGGATGAGTCGCAGGTGAAGGCAGACGTCGACGCAGCAGTCGACGGGTTCGCGGCACGAGGCTTCCGTTCATTGGGTGTGGCCCGAGCCGAGGGAGACGGACCGTGGAACTTCGTCGGGGTCCTGCCCCTCTTCGACCCACCGCGGGAGGACGCCAAGTCGACCATTGCCACCGCCCTCCGCATGGGCGTGGACGTCAAGATGGTCACCGGCGATGCCCTGGCCATCGCCCGGGAGACGGCCAGGACGCTCGGGATGGGCACGGACATCCTCGACGCCTCCGGGCTGGGCGACGTGAAGCGCGATGAGACCGTTGCGACGGCTCAGGCCATCGACGATGCCGATGGGTTCGCCCAGGTCTTCCCGGAACACAAATTCCACATCGTGGACATTCTCCAGAGGCGAGGGCACATCGTCGGCATGACGGGCGACGGGGTGAACGACGCACCGGCCCTGAAGAAGGCCGACTGCGGCATCGCCGTCTCGGACGCCACGGATGCGGCACGGGCGGCGGCGGACATCGTGCTGACCACTCCCGGGCTCTCGGTGATCATCGACGCGATCAAAGAGAGCCGCAGGATCTTCCAGCGGATGAACAGCTACGCCATCTACCGCATCGCGGAAACCGTGCGTGTGCTGCTGTTCGTCTCAGCCGTGATCCTGATCTACAACTTCTTCCCGGTCACGGCGATCCAGATCGTGATGCTGGCCCTGCTCAACGACGGTGCCATCCTGTCCATCGCGTACGACAACGTGCGCTACCGGGAGCAGCCCGAGGCGTGGAACATGCGCCTGGTGCTCGGGATCGCCACCGTGCTCGGCGTCGTCGGCCCGATCGCCGCGTTCGGCCTGTTCACCCTGGGCGACCAGGTGTTCCACCTCGACCATGCCCACCTGCAGACCCTGATGTACCTGCTGCTCTCGGTGGCCGGGCACCTGACCATCTTCCTCGCCCGCACCCGTGGTCCGTTCTGGTCGATCAAGCCCGCTCGGATCCTCCTGCTGGCCGTGCTCGGCACGCAGGCGCTGGCGACCCTGATCGCCGTGTACGGGGTCTTCATGACGCCCCTCGGTTGGGGGTACGCAGCCCTGGTCTGGGGCTATGCCCTCGTGTGGTTCCTCCTCACCGATCGGGTGAAGCTGCTTGCCTACCGGATCCTCGATCCGGTGGGCAGCGCGACGGTTGCGCTCACCGGCACGCCGAAGGAAGCCGCTCAATCGTCGACCGTGGACCCGTTCCACCCTGGTGCCGAATAGGAGCACCCCGTGTACTGCGACCGCAGTGATCGCCCCTGTGGGCGGGAGATCGAGAGCAGAGGCAACGATGCGCCGGGAGGAGGAACAGGCGGCGAAAACCGTTTCCGCTGCCGGCCCGGAAGTGCGGAAGACTTTGGGCCATGACCGAACCGGACAGCCTCGACGCACGACTCGAAGGCATCGCCATTCGCCTTTCCCAAATCATCCAGGAACTGACCGAAATCGCTCCCGCAGCCGGACCAGAGACTGAGCACATCGCGACCATCGTGCGTCTCATGCGTGCCAATGCCGAGCTTGCGGCAGGCATCGCTCAGCTACTGAGTAACCTGTGACTTCGAGAATCGTGGGCGGCTACCGCTATGTCGGCAACGTGCTACACAACGCCGGGAGAGAATCAGACGCGGGCCCTGCAGGGATAGGCATCGGCATGCGCCGCAGCTGCGCTATCCCCACCGGTGGGTGGCTGGCACATCGACTGCACCCGGTGCTCAACGCCGAGCCAAGCGGCGCCCGCTTTCCGTGTCGATCGGCGTGTAGTTCATCTCGAAGTGGTGATAGAGCGTGGACTCGTCCGCTTGGGAGAGCTCTTCACCATGCATCTCGATGTCGGGCGCAGTCCGGACCGCCTCCCTGGTCACCTGGACCTGAAGATCGTCCGGACCGATCTGAACACCGGCAAGAGGCACAAAGGTCAGGTGCCGTCCGATGAAGCCCTCCTTGACCGTGGCGAACTGCGGCTCATCAGTTTCGACGTCGACATACACGTCCTGCAGCTTGCCGATCTTTTCGCCGTCGCGATCGGTGAGCGTCCTTCCGTGCCACTCGGAGACGTTCCATCTGGCGCGCTCGGGCTCCTCGGGTTGACCCTGGTCGTAAATCTCGGTCATCTCAACCTCCCAGTCTGAGTGTCCAGGTCACCGGTGGACAGTCTCCCAGCGAACCGAACAAGGGTACCGATCGACTTCCTCCCGTCCGCCTGGGGGGAAGGCCTGCTCGGCCGATGATCACGAACTCACCCGAATCCCGGCCCGGCGGAATCCGCCTACTTCTTGTGGAGGACGCCCTTCACCTTGTCGATGGCCTCGTCGACCTTCTCCTCGACTTTGCCGACCTCCTCCTTGACTTCACCAGCCTGGCGGTCCGCTGTGCCCTCGGCCTTCAAGTCCTTGTTCCCGGTCAGGTCGCCGACGGCTTCTTTCGCCTGGCCCTTCATCTGATCTGCCTTACCAGCCATTTCGATTGCCCTTCTTCATCTTCGTGACGCACAGGGGACCCCTGCGCGCCTTGCCTCACGCCCACCTTGGCCCTTGTGCCCGTTCGCAACCAGAGGCGAACGCCCCCCTCCGCCGAATCACGTAGTGGGACCAGTTCGGACGGCGAACACGTGGGCAAGCTCCGGGATCTGACGCAGAGCCCCGCAGCGCTTGTTCGGTCTGAGCAGACCCCCTAGTGGATGAGGACCTTGAGCGCGTCGTGCTCTGCTGCATGCCCGAAGACGTCATAGGCCTCAAGCATCTGGTCGAACGAGAACTCGTGCGTGACGAACTTCTCGGCGGGAAGCTTGTGCTCGGCAACGAGCTTCAGCAGCATCGAGAGGGTGTTCGTGTTGACCAAGCCCATGGAGATGTCGATGTTCTTGATCCAGAGCTCGTTGAGAGCGAGGTCGACCGACTTGCCGTGCACGCCGATGTTGGCAACATTGCCGCCCGGGCGGACGATGACTGTCGCCATGGTGAACGTCTCCGGAACCCCGACGGCCTCGATGGCGACATCGACGCCCAGGCCGTCCGTGAGCGCGAAGACCTGGTCCTTCCAGTCCGGATCACCCGAGTTGACCGTGTCGGTGGCACCGAAATCGGCTGCCCGGGCGAGCCGAGCATTGTCCAGATCGATGGCGATGATTTTCGACGGGCCGTAGAGCCGGGCCGTCATGACGGCGGAGAGGCCGACGGGCCCGGAGCCGATCACCGCGACGACGTCACCCGGTGCAACCCGTCCGTACTGCACGCCGATCTCGAAGCCGGTCGGCAGGATGTCCGAGAGGAGGATGCCCTCGGCGTCGGTCATGCCGTCGGGGACCTTGTACACGGAGTTCTCGGCGAACGGGACTCGAACGTATTCGGCCTGCGTCCCGTCGATCATGTAGCCGAAGATCCACCCGATCCCTGCCATTCCCTCAGGGTCGAGACAATGGCTGTAGAGGCCCTTACGACAGTTCGAGCATTTCCCACACGAACTGACGCACGCGACGATCACCCGGTCGCCCACGACCAATTGGGTGACTCCTTCGCCCACCTCGGTGATCACGCCGATCCCCTCGTGGCCCAAGATGCGGCCGACGTCCACCTCGGGGACGTCACCCTTGAGGATGTGAAGGTCGGTGCCGCAGATGGTCGTGGCGACCATCTGCACGATCACGTCGGTCGGCTGCTCGATCTTCGGATCGGGTACTTCCTCCCAGGCCTTCTTGCCAGGACCCTTGTAGACCAGTGCCTTCATGACGGACCTCCTGCAGTTGGTAGTCCGAGCGGCGCATTGCGACCCGTGAGACCGGTGTCCACCTGATGGCGGGCGGGCCGGTCTCCACGTCCGAGGCTACGGTCCACCAGATCCTCCGGCAAGGGCCGAATGTCCGATCGTCCATTCGGCCCGTCCGGTCCATACGCGCCCACGGAACTCCTGGTACCCGCGGTGGAGCTGACGCCTGTCACCGAACACCGGCTCTGGGCGTCAGTATTCGTCCCTACGGATGTGGACCTCTCGACACGGGGTCGGCGGTTCCTCTGATTTCGGCGGAGCAAATCCCGCCCGTATCGGATGCACCGAGAAAGGTGAGCGGGCCAGCGCGTTGGCAATCACCACTTCCTGCTCCGACAGCTCCAGCTCGACCTCGGCGATCCGCTCGGTCCTGGTCACGTGTTCTGCAGTCACAAACGAAGAACAAAGATGGCTTTGTCATCAGGATACTCGGAGACCCTGTCGGAAGCTGCACCTGAGTGCACTCGGCGTAGGCTGACGGACGATCTACACGCGGAGCCCGACGCGGAGGCTCACGCGGAAGTCCCGCCCACGTAGCTCAGGGGATAGAGCGTCGGTTTCCTAAACCGTGCGTCGCAGGTTCGAATCCTGCCGTGGGCACCCGACGCGTGCTCCGAGCGTCGCGCACGCGCAGGAAGGTCGGGCCAACTGCATCGTCGTGCACCCGGACGGTCCGACCCCCCTCGAGGAGATCGCGGGACCGGACCGACCCTCGGCGGGTGCCGTGCCGATCACCTCCGCAGGCCTGTTCCCTCCGGGGCCTCACGCCTGGGGTAGTCACTCTCCGTGTTCCGTTGCGCGCCCGCCGGGATACTCCTCCACGCCGCCCGTCGTCTCGCCGCGCGACCGGTTGCCCCGCGACCGGTCGGGGCGTAAGGTCCGCGCCGGGACGAACCGGTCGGGCACGAACAACAGGAGGCGAAGATGCAACGGATACTCCGAACTGGTGCCGGATTCATTCTCGGGATGGGGATGTTCGCCGCCCTGGGCAGTGGTGCCCTCGCCGTGCTGCTGGCCGGCTCGGGAAGTGCCCAGGCCGCGGTCACCTGCGCCACCTCCTGGAAGTCCGCGGTGTCCGGTGACTGGACCACCGCCGCCGACTGGACCAGCGGTGTGCCCACCTCGACCACCGCCGCCTGCATCACCGTGGCCGGCACCTACACGGTCACGGTCACGGGTGAGTCGGCGACGGCCAAGACGCTCACCCTTGGTGTCGCGACCGGCACGGCCACCCAGACGCTGTCGCTGGTCGGCGTCGGCTGCGGGTCGGCCGCCTCGCTCACGACGGCGTCGCCCGGGTCGACCGTGGCCAAGCACGGCGTGCTCCAACTGACCTCCACCGGCTGCGGCGGGGAGCCCGCCACGGTGCACAGTGCCGGGCTGACCAACTCCGGGACCCTCGACGTCGTGCCGGGGTCCGGGAACGCGCGCGACCTGACCGGATCCTTCGTCAACAGCGGCACGGTGACGATCGACGCCAACACCGACCTGACCACGGGATCGACCTTCACCAACGACGGCGTGGTCGACCTCGCCGACGGCGTGCAGTGGACGGTGGACGCGTCGACCTCGACCCCCTCGACCTTCACCAACGCCTCGACCGGGGCCGTCGACTCCAACGGGACCAGCCAGACGGGCCTGCTCTACGAGGACGCCGGTAACGACTTCGTCGAGGCCGGGACCACCGACGTGGGCAACACCTTCGTCGACACCTCCGACCTGTCCTACACCGGCTCGGGCGCCTCGCAGATCACGACCCGGGGCGTCGGTTCCCTCACCGGAGCCCCGGCGACGGGCCAGACCCTGACCATCCAGGGGACCGGCTGCGGGGAGTCCGCCACCGAGACGCTGACGGGCTCGGCCACCAACGCCGGCACCATCGAGCTCACCACCACCGGCTGCGGTGGCAATCCGGTCACCCTGGCCGTTCCCTCCGCCTCGACGCTGACGAGCACCGGGAGCATCCAGAGCCTGGCCGGGTCCGGGAACGCGCGCGACCTGACCGGATCCTTCGTCAACAGCGGCACGGTGACGATCGACGCCAACACCGACCTGACCACGGGATCGACCTTCACCAACGACGGCGTGGTCGACCTCGCCGACGGCGTGCAGTGGACGGTGGACGCGTCGACCTCGACCCCCTCGACCTTCACCAACGCCTCGACCGGGGCCGTCGACTCCAACGGGACCAGCCAGACGGGCCTGCTCTACGAGGACGCCGGTAACGACTTCGTCGAGGCCGGGACCACCGACGTGGGCAACACCTTCGTCGACACCTCCGACCTGTCCTACACCGGCTCGGGCGCCTCGCAGATCACGACCCGGGGCGTCGGTTCCCTCACCGGAGCCCCGGCGACGGGCCAGACCCTGACCATCCAGGGGACCGGCTGCGGGGAGTCCGCCACCGAGACGCTGACGGGCTCGGCCACCAACGCCGGCACCATCGAGCTCACCACCACCGGCTGCGGTGGCAATCCGGTCACCCTGGCCGTTCCCTCCGCCTCGACGCTGACGAACTCGGGGACCCTGCAGACCGTCGTGGGATCGGGCAACACCAGGACCGTGACGGGCAATGTCACCAACACGGGAAAGATGCTCATCGACGCCAAGACCAAGCTCCAACCGACGACGCTGTTCCACAACGAGGGGGCGGTGACCGTAGGCACCGGCGACTCGCTCACCGTCGCCAACAGCAAGCTGAGCGTCGCCTTCAACGACACCGGGGGGGCCATCTCCGGCACGGTGGGGGTCACCGGTGGAACCTTCGAGCAGGGCAACGGCACGATCGCAAAGACCATCACCGTCACCAACGGCAAGACCGACTTCGTCGGTGACGGCTCCGGCGGTGTGGTGGCCCAGAACGTCAAGGGCGTCCTCGAGGGGACGCTGACGTCGAAGCAGAGCTATACGCTGAAGGCCGTCGGTTGCGGTGCCGCGTCCACCACCACCACCTCCGGTGCGGTGGTCAACGGCGGCACCATCACCTTCACCAGCACCGGCTGCGGGGGCAACCCCGACACCCTTGTGGTGGGTACCGGATCCTCCTTCACCAACACCGGGACCGTCGCCGTCGACGCCGGCAGCGGCGGCACCAGGACGGTCACGGGCGGCGTCGTCAACGAAGGCACGGTCGACGTCAACGCGAACACCTCCTGGAGCGGCGCCAACTGGGACAACAAGGGCAACGTGGACGTGGCCGACAACACCTCGTTCACGTTGGCCGCATCGTCGGCGTCGAAGTTCACCAACGACACCGGCGGCGTGGTCACCACCACCGGTGACGGCACGACCGGCGATCTGTTCGCCGCCTCCGGCAACACCTTCGTCGAGGGCGCCGGAACGACCGTCGGCGGGCCGGTGTACGTGGACGACTCGGCGCTGACCTACACCGGCTCGGGTGGCTCCGACGTCGTGACCCGGGGGACCGGCACCATCGGCGGGGCCCCCGCCGTGGGCCAGACCCTCGAGCTGCAGGCCATCGGCTGTGGCGAGTCCTCGGCCCAGACGATGGCCGCCTCCGCCACCAATGCGGGGACGATCCTCATGTCGTCGACCGGTTGCGGTGGGAACCCCGACACCCTGACCCTGCCCAAGGGCGACGCCCTGACCAACACGGGCACGATCACGGCCGTCGGCGGCAGTGGTGGCACCCGGACACTCACCGGCAACCTGATCAACGCCGGGACGGTCGGACCGAGTGACGGACCCACCCTGACGGTCACCGGCAACTTCACGCAGAAGGCCGCCGGACGGCTGGACGTCACCGTCCCGACCAGCACCGCCACCCTGACGGTCTCGGGATCGGCCACGCTCGCCGGCACGCTGCAGGCGGTGCCGACATCGGGCTCGACGTTCACCGCGGGAGCTTCGTTCCCGGCCCTGTCGGCCGGTTCGGTATCGGGCACGTTCACCTCCGTGAAGGGGGCGACCGGCCAGGTCTGGTCGGCCACGTACTCGGCGACCTCGGTGGCGCTGGTGTACCAGTCGTAGCCGGCTCCCACCCGTCCGAGCGCGCACCGAGGGGAGGCATCCCGGAGTCCTCCGGGGATTCCGGCCGTCGGCCCAGGTGACGGGTGCGACGGCGATCACCGGGACGAGGTCGGATTCCGGGAGCGGGTCCGCGTGGGCCACGGAACGGTCGGCGCCGTGTCGGAGCCGACCGAAGCCGGCGGTCCGGGACCGACGCCTCCGTCGGCGTCGCCCGGTGTCCCGCCCTCGGGCTGCCGCGCGGGCGGGTCTCCGTGCACGCCGGCGGGTGGGGCCCGACCGCAGATCAGCCCTGCAGACGGGCCACGGCCTCCTCGAACAGGGCGGCGTGGAGATCCACGTCGGACTCGGTGGTGTCCGGGCACATGAGGACCATGTTGTGGAACGGGGTGATGAGCACGCCACGGTTGCCCATCCACAGGTGCAGGTACTCGTCGAGCTCGCGGGTCGCCGGCCGCCGCCGAGTCGGAGCCGTTGCGCGGCGCGGGCGAGCAGAACCGGTACTCCGACCTCGCGCCCAGGCGGGTCACCGTCCAGGGCACCGCGTGCCGGTCGAGCGTCTCCCGGGCCCGCTCGGTGAGGAGGGCGCACCGGGCGTCCATGCGGGCGTACGCGTCGTCGGTGAGCACCTGGCCGAGGCAGGCGCGGGCCGCCGCCGTCGACAGGGCGTTGCCCGCCAGCGTCCCGCCGATCCCCCCGACGTCCACGAGGTCGGCATCCCCGTCGGCCACCCGGGTGAGCACCCGCTCGGCCAGGTCGGCCCGGAGGCCGTAGGCGCCGATGGGGATCCCCCCGGCGATGGCCTTCCCCAACGTCACGACGTCGGGATCGAGCCCCCAGGCCGCCGTGCAACCGCCGGGGCCGGCCGAGATCGTGTGGGTCTCGTCGACCATCAGGAGCGTGCCGGTGTCGTCGCACAGCGAGCGGAGACCGGCGAGGAAGCCGTCGTCGGGGAGCACGATGCCGATGTTGGTCAGCGCCGGCTCGGTCAGCACGGCGGCGACCTCGCCGGTGGACAGGGCACGGGCCACGGCGTCGAGGTCGTTGAACTCGACGGCGACGGTGGTGGTCGCAGGGTCCACGGCCGGGGCCACGTTGCCCGGACGGGAACGGGTGGTGCCGTCCGGGCCCGTCACCACGAAGGTCTCGTCGACGCTGCCGTGGTAGCAGTAGGAGAAGACGAGGATCTTCGGCCGTCCGGTGGCCAGCCGGGCGAGCCGCAGGGCCCAGCGGTTGGCGTCGGTCGCGCTCAGGGCGAACGACCACCGGGAGGGTCCGAACCGCCGGGTGAGCTCGGCGGCCACCCATTCGGCGTCCTCGCTCGGCAGCATGGCGGTCATCCCGCCGAGCGTCTCGATGCGACGGCGGACGGCCTCCACCACCGGAGCGGGCGAGTGGCCGGCCATGGCTCCGGTGTCGCCCAGGGCGAAGTCGACGTAGGAGTGGCCGTCCACGTCGGTCACCCTCGCCCCGCGCGCCCGGCCAGGGCCAGCGGGAAGCCACCGGCCCAATTCGCCATCCAGGTCATGGGCACCCCGGTGAACAGGTGCCGGCCACCGTCGAACTGCGCCCGGGACGCGGCGTTGCGACCGACGTAGGTGGCGCGCTCGGCCTCCAGCAGTGCGGTCAGGCGGTCGCGGTCCATGGAACTCCCTCCGGTCGGTGGCGCCGGGGGCGTACCCGGCTCGCCCCATTCTGCCCACTGGGGACCGGTGTACTGAACCGTCGGTCAGTCAGGCGCCGGCGGGACCGTCGAGCTCGCTCCGATCGGGCAACGACTGGATCAGCCGGCTGACCGCCGTGTACCGACCGTCGCGCCAGGCCTCGGCGATCGTCTGGTCGCCGAGTTCGCGGTGGCGGGTGAAGTTCCACCACCGGGTGACGTCGCTGTCGCTGTAGCCCTTGTTGGCGAGGATGATGTTGAGGCGGGTGGCCTCCCACGCGGCCTCGTCGGCGGTCACGGGTCCGCCACCGGCCAGCGTCCGACCGCCCCGTCTGCTTCTCCATCTCGTGGGCGATCTCCCGATCGAGGTCGCGCGACACGTGGCCGCGGATGGTGGGGAGCGAACCGCCGGTCAGCGTGTGCCGGTCGGAGACGCGCCGCTCGCGCTCGGCCTCGAGGCTGCGGGAGTACAGGTGCTGGGCCGTGGTGTCGACGTCCCCGGCGGTGACCCGAAGCCGGAGACGTCGCTCGATGCGCTCGGCCGCCCGCTGCGGCGCGTCGGAACTCTCGGCGGCGACGCGCTCGTCGGGCGCGCCGACCTCGTCGGGCTCCGCCAGCCGCCGGTCGCGCGGCCGGCGGCGCCGTTCCGGTTCCCCGGCGGGTGCCCCGGGCACCGTGGCCCGGGTCGGCGGCTCGTCCCACTCGGGAGCGGTGTCGCGCGGGTGCAGGGGCACCGCGTAGCTCTCCGGGGCGAACACGTCCCCGGCGGTGCCGGCGATGGCGGCCGCCAGGTAGGCGCTCGACCACCGGCCGTCGCCCACGGCCACCGACGCGGCCCCGGTGGTGGCCAGGCGGGCGAGCGGGACGTCGAGGCACGCGGCGACGGCGATGGCCTCGGTGAGGGCGATGCGGCGGTTGGTGGTCTCGACGGCGGCGACGGTCTCCCGCGTCCACCCAATGCCCCGCCGGAGCATCTCGTCGGCCAGGCCCTGCTGGGTCAGGCCCGCCTTGGCCCGCAACGCGGCGATGTTGCGCCGCACGATGTCCTCGACCGGGGTCGCCCCGTCGTTCGCCATGCGCTCACCCTAGCGGCGCGTCACCGCCACCGGCGGGGGTGATGTAAGGAATTTGAACACCTCTGATCGCACATTTGCGTGCTCCATGGCTTCTGACATGGGATTTCCTGTAATCCCACGGATGGCTTGTGACCAGATGTTCGACACGATCCGTGGTCGGACGGATACGGAACGGGTCGAAACGGTGCGGCGTGACGTGGGGCCGGCGGCCGCGGTCACGACGGCACGTGGGCCGGGACCCGGGCACGGTTGCAGTTCGTGGTTCCGGCTACAGGTGACCTGTCGGTCATCCGAGAATTGGGGAAGCCGGCGAGCGGACCGGGCACGAGGAAGCGAAGGGAGCACCGGGCCGACCGGCGCCGACCGACACAAGGGGCAGAACGAACCGTGACCATCCACCACAACACGCAGCGAGCACTCCGCGACTGGCGCGACGACGATTTCGACCTCGAGGACCTGGCCATGCCCGAACCGCGGCAGTGGCAGCGCTGCGGTGCCGTGCACTGCATCGACCACGGACCGTGGATCGGCACGCTGGTCTGCTGCATCCGCCAGAGCGGACACGACGGTGACCACACCATGTCGCTGGGCGACTTCGGGGCGGTCGACTTCTGGCAGGAGACCTGGCTCTAGCGGCGACCGACCGTCGTGGCCGGGGCCTCAGCGACGGAGCACGACCGCCTGGTCCGGGCCGAGCACGCCGGTGAACCCGGTGACCGGCGCCGGGTCGTCTGAGGCCAGCAACACGGCGGACCCGACACATCCGGGGTCACCGAGGTCCACGCTGTCACCACGGAAGTTGACGGCGACGTCGACGGCGTCTCCGTCGTGGGCGCGCCGGAAGCGCAGGACCCCGTCCGGCGCGGCCACCGGCGTGAACGACCCGCGCGACAGAGCCGGAACGGCGTGACGCAGTGCGATGGCCCGCCGGTAGAGGTGCAGCACCGACCCCGGATCGGCCACCTCGGATTCGCGGTTGCGCGCGTCGGCCTCGGGCGCCAGGGGAAGCCAGGTGGTGGCACCGTCCCGTGTGGGCCAGCCGTGGTCGGGGGAGCCGTCCCACGGGATCGGCGCCCGGCACCCGTCGCGGCCGCCGGGGTCGACCACGCGGTCGGGTGGGATGTCGGCGTCGACCAGGCCGAGCTCGTCGCCCTGGTAGACGAAGGGCGTGCCCCGCAGGGTCAGCAGCAGCACGGCGGCCGCCCTCGCCCGGGCCTCGCTGCGCCGGCCGGTGGTGGCGGCGTCCTCACCCGCCCGGGCGGCCGCCCGGTCGTAGCGGGTGCGGTGGCGCGGGTTGTCGTGGTTGGAGAGCACCCACGTCGGCCACGCACCCCGGGGATCGAGGGCGGCGGCCGTCGTCCCGATGCACTCCGTCCACCGGTCGGCCAGCCACGGGGCGAAGAGGGGCGGGAAGTTGAAGGCCAGGTGCAGCTCGTCGCCCTGGCCGTAGTAGGTGGCGACGGCCTCGGTGGAGAGGAGGAAGACCTCGCCCACCATCACCCGCCCCCCCGGATATCCGTCGAGCAGCCTGCGGATGGACCGCAGGCGCTCGTGGGTCACCGGTTGGTCGTTGAGCGCGCAGTGCGGGATCCCGGCGACCTCGGGCGGGTCGTCGGGCAGGGCCGGGTCCTTGCCGATGCCGTGGATCACGTCGGCCCGGAACCCGTCCACCCCGCGGTCCAGCCAGAAGCGCAACGTGTCGTGCATGGCCGCCTCGACGGCGGGCTCGTCCCAGTTGAGGTCCGGCTGGGCCGACTCGAAGAGGTGGAGGTACCACTGGCCGGTGGGTTCGTGGAAGGTCCAGGCCGGAGCGGTCAGGTCGAAGGCCGCCACCCAGTTGTTCGGCGGTGCGCCGTCGGGCGTCGGGTCGCGCCAGACGTACCAGTCGCGGTGCGGGCTGTCCCGGGACGAGCAGGCGTCGACGAACCACGGGTGGCGGTCCGAGGTGTGGTTGGGCACCCAGTCGATGACCACGCGCATGCCGAGGGCGTGGGCATCGGCCACCAGGCCGTCGAACTCGGCCAGGTCGCCGAAGAGCGGGTCGACGTCGCAGTAGTCGCTGACGTCGTAGCCGAAGTCGACCATCGGCGAAGGGAAGAAGGGCGAGATCCACAGGGCGTCGACACCCAGCCACGCCAGGTCGGCGAGGTGGGCGCGGATACCGGCCAGGTCGCCGACCCCGTCGCCGTCGGAGTCGGCGAACGAGCGGGGGTACACCTGGTAGAACACCGCCTCCTGCCACCAGGGCACCGGACCGACGGGTGCGTCCGGCGCGCTCGACGTCGATGCCCATGCACGGACGCTACCAACGGGTGGCGCCGTCCACTTCCGTGTTCCCGCCCCCGGGCGCGTCCACTTCCGTGTTCCCCCCCCGGCGCCGCCCACTTCCGTGCCCGTGTCTGTGGCGCCGTCCACTTCCGTGGTCCCTGCTTGTAGTTCAGTTCCGGCCACCGCGTGCCGATGGACACTCCAGGACGGGGATCCCAGAGGGGAGCCCGCAGCGCAGGGACGCCGCCGGCGCAGGTGCCGGTGGGCGAGCGAGGAGAGCGGAGCGATGGTCGAACGGCGAGCGGTCGAGGACGGTTCGATGCTGGCAGAGGGTCTCACGGGTGCGGCACCGCCCCAGTCCTACGGGACGGGTCGGGTGTGCATGGAGCCGTCGTGCCAGGTCCACCTGTCGCGGTACAACAGCACGGACTGGTGTGCGCTCCACGAGAGCCCGGGCGCCACCGGCCGCCCCTACGACACCTCGGTCCGGCCGCGCGGCCGCAGGCGCAACACGAGCCGCCGCCGCAACACGCAGCGCACGGCGGCCTGAGCCCGGGCGCCACCGTCCGCGCCCCGCCCAGCGCCACCGCCCGCACGTGGCGGCCGGTCCCCGCGGTGGTGTCGGTACACTTCGTCGCTGACGTCGGGCCGAGCGCGGTCCGGCCCCGAGACGACAGGGACCCCGCCATGACGGAACGACTCGACGGCACGGTGGCACTGGTCACCGGTGCCTCCAGCGGCATCGGCGCCGCCACCGCCGCGGCCCTCGCCGCCGCCGGCGCCTCGGTGGCGGTCGCCGCCCGGCGGACCGACCGGCTGGAGGAGCTGGCCGGACGCCTCGGCGGCGATGTCCTGGTGCTGGGTACCGACGTGACCGACGAGGCGCAGGCCCGGTCGATGGTGGCCCGGACCGTCGACCACTTCGGCCGGCTCGACACGCTCGTCAACAACGCGGGGGTGATGCTCCTCGGACCGATCGTCGGCGCCCCGGTGGACGAGTGGCGGCGGATGGTCGATCTCAATCTCCTCGGCCTGCTGTACGCGACGCACGCCGCCCTTCCCCACCTGCTGTCCGCGGCCGGGTCCGACCCGCGACGGGTGGCCGACGTCGTCAACGTCAGCTCGGTGGCCGGACGCAACGCCCGACCCGGCAACGGTGTCTACAGCGCCACGAAGTTCGGGGTCGGTGCGTTCTCCGAGTCGCTGCGCCAGGAGGTGACCGCCCGGCACGTGCGGGTGTCCCTGGTCGAGCCCGGCGCGGTCGCCACGGAGCTGGTCTCCCACAACCGCCCCGAGGTGCTGGACGAACTGGCGGCCACCTGGGCCCCGGTCGAGGTGCTCGACGCCGGGGACATCGCCGACGCCGTCACCTTCATCGTCACCCGGCCACGCCGGGCCACGGTCAACGAGCTGCTGGTCCGACCGACCGAACAGGAACGCTGAGTGTCCCTGGTCGGGTACCCGCCGTCCCGGCACCTGCTCAGCGACCTGGGAATGGAGGCGTCGATCACCAGCGGGACGACGGCCCGGGTGCGTACCCGGGTGACGCCCGAGGTGACGACGGCCGACCACCGCGTCAGGACCGGTGTCCTCGCCACCCTGGTCGACGTGGTGGGCGGCGCCATCGCCATGCGGGCGCTGTACCCGGACCGCATGGCCACCGCCGACCTCGCGATCGAGCTGGTGGGCCCGCCCGTCGGCTCCTCCGTCGAGGCGCGCGGCACGGTACTGCGCCGGGGTCGCACCACGCTGGTGGTCGAGGCGCTCGTGGTCCCGGTCGACGACGAGGGTCGCGACGTGTCGACGGGCGACGCCGGAACCGAACCCGTGGCATGGGCGTCGATGACCTTCGCCGTGCTGCCCGGCGGGGCGGGTCCGGACGGGGCCATCGAGCTCCCGAGCCGTTGGGCGTTCACCGGCGGCCACCTCGACCGTCCCGTCCTGGAGTCCCTGCCGGTCACCGTGGTCGACGCCGCCGCCGGCCGGGTGTCGGTGCCCGTCCGCCCGTACCTCCACAACTCGTTCGGTGCCGTGCAGGGCGGGGTGGTGGCCCTGGTGGCGGAGTCGGCGGGGGCCGAGGCGCTCGGTGCCGCCTGCGGCCGAAGCGGCGGTGACATGGTCGTGACCGGTCTCCAGATCGCCTACCTCGCCCTCGGCAGGGTCGGTCCCGTGACCAGCTCGGCCCGGGTGCTGACGTCGGGGCCCGACGGACGCGGGGGCGCGGTGGTCGAACTGCGCGACGCCGGGGCGGACGGCCGGCTGATGACCGTGGTGAACGTCACCGCCGAGCCGGCCGGGCTCCCGGCCGCGGCACCGTCGTGACCACCGTCGGGCCGGACGGCGAGGTGGCGGGCGGGGGTGCCGCGGACCCGGTGACGGACCCGGGGTTCGACCGCCGGGCCCATGTCAGCGACTACTTCCGCCTCGAGCGGTGGGAGATGCCCGCGGTCGACGCCGACGCTCCGTCCTCGATGGGCGGCCGCACGCCGGTCGACGACCACCAGCGTGGCGCGGGCGGCGGCCTGCGCACCGGGGGACTGTTGACCGGCATCGACTCCCTCGGGGGGTTCACCTCCGGACTGGCCGTGCTGCCACGGTGGATCGTGACCACGTCGATCATGGCCACCGTGTCCGAAACCGTCCACGTGGGGCCACTGCGACTACGGGCCGACGTGCTGCGGCGCGGTCGCAACTCGGTGGTCACCGCGCTGGACGTGGTCGACGAGGGGGCGGGCGACCGCCACGTGGCCGCGGCCACCATGACCTGTGCCGTCCTCGACCCCGACGCCATGACCCTGTCGTTCGAGCGGCCGTTCACCCTCGCCATGCCGGCGCCGCGGCCCGACGCGGTGGATCCGGTGACGTTCTTCTGCATCGAGCCCGGCGAGGGACCGGTGACCCGGCTCCGACTCGAGGACCAGCTGCGCAATCCGTGGGGGATCCTCCACGGCGGGGCGGTGGCGATGCTGGCCGACGAGGCCGCGTGCCGCGCCGCCTCCGCCGTGGCACCGTCGCGTGCCGCTGCGTCGGTACCGGTCGCCACCGACGTCGTCCTCCACTACCTCCGGCCGGTCAGGGTCGGGCCCGTCGAGGCCCGGTGCACCGTGCTCGGTACCCGTGCCGGGCGCACGTCGGTGCGGGTGGCGATCCACGACGTCGGGGCCGACGACCGGCTCGTCACCCTCGGCTCGGTGACGGTCCTCGGCCGCTGACGGGGGTGCCCCCCGGGGAGGGGGGTTGACGTGCCGCGTGCCTTAGGTAAACCTAAGAGTAAACCTATGCCCGCCCTGATCCAGGACTCCCGATGATCCCGACCTTCGTGATCTTCCTGCGCGAGGGCGTGGAGGCCAGCATGATCGTGGCCATCCTGCTCGCCTACCTCGACCAGGTCGGCCAGCGCCGGCACTTCCGGGACGTGTTCGCTCGGGGTGGCCGCGGCCATGGTCCTGGTCCTGGGCGGCGGCGTCGCCGCCTACCTGGTGATCGAGCAGTACGACGGGTCGACCGTCCAGACCGTCTTCGAGACCGTCACCTTCCTCCTGGCCGGCGTCCGTCCTGACGTACATGACGTTCTGGATGCAGTCGCACAGCCGCACGATGACCGCCGACCTGCGAGCCCGCTCGCGACGCCGCGCTCAGCGGCAGGGCCCGGTGGGGTCTCGGCCTGCTCGCCTTCCAGGCGGTCGGGCGCGAGGGCCTGGAGACCATGGTGTTCACGCTCGCCATCGTCTTCGCCTCGACGCGTCAGGCGGCCACACCCGTGCACGGCAACGGGCTGCTGATCGGCGCGGCGCTCGGCCTGGCCGTGGCGCTGACCATCGCCTACGCCATCTTCAAGCTCGGCCGACGTCTCAACCTCGGCGTGTTCTTCCGGGTCATCGGCATCGTGCTCATGGTGTTCGCCGCCGGGCTCCTGGCCGACGCCGTCGAGAACATGCAGCAGCTGGGCTGGCTGCCCTTCCTCGGGCGGCCGCTCTGGGACTCGAGCCGGTTCCTGAGCGAGTCGAGCTCGCTCGGCGACGTCTTCCACAGCCTCCTCGGCTACGCCGACCACCCGACGGTGCTGCAGGCGGTGGTCTGGCTGGTGTACGTGGTGACCGCCACCACCGCCTTCATCGTGCTCGGCCGGCGTCGCCGGCGGCAGACGGTGGAAGGGGCGCGCCGATCGCCCCGACCCCGGAGGCGCCGGCGGTGGCGGCCGGGCCGGACGCCTCGGCCACCGCACCCGTCTGACCGCCGCCGCCGGGAGCCGGGCGACTCAGCCGTCCGTGCCGAGCTGGCGATCTGGGCCGGTGTCGCCGGCGTACGCTCGGACGTCGGTGAGGCCAGCGGCGCCGTCGGTGCCGCCGTGACGTCGGTGCAGGTGCGCGGCCGGCGTCCCACGACGCCAGCGCGGAGGCCGCCGCCGAGCCGGTGAGGGGCTGGGGGAGGTCGTCCTGGATGAGGGCCGGCCGCCAGTCCACGGCGTCGATCCGGCGACCGGTGGCGGTGATCACCAGCGAACCGCTGGCGTCCTCCGGCGGCGAGTTGTCGTAGAACGCGAAGTTCCCCAGGCCGTAGTCGACGTACGCCGACCCGAGGTAGCCGCCGCCCAGCAGCACGTGGGCGTGGGTCCCGACGACGATGTCGGCGCCGGCGGCCGACCAGGGCCTGGGCCAGCGGTTCCTGGAGCGGGTTGGGGCAGGCGTCGAGCTCGGTGCCCCAGTGGAGGTAGACGACGACCGTGTCGGACACCCTGCGCACCGCCTCGACGGTGGCGATCAGGGCCCGGACGTCGTAGGCGGACGCCAGCCCCGGTCGGGTGGACGTGGCCGTCCACGCCGTCTGCAGGTCGGAGTCGATGACCTGGGTGGCGGCCACGATGGCGATCCGCTGTCCGTGGATGGTGGTCTCGTAGGGCGTGAACGCCTGGGCGGCGTCCTGCCCGATGCCGAGCACCGGGTAGTCGGCCGAGGCGCGGGCGCCCAGGGCCTGCTGCAGTCCGGGCTGGCCGCAGTCCAGCCCGTGGTTGTTGGTCTCGGTGACCAGGGTCACGCCGGCGCCGCGGAAGGCGTCGAGTGCCGTGGTCGGGGCGAAGAAGTCGTACTCCTTCGGCTGGGGGTCCGGGCACGTGCCGTCGGTCATGGCGGACTCGAAGTTGACCATGGTCAGGTCGGCGCCCGACAGCAGCGCGGGGACGGTCGGCCCGAGGGCAGTGGCGGGGTCGGCGGCCAGCCGGTCACCCAGGTTGGTCCCGGCCGGAAAGTGCACGTCGCCGCCGAAGGCGAAGGTCACCGGCCTGCCGTCCCCCTCCCACTCGGCCTCGAGCCGCGGATCGCCCGACGTGACCGCGGGGACGTGCGGGCCGGGTGGTCCCGGCCGGCTTCGCGGCGGGCCCACCCCGCCCGCGGCCAGCACCACCCCGAGGACCACCAGGCCGGCCAGGCCGGTGGCCCACAGCCAGCGGTTCCGTCGCACCCGCCGTGACGGCCGCCGGCGGGCGCCGGGGCCCGGCGTCCCGGCGCCGGATCCCGGTGGTGGCGGCGGCGCCGGGGTCCCGCCGGCACGGGCGGGCGGGTCGAGGGTCAGGGTCACGGCGGTCCACCCTACGGGCACCGGCCGGGGCGGTGCACCGGCGCCGACCGGCCCGCCGGGCGCCGTCGCCAATTACGATCGGCCCCGGTGCCGAACCCCGGACGCCACCCGACCGCGAGGACCCCCCATGCGCCACACCTCCCCGCCCGTCCCCTCCATGGACGGCAAGACCGTGATCATCACCGGTGGGAACTCCGGGATCGGCAAGGCCGCCGCCGTCGAGCTGGCGCGGGCCGGGGCCCGGGTGGTGATCACCGCCAGGAGCGAGGAGCGGGGCACCGCCGCGCTGGGCGACATCCGGACGGCGAGCGGGTCGTCGGACGTCGAGCTCTCGGTGTTCGACCTGGCCGACCTGTCCTCGGTGCGGGCCGGCGCGGCCGACCTCCTCGAGCGGTGCCCGCGGATCGACGTGCTGTGCAACAACGCCGGGCTGATCCTGAGCGAGCGCACCCTGAGCGCGGACGGCTACGAGGCGACCTTCGCCATCAACCACCTCGGACCGTTCCTGCTGACCGATCTCCTGCGCCAGCGACTGGTGGACTCGGCGCCGTCCCGGATCGTGAACGTGGCGTCGACGGCCCACAACTTCGCCCGCCGGGGGATGGTCTTCGACGACCTGATGGCGGAGGGCTCCTACAAGCAGATGGAGGTCTACGGGCGCTCCAAGCTGGCGAACATCCTCTTCACCACCGAGCTGGCCAGGCGGCTGGCCGGCACCGGGGTCACCGTCAACGCCCTGCACCCGGGATCGGTGGCCACCGGCTACGCCCGCGACGGCGACACCACCGGCTTCCTCGCCTGGGGCATCAAGGTCTACGCCCCGTTCAGCCTCACCCCCGAGCAGGGGGCCCGGACGTCGGTCTACCTCTGCTCCTCGCCCGAGGTGGAGGGTGTGACCGGCAGGTACTTCGCCAAGTGCAAGGAGAAGACGCCGTCGGCCAACGCCCGCGACGAGGCCGCCGCCGCCCGACTGTGGGAGGTCAGCGAGCAGCTGGTGGCCGGGGCCACCACGGGCTGACCGACACGGTCACAGCGGCTCGCCCTCGCCCAGCTCGGAGACGACCTCGGCGATCGCCTCCTGCTCGGCCCCGGCCGTCAGCGGCGCGCCACCGCCCTGGTCGCGCCACAGCTCCGGCACCCGCCACAGGAGGACGCCGACCCCCACCACGCAGGCGAGGCCGCCCGACCACACGGCGAACTGCGGCCCCCCGACGGCGGCGGCCAGGCCCGTCTCGGCGTCGCCCAGGCGGGGCCCGCCGGCCACCACGGCGAAGAACGTCCCGGACAGCCGGCCCTGGAGGTGGTCGGGCACCGTGCGCTGCTGCACGTTCTGGCGGAACACGGCGGAGAAGACGTCGGCCGCACCGGCCAGGGCGAGCAGGACCAGACCGATCCACAGGACGGGCACGATGCCGAAGACGGCGATGGCGCCGCCCCAGACCACGACGCACGCGGCGATGGCCCGTCCCTCGTGGCGGATCCACCGGCACCACCCCGTGAGCAGCGACCCGACCAGTGCTCCCGCCCCGGGAGCGGCGTACAGGAGGCCGACGACCCCCGCACCTCCGCCGTAGAGGTGGATGGCCAGCGCCGGGAAGACGGCGCGGGGCATGCCGAAGATCATGGCGTTCAGGTCGATCCAGTAGGTGGCGGAAAGGAGGCGCTCACCCTTCAGGTGGCGGAACCCCTCGGCCATCGACCGGATCCCCATCGGGGTACCCCCGCCGGAGGGGACCAGCCGGGGGAGGAGCAGCACGGTGACCAGCGCCACCCCGTAGGAGGCGACGTCGAGCAGGTAGACGGTGCTGAGGCCGTACGCGGCGATGAGGATCCCGCCGACGGCCGGCCCGACCACCATGGCCAGGGCCATGGTGGTGGTCTGGAGCGCCACCGCCCCCCGGATGTCCTCCTCGTCCACGAGCAGCGGGAGTGCCGCCCGTCGGGCGGGCCAGTCCATGCCCTGGAACCCGGCCGCCGCCGCCGTGCAGACGAAGAGCACCCACACCTGCGGGCGGGCGAGGGCGGCGTTCACGGCGAGCCCGCCGACGGCGGCGGCCATCGCCACCTGGGTCAGGGTGAGCACCCGCCTGCGGTCCCAGGCGTCGGCCAGCGTGCCGCCCCAGAGCGCGCCGGCCAGCAGCGGCAGCAGCTGGGTGAAGCCGATCATGCCGACCACGAGCGTGGAGTGGGTCAGGTGGAAGGCCTGGTAGGCGACGGCCACCACGGTCAGCTGGGTGCCGATGCCCGAGACGGTCTGCCCGGTCCACAGGCGCCGGAAGGGGCGCGCCCGCCGGAGCGGCGAGACGTCGGCGAACAGCGTGGCCACCGGTCAACGGTAGCGCCGCCTCCGACGGACCCGGAGCGGGCGGCGACGCCGTCGGCCCCCGGGGGGAGCCCCCGCAGGTCGCACGGGGTGCCACCGCCGGGCCCGGACGGGGCGGTAGACTCCAGCACCATGACGGCCCCCGACCAGCAGCCCTCCCGCAACCGGCGGGGCAGGCAGGGGAAGCAGGCGCTGGCGCTGGTCGAGTCGGCCGGGGCGGCGGAGGGCACGGACGACGCGTCCGGCCTCGCCCATGGCCGTCTCGATCGCCGGGGTCTCCACGGCCTGCAGCAAGGACGCGCTGGCCTCGAGCGCCGAGGCCGTCCGACGCACCCTCGCCCCCGAGTGACGACGCCGGGCCCACGGCCCGCGTGATCCCTCCGTGGCGCCCGGCGCCGGATGCCGGCCGGGCCCCGGCTACCAGTACCCGGCCATGAGCTCGGTGGACCAGGCCGGCTGCCGCACGACGCCTCGGGCGCCGAACTCGGCCAGATAGGGCTTGACGTCGAGGACCGGCGTGCCGTCGACGGCGTCGAGCCCGACCACGTCGATGCGGTACGGGCGCACGCCGGTCACCCGGCAGACGGTGACGCCGATGCGGTTCGGCCGGTCCTTGGCCCGCTGGGCCAGGATGCCCACCGACGGCCAGTCGGCCCGTCCCCGCGGATGGCGCGTGCCGCGGCACACGGCGCCCTCGTCCACCCGGTCGAAGCAGAACACCACCTCGACGTGGGAGAAGTCGGCGAGCCCGTCGGTGGCGCCCGCCTCGAGCATCCCGGGATCGAGTTCGATGGAGGCGGCCACCGCGTCCCAGTCGTCGTCGACGGCCTCCGCGCGCCCGCCGACGACCCGGCCGATGGGACGGAGGACCAGCGGTGCGGGTGGGTGTCCGGTCATGCGGTCTCCTCGGTGTCGTCGGCCCCGGCGTCCTCGCCGTCCTGGCCCTCGAATTGGATCCGGTAGAGCTCGGCGTACTGGCCGCCCCGGGCCAGCAGTTCGTCGTGGCGACCGCGCTCGACGATGCGACCGTGGTCGAGGACAAGGATCTGGTCGGCCTCGCGCACGGTGGAGAGGCGGTGGGCGATGACGAGCGAGGTCCGGCCCTCGAGGGCGGTGGCCAGCGCCAGCTGCACGGCCGCCTCCGACTCACTGTCGAGGTGGGCGGTGGCCTCGTCGAGCACCACGATCTCGGGCGCCTTGAGCAGCAGCCGGGCGATGGCCAGGCGCTGCTTCTCGCCGCCGGACAGTCGGTAGCCGCGGTCCCCGACGACGGTGTCGAGCCCGTCGGGCAGGGTGCCCACCATGGTGGCGATCTGGGCCCCGGCCAGGGCGGCGTCGAGCTCCCCCGAGGTGGCGTCGGGGCGGGCGTAGAGCAGGTTGTTCCGGATGCTGTCGTGGAAGAGGTGGGCGTCCTGGGTCACCACGCCCACGGTGGCGGCCAACGACGCCAGGGTGGCGTGGCGGATGTCGAGGCCGTTGATCGAGATGGCACCCGACTGCACGTCGTAGAGGCGCGGGAGGAGCTGGCTGATCGTGGTCTTGCCCGCCCCGGAGGGGCCGACGAGGGCGACCATCCGACCCGGTTCCACGGTGAAGCTGACGTCGAACAGGACCTGTGCCGACTCGGTGGCGTCGAGGACGGCCACCGACTCGAGCGAGGCCAGGGACACCTCGTCGGCCGTCGGGTACCGGAAGTCGACGTGGTCGAAGGCGACGGTCGCCGGTCCCGGCGGCACCGGGCGGGCGTCGGGCGCGTCCACGATCATCGGCGGGAGGTCGAGGACCTCGAACACCCGGTCGAAGGAGACCAGCGCGGTCATGACGTCGATCTGCACGTTGGAGAGCGCGGTCAGCGGCGCGTACAGGCGGGTCAGGTAGGCGGCCAGGGCCACGACGGTACCGACGGTCAGGGCGCCGTCGATCGCCTGGACGCCGCCCCAGCCGTAGACGACGGCCGTCGCCAGCGCGGCGGTCAGCGACAGGGCGGCGATGAAGAACCGGGCGTACATGGCCTGGGTCACCCCGATGTCGCGCACCCGGCCCGCCTTGGACGAGAAGGCGTCGCGCTCCTCGTCGGGTCGCCCGAACAGCTTGACCAGCAGGGCGCCGGACACGTTGAACCGCTCGTTCATCGTGTTGTTCATCTCGGCGTTGATCCCGTAGGACTCGCGGGTGATGACCGACAGCCGCCGGCCGACGCGCTTCGCCGGCAGCACGAAGATCGGCAGGATGACCAGGCTGATGAGCGTGATCTGCCACGACAGGGCGAACATCACGATCAGGACCAGGGTGACGCTGATGAGGTTGGAGACCACCGACGACAGCGTGTCGGTGAACGCCTGCTGGGCGCCGATGACGTCGTTGTTGAGGCGGCTGATGAGCGCCCCGGTCTGGGTGCGGGTGAAGAAGGCGATCGGCATCCTCTGGATGTGCTCGAAGACCTGGGACCGCATGTCGTAGATGAGACCCTCGCCCACCGAGGCCGACACGTAGCGGATGCCGATGGTGAGCCCGGTGTCCACGACGGCGACGCCGGCGGCCACCAGCGACAGCGTGACCACGAGCTGCTTGGACGGGTGGTCGCTGGTCAGGCTGTTGATGATCGAGCGGAAGAGGAGCGGGTTGACGATCCCGACGAACGCGTCCACGGTGACCAGGACCAGGAACCAGGTGAGGATGCCCCGGTAGGGCCGGGCGAACCGGAACATGCGCCGTGCCGTGCCCCGGGTGACGTGCTGGCCCTTGACCGAATCGTCCCGGCGCATGGAGCGCATGACCGAGCCGAACTGGCCCCCGCCCCCGCCCATGCCCATGCCGTGACCCGACATGCTCATGACGGGGCGGGGGGAACGGGGCGCATGAGCCGGACCCTACCAACCGGGGCCTTCGGCCCGAACCGGGGGAGGCGTCGTCCGACGTGGCTGCGCTACCGCCCGTGGCGTACGACGAGGCCCCGGCCGATCGGGTCCGCGCCGCGCTGGGCGACGACCTGCTGGTCCGGGTGGGACGCGGGCTGCGCCCACGCGGCTCGCCGCCTCCCAGGCAGCCGCCGCCGCGCCGGCTCCGACGGGGTCCGGCGGGCGGTGGTCAGACGACCAGGCCCCTGCCGTAGACCGGCGGCAGGTCGAGCGCGGTGAGCAGGCCCGGCGCGCCCTCGACGACGGCGGGTATGGCGTTGACCAGGCGCATGGCGGTGGCCTTGAGGCCGCCGGTGTTGTGGTCGCCGTCCCTGCCCATGAGCTGCAGGTCGACGGTGTAGGTGGGTTCACCGGTGAGGACGACGCGGTAGCAGCCGTGGCCGGCGGGCTGGGGCCACTCGGGGGCGAGGTCGTCCCGGAGCCGGGTGACGTGCTCGAGGACGATGACGGCCCTGCCGTCCTTCATCCCCCGGAGCTCGAAGTGGAGGGCGGCGGCCGTCCCCTCCTCGATCGTCCCGGCGTCGACCTCGAACGTCTCCGGGGCCGGCACCCGCTCGTACCACTCGACCAGGTCGCCGTCGAGTTCGACGTCGAGTCCGGCGGCCAGCTGGCGGACGACGCTGCCCCACGCCATGGTCAGGACGCCGGGCTGCAGGATCATCGGGACGTCGTCCATCGGGCGTCCGAAGCCCATGATGTCGAAGAGCACCATCCCCTGGTTGTAGGTGGCGTAGTTGAGCACCTCGGCCACCCGGACCTCCTCGATCTGCTCGCACACGCCGGACAGCACCAGGGGGAGGGCGTCGTTGGCGAACCCCGGGTCGACGCCGTTCACGAAGAGCGACACACCGCCCCCGGTGGCCGCCTCCACCGTCGGGGTGATCATGGCGTCGTCGACCACGCCCCACGGGTACTGCATGAACACCGGGCCCGACGACACCACGTTGATGCCGGCACGGAGCATGGCCTGCAGGTCGCCGAGCGCCTCGACCAGGCGGTCGTCGGCCATCGCCGTGTGCACGATGACGTCCGGCCGGAGGGCGAACACGGCGTCGACGTCGTCGGTGGCCGCCACGCCCAGGGTCCTGCCCAGGCCGGCCAGCTCGCCGGCGTCCCTGCCGACCTTGTCGGGGTTGGACACCCACACCCCGACGAGTTCGAGGTCGGGTCGGGCGTCGATGCCGGCGATGACGTGCCGGCCGACGTTGCCGGTGCTCCAGGCGACGACACGGTAGGTCTTGCTCATGGGAAGTGCTCCTTGGTGGGTGGATGGGCGACGGGGGTGCGGGGCCGGGTCAGACGTCCGGGATGCGCATGTCCAGCGTGGCGGCCTCGGTGCCCCCGTCGACCTCGAGGACCTTGCCGGTGACGTACGACCCGGCGTCGGAGGCGAGGTAGACGATGGCTGCGGCGATGTCCTCGGGATCGCCGATGCGGCCCAGCGGGGTGGCGTCCTCCATGGCGGTGCGCATCTCGTCGATCTGCATCACGAGGTCGAGTGCCGACGTGGCCACCGATCCCACGGCGATGGCGTTCACCCGGATGCGGGGGGCCAGGTCCATGGCCGACAGGCGCGTGTAGTGGGCGAGCGCGGCCTTGGCCGTGCCGTAGGCCACGAATCCCCGTGCCGACAGGCGGCCCATGGCCGAGGAGATGTTGACCGCCGAGCCGCCACCGCCCTCGAGCATCAGGGGGACGGCGGCGTGCAGGAGCGTGTGGGCCGTGGCCACGTTGAAGTGGAAGGCGTCCTCCATCGTCTTCGCCGTGGTGTCCATGAAGGCCCGGGGCATGGTGCCGCCCACGTTGTTGACCACCAGGTCGAGCCGGCCGAACGCGTCCCGGGCGTGGCCCACGAGGGCCGCCACGGCGTCGAGGTCGTCGAGGTCGGCGGGTACGGTGACGGCCCGCCTGCCGGTCGCCCCGATCCGGGCGGCCACGTCGTCGAGCTGTCCGGCGGTCCGGGCCGAGATCACCACGTCGGCACCGGCCTCGGCCAGTCCGACGGCGGTGGCCGCGCCGATGCCGCGCCCGGCGCCGGTCACGACGGCCACCTTCCCGTCCATGCGGTAGCGATCGAGAATCATGCGAGGTTCCCCCTTCGGCGGCCGGGAAGGCTGCAACAGGTTCTAGTGCTACCAGCCCGTACCGTGCCTGCGCCAGGTCGCCGCACCGGTGGACCAGGTGGCGTCGGGACCCGGACTCACGCCGGCAGCCACCGGTGGCCGTCCCAGCGGTGGACGTGGGTCCACCCGGCTCCGGTCCACCAGCCCCGCACGAAGGCGTCGCCGCCCACCTCGTACCAACCCGCCGGGGCGGACGGCGGCGGCAACGGCGGCAGGGGCATCGCCGGCAGGGTCGCCGGCCCGCCGGGCACCAGGGCGGGGAGGGGCGCGGACGGCGGGGCCGCCGGGCCGGCGCCGTACGACGACGCCGTCCACGACGGCGTCCACGGAGCGGGCCCGTCCGTGACGGCACGGGGATCGCATCCCCACGTCTTGAGCTGCGGCCGCCACGACGGATCACAGGTGGCGATGTCCCCCGGGGCGGTCAGCTCGCGGGCGCCGTGCCGGGCCAGGAGGAACACCAGGGCGGCGAGCACGACGGCGAGCGAGGAGCCGACCAGTCCGCGGTCGATGGCCTGGCGCAGCGTCTGGGCCAGCGAGGCGTCGAACGAGCGGGGCTGGACCCCGAAGAGGGTCACGATGCCGTCGTGGAACGAGTGGATGGACGCGGCGATCAGGAAGGCCACCACCCCGGCCACCGTGACCGGACGCCGCCGGCGCCACGCCGCCAGCCAGATCACCGCGCCGGCGAAGCCGGCGACGAACACGTGGAGCAGCTCGGCGGAGGGGCGGACCAGCGCCATCTGCAGGTGGGCCCAGGCGAAGTCGGGGCGGGCCTCGTACTCGACCCCCTCGAGCACCCCGACCGTGGCGCCGCTGACCAGCACCAGGTAGAGGCCGATCCGGGGCACGCGGAAGCGCGGCGCCCCGAAGGCCAGCAGGAGGAACGGGACCAGCAGCTTGCCGCCCTCCTCGATCGGCCCGGTGAGCCACAGGGTGGTGGCCCACCCGGCCACGTGCTCGGCCAGCACCTCGAGCCCGAAGCCGATGCCGAAGGCGACGACCCCCGAGCCGACGCCGATCCAGGTGAGCGCCCGGGCGTCCGCCACCCGGTCGAGGTCGAGGTGGCGGGAGACGACCATCACCCCGCCGGCCAGGAACGCCACGTAGCCGACCACGGAGATCCACGACCACCAGCCGTCGCCGGAGGTGCCGCTCAGGAGCGCGGGGAGGACGACCAGGCACTGGCCGAGGACCATCCACCGGAACCAGCGCTGACCCAGGAAGGCGAAGGCCCGGGGCGGCCCCGGCAGCACGGGCGGACCCGCCGCCGCGTGGGTGGTCCCCGTCCAGGCGACGCCGTCCCACTCGGCCAGCCGGGGACGGGCGGTGTAGCAGTACCAGCCCGCCGTGTCGGGGGACGCCGCCGGTGCGGTCATCGTCGGGTCAGTCCGACACGTCGGCGAAGTCGACGATGCGGGTGGGCCGGTGCCGGACCACCGGCTCGCCGGGCGCCCCGTCGCGTGCCCCGTCGTCGGCGGCCCGGTCCTCGCCCATGGAGCGGCCCCCGATCACCGGGGCCCAGTGGAGGAGCTCGTCGGGGTCCTCGCTCACGGTGGCCACGGCTTCGACGGTCACGAAGGTGAACGGTGGACGGTCGTCGTCGACGCACAGCGCCACCCGGGGGTCGTTCCGGATGTCACGGCCCTGGACGGTGGTGGCCGCCGTGTCGAGGACCAGGTCGCCGAGCGCCGAACCCGCGCCGGACGTCGAGCGGTCCGGCGCGGACCACACCGGCGCCACGTGGGGCCGCCCGTCGGTGCGCACCGTGGCGAGCTCGCCCGTCCTGGCCGGCAGCGCGCCGGGGAACGTCGCCACCTGCTCGTCGTCCGGGGGCCGGGCCATCGGGGTCAGGCCGGCCGGGTGGACGGGAGCCCGAGCTTGCGGTGGTCCCAGGAGACCGTGCGCTCGACGTTGATCTTCGCCACGATCCGCTTGTGCAGCATCGTCTCGACGAAGGGACGCAGCTCCTCGTCGTAGGCCCCGTAGTAGCGCTCGAACAGGTTGATGCCCAGCTCCCACATCTTCTCGGGGTCCTCCACGATCTCGGCACGGCCGACGAGCTCGACGCCCCGGAGCTCCTCGTAGTAGTCGCCGTCCTCGAACAGGAGGGTGATCCGCGTGTCGCGTCCGAGGTTGACCGCCTTCTGCGCCTTCGCCTTCGTCTCGATGGCGACGGTGCCGTCGACGAATCCGTACCACATGGCCACGGCGTGGATGGAGCCGTCGTGGTTCAGGGTGCACATGGTCATGGGCCGACGTTCGTGGAGGAAGGCGTCGATCTCCCCGTCGGTCATCCGGATTACGTCGCGCTGCTTCACACCGTGCCCCATCTGCTGGTTCGGCTGGCTGGCTGGCGTGTCGCCCATCGGTCCTCCCGGGGTCCCGGCACGCCGACCGGCGCGCCCTCCGTGGCGACACCGTACCGGGAGCGCGACCCCCGGGTCCCCCCGGTGTGCCGGGGCGGCGGCCGGACCCCGCGCCGCGGCGCGTGAACCGGCCAGACTGGGACGGTGCCCGCCGCCGGACCCGATCCCGACCCCGCGCCCACCGAGGGCCGCGTGCGCGTGATCTTCGTGTGCACCGGCAACATCTGCCGCTCCCCGATGGGCGACGTGGTGCTGCGACACCTGGCCGCCGGTCGCGTGCTCCCGGACGGCACGACCCTGGCCGACCGACTGGAGGTGTCGAGCGCCGGCACCGGCGGCTGGCACGAGGGCGAGCCGATGGACCCACGGGCCCGGGACGTGCTGGAGCGTCGCGGCTACGTCGACCACGGGCACCGGGCCCGGGCGTTCGACACGGCGTGGCTCCCCGGCGCCGGCCTGGTCGTGTGCATGGACCGCGGACACCGTCAGACCCTCGCCAGCCGGGCGCGGGCCGCGGCCGGCGACTACCGCCACGACGACCTGCTGGTGCTGCTTCGCTCGTTCGGGCCCCGCGGCGGGGGCGACCCCGACGTGCCGGACCCGTACTACGGGGACGACGCCGGGTTCGAGCGCTGCCTCGACCTGGTCGAGGCGGGCTGCGGCGGCCTCGTCGACCACCTGGCGGTCCGGATCGGCGGGCGGTCCGCCCCCGGCGCCGGGTAGCGCCCGTGGTCGACCGGACCGCCGGCCACCGACGGGTGCCGCGACCGGGTGGCCCGGATCACGACGGGGGCGGCCCCGGTCCCTGATCGGGCGGTCGCAGGGTCACGCCTGCGGCGGTGGCGCCCTCCTACGCTTTGCCCATGACGCGCCAGACCGCCGTCTCGCTCTTCGTGATCGCGGCCGCCGTGGCCCTCGCCCCCCTGTGCTCGGAGGCGCTCCGGCGATGGCGCGTCCCGAGCGTCCTGTTCGAGCTGGTGCTCGGGATCCTGATCGGGCCGGAGGTCCTCCACTGGGCGTCGACGGACGTGTTCGTGAACGGCCTCGACGTGCTCGGACTGTGCTTCCTGTTCTTCATGGCCGGCTACGAGATCGACTTCTCGACGCTCGGTCGGTCCCCGGTGGCCCGGGGCGCCGTGGGCTGGCTGTCCAGCCTGGCGCTCGGCCTCGGGGTCGGCCTCGTCCTGCTGCTCACCAGCTTCGCCATCTCGAGCCTCCTGGTCGGGCTCGCCCTCACCACGACGGCCGTCGGCACGCTGCTGCCGATGCTGCACGACCGCGGCATGCTCGACACCCGGTTCGGCCGGTACCTGGTGGCGGCGGGGACGGCGGGCGAGTTCGGTCCCGTGGTGGCGGTGACCGTGCTGCTCGGCGCGGCCAGCCCCGAGACGGAGGCCCTGCTCCTCGTCGTGTTCGTGCTCCTCGCCCTGGGCGTGGCCGCGGTGGCGGCCCGGCCGCAGCCCCCACGGGTGGTCGAGACGATGCAGCGCCACCTCGGCACCTCGACCCAGCTGCCGGTCCGCATCGTGCTCCTGCTCATCACCGGACTCGTCCTGGTGGCGTCGTCGCTGAGTCTCGAGATTCTGCTCGGCGCCTTTGCCGCCGGCCTGATCGTGCGCATCGCCTTCACGCCCGATCAGGCCCAGGCCATGCAGCCCCGGCTCGAGTCCATCGGGTTCGGCTTCCTCATCCCCGTGTTCTTCGTGGTGAGCGGCATGCAGTTCCACATCCGGGCACTGGCCGACAACGCGTCGATCCTGGAGCGCGTCCCGATCTTCCTCGGGCTCCTCCTGGTGGTCCGGGGCCTGCCCGCCCTGGCCGTCTACGCACGCGTCCTGTCATGGCGCGAGCGGTCGGCGCTGGGGGTGCTGCAGTCCACGGCCCTGCCCATGCTGGTGGTGATCACCCAGATCGGCACCGACACCCACCACATGCTCCCGGTCAACGCCACCGCGCTGGTGGGAGCGGGGATGGTGTCGGTCCTGGCGTTCCCGCTCGTCGGCTTCGCCCTGGCCGGGCGCGACGCCGGGGCGGTGCCGGTGCCCGACGACGACCGGGACGGCATCGACCCGGCCGTCGACTTCCTGTGACCCGGCGGACGTGCGTGGTGGTGCCACCCCGACCGTCCACCGGTCGCCCCCTCAGAAGGTGACGAAGGACGCCGCGCTCGTAGTCGAGCAGGCGCTCGTAGTTGGCGCGCAGGCCCGCTGCCCGCCCCGGGTCGTTGGCCAGGTTCACCAGCTCGTGGGGATCGGCGTCGTGGTCGTACCACTCGTGGTCGTTGTCGTCGAAGGCGCAGTCGACGTCGAACAGCTTGCGTCCGGGAGCCTTCCCCCACAGCCCGGTGCCGGGCTTGCCGCCGCCGACCCCGTAGTAGCGGGCGTACTTGGTGGTGCCGTCGAAGAACCCGCGCAACGCGTAGCGGACCTGGTTGAGGTGGGTGGTCTGGGCGGAGTCCTGGGCGAAGAGCACGTGGTCGCGGACGGTGGCCGACGGGTCGGCCAGCACCGGGGTCAGGTCGGCGCCCTGCACGGTGGCCTCCACGGTCGCCGGGTCGACCCCGGCCAGCGCGCAGACGGTGGCCGCCAGGTCGACGTGGGACCCGAGGGCCGAGGTGACGGTGCCGGCCGTCGTCGTGCCCGGGACCTTGACGTAGAGCGGCACCCGCATGATCTCGTCGTAGACGAACGGCCCCTTCGACCGCAGGCCGTGCGAGCCGCACATGTCGCCGTGGTCGGAGGTGAAGATCGATGACGGTGTCGTCCCACGCCCCCGACGCCTCGAGGGCCCCGAGGACGGTGCCGAGGCTGCGGTCGGCCAGCTGGTGGAGGTGCACGTAGTAGTCGAGGTGCCGGAGCCAGCCGGTGGTGTCGGCCGGGTCGATGTAGCCGTAGAGGCCGTGCTGCTGGTCCCAGCGCCACTGACGGTGGGCCTCGGGCTTGGCGTGCAGCGGGTCGCCGAAGTTGGCCGGCAGCGTGTCGCACACCTCGGGGTAGGGCTCGCGGTAGACGGGCAGGGTCTCGTCCTCCTTCCAGGCGGCCGACTCGAGCACCTGCGGATGCGGGCCACCTCGTCGGGGTGGCGCGTCCTCGTAGCCGGGCTGGTCCACCGGGAACCACATGACGTCGTGGGGGTTCACCAGCGCGACGGTCAGGAACCACGGCCGGTCGGCCGACCGTGCCGGGGCCGGCGTTCGCCGCCAGCCACTGTGCGGCGTTGGAGGCGATGATCGGGTCGAAGTGCACGCCGGTGCCGGCCCAGCCCATGAAGTGGCGGTCGTTGCCGTCCCAGTCGGCGAACCCGTAGGCCGCCATGTCGGGCGTGGCGGCGTGCGACAGGTGCCACTTGCCGATGTAGGACGAGCGGTAGCCGGCCGCGTCGAGGAGCGAGCCGAGGGTCGGCGTGGACGTCGGGAGCTCGTCGTGCTCGGGCATGATCACGTTGTCGAGCACGCCGTGGCCCGGCAGGTACCGGCCGGTGAACAGGCTGGCCCGGCTGGGCGAGCACGGCGACGAGTGGGTGAAGTAGTTGGTGAACTCGAGGCCCTCGGCCCGCAGCCGGTCCCGCCAGGGCAGGGCCGTGCCGTCGGGGAGCCACGAGCGCTGGCGCTCCTGGTCGGACACGACGAGCAGGATGTTCGGCCGCCGGGGAGCGGTCCCGTCTCGGAGGGGGTCGACCATGGGGGAACGGTACCGCCGCCGGCGGCGGGGGCCGGTCCGCCGTGTGCGACGCGCCCACGAGGGTCGGACCGTGACGGTCGTGGCAAGATGCCTCCGGTGCCGTCGTACTTCCAGCGATCCAGTGCCTTCGAGACCCGCGCGGAGCGGTACCTCGCCCGTAGGGCGTGGCCGATCGCCGCGTCAGCCACCTTCGTCCTGTGCGGCCTCCTGTACGTGTTCCGTTGGTCGCCTGTGGTGCGGCACCGCCCGTCCCTCTGGATCATGCCCTCCGACTTGTGGGTCGCGTTCGGGGCGTCGAGCGCCTCGGTCCACGGGCACCTGGCCTCGATCTATGGCTCGGGCTTCCTCGCGTTCCCCGGATTCCTGCTCCTCCTCGCACCGGTGGCCGCGCTGTCCGGTCGCTTCAGCACCACCTTCGTGCAGGTGACGAACCACGGTCACACGATCACCGGGGCCGCCGTCTACACGGAGCCGGGAACTCCGACCATCCTGTACGACGCCCTCGTGCACGCCGGCAACCTCTATGCCGTGCACCAGGGCGTGTTCTTTCTCCTCATGACCTACGTGCTCCTGTTGTCGTGCACGGCGCTCTTCGCGTTCGATGCGCTGGCCGAAGAACTGGGGGTGGGACGAGGACGCCGCGCCGTCCTGTCGATCGCGGAGGGGGTCCTCCTCTGGGTGGTGGTCATGGGTGGGCACCCAGAGGACGTCCTGTCGGTCGCACTGGCCACGTGGGCGCTGCTGTGGGCGTTCCGTGGCCGATGGGTCGGCGCCGGGTGGCTGTTCGGCGCAGCGTTGGCCGTACAGCCGCTGGTCGTCGTGATGTTCCCGCTCCTGCTGGCGCTCGGCGGGCGTCATCGCGCTCTCGGGATGGTGGTCCGTGCCGTGGTGCCGGCGGCCGTGGTGCTAGCGGGCCCCCTGGTCGCTGATGCCCACGACACGGTCCACACGTTGATCGATCAGCCGACGTTCCCGAATCTGCCGACGACCTACCGCACGCTTTGGACACCGCTGGCGCCGCGACTCGGTGGGAGGGACAGGGGGAGACCGTGGGTGGCGGCCCCCTACGGCTGGTGGCCTCGCGCTCGGCCGCCGGCCTCGGTTGGTGGTCGGTGCGGTGGCACGATCGCCACGAGCTCGTCCTATGGGCGGCCGCGCTGGCGTTGGCCCTACGTGTGTACACGGAGTCGGTCATGGTCGCCTACTACACGTGGCCGGCGCTGGCGTTGGGTCTGGTCGTGGCCTCTCGGTCGAGCACGCGCCGATCGCCGTCGCCTTGACTGCGGCAACGGGGCCCTGGTGATCGGCCAGTGGAGAATCGACGACTACGTTGGTGGGCGGTCCAGGTCGTGGCCGTCACCGTCGTCCTGGCGGCGTCGTGCCGCCGCGGCCCGTGCCCGACTCTCCAGTCCGCCCGCCGGGCCGGAGGGCGGCACCCCGCCGCGACCGATCAGCCTCTGAGCCGCCGGGGACGCCCAAGGGAAGCGGCAGTCCGTACGCCGCTGACGGTCTCCCGGGACCGGCGTCCCGGCCGGGGCTCCGGCGGGCCCGTGGAGGCACAAAACTGAAATCTGTTCTACATTTCCGTCCGTCACGTCCGACGCACGCCCAGGGGGAGGTCCGTCATGGCCGACAGCGAGGTCCTGCACGCAGAGCACCGGCTCGAGTATCCGTACTCGCGCTCGACCGGCCCGGTCATCGGCGCCTTCCTGACCGCACTGCGCGACGGCCGGTTCGTCGGGGCCACCGGGTCCGACGGCAAGGTCATCGTGCCGCCGACCGAGTACGACCCGCTGACCGGCGACGACGTCGGCGAGCTGGTCGAGGTCGGGCCGGGCGGGGTCGTCGAGTCGTGGGCGTGGGTGTCCCATCCCCTCCGCAAGCACCCGCTCCGGACGCCGTTCGCCTGGGCCCTCATCCGGCTCGACGGCGCCGACACGGCCATGCTGCACGCCGTCGACGCCCCCGGGCCCGACGCCCTGGCCACCGGGGCCCGGGTGACCGCCAGGTTCCGGCCCGAGGCCGAGCGGGTCGGCTCCATGGCCGACATCGAGGCGTTCGTGCCTCGAGGGAGGTGCCGTCCTGATGGCCGACGAGACCGACGGAGCAGGGGCCGGTCACGACGCTGGCCACCCCCATCCGCCTCGACTTCGACTTCACGCCCGGGGTCGCCCAGTCGAAGTTCCTCCGGGGCCTGGCGCGGGGCGAGTTCCTCGGCCAGCGGTGCGGCACGTGCGGCAAGGTCTACGTGCCGAGCCGCGGCTCGTGCCCGACGGACGGCGTGCCGACCACCGAGGACGTGCTGCTCGGGCAACTCGGGCACCGTCACCACCTACTGCGTGGTCAACGTCCCCTTCGCCGGCCAGTCCATCGAGATCCCCTACATCTGCGCCCAGATCCTGCTCGACGGGGCCAACCTCTCGTTCATGGGGCTCCTCCAGGAGATCCCCACCGACCAGGTCCGCATGGGCATGCGGGTCGAGGCCGTCTGGGTCGACGAGTCCGAGCTGACCCCGTCCCTCGCCTCGGTCAAGTACTTCCGCCCGAACGGCGAGCCCGACGCCGACTACGAGACCTACAAGGAGTACCTGTGAGCGCCGCCGGACGGACCGTCCGTCCCGTCTCCGTCGCCTCCTTCGCCCAGTCGCCGAACGTCCGCAGGGACGACGAGCGGAACGAGGTCGAGGGTCTGATGCCGGTCATCGCCGAGGTGTTCGGCAACATCGGCATCACCAAGGACGACGTCGACTTCATCTGCTCGGGCTCCACCGACTACCTGATCGGCGGACCGTTCAGCTTCGTGATGGCCCTCGACGCCGTGGGGGTGTGGCCGCCCCGGTCGCGAGTCCCACGTGGAGATGGACGGCGCCTGGGCCCTCTACGAGGCCTGGGTGCTGCTCCAGGAGGGCGAGATCGACGCCGCCCTGGTGTACTCGTTCGGGCGCTCGTCGCTGGGCGACCTCCACGAGATCCTCACCCTGCAGCTCGACCCGTACTACGAGGCCCCGCTGTGGCCCGACATCGTCAGCCTCAGTGCCCTGCAGGCCCGGGCCCTGATCGACGCGGGCAAGGCGACCGAGGCCGACTTCGCCGCCGTCGCCTCGCGCAGCCGCCGCGACGCCCTGGCCAATCCCCAAGGCCCAGGTGCGCAAGGACGTGGCCCGCCGAGGCGCTGCTGCGAGGACGACTACGTGGTCGCCCCGCTGCGGCGCCACGCCCTGCCCCCGATCACCGACGGCGCCGCCGCCATCGTGCTGGCCGCCGGCGACAAGGCCGCGGCAGTGGTCGGAGCGGCCGGTGTGGATCACCGGATTCGACCACCGCATGGAGACCCACTCGCTGGGCGCCCGCGACCTCACCGTCGTCGCCGTCGACGGCCATGGCCGCCGAGGTGGCCGGCGTCGCCGCCGGCAAGGTCGACATCGCCGAGCTCCACGCCCCCTTCGCCCACCAGGAGCTGATCGTAGCGAGGCCCTCGGCCTCGACGACTCGGTGGTCATCAACCCGTCGGGCGGCGCCGCTGGCCGCCAACCCGCTGATGTCGGCCGGGCTCATCCGCATCGGCGAGGCCGCCGAGCCGCATCCGCGCCGGGATCGGCCGACCGGGCGGTGGCCCACGCCACGTCGGGCCCGTGTCTCCAACAGAATCTCGTCTGCGTCCTGGAGGGTGCGTGATGGCAGAGCGCTGTGCAGTCATCGGGGTGGGCCAGACCCACCACAAGGCCAAGCGGGACGACGTCTCCATCGCCGGCCTCGTGCGCGAGGCGGCCAAGATGGCCCTGGCCGACGCCGACCTGACCTGGTCCGACATCGACGCCGTGGTCATCGGCAAGGCCCCCGACATGTTCGAGGGCAACATGATGCCGGAGATCTACCTGGCCCCCGCGCTCGGCGCGGTGGGCAAGCCCATGTTCCGCGTCCACACCGCCGGCTCCGTGGGCGGGTCGACGGCGCTGGTGGCCGCCCACCTGGTCTCGTCGGGCATCCACAAGCGGGTCCTGACCGTGGCCTACGAGAAGCAGTCCGACTCGGACGCCATGTGGGCGCTGTCGGTGCCGCAGCCGTTCGCCGCGCCGCTGCTGGCCGGCGCCGGCGGGTACTTCGCCCCGCACATCCGGGCCTACATGCGCCGGTCCGGCGCGCCCGACCACATCGGCCGGATGGTGGCCGTCAAGGACCGCCAGAACGCCATGCGGAACCCGTACGCCCACCTCCACCTGGCCGACATCGACATGAAGATGGTCGAGGACTCGATGATGCTGTGGGACCCCCTGCGCTACCTCGAGGCGTGCCCGTCCTCGGACGGCGCGGCGGCCATGGTGCTGGCCGCCGAGGACGCCCTCTCGGGCCGGCTACCCGCCGGCCTGGATCCACGGCACGGCCATGCGGTCGGAGCCGACGATGTTCGCCGGCCGGGACCAGATCAACCCGCAGGCCGGGCCGGGACTGCTCGGCCGACGTCTACGCCCAGGCCGGCGTCACCGATCCCCGCGGCGCAGTTCGACTGCGCCGAGGTCTACGTGCCGTTCAGCTGGTACGAGCCGATGTGGCTGGAGAACCTCGGCTTCTGCGACCTGGGCGACGGGTGGAAGCTGACCGAGTCGGGGGCGACCGCCTTCGACGGCGACATCCCGTGGAACGCGTCGGGCGGCGTCCTGTCGTCCAACCCCATCGGGGCCTCGGGCATGCTGCGCTTCCTCGAGGCGGCCATGCAGGTGCGCGGCCAGGCCGGGCGAGCACCAGGTCGACGGGGCGAAGCTGGCCCTCGGCCAGGCCTACGGCGGCGGGTCGCAGTTCTTCGCCATGTGGGTCGTCGGCAGCGACAAGCCCTGACCCCGGACCCGCACCCGGCGGGCACCGGGGCGGCGCGGGACAGGGGGAGCTATGGACACGGCACACGCACACCGGCCCGACCCGACGGTGACCGCCGGCCACCTCGTCGAGGTCGTCGACGGGGTCCACGCCTGGCTGCAGCCCGACGGCACGTGGTGGCTCAACAACGCCGGCGCGGTCACCGGTGGGGACGGCACGCTGGTGGTCGACACCTGCGCCACCGAGACCCGCACCCGGCGGTTCCTGGATGCCGTCCGACGGCGCCACCGGCGGCGCCCCGGTGCGGTTCGCGGTCAACACCCACGAGCACGGCGACCACACCTACGGCAACTCGCTGCTGCCCGCCGACGTGGCGCTCATCGGGCACGAGGTGATGCGCGAGCACCTGCTGGTCGATCCCGTGATCGACGGGTGCCCACCGGCGTGGGACCCGGTCCCGGACTGGGGCGCGGTCACCCGCCGGGTGCCCACCATCGTGACCCGCACCGACCTGACCGTGCACTCGGGCACGCGCCGGATCGACCTGGTCCACCCCGGGCACGCCGCCCACACCGGGGGCGACCTGGTGGCGTGGCTGCCCGAGGAGCGGGTGCTGTTCACCGGCGACCTGCTGTTCCACGGCCTGACCCCGCTGGTGTTCGCCGGCTCGGTGGAGGGGGCGCTCCGCGTGCTGGAGTGGATCGCCGCCTTCGGGCCCGACGTCGTCGTCCCCGGCCACGGACCCCTGGCCGCGGGCGCCGACCTTCCCGCCGTGCTGGCCGACCACGAGCGGTACTACCGGTTCGTCCTCGACCTGGCCGCCGAGGGCCGCCGGGCCGGGATCGGGCCGCTCGCCGTGGCGCAGGAGGCCGACCTGGGGGAGTTCGCCGACTGGCCGGACGCCGAGCGGGTCGTGCTCAACCTGCACCGGGTCTACGCCGACGCCGAAGGACGGCCGTTGGACCTCCTCGCCGCCATGGTGGACGCCATGGCGTGGAACGGGGGGCCGCTCACCACCCACGTCTGCTGCACGGGCTGACCCGGGAGCGTCACCCGCGCCCGGTGGGGCCGGTCACGGGTGCAGGCGGGCGACGCACTCGATCTCCACGGGGATGTGGAAGGGCAGCTCGGCCAGGCCCACCGCGCTGCGGGTGTGGCGGCCGGCGTCGCCGAACACCTCGACGAACAGGTCGGAGCAGCCGTCGATCACCTCCGGGGTCCGGGTGAACCCGGGGGCGACGTTGACCATGCCGAACACCTTGACGAACCGCTCGATCCGGTCGAGGGTGCCGAGCGCGGCGTCCAGGGTGGCCAGGATGGACAGTCCGGTGGCCCGGGCCGCCCGGTAGCCGTCCTCGACGGTGAGGTCGGCGCCCACCTTGCCGGCGAACCGCTCGGGCCCGCCGATCGGACCGTGGCCGCCGACGTGGACGGTCCCGTCGACCACCACGCAGCCCAGGTAGTTGCCGGCCGGCGGGTACACCGCCGGCAGCTCGATGCCCAGTTCGGCCAGCCGGTCGGCGATCATGCCGGGATGCTAGGCCCCCGTCGGACCGGGGGCGTTCCCGGCGGTACGCTCGGAGGGTGCGCTGAGTCCCGGTCGTGACCGTCCCCGTCGCCCGCCCGCCCCCGGCCCCCGAGGTCCACCGATGCCCGCACCCCGCGTCCCCCCGCCCGTCACCCCCGCCACGCTGGTCGCCCGCGGCCTCCGATCCGACCGCGCCGGAACCACCGTGCTCGACGGTGTGTCGCTGACCGTCGGCCCGCACACCTGCGTCGGGGTCACCGGGCCGAACGGGGTGGGCAAGTCCACCCTGCTCCGGCTCCTGGCCGGTCTCGACGAGCCCGATGCCGGATCGGTGACGCTCGACCCGCCGTCGGCCACGGTCGGGTACCTCGCCCAGGAGCACGAGCGGGTGCCGGGGGAGACGGTCCGCGCCCTGCTGACCCGGCGCACCGGGGCGGCCGCCGCAGAGGACGAGCTGACGGCTGCGGCCGCCGGCCTGACCGCCGGCACCGCCGACGCCGACGACCGGTACGCGGTGGCCCTGGAGCGGTTCACCGCACTGGGCGCGGGCGACCTCGACGCCCGGATCGACGCCGTCCTCGACGACCTGGGCCTCGGCCGGTCCCTGGCCGACCGGGAGACGTCGACGCTGTCCGGTGGGCAGGAGGCGAAGGTCGCCCTGGCCGCCGTCGAACTGTCGAGGTTCGCCGTCACCCTCCTCGACGAGCCGACCAACGACCTGGACTTCGAGGGACTGCGGCGGCTGTCGGCCTGGGTGGCCGGGCGCTCCGGTGGGCTGGTGCTGGTCTCGCACGACCGGGACTTCCTCGAGCGGACCGTCACCACCGTGCTCGAGCTGGACGAGCACACCCGGTCGGCCCGGGAGTTCGGCGGCGGCTGGCAGGGGTACCAGGCGGAGCGGGTCACCGCCCGCCGCCACGCCGACGAGGCGTTCGCCACCTACGAGCGGCGGCGCTCGCAGCTCCGGGCCCGGGCCCAGCAGCAGCGCGAGTGGGCCACCAGGGGTGTGGCCCGGGAGTCCCGCGCCCCGAAGGACCACGACCGGGCCCAGCGCGGCTTCCGGGTCGACCGCACCGAACACCTGGCGGCCAAGGCCCGGCAGGCGGACCGGGCCCTGGCGTCGCTCGACCAGGTGGCCAAGCCGTGGGAGGGATGGGAGCTCCGCTTCACCATCGAGGAGGCGGACCGGGCCGGTGCGGTGGTGGCCCGGCTGACCGGGGCGGTGGTCGAGCGGGGCACGTTCCGCCTGGGCCCGGTGGACCTGCAGATCGACTGGGGTGACCGGTTGGGCCTCACCGGGCCGAACGGGGTGGGCAAGTCCACCCTGGTGGGCGCCGTCCTCGGTTCGGTCTCCCTGGCCGCGGGCGAGCGGTGGCTCGGGCCGGGGGTCGTCCCCGGCGTCCTGGGCCAGGACCGGCGGGCACTCGGCGGCGACCGCGACCTGGTGCGCGAGATGTGCGACCGCTGCGGCTCCACGCAGTCCGAGGCCCGGTCGCTGCTCGCCAAGTTCGGCCTGGGCGCCGAGCAGGTCACCCGCCCCGCCGGCACGCTGTCCCCGGGTGAGCGGACCAGGGCCGAGCTCGCCGTCTTCCAGGCCAGGGGCGTCAACTTCCTGGTGCTCGACGAGCCGACCAACCACCTGGACCTCCCGGCCATCGAGCAGCTCGAGGCGGCGCTGCGGGGCTTCGCCGGGACGCTCCTGCTGGTCTCCCACGACCGCCGGCTGCTGGAGTCGGTGGACCTGAACCGGACCGTCGACCTGGGCTGACGGTCAGGCGGTCCCGGCCGCGCGGCGCCGGAGCGGCGGGTCGGTGCGGGGCGGCACGCGTCGGGGCGGCAGCTCGGCCAGGAGGTCGGCGGTCGCCGTGGCCACCGCCCGGACCGCCCGGTCGAACGCCTCGGCGGTGGCCGGCGAGGGGGTCTGGACGCCGCCGACCTTGCGTACGTACTGGCGGGCGGCCGCCTCGACCTCCTCGGTGCTGGCGGGTGGCTCCAGCCCCCGCAGGACGGTGATGTTGCGGCACATGTCCACCACGTTAGGTGACGACCGGACCACGGGCCCCGCCGGTGCCGGACGGTGCGGGTCCGGGACGGGTTGCACCCGGGTCGGGTCCGGGTCGACAATGAGGTGCGGCCCGCCCCTCCGGGATGCGGCGCCGGGGTGCGGGCCACGGGGGCGCGCCACGAACGGGGGAATCGTGCGGCACAGGATCCAGCGTCTGGCAGGGATACTCGTGATCGCGACGGTCGTCGCCGGCGGCTCGGTGGCGCTGGCCGTGCCGGCCGGGGCCACCGGGTCCACACCGACGTCGTTCACCATCACGGTCAACGGCGCCAACTCGACCAGCTCGACGACCTCGCCGGTGTCCACGATGGCGTGGGCGGGACTCCCCGACGACGCCACCGGCACCGTCCAGTTCTCCTCGGGCGACACCGTCCTGTGCACGGCCACGCTGCCGGCCACCTCGTGCGCGACGGGGACCTCGCCGTGGGCTCCTACCCGGGGGTCACGGGCGCCTACTCCGGAGACGGCACCTACGCCGGGTCGACGTCGACCAACTCGGTCGACCTGACGGTGGGTGCGGGCGGCGGGTCGTCGCTCCTGTGCCGGAAGATCTACGGGCACCTCGCGACGACCGTCGTCGTCACCAAGTGCGGTGCACCGAAGCGGAGCGCGCACTTCGCCGGTGGTGACCTCCTGACCGGTGGGACCCTCACCTGGGGCAAGACCACGGCGACGACCACCTACACGGCGACGGCCGAGTCCCCGGGCCGGGGAGCGTGCCTGGCCGGGCGCACGGAGTACGACGTCACCGGCTCGGTCACGGCGGACGCGTCCGGGCTGGTGACCGTGGGGGACGCCGTCACCTACAGCGTGTGCGTCAATTCGAACGGGGTGGTCAACCTCATCAAGCGCACCACCGCCTCGTTCTGACCCCCCGCCACCGCCGGCCCAGGCGCCCCGACCCGCCACGGCGGCACCGGGCGCACCGGCCCGGTCAGCGCCCGAACACGTCGGGGCCGTAGACGGAGCTGGTGGTGGCGGCCTGGCCCAGTCGGGCGAGGCCGAAGACCGTCTCGATGGTGGCCAGGGTCGAGTAGTGGTTGTACGGGACGGTGCTGACCGTGCCGGGGTGGATGAAGGGGGACAGCAGGACGGTGCCGGTACGCCCACCGCCGGGGCCGGAGATGCCCGGCAGGGTGGCGGCGGGTCCGGGCTGCTCGTTGCAGCAGGCGGTGGCGTCGGCACGCGGCCCGTCCACGTCGGCCTCGTCGAAGGTGACGATGAGGAGGCCGTCCTTCCTGAAGGCGGGGGACCTGGTGATGCGGGGCACCCAGGTGGAGAGGAAGGCGTCGATGTTGGCCCCGGCGGTGGGCGCCGCCTGCTCGTTCAGGCACGGGGCGTCGTGACCGTCGCTGCACAGGTTCGGGCGTGATGAAGCTCAGGTTGGGCGTCGTCGCCACCGAGGCGAGGTCGGTGGCGAGCCCGGTGGTGCCCGGTGGGGCCGAGGCGGGCAGCGACCCCGTGGTGGATCCGAGCGGCACGACGCGGGAGTCGCACAGCGCCGTGTCGTCGATGATCGAGTGGAAGTAGACGAACGGGTCGTGCCGGGTGGCGTAGCCGTCGCCGGGCACGGCCTTCTGGGTCGTGTCGACGGCACCCACGGCGGGGTGGCCGCACACCGCCGACTCGCGGGACGGGTCGTTCCCCATGTCCTGCATGTACGCCTTCCACGTCAGGTGGGCGGCGTCGAGCTGGCCGGCCACCGTCGGGACCGACGCCGGGAACACGCACCCGGACCCGTCGATCTGCCCGCTCGGGAGGATCGCGGTGCCCGCCGGGAAGTCGGCGAACACCTGGCAGTCGGCCTGGTTGGACGGATTGGGGGCCTGGCCCGAGACGAGGGCGATGTAATTGTCGTTGGAGAAGTGGCCGATCCCGTAGTACTCCCGGAGGAGCGCCCCCTCGCCCGGGAGGGTGGTGGCCAGGTACGGGTCGGACGACGGGCTCCCGAAGGTGTCGGCGTACCCCTCGTTCTCGAGCACGATGACGAACACGTGCCGGATGGCGGGCAGCCCGGTGCCCGAGGTGGTGGTCGTGGCGGCGACGGTCGATGCGGTCGTGGCCGACGAGCCGGACGAGCCGGACGAGCACCCGGTGGCCAGGACGGCCGCGACGGCGAGCACACCGGCCAGCGCGCCGGACGCGCGCGGGCGCGGCGGGACGGGGACGGGTGGAGACGGGTGGCCATGGCGGAGTTCTAGCAGGATGCGGCTGTCCCGGCACCGGACCCGGGGGCCGGTACAGTGGGTCGTCGTCACCGAACTCCCGGAGGATCGCCGTGAAAATTGTTGTGGACTACGACGAGTGCGCCAGCAACGCCGTGTGCATGGGCATCGCGCCCGAGGTCTTCGAGGTCCGCGACGACGGGTTCCTCTACGTGCTCAACGAGCACCCCGGCGAGGAGCTGCGCGAGGTGGTCCGCCAGGCGGCCAACGGCTGCCCGACGGGCGCCATCACCATCGTCGAGGACGAGTAAGCGCGGGAGTGGCGACCGACGCCCCGAGGGTCCGCTTCGCCCCGTCCCCGACGGGCTACTTCCACGTGGGGAGCGCACGCACCGCGCTGTTCAATTGGCTGGTGGCCCGCCAGTCCGGCGGCACCTTCGTCCTGCGGATCGAGGACACCGACGCCGAGCGCAACCGCGAGGAGTGGGTCGACGGGATCCTGTCCGCCCTCCACTGGCTGGGGATGGACGCCGACGAGGGCCCGTACCGCCAGTCGCTGCGCACCGGGCGGTACCACCAGGCCGTCGACGCCCTGTGGGACGCCGGGCGCCTGTACGCCTGCGGCGTGCACCCACGACGAGGTGACGGCCCGGAACAAGGCCGCCGGCATCCTCACCCCCGGCTACGACGGCCACTGCCGGGACCTCGGTCTGCCCCGGGGCGAGGGGCGCGCCCTCCGGTACGCCACCCCCGACGAGGGCGTCACCGTGGTGCCCGACGTCATCCGGGGCGACGTCGAGTTCCCGTGCGCGGCCATGGACGACTTCGTGGCCGTCAAGGGCAACGGCGCGCCGCTGTTCGTCCTGGCCAACGTGGTCGACGACATCGACATGGCGATCACCCACGTCATCCGGGGCGAGGACCTGCTGCCCACGACGCCCAAGGGCATCCTGATGTGGGACGGCGCTGGCCGACCTCGGCTGGACGACGGACGGCTCGGTGGGGCCGGCCGGCGCCCCGACCCCGCCGCTGCCCGTCTTCGCCCACCTGCCGATGCTGGTCAACGAGGCCCGCAAGAAGCTGTCGAAGCGCAAGGATCCGGTGGCCGTCGAGTCCTACCGCGACCAGGGCTACCTGCCCGAGGCGTTCGTGAACTACCTGGGCCTGCTCGGGTGGAGCCCGCCGAACGACGAGGACGAGATCTTCACCCGCGACCAGATGGTGGCGTGGTTCCGTCTGGCCGACGTCAACCACTCACCGGCGTTCTTCGACGTGGCCAAGCTCACCCACATGAACGGCGAGTACATCCGGGCCATGGCGACCGACGCGTTCGTCGAGGCCTGCCGGCCGTGGCTGGTGGGGATGGCGCGCCGTGGCCGGACGGGGCGTTCGACGAGGCCGCGTTCGCGGCCCTGGCCCCCGTGGTCCAGGAACGGGTGGCCGTGCTGGGCGAGGTGCCGGCCATGGTCGACTTCCTCTTCCTCGACCCACCTGACACCGACCCCGACGCCTGGGCCAGGGCCGTGGCGGGCGACGACGGCGCCCCGGCGATCCTGGCCGCCGCCATCGGGGCCTACCGGGGCCTGGCCGACGACTGGACGGCCGGGGCCCTCCACGCCGCCACGCTGGGCGTCGCCGAGTCGGTGGGCCGCAAGCTCGGCAAGGCCCAGGCCCCGATCCGGGTGGCGGTCACCGGCCGGCGGGTGGGTCCACCGCTGTTCGAGGCGCTCGAGGTGCTCGGTCCCGAGCGCACGCTCGCCCGGTTGGAGGCGGCGGCCGCACTGGTCGCCGCCGGACGGACCCCGGCCGCGTGACGCCCCGGGTGCGCGTGCCCCGGGCGGACGACTGATCCCGGTCCACCCAGGACTCCCCCTGTTCGTCCTCCGCCTGCTCCGCTTCCTGCTCCGGCTGCTCAAGTGGGTGGTGCTCGTCGTGGTCGTCTACCTCGGGGTCACCGCGATCCAGGTCTGGCGGACCGGCCAGCGCTACGAGCCCCGGGAGGCGGGCGCCATCGTGGTGATGGGCGCCGCCCAGTACGACGGGGTGCCGTCGCCGGACCTTCGGGCCCGCCTCGACGAGGCCGGGCTGCTCTGGCACCAGCGGTACTCGTCCACCGTCATGGTCACCGGCTCGAAGGAGCCGGGCGACGCCTTCACCGAGGCGCAGGCGTCGGCGCGGTACCTGGAGGCGAACGGGGTCCCGGCGCACGACATCCTCCAGGCCGGTGGCCGCAATTCGTGGGAGAACCTGTCCGAGGCGGCACCGGTCCTGATCGCCCGCGGGGACACCACCGTGCTGGTCGTCACCGACAAGTTCCACGAGGCGCGCAGCCTGGCCATCGCCAGTTCGGTCGGGTTGACCCCGTACCCCACGCCGACCCAGACCTCGCCGATCAGCGGCCTGGCGGCCGTCCCGTACTACGCCAAGGAGACGCTCGGTGTGGCCGTGGGCCGGATCATCGGGTTCGACCACCTCGACTCGTTCGGCTGATCCCCACGGCGCCGTCCTCCGTCGGGCGACCCTCGGGCGGGAGCCACCCCCGCGGTCATCGGAGGACCAGGGCGGGCAGCTCGGCGACCGAGTCGAGCAGGTGGGTGTGGGGCGCGCCGGCCAGCTCCCCGGCGGTATGGGCGCCGGTGAGCACCCCGGCCACGATCGAGGCACCCGACCGGGTGCCGGCGACCAGGTCGCTCGTGGTGTCGCCGGCCACGGCCACCTCGGCCACGTCGTCGATCCGCAGGCGGAGCACGGCGGTCAGGATCATGTCGGGCCACGGCCGGCCCCTCCCGGCGTCCACCGGGGAGAGCGCCAGGTCCACGAGGCCCTCCCACCCGAGGGAGGCCAGGATCCGGTCGCGCGTGGCGGGGGAGAAGCCGGTCGTGAGGCACAGGCGCACGCCTCCGGCGCGCAGGGCGGCGAACGTGTCCTCGGCACCGGGCAGGGCCGAGACCTCGCCCCGGGCGACCGCCTGGTCGAAGGCGGCCTCGAACGCGGTGTTCGCCGCGGTCGCCCGGTGGCGGTCGCCGCCGAGCAGTTCGGTGAACACCTCGATCTTGGACTGGCCCATGGTGCGGCGCACGTAGGCGCCGGGGTCGTCCATGAGGTCGCCGGCCACCAGGCCCACGGCGTCGAGAGCGGCCTGGAAGGCCTCTTCCACCGCGCCCTCGTCGGCGACGGTGGTGCCGGCCATGTCGAGCGCGGCCATGCGGATGGGGGTGGTCATGGGGTCAGCTCCTCCCAGGTCTCCTCGGCGATCGCCGGCGACAGGGTCATGCCGCGGCCGGCCGGTCCGGTCACCACCACGACGCCGTCGTCGACGTGGGAGCGGTAGTAGATGCGGTCGTCGGTGGTGACGGTGTACACGCCGGCCCAGCGGCGTTCGACGGGAGGCAGGGGCCACCCGAGCAGGGCCTCGGCCCGGGTCGTCAGCTCGTCGTAGAGGTGCTCCTCGACGGCGAAGTCGAAGGGTTCGTCGTAGGCGTGGGTGTCGCCGATGGTGAGGCCACCGTCGGCCCGCTGGACGAGGAGCAGCTGCATGCCCCACCGCGTCGTGGCGGCGGACGGCTCCGGCAGTCGGGCGCGGCCGGGCAGGTCGAAGGCGGGGTAGTACCGCATGGAGTCGGCGTCGGCCAGGGCGGTGGGGAGACGCCCGGCGGCGGGGGCGGTCTGGAGCATCTGCAGGCGGCACCGGCCGAGTGGGGCGGACGCCAGGGTCACGCCGATGCGGCCGCCGAGTCCGGTCAGCCGGTCGCCGATGCACAGGACCACCTGCGAGCCCTCGTGCCGGCCGCCGAGGTGGTCGACGGCCACGGCGGAGCCGGTGGAGGTCTCGACGTCGACCACCTGGCGGCGGGGGAGCCAGGTGTAGCGACCGGTCGCCCCGAGGGTGGTCCGCAGGGCGGACAGGACCCGTCCGGGCTCGACGACGGCGTCGCGGGTGCACCGGAGCCCGCCGAGCAGCTCGCCGCGGACCGCCGGATTGACGGAGCGGACCCCGTCTGCGTCGAGGAGCTCGAGTCCGCGGGCGGCCGCGTCCGGCTGCGCCGCCGCCTCGGCCATGAGGGCGAGCTCGGTCCCGTGGCGGGCGACCGTCACGGACCCGTCGGGGCGGAAGCCGATGTCCGGGGTGTGGTCGGCGATCCGCTCCCACAGCTGGCGGGCCCGGACGGCGAGGTCAAGTTCGGCGCCGGCGGCCCGCCCGCTGATCCAGACCAGCCCGAAATTGCGCACCGACGCCCGCCGGGGACCGGGGTCGGCCTCCAGGTGGACGACGTGCAGGCCGCGGCGGCAGGCCTCGAGGGCGTGCATGGTGCCGAGGACACCGCCACCGACGATGACCACCCGGCGTGCGTCCATGGGTGGATCGTAGCGAGGGGCGGGCAGCGGCCGGCGTGCGCCCGACGGGGTCCGGATCGGGTGCGCGGTCGGACGACGCGGCGGCGCGGCGGGGTCCCGATCCCGCTCACGTCGGCGCCCCCGGGGGAGCGGCGTCACCGGAGCGGCTCCGGTCGGCTAAATTGGCGGTTCGCCCATTCGGGGGTGGCGCAACTGGCAGCGCGCGTGATTCTGGTTCATGAGGTTGGAGGTTCGAGCCCTCCCCCCCGAGCGCATGCACTGGCCCTTTCGGGGCCGCTGTGGCAGATTGCTCCCCCCGGAGTCATCGAACGCCGGAGGAACGAAGCACCGGGACGCCGACGGCGCCCCACAGGGTCCCATCGTCTAGAGGCCTAGGACACCACCCTCTCAAGGTGGCGACACGGGTTCGAATCCCGTTGGGACTGCTCATCGTCGTGGCTGGTCGGAGGGGTGATGGAGGCTTCGGCCTCCTCCCCCTCGGCCAGGTTCGTCCGCTGCCCGGCGTCAGCCTTCGGCCGCCCGAGGGCCAGTGGTCCACCTTCGCCCTGGACCCAGGAGCGATCGTCCGTGACGAGCCCGCCCTCGGCGTCGATGTCTCGGCTCGCTCCAGTGCTCAGGTCCAGATCGGTCCGAGCCGATGAACGCAAGATGCGGCCGGACGAGATCGACGTGGTGCGGGCGGCTGACGACCGAGGCCCTCTACCCCCAGGGATCACCCCCTCCGATGCTGCCCGCCTGCCCCGTGGACGGCGGATCCTCTGGTCGCTGAGTTGGCCGACGGTCGTGATGGTGCTCTGCATCGCCGTCTTCTTCGCCGGGGTGGTCGTCGTTGGCGTTGTCACCAACTACCAGCGGATGAGGAACGCACCCGCACTCGGCGAGGACCCCCTCGTGTCGACGGTGGTGACACTGCACGTCTGGAGGGCGATGGGGTTCCTGGTCCCGATGGTGGCCGTGATCGTGCTCTATCTCCTGGCGGCATGGTGCGTGGTCGCTCAGCACCGGAAGTCCAGCGTGTCCGCACGGAGATGGAGGCGGGTGGTCGTCGACCTGGCTGCGATCTCGCTCGTGGCGATCGGACTCGGGATCGTGGCGGGGTCACTAGTCTCGCCCGTGACCTACACACCTGACGCGTGGGTGGTGCGTGCGGCAGGGGTGGTGATCGGCCTGGTGGTCGCCGGATCAGCCGCGTACGCGCTCGTCTCGCCGCCGTTCCGTGCTCCGATCTGGTGGTGGCCGGTCGGACTGGTAGCCACCACGCTCCTGGCGGCTTCGGCGATCGTGGCGAGCGGCAGCGGCACTACGGGTACCAACTGGGTGGCCTCGGGATTCACCAGCGTGACCTGGATTCCCCATGGAGTCGACTACCTGGCGACCGACTGTCCGGGCGCAGCCACCTGCGTGGCCGAGGGATCGGTGTTCGGCGAGAAGACCTCCACGGCGATCTCCACCGACAGCGGCGCCTCGTGGGCACACCGGCAGTCCGTCGCACCGTTCCCGATCTTCCTGTGGCTCTCGTGCTGGGACGCCACCCACTGCGTAGGTGCGCGGGGAGCCATGGAGATCACGTCGGACGGCGGTGGATCATGGACGGCCGCCAAGGCCCCATCCACGTTCTCCAGTTGGGGGATCGAGTGCAGCCCACCCGGCTCCTGCATCGCCGTCGGCAGCGACTACCCACCGCTCACGTTCCCTCGGCACGTTCCCCTTCCCCAACCGAGCGCCGAAGTCCTCGTCACGCACGATGGTGGAGCCACGTGGACGCAGGGCTCGTTGCCTCCCGGTGACTGGAACCTCGACAACGTCACCTGCGCGACCCCATCTCACTGCATGGCGACGGGAACGACAGCCCGTGAAGCCACCTCTCCCGGGGCCATCGTCGAGTCGGATGACGGCGGGGCCTCGTGGACGAGTGCTCCGATCCCAGCAGGCGTCCCTCTCCTCTCCGAGATCGCCTGCGGGGATGCCGCCCACTGTGTCGCCGTGGGCAGCAGCCGAACGTCCGGTGTGCGTCAATCAGCGTTCGCTGTCTGGACGTCGGACGGGGGAGCTACATGGAACCGTTCATCGATCGCCGGCGACGACAACATCGTCCGAGTCGCCTGCGTCACCGCCACGGAGTGCCTGGCGGCGGGGCAAGGTCGTCGTAACCTGGTGCTGTTCGAGACCACCGACGGAGGAGTGACGTGGCACGCTGGCCCGGGGAAGCTGCCGGTCGAGACGTATCTCTCCTACGAGAGCCTCGGGCTCTCCTGTACGCACCAGGGGTTCTGCATGCTGGTGTCGGGGACGTACGCCGCCACGTCGGACGATGCCGGCAGCACCTGGAAACCGCTGACGTAGGGCCCGGAACCACGGGCGCATTCAGGATCGCGCTGTTGCTAGCGTCTACTCGCCGCAATGGGCCCAATCCGCTTGCGTACGCTCCAGGGCAGGAACTCCCACACTCCACGGGCTGCCCTTTCCCAATACGGAGGCGGGATGCGCGTGAAAAACGCCTGTTCCGATTCGTGCTCCGCCAATGATCCTTCGGAACGCCGCCGGTAGGCTCTCCACTTGGACGTACCGCCAATTCGATGCCATCGATCATCAATCTCCAAGTAGGAGTCGAGAAAGTTGCCTACTGCTGGAAGTTGTAGATCATCAAAGACGACGATGCCGCCCTTCTTGAGGAGAGCAGCCCCGTAGAACCAATCGATTATCGGAAATGGAAAGGCATGAGCTCCATCAATAAATAGCAGATCGAACGGATCAACCGCGTGCAGGTCCGGAAGGGCAATCTCGGATGGCCGAAGGTCAAATGCCAGTCGCGCGGTATCGATGCCGTGCTGATCGCAATAATCGCGTATCGCCTCTGCCTCCCTCGGGTACGGGACAATGCACAAGTGTTGGCAGCCCCAGGCCGCGAACAAGACAGTCGACAGGCCAGCACCAGTCTCGAGGGTGCGAGCTCCCGGGTGGACCCACTCGGCCATGAACTGGTAGCAGTCGAGAAAGGCGCTCCAGACATTGCCGTCGGTAGCCTCGGCATGCACCTTAGGAGGATCGGTGGTGATCTGATTGAGGATCGCCAGACGGCTCTGGTCATCGTCGGACGAAGACATACGAGCAATCTAATCGTTGCCCGAATCAGGAGTCGCAAGCACTGGTCGATGGAGCATCTCCAGGCATTGCTGAGTCGAGTGCTCGACGCCGGTCCACGACATCCCACCGTGGATTGATCAGTGTCTCCAAATCACACAAACGGTTCGGCGACGATCGTGCGCTTTCCTGGCCCGCTACGGGTCGATGTGCTTTCCCCGACTCGGGGCAGGGAAACGCTTGGTAGCAAGGGTAGGAGCACCCATTGTGCTGTATCGATTCCTCGTTCCGTTCGATCGGACAGACCAGGACTTCGCAGCCGCGACGGAATCTGCATCGGTGGCCTCCCGAATCGTCGATCACCGCTCCCAAGTAGCGGCTGGATCGGCGCTCGAGGGCAAAGAGGTGAGTCTGAAGATCATTAGGATCGACATTCGCGAGTCCCTGCGACCCTTCGGAGATCCCCCGATGCCTTCCCACCGAACGTGTATCGATCCATTGTCGACCGCGGAGCAGGAACACGAACAGTCAGAAGGATCGCGTGCGGCGAAACGTGGCCGGCAAGGCCACTGGAAGGCCGTCGCTTCGGCGGGATGTGGCTACCTGCTCCTCGCCGTCCTCGTCTGGTGGAACGTCTGGACGACTCATCCGACGTCGACAACGGTCTGTGGATGCGGTGATCCGTCCCAGTTCACCTGGTTTCTCGACTGGCCTGCGTATGCAATGGTCCACGGCCTCAATCCGCTCTACTCCACCGCAATGGGCTATCCCCACGGGGTCAACTTGCTGGCCAACACATCCGACGTCGCCGTCGGTGTGGTGCTGGCGCCCATCACCTGGGCTTTCGGTCCGATCGCGACATTGAACGTGGCTCTGACCATTGCGCCAGCCCTCTCAGCGCTGGCCATGTTCGTACTGTTGCGCAGGTGGACCTCATGGGCCCTGGCCTCGTTCGTCGGAGGGCTTCTGTATGGATTCTCACCCATGGTCCTGAGTAACTTCACGGACGCCCACGTGAATGTGACCACGCTCGTCATACCGCCTCTCGTCGTCGTCTGTCTTGATGAGCTTCTCGGCCGTCAGGCTCGGCGACCCATCGCAACCGGCGTGCTGCTCGGTACCTTGCTCGCTGTGCAGTTTTTCCTCGGGACCGAGTACCTGCTGATCATGGTGATGCTCGGAGTGATTGGAGTCGCGTGCGTCATCCTCCATGCGCGCATGAAGTCCCCCCTTGCCTACGAGGTCCGGGCTCCCGCCGTCATCACAGGCTTCAAGGCGGCGGGAGTCACCGGCGCCGTTCTGCTTGCCTATCCTGCGTGGTTCGCGCTCATGGGGCCTTCGAATTTGCCGGGACCGATATGGGGTGGCTCCCTCAACCAATTCGCGAGCAACTTCCGGTGGTACTTCTTCGCTCCGCACGGTGGCCCGGGAGCCTCCTTCGGCTATGGGGGACTCTATCTGACGGACCAGTATTTGGGATTCGGATTGCTGTCCGTGCTCGTGTGTGGGATAGCCATTTGGCGCCGGGATCGTCGACTCTGGCTGTTCGCTGCGCTCGGCGTGGTCGCAATCGCACTGGCGTTGGGAGCGGCCGACCAAGTCTTCGGTGTATTCCCATTGGTGGAGAACATTGTTCCAAGTCGATTCAATATGGTCGTCTACTTCTGCGCTGCCGTGACGCTGGGTATCATCCTCGATCACGTCCACCAAGACGTCGATGTGAGAGCCTCCGGGGGCGGCTCCGAGTCGCGCCGACATGGCGCGAGAACGCGAGCCGCGGGCTTTGCCGCGGCGATCGCTGCACTTCTCGTGGCCACTCTCGCGGTCGGACCCATCGTCGCCTACTGGTCGCATGGACTTCCGATCGCAACGCGTCCCGTAGTACTTCCGGCCTGGTTCAAGGACGCATCGGTCCAGATCGGTAGCCATCAAGTGCTACTGGTCCTCCCGTACTCGGTCAGCCAGGAAAGTCCCATGACGTGGCAGGCCCTTGATGACATGCGATTCTCGATGGTCGACGAGGGAGGCCCGGGTGGCGCGCCGATGAGAGGTGGGAAAGAACGGAAAGCGGAGACCATCCTTTCGATCATCTCGTCGCCCGCAATCGACAACGTCGGCTATTCGGCTGAGGTCAAGATCGTTACTCCCGAGAAGATCGCATCGGTAAGGGACGCATTGGCCGCCTGGGGAGTGACCACCGTGGTCATCCCGGACGCACTAAATCTTCCCTACTACGACGTCGTCCCGTCCGACGCGGCGGCCGCTGCCTTGATCACTGCAGCAGTAGGTAGGCAACCCAGCTATCAGAGAGGTGCCTGGGTCTGGTCGAACGTCAGGCGCGTTGGGCCAACGATCCTCATCTCTGCTGGAGGGTTCGCGGAGTGTGTGGACGCTGGATCACCCCACGGCGCTGGGGTGTCGGCTGCGACCCGCTGTGTCGTCGGGTTCCACAAGTGACTGAGGCGAAGTAACCGCCACGAGCAATGGATCGACGACGCTCTACCCCATACGAATTCGGACGGAGGGATTCCTAAACCACGTCCGTGGGTGGTTCCTGTGATTCCGATCGCGCCCAGCGGAGTGGTGTAGTTCAGCGTCGCCGTGACCCTCGGCGCGGTGGTCAGTCTGTCAGGCCGGGATCGACTGGGTCGACTGCACCGGCGTGATCACCGGTTCGAGCTGTCCGACCTTGGCCATGGACTCCTCCGAGAGGTAGCGGCGTTCGGCGACCGCCCATTCGTCGTGGAACTCGACGACCACGGCGGTGATCAGTCGGAGCACGGCGGCGTCGTTGGGGAAGATGCCGACCACGTTGGTCCGACGATTGATCTCCCCGTTCAGGCGCTCGAGCGGGTTGGTCGACCAGATCTTGCGCCAGTGTGCCTGCGGGAAGGCGCAGAAGGCGAGCACGTCGTCGGCAGCGTCGGCCACCAGGGCGGCGACCTCGGGGAACTGGGCGCCCAGCATCGAGCACACCTCGTCGAGTTGGCTCCTGACGTGGTCGGCGTCGGGCCGGGCGAAGATGGTCCGGATGGCGGCCGCCACCATCTCGGCCGAGGCCCGGGGCACCTTGGCCAGCACGTTGCGCATGAAGTGCACCCGACAGCGCTGCCAGGACGCTCCGACGAACACCGCGGCGATGGCCGCCTTCAGACCCAGGTGGTGGTCGGAGATGACGAACTGGACGCCAGAGAGCCCCCGGGCCCGCAGGCTCCGCAGGAAGGCGGTCCAGAAGGCGCCGTCCTCGGAGTCGCCCACCTCGATACCGAGCACCTCCCGGTCGCCTCCGATCGTGACCCCGGTCGCCACCACTACGGCCCGAGAGACGACCCGGCCGGCCACCCGGCCCTTCACGTAGGTGGCGTCGCAGAACACGTAGACGAACTCGGTGTGGTCGAGCTTCCTCGTCCGGAACGCCTCGAGGTCCTTGTCGAGGGCCGCACAGATCCTGCTGACCTCGGACTTCAAGATCCCGCTGGCGGCACCGAGGGCCTGCACCAGGTCGTCCACCTTCCGGGTCGAGACTCCGTGCACGCAGGCCTCCATGACCACGGCGTAGAGGGCCCGGTCGATCCGCCGACGGCGCTCGAGCAGGCTGGGGAAGAAGCTGCCCTCCCGGAGCTTCGGGATGGCGAGCTCCACGTCGCCGGCCGGCGTGGTGAGCAGACGGGGCCGGTGCCCGTTGCGCTGGGCCACCCGGTCGTCGCTCCGCTGGTAGCGGGCGGCGCCGATGGCGGCGGTGGCCTCGGCCTCGATCAGCTGTTGGAGGATCCACTCCAAGCTCGAGCGGATCCGCTCGGTGAACTCGCCCGCCTTGAGCGCGGCGAGCAGATCGGACAGGTCAGACTCAGTGAGGGTCACTGGCCTGGTCTCCTTCGTGTGTTCTTGCAGGAACACGTCGAGGATCACGTCAGTGGCCCCACCTAGTGGTGGACCCTCACCGATCTACACCACGAACTGGGACGTCCCACGGGTTCGAATCCCGTTGGGACTGCTCAACGTCGTGGCTGGTCGGAGGCGGAAACGCCTCCCAGCCGGCCCTCCGGGGCGCCAGTGCCGTCACCCGTTCCATGCCCGTAGTCCTTGTCGCGGTCGTGCCCGCCGGTCGATCGTGGCCGTGGCGGCGGCCGTCAGGGGCGGACGGCCGGAGGGAGGGGATGGACGCTGTCGTGGATGAGCCTGAGCCGCATGGACCAGAGCCCGGGTCGTGGCTGCGGCAGGTCGTGCCGGGCCAGCAGGAACGCCGTCAAGGTGACGGCGACGACGGCCAGCCAGCAGACCACCCCGGCGGCCAGGACCCACGGCGTGGATCCCGACACCAGCAGGACGAGGCCGCAGACGGCGACGGCCAGCGCGGGCATATCCCACGCGGAGGGCCCGCACCGCCACCCTCCAGTGTCCGTTGCGCTGGAGTCCCGGCGTCTCGTCCATGCCCTCGAGTATCCCAGGGTCGGGGAGGCGCGACCCGCGACCGTCGGTGAGGCGCGACCCGCGACCGTCGGGGAGGCGCGACCCGCGACCGTCGGGGTGGGACGGGCCGCGTCCCCGCCCACCGGGACCGCACGGCGCCGGCGGCGCAGGTCGACTTCCGGCATCGGCACACCGCCGTCGCGGTTGGACCACACTGTCGTCGGGTGGTCCCCGATCGGAAGGGCGGACTCTGGCGATGAAGGTCACGATCCTCGACGACTACTTCGACACCCTGCGCACGCTGTCGTGCTTCGACCGGCTCCGCGCCCACGAGGTGACCGTGTGGACGGACCACGTCGACGACACGGAGGCGCTCGCCGCACGCCTGGCCGACACGGAGGCGCTCGTGCTCATCCGCGAGAGGACGGCGATCCGCACCCCGCTGCTGCGGAGGCTGCCGAACCTGAAGCTGATCAGCCAGCGGAGCGTGAGCCCCCACATCGACGTCGACACCTGCACCGCGCTCGGCATCGTCGTCTCGTCGGACCTCCACCAGGGCACGGCGTCGTTCGCGGCCGCGGAGCTGACCTGGGGCCTGGTCCTCGCCGCGATGCGCAGGATCCCGCAGCAGGTCAACTCCATGAGGTCGGGTCGCTGGCAGGAAGGCGTCGGGCGGTCGCTGCGCTCGCGGACCCTGGGGATCTACGGGTACGGGAGGATCGGACGGGTCGTGGCGGAGTACGGCAGGGCGTTCGGGATGCCGGTCGTGTTCTGGGCCAGCGAGGAGTCGCGCCGACGGGCCCGGGACGACGGGGCCGAGGTCGCCCCCTCCCGCGCCGACTTCTTCGGGGGCAGCGACGTCGTCTCCCTGCACCTCCGGCTGGTCGACGCCACCCGCGGCATCGTCACGCGGTCGGATCTCGACCTGATGCGACCGGACGCGCTCCTGGTGAACACCAGCCGCGCCGGTCTCGTCGAGCCGGGTGCGCTCACCGGGGCGCTCGCCGCCGGCCGGCCGGGCATGGCGGCCGTCGACGTCTACGAGAGCGAGCCGTTGACCGATGTCGACGATCCGCTGCTCGGGATGGACAACGTGGTCTGCACGCCGCACATCGGCTACGTCACGACGGACGAGTGGGAGCTGCAGTTTGCCGACGTCTTCGACCAGATCAACGCCTTTGCGTCCGGACGGCCGACCAACGTGGTGAACCCCGAGGTGCTGGATTCGCCGCGCCGCCGTTGACGGATGCGTGCCGCCGTGGCACGCCCACCTCTGTGGTGGTCCCGCCGTCGAGGCGGCCCCACGGGTTGGGCGTCCCACGGGTCCGCGTCCGGACCCCGACCGCGGTCACGGGTAGCCGCGGCCGCCCGGCGGTGCCATGCTTCCCCCATGGAGCAGCGGGTCTCGCTCGTGACGCTCGGGGTGGCCGACGTCGGACGCGCGCGGGCGTTCTACGAGGCGCTCGGTTGGACCGGGACGACACCGGACGGTGACGTCGTGTTCTTCCAGGCCGGCGGCATGATCGTGGCTCTGTGGGACCGGGCGCAGCTCGCCGGCGACAGCGCGGTGGCCGACGCCGGCGGCTGGGGTGGCGTGACGCTGGCCCACAACGTGCGCTCGCGCGCGGAGGTCGACCGCGTGATCGCCGAGGCCCGGTCGGCGGGAGCCACCGTCGGGCGGGCGGGTGCGGAGACGTCCTGGGGCGGCTACTCGGCCGTGTTCGTCGACCCGGACGGCCATCCCTGGGAGGTGGCGCACAATCCCGGGTGGCCGATCGCGCCCGACGGCTCGGTACGGCTCGGTTGACCCGGTCCCCGCAGCGGGGCGGAGGGGACCGGTGCACGCTCGAGGCGTTCGGCTCCGGCGGGCGTGAGTCGCACCCTGACCACGCGGTTGTCGTCGGTGTCGCGGCTGCGGACGACCAATCCGGCCTCGTCGACCCGGTCCACGAGGCCGACCACGCTGTGATGGCGCAACAGCAGGTAGTCGGCCAGCTCGCCGATCGTCGGACCGCGTCGGTCGCCGTGGCCCCGCACGGCCAGGAGGAGCTGGCGCTGGGCCGGGGTGAGGCCGGCGGCACGGGCCTGCTGCTCACTCCACCGCTCGAAGTGCCGCAGTCCAGTCCGCAGGGTGAGCAGTCGGGCGTAGGCCTCGTCGGGCAGGGTCACGCGGGACACGGCACCCTCGACCGGCGACGCAAGACGCCCTCTCCTGGATGACGGCCACTCCGCGGGCGGGGATCCCGTCGATCCCGGACCCGCCATCGGAGAGTGTAGGTACGGACGGGACCGCGCACCTGGGCCCGAGCGTCGGGGGTCGGCGAACCGTGGGGCACAATGGTCCACTCGAGCAGGGGTCGTCCGCCCCCGCGTCCACGAAGGGGAGCCCATGACCACAGACGACACCCGCGCCGTGGTGGAACGGCACCTGGAGGCGCTCCGGTCCGGGGACATCGACCGGGTGATGGAGGACTACACCGACGAGTCGGTCTTCATCGTCAACCTCGGTGGGGTGTTCAGGGGCCGGGCGGCCATCCGTCCGTTCTTCGAGGCCTCCGCCACCATGCCCGGCTTCGTCGAGACCGCCGCGTTCGCCGAGGGCGACGCCTACTACGTGACGTGGACGGCGGACGGGATCGACTTCGGCTCCGACACCCTCGTCGTGCGGGACGGCAAGATCGTCCTGCAGACGGTGGTCGTCGTCCTCGCCTCGTAGCGGGCGCCCTCGCCCGCCGCGGGCGGTACGTCCGCGTGCGTCCAGGGGTGCGCCGCACCGGTGGCCGTGGTACAACGTCCGGGTGCGGGGCGTCGTCCCGTGCGCGGTGCCCGTCACGAGGGCCGGACGAGGGGAACACGGATGCGATCGCTCACGGTACGCCTGCTGTCGGTGGTGGCGGTCGCCACCCCCGTCGTCCTCGGGACGTCGGCTCTTCCGATGTCGTCCGCCGGGGCGGTGACCCCGCCACCACGGACGACGTGCAGGTCACTCGTGGGGACGTCCGCCGCGCCCACGGCCAAGCTGGGCCAGTGCACCGTGGCGACCACCGGCGGCGCCGGGGTCATCGCCGGGGTCAGCACGAACACCGATCTCGTGACCTGGAAGAGCGGTGGGACGACGACCTTCACGTTCACCCACGTGCGGTTGACCGCGGACGCCTGCCCGACGGGGTCCTTCGAGTACCGCTGGACCGGGAAGGTCACGGGCGGCACGGGGGCGGCCACCGCCGTCACCGGCAAGGTCGCGGCCCTCGTCTGCGTCACGGACAACGCCAAGCAGCGGGCCACCCTGCTGGCCGGCACGGCGTGGTCGTTCTGAGCAAGGCGCACCCCGAAGGCGGACGTCCGTAGCGGCCGTCCGTTTCCGACCTGCGGGACCCGCCGAGCGGACCGTCCCGCCCGGCCGCACGACGCGTCGCGCGTCACCATCCGCCAGGATCCGGAGGTTCCGCCTCCCGGTGAGGTGCCCGTGGAAGCGCGGCTCGTCGCCGATGGCACCCGTCCGGGCCAGCGCCCGGTCGCGGTGCTCCGGCACCCGGTAGCCGAGGAGGGGCATCGTCCCCGAACCGCTCGGTGAGCCGGTGCCCCGACGGCCGTGGTGTCCGACGTCCTCGTCCGCCCTCGACCCGACCGCCGTGCGTCCGGTCCCCGGCCGTCCGACCGGTCGGGACCAGGTGCCTTGCGACGCAAGCTAGCACGCGGTACCTTGTCGTGCATGGGAAACGGCGACGGCCGGAGGAGCCAGCTGCTGCGGGGGGTCCTCGACCTCTGCCTGCTGGCCGTCATGGGCGACGGGCCCTCCTATGGGTACGAGATGACCAAGCGGCTGCGCGAGCGCGGCCTGTCCATCGTGGGCGAGGGCTCGATCTACCCGGTCCTCGGCCGCCTGGAGCGCGACGGCATGGTCGAGACCCGGCGGGCGGCGAGCAACGGGGGACCGCCGCGGAAGTACTACAGCCTGTCGCCGGCTGGGCAGCGGGCCCTGGAGACGGGGGTCGCCGAGTGGCGGGCGACCCGCGACGCGGTCGACGGCGCGCTCGGACTGCACGATGCGGAGGTGACGGCATGAACGGATTCGTCGACGCGTGTCGGGACGAGTGGCGCCGGCTGGGGGTGGCCGACGCCGTCGCCAACGAGATGGCCGCCGACCTGGCCGCCGACCTCGACGAGGCGGTGGCGGACGGCGGCTCGGCCGAGGACGTGCTCGGCAACGGTGCCTTCGACCCCCGGAGGTTCGCCGCGGAGTGGGCGTACGCGCGGGGTGGTCGGTCCGGTCGTCCCCGACGCCACCCCCCGGTCCCGTCCGCGCCCGTCGACCGTCGTCACCGTGCTCCTCGCCGTGCTCGCCGCCCTCGCCGGACTCGCCGGACTGGCGCTCCTGGTGGGTCGCCGCAGCTCGTCGGTCGGCGTGGCCTTCCACCGGATCGCCGCGGGCCAGGGTCCGGTACGGCTCTTCCTGCCGGGACCGCTGGGTCCGCAGCTTCCGGGCGGACTCCGCGCGCACCTCGTGCGGACCCAGGGTGCCGGTGCTCCCCTGGCGGGTGTGGCCCTGCTCCTGCTGGCCGTCGGTGTGGTGGCGCTGGCGGTACTGGTGGCGCGGCACTGGTCGACCCGCTGGGACCGGGGTGACCGGCCCCGGGGCGGGCCCCGCACGCCGGGTTGGAGCTGAGCCGCCACCCGTCGTCGCCACAGGATGGGTCCCCGTCGGAGCGGCCTCCCGGTAGCGTGGGGACATGAGCACGGACCGGGTGCCGGACCACACCGGGGTGACGGAGGACGCGGCCCTCGACGAACGGGTGGACGAGGCCGAACGGGAGTCCTTCCCGGCGAGCGATCCGCCCACGAGCTGGGCCGGCGTGGACGACGTCCCGAGGGCGCGTGCCGGAGCCGTCGGCCCGGCGGACGCCGACTGACGACCCGACCGGGGCCGGCGGTCAGGGAGCCGGCGGTCCGATGCGCCCGGACGCCCTCCGGTCGCGGCCGGGGTTGACGACCGTGGGGCGCTCGAGGACCGTGGACTCCCCGCCCGGACGGCGCTGGGGCGGCCGCCGGGGTCCGACCGCTCCGGTCCGGAGATGGCGTCGCGGGCCGGACCAGGGTGCGGGGGGCGCGGTCAGGCGGTCCGCCAGCCGGTAGGCCACGGACTCGTAGTTGACCCGCCATCCACGGAAGTCGGGCCACGCCTCCTCGGCGGTCCGCTCGGTCGGGAAGCCGGACGTGACCAGCATGTCCACCGCCGAGGCGAACTCCTCGAACGTGAGCCGGATCGGGCCTTCGGGGTCGGGGTCGGGGTCGACGACCCATCCGAGCGAGCGCGCCACCCGGTGGAGCAGGGTGAAGCCCATCCGCAGGCACAGCCGTGCCTCCGAGGGGGCGGCGTCGGGGGAGAGGGCGAGGTGCATCGCCCCGGCGTCGAGGACCGACAGGAGCCCGATCAACCACGACAGCCAGGGCTCGGGGGACCGGAAGAGGAGCAGGATCGGGTAGGTCGTGTGGCTCTCGGCGACGTCCGAGGCCCAGCCCTCCCAGGACGAGTACAGCCCCGGGAGCGTGTCGGTGATCCCGACCAGCTGGTGGCGGACCAGGAGCTCGGGTCCCCAGGCGGGCTCGCCCGCCCGGCTCTCGAGGAGCGCCACCAGGCCCTCGCGCCGGCTGTAGGCGCTGTAGATCGCCGGGAGGTAGGCGATCTGGAGGGCGACGATCACCACCCAGAGCGCGCCGACGGCGATGTCGATCCCCGTGTCGGGACGACCCCCGACGTGGACCGCCCCCACCGTGAACAGCGCGGTCAGCGCCTGGAGGAACCCGTCGGGGAGCCCGGGGACCGACGCGGCCACCATGAGTCCGAACCCGAGCACCAGCATGGCCGCCCACGCCACGAGCTGGGCGAGCAGGGCGACCGGGGCGGTCGGCGCCAGGATCGCGTCCTTGCGCTCGTAGGTCGTGCCCAGGCGGGACAGGGCCACGAACGCCAGTCGGACGGTGCGGTTGACGACGAGCGTGAGGCGCTCGGCGCCGGTCGGCTGGCGGGGCAGGACCAGGGTGAACAGCACGCTGACCACGGTGAGGAGGACCACCACCAGCCCCAGCGCGAACAGCAGCGGTCTCACCGTGGCCGTCCCCGGCGGTCGTCGGGCCGGTTCCCCCGGACCCGCTCGAGGAGCCGCGCCAGGGTGGCCAGCTCCGCGGGTGGGAGCTCGACCAGCCCCTCCGGCGGTCGCTCGAGGATCTCCTCGGCCCGCCGGGCCAGGGCGTCGCCCTCCGGCGTCGCCACCACGAGCCGGATCCGGCGGTCGGTCGGGTGGGGCCGGCGCTCCACCAGTCCCGAACGCTCCAGCCCGTCGACCACGGGGGTGAGGTTGGGTGGGTCGACGCCGAGCAGGTCGGCGAGCTCGCGCATCGACTTCGGGGGGCCGACGATCCGGCGCAGCGCCCGCATCCTGGCGAAGCTGAGGCCGGTCTGCTCGGTGACCTCGCGTCGACGCCCGTTGTCGAGCACCAGGTCGGCCATCGCGCCCCACGCCCGGCGGGCGTCGTCGCGACGGGCACTCGCCTCCGTCATCGTGCGTCCCCTTCCAGGGCCTCGGGGTTGATCGCCTCCGCCGTCCGCCTGGCCGAGTCGAGCGCCCGCGGCGTCGTCGCCACGAGGCCGAGGAGCAACACTACTGCGCCGCATCCGGCCAGCACCCACCAGCCGGCCCGACTGGCCAGGGTGAAGTCGAGGCGCTGACCGTGCCGGAGCGACGTCGCCACCAGCGATCCGACCACGGCCACGCCCAGCGTCTGGCCGACCTGGCGCGACGTCGACGCGATGGCGGCGGCCACCCCGGCCTGGGCCCGGGGCATCCCGGACACGGCGGTGTCGGTGATCGGCGCGTTGACGAATCCGAACCCGATGCCGAAGACCACGTAGGCACCGAACAGGTACGAGAACGGTGTCGTGGCGTCCAGACCGACGAGCAGGAGGCACGACACTGTCAGCGCCGCACCGGCGACGACCAGCGGGATCCTCGACCCCCGGTGACCCACGATGCGGCCGGACACCGGCGGCAGGATCATCGTCATGGCCGCCATGGGCAGGGTGTCGACGCCCGCCTGCAGCGGGGTCCGGCCGCGCACCACCTGGAGGTAGAGGGTGTTGAGGAAGAGGAACCCGCCGAGGGCGGCGAACGAGGCCACGGCGATGAGGGCCGCCGACGAGAAGGGGACGGACCGGAAGAACCGGAGGTCGACGAGGGGCTCGTCGACCCGGTGCTCCCACACGAGCAGCGCCACCAGCGACGCGCGAGCAACGCGCCGACGATGAGCGGTGACGACCACCCCCGCGAGGGGGCTTCGATGATGCCGAAGGTGACCGACGCCAGGAGCACGATGACCAGGAGCTGGCCGGGCACGTCGACCTTCCTGGCCACGGCCGCCCTGGACTCGGGGATGTACCGCAGGGCCAGCACCACCGCGACCAGCCCCACCGGGACGTTGATCCAGAAGATCGACCGCCACCCGACCTCGGTGACCAGCACCCCGCCCACCACCGGGCCCAGGGCCATGGAGATGCCCACGACGGCCGCCCAGACCCCGATGGCCTGGGCACGCTCGCGCGGGACGGTGAAGGTGTTGGTGATGATCGACATGGCGACCGGGTTCAGCATCGAGCCGCCGACGGCCTGCACCATCCGGAAGACGACGAGCATCGCCAGGTCGGGCGCGGCGCTGCAGAGCGCCGAGGCGGTGGCGAACGTCACCAGCCCCGTGACGAAGGTGCGCCGCCGGCCGAACCGGTCGGCGGTGGAGCCGGACACCATCAGCAGGCTCGCCAGCACCAGGGTGTAGGCGTCGACGGTCCACTGCAGGCCCGACACCGGCGCGTCGAACTGGCGGCCGATCGAGGGGAGGGCGACGTTGACGATGGTGACGTCGAGCCCGACGATCAGGAGGCTCATGGAGCAGATGAGCAGGATGCCGACCCGCCGGCGGCGGCTGGGGCCGACCGTCGACCCGGGCGGGACGACGGACACTTGGGTAGTCATAATCATTATTAAGTCATAATCAAGTGTCCACCGCAAGCCGTGACCGGCCGTGGGTCCCGGGCCGTGCGTGGATCAGGCCCCGAGGGCGGGCACCACCTCGTCGGTCACCCGTCGCAGGTAGGGCCAGGCCAGCTCGGGTGGCAGTCCACCCACCAGCGGCTGCAGCTGCAGGAACGACCCCGACCGGACCATGGCCACCGCCTCCTCCACGGTCACGATCCGGTGGGAGCCCGCCTCGGCCCGCAGTTCGTCGACCGACCGGGCGAACGAGATGCTGGCCGTCCCGGCGCCCGGCGAGTGGTCCGCCGCGTAGCTCGTCGCGTCGTGCATCAGGTACGGACCGAGCTCGTCCCACGCCCGGTCGACGTCCTCGGCCACGAACACGGTGGTGGCGAGGTCCCGGGGCGGCAGCATGCACCAGCCGGGCTCGTGGCCGTGCTCCCGGCACGCCGCCAGGTACGCGTCCTCGAGACCCGGAGCGTCCGACTGGGCGAAGAAGTCGAGGCCGAACCGGCCCGCCCGTCGGGCCGCGGGCACGCTGCCGCCACCCCAGGCCACGCGTGGACCGCCGGGGGTGACCGGTGCCGGCGCCAGCTGCACGACCCGGCCACGGTGGTCGAACGGCTCCCCGGTCCGGGCCGCCAGCAGCACCGGCAGCAGCTCGTCGGCGATCCGTCCGCGGCGGGAGAACTCGACGCCGAAGAGCTCGTACTCCTCAGGTCGGTAGCCGAGGGCGGCCACGTAGCCGACCCGCCCGCCGCTCACGAGGTCGAGGACGATCATCTCCTCGGCCAGGCGGACCGGATCGTAGAGGGGGAGCAGCACGACGGCGACCGTGATCGCCACGGTGGTGGTCCGGGCGGCGAGTGCGGTCGCCAGGATCATCGGCGCCGGCAGGTAGCCGTCCCCGGTCACGTGGTGCTCGGAGACGATGACCGCGAGCGCCCCCCGGGACTCGGACCACCGGGCCATCCCGAGGGCGGCCTCGTAGAGGGCAGGTGCAGGGGCACCCGTGTCGGGGGCCCGCATGTCGAAGCGCAGGGTGAACACGGTCACCTGCCTCCGGACGGGCGGTTCGGGGCCGTCACCGTCCGGGTGCCGCGCCCGGTCAGCTGGACTCGGCGATGAAGCCGCCGTCGCACCGGTAGCCGTTGGTCGGCCCGTCCACGGGCGGGTCGTCCGACCGGACGAACTGGCCGTTCGTCACCTTGGCGATCAGGTAGCAGGTGGCCTGCTTGCGATCGGCGGGGTTGGTCGTGGCCAGCAGGTTGCCGGCGTTGAACGACGTGATCTTGCGGAGCTGCTGCTGCACCGATCCCTGGGTCGGGTTCTTGCCGGCCGCCCGCAGGGCCTGGACGAACAGCTGGGTGTTGGCCCAGCCGGCCAGCGTGTAGTAGTCGGCCTTGAACCCGGGCGATGCCGTCTGCACCCACTTCAGGAACGTCCCGACCGCCGGGATCTGCGCCTCGTCCTCGCCGAGGAAGAGCGCGTTCGGCATCTCCAGGTTGGCGCCGTCGACCGCAGCCGCGCCGCCCGCCGCCGGTACCAGCGCCTCGCTGTAGGACGCGGTGCCGATGACGAGCACGGGGTGGTAGTTCTGCTGGGCGAGCGCCTTCAGCAGGGCGCCGGCGTAGTTCTCGGGGAGCTGGTCGATGTAGATCAGCTGGACCCCGCTGTTGCGCATGTCGACCACGTTCTGCGAGAAGTCGGTCTGGGTCAGCGGTACCCCGGAGTAGTACACGATCTTGTACCCGGCCTGCTTGAGGACGGGCTGTTCGAGCTTCCAGCTGGCCAGTGCCGACGGGAACACCGACGACAGCACCCCGGTGTGCAGCGCCTGGGTCGGATACTTCCGCTTGAAGTAGTCGAGCGGACCGGTCGGCCACCCGAGACCGGTCGGGTTGGCGCTGAACGTGTTCGGCAGCGTGTTGAGCACCGGGGCGAGCGTCGTCGACACGTCGGGGACCTGCGGATTGGCCGCCAGCACCGTGGCGCCGAAGCTGTCCTCGAGCGAGAAGCTCCCGACCAGCGCGAAGTCGGTGTCCACGGCGTTCTGGGTCTGCTGCTTGTTCTCCGCCCCGGTGAACTGGTCGTCGAGGACGTCCACCTCGAGCTTGCGGCCGTTCACCCCGCCCTGCGAGTTGACGTAGTCGGCGTAGGCCTGGGTCCCCACCACCGAGCCGGTGAAGAGGCCGGCCGACTCGGTGGACACGTTGCCGACGGTGACGGTGGTCGGTGTGATCCCCGTGGTGCTGGTGAACGCCGACGCCGGGATCGGCGCCCGTCCCCCGGCGCCCGACGTCGGTGTCGACCCCGATGACGCCGTGGTGGTGGCGGTCGAGCTGTTGGTCGAGGAGCAGGCGGCCAGCCCGCCGCCCCCGACGGCCAGCACCGCCAGTACCGCCGCGCCCCGGCGGCGGAATCCGACGTGCCCCCGCGAACGCCCGAACCGATCGATCCCCATCCTCGTCCCCCTGGTCGTTGCCACCCGGCACGTCACCGTCGGTCCGGTCCGTCGTGGTCGCCGGTCGACTCTCCCGGTGGCCACCCGACCGGACCGCGGATCGGCGTGGTGGTGAGACTACGGCATGGGGTGTGCCGTCGCGCTGACCGGTCCCCCGGGTCAGGCGGACGCCGGCTGCGACCCGTCGGGCGCGGTCGGACGCTCCTCGAGCACGAGCCGGCCGTCGGGCTCGAAGGCGGCGGCCACCTCGCCGGCCAGGAGCCGCCGGACGGGCCGACCCACCAGATCGGAGCGCCAGCCGACGTCGAGCCTGCTGGGCTCGCCCACCACGAGTTGGGCGATGTCGGTCCGGGTGGCGAGCAGTCCCTGGTCGAACTGCAGCTCCTCGGCGATCTGGCGCACCAGGCCCGCGCAGACGGCCACGGCCACCGGCGACGCCTTCGCCTCGGCCGGCTCGGGCGGGAGGCGCAGCTCGTCCGGCGCCAGCGCCCGGCCGCGCCCGACCGTGTCCAGGATGGCGTCGGCCGCGCCCTTGCCCAGGTGCCGGGCGTCCACGCCCCGGAGGCGCTCCAGGTCGGACCGGTTCCGGGGCTGCCGCTGGGCGACGGTCAGTACGGCCAGGTCCGGCAGCACGCTCTTGCGGGGCCGGTCGAGCAGCGCGGCCTGGCGCTCCCGCCAGGCGGCCACCTCCTGGGCCACGCCGCGGGCCCGGCCGGTCAGGCGTCGCACGTCGCCCACCTTCCACCACGCCTCCTCGGGAACGACGGCCCGTCGTCGGCCCGGGAGCACCAGGGAGCACTCCTCGAGGGCCCAGGCGAGCCGTCCCCGCTCCTCGAGCTGCGCCACCATGGCGTCCCGGAGCTCCAGCAGGTGCTCGACGTCGCCGGCGGCGTAGGCGAGCTGGCCGGGGGGCAGTGGGCGGTGCAGCCAGTCGGACAGCTGGTCGGACTTGGGGAGGACCACGCCGAGCACCTGCTCGACCAGGCGTCCGAGCGACGGGGAGGACATCCCGAGGAACCCGGCCGCCACCTGGGTGTCGAAGACGGCCGCCGGTGCCGCGCCGCACGCCGTGCGCAGCAGGTCGAGGTCCTGCCCGGCGGCGTGGGCGACACCGGTGCCCGGACCGCGGAAGAGGCGCGCGAGGGGACCCGGGTCGACGGCCAACGGGTCGACCAGCGCCACCCGGCCGGCCCACCCCAGCTGGATGAGGGCGAGCTGGGGCCGGTAGGTGCGCTCGGTGTGGAATTCGGTGTCGAAGGCGTAGTACTCCTCGCCGGCCACCTCGTCGCACAGCGCCTCCAGGGCGTCCACCTCGGTCACGAGGTCGGGTGGGGCGGGGGCGGGCGGGACGGCGTCGGGGGTCACCGGGCGGAACCTACTCCGGTGCGCACCACCCTCCGGTCATCCGCCGGAACCGGAGGGGACGCCGGGCGGACCCGGCCGACGGGACCGGATCAGGCGGGCGCGGTCGTAGAACTGCCGGAACCATCGCCGGTACTGCGACACCGGGCCGTCCACGGCCGTGAGGACCGGCCGCTCCCGGTAGACCTTGTGCTCCCAGATGGGGACGTCCTGGGTGAACTGGAGGTTGGTGATCTGCGCGTTCAGCTCGCAGACGGCGTCGGTCGACGCCTCGTCCTCCAGGCGGCGCATCGAGAAGTGCAGGCCGATCTCGGTCCGCTCCTCGTCGACCGGGGTCTGGGTGATGTAGGTGAGCATCTCCAGGGCGCCCTGGTCGACCTCGACGGCCACCAGTCCGGGACCGCAGGTCGTGGTCCGGGTGCCGATCTCGACGCCCGCCCCTGCGGTGGCCGTCACCGTGATCGCCTGCTCGACGACCATGGACGGTCCGTCGAAGTGCACCGCGAACCGGTCGGCGGCCGGCGCCGCCATGTCGTGGACGGCGGCGAAGTGGGCGCGGTCCAGGATGTTCTCGGTCAGGTCCTGTACGTGGACGCGGACCGTGTAGGTGTTCGTACGCCACGGCGTCCAGTCCGCACCGTCCCCCCGGTGGGCGGGCACCTCGTAGGCCGGCGGCCCGCCGCCGGCGTGGTGCCAGACGAGCACCCGTCCGTTGCGCTCGCAGACCGGCCACGCCACGGCCGAGGCACGGGGCACGCGGTCCAGCCCGGGGACCTCGACGAGACGCCCCTCCCCGTCGAAGCGCCAACCGTGGAACGGGCACCTGATCCCGTCGCCGCACACCCGGCCACCCACGCCGAGGTGGGCTCCCAGATGGGGGCAGTGGGCGTCGAAGACGCGGGGCGTGCCGTCGTCGCCCCGGAAGACCACGAGGTCCCGCCCCAGGTAGTGCACGGGGAGGACGTCGCCGCGGGCCAGCGAGTCGGAGGCGGCGACGGCGAACCACCCGTTCGGCACGGCCGGGAACGGGTAGCGGGGACCCACGTCGCTAGCGGCCCGCGTCGGCGCCGCGGGCGGTGGGCGCGCCGTGGAACCTTCCGGCGAAGGCCCGCAACGGCAGGTCGGCGCTCGTCACCATGCCGGGCGGCGCCTCGCACACGGCCCGCATGGCGTTGAGGGCGGGCATGCCGGTGATGGTCATGCCCAGCGAGGCGAAGTAGTCGACGTCCATCAGGCTGTGGGGCCGGCCCGACTCGGGCAGGATCATGTGCCGGTTGACGATCGTCGGGTCGCCCTCGACGGTGGTGATGTAGCAGCCCTTCACGTCCCACCGGGGTTCGGTCATCGGGGTCATCTGCCACTCGAGGTGCACCTCGATCCTGGGCACCCCGTCGGACACGCCGATGAACCTGGCCAGGCTCGCCCCGACCGACCCGGCGGGCAGCGTCCACCACCCGAGGTCGACGTCCTCCGTACAGGCGCCGAGTTCGCACTCGAAGACCACGTCGTCGATCCGGAGGTCGAGGCAGTCCGCCATGAGGTGCACGGCGTCGGCGAACACGGTGCAGCCCCTCTCGAGCAGGCCGGGGACCTCGGGGTCGTCGACCGGCCGCCCGTAGCCGACGTTCTTCCAGGTGTCGACGGAGTGGTGGCAGGAGACGTCGACGGTCTCGAGCACGGTGACGTGGTCGACCCGACCCATGCCGGCGGTCGCCACCACGCTCAGTATCTGGGCCAGGCCGGGATGCATCCCGGTCCCGTAGAACGTGGCACCCCCGCGCCGGCAGGCCTCGTCGACCAGCTCGGTGGGTCTCCTGCCCGACGGGTGCGGGTGGTTGCGGTCCCGGTGGTGACCGGTGATCCAGTCGGAGGTGGTCACCACGTTCACCCCTGCCCCGAGGAACGCGCAGAACAGGTCGACGTCGGGCCAGACGCCGTTGAAGTTGACGATGTCGGGCCGGAGGGCCAGGACCTCGTCCACGTCGCCGGTGGCGACCACTCCGAGCGGGTCCGTCCCGGCCAGCTCGCCGGCGTCGCGGCCGATCTTGTCCGCCGAGTAGCAGTACAGGCCGACCAGCTCGAGATCGGGGTGGTCGACGATGCGGCGCACCATCTCGGATCCGACGTTGCCCGTCGCCACCTGGACGACCCGGAGCCTCTGTTCCGACACGGCACATCCTCCCCGGGTGACGCCGCACGCGTGCCCGCGTCGGGCATCGTACGGCCGACCTGGACACACGTCCAGAGACGGTTCCGGACAGCTGTCGGAACGGCCGGGAGGTGGACGACCACCCGTCGGGCGAACGCGGCGGGCAACGGCGCGACCACCCTCGGTCCACCGCACGGACGTCCCGATTGACCGATCCGTGCGCCGATGCTAGACCCCGCAAGAAGGGTTGCACGCCGGGCGGGACCTGCAGCAGCAGGTCGACGACGCGTCGGGCGCGTGCCAGGAGCCTGAGGAGGCGAACGTGCGGATCCGTCGATTGACCACCGTCCTCATCGCGCTGTTGATCGGCGCCCTGACCATCGGGCTCGGGGCGACCCCCGCCTCGGCGGACAGCTCGCCCGGTGTCGACGTCGGCGACGTCACCATGGCCCGCTCGACGACCGGGGTCACGAACTTCGTGTTCCCGGTGACGCTCGAGTACGCCAGCAACAACACCGTGACGGTCGAGTACTCCACGTCGGACGGCTCGGCCCACTCGCCCCACGACTACACGGGCACCGAGGGATCGCTGTCCTTCGCCCCGGGCACGGTGGCCAAGACGGTGACGGTCGCCGTCCAGGGCAATCCGCTGCACACCGGCAATCTCTACTTCTACCTGAACCTGTCGGCGCCGCTGAACGCCACCGTCAACCACGGGTCGGGCACGGGGACGATCATCGACCCGACGCTGGCCCCGTACCTGAACGTCGGGGACGCCACCGCGGTCGAGGGAGCGGGCACCGCCGCGACCGCGACCTTCACCGCCACGCTGAGCACGGCGAGCGCCAATCCGGTGACGTTCCGGTACTCGACCAGTGACGGCTCGGCCCGGGCCGGATTCGACTACACCGCCACCTCCGGCACCGTCACGATGGCCCCCGGTCAGGTGACGGCGTCACTGACGGTGCCGATCCTCGCCACCTCGGTGTACTCGGCCTCGAAGTACTTCTACATGAACACCTCGACCGCGACGAACGCCACGCTCGGGACCGACCAGGGCGTCGGGACCATCCTCAACTCCAACCACACGGCCTGGGTCACGGTCGACGACACCGCCGCCACGGCCAGCACCACGTCCACGGGAACCGTGAACTTCCCCGTCCGGCTGCTGTCGCCCTCCACGTTCCCGGTGACCGTCGACTACTCGACCAGTGACGGCTCGGCGACCTCTGCCGCCGGCAACTACGCACCGGTCGCCGGGACCGTGACCTTCGCACCCGGTACGACGCTCCAGACGGTGCCGGTCACCATCGGGTCCGAACTGTCCACCGCGAGCACCAAGTACTTCGACCTGAACCTCGCGAACCCGTCGGCCGGCGCCAGCCTGGCGCGTTCCACCGGGTACGGCACCATCGGAGGTCCGACCGCCGGCTACACCCAGCTGGCCGTGGGCGACGTCGGGCTGGTCCGGGCCCATTCGGGTACCAGTGCCCTCACCTTCACCGTCACCCTGACGCCGGCCGCCACCTCCACGGTCACCGTCCACTACGCCACCAGCGACAACACGGCCACCGCACCCGGTGACTACACCGCCACCAGCGGCACGCTGACCTTCACCGCGGGTCAGACCTCGCAGACGGCCAGTGTGACCGTGGTCGGCAACACCACGACCTTCGCGGACAAGGACTTCTACATGAACCTGTCGTCGGCCACCGGCGGCGCCACCATCGACCGCTCCTCGGCCTACGGCATGATCTCGAACGGCAACGTCGAGCCGGTCCTGTCCGTCGACTCGTTGGCCGTGGTCAAGCCGGCCAGCGGCACGGTCACGGCGGCCTTCACCGTGCACCTGTCGCAGACGAGCCCGAACCCGGTGACGGCGACGGCCCAGACCAGCGACGGGTCGGCCACGGCCGCCGGGGCCAACTACTCCCCGTTCACCGGTACGGTGACGATCCCCGCGGGCCAGACATCCGCCACCGTCGACGTCTCCGTCAACGGGAACACCACGGTCGGGTCGACGCTCTACTTCTATCTCAACCTGTCGGCACCGACCGACGCAGTCCTGGCCGGCAACAACTCGGCCGTCGGGTACATCGAGAACCCCAACCACTCGCCGACGTTGTCGGTCAACAACGTGGCGGTCTATGCCCCGCTGACCGGTACGGCGACGTCCAACTTCACCGTCACGCTGTCGAGCGCGAGCACCCAGACCGTGACGGTCAACTACGCCACCAGTGACGGATCCGCCACCGTGGCCAACGGGGACTACACGGCGACCAGCGGCACCCTCTCCTTCGCCCCCGGCACGCTGACCAAGACCGTGCCGGTGACCATCAAGAGCACGACCGTGGCCCACGCGAGCCGGTACTTCTACCTGTCGATCTCCACGGCCTCCAATGCGACCATCGTCAGCAGCTCCGGAACCGACACCATCCTGGACGACGCCGTCGAGCCGTACGTCTCGGTGAACAGTCCGAGCGTGCCCGCCGGATCGACGTCGACGACCCTCGACTACACGGTGTCCCTGACCTCACCGACGGTCAACTCCGTCACCGTCCACTACGCCACGAGCGACGGCTCGGCCGTGGCCGGTGCCCAGTACACGGCGGTGTCGGGCACACTGACCTTCGCCGCGGGCGTCGTCTCCCAGACGGTTCCGGTGACCGTGCTGCCCGACACGGTCAAGGCGGCGGACCGGTACTTCTACCTCAATCTGACGGCGCCCACCAACGCCATCGTGGCCAGTCCGGGGTACGGGGTGGGGGAGATCCTCAACACCGCGGTCAATCCGGGGCTGAGCGTCGGTGACGTGACCATCGACCGGCCCACCTCGACCACGGCCACCGCGGTCTTCACCATCACGCTGGCACCGGCCAGTCCCAACACGGTGACGGTCAACTACGCCACCGCGAACGGGAGTGCCGTGGCGCCGACCGACTTCACCGCCGTCAGCGGCTCGGCCACGTTCGCTCCGGGCACCACGACCCAGACGGTGAGCGTGACCATCCAACCGAAGTCGACGAGCACCAGCGATCTGTACTACTACCTGGATCTGACGGCACCGGTGAACGCCCAGTTGCAGCGGTCGTACGCCATCGGCTACCTGGTCGACCAGGTGGCCCCCGTGGTCGGCAAGTCCTACGTGACGGTGTCGGACGCCGTCGCCGTGGACTCGGCCAGCGCCACGACCACGGAGGCCTTCACGGTGAGCCTGGCCCTGGCGTCGACCACCCCGGTCTACGTCCGCTACTACACGTCCGACTCCTCGGCCGTGGCCGGCATCGACTACACGGCCACCCGGGGCACGCTGGCGTTCACCCCGGGCCAGACCAAGAAGACCGTGGACGTCACCGTCGCCGCCCAACCGCTGGCCTCGGCCGACAAGGCCTTCTACCTCAACCTGCAGCAGATGATCGGATCGGACACGATCGAACGAGGGTCGGGCTACGGCTACATCCTGGACCCGAACCCGACGACGACGGCGTCGATCGTGGGACCGACGTCGGTGATCAAGGGGGACAGCGGCACGACGAACGCGGTGTTCACCGTGGCACTGGACGCACCGCAGACCACGAGCGTCCAGGTCGACTACTACACCTCGGACGGCTCGGCCACGGCGGCCGGTGGCGACTACCAGTCGACCTACGGGACCCTGGTCTTCGCCCCGGGGGTGACGTCGCAGACGGTGACCGTGGTGGTGAACTCCAACACCGAGATCCGATCCACCGAGTACTACTACCTCAACCTGCAGAACCCGGTCGGCGTCGTGCTCCCCGTGACGTCCGAGGTCGGCTACATCCTCGACCCCGACGTGTTCACCGTGTCGGGTTCGGTGGTGAACTCGTCCGGCACCGGCGTGGCGGGGGTGACGATCACCCGGACGGGCAACGACCAGCCGACGGAGACGGCCACCAGCTCGTCGACCGGCGCCTACACGCTGCCCAACACCCTGAACGGCAAGTACACCCTGACCGCGTCCATGACGGGCACGACGTTCCTGCCGGCGACGGTCACGGTGACCGTGCGGGGTGCGGGGATCACGGCCGGGGTGTTCCTGGCCTACTCGGGCGTCGCCATCACCGGGCAGACGATGACGTCGACCGGCACCGCCGACGCCGGGGTCACCATCACCCGCACCGGCGGCGGCCAGGCGACGGCGACCGCCGTGTCGGACACGCTCGGCTACTACGCGCTGGGCTCGCTGCCCAACGGGACCAACTACGTGGTGACCCCCACCAAGACGGGTCAGGTGGCCGTACCGACCAGCTACACCGTGTCGATCACCGGGACCACCGTGGCCAATCAGACCTTCGTCATGGTGACGGCGCCCTACATCTCGGGCCGGGTGACGGCGTCCGGGGTGGGCGTGGCCGGTGTCACCGTCACCCTGACCGGAGGCACCCAGCCGTCCACCAAGGTGACCACCAACGTCCAGGGCTACTACGGGTTCTCGGCGGTGTCCGCCAGTGCGGGCGGCACCACCTATACCGTCACCCCGACCCTGACCGGCCACACCTTCACCCCGGCGGCGCTGAACGAGACGGTGTCCACCACGGCGAATGCCAGTGGGGTCAACTTCACCGAGAACTGAGCCGGATCCCGGGCGTCCGTCCGGGTCCACGGGCGCCCGTCGGCGCCCGTGGACCCGGTTCAGGACGCGCCGGTGGGGCGTGACCCACCGGCGCCGTCCCGTCCGTCGGCACGCCGTCAGACGGCCGGGGCGACCAGCTCCCGACCGTTGTCGGCCATGACGACGCGGATCTCCCGGTCGGTGAAGCCCTGGGCGGCCAGGTCGTCGGCGAAGGTGCGGGGCTCGGCCAGACCCTCGGCGTGGGGCCAGTCGGAGCCGAACAGCAGGCGTTCGAGGCCGATGGCCTCCTTGACGGCGGCGAGGTCGTCCTCGTAGTAGGGGGCGACCCACACGTGGCGGCGGAGGGTCGCCACCGGGTCGGAGGCGAAGGCCGCGGGCATCTGGCCGTGCACCTTGGCCAGCTTCTTGACGAGGGGCACGACCCACTCCGAGCCCGCCTCGATGCTGGCCACCCGCACCCGGGGGAAGCGGTCGAACACGCCCTGGCACACCAGTGCGGCCATCGTCTCGTAGGGAGGGCGGTCGGCACTCAGCACGATCCGCAGCGGGGTGTAGCTGAAGGCCCGGAAGGCCCCGTGGGGCTCCCAGTCGTCGACGTAGCGCCCGTAGCCGGCGTCCCCCGAGTGGATGCCGACGGTGACCCCGGCCTCGTCGACCCGGGCCCAGAACGGGTCGAAGCGCGGGTGGCCCGGCGAGGCGAGTCCGGTCGGCGTGTGGGCCGGTCCTCCCTTGATGCACACGATGCGGGCCCCCCTGGCCAGGACCTCGTCCACCTCGGCCACCGCCGCGTCCACGTCGACCAGCGGGATCATCGGCGCGGCGAAGATCCGGTCCCGGTAGGCGTAGCCCCAGTCCTCGTCCAGCCACCGGTTGAAGGCGTGGAAGGCGGCGACGGCCGCCTCGGGGTCGTCGGCCAGCGCCTCCTCCATGCCCACGGCGAGGGTGGGGAACATGAAGCAGCCGTCGATGCCCTGGGCGTCCATGACGGCCAGCCGGGCGTCGCGGTCCCGGTACTCGGGCCGGATGGGCTCGAGGTCGCCGAACAGGGCGGCGATGTCCTTGGACTCGGGATTGCGGCCGCGGAAGTACTCGTCGAGGCTGCCGGGCCTGGCCACCGGGTCGAACGTGGGGTCGGGGATGAACCGGTTGACGGTGCCGGCCACCAGCAGGCGCCGTCGCCCGTCGATGTCGGCCCACTGCATGGTCCGCCGCGCCATCTTCGGGTCGAGGTGGCGGGTGAAGGCGTCGGTGGCCTCGTAGTAGTGGTTGTCGGCGTCGAACGTGGGGTAGTCGATCGTCACGCCGCGCTCCTCGGTCGTGGACGGCCCGCTCAGGACCCGTCGAGGCCGAGCACGCGCAGGGCGTTGGTGCGGAGGAACTTGGGCCACACGTGGTCCTTGAACCCGACGTCGCCCATCTCGGTCATGATGCGCTCCAGCGAGAGTCCCATCGGGAAGTAGCCGGCGTAGAGGATCTTGTCGGCACCCCGGGAGTTGGCGAAGTCCACCACGTCCGCCGGGTAGTACTTCGGGGCGAAGGCGCTGGTGGAGTAGTGGAGCCCCGGCCACTTGAGCATGAGCTTGACGGCCAGTTCGGTCCACGGCTCGCACCCGTGGCGGGTGACGAAGACGAGTTCGGGGAAGTCGAACATGACCTCGTCGATCAGGCCCACGTCCTGGGGCGCGTACCGCAGGCGGGGCCCGGGCACGCCCGCACAGCAGAAGACCGGGATGCCGAGCTCCACGCACTTGGCGTAGATCGGGTACATCTTCTTGTCGTTGATGGCCACCTGGGGGTGGGTGCCCGACGGAAAGACCCCGACGGCCCGGATCCCCCACGTCTCGTAGGCGCGGACCATGGTCCGTATCCCGTCCATGCCGTCGTTGGGGTCGACCGACAGCGACGGGATGAAGCGGTCGGGGTAGCGCTTCAGGGCCTGGTCGCCCGTGCCGGACGGGTCGTCCACCCCGATGAGGCCCAGCTCCACGCCCCACCGGTCCATCTCCCCGACGGTCACGGCGACGGGGTCGACCTTCCCCCGGAGCTCCTTCTCGGGCACGTCCTTGAACAGGTACTCGGCCGGGAACTCGAACTCCTCCCTGGACTGGGCGTCCTTGGTCTGGCGGGTGATGAAGGCGTAGACGGCCTTCATGTCGTCGTGCGGGAACCCGATCATGGTGTCCACGATCCCCACGTCGCTCGGCATCCCCACGGTGCGGTCCCCCTCCTGGTCGGTGGGGGCCATGGTAGGGCACGGCCCCGCTGGGGCGCCCTCCGTCGGCCCGGAGGAGCGGCGACGGCGACGGCGTGGGGCGCACCCCGTAGGGTCGGGGCATGGCCCTGCCCACCACCGCCGAGCTCCGCACCCTGGTCGACGCCGGGACCGACCGCATGGTCGACCTCCGCCGCGACCTCCACCGGCACCCCGAGCTCGGATTCGCCGAGACCCGGACCACGGCGAGGATCGCCGAGGTGGCGACGGAGCTCGGCCTCGACCCGTTGGCGTGTCCCACGGCGACGGGCTCGGTGTGGTCGCTCGACGGCGGCCGGCCCGGCGCCACCGTGCTCCTGCGGGCGGACATCGACGCCCTCCCGATCGACGAGGCGGCCGACGTCGGGTTCGCCTCGGAGGTCGAGGGCCGCATGCACGCCTGCGGGCACGACGCCCACACCGCCCAACTGCTGGGCGCCGCCGCCGCGCTGGCGTCGCGGGCCGCGGACCTGCCGGGCCGGTTCGTCTTCCTGTTCCAGCCGGCCGAGGAGGGCATCGGCGGGGCGCGGGCCATGCTCGAGGGCGGCGTGCTCGACGGGCTCGACGTGTCGGCGGTGGTGGGGTGCCACGTCGTGTCGGTGCTGCCGACCGGGCTCGTCGGGGTGCGTGCCGGCGTGACCATGTCCGACGCCCGGGCCCTGCGCATCGACGTCCACGGCATCGGCGGGCACGGCGCCGACTACCGGGACGGTGCCAACGCGCTCACGGCGGCCGCCCGGCTGGCGCTCCGACTCGACGGCGTGGTCGACGGACTCGAGCTCGAGGGCACGGGGTGCGCCTGCACCGCCGGGGTCCTCCGCGCCGGCACCGCCCCCAACGTCATCCCCTCCCACGCCACCGTGTCCGGGACGCTCCGGACCTTCACCGCGGCCCACACGGCGACCGCGCTGGGCCGGCTCGACGCACTGCTGGCCGAACTCGGGGAGGCGACCGGGTGCACGTTCACCCTGACCCCCACCGGTCACACGCCGGCGGTCACCAACGACCCCGGGGTCACCGGCCTGGTCCGGGCCGCGGCCGTCGAGACGGTGGGCGCCGACGCGGTGGTGGACCTGCCACCGGTGTCACCCTCCGACGACGTGGCCGAGTTCCTCGACCGGGTCCCGGGCAGCTACTTCTTCGTGGGGGCGGCACTCGCCGACGGATCGAGCGGGATGCACCACAACCCGGGGTTCGCCATCGACGAGGCCTGCATGCCGGTGGCCGCCACGGTGCTCGCCGCGGCGGCCGTCCGGGCCGCCCAGCGTCCCGCGCTGAGCCGGCGGACCGTCAGGCCCGTCCGGTCACCAGGACATCGACGAGGGGAGCCCCGGCGCCCGCACGGCGATGGCGTCCCGTCCGGCCCGCTTGACCTGGTACAGGGCCATGTCGGCCTCGTCGAACAGGTGCTCGGTGGTGGGGAGGGACCGGTCGAGGCTGCTCACCCCGATGCTCAGGGTCACCGGGACCTCACCCGAGCCGGCCAGGTCCCGGAAGATCCGCTCGGCCACGACGACGGCGCTCCGGGCGTCGGTCTCGGGCAGCAGGAGGGCGAACTCGTCGCCTCCGATCCGGCTGGCCACGTCGAAGGTCCGGACGTTCGCCATGAGGATCCGACCGATGGTGGCCAGCACCCGGTCGCCGACGACGTGGCCGAAGTTGTCGTTGACCGACTTGAACTGGTCGACATCGATCATCAACAGGCTGAGCTGGCTCCCGGTGCGCAGTGCCCGCTCGATCTCCTGCTCGGTGCGCTGGCGGAGGACACGCCGCACGGTGCACCCGGTGAGCTCGTCGGTCGACGCCATGTCGGCGAGCGCGGCGAGCAGGGACGCCTCGTGGCGTTCCACCTGGCTCCGGTTGAAGGCCGACGTCACCGAGAGCACGGCCGCGCCGGCCAGGGCGGCGACGAGCATGAAGGTCCGACCCTCGGCCGCCCGCAGGCCCCGGTCCACGGCGGCCACGAGTCCCAGGGACACCAGCGCCGAGGCTCCGCACAGGGCGGCGGACCGGGGGGAGAACATCAGGGTCCCGTACACGAGCGGCAGGAACAGGAGGAGCAGGATGGGACTGGTGACCCCGCCGTCGAGGACGGCGACGAGGCCCACCGCGTAGGTGGAGGCGATCGTCCACGTCACCGAGTACGTCGAGCGCCACCGGCGGCCGGCGATTGACGGGGCGGCCAGCAGCCCGGCCAGGCCGAAGGCCAGCCAGGACGCGGCGATCCACCACAGCACGGTCCGGTGGGGCCCGGTCGAGGTGAGGGACAGGTAGAGCAGGACCACCAGGGTCTCCAGGATGAAGACGCCGAAGCCCAGGAGCATGTGCGTGAGCCAGAACCGTCGGTCGCGCGTCGACCTCGGTGCCGGAGCCGATCGTGTCGGCAAGCAGCTCCTGCCTGGTCGCGTCCATGGGCGGTCGGGCCCTCCTGGTGTCCGGGTGTCCCCACCGCATCGTCCGGGACCGGACCGACCTTTACGGCCCGCGGCATTCTGCAACCGTGGTTGCGCCCGCAACGGGTGGGCGCGCCTCCCGGGCCGGCCTCCCGGTCGTCCACCGTCCGGGACCGGGGAGGCGGGCAGAAGGGCCCGGGTGGGCGGGGCGTTGAGGGCCGCCGGCCCGGAGCAGGGTGGCGGGACCGTGCTCGACGGACCGGCGGCGCCGCAGACCGTAGCACGCGGGAAACACCTATTTACGAATGGTGGCGGCCGGACGTGCCGCCTACGGACCCGTCGACCCCGGCGCAGACGGTCGGGTCTGCCCTACCCCCGGACCCCGGCGTCCCCACCGGTGGCTGGCGCGGCGTCGACCCCGTCCGCCCGGCGTGCCTCCTGGACGAACCGGTTGGCCAACTGCCGGGTGACCCCGAAGAGGTCACCGATCTCGGTCGTGGTCAGACCCTCGTCCACGAGTGCCGCGGTGATCGACACGCGGAGCTCGCGGCGCACGGTCTCGAACTCGGCGAGCTGATGGGTCAGGTTCCGGCTCTGCTCGGACGAGTTCGACCGGCGCATCTTGTCCTCCATGGAGATGCCGCTGCGCATGAGGGCGACGTCGTCGTCGCTCGATGCGGTCTGCCTGCGCAGTCCGGCGATGAGCTCCTCGGTCGCCACCCGGTAGCGCAGCACGTCGTCGATGACCCGTTCGATCGCTTCCGCCATGGGCTTATCCTAGAGGGACTGTCGGAAGTTTCGGTGTCGGCGACGCCGGCGCGACGCCGTCCGGGGCGTCACCGCACCAGGCGGAAGAAGGCCCGCACCTCGTCGACGAAGACGGCCGGCTGCTCGAAGGCGGCGAAGTGGCCGCCCCGGTCGAGCTCGTTCCAGTAGCGGAGGTCCCGGAACCGGGTCGCCGCCCAGCGACGCGACATGCGCATGATCTCCTTCGGGAACACCGAGCAGCCGGTGGGCACGTCGACCTCCTCGAAGCCCGGGCGCACGAAGCTCTCCCAGTAGAGCCGGGCCGAGGACGCCGCCGCCGCCGGCAGCCAGTAGAGCATCACGTTGTCCAGCAGCTCGTCCCGGGTCAGCACGTGCTCGGGATGGCCGTCGCAGTCGGTCCACGCCCAGAACTTCTCGACGATCCACGCCGCCTGGCCCGCCGGTGAGTCGACCAGGCCGTAGCCCAGGGTCTGGGGACGCGTCGACTGCTCCTTGGAGTAGCCCGTCCCCCACTTCCGGTGCTCGTCGTACGAGGCCAGGGCGGCCTCCTCACCCGGGGTCAGATCGGTGAGGTCGAACGAACCGGGTGCGGCCATGGGCATGTTGAGGTGGATGCCGGCCACGTGGCCGGGGTCCTGGTGGCCGAGCGTGGCCGTGACCATGGCCCCCCAGTCGCCCCCCTGCGCCCCGTACCGTCCGTAGCCGAGCCGGTCCATCAGCGTCGCCCACGCGGTGGCGATGCGCCGCACGGTCCAGCCGGTGCCGGTGGGCTTGCCGCTGAACCCGTAGCCGGGAAGCGACGGCACGACCACGTGGAAGGCGTCGCCGGCGTCCCCGCCGTGGGCCACCGGGTCGACCAGGGGACCGATCACCTTCTCGAACTCGAGGACCGAGCCCGGCCAGCCGTGGGTCAGCACCAGCGGCAGGGCGTCGGGGTGCGGCGAGGGGACGTGGAGGAAGTGGATGTCGAGTCCGTCGAGCTCGGTGAGGAACTGGGGGATCCGGTTCAGCCGGGCCTCGGTGGATCGCCAGTCGTACGTCCCGGCCCAGTAGGCGCAGAGCTCCCGGGTGTAGGCCAGCGGGATCCCCTGGGACCAGTCGTCCACGGTCTCGCGCTCCGGCCACCGGGTGCGCGCGAGGCGGTCGCGCAGGTCGACGAGCTCGGACTCGGGCACCTCGATGCGGAACGGGCGCACGGCGTCGGTCATGGCGTCACTGTAGGACCGGCCCGCGGCCGGTGCCCGTCCCGTTCCGGTTGCCGGCACCGGCGATCGTGGCCAGACTGTCGCCGTGCCCGCCGATCCGATCGCCACACGCGCCGCGTTCGCCGCCGCGGTGGAGGTGTTCGACGACGCCGTGGGCGCCATCGGCGGCGACCGGTGGGACTCGCCGGCCTCGGACCGGTGGTCGGTGCGCGCGCTCGTGGCCCACGTCGTGCGGGGGATGGCGGTCATGGGCGGGTACCTCGACTCGGGCGCTCCGGCACCCGAGGTCCTCCTGCCCGACGCCGCCGCCTACTTCCGCACCGCCCTCGACCTCGAGGGGATCCACGAGGGGATCACGGCGCGGGCGATCGACGCCGCCGCCGGTGCTCCGCCCGACATGGTGGCCTGGGCCCGGGACACCGGCGCGGCGGCCGTGGCCCGGGTGGCGTCCACCGACGACGACGCGGTGGTCGTGCACCCCGCAGGGGCGCTCCGGTTCTCCGACTACCTGGGTACCCGGGTCACCGAGCTGGTGCTGCACACGTTCGAGCTCCAGGTGGCCTGCGGGCTCGAGCCCGACGCCCCGCCCGTCGCCCTCGTCGTCGTGAACGGGATCCTGCTCGCCCTGGCGGACCGGGCCGACCCGGTGGCCCTGGCCCTCGCCCTGTCCGGGCGTCGGGGGCCGCGGGTGTGCAACGTGCTCGGCTGACCGTCGCCGACCGGGCGGTCGACCGCGCGGTCACCCCCGGAGGGCGGACGACGGCCGTACGCTGGCCGACGGACGAACGCCGGAGGGGGACCGCCGTGGACTTCACCGTGACCGAGACCATCGCCGCCACCCGGGACGAGGTCCTGCGCGCCCTGGCAGATCCCGGCTACTACCGCCACCTGGGCGGGTCGGCCACCGCCGTACGGGCGCCCGAGCTGCTGTCGGTGGAGGAGGATTCCGGCACCGTCCGCACCTCGGTGCGCTACGCGTTCGACGGGACCATCTCGGGGCCGGCCGCCCTGGTCGTCGACGCCGACAAGCTGACCTGGGTCATCGACACCACCTACGACACCGCCACCCACGCGGGGACGCTCGACGTGGTCCCCGACCACTACCACGGGATGCTCCGGTGCCACGGCCGGATCACCCTCGAGGACGACGGGGCGGGGTCGACCACGGAGACGGTGACCGGTCGGTTGCGGGTCCGGGTGCCGCTCGTGTCGGGCGCCGCCGAGCAGGCGATCCTCGGAGGGTTGACCCGTCACCTCGAACTCGAGGCGGCAGCCATGGCGGAGTACTGCGCGTCGCGCCGCTGAGGTGACGGGCCCCGGCGCGCCCGGGTCAGGAGCCGGTGGCGTCGTGCTGGGCGGCGAGCAGGTACCCGCGGCCGCCGTCGGTGGAGCTGATGGCGAAGAACCGGTCCGGACCTCCGGCCGACCCGCGTGAGCCGAGGAAGGGGGCGCCGAAACTGAACACGCCGCCGTCCGCCCCGGCCATCCAGTAGCCGCCGGTCGCCGGGTCGGCGGTCAGCCCGACGACCGGGCTGACGAGCGGCTTGCCGCCCATCGAACCCTGGAACGTGGCGTCGCCGAAGCTGAACACGCCCCCGTCGGAGGCCACCTCCCAGTACCCCTTCCCGTCGGGGGTGGCGGCGATCCCCACCACCGGCCGGTCGAGGTGCGACCCGCCCATCGAGCCGTAGAACGTGGCGTCGCCGAAGCTGAACACGCCCCCGTCGGAGGCCACCTCCCAGTACCCCTTCCCGTCGGGGGTGGGGGCGATCCCCACCACCGGCCGGTCGAGGTGCGACCCGCCCATCGAGCCGTAGAACGTGGCGTCGCCGAAGCTGAACACGCCCCCGTCGGAGGCCACCTCCCAGTACCCCCTGCCGTCGGAGGTGGGGGCGATCCCGACGACCGGCTCGACCGGTCGCACCCCGATGCCCGGGAGCGAGCCGTAGAAGGCGGCGCCGCCGAAGCTGAACACGCCCCCGTCCTGCGCCGTCAGCCGGTAGCCACCCGAGGCCGCATCGGCGGTCATGCCGCTGAACGGGACGGCGGAGGTGACGGTGGTGGTGGAAGCGGTCGCGGCACCGAAGCCGTACACGGCGCTGGTCTGCGGCGGCGGGGGAGTGGTGGAGGAGCCGCAGATCGACACGAGGGAGTAGCCCCGGGCCTCGAGGCCGGTGATGATGGCCGGGAGGGCCGCCACGGTCTCGCTCCGGTCGCCCCCGCCGTCGTGCAGGTCGACGACGGCTCCCGGGAACGCCGCACCGACGACGTTGTCGACGATGGCCGACACGCCGGGGAGGGTCCAGTCCTTGGGATCGACGGAGTAGCTCATGGTGGTGAGCCCCCGGCCGCCGATCTGGTCGAGGACGGTGGTGTCGAAGGCGTCGTACGGGGGTCGCACGCAGGTCGGAGTCGTCCCGGTGACCGCCGTGATCAGCTGCTGGGTCTGGTCGATCTGGTACGGGAACTCGGAGATCGGGATCGTGGTCAGATCGGGGTGGTTCCAGGTGTGGTCCTCGACCGGGTAGCCCGCCTGGCTCACCATCCTGGTGACCTGGGGCAGCTCCGCCACCTCGTACCCGATCTCGAAGAACGTGGCCGGCACGTGGTACTGCTCGAGCACCGACAGGATCGCACCGGTGTACTGGCTGGGCCCGTCGTCGAAGGTCAGGGCGACGACCCGCTGCCCGGCCGTCGCCGCCCCGCCCGGCGCCTGGTCGGTGGTGAAGGCGGGAGCGTAGGTGGTGGCGCCGGCCTCGGCCGCGCCCACCGGCGCGGCGATCCCGGCCAGCAGGCCGAGCGCCGCCACCGCTGCCCGTCGCATCCGTCCGTGTCCCATGCCCTGCCCCCTCGCCGGTGGTCCGTCCTCCGTGCAGGGTAGGCCCTGGACCGGCGGGGTGCCGGACGGGGAGCTTCCGCTCAAGGTTCCGTCCGTCGTGCCGATCCTCCGGGGGTCGGTGTCGAAGAGAGGTGGATCCCATGAGTGACGACGACGCGTTCCGGACGTGCCCCTACTGCGCGACGACGGGCGTGCCCAAGCTGGTGGTGTATCCCCGCCTGGTGGCCGGCACGGCGACCAGTTGGCGCTGCCGCTCCTGCGACCGCTTCTGGTCGGACACCCAGCTGCACCTGCTCCGCGCCTCGTAGCCTCGCCGGTCCCGCCGGGACGGGCCCCGCACCGGACGGAACTCGCCCGCCCGTGCCCGATCCCGCCCGCCCGTGCCCGACCCCGCCCACCCCGCACCACCGGCCGCCGACCGGTGCGGGGCGCCCACCGGGTCCGCCGCCCGGTCGGCCCGCGCGTACCATTCCGGTCGGACGGCGGGCCGACGGGCCACGGAGGACGGGACACGCGATGGCGCACCACCGGGGAACGGCAGGCACGGCGCACGCCGCCCTGGTCGGGGTCCGTCCTGGCGTCCGGACCGCGGGCGGGGTCCGGTGACCGGGCGTCCCGTGCTGGCCGTGGCCTACGACGTGACCTCGTCGTCGCCGCTCGAGCTGACCGAGGCGCTGGGCGACAGGTACGACCTGGTCTGGGTGGTCGACGCCACCGATCCGAGCCTCGGATCCTGGGTCCGACTGCTCCCGCGCCTCGGCCGCGTGGTGGACGTCGCCGGGCGCCCGGAGCGGGCCGTCGCCGACGATCTGCGGGCCGCAGGAGCCGGCGGCGTTCTGGCCTGCACCGACAGCCAGCTGCTGCCGGCGGCCCGCCTGGCCGCGGCCGCTGGTCTCGAGGGGAATCCGCCCGGTGCCGTGGACTCGCTGACGGACAAGGTGAGCCAGCGCGAGGCACTGCGGGACGCCGGTCTGGCCGGACCCCGGTTCGTGCCGGTGCCCGGGGACACGCCACCGGCGGCGGCGGTCGGCCTGCTCGAGGGGATGGTCCCTCCGCTGGTGGTCAAACCGAGGCGGGGCACCGGGAGCCGCGACACGTTCCTGGCCGCGGGCCCGGTCGAGGCGACGGCCCACCTGCATCGGGTGCTGGCCGCCGCCGGCTGCCCCGACCTGATCGTGGAGGAGTGGCTCGGCGACAGCGGCGCCGGAGGGGACGGCCCGTTCGGCGAGTACGTGTCGGTCGAGGCGGTGGTCCGACGGGGGACGGTGGTCCCCCTCGCCCTGACCGGCAAGTTCGCGCTCGCCTCCCCCTGCCGGGAGACGGGCAACTTCCTGCCGCACCTGCTGCCGGCGCCCGAGGCCGACGAGGTCCTGGCCCTCGCCGTCCGCGCCGCCGAGGCACTGGGGATCCGCACCGGTGCGCTGCACGTCGAGGTCAAGCTGACGGGGTCCGGGCCCCGCATCATCGAGGTGAACGGCCGGATCGGGGGCGGGGCGATCGACACGCTCTACGCCATGACCCACGGCCGCACCCTCACCTCGCTGGCGGCGGCGGTGGCACTGGGCGAGCCGGTGACGCTCGAACGTGCCGCGGCGGTCCGATCGGGCGACACGTTCGTCTACGCCTACTTCGTCCAGGCCCCGATGGCGGCACGGACCCTCGTCGGCCTGGGCAACCTCGAGGAGCTGGCCGGGATGGACGGTGTCGTGGCCACCGGTGTGAACCGCACGGTGGGCGACCGCCTCGACTGGCGCGACGGCAGCATGGGCTACCTGGTGTCGGTGCGCGGGGTGGTCGACGGCGCCGACGCGCTGGCCCGGGTGCCCGAGCGGATCCGGACCGTACTCGACGTCGACTGGGCGTGACCGTCAGGCCGGGGTCCGGCTCCGGTCGCGCTCGACCAGCAGGGTGACGACGGAGGACATGGCGGCCAGTGCCTGCTCCGCGTCCTCCTCGGTGGTGCCGAGGAAGGGCCCGAAGGCGGCGTTGCCCATGAGGTAGGTGAGGAAGATGTTGGCGAAGACGGGGACGTACTCGCCTTCGAGGCCGAAGATGAGGGTGATCGCCTCCTCGACGGAGGTGACCAGCGCCGGCTTGGTGCCGGGCCGGACCCCGGGGAGGTCGCGCCCCGACAGGTAGCGCCACAGCTTGAACCACATCACCACCTCGGGGATGGCCATGATCCGCGCCACGTAGCTCCCGGGCCGGTCGATCTCGAGGACCGACTCCTCGGAGCGGACGAGGTCGCTGATCCGGCGGCCCAGTTCGCCGGCCACCGCCAGGAGCAGCCCGTCGCGCCCGCCGAAGTATCTCGAGATGTAGTTCGTGGCCGTACCCGACGCGTCGGCGATCATGCGGCTGGTGATCTGGTCGACCTGGTGGTCCCCCAGCAGCTCGATGGTCGCCTTGACCATCCTCGCCTCGTTGGCGATCTGGATCGGCAGCCGTCGCTTGGGCGGCGGTGCCGCGTCGGGGGCGGTGGTGCTGACCATGACCATCGCACCCTACCGGGTTCTGTACACAATTCGACTCCCGCAGAGACAAATCCGCCGCGGCGTCCGCACCGGCCGGTCAGGAGCCGTAGCGCTGCAGAGCCGCGACCCAGTCGACGGCGATGGCGTGCTGGGCCACGGCGAGCGGGAGCGACCCGTCGCACACCAGCGCCCGGAGGTGGTCCTCGAGCCCGTCCTTGGTGTTGGCGAAGGTGGTGGCTCCGGGGCGGTCGTTGGGCTCGACCCACAGGTTGGCCGGATCGTTCGGGTCGCCCCCGAGCTCGAGCGGCACCAGGTGGTCGTACTCGGCGGTGGCGAAGGATCCCGTGTACCCGTAGGCGGCGGCGGACGCCACCTTCTCGGGTCCCGTGACCGTCTCGGGCGGCCGCACGGACGCCGTCCACCCCCTCGAGCAGATGGTCGTGCCGAGGTCGGCCGGGGTCACCCGGGGGTCGACGGCGCCCGGCGTGCACGACGGGTCGGGCAGCGGGTAGGGGCCGACGTAGGTGTAGTGGCAGGTGCCGCGCCCGGGCTGGGGCTGCACCGCGGACGCCCCCGCGGCCCCGGCACCGACGGCCAGGGTCGCCGGACCGCTGGTCGTGGGGGCCGTGGTCGTCGGGGTCGTGGTCGTCGTGGGGGCCGTGGTCGTCGTCGGGACCGTCGTGGTCCGTGCACCGGGGGGTGCGGTGCCGGTCGCGTCCGTGGCGCCGGAGGTGGACGTCGGTGGCGTCGGACCCGTGGCGACGGGGGCACCGCAACCGGCCGCCACGACCGCCACCAGGGCCGACGCCGCCACCCACCCGGCCCGCGGGGCGGTCCTCATCCTTCGGGGTAGTGGACCGTGGCCGCCGACCCCCGGTTGGTGGCGGCGATGGTGATGCCGTTCGGGATCGCGGCCTGGAGCTCCTGGACGTGGCTGATCACGCCCACCATGCGGCCCCCGTCCTGGAGCGACCGCAGCACGTCGACCACGGTGTCGAGCGACTCGCCGTCGAGCGAGCCGAAGCCTTCGTCGACGAAGAGCGCGCCGATCGAGTAATTCGACCCCGCCGACACCACGTCGGCCAGCCCGAGGGCGAGGGAGAGGGCGGCCATGAACGTCTCGCCGCCCGACAGCGTGGTGGCCGGGCGGGTCTGTCCGGTCTCGGCGTCGAGCACCGAGAGGTCGAGACCCCAGGGCTTGCGCCCGTCGGTCACCTCCTGGCTGAGCTCGAGCGCGTACCGGCCGCCGGTCATGGTGTCGAGGCGGCTGTTGGCCTGGGTCAGCACCTGGCGGAGGTAGTAGGCGAGGACCCAGTGCTCGAGCGACACCTTGGTGCCCACGGGTCCGGCGCCCAGGCCGGCACAGGCGTTGGCGAGGGTCTCGGCCTCGTCCTTCCTCGTCCTGGCCTCCTCCATCGCCGTGGTGGCCTCGTCGAGCGACGCCCGGGCCGCCCGGATGGACGCGATCCGCGAGGTCACCACGGCCGACCGGCCGACCAGGTCCTCGTGGCGGTCGACGGCCGTCCGTTCGGCCTCGACCAGCGGCACGGGATCGGGCCGCTCGGTGGGCCCGCCCTCGTCGGCGTACCGGGCGATGCGGCCCTCCACCTCCCGGCGGGCCTCGGCCCGGCGCTCGAGGGCACGGGCGTCCGCGTCGATCTCGTCGACGGGACGGTCCCAGGCGGCGAGCGCCCCGGGGTGGTCGACGCCGAACTCGGCCAGGGTGGGGGCGAGCACCTCCATGCTCTGGGCCGCCCGGTCGCCGGCGCCCTCGGCCTCGCGGAGGACCCCGGCGAGCGCGTCCAGCGCATCGGCCAGGCGCCGGCGTCGTCGGGCGGCGTCGGTCACCGGCGCCAGTGCCCCGTGGACCGCCACGTAGGCGTTGCGCTCGCGGTCCCACTGGGCCACGGCGGCCCCGTGGGCGGCGCGGTCGCGCTCGAGGTCGAGGCGGTCGCGTGCGGCCGCCTCCCGTGCCGATTCCCACGCCAGGACCCGGGTCTCGATCTCACCGGACAGTCGTGCGGCCTCGTCGGCGGCGCCGGTGGCCACCGCCAGTGCCGCGGCCGCCGCGTCCAGGTCGACGCGCAGCGCCTCGGGATCGCCGGCCCCGGCCAGGGCCGCCGCCTCCGTCGTCGCTCCGGCCAGGGCCACACGGCGGTCCTGGCACGTGGACGCCCGGGCGGCCAGGGCGTCCTCGGCGGCCTGCAGCTCGTCGTCACCGGGAGCGCCCGCGGTGGGGACGGCCGGCACCGGGTGGTCCGGTGACCCGCAGGTCGGACAGGGCTCGCCGTCGACCAGGTGGGCGGCCAGGCGCCCGGCGAGTCCGGCGCGCCAGGCCCGGCGCACGCCGTCGGCGAACGCGGCGGCCGCCGACTCCTCGGCGACGGCCTCGGCGACGGCCCGTTCACACGTCGCCACCCGGCGCTCGGCGTCCACCCGCCGTCCGGCGACCTCGACGGCCCGCTCCAGCTCACGGACCCGCACGTCGACGTCCGCCCGGGTCGCCGCCCGCGCCAGGGCGGACGCAAGGGCGTCGCGGGCGGCGGCGATCTCCCCCTCGGCCGCCACGAGCGCGGTCTCGGCCCGCTCGACGCCGACCAGCCGGTCGGCCAGCGCCCGGTCGTCGGCGTCGAGCCGCGCCCGGCGACCGACCAGTTCGGCGTGCACGGCGTCGGCCGCCTCCAGCGCCCCGGCGTCGGCCGCCACGGTGGTGGCGAGCCCGGCGGCGTCGGCGGCCGTGGTCGTCGACGACCGGTCGTAGGCGTCGTCCCAGAGGACTCCGAGCTCGTCGCCGAGGCGTGCCCGTCGGTGCGTCGTGCGCTCCACGACCTCGGTGGCGGCACGCCACTGGTCGAGTGCGGGGCGCACGCGGGCGACGGCCCGGGCCCGGGCGAGGCGTTCGGCCACCCCGTGGTCGGCGGCCACCTCCCCGGGGAACCCGGCGGCCACCGCCAGGTCGTCCTGCCACCGGTCCCACCGTCCTGCCGCCGCTTCGGCGTCCTCGCGCCACGCCCGGGCGTGCTGGGCGGTGTCGCGGGCGGCGTCGCGGGCGGCGTCGAGGTCGGCGTCGAGCCGGACGAGGACGGCGACGTGGTCGTCCAGCTCCGCCGGGTCGAACGACCCGGGATCCGTCGACGGGTACCCGGGCCCCGCCGGTGCCGCGCCGTCGGGGGCCTGGCGGAGCGCATGGAGGACGTCGCCCCGGATCTGCTCGACCAGCGCCGCGCTCCCGGTCCGCAGCGATTCGTAGGCGTCCCGGTGGCCCGCCGCCGCCCGCTTGAGCGCCTCGGTGGTGCGCTGGTACACGTCCACCGGGAACAGCCGGGCGAGCAGGTTGGCCCGGTCCCTGGTCTCGGCCTTGAGCACCTCCTCGAACCGGCCCTGGGGGATGAGCACGACCTGCTCGAACTGCGCCTTGGTCAGACCGACCAGGCGAAGGAGCTCCGCGGTGACCGCCGCCGTGCGGGCCAGTCCGCCGCCGGCGCCCCGCTCGCGGAGCACGACCCGGGAGCCCTCGGTCACCGGCGGCCCGTCCCCCCGCCGGCGCGGGCGGGGCTGGGCCGGTGAGCGCTCCACCTCCCACTCGCGGCCGTCGGCCTCGAAGACCAGCGTGACCGAGGTCGCCGTCGCCGGATCCGCGTACTGGCTGCGCACGTGGCTGTCGGTCCGGAAGCCCGGTAGGTCGCCGTAGAGGGCATAGACGATGGCGTCGAAGATGGTGGACTTGCCGCTCCCGGTGGGGCCGGTGATGGAGAACACCCCGTGCCGACCGAGCCGGGCGAAGTCGATCTCGAGGTCGCCGCCGTAGGAGCCGAACGCCCGGAGCCGGAGCGCGAGCGGCCTCATCCGCCCGCCCGGACGGCGTCGTCCAGCGCCGCGCGTACCAGGTCGCGCTCGGAGCCGGTCGGCTCCCGGCCCCGGAGCTCGGTGAGGAATCCGACCACCACGTCCTCCGGCGTCCGTTCGTCGACCTGGGAGCGCGACGGACCGGCGGACAGCGAGCCCGGGTCGTCGTCGGGTGGCGCGTAGCGGAGGTGGACGGCGTGGGGGAACCGGGCCCGCAGGCGCTCCATGGGCTGGGTCCGGACCGTGGTGTCGGTGAGCCGGGCGGCCACCCAGTGGTCGAGATAGCGGTCGAGCCCCGGGTCGTCGAGCAGCTCCTCGAGCGTCCCCGTCAGCGTGACGACCGGGCGTCCGACGGGGACGGGCAGGGTGGTCGCCCCGACGAGTCCGTCGGCCCCGAATTCGAGCAGGCGGACCGACTTGGGGTGGGTCTCGCTGAACGAGTACGGGAGGGGGGAGCCCGAGTACGCCATCGCGTCCCCTCCGATGCGCTGGGGCCGGTGGAGGTGCCCGAGGGCCACGTAGTCGAAGCCGGCCAGGACGGAGGGGTCGACCCGGTCGGTGCCGCCGACGGCGAGTGCCCGCTCGGACTCGGACGTCTCGCCACCGGTGACGTAGGCGTGGGCGACGCAGATGGTCGGCACCGGATCGGCGCGGCCGAGGGCGGCACGGCCCGCGGCCACGGCGTCGGCCAGCACGTGCTCGTGGGTCCGTGCCCTGGGCGTGCCGTCGGGCCCCGGCAGCGGCGGCGGCGCCGCGTAGGGGTCGAGGAAGGGCACGGCCAGGACGGCGACCCGGTCGCCACCGGCCTCGACGATCCAGGGCTCGGGTGGGTGCCGGTCGTCGGCGAACACGTGCACGCCGCCGAGGGCCTGGCGCCCGGCCCCGAACCCGAGCCGCCGGGCGCTGTCGTGGTTGCCCGGGATGAGCACCACCCGGGCGCCGGCCGCCCGCAGCCCGTCGAGCCCGTCGTCGAGCAGCGCGACCGCGTCCTCGGCCGGCAGCGACCGGTCGTACACGTCGCCGGCCACGAGCACGAGGTCGACGGCGTGCCCCGCCACCTGGTCGGCCAGCCATCCGAGGAACGCCCGCTGGTCGTCCTCGAGGGACTCGCGCTCGAAGCGGCGACCGATGTGCCAGTCGCTGGTGTGGATCACCCGCATGGTCGTCCCCGAGTCACGCGGACAGACTGCCAGACGGGTGCGTCACCACCGCGGTCCGGGCCCGCCCGGGTCCCCGAACCCGGCACCGGTGGTCGGTACGGTGGCCCATGGCCGACGTGCCGGGGCTGCCGACATCCGACGACGACCTGGACCGGTTGGTGCGACGGGCCGGACGGTTCCTCCTGCGCAACAGCTCGGAGGGGACCTTCGACCTCCACGTGACCCTCCGGTCGGTGGGCGCCGCCTTCGGGGCCCGGATCGAGTCCCAGGTCATGATGGAGGGCCTGAGCTACGTGGTCACCCATGCCGACGGGCACCAGCGTTCGGGCATGGTGCACGCCCAGCCGACCCTCGAGCGCCTCGACCAGCTGGCCGAGTTCAAGGACCTCCGGACCCGGATCACCGCCGGCGGGATGACCGCCGGCGGGGCCGACGGCGCGCTCGAGCGGCTCGAGTCCGGTCCGCCGCCGTACCCGGTGTGGGCGCGGTTCCTCGGGATCATCCTGTTCGCGGCGGGCTTCGCCCCCAGCATGCAGGCCAACTGGCGCCAGGTGGGCGGGTCGGTGATCCTCGGGGCCGTCATGGCCGTGGTCTACCTCTGCGGTGAGCGCTTCGACATCCTGCGGACCATCCTTCCCCTGGTGGCGTCCACCGCCGTGGCCCTGGTCGGGTTCGGGCTGCTCCACCAGGCCCACGCCCATGGCGGACCCGTCCTGGTCATGGTGCCGGCGCTCTTCGTGATGATCCCGGGCGACTTCCTCTGCGCGGCCGCCGCCGAGATCGCGGTCGGCCAGTTCACCGTCGGCACCATCCGCCTCGTCCAGTCGGCCTTCGTCCTCCTGCAGCTGGCGGCCGGGGTGGTCATCGCCGCCGGCCTGACCGGCGCGGGGACCGCCTCGCTCATCTCGTCGTCCACGGTGGACAACATCCCCTGGGCGGTCACGGCACTGGCCTGGATCCCGTTCACCGTCGGCATGGCGCTCACCTTCTGCGCCCGCCGCCGGGACGTCGGCTGGCTCCTCCTCGGGGTCTACGTGGCCTGGGGGGTGCAGCTGGGCGTGACCTGGGGCGCGGGCGACGCGGCCGGCACGTTCGCCGCCGCCACCGCGCTCACCCTCCTCGGGGCGCTCCTGGCCCGGTCCCCCGGTCGGCCGCCCAGCCTGATCATCATCCTCGGCGGGGTGTTCGTGCTCACCGTGGGCTCGATGGCCCTCCGCGGCATCACCACGCTGGCCGGTGGCCACCTGATCGAGAGCTATCACGACCTGTCCACGTTCGCCAGCGTCGCCGGGTCGCTGTCGCTCGGCCTCATCGTCGGCACCAGCATCGGCTCCCTGGTGCGCCGCCGGGACAGCCCGGCCGTGGCCGCCGAGGTGGCGGCGGAGCGCTGAGCGGCTCCTCGGCGACCGGCGCGGCCTGACGGGCGGCGTCCTCCCTCCTTCGGGGGGAGCGTCCACCGAGCCACCAGCGGGTGGGCAGCGGCCCGGCCGGGGCCTCGAGCCCTGCTTCCGGATCGTGCCCCTGGTGGTCGGTGGGGGCTGGTGGTCGGTGGGGGCTAGAGGCAGCAGTACAGGGCGTCGACCAGGGCGCGGTTGCGACTGCTCTGCCAGCGGGGGATCACGTGGTTCATCGCGTAGCCGAACGCCACCCGGGCGTCGGGGTCGGCGAACCCCACCGCCCCGCCGGTGCCGAAGTGCCCGAAGCTCGAGGGGTTGGGCCCGAACGGCCGACCGCGCGGTGGTCGGCTGGAACCCGAGGCCGAAGGTCACCTCCTCCCCGAGCACGGGGCAGTAGCCGGTGGACTGGGGCGACGCCGCCTCGGCCAGGAGCGCCGGGGACAGGAGCAGCCCGGGTTCGAGCAGCCCCTGGTAGATGCGGGCGACACCGGCCGAGGTGGCGTGGCCGTTGGTCGAGGGGACCTGGGTGGCCCGCCACTCGGGCGTGTTGACCACGCCCATCGAGGAGTAGCCCGGTGGGTTGACGTAGCCCAGGTGCACCATCAGGTCGTCGCCGGAGAGGGTGGCGACGTCGACCGGCGGGAGGGTGCCGGCGGGCGCCCACAGCACGTCGGCGCACCGCCCCTGGTCGGCGTCGGGCACGCCGAAGTGGAAGTCCGCCCCGACCAGGTCGGCCAGCGGGCGGAGCCGGACGCCGGGAAGCTCCCCGGTGGCCCGGTGCACGAGGCCGCCGACGAGGTGTCCGTAGGTGTTGGTGTGGTAGGCGTGGCGCGTCCCCGGCTCCCACCACGGCTCGGTGTCGGCCACGGCGTCGGTCATGACGCGGAAGTCCCAGAGGTCGTCGTTGGTGAGCCGCTGCCGGATGGCCGGCACGCCGGCCCGGTGGCACAGGGCGTGGCGGACGGTGGCCGCCTCCTTGCCGAACCGTGCGAACTCCGGCCACACGGACGCCATCGGATCGTCCAGGCCGAGGGCGCCCCGGTCGACGAGCTGGAGGACGAGGAGCGCCACGACCGCCTTCCCCACCGAGTAGACGTCGACCAGGGTGTCGTGCCGCCACGGCGTCGTGCGCCGGCTGTCGGTCCACCCGCCCACGAGGTCGACCACCACCTCGCCGTCGACGATGGCGGTCACCCCCGCACCGACCTCGCCGCGCTCGAGGAAGTTGCGCACGAACTCGTGGCGGACCGGGGCGAACCGCTCGGCGCAGTCACCCGCCACCGGGACGTCCCCGACGGCGGTCGGCGGCCGACCGCCGTGGTGGTCGCCGGGGGAGCTCACGACGACACTCCCGCCAGGAAGGCGTGCAGGTCGGCCAGCGCCGCGGGGTCCTGGGCCACGAAGGCGTGCCCGCCCTCGTACAGCTCGAGCTCCGCTCCGGTGATCCGTGCGGCGATCGCCGCGCCGTTGGCGGGTGGGGCGATCGGGTCGAAGCGGCCGGACTGCACGAGCGTGGGGCAGTCCACCGAGCCCAGGCGGTCCCACACGTCGTGGTGGCGCCGCGCCTCGAGCTGGGCCCGACGACCGGCCGTCACGACCGGGTCCTCGTCCGCGTCGGGCGCCGCGAGGAGGTCCACCAGCGCCCGGTCGTGGGGATGGGACCCGAGCCAGGCGTCGTCGAAGCGGTCGTCGATCAGGCGCGCACGGGCGGCCGCCCGCTCCCCGGGGGGCAGGAGCTCGAGCTCGTGGAGCGGGTACGACGAGCCACCGGCGCCGCCGGCCGAGGTGCACAGCAGGGCGAGCCGGCCGACGCGGTCGGGAGCGGTGACGGCCAGCTCCAGGGCCACCATGCCCCCGAAGCTCATGCCCACCACGGCGGGGGCGTCCCACCCCACGGCGTCGAGCAGGCCGACCGCGTCGGCGGCCAGGCGGCCCATGCCGTAGGGCGCGGGCGGTGGACCCGACGCCCCGAGCCCCCGCTGGTCGAAGGCGAGGAGCTCGACGTCGCGTCCGACCAGCGACAGGAGTGGGCGCGACCCGTCGAGCGTGCCGCCCGACCCGTTGCAGAACAGCACGCGCGGTCCGGTTCCGGACAGCTCGTAGGCGAGGTCGACGCCGTCGACGCGGGCGGTGGGCACGGTGACCTCCTCGGCTGGTTCCGGACGCCCGACAGCATCGCACGCACGGGGGCGTCCGGGCCCCGTGCGTGCGATGCTGGGACCGCCGCGGGATCCGTCCTACAGTGCCGCCATGACGATGGATCGATTCCGTGGACGCGCCGCACTCGTGACCGGGGGGGCGTCGGGCATCGGCCGCTGCACGGCGCTGCGCCTGGCCGGGGAGGGGGCGGCCGTGGTGGCCGTCGACGTCAACGCCGACGCGCTGGGGACGGTGGCCGCCGAGGCCGACGGGCTCTCCGGCTCCATCACCGCCCGGCCGGGTGACGTGTCCACCGAGGACGGCGTGCGCGCCATCGTGGCGGGCGCACTCGACGAGCTGGGCGCACTCGACGTGCTGGTCAACGTGGCCGGCATCCTGTCGTTCAGCCACGCCCACGAGGTGACCCTCGACGAGTGGAACCGGCTGCTCGCCGTCAACCTGACGGGGACGTTCCTGATGTGCCGGGAGTCGCTCCCGCACCTGCTCGCGACCAAGGGCAACATCGTGAACCTGGCGTCCACCGCGTCGCACGCCGGCCAGCCCTGGGCCGTGGCCTACTCCGCCACCAAGGGCGGTGTGCTGGCCATGACCCGCGAGCTCGCCGTCGAGTACGCCGAGCAGGGCCTGCGCTGCAACAGCGTGAGCCCGGGGGCGATCGACACCCCCATCACCCTCTCGTTCTCGCTGCCGGAGGGGGCGAATCCCAAGCTCCTGCGCCGGGTGACCCCGCTCGGCCCGTTCGGCACGCCGGAGGGGATCGCCGCCGCCATCGCCTTCATCGCCTCCGACGAGGCCGCCCACATGAACGGCGCCGACCTGCGGATGGACGGGGCGACGCTCTCCTAGGCGGCGGGTCGGACGTGCCGCGCCGGTGTCCGGACGCCGCGACTAGGACGAGCCGAGGGTCGAGCGGCCGTCGGTGGCCCACCACTCGGCCGTCAGCCGGATGCCCTCGATGGAGGCCCGCGGCACCAGCTCCTCGAAGGAGCGCTTGTAGCCGGTGTGGAGGATCCTCCACTCCCCGTCACGCTTCACGTAGCGGTCCTCGTAGAAGGCCGCGCCCTGGATGGTCAGCTGGAGATCGGTGAGGATGACGGTGTCCTCGAGGGCCCAGGTGCCCGTGGCCTCGTCCGGACCGACCAGGTCGATCTCGGGATGGTGGCAGCGGTGGCTGCTCAGGAACGTCGTGGCCCCCATGGAGTCGCGGCAGAACGCCATGATGTCGTCCCGGTTGGAGAACTCGTAGAGCCCTCCGCCGTAGCGGGCCGTGGCCTCGGGCACGAAGCAGGTCTCCAGGTCGTCCCAGAGCTTCTGGTCGATGCGGCGCAGGTACCTGTACTTGAGGCGTTTGATCAGCTCGATCTCGACGAGGTCCTCGGGGGTCATGGCGTGCTCCTGGTTCGTGGATTCGTGGTTCGGCGGGAACGTGGTCGGGGGGACGGGACCGGGACGGCCTCAGCGGACCGTGCCGACCCCGGGGATCAGGGGCAGGTCGAGCGCGGTCACCCAGCCGGCCGGCAGCTCGTTGACGTAGGGCACGGCGTTGAGGGCGCGCATCCCGGTGGCGAAGCACCCGGCCGCCGCCGCGTCGCGCCCGCTGCCGTCGGTGAACCGGAAGGCGGTCTCCTGGGTGATCGACGGCGTGCCCTCGACCACCACCCGGTACACGTCGTTCTCGTTGCCCCGGGGCCATTCCGGCGCGGCGTCCGGCCGACGCGGTTGATGTGCTCGAGGCAGATCCGTGGCTCGCCACCCACGATGCCGTTGATCGTGAACCGGATGGCGGCCACGTTGCCGGGCTCGATGACGCCCTTGGCCGTCGTGATGGACACGGGGGTGACCCACTTCTCCCAGGTCGAGGTGATGGCCTCGAGCTCGACGCCCACGGCGTGGGCCATCATCGGCACCGTCCCGCCCCAGGACATGGCCAGGATCTCGGTGTGCTCCAGCATGGGCGTGTAGTCGGGAGGCATGCCGATGCCCATCTCCACCTCGTAGTCGCCCTCGTAGTTGATGTAGTCGAGGATCTCGAGGGCCCGGACCTGGCGGACCTCGCTGCACAGTCCCATCAGGGTCATGGGGAACAGGTCGTTGGCGAAGCCGGGGTCGATGCCCGTCGTGAAGCACGACGCGCCCCCCTCGGCGCACGCCTCGGTGATCGGGTCGATCCACGACGGCGGGTTCTGGACCATGTGGGGCCACACCCACGGCGTCATGGCCGTCGAGCACACGTCGATGCCGGCCCGCAGGAAGGCGCCCATGTCGCGGATGTTGTCGTCGGCCCGGGCCGCGGTCGGTCCGTAGTGCACGAGGGCGTCCGGGGCCAGGGCCACCAGCGCCTCGAGGTCGTCGGTGGCCACCACGCCGAGGTCGTCGGTGCCGCAGATGGCGCCGGCGTCGCGGCCGACCTTGTCCGGGTTGGAGACGCCCACGCCCACCAGCTCGAACGCGGGGTGTCTCACGATCTCGGGGATGACCATGCGCCCGACGAACCCGGTGCCCCACACGACCACACGCTTGGGGGCGGCGCTCATCGCATCAGCTCGCCGGAGTTGACCATCAGGTGCTGGCCGGTGACGGCCTTGGCGCGGTCCGAGGCGAAGAACACGGCGACGTCGGCGACCTCCCCGTCCTCGGTCATGCGGCGGAGGGGGAACCTGCCCACGATCCCCTCCAGGACCTCCGACGGATCGACGCCCCGGCTGGCCGCGGTGCCGTTGACGTACATCTCGACGTTCGGGCCCCACATCCACGACGGCACCACCATGTTGCACCGGATGTTGTCGGCGCCGAGCTCGTCGGCCAGGTAGTACATCGCCGTGAGGAGGGCACCCTTGGAGGCGGCGTACCCGCTCTGGGGCAGCGCGGGCTGGAACATCGACTGTGACCCGATGAGGACGACCGAGCCCCCGCCGCCGGCCTTCATGGCGAGCGACACGGGGCGCAGCACGCACAGCGCGCCGAGCACGTTGGTCTCGAACGCCTTGCGCCAGGCGTCGAACCGGAGGTCGTGGAGGCCACCCCAGACGTTCTCGTAGGCCGCCACCTGGATGAGGGCGTCGACGGAGCCGAACCGGTCGACCGCATGGGCGACCAGTGCCTCGCACGAGTCGGCGTCGGTGATGTCGGTGGCGTGCGACGTGATCCGCTCACCCGTCGGGTCGAGCTCGGCGGCGGCGGCGTCGAGCGTGTCGGCCGTCCGGGCCGCGATCACCACGTTCGCCCCGTCGCGCAGGGCGGCGGCGGCGCACTCGCGCCCGAGCCCACCACCCACACCGGTCACCAGTACGGTCTTGCCTCGGAGGATCATGGCCCCCGTCTATCGGGTCGGCGGCCGGGGTGTCAATCGGCCGGGCCGATAGCAGATCTCCATCGTCGGTGCCCCGATGGGACCTTCGGCCCTGTGCGTCCGGGCCGCGGCCGCCGGATTATGGTCGGGTGCCCCGACGGGGTGACGTCGCACACGAGGAGAGCACGCCGATGGAACTGACGCTGACCGACGCCGAGGCGGGGGAGCTGCGCGATCTGCTCGACGGGGCGCTCGGCGACCTGTCCTCCGAGATCGCCGACACCGACAACCCGGGCTACCGCGTGACCCTCAAGGAGCGGCGCACCCACCTCCAGTCCGTGCGGGCCCGGCTCGGCTGAGCGGCCCCGCTCCGGACGGCGCGCGGGTGGCCACCGGGCGGTCGACCTCCCGGCGCGCTGGCTACGCTCGTGGCGCACCTGCCCATCCGAACCAGGAGGTCCCGTGGCGGCCCGACTCGACGTACTGACCGAGGGCTACGCCGACGACCGGGTGGCGAGCACCGTGGTGCTCGTCCGCGACGGCCCCGCCGTGATCGTCGTCGACCCCGGCATGGTGGCCGACCGTCGCCGCATCCTCGACCCGCTGGCCGGACTCGGCGTCGATCCCCGGGACGTGACCGACGTGGTCTTCAGCCACCACCACCCCGACCACACCCTGAACGCCGCCCTGTTCACCGAGGCCCGGTTCCACGACCACTGGGCCATCTACCGGGACGACGTCTGGACCGACCGCGAGGCCGACGGGTTCGAGCTGTCGCCCTCGGTGCGGCTGATGGCCACGCCGGGCCACTCGGCCGAGGACGTGACGACGCTGGTGGAGACCGAGGACGGGCTGATCGCCTGCACCCACCTGTGGTGGTCGGTGGACGGGCCCGCGATCGACCCGTTGGCCGAGGACCAGGAGCTGCTGGAGGCGTCGCGCGCCGCCGTGCTGGCGCTGGGACCGGTGCGCATCGTCCCGGGCCACGGCCCTCCGTTCAGCCCCGCGTGACCCCCGCCGTCCCGGGCCGTCCGGGATCGCTCAACCGGCGACGAAACTGAGGCGGACGGACCGCCGGGGATTGTCCCCGTTCGTGTCGACGAGGACGATGCTCTGCCACGTGCCGAGCTGGGGGACGCCGTCGAGCACGGGGACCGTGACCGACGGGCACACGAGGGCGGGCAGCACGTGGTCGGCACCGTGGCCGGGGGCACCGTGGCGGTGGCGGTACCGGTCGTCGCGCGGGAGGAGCCGCTCCAGTGCGTCGGCCAGGTCCTCCTCGGAACCGGAGCCGGTCTCGACGAGGGCCACGCCGGCGGTGGCGTGGGGGGCGAAGACGTTGACGAGCCCGTCCCCGCGGTCCCGGCAGAACCGGACCACCCCGGACGTCAGGTCGACGACGCGACGGTCGCCGACGTCGAGGTGGAGCAGTTCGGAGTCCATGACCCATCCTCGCGCCCGACCGCGGGCCGGGGCACGGCCAGGCCGGTAGGGTGCGACGATGACCCCGGGTGCCCCCACCGCCACCGGTCGCTGTCCCTGGGCCGAGCGGCCCGGCGCCGAACAGGCGTACCACGACACCGAGTGGGGCGTCCCGTCCCACGACGACCGTCACCTCTTCGAGCTCCTGACGCTGGAGGGCGCGCAGGCCGGCCTGTCGTGGTCCACGGTCCTGGCCAAGCGCGAGCGGTACCGGACCGTGTTCGACGGGTTCGACCCGGCGCGGGTCGCCACCTTCGACGACGCCCGGCTCGCGGCCCTGCTGGACGATCCCGGCATCGTCCGGAACCGGTTGAAGGTGCACGGCACGGTCCGCAACGCCCGCGCCTTCCTGGCCGTGCAGGACGAGTTCGGGACCTTCGACGCCTACCTGTGGGGGTGGGTCGACGGTGCCCCGGTGGTCACCCGCCGTCGGCGGGACGAGGGACTGCCCGCCACGACGGAGCTGGCGGAGCGGGTGAGTGCGGACCTCAGGCGACGCGACTTCACCTTCGTCGGCCCGACCATCGTCTACGCCTACCTCCAGGCGGTCGGCGTGGTGGACGACCACGTGGCCGGCTGCCCGGCCGCACGGTCGCGCTGAGGGGACCGGCCACGCCGTGTGCGACACCCTGGTGACCCTCACGGCGGAGGGTCCGCTCTTCGCCAAGAACAGCGACCGCGACCCCAACGAGGCCCAGGTCCTGGAGTGGGTGCCCGCCGCCGTGCACCCGGCGGGGTCGTCGGTGTCCTGCACCTGGACCACCGTCCCCCAGGTGCCCCGCACCAACGCCGTCCTCCTCTCCCGACCGTGGTGGATGTGGGGCGCCGAGATGGGCGCCAACGAGCACGGCGTGGTCATCGGGAACGAGGCGGTGTTCACCCGGGCCGGCGCCGCCGGGCCCGCGCTGCTGGGCATGGACCTGCTGCGCCTGGCCCTCGAGCGGGCGGCCACCGCCGACGCCGCCGTCGGGGTGCTGATCGACCTCCTGGAGCGCCACGGCCAGGGCGGTCCGTGCAGCTACGAACGCCCCGGCTTCACCTACGACAACAGCTTCCTGGTGGTCGATCCCGGGGGTGCCGTGGTGGTCGAGACCGCGGGCCGGTCGTGGGCCACCGAGGAGGTGCGGGGACCGGGGCGGACCATCTCGAACGGCCTGTCGATCCCCGGCTTCGCCCGGTCCCACGGCCGTCGGGTCCGGACGTGGGTGGCGGCGGCGGAGCGCCGGCGCGCCGTCACCGGGCCGTTGGCCGCCGCCGCCGAGGGTCCCGGTGACCTGATGGACGCGCTCCGCTGCCACGGGGTCGGCCCGTCGCCCCGCTGGTCCCGGATCCACGGCGGACTGGCGGCACCGTGCGTCCACGCCGGGGGTGTGCTGGCCTCGAGCCAGACCACGGCCTCGTGGGTGGCCGACCTGCGCGGCGGCGCCCGGCACTGGGCCACGGGCACCGCCGCCCCGTGCACCTCCCTGTTCAAGCCGGTGGAGGTGGGGGTGCCGGTCGACCTCGGGCCCGACCCCACCAACCGGTTCGACCCCGAGGCCCCCTGGTGGCGCCACGAGCTGCTCCACCGCACCGTGCTGGCCGCCTACGACGACCGCATCGCCTGCTACCGGGCCGAACGGGACGCCGTCGAGTCCGCCTGGGTGGCCGACCGGCCACCGACCGGGGACGCCTTCGCCGTCGGCGCCGGGCTCGAGTCCCGGTGGCTCGACGCCGCGGCCGCCACCGGGGGGCGCGACCGCCGGCCCGGCTGGGTGCGTCGGCGGTGGGAGGACGTCGACCGGGCCGCGGGGATCGACCCGGTGGCGGCGGTCGCCACGGGTCCGTGACGTCGCCGGCCCCACGCCGTGCCCGGTACCGTGGTCCGATGCTCCCGTCCGCCACACCGGCCCGCGCCGGCACGGGCCCCGCCTGAGATGGCCGACGGCGACCCCACGCCCGGACCGGGCGAACCGGGGGAGCGCGGAGGTGGACCGTCCCCGGACGGAGACCCCGACGGCACGGCCGACCTGTGGTTCCGCCGCCGCCGGGGCGGTCTCGGCATCGCCCCGGTCGGCTGGCAGGGACGTGCGACCACGTTCCTCTACCTCTTCCTGGTGCTGGTGGCGCTGGTCACCTACTCGGAGCTGGCCGTCACGGCGTTCGTCATCGTCTTCTACACCGTGGTCTTCGGCTTCGTGCTCGTGGTCAAGTCCGACCTGCTCGAGCACTGGCCACCCGGTTCGTGACCCCCGCCCGCCGCCGGACTCAGCCGGCGGCACGCCCCGCCACGACCTCGACCAGGCGGTCGCACTCCTCCTCGGTCGAGAGGTAGTGGGGCGAGGCCCGGACGACGGCCTCGGGCCGGGCGCCGCCCATGTCGAAGCGCGCCGCGCCGGCCTCGGTCACCGAGACGTTGACGCCGGCCGCCGCCGCCGCCGACCGCACGTCGGCCGGTGCCGCGCCGGCCACGGTGAAGGTGACGATCCCGCTCCGGCGGCTCCCGCCGTCGTGGACGGCCACACCCTCGACCGAGGCCAACCCGGCCCGCAGGTGCCCGGCGACGGTGTCGACCCGGGCGGCGATGGCGTCGGGGCCGAGCGCCCGGGCGTGGTCGAGGGCGGTGCCGAGGCCGAGGTGGAGGGCGACGGGGGACTCGAAGGGCATGAAGCGGGCCGATCCGGGGGCGAGGCGGACGTCGCCGACGCCCTCCCACCGGGCCGAGGTCCCGTCGGCGCCGGGTGGCCGCATCGCGCCGACGAGGTCGGAGCGCACGAACAGCAGCCCCGTCCCCCGGGGGCCGCGCAGCCACTTGCGTCCCGTGGCCGTGGCGACCGCGCAGCCGATCCGGCCCACGTCGACCGGGAGCTGGCCCACGCTCTGGCAGGCGTCGAGGAAGAAGGGCACGCCGGCGGTGCGGCAGCGGGCGCCGACCTCCTCGACCGGGTTCACCAGCCCCCGGTGGGTGCCCACGTGGGTGGCGCTGACCAGCGCCACGTCACCGACGGCCAGCTCGGCGGCCAGCGCATCGAGGTCGATGGTCCCGTCCTCCACGGCGGGCACCACGTCGATCGGGGTCCCGGCGACGCCGCCGACCTGGAGCAGGCCCATGTAGTGGCTGTCGTAGCACTGCCGGTCGACCAGGATCCGCCGACCGGCGGCCAGCCCACCCCCCAGGGCGAAGCCCCAGAGCGCCTTGGTCCAGCCCTCGGTGTCCGAACCGGTGATCGCCACCTCGTCCGGCCGGGCCCCGAGGAGCGCCGCCGCCGACCCCCGCACCGCGTCGAGCCGGTCGGCCACGACGGCCGCCGCCTCGTACCCGCCGGCGGTCGCCTCCAGCTCGAGGTGGGCGGTCACCGTCGCCAGCGTCGCGGCGGTGACCAGCCCGGCACCCGCGTAATTGAGGTGGGTCACGGTGGCGCACCCGGGGGTGGCCGCCCGCTCCGCGTCGACGTCGAGGGGGATCGGCACCTCCGGGACGCTAGCTGTAGTGCCCATGGACCTTGCTGACAGGGTCCACCACTGAGTGAAGCCTCCCGGGCGAGTGTGGAGCTGTTCACACACCCACGCTCACCAAGGAGGCTTCAGATGCACCGTAACGCCCGCCTGACCCCGGCTGGTCGACTGTTGCTGTGCCGACGGATCGAGTCCGGTTGGCCGGTGGCCCACGCGGCCGCCGCCATGGGCATTTCACGGGACCGGGCCTACGTCTGGTGGCATCGCTACCAGGAGGAGGGCATGGCCGGCCTCGAGGATCGGTCCAGTCGACCGCGCCGGTGCCCGAGCCGGACCAAGGCGTCGACCGAGCGCCGGATCGTCGGTCTGCGCCGGACACGGGGCCTCGGTCCTGCCCGGATCGCCGGGATCGTGGACATGCACCCGTCGACCGTCCACCGGGTCCTCGTCCGTCACCGACTCAACCGGCTCGACCACCTCGACCGGATGACGAGGGTGCCGATCCGGCGTTTCGAGATGTCCCGACCCGGCGAGCTGGTCCACCTCGACATCAAGAAGCTCGGCCGGATCCCCCGAGGTGGTGGATGGCGAGCCCATGGACGGGGGAACGCCAATGACCACAAGGTGACCAGGACCGGCTACGCCTTCGTCCACACCGCCATCGACGGCTACTCCCGGTTGGCCTACTCCGAGGTCCTCGACAACGAGCAGGGCCCGACCGCCGCCGACTTCTGGATCCGGGCCAGCGCGTTCTTCACCGACCACGGCATCAGCGTCGAGCGGGTGCTGACCGACAACGGCGCCTGCTACCGCTCCCGTGCCTTCGCCACGGCGCTCGGGCCGGCCCGGCACAGCTTCACGAGGCCCTATCGACCGCAGACCAACGGCAAAGCCGAGCGCTTCAATCGCACGCTCCTGGCCGAGTGGGCCTACGCCCGAACCTGGACGTCAGATGGACAGCGGAACCGCCGGCTTGCCCACTGGCTTCACATCTACAACCATCATCGGCACCACACCGCCGTGGGAGGGCCTCCCATCCGCCGTGTCGGCAACGTTGCGGGGCACTACAGCTAGCGGCGACCGCGGGCCCGGGCGCCGGCCGCGCCGCCGCGGGTCCGTGCGTCACTAGGGTCGGGGGATGGATCCGAGCAGCGGCACCCCGGTGGCGGGCGGCCCCGGCCGCGCCCTTCGGCCCGACGACGGCACGGCCGACGAGCGCACCCTGGACCGGGATCCGCTCGTCCAGTTCGGCCGGTGGTACGCACGGGCCGCCGAGGAGGTCGACGCCCCCGAGGCGATGGCGCTCGCCACCGCCGACGGCACCGGACGTCCCTCGGTGCGGATGGTGCTGCTGAAGTCGTGGGACCGGGACGGGTTCGTCTTCTACACGAACTACGACGGGCGCAAGAGCCGGGACCTGGCCGCCAACCCGCGTGCGGCGCTGCTCTTCTACTGGGAGCCCCTCGGCCGCCAGGTGCGCATCGAGGGGTCGGTGACCCGGACGACGGCGGCCGAGTCCGACGACTACTACGCCACCCGCGACCTGCGCAGCCGCCTCGGTGCCCACGCCTCCCACCAGAGCCGTCCGGTCGCCGACCGTGCCGCGCTCGACGCCCGGATCGACCGGGCCACCGCCGAGCTGGCGGGCGGCGAGGTGCCCCGTCCGCCCTGGTGGGGCGGGTGGCGCCTCGTCCCCGACGCCTACGAGTTCTGGCAGCAGGGGACCGACCGGCTCCACGACCGCGTGCGCTACGACGCGGACGCCGGTCGCTGGTCGCTCCATCGCCTGCAGCCCTGACCGCCCGGCCCACGGCCCGGCGGGACGTGGCGGCGACCCGGGCGACCCGGGCCACCGCCGGCGGCGGGCGGTATGTTCTCCCCATGGCAGAGGACACCGCACTCGTCGAGGCACGGACCACCCAGCTCCTGGAGGAGCTCGACCCGAGGGCCGTGGGCGTCGAGGAGTTCCGCGGACGCCAGTTCGACCTGGGCCTGGCCTGGATCTCCTTCCCCGAGGGCCTGGGTGGCCTGGGACTGCCCCCGAACCTGCAGCGCATCGTGGACCGGCGGCTGGCCGAGGCCGGGGCCACGCCGATGGGGGCGCGCGAGTTCTTCGGCCTCACCATGGCCGGTCCGACGGTGGTGACCCACGGCTCCGACGAGCTGCGGGGACGGCTGCTGCGCCGCACCTACACCGGCGAGGAGGCGTGGTGCCAGCTGTTCAGCGAGCCCGGCTCCGGCTCCGACCTGGCCGGCCTCGCCACCCGGGCCGTGCGCGACGGCGACGAGTGGGTCATCACCGGACAGAAGGTCTGGAACACGTTGGCCCACATCGCCGACCGCGGCATGCTGGTGGCGCGCACCGACCCCGACGCCCCGAAGCACAAGGGGCTCACCTACTTCGCCCTGGACATGCACGCCCCCGGCGTCGAGGTGCGCCCGCTGCGGCAGATGACCGGTGAGGCCGAGTTCAACGAGGTCTACCTGACCGAGGTGCGGGTGCCCGACGCGGACCGGATCGGCGACGTGGGGGAGGGCTGGCGGGTCGCCATGACCACGCTGTCCAACGAACGGACGACCATCGGGGGCGGTGGCGGCGCCCCGCCCCGGGGATCGGGATCGATCGCCGAGGCGGTGCGGGTGTTCCGGGACCGGGGCGACCGGACCACCGCCGTCGAGCGCGACCGGCTCATGCGGCTGTGGATCGAGATGGAGGTCCTCCGACTCACCAACATGCGGGCGGCCCAGAACCGGAAGGCCGGCAACCCGGGTCCCGAGGGATCCATCGCCAAGCTCATGTTCGCCGAGGTCAACAAGCGGATCTTCGAGCTGTGCATCGACCTCCAGGGCGCCGACGCCCTCGTCGGGTACGACTACGCCATGCGGCGCTCCGACGTGCTGGGCCTGGTGGGGCCGCCCGGCACGTCGCGCAAGTTCTTCCTCCGGTCCCGGGCCAACTCGATCGAGGGCGGCACCTCCGAGATCCAGCGGAACATCCTGGGTGAGCGCATCCTCGGGCTCCCCGGCGACGTGCGGGTCGACAAGGAGCTGCCGTGGTCGAAGGTCCCGCGGAGTTGAGCCCGGCCCCGGGCCGGGACCCCCGATGACCGACGCCCGGCAGTTCCTCGGCATGGAGCAGCTCGGCGATCCGCTGCACTGGCGGCTCGAGGTCGTCCCCGAGGTGACCACGCCCGGCAACTTCCTGTTCGGCGGGTGCGGCCTGGGGGCGGCCCTGGTGGCGCTCGAGGCGGCCGCCGGTCGGCCCACGGTGTGGTCGACGGCCCAGTACCTGTCGTTCGCCCCCACCGGTTCGGTCCTCGACCTGACCGTCACCCTGGCGGCCGTGGGTCACCGGGTGACCCAGGCCCGCGCCGTCGGACGGGTCGGGGACACCGAGATCCTGACCGTCAACGCCGCCCTGGGGCTGCCGGCCCCGGCCGACGCGGAGGGGGTGTGGGACTCCCCGCCCGACGTGCCGCCGCCGTCGGACTGCCCACCCCGGCGCCTGCCGTCGTTCTTCACCTCCTCGGTCTTCGACCGGATCGACGTGCGGGTGGCGAAGGGCCGCACCTTCGAGGGGATCAGCGCGGCCGGGGGCACGCCCGGCGACCCGGACAGCGCGCTGTGGGCCCGGGTGCCCGGGCACCTCGAGCCCTCGGCGGCGACCCTCGCCATCCTGGGCGACTACGTCACCGGTGGGGTGGCCCAGCCCCTCGGGCGGCACACGATGGCGCGCAGCCTCGACAACACCCTGCGCGTCGTGCGGCTCGAGCCGAGCGAGTGGGTGCTGTGCGACATCCGGATCCAGGCGCTGGCCGACGGGTACGGACAGGGCACGGCGTTCCTGTGGTCCGAGTCGGGTCGGCTCCTCGCCACCGCCAGCCAGTCGATGAGCGTCCGCTTGGTGCCTCCGGCCGCGTGAGTGCCGGCGCCTGACCCCGTCCGCACCGGGCACCCGACGGGCGCGCACCGGGCCGGCACCGGACGCCCCTCCGTAACGCGACCTCGCGCGTCCTCGTTGTGCGTGGTGTGGTCGGTGCCGGGATGCGGGCCCGGCCACGGGGAGGATCGACCTACGTCCCGGGGATCCCCGGCGGCGCGACCACGAAGGAAGCGAGCAACGACATGAGGAATCTGGGAAGGCTGGCGCGGGTGGCCGCGCTGAGCGCGGTGGCGGTCGTCGCCATGGGCGGGGTGGCCGGAGCGGCCGCCAAGGGCAACTCGCCCGCCGTCCACGGGACGGTGACCGCGGTCGACGGGGTGTCGACCTCGGGCACCTGCGGGGTGGCCGGCTCGACGGGCACCTTCACGCTGACGGCGACCAATGCCGCCACGGACCCGCCGACGGTGAAGGTGACGACCGTGGAGGTGACCCTGGCCACGTCGTTCGTCGAGAAGAAGGTGACGTCGCCCTCGTTCGCCGATCTCTGCGTCGGCAACCACTCGGTGGTGGTCGGCACGAACGTCGACTCGACCATGACCGCCGAGGCCGTCACCATCTCGCCGCCGAAGCCGGCGCCGAGGATCCACCTGTTCGGCTCGGTGACCGCGGTCAACGGGGACACGACCGCGGGTACCTGCGGCACGGCCGGCGCCTCGGGGGACTTCACGCTGTCGACGATCGTGGACACGTCGACCGACGTGTCCACCGTCGCCGTGGACTCCTCGACGCTGTTCACCGAGCGGCACCTGACCCTGGCCACGTTCGCCGACGTGTGCGTGGGCTACAAGGCCGTCGCCCTCGGATCGTCGTCCGACGGCACGGTCACCGCGACCCTGGTGGCGATCAGGATCCCGCCGGTGCCCAAGCCCCCCAAGCCCCACAAGCCGATCCACGTGACCGGCATCGTGTCGTCCGTGGGCGGCGTGACCACCACCGGCACCTGCGGCACCGCCGGTGACGCGGGCGTGTTCACGGTGGTCCGGACCGACCACGCCACCTCGCCGCCGACGCCCGTCACCCTGACCATCGACGTCACGGCCGGGACGGCGTTCGCGGCCAAGGACGTGGCGTCGCCCTCGTTCGCCAACGTGTGCGTGGGCGGCAAGACGGTGTCGATCGGGAACACCGTGTCGGGCGCCCTGGACGCCGTGGCCGTTGCCGCCTGGGCCCCCAGGAGCTGATCCACGGGTCGGTCCGACCGACACCCCGCCCACGACCGTCCCCACGGCGGTGCCCTCCGGGGCGCCGCCGTGGGGCGCGTCCGGCGTCGCGCGACGGGGGGCACGCGGCCCCCGCCCCATCACCCGTCCCGGAGGTTCCCCTAGTGTCCAGGCAGACGATCCGTAGGCGACGCGACAGGGGACCACGATGAAGATCAGCACGATGCTCAGCTACGCGGGCGGGTTCCGCAAGGCGGCGGCCCAGGTGGCCGAGATGGAGAAGGCGGGGCTCGACCTGGTCTGGGTGGCCGAGGCCTACGGGATCGACAGTCCGAGCCAGATGGGCTACCTGGCCGCGCTGACCGAGAGGGTGGAGATCGGCTCGGCCATCCTCCCGATCTTCACCCGCACCCCGACACTCCTGGCCATGACCGCCGCCGGCGTGGACGCCCTGTCCGAAGGCCGGTTCCACCTCGGCCTCGGCTCCTCGGGCCCGCAGGTGATCGAGGGCTGGCACGGCGTCCCCTTCGACGCCCCGCTCGGCCGCACCCGGGAGATCGTCGACATCTGCCGGACGGTGTGGGCCCGCGAGGCCCCGCTGGAGCACCACGGCCGGTACTACGACATGCCGCTGCCGGAGGGTGCGGGCACGGGCCTCGGCAAGGCGCTGAAGATCATCGGCCGGCCGGTCCGGCCCCGGATCCCGATCTGGGTGGCGTCGCTCGGGCACAAGAACGTGGCCATGACGGCCGAGATCGCCGACGGCTGGATCCCCATGCTGTTCGTCCCCGAGAAGGCGCACGAGGTGTGGGGCGAGTCGCTCGCCGACCGGGCGGGCCAAGCGGGACCCGTCGCTCGACCGCTGCAGATCACCGTGGGCGGCATGGTCGCCATCGGTGAGGGCGACGAGGTCGTCGCACTCCGCGACCTGGCGCGCCCGACGGTGGCCCTCTACGTGGGGGGCATGGGGGCCAAGGGTCGCAACTTCTACAACGACGTCGTCAGGCGCTACGGCTACGAGGAGAGGCCGAGGAGATCCAGGACCTCTACCTCGAGGGAAGAAGGCCGAGGCGGAGGCGCTGGTGCCCGACGAGCTGCTCGAGTCGATGTCCCTGTGCGGACCCGAGAGCTACGTGGCCGAGCGGATCGCCGCGTTCGAACAGGCCGGGGTCAGCCACCTGCAGGTGATCCCGGTGCCCACGGGCGACCAGACGGCGACCGACGTGATCGCCAAGGTCAAGGAGATGATCGGCTAGGGACGGCCGCCGGTCCGCGGGCACTCGTCGGCGACGAGCTCGCCCTCCGGACGCGTCGACGGTGTCGAGGGCGAGCAGCGCAGTCCAGCTGCGACGCCATCTGCTCGATCTCCTCGGCCTCGTAGTAGCTGCGGTTGAACGTGAGCGTGAGCTGGTCCTGCACCAGGGTGAGGGCGTCCTCGGCGGCGGCGGCGGCGTCGTAGACCGAGAAGAGCCGGGCCTGCATCGCCTGGGCGGAGACGAAGCGCGTGCCGCGGCCCGCGGCCTCGGCGGGAAGCGCCCGCAGGGCGTCGCCCGGGGTCCCCGTGCCGGTCCCGGCCGTCTCGTGTGCATGCTCCTGGTCCATGGTCCTCTGCCTTTCCTGGTCGGATCCACGCCACCGCGGTGGTGTACCTCCCATTCAACACCCCGGACGCGCCATTTCGTCCGCAACCCCTCGGATCGCACCGGATTGCAACCGTCACCACCGACGGTGGCCGCCCACCCCCCACCGGCCGTGGTGCGACCGCTCGGACCGGGGTGCCAGGATCGGGGCATGAGGGGAGCCACCCGGCGGTGCGCAGCGACGGTCGCCCGGCACCGGACCGCACGGTGACCGGGCCGGACGCCGTGGTCGTGGGGTCCGGCCCCAACGGCCTGACGGCGGCCGTGACCCTCGCCCGGGCCGGCCTCGCCGTCCACGTGGTCGAGGGGGCCGCCCGTACCGGAGGAGGCTGCCGGACCTCGGAGCTGACGCTCCCGGGACTGCGGCACGACGTGTGCGCCGCCGTCCATCCGCTGCTCGCCCTGTCCCCGTTCTTCGCCGACCCGGCGTTCGCCGGGCTGCGGGAACGCCTGGTCGAGCCGCCGGTGCCCTTCGCCCACCCGCTCGACGGTGGCCGGGCGGTGGCGGCCCACCGGTCGCTCGAGGCGACGGCCGCCGCCCTCGGTGCCGACGGACCCGGGTACGTGCGCCTGCTCGGGCCGCTGGTCGACCGGTCCGACGACGTGGCCGCGGCGGTGCTGGCCCCGCTCCGCTCGATCCCGTCGCGGCCGTCGGCCGTGGCCCGGTTCGGTCGCCACGGTGTCCGCAGCCTCGGACGGCTGGCGCACCGGTTCCGGGGCGAGGAGGTCCCGGCCCTGCTCGCCGGGGCCGCGGCCCACGCCGTGCGTCCCCTGTCGGCGCCCGTGACGGCCGGCTTCGGGCTCCTGCTCGCCATGGCGGCCCACTCGGTGGGCTGGCCGCTGTTGGCGGGGGGGAGCCAGGCCGTGACCGACGCCCTGGTGGACGAGCTGCTGCGGCTCGGCGGGACGGTCGAGACGGGTCGGTGGGTGGACCGGGTCGCCGATCTCCCGCCGGCGACCGCGGTGGTGCTGGACGTCGGGCCCGCGGCCCTGCCCGGGCTGGTGGGCGACGCGTACCCGACGGCTACCGGCGGGCACTGCGCCGCTACCGCTACGGTCCGGGCGTCTGCAAGGTCGACTGGGCCCTGTCGGACCCGGTGCCGTGGGCGGCCGACGTGTGCCGCGCCGCGGGCACCCTGCACCTGGGCGGCACCCTGGTCGAGGTGGCGGCGTCCGAGGCGACGGTGGCCGCGGGACGGCATCCCGAGCGGCCCTTCTGCATCGTGGTCCAGCCGGGGGTGGCCGATCCCGGCCGTGACGGGCCGGGTCGGCACTCCCTGTGGGGGTACTGCCACGTGCCCAGCGGGTCCGACCGCGACGTGACGGGCGCCATCGAGGCGCAGATCGAACGGTTCGCCCCCGGGTTCGGCGACGTCGTGCTCGCCCGGAGGACCGTGACGGCGTCCGGGCTCGCCGCCGCCAACCCGAACTACGTCGGCGGCGACATCGGCGGCGGCCGCAACGACCTGCGCCAGATCCTGTCGAGGCCCGTGGCCCGTTGGAACCCGTACCGGACGCCCGTCCGTGGCCTCTACCTGTGCTCGTCGTCGACCCCTCCCGGTGGTGGTGTCCACGGGATGTGCGGGGTCCACGCCGCCCGGACGGTGCTCCACGACCTGTTCGGGGGGCCACCGCCGTTCGCCCGCTGACGGTCCCGGACCGGGGCGGGCCGCCACCGTGTCCGACAGGTGCGATGATGACCCACCGTGGCGCGGCCCCGTCCGGGGCGGCACGGACCCGGAAGGACCCGCAGCATGGAAGGCCCCATCACCGACGGCGCCCGCGAGGCGATGCTCCAGGCGGCCCTGTCCCGGGTCGACGTGCGCGCGTTCCGGGAGTCGCTCCACCAGGTCGCCGATCCGAAGTTCCCCATCGCCAAGCCGATCGCCAACGCGCTGGCCGCGCTGCGCAAGCACCGCGACCCCCTGTCCGTCGTGGGACGTGCCCAGTACCGGGCCGCCCTGCCCTACGCCGCGGCCGTGCTGTCGGAGCCGTGCCTGGCCGCGGTGATCGAGGCACTCGGCGACGACGCCGACGATCCGACCCGTGAGCAGCTCCTGGCCGCCGTCGACGGCGTCCGGGGCGACTTCGACGACGCCATCGTGGCGCTGATGCTGGCCTCGGTGGCCGACGGTGACATGGCGGCCTCGGACCTGTGCTTCTACGTGCTGGACACCGACCAGCGGTTCGGGCTCACCGACTGGCGTGACCACCTGCGCGACGAGCCGGAGGCCGCCCCGCGACGACAGGCGACCGCCGCCACTCCCGAGCAGCGCGAGGCCCGCCGGGCGAAGAAGCTGCGCGACGCCGAGGAACGGCGGCGGCGGGTCGAGGCGAACGCACGCGCGGCCGAGCAGGTCCGCCAGGCGCGCAAGCGGGAGCGGGCTGCGGCCGGCACCTCCGAGGCCCCCGCCCCCGGGTCCAGGCGCCGGCGCCGGTGGTCCCGTCCATCGGACGGAGGCGGGCGGTGCTCACCCCGGTCGAGGCCGAGGAGTTCGACCCCGACGACCCGTGGACCGCCGGGGTCGTCCTGGCCTGGGTCCCGTTCGATGCCGACGACAGCGACCACCCGGGCGTGGAGGGCAAGGTGCGGCCGTGCGTGGTCATCGCCGGCTCGCCGACCCACGTCCTGGTCCGTGCCGGGTACTCCGAGGGCGGGGTCCGCAGCCGCGACTGGAAGTCGATGCCGGTGCGGCACTGGCGCCGGTCCGGATTCGACGAGCCGACCTGGATCGACGTGGTGACGGTACGCGTCCCCCGGCCCCAGGAGGGCCCGACCGGCTGGCTCGAGCCCGACGACTGGAACTCGCTCTGGTAGCGGGGCTGCCGAGGGGCGGGTGCGGGCCGGTGCCGCGTGGGCACGCCCGGCGGCGGTTCAGGCGGTCGGGGTGCCGGCCGGTCGCCCGTCGGCCAGGCGGGGCGTGTCGCGGAGGTTGGACGGCAGCATGTCGGGATCGGCCTGCGCCCGCCGGATGACGTCCAGGATGTCCTCGCCGATCAGCTCGTGGCGCACCAGCAGGGCGTCCCGCAGTGCCTCGACCACGTGGCGGTGCTCCTCGAGCATGCGGGTGACCGACGCCTTCGAGTCGGCCAGCAGGTCCTCGACCTCGGCCCGGCGGGCGTCGTCGGCCAGGACCTTGCCGACCAGTCCGCCGCCCATGGCATCGATGGCCGCCACCGAGACCAGCGTGGTCGCCCATGCCGAGCAGGCCGATCATCTGGCAGGCGTTGCGGGTGGCGGCCTGCAGGTCGCTCGCCACCCCGGTCGAGCACTCGCCGAAGAACAACTCCTCGGCGACCATGCCGCCGAAGGCGATGTCGATCATGGCCCGGACCTCGGATGCGGGTCTTGGTGAAGCGCTCCTCGGTCTCGGAGTGGCATCAGCAGGCCGAGGGCGTCACGGCGCTTCACGATGGTCAGGACCTCGAGCTTGCGCCCCTTGCCCACCAGCCACGCCACGGTGGCGTGCCCGGCCTCGTGGGTGGCGATCGTGCGGCGCTCCGCCTCGGTGTACTCGACCGGCTGGGCCAGGCCGATCTCCTCGGTCATCTTGGCCTGCTGGAGGTCGTTCCACGACAGACGGTGGGCACCACGGCGCAGGGCCCACACCAGGGCCTCGTCGAGCAGGTGCTCGATCATCACGGGTGAGTAGCCGGCGGTCATGGCCGCCAGGGTCTCGCGGCGCGCCGGCAGGTCGAGCTCGGGGTCGTGCGCCTTCTTGCCCAGGTAGTAGTCGAAGATGTCGGCGCGCCCGGAACGGCCGGGCAGTCCGAAGTAGATGTTCCGGTCGAACCGGCCCGGCCGGACCAGCGCGGGGTCGAGGTCGGCGGCGCGGTTGGTGGCCCCGATGACGAGGATGTTGGCCGGGGTGTGGGCCGGCCTGGTCAGCTTGTGGCCCGGGGGCAGCCAGGCGTTGGTCAGGTCGACGACCTTGCCCTTCATCCGCAGCGACCAGGGGGTCTGCTCGAACGACTGCAGCTGGATCAGGAGTTCGTTGACGACACCGGGGACACCCTCGCCCTGCGTGGTGCCCGAGCCGCGCGCCCCGCCGATGGCGTCGAGCTCCTCGATGAACCCGATGGCCCCGCCCTCGCGGCGGGCCTGCCGGCGCAGCTCCTTGAAGTAGGCGCGAATCTTGCGGTTGGTCTGGCCGTAGAACATGGACTGGAAGGCCGAGGACGAGACGAAGAGGAACGGGACGCCGGCCTCGGACGCCATCGCCTTGGCCATGTAGGTCTTGCCCGTCCCGGGCGGGCCCTCGAAGAGGATGGCCTTGCGGGGGGTGCCGCCCATCTGCTCGTTGAAGGTCCGGTAGGCGAGGAAGAGGTTGAGCGTCTTGGTGACCTCCTCGACCAGGCCTTCGGCGCCGCGCACGTCGTCGAAGGTCATGGTCAGCTCGTCGGGCCGGTAGAGGATGTGGGGCGACCGACCGGCGGCCACCAGGGGCACGACCATCACCGCCGAGAGCAGCAGGATCAGGCCGAGGGGCATCAGGTACGGCGTCAGGCCGGGCGGGATCGAGGGCGACGGGAGCGACAGGCCCGGGTCGAGGACGTCGCGGAGGACGAGGAGCACGAGGACCGCGGTCAGGAGCCCGGCCATCCGCTGGAGCCGGCCGGACCGGGTCCTGGCCCGGTGGACGCCCACGTCGGTCGAGTCGAGGGAGGCCACCCCGGTGGCGGACAGGGCCCCGAGGGCACCGGATCCGGTGGCGGCGCCAGCGGGGACCGGGTCGTCGGTTCGCTGTGCCTGCGGAGTCTCCACTGCATCCCCCTCTGTCGGCGGCCGGTCGGCCGGCGGGCGGCACCGGCCGAGGGACCGGCCACCGGCGGGTGGGCGGGACCCCGGGTCTGCCCGAACCCGTGTTCCCTGGGGAACCTATGAGGGTTGCCGAATGGTGGTCAAGGACCGTCACGGAGGGTGGGCGAACGCCCCTGGAGGAGGAGATCACCGCCGCGAATGCCACGCTGCGTAGGGAATCACCCTCCCGGTCCGCCGGCCTCCCGGTCCGCCGGCCTCCGGGTGCGGTCCGGTTGCACGGGTGCCGCCGGCGGGGTGCCCGGGTCCGTCGGCCGGCGGCGGTCAGCCGGCGGTTGGCACGGGGAACTCGCGGACCTCGAAGTCCGAGAGGACGGTGGGGCACAGCGTGGTGTCGGTCAGCGAGCACGACTCGGCCGCCACCGCCGCGGGCGAACCGTCGGTGACGGCGGACGGGACCTGCGGGAAGAGGACCACGCCGGTGACCGGGCCCTGGCCGCCCGACGCCGCCAGGTTGCCCACCAGCCCCGCCGGATCGGTCACCTCGGTGACGTCGGGGGTGAGGACGTCGGTGGTCTCGCCGGCCGGCCTGGTCGTCGAGCAGCCGGCCTGCTGGGACTGCCACGACGGAAGGGCGAAGAAGGGGCACACGAGGTCGACGCCGGCCGGCGACCCCGTGGAGGCGTAGGTGGCGAAGACCCCCTCCGCCCCCGGCTGCGGCGGTCCGTCGACCGGAGGCACCGGATCGTTCGCCGGGTACACGGCCAGGGTGGTGCCGCCACGGGCGGCGATGGCCGCGCTCTGGCCCGAGGTCGACCCGGGCGACGGGGGGATGGTGCCCGTCTGGCCGCCCGCCCCGGTCGTCGTGGTGGTCGTGGTGCCGACGGTCGCGGCGCCCGGACCGGAGGCCACCTGGGCGCACGTCCACCCGGACGGTCCCAGCAGGATGTGGACGCCGTCGGTGTAGAAGGTCACCTTGCCCACGAGCGACGTGGGGACCGGGGCGACCAGGATGGTCGGGTTCCATCCCGAGTGCGAGGTCACGGGCGCCCCGCCGTCGGACGGGTCGGCGCATCGGACGACCGGGAAGGCGACGGCGACCTCGCCGTCGACGGGGACCGTCGTGGTGGGACCACCCGTCGACGACGTCGAGGCGGCCACCCCGGTCGACGAGGTGGTCCCGAGCAGCGACGAGGAGCATCCGGCCAGCAGCCCGAATCCGAGGACCGACACCACGGGGACGAGTCGGGCCGGCGGTGGCCGACGCCGCCGGGGGCGGCCGGGGAGCGGGTTCATCGCCCCCGACGATAAGCCACCGGGCCCGCACCGGGGGTCCACACCGGTCCCGACCGGTTCGCCCGTGCCGGGCGGCCCGTCGCCGGACGGGGTCGGGGGCACGGCCCGTCGTCCGGTGCGTGGCCGCCCCGGGGTACCCTCGGAACACCGGCGGCGACCGCCCGACAGGCGGGTCCGACCGGCTTCGGGAGGCAGGAGCACGCATGGCCGTCGTCGAGGAGTCCGCGCCGCCCGGTGGTCCCGGGGACCCGCGCGGGTCGGCCGCGACCGTCGACGGCGGGCCCGGGAGGCCCGGCTGTCCGGGGGGATCGACTCCCTCCCGGCCAACTACAAGTGGATGGCGCTGTTCATCTCGACGCTCGGGATGCTCATGGCCACCATCGACGGCTCGATCGTGCTGATCGCCCTGCCGAACATCTTCCGCGGCATCGGCATCGACCCCCTGGAGCCGGGGAACACCTTCTACCTGCTGTGGATGATCCTGGGCTTCCTGGTGGTGACCAGCGTGCTCGTGGTGAGCCTCGGCCGGCTGGGCGACATCTACGGCCGGGTGCGCATCTACAACCTGGGCTTCGCCGTGTTCACCTTCTTCTCCCTCATGCTGAGCATCACCTGGATGACCGGGAGTGCGGCCGGGGTGTGGCTCATCGTCATGCGCATCTTCCAGGGGGTCGGGGCGGCGATGCTGATGGCGAACTCCGCCGCCATCCTGACCGACGTGTTCCCGTCCGACCGCAGGGGGATGGCCCTCGGGGTCAACCAGGCCGCCGCCTTCAGCGGCACGTTCATCGGCCTGGTGCTCGGCGGCGTCCTGGCGCCCCTCAACTGGCGGTGGATCTTCCTGGTGTCGGTGCCCGTCGGCCTGCTCGGGACGTTCCTCGGCTACCGGGAACTGCACGAGACGAGCCCCCGGCGACCGGCCCGCATCGACTGGCCGGGCAACATCACCTTCGCCGTCGGTCTGGTCCTGGTCATGGTGGGCATCACCTACGGGATCGAGCCGTACGGGAGCCACGTCATGGGGTGGACCGATCCCAAGGTCCTGGGGGCCATCGCGCTCGGGCTGGTGCTGCTGGTCGTGTTCTGCGTGATCGAGACCCGGGTGCCGCAGCCGATGTTCCGGCTGCAGCTCTTCCGGATCCGGGCGTTCACCAGCGGCGTGCTCGCCAGCTTCCTGGCCGCCCTGGCGCGGGGCGGCCTCATGTTCATGATGATCATCTGGCTCCAGGGGATCTGGCTGCCGCTCCACGGCTACTCGTTCGCGGAGACGCCGCTCTGGGCGGGGATCGCCATGCTCCCGCTCACCCTCGGGTTCCTGATCGCCGGTCCGCTGTCCGGTGTCCTGTCGGACCGATTCGGGTCGCGACCGTTCGCCACCGGGGGCATGCTCGGCACGGCCGTGTGCTTCGCGCTGCTGGAGCTGCTGCCCGTCGACTTCCCCTACTGGGCGTTCGGCGTCCTCATCTTCGGTGCCGGCATGTCCATGGCCGCCTTCGGGTCGCCGAACCGCGCCGGGGTGATGAACAGCCTGCCCCCGCAGCACCGCGGAGCGGGATCGGGGATGAACACGACGTTCCAGAACTCGGCCCAGGTCCTGTCGATCGGCGTGTTCTTCACGCTCATGATCACCGGGCTGATGCTGTCGCTGCCGCAGCACCTCCTCGACGGGCTGGTCGCCCACGGCGTGCCCGTCGCCGACGCCGAGCGGGTCTCGCACCTCTCCCCGGTGTCGACGCTGTTCGCCGCCTTCCTCGGCTACGACCCGGTCCAGCACCTCGTCGGGGCCCACGTGCTGGCGCAGCTGAGCCCGGCCCAACGCGCGGACCTGACCGGCAGGAGCTTCTTCCCCGGGCTGATCGGCCCGCCGTTCCGTGCGGGCCTGCACGCCGCCCTCGACTTCGGCATCGTGGCCAGCCTGCTGGCCGCGTGGGCGTCGTGGCTCCGCGGCGGCAGGTACGTCTACAGCGAGCCCGACGGCGGATCCGACACCGGGGACGGGGACGTCACCACCCCCGGGCCGGCGCACGCCGGTGTCCGGACGGTCGCTGCCCCCTCCGGAGGCTGACCGCTCCGGTCAGGGGGCCGGCGGTGCCTCCTGGGGCGGCACGTCCCCGGAGGGCGGCGGCGGTGGCGGTGCGGCTGGCGGCACCGGCGGGGGAGTCCCGCCCGGCAGGGGGGCCGCGGGCTGCCCGCCGGACGGGGGAGGCGGCGGCGGGTAGGCGCCGCCCGTGGGCGGAGGCGGGGGTGGCGGGGAACCGGCACCGGGCTGGGGCGTGGGTGCATACCCACCGGTTCCCGGGGGTGGCGGGGGCGGCGGGGGTGGCGGGGGTGGCGGGTACGCCGTGCCGGGCTGGGGGGGCGGCGGGTACGCCGTGCCGGGCTGGGGAGGCGGCGGGTAGCCGGCGCCGGGAGGGGGAGGCGGCGGGTAGGCCGTGCCCGGCTGGGGCGGATATCCGGGATCCGAGTAGCCGTTGTAGCCGCCGTAGGGGCCCGCCGCGGCCAGTCCCGCCGGTCCCTTCGGGCCCAGGTACTGGCTCTTGCCGAGCCACAGGATGAACCAGAAGATCCACGGGAGCAGTACGAGGCCGACGGTGAAGCCGCCTCCGTGGCCGAAGCTCTTGGAGACGTCGTTGAGCACGATGATCGACACGACGAAGAGCGGGAGGACGCCGATGACCGGGAGGAAGATGCCGAGCACGTAGAAGAGCAGGAACCACGCCCAGGACTTCGGGCGGCCGGCGACCCGCAGCAGCACGATGAACTGGTAGATGGGCACGAAGGCCGCCCATGCGGGATCCCCCTGGGGAGAGGCCTTCTGGTAACTGCCCCACACCGGCAGGGCGAACAGCACGTACAGGAAGAGCACCAGCACGAGACCCAGTCCGGTCCCTGCGTGGGTCGAAGTCGCTGCGATCAGGTGACCCACGGGTACCTCCTCGGTTCGGGGGTCCCGCCTTCGGGACGCCCGACAATGGTGCCACCTGCGTGGGTGCGGCGCCGGGATGCGGGCCGTCGGTCGGGACGGCACAGGGCGGGGCGCACCCGGGATCCGCGTCGCACCCCGTGAGTAAGGTCCCACCCCGTGGTGCACCTCTACTCGGCAGATCGTGCGGAGTCGCTGGCCAGGAGGCTCGCCGACGTGCTGATCGCCGACCCCGGCGACCCGATGGATCCGCTGTGGCTGGCCGTCCCCACCGAGGGGATGCGACGGTGGGTCACGCTCGAACTGGCGAGGTATCTGGGGGCGTCCGGGCCCGGGAGCACCGACGGGGTCGCCGCCAACTTCGTGCGCGCCTATCCGGCGTCCCTCCGCCGGGCCGTCCTCGACGCCGGCCTCGGTGGAACCCCCGACCCGTGGTCGGTCGACCGGATGGTGTGGCCGCTCCTGTCCCTGTTCGACGAGCTGTCGGCGTCCGGTGGCCTGGAGTCGTTCACGGAGCTGCCGCGGGGCGGGTCCCGGTTCACCCGGGTGCGTGCGGTGGCCGACCTGTTCGACCGGTACCACGTCCACCGCCCCGACATGGTCCGCGCCTGGTCCCACGGGGACCTGGTCGACGGCAGCCTCCACCCACTGCCTGGGCACGCGAGGTGGCAGGCGGAGCTCTGGCGACGCCTCCACGGCATCCTGGGTGGCGGCAGCCCGCCCGAGCGGATGGACCCGCTCGTCGAGTCCATCCGGGCCGGCTCGCTGGACCTGGACCTGCCGGGTCGGCTCGTCTTCTTCGGCTCCTCCTCGTTGCCCGGTCCCGGATTCCTCGACCTGGTCGATGCCGTGGGGCTCCATCGGGACGTCCGCGTGTTCCTCCTCCAACCGCACCTGTTCGACGACGGGGAACTGCTCGGGGTGCGCTCGGCGGTCCCGTCGGGCGAGCGCAACCTCCGGGCCTCGGACACCTCGGGCTCACTGGTGCGGCATCCGCTGCTGCGGACCTGGGGACGGCTGCCGAGGGAGGCAGCCGTGCTCCTCGCCGGGTCGGGCGCCGTCGTGACCCCGGTGGATCCACCGGTTGGCGCGGGCGCTCACGGAGGAGCGTCCAGCCTGCTCGCCAGATTGCAGGCCGACCTCCGTGCCGACGTCGTCTCCGCCGCAGCGGAGGTGACCGACGGGGACCGGTCGATCCAGTTCCACTCGTGCTACGGCCCGATGCGCGAGGTCGAAGTCGCCCGCGACGCGATCCTGCACCTCCTGGACGAGACCGAGTCGGGCCTGACCGAGGAGGACGTCCTCGTCGTGTGCCCGGGGCTGGAGCGGTTCGCGCCCATGATCGAGGCGGCATTCGGCCCACCGGCCCCGGCGCACGCCTACGACGGTGACCTGCCACCGGGTCCGCGCCTCCGCTACCGCATCGCCGACCGGTCCATCCGCACGTCGAATCCGGTGCTGGGCGCGGCGTCGGCCCTGCTCGCACTGGCGTCGGGTCGGTTCGAGGTCTCCGAGGTCCTCGACTTCATCTCGCTGGCCCCCGTGCGCGAGCGGTTCGGTCTGGACGACGCGGCCCTGGGGACGCTCACCGGCTGGGCGCTGGACACCAACGTGCGCTGGGGCCTGGACCCGGGACACCGCGAGGGATTCGGGATCCCCGCCGCGGTGGCCGGCAACACCTGGCAGGCAGCGCTCGACCGGCTCCTCGTGGGGACGACGGTCGCTGACGGCGGCCAATCGCTCGCCATCGGCGGCATCGCCCCCTACGGCGTGGACGGGACCGATGCGGACCTGCTCGGCTCCTTCGCGACCATCGTCTCCCGGCTCGCCTCGCTCGCCGGGTGGAAGGATCGCCGGGGCGGGGCCGGCGGACGGCCGACGCTGGCGGAGTGGATCCGGGTCCTGGAGGACGCCTGCGCGGATCTGCTGCGCGCACCGAGCCAGGCGCCGTGGCAGTTCGACGCCCTCCACCGCGTCCTCGACACCGTGCTCGACGAGGCCGGTGACGCGGCGTCCGACCCGGGATGCGGTCTCGATCTCCTGGACGTCCGTCGCCTCGTCGAGGCACGCCTGGACGACGAGCCCGGACGACCCGACTTCTTCCGGGGGGGCGTGACCGTCACCTCGATGACACCGCTTCGGTGGGTGCCCTTCCGCGTGGTGTGCGTGCTCGGCCTCGACCAGGAATTCCTCAGCGTGATCTCGCCGGACGCCGCCGACCTGGTGGCGGCGGCCCCCCACCTGGGGGACCCGGAGCCCCGCGCCGAGGCGCGGCAGTCGCTCCTCGAGGCCGTGCTGGCGGCCGGGGACCACCTCCTCGTCGTGCGGGACGGCCGCGACGTCCGCTCGAACCACGTCGTCCCGCGGGTGGTGCCGGCGGCCGAACTCTTCGACGCCGTGCTGTCGCTCGTACCCGCCGGTGACCATCGGGACCGCCTGCACTCGCGCCTCGAGATCGTCCACCCGCGCCATCCCTTCGACGAGCGGTGCCTCGTGCCGGGCGAACTGATCGACGACGTTCCGTGGAGTTTCGACGAGGCCGACCTGCGGGCCGCCGACGGGCGCCGCCACCGGCCGAACCGCCGCCGGCCGTTCCTGGCATCGGGACTCGAGATCGAGGTCGACACCACGATCGAACTCGCCGACCTGCGGTCGTTCCTGCTGGATCCGGTCGGATGGTTCCTCGGCCGGTCCCTCGACGTGAACCTGCCGCGGTCGACGGACGAGGTGGACGCGATGCTGCCGGTCGCCCCGAACGGCCTCGAGGTCCACCGGCTCGGTCAGGACATCCTGGGAGCCCGGGCGAAGGGGGTCCGGGACGAGGTGTGGCGGGTCGTGGAGCGGGCCAAGGGTGCGCTCCCTCCCGGTGTGCTCGAGGACCGCACGCTCGTCGAGCTGTTCGCCGAGATCGACGAGATGGAGCGGGAGGCCGCGGCCCGCGGCCTCGGTGGCGACGTGCTCGAACGGGTGGAGATCGACCTGTCCCTGGCGGGCGGGTACCGGATCGTCGGTACGGTCCCGCTGCGGCTCACCGGCGAGGCGCATGGGCCGGGGCGCTGTCCGATTCACCCGACCCAAGGGCGCGGACCGGCTCGACGCCTGGTTGGACCTCATGGTCCTGGTGGCCCAGGATGCGACCCGCCCGTGGCGCTCGCTCGTCGTCACCCGCGCCAGGAACAAGCACCAGAAGCTCGAGCCGATCGACCTCGTCCCCCGGCCCGTGGGGCCGGGGGACCCCGTGGAGGGGGCGCGCGGTGCGGCGATGCACGCGCTGGCCGTGTGCGTCGACCTGTTCGTCCGGGGGACCCGGGAGCCCCTGCCGCTGTTCGCCGGGTACTCACCGGCACAGCACGCCGACCGGTCGGGGGACGGGGAGTGGAGGACCTACGACGGCAGGGGTGACGCCACCAGACCGGCCGTGCGGGTCGTCTTCGGCGACATCGAGGTCGACGAGCTCGAGGAGGTGCCTCCGCGGCCCGACGACCCGTTCGACGGAACGGAGGGAGGTCGGGCCGAGGGCTACGCCCGATACCTGTGGGGAACCGTCGCCGCGACCTGCGAGGACGTGACGTGAGCCGGAGGGACGCCTCCTTCGATGCGCTCGGCCCCCTGCCGTCCGGGCGGGTGGCCATCGAGGCCAGCGCCGGCACCGGCAAGACCTACACCCTCGCCGCCCTGGCCACCCGCTACCTGGCGGAAGAGGCGTTCGTGCCGTCGGACCTCCTGATCGTGACCTTCACCCGGGCGGCGACCGCTGAACTGCGCTCGCGCATCCGCGACCAGATGGTGCGGTCCGCCGCCGTGCTCCGGGGCGACACCCCCATCGACGATGCCGATGCACTCTCACGCCACCTTGCGGCCGGCGACGTGTCGGACCGCCTCGTCCGGCTGGAACGGGCCGTGTCCGACTTCGACGCGGCAGCCATCTCGACGATGCACAGCTTCGCCGCGCAGCTCCGTTCGACCCTCGGGATCTCCTCCGCAGTCGACCCCGACGCGCGCGTCTGACGACAGAGGTGTCGTCGCTCGTCAGGCAGGCGTGTGCCGACGCGCTGGCGGCGGCGTCGGTCGCCGGAGTGCCCGTGGACGAGCTGCCGACGCTCGACCAGCTGGTCGGACCCACCGAGCTGGCGGTGGGTGCGCCGAACATGGAGCTCCAACCCGCTCCCGGCACCCCGGGCGCGACGCCTCGGCAGCGCCGGCTCCACGCGCTGGTGCGACAGTCCGTCCACAATCTCGCCGAGCGGCGTACGGAGTCCGCCACGATGGGCTTCGACGACGTCCTCACCCAGCTGGGTGAGGCCCTGCACCGTCCGTCGTCGGTCGCCGTGCTCGACGCGCTGCGGAATCGCTTCAAGGTCATCCTGATCGACGAGTTCCAGGACACGGACGCGGTGCAGTGGGACATCTTCTCCACCGTCTTCGGCGAGTCGCGCGCCACCGGCGCGCTCGTGCTGGTCGGCGACCCGAAGCAGGCGATCTACCGGTTCCGCGGGGCGGACGTGGGCGTCTACCTCGGCGCGGTCGATGACGAGGGCGGTGTCGAGCGGTACACCCTCGACACCAACTGGCGCTCGGACGGCGGGGTGATGCGCGCGCAGCGCCAGTTCTTCCGCGGGGGCACGTTCGGCAGTGCGGCGATCGGATACGTGGACGTCGAGGCGGCCCCGGCCAACCGCGACCAGCGGATGGTCCGCGACGGCGGGCCACCGTATCCGGGACTCGAGATCCGCGTGCCGATCGGGTCCCGGCTCCCGCGCAAGGGGAAGCTGCCCGACACCCCGAAGACGGGCAGGATCATCGAACGGGACATGGTGGCCCACATCCGGGACCTCCTGGACAACGCCGTGCTCCCTGCGGGGAAGGCCGGCCCGGAACCCAGGCGCCTGCGTCCGACGGACATCGCCGTGCTCGTCACCTCGGGAGCGCAGGCGCGGACGGCCCAGTCGGCCCTCTGGCGGCAGGGTGTCCCGGCCGTCATCGCCGGCGCGGGGAGCGTGCTGTCGTCGTGGGCCGCGGATCAGGTGCGCATCCTCCTCCACGCGATGGAACGGCCGTCCGATCTGCGGCGCGTGCGAGCCTACGCACTCTCGTGGTTCGAGCCGACCACGGCCCACGGGGTCGCCGAGGCGACGGACGAGGAGCTCGCGCTCCTCCAGGAGAAGCTGGCGGGCTGGGCGACGCGTCTCGCCGACCATCCGGTAGCCGAGGTGCTGGCCCGCATCTGGTCCACCACCCGGGTCGTGGAGCGTCTCCTCGGCGAATTCGAGGGTGACCGCCACGTGACCGACCTCGACCACCTCGCCGAATTCCTCTATGCCAACGCTCCGAACGGCATGTCCGGTGTCGCCGGACTGCAGGTGCTCCTCGACACCCCTCCCGAGGACGCGGGCGACATCGACGTGGACGGCGACGTCGTCGCCCGCCGGGTCGAGTCGGAGTCCGAGGCCGTCCAGATCATGACCGTCTGGAAGGCGAAGGGCCTGGAATTCCCGGTCGTCTGCCTTCCGATGCTCTGGCGCCCCGCTCGACCCGGGGAGTCGGTCGTCTACACGGATCCCGCGTCCGGCCGGCGGACCCTGGATCTCGCCAAGGGCAGGGACTGGCCCGACGACAAGGCGGCGAAGGCGCGCAAGGCGTTGTCCGATGCCGAGTCGGCGGGGGAACGGCTGCGGCTGCTCTACGTGGCCATGACCCGGTCACGCCACCACACCGCCGTGTGGTGGGCGAACAGCTCGGGCAGCAGGACGAACCCGCTCAGCCGGTTCCTCTTCTCGCGCGACGCGGACACCGGCGACCTCGACACCGGGCGGTTCTCGACGGGTGCGTGCGTGCTCCCCGACGAGGACCGCGTCGCCGACGCGTTGGGCCCGATGGTCTCGGCCAGCGGGCGGTCCGTGGCGGTGACGGTCTTCCACGACGCACCCGTACCCGAGGCACCGTGGGCCGAGGCGCGTGACGACGCGTCCGGGTCCGGGCTGTCGGTCGCCCCGTTCGACGCGGTCCTGTCGCGGGACGTGCGGCGCTGGTCCTTCTCCTCGATCACCCTCCACGCCACGGAGGTGGATCTCGACCCCTATGACGAATCCGCCTCGGACCGGGGGGCGGGTGACGAGGACCTCTGGGGCGAGGAGGCCGGGGACCCCGTCCCGTCCATCCCGCCGGCCGGTCGGGGCGGTGCCGACACCGGTGCCCTCGACTCCCTCCGGGCGGGGACGGCCTTCGGGACCTTCGTCCACGGGGTCCTCGAACACGTCGACTTCGCCGCCGAGGACCTGGACGCAGCCATCGAGCTCGCCGTCGCCCGGGAGACCGCCCGCTCCGGACTCGACGTGGGTGGACTCGCTCCGGACGGAGCCGACGGGCGCCGCCTGCTGGTCCACGGGTTGCACGCCGCCGTCGACACGCCGCTCGGTCCCCTCTTCGACGGCCGGACCCTGCGCCGACTCGCCCCGAACGACCGGCTGGACGAGCTCGGATTCGACCTGCGGGTGGGTGAGGACGGACACCCCCCGACGGGCCGGGACCTCGGCGCGCTCGTGTCGGACCACCTCGGGTCCGACCACCCGCTGGGCGCCTGGGCGGCGGACCTCGCCGCAGGCTCCATCGACGTGCGCCTGGCGGGCTACCTGACCGGGTCGATCGACCTGGTGGCCCGGGTGCCGGGCGAGGACGGGCACGGGAGGTTCGTGGTCGTCGACTACAAGACCAATCAGCTGCGACGCCGGGGAGAGGTGCCGGGGCCCGACGACTACGGCGTCCGACGGATGGCCGAGGCCATGGTCGACCACCACTATCCGCTGCAGGCGCTCCTCTATGCCGTCGCACTGCACCGCTACCTCCGCTGGCGCATCCCCGGACCCGGACCGACCACCCGGGTCTCCGGAGCGGCGTACCTGTTCGTGCGCGGGATGACCGGTCCCGGGGTCACGGTGTCCGCCGGTCATCCCCACGGGGTCTTCACCGTCGAGCTCCCGCCGGACCTGGTGACCGACCTCAGCGCACTCCTCGCCGGGCACGTGACCTCACGGTCGGTCCGATGACGACGCGGTCCGGAGGGCCGACCGGCTGGTCGACCGACCGCGCCGACACCGTGCTCGCCCGCCTCGAGGCCGTCGGACTGGTGGGCGGGTTCGAGGCGCAGCTGGTGACAGCCGCGGTGCGGGCGGCCGACACCGCGGGGGCCGCCGTGGCCGACGACGTCCTCCTGGCGCTGGCGCTCGTCGCCCGGGCGACCAGGCTGGGCCACGTCTGCCTCGAACTGTCCGAGGTGGCGAGCCAGCTGACGGCGGCCGAGGACGACGCCGGGCTGACGAGGGTGGCGCCGCTTCCCGACCCGGCCGACTGGCGACGGTCGCTGGCGGACTCGGCGCTCGTGGCGGCCGAGTCGGAGGCCGCCGACGTTCCGCTCCTGCCCCTGGTGCTGGTCGGGGACCGCCTCTACCTCCAGCGGTACTGGGCGTACGAGGTGTCGGTCGCCGGACAGTTCGCCGTCCGCAGTGCGTCGGGTGGCCCGGCGGTGGCCGACGACGCCCTGCGGGCCCGGGTGCTCGACGCCGTGTTCCCGGCCGCCGATCCTCCGTCCCGGGCGACGACCGGTCCCGACGAGCAGCGCCTGGCGGCGGAGCGGGCGCTGGCGTCTCCGGTGTCGGTGATCGCGGGCGGCCCCGGGACGGGGAAGACCCACACCGTGGCCCGGATACTCGCCGCCGCCCATCTGGTCGCCCGCACGCAGGGCGAGGTGCTGCGGGCCGCGCTCGCCGCCCCGACGGGCAAGGCGGCCAACCGGATGCGCGAGTCCATCCTCGAACGGGTGGGCGACCTCCGCGTCGAGGGCAGGATCGACGTCGGGCTGGCGGGCCTGCTCTCGGCCACGGTGCCGACCACGATCCACCGCCTGCTCGGCGCCCGGGGACGGTCGGGCTTCCGTCACGACCGGGACGATCCGGTGCCCTACGACCTCGTGATCGTCGACGAGACGTCGATGGTCTCGCTCCCGCTCCTCTCCCGCCTGCTCGACGCCGTGCGACCCGACGCGCGCCTCGTCCTGGTCGGCGACCCGTTCCAGCTGACGAGCATCGAGGCCGGGACGGTCATGGGCGACGTCGTCGGGCCCGAGGGTGACCACACGGGAGTCGGCACCGGCCCGTTGTCGGGGCGGGTCACCGAGCTGGTGCGCGGACACCGGTTCGCGGCCGGCTCGGCGACGGCTTCGTTGGCGCTCGCCATCCGCACGGGGGACGCGGACGCGGTCATCGAGCTCCTGTCGCGGGGCGGTCCCGAGGTCCACTGGGTACGTCCCGAACCCGGTGACGCTCTGGCCGGGCTGCGGCGTCGTGTGGTGGACGGGGCCCGCGAGGTCGTGTCCGATGCCGTCGACGGTCGAGGGTCGGACGCCATCGCCGCCGCCCAGCGCATCAAGGTGCTGGCCGCGGTCCGCCACGGCGCGAACGGGCTCGTCGAGTGGAGCGACCTGATCAGCTCCCGGGTCCGGGACGAGGTGCCACCACACCGGCGAGGCGGATGGCCGCGAGTGGGCACACCGGTGATGGTGACCGGGAACGACCCCGTCAACGGACTGGCCAACGGAGACGTCGGGGTCGTCGTGCACGACGGGACCCGTCCCTGGGTGGTGATGGGGGAGGGCGACCGGCCGCGCCGGTTGGCACCGGCCCGGCTCGGGGAGTGGGAGCCGTGGTGGGCCATGACCATCCACAAGAGCCAGGGCTCCGAGTTCGCCCACGCCGTGGTGGCACTGCCGACGGTCGACTCACCGATCCTCACCCGGGAGCTCCTCTACACCGCGGTGACCCGGGGAAAGCCCGAGGTCACGATCGTCGGCTCCGAGGAGATCCTCCGGCTCGCGGTGTCCCGACCGGTCGCCCGGGCCTCGGGCCTGCGGGACCGGCTCTGGCCCGGCTCCTGACGACGCGTCGTCCCGGCGGGGGTCGCCGGTGACTCAGCCCCTGCGCCGGAGTACGTAGTACGCCTTGACGGAGTCGTCGGTGGCCTGCAGGCCGTCCTCGTCCACCTCCTCCAGGATCTCGAACCGGTCGGCGACCAGCCCGCGCACCCGGGCCAGCGGCAGTGCCATCTCGCCGATCCGCTCGTGGTGCAGCTCGAAGCGGGTGCCGGTCACCCGTTCGAAGATCCGGATGTCCCAGTCGGACAGCCCGGTGCCGTCCTCCCCCCGGGCGAACGTGACGTCGATGACGGCGGTGCCGCCGTCGAAGTCGTAGACCCAGGGTGGCTCGTCACCGAGCCGGTGGAGCTCGCCGACGCAGTTGACGTCGAAGACGAACAGCCCGCCGTCGGACAGGTGCCGGTGGACGCTCGCGAACAGCGAGTCCCACGAGGCGACGTCGAGGAGGTGGTTGACCGAGTCGAACACGCAGACGACCACGTCGAAGCGCCGCCCGAGGTCGAACGAGCGCATGTCCGCCTCCACCAGCCGGGCCCCCGGGACCTTGACCGCACAGACGGCCAGCATCTCGGGCGAGCGGTCGAGGCCGACCAGCTCGGCGTCCGTGCCCAGCCGGGCCAGGACCGATCCGGTGCCGCACGCCAGCTCCAGCAGCGACGCCGGGCCGGGACGGTACCGCTCGATGGCGGCCTCCACCCGGACGGCGCGGGGCTCGGGATCGTCCATGACGACGTCGTAGAAGGCGGCGAACCGCTCGTAGGCGACCATGGCCCACCGTGCCACATCGGGGCCGGTCGGACACGGCGCCGGGAGATCGTCCCCGGCCACGTCCGGCGGGCGCGCCACCGTGCCGCCGAGGCGCCCGGGTTCCCGTCCGCTGGCCTACGGTGACCCCATGGACGAGCACGCATCCGCCATCGACACCGCCGCCGCCATCCGGAGCGGGGAGGTGAGTCCGCTCGAGGTCCTCGACGCCTGCCTGGCCCGGGTCGACCACCGCAATCCGGAGCTGAACGCCGTCGTCTGGCGCAACGACGACGAGGCCCGGGCGGAGGCCCGCGCCCTGGGTGAGCGGATCGCCGCCGGCGCCGCTGACCTCCCGCCCTTCGCCGGGGTCCCCCTGCCGGTCAAGGACCTGGTCCCGGTGGCCGGACAGCCCAACACCAACGGCTCGTGGGGCACGGCGGACGGGCCGATGGACGTGACCGAGCTCGCCCCCCAGGCCTACCGCGACGCCGGCTTCGTCCTGTGCGGCCGGACCAACACGCCCGAGTTCGGCTCCATCAGCGTCACCGAGAACCTCCGGTTCGGCGCCACCCGCAACCCGTGGGACCCGGCGTGCACCCCCGGAGGGTCGAGCGGGGGCGCCGGCGCCGCCGTGGCCTCGGGGATGTTCGCCGCCGCCTACGCCAGCGACGGCGGCGGGTCGATCCGGATCCCGGCATCGTGCTGCGGCCTGGTCGGTCACAAGCCCAGTCGCGGTCGGGTGCCCGACCTCTACCCGCACTGGGCGGGCCTGTCCACCGAGGGCGTGGTCACCCGCACGGTGGCCGACAGTGCCGCCATCCTGGACGTCCTGAGCCGGCCCGATCCGCTGGCCTGGTGGAGCCCGCCGGCCAGGGAGCGCGCCTTCGCCGACGAGGTGGGGTCCGACCCCGGACGACTCCGCGTGGCCGTCAACACGGTCTCCGCCCTGGGCATCGACGTGGCGCCCGGACCACGGGCCGCCGTCGAGCGGGCCGCGACCCTGCTCGAGTCGCTCGGCCACCACGTCGCCTGGCTCGACGCCGACCTGTTCGACCCGGCCGGTCTCGGCGACTTCCTCAACCTCATGAACTCGGGCATGTCCGGCTACACCGGACTCGACCCCGAACGCATCGAGCCCCACAACCGGGCCGCCCTCGAGGCGGCTCGTCGCCTCGACAGCCTGGGCTACGCCCACTCGCTGGCTGCGCTCCAGCTGCAGTCGCGCGACATCCTGGCCCGCTTCGGCTCCGAGTTCGACCTGCTCCTCACCCCGACCATGGCCATCGAGCCACCGCCCGTGGGCCTGCTGGAGCAGGTGCACGCCCAGCCGGAGTTCCCGCCGATGGAGATCGTCTCGATGGCGGCGTTCACCGCCCTGTTCAACATCACCGGGCAGCCGGCGGTCAGCCTGCCCCTGCACGTGGCGCCCTCGGGGCTGCCGGTCGGGGTCCAGCTGGTGGCCGGTGCGTTCCAGGACGGACTGCTGGTCCGGGTGGCGTCGCAACTCGAGGAGGCCGCCCCGTGGGCCGACCGGTACCCGTTCGCCTCCTGAGCAGCCGCCCGTGCGGCGGGCGGGCCGGGCCCGGAGGCACGGTGCGCCCCCCGGTTCCGCGGATATCGTGAGCGCACCGAGCACGAGGAGGTCCCCGCATGGCCATCGACGAGTCCGTCCACCAGCACAAGTACCTGCTGGACGAGAGCGAGATGCCCACGGCCTGGTACAACATCGTGCCCGACCTCCCGGAGCCGCCACCGCCCGCCCTGCACCCCGGCACCCTCGAGCCGGCGGGACCGGACGACTTCGCCCCGCTCTTCCCGATGGACCTCATCCTCCAGGAGGTCAGCCAGGACCGCACCATCGACATCCCCGGCGCCGTCCTCGACGTCTACCGCCAGTGGCGGCCCAGCCCGCTGTTCCGGGCCCGGCGGCTCGAGCGGGCCCTCGACACCCCGGCACGGATCTACTACAAGTACGAAGGGGTCTCGCCGGCGGGCTCGCACAAGCCGAACACCGCCGTCCCGCAGGCGTACTACAACGCCAAGGCCGGGGTGAAGCGGCTCACCACCGAGACCGGCGCCGGCCAGTGGGGGACCGCCCTCGCCTTCGCCTGCGCCCTCTTCGGCCTCGAGTGCGAGATCTGGCAGGTGGGGGCCAGCTTCGACCAGAAGCCCTACCGTCGGCTGATGATGGAGGCCTTCGGCGGCACGGTCCACCGTTCGCCCAGCGCACTGACCGCCGCCGGCCGGGCCGTGCTCGCGGCCGACCCGGACAGCCCGGGATCGCTCGGGATCGCCATCAGCGAGGCGGTCGAGGTGGCGGCGCCGGACCCCGAGACGCGCTACGCCCTGGGCAGCGTGCTCAACCACGTGCTCATGCACCAGACGATCATCGGCGAGGAGGCCCTGCTGCAGCTGGCCAAGGCCGGTGAGGAGGCCCCCGACCTCCTGGTGGGCTGCACCGGCGGCGGGTCGAACTTCGGCGGTCTGGCCTTCCCGTTCCTCCGCGAGAAGATGGCCGGTCGCATGGACCCGGTCATCCGGGCCGTGGAACCCGCGTCGTGCCCCTCGCTCACCCGCGGCGTGTACGCCTACGACTTCGGCGACACGGCCGGGATGACCCCGCTGATGAAGATGCACACCCTCGGCCACGACTTCATCCCGGACCCCATCCACGCCGGCGGGCTCCGCTACCACGGCATGGCGCCGCTGATCTCCCACATCTACGAGCTCGGCATGATGGAGGCCGTCGCCATCCCGCAGACGGAGTGCTTCGGGGCCGCCATGCAGTTCGTGCGGACCGAGGGGATCCTCCCCGCGCCCGAGCCGACCCACGCCATCGCCGCCGCCGTGCGCGAGGCGCTGGCGTGCAGGGAGTCGGGCGAGGAGAAGGTGATCCTGACCGCACTCTGCGGCCACGGGCACTTCGACCTGGCCGCCTACGACTCCTACCTGAGCGGCCGCATGGTGGACGAGGAGGTGTCCGACGCCCGCTTCGCCGAGGGCCTGGCCACGGTGCCGTCAATCGGCTGACGCCGACTGACGCCGGCTGACGGGGTCGCCGGGGCGGCCGGAGCCGACCGGTCGGGCGGCGGGTGCGGGCGCCCGGTAGGTTCTGGTCATGGATCCTCTCGACGCCTGTTCCCTGGCCACCTCCACCTTCGTCGACGTCCTCGCCCAGGTGGGCGACGACCAGATGCAGCGGCCGACACCGTGCACGGAGTGGGACGTCGCCGCACTGATCAGGCACGTCGCCGTGGGGAGCGAGATGACCGTCGCCATGCTCGACGGCGCCAGCCAGCAGGAGGTGCTCGCCCTCACCGACCGCGAGTTCGGGGGCGACGACCCGGTCTCGGCCTGCCGGTCGGCGCTGGGCGCGCAGATGACCCGCCTGCTGGCGGTCACCGACTGGCAGGCGGTGGTCCACCACGTGATCGGAGACATCCCCGCCGCCCAGCTGCTCGGCTTCCGCACCGGCGACCTGACCATCCACGCCTGGGACCTGGCCACCGCCATCGGGGCCGACCCGACGCTGCCCGAGGAGCTCGCCGTCGTCGTCTACGACAGCATGCGGCCGATGGAGTCGTTCATCGCCTCGACCGGGCGCTTCGGGGAGGGGCCGTCCGGTGCGGTCGGCGACGACGCCGACGTGCAGCGTCGCCTGCTCGACCTCACCGGCCGACGGCCGTGACCTACGGCGCCTGAACGGCACCACCGCCATCGACCCGGGGGGACGCAGTGACGCACACCGACTATGACGCCGTCGTGGTGGGAGCCGGCCACAACGGCCTGACCGCCGCCCTGGTCATGGCCCGGGGAGGCATGCGCGTCCTCTGCCTCGAGAAGAACCACTTCATCGGGGGGATGGCCACCACCACCGAGCTGGTCCGCGGCTACCGCTTCGAGCTGGCCGGCTCGGTGCAGTTCCCCGTCCCGACCGCCATCTACGAGGACCTCGACCTCGGTGCCTGCCCGATCTACGAGCCCGAGGTCCAGTCCGTCAGCATCGGCCCGGCCGGTGAGGAGCCACTGCTGCTCTACAGCGACCCCGACCGGCTCGTCGAGCACCTGCACGAGCGGCTGGGCCTGGACGCCGTGCTCGGCATGGGGGAGATCGCGGCCTGGGCCGAGGCACCGGCGCGGGCGATCGGCCGCTTCGACGTGCGCACGCCGCCGAAGTCGCTCGACGCGATGTTCGCCTGTGCCGCCGACGAGTCCGAGCGCGAGGCCATCCGGACGGCCCTCTTCGGCAGCGTCATGGACGTCGTCGACCGCCACCTGCCCGACCGGGCGGCGCACGCCCAGGTCCGGGGCATGCTCGCCTTCCTGGCCGTCAACTCGACCTACCGCGGTCCCTACGACGTGGGCAGCGCCCTGTGCCTGGCGTTCGCCATGGCATCGCCCGGGGACGTGACCATGTCGAAGGTGCGCGGGGGCATCGGCGCCATCTCCGACCACCTCCTGGACCGGTTCGGGGCCGCCGGGGGCGAGCTCCGCCGCCACGTCAAGGTGGCGGGGATCACCGTCGACGGGGGCCGGACCACCGGGGTGGTCCTGGGCGACGGAGAGCGCATCACCGCCCCCGTGGTGGTCTCCAACCTCGACCCGACCGCCACGTTCGACCACCTGGTCGGCCGCGACGGCCTGCCCGCCGACTTCACCCGCCGGGTCGACGCCATCGACCACCGGGCCCTCTACTTCCAGGTCCACTTCGCCCTGTCCGGCCTGCCCGAGTACACCGGCCCGTACGCGGTCCTGAACGAGGGGGACGCCCGTCAGAACGTCACCTTCTTCGGGACCCCGGAGCAGATGCAGGCGGACTTCCTGGCCTGCACCCGGGGTGTCGTGCCCGACGCCCCGTCGGTGAACCTGTCGATCCCCACCCTGCGCGATCCGGACCTGGCCCCCCCGGGCCGGCACGTGGCCAGCAGCTTCGCCTTCTACGCCCCGATCGGCGCCGACCACGACGAGGCCGCCGCGCTGCGCGACCGGATGGCGGACCGCATCGTGGCCCGTATCACCGAGCACGCGCCGAACTTCCCCGATCTGATCGAACGGCAGTTCAACTACCCGGCCACGGCCTACGAGCGCATGTTCGCGTGCACCGGGGGCGACTTCTGCCACGGCCTGCTCCAGCCCGAGTTCATGGGTCCGTTCCGGCCGGGTCCCCGCGGCTGGCCCGACGCCCCGATCCCGGTCGACGGGCTCTACCTGTGCGGGGCGGGTTGCCACGGGGGGCCCGGGGTGACCTTCATCCCCGGGTACAACTGCGGCCACGCCGTCCTCGACGACCGGGGCTGACCCGGGCGCGGGCACGAGGGTCAGGACGTCCCGGCCACGGTCACCAGACGCCCGGGACCAACCGGCTCCGGCCCCGGGCGTACGCCTGGTAGCGACCGCCGAGGTCGGCCGAGAGGGCCCGCTCCTCGATCCGGATGCGGAGGACGAGTCCGACCAGGACCGCCGTCACCAGGAACGCGAGCGACACCCAATTGCCGATGAGCACCCCCGCCCCGACCACGGCGACCAGCACTCCGGCGTACCCGGGATGGCGCACGAACCGGTAGGGGCCGGAGGACACCACGGGCTGGTCGGGACTGGTCTGCACGGTGAAGGTGAAGTAGCGCCCGAGGGTGGCGAAACTCCAGAACCGCAGCCCGACGCCGCACCACAGGAGGGCCAGCGCGATCCAGCCCACCGCCGCCCCGGACGGAAGATCGGCCGACGGGAGGGCGCGACGGATCCCGAAGGCCCCGAGCACTCCGACGGCGGTCGCCACCCGGATGGGCGTGCCGGTGCCCCACCCGGCGGGCGTGGCCTCCGGTCGGGACCGCCGCGACTGGCGCGACTCGCCGACGAACCAGACCACGAGGGTGGCCACCAGCAGCCACTCGATCCCCGGGGTGACCGCGGCGGAGCTCACCACCGGCGCGGGCGGGTCACGCCGTCGCCGGTCCTCCGACGCCGACGTGTCCGTCGGCCTCGGACTGACTGACCCAGGTCTGGTACATCTCGGCGTAGCGGCCGCCCTGTGCCACCAGCTCGGCGTGGGAGCCGACCTCGATGATGCGGCCCTCGTCGACGACGGCGATCCGGTCGGCCCGCATGGCCGTCGACAGACGGTGGGCGATGAGGATGGCGGTGCGGTTCTCGAGGAGCACGTCGAGGGCCGCCTCGATCTTGGTCTCCGACTGGAGGTCGAGGTTGGAGGTGGCCTCGTCGAGGACCAGCACCCGGGGATGGGCGAGGAAGGCCCGGGCCAGGGCGATGAGCTGGCGCTCGCCCGAGGACAGGGTCTGACCGCGCTCGTGCACCACGGTGTCGAGTCCGTGGGGCATGCGCTCGATGACGTCGGTCAGCCCCACCCGGTCCACCGCCTCGCGGATCTCCCCGTCGGTGGCGTCGGGCCGGGCGAAGGCGATGTTGTCGCCGATGGTGCCGGCGAACAGGAAGGGCTCCTGGGGCACGACGCCGAGCTGGCTGCGGAGCGAGTGCATGGTGACGTCGCGCAGGTCGTGGCCGTCGATGGTCACCCGGCCCTCGGTGGGGTCGTAGAAGCGGGTGACCAGCTTGGCCATGGTGGACTTGCCCGCCCCGGTGGGACCGACGAAGGCGACCGTCTCCCCGGGGGCCACCGCCAGGTCGACGTCCACCAGCACGGGGCGGCCCGGGAGGTAGGCGAACGAGACGTGGTCGAAGTGGATGGCCCCCTCGACGGGCGGCAGCGCGACGGCGTCGGGGGCCTCGGCCACGTCGGGCTCGGTGTCGCACAGGTCGCGCAGCTTGACCACCGACGCCTGTCCCTGCTGGTAGGTGTTGTACTGCTGGACGAGCAGCTGGATGGGCTGGAAGAAGCGGTTCAGGTAGAGGAAGAAGGCCACGAGGGCGCCGAGGCTCAGCTGGTGGTGGAGGACCATGGTCCCGCCGATGGCCAGCATGACGGCCTGGCCGATGATGCCGAGGGCCTGGGTGCCCGGACCGTAGAGGGCGTTCACGTGGGCCGTGTAGTTGTTGGCGTCGCGGTAGTCGCCGACCACGTTGCGGTGGTGGATCACGTTGTGGCGCTGCCGGTTGTGGGCCGTGACGATGCGGACGCCGTGGAGGCTCTCCGACAGGTCGGCCAGCACGTTGGCGATGCCGTCGCGCACCCGGTCGTAGCCCCGTTCGGAGGCCCGCTTGAACCAGATCGACGCAGCCACCAGGGCGGGCACGATGAGCAGGACGGTGACGGTGGCCAGGAAGGCGTTGGTGGCGAACAGGATCGCCGTGATGACGATCATGGTGAGGCCCTGGATGGCCAGCTGCGACAGTCCGTCCTGGAGGAGCTGCTGGAGGTTCTCGATGTCGCTGGTCATCCGGCTCATGATCACGCCGGCCTTCTCGTCGGTGAAGAAGCCGAGCGACAGGCGCTGGAGGTGCGCGAACACCTTGACCCGCAGGTCGTTCATGACCCAGGCGGCCAGCCGTCCGGTCACCATGACCGAGAACCGCTGGGCCAGGGCGGTCACGCAGATGAACACCAGGTAGGCGACGGCCATGGCGACCACGACGCCGAAGTCGAGGTGGCCGGGTGACATGCCGTTGTTGATGGCGTACTCGGTCAGCTTCGGACCCACCTGGCCGGCCACCGAGATCACCACGACGAGGAGGCCGGCCAGCACCAGCATCCACGGGTACTTGGTGAGCAGGCTCCACAGCGTGAGGCGCTTCAGCTCGGCGTCGTCGGCGTTCTGGTCGAAGGTGATGGTGGGTTCGGCGTACTCCGGCTCCGACGCCACCAGCCGGTCGACGCCCGCCTGGAGCTCGGACGGGATGCCCGCGAAGGGCAGCCCCGCCGCGGCCGACGCCCCCACGCCGCCGGGACCGCCCCCGAACCCTCCGCCACCGCCGCCCCCGAACCCTCCGCCCCACGTCATCGGGCACCTCCGCCGCGTACGGCGTCGAGCACGGCACCGAGCCCGCCGCGCCCGTCGACGTCGTCCCCGTCGCCGTGCTCCCGGGCCTCCTCGGCCTCGAACTCGGCCGCCTGGGCCAGTACCTCGGCGTACAGGGGGGTGGTGGCCAGCAGCTCGGCGTGGGTGCCGTCGGCCACCACCCGGTGGCCGTCCAGCAGCACCACCCGGTCGGCCAACGAGATGGTCGAGAGCCGGTGGGCGATGATGATCGTGGTCCGTCCCTCCATCTGCAGCCGCAGCCCGGCGTGGATGGTCTGCTCCACCTGGACGTCGATGGCGCTCGTGGCGTCGTCCAGCACCATGACCGGCGGGTTCACGAGCAGCGTGCGGGCGATGGCGATGCGCTGGCGCTGGCCACCGGACAGGGTGTACCCGCGCTCACCCACGACGGTGTCGTAGCCGTCGGCCAGGTGGCTGATGAACTCGTGGGCGCCGGCCGAACGTGCCGCCGCCTCCACCTCGTCGAGGGTGGCGGAGGGGCGCCCGTAGGCGATGTTGTCCCGCACCGAGACGCTGAACAGGAAGGGCTCGTCGAGGACGACCCCCACGTTGGCCCGCAGGCTGGCCAACGTGAGGTCGCGGACGTCGTGGCCGTCGATCTCCACCGAGCCGTGACGCACGTCGTAGAAGCGGGTGAGCAGGCGGGCGACGGTCGACTTTCCGGCTCCGGTGCGTCCCACGATGGCGACGGTCTGGCCGGGAGGCACGTGCAGGTCGAAGTCGGCCAGCACCAGCTGCTCGGCGTCCTCGCCGTAGGCGAAGTCGACGTGGCGGAAGCGCACGTCGCCGGTGCAGCCGGTCAGGTCGACGGCGTCGGGCCCGTCGGTCACGGTCGGCTCCTCGTCGAGGATCTCGTAGATGCGGTCGGCCGAGGCGGCCGCCCGCTGGCCCATCATGATCAGCATGCCGAGCATCATGAACGGCGCCTGCAGCATGAGCAGGTACGAGTTGAACGCCACGATGGCACCGAGCTGGAGGCTCCCGTGGATGACCATGTACCCACCGAACACCAGCACCAGGGCGAGGCCCACCTGGGGCAGGTTCTGTACGAGCGGGGTGAACCGGGCGCGCAGGTCGGCGTCCTTGATGTACCCCCACTGGACGCGTTCGGCCGCACCCGACAGCGCCCGAAGCTGCTGCTGCTCGGCGGCGAACGACTTGACCACCCGGACGCCGTTCACGTTCTCGTCCACGATGGTGGCCACGTCGGCCAGCCGGGCCTGGATGACCCACGACACCGGGAACATCGACTTGCGCATCCGGACGCCCGTCCAGAACACCAGCGGCATGGTGGCCATGGCGATGAACGCCAGGGGCACGCTGTAGGAGAGCATGTACCCGAAGGCGATGACGGCCAGCGAGCACTGGACGAGGATCAGGGGGGCGAACGTCATGTACATCTGCACCGAGCGGATGTCGGAGTTCGCCCGGCTGATCAGCTGGCCCGACTGCACCCGGTCGTAGAACGCGAACGACATCCTGGTCAGGTGCTCGTAGATGATGTTGCGGAGGTCGTACTCGATGTCGTAGGCCGTCTCGAACAGGAAGAGCCGGGCGACGTATCCGGTGACGCCCGAGGCGACGCCCAGTCCGACGATCCACCAGACGTAGTAGCCGAGGTCGACGGTGTGGTGCTCCAGCGAGTTGTCGATGGCCTTGGACAGCAGGTTCGGGATCTGCACCTGGAAGACGAGTCCCACGAAGGACAGGGCCAGCGAGGTCAGGAAGATGCCCTTGTGGGCGCGCATGATCGGCATGGCCCGGCGGAGCCACGACAGCGATCTGTCCGGGTCGATGCCGGCCGGCGGCGCCTCGTTCCGGGCCACCTCGTCGATCGGGACGAACTCGGTGCCGGTCTCGGCGGGACCCTTGGGGCGGGGCCGCAGGGTCGGAGCCCTCATCGTCCCCACCTGGCCGCGCTGTAGGCGACGAGCGCCCGGCGCCAGCGGGCCAGACCGCAGAACGCCTCCTCGGCGGCGGCCGGATCGTCCATGGCGTCGGTGACCACGCGCAGGCGGTCCTCGATGGCGGCATCCGCCTGGCGCAGCAGGGCGAGGCCCCCGGGAGTCAGCACGTGCCCCACGCGACGGCGGTCGCCCTCGACCGCCCGGCGCTCGACCAGACCTCGGGCGACGAGGCCGTCCACCACGGCGGTGATGGTGGGTGGGCGGACGGCCAGCCGTTCCGCCAGGACGGAGGACACGGCCGAGTGCTCGTCGAGGAGCCCGAGGATCCGGTACTGCGGGAGGGAGAGGTCGACGGAGCCGAGGCCGATCTCCACCTGCTTGGCCAGCCACGCCGCGGTGCGCCCGATGGTGGTGCGCTCGGAGGGCGGCACGGGGTCCGCGGTGGTCGATTCGGGAGTCACATAGTTAGATTATCGAACGAACGGGACCGGTCGTACGCGTGACGGAGGCACCTCGCGGTGGCGGGGGGTCGGCGGGGGGCGGTGCCGTCCGGGGCCCCACCGGGCACCGCCCTGCCTAGGATCGCCCCATGACGACGGAGTTCCTCCCCCAGGACGCCATCGACACCGCCCGGGACCGGTGGCGCGCCGACGTGCTCCCGCTGCTGGTCGAGTTCGCCCGGATCCCCAACCTGTCGCCGGCCTTCGACGAGGGATGGCAGGAGGCCGGGCACATGGACCGGGCCGCCGAGCTGGTCGCCGCCTGGGCGACCGACCGGGACGTGCCGGGCGCCACCGTGGACGTCGTGCGGCTCCCCGGCCTGACCCCGACGGTGCTCGTGGACGTCCCCGCATCCGACCCGTCGGCGACCGGGACGGTCCTGGTCTACGGCCACATCGACAAGCAGCCGCCGTTCGACGGGTGGACGGCGGGCCGCGGGCCGTGGACCCCGGTCGTCGAGGGGGACCGGCTGTACGCCCGGGGCGTGGCCGACGACGGCTACGCCCTCCCCTCGGCACTCGTGGCCGTGGAGGCGGTCCGGGCCGCCGGGGGCCACCACGGCCGGGTGGTGCTGCTGGCCGAGGGGTCCGAGGAGAGCGGGAGCCCGCACCTGCAGGAGGTGCTGGCCCACCTGGCCGACCGGATCGGCACCCCCGAGCTCGTGCTGGCGCTCGACTCGGGCAGCCCCACCTACGACCGCCTGTGGGTCACCACGTCACTCCGCGGCGCGCTGGTCGGCACGTTGACGGTCCGGGTCCTCGACCACGGCGTGCACAGCGGCGAGGCCGGCGGCATCGTGCCCTCCTCGTTCCGCATCGTCCGTCAGCTGCTCGACCGCCTGGAGGACGCCGTCACCGGCGAGGTGCTCGTGCCGGAGCTGCAGGTCGAGCCGCCGGCGTGGGCGGTGGAGGCCGCGCGGGAGCAGGCCGCGGCGTCGGACGCGGCGGCGCAGGAGGGGCCGGCGTTCCCGCTCGTCGACGGGCTCGCACTCGACGGCGTCGACGGCACCGACCGGGTGCTGCGGAACGCGTGGCGGGCCTCGGTGGCGGTCGTCGGCGCCGACGGCATGCCGTCCCCGGCCGAGGCCGGATCGGTGCTCCGGCCCTTCACCTCCGTCAAGCTGGTCGTCCGCATCCCCCCGACCTGCGATCCGGTCGTCGCCGGGTCGGCCCTGGCCCGGGTCCTGGGCGACGACCCCCCGTCGGGTGCGCAGGTCACGTGGGAGGCGGGCATGGACGCGGGGGGTTGGGCGGCCGCCCCGTTGGCGCCGTGGCTGGCCGAGGCGCTGACGGCCGCGTCGCAGGCGTGCTTCGCCCATCCGCCGGCCCGGCTGGGCGAGGGTGGGACCATCCCCTTCATGCGGTGGCTGGCCGAGCGGTACCCCGACGCGCAGGTGCTGGCGGCGGGCGTGCTCGGGCCGGGGTCCAACGCCCACGGCCCCGACGAGTCGCTCCACCTGCCCACGGCCGAACGGGTCACGGGCGCGCTCGCCCTCCTGCTCGACGCCCACGCCCGGTCGACGGCCACCGGGCCGCCCGGTCGGCTCAGAACGTGAGGTCGTCGGGGTACGGGGTCCCGGTGCCGGTCTCGACGAGTTGCTTGAGGCTGAGGAGGAAGTAGGCCCAACGGGCGCTGCAGTGGGCCATGAACTCGCTCGGTTCCCGCCAGCCGGTATGGGCGAACAGCACCGCGGTGCCGTCGCCCTCGCGGGTCAGATCGAAGGTGAGCCCGGTCCCGACCCACTCCTCTGCGCCCGCGACGCACGTCCAGGCCACGTGGCCGCCGGGATCCAACCGGGTGACCTCCATGACGGCGGCCGGATCGGGACGACCGAAGGTGAACCAAAGTCGGGATCCCTCGGCCGACTCCCCGTGGACGCCGTCCCGGGTCCACCAGGACGAGAGGCCGTCCTTCGTGGCCACGGCGGCGTACACCGCGTCGACCGGGGCCGACACAACCACGCGGTGCCTGATGTCCGGCACGGGCGACCTCCTCGGAAAGGCAGCTGCTCAGTTGCCTGTAACACAAGCACCCAACCGGCTGCATGTCAATCCCGGCGCCGGGCGCCGCCGGCCGGTCGTCCCCGGTGGCCCGGGCGGGGCTAGGAGTAGATGCCCCCGGTGGACAGGTTCAGCCCGTCGGTGCCCTCCTTGGCGCGGTAGACGGCCTGGACCTCGGTGAATTCGGCGAGGCCCCAGGGGCCGTTCTCCGAGCCGATGCCACTCCACTTGAAGCCGCCGAAGGGCTGGTTCGGGGCGAGGGCCAGGTGGTTGTTGACCCAGGTCGTGCCGCACTCCAGCCGGTCGGCCACCGAGGCCGCCCGGTCGAGGTCGCCCCCCCACACCGAGCCGGACAGCCCGAAGTGGGTGGCGTTGGCCCGCTCGACCACGTCGTCGACGTCGCGGTAGGGGATCACCGGCAGGGCGGGGCCGAACTGCTCCTCGTCGACGATGCGGGTGCCGTCGGTGACGTCGGTGAGGACGGTCGGCTCGAAGAAGTAGCCGGGCCGGTCCATCGCCCTGCCGCCGGTGGTGGCCGTCGCCCCGTGGGCGAGCGCGTCGGCCACGAGCTCCTTCACCCGCTCGAACTGCGGCGCATTGTTGATGGGACCGAGCCTGGAGTCGGGCTCGGTCCCCTCGCCGACCTTGACGGCGGCCGCCTCGGCCGTGATGCCGCTGACGACCTCGTCGTACAGCGCCTCGGGCACGTACACCCGCTTGACGGCGGAGCAGACCTGGCCGTTGTTGGCGAACGCCGCCGCGAAGATCGCCCGGCTCACCTTGGCCGGATCGGCGTCGTCGAGGACGATGGCCGGGTCGTTGCCGCCGAGCTCCAGGGTCACCCGCTTCAGGTCGGGGGCGGCCGACTGGGCGACGAGCTTGCCCGTCTCCACGGATCCCGTGAAGCTCACCTTCCGCGGCACCGGGTGACCGGTCATCCACGCACCCAGCTGGTCACCGCCGCTGACCGTGTTGACGACGCCGGGGGGAGTGACGTCCCGCAGGAGCTCGGCCACCTTCAACGTGGTGAGCGGCGTGTAGGGCGACGGCTTGAGGACCATGGTGTTGCCGGCCAGCAGCGCCGGGGCGATCTTCCAGAACGCCAGGGTGAGCGGGAAGTTCCACGGGGTGATGGCGGCCACGACGCCGACCGGCCGGCGCACCACCTGGACGAGCGCCTGGTCGTCGTCCTGGATCACCTGGGGCGGCGTCTCGAGGGCGGCGAAGTACTGGCACCACATGGCCGATGCGATCACCTCGATGTTGGCGTCGGCCAGCGGCTTGCCCTGCTCCGCGGTCAGGATGGGTGCCAGTTCGCCGGCCGCGCCCATCAGGGCGTCGGCCATCGCCAGCAGCGTGGCCCGCCGGGCGGCCTCGTCGAGCCTCCAGTCCCGCTGTGCCTTGGCGGCCGATTCGAAGGCGGCGTCGAGCTGGTCCCGGGTGCACTCCGGGGCGTGGGCGAACACGTCGCCGGTGGCCGGGTTCACCACGCCGAAGGAGTCGGCGGCGGGCACGGAGTCCCCACCGATGGTCATGACGAAATCGGACATGGCGGTCCTCCTGTGTGCGTTCGGCTGCTGGCGCGAGAGTACCTCCCGCGCCCGGCCCACGTCCCGGTCGGATCTGCCAGAGGTGTTGCCCGCCCACGGGATCCGCCGGTCCCCCCGCCCCACCCGGGGCCCCACCGGGGTCAGTCGGGTACGGCGTGCCCCGCCCGGGCGCGGACTGCCGCGTGACGGCCGGCACGCCGGCCGAAGAACGAGCTGTCGCCGAGGCTGATGCCGCTGGCGTAGTGGCCGGCCGCGAGGCTGGCGGCGGTCCGGCCCGCGGCGTACAGCCCCGGGACGCGACCGCCCCCGTCGTCGAGCGCGGCGCCGTCGGCGTCGGTGACGAGGCCGCCCAGGGTGAAGGTGGCGTAGATCGCACCGTGGTCGACCCGCAGGTCGATGGCGCCGATGCCGCTCGCCGGGGGCACCCCGATGGGCTGCACGAAGGGCGCCCTCTTGTGGAACGCAGGGTCGTCGCCGCGGGCCGCGGCCTCGTTGTACCCGTGCACGGTGCGCGCCAGTGCGTCCGGTGGCACGCCGAGGTCGACGGCCAGCTCCTCCGGGGTGGCCGCGGCGTAGGCGATCCGGAGTCCGATCGCGTTCGGCTCGTGGATCACGTCGTCGGTGAGCATGTAGACGAAGCCGTCCTGGTCGCGCAGGGCGTGCAGCCCGATGCGGCCGGTGTAGGCGTCCTCGTTGACGAACCGCTCGCCGTCGCGGTTCACCAGGATCCCCCGTGCCAGCCGGTGGGGAGGTCCGAGGGGCAGCGCGCACTCGAACGCGTCGAGTCTGGTCGTCGCGGCACCGGCGCCCGCACCCATGCGGATCCCGCGTCCGTCGTCGTTCGGGGTGCCGATCCGCCAGGCCGGGTCCGGGACGTGCGCCAGGGGGCAGTGCTCGGCGACCATCGCCCCGTCGTGGATGAATCCGCCGGTGGCGAGGACCACGCCACCGCGGGCCCGGACGGCCCGCCGCCCGCCGCCCGTCCCCACGACCAGGCCCACGACCGCCCCGTCGTCCACGACCAGCGCCTCGGCACCGGCGTCGGTGACGACGCGGGCGCCGCTCGTCGACACGGCGGTACCGAGGCGTTCCATGAGGAAGCCGCCCGCGGCGTCGACGCATCGGGGCTTGTGACCGCGCGGCACCGGGGTCGCCAGTTCGTCGAAGGGATAGGAGTCCTCGCCTCCGCTGAAGAGCAGTCCGGCGTCGTCGGCCGACTCGCGGTTCGGCTCGTCGCAGAACGCCGCCCGGAACGGGACGCCGATCGAGACGAGCCAGTCGAAGTGGTCCGACGAGCCCTCGCAGTAGGCGTCCACCCGGTCGTCGTCGACGCCGGGCCCGAGCGCGGCCCGCAGGAACGCCGCCATGTCGGCCGGCGAGTCCTGGAAGCCGCAGGCGTCCTGGAGGGCGGTACCCCCTCCCAGGTAGAGGAGACCGCCGGAGTGGGCCGAGGTCCCTCCGGGTCCTCCGCCGCGCTCGACGGCCACGACGTCCGCTCCCGCCTGCCGCGAGCCGATGACGGCCGACGCGCCGGCCGCGCCCAGGCCGACGACGACCACGTCGGTCGTCTCGTCGAAGCGGACGCCGGCGACGTCGAGCGCCGGGATCAGTTCCACGACCCGCCTCGCACCGGGACCCCACGTGTCAGGTCGGGGCACCTCCGTCCCGGCGACCGGCGGCCGCCGACGGCGGTCACGGCCCCGGTGGGCGGCGGCCACGTCGTCGATCGGGTCCGCACCCGCACCCCCGGGCCGCCGGCACGGCCTGGTGTCCCCCCGTCCATGGGCGCAGTATGCCAGGCGTCGGCGGGCCGACCCGTCACAGCGGCACCGGGACGGATCGGCCCGTCCCGGTGCCGGTCAGACCGGGACGGGCTCCTCGGCCGGCGCCGGCGGCGGTTGCGCCGGGGGCCCCTGGTCCTCGGGCAGGTCGGGGTCGACGTTCACCCGGGGGAGGATCCGGTCGAGCCAGCGCGGGAACCACCAGTTCGACCTGCCGAGCAGGAGCATCACCGACGGCACCACGGCCATCCTGATCACGACGGCGTCGATGGCGATCCCGCCGGCCAGACCGAGGCCGAACTCCTTGATGACCCGGATCCCACCGAGGATGAACGCGCCGAAGACGAGGATCATGATGAGGGCGGCGGCGGTGATCGTCTTGCCCGTCGCGGCCAGCCCGTTGCGCACCGCCGTCCGGTTGTCCCCGGACTTGAGGTACTCCTCCTGGATCCGGGTGATCAGGAAGACCTCGTAGTCCATCGACAGTCCGAACAGGATGGCGAACATCATCACGGGGAGGAACGCCTCGACGGGACCGGTCCGGTTCACCTGGAACACCGACCCCGCCCACCCCCACTGGAACACGGCGACGAGGATCCCGAACGCGGCGCCGATCGACAGCAGGTTCATGACCGCGGCGGTGGCCGGGATGACGAGGCTCCGGAAGACGATGGCGAGCAGGATGAACGACAGGGTCACCACCAGGCCGATGAAGAGCGGCAGCTTCGACGACAGGACCCTGGCGAAGTCGGTGAAGATGGCGGTGGTGCCACCGACGTACACGGTGACACCCGAGCCCGACGTCACGTCGGGGATCGTCGTCGTGCGGAGACGGTTGATCAGATCGGTCGTCGCCGACGCCTGGGGCGACGAGTCCGGGAACACGTTGATGAGCGCCACCTGCTGTCCGTCGTGGGCCGGAAGCACGGCGGGCGGCACCACGGCGGCCACGTCGGGCTGCTTCGCCACCTCGGCGGCCAGCCGGTCGAGGGTCGCCGTGTCGATCCGACCCGTCTGGGCGGCAACCAGCTGCAGGGGACCGTTGAACCCGGGCCCGAACCCGGCGGACAGCAGGTCGTAGGCCTGGCGGGTGGTCGTGTACGTCGGGTCGTTGCCCTGGTCGGAACTGCCCAGCCGGAGGGAGAAGAACGGCATGGCGATGACGCCCACGATCACCAGGGCGATGACCGCCGGGACGATCGGGCGGCGCTGGATGAAGTCGGCCCACCCCGGCCAGAACCCCTTGGACCCGGCGCCCACCACGCGGGGGCCGGTGGTGGCCAGCTCCCGCTTCTGCTTGCGGCTCAGGACGCGGGGCCCGATGAAGCTCAGCAGGGCGGGCAGGAGCGTCAGCGCGGCGATCATGGTGAAGGCCACGCCGATCGACGCGGCCACCGCGAGGCCGTAGAGGAACGTGACGCCGAGGGCGAACATCCCGAGCAGGGCGATGCAGACGATGATCCCGGCGAACAGCACCGCCCGGCCGGAGGTGTTGACGGCGTTCACCACCGACGACTCGACGTCGCCGCCGCCGATCAGTCCCTGGCGGTGCCGGGTCACGATGAACAGGGCGTAGTCGACGCCGACACCGAGGCCGATCAGCAGGACGAGGGTCGTCGAGAACTCCGGCATCTTGAGCACGTTGCTGAGCAGGCCGATGACGCCGATGGCCGTCCCGAGGGACGCCATCGCCGACAGGATCGGCAGGGCCATGGCGAACAGCGAACCGAACACCAGGAGCAGCACGATGGCGGCCAGGAGGATCCCGAGCCCGGTGCCCCCGAAGGACTGCCGGTCGGCCTGCTCGGCGATCTGGCCCGACACGGCCACCTCGAGGTGCGGTCCCTGGGCCGAGGTCGCGGCGGCGACGAACGCCTTGGACTCGGGGGTGGTGTAGTTCTGCGGCTGGGTGTCGAAGGTGACGTTGACGTAGGCGGTCCGCTTGTCGGCGCTGATCTGGCGCGCGCCGAGCGGGGTGTACGGGCTGGTGACCACGGTGACGTGGGGCAGCGCTGCGACCTTGGCGATCATGGCGTTGACCGGGTCCATGACCGAGAGGTCGGTGACCGCGGTCCCGTCGGTGGTGTGGAACACGATGCGCTCCTGGTCCCCGGCCTGGCGCGGCGCGGCCGCCTGCAGCAGGTCGAGGGCCTGGGTCGACTCGGTGTGGGGGAGGGAGAAGCTGTTCGAGTAGGAGGTGCCGACCGTCTGGGAGAGCACGGACATGCCGACCAGGGCGATCAACCAGAGCACGACGACGGCGATCCGGTGACGGACGCACCACGTGGCGAGGGACTTCATGACGTTGGGTACTCCTGTTCGACGCGGAAGGGGCTGACCCCGTCGGCCACCGTGGCGGAGGTGGTGGGACGCCGACCGGGGGAGACCGGCGTGGCCCGTCCGAGGGCCCCCCATTGTCGCTCACCGGGCGACCCCTGCCGCGCACCGGCGCGACCCCGGCCGGCGACCGGCCATGATGGGTCCATGGACGCCCCGACCCGCCTCGTCCCGCTCCAGGGTTCCTTCAACTTCCGTGATCTGGGCGGCTACCCCGGGCGCGACGGCCGCCGGACCCGGTGGGGACGGGTGTTCCGGAGCGACGCCCTCCACGAGCTGACCGCCGGGGACGTCGTGGTGCTCCGCCGGCTGGGCCTGCGGACCGTCGTGGACCTGCGGACCGAGCGCGAGCTGCACCGCACCGGCCGGGGACCCCTGGAACCCGAGCCGGTCGCCTTCCACCACCTTCCCGTCGTCCAGGAGGGGGTGCGCGGGACGGTGACCGCCGACGCCGAGGCGCTGGCCGCCCCGGCGCCGCCCGGCGACGACCTGGCCGAGCGCTACCTCTGGTACCTCGAGGTCGGGCGGACGGCACTGGTCGGGGCGCTCGTGCTGCTGGCCGACGCCGACCGGTACCCGCTGGTCTTCCACTGCGCGGCGGGCAAGGACCGGACCGGCGTGCTGGCGGCACTGGTGCTCGGGCTGGCCGGTGTGGACCGCGAGGTGATCGTGGCCGACTACGTCATGACCGCCGAGCGGCTGCGCCCGATCATGGAGCGGTGGCGGTCGGACCCGGACGTCGCCGAGCGGATGGCCACGGTGCCGCCGTCGAGGTTCTCGGTCGAGGCGTCCACCATGGAGGGGTTCCTCGACGGTCTGGCGGCCCACCACGGCGGGGCCCGCTCCTGGGCGATCGGCGCCGGGGTGCCCGCCGACGCGCTGGACCGCCTGGTCGACCAGGTACTCGAGCCGGCGGGCTGACACCCCGGCCGGGGGGACGTCCGCCACCGACGGACCCGCCGTAGGATGGGGCCCATGGTCGCCTCGATCCTGGAGTCGCTCGCCCTCGGCGTGGTACTGGTGGTGGGCCTGGTGTCGATCGCCGCCCTGACCGGCGGCTACCTGCTCTGGCGGTACGCACGCCGCCGCCTGCGCGCCCTGCGCTCCCACGGGGCGGTCATCGGGGCCACGGCGGTGTGGGAGGCGGCGGCCTCCAACCGTTGGAACCGGACCGGCGTCCCGACCTCGGCGACGGACGTGGCGTCGTGGTCGTCCACCCGGGTGCGCAAGGAGCTGTGGTGCTCGGTCGACCGGGCCGGGTCCGCCGTGCGGGCGGCCGATTCGGTGGACGCGCCCACCGCCGAACTCCCGGCCCTGTGCCGCCGGCTGCATGCCGCGGCGACCGACATCGACCGGGTGCTGCGGGTCGACCCCGCGGCGCCGGTGCCTGCGGCCCTGCGCGACCAGGTGGTCGAGGTCATGCGGGCGGCCGACGACGTCCAGCGGGCGGCGGTGGCCTCGGCCGGCGAGGCGAACGGCATGCGGGTGCGGGAGCTGTCCGAGGACGCGGGCCACGAGCTGGCCCTTCTGGACGCCGGCCTGGTGACGCTGCGGGCCACCGGGACGCCGCGGCTGCCGCAGTAGCCACCCGGGGCCGCACGCGTCCGGGGGAAGGGTGCCGGGGCCGGGGTCGGGACGGCTTGACGGGGACCGGTCGGCGTCGTAGGACGGAACCATGACGGAGCCGACCACCACGCTGGACGCGCGGTTCAGTTCGCCGGGGGCGACGGCGTCGGACTGGGTCGAGACCCGTCGGGCACTCGAGACGGCGGAGCTCTCCTGGATCGCCACCGTTCGTGCCGATGGGCGACCGCACCTGACGCCGCTCGTCTCCGTCTGGCTGGACGACGCGCTGTACTTCTGCACCGGCGAGGCCGAGCAGAAGGCGGCGAATCTGCGGAGCAGTCAGGACGTCGTCCTCATGACGGGTTGCAACCGGTGGGAGGGTGGCACGGACGTCGTCGTCGAGGGACGGGCGGTCCGCGTCACGGACCGGGACGTACTCGGTAGGCTCGCCGAGGCCTGGACGGGCAGGTGGGACGGCCGCTGGGACTACGAGCCGGGCCCGGAGGGCTTCCGGGGTGACGGCACCGCCGCCATCCTGGTGTTCGCGGTGCGACCGGACAAGGTGTTCGACTTCGCCAAGGGGGAGTTCGGCCAGACGCGGCACACGTTCTGAGGCCCGCGCACCAGGGGCGGTGCACCGGGCGACGGCGCGGCCGCACCCGGTCGAAGTGCGGTACCGTCCGATCGATCCTCCACCGACGGGAAGACTGGCGACCCACATGAGCACCGACGACGACGACGGGGCGGACGGACCTGCACCCGTACCGGTGGAGCTACGCAGCAGCCGCTGGTACGGACAGGGACCGTTCTCCTTCGAGCACCGGGGACGCACGATGCAGTCCGGATTCTCCCTGCAGGACTTCGAAGGGAAGCCGGTCGTCGGCATCGTGTCCACGTGGTCGGAGGCGAACCCGTGCCATGCCCACCTCCGCGACGTGGCCGACGCGGTCAAGCGGGGCGTCTGGTCGGCCGGCGGATTCCCCCTGGAGATTCCGGTGATGTCCCTGGGCGAGACGTTGATGAAGCCGACCACCATGCTCTACCGGAACCTGGCGGCCATGGAGACCGAGGAGGTGCTGCGCAGCCACCCGCTGGATGCGGCGGTGCTCCTCGGAGGCTGCGACAAGACCACCCCGGCCCTCCTGATGGGCGCGGTCAGCGCGGACCTGCCGTCCGTCTACGTGCCTGCCGGGTTCATGATGCACGGCAACTGGAAGGGCGAGTGGCTCGGCGCCGCCGTGACCGCGTGGAAGTACTCGGAGCAGCTGGTCGCCGGCGACCTCTCGATGGACGACTGGTACGAGATCGAGGACGGCTACGCCTGTTCGCCGGGTACGTGCAACGTCATGGGCACGGCGTCGACGATGACGGCCATCGCCGAGGTGCTCGGCATGACCATGCCCGGCGCCTCCTCGGTTCCGGCCGGCAACGCCCACCAGCGGCGTCTGGCCGCGGACGCCGGGCGTCGCTCGGTCGCCATGGCCCTCGAGGGGCTGCGTCCCTCGGAGCTGCTCGGCGCCCCGTCCTTCCGCAACGCGATCGTGGCCATGATGGCGCTCGGGGGCTCGACCAACGCCGCGATCCATCTCCCGGCCATCGCCGGGCGGGCCGGGATCGCCCTCCCCCTGGCGCTGTTCGACGAGATCGCCCGGGACGTCCCCGTACTCGTGGACGTCGAGCCGTCGGGAACGTTCCTCATGGAGGACTTCTTCGAGGCCGGTGGACTGCGGGCCCTGCTGCAGCAGATCCGACCGCAGCTCGACACCTCCTGCATGGCCGTCAACGGCCGGTCGCTCGGGGACAACATCGCCGGCGCGCGGGTGGTCAGACCGGACGTGATCAGGCGGGTCGACGATCCGGTGCGCCCGCTGGCGCTGGCCGTCCTGCGCGGCAACCTGGCGCCGGACGGGGCGGTCGTCAAGGTGAGCGCGGCGAGTCCGGAGCTCAGCCGGCACCGGGGCCCGGCCGTGGTGTTCGCCGATCGGGACGACCTGGATCGACGCCTGAACGACCCCGGACTCGACGTCACCGCGGACTCCGTGCTCGTCCTCCAGCACGCCGGTCCCCGGGGCGGTCCCGGTATGCCCGAGTGGGGGATGATCCCGCTGCCGTACAAGCTCATCCAGGCCGGCGTGCGCGACATGGTCCGGATCAGCGACGCGCGCATGAGCGGGACGAGCCACGGGACGACGGTCCTCCACGTCGCTCCCGAGTCGTTCATCGGTGGACCGCTGGCCCTGGTGCGCGACGGGGACCTCATCGAGCTGGACATCCCGGACAGGAGGCTCGAACTGCTGATCGACGTCGACGAGCTGGCGGCGCGCCGTGCCGCGTGGAGCGAGCCACCGCCCCGGTACCAGCGTGGCTGGGGCGCCCTCTACGACCGCAACGTCCTGCAGGCGAACGAGGGCTGCGACTTCGAGATCCTCCGTGGCCGGCGCGGGGCGCCGGATCCGGCGATCTACTACTGACGGCCACCGGTCGCCCCGACGACCCGGCCGTCCGACCGGCCCGCGGGGACGGGATCCCCGCTTGCGTCCACCGGGGACCCGTGCGCCCTCGACCCGCTCGTGGGCGCGACCGCCGCCTCCGCCCTACAGTTCGGCGGTGACGGCGTCGGCCAGCACGCCCAGCCCGTCGTCGAGCAGGTCCGGCTCGATCACCAGCGGGGGCAGCAGGCGCAGGACGTTGCCGTAGCTGCCGCACGAGAGGGTGACGACCCCGGCGCGGTGACAGGCGGCCACGATGCGCTTGGCGGCGTCGGCGTCGGGCTCGGTGGTGCCCGGGCGGACCAGCTCCATGGCCATCATGGCGCCGCGGCCGCGCAGGTCGCCGATCCCGGGGTGGTTCGCCTGCATGGCCCCGAACCGCTCGGCGATGGTGGCCCCGATGGCGGTGGCGGCGGCGGCCAGGTCCAGCTCCTCCATGGTCCGGATCGAGGCGAGGGCGGCCACGCACGAGACGGGGTTGCCGCCGTAGGTGCCGCCCAGGCCCCCGACGTGCACGTCGTCCATCACCTCCGCCCGCCCGGTCACCGCGGCCAGGGGCATGCCGCCGGCCATGGCCTTGGCCGTGGTGATCAGGTCGGGCACGACGCCCTCGTCGTCGCAGGCGAACCAGTCGCCCGTCCGGCAGAAGCCGGTCTGGATCTCGTCGGCGACGAACAGCACGCCGTTGGCGCGGCACCACCCGGCCACGGCCGGCAGGAAGCCGGGTGCGGGCACGATGAACCCGCCCTCGCCCTGGATCGGCTCGACGAGTACGCAGGCGGTGTTGTCCACCCCCACCTGGCGCTCGATCTGCTCGATGGCCCGGGCGGCGGCCTCGGCCCCGGTCATCCCCTCGGGGTCCCGGTACGGGTACGACATCGCCACCCGGTACACCTCGGGGGCGAAGGGTCCGAACCGGTTGCGGTAGGGCATGTTCTTGGCCGTCAGGGCCATGGTCAGGTTGGTGCGCCCGTGGTAGGCGTGGTCGAACACGACGACCCCCTGCCTGCCGGTCACGTGCCGGGCGATCTTGACGGCGTTCTCCACCGCCTCGGCTCCCGAGTTGAACAGGGCGCTGCGCTTCTCATGGTCCCCGGGGGTCCGGTCGTTGAGCGCCTCGCACACCGCCACGTACTGCTCGTAGGGGCTGACCATGAAGCAGGTGTGGACGAACGCCCCCACCTGGTCGCGGACGGCCTCGACCACGGCCGGTGCGGCGTGTCCGACGCTGGTCACGGCGATCCCCGAGCCCAGGTCGATCAGCGAATTGCCGTCCACGTCGACGAGGATCGCGCCCTCGCCGCGTTCGATGTAGAGCGGGTACACGGAGCTGACGCCCGGGGCCACGGCGGCGCGCCTGCGGGCGTCGAGCTCCTTCGACCGGGGACCGGGCAGTTCGGTGACGATGCGACGTGATTGGTTGATCTCGAGGGATTCCACGACGGTAAGCGTAGTAGACGTCCCCGGAACCGGCCCGTACGGTCAGGCCGCCTGGGCCATGCGGATGACGGCGAAGGTGGCGCCGCCCGGGTCGACCAGGACCGAGAACCGACCGGGCGGGATGTCGGTGGCGGGCACGACGACGGTGGCGCCGGCGGCGGCGGCCCGGGACACCGTGGCGTCGCAGTCGTCGGTGCCGAAGTAGACCAGCCAGTAGGAGGGCACCTCGGAGGGCACCTCGTCGGGCATGGCCATCATCCCGCCGACGAGGGCGTCGCCGAGGTGCCATTCGGTGTAGTCGTGCGCGCCCATCTCGACCGGGACGGGAGCCCATCCGAACACGTGCGAGTAGAAGCCGGCGGCCGCCGACGTGTCGCGGGAGGACAGCTCGTTCCACACCAGGGCACCGGGTTCGTTGACCAGTCCGGCGCCGATGTGGGCCCGGGGCTGCCAGACCGCACAGGCGGCCCCGGTGGGGTCGGCGAACACGGCCATGCGCCCGACGTCGAGCACGTCCATCGGCGGCGCCAGCACGGTGCCGCCCGCGTCGGCCACGCGGCCCACGGCGGCGTCGGCGTCGTCGACGGACACGTAGGTGGTCCACGCCGGTGGCATCCCGGGCATCATGATGGGCCCGCACCCGGCGACGGGCACGCCGTCGAGCTCGAACATGCGGTAGCCGCCCGCCTCGGGGGCCAGCTCGGGGGCCTGCCAGCCGAACAGTGCCCCGTAGAAGGCGACGGAGGCGCCCACGTCGGCGCTGGCCAGATCGACCCAGGACGGGGTGCCGGGGGCGTAGGACTCGACTCGTGGCATGGCGGCTCCTCACGGCGGCCCGGGTCACGACGGCCCCCCGGGGTGGCGGTACGCCCCTCGGCCCCATGGTGGCACACGTGTTGCCGGTGTGCCCGGGCCGTACCGTCAGGTGCCGAAATTCCAGCCCTCGCCCTGCTCGTAGTGGTGGATGATGTTCTTGGCCATGAGGATCTTGTGGACCTCGTCGGGGCCGTCGGCGAGCCGCAGCACCCGCGCCGTGAGGTACATGCCCGACGAGGGGCAGGTCGTTGCTCACCCCGGCACCGCCCCACACCTGGATGGCCCGGTCGACCACCCGGTGGTAGGCGGCCGGCACGAACACCTTGATGGCGGAGATGGCCGTGCGGACGTCGGGGGCGCCGTGGGCCACCTTCTCGGCGGCGTCGATCGTCATCAGGCGGGCCGACTGGACGTCCATGTAGGACTCGGCGATGAACCCCTGGATGAACTGCTTGTCCTTCAGGAGGCCTCCGTGGACCTCGCGGGTGAGCGACCGCTCCACCATCAGGTCGAACGCCCGCCACATCTGCCCGACCGAGTTCATGCAGTGGTAGACCCGCCCCGCCCCGAGCCGGTCCTGGGCGGCCTGGTGCCCCTGGCCGACGAGTCCGAGCGTGTTCTCGACCGGCACCCGGACGTCCTCGTACCGGATCTCGCAGTGGTCCGAGGTCGAGTGACCGAAGATGCCGATGCCGCGGACGATGTGCACGCCCTTCGTGGCCGTGGGCACGATGATCTGGGTCATCTTCCCGGGGGCGCCGAGCTCGCCCGACGGGTCGTTGGCCCGGCACATCACGATGAAGAAGTCGGCGTCGATCCCGTTCGACGTGAACCACTTGTGGCCGTTGATGACCCAGTCGTCGCCGTCGCGCACGGCCTCGGTCTCGATGGAGCGCGGGTCCGATCCGGCGTGGTCGGGCTCGGTCATGGAGAACCCGGACTGCAGCTCGCCCTCGATCAGGGGCAGCAGCCACTTCCGCTTCTGCTCCTCGGTCCCGTACTTCACGAGCACGCTGGCGTTGCCCGAGTTGGGTGCGGCGATGCCGAACAGGGCGGCGGCGCCCACCGCGTACGAGAGGATCTCGTACATGTAGGCGAGCTCGAGGAAGTCGAGTCCCATGCCGCCGTACTCCTTGGGGAGGTGCGGCGCCCACAGCCCGGCCTCGTTGACCTTGGCCTTGATCTCCTCGCGCAGCTCGATGCTCCGGTGGCGGGCGCGCTCGCGCTCGTCCTCGTCGAGCTCGCCGGACCGGCGGGAGCGCCACAGGGTCTCCTCGTCCGGGAGGATCTCGGCGTTGATGAAGTCGGCCGTGCGCCGGCGGATGTCGTTGACGGCGGGGTCGAGGCCGGCGATCGGCGTCACGTTGATCGCCACGGGTGCTCCTTGGTCGCGGGTGCGGTGGTCTCCCGACATCATGGCCCAGGCCCCGGCGGCCACCGGACGGCACCCCGTGGCGTCGTGCGGGCCCGGACCCGCGGCAGGGCGCTACGGTGCGATGCGTGGGACCGACGTCGTTCACCTGTTCGCCCCTGGCCCTCGACAGGCGCACCCTCGACGAGGTGGCCGTGCTCGGCGCCCGCAGCTTCTACGACGACCCGTTCTTCATCCACCTGTCCGACGAGCCCCGGCTGCGGGTGCGGGGGCTCGCCCTCTACCTGCGGAGCCACCTGGTCGCCCTGGGCGACACGCGCGGTCGCCAGCGGGGCCCGAGACGCGGCGGGTCTGCTGGTCGGCGTCTGCGTCTGGCAGCGCCCGGGCACCTACCCGCTGCCCGTCGGCGCGCCAGGTCCGCGAGATGGCGCGGTTCGCTCCGGGCGCTGATCCCCCGGCCGGCGTCGCTGGTCCAGGGGCTGCGCTACACGTTGGCCATCGAGAAGGCCCGGCCGAAGGGCGACGCACTGGTACCTGTGCCTGCTCGCCACCGACCCCATGGTGTGGCGGCGGGGCGTCGGCACCGCCCTGCTGGAGCCGTCGCTGGAGCGTCATCGACGAGGACGGGCTGCCCTGCTACCTCGAGACCCAGAAGGAGGACAACCTCGCCTACTACCGCCGCTTCGGGTTCGAGGAGACGGAGCGGCTCAGCCCGTCGAGGCACGGCCCGCCGCTGTTCACCATGACCCGCCCGGCCCGCTGAGGCCGGGCGCCGTCCGGCCCCGGTTGCCGCCGACCGGTCACGACCGGGGTGCCGTCAGGTCGTAGACGGTCACGCCGTCGACCGTGCGGGCGGTGAAGTGGTCGGATCACCCAGGAGGCGATGGCCGAGGCGTCCGACGACGTCGAGTCGCCCCCGCCTCCTCCTCCGAAGCCGCCGCCTCCGGCCATGTAGTAGTGGATGCTTCCCTCGGCCACGTACCGCTGGAACTGGGCGAGGGTCGGTGCCGGGTCGGTCCCGTTGAAGCCGCCGATGGCCATGACCGGGTCGTCGGTGGCCGAGCTGGTAGCCCGACGCCGAGTCCGCACCGGTGGTGGCGGCCACCCAGGAGTACCGGGAGGCGTCGGCCTCGAGCAGCGCGAGGAGCTGCCTGCCGGGCGTCGAGGCGTCGAGCAGCCCGCCGGTGCCGCCGCCTCCGCCGCCCGGCGCCGAACCCGCCACCGCCGCCGCCGGGGAGGGCCGGCACCGCCGGACCCGCCACCGGTGCCGCCCCCGGGGAACCCGGTGGCACCCCGGCACCCGGCACCCCCGGGGAACCCGGGGAATCCGCCCGCCGGCGGCGCGCAGCCGCCACGCCCGACCCCGGCACCGCCGCCCCCGGGGAACCCGCCGGCGACCGGCCACCACCTCCGGGGAAGCCCGCGCCGCCGGGACCGCCGGCCCCGGTCAGCGCCGGCCCGGCCGAGGGGAGCGATCCCGAGTGCGGGACCGAGGCCGTCTCGAGGGAGTAGGCGGCCGGTCCGGCCAGCACGGCGACGACCGCCAGCCCGGCGATGCCCGCGGCCAGCACGCCCCGGGCCCGGGGGAGGGCGACGACGGCCGCGGCGGCGACCAGTCCGCCCGCCAGGACCGCCCACCGGAGGGCGGGATGCCATCCGCGGACTCCAGCCGAGGAGGACGAACGACCAGGCGACGGTGGCGACGACGGCCACGGCCAGTGCCAGCCGGGCGAACAGCCCGCCCCGCCGGCTCCACAGCACCCAGGCCCCCATGCCCACCAGTGCGCCCACCGCCGGGGCCAGGACCACCGTGTAGTACGGGTGGATGATCCCCTGGGCGAAGCTGAGGATGAGGCCGGTCAGCAGCAGCCAGCCGCCGAAGAGCAGGAACGCGGCACGGGTGCGGTCGGTCCGCGGGGCGCGACGGGTCAGCCACAGCACGGCCGCCAGCGCCGACCAGGGCGCCGGGGATGAGCCACGAGATCTGCCCACCGAAGGACCGGAGGAACAGCCGGTCCCAGCCGGTCGGGCCCCCACATCGACCCGGTGACGGCGCCGGTGCGGCCCGGCACGACACTGCCCGTCTCGGTGCCGCTGAGGCGGCCGATCCCGTTGTAGCCGAAGATGAGGTTGAGCAGGCTGTCGTCCGTCGACCCGCCCACGTAGGGACGGTCGGCCGCCGGGGTCAGCTGGACGACGGCCACCCACCACCCGCCGGCGACGACGAGGGCGAGCCCCGCGTAGGCGAGCTGGACGACCCGGCGGCCGAGCTTCGGGGGGCCGGCCACCAGGTAGACGAGGGCGAGGACCGGCATCAGGATGACGGCCTGCAGCATCTTGGTGAGGAACCCGAACCCGACCAGTGCGCCGGCCAGCACGAGCCACCGCGAGCGCCCCGCCTCGACGGCCCGGATGGTGGCGTAGGCGGCCAGTGACAGGAGCAGGGTGAGCAGGGCGTCCGGATTGTCGAACCGGAACATCAGGGTCGCCACCGGGGTGACGGCCACCACGGCGCCGGCCAGCAGCGCGGCGCCCGGGGCGAACCACCGTCGGACGCACAGGTAGACGACCCCGACGGTGGCGACACCCTCGAGGGCCTGGGGCACGAGGATGCTCCACGGGTTCACCCCGAACAACCGGGCGGAGATCCCCATCACCCACAGCGCGGCCGGTGGCTTGTCGACGGTGATGAAGTTCGAGCTGTCGAACGAGCCGAAGAAGAACGCCTTCCAGCTCCTGGTGCCGGCCTGGACGGCGGCGGAGTAGAAGCTGTTGGCCCAACCGGAGCCGCCGAGCCCCCACAGGTACAGGACGCCCGTACCGACCAGCAGCGTGACCAGGGCGGGCCGGACCCAGGCCGGGTCCTCGGGACGGCCCCGTACCAGGCGCCGGCCGAACCCGAGCGGCGGCCGGTCGGTGACCCCGGTCCGGCCCTGCGGTCCGGGGGGCGGGGGGCTGTCCGCCCCGGGCGGGTCGGTGCCGGCCGCGGGCCGCAGCGGGGCGTCGACCACCGCCACCGACGCCGGCTCGGGGCCCTCGGGGGCGTCGTGCTCGCTCACCGCGAGACCGCCTCCCGGCCGGAGGGCACGGGTCGGGTGCCCGCCGCGGCGGCGCCGGGCGGGGGAGCTCCCAGGCCGAGGTGGGTGCCGTACCTCGGGCGGAACACCCAGGTGCGGAGGATCGAGAACCGGAAGGTGGCAGCCGCCAGGTTGGCCAGGGTGACGGCCACCAGCTGGGGGACGAGGGCATCGAGCCCCAGGGCGCGGGTCACGGTCAGGGCCCCGGTGGTGAAGGCCAGGCTGACCCCGAGGAGGGCCGAGGCGGTGAGCACCCGGTGCAGGCGGTCGAGACCGAGCCGGGCGGCCCCGGACCCGCCGCGGTGGGCGGCGGTGTTGCCGAGGCTGCACGCCACGATGGCCAGCGCGTTGGCCGCGTAGCTGCCCAGGACGGGCTCGAGGACGACGAACAGCAGGAGGTAGGCGAGGGTGCTGACGACCCCCACGCCGGCGAAGCGGAGGAGCTCGTCGGCGAACACCTCGCCGCCGGTCACGCCGGTCGGCCCGACCTCGGCCGGCCCGGTCCCGACGGGGACGCCGGCGGGGACGCGGGGGTGGTCGCGGGGATCCGACGACGCCGGGCGGTCCGACGGGACGGCGCGGGCGGCCAGTCGTCGTCGGGCGGCTGCGGCCCGGCGCCGTGACGCCGGCGTCACCATCCGGGCGATCCCGCACAGGTCGAGCCAGGCCGTGCCGGCCACGGCCACCCGCGAGTCGAGGTCGTCCACCCAGTCGACCGGCACCTCGTGGATCCGCAGGCCGAGCCTCCGCGCCGTCACCAGCAGCTCCGTGTCGAAGAACCACGCCTCGTCCTCGACCAGGGGCAGGACGGCGGCCGCCGCCTCGCGGCGGAGCGCCTTGAACCCGCACTGGGCGTCGGTGCAGGCATTGCCCAGTGCGGCGCGCACCAGCAGGTTGTACGACCGGGAGATGACCTCGCGCCGGGCCCCGCGGACGACGTGGGCGCCGGGTGCCAGGCGGGTGCCGATGGCGACGTCGCTGTGACCCGAGAGCAGGGGGGCGACCAGGGGGAGCAGGGCGTCGAGCCCGGTGGCCAGGTCCACGTCCATGTAGGCCACGACCGGAGCCGGGCTCGCCGACCAGGCGGCCCGCAGCGCCCGTCCCCGGCCCTTGCGGTCGAGGTGCACCGCCCGGACCCCGGGCAGGCTGGCGGCCAGACCGGTGGCGATGGACCAGGTGTCGTCGGTGCTGGCGTTGTCGGCGACGGTGACCACCGTCGCCAGGGGGAACGACGCGTCGAGGAAGGTGCGCAGGGCGGTCACGGCGGCCGCCAGCTGCCGGGCCTCGTTGTACACCGGGATGACGATCTCGAGCTCGGGGGAGGGGGCGTCGTCCCGGTGCCGGGGACGGGGGAGCGGCGTCATGTGCATGGCGCCACTGTGCGCCCGTCGGCTCCGGACGGGGTGGGTGGGACCTGTGCCCCGCCTGTGAATCGGGTGGTCGTCCCGGGCGCGGACCGACCGTTGCGGTGACGCGTGGGCTCAGGACCCGTCCGGCGCCGTGGTCGAGGCCTCGAGGGCGGGCGGCGCACCGTCGGCGGACCCGTCGGTCCCGGGTGCCAGCGGCAGGCGCACGGTGAACGTGGTGCCCTCGCCCTCGCGGCTGCGGGCCGTGACGGTCCCCCCGTGGGCGGCCACGATGGCGGCCACGATGGACAGCCCGAGCCCCGCCCCCCGTGCAGCCGTGACCGGCTCGGGTCCGAGCGGTAGAACCGCTCGAAGACGTGGTCCACCTGGTCCGGCGTCATGCCCGGCCCGGCGTCGGCGACCTCGACGACGGCCGCGGTGTCGTCGACGTCGACCGACACCTCGGTGGCGGTCCCCTCCGGGGTGTGGGCGCGCACGTTGGCGAGCAGGTTGTCGACCACCTGCCGCAGCCCGGTGGCGTCGCCCACCACGTCGATCGGACGGCTGGCGCGGAACGCCACCGGCCAGGCCGGCCCCACCGTGCGGGCGGTGTGCACGGCGTCGGCGCACAGCTCGACCAGGTCGACCGGCTGCAGCTCCATCGGACGTCCCTCGTCGAGCCGCGCCAGGAGGAGCAGGTCGGCCACGAGGTGCTCCATGCGGCCCGTCTCGGCGACGATGCCGCGCATCAGCCGCTCGAGGTCCTCCTTCTGCTCGGAGGCGCCGCGGCCGAAGAGCTCGGCGTAGGCCGACACGGCGGCGATCGGCGTGCGCAGTTCGTGGGACGCGTCGGCCACGAAGCGGCGCAGGCGGGCATCGGACTCGCGGAGTCGCTGCTCCGACGCCACCCGGTCGCTGAAGGCGGACTCGATCCGGGTGAGCATGGTGTTGAGCGTCCGCGCCAGCCGGCCGACCTCGGTGGTGTCGTTCTCCCCCGGGACCCGTTCGGTGAGGTTCCCCGCGGCGATCGACTCGGCCGTCGTCTCCATGTCGCGCAGCGGCTTCAGTCCGAGGCGCACGAGCCAGAATCCGGCGCCCAGGGCCACGAGGACGGCCCCGGCGGACACGACGAGCTCGATCAGGAGCAGGCGGTGGAGGGTGCTCTGGGTGTCGCCGAGGGGCAGGGCGAGGATCAGGAGGTCGCCGTCGGCGAGGGTCGAGGCCCGCACCCGCAGGGCGGGTCCGCCCGCCTTGGTGGACGGGGCGGTGAAGTAGGCGACGCGGGTCCCGTCGGATGCCGGCGCGAACCCGGTCACCGGCGAGGTGATGCTCGGGGTGTAGGCGGTGCCGTCGGCGTAGGTCGGGCAGCCGGTGCCGCCGACCAGCTTGCCCGACGTCGTCCGCACCTGGACGGCCACGGTCTGCTGGGCGTTGGACGGCCCGCCGTCGGTGTCACCGGTCGTGCCGCCGCCGGGTCCGAAGGGCCCACCGGGGCCACCGGTGCAGTTGATGGGGAAGCCCTGGTCGATGGCCTGCTCGTACCGCCCGTGCAGGTCGGACAGCTGCTGGTCGACCCGCTGGTAGAGGAACGACTGCAGGGCGGAGTAGGTGACGATGTCGGCGATCGCCAGCGCGGCGATGGCGATGACACCCACGGCGACGAGGAGCCGGGCGCGGAGCGACACGGTCAGCCGGCCGCCGGCTCGCGGAGCGCGTACCCGACGAGGCGCACCGTGTGGATGACCGGGGGGCCGGCCGCCTCCAGCTTCTTGCGCAGGTAGCTCACGTACGTCTCCACCACGTTGCCGTCGCCACCGAAGTCGTAGTGCCAGACGTGGTCGAGGATCTGGGACTTCGACAGGACGTGGCGCGGATTGAGGAGGAAGAACCGGAGGAGGTTGAACTCGGTGGCCGTCAGCGGGATGACCTGCCCGGCCCGGGTCACCTCGTGGGCGTTCTCGTCCATCTCGATGTCGGCGAACCGGAGGATGCCGGTCTCCTCGGGCTCGGCGCCCATCCGCCGGAGGATGGCGTGGACGCGGGCGACGACCTCGGCGAGTGCGAAGGGCTTGGTGACGTAGTCGTCGCCGCCGACGGTCAACCCGGCCACCTTGTCCTCGACGGCGTCCCGGGCGGTCAGGAACAGGACCGGCACCCGGATCCCGTCTGCCCGGAGCCGTCGGGTCACCTCGATGCCGTCGAGGTCGGGCAGCATCACGTCCAGCACGATCAGGTCGGGAGGCTGCTCCTGGGCGGCGGCCAGGGCCAGGCGCCCGTTGATCGCCTCGGACACCTCGAACCCCTCGTAGCGGAGGGAGGTGGCGACGGCGTCGACGATCGACGGCTCGTCGTCGACGACCAGGATGCGCTGGCTGCGGGTGGGTTCCACGGGATCTCCTCGGGCGCCGGACGCGGGCTGCGGTCGCTGCGTCGACTGCCAGCTTCGCGCCCGGGTCTGACCACGAGGTGTGACCCGGCTGTGTGCCGGCTGTGAGCGGTCGGAGGGTCGGATCGGGGGGGCCCGCGTGCAACCCTGCGTCCCGTCGGAGGGCGTGCGGGTGCCACGACGGGATTCACAGGGGACACCCAGGTGGGCCGAAGCCCACGCTCGGACGGGCCCGGTGTACTGGCCCCACCAGAGCGCACCGACCGGTCCCCGACCGGCGTCGGTCACGGAGAGGAGCACCAATGGCCACAGGACCCCGACCGCACCACCCCACCGACGATGCCGCCCGGTCCCGGGACGGCGCCCTCGTGCGCATCCGGCGCGTCACGGTGGCGATGGGGGTGACGGCCACGGCCGCCGCCGTCGGCATCGGCGCCGGCATCGCCTCGGGGGCGGGCTCGGGTGCGGCCGCGGCCCGGTCGACCACCACCACCACGTCGACCACCGGCGGCACGTCGACCACCGCGTCGGGCTCCTCGTCCTCCACCGCCACCTCGACCTCGCCGTCGACGGCGGCCTCGGGCACCACGACCCCCACGACCGCCACGCCGACCACGACCACCACCACGCCCGCGGCCACCACCACGCCCGCGGCCACCACCACCTCGGGGCAGTCGTGACCGCCCCCGCCGCAGGCGCCACCGTCCCGGCCGTCCGCTCGATGCCGGCCATCGGGACCACGGCGACCGTCGCCGTGGCCGACGCCGCCGTGGCCGATGCCGCGCTCGGTCTCCTGGCCGTCGACCTGGCCGACCTCGACGAGGCCTGCAGCCGGTTCCGGGCCGACTCCGAGCTGCGACGGGTCGAGCGCCTCGGCCAGGGCCGACCGGTCCCGGTCAGCCCGCTCCTGTTCGCCGCGCTCGACGCGGCGGCGGGCGTGGCCACGCGCACGGCGGGCATCGTCGACCCGACCATCGGCTCGAGGATGGTCGAGCTCGGCTACGACCGGGACGTCGACCGGATCGTCGACGGCGACGGGCCCACGGTCCCGGCGCCGGGCCCGGCACCCGGCTGGTGGCGGATCCGGCTCGATCCGGTGGCGCGGACGGTCGCCATCCCCGCCGGCGTCCACGTCGACCTCGGATCCACCGGCAAGGCGTTCGCCGCCGACCGCTCCGCCCGCCGCATCGCCGGGGCGCTCGACTGCGGCGTGCTCGTGAACCTGGGTGGCGACGTCGCCGTCGCCGGGCCCGCCCCGTCCGAGGGGTGGGGCGTGGGCATCGCCCTGCACTGCAGGACGGCACCGGCCGACGCCGACGAGGTGGTGGCGCTCCGCTCCGGCGGGCTCGCCTCGTCGGGCACCACGGTCCGCACGTGGACCCGCGGCGGGCGGTCGCTCCACCACATCGTCGACCCGTGGACCGGGGAGGTGGCCCCGTCGACCTGGGCGCTGGCATCGGTGATGGCGCCGAGCTGCCTCGAGGCCAACGGATGGTCGACGGCGGCGATCGTGTGGGGCGCGGAGGCACCCGACAACCTGGCCGCCCACGGCGTCGCCGCCCGACTCGTCGGCGCCGACGGCACCGTGGTCCGCGTGGGCACCTGGCCGACACCGGATGCCGTCGCCACCGGGACCCGGGCCGCGTGATGGTCGCCGCCACCTCGACCGCGCTGACCACCGCCACCTGGTACACGATCCGGGCCACGGGCGTCGTCGCCCTGGTGCTGCTGACCGTCACCACCGTGCTCGGGCTGCTGTCCGCCTCCCGGGTCAGGACCCGCCACTGGCCGGCCTTCGCCCAGGTCGACCTCCACCGGCGGGCCACACTGCTCGCCCTCGTGTTCCTGTCCCTCCACGTGGTCGCGGCCGTGGTCGACACCTACGTCCGGGTCGGCGTCCTGTCCGTCGTCGTGCCCTTCGTGTCCCCGTTCCGGACGTTCTGGACGGGGCTGGGTGCGATCGCCGTCGACCTGTTGCTGGCCGTGGCGGTCTCGAGCGCGCTGCGCCACCGGATCCCCCCCCGGACGTGGCGCGGACTCCACTGGCTGGCCTACGGGTGCTGGCCGCTCGCCATGGCCCATGCGCTGGGCACCGGGACCGACGCGTCGCAGCTGTGGATGGACGCCGTCGCCGGTGCCTGCACGACCGCCGTGGTGGGCGCGCTCGCCTGGCGGATCGGCTACCACCGCACCACGCGGGACGAGGCGGCCCGGGTCGGCGCCGTCACCCGCGCCGTTCCGCTCCGCCACCGCCCGACCCCGACGGGCCCGGGCGTGAGCCGCCGCCGCACCCCGCCCCCGGTCGCCGCGGCCCGCCGCCCCGCCGCCACCACGACCCGCACCGGTGGCGCGACCGCCACCCGACTCCTGGAGAGGGATCCCCGATGACCGCCACCACCCTGCAGCGCACCGAGCGACTGCTCCTCACGGGTCCCGACGGCCCCGTCGACCCCGGCCTCGCCACCCACCTCGGACGCCACGGCCCCCTGTCGGTCCCGCCCCGGGACGACCGGGCGTGGAGCCACGCCGTGTGGGCCGAGGTGGCCGCCTCCGGCCTGACCGGCCGTGGCGGTGGCGGATTCCCGGCCGCCACCAAGTGGGACGTCGCCACCCGGACCGGCCGGCGCCCCGTCGTCGTCGTCAACGCCATGGAGGGCGAGCCGGCCAGCGCCAAGGACCGCGTGCTGCTGACCAGGTCGCCCCACCTCGTCCTCGACGGGGCCGAGGTCGCCGCCGCCCTCACCGGAGCCCGGGAGATCGTGGTGTGCGTGGCCGACGACCGCGACGCCTCCGCCCGGGCGCTCGGCCGGGCCCTCGACGAGCGGCGGCGTGCCGGCGGCGGTCGACCCGTGTCGGTCCGGCGCCCGCCCGCCCGGTACGTGACCGGCGAGGAGTCGGCGCTCGTCGCCTGGCTGGAACGGGGCGAGGCCCGGCCGGTGCTGCGCGTCGACAAGTCGGTGCCCCTGCGGCTCGGCCGGCGCCCCGTGCTGGTCCACAACGCCGAGACGCTGGCCCAGGTGGCCCTGATCGCCCGGCACGGAGCGGCCTGGTTCCGCCGGCTCGGCACCGACGAGGCGCCGGGATCGACCCTGGTCACCGTGTCGGGCGCCGTCCGGTCGCCCGGTGTGGTCGAGGTCGAGCTCGGCACGCCGGTCGACGAGCTGGTCGCCAGGGTCGGCTCCACCGGGCCCGTCGCCGGGATCCTGCTCGGCGGCTACGGCGGGGCCTGGCTGCACCCCGACCGGTCGTCCGTCCCCCTCGCCCCCGGACCGCTGGCCGAGGCGGGGGCCACCCTCGGGGTCGGCATCGCCGTCGTCCTGGCGACGTCCTCGTGCGGCATCGCCGAGACGGCCCGGATCGCGCGGTACCTGGCGGGGGAGAGCGCCGGCCAGTGCGGGCCGTGCATCTTCGGGCTGCCCGCCATCGCCGGCGATCTCGAGCTGCTGGCCGGCGGGCGCGCCGACCCGGCCCTCCTGGCCCGGCTCGAACGGCGGTGCGGTGCCGTCGCCGGGCGCGGGGCCTGCCGGCATCCCGACGGCGTCGTGCGGCTGGTGCGCTCCGCCCTCGAGGTCTTCGCCCACGACGTCCGGGACCACGCCGCGGGCCGCCCTTGCGCCGGGCGCGACGCTCCGACCGTGCTGCGGTTTCCGGTCGCCCCGGTCGCCCCGGGGGGTGCGGCGTGAGCCGTCCCGCGGCGGTGCAGGTCCGGATCCGGGTCGATCCGGTGGCGTGCGACGCCTTCGGCTACTGCGCCGAGCTGCTGCCCGAGCGGGTCACCCTCGACGAGTGGGGCTATCCGGTGGTCGACGGTCGTCCGGTCGGGTCCGACCTGGTCGAGCTGGCCGCCCGGGCGGCGGCGGCGTGCCCCCGGCGGGCGCTGCACGTCGAACGGACCGCCGGCGCCGCCTGAGTGGCGACCCGTCCCGGCGGACGGGTCGCCTCAGCGGCAGACGGTCCCCGGGGCCGGCAGTCCACCACCCGCCAGGTACCGGGACACGGCGGTCCCCACGCAGGCGTCCGTCGACCCGCTGAGCAGCCACGTGTGGCCCCAGCCGTCCCAGGTCAGCAGGCTGGCGTGGGGGTAGGCCGTGACCAGGTGGCGGGCGCCCGCCAGCGGCGTGTTGGGGTCGCCGGTGTTGCCGATCACCAGGACGGGCGGGGCGTCGGCCGGGTGCACCGCGGTCACCGGTCGCGCCCCGTCGGGCCAGGCGATGCATCCGCCGAGGTTGTAGTTCACCGCGAACCCCCCGAGGCGCGGGTAGCGGCCCGCCAGCGTGCGGGCCAGGTCGCCCGCCGCCACCGGGCCAGGGTGGTCGGTGGTGTCGTTGCAGGTGATGGCCCACTGGGCGTCGACGAGCGGGGCGCCGTCGACGTCGACCACGAACTCGAGGGCCAGGGCCCGCAGGTCGCTCCCGTCCCCGTGGGACGCGGCCAGCAGGGCCGACTCGTAGAGCGGCGTGAACCCCGGGACGCTCACGGCGAACAGCGAGGCGGTGTCGAGGTCGCCCACGGTAACCGGGGTGGTGTCCCCGTCGCCCGGGGCGGGCAGCGGGTGCGCGGTGATCGCCGCCTGGAGACGGTCGTAGAAGCCGGTGGGATCCGCACCCAGCGGGCACGCCCCCTGGGATCCGCAGGACGCCAGCAGGTGGGCGAGCGACCGCTCGGCGGCCGGTGCCTGCTCGGCGGCCTGCACGGCCAGCGGGGCGTACACGTCGACGGCGCCGTCGAGGACCATCGACCGCAGGCGGTGGGGGAACAGGGAGGCGTACGCCGTCCCGAGGACGGTCCCGTAGGAGAGCCCGTAGAAGCTGATGGCCGCCAGTCCGAGGGCCTGGCGGATGCGGTCCATGTCCCGCGCCGTGTCCACGGAGTCGACCTGTGCCGTCAGGGCCGGGGCGGCACGGGTGCAGGCCGGGGGGATCCCGGCGAACACGGGCGTCCCCGGGAGCGGCCGGCCGGCCCGGGCCGGTACCGGCAGCGCGCTGGTCACGCCGGCGAGGCTGGTCCCGCACTGGAGCGGGCTGCTGGCGCCGGTGCCGCGGGGGTCGAAGCTGACGACGTCCATCGAGGCGCGCACCGGCGCGGGGAGCAGCGGGTACTCGATGGGCAGGATCTGGTTGCCCGATCTCGCCGGGACCGCCCGGATTGACCACGAGGGTCCCGTCGGTCGCCGTGCCGCCGGTCGCCGGGATCCGCGACACGGCGATCTCGAGGGTGCCGGCCGACGGGTGGGCGTAGTCGAGCGGGACGGGCACCGTTCCGCACTGGACGCCGGCGTGGGCCGGGCAGGTCGTCCAGGTGACCGGTGGCGGCGGTGCGATCGCGGGAGCGCGGCCGGGGTCGTCGGGGGTGCCGACGAGGTCGTGGTCGTCGACGTGCCCGACGACCCGCACGCCGCGGCCAGCAGGACCAGGACGGCCAGCGCCGCGTGCACGGGCCGCCGGCCGGGGCGGGTTCGACGGTGGCGGGCCATGGCGCCAGACGCTACTGCGGCCCCCCGCTCCGTCCGGTGGACGATCCGGTGGACCGCCGCGGACGTGCCCGGGGCGGGTCCCCCGACGGGGGTCGGGGACCCCGCGGAACGGTTCGGGCAGCGCCGGGGCCCGGCAGCGCCTAGGCTGGTCTGCACATAGGCCCTATCACGCGGGTCCATGTAGGTAGGGCTTCGAAGTGGATCCCCGCGTTTTCGTGCGTGAATTTCAAGGAGACTCAGTTATGGGTGTAGGTGCAGTCAAGTGGTTCAACGCCGAGAAGGGCTTCGGATTCATCACTCCCGATGGCGGTGGGGATGACCTCTTCGTCCATCAGTCGGAGATCCAGATGGAGGGCTTCCGCGACCTCGCGGAGGGCCAGCGTGTGGAGTTCGAGACCAAGCAGGGCCAGAAGGGCCTGCAGGCCAGCCAGGTCCGCAAGATCTGAACCGCCGCTGTCGACGTTCGGCAGCGACTCGTGACGCCGGAGGCCTTCGGGCCTCCGGCGTCCGCAATTCCGGGGGCGGCGGTTCAGGGGGCGGCGGGACCCTCGTACAGCTCGACCGTGTTGCCCGAGGGATCGGCGACGAAGGTCTGGCGCGCCCCGCCCACCGGCGAGGGGTCGCCCACGTCGACGCCCCTGGCCCGAAGCTCGGCCACCGCGGCGTCGAGGTCGGCCACGGCGACGGCGAAGTGCTGGCCGAGCGCCGGTGGCGGCCCCGCCTCGAGCAGGTGGACCTGGCTGGCACCCAGGTCGATCCACGCGCCGCCGAACCCGAAGTCGGGACGGTCGCCGCGCTCGGTCCCACCCAGGACCCCGGTGTAGAAGGCGACGGCCTCGGCGACGTCGGTGACGTTGACCGACACGTGGTGGACGGCGAGCGGCTCCATGACCCGAGTCTGCCGCGTCCGGGCCGGGGCCGTCGGGTCCCGCGTAGCATCCGGGGATGACCCGACTGCGTGCCGTCGCACCGGAGGGGCTCGCCGGCATCTTCGCCGTGGCCGGGGTGCTCCACGTCGCCCGACCGTCGTTCTTCGACGCCCTGATGCCCCGGGCGATCCCCACGGGGCTCCACCGCCCCCTGATCTACGGCAGCGGGGCGGCCGAGCTCGTCTGCGCCTGGGGACTCCTCCGTCGGACCCGCTGGGCCTCCGCCGCGTCGACGGCCCTCCTGCTCGCCGTGTGGTCGGCCAACCTCCAGATGGCGCTCGACGCCGGCTCGGGCCGGAACCCGGACGGCATGGACTCGGCCGTGGTGGCCTGGGGGCGCATGCCGTTGCAGCTCCCGATGCTGTGGGCGGCCAGGCAGGCCTCACCCGCCGGCACGCCACACCGTCCGGTCTGACCCACGCCCGGGCGCGGCGGGGCCCCGGCCGACCGGGATCGGACGGGGCCCCGGGCCGCAGTACCTCCGTGCCGTGCGACGGGGGGAAGGCGCTGCGTCGGTCGGTCGCCGGTGGCTACCAGCCCCGGCACCCGTACTGGTCGGGCGGGCTGGACTCGATCCGTTCGGCCACCATGATCTGCTCGTCCTCGGTGGCCATGGCACCCTCGGGGGCGTACCGCAGCCCGCCGTACTCGGCCCAATTGGCCCGGGTGATGCCGAGGCCGCCGCTGAAGCGCGATCCGTCGGCGTTCCAGTCGCCGCCCTCCTCGCACAGGGCGACCCGCTCCCACGCGGCGCGCTCGCCGGGGGTGACGGTGTCGACCGGGCCCGCCGGCGGGGACGGGACGACCGGGACGACCTCCTTGGTCCCCGCCGGACGGCCGCTCAGGATGGCCGAGGCCAGCCGCGGGGTCATGGGGACGAGTCCGGACGTGTGCCGGTCGCGCCCGGTGAGGGCTCCGGCCGTGACGTCCGACGTGAGCCGGTCGGAACGGTGACCGGCCGGGTGCGCGGCCGGGTGGTGGGGTACGGCGACTGCCGCCCGGGCCGGCTGTACGGAGACGAGCTGGCTCAGGAGTGACACGGTGATGACGGCGACCGTCGTGGTCGCCACGAGTGCAATGCGGGTCCGCATGGCACCTCCCTTCGTAGGGCGCACGGGGCGCCTTCCTCTGATTGGTGTTGGCGGGCAACGGCCATCGCATGCGGTCCCCGGACGACGAGCGGGCAGGCTCCGTTCGTCCTGGCGTGACGCCTCAGGGTGTGCGGCCGGTGTTGTTATGCCCAGGATTGCGTCGTGGGGACATCACTCATTTCTCGAAGACTCGCCCGCCGCCTTTGCGTCGAGCCGCATCCTCGCCGATGGGTGTGACGGACCGGTCCTCGAGCATCTGTGGACCGGTCCACCATGACCGTCCGACGCCGTGTCACGGGCGGTCAGACTGGGTCGCAAGGAGTTATGCAACCGCGTCGGTGGGAGTGCGTTCCCGAGAGTATAGCGACCTGTCGGTCCGAAGTGGTCCCACTGTCAAGAAAGGGGTCTGAACTGCTGCATTGCCGTCCAGGACCCGCCGCCCCTCCCGAATCCGGAAGGCAAACCACGGGACTAACGGGTGACCCATTTGTCGACAATTTGTCCACCGGCTCAGCACCGATTGCGCCACCGGGAGATACTCCGAGTTGCTGCCGGTGTGGCTTCTGTAAATTCAGGTACGAACCGGGGCGATGGTAGCTATCGGCCCTGCCGATACCTGCTGGTGAGAAGGGCGATCGGGGGCCGGTCCAGGACTCCTCGACATCGAGGAGTCCGGTGGTCACGATTCGGTCTCCCGGCCCCGCACGGTGGGCCGGAGGGGGCCGAAGCACCGGGACCGGACACACCCTGTCCACACCCCGGCGCCGTAGGCGACGTCGTCCGCCACCGAGGCGGCGATCCAGCGGGGCAGGTCGAGGTCGGGGCGGTCACGCACCCACGCCACCGTCGGCGGGACGAGGAGCAGGGCGAGGGCGGCGCGGCCCGCCCTGCCGCCGCGGACGGCCGCGAGCGCCACCGCCGGCGCGGCCAGCACCGTCGCCGCCCGGCCGAGTCCGACCACCGTCCAGGCGGCGCCCTGGGCGCTCCACGTCCAGGCCTGTCGGGACGGGACGCCGAGGGGCCGGACCGACCGGGACAGTGCCCACGCCGACCCGGCGACGGCCGCCGCCGCCACCGCCGGCCGTCCGGCCAGCAGCGGCCAGCGCCGCGGCCGTGGGCCACGGACGGAGCTCCACGGGGGCCAGGCGCCCGGGATGGCGGGCGGCGAGGGGACCGGCCGACGTGCCGTAGCGGAACCGGCGGGCCAGCACGTCGCGCCATCGGCTCGGCTCGGCGTGGGCCACGGTGACCGAGGGGTCGAACCGGACGCGCCAGCCGGCGTCCACGAGCCGCCAGACCAGGTCGACGTCCTCACCGATCCTCATCCCGGGGGCGAATCCCCCGACGGCGGCCAGCGCCGTGCGCCGCACCACCAGGGCGGCGGTGGGCACGTAGCGGACCGCCCGGGTCGGGCCGACCTCGCCCGCCTCGGCCCCGAGATCGAGTGGCGAGTGGGCGGCGCCGAACCGGTCGACGGCCCGACGTCCGGAGCCGACCGGTGGCGGTGCGGCGACGACCCGGGGCGCCACCGCGGCGAGGTCCGGGTCGGCGAAGTGCCACGTCAGGTCGTCGACCCATCCGTCGCCCGCGGCGCAGTCACTGTCGACGAACGCCACCAACTCGGTACCGACGAGCCCCAGCACCTCGTTGCGCGCCTCGCCCGGCCCGCCGTTGCCCGACCGCCGCACCAGCACCGCACCGCCGGCAGCGCACACGTCGGCCACCGAACCGGGGTCGGGCGATCCGTCGTCGACCACCACCACCGGGTGGCGGGTCCCGAGGGCGTCGAGGCACCGGGCCAGTGCCGCGGGCCGACCGAAGACGGGCACCACGACGGTGACGGTGGGGGTCCCGGGCGCCGGGGGATCCGGAGGGCGGGGGTGGGCCATGCCGGTCGCCACCAGCCGACCGGCCAGGGCGCGGGTGGCGGGGTCCCCCCGACCGGTGCCCACCAACGCGTCGAGGGCGGCCGCACCCCGTGGGGTGAGGGTCACCACCCGGCCCGGATGCCCGCCGGCCAGCACGGTCCCTCCCCGGAAGCGCCGGAGCCGCCGGTCGAGTACCAGCCCGAATCCGTCCGGCAGCACCCCCATCAGCGATGGGTCACAGGGCGAGTCCGCCGTCGACGGGCACCACGGCCCCGGTGAGGGCGCTGGCCGCCCCGCCGGCCAGCCACACCAGCGCGGCGGCCACCTCCTCGGGCGCCAGCAACCGACCGACCGCCTGCTGGTCGGCGAACGGGGCCGTACCGTCGAGGCCGTAGAGGCGGGCGCTCTCGGCCAGCATGGGGGTGTCGGTCGAGCCGGGACAGACGGCGTTGGCGGTGACGCCGGTCCCGGCGAGGTCGGCGGCGAGCCCCCGGACCAGGCCGGCGACACCGGCCTTGGCCGCGCCGTAGGCGGCCAGCGACGGCAGCCCCCGGGTGGCGGCCGCCGAGGCCACCGCCAGATAGCGCCCCTGGCGGGGTTCCGGGCGACGGAGCAGCGCCGGGACGCCCACCCGGGCCGCGGCGATCGGGCCGCCCAGGTCCACGGACAGGACGGCGTCGAGCTCCCGGGCCGGCATCTCCCACAGCGGCGTCCCGCCGGCGATGACGCCGGCCACCGCCACCATGGCGTCGAGCCCGCCGAAGCGCTCCTCGGCCAGGGCCACGGCGACGGCCAGGGCCGCCTCGTCGGTCGTGTCGGCCACGTGGGCCACCACCGTCCCGGGTCCGTCGCCCAGGGAGTCGGCCCGGTCCACGGTGGCATCCAGCTCGTCCCGGGTGCCCAGCCGGTAGGGGAGCCGGGGGTCGTCCCCGGCCCGGTCCACGGCCACGACCCGCCAGCCGGCCGCGGCCAGGCCGCAGACGGTGGCGGCACCGATGCCCCGGGCGGCCCCGGTCACCACGGCGACTCGACTCATGCGGGCACCTCGCTCTCGTGTGGTCGGCCGGGGGGTTCCCCGGGGTGGCCCACCGCGGCGGGGCCGCCGGGGACGCCACCGCGACGGAGCCGGGCGATCGTGGCGACCAGGTCGGCCGCGGCGGCGGCCAGCAGGGCCCGTCCCTCGTCGGCACCGGCACCGGCGGGATCGCCGAGGACGCCGTTGGGGCTGACCGAGCGGACCCCGCCCTCCTCGAGCCGGGGCAGGAGCTCGGCGAGCGGACGCCGGTCCCCGGCGGCGGCGGCGGCGGTCGCCACGCGCCCGGGGGCCACGGCCAGCAGCAACGACGTCTCCGTGCGCCCGGCGTGCAGGTCGCCGCCCCACCGGGGCCACCAGCCGGTGACCGGCCGGCCCTCGGCGGCCAGCCGGGCCAGGGCGGCCCGGAACGGGACGGCGTTGCCGCCGTGGGTGCAGGCCAGGACGACGTGGGCGAAGGTGGCCACGGCGGAGCGACCCAGCTCGACCAGCAGCTGCTCGGTGACGTCCCGGCCGATCGAGAGCGTGCCGGCGAACCCGTCGTGCTCGCCCGACGACCCGTAGGCGACGACGGGTGCGACGACGATCAGCGGGTCCAGCCCGGCGGCCCCCACGGCCACGGCCTCGGCCAGATCGGCGTCGGTGGTGACCGGCAGGTGGGGTCCGTGCTGTTCGCAGGCGCCCACCGGCACGACCAGGACGGCGCCGGCACCGGCCAGGCGGGCGACCTCGGGCCAGGGCGTGTCGGCCAGGCGGGTCACGTCGCCACGTCGGTACCGTCGGACCCGTCCTCCACGTAGCCGTGGCGGGCGAGGAAGGCGAGCAGCACGTCGGCGGCCTCGACGGCGTCGGCCGGCTCGACCACCGTCGGGGGCTCGTGGTCCACGAGCGCGCCGGTCAGGTCGAGCAGCCGGAGCCGCGGGTCGTCGTCGTGCGGGGCGGGCAGGACGCGGGTGCGCGGCCGGAACGGCCGGGGCGCGCCCACGTGGAACGATCCCGGGCCCGCTGCGGCGGCCACGGCCAGCGACCGGTCGACGGGCACCGCCGCCGATCCGGCCGCCAGGGCCCCGGCCAGCGGGGCGCGGCGGAGGCGGACCCCGGCCCCCTCCACCGAGCACACGGCGGGCAGGGGCACCCGGAGGCGCTCGCGCCACCCCCCGTCGAGCCGACGCTCGGCCAGCACGGCACGGTCCCCTCCACCACGGGACCCACCGGTCCCACCCGTGCCGTCGTCCGCCGGTGCCACGTCGACCAGGCCGAGCGCCTGGGCCGCCCCGAGCTCGTGGGCCAGGTAGGCGGGCAGGGCACCCGTGCCGCGGTCGACCGAGCGATCGCCGCACAGCACCAGGTCGGGGGGGCCGAACGGGGCGACGGCGGCCACCAGGGTGCGGGCGAGGTCCCGCTCGTCCGCGACCAGCTCGCCGACGTAGCGGTGCCCGTCCCCCTCGTCACCCAGTGGGACCCGCACGACGGCGACCCCGACGACCGGCGACGTCGCGCAGCACGGGCTCCACCGACGCCGGCCCGACGCACAGGGCCACGACGCGGCCGCCCCACGACCCGGCGATGCGCAGCGCGTGCTCGAGCGCGGCGGCGTCGGCGGGGGACAGCCCGACGCCCAGCCGGTCCCGGGTGACGGTGCCCTCCAGCGGGTCCACCGACGGACGCAGGTCGCTGATCCGCAGGCAGGCCACGACCAGCGGTCCGGCGCCCGGGGAAGGGGCGGGGTGCCGGCCGGTGTCGGGGTCGGCCGTCATCCGTGGTGGAAGACGACGCCGTGGCCGCCGTCGGGGTAGGTCCAGGTGAGCGCGCCCTTGGCGTTGCAGACCATGTAGCAGGTGCCGCACTCGAAGCACTCCTCGTAATTGAAGAGGATGCCGCCGTCCGCAGTCGGGGCGAAGAGGTCCGCCGGACACGCGGTCACGCACGCCTTGGTGGTGCACGACCGGCACACGTCCGTGTCCACGGTGATGTGGGCCCGGGCGCCCACCCTGAAGTCGACGGTGGCCATGCGTTCCTCGAAGGAGATGCCGTCCCACCGACGGGACCCGGCGGCGGCGCTCATCCGAAGATCCTCAGGCCGCGGAGCGTGTCCCCGGCCAGCTGGCGCAGCGACACGCCGTGGCGGGCGGCGACCTTGCGGGTCAGGGCGAGGCCGCCGGGCTTGGGCGTCGGATTGGTCACGGTGAACATCCCCTCGGCGAGGTCGCAGAGCAGGCCCGGATAGCGTCGTTGGACCCGGTCGGACAGCACGAGCGCCGGCGCCCGGCGCAGCCGCTTGTGGTCGGCCAGGACGAACTGGTCCTCCAGGTCCGCCCGGTACGGGGCGAGTCCGGCCGCCGAGCAGTCGCCGCGGGTCAGGGCCCGGTCGCCGGCCCGGCCCGCCGCGTAGCCCGACCCGATGGCGAAGTTCACGCCTTCGAGCCACAGGCCGGCGGCCAGGGTCATGGCCCCGGCGTCGCCGGCGATCAGCAGTCCGTCGGCGGCGAGCGCCGGCATGGTGTCGTACCCGCCCTCGGGGATCAGGTGCGCCGCGTACTCGCGCAGGGCGGCGCCCCGCAGGAGCGGGGCGATCGTCGGGTGGGCCTTCAGGTCCGCCACCAGCGACTCCGGCCGCACGCCCGTCGCCGCCAGTTCGGGCAGCGACACCACCACGCCGACGCTCACCGAGTCGGCGTTCGTGTAGAGGAAGCCGCCTCCGGGGATGTCGCGGGTGCAGCCGAGGATCTCCATGTCGACCCCCTCGTGGTCCTGCACCCCGAAGCGCTCGTTGATGGCGCCGGGCGGCAGGTCGAGCACCTCCTTGACCCCGAGCGTGTGGTGGGACGCCTCGGCCCGGGGCAGCAGACCCGCCTCCTTGGCCAGCAGGGAGTTGACCCCGTCGCAGGCGATGACCAGCGGCGCCCGGAGCTCGGCGCCGTCGCGGTCGGTCCGGACGCCCACGACCCGTCCGGCGCCGTCCCGCACCAGCCCCGTGGCGACGGTGGAGGGGAGCAGCTGCGCCCCGGCGTCGGTCGCCTTGCCCGCCAGCCAGGCGTCGAAGTGGCACCGCAGCGTCGTCATCCCGTTGTAGGGCGCCTCCCCCCACGCGTCGGTGCGGAAGTCGACCGACAGCGACTGGGTCCCGGTCATCATCATGGTGGACCGGCGCACGATCCAGCGCTCGACGGGCACCTCCTCCCACCATCGCGGGACGAGGTCGTCCAGCACGCGGCCGTAGACCACACCCCCGTAGACGTTCTTGGACCCGGGGAACGGCCCGCGCTCGACGAGCACCACGCGCCGACCGGCGCGGGCCAGGGCGAGGGCGGCCGAGGCGCCGGCGGGACCGGCACCGACCACGACGACGTCGACATCGAGGTGCCCGGTCATCGAGTGCCTCCCGCCGGTCCGGAACCCGGTGCGGCGGCCACCCCGAGGCGACCGGCCAGCTCGGCCAGGAGCGCGCCGGCGTCGGTCACCAGTCCGAGGTCGGCCATGGCCGTCATGGGGCAGGAGGCGTCGGTGTTGACGCTCACCACGTGGCGGGGGGCGCCGATGCCCCCGATGTGCTGGGCGGCCCCCGACACGCCCAGGGCGACGTACAGGTCGGGGTCCACGGTCACGCCGGTCGTGCCGATCTGGCGTTCGTAGCCCGTCCAGCCGGCGTCGGTGGCGACGCGGGTGGCGCCGGCGGAGCCGCCCAGGGCGCCGGCCACCCGGACCAGGAGGTCGAAGGTGGCCGTCGCCCGTGCGTCGTCGAGCCCGCCCACCAGCCCGGCCCCGCCGGCCACCACCCGGGTGGCGTCGGCCAGGTCCATGGTGTGCAGATCGGGGGCCAGCAGGCCGACCAGCTCCGGATCGGGCCCGGACTCCACCACGGCGAGGGCCAGCGGCTCGACCACGGCACCGGGGTCGGCCGTCCCCGCGTGGGCGCCCGGGCGACCCCCGACCGCCAGCGTGACCACCGCCGGACCCCGGACCTGGACCGGGACGAGCACCCGGTCGTCGACGCGGCCCACGAGGGCGCGGACGCACGCGGTGCCGTCGTCGGCCCGGCCCACGGTGGCCTCCAGCACCCGGGCGATCAGTGGCCGACCGGCGGCGGCGGCCAGGCGCGGGGCCAGGTCCCGACCGTCGGGCGACGCCGGCAGGACGACCAGGGTGTCGCCGGCCACCAGCGGGGCCAGTGCGGCGGCGGCCGCGGCGGGACGTAGTCCGGGCCCCGTCTCGGCCCATCGGGCGTGCACCGTGCCGGGCAGGGCGCGGGCCGCCTCCTCGGTACCCGAGCCCACGACCACCACGCGGCCACCGGCCTCGGCGACGGCCTCGGCGGCACCGACGGGCAGCCGGCCGTCCCGGGCCACCACCACGGCGACGGCGCCGGCGGTCGACGGGCTCACAGGGCCACCGCCACGCGGTGGCCCTCGACGACGGCCGCGTGGGCCCGTCGGGGGGCCACGCAGTCGCCGACGCGGTGGACCTCGAAGGGAGCCCCGTCCAGGGCCCGCCACAGGTCGTCCTCGGGCTGCTGGTGGACGGCGCAGACGATCCAGTCGCACGTCCGGACCCGGTCCGTGCCGGTCGGGTGGTGCTGGAGCCGGAGCTCGATCGCACCGGTGCCGTCGGGCGCCGGGTCGACACCCATGGGTACGAGGTCGACGCTCTGGCGTATCCCCTTGGCGTGGGCCTTCACGTTCCACGTCTCCAGGTCCAGCGTGATCCCGAGGTCCTGGGCCACCACCATGCCGTTGGTCACGATCTCGACCGTGCACCCACGGTCGGCCAGCAGCTCGGCCGTGGAGGTCGCCTGGTGGAATCCGAGCTCGTCGACCACGACCACGCGGCCCTCGGGGCGGGCGCGTCCCTCGAGGACGTCCCGGACGTCGACCACCCGCGGCTCGTCGCCGGCCCACCACGGGCGGACCGGACGGGCGCCGGTGGCGATGACGACGGCGTCGGGCGACTCGGACCGGACGGTGTCGGCCGTGGCCTCCACCCCGGTGCGCACGTCCACGCCCTCGCGGCGGGCGGCCACGACGAGGTTGCGGGCGAGGTCGAAGAACTCGGCGCGGCTGGGCACCGATGCCGCCACGCGGGCCTGGCCGCCGAGCCGGTCGTGCCGCTCGAACAGGACGACCCGGTGGCCGCGCTCGGCGGCGGTGACCGCCGCCTGGAGCCCCCCGGGCCCGCCACCGACGACGACGACCGTGCGTCTGCGGCGGGGCGCCGGCACGGGCGACGACTCGCGGCCGGCGAGCGGGTTCTCGATGCACCCGAGCCACCGGTTGAGGCCCATGCGGCCCACGCACTCCTGATTGCAGGACAGGCAGGTGCGGATGTCGGTGGCGTGCCCCGAGCGTGCCTTGGCCGCGAAGTCCGGGTCGGCGATCTGACCGCGTACCACGCCGACCAGGTCGCAGACGCCCTCGGCCAGCGCCCGGTCGGCCTGGAGCGGGTCCTTGAACCGACCGACGCCGACGACGGGGAGGTCGACGGCGGCACGGATGGCACTCGGGACGTACAGGGCGTAGCCGGGTGGGATCTGCATGCTCGCCTCGATCATGTACAGCGTGGCGGTGGCCACCCCGATCGAGGTGTTGATGTAGTCGACCTGCCCGGTGGACTCGACCATCCGGGCCACGGCCACGGCGTCGTCGATCCCGGTACCGCCCTCGATGAGCTCGTCCCCGCAGATGCGGACGCCCAACGCCCGGTCGGACCCGATGGTCGACCGTACGGCGTCGACGATCTCGAGCAGCAGGCGGGCCCGGCCCGCCAGGTCGCCCCCGTACTCGTCGGTCCTCCGGTTGGTGGCGGGGGAGAGGAAGCCGCGGACGATCGAGGAGTGCGAGCACTGGAGCTCCACGCCGTCGAAGCCGCCCGCCACGCAGTGGCCGGCGACGGTGGCGTAGCCGTCCACGATCTCGGCGATCTCGTGGAGCTCCACCGCCTTGGGCACCTCGCGGAAGAGCGGGTCGGGAACCGGGCTCGGTGCCCACACCGGCAGCCGCGAGTACATGGACGAGGCCTGCCCGCCGTTGTGGTTGAGCTGGGCGAAGACCGGGACGTCGTGGGCGTGGACGGCGTCGGTGATGCGCCGGTACCCGTCGACCACGCGGGGGTGGAAGCCGTGGATCAGCTTCTCGTAGGGCCAGTCGGTGCGATGGGTCGAGTGCTCCTCGGTGATCACCAGTCCGGCCCCGCCGGCGGCCCGGGCCGCGTAGTAGGCGGCGTGCTGCTCGGTCGGCAGGCCGTCGGTGGCGTAGTTGGTGAGGTGCGCGGAGAACACGATGCGGTTGCCCACCGTCACCGGGCCGAGGCGCAGCGGGGTGAACAGGTGCCGGTAGCGGCCGGTGGTGCTCATCGGGGCGAACTCACCGGGCCGTCGCCCCGGCGTCGACGGTCATGGTGAGGCCGGTCACGTACCGGGACTCGTCCGAGGCCAGGAAGACCACGGCGTGGGAGACGTCCTCGGCCCCGATCAGCTCGACGGGCAGCGAGTTGAGGAACAGCGGGCCGGTGTCGGGACTGGCCTGGATGCGCTCGGTCAGTCCGGCCATGGCGTTCAGCATCGGCGTGTCCACGCCCGTGGGGTGGAGCGAATTCACCCGGATGTGCCGCGAGGCGAGCTCGTTGGCCAGGCTGCGCATGACGCCCACCAGCCCGTGCTTGGACGCCACGTACGGGCCGAAGAACGGCTGGCCCTTGAGCCCCGCCGTCGAGCTGACGAGCACCATGGACCCCCCACCCCGCTCGAGGAGGTGGGGGAGGGCCGCGGTGCACGTGTTCCACACCCCGGTCAGGTTGACGCCGATCACCGTGTCCCACAGCTCGGGGGTCGACCTCGTCCCACCGCTGGACCGAGCAGACCCCGGCGTTGGCCACGGCGACGTCGAGCCCGCCGAGGACCCGGGCGCCCGTCGGCCACGGCCCCGGCCAGTCCGGCGGCGTCCCGCACGTCCACGGCGGCGGTCACGACCCGGCCACCGGCCTCCTCGACCAGTCGGGCCGTGGTCGCCAGGTCCTCGGGCGTGCCGGTGGCGTAGCCGAGGTGCGTCCACCGGCGCGCAGACGTCGACGGCGATGAGGTCGGCGCCTTCGGCGGCCAGCCGGACGGCGTGGCTGCGTCCCTGGCCCCGCGCCGCGCCGGTCACGAGGACCACCTTGCCTGCCACCCGCCCCCGGGCACGGTCGGTGCCCGGTGCGGGCTCGGGATCGGTCATGGGGTCGCTCCCGTGGTGGTCGGGGTGCGGTCGGCGGGCACCGCGCCGCAGATCTCGAGCGCCCGCCGCCGGCCTTCGAGCACCGCCTCGAGCACGGTGCGCGGGGCGACGCAGTCGCCGGCCCGCAGGGTGCCCGGCCGGGCCAGGTAGAGGGACTCCTCGGGCAGGCGGTGGCCGCAGTCGACCACCGCGGCGGCGTCGAGGGCGCGCCCGGTTCGCCCGTCCAGACGTCGTCGACGTGGACCCGACCACCCTCGAGCCGCCGGACGACGGCGCGCAGTTCCCGGCGCACCCCGGCCCGTTGCAGCCGGGTGTTGGCGTCGGCCAGGTCGCCGGTCCTCGACAGCAGGGTGCCGGCGATCTGGTCGGGGGTCACCAGGGCCACGTCACGGCCGAGGCCGGCCAGCCACTCGGCGACGCCGACGGCCACCGGCCCGCCCACCGGGTCGAGGACGACCACCGGGCCGGGTGGCAGCGCGTCGGCACCGGCGCCGAGGGCGACGGCGGCGTCGACCACCCGGACCGTGCCGTCGGTCGGCGCCTCCCACGGTGCCGGGCGGCTTCCGGTGGCTAGCACCACCGTGGCGCCGTCGGCGCGCGCGCGCATCGAGGTCGGCGGCGGTCACCTCGCGACCGAGTCTCGAGGACGACCCCGAGCCGCCCGCACTCGGCGGCCAGCCAACCGGTCAGGTCGGCCAGGCGCTCGCGCCCCGGGCCCACGGCCGCGGCCCGCAGGGTCCCGCCGGTCATCGGGGCGCGGTCGACGACCCGCACCTCGCGGCCACGGCGGAGCAGCACCCGGGCGCACTCGAGGCCGGCGGGTCCCGCCCCCACGACCAGCACGGGGGACGGCGCGGTGGCCGGGCCGGTCGCCGGGGCGAGCACCGGGTCGACGTCCACCGTCTCGTGCCCGGCGCGGGGCTCGCCCACACAGCTCACCAGCGGGTTGCGGCTGTCGCGGACCAGGCAGGCCTGGTTGCAGAGGATGCAGGGCCGACGGCCTCGACGCCGCGCCCGGCCCGCACCGTGGCCACCAGGTCGGGCTCGGCGATCTGGGCCCGGGTCATCTCCACCAGGTCGGCCGTCCCGTCGGCCAGCGCCGCGGCGGCCGCTGCCGGCGTCGACGACACTGCCCTGGAGTACCACCGGGACGCGCCCGGCGGCCGCCCGGCGCATGGCGGCGCACAGCCCGACGTTGAACCCGGCGGCGGTGTGGGCGTCGGGACGGTAGGCGGTGGCCGAGTACGGGTCCGCCGCGGACGACGGTCAGCAGGTCGATCCGGTCGGCCAGCGCGTCGACCTGGTCGGCGGCGTGGTCCGGGGTCACCCCCGCCCACGGCGCCAGCTCGTCGCACGACAGGCGCAGCGCCACCACGACGTCGGGCCCCACGGCGGCTCGCGGACGGCGTCCAGGACCTCGCGGGTCAGCCGGAGCCGGTCCTCGCCGTAGGCGTCGTCGCGCCGGTTGGTGATCCCCGAGTGGAACTGGCGGAGCAGCGACGCGGCCCCGGCGTCGACCTCGACTCCGTCGAGTCCGGCGGCCGACCGCGGCCCGGGCCGACGCCGCGAACCCGTCGACGATCGCGGCGAGCTCGGTCGGCCCCATGGCCATGGGCAGCTCGCGGCTGGCGGCGTCGGCCACCGGGGACGGTGCCCACAGGACGGACTGCGAGTAGGCGCTCGACCCCTGGCCGCCGGCGTGGCCGAGCCCGGCCAGGACCACGGTGCCGTGGGGCCGGCAGGCGTCGGCCACCGCCCGCCAGCCGGGTCCGCACGACCGCGGCCAGCGGCGCCCGCTCGTAGGGCCAGTCGGACGGGTGCGACGGAGGCGGGCTCGGTGACCAGCACCCCGGCGCCGCCGGCGGCCCGGGCCGCGTAGTAGGCGACGTGACGGGGGCCGATCGCCCGCCCGTCGCCGAGGTTCGTCTCGTGGGGGCCGAAGACCACACGGGACGGGGCGTGCCGCGACCCGACGGTGACCGGATCGGTCGCGAGGGGCACGGTCACTCCGCCCCGAGGGCGGAGCCGGCCCGGGCCAGCGGGCTCTCGTCGCACCGGCGGTCGGGCCGGTGCGTCGGGGGTGCAGCGGCGACGGCCACCGGCGCCGTGGTCGGCTCGAGTGGTCGGGGGAGGGGCGGGGGGTGGCCGCCCCCGACCGGGCGTCGAGCGCGTCGGTCCCGTGACCGAGGACGCACTCCGGGTCCGGTCCGTCGAGGGGCAGGCCGGTGAAGAACTTGGCCGCCATGCAGCCGCCGCGGCACGCGTCGAAGTGGCCGCACGACGAGCACGCGCCGGCGCTCTGGGGGGCACGGAGCTCGGTGAACAGCTCCGACCCCCGCCACACGGGCGCGAACCCGCCGGCGTCGCGGACGTTGCCCGCCAGGAACTGGTCGTGGATGGCGAACGGACAGGCGTAGACGTCGCCGACCGGGTCGACGAGGCAGACGACCCGGCCGGCGCCGCACAGGTTGAGCCCCGGCAGGGCGTCGCCGTAGCCGGCCAGGTGGAAGAAGGAGTCACCGGTCAGGACGCCGCTCGCCCCGGTCGACCAGCCAGTCGTAGAGCTGCCGCTGCTGGTCGGCCGTGGGGTGCAGTTCGTCCCACACGTCGGCGCCGCGGCCGGCCGGCCGCAGCCGGGTGAGCCGCAGCTGGGCACCGTAGCGGCCGGCCAGTGCGGCGAAGTCGTCGAGCTGACCCACGTTGTGACGGGTGACCACCACCGACAGCTTGAAGCCGGCGAACCCGGCCTCGGCCAGACGTTCCATGGCCGTGACGGCGGTGGCGAAGGAGCCGTCGCCCCGCACGGCGTCGTTGACCGCGGCCGTGGCCCCGTCGAGCGACAGCTGCACGTCGACGTAGTCGCTGGCGGCCAGCCGGGCGGCCACCGCCCCGGTGATCCGGGACCCGTTGGTCGAGAACTTGACCCCCACGTGGTGGGCCGTGGCGTACTCGACGAGCTCCCAGAAGTCCGAGCGGATGGTGGGCTCGCCCCCGCCGATGTTGACGTAGAAGATCTGCATGCGCTCGAACTCGTCGATCAGCGCCCGGCACTCGTCGGTGGACAGCTCGCGCGGGTCACGCCTGCCCGAGCTCGACAGGCAGTGGACGCACGCCAGGTTGCAGGCGTAGGTGAGCTCCCAGGTGAGGCAGATGGGGGCGTCGAGGCCCCGCTCGAACCGGTCGACCAGGCGGATCCCGGTGCCGGGGTCGGCCGCGGTCACGCCGCCCGCTCGTGGATCATGCCGGTCCGGGCCAGGGTGTCGAGGGCCTGTTCGTAGGCGCCGAGCTCGTCGTCGGGCACGCCCGCGGCACGGCAGGCGTCGAGGCCCGACGGCTGGTCGGCCAGGGACTCCACCACGACGAGCAGGGTGCGGCTCTTGAGGAAGGAGAGGCGCCGGGTGCCGAAGTGGTAGGCGAGCGCGCCGAAGGACTCGGGGCGGATCGACACCTGGGGGTCGAGTGCCCACGGGCGCGCCGGGTCGTAGTCGGGCGTCGTCGTCGGCTCGCTCATGGCGTCGGTCTGCGTACGGGGTGGTGGGCGGGCACGGGGCGGGGCCTAGTAGACGCCGCACATCCCGTCGATGGACACGTCCTCGACCAGCAGCTCGCCGGTGACCAGAGGGGTGGCCGGTGCCGGGGCGGCGGGGTCGTCGGGCTCGGCCGAGGTGGCCTCGGCGGTCTCCGGGGTCGTCGTGGCGGTCATGGGGTCCTCCCGTGGTCGGCCGGCCGGTGCCGGGTCGCGTGCGGTGGGTGCAATTTAGTGCACTCGATGCCAAAATGGAAGCGTGACGACCGGGGAGCGGTGACGGTGGCGTCCGGGGGTGCCGGGGAAGGTTCGTCGGAGCCGACGCGGGGCCGCCCGGCCGCGACGTCGCGCCAGGACGTCGCCCGGGTCGCGCTGGACCTGTTCGCCCGCCGCGGGTACGACGCCACCACCGTCGACGAGCTGGCCGCCGCCGTCGGCATCTCGCGCCGGACGTTCTTCCGGTACTTCGACTCGAAGGCGGACGTGGTGTGGGGCGAGTTCGACGCCGAGCTGGTCCGGCTGCGGACCCGCCTCGACGAGGCCCCGGTCACCGAGCCCCTCATGGACGTGCTCCGCCGGTCGGTCATGGCCACCAACCGGTTCGGCGCCGGCGAGCTCGACGAGCTCCGGCACCGCATGGTGCTCATCGGCACGGTGCCCACGCTGGTGGCCCACTCCGCCGTTCGCTACCAGGAGTGGTGTGACGTGGTGGCCACCTTCGCCGCCCGCCGGTTGGGCGGGAGCCCGGACGACCTCGGGCCCCAGACGGTGGCCCGGGCCGCGCTCGGGGCGGCCATGGCCGCCTTCGCCTGCTGGGCCCGCAGCGACGACGGCGACCTGGTCGCCGAGGTCGACCGGGCGTTCCGACTGCTCGCCACCGGGTTCGCCGAGGGGCCGTCCGACTGACGACCGGGGCCGGGTCGCCGGTCCGGGAACCGCGGCCGCCACCCCGGACGGCGGCGTCACCGTGCGGCGGCGCCTCCGGCGGGCCCGTTGTCCGTGCCCCCGACGACGGGGACCTCGCCCGGGAGCATCGAGTGCATGACCACGTCGACGCGGCGGTCCCCGTCGGCCCGGTAGCCGCGCAGCACGCCCTCACGTCGGAATCCGACCCGGCGGGCGAGCTCGAGGCCCGCGGGGTTGTCGGTGGCCACGAGCGCCTGCAGGCGCTCGACCCCGGCGACGTCGACGCACCACCGGTCGAACAGGAGAAGGGCCCGGGCGCCGAGGTCGGCGCCGCGGTGCCCGGGGAGGACCCCGCAGCCGACCTCGCCGACGTCGTCCTCGCCCATGACCAGCATCACCTCGCCGAGGTAGGCGTCGTCGGCCGGGTCGGCGACCACCAGGAGGAGCAGCTCCCCGTCGGCCCGGAACCGCTCGAACAGCGCCACGACCCGGTCGGGGTCGTCGTCGGGCATCGGCGGTACCCAGCGGGCGGATCCCGGGTCCGCCGCGTAGCCAGCCGAGGCCGCGTGGTCGCCCGCCACGAACGGCCGCAGGACGAACGCCGGGCAGGCCAGCGGGGGATCGGGGTAGGCGAGGGTGACGGCGATCGGCTCAGGGTAGCTCCGGGCGGTGCGCCGCTTCCCGTGCCGCACCTGCGTGCCCGACTCCCGGTGGGTTCCGGTGCGGTACGTTGAGGAGGCAGCCGGACGACGCCGGCGGCCCAACGAGGACGGAGGACCCCACCATGATGAGGAGAAGGCCCCTCAGGCGAGCAGCGGTCATCGGCGGCGTCGCCGCCGTGGCCCACCACGCCGGCAAGACCAGCGGCGAGGCCCAGGCCGCCCAGGAGGCGAACCAGGAGCAGGCCGCCCCCGCACCACCCCCCGCTCCGGTGGCCGGCGGAACCGACATGGTCGCCCAGCTCGAGAACCTGAAGAAGCTGCTCGACGACGGCGTCCTGACGCAGGCGGAGTTCGACGCCCAGAAGCAGAAGATTCTCGCAAGTTCCTGAGGAGGGACCACAACCACATGACCATCGGACCAGTTCAGATGTTGGTGCTCGGCTTTTCCGAGCCCGAGTTCACCGGAACGATCGCCGCCGAGCTCGAGCGCCTGCGCGAGCACGAGTTCGTCCGCATCCTCGACGCACTCGTCGTGCAGAAGGACGACGACGGCGACATCACCGCGCTGCAGGCCAGCGACCTCACGACCGACGAGGCCATGGAGCTCGGGGCCATCGCCGGCGCGCTCATCGGCCTGGGCGAGGGCGACGCCGAGTCGGGCGCCGAGCTCGGTGCGCTCGAAGGGGCGGACGGGCACGTGATCCCCGACGAGGAGATGTGGTTCGTGGCCGACACGATCCCCCCCGGCTCGGCCGCGGCCATCCTCCTCATCGAGCACCTGTGGGCCGTCCCGCTGCGCGACGCCATCGTCGACGCCGGCGGCATCGCCCTGGCCGACCAGTGGATCCACCCCGAGGACCTGGTGGCGGTCGGCCTCGAGGACACGCTGGAAGGGTAGGCGCGCGGCACCGGGTGGGACGTCGTCCTTCCCGGTGCCGGCCCACCCCCGGTCGCGCGCCGCGACCGGTCGTGCGTGGGGGAGTGGTGGGTCCGGCGCGCCCTACCGGCGACCGGCCTCGATCAGCTTCCTGTCCACGGTCGATGCGCAGGTCGGGCACAGGAGCGCCCTGCCCTCCCACCTCCGGTGGACGCGGGGGTCGGTGCGCGCCTGCACGTCCACCGCCAGCACGAGCACCCCGCACACGGTGCACGCCACGGAATTCGTCGGATTCAGTCCCACGTCGCCCCTCTTCGGTTCCGTCACGTTCCTGCCTCTCCAAGGATGACAAGTCCTCCGGCGAAGAGCAATGGCACGACGGTTGCAATCCGTGGGGAGCCGTGATCCGTGCGTCGGGCGGGGGAGCGCGACGGGACCTAGGCTCGTGTCCCCGGCGGCGTCGTCGGCACGAACGCCAGGAGGGTCGATGACCGGCAGACGTGGAGCCCCGTCCGGGACGGGTCGGTCGGGCCGACGCAGCCGTGGCCGGGGCGGGGCCGTCGTGGACGGCGGGATCGACCACCGGCTCCGTTGGGAGGGCGACGACCGTCTCGTGGTGGGACCGACGTCGTTCGACCTGACGGTGGACCCGGCCCGCTGGGCGGCGTCGTCGAGCGCCGACCGCTTCGTGCTCCTGAAGACGAGGCGCATGGTCGAGGCGTTCGTCCGCAACGTGCCCGACCGGGTCGAGCGCGTTGTCGATCTCGGGATCTTCAAGGGTGGCAGCATCGCGCTCTGCTGCGAGCTCTTCCACCCGGAACGGATCGTGGGCGTCGACCTGGAGCCGGCGCGGGTGCAGGCGCTGGACGAGTTCGTGGACCGTCGGTCCCTGGGTCGATCGGTCGAACTCCACTTCGGCACCGACCAGGGCGATCGTGAGGCGCTCACCCGGATCGTCGAGGACGGCTCCGGCGGTCGGCCGCTCGACCTCGTGGTGGACGACGGGTCGCACCTCTACGCGCCGACCAGGGCGTCGCTCGAGGTGCTCCTTCCCCGTCTACGACCCGGGGGCGTCTACGTCATCGAGGACTGGGGATGGGCGCACTGGGAGGGGACGCGGTGGCAGGGCCCGGACAGCCAGTACGCGTCCGAGGCCACCCCGCTGTCGAAGCTGGTCCTCGAGCTCGTGCTGGTGACCGCCAGCCGCCCCGGACTGATCAGCGAGATCACGATCCGGAGCAGCCAGGTCTTCCTCACCCGGGGGGACGAGGACGTCCCGCCCGACGGCTTCGACGTCACCAGGTGCTATCTGACGGCGGGGCGCGACCTCCTGCGGTAGGGCCGTGGCGCACCGGACCCGCCGACCCGGTCGCCGCGTGGCGTCACGGTCGGACCCCTAGGAGACGGTGAACCGGTCGGTGGCCACCACGGGGCTGGTCCCCCCCGGGGTGGTGACGGTCACGTCCACCGTGCCCGCCGACTCGGCCGGGCTGTACACCGTCAGCTTGGTGCCCGCCTTGTTGACGGTGAACGTGGTGACGGCGACCGGTCCGAAGTGGACCACGGTCGCCCCGTTGAGGCCGGTCCCGGTGACGACGACCTTGGTTCTCCCCGTCGGGAGTCCGGTCGTCTTGCTCAGGGACGTGACCACGGGCCCGGTGAAGGTGTAGCGGTCCGAGGCCGTCGGGAGCGAGGGACCCTGGGCGGTCGTGACGACGATGTCGACGGTGCCGGCGGGCTCCGCCGGCGCGTAGGCGACGATCTTCGTCCCGTGGGAGTTGACCGTGTACCGGGTGGCGGGCACGGTGCCGAAGTCCACCGAGGTGGCGCCGGTCAGGTCGGTGCCGGAGATCGACACCTTGGTTCCGCCGGCACCCGGACCGGTGGCGGGGCGGATTCCGCTGATCGACGCGCCGACTGCGTTCCAGGTGAACGACGCCGAACCGTGGAAGCCGGCTCCGTCGGTGGCGGTCACCGTGACCGCGTAGGCGCCCGAGTGCGTCGGCGTCCCGCTGATGGTCCCGGTGGTGGACCCGATGGCGAGTCCGGTCGGCAACCCGGTGGCGGACCAGGCCAGGTGCGTGGTCGGGGAGGAGTCGACGGCCGCCACGGTGACCGGGACGATCGAGGCGCCCACCCGGCTCGTCTGGGTCCCGGGTCCGGTGACGGTGACGGCGTTGTCGACCTGCCAGGTGAACGACGCCGAACCGTGGAAGCCGGCCGAGTCGGTGACCGTCACCGTGACCGCGTAGGCGCCCGCCGTGGTCGGCGTCCCGGAGATGGTCCCGGTGGCCGACCCGATGGAGAGGCCGGGTGGCAGGGTGCCCGCGTCCGAGTAGGTGGTCGTGGCTGTCGCCGACGAGTCCGTGGACGCCACGGCGAGGGGCGCGATCGGCGTGCCCGACGTGGTCGTCCGGTCACCTGGCGAGGTGACCACGACCGAGTTGGTCACCGTCCAGGTGAACGACGCCGAACCGTGGAAGCCCGCAGAGTCGGTGGCCGTCACCGTCACCGCGTAGGCGCCCGCCGTGGTCGGCGTCCCGGAGATGGTGCCGGTGGCCGGTTCGATGGACACGCCCGGCGGGAGTCCGGTCGCCGAGAAGGTCACGGTGGCGACGGACGACGAGTCGGTGGCGTCCGCCGCATAGGGAGTGATCGCCGTCCCCGAGCCGTCCGTGCGGTCCGCCACCCCGGACACCGCCACCGTGTTGGTCACCGTCCAGGAGAACGTGACCTGGGCCGCGTAGCCCGAGTCGTCGGTCGCCGTGATGGTGACGGGGTAGGCCCCCGCCGTCGTGGGCGTGCCCGAGATCGTCCCGGTGGATGGGTCGATCCCGAGGCCCGGTGGCAGCGACCCACCGTCGCCGAAGGTCAGGATGGCGCCCGGCAGCGAGTCCGAGGCGGGCACCGCGACCGGAGCGATGGCCGTGCCGGACACGTCCGCCTGGGCGCCCGGGTCCGACATGGTGACGGTGTTGGTGATGACCCAGGTGAACGAGGTGGTCGCCGAGTACCCGGCGCCGTCCGTCGCCGTCACGACGACCGGGTACGAACCGGCCACGATCGGGGTACCGGTGATGGTCCCGGTCGCGGGGTCGATCGACAGTCCGCCGGGGAGGCCGGTGGCGGCGACGTCCACCGTCGCCGTGGACGAGGTGTCCGACCGGCCGATGGTGACCGGGGTGACGGGCGAGCCCGAGGTGGAGGTCTGGTCGCCCGGGGACGCCACGGACACCATGTTGGTCACCGTCCAGGCGAAGGTGGTCTGGGCGCGGTAGCCCGATCCGTCGGTGGCGGTGACCGTGACCGAGCAGGAGCACGCCGTGGTCGGCGTGCCGGTGATCGTCCCGGTCGACGGGTCGATCGACAGCCCGGCGGGCAGGCCGGTGGCCGACAGGACGAGCGTGGTGGTGGTCGACGAGTCGGAGCCCGGGGCGTCGACGGCGCCGACCGTCGTTCCCGACACGCTGGTCTGGTCGCCGGGGTCCGCCACCGACACGTGGTTGGTGACCGTCCAGGTGAACGACGCCGTGCCGGCGAACCCGGCCGAGTCGGTGGCGGTCACCGTGACCGAGCAGGAGCCGCCGTGGTGGGGGTGCCGGTGATGGTCCCGGTGGAGGAGTCGATCGACAGACCGGCGGGCAGGCCGGTGGCCGACCACGACGAGATGGAGGCCGTCGACGAGGTGTCCGCCGCCGACAGGGCGAGCGGCGGGGTGGCGGTGCCGGACAGCCCGGACTGGTTGCCGGGGTTGGCCACCGACACCGTGTTGGTGACCGTCCAGGTGAACGAGGCGGTGCCGGCGTACCCGGCCGAGTCGGTGGCCGTCACCGTCACCGAGGAGGTGCCGGCCGTGGTCGGGGTGCCGGTGATGGTCCCGGTCGAGGCGTTGATCGACAGTCCGGCGGGCAGGCCGGTGGCCGACCACGACGAGATGGTGGCCGTCGACGAGGAGTCGGTCGCCGAAGTCGGCGAGCGGCGGGATGGCGGTGCCGGACACCGAGGTCTGGGCGCCGGGTGCCCGGCGACGGTCACGGTGTTGGTGATCGTCCAGGAGAACGTGGTCGAGGCGGCGAGGGCCTGGGAGTCGGTGGCCGTCACCGTCACCGAGGAGGTCCCGGCCGTGGTCGGGGTGCCGGTGATGGCTCCCGTGGAGCTGTTGATCGACAGGCCGGCGGGCAGGCCCGTGGCGCCGAAGGTCACCGAGTTGCCCCCGGTGGTGTCGTGGGGGGCCGGGATGGTCAGGGCGCGACTGGCCGTGCCCGACACGTTCGACTGGGATGCCGGGGTTGGTGACCGACAGGTTGTCGACGTTCCAGGTCAGGGTGACGGAGCCGGCCGAGCCGCCGGCCGGTGGTGCCGCCGCCCGAGCCGGTCGCGTAGGTGGTGCCGAGGCGTAGGTGGCGTTGACCGCGGACGAGCCACCCCCGCCACCGCCGCCGGTGTCCTCACCGGAGGCGCACTTGTCGCCGCCACCGCCGCCACCGCCGGTGTAACCGCCGCCGCCACCACCACCGCAGGCACCGGCCTCGAGTCGGGAAGCCGCGCGCCGCCGCTCCCCCGGTCCCGCCGTTCGAGGCGTGGGGCGTGTTGCCACCGGTGGACCCGACTGCTCGTAGGCGCCGCCGCCGCCGCTGCCGCCCGAGTTGACGGCGCCGCCGCCGCCGCCGCCGCCGTTGGAGCCGTCACCGTCCCGGCGTTGCCCGGGCCGACGGCGGGCGGAGTGGCGGACGCCGATCCCGGCCCCGCCGCTCCGGGTCCGTCCGACCCGGTGCAGTCCCAGCGGGAGCCGCCGCCCCCGCCGCCGCCGGCCACGGCCACCGCCGTGGTGCAGTCCCGTTGCCGAGGCACAGCCCCGAAGCCCCGCCGCCGCCGCCGCCCGAGGAGCGCCCGTCGACCGACGCCGTCTCGTCCGTCGCGCCCCCCCGGCCGCACCGGCCGCGTAGCCGGCGCCGCCCGCACCGCTGTTGGTGGAGCCACAGCCGCCGTCCGGTGTACCGCCGCCGCCGCCGCAGCCGACCTTGACCGACACGGCACCCGTGCCGTGGGTGAGCAGCAGGGTTCCGGTGACTGCGTCCCCCGTCCCGCCGGTCCCGCCCGAGCCGGAGTTGGTTGCCCCACCGCCACCGCCGGCACCCTTCAGGGTCACCGTGGCCGACACCGTGCCGGCCGGCGGGGTGGCGGTCACGTAGGACCCGCAGTTCGGTGTCGGGCTCCACGAGGCGGCCACGCCCGTGGTCGTGGCACCGGCCAGTCCGGGGAGTGCGGTGCCGGTGGCGGCGGCGAGCAGGCCGCCGGCCAGGGCCACGGACAGCCCCGCGGAGGCGAGGGTCGGCCGGTGGCGTCGGGTGGGGTGGGTCGTGTGCATCGTCGGTGCCGCTTTCTGGTCGTGCCGCCGGGTGTGGCGGGCGATGGGGCTCGGGTGGCGGGGCGGGTTCACGGTGATCGGTGGTGGAGATCCGGTGGGGTCGGTCAGCGTAGGTGAAGCGGTCCGCGGCAACGACGGCCGAGGTGCCCCACGGCGTGGTCACGGTGAGGTCGACGGTGCCGGTCGTGCCCGGCGGTGCGACCACCTTGATGGAGGTGCCGGCGCCGTTGACGGTGAACGTCGTGACCGTGGTCGTGCCGAAGGAGACGGACGTCGCCCCGGTGAACCCGGAGCCCCGGACCGTCACCTGGGTGCCGCCCGCCGCCGGCCCGACGCGGGGAGACGGCGGTGACCGACGGCGCCAGGTACGTGTAGGTGTCGGTCGGCCCCGGCGCCGTGGTGCCGCCGGGTGTGGTCACCGTGACGTACACGGCGCCGGGCGATCCCGCCGGGACGACGGCGGTCACCACGGTGCCGGCCCGGTTGGACGTGACGTGCGTGGCGGGCACGGCACCGAAGGTCACCGAGGTGGCCCCGGACAGGGCGGCTCCCACGATCCTGATCTTCCTGCCGCCCGCCGCGGGGCCGACGGCGGGCGTGATCGAGTCGATCGAGGGTCCGACGTAGGTGAACCGGTCGGACGGGTCGACCGCGCTCGTGCCGCCCCTGGCGGTCACGGTGACGTCGACCGTGCCCGTGGCGTGGGCGGGTGAGGTGACCGTGACGAGGGTCCCGGCCGCGTTGACACCGGTGACGGCTGCGGCGGCGGTCCCGAACGCCACCGCCGTCGTGCCCTGGAGGTCCGTGCCGGCGATCCTCACCGTCGCCCCGCCCGAGCCGGGACCGGTCGACGGGGTCACGCCGGTGACGACCGGTGCGAGCGTGGTCACCGTCCAGGTGAAGGTGGTCGAACCCGACTGGCGCGGTATGGCGTTGTCCGTGGCGGTCAAGGTCACCGGGTAGGTGCCGGGGGCCGTCGGGGTGCCCGACAGGGTGCCGGAGGTGTGGTCGATGGCGATGCCCGGCGGGAGGCCGCTGGCCGTCCAGGTGAGCGTGACGGCGGGTGTGACCTGGGAGTCGGTGGCGCGACGCCGTGACCGGCGCCACCGGGTAGGAGGTGTCGGCCGACTGGTCGGCGACGGGCGCCACCGTGACCAGGTTGGTGACGACCCAGGCGAAGTGGGCCGATCCGCTGAACCCGGCGTCGTCGGTCGCCGTCACGGTGACCCCGGTGTAGTCGCCGGCCGTCGTCGGCGTACCGGAGATGGTGCCCGTGGACGGGTCGATCGAGAGTCCCGGCGGCAGACCGGTGGCCGACCAGGCGGTGACCGACGTGGTGGACGACGAGTCCGAGACCGCCAGGGTGGTCGGGTCGATGGCCGTGCCGGTGACGTCGGTGACGCCCTGCGGGGCGGCGAGGGTGACCGTGTTGGTGACCGTCCACGTGAAGGTGCTGGTCGCCGCGAACCCGGCGTCGTCGGTCGCGGTGATCACCACCGGATAGGTCCCGGCCGTGGTCGGGGTCGCCGGTGATCACGCCGGAGGCGGCGTCGACCTCGAGCCCGGGCGGCAGGGTGCCACCGTCGGAGTACGCGAGCGTCGCCGTGGTGGAGGAGTCGGTGGCCGAAGCGGCCAGCGGGGTGATGGCCGAGCCGGAGAGGTCGGCCAGGTCGGGGATCCGGGCACCGGACACGTGGTCGGTGACCGTCCACAGGAAGGAGGCCGAACCGGCGTAGCCGGCGCCGTCGGTCGCGGTGATCACGACCTCGTAGGTCGCCTCCGGTCGTCGGGGTGCCGCTGATCGACGCCGGTCACCGGGTCGACCGCGAGCCCGGGTGGCAGGGTGCCGCCGTCCGACAAGGTGAGCGAGGCGGTCGACGAGCTGTCGGTGGCCCCGACCGTGACCGGGGTCATCGGCGAACCCGAGACGCTCGACCGGTGCCGACGGACCGGTCACCGCCACCACGTCGGTCACGGTCCACGTGAAGTCGTCGGCGGCCGCAAAGCCGAACCCGTCGGTCGCCGTGAGGACGACGGCGTAGGTCCCACCCGTGGTCGGCGTGCCGGTGATCGTCCCCGTGGTCGGGTCGACCGACAGGCCGGGGGGCAGCGTCCCGCCGTCGGAGTAGGCGAGGGTCGTGGTCGACGAACTGTCGGTGGCCGGGGCGCTGACGGGCGTCACGGCCGAGCCGGACACCGAGGTCTGGTCGGTGCTCGCCGACGGGGTGACCACGTTCACCACGGTCCACGAGAAGGTGGCGGTGTCCGAGGTGACCGCGTCGTCCGTCACCGTCACCGTCACCGAGCACACACATGCCGTGGTGGGGGTGCCGGTGACCGCCCCGGTGGCGGGGTCGATCGCCAGCCCGGCGGGCAGGCCGGCGGCCGACCAGGTGAGGGTGGCGGTGGACGACGAGTCCGTGGCCGGCACGTCGACCGTGGCGATGGCCGTGCCCGAGGGATCCGACTGGTCACCGGGGCTCGTGACGCTGACGGCGTTGGTGACGGTCCAGGTGAAGGATGCGGTACCGGAGTACCCGGCCCCGTCCGTCACCGTCACCGTCACCGAGCACGTGCACGGCCGTGGTCGGCGTGCCGGTGACCGCCCCGGTGGAGGGGTCCATCGCCAGCCCGGCGGGCAGGCCGGTGGCCGACCAGGTGAGGGTGGCGGTCGGACGAGGAGTCGGTCGCCCCGCTGCTGGCGAGGGTGATGGCGGAGCCCGGACACCGAGGCCTGGTCGCCGGGATGGGATCGACCGCCACCGTGTTGGTCACGTTCCAGGTGAACGTGGCCGAGCCGGTCGTGCCGGCCGCGTCGGTGGCCGTCAGGGTGACCGAGCACGAGCACGGCCGTGGTCGGCGTGCCGCTGACCGTCCCGGTGGAGGTGTCGATCGACAGCCCGGCGGGCAGGCCGGTGGCCGACCAGGACGTGATGGTGGCCGTCGGACGAGGAGTCGGTCGCCGAGGGCGTCAGCGGCGGCACCGCCGTGCCCGAGGTGCTGGTGTGGTTGCCGGGGTCGGTGACCGTCACCGTGTTGGTCACGTTCCAGGTGAACGTGGCCGAGCCGGTCGTGCCGGCCGAGTCGGTGGCCGTCAGGGTGACCGAGCACGTGCACGCCGTGGTGGGGGTGCCGCTGACCGCCCCGGTGGTGGTGTTGATCGACAGCCCGGCGGGCAGACCGGTGGCCGACCAGGACGTGATGGTGGCGGTCGGACGACGAGTCGGTGGCCGTGGGCGTCAGCGTCGGTGACCGCCGTGCCCGAGGTGCTGGTTGGGTGCCGGGGTCGGTGACCGTCACCGTGTTGGTGACGTTCCAGGTGAACGTGGCCGAGCCGGTGTAGCCCTTGGAGTCGGTGGCCGTCAGGGTGACCGAGCACGAGCACGCCGTGGTCGGGGTGCCGCGTGACCGCCCCGGTGGTGGTGTTGAACGACAGCCCGGCGGGCAGACCGGAGGCCGACCAGGACGTGATGGTGGCGGTGGACGACGAGTCGGTCGCCGTGGGCGTCAGCGTCGGCACCGCCGTGCCCGAGGTGCTGGTCTGGGTGCCGGGGTTGGTGACCGTCACCGTGTTGGTCACGTTCCAGGTGAACGTGGCCGAGCCGGTGTAGCCCTTGGAGTCGGTGGCCGTCAGGGTGACCGAGCACGAGCACGCCGTGGTGGGGGTGCCGCTGACCGCCCCGGTGGTGGTGTTGAACGACAGCCCGGCGGGCAGACCGGAGGCCGACCAGGACGTGATGGTGGCGGTGGACGACGAGTCGGTCGCCGTGGGCGTCAGCGTCGGCACCGCCGTGCCCGAGGTGCTGGTGTGGGTGCCGGGGTTGGTGACCGTCACCGTGTTGGTCACGTTCCAGGTGAACGTGGCCGAGGCCGGCAGCGCCTGCGAGTCGGTGGCCGTCACGGTCACCGAGCACGCGCACGCCGTGGTGGGGGTGCCGCTGACCACGCCACCCGGGGAGATGGTCAGTCCGGCGGGCAGGCCGGTGGCGGCGTAGGTCACCGTGTTCCCACCGGTCGTGTCGTAGGTGCTCGAGACGGTGAGGCCGCTGATGGCCGCACCCGAGACGCTGGTCTGGGTGCCCGGGTTGGTGACGGACAGGTTGTCGACGTTCCAGGTCAGGGTGACCGACCCGGTGCCGCCCGCCGCCTTGCTCCCGCCGCCGGCCGCCCCCGGGGCGAAGGTCGGGGAGCTGGCGTAGGCGGAGTTGACGGCGGAGGACCCGCCACCGGCGCCGCCTCCGGCGGCCGAGCCCGTGACGCAGTCGTCACCACCCCCGCCACCGCCGCCGGTGTACCCGCCACCGCCGCCACCGCCGCCGGTGCCGGCCTCGCCGCCGTTGCCGTTGCCTCCGGCGCCGCCCGACGATGCGTAGGGGGTGTTGGCTCCCGACGATCCGCCGTGGGAGTAGCCACTGCCGCCGGCGCCGCCGGCGGTCGACGTGCCTCCGCCACCACCGCCGCCGTCCGTCCCGTCGCCGTTGCCGCCGGCGCCGCCGGCGACGACCGAGGAACTCCCGCTGTCGCCTCCGGCTCCGCCGCTGCCGGGACCGGTCGACCCGGTGCAGTCCCAACGCGCCCCGCCACCACCACCGCCGCCGGCCACGGCGACGGTGGTGGTGCAGGATCCGCTGCCCAGACAGAGACCGGACGCCCCTCCGCCACCTCCGGCGGAGGACTCGCCGTCCACCGAGCCCGACGAGCTGCCGTCACCTCCGGTCCCACCGGAGGCGAAACCGGCACCGCCGGCCCCCCCGTTCACGGTCGTGTCGATCCCGCCGTTGGTGCCCGCCCCGCCGCCGCACCCGACCTTCACGGTGACCGTCCCGGTGGCATGCGTGAGCGCGACCGTGGTGGAGGAGATCTCGCCGGCGACCCCGCCGCTGCCGCCCGAGCCGGAGTTGGTGCCGCCGCCACCGCCCCCACCCCCCGAGAGGGTCAGCGTCGCCGAGACCGCGCCCGCCGGCGGGGTCGCCGTCTCGGACGCGCCGCAGCTGGTGTTCGGGTTGGCGCTCCACACCGCCGCCGTCGGGGTGGTCGTCGCCCCCGCCGCTCCGGGCGAGGCGACGACGACCACGGCCGCGGTGGCCGCGCTCAGCACACCGGCGACCAGGGCGCCCGCGACGCCGCACGCGGTGACCCTCCGGGCTCGACCGACCCCACGGGACGGGCCCGACCTCCCCGGAACGACCGTCGACGCTGCACTGGACTCGGTCACGCCGGACCTCCCCCTCGGTTCTCCCCCACGGAGCCGGCGCACCGTCGCCCGGGCCGTGCCCCCCCGGTCGCTCCGCACCGCCCGTTGCGGCGGCAGCGGCGAAGCTACGACCTCGCCGCACGCCCGGCAACCGTCATTTCTTGGAGTGGCGAAGCCACCACGCTGCGTGGGAATCAAGGCCGACCACCGCGTCGACGACCGCGTCGGTACGGCGCCGGATCTCCGCCCAAGGAGGTCTTTACCCTTGTGGACCCACGGAGGCGTCCTCGGTCCCTCCCCGGCGCCCGACGGTGAGCCCGCGGGTGCGCACGACGGAAACAGTTGCCAAGCAACGGGCGTTGTCGTACGTTTCGACCCGTCGCACGGAGCGACCGGCAGGGGGACCCGGGGGGAATCCGACTGCGGCTGACAGGGGGAGGTGTCGACCCGATGGGATCGATGCGTGCATGGTCGGGATCGTGGGCTCGGGGCGTCGTCGCCGTCGTGGCCGGACTGGCCGGCGTGGCCGGGCTGACCGTCGTCGCCGCGGGTCCGGCATCGGCCGCCCCGGTGATCGCCGACGGGTTCGCCGGCTACACGCCGGGGTCCACGGCGCCGCCGAACCAGTTCGACGCACTGACGCTGGTGGCCGGCGGGGCCTCCTCGGTCAACACCGCCTCCCTCACCATCGTCACCCCGCCGTCGAGCGGCACGGCCACCGTGAGCGCCGGCGCGTCCAACGGGATCATCACGTACACGCCGGCCTCCGGCACGACGGGGACGCAGGTGCTCACCTTCGCCTACTGCGCGCCGGGTGACAACTATCCGACCGCCGGCGACTGCACCACGGCGACGCTCAGCTACGCGCCCTCGGTGGGCGAGTACATGGGGGCGAACGTCGACAACCTCGCCGGGGTGATCCAGGATCTGCAGACGGCGGTCAGTCTGCCGACGACGGCCGTGCAGGGCTCGACGGTGACCGCGTCGATCGCACCGGTGGCGACCAGCGTGCCCTCCTCGGACAGCGGGGTGTCGGTGACCAGCGCCGCACAGTTCTCCGTGGTGCTCCCGGTCCCGAAGGGCTTCACCTACGTCCCCGGGTCGATCAAGGTGACCGGCGGCGACGCCACCACGTCCGGCAACATGGCGGCGACGTACTGCACGGCGCCGGTGGCCGACGCGTGCACGGCGCAGATCGACAGCGGCAACTACAAGACCGTCTACCCGTACATCGAGACGTACCTCGCGCCGAGCACGACCATCGCCGGCGGCGACAACGTGACGCTCCCGACGGTGACGGCGCAGTTCACGGCGAGCGGGGCGGTCGGCACGGTGGCGCCGATCGTGTTCACGGAGTTCGTCCTCGTCACGACGGTGCAGCTCGTCGGCAGCCTCGCGTTCGACGGCTACCCGTCGTGCGCCGCCTGCGCCTCGGGCGACAATCCGCTGTACCAGGCGCCGTCGCCGCTGGCCTCGACCACCATCACCTCGACGGCGGCCGACACCGTCGCGGTGACCGGGGTCAACCCGCCGTCCGGCACTCCGGCCGGAGGGACCGACGTGACCATCACCGGGAGCGACTTCACCGGCGCCACCGCGGTCGACTTCGGATCCACGCCGGCGACGTCGTACTCCGTCACGTCGCCGACGACGATCACGGCGGTGGCGCCGCCCGGCACCGGTACCGTGGACGTCACCGTCACCGGCCCCGACGGCACGTCGGCCACGACGTCGGCCGACCAGTTCGACTACTCGACGGTCGTGCCACCTCCGGCCGTCACCGCGGTCACCCCGGCCACCGGCCCGACGTCCGGAGGCACCAGCGTGACCGTGACCGGGACCAACCTCAACGGTGCCACCGCGGTGGACTTCGGCGGCGTACCCGGCACGATCACCGCCGACGGGCCCACCTCGGTCACCGCCACCTCGCCGGCCGGCACCGGGACCGTGGACGTGTCCGTGACCACGGCCTCGGGCATCAGCGAGCCGGTCGCCGCCGACCAGTTCTCCTTCGGACCCCAGGTGCTGACCAGGCTGTCGAGCTGGACGGACACCCAGAACTGCGGACTCCCGTCCACAACGACCGTCCCGGCGGGGGCCTCGGAGGTCGTGGCCACGGCGGTCGGCGGCTCCGGCGGAGGCGGCGGCGGTGCCGCCAGCAGTGACTCCGGTGGCTCCGGCGGGCCCGGATCGTCGGTCAAGGGCACCTACCCGGTGGCCGCCGGCAGCCAGGTGACGGCCGAGGCCGGGTGCAGCGGCGCCACCGCCCCCCACGGTTCGGGCGTGGTGAGCACCGGCGGCGCCGGTGGCGCCGGCTACTCGAACGGCGGCTCGGGCGGCAACGGCTACTACTGCGCCGGGATCGACGTCGAGTCGGCCTGCCTCGGCACCAGCGGGGCCGACGGCAGTGGCGGTGGCGGTGGCGGCTCGAGTGCGGTGTGCGTCGGACCGTCCTGCCAGGTCGGGGTCACCCCGCTCGTCGTCGCCGCCGGCGGCGGCGGAGGGGGCGAGTCGATGTGCGCCGGATCGGGGGGCGGCACCGGCGGCACCGGCGGCGGTGGCACCTCGTCGCCGTCCCTCGACGGCACCGGTGCCGGACCCAGCGGTACCGCCGGGGGCATGGGCGCCACCAGCGGCGACGTCGGTGGCGCCGGAGGGGTGAACGACTCGTCGGGGAGCCCCAGCGGCACACCCGGCGGTCCGGGCTCGAACACGGTGTCGCTGGGTGATTCCGCCGGAAACGGCGGCGGCGGCGGCGGTTACGTGGGCGGTCTCGGCAGCACGGCCACGGCGGGGGTCGACTGCGGCGCCGGTGGCGGTGGGGGGGCCGGCTCGTCCTGGTCGCAGAACGGGGCGTCACCGACCTTCGGGACGAGCTCGGCCGGAGGCTCGGTCTCGCTCGTCTTCTACGGCTTCGTCGGCACCGGCGCCTCGGTGACCGCGTCGCCTGCGTCGACCACGGTGGACTCGGGGCAGACGGCGACCTTCACCGCCGCCGGAGGCGGCAACCCGGTCCCCGAGGTCCAGTGGCAGGTCTCCACCGACGGTGGATCCACGTTCACGTCGATCGCCGGTGCCAACAGCACCACGCTGGCCGTGGCGGCCGTGGCGGACGACAACGGCTACCAGTACCGGGCGGTGTTCGCGAACTCGGTCGGCTCGGCCACGTCCGCGGCGGCCACGCTCACGGTGGACACGGTGCCCGTGGTCACGGGCGACCCGGCGGACGCGCTCGTCGTCCCGGGACAGACCGCCAGCTTCACGGCGTCCGCCACGGGCAATCCGTCACCCACCGTCCAGTGGCAGGTCTCGACCGACGGCGGCGTCACGTTCAGCGACGTCCCCGGGGCGACCTCCGACACGCTCACGGTCACCACCGCGGTCGGCCAGTCCGGCGACCAGTACGAGGCGGTGTTCTCCAACCCGGCGGGCTCGGCCACGTCGACGGCGGCGACGCTCACCCTGGACACGCTGCCCGTGGTCGGCACCGATCCCGCCGACACCTCGGTGATCGCGGGGCACGCGGCCGCCTTCAGCGCCTCGGCCACGGGTGAACCGGCACCCACCGTCCAGTGGCAGGTGTCGACCGACGCCGGCGTCACGTTCAGCGACGTCCCCGGGGCGACGTCGACCACGTACACCGTCACGCCCACCCTGGCGCAGAACGGGGACCAGGTCCGTGCCGTGTTCACCAACGTGGTGGGCTCCGTGGACACCACGCCGGCCACGCTGACCGTGCTGCCCGTGCCGCCACTGTCGATCACCACGACCTCGCTCCCCGCGGGATCGGTGTTCACGGCGACGCACAAGGTGAAGTACGCGGCCACGCTCACGGCGACGTCGGGCAATCCGCCCTACACCTGGTCGGTGATCGCCGGGAGCCTCCCGACGGGCCTCAAGCTGAGCAAGTCGAAGGGGACCATCACCGGCAAGGCCTCGTTCCCGGGCACCTACGACTTCACCGTGCAGGTGCTGGACAAGAAGGGCCCCGCCCCGCTGCACCACCAGGACAGCGCGACCGCGCAGCTGTCGATCACCATCACACCCTGACCCCTCCACGGGGCCGGCGCCGGGCCTCGTCGGACGGGAGGGAGCCGATCCGTCCGGAGGCCCGACCTACCGGTCGATGGTCGTCCCGTCGAGCGGGAGCCGGGGCGCGGTAGCCCGGACGGTGTGGAACCCGGGCCGGGGCCCGGCGCATCTCACAGCTCGAGGACGGCGGTCAGCCGGACGATGAGGTCCCGGATCCCGTCGAGGATCCGGCCGGCCTCGACGACCAGCGCCTTGAGCGCCACCGGGTCGCCGACCGACGGGTCGCCGCCCGCGGCGACGATCTGGCGGCCGACCACCATGAAGCCGTGCACCGCGGCCAGGACGTGCTCGTGGTTCCACGGTTCGGGGCACGGGTGGAGCAGCAGCCACTGCTCGGAGCGCTGGGTGAGCACGCTCAGCGACTGGGCGACGACCAGGTTGGTGGTCGCCGCCCCGACGAGCATGGACTCGGCGATGACGCGACAGGCGTCCAGGTCGGCGACGAGGTCGCCCGCGCCCACGTACCAGGCGAGCAGGGCCTCCCAGTCGGTGCCCCCCTCGAGGATCGGCGTCACGCACGCGACGGTAGTCGCCGGGCGGTGGGGGATCCCGATCGCCCTCCCGCGGGGTGGACGGTCCCGGCGACCCGCACCGGAATCCGTCGGCCTACTTCCTCGTGGCCGGCTTGGGTGGCGGCACCACGTAGGTGTAGTCGTAGTGGCTGCTGGTCGCCACCGTTCCACCCGGGGTGTCGACGACGATGGCGACGGTGCCGGTGCCGGCCGGCGGGGCGACGGCCGTGAGCATCGTCCCGTTGTGGCGGACCCGGAACTCCGGACTGGCCACTCCGCCGAAGGAGACCGACGTGGCTCCGGCGAGACCGGAGCCGCTGATGTGGACCTCGTTGCCTCCGGACGTGGGTCCGGTGACGTTCGAGACCACCGAGATGTGGGGCGCCAGGTAGGTGAACTCGTCGGCGGGCACCGGTGCGCTGGTGCCCCCGAGGGCCGTGACGGCCACGTCCACCGTGCCCGCCCCCTCCGCGGGGGCGAACGTCACGATCCGCGTGCCGGCACGGTTGACCGTCAGGCTGCCCGCGTCCGCGCCTCCGAAGGTGACCGACGACGCGTCCAGGAAGTTCTTGCCGGTGACCACCACGCGGATGCCGCCGATGCCCTGGCTGACCACCGGCACCACCTTGGTGATGACCGGGGCCATGTTGCCGATGTACCAGTTGAAGGAGGCGTAGCCGAAGGTCGGCGGGTGGGAATTGTCCCGTGCGGTGATCGTGACCTGGTAGGTGCCGGCCAGCGTGGGCGTCCCCGAGATCAGGCCGGAGGAGCGGGCGATGGTGATCCCCGGGGGGAGCCCGGCGGCCGTCCACACGATGACCGGGTAGGGCGACGTCTGCGAGTCGGTGGCCGTGGGGGAGATCGGCGGCACCGGCACACCGGTGTCGGCCGACTGGTTGGCGATCGGGGCCACGGTCAGCGGGTTGTAGCTGGCCAGGTTGGCGGTCTTGGACAGGCCGCTGTTCCCGATCGTGGTGGACTTGACCAGCAGGGCGGCCATGAGGGCCACGATGACGCCCAGGACGTAGAGGGCGATGCGCGGGGCGTTGCCGCCGCGCGGGTTGCGCTTCATGGCGTTGGTCATGCGAACCGCCCGCGGAGGGTGGCCCGGGCGCGGCCGCCACCGTCTCGCGCCGCCACCACCTCCACCTGCGAGGACCGGTTCATGGTCCTGCCCTCCTGCGCTCTCTGCCCACCAGAGTGCGGCCCCTTGCCGTACGGGCACGGGGTACCGGCAGCGATGCCGACGATCCTGCACCGCCCCTCTGGGTCACCCGAGTTGTGGTGACACCTGAAACATAAAGGAATTGTCGTGGATTCACAACAGTGGCGACGCTCGGTGGTCGGTCGACTACGGATTCGGCCGGCGTCGTCCGGGCCCGGGTTGACCGACGGTTCAGCCCCCGCGCCGGGTCCCGGGACGGGGGTGACCCGCACCGCGGACCGCAGTGGACGCCCCGGGGCCGCAGCGGGCGCCGTAGGGTGGACGGGTGCCGATCACCCCGCCGACCCCCGACCGGGACCCGGCCGGGCCGGAACGGGACGGGCCGCCGACGGTGCGCTACGTGGCCGACGCCGTGGTCCCGTGCACCGGTGCCGCCGTGCTGCGGCCCGGTGCCGTCGAGGTGGCCGGTGACCGGGTGGTCCGGGTGGGGCGGCCGGCGGACCTCCGGGCGACCGGTGACCCGTCGTCCGCCGAGGTCGGCCTCCGGGGCGCGCTGCTCCCCGGATTCGTGAACACCCACTGCCACTCGGCCATGACCCTCTTCCGGGGGACCGGCGAGAACCTGCCGCTGCGGCGCTGGCTGCACGAGGTCCTGTGGCCCCGCGAGGCCCACCTCGAGCCCGGGGACGTCTACTGGGGCATGACGCTGGCGGCCGCCGAGCTGCTGGCCTTCGGGGTGACCACCTCGTGCGAGATGTACTTCCACGAGGACGCCAACGCCGACGCCGTCCTGGACGCCGGCTCGCGTGCGGTGCTCACCCCGGGCGTGCTCCAGCTGCCGGGCGCGGAGGCCGGCGGCTCGTGGTGGACGCCCAGCCTCGACCGCTTCGCCGACTTCCACGCCCGCAGGAACGGTGAGCGGGGGCGGATCGAGGTCGGGTTCGCCGCCCACGCCGCCTACACCGTGCCCCTGCCGGGACTGGCCGACACCGCCGCCGCCGCCCGCGACCGGGACGCGCTGTTCCACCTCCACCTGGCCGAGACGGCCGACGAGGGGGACGCCTTCACGGCCGAGCACGGCGGCTCGGTGCCGCAGGTCCTGGCCGACGCCGGGGTGTTCGACGGCCGCGTCCTCGCCGCCCACAGCATCTGGCTGTCCTCCGCGGACGTCGCCGTCTACGCGGCCTGCGACGTGGCCGTGGCCCACTGCCCCCAGTCGAACGCCAAGCTGGCGTCCGGCATCGCCCCGGTGGTCGACCTGCTGGACGCCGGGGTGCGGGTCGGGCTGGGGACCGACGGCCCGGCGTCGAACAACGACCTCGACCTGTGGGAGGAGCTGCGCCTGGCCGCGCTGCTGGCCCGACTGCGGAGCGGCGACGCCGGGGCGCTCCCGGCGGCCGTGGCGCTCGACCTGGCCACCCGCGGCGCCGGCGCCGCCCTCGGCCGGGGCGACCTCGGCGTCCTGGCCCCGGGCGCACTGGCGGACATGACCCTGGTCTCGCTCGACGACCCGGCGTTCGTGCCGCTGCTGGACGACGCCATGCTGGTCGAGCACCTGGTGTGGTCGGGATCGAGCCGGATGGTCACCGACGTGTGGGTCGGAGGCGAGCGGGTGGTGGCCGACGGCGCCGTCCTCACCGTGGACGTCGAGCGGGCCCGGGACGAGGTCGGTCGACGCGCCGCCCGCCTGGCGTCGGTCGGCGGCTGAGGGCACCGGCACCGCGCCGTACCGGGACCGGTTCAGCCCCGCCGGCTCCCGGCGTACCGGGCGACGTCGTCGACGAACCGCTGCATCATCCGCGGCACCCCCGCCTGGAGCAGGCGACCGGTCCCCGGCCACCGCGGTCGGTAGGAACCCGCCCACTCGATCCGGGTGCCGGCGCCGTCGGGCTCCAGGGTGATGTCGGCCCGGTAGTCCCGCACCGGGAACCCGCTCAGGATCCGGTAGGCGAGGTGGTGCGGCGGATCCCAGGCGACCACCTCCTCCCTCGATCCGATCCCGTACCGCGAGAACCGGCGCACGGCGCCGACCCCGTCGGGGTCGGGCGACCCGGGTCGCTCGAGGTCCGAGGCCGTCAGGAAGGACCACTCGCGCCACCGCGCGGCCTCCCCCAGCAGCGGCCACACCTCCCCGACGGGCGCACCGGTCCGCGCCTCGACGCGGTAGACGTACGGCCCCCTGCCCTCGGGTCCGCCGCCGTCCGGGCCCCGGTCGGGGTCCGGCCCGGTCATCCCTCGATCTGGGCCTTGAGCGCCTCGAGCGACTGCTGGTACACGGACTGCATGAGGTCGGCCATCTCGTCCGGGGCGGCATCCACCACCCACGTGACGTGGCTGCCGTCGCCGGACGCGCTCACGGTGATGGTCGCCTCGTGGGACTCGACGGGCACGCCGTCGACGATGGCGTAGGTGATGGCCCGCGCACCGTCGTCCTTGGCCACCAGGCGCTCGGTGATGGTCATCCCCATGGTGTCGAGGATGCGGTTGTCGCCCTCGACCCGGCACGACTCCATGCCGGGCATCCAGTCGCCGATGCCCCCGAAGTCGCCGGCCAGGGCCCACACCGCCTCGGGTGAGCCGTCGATGTCGATCTGTGCCGTGCGCTGTCCCATGGTGGTCCTCCGGTGTCGTGGGTGGTGGTCGGCCCGGTCCGCGTGCCGTTGCCGGTCCGGGGCGACCCGATGGTAGGCGCGACCGCGGGGACCGACCACCGGTAGCGTCTCGCCCATGACCGGACGACGGCCGCGGCACGCGGCGTGAGCTCCCTCTTCGAACCCGACGGCGATCTCCTGGTGCCGACGCCGCTGGCCCGCGGGCCCTGGTCGGCCGACTCGCTCCACGGCGGGCCGGTGGCCGCCGTCGTGGCCCGGTCCGTCGAGCAGCTCACCGGTGGGGACGGGCTGGCGCTGACCCGCCTCTCCCTGGAGCTCCTCCGCCCGGTGGGCACGGCCCCGCTGGCCGTCACCAGCCGGCTGGTGCGGCCCGGTCGCCGGGTCCAGCTCGTCGACACCGTGATCACCCAGGACGGGGTCGAGGTCACCTGGGGCCGGTCCCTTGCGCATCCGGGTCGACCCGGCCCGTCCGGTCCCGCCGACGCTGACCACCGAGGACGGTCCGCCGGCGGGTCCCGGCAGCGGCGTCGGGGTGGACGCCGACGTGCAGGGCTACGACGCGTTCCACAACCGGGGGATGGAGATCCGCTTCGTCGGCGGTCGGTTCGACCGGCGGGGGCCGGCGGTCGCCTGGTTCCGGCTCCGGTGCCCGGTGGTCGCCGGCGAGGAGCCGTCCCCGGTGCAGCGGGCGGTGGCCGCGCCGACTTCGCCAACGGCATCAGCGCCGAGCTGGACTTCCGCACGGCACTGTTCATCAACCCGGACCTGACCGTCTCGCTGGTGCGGCCGCCCGAGGGGGAGTGGGTCTGCCTCGACGCCCGCACTCGGTTCGGGTCACCGGGCGTCGGGTCCGCCGAGTCGGTCCTGTGGGACCGGCGGGGCCGGATCGGACGGGCCGTGCAGAACCTGGTGGTGGAGACGTCACCGTGACCGCGCCCGGGAGCACCGACGGGTACCCGGAGGGATCGCCGAGTGTCGCCGATCTGCTGTTGGCACGGGCCGACGACCCGGGCACCGCCGTGGCCGCGGGGGACGACCGGTGGACCTGGTCCGGTGCGGTGGCCGAGCCGCGGCGCGCGCGCCGCCCTGCTGCGCTCCCTCGGGGAGCTCGATCCGCCGCACGTGGCCGTGCTGCTCGGGAACGAGCCGGAGTACCTCTTCTGGCTCGGGGCCGCGGCGCTGGCCGGCGCGGTCGTGGTGGGGGTGAACCCGACGCGACGGGGCGGGGCGCTGGCCGGCGACCTCCGGCGCACCGACTCCCGGGTCCTCGTGACCGACGCCGTCGGCGCGGCCCTGCTGGACGGCCTCGACACCGGCGTGCCCCCCGAACGCGTCCTGCGGGTGGACGCACCGGACTACCGGGCGAGACTGGACGCGTACACCGGCACCACGGCCGACGCCGTGGTGACGGATGCCGCACCGGCGCCCTCCGATCTGTTCCTCCTGCTGTTCACCTCGGGCACCACCGGGGATCCGAAGGCCGTCCGCTGCACCCAGGGGCGGCTGGCCTCCATCGCCCTGCGGTCGGCGGAGGCGTACGGCTTCGAGCGGGACGACGTCGCCTACTGCGCCATGCCGCTCTTCCACGGCAACGCCCTGATGGTGCTGTGGGGCCCGAGCATGGTCGTGGGGGCCACGGTGGCGCTGGCGCCGAGGTTCAGCGCCTCGGGCTTCCTGCCCGACGTCCGCCGCTACGGGGCCACCACCTTCACCTACGTCGGCAAGGCCCTGGCCTACGTGCTGGCCACCCCGGAGCGGCCGGACGACGCCAGGTGCACCCTGCGCCGCGGTTTCGGCACCGAGGCGTCCGTGGCCGACCACGCCGCCTTCGAGCGACGCTTCGGGTGCGCGCTCACCGAGGGGTACGGCTCGAGCGAGGGAGGCGTGGCCATCAACCGGGTCCCGGGCACGCCCGTCGGCTCGCTCGGCGCGCCGTCCGAGGACGTCGTCGTACTCGACCCCGTCACCCTCGCAGAGTGCCCGCGCGCCGAGTTCGACGCCTCCGGTGCCCTGGTCAACGGCGCCGTGGCCATCGGGGAGATCGTGAACCGCTCGGGCACCGGGCGTTTCGAGGGCTACTACCGCGATCCCGCGTCGACGGCCGAGCGGGTGCGTCACGGCTGGTACTGGACCGGGGACCTGGCCTACCGGGACGCCGACGGCTTCTTCTACTTCGCCGGTCGCGGCGGCGACTGGATGCGCGTCGACTCCGAGAACCTGACCGCCGGCCCCGTCGAACGGGTGCTGGTGCGCTACCCCGACACCGCCACCGTGGCCGTCTACCCGGTGCCCGACCCGCGCGCGGGCGACCAGGTGATGGCGGCGCTCGAGCTGCTGCCCGGCCGCGCCTTCGACCCGGACCGGTTCGCCCGGTTCCTGGACGCGCAGGACGACCTCGGCACCAAGTGGGCGCCGGCGTTCGTCCGGGTCACCGACGGTCTGCCCCAGACGGCGAGCGGCAAGGTGACCAAGGGCCCGCTGCGCACCGACGGGTGGTGGGCGTGCCCGGATCCGGTCTTCCGCCGGGTGGCGACGCCGGACGGGGGCGCGGCGTACGTGCGGCTCGGGCCCGACGACGCCGAGGCGCTGCTCGACGAGCTCCGACGCCACGGCCGGCGGGGACTGGTCGGCGGGTGACGCCCGTCGCGCCCGATGCCGGGGCCACCCGCGCCGGTCCGGTCGAACGGCTCGACGCCTTCCAGCAGCGCCACCGGCCCACGGCCGTGGTGGGCGCCACGTACGTCAAGTGGCGGGACGACCGGGCGGGCATGCTCGCCAACCTGGTGGCCTACGGGGCGTTCCTGGCCGTGTTCCCCCTGGTGCTCCTGCTGATCACGGGCGTCGAGATCGTCCTCTACGGGCACAGGGCCGTCCAGCAGGAGGTGGTCGACGCCGCGCTCCGTCAGTTCCCCGACGTCGGCGACGAGCTGCGCGCCAACATCACCGGACTCTCGGGACGTAACACGGTCCTGCTGGTGGTGCTGGTGGTGTGGCTGCTCTACGGCTGCCTGCGGTTCAGTCGGAACGCCCAGGTGCTGATGGCCACGGTCTGGGCCGTGCCCCGGGACCGGCTGCCCACCTTCGGGCGGTGGCTGCCCCGGGCGGTCGGCTTCCTCGCCGTGCTCGGCGCCGGTTTCGTGGCCGGTGGCGCCCTGGCCGGCATCGGCAGCTTCGGCGGGCTCGGCCGGGCGTCCGCACTGGTCGGGCTGGTGGGTTCCCTCGGCGTCAACATCGCCATGTTCTGGGCCGGCTTCGCGCTGGCGGTCGCCGTGCCCGGGCCCCGCCGGACGTTGTGGCTGGGGGCGGTGGTCGCCGGGATCGGATGGACCGTGCTGCAGTTCGTCGACGCCCAGCTGGTGACCCACGAGCTGCGCCACTACCGCACCCTGTACGGCACCTTCGCCACCTTCGTCGTCCTGCTGTGGTGGATCGGGATCGGTACCGTGCTCACGGCGTTCGCCGCCGAGCTCGACGTCGTGGTCGAGCGCCGCCTGTGGCCCCGGACGCTGCGGGCACCCGTCGGACCGGGGGAACCGGTCGGGTGGGCCGCGCCCGATCAGTCGACCAGGACGGGCCCCGCGGCCTGATCCGCGGCGGTGTCGTCCCAACCGGTGGCGGCGGCACGCGGCGGTGGGATCACGAAGGCCAGCACGCCCCCGGCCAGCACCACGACGGAGGCGACGAGGAACGCACGGGCGTAGCCGGCGGTCATGGCCGCGGTGACGGCCCCCGTCGTCGGGGTGTGGGGTCCGTGGACGAGGACGGCCGCCGTCCGCGACGCGGCCAGGGTGGTCAGGGCGGCGAGCCCGACCGAGGCGCCGATCTGCCGGCTGCAATTGACCAGTCCCGAGGCCAGGCCGGCGTCCTGGTGGGGCACGCCCCCCGTGGCCAGCAGCGCGATCGGGGTGAAGGCCAGTCCCATGCCGAAGGTGGCGAGGATGCCGCCGCCGCAGGCGCCCGTCCAGTACGTGTCGCCCGCCTGGATGAACGAGAGCCAGAAGAGCCCGCCCGCCCCGAGCAGTGCGCCCAGCATCAGCACGTTGCGCGGGCCGAACCGTGGCGCGATGCGGCCGGACAGGGTGGCGCCCACGGCGATGGCCGCCGTCTGGGGCAGGAACGTCAGGCCGGTCACCACCGGGCTGTAGCCGAGGACCTGCTGGAGGTAGAGGGAGAGGAAGAACCACATGGCGAACATGCCGACGCCGAAGCAGAACATCACCAGGTTGGCCCCGGTGACCGAGCGGATCCGGAACAGTCGGAGCGGCACCAGCGGATGGGAGGCCGCCCGGGCCTCGACGACGACGAAGGCCACCAGCAGGAGGGCGGACGCGCCCAGCACCACCAGCGTGGAGGTGGCCGACCAGGGGACCACGTCGGTGTGGGAGATGGCGTACACCAGCAGGAACAGGGCACCGGTGATGGCGACGGCGCCGGCCACGTCGAGGCGCCGGCGCGGCCCGTCGGCCCGGGACTCGTGGAGGCGCAGCCTGGCCACGGCGAACAGGACGATCCCGATCGGCACGTTGACGAAGAGGATCCACCGCCAGGACAGGTACTGGGTGAGCACGCCACCGAAGAGGGCTCCGGCCGCACCACCGCCGGCGGCCACCGCGCTCCACACCCCGAACGCCCGGGCCCGGGCGCGCTGGTCGGTGAAGGTCACGGTCAGGATGGTCAGCGTCGCCGGCGACAGGATGGCCGCGCCCACGCCCTGGAGCGAGCGGGCGGCGATCAGCGTGGCCTGGTCGGTGGCGAACCCGCCGAGCAGGCTCGCCGCCGTGAACAGCCCCAGCCCCACCAGGAAGATGCGTCGGCGCCCGAACAGGTCGGCGAGCCGGCCGCCGAGGAGCAGCAGGCCGCCGAACGTGAGGGCGTAGGCGGTCACGACCCACTGGAGGTCGACGGCGCGGAAGTGGAGGCTCCGCTGGATGGCGGGCAGGGCGACGTTCACGATCGACACGTCGAGCACCACCATGAACTGGGCCAGGCACACCACGACGAGGACGACGGTGTCCGACGATCGTGCCCGCCCCCCGACCGTGCCGGCGGGGCCGACGGGCGCGTCGGTGGCGGGGGAGGGGGCGTCCGGCATGGGCTCAGGATAGGGGACGGGTGTCCCCGGTCGAACGGGTCCCGGGACCGGTCCCCGGCGTCAGCGGGCGAGCCGGGCGGCGAGCCGGGCCCGGGCGGCCGGCCACTCGTCGGCCAGCATCGAGAACACGGCGGAGTCCCGTACGGTCCCGTCGGCCGCCGGGCGGTCGGCCCGGAGCACCCCGTCGAGCGTGCAGCCGATGCGCGCGATGGCCGCCCGCGATCGGGCGTTGCGGGCGTCGGTCTGGAGGCGGACGGCACGGACCCCCCAGGTGCCGAAGGCGTGGTCGAGCATCAGCAGCTTGGCCTCGGTGTTGACCGGCGACCGCTGGACCGCGGGGTCGAGCCAGGTGTGGCCGATCGACGCCCGGTCGAGGACGCCCGTCGACGGCACCGGCGTGGCCCCCGGGGCGATCCCCGTCCAGTCCCAGGGCGCGAGGTCGTAGAAGCGGGTGGACCCGACCACCCGGCCGAGGTCGAGGGACACCGTGGCGAAGGGCACCTGGTCGCCGTCGGCGGCGCGCCCCAGGGCGCGGTCCACGTAGGCCCTCATGGTGGGCCGGTCGTCGGGCACCGGGGTGAAGGCGAACGACGACCGGTCCCCCGTGGCGGCCCGGACGAGTCCGTCGACGTGGACGGTCGACAGCGGCTCCAACCGCACGTGGCGGCCGACGAGGGTGGGCGCGACGTCCATGGCCACAGTCTCGCCGAGGGACCGGGGACCGCGTGGCGTGGGTGCCGCCGGGCGACCGTAGTATCTGGTCCGCACCTGCACCCGCACCCGCACCCGCACCGGTCGTCCGCACCGGCGCGCCCGCCGGGCCAGCCGACCCGCCACGACGCCAAAGGAATCGCCCGTGTTCCGCCCGGTACCCGCCGAAGCCGAGTTTGCCGCCATCGAGGAGGAGGAGCTCGCCCGGTGGGCCGAGCACCGGATCTTCGAGCGGTCGGTGGAGCTGCGGTCGGGCGCCGAGCCGTGGGTGTTCTACGAGGGCCCGCCGACCGCCAACGGCCGGCCGGGGCTCCACCACGTGTGGGCCCGCGTCTACAAGGACCTCTTCTGCCGGTACCGCACCATGCGGGGCTACGCCGTCCCCCGCAGGGCGGGCTGGGACACCCACGGGCTCCCCGTGGAGGTCGAGGTGGAGAAGCAGCTCGGGATCACCGCCAAGCGCCAGATCGAGGAGGAGGTCGGGATCGCCGAGTTCACCCGCCTCTGCAAGGAGTCGGTCCGCAACTACGTGGGCGAGTGGAAGACCCTCACCGAGCGCATCGGCTACTGGATCGACATCGACGACGCCTACTGGACCTTCGACGGCGAGTACGTCGAGTCGGTGTGGGCCAACCTCAAGTCGCTGTGGGACCAGGACCTGCTCTACGAGGACATCAAGGTCGTGCCGTACTGCCCCCGGTGCGGCACGGCGCTGAGCAGCCACGAGCTCGGCCAGCCCGACGTGTACCGCGAGGTGGAGGACGAGTCGGCCTTCGTCCGGTTCCCGCTGACCGACGAGGGCCCCGCGGCCGACGCCCTGCGCGCGACGCTCGGGCGCCCCAGCCTCGAGGGACTGGCCCTCGTGGCCTGGACCACCACCCCGTGGACCCTGCTGTCCAACACCGGGGCCGCCGTCGGCCCCGACCTCGGGTACGCCGTGGTGGGCGACGTCGTGGTGGCCGCCGCACTGGTGGAGCAGGTGCTCGGCGAGGGTGCGGTGCCCGATGCCGTCGTTCCCGGCACGGACCTGGTCGGGCTGCGCTACCGGCGGCCGTTCGACGACGTCACCCCGGGACCGGCCGACGCCGGTCGTGAGGGATGGCGCGTGGTGGCCGGCGAGTTCGTCGAGGCGGACGAGGGCACCGGCATCGTGCACCTGGCCCCGGCGTTCGGCGAGGTCGACCGACAGGTCGGCCGGGCGAGCGGGCTCCCCACGCTGAACCCGGTGGGCCCCGACGGCCGGTTCACCGACGAGGTGGCGTGGCTCGCGGGCCGTCCCGTCCGCGAGGCCAACGGGGAGGTCGACGACCGGCTCGAGGCCGCCGGCCTGCTGGTGCGACGCCAGCCCTACGTCCACCCCTACCCGCACTGCTGGCGGTGCGGCACCCCGCTCATCTACTGGGGCAAGCCGAGCTGGTACATCCGCACCTCGGACCGCAAGGCCGACCTGGTGGCGCAGAACCGGACCATCGGGTGGCACCCCGAGCACATCCGCGACGGACGGATGGGGGAGTGGCTGGCCAACAACGTCGACTGGGCCCTGTCCCGCGACCGGTTCTGGGGCACGCCGCTGCCGGTGTGGCGGTGCGACGCCGGTCACGCCCGCTGCGTGGGCTCGCTGTCCGAGCTGTCGGAGCTGGCCGGCACCGACGTCCGCGGGGTCGACCCCCACCGGCCGGCCATCGACGAGGTGACCGTCCCGTGCCCGGACTGCGCGGCGGCGGGCGGCTCCGGGATCCTGCGCCGGGTGGAGCCGGTCATCGACGCCTGGTTCGACTCGGGGTCGATGCCGACGGCCCAGTGGGGGTACCCGGGGGCGCCCGGCGCAGAGGCGCGCTTCGTCTTCCCCGCGGACTTCATCTGCGAGGCCATCGACCAGACGCGCGGCTGGTTCTACTCGCTCCTGGCCGTCAACACCCTGGTGCGCGGGGAGACCCCCTACCGAAACGTGCTCTGCCTCGGACACATCGTGGACGCGGACGGGCGCAAGATGTCCAAGAGCGTGGGCAACGTCATCGACCCGTGGGAGATCCTGACCACCCGCGGTGCCGACCCGCTGCGGTGGTGGATGTTCTCCCAGGGTTCGCCGTGGACGCCGACCCGGGTCAGCTTCGAGGCCATCGACGCCTCGATGCGCGACGCCCTGATGACCCTGTGGAACACGTGGTCGTTCTTCACCACCTACGCCACCCTCAACGGGTTCGACCCGTCCGACCCGGCCGTGCCCGCACCGCCGGACCGGTCCGAGCTCGACCGGTGGATGCGGTCGCGGCTGCACGACACCGTGGCGCGGACCACGGCCTCGCTCGACGGGTACGAGCCCTTCCCGGCGGCGACCGCGGTCGCCGAGCTCATCGACGACACCTCCAATTGGTACGTGCGCCGGTCGCGCCGCCGCTTCTGGCGCACCGACCCCGGGGCCGACCCGGCCGACTCGCTCGGCGCCCAGGCCACCCTCCACGAGGTCCTGGTCACCGTGGCCCGCCTGCTGGCCCCGATGACCCCGTTCCTGGCCGACCGGATGTGGCGCGACCTGACCGGCGCCGCCGAGTCCGACTCGGTGCACCTGGCCGACTGGCCCCGCGTGGACGCCGGGGCCGTCGACGCCGACCTGGAGTCGGGCATGGCGCTCGCCCGCCGGCTCGCCTCGCTGGGCCGCGCCGCCCGGGCCGAGGCCGGGGTGAAGGTGCGCCAGCCGCTGGCCCGGGCCGTCGTCCACCTGCCCCCCGGGAGTCCGGTGCCGCCGCCGGGCGTGGTCGAGGACGAGCTCAACGTGGACCGGGTGGAGGCGACCGAGGAGCTGGGTGAGTTCCTCGCCTACGAGCTGGTGCCCAACTACAAGCTCCTCGGCCCCCGGATCGGCAGCCGGGTCCAGGACCTGCGGTCGGCGATGACGTCGGTCGACGGGGCCGCGGCCGCCGCCGACCTGGCCGGGGGCAGGCCGGTGGTGGTGGCGCTGGCCGACGGCCCGCTGGAGCTGTCCGCCGACGAGGTCGAGCTCCGGGTGCGGGCCCAGCCCGGGTTCGCCGTGTCGCGCGACGGTGCCGAGGTGCTGGCCCTGGACCTCGCCCTCGACGACGACCTGCGCCGCCGGGGCCTGGCCCGCGAGCTCATCCGCAACGTGCAGGATCTCCGCAAGGAGTCCGGGCTCGAGGTGTCGGACACCGTCGTGCTGCACGTCGCCGGGCTCGACGACCTGGCCCCGCTCTTCGATGCCGTCGGGCGCGAGGTGCTGGCCGTCGAGGTCCGGACCACCGCGCCCGACGACGGTGGCGACGGCACGGCCGTGGCGTTGGACGAGGGCGGGACGGTGCGCACGGCGACGATCTGGGTGCGCCGGACGTGACCCGGGCGGACGCCACGGACGCCGGGCCCTGCGTGCTGGCGGTCGACCTCGGCACCGGGGGACCGAAGGTGGCGGTGGTGGCCGAGTCGGGTCGCATCGTGTCCCACGCCGCCGAGCCGGTCCCCCTGCACCTCCTGGACGGGGGCGGGGCCGAACAGGACCCCGACGACTGGTGGTCGGCGATCCGTGCCGCCTCGGCGCGGGCCCTGGCCGGGGCCGGTCCCGTCGAACTGGTCGGCGTGGGCTGCACGGCCCAGTGGTGCGGGACCGTGGCCGTCGACGCCGCCGGCGACGCCCTCATGCGGGCCCTCATCTGGATGGACTCGCGGGGCAACGGACCGATCCGCCGGGTGGCGGGCGGGTCGGTCAACGTGCTCGGCTACGACCCCCGCAAGCTCGTGCGGTGGGTCCAGGTCACCGGCGGCGCCCCCGCGCTGTCGGGCAAGGACCCGGTCGCCCACATCCTCTTCATCCGTCAGGCGTTCCCGGACGTCTACGCCCGCACCGCCGCCTTCCTCGAACCCGTGGACTACCTCAATCTCCGGCTGACCGGCGCGGTGTCGGCCTCGTTCGACTCGATCGCCGCCCACTGGGTCACCGACAACCGCCGGATCGACGCCGTCGACTACGAACCCCGCCTGCTCGAGTGGACGGGGCTCGACCGTGCCCGCCTGCCGGATCTGGTCCCCCCGGGGTCGGTGGTCGGCGAGGTCACCGACCGGGCCGCCGCCGATCTGGGGATCCCGGCGGGGCTGCCCGTGGTGACCGGTTCGGGCGACGTCCACTCGGCGGTGTTCGGTTCGGGCGCGGTGGCCGACTTCGAGGCCCACCTCTACATCGGCACCTCGTCGTGGATCTCGGGCCACGTCCCGTTCAAGAAGACGGCGCCGACCTCCAACGTCGCCTCGATCCCGGCGGCCCTGGCCGGCCGGTACGTGATCGCCGACGAGCACGAGACGGCCGGCGCCTGCCTCACCTTCCGCGCGACAACCTGGGACTCGCCCCCGACCTCGCCACCATGAACGCCATGGTCGAACGGGTGCCGGTCGGCAGCGGCCGGGTCCTGTTCACCCCGTGGCTGAACGGCGAGCGCTCGCCGGTCGACGACCACACGGTGCGGGGCGGGTTCCACAACCTGTCCCTCGCCACCACCCGCGAGCAGCTCGTCCGGTCGGTCTTCGAGGGCGTGGCCCTCAATTCGCGGTGGCTGCTCGAGGCGGTCGAGAAGTTCGCGGGGAGGCGCCTCGACTCGTTGGCCTTCGTCGGCGGCGGCGCCCAATCGGACGCGTGGTCCCAGATCCACGCCGACGTGCTCGGGCGCGAGATCCGCCAGGTGGCCGATCCGGTGCTGGCCAACGTGCGGGGGGCCGCCCTGCTCACCCTGCTGGCCCTCGGGCGCATCACCCTCGGCGACGTGCCCGGCATGGTCGAGGTGCGGCGCACCTACGAGCCGGACCCGGCCCACGCCGACGAGTACGACGCTCCTCTTCGGCGAGTTCGTGACCCTGTACAAGCAGACCAAGGGGATCTTCAGGCGCCTCAACCGCTTCTGAGCGTCCCGGTGGGGCGGGACCGGAGGTGGGGCCGGGGCGGGCGGATCAGGGGGCGGGCGCCCACGCCTCCGCGTCGTCCACCGGACCGACGGCGCCGGCGGCGGGGCGCGGCTCGGGCCGTCCGCTGCGGCCCCGGGCCACGAACAGCAGGTCGAAGGCGAGGGTGTGGAGGGCGGACGTCGAGGTGGTCCACCCCGCCCGCCGGTCGATGGCGTGGCCCACCACGGGAAAGAACTGGCGGAAGGTGCGGCCCGGGAACCGCAGTACGTGCAGCAGCAGCGACACGTAGTACGCGGCCAGGTAGCCCAGCGTCTCGAAGGTGCCGCCGAACACCCGGACCTCGCCGCCGTCGAACCACGGCCCGCACAGCCGCTCGAGGCCCTGGGCGGTGAACCGCCAGAAGTCGTGGTGGTCGTGGCGCGGCACCGCGGAGGGGACGGACACGAAGACGGTCCCGCCCGGCTTCAGCACCCGGGCCAGCTCGGCAACGACGGCGGCGGGCTCCGGCACGTGCTCGAGCATCTCCAGGGTGATGAGGGTGTCCACGGAGTCGTCGGCCAACGGCAGCCGGGTGGCATCGGCCGAGAAGTCCACCGTGTCGAGGACCCGAAGGTCGGTGGCGAGGTAGCGGGCGGGCCCGTCGTGCTCGAACCGGCGCACCTTGGCGCAGCCGACGTTGACCACGAGGGCGTCCGCCGGCAGCCCGGCCAGATGGTCGCGGATCACCTCGTCGCGCCGGGCGATGGCGTCGTGGGTGCCGTACCCGCGCCACGCCTCGGCCAGGCGCGCCGTGGTGCCCCTGCGCTGTGCCGACACCTGTCACCCCCGTCCGACGTCCCGGTCACGCCCCGCGGTGGGGGTGGGAAGCACGACGATGGTATCCGGTGGCCGCACCCGCCGGCCACGGACGGGCGGGGCCCGCCGTCAGCCGGCGCGCCCGCGGGCCCGGTTGGCCGCGCTGACCACCGCGGCCAGCGACGCGTCGAGGATGCTCGAGTCCATGCCGACGCCCCACCAGGTGGTGCCGTCGGCGCCCTCGGCCTCGACGTAGGCGACCGCCGAGGCGCCGCTGCCCGCGGTGAGGGCGTGCTCGCTGTAGTCCTTGACCTCGAAGGTGACCCCGAGATCGGCGCGCAGGGCGCCGACCAGGGCGTCGATCGGCCCGTTGCCCTCGCCCATCACGGTGCGGGGCTCGCCGTCGACGAGGAGCTGGGCGGTGACGGTGGTGCGGCCGCCGCCGGTGGTGGTCTCGCTGCCGATGATGCGCACGCCGGCGTCGTCGGGCAGGTACGTCTGCGAGAAGACGTCCCACATCTCGCCGGGCCGGATCACCGTGCCGGAGTCCTCGGTGACGGCCTGGACCTGCTTGGAGAACTCGACCTGCAGGCGGCGGGGCAGGTCGAGCCCGTGCTCGGTGGTCCATCACGTAGGCCACGCCGCCCTTGCCGGACTGGCTGTTGACCTGGATGATGGCCTCGTAGGTCCGTCCGGTGTGGCCGGGGTCGATGGGGAGGTACGGGACCTCCCAGTGGTCGTAGTCCTCCCCGATGGCCTCGAAGCCCTTCTTGATGGCGTCCTGGTGCGAGCCGCTGAACGCGGTGTAGACGAGGTCGCCGGCGTAGGGGTGCCGCGGGTGGACCGGCATGCGGGTGGCGAATTCGGCCACCCTGCGCACCTTGTCGATGTCCCCGAAGTCCAGCGCCGGATCGACGCCCTGCGAGAAGAGGTTCATGGCCAGGGTCACCAGGTCGACGTTGCCGGTGCGCTCGCCGTTGCCGAACAGGGTCCCCTCCACCCGGTCGGCGCCGGCCAGCACGGCCAGCTCGGCGGCGGCCACGGCGGTCCCGCGGTCGTTGTGGGGGTGGAGGCTGAGGATGATCGAGTCGCGGTCGCGGACGGTGCGGCCGAACCACTCGATCACGTCGGCGTAGACGTGGGGTCCGTACATCTCGACGGTGTTGGGCAGGTTGATGATCACCGGGCGCTCGGGGGTCGGCTCGAGCACCTCCATGACCGCCTCGCAGATCTCCACGGCGAACTCGGGCTCGGTCCCGGTGAAGCTCTCCGGCGAGTACTCGTAGCGGATCTCGGTACCGGGCACGGTGGACTCGAACTTCCGGCACAGGCGGGCGGCGTTGACGGCGATGTCGACGATGCCCCGGCGGTCGAGGCCGAAGACGACCCGGCGCTGGAGGGTGGAGGTGGAGTTGTAGAAGTGGACGATGGCCCGGTCGGCGCCGCGCAGCGACTCGAAGGTGCGCTCGATGAGCTCCTCGCGGCACTGGACCAGGACCTGGATGGTCACGTCGTCGGGGACCAGGTCGCCCTCGATGATCTCGCGCTGGAAGTCGTAGTCGGTCTGGGACGCGGAGGGGAACCCGACCTCGATCTCCTTGAGGCCGATGTCGACCAGCGTCCGGAAGAGCGTCATCTTGCGCTCCGAGTCCATGGGATCGACCAGGGCCTGGTTGCCGTCCCGCAGGTCGACGCTGGCCCACTGGGGCGCCACCGTGGTCTGCCGGTCCGGCCACGTGCGGTCGGTGAGCACGAGCGGGACGTAGGGCCGGTAGAGGTGGAAGGGCATCGGGGACACGTCGCACGGCATGGCCAGCCGTCGTGACGGGACGCCGTCGGTGGGGATGTGCTGGTCGTGGCTCATCGGGTGCTCCCTTGCTGCTGCGGGTGTCCTGTGGTGCGGGTGTGGTGGGTCCGACGGTCCGCTCCCGTCCCGTGCGTCGTCGCCGGTCCCGCGTGCGCCCAACAAAAAACCCCCCGGCCGGAGGCACGGGAGGTTGCGGGCGAACGCGATGTGGCGTTCGCCGTCAGGTGAGGAGGAGGTCCGTCGTCGTGTACGTCATGCTCCCCAATGGTGCCAGCGGGCGCCCGGCACGTCAAGGACGCGGGTCCCGGGACGGCACCGGGGTGGCCCGGCGGCACGGGGCGGGGGTCGCGCGGGAGGAGCGCCGCGGCGCCGCCGGCGGTCAGATGCGCTCGAAGTTGCGGGCCAGCTCCCAGTCGGTCACCACCGAGTTGGCCGTGGCCCACTCCTGGCGGGCCGTGTTGACCAGGTGCTGGTGCACCGCCGGCCCGAACGCCTCGGCCGCCACCTCGCTCGACTCGAGGCTGGCGATGGCCTCGGGGAGGGTGGTCGGGATGCGGGGCACGTCGGGGGCGTGGTACGCGTTCCCGGTGAAGGCCGGTGCGAGGTCGGTTCCGTGCTCGATGCCCCACAGCCCTCCTGCGATGGCGGCGGCCAGGGCGATGTACGGGTTCACGTCCGCCCCCGGGATGCGGCTCTCGATCCGCCGCCCGGCCCCGTGTCCCACGGCCCGGAAGCCGCACGTGCGGTTGTCCTCGCCCCACACGACGGCGGTCGGCGCCCACGAGTCCGGCACGTAGCGCCGGTACGAGTTGACGTAGGGGGCGAAGCACCACGCCAGCTGGCCGGCGGCGTGGATCTGGCCCGCCACCCACCGGGCGCCCAACGGCGAGAATCCCGACGGCGCGTCCTCGCCCGCGGCCGGCGCCATCAGCGGGCTGTCGGTGGCCGCGTCCCACAGGCTGGTGTGGATGTGGCAGGACGACCCGGCGGTGTCCATCGACCACTTGGCCATGAACGTGGCGGCCCGCCCGGACTCTCCGGCGATCTCCTTCACCCCGTTCTTGAACACGAGGTGCCGGTCGGCGACCTCGAGCGCGGTCCCGTAGGTGATGTTGATCTCGTGCTGGCCGATGCCGGCCTCGCCCTTGGAGAACTCGATGGGGATGCCCGCCTCGGTCATCTCGTTGCGGATGCGGGCGATGATGTACTCCTCGCGCGACGTCTGGAGGAGCTGGTAGTCCTCGATCGAGGTGGCGTGCGGGGTGAGACCCTGCCACCGCTTGGCGCCCGCCTCGGCGAACGAGTCGAGGAACAGGTAGAACTCGAGCTCGGTGGCGCACTTGACCACGTAGCCCCGTTCGGCGGCGCGCTCGATCTGACGGCGGAGGATCCGACGGGGGGACACCTCGACCGGCTCGCCGTCCATGGTGAGCAGGTCGCACAGCACCAGCACCGAGCCGGGGAGCCACGGCAGCGGCCGCACCGTCTGCGGGTCGATGACGGCGTTGAGGTCGCCGTAGCCGGTCTCCCAGTTGGCGAACTCGTAGCCGGGGAGCGGGTCCATGTCGACGTCGCACGCCAACAGGTAGTCGCACGCCTCGATCCCGTGCGCCAGCACGTGCTCCAGGAAGAAGGAGCCGGTGACGCGCTTGCCCACCGGCCGCCCCTGCAGGTCGGGGAAGGCCACGACGACGGTGTGGACCTCGCCGGAGCGGATCTGGTGGGGCAGGGTCTCGAGGGTCAGCATCCCTGCACTCTGTCCCAATCGACGCCGGGCGTCCACCACCGGCGCGCCCCGTCGGCACCCCCGTCGCGGGGTCCGGCGTGCGGATGGGATACTTGCGCCATGTCTAGACCCGGGCGCCGGCCGCTCATCGCCGTGACGACGTACCGGCAGGAGACCCGCTGGTGGTCGTGGGACCGCGACGCGGCGGTGGTGCCCGGCGCCTACCTGGACCGCGTGGTCGAGGCCGGAGGCTGGCCGGTGCTGGTCCCGCCGGTGGGCGCCGGCACGGAGGACCCCGTCGGCACGGCCGCTGCCGCCGTCGGGTCGGTGCTGGACGCCGTCGACGGGGTGCTGGTCATCGGCGGCGGCGACGTGGACGCCGCCCGCTACGGACAGGCGCCGGACGGGCGGAACGGCGGGGTGGACGAACGGCGCGACGAGCTCGAGCTGCAGCTGGTGGACGGGGCCGTCGGGCGGGACCTCCCGCTCCTCGCCGTGTGCCGGGGGCTCCAGGTGCTCAACGTGCTGTTCGGGGGCACGCTGGTCCAGCAGCTCCCCGACCTCCTGGGATCGACCCGGCACCAGCCGGCCGCCGGGGCCTTCGGCGAGGTCACCGTGGTGTGCGAGCCGGGCACCCACGTCCACCGCCTGCTCGGCGACCGCGCCGAGGTGCTGTGCAGCCACCACCAGGCGGTCGACGCCGTGGGCGAGTCGTTGCTGGTGTCGGCGCGCAGCGACGACGGGGTGGTCGAGGCCGTGGAGGTCCTCGGCCGGACGTTCGCGGTGGGGGTGCAGTGGCACCCCGAGGAGAACGGTGACGTGCGGCTGTTCGCGGGGCTGGTGGAGGCCGCCCGCGCCGCGCCGGGCCCGGACCCTGCACCGCAACCGGGAGCCGCGACCGACACCAGGACGAGCGAGGAGCGACGATGAGTGGAGCAACCCAGGTGGTCAACCCGGCCACGGAGCAGGTCATCGCCGAGGTCCCGGTGCACGGGGTCGACGCCACCGACGAGGCCGTGGCCCGTGCCGTCGAGGCCGGCCCGGCGTGGCGGGCGGTGGCCCCGGCCGACCGGGCGCGGCTGATGCGCCGGTTCGCCGCGGGCGTCGAGGAGCACGCCGAGGAGCTGGCCCGGCTCGAGACGGCCAACGTGGGCAAGCCCATCGCCGAGAGCCGCGACGAGGTCGCCATGGTGGCCGAGGTCCTCTACTTCTACGCCGGGGCGGTCGACAAGCACCGGGGAGCCACCGTGCCGGTGGCCGGCGGTGTGGACCTCACGTTCCACGAGCCCCTCGGGGTGGTGGGGGCGATCGTCCCGTGGAACTTCCCCGTCGCCATCACCTCGTGGAAGGTGGGCCCCGCCCTCGCCACCGGCAACACCATCGTGGTGAAGCCGGCCGAGATCACGCCGCTGACCGCCCTCCGGCTGGCCGAGCTGGGACTCGAGGCCGGGCTGCCCGAGGGCGTGCTCCAGGTCGTGACCGGCAGGGGCTCGGTGGTCGGGACGCGGCTGGCCGAGCACCCCGACGTCGACAAGATCGCCTTCACCGGTTCCACCGAGGTCGGGCGCGAGGTCATGTCCCGCGCCTCGGGGACGATCAAGCGGGTGACCCTGGAACTCGGGGGTAAGTCGGCCTCGGTCGTCTTCGCCGACGCCGACCTGGCCGCGGCCGCCGCCGCCGCCCCGGGCGGGGTGTTCGCCAACGGGGGTCAGGACTGCTGCGCGCGGAGTCGCATCCTGGTGCAGCGGACCGTCCTGGACGAGTTCCTGGACCTGCTGGCCGACGCCGTGGAGGCGTGGACGGTCGGCGACCCGACCGATCCGGACGTCAGGATGGGCCCCCTGGTGACGGCCGCCCACCGCGGCGTCGTGGCGTCCTTCCTGGAGGTCGGCATGGGCGCCCCCGGCGCCCCGGTGCCGACCCACACCACGGGAGCCGTCCCCGACGGTCCCGGGTTCTGGTTCCCCCCGACGGTGGTCGCCCCGGCCGACCCGTCGTGGCGGATGGCCCGCGAGGAGATCTTCGGGCCCGTCGTGGCCGTGATCCCCTTCGACGACGAGGAGGAGGCCGTCCGGCTGGCCAACGACACCCCCTACGGGCTGTCGGGCTCGATCTGGACGCGGGACGGCGCCCGGTCGCTGCGGATGGCCCGCGCCGTCCGTGCCGGCAACCTCTCGGTCAACTCGAACAGCTCCGTGCGGGTGCAGACCAGCTTCGGCGGCATGAAGCAGTCGGGCTTCGGCCGCGAGCTCGGGCTCGAGGCGCTGGCCTCCTACAGCGAGGTCAAGAACGTGTTCGTGTCGACCGCGGGCTGACCGGCGTGGCCGACGCGCCGGGACCGCCCCGCCCCACCGGGAGCCCCGTCGCGGCGCCGGTCGTCGTGGTCACGGGCGCCAGTCGCGGCATCGGTGCCGGTCTGGCCGACGCCTTCGCCGCCCAGGGCATGCGCCTGGGGCTCTGCGCCCGGACACGGCCCGCGCCACCCGACGGCGCCGAGGCGGTGGCCGACCGGGTGGACGTCACGGACGCCGCCGCCGTGGACGCCTTCGCCCGCCTCGTGGCGGACCGGTTCGGCCGGATCGACGTGTGGGTGAACAACGCCGGTGTCCTCGCCCCCATCGGCCCGCTGGCCACGGCCGACCCGGCGGAGCTCGCCGCCAACGTGGCCACCAACGTGCTGGGCGTGGCCCACGGCACCGCCGCCTTCGCCCGGCACGTCCGTGCCCGCCCCGGGGGTGGGACGCTGGTCAACCTGTCCTCGGGCGCGGCCACCTCGGCCTACCGGGGATGGGCGGCGTACTGCGCCTCGAAGGCGGCCGTCGAGATGCTGACCGAGGTGGTCGGCCTGGAGGAGCGGGACGCCGGCCTGGCCGCCTACGCCGTGTCGCCCGGGGTCGTCGACACCGGCATGCAGGCGCTGATCCGCGCCACCCCGCCCGACGCCTTTCCCGACGTCGCCCGCTTCCGCCGGCTGGCGGACGAGGACGCGTTCGCCACGCCGGCCTGGGTGGCACGGTGGATCCTCGAGTGGTGCGTCGACCCGGACACCCGGCTCGTCCCGGACCCGGGCCGCGGGTCGGTCGCCGTCCGCGTCCCCGACCCCCCCGGGGGCGGCTAGACCCCGACGTCAGGCCGGCGGCGCGGGGAAGACCGGCGGGTCCTCCAGGTGGCCGAAGTTCGGCCACAGCGAGAGGTCGATCCCGGGGTGCCGGGCCACCAGGTTCACGACGTCCTGCTCGTAGAGGCGGACGAGCTGCTGCACCACGAAGGGGTCGAGCTCGAGCTTGCTCTTCGACGCGTTCACCCGTGACCGGGTCTCCGTCGGCCGGTACGACTCGTCGACCCCGAGGAAGCGGAACGTCTCGGCGAGGTACCGGTCGGGTGACCGGACGCAGGCCTCGAACTGCAGCACCAGGATCTCCCCGGGGGCGTAGGCCTCCTCCCACGGCTGGAGCACGTTGGCGTACATGCTGTTGGCCAGCGAACGGTACCGGAGCCGCTCGAGGCTCCTGGACGGCATCGGACGCGACAGGTCGGACCGGTACCGCTCCACCGGATCGCGCAGCATGACCAGCAGCTTCGCCCCGGGGGCGGCGGCGCGCAGCACGGGCGGGAGCCGGGGGGCGAACGCGTAGTTCGGGGTCCACTCGCCCGTGATGGTGCCCTCCGGCCGGGGGAACCAGTCCCGGTAGGCCTCGGCGTCGGCCAGCGTGCACGTCCCGGCGTCCAGGCGCTTCAGGAACGGCAGGCCGAAGTAGTCCAGCTCCTTGCGGTGCTCGACGTGGATCTCGGGGTGGGACACCATCAGGCTGAACCACCACGTGGTGCCGGACTTGGCGGCACCGATGCCGACGAAGTCCGGTGCGCCGGTGCGCATGCCCTCGGGCGCGGCCGGGGGGGCGGGCGGGGCGCCGGACGCCCACGGCGCCTGCCGGCCGAGCGCGTGGAGCACGTGGTGCTGGAAGGAGTCGGGGGTGCGGATGAACGCCCAGCTGGCCGCGTGCCGCACCCGGTCGCCGATCGGCGAACTCATCGGACGGGGCCCGGGGCCGGCGGAAGTGCGGGGATGTCCACGATCGCTCCTCGCGCCTCACTCGGACCAGCCCTCTGGAGCGCGCGGCAGCACTATACCGGTCCGGTCGCACGGATCCGGTGGGCCGCGGCGCCCGCGGTCACCGGCCCCGGCGCCCCGGGGTGGCCGCGCCTACCGGCGCAGGGGCACCACGACGGGCGCGGCGTCCCGCCCGTCGTCGAGGGCGGCCAGGTGGTCGGCGATCCGCCGGACCAGCTCGGCCTGGGGCACGTGCGGGCCCGGACCGGAGTGCGCCGTACCGCGGACGTCGGGTGATGCGCTGCCCCTCGACGTCGTGCGGTCGGTCGTTGCCTCCGGTCCGGAACGGTGGACGGCGGTGCGGGCGGGGTCGCCCGCTCGGCCGTCAGGTGTGAAGCCCTCGAACGCCGGATGGGCGCGGGGGGCGACACGCGTGGGTGCGCAGGGGGCGTCGCCGCGGACGAGCGTGAGGACCGGGCCGCCGGCGCGCCGGCGTGTGCGCTCGGTCCTCGAGGTGCGGAAGGTGCTCCCGTGCATGTCCTCCATCGTGCGGGACGCCCCTAAGGGGAGCCGAAGGAGGGGATAGGAGAACCGGAAGAAGATCGGAAGAAGGAGATGAGAACGCGCGCGTCCGGGTATCGTCGGTACATGTCCGACCGTTCCCGCAAGATCGCCAAGCCGGCGGCCGCCCTCGGGGTGCTCGCCACCATGGCCAGCATCTGGTGGTTCGCACTGCGTCCCCGCCGCAAGGTGAAGCTGGACGAGTAGCCCGGTCCGCCGGCGCCGTCCGGTCCGGCACCCCCGACGGCGGCGACCGCGGCGCCGGTAGCCTTGGGCCGTGGCCCCGGCTTCGCTCCGCCCGCTCCGCTCGCGGAACTTCGCCCTCATCTGGTCGGCCGCCCTCGTCTCCAACCTGGGGTCGTGGATGCAGACGGTCGCCCTGGGCGTGCTCGTCTACTCGCGTACCGGCCACGCCGGCGCGGGCTGGGCCGGACTGGTGGCCGCCGCCGGGTTCGTGCCGATCGGGCTCCTCGCCCCCGTCGGGGGCGCGCTGGCCGACCGGCTGGACCGCCGCCGGTGGCTGATCGTCACGACCCTGGCCGAAACCGCGTTCGCCCTCGTGCTGGCCGTCCTGGTCGCCGTCCACCTCGATCCGCCCGGGGTGCTGGTGCTCCTCTCCTTCCTCGGCGGGGCGGCGGGGGCGATCGGGTTCCCGGCCTACCAGGCCATGGTCCCCGACCTCGTCCCGAAGGCGGACCTCCTGGGCGCGGTGTCGCTGTCCTCGGCCCAGTTCAACCTGGGCCGGGTCATCGGGCCCGCCGTCGCCGGACTGGTGCTCCTCACCCGGAACTACGCCGTCGTGTTCGGCATCAACGCCCTCTCCTTCGGGGCCGTGGTCATCGCCCTGGTGCTGGTGCGGCTGCCGAGGCCGGTACCCCGTCCCGGCGGGCAGTCGATGGCGGCCCGGATCGTCGAGGGGGCACGGGCCGCCGTCGCCGAGCCGGGCTGCCGGTCGGCCATCATCTGCATCGCCGTGGTCGCCCTGCTGGCGTCGCCGTTCATCGCCCTGGTGCCGGCCATGGCCCACGTGCTGGCCCCACCCGGATGGAGCCTGAGCCTGACCACCGCGGTGCTGATCACCGCCCAGGGCGTGGGTGCCGTGGTCGGGGCCCTCTCCCTCGCCGGGCTGGCCGAGCGGTTCGGGCGTCTGGCGGTGCTCCGCACGGCGATCTTCACCGTGCCCCCGCTGCTGTGCCTCTATGCCGTCGCCCCGACGCTCGCCCTCGCCGTGCCGGCCTTCGTCGCCGTGGGCGCCGGCTACATCGTCGTGCTGTCCGGGCTCAACACGGTCGTGCAGCTGCGCGCCCCCGTCGAGTCGCGGGGTCGGATCCTCAGCATCTACATGATGGCGCTCGGGCTGGTCTATCCCCTCGGCGCGGTGGTGCAGGGCTGGCTGGCGACGGCCCACGGGATCCGGGCCGTCACGGTGGCGGGTGCCGTCCTCCTCCTGGCACTGGCCGTCCTCGCCGCGCTGGTCCGTCCGAGCCTGTTCGCCGACCTCGGCGACCCCCCTCCCGCGGACGGGTCGCCGGTCCCCGTGCACGGCGCCGCCACCGGCCCGTCGTGAGCGCCCGTCGGTGACCGACCCACCGACCGTCGAGGTCCTGACCGCCGCCGACGCCGAGGTCCGCCAGCGCCGCGCCGCCGGCGCGCTCGCCGCCGCCGGCGTGTCCGCCGGGGACCGCGTCGCCTTCTGCCTCCCGTCGTCGGCCGCCCTGCTGTGCGCCGTCCTCGGGGCGCTCCGCACGGGGATCGTGCCCGTGCTGTTGAACGCCACCCTGCTGGACGCCGAGCGCGACGCCCTGGTCGACGACGGCGACCCCGCCCTCGTCGTGACCGACCCCGACGCCCTGGACCGCCTGGCCGGCGGCACCGAGGTGGCGATCGCCCCCCACCCGCTCGCCCGGCCCATGCACTACACCTCGGGTACCACCGGACGGGCCAAGGGCGTGTGGTCGGGGGTGTGGGACGAGGCGACGGCCGCCGCCGCCCTGGCCGACGAGGCCGACCAGTGGGGTTTCGGCCCCGACGACGTGCACCTGGTCTGCTCGCCGATGTGCCACTCGGTGTCGGTGCGCTTCGCCGGGGGCACCCTGCTGCGCGGCGGGACGTGCGTCGTGCTCGGGCACTTCGACGCCGGGACGGCCGCCGCCGCCCTCGACGGCGCCGCCGGTCCCCGGCCGACCACCACCTTCCTCGCCCCGGCGGCCCTCGCCCGGCTGCTGGCCCTGCCGGACTGCGGGCCCGGCCGGTTCGCCCGAATGCGCCTGCTGGTGCACGCCGGGTCGCCGTGCCCGCCCGCCCTCAAGCGGGCGGCGCTGGCCCTGGTGCCCGACGGCGCGCTGTGGGAGTTCTACGGGTCGACCGAGGGCCAGTTCACCGTGTGCCCACCCGCCGAGTGGCTCGCCCGGCCTGGCACCGTCGGTCGGGCCCGTCCCGGTCGCACGCTCGCCGTCGACCCCGACGGCTCCGTCTGGTGCCGCCCGCCCGCCTTCGGTCGGTTCGTCTACTGGCGTGACGCGTGCGAAGACGGCCGCCGCGTGGCGGGACGGGTGGTTCACGGTGGGCGACCTGGGCCGCCTCGACGCGGAGGGCTACCTGTACCTCGACGGGCGCCGTGACGACCTGGTGATCACCGGCGGGGTCAACGTCTACCCGGCCGAGGTGGAGGCGGTCCTGGCCGACGTGCCCGGGGTCCGCGAGGTCGCCGTGTTCGGCGCACCCGACGACGACTGGGGTCAGCGGGTGTGCGCGGCGGTGGTGACCGACGGTGACCCCGCCGTCCTCGACGCGCTCGCCGCCCACGCCACCTCCCACCTGGCCGGGTACAAGCGCCCGAAGGCGTACGCGGTGGTCCCCGCCCTCCCCCGTACGGCGACCGGGAAGGTGAAGCGGCTGGCGCTCCCGCACGTGCTCGGCCTGGACGGGACGGACCCCGGCGCCGGGTGAGCGACCCGGCGCCGATGGGCGATACTGGACGCCATGGTCCCCGCTGACTTCGGTCCCCCCATCGCCACCGTCAACCCCGCCACCGGCGAGCTGCTCGAGTCGTTCGAGCCCTTCGACGCCGCCCGGGTCGAGGAGTGCCTGGCCGCCGCCGCCTCCTGCGCGGCGACGTGGGCCACCAGCTCGTTCGCCGAGCGGTCCCGCCTGCTGGTGACCGCCGCCGAGCTGCTCGAGGGCGAGGTGCCCGACCTCGCCCACGTCGTGACCACCGAGATGGGCAAGCCCTTCGCCCAGGCCAAGGGCGAGGTGGCCAAGTGCGCGGCGGGCTTCCGCTGGTTCGCCGAGCACGCCGAGGTGATGCTGCAGGACAGGGAGGTCCCGGTCGACGCGTCGCTCGGCCTGGTGACGTACCAGCCCCTCGGCGCCGTGCTCGCCATCATGCCGTGGAACTTCCCGCTGTGGCAGGTGGCGCGCTTCCTCGCCCCCGCCGTCATGGTCGGCAACGTCGGGTTGTTGAAGCACGCCCCGAGCGTCCCCCGCACCGCCCTCCTCCTCGAGGACCTGTTCCGCCGGGCGGGCGCCCCGCACGGCCTCCTCCAGACGCTCCTCATCGGGACCGAACAGGTCCCGGCGCTCATCGCCGACGACCGGGTGGCCGCCGTGACCCTGACCGGCAGCGTCGGCGCCGGCCGGGCCGTCGCCGCCCAGGCCGGCGCGGCGGGCAAGAAGGTGGTGCTCGAGCTCGGCGGCAGCGACCCGTTCATCGTCCTCCCGTCGGCCGACCTGGACCGGGCCGTGCCCACCGCCGTCCAGGCCCGGGTGCAGAACGGCGGCCAGTCGTGCATCGCCGCCAAGCGCTTCATCGTCCACGCCGACGTGGCCGAGGAGTTCACCGGGCGGTTCGTGGAGGCGATGGCCGCGCTGTCGGTCGGCGACCCGTTCGATCCCGCCACCGAGGTGGGCCCCCTGATCAACGCCGCCGCCGTGGACACCGTCGAGGCGCAGGTGGAGGACGCCCGGGCCAAGGGCGCCACCGTCCTGTGCGGGGGCGGGCGGGTGGTGGGCCCGTCCGGCCCCGACCACCCCGGGTGCTTCTACGCGCCCACCGTGGTGACCGGGATCCGTCCGGGCATGCGGGTCGCCACCGAGGAGGTGTTCGGCCCGGTCGCCCTGCTGTACACGGCGGCCGACGCCGACGAGGCGCTGGCGCTGGCCAACGACACCGTGTTCGGCCTCGGCTCGAGCGTGTGGACCACCGACCCCGACGAGCAGCAGCGGTTCGTCGTGGGACTGTCCGCCGGCCAGGTGTTCGTGAACGGCATGACCGTCTCGATGCCGCAGCTGCCCTTCGGGGGCATCAAGGCGTCCGGGATCGGGCGCGAGCTCGGCTCATACGGGCTCCACGAATTCTGCAACGTGAAGTCGGTCTGGATCGCCTGATGGCCCGACGGCCGTCCGCGTGACCGGGCACGTGTGACGTCGGACCCCGGGCGGACCGGTCGGCGCGCCTACCTCGACCACGCCGCCACCACGCCGCTGCGGCCCGAGGCCCTGGAGGCGATGCTGCCGTTCCTGACCGAACGGTTCGCCAACCCGTCCGGCGCCCACGCCGAGTCGCGCCGGGTCCGGGCCGCCCTCGACGACGCCCGCGACCGCATCGCCGAGCTGCTCGGGGCCGGGCCGGGCGACGTCGTCCTGACGTCGGGTGGCACCGAGGCCGACGACCTCGCCGTCCAGGGGGGATGGGACGCGGCGACCGCCGGACGGTCCGCCGGCGCCCCCGGCGCGGTGGTGTGCTCGGCCCTCGAGCACCACGCCGTCCTCGAGGCGTGCCGGTCCCTCGCCGCCCGCACCGGGGCCGAACTCCGCCAGGTCCCGGGCGACCCGTGGGGCCTCGTCGACCTCGACGCCCTGGCCGAGGCGTGCACGGCCGACGTCGTCCTGGTGTCGGTGATGACCGTCAACAACGAGCTCGGCACCGTCCAGCCCCTCGACGCGGTGGCGGCCGTGGTGCGGGAGCGGTCGCCCGGCGCCGTCCTCCACACCGACGCCGTGCAGGCCGTCCCGTGGCTGGACGCGGCCGCGGCGACCGCACCGGCCGGACCTGGTGTCGTTGAGCGCCCACAAGTTCGGGGGCCCGAAGGGCTCAGGCGCCCTGGTGCTCCGTCGCGGCGCCGCGGTACGACCCCGCATCGCCGGCGGTGGTCAGGAGCGCGGTCGACGCAGCGGCACGCCCAACGTGGCCGGGGCGGTGGGCCTGGCCGCGGCGCTGGAGGCCGCGGTGGCCGGTCGGGAGGCGGAGGTGGCCCGGGTGCGGGCGCTCCGCGACCGCCTCGGCGACGGCCTCGCCCGGCGGGTCCCCGGCCTCGTCGAGTCGGGGCGGCGCGAGGACCGTGTGGCCGGCATCCTCCACGTCCGCCTCGACGGGATCGAGTCCGAGGCGGCGGTGGTGCTGCTCGACGAGGAGGGTGTCGCCGCGTCGGCCGGGGCGGCCTGCGCCAGCGGGGCCGTCGAGCCGAGCCACGTGCTGGCCGCGCTCGGACTCGACGCCGCGGCCGCCTCCTCGGGGGTGCGCTTCTCGCTCGGCGCCACCTCCACCGACGAGGACGTGGACCTCGCGCTCGACCGGGTCCCGCCCGTACTCGAGCGCCTGCGAAACTAGGGCCGTGCGTGGTCCTGGTGGCCATGTCCGGTGGAGTCGACTCGTCGGTGGCCGCCGCGCTCGTGGTCGACGAGCTCGGCGCCGACGCCGTGGTCGGGGCGACCCTGAAGCTGTGGGGCGGCCCGTCCGACTCGGGGTGCTGCTCGGTGGCCGACGTCGACGACGCCCGGCGGGTGGCCGACCGGCTGGGCATCGTCCACCACGTCTTCAACTTCGCCGCCGACTTCGAGGCCCACGTGGTCGACCCCTACGTGGCCGGGCACGCCGGCCGGGCGCACCCCCAACCCGTGCATCGAGTGCAACCGGCACCTGAAGTTCGACCGGCTGCTGGAGCGGGCCGCGGCGCTCGGATTCGACGCCGTGGCCACCGGCCACCACGCCCGCGTGGCCGCCGGTCCCGACGGGGTCCACCGCCTGCTGCGCGGCGCCGATCCGGCCAAGGACCAGTCCTACGTGCTGGCCATGCTCGGCCAGGGGCAGCTTTCCCGGTGCCGGCTTCCCGGTGGGGGACCTGACCAAGGGCGAGGTCCGGGCCGAGGCGGCCCGGCGCGGGCTGCGCACGGCGGCCAAGCCCGACAGCCAGGACGTCTGCTTCATCCGCGCCGACGCCGGTCGGGCCGGCGTTCCTGGGCGACCGCATCCCGCTGCACGCCGGCCGGCTCGTCGACCACGCCACCGGGGACGACCTCGGCGACCGTCGACGCCGTGGAGCTGGTCACGGTGGGCCAGCGGCGGGGCATGGGGCACGGGACCGACGGGCGCCGGCGGTTCGTGACCGCCGTCGACGTGCCCGCCCGCCGGGTCACGGTCGGTCCCCCCGAGGCGTCGCTGGTGACCGGACACGACCTCCACACCGTGACGTGGGTGGACGCCCCGCCGTGCCCGGGTGCCGACGGTTCCGCACCCGTCCTGGCCCAGTGCAGCGCCCACGGCGTGCCCGTGGCCGCTGCCCGTCCGTCCCTCCGGCGACGGGACGGCACTGGCGTTCGCCGGGGCCCGTCGCCGGGTGGCCCCCGGCCAGACGGTGGCCCTCTACGACCCGGCGCGCCCGGACGCCGTGCTCGGCTCGGGGGTCGTGCGATGAGCGGCGGCCCGGACGACGGGCGCCGGGGGCGACGGCGGTTCGCTCGACCCGGTGGCCCGCTCAGCCGAGCTGCGGGCCGAGATCGCCCACCACAACGAGCGCTACCACGTGCTCGACGCCCCCGAGATCACTGACGCCGACTACGACGCCCTGGTGCGCGAGCTGCGCGCCCTCGAGGCCGAGCACCCGGACCTGGTCGTGCCGGACTCGCCCACCGGCCGGGTCGGGGCCGCCCCGTCCGACCCTCGTTCGCCCCGGTGGCCCACCGCGTGCCGATGATGAGCCTGGACAACGCCTTCAGCGCCGAGGAGCTGCGGGCGTGGGCGGACCGGCTGGCCAGAGCAGGTCCCGGCGGACACCCGCGTTCGAGTGCGAGCTGAAGATCGACGGCCTGGCCATCTCGCTCCTCTACCGCGGACGGCCGGTTCGTCCAGGCGGCCACCCGGGGGGACGGCACGCACCGGCGAGGACGTCACCGCCAACGTGGCCACCATCGCCGCCGTCCCCCACGCAGCTCGACCCGGTCGTCGGACCGCCGCCCGAGGTGCTCGAGGTGCGGGGCGAGGTCTACATGCCGATCGGCCGCCTTCGACGACCTCAACCGGCGCCAGGCCGAGGCGGGGGACCGGCTCGTTCGTCAACCCCCGCAACTCCGCGGCCGGCTCGCTGCGGCAGAAGGACCCGTCGGTCACCGCCGGCGCGGGCCCTGTCCTTCTGGGCCTACCAGGTGGGCGAGGTGGCGCCCGAGCCGCGGCGGTCCGGCCGCCTGGCCGCGCTGGCCACCAGCCAGTCGGCGACGCTCGACTGGCTCGGCCGGGCCGGGTTCCCGGTCAACCCCGAGGTCCGGCTGGTCAGCGGGCTCGACGAGGTGCTCGCCTTCTGCCGGCGGTGGGAGGAGCACCGCCACGACCTCGACTACGAGATCGACGGCGTCGTGGTGAAGGTCGACGACCTCGCGCTCCAGCGCGCGCTCGGCTCGACGTCGCGGGCCCCGCGGTGGGCCATCGCCTACAAGTTCCCGCCCGAGGAGCGCTCGACGCACGCTCGGTCGACATCGAGGTCTCGATCGGCCGGACCGGCAAGGCGACGCCGTTCGCCGTGCTGGAGCCGGTCTTCGTCGGCGGGTCGACCGTGGGCCTGGCCACGCTGCACAACGAGGACCAGGTCCGGCTGAAGGACGTGCGTCCGGGCGACACCGTGATCGTCCGCAAGGCGGGCGACGTGATCCCCGAGGTCGTCGGCCCGGTGCGGGTGAAGGGGCGCCGCCGCCGACCGGCCTGGAGGTTCCCCGACGCGTGTCCCGTGTGCGGCGCGACCGCTGGTGCGCCTCGAGGGCGAGAGCGACACCTTCTGCACCAACCTCGACTGCCCCGGCCAGCGGGTCCAGCGCATCGCCCACTTCGCCTCGCGCTCGGCCATGGACATCGAGGGCCTCGGCGAGCAGCGGGTGCAGCTCCTGGTCGACCACGGCCTGCTGGTCGACGTGGCCGACCTCTACTCGTTCACCGCCGACACCTTCGCCGGCCTCGAGGGGTTCGCCGAGCTGTCGACGGCCAACCTGCTGGCCGCCATCGACGCGTCGCGGTCCCGGCCGCTCAGCCGGGTGCTGATCGGCCTCGGCATCCGCCACCTCGGCCAGGTCGGCTCGGTGGCCCTGGCCCGGGCGTACGGCGACCTCGACGGCGATCCTGGCCGCCGACGAGGAGGCGCTGGCCGTCGGTCGACGGCGTCGGGCCGGTCATCGCCGCCGAGCGTGGTGGCGTGGTTCGCGTCGCCGGTCAACCGGTCGGTGGTCGAGCGGCTGCGGGCCGCCGGGCTCGACCTGACCGAAGCCGGGCCCGGGCCGGCCGGGGCCCGGCCGGACCTGCCCCGGACCCTCGAGGGACGCTCGGTGGTGGTCACCGGCACGCTGAGGGCTACACCCGCGAGGAGGCCGAGGCCGCCGTGCTGGCCCGGGGCGGGAAGTCGCCGGGCACGGTGTCGAAGAAGACGTGGGCCGTGGTGGTGGGACGGTCGCCGGGGGCCTCCAAGGTGACGAAGGCCGAGCGCCTGGGGGTGCCCGTCGTCGACGGCGACCGGTTCGGCGACCTGCTGGCCACCGGCGAGCTCCCGGGCCCTGGTTGAGGTCATCGGACCAGGTCACCGGGCCAGCGGCCCGGAAGTGCCTCCGGTGATGGCACAACCCGTTGCTCGTCAAAATTGAGGATCTTCCGGATCGACGGAGGTTTTGCACCCGGGGCTGCTTGTAAACGGGGGGCCCGGTGGGTACTGTACGGGGACCGGTTCGAAGGTCGCCAGGGGCAGGGGAGTGCCCGTTCCGGGTTGGTAGCACAGGGGCATCGGGGGGCGTCGGTTCGACGGTACCGGTTTCGCATGGCTACGGATCCGGGTCGGGACCGCATCCTGTAACGGCATCGGGGGGATGTCGTTCTTCCCTTTGCCATCTGTCCGGGGGGTCTTCGGGTCGGTGGTTGGACATCCGTCGGGGGCGACCGTCGCCTGACTTTGAGCCCGTGGCGACACGGGGGAAATCAAGGAGCAATCACTATGATTCGCAAGATGCTTGTTATTGCGGCTGCGGTCGCAATGCCAGCTGGGGCGCTCGCCGGCATCACCGCCGTCGGCGGCTCGAGCATTGCCGGGGCCGCGGCGAAGGTGTACGCGACGCAGGCCTGCGCCCTGACCGGTTCGGTCACCTTCGCCTCGCCCGGCGAGAGCGTTCCCGGGGCCATCACTAACAAGACGGTCGAGAAGAGCTCCGTCGACGTGACACCGTCCACCGGCATCCTCTCGGGAACGGGCACCGGTGGCTGTGGGGCCAAGGGCGTCTACAAGGAGATCAAGGAGAAGATCAACGTCCCGACCAGCGTGGTGCTGGGCGACGGCTCCCGGTCTACGTCAGCCAGACCGACTCTGTAACGGTTCGGGCCGTGCACTCGTTGTACAGCCCGACTGCCTGTCCGGGGGATCTGCTGGCTGGTGGTTGCGAACACGTCGGGGGGCGACCGTCGCCTGACTTCGAGCCCGTGGCGACACGGGGGAAATCAAGGAGCAATCACTATGATTCGCAAGATGCTTGTTGTTGCGGCTGCGGTCGCAATGCCGGCCGGGGCGCTCGCCGGCATCACCGCCGTCGGCGGCTCGAGCATTGCCGGGGCCGCGGCGAAGGTGTACGCGACGCAGGCGTGCGCCCTGACCGGTTCGGTCACCTTCGCCTCGCCCGGCTAGAGCGTTCCCGGGGCCATCACTAACAAGACGGCCGAGAAGAGCTCCGTCGACGCGACACCGTCCACCGGCATCCTCTCGGGAACGGGCACCGGTGCTGTGGGGCCAAGGGCGTCTACAAGGAGATCAAGGAGAAGATCAACGTCCCGACCAGCGCGTGCTGGGCGACGGCTCCCGTCTACGTCAGCAAGACCGACTTCAGCGGCGGCATCCTGGCCAACGCCGGTTACACCGGTCCGCACGGCACGTATCTCGTCACGGCGGCTGCCGCGTGCAACGTCGACAACGCCGCCGATTCGCTGTCGGACCCCGCAAACACCGGATTCATCACTCCGACGTATACCGCCGTCAAGACCGCAGCCAAGGATCTGTACTACTACGACGACGCCGCCGGCTACGCGTCCACCACGCCTCCGACCGTCGAGGATGACATCGCCGCCACGCTGGGTGCCCATGGCATCAAGGCCGTCGACAACGGCAACGCGGTCACCCTCAGCGTCGGCGAGACCGGTGGCGACACGATCGGCTCTGTTCAGGCTGGCACCTGCTCGGATCCGGTCACTGCCCTCAGCCTGGTCGGTTTCCAGCTCACCGGTACCACCAACGTGCCCGGACTGACGTACCAGCTGGACCTCTGCCTGACCACCGACACCGGTGGCACCAGCGGTGCCCATGAGAACGGCTTCTCCCAAGACATCACCGCCGAGGTGCTCGGCTCCGACCACGGCATCATCACGGCTGCCACCATCGGAGATGGGCAGTACTACGCAGGTGACGAAACGTACGCAGCTGGTCTGTACGGCTCCAACCTGAGCTTCACCTGCACCGGCGCGGACTGCGCCTCCTGATTCAAGACGTCACCACCTGATCCGAGGTGGTACGTGGTACCGCACGAAGGCGGGGCTCCGGCCCCGCCTTCGGCGCGTCCGCGGAACCGTCCCCGTCCGCGCGCGTGACGCCGTCCCCGCTTCCCGGTGACGGCGTTGCACCTGCGTCGGTCCGATTCCGCGCTCCGCTCCGCCGGGCCGGCGATCCCCCGGTGCCGACCCTCCACCGATCTGGTCGCCGGGTCGGTAGCCTGAGCGGAGCCATGCCGAGTCTCACCGACTCCATCGGGCGCGTCCTCGGCGACCGCTACCGACTGGTCACCGCCGTGGGCACCGGCGCGTCCGCGCACGTCTACCTGGCCGACGACGTGTCGTCGCGCCGTCAGGTGGCCATCAAGGTCCTCCACCCGGCACTCGCCGGCGACCAGGCGTTCCTGCGGCGCTTCCGGGCCGAGGCCCGGGCCGTCGCCGCCCTCAACCACCCGAACGTCCTGCGCGTCTACGACTGGGGCGAGCAGGACGGCGAGCCGTACCTGGTGCTCGAGTACCTGGCCGGCGGCAGCCTCCGCCAGATCTACGACACCGGCGCCCTGCTCACCCCCGAGCAGGCCGTCCGCATCGGCGTCGAGGCGTGTGCCGGGCTCGACTACGCCCACCGCCGGGGACTGGTCCACCGGGACATCAAGCCGGCCAACCTGCTGTTCGACGCCGAGGGCCGGCTGCGCATCGCCGACTTCGGTCTGGCCCGGGCCCTGGCCGAGGCGGCCTGGACCGAGCCCGACGGGGCCATCCTGGGCACGGCCCGCTACGCCGCCCCCGAGCAGGTCGAGGGCTGGGTGCTCGACGGCAAGGCCGACGTCTACGGCCTCGCCCTCGTGCTCTACGAGGGCGTCACCGGCGAGTCGCCGTTCATCGGCGACACCACCGTGGCCACGCTCATGGCCCGGATGGGCGCCCTGCTGCCCGAGCACGAGGCCCTCGGACCCCTCGGCGACGTCCTGGTGTGGGCGGCCGCCCCCGACCCGACCGAGCGCTACGACGCCGCCGCCTTCGGGGCGAAGCTGGCCGAGCTGGCCCCGACCCTCCCGGCACCCGCCCCCCTGCCCCTGGTGACCCCCGACCGCGAGGAGGAGGACCCGTTCCTGCTGGCCGCCGCCGTCGGGCTGACGGCACCGTCCGAGCACCGGGCGACCCGGACGGCTCCCTCCGGGCCCGAGCGGCCCGGCGACCTGACCGAGCTCGGGATCCCCGCGGGCACCCCCGCCGCCGCCGCCCTCGGGCTCGACGCCGCGCCCCCGCCCCGGCGGCGGCCGGGACGACCGACGCCGCTCCCGACGGGCCCGGACCACGGCGCCGCCGGTGGCCCTGGGTGGTGGCGTTCTGCGTGCTGGCCGCCGCGCTGGCCGCCGCCGGCGTGGCGTGGGCCGTGCAGGCCAAGGTGTTCGCGCCGTCGCGCCCGGTGCCCGCCCTGGTCGGGCGCACGCTCGCCTCCGCCACCGCCGCCGCCGGTGCCGAGCACCTCGACGTGCGGGTGACCGGCCGCTCGTCATCGATCACCGTGCCCGCCGGCTCGGTCGTGAGCCAGCAGCCGACCCCCCGGTCGGGCGGGGCGGCGACCACCCTGAAGCAGGGCTCGGCCATCGGCGTGGTGGTGTCGACGCGGCCCCCCGCTGGTGGCCGTCCCCGACCTGACCACGTTCTCCAACTGCCACGACGCCGTCCAGGCCCTGGCCGGCGTGCACCTGGTCGGGGTGTGCCCCACCTCCGCCGCCCGGTACAGCTCGACCGTGCCCGCCGGGGCCATCGTGGGCACCACGCCGACCGCCCACGCCCCCTACGGGTCGACGGTGACCGTCATCACCTCGAAGGGCCACGCCCCGGTGGCCGTGCCCGCCGTGGTGGGGACCGACGCCACCTACGCGTCGGCCGCCGCCGCGCTGGGTGCCGCCGGCTTCGTCCCCCAGGAGTCGAAGGCGTACTCCTCGACCGTCCCCGTCGACCACGTGATCGCCACGACGCCGCCGGCCGGCGGCCTCCAGCCCTTCGGGTCCACCGTGGTCGTCCAGGTCTCCCTCGGGCCGAAGCCGGTCACCGTCCCGCCGCTGACCGGTGACGTCGCCCTCGGCCGCCGCCGCCGCCCTGACGGCACTGGGTCTGGTCGCCGGTGGCCCCTACGGCCCGGCGGGGGCCACCACGGTGGTCTCCACCTCGCCGTCCGCCGGAACGCTCGGTGCCCGTCGGCACCACGGTGGACGTGTACACCCGGTGACCGCCGGGCCCCGGGCGTGCGAGCTGTGCGAGGCCGCGAGGATCACCGAGTGGCACTTCGAGGACGACACCTGCTGGGTGGCCGACTGCGAGGTGTGCGGGGTCCCGATGGTGGTGTGGAAGCAGCACGGCGACCAGCCGCCCGGCCCCGACGTCGACCACATGCTGGCCCAGCTGGGCGCCGTGGCCGACCGGGTGCTGGGGGAGGGCGGGTGGTCCTACGACCGGGTGATGCGCCAGATCCCGGACCACTTCCACGCCCACGCCCGCGATCCGAACTGGTGGTTCCGGCGCTTCGGGCGGTCCTGACCGCTCCATGACCGGGCGCCGATGATCAAGTACCTGGGCTCCAAGCGGCGCCTCGTGCCCGCACTGGCCGCCCTGGCGGCGTCGTCGGGGGCGCGCACCGGACTCGACCTGTTCTGCGGCACCACCCGGGTGTCCCAGGCCTTCAAGGGTCTCGGTCTGGAGATGACCGCGGTCGACGCCACCCGCTGCGCCCACGTCCTGGCCCGCTGCTACGTGGCCACCGACCCCGCGGCCGACCCGTGGCTCCTGTCCCTCGCGGCCGACGCCGTCGAGGCGCTGAACGCCGTGCCCGGCGTCCCGGGCTACGTCACCGAGACGTTCTGCGTCGACGCCCGGTTCTTCCGGCCGGCCAACGGGGCGCGCATCGACGCCGTGCGCGACGCCATCGAGGAGCGGTGGGCGGGCACACCGCTGTGGCCGGTGCTGCTCACCAGCCTGCTCGAGGCCGCCGACCGGGTCGACTCGACCACCGGGCTGCAGATGGCCTACCTCAAGCGGTGGGCCCCGCGGGCCGACCGGCCGCTCACCCTGCGGGTGCCCGCGCTGCTCCCCGGCCCGGGCCGGGCCCTCCGGGGCGACGCGCTGGCCCTGGTGGGCACGCCGGCCCTGCCCGACGTCGACCTGGCCTACCTCGACCCGCCGTACAACCAGCACCGCTACGACGCCAACTACCACGTGTGGGAGACGCTGGTCGCCTGGGACGCCCCCGAGCACTACGGGGTGGCCTGCAAGCGGGCCGAGCTGCGCGACCCGTCCACCCGCAGCGCCTTCAACGGGCGCCGGACCATGCCGGCGGCGCTGGCCGCGGTGGTGGGCTCGGTGGCGGCCGAGGTGGTGGTGCTGTCGTACAACAACGAGTCGTGGCTCACCTACGACGAGCTGCACGACCTGTGCGCGCCCGCGGGGCCACGTGGAGGTCCTGGCCTTCGACTCGGCCCGCTACGTCGGGGCGCGCATCGGCATCCACGATCCGGCGGGCCGCAAGGTGGGGACGGTCGGGCACACCTGCGCAACACCGAGTACGTCGTGGTGTGCGGTCCCCGGGACCGGGTCCGGGCCATGGCCGGCCGCCGTGGAGGCGTCCGGACTGGGCCTCCGGGTGGACCGCCCCGTGCCGGTGCCGGCCGCCTGAACCCACGCCGGCGGCGGACGCGGCCGCCGGCTTGACCGCGGCCGCGGCCCGATGGGAACGTGGAGCGGTCGCGTCCCCCGCCACCGACCGGACCGGTCGTCCGCGGTCGGACGCCCGTCAGACCGCGCCGCACCGTGCGGCGCGCCGAGCACCGCCGACCCGGCCGACCGGCGGGCGGCCGACACGAGAGAAGTTGAGGACATGGGAGCACTGGACGGACGGATCGCCATCATCACCGGCGCGGGCCGCGGCATCGGCCGCGAGTACGCCCTGCTGTTCGCCGCCGAGGGCGCCAAGGTCGTGGTCAACGACCTCGGCGGCTCGCTCGACGGCTCCGGCGACGACGTCAGCGCCGCCCAGCAGGTGGTCGACGAGATCACGGCCGCCGGTGGCGAGGCCGTGGCCAACCACGACGACGTGACCGACTGGGAGGGCGGCAAGCGCCTGATCGACACGGCCATCGACCACCTACGGCGACCTGCACGTCCTGGTCAACAACGCCGGCATCCTGCGCGACCGGGTGCTGGTCAACATGACCGAGGAGGAGTGGGACGCCGTCATCCACGTCCACCTGAAGGGTCACTTCGTCCCCACCCGCCACGCCGCCGCGTACTGGCGCGAGCAGACCAAGGCCGGGCAGGGAGGTCAAGGCGTCGGTGGTCAACACCTCGTCGACCTCGGGGCTGCTCGGCAACCCCGGCCAGACCAACTACGGCGCGGCCAAGGCCGGCATCGCCGCCTTCACCACCATCGCCGCCACCGAGCTGTCCCGCTACGGGGTGCGGGTGAACGCGCTGGCCCCCAACGCCCGCACCCGCATGACGGTGGAGACGCCCGGGCTGGCCGACATCGTGGCCGCCCCGGCCGACGCCGCCACCTTCGACGCCTGGGACCCGGCCAACATCGCCCCCCTGGTCGCCTACCTCGGCACCGAGGGCTGCCCGGCCACCGGCAAGGTGTACTTCATCCTGGGCGGGCAGATCCGCCTGTTCCAGCCCTGGACGCTGACCGACACGCATCGAGAAGGACGACCGCTGGACGGTGGCGGAGCTGCAGGCCGAAATGCACAAGCTCGGGGGCTGAGTGGCCTCCCGGGCCGACGGGCCCGGCGCGCCGGCCCGGACGGGGCGTTCGACGCCGACGAGCTGCGCGAGGCCGAGCACCTCCTGAGCGGCACCGGGCTCGGGGGGCGACGGCGGGCATCACCGTCCCGTGGCCGCTGCTCTTCCGGCACCGGATGCACCACAGGGTGGCGCGGTCGGACCGCTACCAGTGGTGGGTGCTGTGGACGGTGCTCGCCGGCCTCCTGTCGGTCAACATCACCTTCACCGTGTTCGTGGTGGCCCTGCCCGAGGTGGCCCGGCAGCTCCACACCACGGTCACCACCCTCACCTGGACGTCGACCGGTCCGCTGCTGGCGTTCGGCGTGGCCGCGCCCGTCCTCGGCAAGCTCGGGCGACCTGCGCGGCTACAAGCGCCTCTACCTGTGGGGCCTCGTCGGGGGCCGCGCTCAGCGTGGTCCTCACCGCGTCGGCGCCGACCGCCGGCGTGCTCATCGCCGCCCGGCTCTTCGACGGCGTCCAGGGGGCGGCCACCGGGGCCGCCTCGATGGCCCTGGTGCTGCAGGAGTTCTCGCACGAGGACCGGGTCAAGGCGATGGGCTGGTGGGCCCTGGTCGGCGCGGGCGGTCCGGTGCTCGGCGTCACCATCGGCGCCCCCATCATCCAGTTCTACGGCTGGCGGGCCCTGTTCTGGGGCGAGCTGCCCCTCATGGCCGCCGCCGCCGTGCTGGCCGTCGTCGTGCTGCCGTCCCACGACCGTGCCGGTGGTACGGCGGACTCCGTCCCCGGGTCGTCGGCCGGTCGGGTGGCGGAGCCGTCGCCCGGTGCCGGATCCGGTGCCGGATCCGGTGACGTCCCCGACGTCCCCGGGGAGCCCGTCGGCCCCTGGCGCCAGCTCGACTGGGCCGGGTCCGCCACGCTGTCGGTCTCGGTCACCCTCGGCCTGCTCGGCCTGAACGTGGCCCCCTCCTGGGGGTTCACCTCGACGGAGACGCTGGCCCTGTTCGCGCTCGGCCTGGCCGTCGGCGTGTACTTCGTCCTGCACGAGCGCACCGCGCCCCGTCCGCTCGTCCCGCTCCGCTACTTCCGGAAGCGCAATTTCGTCTTCCCCCTCGGGGCCCGCGCCTTCGTCAACTTCGCCTACATGGGCGGGTTCTTCCTCTTCCCCATCCTCATGGAGCGGATCTACGGCTACAGCGAGACGGCCGCCGGTCTGCTGTCCACGGCCCGGCCGCTGATGTTCTCGCTGTCGGCCCCGATCGCCGGCTACGCCGCCGTCAAGGTGGGGGAGCGGTGGTCCGTCGTCGCCGGCTCCGCCGCCCTGTTCGTGTCGATGCTGGTGTTCACCCAGGTCGGGGCCGACCCGTCGGTGGTGCTGATCATCGTGGCCCTCGCCCTCTCGGGCCTGGCCAACGGGGTGTCGACCCCGTCGACGGCGTCGTCGGCGTCCAACGAGGTGGCGCCCGACGAGCTGGGGGTGATGAGTGCCGCCCAGCTCCTCATCACCCAGATCGGGGTCGTGGCCGGCATCCAGGCCATGGTGACCGTCCAGGCGTCGTCCCACGGGGGCGCGGGCGACCTGGCCTCGTTCCACACCGGCCTACCTGGTGGGCGCCGTGGTGGCGCTGGCCGCGCTGGTGTGCGGGTTCTTCGTCAGGGACACGCCCCGGGGCACCCGGGGAGCCCCCGTCGAGGTCGGCCTCCACTAGGGCGGGCACACCGGTCGGGTGGGCCGCCGGCCGCCGGCGGCGGCGGCAGTGGCGGCGACCTACTCGGTCATGGCCTGGATCCGCGCGGCGATCTCGGCCGCGGTCGGGTCCGGGGACGAGCCCTGGAGGGCCATGAGCTTGGCGATGTCCCCCTCGACCTTGATCTTGCCCTGCATGAAGGCCTGCAGGCCGGCCTGGGGGTTGCCCTCCACCAGCAGGGCCCGGGCGATGTCGTAGCCGATGGTCACCTTGAGGTCGACCGGGTCCAGGTGCCCGACGTCGAGGACCAGCTCGCCCGTGCGGTGTCGGCATGGGCGTGGACCGCCCCCTCGCCGAAGGGCACCTCGACCACCACGAGGTTCATCCGCACGGCGTGCTCGATGCCGCCGCCCCGCCCCTCGTACTCGGCGCGGATGGCGCGGGCCTCGTCCAGCCACTCGTCGCTCAGAAACAGATAGGTGGCCATCGGTGCGCTGCTCCTTGCCCGTCGTCGTCGTCGGTCGCAACTCTACCCGTCGCCCCGGCCGGGTGGCCCTGCGGGCGGCGCCGGGTCCCGGGGAGGGCGGTGGGCACGTCGGGGCCCGTTAGCATCCGGTGCGTGACTGCTCCGATCATGCCCGGCTGCCGAGCCGTGGACCGCCGACGGCGGCCCCGACGGCGTCCTCGTCCTCCACGGGTTCACCGGCAACCCCCAGTCCGATGCGGCCGCTGGCCGAGGCGCTGGCCGCCGCCGGGTTCACCGTCGACCTGCCCCTCCTGCCCGGGCACGGCACCTCCCTCGAGGACATGGTCCCCACCCGGTGGGACGACTGGTCCGGCGCCGCCGAGGCCCACTTCCAGGCCCTGGCGGCCCGGTGCGACCACGTGGCGGTGGCGGGGCTGTCGATGGGCGGCGCCCTGGCGTGCTGGCTGGCCGAGCGGCACCCGCACCTGTCCGGCATCGCCCTGGTCAACCCCATGGTGCAGCCCCCGGCCGTCGAGTTCCGGTGGAGGGGATCCAGGCCCTCCTCGACGCCGGGATCGAGACGGTCGACGCCATCGGCTCCGACATCAAGAAGGAGGGCCCGGTCGAGCCCGCCTACCCGGGGACGCCGCTGGCCGCCGTGCTCTCGCTGTTCGGGGGGGCCGACGAGGTCGAGGCCAAGCTGGCCGACATCCACTGCCCGGTCCTGCTGCTTCTCGAGCCGGGAGGACCACGTGGTCGAACCGGTCTCGGGCGACGTCGTGGAGGCCCGGGTCAGCGGGCCGGTCGAGCGGATCTGGCTGGAGGACAGCTACCACGTGGCCACCCTGGACAACGACGCCCCCCTGATCGAGGCCCGCACCGTGGCGTTCGCCACCGCCCTGGTCGGCGGCGGCGTCGCTGATGACCGGCCCCGCCCGCCTGACCCGCGAGGACGTCGCCCACGTGGCCGCGCTGGCCCGCCTGCACCTGACCGACGAGGAGCTCGACCTGTTCACCGGGCAGCTGGCCTCGGTGCTCGACCACGCCGCCGACGTGGCCTCCCTCGACCTCGCCGGCGTGGCGCCGACCGCCCACGCCATGGCCGTCACCAACGTGCTGCGGCCCGACGAGCCCCGGCCCTGCCTCGACCGCGACGAGGTGCTGGCCCAGGCCCCCGTCGGTCGAGGACCACCGGTTCCGGGTGCCCCGCATCCTGGGCGAGGCGCCGTGACGCGCCCCGCGGCCCGCCCTCGAGACCGCCACCATGGTCCGGGCCGGCGAGCGAGTCGGCCGCCGACGTGCTGGAGCACCACCTGGCCGTCATCGAGGCCGGCGAGGAGGCGGTCCACGCCTTCAACCTGGTCCTGGCCGACAGCGCCCGCGCCGGGCCCGGGCCGTCGACGCCCGGGTGGCGGCCGGCGAGGACCCCGGCCCCCTGGCCGGCGTGCCCGTCGCCCTGAAGGACAACCTGTGCACCCGGGGCGTCCCGACCACCTGCTCGTCCCGGATCCTCGAGGGCTGGCGGCCGCCCTACGACGCCACGGTGGTCACCCGCCTGGCCGACGCCGGCGCCGTGGTGGTCGGCAAGACCAACATGGACGAGTTCGCCATGGGCTCCTCGACCGAGACCTCGGCGTTCGGGACCACCCGGAACCCGCACGACCCGTCGCGGGTGCCCGGCGGGTCCTCGGGCGGCTCGGCCGCCGCCGTGGCCGCCGGGTTCGCCCCGCTCGCCCTCGGCTCGGACACCGGCGGCTCGATCCGCCAGCCGGCCGCCCTGTGCGGGGTCGTGGGCATGAAGCCCACCTACGGCACCGTGTCCCGCTACGGGCTGGTGGCCTTCGCCTCGTCGCTCGACCAGATCGGGCCCTTCGCCCGGACGGTGGCCGACGCCGCCCTGCTCTTCGACGTGATCGGCGGCCACGACCCGCTGGACTCGACGTCGCTCCACCGGCCGACCCCGCGGGTGCTGTCGGTGCTCGACGACGGGGTCGACGGCATGACCGTCGGGCTCCTCACCGAGTACCTCGACGGCGCCGCCCCCGACGTCGTGGCCCGGGTCGACCAGGCCGCCCAGGCCCTGGCCGCCGCCGGCGCCCGGGTCGAGGAGGTCTCGGTCCCCGAGGTCACCCTCGGCCTGTCGGCGTACTACCTCATCGCCCCGGGGGAGGCCTCGTCCAACCTGGCCCGCTACGACGGGGTCCGCTACGGCCTGCGGGTGGACGCCGCCGGACACGGTGGCGATGAACACCGCCACCCGCTCCGAGGGGTTCGGCGCCGAGGTCAAGCGACGCATCATGCTCGGCACCTACGTGCTGTCCGCCGGCTACATGGACGCGTACTACAACCAGGCCCTGAAGGTACGGACCCGGATCATCGACGGGTTCGCCACCGCCTACGCCCGCTGCGACGTCCTGCTCGGCCCGACCGCCCCGACCACCGCCTTCGGCATCGGCACCAAGGTCGACGACCCGCTGACCATGTACCTGTCCGACGTGTGCACGATCCCGTCGAACCTGGCGGGGCACCCGGCGATCAGCATCCCCTTCGGCACCGGCGACGACGGCCTGCCCGTCGGGGTGCAGCTGCTCGGCCCGGCCCTGTCGGAGGGCACCCTGTTCCAGGTGGCGGCCGTCGTCGAGGCCGCCGCCCCCGAACTGGCGGTACCCCGCCCGACCGCGGGGGCTCCGTCGTGACGGCGGCCTGGGAGATGGTCATCGGGCTCGAGGTGCACTGCGAGCTCAAGACGGCCACCAAGCTGTTCTGCGGATGCCCCAACGTCTTCGGCGACGAGCCCAACACCAACGTGTGCCCCAACTGCCTCGGACTGCCCGGGTCGCTCCCCGTGCTCAACCAGCGGGCGGTGGAGCTGGCCATGGCCATCGGCAGCGCCCTGCACTGCGACATCCGTCCCTCCACGTTCCACCGGAAGAACTACTTCTATCCGGACCAGGCCAAGGACTACCAGATCAGCCAGTACGACGAGCCGATCAACGTGGACGGCTGGCTCGACCTGCCCGACGGGTTCCGGGTCGGCATCGAGCGTGCCCACATGGAGGAGGACACCGGCAAGACGACCCACGCCGGCGCCTCGGGCCGGATCCACGGGGCCGACTACTCGCTGGTCGACTACAACCGCTCCGGCGTCCCGCTGGTCGAGATCGTGAGCGCCCCCGACCTGCGCACCTCCGACCAGGCCCGGGCCTACGTGACCGAGCTGCGGGCCATCCTGGTGGCGTCGGGCGCCTCCGACGGCAAGATGGAGGAGGGGTCGATGCGGGTCGACGCCAACGTCTCGGTCCGCCGCGGCTCCGACGCCCCGTTCGGGACCCGCTGCGAGATCAAGAACCTGAACTCGGTGCGCTCCCTCGGCCGGGCCATCGAGTACGAGGCCAGAGCGCCAGATCGCCCTGCTCGAGTCGGGCGAGGAGGTCGTCCAGCAGACCCGCCACTGGGACGAGGGTGCGGGGCGCACCGAGGCGCTGCGCTCCAAGGAGGACGCCTACGACTACCGGTACTTCCTCGAGCCCGACCTGGTGCCGCTGGTGCCCGACGCCGAGTGGATCCGGGCGGTGGGCGACACCCTCGGGATGATGCCGGCCGAGCGTCGGGCCCGACTGGTCGACCTGGTGGCGGTGTCGGGTCCGGTGACCGACGCCCAGCGCGACCAGATCACCACCGTGGTCGACCTGGGTCTCGACGACCTGGTGGTGGAGGCCGTGGCCGGCGGCGTGGGCTCGGGGCTGGCGCTGGCCCGCACGGCCAACGAGGCCGCCACCGACGCCGAGGCCGCCCGCGGTCTCGACCCCAAGGCGTACCTGGCGCTGCTCACCCTCGAGTCGAACGGGTCGCTGTCGGCCACCCAGGCCAAGGCCGTCCTGGCCGAGCTGTTCGCCCGCGGCGGGGGAGACCCGGCCGCCATCGCCCGCGACAAGGGCTTCGAGGCGATGTCCGAGGACTCGCTGGCCGCCACCGTGGCCCGGGCCGTCGACGAGCACCCCGACGAGTGGGGCCGGTACTGCGCGGGCGACGACAAGCTGGCCGGATTCTTCACCGGCCTGGTCATGAAGGCGACCAGGGGCCAGGCCAACGGCAAGGCCGTGGCCGCCGAGCTGGCCGCGCCTGCGGGGCTAGGCGGCCGCGGTCCGGATCGGCGTGGCGGACGTCCGGCGCCGACCGGGCCGTCAGGGCGTCGCCGACCACGGCGGGATGGTCAGGAGGTCGGTCGGCCGCCGGCAGCGGCCCCTGCGGCCAGGTACGGCCCGGAGGCGTCGACGCCGAGCCGGGTGATGTAGACCGGCCGCGGCGGCACGTCGGGGTGCGGGGCCAGGGAGCGTCGGGGGCTGTAGAGCAGCCAGATGCCCTCGGGGTCCGCGAAGACCGACGCCTCGCCCGGGCCCGGCCCCCTGGAGGTTGGAGGCGAGCAGCGGCGACGGGCGAGGTGTCGGCGCAGGGGCCGGCCGGCCCGCGCAGCGCGCCGCGCCGACGGCGTACGCGGGCTGGTTGTACCAGTTGCCGGAGTAGACGACCCAGTAGGCGCCGCCCGTCTCGACCATGTCCGGCGCCTCCACGATGGTCCCCTGCCACGGCCGGTCGGGGGAGAGCAGCCGGTGGGGGCTGCCGAGCAGGCGGGAGCCGTCGGGCGACAGCTGCTGCGACCACATCACGGTGGGGGTCGTCGCCCCGCCGATGTTCTGGTCCGACTTCCACAGCATCCACGGGGTGCCGTCGCCGTCCACGAAGACCCGGGGATCGATGGTCCCGCCCTGGTCGAGCTGGCAGAGGAAGGGCAGCGGGCGCGGCGGTGAACGGGCCGGTGGGGGAGTCGGCGAAGGCACGGCCGATGCACTCGGTCTGGGGCGTGCGGCCCGCCACCATGGCCGTGAAGTACAGGACCCACGTCGGCCCGAACCGGTGGAGGTCGGGCGCCCACGTGAAACCCGGGCGCGCCCAGGCGGGCAGCACGGGCAGGGCGTCGACCGGGGCCGACCAGTGGACGAAGTCCGTGCTCGTGGCCACGGGCACGTTGTCCGGGTCGCCCCGGTGCCTCCGCTGGTGAGGAGCACGTACCGCCCGTCGGCCACGGTCAGGAACGGGTCCGACTCGTCGAGTCCCGCCGGGGACCTCGGCGCCCGGGGCCAGGGGGACGGGCACGCGGGGTGGGGCCACGGCGTCGAACAGGGTGGGGCTCCCGGCGGAGGCGGGGCGGCCGGCGGGGCCGCCGCGGCCGGTGGGGCGGTTGGCGGACAGGGCTCCGGCGCGAGGCGGGCCGGCCCGCCGGGACGCCGACCAGGACGCCGGACGCGACGGCGAGCGCGGCGGCGCCCCAGGCCGCGGCCAGGCGAACCCGACGACCCCGGTGGCGGCCGGGTGTCGCCGTCGCCGTCCTCCCCCCGCTGGTGCTCATCGACGCGCCTGCCGATCCCTACCTGTGCCGTGCCGGTCGGGCCGGTCCCCCGGGCGCGTCCCGGGCGGGACCGCCGGCCCAACGCTACCGCCGACTCGGCCGTCCGAGGTGCCGTGGAGGCGGACCGCACCTGGGGACGAACGGTGGAGATCTCCGCCGCTCGCTGGGGACGGACGGGGAAATGTGGAGGAAAAGCTCAGGATTTCGCGCCGTCCCCTTGACCCTCCGCGGGCGCCGGTTCAGAGTGGCTCCAGTTCGGGAAGCCGAAGCCCTCCGAGGCTCCGGAGGAGGTCCGAGGTCCGGTCGCAGGACCGGTCCGCAGGATCGAATCCGGGGTGACCGGCTGGGCCGTAGGCGACCGGCGAGGTGGTCCGGGGACGGGCCGGGGTGCTCCTCAGGGGGTGGTCCGGTGCGGTGCCCGACGACGGGTTGTCCGACACGACCCGGCGGCGGGTGGAGCCGGCCCACCGTGTACGTGGCCCCGAGGAGCTCGGGCGGCTTCGGCCGTCCGGTTACTCGGGGCTGCGTCGCGTCCGGGGTGCGGAAGCGGGGGCACGGCGTCCCGGGCGCGGTACCGCGGGCGCCGCGCCGTCCGGGTGGGCGTCCGCACGGCGGCGGGCGGTCCCGTTCAGTGGTGGTGCAGGGCCGCCGGCGCCGGTTCGGCGGACTCCATGGCGCACGGGTCGACGTCGCCGTCGACGCACCGCTCGCACTCGAGCTCGAGCGTGCTGTGGGCGATGCCGAACGGCCCGGCGATGGCCGCCTTGACCTGTTCGCCCACCACCTGGGCCTCCTCGAGGGTGGGATGGCCGGTGAGGACCAGGTGGGCCGACAGCACCCGCACCTCGCTCGACAGGCTCCACACGTGCAGGTCGTGGACCTCGCCGACCCCGGGCACCCGCGGCCATGGTGGCGGTCAGGTGCTCGAGGTCGACGTCGGTCGGGGTCGACTCGAGCAGCACGGCGACGCTCGAGCGGAACACCCGGCGGCCTGGGTAGACGATGATGGCCGCCACGACCAGGGCCGACGACCGGGTCGAGCCAGGTGGCCGACGGCACGCCAGGAGGGCCAGGCCGGCCACCAGCACGGCCAGCGAGGCCAGGGCGTCCCCGGCCATGTGCAGCAGGGCGCCGCGCATGTTGAGGTCGCTGCCGCGGTCCCGCAGGACGACGGCGGCGACCCCGTTGACCACCAGGCCGCCCGCGGCCACCACCACCACGATGCCGGCCCGGACGTCGCTCGGGGTGGACCAGCCGGTGGACGGCTGTCCACGACGATGAGGACGGTGACCGCGGCGATCAGGACGGCGTTGGCCAGCGCGGCCAGGATGGTGGCCCGGTGGTTCCCGAACGAGCGGGCCGCGACTCGGCGGCCGGAGGGCCAGGCGCACCGCCACCAGCGACAGCGCCAGGGCGCCGACGTCGGTCAGGTTGTGGCCGGCGTCGGCCAGCAGGCCCGGCGAGTGGGCCACGATCCCGACGCCACCTGGGCGACGACCAGCCCGAGCGTTGAGGGCGAGGCTGACGGCCAGTCTGCGGGTTCGGTCCATGGGCGCTCCTCCGGCCGAGCCTACCGGCCGCCCGCCACCGGGCCGCCTCCCCCGACGGGGGCGACACGCCCTGCTCGGTAGCATGTCGGCCCATGGAGGTGCTCGCGCTCTACCTGCCCCAGTACCATCCGATCCCCGAGAACGACGAGTGGTGGGGCACCGGCTTCACCGAGTGGACCAACGTGGCCAGGGCCCGGCCCCTGTTCCGCGGGCACGTCCAGCCCCATCTCCCCGCCGACCTGGGCTTCACCGACCTGCGGGTGCCCGAGACCCGCGCCAGGCCCAGGCCGACCTGGCCCGGCGGCCACGGCGTCACCGGCTTCTGCTACTGGCACTACTGGTTCGCCGGGCACCGGCTGCTCGAGCGGCCCTTCGACGAGGTGGTGGCGTCGGGCCGCCCCGACTTCCCGTTCTGCCTGGCGTGGGCCAACCAGACCTGGTCGGGCGTGTGGCACGGCGCACCCGACCGGATCCTGATCGAGCAGACCTACCCGGGTCCCGAGGACGACCGGGCCCACTTCGACTGCGCTGCTGCCGGCGTTCCGCGACCCCCGCTACGTCCGCGTGGCCGGCCGGCCCGCTGTTCTTCGTCTACCAGCCCGGGAGCCTGCCCGAGCCCGCCCGGTTCGTCGAGACGTGGCAGGAGATGGCCGTCCGACGCCGGCCTCGGCGGCCTCTACCTGGTGGCGTCGCTTGGGGGAGTCCGCCTACCGCGACCAGGTGGCCGACGGGTTCGACGCCGGGGTCCTGTTCCGCCTCCCGTTCACCCGCACCACCGCGGTCAAGGTCCGCGACCGGCTCATCGCCCGGGACTGGCCCGGGGTCCCCGCCGGTACCCGTATCCCGAGACGCCTCGCCGACCCGCCCGCCGAGTTCACGGGGCCGATCGTGCCCGGCGTGTACCCCAACTGGGACAACACGCCGCGCTCGGGCCGACTGGGCGGCGTGGCCACGGGGTCCACCCCCGAACGCTTCGCCGCCCACGTGCGACGCGGGCTCGAGCGGTGGCCGCCCGACCGCCCGAGGCGAGCGGGTGCTGGTGGTCAAGTCCTGGAACGAGTGGGCGGAGGGCAACTACCTGGAGCCCGACCGCGAGACCGGCACCGGACGGCTCGCGGCCCTGCGGGAGGAGCTCGTGCCGCGCCGGGCAGCTGCGGCGGTGACCGGCGGACGCCGCCGGGGTGCCGTGCGCCGGGCGCTCCCCTGGGTCGGCCTCGTCGTGGCCGTGGCCGTCGTGGTCCTGGCCGCGGCCACCGCCCGCCTGTTCGTGTGGGCGCCCACCGACGCCCCGACCCACGTGGACGCCATCCTGGCCCTCGGGGGTGACCCCGGCCAGCTGCGGGCGGCGAAGGCCGTGTCCCTGGCCGAGGCGGGCTACGCCCCGGTGGTGCTGGTGTCGCTCGGCGGGTACCCGCCCGCCCCGTGCCCGAAGGCCCGGTCGGGCATCGAGGTCGTGTGCTTCCGCGCCGACCCGCTCGACACCCGCGGCGAGGTGGAGTTCGCCACCCGGGAGGCCGCCCGCCACCACTGGACGTCCATGATGATGGTGCCCGAGCGCGACCAGGCCACCCGGGCCCGGCTCCTGTTCCGCCGGTGCAGCGCCATCCGCCTGGTGGTGGTGCCGGTCAGCGCGCACGGCCGCGCACTGCTGCTCGACCTCGCCTACGAATGGGCCTCGCTGGCCAAGGCGTTCGTCGTCCACACGGGCTGCTGACAGCGGCGCCGTCCGGCTCCCGGGGTCGCCGCTAGGCTCTCGGGGTCCGCGGGTGGCCCGACGGCGAGGCCGGGACCGGCAGGGGGTGGACAGGGGTGGGAGGTGTGGCTGGCAGCACCGGATCCGCACCCCGCCGTCCGCACGTCCTGCTCGTCGAGTCGTCGCCGCGCTGCGACGGCGGAGCGCAGATGGTGCTCGACCAGCTGCTGCACCGGGTCGACCGCGACCGGTTCACGGTCTCGTTCGCCTGCCTGGCCGACGGGCCCTGGGCCGACGCCGTCCGGTCCGAGGGCATCCCCGTCCACGTGGTCCCGCAGACCCGGTGGCGGGACGTCGGCAACGTCCTGGAGGTCTCGGGCCGGCTGCGGGACCTCATCCGGGCCGAGGGCGTGGACTGCGTCCACGCCAGCGAGAGCTCCACGGTGCTGTGCGCCAGCCTGGCCGCCCGGCGGGCGAAGGTGCCCCTGGTGTGGATGCTGTTCGACCCGCTCCGGGGTTCGTCGCCCCGTCGGCTCCTGACCGCGCGCCGGCGCGCCACCGCCTGGATGCTCGAGCGGTTCCGTCCCGACTGGGTGATCTGCGGGACCGAGCGGGTCGCCCAGGCCGGACCGATCCGGGGGATCCCGTCCTCGACGATCCTCCCCGGGATCGACCTGACCCGCTTCGGGTCCGGGGACGGCGACCGGGCCCGTGCGGCACTGGGGATCCCCGCCGGCGCCCCGGTGGTGGTGACCCTCGGACGCCTCACCTTCCTCAAGTCCCAGGAGCACTTCGTACGCATCATGCAGCTCGTGTCCCGGTCCCATCCGGACGCCGTCGGCGTGGTGTGCGGGGGGGAGGGCGACGTCGCCTACGCCGCCCGGGTCCGCGCCCTGCGCGCCGAGCTGGGCCTCGACGACGCGGTCCGGATCACCGGCTTCGTGTCGGACCAGATGAGGGACGACCTCGTGGCCGCGGCCGACGTCGTCGCCCACCTGGCCAAGCGCGAGTCGTTCGGCCTGGCCGTGGTCGAGGGGATGGCCGCCGGCAAGGCGGTGGTGGCGGCCGACGCCCTCGGCCCGCGATCGCTCATCGAGGACGGTCGCAGCGGCGTGCTCGTCCCCGTGGACGACGACGAGGCCGCCGCGGCGGCGATCGACCGGCTCCTGGGCGACCCCGACGAGCGCGCCGCCCTGGGCGCGGCGGCCGCCGAGGCGGCCCGGCGGTACCCGGTGGAGGGCATGGTCCGCGCCGTCGAGGACGTGTGGGAGGAGGTGCTCGGCGCCCGGGGCCCGGGCCGGGCGTGACCCGGCCCCCACCCGACGGCCGGGACGCTCAGGGGCGTCGACCCACCGCGCCGCGCACCCGGCCGGCCATGCGCTCCACCTGGAGGCGGCGGCGACCGGCGAACCGGTAGGCGCGGGCGTAGGCCACCGAGGTCCAGCGCTCGGGCTGCACGTCCAGCGCGGCGCCGGCGCTCCGGATCTCCTGGGCCATGGTGAGGTAGCAGCGCCGCTGGTAGTGGCGGAGGTGGTCGGTGAAGTCGTCCTCGGAGGCGATGAAGGTCCGCACGTCGCAGACCCGGGCGTTGGGGAGTCCGGCCACCACCGCGTCGAGGACCTCGTTCATCTGCCGGTGCCGGAGGTGCCGGTCGGGCTCCTTCGGGTTGTCGAGCGGGTACTCGGCCCCGTTGACCAGGATGAGGCTGGCATGGTCGGGGATGGCGCCCGCCAGCCAGGCGATGTTGGCGCCGAACCGTTCGGGGCTGATGCCGCCCACGTGCTCGAATTCCGAGGCGAACCAGGTGAACCACGCGTCGTCCAGCGACTCGCGGGCGTGCCGGTGCACCAGGCGCTCGCGGTGGCCGGGGTCGGTGATGTCCATCGTGAACTGGTGCCAGGGCACGAGCAACCCGGTGGCCCGGTGGCGGTAGAGGCCCTGGGTGTAGTCGGTGAGCACGCTGAGGACGAGCACGTCGTAGTCGGCGTCGACCACGGCGGCCGACCGGTAGGTGGCCCGGTCGACGATCGGGAGCCGCTCGACCAGGTCCGCCTGCTCGGGCGTCAGCCCGGCCACCGACTGCCGCAGCGTCTCGGTGTGCCCGGCGTGGATGAAGGCGCCGGAGTCGCCCGGATGGGCGAACTCGGTGACGATGTCCCCGCCGAGGAAGTCGGCGGTGGTGCTCAGGTCGCACCCGCCCACGATGAGGATCCGCCCGCCCCCGTCCGACGACCGGGACGTCCCGATCCGGCCCGCCGGCGCGGGCGGGGCGTCGTCGAGGGCGTCGCCGGCACCGGCCCCGTCGTCCAGGGTGATCCAGTCCACCGTGCCGGTGTGCGCGGTCACCACCTCGCCCACCGGTTCGAGCCCGGGCCGGCCCAGGTGGTCGTACAGCCACCGTTCGACGCCCATGCCGAGCACCCGGCAGGAGAAGAGGAAGTCGACCAGCGTCCCGGACGGCCGGTGCACGGCGTAGAAGCCGCAGATGCCGTAGTCGCCGTACCGGTCCGAGGCGACCACGTACCCCGACGCCACGTCCGGGTCGGCCAGCATGGGCGGCGAACTCCTCCCGGGTCGGCCGGCGCTTGGTGAAGTTGAGCTGGTTGGTGCGCAGCACCAGCTCGTGGAGGCGGTCCAGCTCGGCCGACGGGTCCCGGCGGACCGCCACCCGGATGTCGCACGAACGGAGGAACTCCTCGTGGGAGCCCACGGCCGCCCGCCGGTCGACGAGCTTGCGCTCCAGCACCCGGTACTGGGCCAGTCGGGTCAGCCCGTGGTCGTCCTTGCCGGCCAGCTGCGGCAGGTCGAGGAGGTCGTCGACGATCTCCGGCCCCGCCGTCTGCAGGCCCGGGGCGAAGTGGGCGGCCTCGCCGAGGTTGGCGGGCAGGTCGTCGATGAACAGGACGTTCTCCGGGCGGAGCTGGGCGTCCTCGACGATGGCGGCCACGCGGGGTCCCTTGGGCGTCCAGTCGATGCGGGCGAAGACGAACTCGTCCCACAGGTCGGCCGCCTCGAGCTCCGCCCGCACGGGCGCCTCGTCGTTCTTCGAGCAGATGGCGTTGACGATGCCCCGCCGGTTGAGGGTGCGCACCAGCTGGGCGACGACCGGGTCGAGCCGGACCGGCCCCTCGCTCAGGGTGCCCGACCAGAGGGTGTCGTCCAGGTCCCACACGACCAGCTTGACCGGGGACGACAGCGCGTCGGCCGGCCGGACGGCGCCGTCGGGGCTGCCGTCGAGGCGCGGCGCCCCTGACCCGGTACCCGTGCCTGCCACCGTCCGAGTATCCCACAGGGGTACCGGGGGACTCAACGGGGAGGGGCGTCCGGCCGTGCGGTCGGGGCCACGCCCGCGGGTAGGTTGTCCCGGTGGGCAGCGGCGACGGCGCAGCGGATCCGGTCCCCCCGAGGCGGCCGCGGCGACCGGCTCGCCCGCACGTGGGGGCCGGTCCGGCGCGACCTGCAGGGTGTCGGGGACCTCCCCGACCATCCGCCTCGACCCCACCTACCGCCGGCTGTCCGACGGCTACCACCTGCCCGACGGCTGGCGCCGCGTGTACTGCCACCACATCCGCAAGACGGCGGGGACCAGTCTCTTCCTGAGCTTCCTGGCGCTCGGGGGCGAGGACCCGATGGACGTCTGGCGACGGATCAACGCCGCGCGGCTGCCCCGGACGATCAGCGGGCCCTACGCGTTCGCCTCGATCCACCGACGGCTGCTGGCCGAGGGCGCCTACCTGTTCGGACGGGCCCACCGTCCGGCCGAGGACCAGCCGCTGCCCCCGGGCACCTTCACGGTGACGGTCCTGCGGGACCCGGTGGCCCGGGTCCACTCCTACTACGACTACCTGGTGGCGGGCGACGCCCCGGACACGCCCGGCCGGGTGGCGGACGCGCGAGCGCCGGCTCGCCGCCGACGGGTTCGACGCCTTCCTCGACCGGGTCCCGGACCGTCACCTGCTGAGCCAGCTCCACACCTTCTCGACGGCGCTCGACGTGTCCGAGGCCGTGGACCGGATCGCCTCGTGCTCGGCCGTGTTCTTCACCGAGTCCTTCGCCGCCGGGCCTCGCCGGCCTGGCGGCCCGGCTCGACCTCCCCCTCGACCGTCACCGGGCCCGGGTGACCGGCCGCCGCTCCGACTGCTGCCCGGCCCAGGTCGATCGCCTGCGGAGCCGTGCTCGAGCCGGAGTACGAGCTGCTGGACCGCCTGGCCGCCGCCGGCATCGCGCCGCCGCAGACCTGAACCGGGGCGGCTGACGCCGGACCCGGGCCGGCCGACCTCAGGCGTGCGGCGGGCACGGTGGTCGAGGTCCCGGCTGTTGGCGATGGCCACCGCCGCCAGCTGCGACCGCACCTCGAGCTTGCGCAGCACCGACCGGATGTGGGAGCGGACGGTGGTGAGCGACACCACCAGCTCGTCGGCGATGTCCTGGGCCGCCCATCCCTCGGTCAGGTAGAACAGGACCCGGCGCTCGCCGGCGGTCAGGCCGAGGAGCGCCCGGAACCGGGCCGGGAACCCGAGTTCGGCGACCTGGCGGGCCTCGTCCGACGGAGAGCACGTCGAGCGACCGCAGGGCCGTCGGCCAGCCGTGTCGAGGCCGAAGAGGGCGAGCGCGCCCTGGGCCACGCACGCGGCCATGGCGCCGGCGCCGGCACCGGCGCCGACGGCGAGGACCGGGATCCCCTTGTCGACGTAGGCGGTGGTCAGCCGGGCCGGCAGGCCCCAGGCGCCCGGTGGCCCAGTTGGGCGGACCGCCCGACCGAGGCACCGTCCAGCACCAGGACCACCAGGTCGACGTCGACGCCGTCGACGGTCAGGACGATGGGCGGGCCGGGGAACCGCGGTCGCCGTCGACGCCCGGCAGCCCAGCCGCTCGGCGACCGAGGCCGCGGTCAGCGACGGCGAACCCGGGCCCGTCGGCCTCCGCGGCCATCGGGTCGACGACCAGCACGCGACCGGTCGGCGACCCGCAGCGGCCGTGCGGCGACGGGTCGGCCGTCGTCGCCGGGGACGCGGAGCCGCCGTCCCCGGCCGTCCCGGGCGCGGTAGCGGCGCACGGGGCGCCGGTGGATGCCGCACCGGCGTGCCGGCACGGTGCGTCGAAGGGAGCCGTCGGCGCCGGTGCCTCGTCACGTCGACCGCACGGTGGCCGCCCGCCTCGGAACCCGCCGTCGCGTCCGAGCGACCGCCCGGCCGAGCGTGCCGCCGGACCGGGCCCGTCGCGACGACCGCGGTGGCGTCCTCGCCCGGGGTGGGGACGGCCATGCCCACGGCGGACAGCCGGCGTCGGATGGCCGGCGTCGGCACGGTCCGATGGCCCGGACCAGACGGTCGCCCGAGCACCCGCAGGGCCGACGGCCCGGCCGAGTGGCCGAACCGCGACGGCGACGACGGTGGTGCCCACGGGGCACACCCGGTCGTCGGCCCGCACGGCCCGTCCGATGCGTGCGTCCGCGCGTACGCGGCGCGGGCGGCGCCGAGGACGATCCACGCCAGGGGACCGGACGCCTCCGGAACGGGTGTCGTCAGGCCCGGACGGTCCCGATCAGCCGACATGTCGTGCCCCCCAACTCCGTGCCCCACCGTCCGAGTCCGGTTCCCGATCGGGCCCCGGGCATCCCGTCCCCCGGCAACCGGTCACCCGGGTACCCCGGCCGCCGGCACGCACTCCCCGGTCCGCATCCCCGACGGGCTGACCAGGCCATCCTACCCGTGGGGTGTCGTCGGCACCAGGGTCGCCGCGTCCGACGGCGCTGCCCCGGCGTCAGGCGGCGGCCGGATCCCCGGGAGGTCGCCGGCGCCGTCGGTGCCGCGCCGCGGTGCCGTCCCGGGACCGGCGCCGCACGGCCCCGACGGCCAGGTGGAGCACGCCCGTCGACCAGCAGGACGAACCCGGCCCCGAAGACCACCCCGGCCAGTGCGTCGGTCGGGTAGTGCCACTGCAGGGCGATCGACGGCCATGCACTCCAGCCCCACGACGAAGGCGCCGACGACGACGACCACCGGCCGCGCACCGGCGGGGGACGGCGAGCACGAACGCCATGGCCACCGCCGCCACCATGGTCGTCGTGCCCGACGGGTAGCTGAGGACCTCGGCGTAGCGGCGGCCGATCGTCGGGCTTCAGGACCCACTCGGTCAGGAGGACGGCCGCGGCGGGTGCCACCAGGCAGGCCAGCGCCCGCCACCGGTCGCGGGCGACGACGACCACGGCGGCGAGGATCGAGCCGGCCACCAGGACCGAGGTCGAACGGAGGTCGGAGATCCGCCGCCAGTCGGTGTTGCGGACCGCCGGGTGGATCGAGCGAGAACCCCCAGCGGTCGAAGAAGGTCGGCGCCGGGTGGGACCGGAACCACAGACCGCCCAGGAGGACCAGCCCCACCAGGACGCAGCCGGCCACCGTCTCCCCGGACCCCACCTCGCGCCCGGACGCGTCCCGCCGGACGGCCCGGGCGCGCCGGGCACCACGTCCGTCGGCATCGTGTCGTCCGGCCGGTCCGTCGCCGTGGTCACGGGGACCGGCTGGGTCCCGGTGTCGCTCACCGGCTCCTCGAACCAGGCGATCGTGGCGCGGAGCCCCTCGTCGAGGGGGACCGGACGGACGTCGGGGAACAGGCGGCGGAGCGCGGACTGGTCGGCCTGGGAGTCCCGCACGTCGCCGGCCCGGGGGTCGCCGTGGGCGCGCTCCAGCCGGTGGCCCAGCTGCCGCTCGATGAGGTCGATGACCTCGAGCAGCGACACCCGGGTCCCGAAGGCCAGGTTGACCGGCCGGTCGGCGGTCACCCGGCGTCGCACGGCGTCGGCCAGCACCGAGCAGACGGTGCCGACGTAGGTGAAGTCCCGGGTCTGGACGCCCGTCGCCGTGCACCGGCAGCGGGCTCGCCCGGCGAGCGCGGCGTCGAGGAAGGCCGGGATCACGGCGGCGTAGGCGTGGTCCGGGCGCCTGCAGCGGGCCGAAGACGTTGAAGAACCGGAAGGCCAGCGTCGGCAGCCCGAAGGAGTGCCCGTAGGCGAGGGCGTACGACTCGGTCGGCCAGCTTGCTGACGGCGTAGGGGCTCACCGGCATGGGCGCCAGGTCCTCCGACTTGGGCAGGACGGGGTTGGCGCCGTAGACCGACGAGGAGGACGCCACCACCACGTGGGCGCCGCCGTGGCGCCGGGCGGCCTCGAGCACGCGCAGGGTGCCCGGTCGCGTTGACCTCGTGGCGACGCCATCGGGGTCGGTCGATCGACCGGGGCACCGACGGCCGGGCCGCCAGGTGCACGATCGGCGTCGGCCCCGGGCACGACCGCGTCGAGGAGGTCGGCGTCGAGGATGGACCCCTCGACCAGCTCGACGCCGTCGACGCCCGTCGAGGTTGGCGGCGTCGCCGGTCGAGAGGTCGTCGAGCACGACCACGTCCCCGACGTCGGGACGGTCGCCACCAGGGCTCGGCAGAGGTTGGCGCCGATGAACCCGGCGCCGCCGGTGACGACGACTCGCACACGAGCCATCAGAGCCGCTCGACGTCGGCCCCGTCCAGTCGGTTGCGGGTGTCGAGCACGTAGCGCGGCGTGGGCCGCCGACCAGCTCGTAGTCGAAGGCGTCGTGGTCGGTGACGAGGACCACCGCGTCGGCGGCCGCCAGCTCCTCGGCGGTGGCCTCCACCAGCGGGAACGCCAGGCCGGCACCGTCGAGATGGGGGTCGGCCACCCGGAGGTCGGCGCCGAGGGCGACCAGGGACCGGGCGATCACCGTGCCCGGCGCCTCGCGTGCGTCGCCCGTGTTGCGCTTGTAGGCCAGCCCGAGGATGCAGGATCCGCGAGCCGTTGACGGAGCGCCCCATCCGGTTGAAGGCCAGCATCAGCCGGCGCACGACGTAGTCGGGCATGTGCTCGTTGACGTCGTTGGCCAGCTCGACGAAGCGGAACGGCTGGCCCAGGCTGCGCCGGACCTTCCACGACAGGTAGCTCGGGTCGATGGGGAGGCAGTGGCCGCCCACCCCCGGCCCGGGCGTGAACCGCATGTAGCCGAAGGGCTTGGTGGAGGCGGCGTCGATGGCCTCCCACACGTCGATGTCCGAGGTCGGCGGCGAACATGGCCAGCTCGTTGACGAGCGCGATGTTGACGTGGCGGAAGGTGTTCTCGAGGAGCTTGGTGAGCTCGGCCTCGCGGGTGCCGGACACGGCCACCGTGCGGCTCGACGAGCCGGCCGTAGAACTCCTCGACGGCGGCGAGCGACGCGCCGTCGATGCCCGAGACGACCTTGGGCGTGTTCTCGAGGCTCCAGGTGGGGTTGCCGGGGTCGATCCGCTCGGGGCTGTACCCGACGTGGAAGTCCCGACCGGCGACGAGGCCGGAGCCCGACTCCAGGATCGGCACCACCAGCTCCTCGGTGGTGCCCGGGTAGCTCGTCGACTCGAGGACCACGGTCGCCCCGGGTCGCAGGTGGACGGCCAGGGTGGCGGCCGCCTCCTCCACGTAGGCGAGGTTGGGGACGCCCTCCTCGAGCGGCGTGGGCACGTCGATGACGGCGACGTCGAAGCCGGCCATGGCCGACGGGTCCATCGGTGGGCAGGTACCGGCCGGTGGCCAGCGCGGCGGCCAGCCGCTCGTCGCTGATGTCCTCGACGTAGGAGTCCCCGTCGGCCAGCCGCTTGATCCGGTCGACGTCGAGGTCGAAGCCGACGACGTCGTAGCCCGACCTCCACGGCGCGGAGGGCCAGCGGCAGGCCGACGTAGCCCTGCCCGACGACGACCAGCCTGCCCGGGCGCCTCCGTCGGACTCGACCGGGGACGGTCACGCCCGGACCTCGGTCGGGTCGTCCTCCGGGTCGGCGACGTCGCCGGGCGACCATGTCCCGCAGGCTGAGGTCGGCCTCGGCGTCGTCCAGCTCCGGCCACTCGAACGCTGGCGGGCGCATCGTCCCCGTCCGTCGGGCCGACTGACCACCGTGCCGTGGGACCCCGGGTCCGACCGTGGCGGGGGCCGTGCCCGCCGTGAACAGCAGCGCCCGCACCGTGTCCTTGTCCCGACGGAGGGTGGCCAGCTCCAGCTCCTCGAGCTCGGCGGCGAACACCTCGGCGCGGGGCCCGGATCGGGCACCAGCCGGTTGATGTAGGGGTGGCTCGTGCCGAGGACCTCCTCGTCGGGCGTGCTCAGGACCTCGTTGAGCTTCTCGCCGGGGCGCATGCCGGTGATCTCGATGGGGATGTCGATGCCCGACCTGGCACCCCGACAGCCGGATCATCCGCTCGGCCAGGTCGATGATCCTGACCGGGACGCCCATCTCCAGCATGAAGATCTCGCCCCCGTGGGACAGGACCGACGACTGCAGCACGAGCTGGACCGCCTCCTCCACGCTCATGAAGAAGCGGGTCATGCGGGGGTCGGTGACCGTGACCGGTCCGCCCTGGGCGATCTGCCGGGCGAAGGTCGGGATGACGCTGCCCCGGCTGCCCAGGACGTTCCCGAACCGCACCGTGCAGTAGGCGGCGCCGCTCGGGTGCGTGGGCGAGCACCGTCTGCTCGGCCAGGCGCTTCGAGGCGCCCATGACGCTCGAGGGGTGGACGGCCTTGTCGGTCGAGATCTGCACGAACCGGCGGGTGCCCGACGGCGCCGGCCGCGTCCACCACGTTGAGCGTGCCGAGCACGTTGGTCTTGGCCGCCTCGAGCGGGTGCTCCTCCAGCACGGGCACGTGCTTGTGGGCGGCGGCGTGGAACACCACCTCGGGGCGGTAGCGCTCGAACGTCTCGAACACGGCCTCGCGGTCGTAGATGTCGACCAGGGCCTGGGCGCAGGCGCCGGTCAGGGTGGCGGCCGTGTCGTGCAGGTGGGTCTCGTCGTGGTCGAGCAGGACCGAGCTGGGCGGGGTCGAGGCCCGACACCTGCCGGCAGATCTCGGAGCCGATCGAACCCGCCGGCCCCGGTGACCAGGACCCGGTGGCCCTCGATGGAGCGGCGCACCGACTCGAGGTCGGTGGGCACCGGGGTCCGGCCCAGCAGGTCCTCGATCCGGGGCTCGCGGGCCTGGCGGAGGGCGGCGACGTGGTTCGGCTCGTCGAGCATGTCCTTGCACGCCCGGGAGGATCTTCATCGAGACGCCGGCGCGCTCGGAGGCCCGCAGGGCCCGGTCGACCAGCTCGGGGGAGGGGGAGGGGATGGCCAGGAGCACCTGCTGGATCGTGTAGCGGCTGGTCGCCTTCGGGATCTCGTCGATGCCGCCGACCACGGGCACCCCGATCAGCGACAGGCCGTGGGCCCGGAGTCGTCGTCGAACACGGCGACCGGCACCAGGCCGGCACCCGGGCTGCGCAGCATCTCGCGGATGGCGGCGGCGCCGGCGTCGCGGCTGCCGATCACGGCCACCCGCAGGCCGAGGCGCTTCGACCCGCGCTGCCAGGCGAACAGGCGCGAGTGGAAGCGGAGCACCCCCATGCCGGCGGCGGTGAACATGCAACCGACCACCACCACGATGGGGGGCACGAGCTCGATGTGGAGCGCGCGGCCGACCGGCCAGAAGGCGATCAGGACGCAGAGGGTCGTGGCCACCGAGAGCAGGAGCTGGCGGGCCTCGTCGGCGCCGGCGTGCCGCCACATCCGCCCGTACAGGCCGAACAGCCGGTTCGAGGTGATGGTGACGACGACGGCCACGGCCAGGAACCCGACGAAGTGGCGGCCAGTAGCCGCTCGGGGCCCGATCGCGGAAGTAGGTGACCTCGGCCAGCCCGTACCCGATGACGACGGCCACGGCGTCGAGCACGACGAAGAGGATGGCGGCCCGGACGCGGCTGGCCGCCATGGCCACCCGCCGCATGTCCGTGCGTGCGTACTCGCTGTCGTCGGGATGCCCCGCGTCGGAACCCATGTCTCCTCGTGACGATGGCGCTGTCGGCGAACCCATCCGGTTGCCCCCCTGAGTTGCTGCACCGTGGCAGGTGCCGCCGGCACCGTGGCACTGCGCCCCTGCTTGCGAATATGACCCTCGCCTCGGCGTGCCCCGCACCCCTCGGCCCCTGCTGTTCCCCTTCGACCCCTCCCCGGGTCGTCGATCCGACTCTACCGCGCTCCACGCGCTATGGCATCCTCAAATTTTGGGATCACGTCCCTCCGCGGGCGGCGACGGGTCCCACGGACGGACCCCGGGCGCCGGGGGGGTGAACGGCGATCGCCGGTCGCAGGTCCTACGCTGTGCGGTGGGGTGGTCGACCGCCCCGGGGGACCGCGGTGCGGACGGGCGTCGGGGCGCAGGCCCGGACGGCCCGGCTCCACGGAATTCCGGGGGTTTCACCGGATTCCCCTAGCGGAAACGCCGGGGCCGTGTAGTACGATCGGACGTCCGCATCGGGGTCCTTCCGTACGCCGGAACACAGACTGGACTGGGGCATGATCGAGCCAATCAACTTCCTCGCCGCCGTGCGCAAGCGGTGGCGACTCATCGTGGTGCTTGCCGTGGTGGGGGCGGTGGTCGCCCTGCTGGCCCCGTCGTCGGCCCCCAAGCACCCGAAGACCATCCTGAAGTGGGAGACGTACGCCACCGTGGGGGCCCCGGCCTCCAGCGGCCTGATCGCCGGGACCGTGTCGAGCGCGCAGATCCTCTTCTACTCCAACACCTTCCCGGTCAAGCTGGCCGCCGTCTCCGACGTCGGGCTCACCGGTGACCCGTACCTCTACGCCTCCGGCATGTTCGGCACCACCAACCCGGTGTCGGCCAAGGGCGGCTACCCGTCCGCGGCCTCGTCCACGGCCGCCACGACCAAGACGTCGGGCAAGGCGACGACCGGCGGCCTGGTCACGCTGTTCGCCCAGGCGCCGACGCCGGCGCTGGCCGCGTCGCTCGCCAACGCGTACGCCAAGGAGCTCGGCAACACGCTCGAGCAGCAGGCGGCGGCCCACGCCGCCGCCAACCCGACCCCGGCGTCGAGGAACTCGGCGGCGACGTCGGCGGACGGGTCGCCGTTCGCGTCGACGTCGACGGGGTACCAGGTCATCTTCCCCGGCACGCCCGAGCTCGCCCGCCGGATCAACCTGCCCTCCCACAGCACGCTCGACAGCCGCAAGGTCCGGCTCGGCATCGGTCTCCTCGGCGGCGCGCTCCTCGCCCTGGTGCTGATCCTGATCCGCGAGGTGCTCGACCGCACGATCCGCCGTGCGGGGCGGGCCGAGGTCAACTTCAAGTTCCCGGTGATCGCCGACATCCCCGAGACGTACCCGCCCGACCCGTCGGTGGTGGACGTCGTCGACCGGCCGACGTCCCCGGCCGCCGAGGCCTACCGCAAGCTCCGCATGTCCATCCTGTTCGAGTCGATGGCCGCCGAGTCGAACCCGGCCGGGGGTGGCGACCAGTTCGCCGAGATCTTCGGGGTGTCCAGCCAGCAGATCGAGCCGTACCGGGTGCCCGAACCCGGCTCGCGCAACGTGCTGCTCTTCGTGTCCACCATCGACGAGCCGTCGCGCCCCAAGGTAGTGGCCAACGTGGCCGCCACCTACGCCGAGGCCTCGGAGCGGGTCATCGTGGTGACCTCCGCCGACCTCGAGGTGGGGACGACGTTCCCGGCCGAGAGCGTGCTGTCGGGACCGATCACGCCGGACGACGTGCGGAGCCGGCTGACCCCGGCGGGCCCGGAGAACGTGTCGCTGCTGTCGCTCCGCTACTTCATGCGCAACAGCGGCCAGCTGGTGTCGCGGGCCAAGGACGTGTTCGACGCGGCGCGCCAGGTGGCCGACGTGGTCATCGTCGAGGCCCCCGCGTTCCTCCGGTACCACCACGGCGAGGCCATGGTGCACTCGGTCGACGCCGTGGTGGTCGTGGTCGACTCGGGCGTCACCGAGGCCCCCGACGCCCAGGACATGGGCGACATCCTCCGACGGCTGGGGGCACCGGTGCTCGGCGTCGTGTTCACGGGCGAGGAGCTCTCGCGGACCCAGCGCCGGGTCCTCGACGCCGGGATGGCGGCGTCCGGTCGCGGCCGTGCCGCACTCGACGCCGCGGTGGTCGCCGACGACGCGCCGCCCGACGGTCCGGACGCCGGCGGCGACGCCGGTGGCGACACCGTGGGCGAGACCGCCCCCGAGCTCCACCCGTCCTGAGGGCCATGACCGGGCTCCGGGGGGACTGATGCCCGTCGCCACCGCCCACGGCGGGACCGCGCTGCTGGGCGTGGCCATCGGGTCCAACCCGATCGGGGTGGTCGTGGTGGCGGCGGTCCTCTACAGCGTGTCGCGCCCGATCATCCGCTGGGTGGCCGACAAGGAGCAGAACCCGTGGCTGCTCCGCATCCTGACCATCAGCCTGGTGCTCCACCTGGTCGCCGCGCCCGCCCAGATCTTCGTGGTGCACCACTTCTACCACGGGATCGCCGACTGGGTCCGGTACGACACCCAGGGCTCGATCCTGGCCCCGAACTTCCGCGCCTTCAACTTCACCCTGGCCGGCGCCAACGTGCGCGGGATCGTCAACGACGGCTCGGTCAGCATCTTCGCCGGCGTGGTCATGGCCATCGTGGGCGTCAACCAGCTGGCCACCTTCATGGTGTTCGCGTGGTTCTCGTTCATCGGATCGGTCCTCTTCTACCGGGCGTTCACCACCACCTTCCCCGGGGTCAAGAGCGGCCACCGGCGCTACGCCTACCTCGTCTTCTTCCTGCCGTCGACGATCTTCTGGACCGCCGACGTGCAGCAAGGAGGCGATCATGACGCTGTCCCTGGGCTTCGTGGCGTACGGCTGCGCCAAGGTGCTGATGCGCCTCCCGGGAGGCTTCCGACTGGCCACGCTCGGTGTCGCCATCGGCGCGCTCATCCGGCCCAACGAGCTGCTGGTCGTCCTCGGCGGGTTCGCCGTGGCGCTGATGATCCGTCCCCAGAACGGCCGGGACGGGCGCAGCACGCTGAAACGCATCGGCGGACTGACGTTCATGGCGCTCCTCCTCGGGATCTCGGTCTACATGACCCTCCACTACCTGAGGTTCGGCTCCGGCTCCTCGGGGATCAACCTGCAGGCGACCAACTCCAACAACAACGGCACCGGGGTCGGCTTCGGGAGCTCCGGCTTCACCTACTCGTCCAGCCCGGCGAAGTGGCCGATCGACGTCTACGAGGTCCTGCTCAACCCGCTCCCGTTCAACGCCCACGGTTCGGGCGAGTACGCCGCCGCGTTCGAGAACACGGTGATCCTCGGCATCATCCTCGCGTCGTACCGCCAGCTCCGGATCCTGCCGCGGGCGGCGTTCGCCCGGCCCTACGTGATGATGTGCCTCGTCTACAGCATCGGCTTCATCTACGCCTTCGCCGCCCTGGGCAACCTCGGCCTCATCTACCGGGAGCGGGTCATGCTGCTCCCGTTCCTGATGGTCCTGTTCGCCATCCCACGGTCGCCCAGGGGGCAGCCCGCCCGGTACGAGTGGGAGTACCGGCGCAGGGACCGGGCCCGGTTCCGGTCCGCCTTGCTCCAGCGCGAGCGGGCGGTGCGCTCGATGCGCCAGGCCTACGCCAACTCGTTGACGGCCGGGGCGCGCGCCGGCCGGGCCGACGCCACCTCCGGTGCGGTCACCCCGGGCGGGGACGCGGACACGGCCCGACCGCCGCCGGGCCCCTCCTGACCGCCTCCCCGACGGGGGACGGTCAGGTGCCTGCGCCCAGCCCCGGGGGGAGGAGGGGCGTGAGCACCTGCAGCCACAACGCTCCCACCGCCCCGATGGAGAAGCGCTCGGTACAGCGGCGGCGGGCGGCGGCGCCCATGGTGGTCCGCAGCCCGGCGTCCCCGACCAGCCGGGCGAGGTGCGCCACCATGCCGTCGAGGTCGTCCACCCCGACGACGTAGCCGGTGACGCCGTCCTCGACCACCGTCCGCACCCCGGGTACGTCGGTGGCCACGACGGGCAGCCCCGACAGTCCGCCCTCGATGAGCACCCCGGGCATCCCCTCGCCCTGGGGACGGCTCGGGAACACCAGGACGTCGGCCCGCCCCAGCAGTTCGGCCACGTCGTCGCGGGAGCCGAGCAGCTCGACACCGGCGTCCGCCGCCGGCCCGATCGATGCGGTCCCGCAGGGCGCCGTCGCCGACGAGGACCGCCCGGAACGCGGACCTCCTGCCGGCGGAGGGCGGCGACGGCGTCGACGAACCGGTCGGGGCGCTTGCCGTCGGTGAGCGCCCCGACGAAGGCGACCACGGGGACGTCGTCCGCGACCGTCGTCCCGCGGCTGGAAGACCTCCGGGTCGCGCCCGTTGGGGGTCATGGTGACCACGGTCGGCCGGCACGCCGAGCAGCCGGGTGCACTCCTCGGCCACCTCGTCGCCCTCGGCCGCCACCGCGTCCACCCGCCGGAGCAGCGTGCGCCACAGCGCCACCTGCGGCCGGCGCGCCGCCGACGCCCCGTAGGTGCCGATGGCGTAGTAGGCCAGCGGGCGACGTCGACCGACCATGGCCGGGACGAGGTACTTGAGGGGCTCGCCGCCGTGGGCGACGACGCACGACCGGGTCGAGTCGGGCGAGCGCCGAGCGGAGCCGGTGGCACGGTGCGCCGGTTCGAAGCCGACGCCGGGGTCGTCGCCGTCGGCGATGCCGAGGGTCAGGTCGCGGTTCGACCTCGTCGGGCCCGTCGAACAGGCAGAGGACCCGGTGGGCCGCGTACGCCGGGCCGGTCGAGCTCGTCGGCCAGCGCCCGCGCCTCGCGCTGGGCGCCCCGGGCCAGCGGGGTGGGGATGACGTGCAGGACGAGCGGCTCGTCGGTCGGGTTCCACTGTTCGGTCATGCCGGCCCCTCCGCTGCCGGTCCGTCCGGCCCGCCGGCGTCGCGCCGGAACCGTCGACCAGCGGCGGCGGTACCATCGGCACCGGTCCCGCGGGCCGGCGTCGGGCGCCGGGGCCCGGCCCCGGTCGCCGGCCGCAGGGACCGGGGGCACGTCGGATGAGGGACCGATGAGGACCCTGGTCGTCGCCGGCGAGTACCCGTGGCCGCTGAACAGCGGGTCGCGGCTCCGGCTCGCCACCGTCCTGTCGGGCCTCGCCGCGTGCGGCCCGACCGACCTGTTCTCCGTCGCTCCCGCTCGCCCGCACCGACTTCGGACCCGCCCGATCCGTCGCTGGGGCTCGACCGGGTGGGGACGGTCGCCTTCGACGACCGCCCGCCCCGGGGGCCTGGCCCGGCTGGCCGTGGCCGCCCGCCCGGGCCTCCCCTTCGAGCTGCCGCGGCCCGACGGCGGGGCGGCCCTGCGGGCGCTGACCCGGTTCGCCCGGGGCCCCTACGACCTGGTCTGGTACTTCCGGGTCCGGCCCCTGGGCCTGACGGGCGGGCTGGTGCCGGCCGCCGGCCGTCCTCGACCTCGACGACCTCGAGGACCAGCAAGATCGCCGCCCGGCTGGCCATCCCGGCCCGACCGGCCACCGGTGACGTCGGCCGGCTCAGCCAGACGGGCCGGCACGGGCGTTCTGCGGCCGAGGAGGTGCGGCGGTGGCGCCGGCTGCAGCGGGCCGTCGGCCGGTCGGTGGACGCCACCGTGGTGTGCAGCGAGCTCGACGCCGGCCGGGCGCGGCCGGGCCGGGCTGCCCCGGGTCGAGGTCGTCCCCAACGGCTACCGCCCGGTGGCCGCGCCGGTCGGGACGGGTGGCGGTCGGCGACGCCGCCCACCGTGCTGTTCCAGGGCACCCTCCGCTACCCGCCCAACGCCGAGGCGGCCCGCTTCCTGGTCGACGACGTGGCCCCCCGTCCTGCGGGACCTGGTCCCCGGGGTGCGGGTCCGGCTGGTCGGCAGGTGGCGCCCGCCCTGGCCGCGCCTGGACGACCCGCCCGGCGGTCACCCTGGTCGGCCAGGTCCCCGACATCGCCGACGAGCTGGCCGCGCGCCGACCTGGTGGTCGTGCCCCTCCGGTTCGGCAGCGGCACCCGGCTCAAGATCCTCGAGGCGTTCGCCCAGCGGGTCCCGGTGGTGTCGACCACCCTCGGCGCCGAGGGGCTCGGTGCGGTGGACGGCGTCCACCTCCTGGTGGCCGACACCGCCGACGCGCTCTGGCCGCCGCCTGCGCCCGGCTGCTGGACGACGAGGGCCTGCGGGCCCGGCTGGCCGACGCACGCCCACCGGCCTCTTCCTGGAGCGCTACACCGACGCGGCGGTGGCAGGACGCCGTCGCGCGGACCTCGCCGCACCGGGTGGTCGACGGGCGCGGCGTCGACGGCGCCTCAGCGGCCGGTGCCGGGCCCGGCCGGGCGCCGGCGCCGGTGGGGAGGCGGCGGTAGGCGTCGAGGGTCCTGGCTGATCACCGGCGGTCGTCGAACTCGGCCTCGGCCTTGGCCCGCGCCCGTGCCGCCCATCGTCCGCCCGACGGGCCGGGTCGCCGGCCAGGTCGGCGACGGCGCGAGGCCAGCGCGTCCACGTCGTGGAGCGGGACGAGCAGTCCGTTGCACGCCGTGGTCGACCACCTCGCGGCAGCCGCGGATGTCGGTGGCGACGACCGGCAGCCCGCTGGCCGCCGCCTCCATGGCCGACCGGGGGAAGCCCTCGCGGTAGGACGGGAGCACGAAGAGGTCGAACCCGGGGTAGAGGTCCTCGACGTCGTCGCGGTGCCCGGTGAAGACGACGTTGCCCAGCGCCTCGGCCCGGCGCAGGTCGTCCGGGCCCGAGTGCGTCGCCCTTGGCGTCGTCGGTGGGACCGACCACCACGAAGACCACCTCGGGCCGGATGGTGCGCATCCGGGCCGCCGCCGCGAACAGCTCGCGGAAGCCCTTGTCCCACACCAGGCGGCCGACCGTGCCGACCACCACCGCCGCGGGGTCGACCCCGAGGGCCGCCCGGGCCCGGGCGATGTCGGGTCCGGTGCGCCGGGGCCGGAAGCGCGCCAGGTCGACCCCGTTGCCCAGGAGCTCCAGCTTGTCGGGCCGGGACCCGCAGCCGGGCAGCGTGGCCAGGTCCTCGGGGTTCTGGACCAGCTCGACGTCGGAGCAGGTGGAGGCGACGCGCTCCAGCGCGTAGACGACGGCGCGGCGGCGGCAGCGGGTCCTCGGGTGCGGCATAGAGGCCGTGGACGGTGTTGACGATGCCCGGCACCCCGGCCGCCCGGGCGGCCAGGCGGCCGTACAGGCCCGGCTTGGGATTGTGGGTGTGCACGATGTCGGGCCGCAGCCGACGGAACAGCCGGGTCAGCTCGGGCAGGGCCAGCGAGGTCGTGGCCGGGCGACACCGAGCGGGTGGCGTGGCGGAGCGGCACGTGGCGCGATGCCCCAGCTCGTCAGCTCGCGCGACGAACGGGCCCGGCGCCGACACGCCGATGACCTCCATGCCCTCCGCCGCGAAGGCCCGCAGCTGGGGACCGAGCAGGAGGGCCAGGCTGATGTCGGCCGTGGTCACGTGGACCAGCCGCCGCCCGGCCGAGGTCGGTCATCAGCGGCTGCACCGGCCGACGGCGACGCGGGTAGATCCCCTCGATCTCGCGGCAGGCCGCGGCCACGTCGAACATGGCGCTCCGGCGCTTGGCCGCCCGCCCGAGCCGCGCAGCGCAGGTCGGGGTCCGCGGCCAGGCGCTCGACGGCGCCGGCGAGGCGGCGGGCTCGCCCGGGGGGACGACGAGCCCGTCGACGCCGTCGGTGATGCACCTGGGGCACGCCGCCCACCGCGGTGGCGACGATGGGCAGCCCCACGCTGGTGGCCTCCATGAGCACCACGGGCAGACCCTCCTGCCGGGAGGGCAGGACGAAGAGGTCGGCGGCCGGCCAGCAGGCGGAGCACGTCGTGGCGCTGCCCGAGGAACGGAACCGGTCGTCCGAGCCCGAGCTGCCCGGTGCCGCTCCCGTGAGCTCGCGCCTCAGCGGCCCCGGTCCCACGGCCGACGAACCGCACGGGAGCACCCCGGTCGGCGACCAGGCGGGCGGCGTCGAGCAGGACGTCGTAGCCCTTCTCGGGGCGGAGGTTGGCCACGGTGAGGGCCGAGCAGCTCGCCCTCGGGCACGCCGAGTTCGGCCCGGACCTCGGCGCGGATCCGCTCCCGGTCGGCGATCGAGGGCGTCCGGCCGCGTCAGGTCGACGCCGTGCACGATCACCCGGGCCCGGGCTCGCAGCGCGGCGGGCAGCGCGTCGTGGGCCGCCTCGGACACCACGATCAGGGCCTGGTCGAGGCCGATGGTGGCCCGGTTGAGCACCCTTGATGGCGACCGCCATCTTGTTCCACAGGCTGTGCTCGGTGTACACGACGGCGGGGCGGCGGCCCGGGGGAGCGTAGCCACCACCAGACGTCCGAGCGCCGCCGTGTAGGGCAGGTGGAAGTGGACGACGTCGAACCGGCCGGTCGACGAGCAGGCGCCGGAGCCGGCCCATCCACGGCAGGTCGGCGTTGCCGGTCGCCCCCGAGCGCATGGACCGGCGTGCCCCCGGCCGTCAGTGTCCGGGACCAGGGCGTGCTCGGCGTCGAGCACGTAGGCCACCTCGTAGTCGAACCGGTGGCGGTCGCCGTCGGGCCACCGTGTCCACCAGCAGCCGCTCGGCCCCGCCGAAGCCCAGGCACTTGATCACCACGAGGATCCGGCGAGGCGTGGCGGCGCCAGGCACGACCCGCCGTCTGCCCCCCGTGACCACCCGGACATGCTAGCCCCCGCTCCGGAGCCCGCCGGTCATCGATCGCGTGCCGCTGCTGCGGTACGATTCCTCCTTAGAAACGGGAGTTGTCGGACAGCCCTTTGTCCGGGCCTGAGGGGGGACACCATCGATGACCGAGCTCGGCCGTCGATCAGCCACGGACCCGGGGAGCACGCTGGTCGTCACCGACCTGCCGTCCATCCCGGACGAGCCCGCCCGCCGACATCTGTACACGCACAAGGTGCCGTTCGTCGGACTCGGTCAAGCTCCTGTGGGACCACCGGGAGATCATGTACACCCTGGCCGAGCGCGACTTCCGGGCCCAGTACAAGCAGGCCACCCTCGGGCATCGCTCTGGGCCGTGCTCAGCCCGGTGGCCACGCTGGCCATCTTCGTGATCGTCTTCTCCCGGGTGAAGTCCAGTTCCCCACCCAGGGCGTCCCCTACGCCCTCTACGCGTTCGTGGGCATCCTGTGCTGGAGCTTCTTCGCCGGCACCCTCGGGACCGGGGGCAACTCGCTGCTGGCCAACAAGGCGCTGCTGGCCAAGACCCAGTTCCCCCGCGAGTGCTTCCCGCTCGAGACGATGCTGACTCACCGCGCTCAACACGGTCATCTCGTGGATCCCGCTGGCCATCCTGTTCGTGATCTTCGGCCGGGCGCCGCGGATCGCCACCGTGTGGGTGCCCGCTGTTCATGCTCATCGAGGTGCTGTTCGCCGCCGGGGTGACCCTCGCCGTGTCCAGCCTGATCATCCAGATGCGCGACCTGGCCGCAGGTGCTGCCCATCATCATCTCGCTCGGGCATCTTCGTCACCCCGGTCATCTGGCCCTTCACCAAGATCCCCACCCACTTCCACGTGGCCGGCGGGCACGCAGGTCCACGGCCACTGGCTGGGCGGGCTTCTACGATCAACCTGCAGGTCGTCTACGGGTTCTTCAATCCGCTCGGACCGGTCATCAGCAACGTCCGGCCAACCATGCTGCTCGGCCACAACCCCAGCTGGGGCCCGCTGGTCGCCGCCATCGTCGGCGCGCTCTGCTACCTGGTGTTCGGCTACCGGATCTTCAAGCGGCTGGAGGTGAACTTTGCCGACGTTGCCTGACGGGAGCATCGAGGTCGAGCAGCGTGTGGAAGAAGTTCCGGGCCGACAAGGCCCAGCCCTCTCTTCTACGACCAGCTGCGCCACTGATCGGACGGCGGGTCAAGGCCCGCAGCGGCCCCGGCTACCGCTGGGTGCTCAAGGACGTCAACTTCACCGTCGAGCCCGGGCGAGAGCATGGCCCTCATCGGCATCAACGGCTCGGGCAAGACGACGCTGCTCAAGATCCTGAGCCAGGTCACCTACCAGTCGGCCGGCCGGTGCACCGTGGCCGGGCCGGATCGGCGCGCTCCTGAGCGTCACCAGCGGGCTCCACCCCGACCTCACCGGCCGGGAGAACGTCTTCCTCTACGGCGCCGTGCTCGGCATGGGCCGCGAGGACATCCGGCGGAAGTTCGACGCCATCGTCGAGTTCGCCGAGCTGACCGACGCCATCGACCGGCAGGTGAAGTTCTTCTCGATGGGCATGCAGATGCGGCTGGGGTTCTCCATCGCCGCCTTCCTCGAGCCGGACATCCTCCTGGTCGACGAGGTGCTGGCCGTCGGTGACGCCAACTTCCAGCAGAAGTGCCTCCAGCGGATCGGCGAGATCGTCCGGGACGGGACCACGCTGCTGTACGTGTCGCACGACCTGGCCTCGGTCGAGGCCTCGTGCGACCGTGCGGTGTGGCTGTCCGACGCCGTGGTGCGGGCCGCCGGGCCCGACCAAGGACGTCGTCACCATGTACCGGACGGCCATCGAGAAGAACGTCGACCGTCCTCACCACCAAGGAGGGTGTGGTCCGGGTGCTGAAGGCCGAGCATCCACGCCACCGACGGCGGCCAGCTCCGGTCCGAGTGCGAGACCGAGGTCCGCCTCGTGCTGCACTCGCCCGAGCGGGCCGACGGCCCAGTTCTTCATCGGCATCTCGCAGGGCACGGCGTTCCCGATGTTCGTCATCGACTTCACCGGCACCATGCCCGAGGGCGAGTTCGAGATCACGCTGCAAGCTCGGCTACCTGCCGCTGCCCAAGGGGCACTACTCGCTGTGGACGGCGATCACCGGCTTCCCCAAGGGCAAGAAGGACCCCTACCTGCCGTGGCAGCCGGTGGTGTCCTTCGACGCCTTCGGTCCCGAGCGCATGGCCCCCCCCGACGGCGTCATGGCGCTCTCGCCCGTCTACGTGGGCGCCGAGTGGGACATCCGCTGACCGGGCGGTAGCCCCGCACCGCCGGACCGGTGCGGCGCCGGCTACGGGAAGAAGACCCGCAGGCGCAGGGAGGCCTCGATCCGGCCGAGCCGGGTGCCCGCCCCCCGCGCCCACTCGATCCTCCGAGTCGGCTGGGTCACCCGCGGCAGCGACACCAGCAGCCACAGCCAGGCCTTGAGCGCGCCGCGCAGGTCCCGGCGGGCACCGGCCTGCCGGTAGCGCTTGTGGAGGAGCGGGCCGCACCGGCCGTAGGCGTAGGCCTGCTCGAACACGCCCCGGAAGTCGGACCGGGCGCGCTTGGCCACCACCGCGTCCGGGGCCTCGACGAAGGTGAAGCCCCGCAGCTGCATCCGCCAGCACAGGTCGATGTCCTCACCGGGCACGAACAGCTCGTCGAAGCCGCCCACCTCCTCGAACGGGCCCCGTCGCACGGCGAGGTTGGCGCCGAGCCCGGCGGGCAGGAAGCCGAGCTGGCGGGTGGCGGCCCGCACCGGCGGTGCCGGCGGGATCGTGTTCAGGCTCCAGAAGTCGAACCGCCCGGCGGCCAGGTCGGCGGTGCGGAGGGCACCGACGCACGCCGACAGCCAGCCGGCCAGCACCACGTCGTCGGCGTCGCAGAACGCCAGGTACTCGCCGGTGGCGACGGCGACGCCGGCGTTGCGGGCGGCCGAGGCCCCGGCCAGCCCGGAGGCGTCCACCACCTTGACCTCGGGGTGGGTGCGGGCCCAGTCGCGGGCGAAGGTGAGGCTGCCGTCGGTGGAGCCGTTGTCGGCGATCACCACCTCCCACGGCTCGTCGCAGCGCTGGGCGGCCAGCGCCCGCAGCTGCTCCTCCAGCAGGGGCATCCCGTTGCGCACGGGGACGATCACGCTGATCACCGGGGGCACCGGCTCACCGTGGCGACCCGTCGGCGTCTGGCGGTGCGGACCGTCCGCAGGGATTCGGCACGTGCAGCTCCTCGTGGCCCCGGACGCCGTCCCGGCCGGACCGGCGGCGCGTGCGGGACCTCCGCATCGGGGCGCCCTCCAGCGTCGAGGGCGCTGTTAGCCTAATCCTGTGACGGCCCGATGAGTCCCCCGCGCCCACGGTGCCCGGGGCCGGGCCCCCCGCCACGCCGCCGCCGGCGTCGGTGACGGCCGTCGTGCTGACCTTCCGCCGCCCCCGCCTGGCCGGCGACGTCGTCCGCTCGCTCCTCTCGGTCGAGGGGTTCTCCCCCGACCGGGTGGTGGTCGTGGTGAACGGCGAGGGCGGCCTGGACGACCCGGCGCTCGAGGCGGCCGTGCGCACGGTGCGCCTGCCCGTCAACACCGGCCCGGCGGGCGGGTTCCGCGCCGGGCTCGAGGTGGCCACCGCCGACCCGGCGTGCCGCTGGGTCTACCTGTGCGAGGACGACGTCGGCCTCTTCGACCTGCCCACGCCCCGTGTGGCCGACCTGGTGGCGCGGGTGGAGGCGGTCACCCCCGCCCATCCGGCCGTCGGCGCCGTCGTCGCCTACGGGCGGAGCTTCGTGGGCCGCGGCGCCCACACGGTCAACGTGGTGCCGCCCACGGCCGGGCTGGCCCCGGTGGACGTCGCCTGCTGGGGCGCCACGCTGGTCGACCGCCGGGTGGTGGACGCCGGGGTCCTGCCCGACCCGGACCTCTACTTCGGGGTCGAGGACTTCGACTTCTTCTGCCGGGCGCGGGCCGCCGGCTTCGAGGTCCTGGTGGACGGCGAGGCGGCGCGGGCCGTGGCCGGCCAGCAGACCAACGAGGGACGGGACGCCGCCCTGCGCGCCGACCGCCCCACCGACGAGGCGGAGGCGTGGCGGTCCTACTACCACGCCCGCAACTCGCTCGAGCTGGCCCGCCGGCACGGCCGGCCGTCGTGGTACGGCTGGCACCTCGCCTACACGGCCCGGCACCTGCAGGTGGCCCGCAGCCGGGCCGAGCGTTCGGCCATCGCCCACGGGCTGTGGGACGGCCTGCGCGGCCGACTCGGTCCCCATCCGTCGTACGGGCGGGAGGCGGGGGAGCACGACGCCGCCGACGCACCGCCCGGGACGGGTCGGCCCTAGCCGTGTGCGGGATCGCCGGGCTCCTCGACCCGGCCCGGACCGCCGGCATCGACGGCCTGGGCGTCCGGGCGGCCGCCATGGCCGACACGCTCGTGCACCGCGGACCGGACGACCACGGCCTGTGGGTCGACGCCGAGGGGCACGTCGCCCTGGCCCACCGCCGCCTGGCCGTGGTGGACCTCGGACCGCACGGCCACCAGCCCATGGTGTCGGCCGACGGCCGGTGGACGCTGGTCTACAACGGCGAGGTCTACAACCACGGCGACCTGCGGCGGCGGCTGGCGGCCGGGGGGACCGCGTTCACGGGGACCTCGGACACCGAGGTGCTGCTGGCCGCCGTGGAGCACTGGGGGGTCGCGGACGCCCTCGACGCCGCCGAGGGGATGTTCGCCCTCGCCCTGTGGGACCGCCGGGACCGCCGGCTGCACCTGGTCCGCGACCGCTTCGGCGAGAAGCCCCTCTACTACGGCTGGGTCGGGGACACCCTGGCCTTCGCCTCCGAGCTCAAGGCCATCCGGGCCCTCCCCGGCTTCTCCCCCGAGCTCGACCGGGAGGCCGTCGCCCTCTACCTCCGGCACAACTGCATCCCCGGCACCCACTCCGCCTACCGGGGGATCGCCAAGCTCCTCCCCGGCCACCGGGTCGAGGTCGCCGTGGACGACGGCCCGGGTGCCCGGTGCGCGCCCGTCCCGTACTGGTCCGCCCGCGACGCCGTGCTGGCCGCCCGGGCGGACCCGCTGGAGGGCACGGACGCCGAGCTGGTCGACCGCCTGGAGGACGTCCTCGGCCGGTCGGTCGCCGCCCGGATGGTGGCCGACGTGCCCGTGGGCGCCTTCCTGTCCGGCGGCATCGACTCGAGCGTCATCGTGGCGCTGATGCAGCAGGCCTCGGACCGACCGGTGCGCACCTTCACCATCGGGTTCGAGGACAGGGCGTTCGACGAGTCGTCGGACGCCCGGGCCGTGGCCGCCCACCTCGGGACCGACCACACCGAGCTGGTGGTGACCGAGGCCGACGCCGCCGGGGTCATCCCCGAGCTGCCGGGCATCTGGGACGAGCCGTTCGCCGACACCTCGCAGATCGCCGTGCTGCTGGTCAGCCGCCTGGCGCGCTCCCAGGTCACCGTCTCGCTGTCGGGCGACGGGGGCGACGAGCTCTTCGCCGGCTACAACCGCCACGCGTACCTCGAACGGGTGTGGGACCGCGCCGGCCGGCTGCCCGACCCGGTGCGGCGCGGCATCGGTGCCGCCCTGGTCCGCGTCCCGCCGGCGGCGGTCGACGCCGCCGCCCGGGCGACCGCCGTGCTGCCCCCCGCCTACCGGGTGCGCAACCCGTCGACCAAGGTGGCGAAGCTGGGCAAGGTGCTGGCCGCGGCCGGCCCCGAGGACGCCTACCTCGAACTCGTGTCCCACTGGTCCGACCCCGGGTCCCTGGTGCTCGGGTCGGTCGGGGACGGGTCGCTGGCCGCGCGCCCGGCCGACTGGCCGCGGCTCCCCTCGGTCACCGAGCAGCTCCTCTGGCTCGACCTCGTCGGGTACCTGCCCGACGACATCCTCACCAAGGTGGACCGGGCCGCCATGGCCACGTCGCTCGAGACCCGGGTGCCGTTCCTCGACCGCTCGGTGTTCGACCTGGCGTGGCGGCTGCCCCTGGACGCCAAGCTGCGCGACGGCACGACCAAGTGGGTCCTGCGCCAGGTGCTCCACCGCCACGTCCCCCGCACCCTGGTCGACCGCCCGAAGATGGGGTTCGGCCTGCCGATCGGCCCCTGGCTGCGGGGCCCGCTGCGCCCCTGGGCGGAGGAGCTCCTGTCCGAGCGGCGCCTCGCCTCCCAGGGCCTGCTCGACCCGGCCCCGGTCCGCCGGGCGTGGGCGCTGCACCTGGCCGGCCGGCGCGACCTGGCCCACGAGCTGTGGGACGTGATCGCCCTCCAGGCCTGGCTGGACCGCTGGATGCCGGGGTCGACGGGCTGAGCCGACGGACCGCCGCCGTCCGGCCCGGGGACCCTACGCGCGCGGGGAGGTGCGCTCGAAGTCGGCGTCCGACCAGGTGGAGATGGGGAACCAGCCGAGGACCCGTCGCAGGGTGGCCAGCTGGTCGTCGTCGAGCCGGTTCTGCCACGAGCCGACGACCTCGGAGGCGACCCGCCGGGTCTCGAACCCCTCACCGGGGACGTTGTTGCTCACCAGGTACTCGGCCGTGGCCTCCCCCCACTCGAGTCCGAGATCGTCGAACAGCGTGCGGAACGTGGCCACCGAGTCGGTGCACAGCTGCTCGTGGGTGCGCATCTGCCAGGTCGGGTGGTCGGCCAGGACCTCCTCGAGCACGGCGACCAGGAGCCCGATCCGCCAGCTCAGCGTCTCGACGGGATCGGGCCCGGGATCCGGCACGTCCCAGCGGTCCAGGTAGCGGCGCCGGATGTCGGCCCGCGACTCGAGGGTGGAGTAGCGGGCCTCCTTGAGGTTGACCTCCATCCAGCTGGCCAGGACGCTGGCCGGGTGCCGGAAGAGGACGAGCGGGGTGATCTCGAACTCGGCGGCCAGCCACTCCAGCGACATCTGGGCGTGGATCGACTTGGCGACCACCCGTTCGGGCACGTCCCGGCACGGGCGGGGGTTCCGGGCCAGCGTGGACGCCACCAGGGTGGTCAGGTCCATCCTGCCGTCGAAGATCCGCGACTGGTAGCCCGCGCCCAGCAGGCGGCGGGCCTGCAGCGACCGCCAGCTGTCCCGTCCCCCGCTCAGGATCCAGGTCCACAGCCCGCGGTAGGCGTCGGCCCGCTGGCCCGGCTCGAGCGACGGGTACCGGCCCAGCTTCCGCTTGGCGTGGATGGCCGCGGCGAACTTCTCCTCGTGGTCCGGCTCGAGGACCTTGACGGTGCCCGGGCTGGTCCCGAGCACCCGCATGGTCCACGTCGTGCCCGACCGCGGCAGCCCCACGATGACCACCGGCGGCCGGCCCGGACCGGTCACGGCCGCCACGCGACGGTCCGTTCGGGCGTCGACGACGGGTCGTGCATGGGCGGCAGCATACCCCCGGCCGCCAGGGGGGTTGTCTGGCGGAGGACCGGTGTGGCACCCTGAACCCATGCAGCCGCCCCCCCTGGTTCGGCGGGCGCTGCGTCGGCTCCCGCCCCTGTGGCAGTCCGCCCTGCTGCACGCCCGGGGGGACTTCGCCCCCTGGGAGTACGGGTTCGACCCCACCCCGCCGGCCCCCGCCCCCGGCGAGGTGGTCGGGCCACCGGACTTCGTGGGCGTGGGCGTGCAGAAGGCCGGCACGAGCTGGTGGTACGAGCTGATCCTCGAGCACCCCGGCGTCTACGAGCGCCCCGACATCCACAAGGAGCGCCACTACCTGTCGCGCTTCTGCGTCGAGCCCTTCGGCCCGGCCGAGATCGCCGGGTACCGGGGATGGTTCCCCCGGGTGGAGGGGACCATCACCGGTGAGTGGACGCCGGACTACTTCGCCTACCCCTGGGTGGCCCCGCTGCTGGCCGCCGCCGCTCCCGACGCCAGGATCCTGGTCCTGGTCCGCGACCCGGTGGAGCGGTTCCGGTCCGGGCTGACGTTCCGGCTCCGCAACGGCGCGCCCCGCACCTCGACCACCGTGGCCGACGCCGTCCGCCAGGGGTACTACGCCCGGCACCTCCGGCGACTCCTCGCCGTGTTCCCGCTCACGCAGGTCCTCGTGCTGCAGTACGAGCAGTGCCGGGCCGACCCGGCGGCCCAGCTGGCCCGGACCTACGCCTTCCTCGGCCTGGAGGCCTTCGAGCCGGACCGGCTCCGGCGCGGGGTGAACGTCAGCGAGCGCGCCAAGGTCGCCCTCGACCCCGAGGCGGCCGACCGCCTGGCCGCGCTCTACCGGGCCGACGTGCGACGAGCTGGCCGCCCTCGTCCCGTCCCTCGACCTGGCCCTGTGGCCCTCGGTGGCCGCGGGCGGGGGACCGGCGTGACCTCCCGGGCCCGACGGCTGGCCGACCTGGTGCCCGGGGGGATCCGCCGGGCGGTCCCCGCCGAGGTGCGGGCCGACCTGCGCCACCGGACCGGGCTGACGGTGCCCGGCGACCTCGACCACCGTCCGGTGCCCCCGGCACCCGCTGCCCGGGGAGCGCACCGGCCCGCCGGACTTCGCCGTGCTGGGGGCGGCCGACGCCTTCACCCGCTGGTGGTTCTCCCTGGTGGTCGACCACCCCGACGTCGCCCCGGGCCGCGGGTCGGCCGAGGTCGCCCACTTCTTCTCCCCCTACTGCACCGCGGCGTTCGGCCCGGCCGAGGCCGCCGCCTTCCATGCCTGGTTCCCCCGCCGGCCGGGCCGGGTGGTCGGCTTCAGGTCCCCGGACGTGACGGCCCACCCCTGGGCGCCGCGGCTGCTGGCCCGCGCCGCGCCGCGGGCCCGGCTGCTCGTCCTCGTCCGTGACCCGGTCGAGCAGCTGCTCGACGGGCTCGACCGGACCGTCGACCTCCGCCCGCCCCACCCGGGCTCGTACCTGGACGACGCCGTCGAGCGGGGCCTCCACGCTGAGCAGCTCGGCCGCCTCCTGGAGTGGTTCCCCGGCGCCCAGGTGCACGTCCTGCAGGTCGAGCGCTGCGTGGCCGACCCGACCGGGGCGCTGGCCGCCGCCTACGGGTTCCTCGACGTCGACCCGTCCTACCGGGCCCGTCCGCTGGAGCCGCCGGCCGCCGCCCCGCCGGCGGCCGACCGGCTCGACGCCGCGCACGCGCCACCGCCTGGAGGAGCTCTACCGGGACGACCTCGCCGCCCTGGCCGATCTCGTCCCCGAGCTGGACCGGGCGCTGTGGCCGAGCGCGGATCCGCGCCCCTGAGGGTCCGACCGGCCGTCGGACGACACCCGGCGGTCACCCGCGGATCACCGGGAATTCGTCCGGGAAGCGGCCACGGCGGCGCTAGGGTTGGGCGGTGGTCGATCGAGGGGAGCAGCACGACGGGGGGTACGGCGCGCTGCCCGCGCCCGTGCTCGAGCGCCTGCGCTGCCCGACGTGCGGCAAGGAGGTCACCGCCCTGCCCGACGGCGCCGGCGTGGCCTGCGACGCCGGCCACCGCTTCGAGCGCCGGGACGGCGTGCTCGACTTCTCGCCGGCCAACCGGCGCCAGGGATCGACCGAGCGGACCTTCGCCAGCTTCGGCTACGAGTGGAACGCCTTCGACGAGGTGCGCGGCGAGGACGAGTCGTTCGCCGGCGTGTACTTCCGCGACGTCGACCTCGAGGGGCTGCACGGCAAGATCGGCCTCGACGCCGGCTGCGGCAAGGGCCGCTACACGCGCTTCCTGGCCGGCCACCTCGGCGCCGAGGTGGCCCTCGACGGCTCGTCCGCCGCCGAGGCCGCCGCCCGCAACCTGGCCGACGTCGACGGGGCCACCGTGGTCCGGGCCGACCTGCGCGACGCCCCGTTCGCCCCGGGCAGCTTCGACTTCATCTCGAGCCTGGGGGTGCTGCACCACCTCGACGACCCGTTCGCCGGGTTCGAGCGGCTCCTCACCTACCTCGCCCCGGGCGGCCAGATCCTGCTCTACCTCTACAGCCGCCCCGAGACGGTGGGCCTGCGCTCGGTCGCCCTCTCGTGCGCCACCGCCCTGCGCCGGGTGACCACCCGCCTGTCCCACCCGGCGCTCAAGGCGCTGTCGACCCCGATCGCCGCCGTGCTGTGGTGGGGGTTCGTGGTGCCGGGGGCGTGGGGGGAGGCCCACGGCGTCGGGGCCCTGGCGTCGCTGCCCATGGACGCCTACCGGGGCAAGCCGTTCCGCAGCCTGGTCCTCGACACCTTCGACCGGCTGAGCGCGCCGGTGGAGCACCGCTACACGTGGGCCGACCTGCAGCCGTGGTTCGACCGGACCGGCCTGGTGGTCGACGCGGCCCGCGACGAGACGGGCTGGTTCGTCCTGGCCCACCGGCCCTGAGCGGGCACGTGGGGATGGGCGCGGTGACCGATCCCGAGCTGTCGGCGATGGCCGTGGTGCTGACCTACAACGCCCCGGCCTCGCTGGAGCGGTGCCTGCAGGCCATCGCCGCCCAGACCACCCCGCCCCAGGCCGTGCTGGTGGTCGACAACGCCAGCACCCCGCCGGTGGACCCGGCCGACTTCCCGCCCGGGTGCCCGCCGGTGACCCTGGTCCGCTCCGACCACAACGGCGGGCCGGCCGGGGGCTACGCCCTCGCCCTCGAGCACTTCCTCAGGACGCCGTACCGCCACGCCTGGGTGATCGACGACGACATGCGCCCCGATCCCGAGTGCCTCGAGCGCCTGTGGGTGGTGGCGGCCAAGGACCCGGCCCGGGCGTTCGTGTTCCCGGTCAGCTACCAGCTCGACGGGAGCTTCGGCGCCTGGCCCTCCTGGTGCGGTTTCCTCGTCGCCCGCGAGATCGTCGAGGAGGTCGGCCTGCCGATGGCCGAGCTGTTCTGGTGGGCCGAGGACACCGAGTACCTCCAGTGGCGCATCCCCCAGGCCGGCTACCCCATGCGGGTGGTGGGGACGCCTTCGTGCGCCACGACGCCATCCGGCACGGCGACTCGGGTGCCGGTGTGGAAGTACTACTACGAGGCCCGCAACATGCTCTACGTGCACCTGCACGTGAAGAAGCGGGTCGGCTACTACCCGCGCAACGTCACCAAGCTGGTGGCCCGGGCGGTGCTGCGCGAGCCCGACCGGTCCGCGCGGTGCGGCTGCGGGCCATGGGGCGCGGCCTGGCCGACGGCGCCCGTGGACGCCTCGGCACCCAGTTCCCCATCGAGGCGATGCAGGAGCGCCCGGGCTGACGGCGCCGCCGTGCGGCCGGGGTCAGGTGCGGGCCAGGGCCCGCACCACGGCGACCACCCGGTCCTGGTCGGCGCCGGACAGGGCCGACCCGGTCGGCAGGCACAGCCCGCGGGCGAAGATGCCGGCGCACACGTCGCCGCCCACCACCTCGTTGCCCGGCGAACACCGGCTGGAGGTGGAGCGGCTTCCAGGTCGGGCGCGACTCGATGTCCTCGGCCTCGAGGGCCAGCCGGACCGTCTCGCGGTCGGCGCCGAACCGGTCGGGGTCGATGGTCACGCAGGTCAGCCAGTGGTTGGGCTCGCCGTAGGGGGCGAGCGGGCATGAAACGCGAGGCCGGGCAGGTCCGCCAGGGCGGCGCGGTAGCGGCCCGTCGATGGCCCGGCGGCGGGCGATCCGGCTCGTCGAGCCCGGCCAGCTGGGCCCGGCCGAGCGCGGCCAGCAGGTTGGACAGCCGGTAGTTGTAGCCGACGGCGGTGTGCTCGTAGTGGGGGAACGGCTCGCGGGCCTGGGTGGCGAGGTAGCGCGCCCGCGCCGCCTCCTCGGCCGACGCCGTGACCAGCATGCCGCCGCCGCTGGTGGTGATGATCTTGTTGCCGTTGAAGGAGAACACGCCCATGCGGCCGAACGAGCCGGCCGGCCGGCCCCGGTAGGTGGCCCCCAGCGCCTCGGCGGCGTCCTCGACGACGGGCACGCCGTGGCGGTCGCAGGCCGCCAGGATCGGGTCGTAGTCGCACGACTGTCCGTAGAGGTCGACGGTGACCACGGCGGCCGGCAGCCGCCCGGCCGACGCCCGGCGGTCCAGCTCGTCGGCGACCAGGTCCGGGTCGACGGTCCACGTGTCGGGTGACGCAGTCGACGAAGACCGGGCGTGGCCCCGAGGTAGACGACGGCGTTGGCCGTGGCCACGAAGGTGAACGACGGGACGAGCACCTCGTCGCCGGGGCCGACCCCGAGCAGCAGCAGGGCGAGGTGCAGGGCGGCGGTCCCGCTGGACAGGGCGACGGCGTGGGCCGTCCCCACCCGGGCGGCGAACTCCGCCTCGAAGGCGTCGACGTCGGGCCCGAGCGGGGCGATCCAGTTCGAGTCGAACGCCGTCGAGCAGCATGCGGCGCTCCTCGGCGCCCACCTCGGGCGGGGACAGGTACACGCGGGTCACGGGGCGACCTCCTGGTCGGGGGACAGGGCGCCGACCAGTGCCGGCGGCCACGACGCAGCGCCACCCCGCCGGCCACGTCGACGGCCACGGCCAGCGTCATCGAGGACCGACGGTAGGCGAGGACGGCGCCCACCGTCAGGACCCCCTGGGCGGCGATGTAGGCGGCGCTGGCCGAGGGTCGGGCCCAGCCCCGGGCCACCAGCCGGTCGTAGGGATGGCCGCGGTCGCCGGCCAGGACCGACCGGCGGCCCCGCAGCCGGCGGACCACGGCGAAGGCCACCTCGGCGGCGGGCAGGGCGACCAGGGCGAAGGCGGCGACCCCGACCGGCGTCGGGCACGGCGGGGCCCCCAGCGCCGACGCCAGCAGGACGGCCAGCGGCGGTGCCCAGCAGGTAGGAGCCGCCGTCGCCCAGGTAGATCCGGGCCGGCGGGCCGGTTGAAGACGAGGAAGCCGAGCAGGGCGGCGGCCAGGGCCACCGCCGAGCTGGCGGCCGGTGCCGGCGAGGACCACGGCGAACCCCACGGCGGCCACGGCGACGGTCCCGCCGGCCAGCATGTCGAGGCCGTCCATGAGGTTGACCCCGTTGACCAGCAGCAGGGTGACGGCCACCAGGCGCGACGGCGGCCACCGCACCCGGCAGGTGGACGGGGCTGGTGACGACCACGGCGACCCCGACGGCCACCTCGCCGACCACGCGGACGGCCGGGCGGCAGGTCGAACCGGTCGTCGGCCACGCCGAGGGCCGTGGCGGCCACCAGGGGCACGGCCAGCGACGGGCGGTCGGACAGGACGGCCGACGAGCACCCCGGCCGAGGACGGCGACCCCACCGAGGTAGGGGACGGGCCGGTCCTGCCCCTTCAGCGCGCCGGGCCGGTCCATGACGCCGGTGCGGGTGGCGACCACGATGGCCAGCGGGGTCAGGACCAGCGTGACCACGAAGGCCACCACCGCCAGCACGGCGACGCTCACGGCGCAGTCCGCCGTCCACTGCATGCTCACGGCGCGTCCGCCGTCCACTGCATGAGCAGGGACCGGGTGCCGGCGTGCAGCTCGAACTCGTCGGCGGCGGAGAAGCCGGCCCGCCGGTACAGCCCGACGGCGGCGGCGTTGTCCGCCCCCACCACCACGTAGGCCGCGGTGGCCGCCGGACGCCGCCACCCGGTCGAGGAAGGCGGCGACCAGCGCGCCGCCCACGCCGTGCCCGGCGTGGGCCGGGTCCACGGCGATGGCCAGCAGCTCGGTGCCCCGCCCGGTGCCCGCCGCCCCCGCGCCCCGTGCCGGAGGGTCTCGACACCCGCCGCCGGCCCCGGACCAGGCGGGGGGCGGCGGCCAGGCCCGCGGCGGGCCCGTCGCGGAGCAGGAAGCTCCGGTAGAGCCCGCGCGACGTCGGCCGACCCGGCGACGAACCCGACGACCGGGCCGTCGGCGTCCGCCACCAGCAGGAACGACCCGGGGGTGCGCACGATCCGGCGGTACAGCCGGGTCAGGAACCCCGGACCGAGGAAGGAGAGGAAGCCGCTCGGCGATGCGCCCGGCGTGCAGGCGGGCGGCGGCGGCGGCGTCTCCGGTGCCGCCGGCACGGACCACCACCGGCGGCCCGCCGGCGGCCGACCCGTTCCCGTCCCCGTGCCGTCGGGCCCCATCCCTGTCTCCTCCGACGGTCCCGGTGCGTCCCGGCGTCCTCCGCCGCCCGGCGCGGCGTCCCACACACTACGGCCCGCAGGCACGGTCGGCGCGTCCCCACGGCGTGCGTCCGGGTCGCCCGCCACGGTGGCGGCCACCGGCGCCGTTCGGTTGCAACTTGCCCGAACCCCGGTATTCCGGGGGTTCCCCCTTTTCGTTAGCTCCCCCGTCAGGTAAGTTGGTCAGCCATGGATACGGGACAGGGGAGCGCGATCTCGGGGCAGTACCAGCTGTCGCACCTGCGGGCGATCGAGGCCGCAGTCGATCCACATCATCCGGGAGGTCGCCGCCGAATTCGAGCGCCCCGTCCTGCTGTTCTCGGGCGGCAAGGACTCCGTCGTCATGCTCCGCATCGCCCAGAAGGCCTTCTGCCCGGGGCGCATCCCGTTCCCGGTCATGCACATCGACACCGGCCACAACTTCCCCGAGGTCCTCGAGTTCCGCGACCGGATCGGTGGCCGAGCTCGGGGCCGACGCTGATCGTGGCCTCGGTGCAGGACTCGATCGACGCCGGGCCGCTCGACCGAGGAGTCCGGGAGCGACCCGTCCCGCAACCGCCTCCAGACCCGGACCCTGCTCGACGCCATCACCGAGTACAAGTTCGACGCCGTCTTCGGCGGTGCCCGCCGCGACGAGGAGAAGGCCCGGGCCAAGGAGCGGGTGTACTCCTTCCGCGACGAGTTCGGCCAGTGGGACCCGAAGAACCAGCGGCCCGAGCTGTGGTCGCTCTACAACGGCCGCCACGGCGTCGGGCGAGCACATCCGGGTCTTCCCGATCTCGGACTGGACCGAGCTCGACGTCTGGCAGTACATCGGCGACGAGGACCTCGACCTCCCGTCGATCTACTACTCCCACCGGCGCGAGGTCTTCCGGCGCGACGGCATGCTGCTGTCCGACGGGTCCCTTCGTCACGCCCCGGGCCGACGAGGAGCTCTTCGAGGCGATCGGTGCGCTACCGCACGGTGGGCGACATGACCTGCACCGGGGCCGTCGAGTCGTCGGCGTCCACGGTCGACGACATCATCCTCGAGGTGGCCGCCTCCCGGCTCACCGAGCGCGGCGCGACCCGCGCCGACGACCGGGTGAGCGAGGCGGCGATGGAGGACCGCAAGCGCGAGGGGTACTTCTGATGGAACTGCTGCGGTTCGCCACCGCCGGCTCGGTCGACGACGGCAAGAGCACCCTCATCGGGCGCCTCCTCTACGACTCCAAGGCGATCTTCGAGGACCAGCTCGAGGCCGTCGAGCGGGTCTCGGTCCAGCGCGGCAACGACTACACCGACCTGGCCCTGCTGACCGACGGCCTGCGGGCCGAGCGCGAGCAGGGCATCACCATCGACGTGGCCTACCGCTACTTCGCCACGCCCGGCCCGCAAGTTCATCATCGCCGACACCCCGGGCCACGTGCAGTACACGCGCAACATGGTCACCGGGAACTCCACGGCCGACCTCACGATGATCCTGATCGACGCCCGCAAGGGGATCGTCGAGCAGACCCGGCGCCACGCCTTCCTGGCCTCGCTGCTGCGGGTGCCGCACCTGCTGGTGTGCGTCAACAAGATGGACCTCGTCGACTACGACCAGGAGGTGTTCGACCGGATCTGCGCCGAGTTCACCGCCTTCGCCAGCCGGCTCGACGTGACCGACGTCACGTTCATCCCCATCAGCGCCCTCCAGGGCGACAACGTGGTGAGCCGGTCGGCCAACATGCACTGGTACGAGGGGACGTCGCTCCTGCACCACCTCGAGACGGTGTACATCGCCTCGGACCGGAACCTGATCGACTCCCGCATGCCCGTCCAGTGGGTGATCCGTCCGCACGCCGCCGAGTTCCACGACTACCGGGGGTACGCCGGCCGGGTCGAGGGCGGCGTGTTCAAGCCCGGCGACGAGGTCATGGTGCTGCCGTCGGGGCTGACGTCGACCATCGCCAGCATCGACACCTTCGAGGGACCGGTGGAGGAGGCGTACGCCCCGATGTCGGTCACGCTGCGCCTGGCCGACGACATCGACATCTCCCGCGGCGACATGATCTGCCGGCCGCACAACCAGCCGGTGGTCGGCCAGGACCTCGAGGCCATGGTCTGCTGGATGACCGACAAGCCGCTGAAGGTGGGCGACTTCCTGATGCTGAAGCACACCACCCGGTGGGTGCGGGCCGTGGTGCGGGACCTGCACTACCGGCTCGACGTGAACACGCTCCACCGCGACGAGGGTGCCACCACCCTCACGCTCAACGAGGTGGGACGGGTGGCCCTGCGGGTCACCCAGCCCCTCTTCTACGACCCCTACCGCCGGAACCGGTCGACCGGTTCGTTCATCCTGGCCGACGAGGGATCGAACATCACGGCCGGGGCCGGCATGCTGCTCCGTCCGAGCTGACCCCGTCCCGGTGCCGAAGGCCACCAACATCACCTGGCACGAGGGCGACGTCTCCCGGGCCGAGCGGGCCCGGCTGACGGGCGGCCCCGGGGCCACCCTGTGGTTCACCGGCCTGTCCGGATCGGGCAAGTCGACGGTGGCCACGGCCGTCGAGCGGCGCCTGGTGGCCGAGGGGCGCGGCGCCTACCGGCTCGACGGCGACAACCTGCGCAGCGGCATCAACGCCGACCTCGGCTTCGACCGCACCGAGCGCCTGGAGAACTGCCGCCGGGTGGCCGAGGTGTCCCGCCTGTTCGCCGACGCCTCGCTGGTGTCGGTGGTGGCCATCATCAGCCCCTACGAGGAGTCCCGGGCGTTCGCCCGCCGGATCCACGCCGAGGCCGGCCTGGCCTACGTGGAGGTGTTCATGGCCACCCCGGCGGCCGAGTGCGCCGTGCGGGACCCGAAGGGCCTGTACGCCAAGGCGTCGGCCGGGTCGCTCGACGGGTTCACCGGGATCGACGACCCCTACGAGGTACCCGAGCACCCCGACCTCGTCATCGAGCCGACGACGGCGGTCGACGACGCCGTCGACCTGGTGCTGGCGGCACTGGTCCGCGCCACCGGCTGACCGGGATCCGGGTCCTGGATCAAGGGCGCGTGGTCGGGCCCCGTCGCCGAGGGCTACTGTCGGCGACGTGCTGAACGGAGGGGCAACCGCCGAGCCGGACGGACCCGGCGTCGTCACCGTGTCCCGTCGGCCCGCCCGTCTTGACCGTCGGGACGTGCGGGCCCTCGTCGTGGTGTGCCTCGTGGTGGCGCTCGTGTGGGTCCCTCTATTCGTCATCCGGGTGCAGGCCCACCAGGCCATCGTGGACGATTTCTACTATGCGTTCCAGTCCCGGGAGCTCGCGCACACGTGGGACGTCCTCGGGACTGGACAGACCTCCCCCCTGGTGCTCGTCCTGGCGATACCCGGGGTGGAGCTGGACGGTGTCTACGGCGCACTGTCCGTGGAACTGCTCCTCCTCCTCATCGTGGTCGCAGGGGCGTACGTGCTCGCCACGACGTGGCTCACCCGCCGGCGCTCGATGGTGACCGCCGGCATCGTCGGCCTCAACTGCGCCGTTCTCGGCTACTCGGTGATGCTGAACTTCGCACTGGCGTCGACGGGAGCGGTCGTGTGGTGCTTCTGCGCCTATGTGCGCAGTGATCGGCTGCGGGACCACCGTTGGACGCTGGCGTTCGGGGTCGCCCTCAGTGCGCTCCTCCTGTCGCGATCGATGTCACCCGTCTACGCCGTGCCGCTGGCGGCAGTCGTGGTGGCCGACCTCGTCGTCTCCCGTCGTCGGACCGGCGGCTTGCCCGTGCTGCCGGGCCTGTTCGTGGTGGTCGTGGTCCTGCTGTTCGCCGGTCCCTGGTGGCTGGTCTCGGGTCCGGCAGCGATCCACTATCTGGTCCATGCCGGCTACCAACCGTCCAGTGGCCTGGTCACCCACGGTCCGGCATTGACTCCGTCGACCATCGTCCGGCGCGCTCGCTGGGAACTCGGCATCCTGGGATGGGCGGAGTCCTTGCTGCTGGGACTGGGGGTCATCGCCTCGTCCGGGATCCTCCTCCTGCGCCGGAGCGCTTGGGACGCCCGGTATCTGTGGATGCTGGCGGCATGGTCGGTGGTGACGTTCCTGGCACTGGCGTCGAGTGACAACAAGGGAACGGCAGACGGCCTGCCCATTCTGGTCGTACTCCTCGTGGGGTGCTCGGCCGTCATCGGCCAGGCCGCCGGTCGCTGGCTGGTTCCTGCACTGTCCCTCGTGTGCATCGTCCTCATCGTCGGCGCGGTCGCAGTGGGCACCAGTTGGACGGATGCGTGGTTCCCCGGGCCGCCGTACCGACTGGACGCGATCCGAGCCGGGGGTACCGTGCGCACGAATATCGACCAGATCGCGGCGGAGCTGGCTGCGGCGATCGGCGGGGGACGGGTGGTGATGACGGTCAATCAGCCCCTGGTCACCGCCAACGGCCTGACCTGGAACGTACGAGATGCGCGACAGGTCCTTCTGGTCGGCGGGTCGGATGGAGCCCGTGCGGCCGTCGCCGACCTCGATCGGGCATCCTTCCTGGTGACCGGGGACTCCCTCGTGGACTTCGACCCCGTCACCGACCCGTCCCGAGTGGTCCACGCCGCCCTGCGCCTCGGGTACCGTCCCGTCCGGATCTGGCAGCTCGGCTCGGGTGGTGTCGTCGTCCTATGGCAGCGAGGTGCACGCACCGGTCTGACGGAGGCGTCGGCACCGTCGGTGCGCGTGCAGAAGCCGGGCACGGGAACGGTGGTCACCGGGAGTCAGTTCCTGGTCGCCGGCACGTCGCCCAGCACGTTGACCCTGGAGCCTGTCGCCTCGGTCACGTTCGAGGTGTCGGGCGTCTCGGGCGGTCAGCACTTCTCTATTCCGGCCCAACCGTTCACCTACGGTTGGATCGCCGGATGGAAGACGACGACGCTCCCTGACGGTCGATACAGGATCACCGCCGTGGCCGTCGACGACGCCCATGAGACCGCCCGGAGTCCGGTGGTCACGGTCCAGGTCGGGAACCGTCCGAACCGGGGCCCAGGCTCGCCGACCGGGACGTCCGTCCCGTCCACCCGGTAGCCGTCGGCCCCTGCTCAGTAGCGGTTGGGCGTGGCCTCGATGATGAACTGGTAGCCGAACATCGTCGGCCACAGGGTGACGAGGAAGTGGTCGAGCAGGTGGACGACGTGGCTGGCCGTCCCCTCGAGGCCGAGGGCGTCGAGGGGGAGCCCGACCGGCTCCATCCGCCGCACGGTGTACCCGCTGCGCTCGGCCAGCTTGCGGATGCTGCGCCGGGTGAAGAAGCGGAGGTGGGTGGCGTCGAGGATGCCCCGCTGGTCGTAGTCGAACATGCCGAGGGTGGCCCGGGCGCGCGGGTACCAGTGCCCGATGTTCGGCACGCACAGCATGACCGAGCCCTCGGGGGTGAGGACGTCCTTGCACTGCTCGAGGAGGTCGCCGGGCCGGCCCAGGTGCTCGAGCACGTCGGCCATGAGGACGAGGTCGAAGCCGGTGCCGACCTCGGGCGGGATGCCCTGGGTCAGGTCGGCCTTGTAGAAGGCGCTCATGCGCTCGGCCGCCTGGGGGAACTCGAACCGGTCGACGCCGACCACGTGGTGGCCCATCTCGGTGAGACGCTGGGCCAGCAGGCCGCTCGAGCACCCGAGGTCCAGGATCTTGGCCGGTGGCCGCGACGCCATCATGGTGGAGATCCGCCCGTGCGAGCTGTCCTCGGAGGGCTTCAGCTGGTACTCCTCGTTGAGGCTGATCCGGCTGCCGTCGCCGAAGCCGGCCTTCTGCAGCCGGTAGGCGAGGACGTCCTTGGTCACGTCGGCGGCGTAGCCCATGCCGTCCACGTAGCAGATCTCGTCCCCGTAGTAGGTGGGGATCGGCACCTCGGCGATCCGCATGCCGGCGTCGTGCAGCTGGATGATGATCTGCGTGTCGAAGTTGAAGCCGTCCGAGTTCTGCTCGAACGGGAGCCGCTTCAGCGCGTCCACCGAGTAGGCGCGGTAGCCCGAGTGGAACTCGGTGAGCTCGGTGCCGAGGGCGGCGTTCTCGAACTTGGAGAGGATCCGGTTGCCGACGTACTTGTACATCGGCATGCCGCCCTTGCGGGCCGCGCCCTTGATCATGATGCGGGAGCCGAACACGGCGTCGGCCTCGCCGTTGAGCAGCGGGGCGAGGAGGTCGCCCATCGACTCGGGGGCGTACTGGCCGTCGCCGTGGAGCATGACGACGATGTCCAGTCCGTGCTCGATGGCGAGGTTGTAGCCGGCCTTCTGGTTGCCGCCGTAGCCGAGGTTCTTCGGCTGGCGGATGAGGGTGATGGGCAGGTCGGACACCTGCTGGTAGCCGAGGCCGACCAGGTACGTCGAGTCCTGGCTGTGGTCGTCGCTGACGATGACCTCCTCGATCTCCCCCCGGACGTCGTCGGGGATCCGGTCGAGGGTCTTGGCGAGGGTGGTGGCGGCGTTGTACGCCACCACCAGCACGCCGATGCGCTTCTTCGTCTTCGCCATCCGGCCGTCAACCCCCCGTGGGCGCGCCAGCCCCGGTGGGCTGTGCTCGCCCACCGATCTTAGGGGCAGCGCACCGCCGTCCGAAAGAACGCCGGCCCGCACCGCCGCCGCCACCTGCGGGAACCCGCCGGCACCCTGGTCGCGATCCACAGTTGCAATTCGCCCGGTTCCCACCCGTCCGCCGGGGGTTGTGGGTAGAGTCTGCTCCATGAAATGGCTCTGGGTCATCGTGTTGGTCGTGGTGGGGATCGTCGCGGCGGTCTTCGCCTACGAATACCTGTCGGTCGGGATCGGCCACCTGCCGAGCTGGGTCCCCGGCCACGAGCCGGGCAAGCGTGGCCACGAGCACAAGCGCGGCTACCTGGCGGCCCTCATCGCCGTCGCCGCGTTCGTGGGCGCCGGCTACCTGGCCTACCGGAACTACCAGGCGGACCAGGACGCCAAGGCGGTGTCCTCCGGCGCCTGACCACCTGTGGGCTCCGGCCCGGTAGGAGTCAGTCGGGAGCGCCGAGGACGGACCGCAGCGGTGCGGTGAGCCGCCAGCTGGTGGAGGCGCGCATCCGCTCGATGGCGGCGTGCGCCGCCCGCAGCTCGCGGCGGACGGTGTCGATCTCCGCCAGCTGACCCTCGACGGTGCGCTCGAGGTGCCCGATCCGGGCGACGGCGTCGGCCAGCGCACGCTCGGTCCCGAGCCGCCCCCGCCGGACCTCGAGCAGCGCCTCGGGCCAGGGGCCGACCGGAGGCGGTGGCGCGGACCGGAAGGGGGCGTGCCCCCCGCCGAGCCCGGCCACCCAGTCGGCCAGCGCCCGGGTGTCCCCGGGCAGGGTCCCCTCCGACGGCCGGTGGTGGCGCAGCCCGGTGTCGACCGAGGCGACGGCGGCCCCGGTGTCCCACGACCCGGCGAACGGCGCCAGCGCGGGTCGGGCACCCAGCCAGGCGGCCAGGTCGGCGAGCGCGGCGCCGGCGTCGCGGCACGACGTCGTCGTAGGGCAGCACGTAGGTGTCGACCCCCTGCAGCCCGTCCACGGCGTCGCGGAGGTAGCGCTCCCACAGCGCCAGCCCGTAGGCGACGGGCAGTCCGTCGCGGGCGTGGAGGGAGTCGGCCACCGACGCCGGGTCGCGCCACACCAGGACGGCGGTCAGCGGGCCCGGGAGCGCCCGGCGCCAGAAGGGCAGCAGGAGGCAGGAGCGCGGGTCCTTCCACGCGATCGGTCCGGATCCCGGGTAGGCCGCCGACAGGAGCCGGGCGGCCTCGTCGAGCTCGGCGTCGCCGGCGTCCACGGCCGTCCCCGGTCCGGGCGGCGCGTCCCACGCGCCGCCCATGCGGTCGAGCAGCCGGTCGTCGAACAGGGTGACCCCGAGGCTCTCCCAGTGCTCGGGGTTGGACGCCGCCCAGTCCATCCGGTCGCCGGGGTCGACCCCCTGGAGTCCGAGGGCGACCAGGGCCCCGGTGACGGCGGAGGTACCGCTGCGGTGCGCGCCGACGACCAGCACCCACGGGCCCCCGGGCATCGTCGTCATGGGGCGGTCAGCGCTTCCGGTGGTAGACGCGGCGGGCCATGCCGGTCAGCCACGGGGACCGGGTGATCTCGCGGTACGCCGCCCGCCTGGCCCGGACCGACAGCGGCGGGCGCCCGCCCGACGAGGTCGGCGGCTGCCAGTGGGCCTGGGCCAGGGCCCGGCGGGCGGACTCGCTGGCCAGGATGCCGGCGGAGGCGAGGAAGTCGGCCAGCGCGCGCAGGTCGCTCCGGGGCCCGAGCCCGTCCTCTCCCTCGGCCGGGGCGACGGCGTCGAGGAACGTGGCCGGCGGGTCGTCGACGGCCACGGGCCGCAGGGCCCAGACGAACTGGACGACGGACGCGCTCGGGTTCTCCGACTGCGACAGCACCCGCAGCGCCCCGACCATCTCGCGGGGAGGGCGTTCTCGAGCCGGATGTCGAACTGGTCGCTGCGGATGGCGGCGAAGTCGTCGCGGGCCACGATCTCCCATCCGGTCCGGGCCAGCAGGTCACCCAGGGACTCCCGGGTGTAGAAGCGCAGGTGGGTGGCGTCGAGCAGCCCGGTCTCCTTGGTCACCCACCGGCCGAAGAGCAGCCGCACGGCCACGTCGAAGTGGGACACGTTGGGGACCGAGACGACCAGGAGGGGCCGGCCGTGGTCGAGGGCCCACGCCGACAGCGCGGACAGCAGGACCTGCGGCTCCACCAGGTGCTCCAGGACGTCGATGGCGAGCAGGGCGGACACCGGGTCGGCGGCGTCCAGCGTCGACACGACCGCGGCGGTGTCCGACAGGTCGCAGACGGAGGCGTCCAGGCCGAGGCCGCGCATGCGCTCGACGGCGGCGGGGTGCAGGTCGAGCCCGAGGTAGGGGAGGCCGACGCCCAGGTGGTCGAGGGCGAGGCTCGCCACGCCCGACCCCGCCCCGAGGTCGACCACGGTGCCGGTCCGGTCGGACGCCAGGTCCCGCACGAGGGCGGCGGCGTTGGCCACGGCCGACTCGTGCTCGAACCGGTAGATGTAGTCGTACCCGCCGGCGTCCTCCTCCGGTTCGAGTCCGAGGATGTCGCGGGTCCACTGCGACGGGCGGCCCTCGACCAGCACCGAGCGGGTGGCCTCGAGCCACGCCCGCCCGTACTTCTGGTCGGGTTCGAGGTGGTTCCCCTCGGCCCACTCGTTCCACGCCACGATGAAGAGGTAGTTCTCCTCGTCGGGCACGTCGCGGACCGAGGCCACCGTCTGCTCGAGCCAGTACTCGTACGCCTCCGGGGTCGCCCCCTCGAAGACGGTCGCACCGGTGGGCCGGCGCGCCGTGTTGTCCCAGCTCACCATGACCGACGGGAAGCGCCGGTAGTGGCGGGGCTGGGGCCGCTTCATCTGCTTCTCGAACGAGGACCGGTAGCTGATGATCCGCTGGTCGTGGGTCCCGTCGACCGGGGCGAACACCTGGTCGCCGGTGGCGGGCAGGAAGCCGACGGTGGCGTCCATGCCGTAGGCGTCGGGCCCGCCGCGGGCGGGCCGTGGCTCTCCACGTAGCACAGGTAGAGGTCGGGGATGCCGGCGGCCTTGGCCTCGTCGCGCCAGAGGCGGAAGGTGCGCTGGGGGTCGGGCAGCAGCTCGGCCCGGTACACCAGCAGCAGGGGCCGGCCGTCGATCCGGATGTAGCGGGGGTCCTGGAACGCCCGGATGAGGTAGCGGATGTGGGCGAGGTCGTCCTCCTCGCTGTACTCCTGGGGCATCAGCACGGTGCCGGTCATGGCGTCCCAGTTGCGCGTCCACTCCTCGTTGGCCCAGCACAGCGCGAACGGGAAGTCGGGCGATCCGGACTCGAGGACCTCCTCGAACGGGCGCTCGAGGAGCCGCTTGCCGTGGAACCAGTAGTGGTAGTAGACGAACCCGGAGATCCCGTGCTCCCGCGCCAGTGCGGCCTGGGCCTCGCGCACCTCGGGCACGCGGAGGTCGTAGTACCCGAGCTCGCCGGGGACGTGCGGCTGGTAGTGGCCCGGGTAACGGGGCCGGGCGCGGGCGACGTTGGCCCATTCGGTGAACCCGGGGCCCCACCACTCGTCGTTCTCGGGGATGGGGTGGAACTGGGGGAGGTAGAAGGCGAGGGCCTTCGTCCGCGGACGGCCGCCGCCGGCGGTGCCTGGATCCCCGGTGACCTCGTCCATGGATCGATCGTAGGCGACGGCGGCACGCGTTCGACAGCCTCGGGGCGCGCGCCGGTGCGTCGCCGGTCGGTCCGGTGGTACCGTGGACCGCTCCGCACGGGGGCGTGACCGTGGGCGACGACCGGGGGGCGCCGTGAACATCCTGGTGGTGGCCGACTGGTTCCCGTGGCCGCCCGCGGAGGGCAGCCAGCTCCGTCAGGCCCGCACCATCGAGGCGCTGGCCCGCCTGGGCGAGGTCGACCTCTTCTCCCTCTGCGACAGCACCGCCGTGGACCTGGAACCGCCGCCGGGCGTGCGCCTGGCCCGGCTGGGGCTGTCCCCGTACCCGGCGATGTCGCCGGTGCGGCAGTGGCTGCCGCGCTGGGCGCTCCGGCGCGGGGTGCCGTTGCACGTGGCCATCCGCGCCGGCGACCCCGGCCCCCGGCGCGACTTCGCCGACTTCGCCCGGGACGCCTACGACGTCGTCTGGTTCGGACGGCTGGTCGCCTGGTCCTGGCTCGGGCAGCCGCGCCTCGGCCCGACGATCATCGACATCGACGACCTGGAGGACGTCAAGGCCCGCCAGCACGCCGATCTGGCCCGCGCCTCGGCGGGGCCGGCGGCCGAGCGGGCGCGTGCGTACGCCCGCTACCGAGTCGACGCCGCCGACTGGGCCCGGCTCCAGCGCGACGCGGTGGCGTCCGCCGACCGGGTGGTGGTGTGCTCCGAGGAGGACGCCCTGCGCCTCGGTGGGTCCCGGGTGGCCGTGGTGCCGAACACGTGCGCGGACCCGCCGGTCCCGGTGGGCCGTGCGCGCGCCGGCCGGCCGCCGGTGGTGCTGCTGCCGGCGAGCTTCGACTACTGGCCCAACGTCGACGCCGCCCGCTGGCTCGTCGAGGAGATCGCCCCCCGGCTGCGCCGGCTGGTACCCGACGCGATCGTGCGCCTGGCCGGTCGACCGGGTCCCGAGGTGGACGCGCTGGCCGGTCGGGACGGCGTGGAGGTGGTCGGCGCGGTGCCGGACATGACCGACGAGCTGGCGCGGGCCGACGTGGTGGTCGTCCCCGTCCGCTACGGCAGCGGCACGCGCCTCAAGATCATCGAGGCGATGGCCCAGCGGGTGCCGGTGGTGTCCACCCCGCTCGGTGCCGAGGGACTGGACGTGGCCGACGGCGTCCACCTGCTGCTCGGCCGGTCGGCGGACGAGCTGGCGGAGGCGTGCCGGCGGGCCATCGAGGACGACCGGCTCCGGTCCTGGCTCGCCGAGTCGGCACAGACCCGGTTCCGGGTCCGGTACGAGAACGGGGTGGCCGCCGGGGCGATCCGCGAGCTGGTGGACGCGGTGGCCCGGCGGGCGCCGCGCCCACGGTGAGCGGACCGGGTCGGCGCCGTGGGCGAAGGTAGCGTGCAGGCACCATGGAGGTGATCGCCCACTACCTTCCCCAGTTCCATCCCATCCCCGAGAACGACGGGTGGTGGGAGCCGGGGTTCACCGAGTGGACGAACGTGGCGAAGGCGAGGCCGCTGTTCCGGGGTCACGTGCAGCCGCACCTGCCGGCCGATCTCGGGTTCTACGACCTCCGGGTGCCCGAGTCGCGTGCGGCCCAGGCGGCGCTGGCGCGGCGCTACGGGGTCACCGCGTTCTGCTACTGGCACTACTGGTTCGCCGGGAAGCGGCTCCTCGAGCGGCCGTTCGACGAGGTGCTCGCGTCGGGGGAGCCGGACCTCCCGTTCTGCCTGGCGTGGGCCAACCAGACGTGGTCGGGCATCTGGCACGGGGCACCGAACCGGGTGCTCATCGAGCAGACCTACCCGGGACCCGAGGACGAGGCGCGCCACTTCGCCAACCTGCTGCCGGCGTTCGGCGACGAGCGCTACCTGCGGCTCGACGGGCGCCCGGTCCTGTTCGTCTACAAGCCCGGCGACCTGCCCGGGCCGGCACGCTGGGTGGAGCGCTGGCAGGGGATGGCGGCGGCGGCGGGCCTGGGCGGGCTGTACCTGGTGGCGGGGTTGGGGGAGTCGGACTACCCGACCCACCGGGCCGACGGGTTCGACGCCGGCGTCTGGTACGAGTTCCCGTTCGGGACGGACCCGGCGGCACGGGTGCGGGACCGACTGTGGCGGGCGGGCGTGTTCCACGGACCGAAGCGCTACCCGTACGCGGAACGGCTGCCGGCGCTGCCGTCCGACGTCCCCGGTCCCCTCCTCCCGTGCGTGTACCCGAACTGGGACAACACCCCGCGCTCGGGACGGCGGGGCGTGCTCGCCACCGGGGCCACCCCTGAGCGGTTCGCCGCGCAGGTCCGGGACGCGCTCGATGTCGCCGCGACGGCTTCCGGAGGGGCAGCGGGCCTTGGTCATCAAGTCGTGGAACGAGTGGGCGGAGGGCAACTACCTCGAGCCGGACGCCGAGACGGGCCACGCCCGGGGCGACGCCCTGGCCCGGGAGTTGGCCCGGACCGGTCGGTCGTGACGGGCGGCACCGCGGCGGCGACGGAGTGTCCGGACGGTGTGGAGGCATCGAGTCCGAGCACCGTTCGGGTAGCGTGACCGCCAATGGGTGACGAGCGTCCGCGGACGGAAGCCGGGTACGCCGCGGCGCCTCCGGTGGCGATGGAGGCCACGACGAGCCCTGGCCCGGTGCTCGGTCGGTACAACCTACCGGTCACGGTCGCCGCCGCCGTGGTGCCCGCTGCGCTCTACCTGGGATACGTCTGGCATTTCGCCGTCAACTCCATCCAGGGTGACGAGTGGCACATGATCCCGTTCATCCACGCCGCACTCCACGGCCACTTCTCCCTCGGCCAGCTGTGGAGCCAGTACGGCGAGCCGCGCATCCCGCTGGTGCGTGCCTACCTGCTCCTGTTCGCCGAGGTGGACCACCTCGACGTACGTGCGGCGATCATCTCGAATGCCGTGCTGTTCATCGTCTCCTACGGGATCCTGCTGGCACTCTTCCGGCGCTATCTCGGAGCGTCGCTGACGCCGATCCCCGTCCTGGCCGTCGGCCTCGTGTGGCTCAGCTGGGCCGACGTGCAGAACGCCCTGTGGGCGTTCGAGATCGGGTGGTACCTGGTGACCCTGGGCTTCGTGGCCACGTTGGCTGCACTTGTCCTCCCCCGTCACCGTCACGACGCTCTGGCTGGCTGTGGCCGTCCTGTGCGCGGTCCTCGCCACCCTCGCCTGGATCCAGGGATTCGTCGTGTGGCCGATCGGACTGCTGTACCTGCTGTGGTCCCGGACGGACCGCTCGAAGCGCAATCGGGAGGCGACGGTCTGGATCGCCCTCGACGGTCGCCATTGTCATCGTCTTACCTCATCGGCTACGACCGCTCGATCACCAGTTGCGTGCCCGCCTTCGGATGCAAACCCACCGACCCGATCACCCACCCGGTCTCGGCCCTCCGATTCCTGGTCGTCCTCGTCGGCAACGTCGTCCCCGGCGGGTTCACCGACGGCCTACCGCACGAGTTTCGTCCGGTTCGAGATCGTCGGCGTCGTGCTCCTCGCGGCCGCGGTGTTCGTGGTCGTCCGGTCGTGGAAGCTCCGGGCCACCAGCGAACGGATCCCCCTGCCACTCCTCCTCGTGGCCTTCGGCATCCTCGTCGATCTGACACTCGTCTGGGGCCGGCTGGGATCCGGGACGGGGGTGCGGTCGAATCGAACCGCTACGTGATGCCCAATGTGTCCTGTTCACGGGATCGTCATGTACGGGTGGTCCCACCGACCCCGTCGGGTCCGGTCGATCCGAGAGATGTCCCGACGGGACGTGATCACCTGGTCGCTCTGGTACGCTGGGGGTACTGGTGGTGGCGCAGGTGGTCATGGCATCAGGCTTCGGTGTCCGTGAGGCCGGTGGGTCGCCGCGGTCTCGCACGGACGGGACAGCTGACCGTGAACTGGGCCAGGTCCTACCGGCCCGGAGGTGTGAGGCCAAGGCGTTCTATGTCCTGCCAAGTGCGATTCTGCGGGCGAACGACGATCAGCTTGGTGAGTTCGGACCATCGGCCGAGCTCCGCTATCGGAATCTCGGCCTGCCCCCGTTGTTTCCCCAGTGCCTGCAGGAGGCTGGCGTGTCGACCGGCTAAGAGGGCCAAGAAGGTTGGCTTGCGACACCCTTCATCGACAGGGTCCGCATCCCCTAGCATCAGGTAGATGGGGGCGAATCGGACCAGCCTGGGCGATGCCTTGGATCCAGGGCATAACAGCCTCAATTTCCTGCGGCTGGTGCTGGCGTCCACCGTCCTGCTCTCCCATGCATGGTCGTTCGGCTGGTTCGGTGCCGAACCAACCGTCCATGAGACGACGTTCGCCACGATCGCTGTCTATGGGTTTTTTGGCATCAGCGGCTACCTGATCGCCGGCAGCGCGCTGCGGAATCGCCCTGGTCGCTATCTGTGGCAGCGGTGCCTGCGCATCCTGCCCGGCTACTGGGTGGCTCTGATCGTCACCGCCTTCGGTCTCATCTGGCTAGCGTCTGGCTCAGTCGAACAACAACCGGGAGCTATCTGCACCCTCCGGCGAACGGACCCTTCGGTTTCGTGATCAACAACTGGTTACTTGATCAGCGGCAGATCACCATCAGTGGCTGGTTTGCGAACGGATCGTTGTGGACGCTCTTGTATGAATTCCTCTGTTATCTCCTCATTCTCGGTGTGGCCGTCGTCGGTCTGCTCCGACGTCGCGTGGCCGTCCTCGTCCTGGCGGGTGGTCTCTGGTTGGTGCAGATGACCATCACGTTCGTTCCCGGTCAGCGGTCCGTCTTCAACGTGTACCGCAATTGGATGCTGATGAACTTCATCAAATTCGCGGCGGTCTTCCTGGTGGGATCCGCTCTCTACCTTTGGAAGGAAGTCGTTCCGGATTCGGGCTGGATCGCCCTGGCATGCGGTGCAGTGTTTCTTGCGAGTCTGTTCCTGCCTGGGGCGAACCCCGCGTTCAGCTTCGCGGCGGCGTGCCTCGGGGCGCCGCTCATCGTCCTTCCACTTCTTTGGCTCGGAGCGCATCTCCCATTCCAGCGGGTTGGCGCCCGAAACGACTACAGCTATGGGGTGTACATCTACGCGTTCCCGGTCACGATCCTGCTAGCGGCGTACCACGTGGCGCGCCTGGGACCCCTGCTGTTCCTTCTGGCATCTACGCTGTGCACTCTCCTACTGGCGGTTCCGAGTTGGTGGCTCGTCGAGCGACGGGCGATGGCACTGCGCAAGGTCGAGGTCAGCGCCCTGTTCGGTCGAAGCATCAAGGGACCGGGTGGATTGCCATCCGCAACTGACGCGCCACGGTCCGAATCGGCCCCGCCAGTTCGATCAGTAGGCGATGCCATCGAGGCGTCGGACTAGTCCAATGAGTTGCTCCACGGCGCGGTGAGCAGGTCAGTGGCACTTCATGGCGAACAGAGCAGCGCTTCGCGGCCGGACAACCGCGATTTCGCCACGGCGAGCACGGCGGACACACGGGCGCCACTTTCGGAACGCAGACAAGAGGGGCGACGTCGCTGGGTATCCAGAACGCCACGACGAGTGCCTTCGTGGCGCCCGGTCCGATCGGTGGATACCGCACCTTTCCTCACCGATCCGTCTCGATCGTCAGGTCTATGAGGCACACCTCAATGACTGCTCGGGCGCTCCGAACGTCGTCGTGGCCATCGTGTGCTGACAGCCAGGAACGGTGAATCGAAGGTCACGATGAGAGCACCGAGGGACAAGAGTGCCGTCGACGGCACGAAACACAATCGCTGGATCGACTCCCACAACTGGGCCCTCACCTTGCTCGCTGCGTCTGTTCGCGCCGGTTTGCTATCTAGCGTTCGTTCTTCGGTTCGCCGTTGACACGTTGGTCGGGGATGAATGGAACATGATCCCGTTCATCGACTCGTCCCTGCACGGGAACATTTCAATGGGAACGCTCTGGAGCCAGTACGGTGAGCCCAGAATTCCTCTGGTGCGCGCAGATCTGCTCACGTTCGCGTACATCAGCGCACCTCAATACACGATGGGCGATCCTGTTCAACGCGTGCATCTGGATCGCCGCCTATGTGATCGCCCTAGCCCTATTCCGTCATTACTCCGGAGTGAAGCTGACCCCGATCCCCGTGCTGGCTATCGGCCTGGCCTGGTTCAGCTTTGCTGACCTTCAGAACGCCCTCTGGGCGTTCGAGGTCGGGTGGTTTCTCGTCGTGCTCGGCTTTCTGGTCATGCTGTTCGCGCTCCTGGTCCCCGAGACGCATCGCTCACTGTGGATTGCGGTGGCGATAGTCGCTGCAGTGGTATCGACACTGTCATGGATCCAGGGGTTCGTCGCGTGGCCAATCGGGGTCGTATGCCTAGTGTGGTGCCGGTCCACGGGGGGAAGATTCCTACGCGAATTTGGAACGTGGCTGGGCGCAGCACTGGCAACGACCGTCCTCTACCTGATCGGCTACAGCTTCAACCAGTCCAGTTGCTCCCCGTATTTCGGCTGCACACCGACCAATCCGTTGACTCACCCCATCGCCGCACTTCACTTCTACCTGGTGCTCATTGGAAATGTGATTCCTGGTGGATTCCTCGAAGGAACACCACACAATTACTTGCGATTCGTGCTCGTCGGACTCCTCGTACTGTTCGCATCCGGTTGGATCATCGTGCAGTCGTGGCGATTTCGTCAGACCACCGAACGCGTCCCTCTTCCGATGCTGCTCATCGGATTCGCTCTCCTCGTCGACCTCACCATCATGTGGGGCCGCCTCGGCGGGGGGCTGTTCTATGCGGTAGGTGGGAACCGCTATGTCTTGCCGAATATCGTGCTGCTGGCTGGGATCGTCATGTATGCGTGGACCCACAGGCCCTGGTCCGAAGTGGTCCGAGGGGAAACTTCGTTGAAGATGGTACTTCGGTAGGTCGGATTCGTCGGTGCCGCCTTCCTGCTCGTCACGCAAGTGTTCGTGGCGACAGATTTCGGCCTGTCAGGAGGGCCTCAGTGGGACGCACTTGCAGATGCGAATGCCGGACTGGCGGTCAATCTCGACAGACTTCCCACCTACGAGCGCACCTTTTTCCACCGTGTCCTTCGGCGGAGACCGGCGACCTCGGGTGCTGGCCCGAGACGATTTGGCAGAGTTCGGACCGGGTGCATACTCCTTCTACCGGAGTAAAGGTCTTCCACGCCTACTGCCCGTCTGCGGAAGTCAGGCGCTTCGACACCGTGACCGAAAGGTCGGCGGTCGACCTCGACGACGGCACGCGGACGTGCTCGGCCGGGATCATCCGACGTCTGGCGTTCATGGACGCGGGATCCCCACGAAGGGATGGTGTGGAACCCGGGTCCGTAAATTGGGAACTGCGCTCAGGAAGGTGAATGGGAAGTGCGCTCAGGAAGCGCTCGCCACATTCGTTTGACCGGCTCGAGGTCGAGGCGCTGCAGGCCAAGGGAATCCGAAAGCTTGCGAGTGCCACACCGTTCCACCTCTGATAGGGAGTCAACCGGTAATCGGTTCAGGTTGGCTTCGGCGGTAAGCCGTGCGATCACGTTCCTCCTTTGCGATTGGGAGGAACGTGAGGGCGCTCGTCCTGGCGGGTTCCCACGGGCGGCACGTCGAACACCGGAACGGCGACTGCGCCTGCGCTACTCTTCCGGCGTTGTGCGTCAAATGGTTCCACGATTTCAGCGACAGTGCCCGGTGCTCGACGAGGTGCCAGCTCGCGACGGCCATCGCCGCGGTCAGGACGACCGTGGCCAGCGTGAACGGCACGTAGCCCCAGTGGTAGACGCCGTAGAAGCACAGGAATTGCGACGCCACGAAGCCGTAGACGTAGAGGCCGTACGAATAGTCATGGGTCCTCGTGAATGACCCGAACGGCAGATGGAGGCCGAGCCACAACATGGGGTAGACGATGAACGGCGCCATCATGTCGGTGCTGGTGACGGTGAAGATCGGCACTTTCGAGCCGAATGGCATCCACAGACTCGACGCGTAGACGACAGCGCAGCCCGCGGCGAGCCATGCCGAGTCGGGCACGACTTTGACGGAACAGATACAGCGAAGCGCCGACGAAGAAGATCATGGCGAATCCCAACAGGCGTACGAAATTCCACTGGGGCACGATGTACGCGTGTTGTGGTCGCCCCATCACCATGAATCCGACCCATGTCAGAGCGGTGATCGCCAGGAAGAGCCACCTTCTGCGCAAAATGGTCAACACGGCTAATCCGCCAAGAAGCAGGTAGCAGCCGAATTCGAACCAGAGTGTCCACAGCGACCCGTCCCACTGCCAGGAGACGGATTCGACGCGATGGTGTTGGCGATCGTCTGCTGTGCTGTAGTGCAGCAGGGCGTCGTGGTAGAGGAAGTCCCACGGCCCCGCTGCCAACGGCGTATAGAGGTAGGTGCCGATGCCCTGCGTCGGGTTGTTATGCAGCCATCCGATGGTGCCGAAGATGAAGGCGATCATGATCAGGCACATCCAGTAGCCGGGGAAGATGCGCAGGAACCGGAGCCACAGGTACCGACCGAACGAATGATCGAGCGCGCTCTTGGCGATCAGGTAGCCGCTGATCCCGAAGAACCCGTGGACGGCGATGGTGCCGATGGTCGTACGCGAGTTGATGTCCTCGCTACCGAAGCCACCGATGCTGATCGCGTGGGAGAAGATGACCGTGAGGGCCAGGAGCACCCGCACGAGATTGAGACTGTTGGGGCCGAGCGAATACCCGTTGCCGATCGACCGTCGAGCGACGGGGATGGACTCACGTCCGTCGGCTTCGCTGGCGCCGGGAGAGCGTTCAGCGAGATCGCTCACCGAATCATGGACTGTCTGGAATGCGGTCTATGGGATCGTCATTCACGGCGACGTCAGATCAGCCCGGACCGATCGGTGCCGGCTCCGGCCCGGCCTTCCGTGAGTACGCCCACTTCGGCCGGTAGGCGAGGGCATGGCGCTCGACGAGCCACCAGCTGGCGATCGCGAGCGGGGTCGTGGCCGCGAGGCAGATCAGCAGGTACAGCACCGGTCCGTGGTCGGCCGCACCGGCCGTCAGCATCAGGATGCTGATGGGCCAGCCGTAGATGTAGATCCCGTAGGAGTAGTCGTTGACGGCGCCGACCCTCCGGAACGGTAGGTGGACCCCGATCCACAGGACCGGGTACACGATTGCCGGCAGGAAGATGTCCAGCGGCGTGAAGTCGTAGGTCGGGATGTAACCGCTGGTCGGGAGCACGACCCCGAGGACGACGAGCCCGGCGCAGGCCAGTGCCAGCCAACCCGAGTCGGGGACACGGTCGCGGAACAGGTACAGGACCGAGCCGGTCAGGAAGATCTCGGCGAACCGCATCATCGCCTCGATCCAATTGTCGCGGAACACGCTGAAGTACGGATGGAGTGCCGGGGTCACCGTGCAGGCGAGGATCGACACCCACAGCAGGACGAGTCCGGCGAGGACCAGGAGGCGGTGGCGGAGGATGCCGACGACGAAGAGCAGCACGATGAGGAGGTAGCAGCAGAACTCGTAGAACAGGGTCCAGATCGACGCATTCCAGTTGGCGAACACGGTGTGCGGCAGACCCGCGATCGTGTGCTGGGTCCAGAACGGATTGGCGAGCAGCGCGTTCTTCAGCACGTAGGTGAAGGGACCGTCGGAGGCTCCGAAGTAGCAGTGGAGTCCACACTGGGTGTCCCCCTGGATGAGCCAGTCGACCAGGGCGATGCCGAATGCGGTGACGACGAGGCAGATGATGAGCCCCGGGAAGATGCGCAGTACCCGCCGCGACAGGTACTTGGACACTGTGGAGCGGAACATGCTCTGCGTGATCAGGTAGCCGCTGATGGCGAAGAACCCGTAGAGGGCGATCTGCGCGACGGTCGTGCCGTTGACGATGCCGCGCCATACGGCGAAGGTGGCGATGCCCGCCGCGTGCGACAGGACGACGGCGGTCGCGAAGGCGACACGCAGGAAGTTGAGGCTGTTGTCCTTGGAGCCCAGTGACTCGGCGAACCGTTGCGAACCCTCGGCGTCGATCACCAGGTCCCCCGGGTCCGTGCCGACGCCCGCCGTCATCGGGCCGGGCTGATTGCGGCGGTCGTTGCTGCCTTCGTCACGGCGTGGCACAGCGGTGTCCCACTGGAAGGCACGTGCCACTCGCCGACGGTGATGTCCGGATCGGTGGCCAGGACGCTGGCCGGCGTGACCGCCACCACCGGCGTGGCGGTGTGGTCCAGATAGTGCTGGATCATGGTCTGTCCGTACCAGATGATCTGGATGGTCTGGCGGTACGGATCAGTGACCACGGTGATACGGAACGTCCCGTGCAGCAGCTGGATGAACGGGTAGCCCTGGTTCGAGGGGAAGTTGTACTGGGCTCCGCCCGGATTCCGGATGACGAGCTGAGCGCCGTCCTTCCCGTAGGGAAGGAGCACGACGCTGGTGCGCCCGTACGTTTCGAGGAGTACCGGAGGTCCCTTCCAGTAGGGGTGGTTGAAGGTGAAGGTGATGTTCCTCGTCAGGTCCGACCCCAGTTCGACCGGTGTCCACGTGGCGTGCTCGGCCTGCTGGCCCGGCGAGTTCACGAACTTGTCGCCGGTGGAGCGGTAGAGGGCGTCGCACCCCGGTGCGGCGAACAACGTCCCCGCCGGCGCCCAGTAGGGCAGGGTGTCACCCGTCACGACGGTGTGGGCGAGTGCCCCGGGGGTCAGCGCCTCCTGCTCGGCCACGAAGGCGTTGGTCTGCATCTGGTTGAACCAGGTGGAGGGGGATACGGCGAACGACACGTTCGCCCACACGCTGAACACGGCCAGCACGCCGGCGCCGCAGGCGACGACGGTGGCCCACCGGGGCGCCCGGCCCTGGACCCGCCGCAGGAGGTCGACGCCGCCGATGGCCCCGGCCATGATCAGCAGCGGCATGAGGTCGGCGAGGTAGCGGTCGGCGATGTACCCCCAGACGAACACGCCGACCGTGGCCGCACCCGCCGCCAGCAGGAGCAGTCGCATCCGGGCCGCCTGGCCGATCGGCTTGGGCCGGAAGGCGGTGACCAGTCCCCACAGCGACAGCAGGAAGAGGAGGGGCATCGAGGACGGCGCGCTGGTGGTGGCGTAGGTCTGGTCGAGGACCACGTTGCCGATGGCCTTGGCCGGTGCCGCCGGCAGGTAGACGAACGGGAACACCGCGGAGAAGCGGATGCCGAAGGGTTGGAGGTAGGCCCACAGCGTGCTCGGCAGGAAGCGGAGGCTGAAGGCCTTGCCCCCGTTGGCGGCCAGGAAGTACCGGCGGTGGGCGTTGATGTGGGCCCACACCTGGTCCGCCATCGGGAGCCCGAACAGCAGCCCGAACTTGCCGTAGGTGACGGCGCACACGGCGACCAGCGGGATCAGCCCGCACAGCGCGACGGGCAGGGCCCACCGTCGTTGGTCCCGTCCGCCGCGCCCGAAGGCGAACCACCCGGCGACGAGGAAGGCGGCGATGATGGCGGCGTACCCGGTCGTGCTCCGGTTGAGGGCGGTGCACAGCACCAGGGCTCCGACGCCCGCGACCCGCCACCGGGTCGGACGCTCCAGCATGCCGAGCAGCGCGAACAGGACGCCGGTCGTGAGCGCCGTGCTCCAGGCGAAGTCCTCGTTGTAGACGGACGGGTTGGCGCCGAGGTACACCACCACCGAACCACCCATGACGGCAGCCATGAAGATCCCCCAGGTGACGGCCTCGACCATCGGCAGGGCGACGGCTCCCCGGAGCATGATGCGGATGCGCCACACCAGCAGGCCGGCGAACAGCGCGGTGACCAGCCAGGCCGACAGCAGGGACGGCGCGGTGTAGCGCCCGTCGAAGTGGTTGGTGACCAGCAGGAAGGGCATCCGGATCAACGACGGGAAGATCCCGAAGTAGGTGTAGGTACGCCCGTCGTGGATGAAGCCCTCGATGCCCAGCGAGTTGGTGGGCACGTTGAGGTGGCCGTGGAACATGGCCCGGGCCTGGAGTTCGTAGAAGTTGTCCGGCGCCTGGCTTCGGAGCGGGCTGGCCGACCCCGTCCACTCGTCCCACAGGACCCACAGGTAGGCCGGGAGCACGGCGAGGGTCCCGACGAGGGCGGCGTTGCGGAAGCGCCGGGCGTCGTCGCCGAGCCGCCGCCGGTGCGCCCGGCGAGTTCGCGAGCGACGCCTGACGCGCCGCCGCGTCCCCCGGGGCGTCGGCGGTGACGTCCGGATCCCGCCCCAGTTCCGTCTCCTCGATCGGCCCCTCGATGGTGGGGGTACCGGTCACGGCGAAGGCGGCTTGTTCCGCCGGAACCGGTCGGTGTACGCCAGGAGCTTCTGGGCGGCGTCGTCGGACAGGCCGAGGCGGCGCTTGGTCCAGTCGTAGGAGCGCAGCAGGTGCTTGTCGGCCCAGATGGCGGCCCGGCGACCGGTGGAGTCGCTCGGTCGGGCCCGGTACTCGGTGGACCGGGCCACCGGGTCCGCCTCGCGGCTGAAGTAGTAGAGCGCCATCGACCGCCGCGTCGTGTCCTCCGGGCACGTCATCGGTTCCGGGTGACCGTGGAACGAGTCGGGGTCGGTGGAGAAGATGAGGACGCGGTTGGCGATCGGCGTCACCGTGTGGACGCACTCGCTCATGTCCTGGCTCCAGAGCTCCAGGTCGCCGCCCCAGGCCGGATCCCACTCGGGGTTGAGGTACAAGAGGATGTTGGCCCGACGCTGCAGGTACCGGTCGTGCGGGTGCACGGTGAAGTCGGCGTGGATGTTGAGGAACCCGCCGGTCGGCGACTGGTGCAGGCCACCGCCCTCGAGGGTGGGGTCGGCGACGAGGTTGTCGATCCCGGTCAGGGCGCCGACGAAGGACACGAACCGGTCCGAGTTGAGGACGGCCAGGATCTGCTGGAGCGTCGGTCCCCACGTCGACGGGTCGGTGTTCGAGTACTTGCGCTCGTTGGCGTGGACGTAGTTGTTCCACTGGTCGCCGGTCAGCGGGGGGAACTCCTCGACGGCGGCGGCCAGCGCGCCGGGCTCCAGGAAGTCGTCGAAGACGATGTGGGGGTAGGGGGTGCCGGCCGCGTAGGTGGCCCGCAGCTCCTCGACGTGGTCCTCGAGCTTCGACCAGTCGAGGATGGGCGAGGTCGAGGTGTCGACAGGTGTGTCCGCGGACATGTCAGCGCTCCCGGGCGGCAGGCACCGACGGGGCGCGGGCCCCGACGGCCTCGTGTCGATCGATCATGGTGCCCCCTATGCCAACGGTCGACGCCGGGGCCCTGCCCGACGGCGTCCCGAGATTGTACCTGCTGGGAGCCGGATTGGGCAGGGGGTGCCGGATCGGCCCGGGTGGGGAGCGGAAGGGCTGTCCGGGGGGAAGGGGGGAGGATCAGGGGAGGAGCGGCTCACTCGCCGAGGCCAGCTCCTCACCCAGTGTGAGCTCAGACGTGTCGGAAAGGTGGAGATAGGCGGGCCGGGGAAGCCCCCGCGTGTCGACCTCGACGACGTCGGGCAGGTGGGCGGCCGCCCAGTCGTCGGCGCTGCGGACCTCGTCGTTGCCGGCGAGCAGGGCGGCCACCTGCGCCGGCGTGTCGGCGCCGGACGCCCCGAGCGCGTCGGCCCAGTCGCTGATGTCCTCCTTGGCCAGGACCACCGGTGCCGTCGGGGCGAACGGGAGGTCCCTGCGGAGGGCGACGATGAACCTCCTCAGGTTGGCCCGGTAGGCGCGGGCGGTGGACGGGGATTCGGCATCGGACTCGCCCTGGTACCAGTAGAACCCGCCGAGCACGTCGAGCTGGCCGTGGGCGGCGTCGGCGGCCATGGTGCCGCTCACGTCGGTCACCGTCGCCGGAAACAGCCCCAGGGGGAGTGCTCCCGAGCCGGTGGGGGACCAGTCCACGGCGAGCGTGGTCCCGTCGTAGGCGGCCTTGACGATGGTCACCTCCTGTCCGGTGTCGGCCCACAGCTGGCGGGCGATGCCGATCTCGGGTCCGAAGATCGGGGCGGCCACGCACCCGATGGCCACCTGGGGGGAGTCGAGCGACGTCGGCGTCGCCCCGGCACCCTGCTCGATCGACCAGGGCGTCCAGGTCAGCAGGTCGTGGGTGTCGGCGCCGTCGGTGTAGGGAGGTGCGAGATAGTCGATGCCGGTCGTCGGGTCGGTGGCGTACGAGTCGCAGCCGACGGCGTTGGACTGCCCGGCGACGACCAGGACGAGCCGCGTGCGCACGGCGGTGGTCGGTGTCGACGGTGCCGACGACGCGTACCCGTTCTTGGAGGCCACCACGGAGAACGTGTACGGCGTCAGGGAGGTGTCCGGGATCGAGCACGACGCCTTGCCGACGACCCGACAGGTCAGGCCGGTCGGGTCCGAGGTCGCCACGTAGGTGACCCGGGCCACCGGGTCGACCGTCCACGAGACGGTGACGGTGGACGGCCCCACGGTCAGCCCGACACCGGTGGGGACGGCCAGCGGTGCGTGGGTGGTGGCGGAGGCCGGTGCGGCCCACCATGCGATCGACGTGCCGACGGCCACCGCCGTCACCATTGCCGGCACCGCCCCCTTCGGATCCGCATCCGCCGTCCCTCCGCCTCGGGATGCGACCCACCGCCCTTGGGGCCGCAGGTCCGACCGGTGGGGATCGGCCGGGACCTCGTCGTCCCGGCCCGCCGGTGGGACCCGGCGCCAGGCTACCCGCAGGAGCGGCTCGCCGTCCGGGGGCCGACGGGGTGGTGACCGGGGCCGGTACGGAGGTCGATGGGGAGGTAGTCGACGGCTGTCAGTGCACGCCGGTGGTCACGCGACGCCGTCCCACAGCGAGGCGGGACGGACGCCCCAGGCCACCTGCCGGGCGAGCTCCGCGCTGACGACCGGGAGGTCGGCGGCGTGGGTCACCCCGACCAGCTTGGCGTCGGTGCGGAGCACCCGCACCGGCAGCTCGTCCCCCCTGGCGACCATGGTGGACACGACCTCGGGCAGGAGGACCTCGGCCTTCGGGACCTCGCCACCGGCCGCCACCGCGGCCAGCAGGGCCTCCTCGTCGAGTCCGGAGCCGTCCATGGCCCGGTGGAAGACGTCCCAGATCTGGGGTCGGAACCCCCACAGGTTGACCGAGGCGGGCACGTCGCCGGCCAGCTCCTTCGGCTCCCGTCCGTCGTCGGACACGAACTCGTCGCCCACCCCGGACGGGTGGACCTGGCGCCGCTCGTCGAGCGACACCAGCAGGCCGTCGGGACCGACGGTGCAGACGCCCCGGGTCACCGGGTCGGCGGTGGCCACGGTCGAATGCAGGGCGAACCCGACGAGCGCGTGTTCGTCGCCGCCCGAGCGCAGCTGCTCGGCCAGCAGGCCCATGGCCGCCTGCCCGTACACGTCGTCGGCGTTCGACACCCCGAAGGCGCCGTCCGCCTCGAGGGCCGACTCCGCCGCCAGCACGGCGTGGACCGTCCCGAGCGGCAGCCGCTGCTCGGCGAAGGCCACGTCGACCGCCGAGGGCCAGCACTGCTCCACGTGGTAGCGGATCGACGGTCCCGACTCGGGATGGAGGACGAGCACGATCCGGCCGAACCCCGCCCGCGCCGCGTCGCTCACCAGCAGGTCGAGCACCGGCTCGCCGTTGCGGCCCGATGGGGGCGAGGGGCTTGCACCCGCCGTAGCGCCGGGCCATGCCGGCGGCCAGCACGACGAGCGCGGGGGACTCAGTCATCGCGGTCATGCCTCTTCACTCGGAACGTCAGCCGCCCCACTTGAGGACGGCGCTGGCCCAGGTCATGCCGCCGCCGAAACCGGTCAGCAGGACGTGGTGCCCCGTCTCGAGGCGGCCGGTGTCGAGTGCGTCCGCCAGCGCCAGGGGGATCGAGGCCGACGACGTGTTGCCGTAGCGGTCGATGACCACCACCGCCTTCTCCTCGGGGATCCCGAGGCGCTGGCACGCCGCGCTGATGATGCGCAGGTTGGCCTGGTGGGGGACGACCAGGTCGATCTGGTCGGCGGTCAGACCCGCCTCGGCGATGGCCGCCTGGGCGGACTCCACCACCACCGACACCGCCTTGCGGAAGATCTCCTTGCCGTTCATGTAGAGGTAGCCGCCGTGGTCGCACTTGAGCAGGTGCCGGAGCGAGCCGTCGGCGCCCAGCTTGTAGCTGAGCAGCTGACCGGGCCCGTCCACCGCCTCCAGTACGACGGCGCCGGCGCCGTCGCCCACCAGGATCGAGACCGAGCGCTCGTCCCAGTCGGTGATGCGCGAGAGGGTCTCGGACCCGATGACCAGGAGCCGCTCCGCGCCGATGGCCAGCATCCCGTGGGCCACGGTGAGGGCGTAGACGAATCCCGAGCAGGCGGCGTTGATGTCGAACGCGCCGCCGATGATCCCGATCCCGTCCTGCACGGTGGCCGAGGTGCCCGGCACGATCTGGTCGGGCGTGGTGGTGGCCAGGATGACGGCGTCGATCTCGTCGGGCCGCCTCCCGGCCTTCTCCAGGGCGGCGAGCCCGGCGTCGATGGCCAGCTGCGACGTGGTCCCGCCGATGCGGCGCTCCCGGATCCCGGTCCGCTCCCGGATCCACGCGTCGTTGGTGTCGAGGGTCACCGACAGGTCGTCGTTGGTGACGACCTTGTCGGGCACGGCGATGCCGTGGCCGGTGATGATGCCGCCGCGCCCGATCACGGCTCAGCCCGCCTCGAGCACGTGGATGCCGATGAACGCCGCGTCGGTGGTGCCTGCATGGGACCCGATCATGCCACCGGTGTTGGCCGCCACCGCCAACCGGGCCCCGGGCACCTGCCGGGGCCCGGCCTCGTCGCGCAGCTGGGCGGCCAGTTCGACGACCTGGGCGATGCCGGTGGCGCCCAGCGGATGGCCCCGGCTCACCAGACCGCCACTGGTGTTGACGGTCACGCCCGCGCCGCCGAGGGTGGTGTCGCCGGCGAGCGTGGCCGCCCCGGCGTCGCCCGGCTTGAAGAAGCCGAGCGACTCGAGCGCGCAGATCTCCTCGGCGCTGGTGGCGTCGTGCAGTTCCACCACGTCGACATCGGCCGGGTCGACGCCCGACGCGTCCCACGCCGCGTCGGCCGTCTCGGCCAGCCGCTCGTGGTAGTCGATGTCGCCGTTGCCGGAACGGACGGTGCTGGAGCGGATGCGCGGCGCACCGGCGCGGGCCTCGAGGGTGAGCACCACCGCCGCCGCACCGTCGGTGAACGACGAGCACATCAGCCGGGTCAGCGGCGGGACGATGGGCGACGAGGCCAGCACCTCCGCCAGGGTCACCTCGCTCTGGAACTGGGCGTGGGGATTGAGGGCGCCGTGCTTGCGGGCCTTGACGGCGGCGGCCCCGATCTGCTCGAGGGTGGTGCCCCAGGTGGCCATGTGCTCCACCGTCCACTGGGCGTTGAGGGCCATCAGCACCGAGCCCGAGGGGTTCTCCCAGTTGCCGTGCATGAAGGCCCGGTCGATCCCGGGCACGCCGTCCTCGATGCCGGCCAGCGTCTCCAGGCGGTGGCCGGTCCACATCTTCTCCACCCCGACGGCCAGCACCGTGCCTGCGCCGCCCAGGGTGGCCAGCGTGGCCAGGTGGAGCGCCGAGGCGCCTCCGGCACACGAGTTGTCGACGTTGATGATGCCGGCGTTGCGGAGGCCCGCGTCGAGCAGGAAGCTCTGGCCCCGGATGCACGCCTGGTTGAGGAGACGGCCGGCGGTGGCGTTGCCGAAGACCACGAGGTCGACCTGGTCCGGCGTCATGCCGGCGTCGGACAGGGCGTGGTCGACGACCTGGTGGGACATGGCCTCGATCGTCAGGTCGCGCCGCTGCATCGGCGTGGTGGCGGTCCCGACGATGTGTGCCGTGCGGTCCATGGGGTCCTCGCTTCTGCTCAGGCCGGAGGCGGCGTCGTGGGCGCCGTCGGGTCGGGACGCCGGCGGCGGGTAGCGCCGCCATCAGGCGTTCGAACTGGTCGATGGGCTGGTCGTCGGTCACGTAGACGGCCACGTGCTCCGCCCCCGCGGCGCGGTAGCCGGCCACCCGGGCGGCGACCTCGTCGGGCGTGCCCGCCACCAGGTGACGGTCGAAGGCCTTGGGCGGCAGTCCGTAGAGGGAGCCCATCCACGCCGTGCCCCGGGCCACGCCCCGGGCGCGGTCCGTGTCGAGCGACACGAAGACCACCATGGCCGGGGTGACGGCGCCGGCCGGGCGACCGACGGCGTCGGCCTCCTTGCCGAGTCGCTCGACGGCGTCGGCGTACTCGTCGACCGTCAGGAAGAGCGGCATCCAGCCGTCGGCGAGGTGGGCGGCCCGGCGCAGCGCGGCCTCCGAGGACCCGCCGACCCAGACGGGCACCGGGGGGGCCGCGGGCAGCTGGCGGTAGCGCTCGGTGGCGTCGGCCGACGCGGTGTCGCCCCGGAGGGCCCCGGTGCCGACCCCCAGGCCCGGTGGAGCTCGCCGATGCCGGTGTCGAGGTCGTGGCCGCGCCGGTGGTAGCCCGCGCCGACCTGCTCGTACTCGCCCGGGTGGCTGCCGACGCCGACGCCCAGCACGAGGCGGCCCCGGCTCAGCGTCTGGAGGGTGGAGGCCTGCTTGGCCACGGCCACGGCCCGGCGCAGCGGCAGCTGGATGACGCACGAGCCGAGGGCGGCCCGCTCGGTGGCGGTGGCGGCCACGGTGAGCACGACCATGCACTCGAGGCAGGGGCCGTGCCAGAACAGGTGGTCGCAGGCCCACAGGGCGCCGGCGCCGGCCTGCTCGGCGCGGCGGCACAGGTCGGCCAGCTCGGCCAGGGGGTCGCCGTCGGGCCGGGTGCCGGTCGACGGCCGTGCCCACGTCGGGACGGTGTGCTGGACGAAGGTGGGCAGGATCAGTCCGACGGCCCCCAGGGGCTCGGATGGTCGTACCGGGGCCACACCGCATGGTACCCCCGCCCCCTCCGGCGAGGGGTCACCGCCGGACCCGGACCGGAGGCCCGTTCCGGTCCCGGACGGCCGGCCGACGACGGCGGTGCACGGTCGGCCCGGCCGGCACGGCAGACTGTGGGGGAGCGGGGCCGCCGGCCCGGCCGGGCCGGTCGTGCGAACCGGCGGGAGGACGGACGACGTGGACACCGAGAGCACCGCAGCCGACACGACCGGAGGCGCCCCCGAGACCGGCGGCACCGCACCGGCGACGTTGAGCGACGAGGAGCGCGGCGAGCGCCTGGCCGCCCTGGTCGCCATCATCGACCTGATGCGCCCGGCCGTGCAGGCCGACGGGGGCGACCTGGTCCTGGTATCGGCCGACGTCGCCACCGGCGTCGTCGAGGTCCAGCTCCAGGGGGCGTGCAGCTCGTGCGCCATCAGCTCGTCCACCCTGCAGGGCGGGGTGGAGCGGATCCTGCGCCAGCGCCTCGACTGGGTCACCGAGGTGCGCGGCGGCGTCGACGAGTCGATGGACCCGTTCGTGAGCGAGTCGATGGGCCGCGGCGGGTACGTGCCCGAGCTTCTAGCCCGGCGACCCGGGGCCCGACACCCGTCGGCGGCCCGGTGGTTGACAGGGGCACGTCGAGCCGTGAGGCTCGCCACCCATGACGGACCTCCCCGACGAGCAGCGCCTGCTCGCCAACGGCGAGGAGGCCGGTTCGCCGCCCGGCGACCGCCGGTTCCGGCCCGACGTGGAGGGGCTGCGCGCCGTGGCCATCGTGCTCGTCGTCTGCTTCCACGCGGGGTTCCGCCAGGTCCGGGGCGGGTTCGTCGGGGTCGACGTGTTCTTCGTGATCTCGGGATTCGTCATTACCGGGCTGCTGCTGCGCGAGCGGTCCGGGACCGGGCGCACCGACGTGGCCGCCTTCTACGCCCGGCGGGCGCGGCGCATCCTGCCCGCCGCGGTGCTGGTGGTGGTGGTGACCGTGGTGGTCTCCGCCGTGCTCCTCTCCCACGCCGACGCCGTCATCGCCGCCAGCGACGGGCGGTGGGCGTCGCTCTTCCTGGCCGACGCCCACGACGCCCGGGTGCTCCCGAACATCCTCACCGTCCGCTACGACCCGCTCGGCCAGTTCTGGTCGCTCGCCGTGGAGGAGCAGTTCTACCTCGTGTACCCGGCCGTCGTCATCGTCGTGGCCCTGGTGGCCCACCGCGGTACCGGGCGCGCCGCGGCCTGGACGGCACCCGGGCCGCGTTGGCCGTCACCCTGTCGGTGGTGGCCCTCGCGTCGTTCGCGCTGTCGGTGGCCACGTCCCACCCGGGCCTCTTCGGTCCCTACGACTCGCCGTTCACCCGGGCGTGGGAGCTGTGCGCCGGCGCCCTGGTCGCCCTGGCCGCCCCCGAGCTCCGGCGGCTCGGGCCGTCGGTGGCCGCCGTCGTGACGTGGGCGGGCGTCGCCATGGTGGTGGTGGCCGCCACCGCCTACTCGTTGGCCACGACCTACCCCGGCTACGCCGTCGCCCTGCCCGTGCTCGGCGCCGCCGCCGTGATCGCCGGGGGCACCGTGGCCCCGACCCGGGGCGCCGAGTCGGTGCTCGGCCTGGCGCCGTTCCGCCAGGTGGGCCGGTGGTCCTACTCGTGGTACCTGTGGCACTGGCCGGTCCTGGTCGTCTACGTGGCCTGGCGGGGGACGACGCTGGCCGCCACGCCGCTCATCGTCCGCCTGGCGCTGGTCGCCGGCTCGCTGGTCCTGGCCGTGGCCACCTACCACCTGGTGGAGAACCCGGTACGGCACTCGCCGTTCCTGATGGGCAGTCCCCGGGCGACGGCCGTCGGGGCGGTCCTGCTGGTCGGCTCCTGCGTGGCCCTGACCTACGCCTTCTGACGGCGCCGGACCGTCCCGGGCACCCGCCGTGCCGTACGATCGGGCGGTCGTGGTTCCCCCTTCCGACCAGGCGGTGGCCACGGGCCCTCCGCCCGACGCCCCCGACGTGCGCCGACCGCGGCACCCGGCCCACCGGCGCGCCGGCCGACGACCCGGACCCTCCCGACCGGTGGCTCACCGGGCTGGCCGTGGCCGTCGTGGCCGTCCCGTTCGGGCTGGGCGCTGGTCCGCCTGGCCACGTCCCCGACCGCCCACCTGACGCTGCCCGACGACCTCGCCCTGGTGGACCTGCACGTCCGGAGGGCGCTGGTGTGGAAGCAGCAGCTCGGCGTGTTCGACCACAACAACTGGAACCACCCCGGGCCGGCGTACTTCTACCTGGTGTCCCTCGTCTACCGGGTACTCGGCTCGAGCGCCCGGTCCCTGTTCGTGGGGGCCACACTGCTCAACGGGCTGAGCGCGGTGGCCTGCGTGGCGGTGGTGCGGCGGCGGACCACGGCGGCCCGGGCGCTGTGGGCGGCGGTCTGGGTGGTCGTGCTCGTCGCCGTCCTGGCCGCCGCCGGCCCCTCGGCCACGACCTACTCGGAGAGCGTGCTCGGTGCGCTGGTCAGTCCGTGGAACCCGACCGTGGTGCTGTTCCCGCTCCTCCTGCTGGTGCTGCTCTGCGCCGGGGCGGTGGACCGTTCGGCCGCCTCGCTCGTCGGGGCCCTCCTGGTCGGGACCTTCGTGGTCCAGACCGACATCTCGACCGCACCGCTGGCCGTGGCCCTGGTCGGCCCGGCCGCCGTCGCCTGGGCCGTGACCGCCGTGCGGGACCGACCGGGCCCGGGTGGCGGCCCCGACGGGGCGGTGGCGCACCCCGCTGGTGGCGGGCGGACTGGTGCTGGTCGTCCTGGCCTGGGTCCCCCCGGTGGTCCAGCAGTTCACCGACCATCCGGGGAACCTGACGCTGCATCGCCCGGTTCTTCGGCGCCTCCCACCCCGGCCAGTCCCTGTCCGGCGCGCTGTGGTCGGTGGCGGCGGCCATGGGCGTGGTCGCCGTCGGCCCGTCGGAGGTGATGACCTCGATCCTCGGCGGCACGCCGGCCCATGCCGCCCTGGTCGTCGCCGTGGCGGTGGCCACGGTCGCCGCTGGCCGCCGTCGTCACCGTGCAGGGGGTGCGCCACCGGTCCCGGTTCGCCGCCGGACTGGGGCGCTGACCCTGCTCGGCGCGCGTCGCGGCCGTCCTCGCCGTGCCTGCACGTCGTCGGCTTCATCTTCGGGTACCTGGTGGTCTGGGCGGTCGTGCTCCCGGTCGCCGCTCTGGTCGGCATCGGCACGGTGCGGGTGCCCGTCCGGTCCGGGCCGGGAGCCCGCGCGCGCGCGACCGTCTTCCGGGTGGCGCTGTGCGTCGTGGCCGTCGCCGTCGGTGTCGTGGCCTGCGTCCGGGTGGCGGCCATCCCCCCGCTGGCCCGGGCCGGCGACCCCCACGTGGCCAGGCTGGCCGCCCTGGTGAGCCCCGCGGCTGCCGGCCGGCGGCCCGGGTGGCCGTCGGCGACGCCGGCGCCGGCACGGCCGACACCCGACTGCTCGACACCGAGGAGTTCATCGGCCTGGTGAACCCCTCGACCGCGCCGGCTACCAGCCGGTGGTCAACGCCTTCTGGAGGGCGCAGTTCGGTCCCGGGTACCTGGCCGACGGCACCGAGCCCCATGCCGTCTCCCTGTCCACCTGGACCACCGCCTCCCCGTCGCTCCCGGGCTACGTGGGCCGGGTCGGCGACATGGCGGTGACCGTGTCGGCTACCGGACGGTGAGCCGTGCGGCACGGCGGTCCACCGACACCCCACTCCCGCGTCAGGTCCAGTGGACGGCCAGGATGTTCTGGTCGATGGCCACGACGCACCCGACGATCCCCATGACGGGGAGCACGAAGCGGAGTGCCGCCGGCCACCGGTCGGTGCCCAGCGCGGCCAGGCAGGCGATGGCCGGCAGCCCCACGAACGCGTAGCGGACGGTGTAGGTCGACGTCTGGAAGGCGATGACCCAGATGCACGCCAGCCCGGCCAGCGCCACGGTCACCAGGACGGCCAGGTCGCGCCGGTCGGTGCGGCGCCCGATCAGGCCGACCAGCGACGCGGCCAGCACCACCCAGAAGAGGGCGCCGACCCGGGGCGGCCACACGAACTGGTTCCAGCCGGACTGGTACCAGAAGGTCTGCTCCACCACCCGCGGCACGTCGACGAACACCAGGTGCCACGGGTGGTACACCACGTAGGGGTGGATGCCCGTCCCGAGCCCCCCGGTGTGGATCAGGTAGTTCGTGGTCGCCACCCGGGCCAGCGGGTCGCCGTAGCGGACGGTGTTCTGGATCAGGTACCAGCTCGAGACGACCAGGGTGGACCCGGCACCGACGGCGAACAACCCCAGCCGACGTCGCCAGCCGGCCACCAGCAGGGGGAGCACGACGAGGACGACGGCCAGGGGGAGCGCCGAGATCTTGGTGGTGACGATCAGTCCGAACACGGCGCCCACCGCCACCATCCGCCAGGCGGTCGGTCGTCGGGCGAACCGCAGACCGGCCAGGAGCAGCAGCGCGCCGAGGAGGATGACGAGGTTGTCGTTGGTGACGAACGCCGACAGGAACACGAACCGGGGGAGCGTGGCGACGACGGCCGCGGCCGCGATCGGGGTGACCGCGTCCCGGGCCAGGTCACGGGCGATGACAAAGGTGACGAGGACGGTCAGGGCGCCGAGGGCGATGTTGGGCAGACGCAACCAGAGCAGGAACCGGTGGTCGGCGCTGGTGTGGTGGACGAAGAACTCGATCGGCAGCCAGGCGTGGGTGGTCGCCCCCAGGTAGGGCGGGTGGTAGGACACCCCGACGAGGTCCTGCCACCCGGCCATCACGAGGTAGTAGAGCGGCGGCTGGCCCGCCTCCAGGCCGGTGCAGTGCACGAACACGTGGCCGGCGCGGTGGCAGTCGCTCTGCATCCCGTACCAGTGGCCGGACACCAGCGTCTCGATGTTCTGGACGTGACTGGTCTCGTCGGCCGACTCGTAGGCCGGGGTGGCGAGGGCGACGGTCCCGCTCAGGAGGACGAACACGCCGATCACGACGGCCAGGGCGATGCGGGTGCGCCGCCGCCGGATGCGGTCCGCGTCCGACGGTCCGGTCGGCGTGGGCGTGCACCCACCGACCGACGTCACAGAAGGGACGTCTCCCCGATCATTCGACGCACCGTGCCCAGAAATCGCCCACCTCTGATGCTCACTCCGCCGGACCCGATGCCGGGGCGCTCACTGTAATCCTCCGTGGCTCCCCGTCGTCGACCGCAGGGGAATCCCGTCGGGTGCGGCCGTCCGGTGACGCTCGTGGCCTCGGCGACGACCTGCGCCCGGGGCCGGTGCGCCCGGGAGCGACCGCCGCGGCGGGGGGCGGGACGCTGCCGTCGGTCGAGCGATCGTGGCGTGTGCTCCGACGGAGTCGGGTGGCCGGTGGTCCGGACGGCCGTTTGCCCGTCGGTGCCACCCGTGTGATGCTGGCTGCGGCGAGCGGAAGCGGTCCGTTCGTCCATGGCGGCGTTGCGTCCCGATGTTCCCCGAAGGCGGCGGTGGGAGTGGATCAAGGGCAGGGGATCACCCGACGGCAGTTCCTGGCCGGCAGCTTGGCGGGAGCTGCGTACCTCGCGTACCCGAAGGCCAGGGCGCCGACGTTGACCGTGGCGACGACACGCGTTCCCCGGACCGGACCACGCGCCGTCAACGTCTTCGGGGACTCGACCGCGGAAGGGCTCGTCGGTGGCGTCGATCCCCTGATCGACCTCGATCCGTGGATCAACCTGCTTCGCACGTCGTTCGGCGCTCCGGCGCTCGGCTACTGCGGCCCGTGGCGTCCCGAGATCACCCTCAGCGGAGCGTGGACGGCCGTCGCATGGTCGTCGAAGCTGGGGGAGGCGGTGGCGGCGGGATCCCGGACCCTGCCGCTGACCACGGTGGTCGGACCCTCGACGGACGGGTTCCTGGTCGAGGTCGACGCCACGACCGCGGACGCGGAGATCATGCGCGTGACCGGCGGCAACGGGACCAGCACCTTGAAGGTCCTCCGCGGACAGTGCGGAACGTCACCGGTCGCCCATCAGGCCGGGGCGCCCGTCACCAATCCCTACGACCTGGGACCCTACGGCCTCGGCTGGTCCTGCGGCGGAGGGTCCGAGAACATCATCACCTGGACGAAGCCGGGCGGGTACTACGCGCCGTGGCCGGTCGGGAGCATGAGCCTCTACGTCGCTGCCGGACTGACGTCGGGGGCCCAGCTGTCGACCTCGGTGGACGGCGGGGCAACCTGGCAGGACCTCACCGAGGCACTCGACACGAGCTCTGCGCCGATGCTTGCTCCGGGCGGTTTCGAGACCCCGCTGTTCACCTCCGGAGTGACCACGGTCATGCTGCGGGCAGCCGACGCGTCCGAGCCTCCCGTTCCTGCTGCCGTACAGGGCTTCTTCGGGCTCATGCCGTGGCCGGGCGGCGCCAACGCACAGAATTCCAGCCTGATCGTCAACAATTTCGCCAAGTCTGCGAACTTCCTCGTCCTGCTCGAGGGACGGGGCCCGTCGCCGTTCGTGGTCGAAGACGATGGCGCCGACTATCTCCAGGACGTCGTGATGACCATCATCGGGCCGTACACCAACGACGCCGCCGCGAACTGGCCGGTGCCGGGAACGTTCGCCGGTGTCCTGTTCTCCAGTCCGTCGCTCTACCAGAGCGAGATCGAAGCGGTCATCGCCCATCAGCCGGGTGCCGAGTCGCTGGTGATCGGCGCGTTCGAACAGCAGGGCATCGACGCCTACACCTGTTGGGTGACCAACGGATCGACGGTCGTCACCCTCCTGTCACCGGCCACCTACGTCTCGTCCTACCTGGTCGCCGACGGTTACCCGAGCGCAAAGGTCAGGGCCTTTCCGCCGTACCTCTCGACCGCCATCGACGCCGGACGTCTGGTCTTCGATCCTTCGGCCAACGGGTACCTTCCCGCCGGTGCCTGCATCGAGACGGTGCTCGGCACGTCGCAGTGCATCTTCAACGTCCCCTGGTCCGGGCCAACCGGAAAGCACGTCGTCATCTTCGACGGCAGGGACATTCCCACCCAGAACGCCTTCCGGGCGGCAGCCGAAGCTGCGGCGAAGGCAGGCGGTGCGAGGTATCTCGACCTGTACGCACACTGGCGGACCTTTCCCAAGGCGGTTGCCGCAGGGCTGATGGCCGATCCGCTCCATGAATCGCAGGCCGGGCACGACGCCATCGCCGCGCTCGTCTACGCCAAGATGAAGTCCTCGCTCTGAGAGGCACCCGGCCACACGTCGGAGCCTCCGGTCGTACGCGCCGACGAACACCCGGCTCGGGTGATGGCCGGGTCAGCGGGTGACCACGTGGAGGCGGATCCCCGGGCAACAGGTGGCGGCCGCCGAGGTGCTCGATCTCCAGCAGCGCGGCCAGGCCGACCAGGTCGGCCCCGGCCGTGGCCAGGAGCGCGGCGGCGGCCCGGGCGGTGCCACCGGTGGCGATGACGTCGTCGACCAGCAGGACGCGGTCCCCGGGGGCCAGGGCGTCGGTGTGGAGCTCGAGCGCGTCGATGCCGTACTCCAGCTCGTAGGACTCGCTCAGGGTCTCCCAGGGCAGCTTGCCGGGCTTGCGCAGCGGCACCAGGCCGGCGCCGAGGGCTACGGCCGCCGGCGCGCCGAGGACGAAGCCGCGGGCCTCGATGGCGGCCACCTTGTCCACCCGGCCGAGGAACGGGGCGACCAGGGCCGTGACGACGAGGTCGAACGCCGCCGCGTCGGCCAGCACGTTGGTGAGGTCCTTGAAGACCACGCCGGGCCTGGGGAAGTCCGGCACGTCGCGCAGCAACCGCCGGACGACCGCGGCGGCCTCGGCCAGCAGGTCGTCGAGCTCGGATGGGGCGAACGGCCGGGTGAGGGCTGGCATGGGACTCCTCGGTGGAAGGTACACCCCGGCAGCCGGCGGCTCCCGGGGTGCCCTCGGACGGCAACTCCCGGTGGGGACGCGGCAGGGGTGTCTAGCCGACGCTCCCGAAGAACGGTGAGGCGAAGCTGAAGAGTCCGCCGTCGGATGCCACGAGCCAGTAGCCGGAGGCTCCGTTGGCGGCCATCCCGACGATCGGCCGGTTGAGGTGCTCGCCGCCGAGCGAACCGGCGAACGGCAGTCCGTAGGAGAACACGCCCCCGTCGGCGGCCACGAACCGGTAGCCGGAGCCGTCGGGAGCGGCCTCCATGCCCACGATGGGCTGGTTCAGCGTCAGGTTGCCGGTGGATCCCTGGAAGGGAGCCCCGAAGGAGAAGATCCCGCCGTCGGCCGCCACCAGCCAGTACCCGCCGGTGGCCCGATCGGCCGCCATGCCCACGACGGGCTGGTTCAACGGCGTGCCTCCCATCGACCCGTGGAACGTCGCGTCCCCGAAGGCGAACAGCCCTCCGTCCGAGGCCACGAGCCAGTACCCCTTGCCGTCGGCCGTCGGCGTCATGCCGACGATGGGTCTGTTGAGGGGCGACCCTCCCATCGAGCCGTAGAACGCGGCGTCGCCGTAGGCGAAGATGCCGCCGTCGGAGGCGACCAGCCAGTAGCCCTTGCCGTCGGGCGTGGCCGCGATCCCCACGATCGGGTGGTTCAGCAGCGGGGCGGAGAAGTCGAGCGAACCGACGGGCTGGGCGAAGTTGACCGCGTCCCCGAAGGCGTAGACCCGTCCGTCGGCGCCGGCGAGCCAGTAGCCGCGGTCGTCGTGGGTGCTCGCCATGCCGACGACCGGAGCGGTCACCGCTCCCGGAGGGTTGCTGATCGAGGTGGTGGTGGCCGTACCGCACGTGGCGCTGTCGGGCATGGTCACCTGCACCACGGGTAGTCGGAGCGGAGGGAGCGAGTACGGGGGCGGGTCCTCGTAGGCGACCTGGACGTTCACCGTGCCGTTCACGCCGAGGAAAGCCGCAGTACCCGATGGCACGCCATTGTGGGGTGCGGCGGGCCAGAACGCCCCGACCGGCTGCGACGGGCTACCCGACCACACCTGGAACGCGGTGTTCGGAACGCCGTTCGAAGAGATGTCGTAGGCGGCGGCCGGCAGGCCGTACGCCTGGACCTCGATGTACTCCCCGATGGTGGGATCGGCTCCGGGCTGCTCGAAGCAGCCGGCGATCGCCACGGTGTAGGGAGACGAGGCCGCTCCGGCCACCGGCACCGTTGGCACCGCCGTGCCGAGCGCCAACAGCACAGCCGTCCCGCCGACCGTGCACAGCACCCGTCGTGCGCCCCGTCCGATGCCCATGCCTCCACCTTCCGCTCGCCGGTCCGGTGGACGGTACCAGACGGTCGGACGGCGACCGGGTGACGCACTACCGGGTGGCGGGTTCCCCGGCAGGCCGGGTCCGGATCGCCTACGTTGCGCACATGACGGTCGAGCTGGTCCCGCTGTGCACCATCGAGGTCGAACTGGCCGAGGCGGTGATCGTCGGGGACGGCCCACGCGGCATGCGGTTGATCTTCGACGTCGAGCGTGCGGTCGTCGAGGGGGACCGTCTCCGGGGGCACCTCCACGGAGCGTCGAACGCCGACTGGGTGACGATCGTCGGCACCGTCGGCACCCTGGACGTGCGGATCTGCTTCGAGACCGAGGACGGTGCCGTGATCTTCGCCGAGTACTGCGGCCGCACCGACGTCAGCCGGGGCCCGGGGGCATCTCCCATCTACGTCGCGCCCCGCTTCGAGACCGGAGATCCCCGCTACGCCTGGCTCAACGTCGTCCAGGCGGTGGGGAAGGGGACCCTCGACGGGAGCCACCTCTCCTACGAGTGGTACGAGGTCCGCTGACGCGCCCGGGTGCCGGAGGGGCGGACGTTCAGCCAGGCAATGCTGATGTCCGGGCACCAGCGGACGCCCGTGGGTCGCTCTCGCAGGCGAACCGTCGTCTCGCGCCCCAGCCGGCTAGAGGCGGCCTCACCCGGGCCCGAACCTCGGGGCGACAGGCGATTCCGTGGAGGCGCGCTCCGGATGGAGCGAGTGCGGGGCAGAGCCGGACGCCATCCACGTGGGGGATCCGCATGACGGCGCCCGCGCGCTCCGAGTCGGCCGACCATCGCAACAGGTAGTGGCAGATGGCCAACGGGAGAAGGAGCCGTGGTGCCTCGAACCAGATGCCACCGATGCAGACCACCACCAGGTACGGGAGCGACAGCAGCCACAGGAGCCAGGCCACGCGGCCGGTACCACGTGCGGGCCACGCCGTTCTCCGGTGGGAAGCTCGGAAGCTCGGCGATCAGGACGAACGCGCCGAGCAGCACCAGCACGAAGGCCACGGCGCTCGACTGCGTCCAATCGGAGCGGATCGACACCGGCCGCCAGAACACCGAGCCGCCCGGGCCGGCGGTCATCACGATTCGGAGCGCGGCGTACGTTCCGATCGAACCGATCGCCATGGCCCAGGCCGATGCGGCCAGTCTGTCGCCCGGCTGGGTCGACGGTCCGCCGAGTCGACGCCATCCACCGGGGCGCGCCAACAGCGCGGCGAAGAGCGCGGCGACGCCGACGAGAAAGGATTCGCGGGTCGCCGTGCCGAGCACCGACAGTACGAAACAGATGGGCCACGACCACCGACGTTGCAGGAGCCCGATGAGAACGGCGGCCGCGAGGAAGACATAGCTCAGGTCGTCGTAGGGAGTGACGACGTAGGCACTGGCGATCACGAAGGCCACGATGACGAGGTACGGGACCACCCACGCACGCCTCCTCGCGGTGACGACGTAGAGGAGCAACGTCAACGCGACGACCGCTGCGCCGTTCACGACCACGAATGCCGTGAAGAGGTCCCACTCGGATCCTCCTCGGGCCACGGCGACGGCTCGGGTCGTGGCGTCAGCACCCAGCGCGTGCAGCACGGCACCGGCGAGGAGCACCGCCTCCGTCCCCAGAACGCGGTACCGGTAGATCCCGTGTCGGTACTGGTACAGGAACCAGACCTTGTTGTAGAAGAGCTTCGAGTAGCTGGCGTCGTATCCGAGCGTGGTCGCTCCGTACAGGAGGAGAGGAAGCGCGACGCCGAGCGACAGCACGTGCCGGGTGCGCTCCCGGGTGGACTCCTGTAGTGCCACGTCAGGTCTCGCCACCTACGTGCCTCCGCCGCCGCCGACGTACGAGCTGAGGGGACCGTACCGCATCCCGGACCGGACCGCGGCACCTCGGGACTCCGGCCTCCGAGCGGAACCGGCACGAGGTGGCCCGGCTCCTCTGGCGAACGGGGCGACCCGTCGCCCGGTCCGGACGGACTCAGGTGGTCGGTGCCGTGGTGCTCGTGCCCGTCGTCCCGGTCGAGGCACTGGCCGCGGCCCGGTTCGCGGTGCCCAGTCGGGCTGCGAGCGTGAGCAGCCACGGCGCCACCAGCCTGGCCCCGGCCGGCGTCACGTGGATCCCGTCGGTGAACCGGACGTCGACTCCGTCGACGGTGGTGGTGAAGTGCCCGCCGGGATCGAGGCGTGCTCCCACGTCGGCGACGACCACCCGCCCGTGGGAGGCCGCCGCCACCTGACGCAGGAGCGCGTTGTACCGGTTGACCCGGGCCGGGTCGTCCTCCGGCCACGGCTGGCCGTCGGCCTGCTCCGGCTGCTGGTAGTAGGGGGCGGTCAGCAGGACCACGGTCGACCCGGTGGAGCCGAGCACCCGGGTCGGCGGCCTCGAGAGCACGCAGTTCCCGGGCGTCGAATCCGGGCTGGCCGATGTGCTGCCAGGTGCCGTCGATGCGCTGGTTGCGGACCTCGTACTCGCCGTCGGCCAGCAGGACGACGTCGGGGTGGAAGGCGTCGAGGTCCGCCTGCCACCGGGCGAGCTGCGTCCCGCACGGCACCGGCGTGTGCCCGCCGCGCTCGCCGACGGTCCCGTCCACCTGGGTGCCGTGGAACGACGTCGTGTACGTCATCAGCCCGCACCCGAACACGCCGTCGCCCTGGTAGAAGTCGCCGTGGGCGGCGGCGTCGGGTCCGAGGCCGAAGCCCAGGAAGCTGGCCTCGGAGTCGCCGACCAGCAGGACGCGGATCAGGCCTCCGGTGCCGGCGGCCACGGAGGTGGTGATGGCCGACGTGCCCTGGTCCCCACCGGCCGGCGGGACGTGCGTGGTGGGACTGCCCGCCAGGGCGGGCTCGGCGTCGACGGCGATGGTCGCCCCGGCGGTGGAGGCCACGATCACCAGCGCGCCGTCGCCCCCACCGCGATCGGCGCCGACACCCACGCCCGCCAGCCCCGCAGCACCCCGCGCCGGACCGGCATCTCGAGGAAGTGGAACGAGGCCGCCGCCACCGCGAACGACAGGCCCACCCGAACGCCGAACAGCGCCCATCCGTCGAGCCCCGTCCGGGCGTGGTCGACGGCGACGAAGATCGGCCAGTGGAACAGGTACAGGCCGTAGGAGATGGCGCCGACGTAGCGGACGGGGCGGAGCGAGAGGACCCGTGCCCACGGGGACGCGGGGACCAGCGCCACGCACGCGATGAGGCCGGCGGTGGCCAGGGCGACGAGGGCGAACCCGCCGCGGTAGATCCACGCCGTGGAGCTGCTGTCGACCACCGAGAGGACCACCACCGTGGCGAGGCCGGCACCACCGAGCACGACCAGACCGCCCCGGGCGGCGCGGGACAGGGTGAACGACCGCACCAACGACCGGGTCGGCACCGGCCCCGACCGGCGGCGGGGCAGCGGGTGGGCCAGCACGATGGCCAGGGCGCAGCCGATCAGGAGCGCCTGGGCCCGGGTGTCGGTACCGAAGTAGGCACGGCTCTCGCCCGAGCCGTCGCCGTAGACGACGGCCATGGCGACGGCGCTGGCCACCGCGCCGGCCACGGTGAGCACCAGGAGCGTGCGCAGCGACCGGCTCCAGCGCAGCACGGCGAGGACCACGAGGGGCCAGACCAGGTAGAACTGCTCCTCGATCGAGAGCGACCACGTGTGGAGCAGCGGTCGCGGCGTGTTCAGCGCGGCGAAGTAGCCCTGGGTGCCAAAGGCCTGGTGCCAATTGTCGACGTAGAGCAGTGTGGCGAGCGCGTCGCCCCGCAGCTGGCCGAGCGTGTCGCTCGGGGCGAGGAAGTAGCCGTACAGGGCCACCCCGACCAGCATGACCAGGAGGGCGGGCACCAGCCGGCGGACGCGGTGGCCCCAGAACCGTGCGAGGCCGATGCCGGCGTTCTGGCGGTACTCGGACACCAGGAGCCCGGTGATGAGGAACCCCGACAGCACGAAGAAGACGTCGACGCCGAAGAAGCCGCCGCCCGCCCACGAGAACCCGCCGTGGAAGAAGAGGACGAGGACGATGCCCACGGCCCGGATGCCGTCGAGCGCGGGGATGCGGCCGAGGTGCGGCTCGGGGGCCGGATCCCCGTCCGACTCGCCGGGCGCGCCTCCCTCATCCGGCGTCGACCCGGCTGTGGCCCGGCCCTCCACAGCTGCTCCCACGGACGGATCGTAGCTCCGGGACCCGTCCGCCCCCCGTCGCCGTCGCCCGGTCGGACCCGGGGTCAGGCGCCGGGGTCAGGCGCCGGGGTCAGGCGCCGGGGTCAGGCGCCGGGGACGCCACGGTGGGAGCGGCCCGCCGCCCCGGTGGTGGTGGCGGCGGACGGGCCGCACAGCTCTCGTCGGGCCACCGTGGGGTTCGCACTGAAGGTGAGGGTGGTGTAGCCGACGGCGTGGGTGAGGTTCGCCCAGGCACCGGACCAGGTCAGGGGTGTGGTGATGGCGTGCAGGTAGGAGGCGAGCTCCCCGCAGGACAGCGCGACGCGGGCGTCGGCGATCGACCGGGGTGAGGCGATCGAGTCGGGCACGTGCGTGCTCCGATCACCGAAACGAGCGATCATCCAGACCGGTTCGACGGTCTTGCCGCCAGGACGGAGCCCGTGCGGGACCGACGTGTGAGAGCCGATCGGATTCGCCAACGACTGGGCGTCGAAGACATAGACGTCGGAGCCACTCACCAGGCCTCGTTCTCCGATCTCCACCATGTAAACCACTGCGTGCACGGGCAGTGTCGTCGACGCGGAGGTAACCACCTGACCCACCAGAGGGAAGAAGGCGTTGGTGGCCACGATCATTATCTGGTCACCGCGCATGCTCGCGGTTGCTGCGGCGGCCCGGTAGTAAGCAGCCGGTCGGGTGAACTTGCGGAACGAAGACAGGTCGACGGGCGAGGCTCCGTTTAGGCCGTAGAGCCAGCCGTCTCGAGCGTTCGATATCCAATGGATACCGCGGAACGGAGCGTGTTCTGGATCGAAGCGGAGCCACCCGATGCATGCCAGTGACCAAACCGACAGCCCTGCGACTGCGAAAGCCGCAACGGGACGAAGCCTTCGGACCTCGGCGAAGATCGGCGTGCAGATGGCGAAGAACCCGGGAAGGAGGAGGCGGGCGTGCTGGTAGTCACCGCCGACATGCACCACGTACAGGACATCAACCATGCCGGCGACGAGTGGCGTGGACAGGACGAGGAGTCCCATGCGGTCACCATCCCTCCACCATCGCAGGACGGGTGGTGCCATCAGTGGAATGACGAGCACGAACGGGAGCCAAAGCGTATAGGGAGCCACGAAGTTCCACAGATAGGTGAATCCTTGTCCCCACCAAGCCGCGCCTGCTGATTTGGCCAATGCCGTGTTTGAGACGACTAGCGCGAAGTACGCCATCCGCCACAGTTCGTAGAGAACTGGCAGAACTGCGGCAGCAGCAAGGATGAGCACGGCGCGCCGTACCCGACCACCCCGTTCATTCCATCCCCCGGAGCTGCTGATCAACAGCAGTGCGACGATGAAGACTGCGGATTCCAGGATCAGCTCCGGGCGGATGAGCGATCCGAGACCGATGACAACTGCGGCGCGGAGCGCACGGTCGCGGCGCGCCTCGACCCGGACCAGCAACCAGAACGAAAGGCCGATCCAGAAGAAGACCATCCCCATCTCTAGGCCGCCAGTGACGTACTCCCACACTCCAGCGACGACCGACAGCACGTACAGACCGACCGGGACTACGACGGCGTCGCCACGCGGCCCGGCCAGGCGCTGCACGCCGCGGCCCGCGAGTACCACCCCACCAACCGCGAACGCGATGCCGAGGATCACCGACGTCCACTCGAGGGTCACGAAAGGCAGCACCTCGTGGATCGCAGCGAGTAGGAACAGCCAGAGTGGATCCGAATAGGCCTCCACCCGCTCGCCCACATTGAACACGGGCCCATGTCCGGCGAGCAGGTTCCCGATGATCCGGAAATTGATGAAGGCGTCATCCTGGACCCACCGGTAGTTCCAGGAGGCCACGAGGAGCACCAGCGCGGGCACGGCGAGCACGATCCACGAGGCGAGCCGGTGCCGGGTGCCCGGCGGTCCGTCCGGAGGGGCCCCGTCCCCGTCCGCCACCGTGGGCGGCGCTGGTCCATCGATCGTCACGGGCATCGGTCGGCCGTCCCCCTCGCGTCGTCCGGCGGCGCCCGGACGTCGTCGGGTCATCATGGCATCCGCGTCGGCCTCCGGGTCGGGATGACGCCTCTGCCCCGTCCACGCCCTCAGCCGGCGGCGCCCGCCCGGGCCGCCGAGCGGGCCCGCCAGCGCATCAGCGGTCGCTCCATCAGGAACCAGCTGGCGATGGCGATGGTGAAGATGATGGCCAGCCGCAGCAGTTCGTTGGGCCAGAACGTCCAGTGGGTGACGCTCGGCTCCACGGCCAGGTACACCGGGAAGTGGATCAGGTACACGGTGTAGGAAAGGTCGCCGATGAACACCAGGATGCCGATGCCCACGAACCGCGAGCCGAGGCTGCCCGGACAGATCACGAAGTAGACGAGGATCACCGCGGAGGCCACCGTGGTGGTGGGCAGCCACCACACGGCCAGGGTCTCGGTGAACAGCGGCGCCTCGAGCAGGATCCACACCAGGAAGGCGGCGGACCCGGCCGCTGCCGCCGTCAGCACGCCCCGTGCCCACCGCGGCCAGCCGTGGAGGTAGCCGTCGGCCGCCAGCAGTCCGAGCAGGCAGCCGAGGAAGAGGGCGTCGGCCCGCGTGTCGAAGGCGTAGTACACCCGGCTGAACGTGGCGTCGGTGAAGGGATGGGCCCGGTACACGAGGAACAGGCGGTCCGCCGTCGACAGCACCATGCCGACGACGGCGAAGGCGTAGGCCAGCCGGCGCTTGTGGGCGGCCACGGCGGCCACCATGGCGATCGACCACAGGATGTAGAACTGCTCCTCCACCGACAGCGACCAGGTCTGGGCCAGGTACCCGAAGAACGGGGCGTGCCCGAAGGCCTGGCGGTAGTCGGCGTAGTAGAACATCGCCGCCAGGCTGTCGCCCCACAGCCGCTGGGCGGCGTCGGCCACGTGGACGAAGTGGGCGTAGATCGCCAGCAGGGCCACGGTCAGCAGCAGCGGCGGGACGAGGCGGACGCCGCGTCGGGCGTAGAAGGAGCCGAGGTCGATCCTCCCGGTGCGCTGGCCCTCGCCGGCCAGCATGGCGGTGATGAGGAATCCACTCAGGACGAAGAACACCTGGAGCGCGACCCACGTCCCGGGCAGGGTCCGGAAGTTCGAGTGGTAGGTGAGCACGGTGAACAGGGCCAGTGCCCGTATCCCGGTCAGCGGCGGCCGGTTGCCGAGCCGGAAGCGGTAGGGCGCGGTCCCCGTGTCCGCGGCGGGCCCGACGGACGGGGCCTCCGGCGGTTCCGGGGCGGGGTCCGGATCCGGACCCGGGTCGGGCGACCCGTCCCCAGCGGCCTGCGCGCCGGCCACGGGCACCATCGCCGCGTCGGCCGCAGCCGCCGCGGCCGCGGCGTCGGCCATGGCGATCGAGGTGGGGGACGGGGTCCCGTCGCCCGCGGCCAAGGCCCGGCTACCTGGTCCCGACCGGCGCCGGGCCGCACGCACGGTCCCCGGCACCGCCTCGTCGACCACGTGCTCCCATCGCCAGGATGGTACCCGACCCCCGGCGCCGGACCCCGGGCCTCGGGCGTGCTCCGGTACCATCACGGCCATCGCACGCCGGGGGAACACCGTGGTCACGCCGGGGCACGACCCGGACGGCACCGACGCGGCCCCCCGGAGTCCAGCCGTCCCCGCCCGGCGACGACCCGTCCGGGCCGCCGGCGCCTGGTGGCCCGTCCTCGTACCCCTGGTGATCGTCCTGGTGGGGGCGTGGACCTACCGCTGGGTCGACGAGGACGCCTTCATCGACTTCCGCATCGTGCACAACCTCCTGGCCGGCTACGGACCGGTCTTCAACGTGGGGGAGCGGGTGGAGGTCGACTCCGACCCCCTGTGGGTCGCCGCCCTCGTCGTGGCCCACGGGCTGGACCCGTGGGCGTCGCTCGAGTGGACCTCGGTCGTACTGGGACTGGTCTGCACCGCCGGGGGCTTCCTCGCCGGGGGGCTGGCCGTCGTGCGCCTCGGGGCGCGCCACGCCGAGGGGACGGTGCTGCCGCTGGGGCTCCTGGTGGCGTCGGTGGTGGCCGGGCTGTGGGAGTTCGTCACCTCCGGGCTCGAGATGTCCATGGTCCTCCTCTGGCTGGGCGTCTCGTTCCTGCTGCTCGTCCGGGTGGCCGACCGGCGCCGACGGGCGCTGCCCGCCGCCCTGGTGGCCGGCCTCGGTCCGCTCGTCCGGCCCGAGCTGGTCCTGGGAGCCGCCGCCCTGACCGCCGCCCTGGCCGTCCTGGTGGCGTCTCCCACCTGGCCCTCGACCCGCGGCCGGGTGCGCCGGGTCGCCGCCGTGGTGGGATCGGCGGTCGCCCTGCCGCTGGCCGTCGAGGTGGCGCGTACGGCCTACTTCGCCCTGCTGGTGCCGTCGACCGCGCTGGCCAAGGCGGCCGGCTCGTCGTGGTGGTCCCAGGGCGCCACCTACCTGTGGAACTTCGTCGCCCCCTACACGCTCTGGCTGCCGGCGGCCCTGGCCGTCCCGCTCGTCGCCGTCCGGGTGGCGAGGTGGTGGCGGGCCGGCGACCGCACCGGGGTCCTGGTGCTCACGACGCCGCTCGTGGTCGGCCTGCTGCAGCTGCTCTACGTGGTGGAGGTCGGTGGCGACTACATGCACGCCCGGCTCCTCCTGCCGGCGTTCTTCGCCTGCTGCCTGCCGCTCTACGTCGGGGTCCGCGACCTGCGCGGGGCGCTGGTCGTCCCGGCGGCCGGCATCGCCGTCTGGTCGGTGGTCGTGCCTCGGCTGGCTGCGGTTCGTGCCGCCGCCCGTGCCGGGGCTCAGCCCGCAGACCGTCTTCATCTCCAACGAGCGACTACAGCTGGATCGCGGCCACCGGCGTCGCCCACCCGGTGACGGCGGCCGACTACGCCCGGGCCCTGTCGGGACGGGCCGGCGCCGTCCTGGCCGGTGCCGCCCGGCGGGTGCCGCCCGGCCACCAGGAGCTGCTCGTCGTGACCGACCCGTTCGTCCCCCTGGACCCGTCGGCGGCGCTGCCGGCGCGGTCGTCGCTGCCCTTCCGACTGGCCGTCGACCTGCCCGCCATCGGGGTGATCGGCTACCTGGCCGGGCCGGACGTCTACGTCTTCGACGAGTTCTCGCTGGCCAACCCCATCGGCAGCCACACCACGGTGGTGCACCACGCCCGGCCCGGACACGAGAAGTTCATCGGTCCCGCCTGGATGCTCGGCCGGTTCGGCGTGCCCGGCTCGACCGCCGTGCCCGGCGGACCCTCGGCCGCGTCGGTGGCGTCCGCCCGTGCCGCCGTCGCCTGCGACCCGCTGCGGTCCTACCTGGCGGCGGTCACCGCGCCGCTGACCTGGGGACGCATGGTGTCCGACCTCGGGGACAGCCTGTCGTTCACCACCATGCGGTTCTCCGCCGACCCCCGGGTGGCGGTGGTGCAGCTGTGCGGCCGCCGGGCGGGCGGGTGACGGCGAGCGGTGCGGAGGTGACGCCGCGTGCCCCGGCCGCCGGGGGCGGGCGGGGTCTGGCCCTGGCCGCGGGCACCTACCTGGTGGCGGGGGTGGGTCTCTGGTGGGGCACTGTGGTCGTCCCACCCGGCGTCGACCACCACCTGCGGCTGCGGCGATGCCGCCCGGTTCCTCTGGTTCTTCGAGTGGCCGGCCTACGCGCTGGCCCACGGGCACGCCGTGCTCCACTCGACGTGGCTGTTCCACCCCGGGGGGATCAACCTCCTGGACGACACCAGCGTGGTGGCCCTGGCCGTGGTGACCGCCCCGGTCACGTGGATCTGGGGACCGGTGGCGTCGATGAACGTGGCCCTCACCCTGGCTCCCGTGCTGTCGGCGCTGGCCATGTACGTCCTCCTGCGCCGCTGGGTCGCCTGGGCGCCGGCCGCCTTCCTCGGCGGCCTGGCCTACGGGTTCTCCCCCTTCGTGGTCACCGAGCTCGCCCTCAACCAGCTCAACATCGCCTTCCTGGCCGTGCCGCCCCTGGTGGTGCTGGTGCTGGCCGACCTGATGGTGACCCAGCGCCGCGCCCCGTGGCGCAACGGCCTGGCCCTGGCCGGACTGGTGGTCGTGCAGTTCTTCGTCAGCACCGAGGTCCTGGTCATCACCGTGGCTGGCCGCCGCCGTCGGGGTCGTCCTCCTGGTGGCGGGCACCGCCGTGTGGGAGCCCGCGGCGATCGGCCCCCGGGTGCGGGGCGCCGCCACCGGTGCCGCCGTGGCCGTCGTCGCCGCCGCCGCCGTGCTGGCGTACCCGCTGTGGTTCCTGCTGGCCGGCCCCTCCCACCTGTCCGGTCCCATCTGGTCGGCGGGCGCCACCGCCCGCTACGGCACGACCGTGGCCGGCTTCGTGACCACCGGCGGCCTGGCCGGCCTGCGCCCGTCGATGCTCCGGTTCGGCGGGTACCAGGGCCCGGTCCTGGTCGGCCTCGGGTACCTGGGGGTCGGCGTGCTGGTGGTCGCCGCCCTCGGCACCGTGGTGTGGCGCCGCGACCGGCGCCTGCCGCTGTTCGCCGGCGTGGGCGTGGTGGTCGCCGTGCTCTCGCTGGCCCCCGGCCACGGCACGCTGGGTCCCGTGGGACGCGCTGGCCGCACGTGCCCTGGATCGGCGACGTCGTCGAGGTCCGGTTCGTCGCCGCGGTCACCCTGTGCGTGGCGGTGCTGGCCGCACTCACCGTCGACCACGCCCGCGCCTGGCTCGACCGCCGCGCCCCGGCGTCGGCGCCGGCGCTGGCCTGGGGACTGGTGGCGGCGGTGCTGGCGCCGACGGTCGTCGCCCTGGCGCCGAACCTCCCGCTCACCACCCGCCCCGTCGTGCTCCCGACCTGGTACGCCACCCGCGGCGCCGCGCTGCCGCCCGGTCGGGTGGTGCTCGCCTACCCGGTGCCGTTCTCGGGGTTGCAGTCGTCGGAGGCCTGGCAGGCGGTGAACCGCATGGCGTGGGCCCAGGCCGGCGGCGGCGGTCCGCAGGGTCAGCCGTCCCGGGCCGGTGCGGCGCGCCCCGGGTTCGAGGTGCTGTCCGCCGCGTCGCTGCCCCTCGGGCCGGCCCCCGTGCCGTCGGCGGCCAACGCCCTCGCCGTCCGCCGGACGCTCGCCCTGTGGGGGGTGACCACGATGGTGGTGCCGGACCAGCCCGACCTCCCCCCCTACGACCAGGGTCGGGGTGCGGCCTACGCGGTGGGCTTCCTGACCGCGGTGCTCGGCACCGCCCCCCGCTACGAGCACTCGGCGTGGGTGTGGGACTCGGTGGACACGGCCCCCGCCCCCGTGCCGGTGTCGGGCGAGGCGTTCGCCCGGTGCACGTCCCGTCCACCGGCCGCGGCCGCCGACCGCGGGACCGTGCCGTCCTGCATCCTGGCCGCCGATGCGGCCGGCTCCGCCGATGCCTGAGGTGGTCGCACCCGAGCGGGACCCGGCGACCGCGTCGCCGTCCGCGGCGGCGCCGGGAGCGGACCGGGAGCCGGCCGCGTCGTGGGGCGCCCTCCGGGTCCTGGCGCTCGCCGCCGCGGCCTATCTGGGCCTCTCCCTCGTGGTGTGGTGGGGCGTGTGGTCGACCCACCCGACGTCCACCACCACCTGCGGCTGCGGCGACAGCGCCCTGTTCCTGTGGTTCCTCGCCTGGCCGGCCCACGCCCTGGCCCACGGCCTCGACCCGTTCCACTCCGTGGCCATGTCCCACCCCGGCGGCGTCAACCTGCTGGCCAACACGTCCGAGCTCGCCCTCGGTGCGGTGCTGGCCCCGCTGACCTGGGCCGTCGGCCCGGTGGCGTCCCTGAACGTGGCCCTCACCCTGGCGCCGGCGCTGTCGGCGACGGCCTGCTTCGTCCTGGTGCGGCGCTGGGTCGCGTGGGCGCCCGCGGCGTTCGCCGCCGGACTCGTCTACGGGTTCTCGCCCCTGGTCCTGGTCAGCCTGTCGGACGGCCACCTGATGCTGGGGTGGGCGGTCGTGCCGCCCCTGGCCGTCGCCTGCGTCGACGAGCTGCTGTCCGGCCGGCGCCGGCCCGTGGCCGTCGGCCTCGTGCTCGGCCTGCTGCTGGTCGTCCAGTTCTTCGTCGGCACCGAGGTGCTCCTGCTGCTCGGGATCGTCGCCGTACCCGCCGCGCTCCTCCTCCTGGCCCACGGGCTGGCCCACCGGGACGACCTGCGGGCCGTGGCACGGCGGGTCGGGGTGGGGCTCGGGACGGCCGCCGCCACCGCCGGGGTGCTGCTGGCCTGGCCGGCCTGGTACGCCCTGGCCGGACCGTCCCACACGTCGGGCCGGGTGTGGCCCACCCTCGAACTCGGCACCGAGGGCACGACGCTGCGCGCCTACCTGTGGCCCACCCCGGTGTCGGCCGGATTCAGCGCCTTCACCCACCGGGTCGGCGGCTACCAGGGCCCCACCCTCTCGGGCCAGTACGTCGGCCTCGGCGTGGCGGCGGTGGCCGTCGTCGGGCTGGTGGTGTGGCGGCGCGACCGGCGGCTGTGGTTCTTCGGTGCCCTGACGGCGGTCTCGGTGGTGCTGTCGCTCGGCGTCGAGCGGTCGGTGTGGCTGCCGTGGCGGATCGTGGCCGGGCTCCCGCTGCTGGAGAACGTCATCCCGAGCCGGTTCCTGGTGGTGACCTACCTGTCCCTCGGCGTGATGGTGGGCATCGTGGTCGACCGCACCCGGACGTCCGTGGCCCACCGGAGCCGGGGTCCGGGTCCGCCCGCCCGTCGGTGGGTCGCCCCGCTGGCCGGTGTGGCCGTCGCCGTCTTCGCCCTCGCTCCCGTGGCCGCCTACCTGGCGCCGACGGTGCCGATGACCACCCAGCCGGTCCGCCCGCCGACGTGGTTCACCACGGTGGCCCCCCGGCTGCCGGCCCACCGGGTGCTCCTGGTGTTCCCGGTCCCGTACCAGGTGATCGAGAGCGCCATGGCGTGGCAGGCGGTGGTGGACTTCCCCTACGCCATGGTGGGCGGCGGCGGCCCCGGCGGGGTGGTCCAGCGGGCCGGGGCCCAGCGGGCGGGGGCCGAGGCCATCGCCCGCGCCTCGTTCACCTTCACCCCTCCGGCGCTCCGTGCGGGCGACGTGACCGCCACCCGGCGGGCCCTGGCCGCGTGGGGGGTGACCGGGGTCGTGCTGCCCGACCAGCCGGGCCTCGCCCCCTACGACCGGGTGACCTCGGTGCCCTACACCGCCGCCTTCGTGACCGCCGTGCTCGGGCGGGCGCCGGTCCGCCGGGCCGGGTCGTGGGTGTGGACCGGTGTCGGCCGGGGGATGCCGGTGGGTCCGGGCCCCACGCCGGCCGCCGTGGACCGGTGCGTGGCCCTCGGCGGCACCGGCTCGCCGGCCGCCGTGGCCCGGGTGGCGGACTGCGTCCTGGCCCCGGACTGACCGGGGTCGACTGGTAGCGTCGGCCCCCGTGACGGCAGTCGGAACCCCCGGTGGGACGCGCCGACCCCGGCCGGTCGAGACGGTGGTCGTGACGGTGGCGAGCGCCCTCGTGGCGGTGGCCGCCCTGGTGGCCCTGGCCGGCCAGGCCGTGCGCGGCAACCGCACCGTGTCCGTCCAGCTGTCGGCCCACGCCGTCCACGACGCCAGGATCGACGACGCCTTCTACCACTGCCTCGACGTCCAGGCCCACAGCCTGGTGCTCCCGGGGGAGACGGTCACGCTCAGCACCGACGACCTGGCCGACGTGGTCACCATGATCAAGGGCTTCGGCAGCTGGGTCACCGTGGCCGACCCGGCATCGGCCGCCGAGGTCGTCCTGACCCTCCACGACGGACCGGCCGCCCCCGGCACCTGTCTCGGCACGCGGGTCGTGGCCACCACGGTCGGGCCGGGCGGGGTCCGGGTCGTCCGCCTGGGCACCGGCGCCCAGGTCCCGGGCCAGGGGCCCCCGCCGGCGCCGCCGCTGTGAGCACGGCGACCGCCACGCTGGTGGCCCTCCTCGTCCTGACCGCCGCCGGGGCCGTCCCGGTGGTGGCGTCCGTCGGACCGCGGTGGGTGGTGGTCCCGCTGGCGCCGCTCGGGGGCTCGGTGGTCGCCGCCGTGGCCGCCACCGCGTCGGTGTCCTTCGGCGGCGCCCTGATCGACTGGTTCGTCGGCCTCGCCGTGGCCGCGGCCGGCGTCGCCGCGGCCGTGCGGATCCGGTGGCCGGAGCTCGGGCCGTGGGGTCGTACGCGGGCACGGGGCGACGGTGCCGCCGGCCCGCGCTGGGTGGGGGCGGTCGGCTTCGCCGGCGTGGTGGCGGCGTGCGCCTGGTCGCTGCGCGGCCTGCGGACGCCCACCGTCGGGTTCGACGCCCGCGCCCTGTGGGTCATGCGGCCGGGGTGGTTCCTCCAGAGCCACGCCCAGGTGCTGGTGGACCTGCGGGTACGGGGACTGGTCCTGACCCAGAGCGCCTACCCGCCGCTGGTGAGTGCCGCCACCGCCGTGGCCTGGCGGGTGACCGGCGTCCACACGGCCCGCCTCGGGGTGACCACGGTGGCCCTGCTGGACGCGTGCGCCCTGGCCGCCGCCGCCCTGGCCCTGGTCGAGTGCGGGCGCGCGGCCGCCGTCCGGATGTCCTCGGCGCGACCGGGACGGCACCGCCCCGGCCGCCCGGCGCGCCCTCCCTGGGCGCCGCAGGTCGCCGGCGTGGTGGCCGCCGTGCTGCTGGTGCCGGTGGCGGCCGGGGTGACCGAGCCGTTCCTCACCAACGGGTACGCCGACCCGATCTGGTCGTTGGCGGCGGTCGGCGCCGTCGCCTACGGCCTGCAGTCCCGCGTCGATCCGTCGACCCGTGCCGCGGCCGCCGTCCTCGTCCTGGTGGCCGGCCTGTCGAAGAACGAGGGGCTCGTCACCGCCCTCGCCCTGGTGGTCCTGGTGGCCGCCCGGGCCGTCGGGGTCGACGGTGGGCGCGGCGGCCGGCGTCGCTGGCGCGGACCCCTGTCCGTGGCCGTGGGGGAGGTGGCCGTGCTGGCCTGGTGGCCGGTGCTCATGCACGTGGTGCACGCCCGGGGCGCGTCCACGAGCTTCACCACCTCGGGCGCCACCGGCGCCCGGACGTCCGCGGTGGTGCACGGCATGAGCCCGTACCTCCACGTATTGGTGCTGGCCGTGCCGCTCTCGGTCCTGGGCGGGCTGGCGCTGTCGTCGGTGCGCCGCCGGGCCGGGGTGGGCAACGACCTGTGGGCGTGGCTGGCGCTGGCCGTCGGGCTGGTGGCGGTCGGCGGGGCGCTGGTCACCGGGTCGGGCGCCATCCTGCCGTGGATCCGCTCGACCGTGCACCGCATCACCGAGTACCCGATCCTCCAGGCCTGGTGGATCATCGGGGCGTGGGCCGTGGTCGCCTCGTGCGGGCCCGCCGCCGTGCGGGCGGGGCACGGGTCCGGCACCACCGACGGCGCCCGTGCCGGGGGCACCGGTCCGGGGACCCCGGCGGTCGACGTGGGCGAGCCGGTGGGGGCGTCCGCGTGACCGTCGTCGAGCGCGACGTGGACGCCACGCCGGTCGACGGGGCGGCGGGTGACCCGGCGGTGGACACCGACCCCGCCGTCGGTGGGCCGCGGGGAGGCGTCGGGGTCCGGGGGTGGCGGTCGCTGCTCGCCGGCGCGGGTGCGTACCTCGTGGTGTCCGTGGCCCTGTGGTGGCACGTGTGGTCCACCCACCCGACCTCGACGACCACCTGCGGCTGCGGCGACACGTCGCTGTTCACCTGGTTCCTCGAGTGGCCGGCCTACGCGCTGGCGCACGGCCTCGACCCCCTCTACTCCACGTACCTGTTCCACCCGACCGGGATCAACCTGCTGTCGAACACCGCCGAGTTGGGCCTCGGGATCCCGCTTGCCCCGGTCAGCTGGGCGTTCGGACCGATCGCCACGCTCAACGTGGCCCTCACCCTCAGCCCGTTCCTGTCGGCGCTGGCCATGTACGTTCTGCTGCGCCGCTGGGTGTCGTGGGCACCGGCCGCGTTCGTCGGCGGCCTGCTCTACGGGTTCTCGCCGTTCCTGATCGTCAGCCTGACCGACGCCCACCTCATGCTCGGCTTCGCCCCGGTGCCCCCGCTCCTCGTGCTGTGCCTCGACGAACTGCTGGTCCGGCAGCGGTGGCGGCCGTGGCGCACCGGCGCGGCCATCGGCGCCCTCCTGCTGGTCCAGCTGTCGGTGGGGACCGAGGTGCTGGTCATCTCGCTGCTGGCCGCGGCGGCCGGCTGCCTGGTCGTGGTGGTGTGGGGCGCCGTCCACCGGGACGTGTGGCGCGCCCGCGCCCCCTACGCTCTGCGGGCCGGCGGTGCCGCGGCCGTCTGCTCCGCCGTGCTGCTCGCCTATCCGGCATGGTTCGCACTGGCCGGCCCGGCCCACCTCTCGGGGGACGTGTGGGGGAGCGGGGGCCTGCTCAGCTACGGCGGCAACACGCTCGGCCTGTTCGTCCGGCCGATGACGCCGTCCGCCCACATCACCGCCCTCACCCACCAGCTGGGCGGCTACCAGTCGCCGACCCTGTCCGACCAGTACCTCGGGTGGGGCCTGGTCGGCGTGGTGGCCGCCGGTCTCGTGCTGTGGTGGCGGGACCTGCGCCTGTGGCTGTTCACCGCGGTGGGGGTGCTCACCGCCCTCCTGTCCCTCGGTCTGTCGTTCCACGGGTGGACGCTGTGGCGGCTGGTCGTGCACGCCCCGCTGATGGGCAACGTGATCCCGAGCCGGTTCGGGATCGTGGTCTACCTGTGCGCCGCCGTCCTGCTCGGCGTGGTCTGCGACCACACCTACCGGTGGGTGGCCACGGGCTCGCGTTCAGGCACGCCCGACGGCGTGGGCGCCCGCACCGCCGGAGCGGCCCACGGCGCGTCGGGCGCCCGCACCGCCTCCGGCCGTTCGACCGCGGGCCGCTCGGTCGCCGGATCCGTCGCCGGACTGCTGGTGGCGGCCATCGCCCTGGCCCCGATCGCCGGCTACTTCGCCCAGGGACTCCCGTTGACCGTCACCCCGGTGCGCCCCCCGCTCTGGTTCCGCACGGTCGCCCCGCACCTGCCCGACCACCAGGTCCTGGTGGTGTTCCCCTTCGCCTTCCGGCAGAGCAACATGACGTGGCAGGCGGTCGACCGGATGTCGTACGCCATGGTCGGCGGGGGCGGGCCCGACTCGATCCCGTCCCGGGAGGGCAGTGAGCGCGTCGGCCAGCACTACCTGGCGGACATCTCGCTGTCGGGCGGACCCCAGGCGTTCGTGTCCGGCGAGGTGACCGCCGTGCGCGAGGCGCTGGACGGCTGGGGCACCACCGGCGTGGTCCTGCCCGATCCGCGCGGGCTCCCCGAGTACGAGCAGGTGTTCGCGGTCCGGGCCATCGTCGTCCTGGTCACGGCGGCCACCGGCCGGGCGCCGGAGTACGTCGAGCGGGCGTGGGTGTGGCGCGACGTGGACACCGCCCCGCCGCCGTCCGGGTTGGACGCCGCCGCCCTGACCCGGTGCGCGGCCGGCCCGGCCGACGGGACGGTGCCGTCGATCGAGGCCTCGGCGGCGTGCGCGCTGGCCCCGCCCACCCCGGCGTGACCGCAGCCGTGCCGGGTGCCGGCCGTGGGCCGGCGGGCGGGCACGGTACCGTGGGTCGCCCGACGGTCGGGCTGCGGGAGGGGAGCGCGGAGCGGTGTGGGGGGTCCGACGTCTCGTGGCACCGGGCGCGTCCGGAGGCCGGTGGCGCCCGCGGTCGTCCGGGCCGCACGCGGTCGGGAGCACCCGGTGAGCCGCGGGGCGCACGCCGCCGCCCGCGCCGCCCACGAGGCCCGCCGGACGTCGGCCACCGGCCGGGAGCGGGTGGTGGCCCTCGACGGCCTGCGGGCCTTCGCCCTGCTGATCATCATGGGCTACCACTTCGGGGTGGCCCACCTCGGGGGCGGCTTCTTCAGCCTGGACATCTTCTACGTCCTGTCCGGCTACCTGATCACCGGCCTGCTGCTGGGCGAGTGGGCCCGCTCGGCCCGGATCCGGCTCGGGGCCTTCTGGGCCCGCCGGGCCCGGCGCCTGCTGCCCGCCCTGTGCGTGGTGCTGGTGGTGGTGTCCCTGGTGGTGCGGTTCACCTACCCGGCCGGCCTCTACCCCGACCTGCGCATGGCCGACCTGTCGGCCCTGTTCTACTTCTCCAACTGGTGGCAGATCGCCGCCTCGGGGAACTACTTCGTGGCCACCGGGGCGGTCTCCCCCCTCACCCACACCTGGTCGCTGGCCGTCGAGGAGCAGTTCTACCTGGTGTGGCCCCTGGTGGTGCTGGCCGTGCTCCACCTGGCCCGCCGGTGGGGACGGCGCCGGACGCCCGGCGGGGTCGGGGCCACGCCCGACGGCGGGGTCGGGGCCACCGCTGCGGGGGCCGCCCGACGCCCCGACCGGGGGGTCGAGGCCCTGCTGGCCGTCTCGGTGGTGGGGGTGGTCGCCTCGGCGGGCGAGATGGCCTGGCTCTACCACCCCGGGGCGGACATCACCCGGCTCTACTTCGGCACCGACACCCACGCCCAGTCCATCCTGGTGGGGGCGGCCCTGGCCTGCGTGCTCACCCTGGTCCAGCGCCACCGGGGCCGCACCGGCATGGCCCCGGGGGCCGCCACCCGGCGGTGGCGGAGCGTCCTCACCGTGGTGGGCCTGGCCGGGGTGGCCGGCACCGTCACCTTGACCGCCACCGTGTCGGGCACCAGCGCCCTCGCCTACCGGGGCGGCTTCCTGCTGTCGGCCCTGTCGGCCGCCGCCATCGTCACCGGGGCGGTGTGCGTCGCCGGCGGACCCCTGGCCACCGCCCTGTCCCTGCGGCCCATGGTGTGGATGGGCACCGTCTCCTACGGCGCCTACCTGTGGCACTTCCCGGTGAGCATCGAGCTCGACTCGGCCCGCACCGGGCTCGGGGGGCCCGGCACTGCTGGCCGTGCGGGTGGCCGCCACCTTCGCCCTGGCCGCCGCCAGCTACTACCTGGTGGAGCGCCCGGTCATGGAGGGCGTGTTCTGGCGACGGCTCACCGCCCTCGCCCCGGCCCTGGCCGCCCTGGGCGCCACCGTCGTGGTGGTGGCGGCCGCCACCGTGGTCCCGGCGTCGGCGGCCGCCCGCACGGTGGCCAGGCCGCGTCCGGCGCTCCCGGCGGCGGTCCACGACCGGCTCGAGTCGGTCGGAGCCTTCGCCGGCCGACCGGTGCGCTTCCTGCTGCTCGGCGACTCGCTGGCCATCACCCTGTCCGTCGGACTGGCCGCGGGCAGCGTGCACGCCTACGGCGTCCAGGTCATCGACGACGGGGTGTTCGGCTGCGACTACGACACCACGCCCGCCTACGACCAGGGGCAGCTGGTGACCCCCTACAACTCGTGCCTCCAGTGGCGCACGCTCTACGCCGGCGACGTCGCCGCCACCCGTCCGGACGTCGTCGGTCTGCTCGTCGGGCGGTGGACGATCACCGACCGGGTGGTCGACGGCCGGATCGTCCACGTGGGTGAACCGGCGTTCGACGCCCACGTGGTGGACGAGTACACGGACATCGTCCGGAGCCTGACCGCGTCGGGCGTGCGCGGTCGTGCTGTTCAACCTGCCGTACTTCGACCCGCCGCAGGAGGCGCCGGACGGATCGCCGTTCCCGGAGGACGAGCCGGCCCGGGTGACGGCCTTCAACCGCGACCTCGTCCGCGTGGCGGCCCGGGTGGGGAGCCGGGTCACCCTGATCGACCTGAACGCCGACCTCGGTCCCCACGGCCGGTTCCAGACCGTGGTCGACGGGGTGGTGGCACGGTGGCCCGACGGGGTCCACGTCACACCGGCGGGCGGGCAGTGGCTGCAGCCCCGGATCCTGCCGACGGTGGCCGTCCTCGGGCTGGACTCCCGCACCGGGTCGACCCGGTGAGCGCGCGGGGCGCACGCCGCCGCCCACGCCGCCCACGAGGCCCGCCGGACGTCGGCCACCGGCCGGGAGCGGGTGGTGGCCCTCGACGGCCTGCGGGCCTTCGCCCTGCTGATCATCATGGGCTACCACTTCGGGGTGGCCCACCTCGGGGGCGGCTTCTTCAGCCTGGACATCTTCTACGTCCTGTCCGGCTACCTGATCACCGGCCTGCTGCTGGGCGAGTGGGCCCGCGCGGCCCGGATCCGGCTCGGGGCCTTCTGGCTCGCCGGGCCCGGCGCCTGCTGCCCGCCCTGTGCGTGGTGCTGGTGGTGGTGGCCCTGGTGGTCCGGTTCACCTACCCGGCCGGCCTCTACCCCGACCTGCGCATGGCCGACCTGTCGGCCCTGTTCTACTTCTCCAACTGGTGGCAGATCGCCGCCTCGGCGGCAACTACTTCGTGGCCACCGGGGCCGTCTCCCCCCTCACCCACACCTGGTCGCTCGCCGTCGAGGAGCAGTTCTACCTGGTGTGGCCCCTGGTGGTGCTGGCCGTGCTCCACCTGGCCCGCCGGAGGTTCGCGCCACGCCCGGGGGGTCGGGGCCACGCCCGACGGCGGGGTCGGGGCCACCGCTGCGGGGGCCGCCCGACGCCCCGACCGGGGGGTCGAGGCCCTGCTGGCCGTCTCGGTGGGGGTGGTCGCCTCGGCCGGCGAGATGGCCTGCTCTACCACCCCGGGGCGGACATCACCCGGCTCTACTTCGGCACCGACACCCACGCCCAGTCGATCCTGGTGGGGGCGGCCCTGGCCTGCGTGCTCACCCTGGTCCAGCGCCACCGGGGCCGCACGGGCATGGCCCCGGGGGCCGCCACCCGGCGGTGGCCCGGAGCGTCCTCACCGTCGTGGGCCTGGCCGGGTTGGCCGGCACCTCGCCCTCACCGCCACCGTGCGGGCACCAGCGCCCTCGCCTACCGGGGCGGCTTCCTGCTGTCGGCCCTGTCGGCCGCCGCCATCGTCACCGGGGCGGTGTGCGTCGCCGGCGGACCCATCGCCCGGCCCTGTCCCTGCGGCCCATGGTGTGGATGGGCACCGTCTCCTACGGCGCCTACCTGTGGCACTTCCCGGTGTGCATCGAGCTCGACTCGGCCCGCACCGGGCTCGGGGGGCCCGGACCTGCTGGCCGTGCGGGTCGCCGCCACCTTCGCCCTGGCCGCCGCCAGCTACTACCTGGTCGAGCGCCCGGTCATGGAGGGCACGTTCTGGCGACCGCTCACCGCCCTCGGCCCCGGCCCTGGCCGCCTGGGCGCCACCGTCGTGGTGGTGGTGGCCGCCACCGTGGTCCCGGCGTCGGCGGCCGTGGCCGTGCGCACGACCGGCGGCCATCCCGGCGGCGAGCACCAGGCGCTGGACGCCGCCGACGCCTTCACCTCCGACCCGGTGCGCTTCCTGCTGGTGGGCGACTCGATGGCCGTGACCGCCGGGCTCGGGCTCGTCCGCGGCAGCGTCGGGAACTTCGGCGTGCGGGTCGTCAACAAGGGCGTGCTCGGGTGCGACCTCGACGACCTCGACGCCGTCACGTCGGGCGTGACCGACATCCCCGTGTCGTCGTGCCGCCACTGGCGCTCGCTGTGGTCGGGGGAGGTCGACCGCTACCGACCCCGACGTCGTGGGCCTCATGGCCGGCCGGTGGTTCATCACCGACCACCTGGTCGACGGCCGGACGGTCTCGATCGACGAGCCGTCATGGGACCGCCACCTGGAGGACGAGCTCGACCAGGTGGTCGGCGTGCTGTCGGCGCAGGGGCGAAGGTCGTCCTCTTCACCATGCCCTACATCGACCCTCCCAGGAGGACGCCGGACGGCTCGACCTGCGCCCGAGAACCGCAAGCGGATCGACGAGTGCAACCGGATCCTCGGCGAGGTCGCGGCGCGGCATCCCGGGGGAGGTCACGGTCATCGACACTCAACCGGATCCTCGACCCGTACGGGACACTTCCAGATGGTCGTGGACGGGGTGACCGTGCGATGGGCCGACGGCATCCACGTCACGAAGGCCGGTGGGCAGTGGCTCGAGCCCCGTGTGCTCCCCACCGTCGCCGAGCTCGGCCTGGAGGCACGGGCGTCCGGCCGCACCTGACGTCCGGGGTGGAGCGGGACCGGGACGTGACCGTCCCGTCAGGTCGGCGGTCTGACGATCAGTCCGAGCTTGTCGTGCACGATGACCGGCTCCAGGCCCTTCGCCGCGGTGAACTCCAGGAAGGCCTCGTAGGCGCCCTCCCAGATGCCACCCTGCCTGCAGTCGTCGACGACGATGACTCCGCCCGGGGACACGAGGTCGTAGACGGCCTCCAGGGTCGACAGCACCGGCCGGTGCAGGTCGACGTCGATCAGCACCATCCGGAAGGGCGAGATCGTGGAGTAGTCGAACGTGCCGGCGTCTGCTTCGAAGGACGTGACGCGCTCGACGCCGTTGCGCCGCATCGTCCGGTCGAATCTGGCCTTGCTGTTCCCCCGGAACACGGCGTAGTACAACGAGTCCCGACCGAGTGCGTGTTCGCTCGCGAGGTCCTGGCCGGTGAAGCCGCTGAAGGTGTCGACCGCGTAGTAGTCGACCTCCAGCCCGAGCGCGTCGAGGTGCCGGTTGAGGAAGACGGTCGTCCGTCCCCACGCACACCCCACTTCGAGGATCGACCCGGGGACGTCGGCGACACCGGTGATCTGCTCACAGAGGAATCCGAGCTGTGCCGGCGAGAACATGTACCGGTACCGGTAGTCGAACAGGTCGCCGATGAGCGGGATCTCGAAGACGAGCTTCTTGAGGGCGAAGTACAGGTCCCTGACGACCGGGGTCCGGTAGACGAGCCACCGTGACCGCTGGCGCAGTGCCGAGACGACGTACCCGCGGCCCCCGTCCCGAATGCGCGTGGTCTCGACCGACATCCGCCATCCGTGCAACCTACTCGCCGCCCGGGTCCGGTCCGGTCGAACCGCCGCGCACCCGCCGATCCGACCGCCCCGTCGCTACGTGGCCGGTGCCTTGTAGACGATGAGACCCTGCACGAAGGTGGGCAGCAGGAGGTTGGTGCCCACGAACACCGGTTGGGCGGCCATCTGGCTCCCCGTGGTCTTGACGGTGGCCAGGATGGCGCCGGTGGCGGCGTTGACCAGGTAGTCGGCGTTGGCCGGTCCGGTGAAGTCGAACGTCGCCACCGACAGCACGCCGGCACCGTCGAGACTGGGCGATCCGTCGACGTCCGCGGGCAGACCTGTCTCCCAGATCACCGCTCCGGTGGCCGGGTTGAGCTCCTCGATCGAGCCGTTGTAGGACGTGCCGCCGATGGTGGTCGGGTCTCCCGCCATGAAGAGGTCCGTCCCGTTCCACACCGCGCTCGACAGGCATTCGTCGGTGTTGTGGCTGTTGGCCGCGGCTCCGATCTGGCCTGCCAGACCGGCCCGGCGGCCAGGTTGTTCTGGCGGAGGGCGTAGAAGATGCCGTTCTTGTTGCAGTCGCCGATCAGCGCCGTCGGGCCCTTGCCACCGGGCAGGACCGCACTGAACAGCGTCGGCGACGCCCCGAAGTCGGAATCCCTTCCGCCCGCGGCCGCCACCGGCAGCTGCCAGGAGCCCAATGGCGCGAGCGTCGTACCGTTCAGGGCCACGATCGAGTCCCCGTACCCCTTGAACTGGTTGGGGGGGCCGGCCGGACCCGTGGCCACGAAGACGTTGCCGTTGCCGGCCACGGCGGCGCTGGACCAGATGCTCCCGCCGATGACCCCGCTCGGCTCGGTGTAGAACGAGGCGGTCTGGGCGCCGGTGTGCTGGTTGTACTCCAGCAGGCCGGAGTTCGGCACCAGTGGCTCGCCGCACTGCGAGGAGACCCCGATGTAGAGGTTCCCCTTCGACAGCGTCGGCGACGACCAGGTGAAGTAGTCGTTGACGGTCGTCGACGGGAGGTCGATCACCGACTGCCACACGACGGCGCCGGTCGTCGCGTCGAGCGCGTAGAGGTAGCCGGTGGCCGAGGCCACGTAGACGGTGAGTGCGCCGGTCACCGGATCGTCGGCGACGGTCGCCGTCGAGGCGAAGCCCTGACTGCTGCTGCAGGTCGTCTTGGCCACGGCGCCGATGGCGTCCGACCACAGCACCGCGCCGGTGCTCTGGTTGAGCGCGTAGAACGTCCCGTTGGCGGCCCCGATGTAGACGACGCCTCCGACCACCGAGGCTCCCGAGATGAAGGACTCGGATCCGGACGGCTTGAAGGTCCACGCCTTGGTGAGGTGGGCCGCAGTGGCCGGCGTGATGGCCACCGCCGCCGCGTTGTACGAGCTGTGGGTGGGACCGTAGAGATAGGAGGACCAGCTCCCCGCGGGAAGGGCTCCTGACGCCGAGCCCACCCCGACGGTCAGACCGGCGAGCACCACCACCGCCGCCAGAGCTGCCAGGAGGGCGTGGGCCCGCCGCCCCCGTCGTGTTCCGCTACGTCCCGCCATGTCACGTCCTCCTCGTCGGTGGGAGCCCCACGTCGTGGTGCACCCTTCAGGGATCACTCTCGCCGCGACCGATGGTAGGTCGATTCGCCTCCTGCCGCTCCGCCGCTGTCGAGGGACGGCACGGTCGTCCGGCCGGGGAGCCGCGGGTCGAGGCCCGCCGGGCACGACGACCACGGGCCGTGAGGAGGTGCGCCCGCTCCGCGGCCGCATGATCGAGGATCGGTTCCACCCGGTCACGCCGGTCCGACCGCATCGACGTCGCCCACCGTTCGACTCCGTCGCGTCCCACCCCGCCGGTGGGCACCTGGACGACCGGACGCCACGACGTGCGCAGTGTCGCAGAGGACGGAGCCCGCCGCCGCCCACGGCGAATGCAGGTGCCTAGGCTGTCCGGCGGGAGGAGGTGGAGGCGATGGGCGGGATGCAGCGGGCCAGGCTGAGCCGTGACGAGGTCCGGTCGATGCTGCTCGAGGAGGGACAGCTCCTCCTGCGCGACGAGGGTTTCGGTTCCGGGCCGGGAAACCTCACGTTCAAGAGGGTGTTCGAACGCCTGGAGCGGAGGACCGGCGTCCGCCTCACCAATGCCTCCGTCATCAGACGGGTGTGGATGAACCAGGCGGACTACCAGGCCGACGTCCTGGTGGCGATCGCCCAGGATTCGCAGATGCCCCAGGCGGAGGGTGCGGTGCTCGCCATGCAGTCCCTGCTCGCCGGGTTCGACCTCAGCACCACCGAGGCCCGGGCCCGTGCGGTCCGGTCGCTGTGCCGCATCGTCGGCGGGGCCAACACGGTGGGGCTGTCGACCTCCGAGGCGCGGTCCCTGTGGATCAACCTGCTGGCCATGGCGACGGAACCGTCCGAAGAGGGGCCGCGGCGACGGATCCTGCCGGCGTTCCGCGACGGCTACCGGGACGTGTACGACTTCTGGAGCGCGACCTACGAGGCCATGCTGGGGCAGCTCGGTCTGCGTTGTCGCGCGCCGTGGACGTTGCGCGAGTTCACCATGGCCGTCACCGCCCTGTCGGAGGGGTGCGCCATGAGGAATCGGATCGACGAGCACATCGAGGTGTTCGTGCGGCCCACCGGACCGGACGGCGAGGACGAGGAGTGGACGCTGTTCTCCATCGGCATGCTCGGCCTCGTCGAGCACTTCTTCGAACCCGAACCCGGGTACGAGGCGCGACCGCCGTAGTCACCCCCGCCCGCGGTCGGTCAGCGGGCGGAGGCGAGCTCGCGGTCGAGCAGGCCGGCGAGGCGCGACTCGAGGTGGACCTCGTAGGCGAGCAGACTGTCGAGCTCGGCCAGCGAGGCGCCCTGGGGGGTGCCGCGGCAGGGCGCGCAGCTGCCGTTCGGCGTCGCGACGCCGGGCCCGGCTGCGCTCCAGCGCGGTGCGGACATGTGGTTCGTGGGATACGTGGTTCACGGGTTCTCTCGTTGTTCGTCGTTCTGCGGGTGCGACCACGCGCCGGGAGTCCCGACGGGTGCCGTCCCGTGGTCGACGAGTCCGCCACCGTGCCCGGACGCGCTGCGTCGGTCACCGGTCGGCCGGCTCGTGGCCAGCACGGCATCAGAGGTGGGCACCGGAAACCGGTGGCCGCTGTCGCCGCACCGGGGACCGGTGCGGACGAGGTGCGTGGGATCCGGCGCCGCAGCTACTCGTAGCTCGCGACCGCACGTCCCGCACGCGTCATGCGTACTGCTTGCGCACCATGGTACACGCCCCGACGCTTCCCCGGGCCGCGTTCACGACGGGCGGGCCCGCCGGGGTCCCCACCGGGTCCACCCGGTCCGCACCAGGACGACGACCACCACGACCGCCAGCACCGTCGGCAACGGGCCGAGCTCGGAGCGGAACCGCTCGTTCTCGCCGATCTCGATGAGCGACGTGGTGACGAACGCGTACGCCACCGTGAGCCACACCACGGCCAACGTGCCGGCCATCGCCGGATCCCGGCGCCGCCTCCGCCAGGCGACCACGGGCGTGCCGAGGAGCGCCAGCACGTAGACGGCGACGGCCTGCCACGACAGCCACGCCGTCCGGTGCCAGCTCCGGTTGAACACCACGATCCCGGGGGCGGGTCCTGGATCGGCTGCCACTCCACCACCCGGTCGTAGACGCGGGCGTAGCGAGCGCACGGCGGGCCAGTTCACGGAGTCGGTGAAGTTCTGGTCGGTCCCCACCATCCACACGCCGACCGAGGCGAGGACGTCGTCGGCGTACCGGCGGGGATGGGCGCGGATCCACACCAGGTCGGCCCGGAGGTACTGCGAGGAGACGGCGACGTACAGGGGATCGTTGAAGTTGGTGGCCCCGTCCGCCTTGTGGAGCGCGCCGACGGCGGCGACCGGGCTGGGCGCGGCGACGGCGAACCGGGGCGCGTAGACCTCGGGCCCGGCGAACGGCGGCACCGACGCGATCGGGCCGATCCTTCCCTGGCGCTCGAGCTCGACCACCCCGTCGGCGGGGGTGGGGTAGAGGACCGACCTGGCCAGGTTCATGCCGAGCCAGCTGCTCGTCGTCGTGGTGCCGACCTGCACGTAGTCCTTCACCGCCCACGTGCCCACGAGGGCCAGGGGGACGGCCGCGGCGAGGAGCACCGTGCGCCACTGCCGACGCAGCACGACGACGACCACCACCGCGGCCGCCACGAGCCACGCCGGCTGGTACGTGCTGTCCAGCAGCACCATGGCGGCCAGGGCCCCGAAGAAGCCGAGGCCGAAGCGCAGCCGCCGGGTGCGCAGGAACCGGACGAGGCACCACGACCCGACGGTCACGAGGGCGGCCGTCGGGTAGGCGTAGTCGAACCAGTTCTCGTAGAGCAGGTAGGCGGGCGACGCCACCACGGCCACCAGGGTCACGCCCAGAGCCGCCCAGCGCGGCACCCGCAGCTCGACCTGGAGAGCGTAGGCGCACAGCACCATGGCGAGTCCGAGGGTCACGGCCACGGCCACCTCGACCGGTGCCCGCAGCCCTGCCGGCAGCTTCAGCAGTGACGCCGGCGTAGAGGTTGAACAGCGGCGGCTGGCTGTCGAGGTGCCAGACGCTCACCACCAGGTGGTGCTGGAGCAGACTGGACGTCGAGGAGCTGCCACATGTCGGTCAGCGGCGTGCCCCGCAGCACGCTGGCGTCGTAGCGGACGCCGGCGAGCGCGCCCGCCAGCCGCGACAGCGCGTAGGCGACCACCAGCACGACGACGGCCACGCCGGGCCGGGCGTCGAGTCCCTTCGGGCGCGGCGACCCGACCACGGGTGCCGGTCGTCCGGCACCGCCAGCGCCGTCGGCGCGGTCGGCCATGCCCCGCGGGTCGGCCACGGCGGTGGCGCCGCCCGGCTCGTCGGGGCGAGCGCCCGGGACCGCTCATCCGGTGCACTGTAGTGAGTGACGGGCCGGTCCCGGGGCGGTCCGTCCCGCGGCGACCGACCGGGCCAGCACGCAGGCGGCGGCCGTGCCGGGGTCGGCCGTGACGGCCGCGCGACGTCGTGCACCGGGCGAAGTCGTCGGCCGACACCTCCCGCGCCGGGGCGGGCCGCGCCGCACGTCCCACACCCAGGCGCCGCCGCGGTGCGCGGGCCCGGTGCCGAGGGCGACGGTGAACTCGCCCACGGCGACGGGCACCGACCGCCCCGCAGGGCCGGCGGCCAGCCCTGCCTCCGACGGCACGACGACCGTCGTCACCCCCCAGTCGTGGAGGGCGAGGCGCAGTCGGGCCGACTCGGCGCCCGAGCCCGTCGGCAGCGGAAGGAAGCCGTCCGACAGGTTGTCGAGGTCGGCGCGGCCAGGGCGTCGGAGCGCTGTGCGGCCGTCGGGTGGGCCGGCGGGTCCGGGGTGATGCTCCCGCCGCCCACGAGCGACCACGCGCAGACCGGTGGCGGCCTGCCACGTCATCGGGGCACGCAGCCCCGACGAGGCGAACGGATAGGTGAGGACGACGTCGGTGGGGGGAAGTCGGGGGCCGACGGTGGTGAACCACGTCGGGACGTCGATCGGCCGGGTGGTGAAGGGGAGCCGCTACTCGAGGGCGATCGGGAGGAGCGCCACGGCGGCCAGCCCGAGGGCCACGAGCGTGGACGGCGTCGGCCGGGGTCGAGGTGACGGCCGGGCGCACCGGAGCCCCAGGCCCGGGCCCGGTCGAGGATCACCCCGAGCATCACCGCGGCGAACAGGTCGGCGATGCCGGCGATCCGGTCGGGGACGACGTTCTCCACCAGGGGCAGGTGGTCGACGAGGCGCCACGGCCAGAGCCGGCGCCCCGAGCGACAGGGCCTCGAGCACCACCAGCAGGACGGCGCAGAACCACAGCCGGCCGTCCCGGCGGAACCAGGCCAGCCCGACGACCAGGACGGCGACCATGCCGAGGCCGAGGTAGCCGAGCAGCAGGGGATGGCTGCCGAAGTACCCGTAGGTCTCGAGCACGGCGTTGGGCCCGCGGTCGTGGGGTCGGCCGGGAGGAGCAGGGTCCGCCAGGCGCTGGCGAAGAACTGGATGTCGGGCCAGACCCGGTGGCCGGCAGCGCGCGGGGCCCGGCCACCGCGTACCAGGCCGGGTAGGCCAGGAGGACGGCGCCCGACGGCCGCGGCGGCGCCGATGCCTGCCGCGGCGTGGCGCCACCGCGCGGCGACGGCCGGCCGCGGTCCCGGACCAGCGCCGGCCAGCCACCAGCAGCACGATGCCGCTCACGGCGGCCAGGGCGCAGACGACCAGTAGCTCCGGCTGAGGAAGAACTGCAGGGCGCAAAGCCCGCCGAGGGCCAGGCCCCACGCCCAGGCCCGACCGCGTTGGCGCACCAGCAGCTCGTCGAGGCACAGGACGAGGAGCGGGGGCACCACGAGGGTGGCGAACTCGACGTGCTCGAGGGTGAGGTTCTCGATGCACGAAGGGCGAGAAGCCGTAGAACAGACCGGCCAGGAACGCGGCGGGCGCCCAGGTCGTCCACCGCAGCAGCAGCGCCCTGGCCGACAGGGCGCGGGCCACCGGGGCCAGGGTGGCGGCCACGTTGAGCGAGGCCACCGGACCGAACAGCCAGGTCAGCGGGGCCAGGGGCACGCTGATGGCCAGGAAGCTGGTGTTGGCCGGCAGGTTGATGCCGTAGGGGTGGAGGGCCCGGGTGGAGAAGAACAGGGCGTCGCCGTGGCGCAGCGCGTAGGCCGGCCACGCCATGAACCAGGTGAGGAGTGGAGGTGTCGCCGCACCCGCAGGTCGACGTCGATGGTCGGGTGGCCGCTCCACACGCCCCACCACAGGACGACGGCCAGGAGCAGGTAGAGCGCCGGCGGCCACGTCCGTGGGCCGTCCAGCGGCTCCGGTGCGGGCGTGCATCCGCGCAATGTACCGCCACCGGCACCGTGCCCCCGGGACCCGCCCGGCCTGGGATACCGTGCGACGTCGTCCGAGGTCCTGGCACCGGCGCCGGCCCGGGGCGGCCGTCGAGGATCCACGCCATGACCACCCCGCACCCGGCCCCGGCGCCGGGGACGCCGCACCGGTACCGGACGCGGCACGCCGCCGTGCCCACGGTCGGCGCTTCCGGGCCGACGCCCTGGTCGACCGGCCGTCGGCCACCGGGTCGACCGCGCCTGCTGGGCCTCGACGGCCTGCGGGCGGTGGCCGTGGCCCTGGTGCTCGGGTTCCACTTCGGCGTCGGGTGGCTCGGCGGCGGGTTCGTCGGCGTCGACGTGTTCTACGTGCTGTCCGGCTACCTCATCACCGGGCTGCTCCTGGCCGAGTACGAGCGCCGGGGACGCATCGGGCTGGGCCCCTTCTGGCTGCGGCGGGCCCGGCGCCTGCTGCCCGGCCCTGCTCGTGGTGCTGGTGGTGGTGACGCTCCTGGTGCGGTTCGCCGAGCCCGCCGGCACCTACCCCGGGGAGCGCTCCGGCGCCCTGGCCGCCCTGTTCTACGTCTCCAACTGGTGGCAGATCGCCGCCTCGGGGAGCTACTTCGGCGCCACCGGCGCGGCGGGGCCGCTCGCCCACACGTGGTCGCTCGCCGTCGAGGAGCAGTTCTACCTGGTGTGGCCGCTGGTGGTCCTGGCCGTGCTCCACCTCACGTCCGGCTTCGTGCGCGGCGTGCGGGCGGTGCTGGCCGTGGCGGTGGTCGGCGCGGTGGCCTCGGCCACGGAGATGGCCCTCCTCTTCCACCCCGGGGTGAACACCACCCGCATCTACTTCGGCACCGACACCCATGCCCAGTCGGTGCTCGTGGGCGCCGCGCTCGCGTGCGTGCTCACCCTGGTCGAGCGACGTCGGGGCGCGGCCGGCATGGACCCCGAGGCCCGCACGCCCGCCGCCCGTCGGCGCGTGGCCGTCGCCGGCGCGGTGGGACTGGGCACGGTGGTGGCGGCCGCCTGCCTGCTGTCGGGAGCCTCGGCGTTCACCTACCGGGGCGGATTCGCCGTGGTGTCGGTGGCCGCCGCCGCCGTCGTGGCCGCCGTGGTCGCGCTCCCGTCCGGACGGATGGCACGGGTCCTGGCCGCACCGGCCCTGGTGTGGCTCGGGACCATCTCGTACGGCATCTACCTGTGGCACTTCCCGGTGGCGGTGTTCCTCGACGCCGGCCGCACCGGCGCCCGGGGGCCGCTCCTGTTCGTCGAGCGGTCGGCGGTCACGGTGGTCCTGGCGGCGGCCAGCTTCTACCTGCTCGAGCGCCCCGTCATCGAGGGGCGCTTCTGGCGGTCCGCCCGGGCGGTGGCCCCGGCGCTCGTCGCCCTGGGGGTGACCGTGGCCGTGGTGGTCACGGTCTCGGCGCCGGACGCCACCGCGGCCTCCCCCGGCGGGGGTGCCGGGCTGGTCGGGGCGCCGGCCACCGCCGCCGAGTGGCAGGCGGTCCACCTCACCAGCTTCACCGGCGCCGGACACCGGCTGCGGGTGCTGATCGTGGGTGACTCGCTGGCCCTCACGGTCGCCGTCGGGCTGGCCCGCTTCGCCCCGTCCTACGGGATCGACCTGGGCGGGCGGTCGCACACCGGGTGCGGCGTGGCCGTCGCCCTGCCCCTCGAGGACCACGGCGTCGTCGGCGACCCGTTCCCCAACTGCCCGACGTGGCCGACGTGGTGGACCGACGACATCCGCCAGCTGCATCCCCAGGTCGTGGGGCTGGTCACCGGGTTCTGGGAGGTGGTCGACCGGTGGTACCAGGGGCGGTGGCAGCACCTCGGGGACCCGGCGTTCGACGCCTACGAGGAAGCCCAGCTCGAGCGGGCCGTGACCATCCTGTCCTCGGGCGGGGCGAAGGTGGCGCTGTTCACCGCCCCCTACTTCGACACCGGCGAGCAGCCCGACGGCGACGCCTGGCCCCAGGACGCCACCGCCCGGGTCGACCGCCTGGACCAGCTCATCGACCAGGTGGCCGCCCGGCACCCCGGCACCGTCTCGGTGATCCCGCTCCACACCTTCCTCGACCCGGGCGGTCGCTTCGCGTGGACCATCGGGGGCAGGGTCGTCCGTCAGGGCGACGGGGTCCACACGACCCTCGCCGGAGGTGCGTACCTCGCCCCCCGGGTGCTCCCCCTCCTGGCGGCCCTGGGGCGCGGCCGCTGACGGTCCCGGACCCTCCGCCGAGATCCGCCGCAGGTCGCATTAGTTAGCAAAACTAACTATACTGACGGCATGACCTCCGCCCTCGGCACCGACCGCCACGCCGCCGACGGACCGGGCACGTCCGGTGCCGACGCCGAGGAGGCCGCACTCGCCGCCCGCCTGCGCATGGCCGTCACCCGGCTGCACCGGTCGCTCCGCCGGCAGGCGGACGGGGGACTGACCCCGTCGCAGGCCTCGGCGCTGGCCGGCGTGGCCCGTCTCGGATCGCCCACCCTCGGGGCGCTGGCCGCCCGGGAGTCGGTGCAGCCGCCCTCCATGACCCGCATCGTGGGGGCCCTGGAGGACCTCGGGTACGTGACCCGCGAGCCCGATGCCGCCGACCGGCACGTGGCGCGGCTCACCATCACCGGGGCCGGCGAGGCCGTGCTGGCCCACAACCGGTCGCTCAAGAACGCCTTCCTGGCCGATCGGGTGGCCGCACTCGACCCGGCCGAGCGGGACGCCCTGGGCGATCTGACGGCCCTGCTCGAGCGCCTGGTCGACGGGACCGAAGGGTGACGGCCTTCCGCGGGGCGGTCCACCAGACCTTCAGCTCGCTGCGCATCCGGAATTTCCGGCTGTACTTCACCGCGCAGCTGATCTCGGTCTCGGGGACGTGGATGCAGTCGGTGGCCCAGGCCTGGCTCGTGCTCCACCTGTCGGACAGCGGCGTGGCGCTCGGCATCGTGGTGGGGCTCCAGTTCCTGCCCATGCTGCTGTTCGGCCCCTTCGGCGGGCTGGTGGCCGACCGCACCAACAAGCGCCGGCTCCTCTTCGCCACGCAGGCCGCGGGAGGTCTGCTGGCGCTGGTGCTCGGGGTCCTGGTGGTGACCGACACCGTCGTCCTGTGGCAGGTCTACCTGCTCGCCGGCCTGCTCGGGGTGGTCAACCTCTTCGACAACCCGGCCCGCCAGACGTTCATGATCGAGATGGTCGGGCGCGACGACCTGCCCAACGCGGTCAGCCTCAACTCCGTGGTGATGAACGCGTCGAGGGTCGTCGGCCCGGCAGTCGGTGGCGTCATCATCACCGTCTTCGGGCTGGGCGTCTGCTTCTTCGTCAACGCCGCCTCCTACGTGGCGGTGCTCATCGGTCTGGCCATGATGCGCACCGCCGAGCTCCATCCGACCGCGCCGGTCGAGCGGGCGAGGGGCCAGGTCCGCGACGGGTTCCGCTACGTGTGGCGTACGCCTGCGCTGCGCAACGTCCTGGTGGCCGTGGCCGTCATCGGGATCTTCGCCTACAACTTCACCGTCACCCTGGCCCTGCTGGCCAAGGTCACGTTCGGGGGCGGGGCCGGCACCTACGCCATGCTGACGTCGTGCATGGGGGCCGGCGCCATCGTGGGCGGGCTGCTGGCCGCCCACCGGGCCCGGCCCACGCCCCGGCTGCTGCAGGTCCTGGCCCTGGTGTTCGGCGGGCTGCTCGCCGCCGTGGCGCTGGCCCCGACCCTGCTGGCCGCCGACCTGCTCATCGTGCTGATGGGCGCCGCCTCCATCGGGTTCATCGCCACGGCCAACGCCACGCTGCAGCTGACGGCCGACCCCGCCATGCGCGGGCGGGTGATGGCCCTGTACGCCATGGCGTTCCTCGGCACCACGCCCATCGGCGCGCCCCTGGTCGGCGCCATCGCCCAGTGGACGAACCCACGGGTGGCCATGCTGACCGGCGCGGTCGCCACGCTGGCCGCCGCCGGCCTGCTCATGTGGCGCCACACCACCGGCGTGCGGGTGGGCACGACCGACACCGAGGTCCACCTGGTGGAGGTGGAGGCGGTCGAGGAGGCGGAGTCCCGGCTGCCCTGAACCGTCCGGCGGTCGCCGGACGGGCCACGGGTGCCGGGCGGCCACCCGGGTCCTTGGTCGGGCGCGGCGCGGACCTTTTCCTCTGTCGGCCGGACGGCCGCTCCCGCAGAGTGTCCATGTGGGTGTGCCGCGGAGCGCTCCCTCGGGCGAACGGTGAGGAGTGGCGATGACCCTGGCAGCGGATCGAACGGACCACGTCGAACCGGCGGCACCGCCGGAGGGGCTGTCACCCCGGAACCAGGAGAAGGCCCACGCACTGGGCCTCACCTCGGCCACCGGCCTGGTGATCGGCAGCATCGTCGGCACCGGGGTGTTCACCATGCCGGCGGTCATCGCCGGCGCCGGCACGGCGGGCATCGTCGTCCTCGGCGTGATCGCCCTGGGGGCCATGCTCCTGGCCGTCCTCTTCGGTCAGCTGACGAGGCGGATCCCCAACACCGACGGCGGGCTCTACGCCTACGCGCGGCACGAGTTCGGCGACTTCGCCGGCTACCTGGTGGGCTGGTGCTACTGGGTGCAGTCCTGGGCGGGCAACGCCGCCATCGTCTCGTCCTGGGTGTTCTACGTCGACGCGCCTGTTCGGCTGGGCCCATCCCTCGGGCATGGAGAACTGGGGCATCGCCATGGTCGGCCTGTGGGTCCCGGCGATCGTCAACCTGGCCGGCGTCCGTCAGATGGCCTGGTTCCAGAACATCACCGTCGTCCTCAAGTTCCTCCCCCTGCTGTTCATCGGCGTGATCGGCTGGTTCTTCGTCCAGTCGGCCCACTTCGGCCCGTTCAACGCCTCGGGCGGCAGCCTCTACAGCGCCGTCGGCATCGCCGCCAGCGTGGCACTGTTCTCGTTCATCGGGGTCGAGGCGGCCGCCATGACGGCCAAGCGGGTCCGGAACCCCCGGGTGAACGTGGGGCGGGCGTCGGTCCTCGGTACGGCACTGAGCGCGCTGCTCTACGTGCTGGTGACGGCCGTGGTGATGGGCCTCGTCTCGCACCACACCCTGATCAACACCGGCTCGCCCTTCGTGAACGCCTTCGACTCGATGTTCCCGCACGCCACCTGGACCGGGAAGTTCATCGCCGCCATCGCCGTGGTGTCGGGCATCGGCGCCCTCAACGGGTGGACCCTGATCGTCACCGAGACGTCCCGGGCCGTCGCCCAGGACGACCTGTTCCCGAGGCCGTTCGCCTGGACGGACCGCAAGGGGACGGCGTGGTTCGGCATCCTGGTGGGGACCGCGCTCCCCTCGCTGCTCATGCTGTGGCGCTACAACACCAGCGCCGGCCTGACGGTCTTCACCTACCTGGTGGACCTGACGGTGGTGACGGTGGCCATCCCGTACTTCATGTCGGCGCTCGCCCAACTCACCTACCTGGTGTCCCGCCGACGCCGGGTGCAGGGCTGGCAGCTGGCACGCGACCTGAGCGTGGCCGGCGCGGGCGTGCTCTTCTCGCTGTGGGTGACGTTCGCCAACACCTACCAGATCCTCTACCAGGCCCTGCTGGTCATCCTGATCGGCCTCGTGCTCTACGCCTTCCTCAACGCCCGACGCGAGGACGCCGGCGAGTCCGCCGAACCGGTCGACCTGCCGGACGAACCGGTCGCCACACCCGTCGGACCACCGACCGTGGCCGCGGCCGCCGAACCGGCCGCCTCGGCCTGACCGACCGCCCGTGCCCACCGATCCGCCCGTGCCCACCGAGGAGCAGACCATGCGCTTCCACGTCGACTCCGAGATCGGCGTCCTCCACGAGGCCGTCCTCCACCGACCGGGACTCGAGCTGTCCCGGCTCACCCCGGAGAACATCGGGAGCCTGCTGTTCGACGACGTGATGTGGGCCTCCAAGGCGATGGTGGAGCACGACGGATTCGCCCAGGCGCTCCGCGACAAGGGCGTCACCGTCCACTACTACGGCCAGCTCCTGGCCGAGACGCTCGAGCTCCCCGAGGGCCGCAGCTTCGTCCTGGACCGCGTGTGCACGCCCGAGCTGCTCGGCACCTCCCTGATCGGGCCGGTCCGGCACCTCTTCGACGACCTGGACGGGGAGACCCTGGCCGAGTTCCTGGTCGGCGGCGTGCTGAAGGCCGACCTGGCGCCGCTCGGGGCCCGGAGCCTCACCTGGGAGATGCTGCGGGCCGACGACTTCGTGCTGCCGCCGCTGCCGAACCACCTGTTCCAGCGGGACAATTCGTGCTGGATCTACGGCGGCGTCACCGTCAACCCCATGGCCATGCACGCCCGTCGACGCGAGTCGCTGCACACCCGGGCCATCTACGCCCACCACCCGCTGTTCGCCTCGGAAGGGGTCCGGATCTACTACGGGGGTGACGACCACGACTACCAGCCCGCCAGTCTCGAGGGCGGTGACGTGCACGTCATCGGGCACGGCGCCGTGCTGATCGGCATGGGGGAGCGCACCACCCCGATGGCCGTCGAGGCCGTGGCCCGCGCCCTCTTCGCCGCCGGCCAGGCCACCCGCGTGGTGGCGATCGAGCTCCCGCACAGCCACGCCTTCATGCACCTGGACACCGTGATGTCGATGGTCGACCACGACACCTTCGTGCTCTACCCGTTCTTCGACCGGAACCTGCGGAGCTGGACGGTGGCGCCGGGAGACGCGCCGGACGAGGTCAGCGTCACCTTGAACGACGGTCTGTGGACCACGTTGGCCGAGATCCTCGAGGTGCCCGAGGTCACGGTGCTGACCACCGACGAGGACATCCGGGCGGCCCAGCGCGAGCAGTGGGACGACGGGACCAACTACCTCGCCGTCGCCCCCGGGGTGGTCCTCGGCTACGAGCGCAACGTGGCCACCAACACCATGCTGCGCAAGCACGGGATCGAGGTGGTGACCATCGAGGGCAGCGAGCTCGGCCGGGGCCGGGGCGGACCGCGGTGCATGACGTGCCCCATCGTGCGGGACCGGGCCTGACCGGTGCCGACCGTCGCCGGATCCGACGGTGCGGGCGTCGCTGCGGGGACGCAGCCTGCTGCACGGTGACCGGACTGATCGGCCACGCAGTTCCTCGACCTGGTCGACCTGGCCGCCGAACTGCGGCAGGAGAAGCGGGCGGGCACCGAGTGGCCGCAGCTCGTCGGCAGGAACATCGCCCTGGTGTTCGAGAAGGACTCGACCCGCACCCGGGCGGCCTTCGAGGTCGGGGCCCACGACCAGGGGGCGCACGTCACCTATCTCGGACCCGGCGACACCCACCTCGGTCGAGAGCGAGACGTTGGCGGACACCGCCCGGGTGCTCGGACGGATGTTCGACGGCATCGAGTTCCGGGGATTCGCCCAGGCGTCGGTCGAGGAGCTGGCGGAGCGCTCGCGGGGTGCCGGTGTGGAACGGCCTCACCGACGAGTGGCACCCCACCCAGATGCTGGCCGACGTCCTCACCATGCGAGACCACTCGCACCGGGGCCGACCGGCGACGTCACGCTCTGCTACCTGGGCGACGGTCGGAACAACACGGCGAACTCCCTCCTGGTGACCGGGGCGCTGCTCGGGATGGACGTCCGCATCGCCGCCCCCGAGGAGCGGTGGCCGGACCCCGACGTCCGGGAGCTCGCCGGCAGGCTGGCCGCGGCACTCCGGGCGCCCGGATCGCGACTCGGCGACCGCCCGGCGGAACTGGTCGAGGGGGCCGACTTCGTGTACACCGACGTCTGGGTGTCCATGGGCGAGCCGGTGTCGGCCTGGGGGGACCGCATCGCGCTGCTGCGCCCGTTCCAGGTGACCTCGGAGCTGATGGACGGCACCGGGAACCCGGACGCCAGGTTCCTGCACTGCCTGCCCGCGCTGCACAGCACCGGGACCGACCTCGGGCGCACGATCCTGCGCCGTCGTGGGGCCTGGCGGCCATGGAGGTGACCGACGACGTCTTCGAGTCGCCGGCGTCGGTCGTGTTCGACCAGGCCGAGAACCGGCTCCACACCATCAAGGCGCTCATGGTCGCCTCGCTCGGCGGACTGACGTGCGCCTGGTCGTCGCCGTGGGCGGCAACGCGCTCCTCGAGCGGGGCGAGGGCCCGAGGCCGAGATCCAGGAGGGCCACGTGGCCACGGCCGTCGGGGCCCTGGCCCCGACTCGCCGGCGACCACGAGCTCGTCGTCACCCACGGGAACGGACCCCAGGTCGGCCTCCTGGCCATCGAGAGCGCGCGCGACCCCGACCTGCCCGGCCCCTACCCGCTCGACGTGCTGGGAGCCGAGTCCCAGGGGATGATCGGCTACTTCTTCCTGCAGGCGCTGGAGAACGCCCTGCCCGGGAGGGAGGTGGCCAGCCTCGTGGGCCAGACCGAGGTGGCCCCCGACGACCCCGCGTTCGCCGACCCGACCAAGTTCGTCGGCCCCGTGTACACCGAAGCGGCGGCACGCGGCCTGGCGGCGGCACGCGGGTGGTCGATCCGGGCCGGACGGTCCGAGCTGGCGTCGGGTGGTCGCCCTCGCCCGAGCCGCGCCAGTTCGTGGAGCTCGCCACCGTCCGGACGCTGCTCGGCGCGGGCGCCGTGGTGGTCTGCGCCGGCGGGGGAGGGGTGCCCGTGGTCCGCGACGCCGACGGCCGGCTGCGGGGGGTCGAGGCGGTCGTCGACAAGGACCTGGCCGCCGCGCTGCTCGCCACCGACCTCGGCGCCGACGCCCTGATGATCCTGACCGACGTGCCCAACGTCGAGGTCGGGTTCGGCACGCCCGACGCCCGTGCCATCGGCCGCACGACCCCCGCCGAACTGCGGGCCCTGCCGTTCCCCGCCGGTTCGATGGGCCCCAAGGTCGAGGCGGCCTGCCGGTTCGTCGAGTCCACCGGCCGGCCCGCCGTGATCGGCCGGCTCGCCGACGCCCACCACCTCCTGGACGGCGACCACGGCACCTACGTCGCGCCGGGCTGACCGCCCCGCCGGGACGGACGTGCCGCCGCGCCCGACCAAGGTCGTCCTCCCGCGGCCCGCCACTGAAGGTTGACATCCGGTTGCGGTTGACATCCGGTTGCGATAGGGTGGGGTCGACGAACGGAGGTGGACGGTGCCGACCGGACCGAGCAGCCGGAGGAGCGGGCGGACGTCGGGTGTGGCGCCGTTGACCACGGCCGACCCCGAGGTGTCGGCGGCCGCGCTGGTGTCGGCCGATCCCGGTGCCGCCGCCCGGCTGGCGCAGTACCTCGAACGCCGTCTGTCCGCCGAGCCGCTGGCGCGGTTCGAGCGGGTGTGGCAGCTGTCGGCCAGCCAGGCCGCCGCCGTGTTCGGCGTGTCCCGCCAGGCCTACGCCAAGTGGCGCCGTGGCGGCGTCCCCGCCGACCGCCGCGTGGACGTGGCGGCGGCCGACGAGGCCACGGCCACCCTCCTCGCCCACGTCAGGGTGGACCGGATCCCCGTCGTGGTCCGCCGCCCCTCGGACGCGCTCGGCGGGCGCTCCCTGCTGGACGTGGCCCGCGCCCACGACCTCGGGGCCGTGCGGGCGTCGGTGGCATCCGTCTTCGACCTTCGCCGCGTCCAGCCGTGACGCTCCGGAGCCGGACCGTCGTCCCCGCCGACCACCTGTGGGTCCGGGTGTGCCGCCCCGACTGGGTGGATCCCTTCGACCCCGGGTTCGCCGCCGGGCGCGGCGGCCGGTGGACGCCGCCCGGCTCGTGGCCGACCCTCTACCTCAGCCGCGACGTGGCCACCGCCCGGCTCCAGGTGACCCGCCTCCTCGAGGGGACGGGGGTGACCCCCGGGGATCTGACCGACGACGCCTTCGAACTGGTGGCCACCCGGCTGCCCCGCCGCCAGGAGGCGGCCGACGTGGTCACCCCCGAGGGGGTGGCGGCCGCCGGCCTCCCACCGGGCTACCCCGACGCCGGTGACGGCAGCCGGGTCGGGCACGCACCGTGCCGGGTGATCGCCGAGGAGGCGTACCGGGCCGGCCTCGACGGGGTGGAGTGCCGGTCGGCTGCCTCCGTCCAGGGCACCGGCCGCGAACTGGCCTGGTGGCCCCGGGGCCGGTCGTCGCGGCCCCGACCGGGCCGGGTGCCCTACGGATCGTGGCGGTCACCCGCGGTGGGGGACGCCCGCGGGCTGTTCCCCGGCTGAGCCCGACGGCGACGGCGGCCGGCTCAGCCGACGGCGGCCGGCTTGGGCTCCTTGGGCAGGCCGAGCACCCGTTCGCCCACGATGTTGCGCTGGATCTCGGCCGTGCCGCCCCAGATGGTCTCGGAGCGGGAGAAGAAGAACGAGGCCTGCAGGTCGCTGACCGGGTAGTCGTCGCGCCCGCGGCGCGCCCCTCGACCGCCTCGGACGGGTCGCCGGTCAGGATCTGGCCGTCCATGCCCAGGATGTCCATGGCCAGCTCCATCGTCTCCTGGTGGTACTCCGACCAGAACATCTTGTTGGCGGCGCCGAGGGCGGCCATGTGGTGGGTGCCGTTGAGAGCGTCGGTCAGCGACCGGTAGCCGTTGATCTCCATGATCTTGACCTTCGACCAGGCCGCGGCCAGGCGCTGGCGGATCAGGGGGTCGGTCGACGTCCCGTTCTTCCTGGCCTTGGCGATGATGGCGTCGAGCTCGCGGAGGAACCGCCGGTGCCCGGTGGTGGCCGACGAGCCCCGCTCGAACCCGAGCGTGGTCATGGCGACCTTCCACCCGTTGTTGACGCCGCCGACCACGTTCGCCGCGGGACAGCGGGCATCGGTGAAGAAGATCTCGTTGAAGTCGGCGCTGCCGTCCACCTGGGCGATCGGCCGCACCTCGATGCCCGGCTGCTTCATGGGTACCAGCAGGTACGAGATGCCCGGCGTGCTTGGGGGCGTCGGGATCGGTGCGGGCCAGCAGGAAGATGTAGTCGGCGAACTGGGCCTGGGTGGTCCACACCTTCTGCCCGTTGATGACCCACTCGTCGCCGTCCAGCACGGCCCGCGTCGCGAGTCCGGCGAGGTCGCTCCCGGCGTCGGGCTCGCTGAACCCCTGGCACCAGGCGATGGTGCCCTTCAGGATGCCGGGGATGAACTGCTGCTTCTGCTCCTCGGACGCCCACTGCAGGATGGTGGGACCGACCAGGGTGTCGCCGAAGAAGTCGGCGCGCAGCGGCGCCTCGGCCCGGGCGAACTCCTCGTTCAGCACGACCGACTCCATCAGGCTCAGGCCCTTGCCGCCGTACTCCTTCGGCCAGGACGCGCAGATCCAGCCGCCCTCGAACAGCTTGGCCGTCCACTCGGCCAGGAACGTCCTGCGCTCCTCCTTGGACATGGAGAATCCCGGGGTGCCCCACCCCTCGGGCAGGTTGTCGGTCAGCCACTGGCGGATCTCGGCTCGGAACGGCTCGGTCTCGGCGGGGTAGTCCAGGTCCATGGGGGCGAGATTACCCCCGGCCACCCGGACCGGGACAGGTGGGGAGCGACCGGCGGCCGGGCCGCGTGCCCTCCGGGCCTGGGAACGCCGCGGACGACCGGGTAGGATGGTCCTGACCTGCGACGGAGGTCGCGGGTCGGCTCGAGTGCCCAGGAGGAGGTGTGGCCGATGAAACGGGGAGAACCCCCCAGTAGCCCGGGAGCGTCACCACACCCTCCCTGGCTGCGGCCCACCTGCTGACCGATCCCCGACGGGCCCCGTCCGGGCCGGCGGAGGCGCGAGCGCCGACGGGAGGGCGATGTCCGACCGTCCGACCCGCCCAGCTCCCACGTGCACCCCGACCGCGGCGGCCCGTCACGCGACGTGCCGGTCCCGGACGGCCGTGCCGGGCGCGCGTCCACGATGACCGAGGTGCCCCATGGCCCGACGTCTCGCCCGCCTCCCGCTCCTGCCCACGCGCTCCGCGCCCGAGCCCCCCGAGTGACGGCCCGACCGGCACCGGTGGCCCGGCCGCGCCCGCGACGCACGGCCGCGGCCCCGGGCGGCCCCCGTCCGCGCGCCCCGGCCTGGGCGGCGCCCGCCGCCGCCAGCGGAGCCAGCGGCTGCTGGCCAACCGCGCCGTGCGCGACGCCCTCGTGTCGCTGGCCGGGATCATCGGACGGCCCGTGCGCAACCAGACCGGGGCCGAGATCGGCCGCCTGGTCGACGTCGTCTGCCGGTGGACGGGCCAGGAGACCTACCCGCCGGTCACCGGGCTGGTGGTGCAGGTGGGCCGCCGCCTGGCCTTCGTGGGGGCGGCGGCCATCGACACCATCCAGCAACGACGGGATCGTCCTGAGCTCGGCCCGTCTCGACCTCGTCGACTTCGCCCCCCGGCCGGGCGAGGTCACGCTGTTCGACCAGGTCCTCGACCACCAGCTGGTCGACGTCGACGGCGTGCAGGTCATCCGGGCCGCCGACCTCTACCTGGCCCCGGTCTACGGGCGGTACAGCCTGGTCGGGGTGGACATCTCGGCCCAGACCCTGCTGCGCCGCCTCGGCCCGGCCCGGTGGCGCCACCACCCGACGCCCGACCGCGTCATCGACTGGGGCGCCATCCAGCCCTTCGGCGACACCGAGCAGGGGGCCGCGCCCGAGGTGCGCCTGCGCACCACCAACGAGGGACTCGAGCGCCTCCGCCCCGGCGAGCTGGCCGACCTGCTCGAGGACCTGATGCGGCCCGAGCGCCAGAAGCTCCTCGACTCGCTCACCCCCGAGGAGGCGGCCGACGCCCTGGAGGAGATGGACCCCGAGGAGCTGGCGTCGCTGCTGCGCGAGGCCGAGCCGGCCGCGGGCCGCCGAGCTCCTCGGCGACATGGAGCCCGACGAGGCCGTCGACGCCCTGCGCGACCTGCGCGGCGACGAGCGGTCGGAGATCCTGGCGGTCATGGACCCGGCCAAGGCCACCGACCTGCTGCGCCTGCTCGGCTACTCCGAGCACGAGGCCGGCGGCTTCATGACCACGGCGTTCCTCGTCGCCTCCACCACCGAGACCGTGGCGTCGCTGGCCGCCCGGCTCGCCGTCCACGAGGACTGCCCCGAGGAGCTCGACGCCGTGGCCCTGGTGGACCACGACGGCCGCCTGGTGTGGGACCTGCCCCTGCTGCAGCTGCTGGTCAACCCGGGCCAGACGCGTGCTCGCCGACCTCGTCGGCGAGGCCGAGCCGGTGACCGTCGGCATCCACGCCGCAGGTCGCCGAAGTCGCCGAACGGCTCATCGAGGCCCGGCGCATGTCGGTGGTCGTGGTCGACGACGAGGACCGGCCGGTCGGCCGGATCCTGGCCGACGACGTCATCGACGCCCTCGATGCCCGAGCGCGGGCGCATCCACTTCCCGAGGCTCCTGCAGTGACGAGGCGCGGCCCCGGGGCGCTCCGGTGACGACCGTCACCGCCTCGGCCTCGCGCCGGTGGCGGCGGTTCTTCGTCTACCTGGCCGCCGCCGGCCCGGGCATCATCGCCGCCAACGCCGGCAACGACGCCGGGCGGGGTCGCCACCTACGCGTCGGCCGGAGCCGAGTTCGGCTACTCGATGCTGTTCTTCATGGTGGTCGTCACCGTCGGCTACGTCTGCATCCAGGAGATGGTGGCCCGGCTGGCCGCCCACACCGGCAAGGGCCTGGCCGCGCTCATCCGGGAGCAGTTCTCGCTCCGCCTGTCCGCCTTCGCCGTGTTCGCCTTCGCCGTCGCCAACCTCGGCCTGGTGGTCACGGAGTTCGCCGGGATCGCCACGCGCCTTCGAGCTGTGGGGCGTGTCGCCGCTACCTGTCGGTGCCCATCGCCGCGGTGGCCATCTGGCTCCTGGTCATCGTCGGCTCCTACCGCTACGCCGAGCGGGTCTTCCTGCTGCTCACCCTGGCCTTCGTCACCTATCCGATCGCCATGGTCCTCGGCCACCCCGACTGGAAGCAGGTGGCCCTCCACACCGTCCTCCCCCACGTCAGCTGGACCAAGGCGTACCTGCTGATGGCCGTGGCCCTCATCGGCACCACCATCACCCCCTACATCCAGCTGTACACGGCCGGCGCCGTGGTCGACCGGGGCATCGGCCCCGACGAGTACCAGTACGAGCGGGTCGACGCCGTGAGCGGGGCGATCCTGTCCGACCTGGTCTCCATGTGCATCATCATCGCCACGGCCACCGTCGTTCATCGGCAACCCGCACGGTGCTCAACTCGGCCGCCGAGGCGGCCAAGGCGCTCGAGCCGCTGGCCGGGCAGTTCGCCGTCGGTGCTGTTCGGGATCGGCCTGCTGGGGGCGTCGGCGCTGGCCGCCGCCGTGGTGCCCCTGTCCACCTCCTACGCCGTGGCCGAGGCCGTCGGGGTCGAGCGCTCGGTGTCGAAGAGCTTCCGGGAGGCGCCGCTGTTCCTCGGGCTGTTCACCGCCCAGATCCTGATCGGCGCCGCGGTGGTCCTGCTGCCCGGCAACCTGTTCCGCCTGATCGTGAACACCCAGGTCCTCGAAGGTGTGGTCACCCCCATCACGCTGGTCTTCGTGCTGCTCCTGGCCAACCGGCGGGCCCTGCTCGGGCACGGCGGCCAACGGGCGCCTGGCCCGCACGGTGGGCCTGGCCACGGTGGTCGTGGTCGGGCACGTTCGCCACGCTTCCTGGTGCTGGTCACCGTGGCCGGGTGGCTCGGCATCGGGGCTGACCCCCATCGACGCCTCGGACCGCACCCGCCGGGGTTTGCGCATCCGCCCTGGTCGCGAGAGTATCTGTCCTCTATGTGCTCCTCCTGCGCCGGACCGCTCCATGCCTAGCCTCTGGTTCCGGTCGCAACAAGGTCAAGGGCCCGAAGAGCCGCCGCCGGTCCCCGAGCGCATCCCGCCGCGCCCGCCGGCGCCCGGTGGACTGCGCATCGCCTTCCTCGTCTACCGGGGCAACCCGCGCTGCGGCGGCCAGGGCGTCTACACCCGCCACCTGACCCGCGAGCTGGTGGCCCTCGGCCACTCGGTCGAGGTCTTCGCCGGCCAGCCGTGGCCCGAGGTCGACGAGGGCGTGGGCTTCACCCCCGTGCCGAGCCTCGACCTCTACCGCGAGCCCGACCCGTTCCGGGTGCCCCACGTCGCCGAGTTCGCGAACTCCTACCCGACGTCGATCGCCGCCCTCGAGTTCGCCGTCATGTGCACGGCCGGGCTTCCCCGAGCCGTGGACGTTCAGCCTGCGGGCCCGCCGGATGCTGGCCGCCCGACGCCACGAGTTCGACCTGGTGCACGACAACCAGTGCCTGGGCTACGGCATCCAGGGGATGATGGACGACGGCTGGCCCGTGCTCGAGACCCTGCACCACCCGATCACCGTCGACCGCCAGCTGGCCCTGAGCCACACCACCAACCCGTGGCAGCAGTTCAGCCAGCGTCGGTGGTTCGGCTTCCTGCGGATGCAGGTGAAGGTGGCCCGCTCGCTGCCCCGGATCATCACCGTCTCGCAGTCGTCCAAGACCGACATCACCGCCCAGATGGGCGTGGCCACCGACCGGATGACCGTCGTGCCCGTCGGGGTCGACCACACGGTGTTCCGTCCGTGTCGACGACGTGCGCCCGGTCCCCGGCCGCATCATGGTGACCTCGTCGTCCGACGTCCCGATGAAGGGGCTCGTCCCGCTGCTCGAGGCCGTGGCCAAGCTGCGGACCGAGCGCGACGTCGAGCTGGTGGTGATCGGCAACCCCCGACCCGACGGCCGGGTGGCCAAGGCCATCGAGCGCCTCGACCTCGGTCCGATCGTGCGCTGCGTGACCGGGCATCAGCGACGACGAGCTGGCCCGCAACTACGGCCAGGCCCAGGTGGCCGTGGTGCCGTCGCTGTACGAGGGCTTCTCGCTCCCGGCCATCGAGGCCATGGCCTGCGGAGTGCCGCTCGTCGCCACCACCGGCGGGGCGCTCCCCGAGGTGGTGGGCACCGACGGCGAGACCGGGCTGCTCGTCCCGCCCGACGACCCCGGGGCCCTGGCCCAGGCCATCGGCCGGCTGCTCGACGACGAGGAGCTGCGCGCCCGCCTCGGCGCCGCCGGTCGCGAGCGGGTGCTCGGCCGGTTCACCTGGCAGGTCACGGCGGCGGGCACGGCCGCCGAGTACCGGGCGCTGCTCGACGACGTGGAGGCCGGACGATGCTGACCGTGGACTACGCACGACTGGGCGTCCGCGCCGGGCGACCGGGTGCTGGACCTGGGGTGCGGCTTCGGCCGGCACGCCTACCAGGCGGCACGGCTGGGCGCCGAGGTGGTGGCGTTCGACTTCGGGGCCGACGAGGTGCGCAGCGTGCAGCGACACCTTCGGGGCCATGGCCGACGCCGGCGAGCTGGACCCGGTCGGGTCCCGGGTCGGCTCGGTCCAGGGCGACGCCCTCGCCCTGCCCTTCGCCGACGGCGTGTTCGACCGGGTGATCGCCTCGGAGATCCTCGAGCACATCCCCGACGACGAGCAGGCCATGGCCGAGCTGGCCCGGGTGCTGCGACCCGGCGGCACCATGGCGATCACCGTGCCCCGCATGGGCCCCGAGTTCGTCAACTGGTCGCTGTCCGACGAGTACCACAACGTCCCGGGCGGCCACATCCGGATCTACCGCCGGAGCCAGCTGGTCCGACGGCTCGAGGGCACGGGCATGCGCTCCACCGGCCACCACCACGCCCACGGACTGCACGCCCCCTACTGGTGGCTCAAGTGCCTGGTCGGGACCACCAACGACGACCACCCGGCCGTGGCCGCGTACCACCGACTGCTGGTGTGGGACATCGAGAAGGCACCGACGGCGACCCGGTTGACGGAGCGGGTGCTCAACCCCCTCGTCGGCAAGAGCCTGGTCGTCTACCTGGTCAAGCCCGAGGGCGCGCGCCACGTCGGACGCCGGCGAGCGCGTGGGGATCGGGGCATGAGGGTGGTCCCGGAGGTCCCGGGCGATCATGAGCGCCGACCAGGTGCTCGAGACCGCCCGTTCGATCGTGGCCCTCCAGCGCCCCGACGGGATGATCCCGTGGTTCCCCGGGGGCCACTGCGACCCGTGGAACCACGTCGAGGCGGCCATGGCGCTGACCGCCGTGGGGCTGGACGACGAGGCCGACCTGGCCTACCGGTGGCTGGTCGACACGCAGCTGCCCGACGGCAGCTGGTTCAACTACTACCTGACCAGCGGGGTCAAGGACGCCCGCCTCGACACCAACGTGTGCGCCTACCTCGCCACCGGCGCCTGGCACCGCTACATCTCCACCGGCGACCTGGACGGCCTCGAGCAGCTGTGGCCGACGGTCGAGGCCGGGGTCGACTTCGTGCTCCGCTACCAGCGGCTCGACGGTTCGATCCGGTGGTCGCTCGACCCGTCGGGCATCCTCGAGGAGTACGCCCTGCTCACCGGGTCGTCGTCGATCTACCACAGCCTGCGGTGCGCCATCGCCATCGCCGAACGCCTCGGCCACGAGCGTCCGGACTGGGAGCTGGCGGCCGGCCGGCTGGCCCACGCCGTGGCCCACGACCCGTCGGCCTTCGCCCCGAAGGTCGAGTTCGCCATGGACTGGTACTACCCGATCCTGTCGGGTGCGCTCAGCGGCCCGGCGGCCCACGCCCGCATCGACGGGTCGTGGGGGACCTTCGTCCTCGAGGGCCACGGCGTGCGCTGCGTGTCCACCGGCGAGTGGGTGACCGCCGCCGAGACGGCCGAGTGCGTGCTCGCCCTCGACGCCCTCGGGCGTGACGACGACGCCCGCACGCTGTTCACGTGGGTCCAGGACCTGCGCAACGAGGACGGCTCGTACTGGACCGGCATGGTCTACCCCGAGGAGGCGACGTACCCGCCGCTCGAGCGCTCGACCTACACCGCCGGTGCCATCGTGCTGGCCGCCGACGCCCTCGGGCGGTCGACGCCCGCCTCGGGACTGTTCCGCGGCGACGGCCTCCCGAGCCACCTGGATCTGACCGAGCCCGCGCCCGCCGCACCGGTGGAGCCCGCGCTGCGGGCCCCGGGCAGCCCCGGACCCGCCTGAACCGGCCGCCCGTCGCGATCCACAGGAGCCGCTCAGCCGGTCGTCAGGGCCGTGCCAGTCCCGGTCCGTACGGTGCAGGTCGAAGGAGGTGGACGACGACCCCCGACCACGTCGTCCGACGCACCGTGATCCTGTTCGTGATGATCCCCGTGACCCTGGTGGCCTTCGGCGTCGCCGTCGGTCCCGTCGTGGCCGCGCTGCTGGTGGGCGACGCCGAGCGGGTGCCCGAAGGGGCCCGCCTGCCGTGGGGCATGGGGGACACCGCCCACCTGGGCCCCGTGACCGCCCGTGTCGACGCCGTGCCCGCCGAACCCGTGGCCGTGACCGCCGAACCCGTCGCCGACGAGTCCGAGCCCGTCCTGGCCGCCTGATCTCCCGCCGACGCCGTCCGGCCGCGACCCCGGCCGGACGGCGTGCGGCCGGTTCAGACCCGTCGCAGCACCCGGAGCGACCCGCACGCGCCGTCCTCGACGAACTCGCCCGAGGCCAGGGCGGCGCACCAGAGGTCGTAGGGGGGGCGCCCACCGTCGGCCGGGTCCGGGAAGACGTCGTGGATGGCCAGCCACCCGCCGGGCACCACGTGCGGTGCCCAGCCCCGGTAGTCGGCCCACGCCGGCTCCTCGCCGTGGCCGCCGTCGATGAAGCAGAACGCGAGGGGCGTGGTCCACCGCGAGCTGACGGTGGGCGAGTCGCCGACCAGCCCCACCACCGAGCGCTCCAGGTCCGCGACGATCATGGCCCGGCGCCAGTGGGGGAGCGTGTCGATCCGACCGGTGGCCGGGTCGACCAGCGAAGGGTCGTGGTGCTCCCACCCGGCCTGGTTCTCCTCGGAGCCGTGGTGGTGGTCGAGGCTGAACAGCACGGCGCCCGTCTCCTCGGCGGCGGCGCCCAGGTAGGTGGTGGACTTGCCGCACCAGGCGCCGACCTCGACGAACGTGGCCGCGGGATGGGCGGTGCCGGCCCGCCGGGCCGCCTCGAACAGCGCCTCGCCCTCGTCGACGGGCATGAAGCCGGTCGTGGCCCGGGCCAGGGCGAACAGGTGCCGTCGCCGGTCGGTGCCCCCGGCGTGCGCCCGGGCGTCAGGGGTGCTGGTCGATTCCATGCGCCCACACTCCCACGGTGGCGACGCGCGGTCACATCGACCGGCGGGGGCCGCGCGCGGTGCCGTCGACCCGGTCACCCCTCGCCTCCCCACCCGTGCGGGACCCGCCGGGTAACCGCCCTGTCGTCCGGCGGACGCTCAGGGCGCGCTGCGGCGACGTCGGGCCAGCACGCCGCCGACCACGACGGCCCCGAGCCCGACCGCCGAGAGCTCGACGACGTCCGCGCCGGTGAAGGGGAGGGAGGAGCTGCCGGCGACGACCGGCGCCGACGCCGTCGACGGCGGGGTGGCCGAGGTGGCCGCCACCGTGGGCGGCGTGCACCCCACGTAGCACCCGACGGTGCCCGCGGCGCCGGCCGAGGCGGACGCGCCGACCCACAGCGCCACGCCGAACGACGACCCCACGATCACCCGCTGCAAGCGTCCCATGTGTCCTCACGTCCTCGGGGATCCTGCACCGGACCCTATCGGGATCCGGCGGCCCCGACCCGTCGGGCGGCCCCGGGCCGCGCCTCCCGGCCCACGGGACCGTCGGCGCGTGCCGCCCACGTCGTGCCGTCCACGCCGCCCACGTCCGGCAGGTCGGGGGACTGGGTGAAGGTCATCTCGGTGCCGGACCCGACCCTCCTGAGGGACACGGTCACGCGCTCGAACTGGTCACCGGGTCGGTCGCTGGGACTGAGGACGAGCCGGTCCCGGGCGTCCACCTCGAGGTAGGTGCCGTGCCAGCCGATCTCCACGCCGTCACCCACGATCATCCGTGCGCTCCAGTCGCCGCCGACGCGGACGTCCAGTCGGACGTCCTCCACGGTGGTCGACTCCGTCCCGAACCACCGCCCGAACCGCACCGGGTCGGTCCACGCGTCGAACACCTCCTCCGGTGGCGCGGCGAACGTGCGGACGATGGTGACGTAGGGCGTCCCGTCGGTTATGGCTCCCTTCCCTCCCGGTGCCCGAGGTCACGGTCGAGGCGGTCGAACGAGGACTCCCAGAGTCGGCGGTAGTCGCCCAACCAGGCACCGAGGGGGGCCATCGCCTCGGGACGCAGGTGGCACGGTCGTTCCTGCGCCCTCCTGGTCCTGGTCACCAGCCCGGCGCGCTCCAGGACGTGCACGTGCTTGGACACGGCCTGCACGCTCATGGCGAACGGTCGGGACAGCTCGCTCACCGTGGCCTGTCCGGATGCCAACCGACGCACGATCGCACGTCGGGTCGGATCGGCCAGGGCGGAGCACACCGCGTCGAGTCCGTCGTCGTCGGTCCCGACCCCGGAGCGCTGTTCCTCAACCATCAGGTTGCCCAGTAGGCGGACGGCGGCGCCCAGGCAACCCCTTGGTTGTCTAGGCCCGGCGCAGCGTCCGGCGGTCCCGGCCCCGCTATCCCAGGGTGAGCCCGTAGACGAGCGAGCCGTCCGGCTCGACGTCGTAGACCTCGGTCCCCTCCTCGACGTGGGCCGCGTCGGCGCCCAGCGCGACCGCCACCTTGTTCAGCGCGTTCCGGGCGACGTCGAGCACCAGCTCCACCTGCTGGGCGGGGGTCGTCCGATGGGCGACGTCGGCCACCACGGACGGGTCGATGCGTCCGGGGGTCCACAGCACGGCGTCGGTGAGGGCCAGCACCGCCCGGGCGAGCGGCGTCGTCCCGCCCGCCTCGTAGTGGTCCACCGAGTCGAACAGCGCCTCGTCGGCTCCGGCCAGGAGCGCCGGCCGGCTCCGGATGGACATGCACAGCCGGCACCGGTGCTGGCGTGCGCCGCGCAGCCGCACCAGCTCCGAGGTCACCGGGTCGAGGGCGTCGAGGGCCGGCACCACCCGCACGAACCGGTCGAGGGCACCCCACAGGTCGTGCCCTCCGCCGTCCGTGGCCACGGGCCAGGGGCCCGGCCCGAACAGGGCGTCGAGCGCCGCCCGGGCCCGCGGCACCACGTCGACCACCCACAGTGCGGCGGCCAGGTCCCCGGCGCCGCCACCGGCGGCGGCCAGGAACGCCGCCCGCTGGTCCGGGGTGACCGCGGCCACGTCCAGGCTGCACTGCTCGGCGAAGGCGAGCACGGCGCCGCGGTCCCCGTCGGCGGCGCGGACCGTCGCGCCCTCGGGCGGTGCCAGGGGTACCAGCCCGTGGAGCGCCGCCGTCCGGCGGGCCGCCGCGTCGACCAGGTCGAGGACACCCCGGCGGCCGGCCATGGCCCAGGTGGCGTCCACCACCGCGTCCAGCGCGTCGGCCGCCGACGGGGCGTGGGACCGGAGGGCCTCGGATCCGGAGCTCATGGAGGCACGCTACCGTCCTCCGCGGGTCCCGCTCCGCCCGCCGCCTAGCCCAGGATGGCGGTGACGAGCGAGTAGACGGCGAGCCCGGCCAGCAGCACGCCACCCACCCTGCGGATCACCGGCAGCGGGAGGATGCGCAGCAACGCCCGGCCGCCGAACGCCCCGATGGCACCGACGGTGGCCAGGGCGGCGAACGCCCCGACGAAGACCGACAGCGGGTCGTGGTACCTGGCCGACAGGTTGGCCGTGAGGATCTGGGTCAGGTCGCCGAACTCGCCCACGAGGATCACGACGAACGCGGTGGCGATCGGGCGGAGTCCGCCCGGCGCCCGGGCCACCTCCTCGGCACCCTCCACCTCCGCCGACTCCTCGGCCACGACCAGGAGGTAGACCGCCCCGGCGGCGAACAGCACGGCGGTCACCCCCTCCACCCAGGCGTGGGGGAGCAGGGCGAGGAGTCGACCGGCCAGCACGGCGAGCGCGGCGTGGATGCCGAAGGCCGCCGTGGCACCGGCCCAGACCAGGAGCGGCCGGCCGCGGCTGCCCATGATCAGCGTGGCGATCATGGTCTTGTCGGGCAGCTCCGCCACGAAGATCAGGGCGTAGACGCCGAGGACGACACCGGGCTGCATCGGATCAGACTACGGACGTCCGGGAGCGGTGCCGGGCCAGCACGTCGCCGGGTCCGGCGCGTTCAGCCGGCGCCGAGCGAGCTGGCCACGGTGTCGGCCAGCCCCGGGCCCTCGCGTCGGCCGAAGGCGACACTCATCGCCAGCCGCTCGAGGATCTGGTCGACCGTCCGGGCACCGGTGGCCAGCGGGTGGGCCGCCACGAACGCCGTCACCTCGTCGGCCAGCTCCGGGGGCGAGCACAGGCCACGGACGCCGTCGAGCATCCGCGGCAGCGTGCTCGCGGGGAACTTGCCGGGGAACTCGTCCCAGGCCGCCTCGACCCGCGCCCAGGTGGCGGGACCCGCGTGCCGGTTCCACAGCAGGATGCGGATCAGGAACGGGGCGTCCTGGCTGCGCACCTCGCTCATGGCCAGGTCGAACGTGCGCTCCACCAGCTCCGGCTGGCGGAAGGCGGCCAGGGCGTCGAGGTAGCGGGCCTCCTCCTGCGGGTCCGCCGGCGACCGGTACCGGGCCAGGAAGGCCTCGTACTCGTCGGGGCCGCCGTGGGCCGCGACGATCCCGACGACGGCCGACGCCGTGTCGCCGTGGAGCGGGACGGTGTCGGCGCCGGCGAACCGGCGGGCCGCCTCGGCCCGTACCTCCGGGTCCTCGCCGATGGTGCCGAGTGCCAGCAGCGCGCCGGCCCGCAGCGACGGCGTGCGCTCGTCGTCGGAGGGGAGCGGGTCCCACCCGAGTCCGGCCACGAGCGGCCCGAGCAGCGACCGCACGCCCGCGGCCAGTGCCGCCCGGCCGTCCTCGGTGGCGATCCGGTCGACCAGCCCCAGCGCACCGAGGACGACCGACCACACGCTCGGGTCGTCCTCGCCCGTGTCACCCATCGACCGGGCCAGGCGCAGCAGGTCGGCGAGGTGGGCGCGGCCGGCCAGGGTGGCGGCCCACGTGTCGGACACCAGGTTGTAGCGCTCCAGGGGGGTGAGCCCCCCGAGGTCCGCCGCCAGGTGGGCGACGGCGTCGGCACCGTAGGCGACCCGGTAGTAGCCGGAGCCGCCGGCGTTGACGAGGAGCTGGCCGTCGCCCCGGCCGTCGATGGTCCCGCTCCGGGCGGTCAGGAGGCCCGACTCGACGAGGTCGGGCTCCGAGCCCAGGCTCCGGTGGAGGATCGGGACCTGCCAGCGCGAGCCGATGGCCCCGCCGGGCTCACCCGAGTAGCTGAAGGGCTCCTGTGCCACGGCGCCGTCGTCGCCGACGGTGAGCAGCGGGTAGCCCCCCTGGTTGATCCAGGTGTCCATGATGCGCGCCACGGGACGGCCGCTCGACCCCTCGAGGGCGTCCCACAGGTCCCGGGTCTCGGTGTTGGCGTAGGCGTGGGCGACCAGGTAGTCGTGGATGCCCTCGCGGAAGACGTCGGGCCCGATGAACTGCTCGAGCATGCGCAGGACGCTCCCGCCCTTCTGGTAGGTGAGGACGTCGAACATCCCCTGCGCCTCCTCGGGCCGGCCCACGGGGAATTCCACAGGACGGGTGGTGTGCAGACCGTCCACGGCCATGGCCGCCTCGCGCTCGACGCCGAAGCTCACCCACCGCTGCCACTCGGGCCGGAAGGCGTCGACGGCCAGTACCTCCATGAAGGTGGCGAAGGCCTCGTTCAGCCAGATCCCGTTCCACCACTTCATGGTGACGAGGTCCCCGAACCACATGTGGGCGACCTCGTGGCAGATGACGTCGGCCACCCGCTCGAGCTCCACCCGTGCCGCGGTCGCCGGGTCCACCAGCAGGGCCGACTCCCGGTAGGTGACGCACCCGAGGTTCTCCATGGCGCCGGCCGCGAAGTCGGGGATGGCCACCATGTCCATCTTCTCCCCCGGGTAGGGGATGCCGAAGTAGTCGGCGAAGAAGCGGAGGGCGTGGGCGCCGACCTCGAGGGCGAACCCGGTCAGGTGTCCCTTGCCGATGGGGTGGACGATCCGGAGGGGCACGCCGTCCACGTCGACGGGGTCGGTGTGCTCGAGCGGACCGACCATGAAGGCCACGAGGTAGGTCGACATGACCATGGTGGGGGAGAAGCGGACGACCCGCTTGCCGTCGGGACGGAGGGCCTCCTCCACGATCGGGTTGTTGGAGTAGGCGTTGAGGCCGTCGTCGACCACCAGCGTGATCGCGAACGTCGCCTTGAACTCGGGCTCGTCGAAGCACGGGAAGGCGCGCCGGGCGTCGGTCGACTCGAGCTGGGTGGTGGCGATGACCCGCTCGACGCCGGACTGGTCGGTGAACGTCGACCGGTAGAACCCGCGGAGCTGGTCGTTCAGGATCCCGGTGAAGGAGAGGTGCAGGACGGCCGGGCCGGCGGCGAGGGGACCGTCGAAGGTCAGGACGGCGCGTTCCTCGTCCTCGTCGAGCGCGATCGACACCGGGGTGCGGTCGGCGCCGTCGCCCCCGGTGCGCAGGACGGCCGACCCGATGGCCAGCTCGGCGGCGTTGAGCACGATCGTCGAGGTCGCGGCCTCGACCGACAGGTCGATCTCGACGTCGCCGGCGAAGGTGGCCGCGGGCAGGTCCGGCTCCAGGGTCAGCCGGTAGTGGCGGGGGAGCACGGTGGTGGGGAGCCGGTAGGAGGCGGTGTCGTCGTCCACACCGGTGCCGGGAGTCGAAGTGCGCATGACGGGCAGGCTACCGTCGGGCCGTGCCCTCCGACTCCCATCCCGATTCGCCCGCTCCCGACGCCTCCGTCCCCGACGTCGCACCGGCCGCCACCAGGCTCGACGTGGTGTGCATCGGCAACGCGCTGGTCGACGTCCTCGCCTCGGCGAGGGACGAGGACCTGGTCGAGCTCGACCTGGTCAAGGGCACCATGGCCCTGGTCGACCACGAGCGCTCCGCCGCCATCTACGGACGCATGGGCTCGACCACGGAGGCCTCCGGCGGCTCCGCCGCCAACACGGCCGCGGGCGTCGCCGCCCTCGGGGGCCGGGCGGCCTTCCTCGGCCGGGTGGCCGACGACCTCTTCGGTCGGGCCTTCACCCACGACATCCGCTCGGTCGGCGTGGCGTTCGACCCGATCCCGACCGCCGCCGTCCCGGGCGAGGTGGTCAGCGGCCACTGCCTGGTGCTGGTGACCGAGGACGCCGAGCGCACCATGGCCACGCACCTCGGCGTGGCCTCGGAGTTCGGTGCCGTCGACCTCCACGACGGCCACCTGACGTCCACCCAGGTGGTCTACCTGGAGGGCTACCTGTGGGAGCAGGGCCCGGCCAAGTCGGCCATGCGGGAGGCGATCGAGGTGGCCCACGGGAACGACGCCGCCGTGGCGCTGACCGTGTCGGACCCGTTCTGCGTCCAGCACCACCGCGCCGAGTTCCTGGAGCTCCTGAACGGCGACCTCGAACTGCTGTTCGCCAACGAGGAGGAGGCGATGCTGCTGTTCGGCGCATCGACCTTCGACGCCGCCGTCGACGCCGTAGCCGAGACGGGGGTGCTGGCCGTGCTGACCCGGGGCGCGGCGGGCTCGGTCGTGGTGACGGCGTCGGGACCGGTCGCCGTGCCCGCCGCACCCGTGGGCGTCGTGGTCGACACCACGGGTGCCGGGGACCTGTTCGCCGCCGGCTTCCTCTACGGCATCACCAACGGGCTCGGTCCCGAGGAGGCCGCCCGGCTCGGGGGCGTCTGCGCCGCCGAGGTCATCTCCCACGTCGGCGCCCGGCCGCTCAGCCGACCTGCGGGCGCTGGCCACCGACGCCGGCCTGCTCGCCTGAACAGCCACCGGCGGCGCGTCCGGTCAGTCCTCGGTGGCGTCGATGGGCCGGAAGGTGAAGGGCAGGTCGCCGATGCTCACCAGGAGGGACGCCACCGCCCGCCCGAGCGGGGCCATGGCCTCGTCGAGCGCGCCCGGATCCTCCAGCAGTGCCTCGTCGAGGCGCACGAGCCCTCGTAGGCCACCTCGATGGCGCACTCGGGCTCGACCAGACCGTCGAGGAGCACCTGCTCGATCGTGGCCGGACCGCGGACGAGCGGCTCGCCCAGGACGTCCAGGTGCTCGGGGAGGGTGGCGAGCAGCGGGCGCAGCCCCGGGCACGCCCGTCGAGTCCCTGGACCCGGAAGGCGATCTCGACCAGCACCTCGGGCGGCTCGTCGGGATCGTCGCCGATGGCCCAGCTCCGGTAGGCGGTCTGGCTCCACGTCGGCCAGTCGAGGCTGGTGTCGACCCGGATGCGCGCCGGTCGCTCCTCGCCCGGGAGGCTGTAGGACGTCTCGAAGCTGACGTCGCCCAGGAACACGTCGACCTGGAACCGCTCCTCCACCGCCTGACGCTGCAGGAGCGCGGCCTCGAACGCGTTCCGCTGCGACGCGACGAGTTGGGTGAAGACGTGGTCCAGCATGGCGGGTCAGAGGCTACCGTTCTTCCGTGCCCCCACCGCCCGGACCCCGGCCCGCCGGACCGTCGGCGCGCCCGGTGTGGACCGAGCGGCGCGTCATCGCCTACGCCCACCAGGGCGGGGCGTGGGAGGCCCCGTCGTCGACGCTGCACGCCATCGGCCGCCGCGCTCGGGGCCGGGGCCACCGGCATCGAGCTCGACGTCCACGCCACCGCGGACGGCCGCCTCGTGGTCTGCCACGACGCCACCGTCGACCGGACGAGCGCCGCCTCCGGGACCATCGCCTCGCTCACGTACGACGAGCTGTCCCGCCTCGACAACGCCTACTGGTGGGCCCCCGGGGCCGACGTGAGCCCGGGCCTGCCCGACGACGGCTACCCGTTCCGGGGCCGGGCGCCGGCCGACCACCGCTTCGGCTTCGCCCTCCTCGAGGAGGTCCTCGAGGAGTTCCCGTCGACGGTGCTGAACCTCGACATCAAGCAGACGGCGCCGGTCGTGGCCCCGTACGAGGAGGCGCTGGCCGACCTGCTCCGACGGTTCGACGGTGCCGACCGGGTCATCGTGGCCTCGTTCCTCGACACCGCCACCGACCGCTTCTCGGCGTACGCGCCCGAGTTCGCCACGTCGGCGGGCACGCTGGCCACCGCCGAGTTCTACCCGGGCCGTCCAGGCCGGCGAGGAGCCCGACCCGATGCGCCACGTCGCCCTGCAGGTGCCCCGCACCTTCGGCGACGTCACGCTGGTCGACGAGCGGTTCGTGGCGGTGGCCCACGACCACGGACTGGCCGTCCACGTCTGGACCATCGAGGAGGAGGCGGAGATGGAGGAGCTGTGCGACCTGGGGGTCGACGGGATCATCACCGACCGGCCGACGGCGCTGGTGGGCGTCCTCGACCGGCTGGGGTGCTCGTGGGCACCGGGCGCCTGAGCGGTCCGGGCCGGCACGGTCCGGGGCCGGCGGTGGACCGGCGCGGGGCCGCACGGGGGGACCGGCCGGGCACGGGCGCGGCGGCGCCACGGGGCAGGGGATCCCTGCGGTACGGGAGCGAACGGTCCACCCCGGTCGGACGGGGTGGGGGGAGGGGTGCCGGCGGGCCGGACCCCGGGGGGCGACGTTCAGCCGCGCCCGCAGTTCGGCTTCTTGCCGTGGTTGGCCTTCTTCTTGGCCCGGAGCTTGCGCTTGTTGGTTCGTTTCGACACAGTCCGGCAAGGCTACCCGCTGGGCGACCGGCGCGGCCAACGGGGGGCGTGGCGCACCGACGTCCACCCGGGACGTCCACCGTACGGTGGCCGGCACCGTGACCTGGCTCCTGCGCGACGGTGACGTCCTGGCCGCCGCCGAGGTGGCCGAGGGTGTCCGGGCCCGGTCGAAGGGGCTGCTCGGCCGGAGCGGGTACGACGGGGCCCTGGTGCTGCCCCGTACCCGCTCGGTCCACACGGTGGGGATGCGCTTCGCCATCGACGTGGCGTTCTGCGACCGCGACCTGGTCGTGCTCGACGTGGTCCGGGTCCCACCCGTGCGGATCACCCTGCCCCGGCGCCGGGGCCGGACCGTCATCGAGGCGGAGGCCGGCGCCTTCGAGCGGTGGGGGCTGCGGACCGGCGACCACCTCGAGGTGCGCCGGTGACCGACCGGTCCGACCCACCGGCCCCGGACACCGGCGCGCCCACCGGCGGCGGCGTGCCCACCGGCGGCGGGGGACCCGCGGGCGCCCTGGTGGTGGTGGGCACGCCCATCGGCAACCTCGGCGACCTGTCGCCCCGGGCCGTCGGGGCGCTGTCCACGGCGGACGTCGTCTACTGCGAGGACACCCGTCACTCGCGCCGGCTCCTGACCCACGCCGGGATCACCGGCGTGCCGCTGCGCTCGTTGCACGAGCACAACGAGGCCGACCGGGTGGACGAGGTGGTGGCCGCGGTGGCCGGCGGCCGCACCGTCGCCCTGGTGTCGGACGCCGGCATGCCCGCCGTGTCCGATCCCGGTGGACGGGTGGTGGCGGCCGTGGCCGCGGCGGGGTTGCCCGTGACCGTGGTCCCCGGCCCCTCGGCGGTGCTGACGGCGCTGGTGGCGAGCGGACTCGCCACCGACCGCTTCTGCTTCGAGGGGTTCCTGCCGCGGTCCGGCCGGGACCGGTCCGGGCGGCTGGCCGCCGTGGCCGCCGAGACCCGCACCACCGTCCTGTTCGAGTCGCCGGTGCGCACGGCGGCCACGCTCCGCGATCTCGCCGGCGCCTGCGGTCCGGACCGCCGGGTGGCCGTGGCCCGGGAACTGACCAAGCTCCACGAGGAGGTGTGGCGGGGCACCCTGGCCGACGCCGCCGCCTGGGCCGGGGCCGGGGTGCGGGGCGAGGTGGTGCTCGTGGTGGCCGGGGCGGCACCCGACGCGGCGGCGGAGGTCGACGACGGGGCGCTGCTGGCGGCACTGGCCGAGCAGACGGAGGCCGGGGCCCGAACCCGCGAGGCCGTGGACCGGGTGGCGGCCGACCACGGGGTGGCGCGCCGGCGCGTCTACGGGCTGGCCCTTCGGGCCAAGCACGGAGCGGTCGCCACCGACGGGGCGGACGGCCGACCGACCGACGGACCGGACGGCGCCCACGGTTGAGGGGTCCAGGAATCCCGGGGTGCCGAACGGGGTTGCACCGACGGGGCCGACGGCGGCGCCGACCCCGGCCGGTGTGCCGGCGGCCGTAACGTCCGGGGTGGACGCCGGACTGCACCACGCAGGTTCCCGGGCACACGGGACCCGACGACCGCAGGAGGAAGACCATGTTCGGACGCAGCGCACACCTCGACGACACGCAGGCGCCACCGGTGGAGCCCGACGACGTGCCCGTGGGCTACGACCGGGCGGCGTTCGCCGCCGGGTGCTTCTGGGGCGTCGAGGAGTTCTTCCTCGCCGTGCCCGGTGTGGTGGACGCCGTCTCGGGATACGAGGGCGGCCACGTCGACCGTCCGACCTACGAGCAGGTGTGCTCGGGTCGGACGGGCCACGCCGAGGCGGTGCTGGTGACGTTCGACCCGGCCGTGGTGACCTTCGACGCCCTGCTGGAGGAGTTCTGGCGGCACCACGACCCCACCACGCCCGACCGGCAGGGGCCCGACCACGGGACCCAGTACCGCTCGGCGGTGTTCGTGCGCAACGAGCAGCAGGCGGAGGCGGCGCGCGCCTCGCTCGCCGCCTTCCAGCCGCGGTTCCGGCGTCCCATCGTCACCGAGGTGACCCCGGCGTCCACCTTCTGGCCCGCCGAGGCGTACCACCAGCGCTACGCCGAGCGCACCGGGCGCGGGGGCTGCCACGTGGCGAACTGGTAGCGCGCCCGTCGGGTCGCGGCGCCACCCCTCGGCCGACGGTCCGGGTGGGGCCGGTGGGATCGGTACGCTGACGGCAGTGTCCCGCTACTACGTCACCACGCCCATCTACTACGTCAAGGACGCGCCCCACGTGGGGCACGCCTACACGACCGTCAACGCGGACGCCCTCGCCCGCTGGCACCGTCTGGTCGGGGACGACGTGTTCTTCCTGACCGGCACCGACGAGCACGGCCAGAAGGTGGCCCGCGCCGCCGAGGAGCAGGGGATGACCCCCCTGGCCTGGACCGATCAGCTGTCCCCGCGGTTCGCCGAGGCGTGGGCGGGCCTCGACATCTCGAACGACGACTTCATCCGCACCACGGAGCCCCGCCACGCCGCCGCCGTGCAGCGGTTCCTGGGCCGGATCCACGAGAACGGCTACATCTACAAGGACACCTACCGGGGCCTGTACTGCGTGTCGTGCGAGCGCTACTACGCCGCCGACGAGCTGCTCCCGGGGAACCTGTGCCCGGACCACCGGATCCCCCTGGAGGAGCTGGAGGAGGAGAACTACTTCTTCCGCCTCAGCGCGTTCGAGCAGCCGCTCGTCGACTGGTACGAAGCGCACCCCGACGCCGTCGTGCCCGACCCCAAGCGCAACGAGGCGCTCAGCTTCATCAAGGGCGGGCTGAACGACATCTCGATCACCCGCACCTCCATCGACTGGGGGGTGCGGGTCCCGTGGGACGACACCCACGTCTTCTACGTCTGGTACGACGCGCTGGTCAACTACGTGACCGCCATCGGCTACGGCTCCGACGACGAGCGGTTCGCGTCGTGGTGGCCGAGCGTGCACCACCTGATCGGCAAGGAGATCATCCGGTTCCACTGCGTCTGGTGGCCGGCCATGTGCATGGCGGCCGGCATCGATCCGCCGGGCCACGTCCAGGTCCACGGGTGGCTGCTCCTCGGCGGGGCGAAGATGTCCAACTCGAGCGTCAACCGCATCGCGCCGGCCGACCTGGCCGCCGAGTACGGGGTGGATCCCCTGCGCTACCACCTGCTGCGCGACGTGCCGCTCGGCAGCGACGGCGAGTTCTCGGCCGAGGGCATCTCGGCCCGGTACAACGCGGACCTGGCCAACAACCTGGGCAACCTGCTGTCCCGGGTGGCCACCGTCGTCGGGTCCAAGTGCGGTGGGGTCGGCCCCGCCCCCGACCCTGCGAGCCGCCTCGCCGGTGTGGCCGCCGAGGTCCTGGCCGAGACCTCGGCGGCGTGGGACGCCGGTGCGCCCCACCTGGCGCTGGAGTCGACGTGGCGGCTGATCCGAGAGACCAACGCCGAGCTGGAGTCGGCCGAGCCGTGGAAGGCCGATCCCGGTGCCGCGGTCGACGCCGTGCTCGGGAGCGCCCTCGAGGTGCTGCGCATCGTGGCCGTGCTGGTCGTCCCGGCCATGCCCTCGACGGCCGTGGCCATCTGGCGCCGCATCGGGCTCGACGGCGACCCCGCCGACCAGCGGCTCCCCCGGGCGGGGGCGTGGGGCGGCTATCCGGGCGGGCTGCCGGTGGAGAAGGGCGCGCCGCTCTTCCCCCGGCGCAAGGACTGAGGTCGACGTGGACGACGCCGTGCTCGAGTGGTTCGACTCCCACTGCCACCTCCAGGACGAGTTCGACGCGCCGCCGGGGGACGGGCCCGTCGAGCCGCACGCCGACCGCCTGGCCGCCACCCTGGCGCGGGCGGCCGAGGCCGGGGTGACCCGCCTGGTGTGCGTGGGCACCGGTGCCGCCTCGTCGACCGAGGCCGTGTCGTTGGCCCGGGGCCTGCACCGGCCCGGTGGTCCGGCGGCGGGCGAGGGCGTGGCCATGTGGGCGACCGTGGGCCTGCATCCCCACGACGCCGTGGAGGGCGTCGACGCGCTCGACGCCGTGCTGGCCGACGGGCTCGCCGGCCCGGATCCGGTGGTCGTGGGCGTCGGCGAGTGCGGCCTGGACTACCACTACGACCACTCGCCCCGGCCGGTGCAGCGCGAGGCGTTCGCCCTCCAGGTGGAGCTGGCCCGGCGCCACGACCTGGCCCTGGTGATCCACACCCGCGAGGCGTGGGACGACACGCTCGACGTGCTGGCCGGGGCGGGGGTCCCGGACCGCACGATCGTCCACTGCTTCACCGGCGGGCCCGACGAGGCGCGCCGCTGCCTCGATCTCGGGGCGTCGCTCTCCTTCAGCGGGGTCGTGACCTTCAAGAACGCCCAGGACGTGCGGGACGCGGCCGCCCTGTGCCCGCCGGACCGGCTGCTGGTGGAGACCGACGCCCCGTTCCTGGCGCCGGTGCCCCACCGGGGCTCGGTCAACGAACCGGCCCGGGTGCCGCTGGTGGGTGCGGCCATCGCCCAGGTCCGGGGCGTGGCGACGTCCGAGGTGGCGGCGCTGGCGACGGCGAACGCCCGGCGGGCCTTCCGGGTCTGACGGCGCGCCGGGCGACGGGCCCGCCGGTCGACGCGGCTCAGCCGGCGGTGACGACCGTGCGGAGCTGGGGGAAGGGCGGCGACGTGCCCACCGTGGGCGGGAGGCCGGAGACGCTGAGCTTCGAGGCCGAGGCCGAGGCCGGCGCGTAGGTCACGGTGACGGCCCAGGACCCGGCCGACTTCGGCTGGAACCCCACGGGCATCCGGTAGGTGCCCGGCCCGTGCACCACGACGTGCTGGCTGGTCGACGGCCTGCCCGTGGCCGCCGACGGCTGGTCCGAGACCTGGAAGCCGAGGGTGGCGTCCTTGACGGCGCCGGTCAGGACGGCGGTGACGTGGATCGTGGTGTGGCCGATGGTGCCCGTCGCCGGGGACGAGGTCACGGCCAGGGTGACCCCGTCGACGCTCCCGGTGGCGGGCAGCGTCGTGGTCGACGTCGTAGTCGGACCGCCGGTCGAGGCGGTGGGGGAGGTCGTGGTGGTGGTCGTCGAGCCCGAGCCGGAGCATCCGGCGGCGAGCGGGACGACCAGGGCGAGCAGTGCGGCTGCGGCGACCGCCGCGTTCCTGGGTCCGTGCATCGGGTCATCGTAGGCGGACGGTCGGCCCGATCGGGGGCATCCCACCCCGGCTTGCCCCGGTGGCGGTGGCCGCCTAGCGTGTCCGGGACGGCCGCTCCCCGGAGCGGTCGCACCGCTGCCGGAGCCCTGTCGGAGCCCGGTCGCGGAGGGCGGCCCGGAGGAGCCGCCCTCGTCCATCCTCTCCCCGGGAGGCGCGGCCCGCACGGCGGGCCGGAACCCGGGACTGTCGGGGGAGGGACCGTGGCCCAGTAGGAGAGTGGAGTCCTGAGGACCGAAGTCCCCCGGGGCAGGCGACACGGCGTCGCGCTCGCTCCTCAGCGGAGCCGTGCTCGTCGTGCCGCTCCTGTTGCTCCAGAACGGATCGGACGCGTCCGCCGCGCCCGGACCACCCCCTCGCCCCGCCACCCGCGATCCCGCGGCGCCGCCGGCCGCCCGGACCGCCGCCGGGTCCCGCCCCGTGGTCATCGCCAGCGCCCCGGTGCGCACGGACGTCCCGACCACCACGACCACGTCGACGGTGCCTCCCACCACGACCACGACGGCCACCCCCACCACGACCACGTCGACCACGACCACGTCGACCACGACCACGACCACGACCACCGCCCCGGCTCCGGTGGTGGGCGCCGCCGTGCGGACCACGGGGGTCGTCACCTACTACGCCCACCCGGCGGGCCGGTGCGCCAGCCCGTGGCTGCCGTTCGGGACCGTGGTCCGGGTCACCAACCCGGCCGACGGGGCCTCGGTGACGTGCGTCGTCGACGACCGCGAGGCGGACACGGCCCGGTCGATCGACCTCGCCACGGACACGTTCGCCGAGATCGCCCCGCTCTCGCAGGGGGTCGTGGACGCCCAGCTGAGCTGGTGAGGCGTCCCGGGTCCGCCGCGGCCGGGCATGGATCGTGCGCCGGTCCCGGGGTGCCACACTGAGCGGGTGACCCACGGGCGAGCCGAGATCCACGAGCTGCTCCTGGCCAACGACCTGCACCCCAGCCGGGCCCTGGGCCAGAACTTCGTGGCCGACGGCAACACCGTCCGCCGCATCGTGCGCCTGGCCGGCGTGGAGCCCGGTACCCGGGTGGTCGAGATCGGCGCCGGGCTGGGCTCGCTCACCCTCGCCCTCGCCGAGGCCGGGGCCCGCGTGACCGCCGTCGAGGTCGACCGCCGCGTCGTCCCCGTGCTGCGCGGCGTGGTCGAGGGCGAGGGTGTCGCCGTGGTCGAGGCCGACGCCCTCACCGTCGACTTCGCCGGGCTGCTGGGTGTGGACCCGGGGTGGTCCCTCGTCGCCAACCTCCCCTACAACGTGGCCGTCCCCCTGGTCGTCCGGGTCCTGGAGGAGGCGCCCCAGGTGGCGTCGCTGCTGGTCATGGTGCAGCGCGAGGTGGGGGAGCGCCTGGCCGCCCGGGCCGGGGACGAGGCCTACGGCGCCGTGTCGGTCAAGGTGGCCTACTGGGCCACGGCGGCCGTGGTCGGCAAGGTGCCGGCCAGCGTGTTCATCCCGCGGCCCCGGGTGGAGTCGGTCCTCGTGCGCCTCGACCGACGGGCCGACGTCCCCGCGCCCTGCGACGGCGGCCGGCGGGGCCCGGGGTCGCCGGAGTACGACCGGCTGTTCGCGGTGGTGCGCGGCGGATTCGCCCAGCGCCGCAAGATGCTCCGGCGCTCGCTCGGGGGGCTGGTGGCCCCCGAGGCGTTCGCCGGTGCCGGCGTCGCCCCGACGGCGCGGGCCGAGGAGCTCGACCTGGCCGAGTGGGAGCGACTGGCCTGGTGGCGGCCCGGGGCGCCGGCGGTCCCGTGAGCGACGGACACGCGGGGACGACCACCTGGGCGGCGCCGGCCAAGCTCACGGTGTCGCTGCGGGTCACCGGGACCCGGGCCGACGGCTACCACCTCCTGGACGCGGAGATGGTCACCCTCGACCTGGCCGACACCCTCGAGATCACCGGTGCCCCCGACGGCGGGGGGGCGCTCGAGGTGGTGGCCGACTGGCCCGGCGGTGCCGGGGACCGGTGGGACCTGTCGGTGGGACCGGTCGGCGACAACCTGGTCACCCGGGCACTGGCCGCCACCGGACGCAGCGCCCGGGTGCGCCTGGTCAAGCGGATCCCCCCGGGGGCGGGACTCGGCGGCGGTTCGGCCGACGCCGCCGCCGTGCTCCGGTGGGCCGGGTGCGCCGACCCCGCGGTGGCCGCCGGGTTGGGGTCCGACGTCCCCTTCTGCGTCAGCGGCGGTCGGGCGCGGGTGACCGGCGTCGGCGAGATCCTGGAGCCCCTGCCCTTCGAGGCGCGCTCGTACGTCCTGCTGCTGCCGCCGTTCGGGGTGGACACCGCCTCCGTCTACCGGGCCTGGGACGCGGCCCGGGCCTCGGGCCCGGCGGACGGCTCCGGCGGGAACGACCTGGAGGATGCGGCGCTGGACGTGGAGCCCCGTCTGGCCGTCTGGCGGGACGCCCTGGCCGAGGCCAGCGGCCGCCGGCCCCGGTTGGCCGGGAGCGGTTCGACGTGGTTCGTCGAGGACGACGGGTCCGGGCTCGGGCGCGACCGCACCCCGTGGCTGGAGGTCGGGGGCCGGCGCTCGCCGCTGGTGGCGACGAGGACGACGCCGGCGGTCGGCGGGGTGGTGCCGTGACGCTCGGGACCGGGTGACCGGGCCGCTCGCCGGAGGCGGGGCTACTTGCCCGCGGCCCGCCTCTGCCAGCGGGTGGCCTTCAGCATCTTCTTGTGCTTCTTCTTGCGCATGCGCTTGCGGCGCTTCTTGATCAGGGATCCCATGTCGGTGGGCACCCTAGCCGAGCAGGGACGATGACGCCATACGCCGCCCGGCCGCCCCGGTCACTCCGCGGCCGGGGCCGGGGACGGGGTCGGTGTCCCGGGCGAGGGTGCCCGGGACGGGTGCGGCGGTGCGATCTGGGGGAGGGCGAAGCGGAACAGGGCCCCGCCACCCGGGGCGTGGTGCACGCTCACCTGGCCGCCCTCGTCCAGCGCCACCTGGGCGACGATGGCGAGCCCGAGACCAGATCCGGGCCGGCTGCGCGCCTCGGGGGCCCGGTAGAAGCGGTCGAAGATGTGCTCGATGTCGGCATCGGAGACTCCCGGCCCGTGGTCCCGGACGATCAGGACCCCTTCGGCGCAGCCCACCTCGACCACGCCGCCGTCCGGGCTGTACTTGCGGCGTTGTCGAGCAGGTTGTCGACGGCCCGCTCGATGCGCGCCGCGGAGCCCGACACCCAGCAGGGCCGCGTCGACGCCGTGAACGTCACGCCCCGGCTCCGCCCGTGGGTGGTCGCGGCCTCGACGGCGGTCAGCACCAGCTCGTCGAAGCGGATGGGCCCCGAGCTGAGCGGGGGCAGGTCGCCCCGGGCGAGCTCGGCCATGTCGGCCACCAGCGAGGTGAGCTCGTCGAGCTGGGTGAGCACGTCACCGATGAGGACGTCGCGCTCGTCGGGGGCCAGGTCCTCCATCCGGCGGGCCACCTCCATGTTGGTGCGCAGGCTGGTCAGCGGCGTCCGCAGCTCGTGCGAGGCGTCCAGGACGAGCTGCCGCTGGCTCTCGCGTGACGCGTCGAGCGCGGCGAGCAGCCGGTTGAACGCCCGGCGCAGGCGGCCGAGCTCGTCGGGGCCGCCGGGGTCCAGCCGCCGCGCCACGTCGGTCGTCCGGGCGAGGTCCTCGATGGACCCGGTCAGGTCGTCGAGCGGTCGGAGCACCGTGCGGCCCACGGCCGAGTCCGAGCACGACGGCGAGCCCCACCCCGACCAGGATGATGAGCCACAGGGCGACCGCCAGCCGGTGCAGCCCCTGCTGGACGCCGGTCAGCGGGGCGGTGACCTGCAGCGCCCCCCCGTAGTCCATGGTGAGCACCTGCTCGGCCCGTTGGTGTAGCGGTAGGGCCCGGCCAGCGGGTACACGATCTCGCGCACGGAGATGCCCCCCACCTGGGTGGTGAAGAGCAGCTCGGGGCCGGCGCCGAGGCTGCCGGCGGCGTGGGCCACGGCCGGGGTGATGGGGAGGACCTGGGGGTCGCCGGCGTGCACCTGCCCGTCGACCCACACCATCTGCGAGCAGTAGCCGGCGGCCCGCCCGCACGTGTTCTGGATCTTCGGCAGCACGCCGATCTCGTTGCCGGCTGATCAGGTTGCGGGCGTCCTGCTCGAGGGTGACGTCGAGGGACCCGACCAGGGAGTCGTAGGCGACGACGTAGGTGGCGACCGAGGCGAGCAGCACCACCACCAGCACCGCCGCCGGTCGCCACCAGCACGAGGCGGGTGCGGAACGTCACGGCGCGTCGCCGCCCCGGCGCTCAGGGCTCGCGGAGGACATAGCCGACTCCCCGGGCGGTGTGGATGAGCCGGGACTCGCCGCCCTCCTCGGTCTTGCGGCGCAGGTAGCCGACGTAGACGGCCAGGGAGTTGGTGCCGGAGTCGAACGTGTAGCCCCAGACGCGGTCGAGGATCAGCTCGCGGGTCAGCACCTGGCGCGGGTGGCGCAGCAGGAGCTCGAGGAGGTCGAACTCGATGCGGGTGACGGTGAAGGCCGGTCGCCCCGCCGGGCCTCCCGGGTGACCGGGTCGAGGCTGAGGTCGAGGAACGGTCAGCGGTCTCGCCCGGGGTCCTCGGGCCGCCGACGCAGCAGGGCGCGGAGCCGGGCCAGCAGCTCGGCGAGGGCGAAGGGCTTGACCAGGTAGTCGTCGGCCCCGGCGTCGAGCCCCTCGCACGCGGTCCTCGACGGCGTCGCGGGCGGTCAGCATCAGGACGGGGGTGTCGTCGCCGGCGGCCCGCATCCGCCGGCACACGTCGAGCCCGTCGATGGTGGGCAGGCCGATGTCGAGGACCATGGCGTCGGGTGGTCGGACGGCGAGCTCCTCGAGTGCCTGGGGCCCGTCGCCCGCCAGGGTCACCTCGTAGCCCTCCAGGCGGAGCGCCCGCTGGAGGGCGCCGCTGACCGCCGGATCGTCGTCGACCACGAGGATGCGCATCGGGTCGGGAGCCTATCGGCGCCGTGCCCGGCACCCGTGGCAGGGCCGGGCGAGGTGCCGCGGGCCGGGGCTAGCCTGGTCGCGGGCCGGCAGGCGGGGCGGCGTCGCCCTGCCGTCACCGGTCCGGTCCGAGGTAGTTCAATTGGCAGAACGCCGGCCTTTGGAGCCGGATGTTGGAGGTTCGAGCCCTCCCCTCGGAGCCAGCGGTCCCCCGGAGCCGGCGGGCCGTGCGGTCCGGTCCCGTGCCGACGCCGGGCCGGCTCAGCCCTTGCGGGCCCTGCTGCGCAGCCGGCCGCGGGTGGTCTGGTCGAGGATGACCTTGCGCAGGCGGACGAAGTTCGGGGTGACCTCGACGCACTCGTCGTCGGCGATGAACTCGAGCGCCTGCTCGAGGGAGAGCAGCAGCGGCGGCGTCAGCCGGATGGCCTCGTCGGCGGAGGCGGACCGGATGTTGGTCTGCTTCTTCTCCTTGGTCGGGTTGACGTCCATCTCCTCGTCGCGGGCGTTCTCGCCCACCACCATGCCCTCGTAGACCTCGGTGCCCGGGCCGACGAGCAGCAGGCCCCGCTCCTGGAGGCTCATCAGGGTGTACCCGGTGGTCATGCCCCGGCGGTCGGCCACCATCGAGCCGTTGCGCTTGGTCTTGAGCTCGCCGTGCCACGGCTCCCATCCGTCGAAGACGTGGTGGAGCATGCCGGTGCCCGCGGGTCTCGGTCATGAACTCGGTGCGGAAGCCGACCAGACCACGGGCGGGGATGCGGTAGTCCATGCGCACCCATCCGGTGTTGTGGTTGACCATCTCGATGAGCGTTGCCCTTGCGCAGGGCCATGAGCTGGGTGACCACGCCGAGGTAGTCCTCGGGCACGTCGATGGCCACCCGCTCCATCGGCTCGTGGAGCTTGCCGTCGATCTCCCGGGTGACGACCTGGGGCTTGCCCACGGTGAGCTCGAACCCCTCGCGTCGCATGGTCTCGACCAGCACGGCGAGCTGCAGCTCGCCCCGGCCCTGGACCTCCCAGGTGTCGGGTCGCTCGGTCGGCAGCACCCGCAGCGACACGTTGCCGATCAGCTCGGACTCGAGCCGGCTGAGCACCTGGCGGGCGGTCAGCTTCTTGCCGTCGGTGCCGGCCAGGGGCGAGGTGTTGATGCCGATGGTCATGCCCAGGCTGGGCTCGTCGACGGTGATGACCGGCAGCGGCCGCGGGTCCTCGGCGTCGGCCAGGGTCTCGCCGATGGTGATCGTCGCCATGCCGGCCACGGCGGCGATCTCGCCGGGTCCGGCCGAGTCGCACTCGACCCGGTCGAGGGCGTCGGTGATGAAGAGGTCGGTGATCTTGGTCCGCTCGATGGTGCCGTCGAGCTTGCACCAGGCCACCGTGGCCCCTTTGGTCAGGGTCCCGTTGTGGACCCGGCACACGGCCAGGCGGCCCAGGTAGGGGGAGGCGTCGAGGTTGGACACGATGGCCTGGAGCGGGGCGCCCTCCTCGTAGTGGGGGGCGGGGATGCGGTCGAGGATGGCCTGGAAGAGCGGCTCGAGGTCGGTGCCCTCGACGCCCTGCTCGGTGGCGGCCCAGCCGGCCCGGGCGTTGGAGTAGAGGATGGGGAAGTCGATCTGGTCCTCGTCGGCGTCGAGGTCGAGGAACAGCTCCTCGACCTCGTGGACGACCTCGTCGATGCGGGCGTCGGGCCGGTCCACCTTGTTGACCACCAGCACGACGGGGAGCCGGGCCTCGAGCGCCTTGCGGAGCACGAAGCGGGTCTGGGGGAGGGGGCCCTCGGAGGCGTCCACCAGGAGGAGGACGCCGTCCACCATGGTCAGTCCCCGCTCGACCTCGCCGCCGAAGTCGGCGTGGCCCGGGGTGTCGATGATGTTGATCTTGACCCCGCCGTGGAGCACGGCGGTGTTCTTGGCCAGGATGGTGATGCCCTTCTCGCGCTCGAGGTCGCCGGAGTCCATGACCCGCTCGTTGACCGACTGGTTGTCCCGGAAGGCGCCCGGACTGCCAGAGCATGGCGTCCACCAGGGTGGTCTTCCCGTGGTCGACGTGGGCCACGATGGCCACGTTGCGGATGTCGTCACGGGTGCGGGTCGGCATGGTCGTTCAAGGCTAGCGGTCCCCGACGGCCGCTCCGACGGGCCCCGCCTCCCGCTCCGGTGCCGCTCCGTCGCCGTCGCGGGACGTCCGGGACGGTGCCGACGTCGGGAGACCTGCCTCCCGGGCCGGGCCGGGCCCGGGTGCTAGTTGGTGATCGTGACCGCGGAGGTGGCCGCCGAGTAGGCGCCGGTGCCGTTGGCGTTGGTGGCCTGCACCTTGAAGGTGTAGCTCGATCCCTGGGTGAGGCCGGTGACGGATTCGCTGGTGGCCGTCGAGGCGAAGGCCTGCGGGGTCTGGGCCACGCCGGCGAGGTACGGGGTCACCGTGTAGCCGGTGACGGCCGAGCCGCCGTTGTAGGTGGGGGCCGTCCACGTCACCGTGGCCGCGTTGGTCGAGCCCGACGCCGTCGCCGTGCCGATGGTGGGCGCCCCCGGCGTGCCGACGGTCAGGGCGGCGGAGGCCGCCGAGGACGCACCGGTGCCGTTGGCGTTCTTGGCCGCCACCGTGAAGGTGTAGCTGGTCCCGGTGGTGAGGCCGGTGAACACGCAGGTGGTGGACGTGCCCGTCAGCGAGGTCGAGCAGGCGGCCGGGGTGGTGACCGACGGCGACGAGGTCACGGTGAAGCCGGTCAGGGCCGAGCCGCCGTTGTAGGTGGGGATGGTCCACGAGATGGTGGCCGAGGTGGCCGCCGAGTAGGCGACGGCGGTCACCCCGGTCGGTGCGCCCGGCGTGCCGACCTTGATCGAGGCGGACGCCGCCGAGGACGCACCGGTGCCGTTGGCGTTCTTGGCCGCCACCGTGAAGGTGTAGCTGGTCCCGGTGGTGAGGCCGGTGAACACGCAGGTGGTGGACGTACCCGTCAGCGAGGTCGAGCAGGCGGCCGGGGTGGTGACCGACGGCGACGAGGTCACGGTGAAGCCGGTCAGGGCCGAGCCGCCGTTGTAGGCGGGGATGGTCCACGAGATGGTGGCCGAGGTGGCCGCCGAGTAGGCGACGGCGGTCACCCCGGTCGGGGCGCCCGGCGTGCCGACCTTGATCGAGGAGGAGGCCGCCGAGGCGGTCCCGGTGCCGGCGCCGTTGATGGCCGCCACCGTGAAGGTGTAGCTCGTCCCGGTGGTGAGGCCGGTGAACACGCAGGAGGTGGACGACCCGTTCAGCGAGGTCGAGCAGGCGGCCGGCGTGGTGACCGACGGGCTGGAGGTGACCGTGTAGCCGGTCAGGGCGGCACCGCCGTTGCTCGCCGGGGCGGTCCAGGCGATGGTGGCCGACGTGGCCGACGAGTAGGCGACGGCGGTGACCCCGGTCGGGGCGCCCGGTGTCGTGGCCGGGGTGGCCGTGGCCGAGGCCGCCGAGGCGCTCCCGGTGCCGACGCCGTTGGTGGCGGTGACGGTGAACGTGTAGCCGGTCCCGTTGGTCAGGCCGGTGACCGTGCAGGTGGTGGTCGCCGTCGAGCAGGTGTAGCCACCGGGCGACGAGGTCACGGTGTAGCCGGTGATGGTCGAACCGCCGGTCGAGGCCGGGGCGGTCCAGGCGACCACCGACTGGGCGTTGGCGTACGAGGTGGCGGTGACCGCGGTGGGCGCCCCGGGGGTCGTGGCCGGGATGGCCGCGCCCGAGGCGGCCGAGGCCGGGCCGGTGCCCGTGGCGTTGGTGGCCGTCACCGTGAACGTGTAGCTGGTGCCGTTGGTCAGCCCGCTGACCGTGCAGCTGGTGGTGGCCGCCGTGCAGGTGAAGCCGCCGGGCGACGAGGTGGCGGTGTAGCTGGTGATGCCCGATCCACCGTTGGCCGCCGGAGCGGTCCAGGACACCAGCGACTGGGCGTTCGAGTTCGACGTGGCCCCCACCGCCGTCGGGGCGCCGGGCGTCCCGACCACCAGGGAGTTGGAGGCGGCCGAGGCGGCCCCGGTGCCGGCCGAGTTGATGGCCGCCACCGTGAAGCTGTACGTCGTGCCGGTGGTGAGCCCGGTGACCGTGCAGCTGGTGGTGGCGCTGGTGCAGAGGAGACCACCCGGGCTCGAGGTCACGGTGTAGCTGGAGATGGCCGCACCCCCGTTGGACGCCGGGGCGGTCCAGCTGACGGCGGCGGTGGTGGCCGAGGTGGTCGCCACCGCGGTCACCGCCGTCGGCGCCGAGGCCGTGGTGGCGGGCACGGCGGCGGCCGACGCCGTCGAGGCGGCGCTGGTGCCGGCCGAGTTGGTGGCCGTCACCGTGAACGTGTAGCTGGTGCCGTTGGTGAGGCCGGTGACGGTGCAGGTGGTGGTGGCCGTCGAGCAGGTGAAGCCGCCCGGCGACGAGGTGGCGGTGTAGGCGGTGATGGCGGCGCCGCCGTTGCTGGACGGCGCCGTCCAGGACACGACCGACTGGGTGTTGGCGTTGGAGGTGGCGGTCACCCCGGTGGGGGCGCCCGGTGTGGTGGCGGGCACGGCGGCGGCCGAGGCGGTCGAGGCGGCGCTGGTGCCGGCCGAGTTGGTGGCCGTCACCGTGAACGTGTAGCTGGTGCCGTTGGTGAGGCCGGTGACGGTGCAGCTGGTGGTGGCCGTGGTGCAGGTGAACGCCCCCGGCGACGAGGTGACGGTGTAGGCGGTGATGGCGGCGCCACCGTTGCTGGACGGCGCCGTCCAGGACACGACCGACTGGGTGTTGGCATTGGACGTGGCGGTCACCCCGGTGGGGGCGCCCGGCGGGGTGGCCGGGGTGGCCGGCGACGAGGCGGCCGAGGCGGCGCTGGTGCCGGCCGAGTTGGTGGCCGTCACCGTGAACGTGTAGCTGGTGCCGTTGGTGAGGCCGGTGACGGTGCAGCTGGTGGTGGCCGTGGTGCAGGTGAACGCACCCGGCGACGAGGTGGCGGTGTAGGCGGTGATGGTGGCACCGCCGTTGCTGGACGGCGCCGTCCAGGACACGACCGACTGGGTGTTGGCGTTGGACGTGGCGACCACCCCGGTGGGGGCGCCGGGCACGGTGGCGGGCACGACGGCGGCCGAGGCGGTCGAGGCGGCGCTGGTGCCGGCCGAGTTGGTGGCCGTCACCGTGAACGTGTAGCTCGTGCCGTTGGTGAGTCCGGTGACGGTGCAGCTGGTGCCCGCCGTCGAGCAGGTGAGGCCGCCGGGCGACGAGGTCACGGTGTAGCTGCTGATGGCGGCACCGCCGTTGGAGGCCGGTGCCGTCCAGGACACGACCGACTGGGTGTTGGCGTTGGACGTGGCGACCACCCCGGTGGGCGCGCCGGGCACGGTCGCCGGGATGGCCGGGGACGAGGCGGTCGAGGCCGCGCTGGTGCCGGCCGGGTTGGTGGCCGTCACCGTGAACGTGTAGCTGGTGCCGTTGGTGAGCCCGGTGACCGTGCAGCTGGTGGTGGCCGTGGTGCAGGTGAACGCCCCCGGCGACGAGGTCACGGTGTAGGCGGTGATCGTCGCTCCGCCGTTGGACGCCGGGGCGTTCCACGACACCACCGACTGGGTGTTGGCGTTCGACGAGGCGTTCACGCTGGTCGGCACGCCGGGTGTGGTCGCCGGGGTGGCCGGCGCCGACGACGCCGACGTGGTGCCGGAGCCGACCGGGTTGGTGGCGACCACGGTGAACGTGTAGCTGGTGCCGTTGGTGAGCCCGGTGACCGTGCAGCTGGTGGTGGCCGTCGTGCAGGTGAACGAACCCGGTGACGACGTCACCTTGTAGCTGGTGATCGCCGCCCCGCCGTTGCTGACCGGCGCCGTCCACGACACCACCGACTGGGTGTTGGCGTACGAGGTGGCACTGACCCCGGTCGGTGCGCCGGGGATGGTTGCCGGGGTGGCGGCGGCGGACGGCGACGAGGCGGCCCCCGTGCCCGACGAGTTGGTGGCGGTCACCGTGAACGTGTAGCTGGTGCCGTTGGTGAGCCCGGTGACCGTGCAGCTGGTGGTGGCCGTCGTGCAGGTGAAGGCTCCCGGCGACGAGGTGACGGTGTAGCCGCTGATGGCGGCACCGCCGTTGGACGCCGGGGCGGTCCACGACACCACCGACTGGGTGTTGGCGTACGAGGTGGCGGTCACCGCCGTGGGCTGGCCCGGGACGGTGGCCGGGGTGGCCGGCGACGACGCCGTCGAGGCGGCACTGGTGCCGGCCGCGTTGGTGGCGGTCACGGTGAAGGTGTAGGCGGTGCCGTTGGTCAGACCGGCCACCGTGCAGGTGGTCAGGGTGGTGGTGCAGGTGAACGAGCCCGGCGAGGAGGTCGCCGTGTAGCCGGTGATGGCCGCACCACCGTTCGAGGAGGGGGCGGTCCAGGACACCACCGACTGGGTGTTGCCGTTCGAGGTGGCGGTCACCGCGGTGGGGGCGCCCGGCACGGTGGCCGGGGTGGCCGGCGACGAGGCGGCCGACGCGCTACCCGTGCCGGCGGAGTTGGTGGCGGTCACGGTGAAGGTGTAGGGCGAGCCGTTGGTCAGACCGGTGACGGTGCAGCTCGTGGTCGCCGACGTGCAGGTGAACCCGCCCGGGGACGACGTCACCGAGTAGCCGCTGATGGCCGCGCCGCCGTTGGACGCCGGCGCCGTCCACGACACGACCGACTTGGCGTTGGCGTTGGACGTGGCGGTCACCGCGGTGGGGGCGCCGGGCACGGTGGCCGGGGTGGCGGCGGCCGACGGGGACGAGGCGGCGCTGGTCCCGGCGGAGTTGGTGGCCGTCACGGTGAAGGTGTAGGCGGTGCCGTTGGTGAGTCCGTTGACCGTGCACGTGGTGGTGGTGCCGTTGGCCGTCGTGCAGGTGAACCCGCCCGGCGACGAGGTGGCCGTGTAGCTGGTCAGGGCCGCACCACCGTTGGAGGCCGGCGCCGTCCACGACACCACCGACTGGGCGTTGGCGTTGGACGTGGCGGTCACCGCGGTCGGGGCGCCGGGCGTGGTCGCCGGGACGGCGGGGCCCGAGGCGGCGGACGCCGGGCCGGTGCCCACGATGTTGGTGGCGGTCACGGTGAAGGTGTAGGCGGTGCCGTTGGTCAGCCCGGTGACCGTGCAGCCGGTGGTCGCCGTGGTGCAGGTCTTGGACCCCGGGCTGGACGTCACGGTGTAGCTGGTGATGGCCGCGCCGCCGTTGTACGGGGCCGTCCACGAGACCGCCGACTGGGTGTTGGCGTTGGACGTGGCGGTGACCCCGGTGGGTGCGCTCGGCAGGGTGGCCGGCGTGGCCGCGGCCGACGGGCTGGATGCCGCGCTGGTGCCGGCGGCGTTGGCGGCGGTCACGGTGAACGTGTACGCCGTGCCGTTGGTCAGTCCGGTCACGGTGCACGGACTCGTGGTGGTGGTGCAGGTGAACCCGCCGGGGCTGGAGGTCGCCGTGTAGCCGGTGATGGCCGCGCCCCCGTTGGAGGCGGACGCCGTCCACGACACCACCGACTGGGCGTTGGCGTAGGACGTCGCCGACACCGCCGTCGGTGCCGACGGCACGGTGGCCGGGGTGGCGGCGGCCGACGCCGTCGAGGCGGGTCCGGTGCCGGCGCCGTTGGTGGCGGTCACGGTGAAGGTGTAGGCCGTGCCGTTGGTCAGTCCGGTGACGGTGCAGCTGGTGGTGGCCGTGGTGCAGGTGAACGCCCCCGGCGACGAGGTCACGGTGTAGGCGGTGATGGGCGCACCACCGTTGGAGGCGGGGGCGGTCCACGACACCACCGACTGGGTGTTGGCGTACGACGTGGCGGTCACCGCGGTGGGGGCGCCGGGGATGGTGGCCGGGGTGGCCGGCGCCGACGGCGACGAGGCGCTCCCGGTGCCGGCGCCGTTGGTGGCGGTCACGGTGAAGGTGTAGGCCGTGCCGTTGGTCAGTCCGGTGACCGTGCAGCTCGTGGTCGCCGTCGTGCAGGTCTTGCCCCCGGGGCTCGACGTCACGGTGTACCCGGTGATGGTCGCACCGCCGTTGGAGGCGGGGGCGGTCCACGACACCACCGACTGGGTGTTGGCGTACGACGTGGCGGCCACGGCGGTGGGGGCGCCGGGCACGGTGGCCGGGGTGGCCGGAGCCGACGGGGCCGAGGGGTTGCCGGTGCCGACGGCGTTGGTGGCCGCCACCGTGAAGGTGTACGGCGTGCCGTTGGTCAGGCCGGTGACCGTGCACGTGGTGGTGGCCGTGGTGCAGGTGTAGCCACCGGGCGACGAGGTCACCGTGTAGCTGGTGATCGCCGAGCCGCCATTGGCCGTCGGCGCCGTCCACGACACCACCGACTGGGTGTTGGCGTACGACGTGGCGGAGGCCGCGGTGGGGGCGCCCGGTGTGCCCACCTCGAGCGAGTTGGTGGGCGACGACGCCGCCCCCGACCCGGCGCCGTTGGCGGCGGTCACCGTGAAGGTGTAGGTGGTACCGGTGGTCAGGCCGCTGAAGGTGCAGTTGGTGGCGGCGGTCGAGCACGTGTAGCCGCCGGGCGACGAGGTCACCGTGTAGCCGGTGACGGGTGCGCCGCCGTTGACCACCGGCGCCGTCCAGCTCACCAGGGCGGCCGTGGGCGAATTGGTGGCGGTCACCGAGGCCCCGGTCGGGGCGCCGGGCACGGTCGCCGGCGTGGCCGGCGCCGAGGCGGCCGAGGCGGGGCCGGCGCCGACGGCGTTGGTGGCCACCACCGTGAACGTGTAGGCGGTGCCGTTGGTCAGGCCGGTGACGGTGCAGTACGTGGCCACCGTCGAGCAGGTGAAGGCGCCGGGCGACGAGGTCACGGTGTAGTTGGTGATGGCGGCACCGCCGTTGGAGGCGGGGGCGGTCCACGACACCACCGACTGGGTGTTGCCGTACGAGGAGGCGGACACGGCGGTGGGGGCGCCGGGCAGGGTCGCCGGGATGGCCGGGGCCGAGGCGGCCGACGCCGGACCGGTGCCCGAGGCGTTGGTGGCCGTCACGGTGAAGGTGTAGGCGTTGCCGTTGGTGAGTCCGGTGACGGTGCAGGTGGTCGTGGCCACCGTGCACGTCTGGCCGCCGTTGGCCGGGACGGTCGTGTCGGTGGCCACGACGGTGTACCCGGTGATGGTCGCCCCCCCGTTGGACGACGGGGCGGTCCACGACACCACCGACTGGGCGTTGGCGTTCGAGGTGGCGACCACGGCGGTCGGGGCGGTGGGCACCGTGGAGGGTGTGGCCGTCGCCGGCGCGGAGGCCGGACCGTTGCCGATGCTGTTGGTGGCGAACACCGTGAAGGTGTACGTGACCCCGTTGGTGAGGCCGGTCAGGGTGCACGAGGTGGTGGACCCGTTACCGGTCACGCAGGGCACGCCGCTGCTGGGGGTGACCGTGTAGCTGGTGATGGGCGAGCCGCCGGTCGAGACCGGGGCCGTCCAGGACACCGTGGACTGCCCGTTGACGTGGGACGTGGCCGTCACCGCGGTCGGGGCGCCGGGCGTGGCGGCGGGGACGACCGCGTTCGAGGCGGCCGAGGCGGGGCCGGTGCCGAGGCCGTTGGTGGCGGTGACCGTGAACGTGTAGGTGGAGCCGTTGGTGAGGCCGGTCACCGCGCACGTGGTGGTGGAGCCGTTCGGGGTGGTGCAGGTCTGGCCGGTGTTGGCCGTGACCGTGTAGTGGGTGATGGCCGAGCCACCGTCGCTCACCGGGGCGGTCCAGGTCACGATGGACTCGGAGTCGAGGCTACCCTGGGCGGACACCCCCGTCGGGGCGCCGGGGAGGGTGGCCGGCGTGGCCGGTGCCGAGGCGGCCGAGGCGGGGCCGGTGCCGGCCGCGTTGGTGGCGGTCACGACGAAGGTGTACGCCGTCCCGTTGGTCAGTCCGGTCACCGTGCAGGTCCGGGTGGTCCCGTTGGGCGTGGTGCACGTCTGCCCACCGCTCGAGGTCACCGTGTAGTAGGTGATCGCCGATCCCCCGTTGGAGGCGGGGGCGGTCCAGGTCACCACCGACTGGGTGTTGGCGTTGGACGTGGCCGCCACCGCGGTCGGGGCGCCGGGAGCCGTGGCCGGGACGACGGCGGGCGAGGCGGCCGAGGCCGGGCCGGTGCCGGAGCCGTTGGTCGCCGTCACCGTGAACGTGTAGCTGGTCCCGTTGGTCAGCCCGGTGACCGTGCACGAGGTGGCGGCGGTGGTGCACATCTTCCCGCCCGGGCTGGAGGTCACCGTGTAGGAGGTGATGGCGGCGCCGCCGTTGGAGGCCGGCGCCGTCCACGACACGGCCGACTGGGCGTTGGCGTTGGCGGTGCCCGTCACCGCGGTCGGGGCGCCGGGGACCGTCGAAGGGGTCACCGGGGCCGAGGCGGACGACGCAGGGCCGATCCCGATGCCGTTGGTGGCCTTGACCGTGAAGGTGTAGGCGGTGCCGTTGGTGAGCCCGGTCACGGTGCAGGTGGTCGTGGTGCCGTTGGGCGTCGTGCACGTCTGGCCGCCGCTCGAGGTGACGGTGTAGCTGGTGATGGCCGAACCGTTGGCGGCCGCCGCCGTCCACGTCACCACCGACTGGGCGTTGGCGTAGGGGGTGGCGGTCACACCGGACGGCGCACCCGGGACGGTGTTGGCCGGGGTGACGGCGTTGGACGCCCCAGATGCGGCCCCGGTGCCGGCGACGTTGGTGGCCTTGACCGTGAAGGTGTAGGCGGTGCCGTTGGTCAGCCCGGTGACGGTGCACGACGTCCCGCTGGTCGAGCAGGTCATGGCCCCCGGACTCGACGTCACCGTGTACCCGGTGATGGGCAGCCCGCCGTTGGACGCCGGTGCCGACCAGGTGACGGTGGCGGACTGGTAGCCACCCGTGGCGCTCCCGATGACCGGCGCGCCCGGGACCGTGCCCGGGGTCGCCGGGGCCGAGGCCGCCGAGGCGGGGCCGGTGCCGAGCACGTTGGTCGCGGTCACCGTGAAGGTGTAGGCGGTGCCGTTGGTGAGCCCGGTCACGGTGCAGGTGGTCGTCGTTCCGTTGGGCGTCGTGCACGTCTGGCCGCCGCTCGAGGTGACGGTGTAGCTGGTGATCGAGGAGCCGCCGGTGGCCGGTGCCGTCCAGGACACCACCGACTGGGCGTTGGCGTACGAGGTGGCGGTGACCGCGGTGGGGGCGCCGGGGGGGCCGGTGGCGGTGATCGAGTTCGACGAGCCCGAGGACGCCCCGGTGCCGGACCCGTTGGTGGCCTTCACCGTGAAGGTGTAGGCGGTGCCGGCGGTCAGCCCGCTGACGGTGCAGGGCGACGAGGCGCAGGTACCGGTGAGGCCGCCGGGGCTGGAGGTCGCCGTGTAGCTGGTGACCGGGGCCCCGCCGTTGGAGCCCGGTGCGGTGAAGGTGACGGACGCCGAGTCGACGCCGTTGGTCGCCGTCCCGATGGTCGGGGCCCCGGGGACGGTGGACGGGGTGGCCGCGGGCGACGCCGCGGAGGCCGGGCCGGTGCCGATGCCGTTGGTGGCCTTCACCGTGAACGTGTACGCGGTCCCGTTGGTCAGCCCGGTGACCGTGCACGAGGGGGTGCCCGAGGTCGTGCAGGTCTTGCCGCCGGGCGACGAGGTGACGGCGTACCCGGTGATGGTGAGGCCTCCGGTGTTGGCCGGCGCGGCCCACGACACGACGGACTGGGTGTTGGCGTACGACGTGGCGGACACACCGGTCGGTGCACCCGGGAAGGTGGGCACGACCACCGTGTTGGACGGGGCGGAGGCCGGCCCGGTGCCGAGCCCGTTGGTGGCGGTCACCGTGAAGGAGTACGTGGCCCCGACGGTGAGGCCCGAGATCGTGGTCGAGGTCGCCGTGGGCCCGGCCACCGTGGTGCCGGTGCACGAGCCGCACGCCGGCGACGGGGTGACCGTGTACTGCACGATCGGGGACCCGACCGACGACGGGTCCGTCCACGACACGGTGACGGTGTCGTTGACGTTGCCGACGGCGGACACCAGCGTGGGCGCGTAGGGGACGCTCGGCGCCGTGACCGACGGCGACGGGTCGGAGGGGTCACTGGTCCCGTAGGCGTTGGTGGCCGTGACGGTGAAGATGTAGGCGGTCCCGGGGGTGAGTCCGGTGACCGTCGCCGAGGTCACCGAGGGACCGACCAGCGACGAGTAGCTGCACGACCCGCACCCCGGGATGCTCTGGACGGTGTACCTGGTGATCGGTGATCCGTTGTTGGGGGGATCGGTCCAGGTCACCGTGGCGGTCCCGCCGATGCTGGCGGTGGCCGACACGTTGGTCGGCGCCGACGGCGCCGTCACCGACGGGTAGCCGGGCAGCCCGCCGCTCGCCTGGCTGCAGTACTGGCTGATCGGGGTCGCCGTGGCCGGCGCCGGGCCCGGATAGATGCCGTCGAGCGGGGGACAGGTGCTGGTCGACCGCTGGCCGCCGTTGGCGTCGACGGCGGTCAGGACCCACGGAGCGGTGGAGGGCACCAGGTAGCTCGGCGGGGACACCAGGCCCATCAGCGGGTTCCAGACGTAGTGCTTCACGTAGCCCGAGACCGAGTTGGATCCGCTGAAGGTCCCGACCGGGCCGCGTGCGTACTGCTGGATGGAGCCGTAGAGGTTGAGCTGTCCCTCGGTGCTGCCCTGCGCGTAGTTGTTAACCACGAAGGACTGGGTGAGGGCGAGGACGGCGGCGTCGATGGTCAGGCCGCTGCCGTTGGACGGGTCGCACAGGACGCCGCCGTTGGCGCCGCAGGAGGGGAGTACCGAGCCCCCGGCGCTGGTCACCGGGTGGTTGACCTCGGCGTAGTTGTTGGCGATCAGACCGAGCGAGTCGTTGGTGCCCCCCGCGTTGTAGCCGCAGAAGCTGTTCGCCTCGCCGCTCGGGCCCGTGGTCCAGGTGCAGTCGGCGTAGGTGAGGTTGCCCGTGACGATCACGTTGTTGGCCGTGCCGATGGTGAGCTGGCCGGACAGGGCGCCGCTGACGAAGGCGTCGCCCTCGCCGTCGGGCGTGGAGGACTCGCCGTAGTAGCAGCTGGTGCAGCCGCCGGCGTTGGTCTGCGAGTTGGCCCCGTAGGAGTACGACGGCGTGAGGGTGTTGGTCTGACCCAGGTTGGCCTGCGACGACGACACGTAGGTGCCTCCGCTGTAGGCCGCCGAGAAGGCGCCGGTGCCGTTGGACGCCTCGGTGGTCGAACAGGTGACCGACGACTGCCAGTTGCTGCCGGAAGCCACCGGGGCGGACCAGTTGGAGACGGCGGAGCAGGCCGGGATCACCGACGTCGACGTCGAATACCCGGTCTTGGTGGTCTGGCTGAAGGCGACGGTGGCGCCGGTGGCGATCTGCGAGTTCGCCGAGGTGACGGTGGCGGTCAGGGTCACCGCGTGGCTGGTGGTGGGGGGCGACGGGTTGGAGGTGACGTTGGTCGCCGAGTTGTTCATGTAGGCGTCGAACGGGTTGGCCCCGGTGACGGTCTGGCCCGCCTTGGCGTTCTGGACGAACACGACGCCGTTGGGGGGGAGTGCGGCGGGGGTACCGTTGTTCGGGCAGTTGTTGTAGTTGGTGGTGATGTTGTTGGTGTCCTGGGTGACCGTGTGGCCGTTGACGACGACGGTGTTCTCGGGGGTGTCCGGGCTGACCACCGTCATCTGTCCGGCGACGGGGCCGAGGGTGATCTGGGTCGGTCCCGAGTACAGGCACCCGTTCTGGCTGGCGATGATGCCGAGCTGGGCGTCGCTCTGGGGGGTGTCTCGACGGCGTGGTCGTCGGCACTGTTGACCGTGTCGTACAGGGCGACCTCGTTGTCGGCCGACGCGCAGTTGCTGTCGCTGCCGGACATGCCGTTGGCGTCGTCGACGAAGAGGCAGTTCGGATCCGCGGTCATGACCGCGGACGGGACCTTCGGGTTGACGGTGGCGTCGCCGAACGAGGGGGACCCGGACACGGAGCCGTTGCCGCTGACGAACAGCGAGTCGTTGCTGTAGACGGGCCCGAACAGGTAGTCGTTGGGTCCGAAGTACACCGGCCCGCAGCCGTTGTCGTTGTTGTCGATGTTGTAGCCGTTCTTCCAGTTGTACTTGCAGCCCGTGTAGCTGCCCGTCGAGTTGTAGGACTCGAAGTTCGACCACCAGACGTTGGTCAGGAATCCGTTCTGTGCCGAGAGGTGGATGGTCTGCGCCGTCGAAGACGTAGTTGGTGGACGTGCCGGGACTGTGGGCGGCGCCGACCACCTGCACGGACAGGCTGGTGAGGGCCTTGGTGGTGGGATCGAACGTGGGCTGCGGATTGCCGAAGGCGTAGTACTCGGCGTAGCTGTTCGTGCCCGACGAGCCGGTGACCAGGTTCCACTTGCCGTAGTCGATCCCGCTGCACGGGCCGGTCCCGTTGGTGCCGGTGTTGCACTGGGCCAGGGTCGGATTGGCGTTGACGGCGGTGACGTAGGCGTTCTCACCGGCCTGCATGGCCCGGCGGGCGTAGACCGAGACGGCGTTGGTCTGCTGCAGGGGGATGGACTGGATCACGGTGGTCACCAGGGTGGCGCCGACGATCCCGATGATCAGGGTGACCCCCAGGACGGCGACGATGGCCGTCTGGCCGAGGTCGGCCCAGGCGGCACGACGCCGGTCGGACACCAGGCGTGCGGTGCGGTGGCGCAGTCGGAGGATCAGGTCGCGCATCGTCGTCACCCCACGCTCGCCGAGTACTGGTAGGGGGCCGTGGTCGAACCCGGGCTCTGCGCGTAGCGGTAGACCACCAGGTTGTTCTCCTGGGTCCCCAGACTCCCGGAGCCGGGCTTGGCCACCTGGAGGTCCACGGACACGCTCTGGACGGCGTCGGCGGGACAGGAGACGGCCAACGTCGGATAGCTGGAATTGGGCGCGGTGCAGGCGGTCAGCGACTGGGTGTCGACCGGGTAGCCGAGTGCCACCAGCCCGGTGATCTGCTGGTTGGCCACCTCCGTCGCCGACAGCGGGATCCCCTGGTCCCCGTAGGACGTGCCCAGGTAGGTCCCTCCGCCGTCGAACAGGCTGTAGGTGAAGATGGGGGTGCCGTTCGGGTTCGACGGGTCGTTGACCACGTTCTGCACGTTGTCCAGCAGGCGGTAGCTGGTCGGGTACACGCACGTGGGACCGGTCCCCACCCCCGGGCACGAGGGGACACCCGGTGCGGTGAGCCCCGTCTCCGGGAGGTACATGCGCAGCTGGAAGTCGCACGGTGCCGACTCGTTGCACACCGTGGCCTGGTTGCCGCTGCCGTCGACCTCGAGGGCCACGATCTTGACCGGGCCGGCGGTGGTCCCCGTGGTGCAGGTCTGGCCCGTGGGGCACGAGGCGACGTCGAGGTAGCCGGTGCCCACGTTGGCGTAGAAGGTCATGGAGAAATTGCCCATCGCCGCGTACGGCGGGGTCGGCACGCCCGCGGACGGGGGCGCCGGCTCGACCTCGGCGGCCAGCAGGTTGTGGAGCGGCGCCATCGCCGGGAGCGTCTGCTGGGCCTCCTGGTACTGGGAGCTGACCCCGGCGCTCAGCCCCTCGACCATGGTGAAGCTCACGAAGACCATGCCGAGGAGGATGAGCAGCACCGAACAGGTGACCGTCAGCTCGACCAGGGTGAAGCCCGAGTCGTCGCGGTCGCGGTCGCGGAGCCGGGCGGTCATGCCTGCACCTGGGCCACGCCGGGCAGGTAGTCGGTCACCGTGGAGCCCGCCGTGGTGACCTGCACGGTGCTGCCCCCCACGGTGATCGTGACCGCCGTGTGGGCCACGGCCGTCGAGCCCTGGGTGACGGTGTAGGAGTACGAGCCGTAGGGGACCGCCGCCGTGGTCTCACCGGTCGGGTCGGTGACGGGCAGGTTGTAGGAGTCGGCCCCGCCGCACGTGGTCGAGGTGAGGGTGACCGTGGCGCCGCTCACCGGGGCGCCCGTCGACGTCACCAGTTGCAGCGGGATCGTGCCGAGGGGCACCGTCACCTGGGCGATGCCGCCCGGCTGGGCGTTGAGGTTGGCGATGGCCGTGCTGGTGGCCTCCGTCGGGCAGTCGCCGGCGGCGATCGAGTAGCCGGGGGGCTGCGGGTAGAGGACGTTCGGGAGCGTGGTGGCGTTGGGGGTCTGGCCCGCGGGCACCTGGGTCGTCCAGCTGGTGGTGTCCGACGGCGAGATCTCGAGCGGGATGCCCGTGGCGACCTCACCGGACAGTCCCCCCGGGGTCTGGTCCGTCCACGTGCCCGACGGACCGTTGGCCGAGGTCAGGACCACCGGTCCACCCGGGGTGGCGCCCACCGCCGCGGACGTGGCCGTGCCGGGGGCGGCGGGGGTCATGCACGACACGCCCAGCAGGTACTGGAGGCCCTCGTCGGCCGGGACGGGCGCGGGGTTCCAGACCCAGCTCCCGTTGGTCAGGGAACCGTCGAGCAGCTCGCCGGAGCCGGAGGGACTGGAGGTGATGGCGGCCACGGCGCAGTCGGCGGTGTCACCCAAGGCGGGGCTGCCGCACGCCACCGAGGTGACGGCCAGCACCGAGCTCGGGAACCCGGTCGCCTGGGACCATGCGTGGGTGGCGCCGGTGAGGTCGGCGGTCCACACCGCGGCCGCACCCGTGGCCGTGCCGATGGCGATGCAGGTCGTCGTGGTGCACGAGATCCCCGTGACCGTCGACGCACCGGTGGGGAACGTCGACTCGGGGACCCAGGTGCTGCCGCCGACCGGTGACACCGGCACGGTGATGACGGTGGCGTCTCCGGGGCCGGCATTGTCGCCGACGGCCGTGGCCAGGCAGGTGGTCGCCGTCGGACAGGCGAGGGTGCCGACCGACCGCACCGCCGTGGGAAGGGTGTCGGTCGACACCGACGGCACCCACAGCGGGTCGACGGCCAGGGTGCCGGGGTCGCCGTCGAGGCGGATCACGCCGGCGGCGCCGGCGCTGCCCGCGTCGCTCACCTCGCAGGTGGTGGTGGTGGGGCAGGCGATGGCGTCGAGTGAGGTCACGGTGACGCCGGGGTGGGGGACGACGATCCAGCGGTCCGCCCCTGCGCCCACGTAGCCGCGCCAGCACCACCGGTCCCGAGCTGGACACGCCGAGGGCGTAGCAGCCCGTCGCCGTGGGACAGGTGACCTGGGTCAGGTCGGTGACACCGGTCGGCACCGTGTCCGACGACACCGCGTCGAAGTCGGACGACGTCGTCTCGATCAGTCCGCCCGAGGGGCCGTAGCCCACGCCCACGCAGTACGGGCTCGCCGCCGTGGTGCAGTCGACCTGGTTGATCTGGGTGCCGGCGCCCAGCGTGGTCGACGACCACGTCGAGGAGGACGGGCCCCACGCCACCGACGCCCCGCCCGTGCCGTCGCCGGTGGTGACGCACGGGACCGACGCGGCGCCCGGGCAGGAGACGCCGTTGTCGACGGCCGAGGCGCCGCCGTAGTCGATGGAGGCGGTGATCCCCTCGTCGAAGTAGTCGAGGTTGACCGTGGTCTCGGCGGTCACGGTCACGGCCTGGTTGTCCTGCTCGTCGTCGGTCGAGCCGGTCGTGTCCACGAACGGGGGCGCCCCCGGGTACCCGGAGAACCCGGCACTGGCCGGGGTGCCCGCCGTGGGCTGCAGGATGGACACGTTGTAGGTGCCCACGGGGACCTGGGCGAAGATGCACCCGTTCTGGTCGGCGTAGAGCGTGTACGGGTTGGGTGAGAGCGTCGGACTGCCGGACACCTGGGTGATGGTGACGGGCAGGGCCTCCAGACGGCTGGCGGCGCTGTTGCCGTACACGTCCACCTCCCCGTCGTTGGCCAGGTTGACGGCGAGGAACCCCTCGGTCTGGAGTCCGGGCTTCGGGTAGTTGATGTCGGTGGTGTCGGTCACCTGGTGCTTGCCGCCGCTGTCCCAGGCGACCGTCACCTGGAGCTGGATCACGCCGGGGTGGGAGGGGCTGGGCGGCTGTCCGGCCGAGCACAGGTCGGACTGCCCGACGTCGTTGACGAACGCCTCGCCGTAGTTGGCCGTGACGGAGAACGTGGTGCCGCCGAGGACGTTCGACGGGGCGGTCGTCCCGGGCGGGGCCACCGGGGTCTGGCGGGGTGCTCGTGAGCACCGAGCCGTCCGTGCCGGTGGGCGGCTGCGAGTTGGCGAGGATCTCGACCCACGAGTCGGCGAGCTGCAGTGCGGCCTGGCGCTGGCGGGCGTCGGCGGCGCTGGCCGACACGTTGGTGAGGAGGATGCCCATCGGGATCATGGTGACCAGGAGGACCAAGGTGGCCACGAGGACCTCGACCAGGGTCACCGCGTCGTCACCCCGGTGCCGTGCCGTCGGGCGCCGAGGCGACCCACGGCGGGGCCCTCCCGGCCGGGCCGGGCGGTGCATCCGGCTCTCGTCCGGCCTGCGATGTGGTTCCGTGGGTGCGTACATGGTCCTCGTTGCGCAGAGTACGGCCGAGGGAACCAGCGTTCCTAGGCGTATTTCCACGTACGAGAGCTATCGACGCGACGGGACCACGACTTGAGGTGCCTGGATCGGCGCGGTCGCTCCGGGTCTGCACCCGAACTGCAACCGGGCGGCGGCCCGCGGCGGGTCGCGCCCGTCACGCCGTGCCGCGTCGCGGGTCGCCGTGCGCGCCATGCGCGCGGCGCCGCGTCGCGGGTGGCTCAGTAGGAGCGGGGCATCCCGAGGGAGTGCTGGGCCACGTAGTTGAGGATCATCTCGCGGCTCACCGGCGCGATGCGGAGCAGCCGGGCCATGCCCCACAGGTCGGCGATGCCGAACTCGGTCGACATGCCGTTGCCACCGTGGGTCTGGATGGCCTGGTCGAGCGCGGCCAGTGTGGCCTCGGCGGCCGCGTACTTGGCCATGTTCGCCGTCTCGCCGGCGAGCGGCGAGTCGCCGTCGTGGTCGCAGTACCACGCCGCCTTGTCCGTCATGGTGCGGGCCAGCTCGACCTCGATCTTGCACCGGGCCAGCGGGTGGGCGATGCCCTGGTGGCGCGGCGATCGGCGTGCCCCACACCTCGCGGGTCGACGCGTAGTCGGCGGCCCTGGACAGCGCGTAGCGGCCGATCCCGTTGGCCGTCGCCGCCGAGAGGATCCGCTCCGGGTTGAGCCCGTAGAAGACCTGGCGCAGGCCCTCGCCCTCCTCGCCGATCAACCGGTCGGCCTCCACCTGGACGTTGTCGAAGAAGAGGGTGAACTGCTTCTCGGGCGCGGTGATCTCGACCGGGAGCACCTGGGCGTCGAGGCCCGGGCGTGTCGACGTCGACGACGAACAGCGACAGCCGCCCGCGCCCGGTGTCGGGGTCGACGCCCGTCTTGGTGACGACCAGGATCGCCTCGCACTCGTCGACGCCGGAGATGTAGTACTTCTGTCCGTTCAGGCGGTAGAGGTCCCCGTCGCTGGGTGGCGGTCAGACCGAGGTTGTGCGAGTTCGATCCGGCGTCGGGCTCGGTGATGGCGAACGCCATCTTGAGCTCGCCGGTGGCGAATCGGGGCAGCCAGCGCTGCTTCTGGGCCCCGGTCCCGAACTTGGCGATGATGGTGGCGCAGATGGCGGGCGACACCACGATCACCAGCAGGGGACAGCCGGCCGCGGCCAGCTCCTCGGCCACGGCGGCCAGCTCGGTGATGCCGCCCCCGCCGCCCCCGTACTCCTCGGGCACGTTCACCCCGAGGAACCCCTGCTCGGCCACCGCGTTCCACAGCTCGTCGGTGCGCTCGTCGGCGTGGGCCTTCTCCACGTAGTACCCGTGCCCGAACTTGGCGGCGATCGACCCCACCGCCTCGCGCAGCATCTGCAGCTCGTCGGATTCGGTGAAGTCCATGGGTGCCTCCTGAGGCGGTCGCCGCCCCTGTCGTCGCTGCCCGTCCCGACGGGTCGGGCCCGGTGGTCGGTGGGCGCGCCTGCGCCCGGCGCCCAGACTACGACGCGGGCGGGAGCAGGCGCGACGGGATCGTCCACCGTCCGGCTGCGCAGGTACTCGCCGAGCCCCTTGGCCTGGGGGTCCGGGCGGGTCGACGACGCCACCCCCTCGCCCAGCAGGCCGACCACCACGAAGTTGAGTGCCCGCAGGTTGGGGAAGGCGTGGCGTTGCACGGGCAGCCCGTCCGCCTCGGGCAGGAGCGCGCGGAAGCGCTCGAGGGTCAGCTCGGCGTCGAGCCACGCCCAGGCGTCCTCGGTGCGGGCCCACAGGCCCACGTTGGCGTTGCCCCCCTTGTCGCCCGACCGGGCCCCGACGAGGGTCCCGAGCGGGAGGCGGACCGTCGGCTCCTCGGCGCGGTCGCCGGGGCGTGGCGTCGGCACCGCGTCGGGGGCCTCGGCGATCCCGGGGGAGAGCGAGGCGTCCTCACCGGAATCGACCACGGAGGGACCCGGGGCGGCGCGGTGGCCGTGGTGGGGCACGGTCACCCGCGTCCCGTCGGCCAGGACCACCACCGGGACGACGAGCTCGGCGGGCACGAGCGCGGGCCAGTAGACGCCGTAGGCGGTGGCGGCCCCCGGGGGCGCGGTGAGGTGCAGTCCCGGGTAGCCGGCGAGGGCCAGCTCGGTGGCGGCGCCGGAGAACCGGCGCCCCACGCGCTCGGCGTCCTCGTCCTTCACGGTGATGCGGAGCTGGGCGGTGGCCTCCACGTTGGTCGGGGCGTCCTCCTTGTCCGACCGCACGAGGAGGGCGTCGAACTCGGCGAACTGGCCGGTCCCGCCGAGTGCCTCGGCCAACGAGCGCACGGTGAGGTCGGCCTTGGCCTCCACGTCGAGCCCGGTGAGCACGAAGGTCATGGTGTTGCGCCATCCGCCGAGCAGGTTGCAGCAGACCTTGACGTCGCGCGGTGCGGGAAGGCCCCGGGTCCCCGACAGCCGTACCCGGTCGTCGCCCTCGTCGGTGACCTCGACGGTGTCGAACCGGGCGACCACGTCGGTGTTCGGGTACTGGTGCCCGGCGATCTCGTAGAGGAGCTGGGCGGTGACGGTCCCGACGGAGACCTGTCCGCCCGTGCCCGGGTGCTTGGTGATGACCGACGAGCCGTCGGCCGCCACCTCGGCGAGGGGGAAGCCGGGGTGCTCGAGCCCGGGCACCTCGGTGAAGAACGCGTAGTTCCCTCCGGTGGCCTGGGGACCGCACTCGATCACGTGCCCGGCCACCACGGCGCCGGCCAGGGCGTCCCAGTCGGTCTCCGACCAGCCGTGGTGCCAGGCGGCCGGACCCACCACCAGCGACGCGTCGGTCACCCGGGGGCAGACGACCACGTCCGCCCCGGACCCGAGGGCCTCGACGATGGGCCAGGCGCCGAGGTACGCGTTGGCCGACACCACGGTGCCCGCCGCCGCGTCCAGGGCCGCACCGGTGTCGAGATGGTCGAGCGGGTGCCCGTCCGCCGCCAGCGCGCCGAGCCGAGGGAGCAGGTCGTCGCCCTCGACGTGGGCCACCGCCACCGACAGGCCGAGCCGGTCGGCCAGCAGGCGGACCTGGTCGGCGAGGCCCGCGGGATTGAGCCCGCCGGCGTTGGTCACGACCTTGATGCCCCGGTCGACGCACGTGCCGAGGACCTCCTCCATCTGGGTGAGGAAGGTGTGGGCCCAGCCTCGGGACGGGTCGCGCTGGAGCCCCTTCCACAGGATGAGCATGGTGAGCTCGGCCAGCCAGTCCCCGGTGAGGACGTCGATGGGCCCGCCCTCGACCATCTCCCGGGCGGCCGACAGCCGGTCGCCGTAGAAGCCCGAGCAGTTGGCGATGCGCAGGGGGCGGGTCACGGCGCGTCCCCCGCCGTCCCGTCGGCGTCGGCCTCGACCACGGCCAGCACCCGGCCCGTCTCCACCTGGTCCCCCACGGCCACGTCCACCTCGACCACCGTGCCGGCGGCCCCGGCGTGGACGGCGTGCTCCATCTTCATCGCCTCCAGTACGACGAGGACCTGGCCCGCCCCGACCCGGTCTCCCACGGCCACGGCCACCCGGACCACGCCGCCGGGCATGGGGGCGAGCGCCGACCCCTCGGACAGCTGGGCCCCGGCCACGGGGTGGCGGTCCTCCTCGACCAGCCGGGACGAACCGTCCGGTCCGTCCACGTAGGTCACGGACCCGACCCGCTGGACGGCGTAGCGACGGGCCACCCCGCCGGCCCGCACGGTGACGGACGTCGGCGTCACCGCACCGACGTCGACGTCGAGCACCTCGCCGTCGAGGGCCACCTCGGCCACGCCCCGTCCGCGCCGGCCCATCCGGTAGGCCACGTGCACCACCCGGCCCCCGGCGTCGAAGGTGACCTCCTGGCGGTCGTTCCCGTCCAGCCGCCAACCCGACGGCAGGGTGGCGAGCACCCGGGCGCCGGCCCGTCGGGCGGCCTGGCCGGCCAGCGCCGCGGCCACGGCGTGGCGTCCCACCGCGCCCTCGTCGGCCAACGGGGCGGCCAGCCCGTCGAGCCCGTGCCGGTCGAGGAAGCCGGTGTCGGTGTCGCCCGTCCCGAACGCCTCGTGGCGCAGGGTGCGCACCAGCAGGTCGCGGTTGGTGGTGACGCCGTGGATCCGGGCCCCGGCCAGCGTCGCGGCCAGGGCCGCCACCGCCTCGGCCCGGGTGGGGGCGTGGACGATCACCTTGGCCAGCATCGGGTCGTAGTGGGGGCTGACCACGCCGCCGGGCTCGACGCCGGAGTCGACGCGGACCCCGGGCCGGTCCGTCGGGACGTCGAACGCCGTCCAGCGTCGCCGGTGGACGGGAGCCATCCGGCGGCCGGGTCCTCGGCGTACAGGCGGGCCTCGACGGCGTGCCCGACGGGGCCCCGGGCCACGGCCTCGTGGACCTCGGGCGGCAGGGGGCTCCCGCCGGCGACGAGCAGCTGCAGTCGCACCAGGTCGAGTCCGGTGACCTCCTCGGTCACCGGGTGCTCCACCTGGAGCCGGGTGTTCATCTCGAGGAAGTAGGGCTCGCCGCCCCCCGGCCGTCGTCACCGCCGGTGTCCAGGACGAACTCGACGGTCCCGGCGTTGACGTAGCCCACGGCCCGGGCCGCGGCCACGGCCGCGTCGGTCAGGCGGGTGCGGAGCGTTGGCCCGACGACGGGCGACGGCGCCTCCTCGATGATCTTCTGGTGGCGCCGCTGGATGCTGCACTCGCGCTCGAACAGCGCCACCACGTCGCCGTGGGCGTCGGCCAGCACCTGGACCTCGATGTGGCGGGGCGCGGTGAGGTACCGCTCGAGGAACACGGTCCCGTCCCCGAAGGCCGACGCCGCCTCGCGCCGCGCGCCGGCCAGGGCGGCGGCCAGGCCGGCGGGGGAGTCGACGATGCGCATGCCCCGGCCCCCTCCGCCTGCCGAGGCCTTGACCAGCAGGGGCCAGCCGAGTGCGTCGACGGCGTCGGGATCGGGTGGCTCGTCGCCGTCGACGGTGATCGACGGCAGGGTCGGCACCCCGGCGGCCCGCATCAGGTCCTTCGCCCCGATCTTCGAGCCCATGGCGTCGATGGCGGCGGCCGGCGGTCCGACCCACACCAGTCCGGCGTCCACCACGGCCCGGGCGAAGGCGCCCGACTCGGACAGGAACCCGTAGCCCGGGTGGACGGCGTCCGCTCCCGCCCGGGCCGCCGCCTCGAGCAGCAGGTCGTGACGCAGGTAGGTGTCGACCGGTGCGTCGCCGGGCAGGCGAACGGCGAGGTCGGCCTCGGCCACGTGGGGCGCGTCGGCGTCGGCGTCGGAGTGGACCGCGACCGTGGCGATCCCCATGGCCCGGGCCGTGCGCATGACGCGGCGGGCGATCTCCCCGCGGTTGGCGACGAGGAGCGAGGTGACCGGACGGACCGGCGCCGGCGTCGGGGCTCACGTCCGCCTCACATCCGGAACACGCCGTAGCCGCGGGTGCCCGTGATCGGCTGGTTGTCGATGACCGACAGGCAGAGCCCGAGCACCGTCCGGGTGTCCCGCGGGTCGATGATGCCGTCGTCGTAGAGGCGGGACGAGAGGTAGAGGGGAAGCGACTCCGACTCGATCTGCGCCTCGACCAGGGCCCGCATGGCCTCGTCGGCCTCCTCGTCGAAGGGCACCCCCTTGGACTCGGCCGACTGCCGCCCCACGATGGACAGGACGCCGGCCAGCTGGGCCGGCCCCATGACGGCCGAGCGGGCGTTGGGCCAGGCGAAGAGGAACCGCGGGTCGTAGGCCCGGCCGCACATGCCGTAGTTCCCGGCGCCGTAGGAGGCGCCGATGTTGACGGTCAGGTGGGGGACCGAGGAGTTGGAGACGGCGTTGATCATCATCGCCCCGTGCTTGATGATGCCCGCCCTGCTCGTACTCCTTGCCGACCATGTATCCGGTGGTGTTCTGCAGGAAGAGGAGCGGGACGTCCATCTGGTTGGCCAGCTGGATGAACTGGGTGGCCTTGTGGGCCTCCTCGGAGAAGAGGACGCCGCGGTGGTTGGCCAGGACGCCGACCGGGTAGCCGTGGATCGACGCCCACCCCGTGACCAGGCTCGCTGCCGTACAGGGGTTTGAACTCGTCGAACCGGGAACCGTCGACCACCCGGGCCAGGACCTCGCGGGGGTCGAAGGGCATCTTCGGGTCGGCCGAGGCGATGCCGAGGAGCTCGTCGGGGTCGTGGACCGGCTCGTCGGCGGGCTCGGTCGGGCCGGGCCCCCGCTTGCGCCAGTGCAGGCGGCGGACGATCTGGCGTCCGAGGCGGATGGCGTCGACCTCGTCGACGGCCAGGTAGTCGGCCAGGCCCGAGCACCCGGGCGTGCATCGACGCGCCGCCGAGCTCCTCGTCGGTCGACTCCTCGCCCGTGGCCATCTTCACCAGCGGCGGGCCGCCGAGGAAGACCTTGGAGCGCTGCTCGATCATCACCACGTAGTCGCTCATGCCGGGCACGTAGGCGCCGCCCGCGGTGGCGTTGCCGAACACCAGGGCGATGGTGGGGATGGCGGCGGCCGAGTGCCGGGTGAGGTCGCGGAAGGCCCGGCCGCCGGGGATGAACAGCTCGGCCTGGGCGGGCAGGTCGGCCCCGCCGGACTCGGTCAGGCTGATCGGAGGGCAGCCGGTTGGCCGCGCGATGTCGGCGCCGCGGGCGCCCTTGCGGAACGACCACGGGTTCATGGCCCCGCCCCGGACGGTCGGGTCCGTGGCGTTCACCAGGCACTCGACCCCCTCGACCACGCCGATGCCCAGGACCGACGAGGCGCCCACCGTGTACTGGGTGCCCCAGGCGGCGAACGGGCACAGCTCGAGGAAGGGGGCGTCCCGGTCGAGCAGCAGCTCGATGCGCTCGCGGGCGGTCAGCTTGCCCCGCTCCCGGTGGCGGGCGACGTAGCGCTCGCCACCGCCGGCCCGGGCCACCGCCAGCTCGGCCTTCACCAGCTCGAGCCCCTCGAGCAGGGCGTGCCTCGTTGGCGCGGAAGGTGTCCGATCCGGGGTCGATGGCGGTGGGGAGTACGGGCATGGGTTCGCTGGTGCCCTGGTGGGGGCGGTGGCCGGCACGGTGTCGCATCGACCCGTCCGACGTGGGAAGAATAGGCCCATGACCCCGCCCCGCGTGCCGAGCCCCGCACCGTCCCGCTGCGTCCGTCGCGGGGGTGGCGCCGTGGTGATCCGCACCTACCCGCAGGCCGTGCCCGACGGCTGGGAGGCGTCCTCGGTCGCGCGGTCGTCCTCGCTCCCGGTGGGCCGGCCCCTGTCGGCCGTGGTGCTGGCCGCCGGGCACGGCACCCGCATGCGCTCGGCACGGCCCAAGCCCCTGCACCGCCTGTGCGGGCGCCCGATGATCCTGCACGTGCTCGACGCACTGGCCGAGCTGCCGGTCGACCGGGTCGTCGTCGTCGTCGGCCACCGGGCGGAGTGGGTCACCAAGACGCTGATCGAGCACGCCCCGCCCGGCATGGCCATCGAGTTCGTCGAGCAGGCCGAGCAGCGGGGCACCGGCGACGCCATGTCGGTGGCCCTCACCGGCCTGCCCGACGAGGACGACGGCGACGACGGCGACGTGGTGGTGCTGCCCGGCGACACGCCGCTGCTCCGACCCGGCACCCTGGCTCGCCTGGTCCGGACCCACCGGGCCGCCGACGACGCCGCCACGCTGCTGACCGCGGTGCTGGACGACCCGACCGGCTACGGACGGGTGGTCCGCGGGCGCGACGACGCCGTGGCCCGGGTGGTCGAGGACGGCGACGCCACCGACGACGAGCGCGAGGTCCACGAGGTCAACACGTCGATGTACTGCTTCAAGCGGAGCGTGCTGGCGCCGTCGTTGCGGCGGCTGAGCCCGGCCAACGCCCAGGGCGAGTACTACCTGACCGACGTGGTCGAGGTCCTCTACGAGGCCGGCCACCGGGTCGGCTCCGTCGTCGTCGACGACACCATGGAGGTCGCCGGGCGTCAACGACCGGGCGCAGCTGGCCGTGGCCGAGGCCGAGCTGCGCGACCGGATCAACGAGCGCTGGATGCGCCGGGGGGTCACCATGTGGGACCCGGCCAGACCACCTACATCGACGCCGAGGTCACCCTGGCCACCGACGTGGTGCTCCTGCCCGGCGTCATCCTCCAGGGTGCCTGCGTGGTCGGCGAGCACGCCGAGATCGGCCCCGACACCCGGCTCGTCGACACCGTCGTCGGCGAGGGTGCGGTGGTCGCCTCCAGCGTCTGCCGGCGGTCGGTCATCGGCCCGCGACGCCCGGGTCGGTCCCTTCGCCGTCCTGGCCGAGGGGACCGAGGTCCCGGCGGGCGGCGTGGTCGGGCCGGCGGCATCTGACCCGGGCGTCGGGCCGCGGTAGCGTCGCGGCATGGAATTCACCCCGCGCCGCCGTCTCGACCTGGTGTCGGGCCGCTCCCACCCGGAGCTGGCCCAGGAGATCGCCCCGCAGCTCGGCGTCGAGCTGGGTGAGGCCAACCTCCGCGAGTTCGCCAACGGCGAGATCCACTGCCGGTTCGACAGCTCGATCCGCGGGGAGCGACGTCTTCATCGTCCAGACCCACTGCGGTCCGGTCAACGACTCGCTCATGGAGCACCTGATCATGATCGACGCCGCCAAGCGGGCGTCGGCCAAGCGGATCACCGCCGTGTGCCCCTACTACGGCTACTCGCGCCAGGACCGCAAGGCGACCGGACGCGAGCCGATCACCGCCAAGCTGGTGGCCGACATGCTGTCGGTGGCCGGGGCCGACCGGGTGGTCAGCGTCGACCTCCACTCCGGCCAGATCCAGGGCTTCTTCGACATCCCCTTCGACCACCTGACCGCCGCGCCGGTGATGGTCGACTACCTGCGCAAGCACCTGAACGACGACCTGGTGGTCGTCGCCCCCGACGCCGGCCGGGTGAAGGTGGCCGAGCGGTTCAGCCAGCACCTGACCGCCGACCTCGCCGTGGTCCACAAGCGCCGGCTGCGGGGTGTGGCCAACCAGGTCGAGGCGCTCCATGTCGTCGGTGACGTCGAGGGACGCCAGTGCGTGCTCATCGACGACATGATCGACACCGCCGGCACCATCGTGGCCGCCGCCGACCTGCTGGCCGACCGGGGGGCGGCCGAGGTGTGGTGCATGGCCACCCACGCCGTGCTGTCGGACCCGGCCATCGACCGGCTCAAGAACTCGGCCCTCACCAAGGTGGTGGTGACCAACACCCTGCCCATCGCCCCGGACCGCCACTTCGACAAGCTCGAGGTGCTGTCGGTGGCCAAGCTGATCAGCGACGCCATCGACGCCGTCTTCGAGGACACCTCCGTCTCGGAGATCTTCGGCGGCGAGAACCTGGCCTGAGTCCCCGGTCGACCGGGGCGTGTGGCCCCGGGCTCCGGGCTTGCGTCTATCATGGTGGGCCGTCAGCAGCGGTCGCTGCCGGATCGTGCCCGGCGCCCGACCGGCGGCGCGATCCTGCGCCCGTCTCCGCACCTCCCGAGGAGTCCCCGCATGCCCGAAACCACGCTCACCGCCCAGACCGGCCGCGAGATCGGATCGAGTTCGACCCGTCGCCTGCGCGCCGAGGGCAAGATCCCCGGCGTGGTCTACGGCCACGGCGCCGACCCGATCCCGGTGGCCGTCGTCGCCCGCGAGTTCCAGATCGCCATGTCGGGCGAGGCCGGCCTCAACACGCTGCTCTCGCTCGAAGTGGACGGCACCGACCACCTCACCCTGGCCCGCGACATCCAGCACCACCCGGTGCGCAACACGGTGACCCACGTCGACTTCCTGATCGTCCGCCGCGACGAGCTGATCAGCGCCGAGGTCGCCGATCAACCTGGTGGGCGAGGCGGTCGAGGTGGCCCACGGCGACGGCATCGTCGACCAGCAGCTGTTCACCCTGCACGTCAAGGCCAAGCCGACCGACATCCCGCCGCTCGGTGGACATCGACATCTCGTCGCTGACGATCGGCGGCGCGCTGCACGTGTCGGACATCGTCATCCCGGCGGGCGTCGAGCTCGAGTCCGACCCGGACGCCACCGTCGTCGGCCGGCAACCCGCCCCGCGTCCAGGCCACGGCGGCCGAGACCGCCGAGGAGGCGGCCGGCGAGGAGGCCGCCCCCGCCGCCCCGAGACCGACGAGGGCTAGGCCCTGCTGCGCCGCCGCGAGGGGGCGCGGCGGCCCCCGACGGGGCACGCCCGTCGACCTGCTGGTCGTCGGCCTGGGCAATCCCGGGCGCGGAGTACGAGGGCACCCGTCACAACATCGGGGCCCGGGCCGTCGAGCTGCTGGTGGACGCGTCACCACGGTTCGCTGTCGGCGGAGAAGGGGCTCTCACGCCCGGGCCGGCCGGATCCTCATCGGCGACCATCCGGTCCTGTGCGCCATGCCCCTGACCTACATGAACGAGTCGGGACGGGCGGTCGCCCCGCTGGTGCGCCGGGCCGGGATCGACGGCCCCGGTCGACGGCGCCGCCGCCCGGTCGCGCCTGGTGGTCGTCCACGACGAGCTCGACCTTCCGTCGGGTCGGGTCAAGGTCAAGGTCGGCGGGGGAACGGCCGGCAACAACGGGCTCAAGTCGATCCACGCCCACCTCCACACCGGCGACTACCTGCGGGTCCGGATCGGCATCGGCAAGCCGCCGGGCCGCCAGCCCGGCGCCGACTACGTGCTGAGCGACCGGGGAGGGACGAGCGCGAGGTGCTCGCCGTGGCGGCCGAGACGGCCGCCGACGCCGTGGAGCTGATCGCCGACCGCCGGCGTCGAGGCGGCCATGAACCGGGTCAACACCGCCGAGTAGGGGCGCGGTCGTCGCGCCCGGTGCCGGCACCGGCGCCCGGGTCCGGGGCCCCGACCGTCGTCCGACGCCCCCGACGGGCGCCGGTACCCTGACCGGGTGAGTCTCCGCTCATTGCCCGCACTGCTCCGCCACGAGCCCGCCATGACCCGGGTCGTGGGCGCGCGCGGCGCCACCCTCGCCGTCGCCACCCCGGCGCAGGCGTTCGTGCTGGCCGGCCTGGTCCGGCTCGGTTCCCGGCGTCCGGTGCTGGTGGTCACCCCCACGGGCGCGGCCGCCGCCCAGCTCGCCCACGACCTCCGGGCCTTCGTCGCCGGCGGGTCGGACGACGGCGACGGACCGGGACGCCCGGCGGTGGTCGAGCTGTTCCCCGCCTGGGAGACCCTGCCGTTCGAGCGGGTGAGCCCCGAGGTCCACACCATGGGCCGCCGCCTGCGGCTGCTGTGGGCGCTCGGAGGTGGCAGCGGCACGCCGGTTCCCGACCTGGTGGTGGCCCCGGTCAAGGCCGTGCTCCAGCGCCTCGGCCCGTGGCGCACGGCGGCGCGCCCGGTGGTCGTGGCCCAGGGTGACCGGGTGGTGGTGGACGACCTGGTGGCCGAGCTGGTGGCGCTGGGCTACCGGCGCGAGTCCATGGTCGAGCACCGCGGCGAGCTGGCCGTCCGTGGCGGGATCGTCGACGTCTTCCCGTCGACGGCCGACGAGCCCGTGCGCATCGACCTGTGGGGGGACGAGGTCGACCGGCTGACCCGCTTCGACGTCGCCGACCAGCGGTCCACCGAGGCGGTCGCCACCGTGGAGCTCTTCGGCTGCCGCGAGCTGGTGGCCGACGCGGCCATGCGGGAACGTGCGGCCGGGCTGGTGGCCTCGGCCCCGTGGGGCCGTCACCAGTGGGACCGCATCGCCGACGGCGAGCAGTTCGACGGCATGGAGTCGTGGCTGCCCTGGTTGGTCGACGCCGAGGAACTCCTGCCCGACCTGCTGGGCGACGACGCCCAGGTGGTGCTGGTCGAGCCCCGCCGGGTCCGCGACCGGGCGTCGGAGCTGCTCGACGAGGAGGCCGCCCTGGCCGACGCCCTGGCCGACACCTGGGGACTCGAGGACGGGGTCGACGCCCCGCGGCTGCACGCGCCCTTCGACCGGCTCCTCACCGGGACGGACGCCCCCGTGGTGTCCCTCGTGCCCACGGCCGAGGGGCCCGACGTGCCCCTGGTCGAGAGCCGGGGGTGGGAGCCGATCCTGGGCGACGGGTCCCGCCTGGCCGGACAGGTCCGCTCGCTGACCGGGTCGGGCTACGCGGTGGTGCTGTGCACCTCGACCGCCGGTGCCGCCGACCGGCTGTCCGGGCTGCTGGCCGGGGAGGGCCTGCTCGTGCCGGTGGCCGGGCCGGACGACGACCTCTCGGCGCCCGGCGCCCGGATCGTGGTCGCCGCCGTCGACCGCGGGTTCGTGCTGCCGGGGAGCCACGTGGCGGTGCTGTGCCGAGTCCGACGTGACCGGGCGGGTGCGGCCCCACCGGCAGGCGCGCACGCGGGCCCGACCGGTCGACGGGTTCTTCGACGACCTGGCCCCGGGCAGCTACGTCGTCCACCGCCAGCACGGCGTGGCCCGCTACGGCGGCATGGTCACCCGGACGATGGGCGGCGCCACCCGCGACTACCTGCTCCTCGAGTACCGGGGCGGCGACCGCCTCTACCTCCCGACCGACCAGATCGAGCTGCTCACCCCCTACGCCGGGGGCGACTCGCCCGTCGGTCAACCGGCTGGGGGGCTCGGAGTGGCAGAAGGCCCGATCGAAGGCCCGAGCCGCCGTCCACGAGATCGCCGAGGAGCTCGTCGCCCTCTACCGGAGGCGCCTCGAGGTGCCGGGCCACGCCTTCGGTCCCGACACCCCGTGGCAGGCCGAGCTCGAGTCGTCGTTCCCCTTCGTCGAGACCTCCGACCAGCTGCGGGCGATCGAGGAGGTCAAGGCCGACATGGAGCGGCCCCAGCCCATGGACCGCCTGGTCTGCGGCGACGTCGGCTTCGGCAAGACGGAGGTGGCCATCCGCGCCGTGTTCAAGGCCGTCCAGGACGGCTACCAGGCCGCGGTGCTGGTGCCGACCACCCTGCTCGCCAGCCAGCACGCCCAGACCTTCACCGACCGGTTCGCGCCGTTCCCGGTGAAGGTGGCCCTCCTCAGCCGGTTCCTGACCAACGCCCAGGCGGCCGACGTGCTGGCCGGGCTGGCCGACGGGTCGGTCGACGTGGTGGTCGGGACCCACCGGCTGCTCGGCCAGGACGTCACGTTCCGGAAGCTCGGGCTGCTGGTGGTCGACGAGGAGCAGCGCTTCGGGGTCACCCACAAGGAGGCGATCAAGGCCATGGCCGAGGGGGTCGACGTCCTGACGCTGACGGCCAGCCCGATCCCGCGGACGCTCGAGATGGCCCTCACCGGGATCCGCGACCTGTCCATGGTCAACACGCCGCCGGCCGCCCGCCGGCCGATCCTCACCCACGTGGGCGAGTTCGAGGAGGCGGCGGCCAGCGAGGCCATCCGCCGCGAGCTGCTGCGCGAGGGCCAGGTCTTCTACGTCCACAACCGGGTCCAGGACATCGAGGCCACGGCGAAGCGGGTGCGGGAGATGGCCCCCGAGGCCAGGGTCGCGGTGGCCCACGGCCAGATGGACGAGGGAACCCTCGAGCAGGTGGTCCTCGACTTCTGGCACGGTGGCTACGACGTCCTCGTCTGCACGACGATCGTCGAGTCCGGCATCGACATGCCCACCGTCAACACGCTGGTGGTCGACCGGGCCGACCTGCTGGGGCTCGGCCAGCTCCACCAGCTGCGCGGACGGGTCGGCCGGGCCGGCATGCGCGCCTACGCCTACCTGTTCCACCCCGCCGACCGGGTCCTGTCGGAGACGGCCTACGAGCGCCTGCGCACCATCGGCGACCACACCGAGCTGGGTTCGGGATTCAAGATCGCCCTGCGCGACCTGCAGATCCGGGGGGCGGGCAACCTGCTCGGGCGCGACCAGTCGGGCCACATCGCCGCCATCGGGTACGACCTCTACGTGCAGATGGTGTCCGAGGCGGTGTCCGAGCTGAAGGGCGAGCCGCGTCCGCAGCCGGTCGAGCTCTCGGTCGACCTGCCCGACGCCGCCCACCTGCCGCCGGACTACGTGGAGGCCGAGGACGTGCGGCTCGAGGCGTACCGGCGGCTGTCGGCGGTGCGCACGGTGGCCGAGGTGGACGACGTCCGCGCGGAGTGGGAGGACCGGTTCGGCCCGCTGCCCGGACCGGCGTCGGCGCTGCTCGACGTGGCCCTGCTGCGGGTCGAGTGCCTGCGGCTGGGCGTGGACGATCTGGCCGTGTCGGTGCCCCGGTTCACCGGCGAGGGCGCCGGCCCGCGGGGCGGCCCCGGAGGCCGGGCCGTGGCCCGGCTCACCCCCGTGGCCCTGCCGGCCTCGGCCGAGGTCCGCCTGCGGCGCCTGGCGCCCGGTGGGACCTACCAGCCCGAGGCACGACGCCTGTCGTTCCCGACCGCCCCCGACCCCGGGACCGGGGGGTACGCGGCGGCGCTGGTCGCCTTCCTGCGGGAGCTGGTCCCGCCGGCCGACGGGTGAGTGGCGGGCGGAGGGCGGACCCGCCCGGGGCCCCCGGCGCGGGCCGGTAGTGCTCACGGCACGACACCCCTCCAGCCTTCTCCGTCGTCCCCACCACCCGGCCGGGGCACGCTCTACCGGTAGGGCTTGAGGCCCGGCATCGAACGGAGTGCTCACCGACCGGTGGCTCGGAGGACAGCCTCACCGACAACAGCAGGGCCGTCCACACCCATTAGCATCCTCGCCGTGAAGCGCATCCCCGCAGGCCTGCTCGCCGTCGTCACCGTCGTCGCCGCGGGCGCCCTGGCGTCCGCCTGCGACGTGACCCCGACCGCCGCATCGGTCAACGGGGACACCATCACCGTGTCGACCGTCAACACCGAGATGGACTCGCTGGCGGGTTCGACCGCCGGCCAGTGCCTGCTGACCGCGCAGGGCGAGGCCGCCACGGCGGACGCCGGCGCCTCGACCTACCCGACGGCGTTCGCCGGGGCGGTGGTGAGCGGCCAGGTGGGCAACCTCGTGGCGGCCCAGTTCGCCGCGGCCGAGGGCCTGCACCTCACCTCGGCCGAGGTGTCCACGGCCCGGAACGACTTCGCCTCCGCCCTGACCGGGGAGATCACCTCCATCGTCCAGGAGTCGACCGCCGCCGGCAGCCTCTCGGCGTGCCAGCACGCCGACGGCTCGAGCTACACGGGTGCCGAGCTGCTGGCGGCGCTGCCGGCCCCGGTCCGCAACGCCCAGGTGGCCAACCAGGCCGTCGACAACCTGCTGCTCGCCCACGGGGCCGACCTGTCGGACGCCGCCGTGCTCAACTTCTACGCCGCCAACCAGCCGCTGTTCGCCATCGACTGCGTGAGCGACATCGCCACCGACAGCCAGGCGTCCGCCGACGCCGTCGTCGCCCGGCTCAAGGCCGGGGCGTCGTTCGCCGACGTGGCCAAGTCGACGTCGGTGGACACCCAGACCTCGGCCGACGGCGGCCAGCTCGGCTGCGACTTCACCGAGTCCCGGGTGCTGTCGGCCCTCCAGCTGACCTCGGTCACGGTGGGCCAGCCGGTGACCCCGATCCAGTCGTCCGGCGGGACGTGGGTGATCTACGAGGTGACCAGCCAGTCCCAGGTGCCGGTGGCGGAGGCGGCCCCGGTCGTCCGCAACGACCTGCTCCACACCTCGGCGAACACGGCCCGGGTGACCGCCGAGCTCCTCGCCTACGCCCACCGCTCCCACATCACCGTCAACCCCCAGTACGGGACGTGGACCGGGATCCGCCTCGCCCCTCCGACGTCGCCGCCGGCGCGCTACCTCGAGCCGTCCTACGTGCTGGCGTCCGCCTCGTCCTCGGGCCCGACGGCCACGGGGTCGTCCACCTCCACCGGCGGCTGAGCCGACCGTGCCCGCCGGTCCCCGCATCGACGTGGTCGGCCTGGGGCCGGCCGGGCCGGAGCTGATCACCGCGTCGACGCTCGGCCTCCTGCACGGCGACGCCGTCGTGTTCCTGCGCACGGACCGGCACCCGGCCGCCGCCGCGGTCCCCGGTGCCCGGTCCTTCGACCACCACTACGAGTCGGCCGACACGTTCGAGGACGTGTACGCGACCATCGTGGAGGACCTGATGGAGGCCGCCGGCCACGGACCGGTCGTCTACGCCGTGCCGGGGTCGCCCGCGGTGGCCGAGCGCACGGTGGTGCTGCTGGCCCGGCACCCGCGGGTGGTCTCGGGCGAGGTGCGCGTGGTGGTCCACCCCTCGGTGTCCTTCCTCGACCTGGCCTTCGCCCGGCTGGGCGTCGACCCGGTCGTCACCGGCGTCCGCCTGGTGGACGCCGAGCGCTTCGCCGTCGACGCCGCCGGCGAGCGCGGCCCGCTGCTGGTGGCCCAGTGCTGGAGCCGCCAGGTCCTCTCCGACGTCAAGCTGTCGGTGGAGACGCCCCCAAACGTCCCCGTCGTCGTCCTCCACCACCTCGGCCTGCCCGACGAGCGCGTCGACGAGGTGGCGTGGGAGGACCTCGACCGCTCGTTCGAGCCCGACCACCTCACGTCGCTGTGGGTGCCACGGCTGTCGGCGCCGGTCGCCGCCGAGCTCGTGGCGCTCGACGAGCTGGTCCGGACCCTGCGCGAGCGCTGCCCGTGGGACCGGCGCCAGACCCACGCCTCGCTCGGCCGCCACCTCCTGGAGGAGTCCTACGAGGTGCTGGAGTCGATCGACGCCCTGGCCGCGGTGGACGCCCGACCCGACGCCGGCGGTCCGGAGCCCGACCGGGGCGAGTCGGCGGCCGTGGCCGACCTCGAGGAGGAGCTCGGCGACCTGCTGTTCCAGGTCTACTTCCACGCCACCCTGGCGGCAGAGGAGGGTCGGTTCACGCTGGCCGACGTGGCCCGCGGCGTCCACGACAAGCTGGTGTCCCGGCACCCGCACGTGTTCGGCGACGGCGCCGCCGAGACGGCCGACGACGTGGCCGCCGACTGGGAGACCCTCAAGAAGGCGGAGAAGGGCCGCACCAGCGTCACCGAGGGGATCCCCGCCGCGCTGCCCTCGCTGGCCCTGGCGGCCAAGCTCCAGCGCAAGGCGGCCGCCATCGGGATGGTGCTCCCCGGGCTCGCCGAGGAGGCCGACCGGGTGTCCGGTGCCGCCGCCGCCCTGGCCGCCGACGCCTCGGCCGGGACGGTCGACGACGTGGCCGACGGCGAGGGCGGGGCCCGCGGCCGCGCCGAGGCGGTGGGTGAGCTGCTGTTCGCGGCGGTGGGTCTGGCCCGGGCGCTCGGGGTCGACCCCGAGACGGCGTTGCTGTCCCGCTCCCGCGCCTTCCGGGCCGAGGTGGAGACCCGCGGCTGACGGCGGCGGGACGCCGGCCGGGCGACCGGTCGGACGACCGGCGACGTGCCGTGAATGCCCTGGTGGGCCGCCTGACGGGTGGTAGCGTTTGCCACACCGCGAGCAGGAGTGACCCCCGACAGTGAGCGCCATCGAACAGGTAATCGGCCGGGAGGTCCTCGACTCCCGCGGCAATCCCACCGTGGAGGTCGAGGTCGTGCTCGACTCCGGGGCCAGCGGACGGGCCATCGTCCCGTCGGGCGCCTCCACCGGCGCCCACGAGGCCGTCGAGCTGCGCGACGGCGGTGACCGCTACGGGGGGAAGGGCGTGCTGTCCGCCGTCGGCGCCGTCAACGGCGAGATCGCCGAGTTCCTCGAGGGATTCGACGCCCTCGACCAGCGGGCCGTGGACCTGGCCATGATCGACGCCGACGGCACCCCGAACAAGGGCCGGCTGGGCGCCAACGCCATCCTCGGCACGTCGCTGGCCACGGCCCGGGCCGCCGCCGACGAGCTCGAGCTGCCGCTCTACCGCTACGTCGGGGGCGCCAACGCCCACGTGCTCCCCGTGCCGATGATGAACGTCGTCAACGGGGGCGTGCACGCCGACAACTCCATCGACCTCCAGGAATTCATGATCATGCCCGTCGGGGCGGCGTCGTTCGCCGAGGCGCTGCGCTGGGGCGTCGAGACCTACCACGCGCTGGCCGGCGTGCTCCACGGGCGGGGCCTGTCGACGACCGTGGGCGACGAGGGCGGGTTCGCCCCGAACCTGGCCTCGAACGAGGACGCGGTCCGGGTCCTCGTCGAGGCGATCGAGGCGGCCGGGCGCGAACCGGGCGTCGACATCGCCATCGCCATGGATCCCGCGTCGAGCGAGTTCTACCGCGACGGGGCCTACGTGCTGGCCGGCGAGGGGCGCACGCTGTCGTCGGACGAGCTGGTCGGCTACTACGTCGACCTGGTCGACCGCTACCCGATCGTCTCGATCGAGGACGGCATGGCCGAGGACGACTGGGACGGGTGGGCGGCGCTCACCGCGGCGCTCGGGTCGCGGCTGCAGCTGGTGGGCGACGACATCTTCGTCACCAACGAGGAGCGGCTGACCCGGGGCATCGACGCGGGGACGGCCAACGCCATCCTGATCAAGGTGAACCAGATCGGCACGCTCACCGAGACGCTCGAGACCATGGGCCTCGCCACCCGGAACGCCTACGCCAACGTCGTGTCCCACCGCTCGGGGGAGACCGAGGACACGACCATCGCCGACCTCGCCGTGGCCACCAACTGCGGGCAGATCAAGACGGGCGCACCGGCCCGCTCCGACCGGGTCGCCAAGTACAACCAGCTGCTGCGCATCGAGGAGCAGCTCGGCGAGACGGCGGCCTTCCCGGGCGGTGCCGCCCTGTCGTCGGGAGGCACCGCCGCGTGAGCGGGCGTCTCCACGCCAAGACGAAGCCGAGGGCCGCGTCCCGGTCGGCGCCCGCCCGGACCGCGCCGAGGCGGCCGGCCGGACGGTCCACCCCTCCGAGCCGGACCCGCCGCACGTCGACCGCCTCGGGGCGCACCCCGCCCGCGTCCCGTCCTACGGCCCGGGCCGCCGCCACGGTCACCGCCGGCCGGGCGTCCGCCGTGCGCACGCCGTCGCAGCGCGCCGCCGTCGTCACCCGGCGCAACCGGTTCCGGCTCGTCGTGGCCGCGGCGGTGGCGCTGGCCATCCTGGTGACCAGCTTCCCGCTCACCGTCCTCTACGGCCAGCACCGCCAGCTGTCGGCGGCCGGGGCGCAGCTGGCGAAGCTCACCCACCAGAACGCGCTCCTGTCGGAGCAGCGGCAGCAGCTCGACTCCAACGCCGAGGTCAAGCGCCTGGCCCAGCAGGACTACCAGCTCGTGGCGCCGGGACGCTCCCTCTTCGTGATCCTCCCGCCGGCGGGCCAGGCCACTCCGGCCGGGGCGTCCAGCGCCGGGGACCCGGCCGACCAGCCGCTGGTGTCGCCGGCGGACGCGCCCGACATGTCGCCCGATCCCGGGCTGCCCCAGTCGACCGCCGTCTCCTCCTCGTCCACCGCGACGGCCCCGGGCGGGTCCGCCCGGTCCGCGGCCACCCACGCGCCGGCCGGGTTCTGGAGCCGGGTGACCGGCTCGCTCGAATTCTGGAAGTGAGGCCCGACCGGGGCCCACGGGAACCCGACGCCACGGACCCTCCCCACCGGCCCGACGCCGCCGGGGCGGCCGGCGGGGGCGACCGGGACGGCGGCGCAGGTCCCCCGTCCGACGACCGCGCCGTGGTCGCCGGGCTCCTCGGGCGGACGCCGGCGGGGGCGTTCGAGGTCGTCGTGCGCGACGCGGCCGGCCGGCCGGCGGTCATCGCCAACGCTCCGTTCCTCGACGACGGCACGCCGATGCCGACCCGGTACTGGCTGTGTGATCCGGTACCTGCGCGAGGCGGTCAGCCGGCTCGAGTCGACCGGCGGCGTCCGCCAGGCCGAGTCGGCCGTGTCGCCGGCGCGGCTCGCCGCCGCCCACGCCGCCTACGCCGCCGAGCGGGACGCGCTGATCGGACCCGACCACGTGGGGCCGCGGCCGTCCGGTGGCGTCGGGGGGACCAGGGAGGGCGTCAAGTGCCTCCACGCCCACCTGGCCTGGTGGCTGACCGGGGCCGACGACCCGGTGGGGGAGTGGACGGCGCGCCGGATCGGCCTGCGCCCGGCGTGACGGTGGCGACCGACGTCCGACCGGTCGTCGACTCCGGGTCGGACGGCCGGCGTGCCCTCCGGGTCGCGGCGTGGACGGTGCTCGTCGTGGTCGCCTACCTCGCCTGCGGGGTGGGCGCGTACTGGCCGGTGCTGCCCGGGATCTCGCACCACCTGTTCAGCGTGGACGGCGACTTCACCCTCACCGTGTGGTTCCTGGGTTGGGTGCCGCACGCGCTCCTGCACGGGCAGAACCCCTTCTTCAGCAACGCCATGTTCGTGCCCACCGGCGTCAACCTGGCCCAGAACACCGAAGGCCCCTTCCTCGGCCTGCTGGCCGCACCCGTCACGCTGCTGGTCGGGCCGATCGTCAGCGCCAACCTCCTGATGGTGGTGGCCATGCCGGTGTCCGCGGCGTCGGCCTTCGGTGTGCTGCGGGCGTGGCGGGTGGTCCTGCCGGCCGCCGCCTTCGGGGGTCTCCTCTACGGGTTCTCGCCGTACATGGTCGGCCAGGGCGTCGGCCACCCGGTGCTGCTGTTCCTCCCGTTCCCACCGCTGATCGCCTGGATGGTGGTCCGCATCGCCCAGGGCCGGGGCTCCCCCGTGCGGTCGGGGGTGGGCCTGGGGCTGTTGCTGGTGGCCCAGTACCTGACGTCCCAGGAGGTGCTGGCCACCGTGGTGGCGTTCGTCGTCCTCGCACTGGTCTGCGTGGCCGTCCGGCGTCCGGCCGGTGCCGGTGCACTGGCGCGGAGGCTGGCGGTCCCGGGGGCGGTGGCGCTGGTCGTGGCGGTGGCGGTGCTCGCCTACCCGGTGTGGATGCTGCTGGACGGGCCGCAGCACGCCACCGGGACCACGCTGCCCGCCGACGTGCGGTCCGGGTTCCACACCGACCTGGCGAGCCTGGCCGTCCCCGGGCCGCTGCAGCGCCTGGCGGCCGGCACCCGCGGACTCGGCGCCCGGCTCCTGGTGGGGAACAACCCGACCGAGGCGGGGGGGTACGTCGGGATCCCACTGCTCGTGGTGACCGCGGTCCTCGGCTGGCGCTCGCGTCGGAGCCCCCGCATGCAGCTGGTGCTGGTGCTGCTGGCCGCGGCGCTCGCGGGGTCCCTCGGCTCCCGTCTCACCGTCGACGGGCACCACACGGCGCTGGCCCTGCCGTTCGCGCTGGTGGACCACGTGCCGCTGTTGGACAACATGCTGGCCGGTCGTCTGTCGTTCGAGGTGGACGCCTTCCTGGCCTCGGCGGTGGCCTTCGGGTTCGACGACGTCGCCACCGGGGCACGCGGACGCCACGCGCACGGACGCCACCGGGAGCGTGCGTCCGCCGGCGCCGTGGCACTGTGTACGGCTGGAGCGCTGGTGGTCGTGGTGAGCCTGCTGCCGGCGTGGCCCTACGCCAAGACGCCGGCCCGCGTGCTGCCGCCGGCCGTCCAGGACGCGGTACCCGCAGGCGACCCGGTGGCCGTCACCTATCCCTACGACACCGACTACCTGACCCAGCCCCTCCTCTGGCAGGCCGACGCCGGATTCACGTTCCGCCTGCTGGGCGGGTACGCCCTCCACCCCGGTCCGGGCGGGGGTGGCACCACGCTGCCGGCGCGGATGTCGCCCCCGGGGCTCCAGGAGTTCCTCGCCGGCCAGGAGGGGATCGATCTGTACGGCCCGCCCCTGCCGGTCGCCGCCCCACTGGTCGCCGCGACCCGGGCGGCGTTCGCCCGGTACGGCATCCGGCTGGCCATCGTCGACGAGACGGTTCCCGGGAGTGCCGGCGTGGCGGCCCTGCTGGACCGGGCGGTGGGACCTCCCCGGACCCGGGCCGACGGCTTCGCCCTCTGGACCGGCGGCTAGTCCCGTCAGGGTCGGCGTCGCCCGGCCTGCGGGTGGAGCGGGGGCGATGGTGGCGTCGGCACGCCCGTGGTAGCAAGGACGGATGGAGTCCGACGGTGCCGTGGCGGCGATCGACTGCGGTACCAACTCGACACGGCTGCTGGTGACCGACGCCGCCGGCCGGCCCCTCGAGCGGCTCATGCGCATCACCCGGCTGGGCGCGGGGGTCGACGCCTCCGGTCGCCTGGCCCCGGACGCCATCGACCGGTCCGTGGCCGTCCTGGCCGAGTACCGTCAGGTGATGGACCGCCTCGGCGTCGACCGGGGCCGGCTGGTGGCCACCTCCGCGGCTCGGGACGCGGCCAACGGCGCAGCCTTCCTCGACGCCGCCGGGGAGGCGACGGGCCTGACGGCCGAGCTCCTGACCGGACCGGAGGAGGGCCGCCTGTCGATGGCCGGCGCCGTGGCCGACCTGGATCCGGGCGGGGCGCCCTTCCTGGTGGTCGACATCGGTGGCGGTTCGACCGAGCTCATCGCCGGTTCGGGCCCCGACGATCCCGAGCTCGCCGTGGTCTCCCTCCAGCTGGGGTGCGTCCGGGTGAGCGAGCGCTTCTTCGGGTCGGATCCGCCGTCGGCGTCCGAGCTGGCCGACGCCGACGCCGAGATCGCGGCCCAGGTCGACCGCGCCTTCGGCGAGCATCCGGGCTTCGGTGCCGCCCGGACCCTCGTGGGGCTGGCCGGTACGGTCACCACGCTGGCGTCCCTCGAGTTGGGGTTGGCCGAGTACGACCGGGACCGGATCCACCACAGCGTGCTGACGGCGGACGCGGTGCACGGGTGGCACCGTCGGCTGTCCACCGAACCGGCCGTCGATCGCCTGGCCCGTCCCGGCATGGTGCCGGGCCGTCAGGACGTCATCGTCGGCGGCGCCATGATCCTCGACGCCGTGGTGGGGCGCCTGGGCGCCGACGCGTGCCTGGTCTCCGAGTCCGACATCCTCGACGGACTCGTGGCCGCCCAGATCGAGCGGGTCTAGCGGCTCCGCGGGCGGGGACGCGTGTCCCTGCCGGCGACGGGCCGCGACCGGTCCGCCACCGTCCGGGGCCCCGCGGCCGCTCCGAGGTCCCTGGCGACCCCTCGGCGGGTCGGGCGCCGGCGGGACGGGTCTACGATCCCCTCCACCCGGGACCGGAGGTCGGATCGTGCGCAAGGTGGTCGCCTACGAGTTGCTGTCGCTCGACGGGGTGGCGGAGGAGCCGTCCCGGTTCGTCGTCGAGTTCGACGAGGTGATGCGGGCCAACCTCGGCCGGGTCATCGCCACGCAGGACGCCGTCCTCCTCGGACGCCGGACCTACGACGAGTGGGCCGCCTTCTGGCCCGCGAGCGACATCGAGCCGTTCGCCGGCTTCATCAACGCCGTCGGGAAGTACGTGGTCACCTCGACCGTGCCGGAGACGGACTGGGCCCCCACCACCGTCGTCACCGACGACCTCGTCGAGGTCGTCGGTGAGATGAAGCAGCAGGCGGGTGCCGACATCGGCGTGCACGGCAGCATCGCGCTCGTGCAGTCGCTGCTGGCGGGCGGACTGGTCGACGAGCTCCGGCTCGTCGTCGCTCCGGCCCTGCAGGGGCGGGGTCGGAAGCTCTTCGACGGGGTGTCGTCCAGGAGGCTCACGGTGACGCGCAGCGTCACGTCGCCGTCGGGATCCCTCCTGCTCGACCTGCGGGTCGCGCACTGAGTCCCGGTCGACCGGAGGACGTGGCGCGCCGGGCCGGAGCTACCCCACGCCGCCCGGTCGGAACTGCACGCTCAGCCGGGGGCCGACGGGCCGGGCCGTCTTGGGCACGGCGTGCTCCCAGGTGCGCTGACAGCTCCCTCCCATCACGACGAGGTCGCCTCCACCCAGCTCGAGGTGGAGCGCCGGCCTGTCCCGCCGCCTCGGTCGGAGGGACAGCCGCCGATGACAGCCGAGCGACACGATGGCGATCAGCGTGTCGGCGCGGGTAGGCCCACGCCCCACCCGGTCGCCGTGCCAGGCCACGCTGTCCGCGCCGTCGCGGTAGAGGCAGAGCCCGACGGTCGCCAGGTCCGCCCCGGGCGTCCCCCCGTAGTGGTCGGCGAGCCGCTCCATCGCCTCGTGGAGCGCCCGGTGGGGCAGGACGGCGCCGACCCCGTACGACGCGACGAGGCGGGGGACGTCGACCTTCCGGTCGTACATCACGCGTTCCTCCGACCGCCAGGGCACACGTCCGACGAGGGACTCGTAGAGGAGGTCCGCCCGCTCCACCCAGCCCGGCACGATGTCGATCCAGGCCCCGTCGGACAAGGTGGTCCGGCGGAGACCTCCCCCGATCGGCCGGAGGGTGGGCTCGGTGGCGGAGTCGAAGAGCGAGCCCTGCAGCGCGGCCATGGAGGCAGTGTAGTCGAACAGGTGTTCGATCCGCGATGCGGTGCCGACCCGGGAACCACCCGTGGACCTACCCGGAGGCGCCTCCGGCGGACCGCGGCGCCCCGGGCAGGGTGACGGTGCGGGTGCCTGCGGGCGGCCGCCACGAATAGGCGGTGATGCCGGCCGCGTCGACCAGGACGGAGCCGTGCAGCACGTCGCGCACGTAGGCCGACGCGGCCAGGTCGTCGGTGGGGGTGGCGAAGGGCACCGTGTTCTCGTTGGCAGGGTCGAAGACGAAGACCACCGGCCCGGTGTCGATCGACCGGGGCCGACCGGGATCGTAGAAGTAGATCGTCGGGCGCCCGGCGAACCGACCCATGACGCCGATGGTGACGACCACCTGCGCCTGCGGCGGCGTGAGCGCCAACGCCCGCCGGAGCTGGACCGCCTGGGGCGCGCCGACCTGGGCGACGGCCCAGCGCACGTTGCCGGGGGAGGTCGAGGCGCCGTAGCCGAGCGCCGTCACCACGACCACCGCCGCCACGACGACGGCGGGTGCCCAGCCCCAGCGCGCCCGCTGGGCCACCCAGACGAGCACCATCACCGTGCCCACGAGCACGAAGGGGAACACGGCGAAGTTCTGGAAGGCCTGGAAGATGAAGCCGTACTGGGAGTTGAGGGCGTCGACCACGAGCACGGTGACGGGGACGCCGAATCCCCAGGCCGACGCGAGCCCGACGATCCCGACCGGCTTCACCAGTAGCCAGAGGTAGTGGAGCCGGAGGTGGAGCTGGTGCACCACCCGGGACGGGTGGGCGAGCATCCCGCCGAGGATCAGGGTCATGCCGCTGCCGGCAGGCACCGTCGCCCGGCCGGCCAGGTAGGCGTAGTACTGGAGCGCCGAGCCGGCATTCGCACCGACGAGATCGATCAGCCCGAGCCACGCCAGACCGGCCACGACCACGGCCACGCCCGTCCGTCGGGTGGTGCGGCCGGCCAGCACCGCCGACACCCCCAGTCCGATCAGCATGATGGCGGCGAACGATCCGCACAGCAGGACCACGGCGATCCACGTCCACGCCCGGCGCAGCCGCCCGTGCCACAGGTCGCGGCCGGCCAGGACCAGGAACACGGTGGCGATGGGCTCGACGTGGAAGTCGAACAACAGGGTCTGGTACACCCCGGGGTTGGCCATGAACACCGCGGCGACGAGCAGGGCGACGACGGCCGCGGTCGGTCGGGCCAGCCGACGGTGCTCCAGGTACTCGACGGACCAGAGGTAGGCCACGAACCCGGTGGCCGCCACGGCCAGGTCCTGGACCCACAGGAGGACGATCGAGTGGTGGCCGACGACACCGAGCAGCGCCAGCGGCCAGATGATCAGCTCGAAGTCGTTGCGGACGAACGGCACGTGGTCGAGCCAGACCGTGTCGACCGGGTTCAGGTGTCCCTGGCTGATGAGGGTCCACGCCTGGTTGTACGACGCGAAGTCCGCGGTCAGGTCGGCCCGGTGGTAGAGCACGGTCGAGAACACGGCGAGCCCGACCGCCCACAGCGAGAAGGCGGCGGCCCCGCCGACGCGCACGGCCGAGCGGAAGCGGGGCGGCCAGCCGGTGGGACCGGTGCCGCGGGCCGTGCCGCGGTCGGGGGTGAGGCCGGCGCCGGGCCAGCGGTCCACGTCGACCGAGGTCACCGGGTCGCTCCGCCGGCGGGCGGGAGGGCCGGTCGGTACGGGCGCGGCCGGCCCGGCGAGGTCACCGGGATCCCGACGGGCATGGCCAGAACCTACTCGGCGGCGGACCCGGGGAACAGGAACCCCGGGGCCCACCGGGAGGGGTGGCGGACCGGATCCGGCCGTCGGCGCCGAGCCTGCCGGGAGCCACCGGTGCCGGGGGGCGTCCGTGGGGGCACAGTATGATCCTCCCCTATGCGACCCCCCGGTACGGCCCGCACCGCGCACACCGATGCTTGACGTCGACGGCAACGTCGTCGGCGCGGACGACCTGGTCAACCGGGTCGAACAGCTGATCGCGCGGATCAACGCCGGCGGACCCACGCCGGGCGAGGCCGAGCCCACGGGGCTGCCCGCGGTCGTCGCCCCCATCCACGGCATGCGGGCCGCGCACGCCACCGTGCACCCGCCGGAGATCCCCGGCGGCGCCGGCTCCGTCGTGAAGAAGGTGGTCCGACGGCTCACCAGCTGGTACGTGGAGCCCCGGTGGGTCGCCGAGCAGGAGCTCGACGCCCGGACCATCCAGTTCGCGTCCGAGGCCTACAACAACCTCTTCCGGCTCGAGGCCGAGCTCGAGGGGCTCCGGCGCCAGAACGTGAAGCTGCGGCTCGAGCTCGTGGGAACGGCCGAGCGACTGCGGCTGACCCACGAGCGCGTCGACGCCCTGGCCACGGCCGTGTCGCTCCAGGCGGACCTGCTGCGGGGCACGGCCATGCAGGACGAGGTGCGCCTGCTCGGCAAGGAGGTCGCCACCCTGCTCAGCCGGCTCGGCGCCGACACCGTCCAGGGCGTCGACCTCGACTACGTCGAGTTCGAGCGGCGCTTCCGCGGGGCCAGTGCCGACATCGTCGAGAGCCAACGGCGCTACCTGTCGCTCTTTCCGGCGGCCGGGTTCCCGGGTGCGATCGTGGACGTCGGGTGCGGGTCGGGGGAGATGCTGGAGCTGCTCACCGAGGCCGGCCACCAGTGCGTCGGGGTCGACACCGACGCGGGCATGGTGGCGGCGTGCACGGCCAAGGGGCTGTCGGCGGTCCACGACGACGCACTGCACTACCTGGCCCAGACCCCGCCGGACTCGCTCAAGGGCGTGTTCTGCGCCCAGGTGGTCGAGCACCTCCTGACCTCCGAGCTCGAGGAGCTGGTCCGGCTGTCCCACCGCGCCCTGCGGCCCGACGGCGCCCTGGTGATGGAGACCATCAATCCGCGCAGCTCCTACGCGCTCGGCAACCACTACTACGCCGACACCTCCCACGTGCGGCCCGTGCATCCCGAGACGCTGCGCTTCATCTGCGAGCAGCTCGGGTTCCGCAACGTCCAGATGGAGGAGCGCTCGCCCCACCCGGCCCTCGCCCTGGCCGACGACCTGCCGCCGACGGCGGAGGGCGACGCCGTCCGGGCCCTGCTGCAGAGCGTGTTCGGCTACCAGGACTACGTGGTCGTCGCCACCAAGTGACCCCGGTCACCGCGGTCCACCAATTCCACTCGGGAACGGCGTTCGGCGACGCCGTCACCAACCAGATGCTGGACCTCCAGGCCCGGCTCCGGTCCCTGGGGCACGAGTCCGAGGTGTTCGCCGAGCACGTGGCCCCCGAGCTGGTCGACCGGGTCCGGTCCATCCGCACCTATCCGGGGGCGCCCGACGAGCTGCTGATCGTCCACCACTCCATCGGCCACCACGCGTTCGACGACGTGATCGACCTGGCCAACCCGATCGTGACGATCTACCACAACGTCACGCCCGAGCGGTACTTCGAGGACGCCGTGGTGCGCTCGTTCATCCGGCTCGGACGGGACCAGCTGCGCTACCTGGCCCGCCGGTCGCTGTTCGGCGTCGCCGTCTCCAACTTCAACCGTGCCGAGATGCTGGCGGCCGGCTTCGAGCGGGTGGACGTGCTTCCCGTGCGGACCGACTACGGGGAGTTCGCCGAGGCCGGCCTGGCCACCGATCCGGCCGGGCACGACTGGCTCTACGTGGGTCGGGTGGTGGCCAACAAGTGCCAGCACCTGCTGGTGGAGGCGTTCGCCGCCTTCCAGCAGACGTTCGACCCGATGGCCCGGCTCCACCTGGTGGGCGACGTCTCCGAGGCCCGCTACGTGGCCCGGGTGGAGGCCACCGCCGAGCGGCTCGGCGTGTCCGACAAGGTGGTGCTCACCGGGAAGGTGTCCGAGCGCGGCCTGCGGGCGGCCTTCGCCGGCGCCGGGGTGTTCGTGTCGCTGAGCGAGCACGAGGGGTTCGGCGTACCCATCCTCGAGGCCATGGCCTCGCGGGTACCGGTGGTGGCCTACGGGTCGACGGCCGTGCCCGAGACGATGGGGGGTGCCGGCATCGTGTTGCGGACCCAGGACGCCGCCACCGTGGCCGCCACCGTCCAGGCCGTCTTCGGCGACGGCGCGCTCCGGGACCGACTGGTCCGACGCCAGTCGGAACGCGTCGCCCAGGTCGGCCGGTTCGACGTCGGGCACGCTCTGCGTCGCCTGGTGGCCCGGGCCGAGGGTGACGTCCCCCCGCTCGAGGTCCAGGTCCAGGGTCCGTTCGAGACGAGCTACAGCCTGGCCACGATGAACCGCCGGCTGGCCGAGGGACTGGACCGGTCTCCGGACCTGGCGGTCTCCATCTACGCCACCGAGGGCCCGGGCGACTACGTGCCCCGGGACGAGGACCTGGACCGGCACCCCGCGGCCGCCGCCCTGTACCGTCGGTCGGCCTCCGTGCCCTACCCCGACGTGGTCGTCCGGCAGATGTGGCCGCCCCGGGTCCACGACTCGCCCGGAGCGGTCACCTGCCAGTACTTCGGGTGGGAGGAGAGCCGGATCCCCACGTGGATGGCCGACGACTTCAACGCCCACCTCGACGGGATCGGCGCCATGTCCCGGTTCGTGGCCGACGTGCTGCGCGACTCGGGGGTGGACGTCCCCGTCACGGTGGTGGGCAACGGGGTCGACCGCCCCGACCCCGACGCCACGGTGGACGCCCCCGAGCTGGCGGACCGGCTCGGGTTCACCTTCCTGCACGTCAGCTCGGCGTTCCCCCGCAAGGGGGTGGACGTGCTGCTCGAGGCGTACTTCGCCGCCTTCTCCGGAGCCGACGACGTGTCGTTGGTGCTCAAGACGTTCCCCAACCCCCACAACGAGGTCGGCCCGATGCTCGGGCGGCTGCGGGCCGGTCACGGGGACCCGCCCGACGTACGCTGGATCGACCGGGACCTCGAGGAGTCGGAGATCCACGGCCTGTACAACCTCGCCGACGCCCTGGTGCACCCGGCCCGGGGCGAAGGGTTCGGGCTGCCGGTGGCCGAGGCCATGCTCGCCGGCATCCCCGTCATCAGCGTGGCCTACTCGGGCCTGGCCGACTTCGTGTCCGAGGAGACGGCGCTGACCGTTCCGTTCACGGTGGGTCCGGCCCGGACCCACTTCGACATCCCCCGGTCCGAGTGGGCCGAGCCCGACCCCGCGGCGCTGGCCGCGGCGATGGTGCGCCTGGCGGCCGACCCGACGGCGCCGGACATCGTCGACCGGGTGGCACGGGCACGCGAGCTGGTCGCCACCGAGTACACGTGGGAGGCCGCCACCGGGCGGTGGGAGGCCTTCCTGGCCGAGCTGGTCGATGCGTCCGAGCCCGTCGACGTGGCGATGGTGTCCACGTGGAATTCGCGGTGCGGCATCGCGGAGAACACCCGGTACCTGGTGGAGCGGGCCGCCGACGGTGTGACGTTCGACCTCTTCGCCGACCGCGGCGCCGAGCTGATCGATCCGGCGGCCGACGCCGGCGTGGTCCGCACGTGGCACGACCGCTGGAACCCGGACCTCGGGGAGCTGGAGGCGGCGCTGCTGGCGTCCGATGCCGACGTGGTCCACATCCAGTTCAACTTCGGGTTCTTCGAGTTCGGGCACCTGGCCGAGGTGATCGAGCGCGAACTGGACCGTCGTGCCGTCGTGCTCACGCTGCACCGCACCCTCGACTACGACGACCGGGGGACGCTCCTGACCCTGCGCCAGATCCGTTCCACGCTGGCCCGGGCCGACGCGCTCATCGTGCATCAGGCGTCCGACGCCGACTACCTCGCGGAGATGGGCCTGGTCGACAACGTCCACCTGGTGCCGCTCGGAGCGGCCGCGGCTCCCGACACGACCCCCGAGGACGTCCGCCGGGCGCTCGGCCTCGGCGACCGTCCCGTCGTCGGGACGTTCGGGTTCCTGCTGCCGCACAAGGGCACCCGCGACCTGGTGGAGGCCGTCGACGTCCTGCGGGGGCAATTCCCCGACGTCCTGCTGCTCGCCCTGTGCGCCCGCTACCCGCACGTGGAGTCGAAGGAGTACGAGGAGTCGATCCGGGCGCTCGTCGCCGAACGCGGCCTGGAGGACCACCTCGTGCTGCTCACCGACTACCTCCCCGACGAGACCGCACGGGTGCTCCTGGCGGCCTCCGACGCCATCGTGCTCCCGTACCACGACACCGGCGAGTCCTCGAGCGCGGCCCTCCGGTTCGTGCTCCCGCTGGGCCGGGCCGTGGTGGTGACCGACCAGCGGCTCTTCGACGACGCCAGCGACTCGCTCCTGGTCGTCCGGTCCAACGACGTCGCCGGCATCGCCGACGGCGTGCGCCGGGTGCTGGAGGACACCGACCTCCGCCGGGACCTGGCCCACCGGGCCCGGCGGAGGTCGAACGGCTTCCGGTGGGAACGGGTCACCGCCGAGCACCGCCGGATCTACGTGGCCGCCCGCCGGTCCGCCCGTGCCCGGCTCGCGCCGGCGGGACACGACGACGGTCCCGCGGGGGCCGACGAGTACCCGCTGGCGCCGGCGCCGGCGGCGGCCGGCGGATGAGCGGTCCGGCTCCGGCGCGGTCGGGGTCACCGGTTCCCCGCGGCGGCGAGTTGACCTACGATTCGGGGGTGGTCTCCCTGCGCCCCGTCGTCCCCGGTACGCGCCGCCCCGGCGCCTGGTCGACGCGGTGACGCCGGGCCTGCGGACACCACACGTCCGGTCCCTCGAACTGACCGGCCGCCGGGTGCGCCTGGCCACCCTGGTGGAGTCGGACTACCCGGCCTGGCTCGAGGTCCGCAACCGCTGCCGCGACTGGTTGGTGCCGTGGGAGCCGCGGTCCAAGGGCGCGCCGCTTCCGGCCGAGGACCAGGGCAGCTTCGCCGCCCGGTGCGCCATGCGCGAGCGGGAACGGCAGCTCGGCTCGGGCTTCGGCTTCGGCATCTTCACCGAGGGGCGCTTCGCCGGCGAGGTGACGCTCTCCTCGATCCAGCGCGGACCGTTCCAGAACGGGTCCATCGGCTACTGGATCGACCAGGACCTGGCCGGCCTCGGTCTCACGCCGGAGGCGGTCGTGGTGGTCCTCCAATTCGCCTTCGAGACCCTTCGCCTGCACCGGGTCGAGGTGGCGATCATCCCCCGCAACGCGGCCAGCCGGCGGGTGGCCGACAAGCTCGAGCTGCGCGACGAGGGGACGGCCCTCGGGTTCCTCGAGATCAACGGCCGGTGGGAGGACCACGTCCGCTACGCCATGACCTCCGAGGAGTGGGCCGTCCGGGCCGAGGATCTGCGCCGCGACTGGCTCTCCTGACCGGCGGCGTCCGCGGTCAGGTGTCCATGCCCCGGACCACCGTGGGCGAGTGGCGGAAGAACTGCTCCACGTCCTGCTCGTAGCGGTACTCGGGGGTGGTGGTCCCGGTGGCCCGGCGAAGGTTGTTGGCCCGGGCGAAGCTCCGGACGGCGCCCGCGCTGGTGTAGCGGTACCGGAACCCCGACTCGCGCAGCCGCGAGGTGTCGACGCCCCGTCCGTAGCGGACGAGCGCCTCCATCTCCGGAGGGAACCGCACCCCGCCCAACCGGTCGAGGGGGGCGGCGAACAGGCGGGGCCGCACCGGCGGCAGCGGCAGCAGGTGGGCACCGGCGATCGAGGCGACCTCGCTCCACGGGAGCTTCCCGTCGCCGGCGACGTTGAAGACCCCGGGGACCCGGTGGGCGGTGACGAACTCGAGGGCGCGCACCACGTCGTCCTCCTCGACGAACTGGACCAGGGGGTCGAACCCGGCGATGCAGGGGAGCACGCGCCGTCGCAGGTCGTGGCTGATGGGGGTGACGATGTCGGTGCCGAGCACGTTGGCGAACCGCAGCACGGTGACGTCGAGGTGCGGATTGTCGTCGGTGAAGTCCCGCACCAGCGCCTCGACCTCGATGAGCGACCGCTCGAGCCGCGTGGTGACCGGGCCCGTCCGGGTGTCCTCCTCGCGGAACCAGGCCGGGTCCTGCTCGGCGGCGCCGTACACGTGGGTCGACGACTTCACGACGACCTTGCGGACCGAGGTCCCGCTGGCGCCGGCGGCGGCCAGGAGGTTGAGCGTCCCGATCACGTTGATCTCGTGCAGGACCCGACCCGGCACCGCCACCGAGTTGGTCTCGAGGAACGTGTGGACGATGGTGTCCACCTGGGTGGCCCGGACGATCCGGCTCAGGATCGAGTACTTCTGGTCGGAGCGCACGAACTCGGTGCGCTCGAGCGGGACCCGGGGCTCGCTCGTCCCGAGGCCCAGGATCATCTCGACGTCGGGCTTGGCCTCGAGCGCCTGGGCCATGCGTCCACCCCAGAACGTGTCGAGCCCGGTGATCAGGACGCGGCGACCCATCCCGTCACCCGAACCAGACGCTGCGCCGCTCGCGCAGCATGTCGTGGAGGGTGTCCTGCAGCGTCGAGCGGATGCGCTCGGCCTCGTCCATCACCCGGCTCCGCGAGTAGCGCTCCAGTCCGGGCTCGACGTCGAAGGTGACCGGGTCGAGCACCCGAAGCTTGAACTTCGCCGGGAAGTACGTCACGTACCCGAGCGGGCCGAGCAGGAGCGAGTTCGCCGTGACGGGGAAGTAGGGGAGCTTGAGGGCCTTGGCCACGCCGGTCATCCGGAACAGGATCGGCATGGCCTCCTCCGCCCCCACCACGGCGATGGGGACGACGGGCACACCGGCGCGCATGGCGATCTCCACGAATCCGCCCCGGCCGAACCGACGCAGGCGGTACCGGTCCGTGTACGTCTTCGACGTGGCCTTGGTCCCCTCCGGAAACACCAGGGCCAGCTGCCGCTGGTCGTGCAGGATCCGGTAGGCGTTGTCGGGGTGGGCGGGGACCCCTCCGGTCCGCGACCACATCGTGCCGACGCCCGGGAGGGTCCGGAAGAAGTAGTCGGCCAGACCGTAGACGGGTCGGCCGAGCTCGGTCTCGATCCCGTGCATGATCGCCGGTGCGTCCGCGGGTATGGCACCGGCGTGGTTGGCGATGAGCAGGGCTCCGCCCTCGGTCGGGATCTTGTCGAGGCCCTCCCACTCGACCCGGAACCAGTAGCGGTACATCGGGTCGTAGAGCCGCCGGACGATCGAGCGCATGTGCTCGCTCCGGCCCCACTCGTCGACGTCCGAACGGCGGGCGTCGTCGACCTCGGGCGCGCCGCGGGCCAGCCGGTCGGCGGCGACGGGCAGGTACGACACCGACGCGCCGACGAGCTCGGGCGGGGCGTCGCCCCCACCGTCGTCGGCGGCGGGCACGGCGTGCTCCACGATGGCCTCGATGAGGTCCCGGTCGTCGGGGTGGCCGTTCGACCGTCCGGATCCCACGATCTCCACGCGGTCGTCGCTCACCTGGAGGATCGTACCCCGGTGCGCCCGCCGCGGGACCCCGACCGGCGGGGTCGGCGGTGGGGTCGGCGGTGGGGTCGGCGGTGGGGTCGGCGGTGGGGTCGGCGGTGGGACCCCGGGACTACGCGGGTTCCGCCGCCGAGGGGTGGTCGAGCCGGCCGGCCAGGGGGCCGAGGGCGACGAGCCCGTCGAGGGGGAGCGCCCGCCGGGACACCTGCAGCGGGGCCAGCTGCCCGGCCAGGGTGGCGTGGGCGCGTGCCACGTCGACCGGGTCGACCATGGCCAGCAGGGCGGTCACGCCGCTCCGGCCGACCACGACCGGGACCGGCTCGCCGTCGAGCACCTCGTCGAGCGTCGACGAGACCCGGCGGGCGAGGTCGGCGGGCGGCGCGGCGCCGTCCCCGGTCCTGACCGAGACGGACGGGACCGGGGGACCGGCGAGGAGCCCACGGCGCGACCGGACCACGTCGGTCACCATGGCGACGGAGTCGTGGAGGGGATGGACGGTGCTCCCCTCGACGTGCTTCCAGTGGACCGGGACCTCGGTGACGGTGAGTCCCAGTCGGCGGGCGCGGGCCAGGATCTCCACGTCGAAGGCGAAGCGGTCGATGCGCACCAGGTGGAAGAGGAGCCGCGCCACCGGCGTCCGGAACGCCTTGAAGCCGCACTGGGTGTCCTTCAGGCCCAGTCCCGTCCCGGTCGTCACCAGTCCGTTGAAGAGCCGCCCCATGAGGGAGCGGACCACGTAGGTCGTCTCGACCATCGAGTCCGGTAGGGCGCGGCACCCGATGGCGACGTCGTGGTGGGCCAGTCCCTCGAGCAGCAGGGGCACGGCCATCGGGTCGATGGCCATGTCGGCGTCCATGTAGGCCGTGTACGCCGAGCGCGAGGCCGCCACCCCGGCCCGCACCGCCGCCCCCTTGCCCCGGTTGACGGGGAGCCGGAGCACGCGGTGGTGGGGCAGGGGGGCCAGCAGCTTGGCGGCGGCGGCGGCGGTGCCGTCGGTGCTCCCGTCGTCGACCACCAGGACCTCGGTCCGGTCGAGGTCGACGGCGCCCGCCGACACGGCGGCCTCGAACCGCGCCATGCCCGCGCCGAGCCGGTGGGCCTCGTTGAAGGCGGGGACGACGATGGTGAGCCGGAGCGTCACCCGCCCACCGTCCCGGAACCGACCGGGCGCCCGGACCGTCCCTGCCGTGGCGGCGGGATCAGGGCCGGGCCGCACCGACCAGCCCGTAGTACCAGAGGGGGTCGAAGGTGACCACGGTCCCGGTGTGGGCCGCCTGGATGATCGTCTGCGACCCGTAGGCCGTGGACCGGCCGTCGAGGGTCGCGCCCGACGTACATGACGACGTGGTCGATGCCGGTGCCGTCGAGGTCGTAGAAGAGGAGGTCGCCGGGTTGGAGTGCGGTGAGGCTCACGTGGGGGAAGTCCGCGTACTGGAGGGCGGCCGAGTGGGGGAGCGACACCCCGGCGCTGGCCCAGGCCAGCATGGTCAGGCCGGAGCAGTCCACGCCCGAGGTTCCGGCCCCGCCCCACAGGTAGGGGACGCCGAGGTAGTGCATGGCGCCGTGGACGGCGGCCAGGCCGGCGGCGTTGGACCCCGATCCGGAGACCGTGACGGTGCTGCCCGACGTGGAGCCGGCTGCGCCACCCCCGGATCCGGTGGCCGCCGCCGTGGCCGCCAGGTTGGCCGCGGCGTTGGCGCTGGTGGCCGCGGCGCTCCCCCCGCTGACCGTGCTGGCGACCTGCGCGGCCTGCGACGCCTGGGCGCCGCCGCCTGGCGGCCGGCCGCGGTGGTCGCCGCCGCCGCCGCGGCCGCCGCGGCCGCGGCCTGGGCGGCGGCCTGCTGGGCGAGCTCCTGGGCGAGGGACCCCTTCACCTGGGCCAGCGTGGCCTGGGACAGCGACGCCGCCGCGCTGGCCTGGCTGGCCGACTGGTTGGCCGCCTGGGCCTGGACCACCTGGCTCCGCTCCTCGACCTGGAGCTTGGCCCGGGTCGCCGCCAGCTCCTGCTGGCCCGTCCTGACCCGTGCGACCTCGGAGGACAGGTCGCCGATCCCCAGATGCTCGTAGAGGGCGCGGGTCTGGTCCGGTCCGGTCGGGGCGGCGAACAGTCGGGCCACGGCCTCCGACGAGCTGCCGTCGATGTAGGAGCGGACCACGTCGTGGCGCAGGACGGCCTTGGCGGCGTCGAGCCTGGCCTCCTGGGCGTGCAGCGACGCCGTCGTGGTGGCCAGCTCGGCCTTGGTGGCGTCGAGCTGCACGATGGCCCGGTCGTACGCCTCGGAGGCGGCATCCAGCGCTGCCTGCTGCTGGGCGATCCGGGCCTCGAGCGCGGTGACCTGCGCTTCGTCTGCGCTGATCGACGCCGACACCGGGTCGGTGGTCGTGGTCGTACCGGGCACGGGGGCCGTCGTCGTGGTGGTGGTGCCGGCGGCACCGGCGGCGCCGGCGGTCCCACCGGCGGCCGTGGTCGCCGCGGCCAGGGCGACGACGAGGACGGTCGACGCCGTGCCCAGCGCGGCCAGGGCGCGGCGGCCCGGGCCGGGGAGGGGCGTGCCGTCGCCCCGCGGGTGTGCCCGGGGTCCGGGGTCATCGTGGCCACCTGGGCACGGTAGTGCCGGGACCGGGGTGGGGACAATGGCGGGCAGAGGGAAATTCCCGCCCCAGCAGGCAATTCTCGTCGGATGAACCGTCGGTGGCCGGAGGGTGTCGGGATGGTGTCATGGGCTGTCCGTGGTCGCCGGCCGCCCCCGGCTCCGGGTGGGACCTACTCCTGGGTAAGTTGCCTGTGTCATCGGCAGGAGTGCCGCCGGACTGGAGGATGCAGTGGAGCACGGGGTGGTCGAGATCCGCGGCGGACGGGTGCGCGGTGTCGAGCGGCGCGGCGTATGGGCGTTCTCGGGGATCCCCTACGCCGCCTCGCCGGGTGGCGCGTCCCGCTGGCGGCCGCCGGCCCCGCCCGCGCCCTGGACGGGGATCCGCACGTGCGACGCCTTCGGACCGATCGCGCCCCAGGCCCCGGGGACGGTGGAGACCATGCTGGGTGCACCTCCGGCGGACACCTCCGAGGACTGCCTGAGCCTGAACGTCTGGACACCGGGCCTGGACGGAGGTCGCCGTCCGGTCATGGTCTGGATCCACGGTGGGTCCTTCACCGGTGGGTCGGGGTCGGACGGCTTCTACCGGGGTGGTCTCCTCGCCCGGGAACAGGACGTCGTGGTGGTGACCGTCAACTACCGGCTCGGAGCACTCGGCTTCCTCGGACACCCCGCGCTGGGGGAGGACGGGCAGACCTGGCTCGACGGCCTTCCGTGGTCGGGCTGGGCCAACTGGGGCGTGGCCGACCAGGTGGCGGCGCTGGCCTGGGTGCGGGACCACGCCGCCGACTTCGGCGGCGACTCGGGGAACGTCACGGTGTTCGGGGAGTCGGCCGGCGGGATGAGCGTGTCCGCGCTGCTGGCCGCGCCCGCGGCGGCCGGCCTCTTCCACCGGGCCGTCGTGCAGAGCGGACCGCCGTTCACGGCGTCGGCGGCGTTCGCCGTCGAACGCACCGAGCGGATCGCCGCCCGTCTGGGCGTCCCGTGCACCCGCGGTGGGCTCGGTGCCGTCCCCGCCGGTCAGCTCGTGGCCGCCGTGGCCGACCTGGCCACCGGCGACGGGGCCGGGGGGCTGCAGCTCATGCCGGTGGTGGACGGCGGACTCCTCGGGCGGCCTCCGCTGGACGCCGTCGCCGACGGCTCGGCGGAAGGTGTCCCGCTCCTCCTCGGGACCACCCGCGACGAGTGGTCCCTGTTTGCCGTCGCCGACCCGAGATTCGCCACCCTGGACCCCGAGCGGCTGCGGCGCTGGGTGCAGCGGCTGCTGTCGGAGCCCGCGGCGGCCGACGCGGTGATCGACGGGGTGCGGCGGGCCCGGGCCGGACGCGGCGAGTCGACCGCGCCGCGTGACCTGTGGACGGCGATCGCCACCGAGTACGTGTTCCGGGTGGGCACCGTCGGCCCTGGCCGACGCCCACGCGGCGGCCGCGCGACGCCGGCGTGGGCACCTTCACCTACCTGTTCACGTGGGAGTCTCCGATCTTCGACGGACTGCTCGGGTCCTGCCACGCCCTCGAGGTCCCGTTCGTGTTCGGGTCGGTCCGGAGTCCGGGGGTCCAGGGCTTCGCCGGTGGAGGCGACGCCGCCCTGGCGCTCTCGTCCGCCATGCGCCGCTCGTGGGCGTCGTTCGCCCGTACCGGCGTGCCCGAGTGCGCTCCGGATGGGCCCGGGCCGCGGGTCGGCGGCCCTGCGGTCTGGGAACGGTGGGACGCCTCCCGGCGGCCGACCACCGTGCTCGGCCCGTGGCCGGGCGAGGACGGACCGGTCCACCGGGTGGACGACCCCCGGGGTGGCGAGCTCGACGCGGTGCTGACCGCCGCCCCGTCGCTTCCCGGACACCACTGGAGCTGATCCCGGGGCGCTCCGGACGGGCCACACCGGCGGTGCCCCGGGCCGGACCGGTCCCCGGCGGGCCGCCGCAGCCTGGACCCGTCGGCCTACAGTCGGTGGATTCCCGGGGGACGTAGCCCAATCGGCAGAGGCAGGGCGCTTAAACCGCCCCGAGTGAGGGTTCGAGTCCCTCCGTCCCCACCCGGTCGCGTCGACCACGCGCCGGATCGCCGGGTCACGTCGCCCGCGCGTCCGTCCGGGGGTCGGGTCGGACGATCCGGTGGCCCGGATCCACCCGGGGATCCACCCTGGGGTGGACGACGCCGGGGCGGCAGATCCCCACACTGGGGGCATGACCCTCAGCGACTACCTCATCGACATCGGCCTCATCGCCCTGGTCCTGCTCCAGGTCCGCGGACGCCGGCTCACCACCCGGGGCCTGCTCCTTCCCCTGGCCATCGTCGGCTACGTGGCCGTGACCTACCTGAAGGGCGTGCCCACCTCGGGCAACGACCTCGTCCTGGTGGTCGGATGTGCGCTGGCCGGGGCGGCGCTCGGTGCGCTGTCCGGCACCTTCACGTCGGTCTATCCGGACCACGACGGGATCCCCGTGGCCAAGGCCGGTGCGATCGCCGCCGGGCTGTGGATCCTCGGCACCGGAGCCCGCCTGACGTTCCAGGTCTACGCGACGCACGGCGGCGGGGCCGCGGTCGAGCGCTTCAGCGCCTCCCACGCCATCACCAGCGTCGGCGCATGGACGGCGGCCCTCATCCTGATGGCCCTGTGCGAGGCGGTGTCCCGGACGGGCATCCTCGCCTGGCGGGGTACGGCCGTCCGTCGGCGGATGCCCGTCGACGTCCCCGTCCGGGTCGGCGGCACCGTCCGGGCCACGGCCGCGGCTTCCGCGGTCCATGATGGGGGACGGTGAACGCGCCGAGGGACACCCCGCTCGTCCCCGCCCGGTGGACGCCCCTGTCGAGGGCGCTGAGCCTGGCCTCGCTGGGCCTGCTGGTCTGGGGCGTCTCCTCAGGAGCTGGCCCGGCACCAGGCGTCCGACCACCGGGCGGCCGGAGTGGCCCTGCTGGTCGCCGCCTCGGCGGGGTGGATCGTGGCGATGGTGGCACTCCAGGACGACAGCCGGTGGTCACTGGTCGCCTGCGCGGCGATGGCGGTCGCCGGCGGCGCTGCTCACCGCCCTCGCGCCGCTGGCCATGGTCTTCCCGGCGGTGGCCGTCCTCAGCGCCACCATCCGCTGGCGCCCGCAGGTGGCGGCCGGGACGGCCGCGGCGGGCTGGCGTGGCGGTGGGGGCGGCCGAGCTGGCGACGGACCGTTCACCGGGGGTGGTGCTCGGCGCCCTGGCGGCGATCCTCGGCGGTGCCCTCATCGGCATCTCCCGGCGCCAGACCACCGAGCGGTCCGAGCAGCTGGCCCGTGCCGAGGTCGAGGCGGCCCGGACCGAGGTCGAGCGTGAGCGGGCCGAGCTCCTGGCCGAGCGCAACCACCTCGCCCGCGAGATCCACGACGTCCTCGCCCACACGCTGGCCGCGCTCTCGCTCCAGCTCGAGGCGTTCGGCACCGTCGTCGACGCCGAACCCGACACCAGCTCCGCCGTCCGAGGAGCCAGCTCGAGCGCACCCGCCAGCTGGTGCACGAGGGCCTCGACGAGGCCCGTCGGGCCGTCCATGCGCTGCGTGACGACGCCGCACCGTTCGACGACCAGCTGGGCCGCCTGGCGGAGCGGCACGACGTCGGACTCAGCGCCGTCGGGCCGACCCGTCCCGCTCCCGCCCGCCGTGTCCGTGCACCTCGTACCGGGTCGCCCAGGAGGCGCTGACCAACGTCATGAAGCACGCCACCGGTGCACCCACCTCGGTCACCGCTGACCTACGCGCCCGACCTCGTGTCGGTGCGCCGTCGAGAACGATGCCGCGCTCGCCGGGTCCACCGCTGCTGCAGTCGAGCGGGTGCCGGCTACGGGCCTCCGGGGCATCGCCGAGCGCCTGGCCCTGCTGGGCGGACGCGTCGAGGCCGGGCCCGTCGACGCGGGCTGGCGGGTCACGGCCGAGGTGCCGCTGCCGGTGCCCCTGCCGGTGGCGAGCGCCGCGGTCGACCGGTGAGGGTCCTCATCGCCGACGACCAGCGGGTGGTGCGCGAGGGACTGGCCACCATCGTCGCCGGGTTCGCCCGACACCGAGGTGGTCGGACTGGCGGCGACGGCGTCGAGGCGCTGGCACTGGCCGCCAGCAGCGCGCCCGACGTGGTGCTGATGGACCTGCGCATGCCGCGGATGGACGGCGTCGACGCCACCCGGGAGATCCGGGCGCGGCACCCGGCGGTCCCGGTGGTCGTGCTCACCACCTACGCCGACGACGAGTCGATCCTCGCCGCCCTGTCGGCCGGGGCGGCGGCTACCTGACCAAGGACGCCGCCCGCGACGACATCCGTCCGGGCCCTCGAGGCGGCCGTCGCCGGCCAGGCGGTGCTCGACCCCGCCGTCCAGGCCGCGCTGCTCCAGGCGGCCCAGCAGGCGCCGCGGCCCGGCCCCTCCGGCCGCTGCCCGACGGGCTCACCGAGCGCGAGGCCGAGGTGCTCGCGCTGATCGCCGCCGGCCTGTCGAACACCGAGATCGCGGAGCGGCTCTTCGTGGCCGAGGCCACGGTCAAGACCCACGTCAACCGCATCTTCGCCAAGACCGCGAGCCGGGACCGGGCCCAGGCGGCGGTCTACGCCCACCGGCACGGGCTGGTGGTTGCCCCCGACGACGGTGGTGGGCGGTAGGGCGTCCGCGGGGCCGACGCGGACCGTCCGGTCAGCCGGTCCGGGACCCGAGCGCGAGGGCCGACGGAACGCGGCCACCACCTCGGACCTGGTCCAGGGCACGGGGGACATGGTGATGAAGTAGTCGGCCAGGGCCAGATCGGCCAGGTGGTCGAGGTCGGCCGTCGACGAAGCCGAGGCTCGACAGCACCGGGAAGTCGAGCTCGGCCAGGATCCGCCGCACCGCCCGGACGGCCCGGCTGCCGTCGCCCGATGCCGTCGTCGGGCTCGCCCATGGCGTCGGCCACCCGCTCGAGCAGCTCCGGGACGTGGGCCCGCTCGCGCTCCAGGGTCTCGGCCAGCACGAGGCCGATGGTGAGTCCGTGGGGGACGTGCGTGACGCCGCCGATGGCCTGGCCGAGGGAGTGCTCGGCGGTGCAGTCCGAGATGTTCATGGCCAGGCCGGCCATCATCGACCCGCACGACATGGCCGACCGGGCGGCGGCGTCGGAACCGTCGCGGTAGGCGGCCACGAGTGCGGGCGTCATCATCCGCACGGCCTCGAGGGCGATGGCGTCGCCGATGGGAGTGCGCACCTTGGCCACCACGGCGGCGATGGCCTGGGCCAGGGCGTCGATCCCGGTGTTGGCCGTCATCGTGGGGGGCATCGAGTAGGTCAGCAGGGGGTCGACCAGCGCGTACCTGGGCCCGGCAGGTTGGCGTTGGCGATGCCGTTCTTGCGTCCGGCCTCGGGATCCGAGACCACCGAGCCGCCCGACACCTCCGATCCGGTGCCGGCGCTGGTCGGGATGGCCACGAGCGCCACCTCCGGTACGGGTAGGCGGGCGACGCGGCCGAGGAACTCCGGCGAACGTGCATGCCGAGCTGGGCGCACAGCCGGGCGGCCTTGGCCGTGTCGATGACCGACCCGCCGCCCGAGGGCGACGACGGCGGTGGCGCCCGAGCGCGGCCAGCGCCCGGGTGGCGTCGTCGACCATCTCGATGGTCGGTTCCGCCGGGGGCTTGTCGAACCGGGTCACGGTCAGGCCGTCCGGGCCGCCAGCTCGCCCAGCGAGCTCCGCCGCCGCCGGGTTGAACCGCTCGATGCCCTCGTCGACCATGAGGAGGACCCGGGTGGCGCCGAGCTCGGCGAGCACGTCGGGGAGCGTGCCGGACACGCCCTCGCCGAATCGGACCTTGACCGGGAGGTGGTTGCCGAAGGCGGGGATGGTGTGCATGGGGGCTCCGAGGGTCTCGGGGGCCTGGTCGCCGCCGCGGGCGGCGGTCTCCCGCAGGATGGCCGCTCGGGCCCGGGGTGGCAAGCCGGGGGACCGGTGGGGTCGCGTCCACGGGGGCCTCCGGGGACCCGGGCGGTGGCTAGCGTGGGAGACGGTCCGGCACCGGGAGCGGTGGGACCCCCGGAGGAGGGAACCCATGACGACGACGCCGGAGCGGCTCGCCGGGACCGACGGGTCCGGACCACCGGAGCGCGACGCCTACGCGGGGATCGGCGTGCGCCGCGTCCGGCTGGCGCCGTGGGACGTGGTGGTGGGGCCGGTGGCCCACCTCGCCGCCGAACGCGACGGCTGGCGGATCTGCGCTTCGACCACTTCGCGGTCCGGCAGGTCGGTCCCACCATCGGCGCCGAGGTCGAGGGGGTCGACCTGTGCCGTCCGCTGCACGACGGGGTCGTCGACGACCTGGCCCGGGCGCTCGCCGAGTACAAGGTGCTCTTCTTCCGCGACCAGCCACTCACGCCGGGCCAGCACCTGGACTTCGCCCGGCGCTTCGGTGACCTCGAGGTCCATCCGTTCATCCCGGCCAATCCGGACCAGCCCGAGTTGGTCCGCTTCGAGAAGGAGGCGACCGTGGGTGGCTACGAGAACGGCTGGCACGCCGACGTGACGTGGCGCGACCGCCCGTCGCTCGGCACGGTGCTCCACGCCGTCGAGGTGCCGCCGGTGGGGGGCGACACGCTGTTCGCCGACATGTGCGCGGCCTACGACGGACTCGACGACGACCTGCGCGAGCGATGGACACCCTGCGTGGCCGTCCACGACTTCTCCAAGGTCTTCGGCCACACCGTCGACGCCGAGGAGCGGGACGCGATGCGGCAGCAGTACCCACCGGTCGAGCACCCCGTGGTCCGGGTCCACCCGATGACCGGACGGAAGCTGCTCTTCGTGAACCGGTTCTTCACCGACCACATCGTGGGCCTCGGACGCGACGAGTCCGATGCCCTGATCGACCGGTTGGCCGGGGAGGCCGAGACGGTCGAGTACCAGTGCCGGTTCGCCTGGAGCGAGCACGCCGTCGCCTTCTGGGACAACCGCTCGACCCAGCACTACGCGTCGAGCGACTACTGGCCGCAGCGTCGGGTCATGGAGCGGGCCAGCATCGTCGGGGAGCGCCCGCAGGGCTGACCGCACCGGTCCCGCGACCGGGACGCCTCATCCGTGAACGGCGACGGCACCGTGGCTAGATTGACCCCGTGCGCATGCGGGTCCTCGTCCTCGGAGCGGGATTCGGCGGCCTCGAGCTGGCCACGCCGTTGTCCGAGCGAGTTCGGCGACGACGCTCGAGGTCGTCCTCGATCGACAAGGGCCGACGGCTTCGTCTTCGGCTTCTCCAAGCTCGACGTCATGTTCGGGAGGCGCCGGCCGGACGCAGGTCCGGCACCCCTACGCCGACCTCGACCAGGCCCGGCGTGCGCTTCGTCCGGTCGACGTCCGCGCGATCGACCCGGTCACGAGGCGGGTCGAGACCGACGCCGGGACCGTTCGACGGCGGACGTCCTGGTGGTCGCGCTCGGCGCCGACCTCGACCCGGCGGCGACGCCCGGACTGCTCGAGGCGGGTCACGAGTTCTACACCGTCGCCGGGGCCTTCGCGCTGCGCGACGTGCTCGACGGCGTTCGCCGGCGGCCGCGTCGTCGTCGGGGTGACCTCGACGCCGTTCAAGTGCCCGCCCGCGCCGAGCGAGACCGCGCTGCTCATCCACGACTTCCTGACCGGCCGCGGGCTGCGCGACGCGCTCGACGGTCTCGCTGGTCATGCCGCTTCGGCGTCCCGATCCCGCCGTCGCCCGACGCGTCGGAGGCGCTGCTCGCGGCCTTCGCCGAGCGGGGCATCGAGTGGCATCCCGGAGCGACTCGTCACCGCGCTCGACCCGGACCGCAGGGTGGCCGCGCTTCGACGACGGGACCGAGATGGCCTACGACCTGTTCCTCGGCGTGCCGGTGCACCGGGCCCCGGCCGTCGTCGCGGCCTCGGGCATGGCCGTGGACGGCTGGATCCCGGTCGACCCGCTGACCCTCGAGACCGCGTTCCCCGACGTCTACGCGGTCGGCGACGTGACCAGCGTCGGGACGCCGAAGGCCGGCGTGTTCGCCGAGGGCCAGGCCTCGGTGGTCGCCGCGCAGATCGCCGCCCGGCTGCACGGGTCGCGCCGCCCGCGACCTACGACGGCCGCGGCATCTGCTACCTCGAGTTCGGCCACGACCAGGTCGGCAAGGTCGACGTCACCTTCCTGAGCGGCCAGCCCCCGGTCGGCGGCCTCGAGGGCCCGTCGGCCGCGCATCGCCGCGGAGAAGACCGAGTTCGGCGTCCAGCCGGATCCGGCGCTGGTTCGACCGCCCGTGGGCGCTGGACTGATCCGCCCGGCCGGACGACTCAGCCCCCGGGCGCCGTGCGGAGCCGGAAGGTCCCACCGGACGGGTCCCGCACCGTGGCGACCCTGCCGTGCGGCGTGTCCGCCGGGCCGTCGGTGACGGCCCCTCCGAGGCGGACGGCCAGGGAGGTGGAGGCGTCCACGTCGCTCGTCTCCCAGTAGACGGTCCAAGCACCGGGTCGGCCCGCGGCGAGCCACGGGGCGTCCAGCACCCCGCACAGCGGCGTCCCGTCGGACGGGTCGACGGCGGTGGAGTACCGGAACTCCTCGGCGTCGGACTCGACCCGGGTCGTCCACCCGAACACGCCGCGGCAGAAGTCGAGCGCCTCGTCGTAGCCCCCCGTGTGCAGCTCGAACCACGACGGCGCCCCCGGCTCGTCGAGGTCGACGAATCCCGGGAACGATCCCGGCTCCCACGCGCCGATGGGCGCCCCGGTCGGGTCGTGGACGACCGCCTGCCTCCCCAGGTCGGCGATCGGGACGACGTCCAGGAGCACGCCGCCGCCCCGGGCGCCGGCCGCGGCGACCGTCATGGCTGCGTCGGGGGTCGCCAGGTACACGCGCCAGGTGTCGTCCGCGGGGAACCCCTCCATGTCCCCGAACGCCCCGGCGACCGGCAGGTCCCCGTGGGTGAACATGAAGTAGCCGCCGAAGTCGGGATTCGGCTCCTGGGCCTGCCAGCCGAGGAGCTCGCCGTAGAAGCGCCGGCTCCCGTCCACGTCCGAGGTCGACAGGTCGGCCCAGCACGGGGCCCCGATCGGTGCGCGTTCACGACGGGCCACGGCATCCTCGATTCGCTCGGTCCGGACCCCGCGAGCGTACCGGCGGCGGTCCCCCGTCGCACGGGGGCCGGTGCGGAGGTCCCCCGTCGCACGGGGGCCGGTGCGGAGGTCCCCCGTCGCACGGGGGCCGGTGCGGAGGTCCCCCGTCGCACGGGGGCCGGTGCGGAGGTCCCGTCAGATGGCGGTGGCGGACACGGGGGTGACCGTCGAGGAGAGGTACGACGGGGTGTTGGGGGAGGAGCAGACGAGGAGCCCGGAGGGGGCAGCCACCAGGGACGCCTGGGTCTGGCCCGGAGGGTACACCCGTACCTGGGCGGCGGCGGTCGACCCGCTGCACGGTGGGATGCCCGGGTCGGTCACGGAGATCGAGGCGTAGGCGCTGGCGCCGGCGGCCACCGTCACCGTGGTGGGCGTACCGCCCTGGCGCTGTGCGGGGTCGCCGATCTGGTGGTCGGCGGCATCGAGGAACGACACCCCGGGGTAGCCGTAGAGGGTACAGGCGCTCGTCCCCGTGTTCCGGAAGGTGAGCCCGTAGTGGGTGGCGCCCGCTGAACCGTTCGGGGATCCGAGCGCCACGGCGAGCGACGACGTCCGGCACGCCGACGGCATCGGTACCGTGCTCGAGGAGGTCGTGGTGGACGACGGGGTGGCCGGCACGTGCGTGGTGCTCGAGCCGGTGCCGGAGTGCGTCGTGGTCGGCACGGCGACGGTCGTGGTCGTCGACGACGAGTTGGAGCTACCGCAGGCGGCCAGCCCGACGGCGAGCACGGCGGCGGCCGCGACGGCGCCGAGGCCGGCGCGGCGGTGTCGGCGGGGGGACGGGCATGGTGGGTTCACCCCCTCATCATCCTCCTTCGCCGGCCGCGTGGCGAGGACCGTCCCGTCCCGGTCGGGCCCGCGCCGACCGACGCGGTTGCGCCGGACCACGGGGAACGACAGCATCGCGGGCATGGACGACGACCCCGGAGCCCTCCGTCCCGACCTGCGGGCCCTGGCGCTGGCGGAGCTCCAGCAGCTCCTGGACGCCGCGGTCGACCTGCGTGAGGACCTCGCCGGTCACATCGTGGCGTGCGACGCCATCATCGACGGGGTCCGCCGGGAGGAACGGCTGTTCGAGGTCATGGAGTCGGTGGACTCGCGGACGTGGCGGCCGCGGCTGACGGACTCGCTCACCGCCTACGAACGCCTCCGTCACCGGGCGCGCCTGCGCCTCATCGCCCTCGGTCGCTCCGAGGGCATGTCGGTGGACGACGTCGAGCACCTGTGGTCGATCACCCGCCAGCTCGCCAACCGCTCCATCCGCGAGTCCGAGAGGCTCGAATGACCGTGAGGACCGGTCCCACCGGACCGCCGGCGCGGGGACCCGCGGGTGGCCGGACGGCGGGTGGGGGGATCGGTGGGACGACCGTTCCCGGGCCCGGTCGGCCACGGTCCGCCGACGACGGCGGGCGTCAGCGCACCAGCATGCCGGGGTTCATGATCCCGGACGGGTCCAGCGCCGACTTGGCCGCACCCAGCGCCGCGGCGAACACGTCGGGACGCTGACGGTCGTACCACGGGCGGTGGTCGCGGCCCACGGCGTGGTGGTGGGTGATGGTCCCGCCCGCCGCGAGCACCGCGTCCGACGCCGCCGCCTTGATCTCGGCCCACTGGGACAGCTCCGAGCCGCGGGTGCCCGGTGCGAGCACGCTGAAGTAGGGGGCGACGCCGTCGGGGTACGTGTGGGTGAACCGGCAGGTGACCCAGCCGGCCCCGCAGATCCGGGCGAGGGCGTCGTCGACGGCCGCGGTCACCGACGCGTGGAGCGCCTCGAACCGGTCCCACGTGCACGCCGTCTCGAACGTCTCGCAGACGATCCCCAGGCGCACCAGTGCATCGCGGGTGTACGGCGCCCGCAGGAACGAGGTGCGCCACTCGCCGGCGGCCCCGCTCCGACCGGCCCCCGACCCGGCACCGACCGCCGTCCCCGGCACCCCGCTGTCGGTCGAGCTCACGGGTGCCGGCAGGGTGCCGCCGTGGTCCCGGCACAGTTCGAGCGCCCGGTCCATGGGCCCGTCCACGGGGTGGTCGGCGGACTCGAACCCGAGGACGAGGAGGGCTCCGGCCCCCGGCGACAGGGTGGCGGACAGCATCGCCTCGCCCGCATCGAGCAGGCGGCAGTTGACCGGGAACAACCCGGACTGGGCGAGCGCCCGGACCGCGGCCGCTCCGGCGCCGAAGGTCGGCGAACTCGACCCCGGCGGACGCCTTCCACCGGGGACGGTCCTGCAGGCGCATCCACGCCTCGGTGATGACCCCGAGCGCGCCTTCCGAGCCGAGGAACAGCCGGTCGGGTGAGGGCCCCGCCCCCGATCCGGGCAACCGTCGGGACTCGGCGACGCCGATCGGGGTGACCACGCGCACGGACTCGCAGAGGTCGTCGATGTGCGTGTACACGGTGGCGAAGTGGCCCCCGGCCCGGGTGGCGAGCCATCCCCCGAGCGTCGAGAACTCGAACGACTGGGGATAGTGGCGGAGGGTCAGCCCGTGCGGCCGCAGCTGCGACTCGAGCATCGGGCCGAGGGCACCGGCCTGGATGCGGGCGGCGCGGCTCGACGCGGTCGATCTCGAGGACGCGGTCCAGTCCGGTCAGGTCGAGGGAGAGGACGCCGCGGTCGGCGTCGCCCACGTCGGCCTCGACCCCGCCGACGACCGAGGACCCGCCCCCGTAGGGGATGACGGCGACGTCCGACGTCGCGCACCAGTCGAGGAGCGCCACCACGTCCGCCTCGTCCACCGGGTGGGCCACCAGGTCGGGCGGGTTCGGGAGGTCCCCGCGGAGGAGCCGGACGATGTCCCGGTAGGAGCGCCCGTAGGTGTGGGCGGCCCGGTCCCGTCGTCCGGTCGAGCACAGGTGGGCGAGGGTGGCGGGCGGGGCGACCCGGGGCACCCGCAGGTCGAGCGCGGCGAGCGGGACCGGGGTCTCCGGCGTGGGCGGATCGATCCCGAAGCGACCGGACAGCGCGGCGGCCAGCCGACGGACCTGCCCGTCGGTGGCGGCCGACTCGGTCCAGCCCCACGCGTTCCACGAGCGGGTGCGCCGGGCGTCGGTGGGCTGCCCGTCGGCGGTGGGGGAGGAGGTCGGGGGGGTCGGGGAGGACACGCCGTCAACGTACCCCCGGCCCCTCCCGAGGGGGTGGGTGCGCGACCCGCGGGGCTCCCGTCCCGAGGGCGTAGGCTGGCGGGGTGCTGAAGCTCAGCGGTTCCGAGACGGCGCTCGTCCTCGTCCTCGCGGTGGCGGCGGCCGTGCTGGGCTACGTCCTGTCCGAGGCCGACCGGCGGAAGCTGGGCCGTACGCCGTGGGGTCTGCCGTCGCTGATCTGGGCGCTCTTCTGGTTCCTGAGCTGGATCGTCGGCCTCGTCCTGTTCCTGGTCGCCCACCGGGCCGAGGTCCGACGCGCCGCCCAGGGCCCGACCCCGGGCTTCGACGTCTACGGTCGCGCCGCCCCCGGTCCGCCTCCGGCCCGAAGTGCCGGCTCGGACTTCCCGGCCTATCCGCGTCCGGCGGACGGCGTCGACCGGGCACGCCCGGGGCCGCCGCCGGCCCACCTGCCGCCGGCCGCCGTCCCGCCGCAGGCCGCCGCCCCACCCTCGTGGCAGGCCGATCCCAGCGGACGGTTCCACTACCGGTGGTGGACGGGCACCGAGTGGACCTCCTACGTCGCCACCGACGGCCACGTGGTGGTCGACACCAGTCCCGACCAGCGCATCGGCCCCTACGGCCCGGGCTGACCGGCGCCCCGCACCGGGGCGGTGACGTGGGCACGGCGGAGGCCGATGGCGCACCCGGCGGCGATCCGACAGACTGACCGTCACCGCGCCCGTCCCGGCGTGGGCGCCCGGGCCGGGCGTCTCGGGGCCGAGGCGCCGACAGGGAGGGAACCCCGATGACCAGCACCGACGTCCACCCCGCCGGGTGCGGCCCGGCCTCCGGGGCCATGGCCCGCGGTCGCCCCGGGTCCCCGTGGCCCGCCGTGGGCCGTCGACCCCCGACGTGCCGGAGGCCGCGGTGACCGCGACCGGCGCCGTCGACGAGACGGCCCTGACCGACCCCCTGCTCGACCCTGCCGTCTACGCCGGCGACCCCTACCCCCTGTACGCCCGGCTGCGGGCCGAGGCGCCGGTGGCCCGCAACGACACGCTCGGTCTGTGGATGGTCAGCCGACACGCCGAGGTGGTCGAGGTGTCGAGGGACCCGGCCACGTACTGCTCGTCCAAGGGGATCCTGACCATGGAGATCGGGACCGACTACCCCAGCCCGCCGACGATGATGCACACCGACCCGCCGGACCACACCCGCTACCGCAACCTGGTCCAGCCCGGATTCCGGCCGTCCTACATGCGGGCCCTCGAGGGCGGGATCCGTCGCCGGGCCCGGGCGCTGGTCGACCGCATCGAGCCCGGGGTGCCGGTCGACGTGGTGGCCGACCTGGCCGTGCCGCTGCCGCTGCAGGTGATCAGCGACCTGCTCGGCGTGCCCGAGGAGGAGTGGCCGACCTTCTTCCGGTGGTCGGAGGCCACCATCCCCGGGGCCACGGACTGGCCGGAGGAGGAGCGCGCGGCAGCTCGGGGCCGACATGGTGGACTACCTGCTGGCGGCGGCCGCCGACCGACGGGCCACCCCCCGCGACGACCTCATCAGCGAGCTGGCGGCGGCCGAGGTCGACGGGGACCGGCTGACCGACGCCGAGCTCGGCATGTTCCTGGTGCAGCTCCTGGTCGCCGGCAACGAGACGACCCGGAACATGATGTCGGGCGGTCTGGTCGCCTTCACCGACGACCCGGGTTCGTGGGAGGGCCTGGCGGCCCGGGTCGCGGCCGGCACCGACCGGGCGCTCCCGCTGGCCGTGGAGGAGATGCTGCGCTGGACCACGCCGGTGGTGGCGTTCATGCGGACGACCACGCGGGACGTGGAGCTCGGTGGCCGGCGGCTGGCCGCCGGGGAGCCGGTGCTGATGCTCTACGCCTCGGCCAACCGCGACGAGTCCGTGTTCGGCCCGACCGCGGCGTCCTTCGACGCCGCCCGTGACCCCAACCCGCACGTCGCCTTCGGATTCGGTGCCCACTTCTGCATCGGGGCCGTCCTGGCCCGGGTGGAGGGCCGCATCCTGCTGGAGGAGCTGCTCGCCCGGTTCGGGTCGATCGAACCGGCCGGCCCCGTCGAGCGGACGGCCTCGGCGATCATCGCCGGGGTGCGGTCGGCGCCGGTGGTGTTCGGGGCGCGCTAGGCCCGCGGCGCCGACCGCCGCACCACGGGGGTCAGGAGGCGGCGTGCACGGCGTCGAGCACGGCCACCTGCGCCTCGGTCAGCTGGAGCGTGGCCGCCTCGCAGTTCTCCTCGACGTGGGCCAACGACTTGGTCCCCGGGATCGGGAGCATCACCGGCGAGTGCTGGAGCAGCCACGCCAGGGCGACCTGGGAGGGCGTGGCCCCCGTTTCGGCGACGACGGCCGCCATCGGCGAGTCGGGCCCGGTGAGGGCGCCCGACGCCACCGGAAACCACGGGATGAACCCGATGCCCCTGGCCGTGCAGTGCGCCAGCACGTCGGCCGAGGTCCGGTTGGTGAGGTTGAACAGGTTCTGGACCGACACGACCGGCACGACGGCCTGGGCCGCCTGCAGCTCGGCCACCGTGACCTGGGACAGCCCGACGTGGGCCACCTTCCCCTCGGTCATCAGGTCGGCGAGCAGGCCGAACTGCTCCTCGGCCGGCACCTCGGCGTCGATGCGGTGCAGCTGGAACAGGTCGATGCGCTCGACGCCCAGACGCCGCAGACTCAACTCGCACTGCTGACGCAGGTACTCGGGACGGCCGACGGGCTGCCACCGTCCCGGACCCTGCCGGGTGAGCCCGGCCTTGGTGGCGATCACCAGATCCTCGGGGTAGGGGTGGAGCGCCTCGAAGATGAGCCGTTCGCTGACCTCGGGACCGTAGGAGTCGGCCGTGTCGATCAGGTCCACGCCCATCTCGACCGCCCGGCGCAGCACCCGGATGCACTCGTCGCGGTCCGCGGGCTCGCCCCACACCCCGTCGCCGGTGATCTGCATGGCGCCGAAGCCGAGCCGGTGGACCGTGGTGGCTCCGACCGATCCCACGCCGAAGGTGTAGGTCCCGCTCGACCGGACCGGCCGGGGCGATCGTGTCGTGGTGTCGGGCATGGGGGTCTCCGTTCGTCGTCGTGGTCGTCGTGGTGCGGCGGTGGTCGTCGTGGTCGTGGTCGTCGTGGTGCGGCGGTGGTCGTCGTGGTCGTGGGCCGCCGGGCCGGGGACCGCCTCGTCCCCGTTCTACCCGCCCGGTCCCTTCCGCGACCCGGGGGCCGTCCGGTGGGGCGCGTCGGGTCGGCCGGGGCGGGTCAGCTCGGCCGGGGGGCCGCGGGCTCGCCGAAGGGACCACGTCCGAGCTGCTCGCGGATCGGTGTGAACGGCGGCTGCACGGTGTGCCGGCGCTGCCAGTTGGCCCCGTCGACCACCAGGGAGTGTCCACTGATGTAGGCGGCGTAGGGCGAGCACAGGTAGGTGGCAGCCCACGCCAGCTCCCTCGGGTAGCCGACCCTCCCGGCGGGCACCCGGTCGTCCTGGCCCTCGTACTTGCCGGGGACGGCGGCGATGGCCGCAACCTCGTCCTCGTGGGGCATGAGGCCGGGGACGAGTCCGTTCACCCGGATGCCGTAGGGCGCCCACTCGACCGAGAGGGTCTCCACCAGGTTCTTGACCCCCGCCTTGGCCGCCGCCGAGTGGGCGAACCCCGGACCGCCGGTCCACGCGTAGGACGCGCCCACGTTGACGATCGACCCCGGACGATCCGCCGGGATGAGGCGGCGGGCGAACTCGCGGGAGCACAGGTAGGTGCCGTTCAGGACGATGTCGACGACGGTGCGCCACGCATTCGGGCTCATGTCCTCGGCCGGTACCGGAAAATTGCCGGCTGCGTTGTTCACCAGCGCGTCGACGGGTCCGAGCCCCGAAGCCACCGCGTCGAACGCCGCGGCGACGGCCTCTGCGTCGCGGATGTCGCAGGCCACTCCGAGGGCCCGGCCGCCGGCCTGTTCGACGGCGGCGACGCCGGCCGCCCGGTGGCCCTCGTCGCGGCTCACCACGGCGACCGAGGCCCCCAGGCGACCGAACTCGGTGGCGATCGACTTGCCCAGGCCGGTGCCGCCGCCCGTGACGATCACGACCGACCCGTCGTAGGTACCGGCCGGCAGCGCCGATGCGCCGACGGGCGGGGGCTGGGGCAGTCCGGGGGGCGTCATGGGGGAGGATCCTAGCGACGGCGGTCCCGGGGGACGACGGTGGACGACCGCAGGTCGCCGTCGGCGTATGGGAGCATCACCCGGTGCCGCTCGCACCCCCGCACCGCGCCGGACGGACCGCCCGACGGGCTCCGGCCGTCGCCCTGGTCGCGGTCGTCGCCACGTTGGTGGCCGCCTGCGGTTCCCCGACCCCGACCGCGACGTCGACCACGGCGCCCCCGACGTCCACCCCCGCGTCCGGTGGCCCGCGCCCCGGCGGGGCGGCCACGTCCGGCACCCCGCCGGCGGTGCCGGCCACCGGTGCCTACCTGGGCGCGTGGGTGCACCCGTCGGCACGCTCCGGCGGGTCCACGTTCGTCGTCGAGCAGGCGGCCCTGCCGGCCGTCCGCGCCGCCACCGGCCGGTCCCTCGGCATCCTCCACCTCTACCTCCCCTGGGACGCCGCCGCCCCGGTGTCCTCGCTGCGCACCATCGCCGCCGCCGGCTCGATCCCGATGCTGGACTGGGGGTGCGGTCCCGACGTGGCCGGCGTCGCCGAGGGGACCTACGACACGCAGATCGCCACGTTCGCCCGGGCCCTGCGCAGCTACGGCGGGCCGGTGCTGCTCCGGTGGTGCTGGGAGATGAACCTGGTCCACGCCCACCCCCAGATCACCTCCCCCGCGTCGTTCGTCGCCGCCTGGGTGCACCTGCGCGCCCGGTTCGCCGCCGCCGGTGCGACCAACGTCAGCTTCGTGTGGTGCCCGGCCGTGACCGGCGCCGACCCGGCGCCGTACTACCCGGGCGACGCCGCCGTGGACTGGATCGGCGTCGACGGGTACGACCGCGACGGCACGCACACCTTCGCCTCCCTGTTCGGCGCGTTCTACGACGCGTGGGTGGGGAGGGGCAAGCCGATGATCGTGGCGGAGACCGGGTCGGCGGGCGCCTCCCAGGCCGGCTTCGTCGCCAGCATCGGGACCGGGATGCCGACGCTGCCCGGATTCAAGGGGGTCGTATGGTTCGACGCCCCGGGCCCGGCCCGGGACTGGGCGTTCACGCCCGCCGGTCTCCGGGCCTTCGCCGCCCTGGCCCGCGACCCGTACTTCGCCCCCTCCTGAGGGGCGCCCGGCCTCCCGGGCGGGGCGTTTGGTCTACTCACGCTTAGTGGTGATAGAGTCACTCTACGTAATCAGCAGGTCCGGCCCGCCGCAGTCGGGACCGGACGGCCGGTGCCGGTGCGCACCGTGGATCCCGGGCAGGGGGACGACGTGAGGCGACAGACGGAGCACGGCACCGGCACGCTCGGGCGCACCGACGCCGTGGCCCCGGCCACGACCGGCGTGGTCGACCGGGTGGGCGGAGTGTCGGCCTGATGCACCCGGTCCTCCGCCGGTCCGCCCTCCGCCTCGGTCCGGTGCTTGCGCTGCTGGCGGCCGTGGCGCTGCTGGCGAGCCCGGTGACGGGCACACCGGTGCACGGGACGACGGTCGACGTCGCCGGGGTCCGGGGGAGGGCGGACGCGGGTCGCCACGAAGGGCTCGCCTCGTCGCCCGCCCTGCCCTCCCAGGCGCTCTACGGCTGGGGGGACAACGACTCGGGACAGGTCGGCGTCGGCTCGATCGGCGGAGGCGCGGCGACCGGGGTGACGCTGCCGACCGTCATCCATGCGCCGTCCGGGGTGGTGTTCCGCACGGTGGCCGCGGGCGGCGCGTTCACCGACGGCCTGACCCCGGGTGGCCAGGTCTACGCCTGGGGCACGGACTCGCTGGGCCAGCTCGGCAACGGGTCGACAGACGGCCAGACCACTCCGGAGCCCGTGTCGCTCCCGGGGTCCACGGTGACGGCGGTGGCCGCCGGCAGCGCCCACACCCTGGCGCTCACCTCCACCGGGGCGCTCTACGCCTGGGGCGCGAACACGCTCGGCCAGCTCGGCACCGGCACGTCCGCGTCGTCCACGTCGCCGGTGCCGGTCGCCACACCCGCCGGGGTGACCTTCACCGCCGTCGCCGCCGGCGGCGACGACAGCCTCGCCCTCTCCTCGACCGGCGTCGTGTACGCCTGGGGCGCCAACGGCCACGGGCAGCTCGGCGACGGCACGACGTTCGGATCGGCGACGCCCGTCGCCGTCGCGCCTCCCCCCGGGGTGACGTTCACGGCGATCGCGGCGGGTACCGGGCACAGCCTGGCGCTCGGCTCGGACGGACGGGTCTACGCGTGGGGCATGGGCGCCTCGGGGCAGCTCGGCGACGGTGGCCTGGCCGACTCGACCACACCGGTGGCGGCCCAGCTCCCCCCCGGGTCGGTCGTGTCGGCCATCGCCGCGGGAGGCGCCCACAGCCTGGCGCTGACCACCGGGGGTCAGGTGCTGGCGTGGGGCTCCGACGTCTTCGGGCAGATCGCCTCCGCACTGGTCGGCTCGCTCCCGGCCGACAGCGACGTGCCGATCGAGCCCGTCGGCCTGCCGCCCGCCACCACGTTCGTCTCCGTCGCGGCGGGAGCGGACTCGTCCTACGCACTCACCTCGGCCGGCGTGGCGTGGACGTGGGGAGGCGACTACTACGGCCAGCTCGGGGACGGCACACCCACCCTGAACGCCGGGGTCCCCGCGTCGCTCGGCACCGTCCCGACGGGCACGTTGGCCGCCGGGCTGTTCGCGGGACCCGACGCCACCACCGCCTTCCTGGTGACCCGTGCCGTCCAGACCATCACCTTCCCCGCGCTGCCGTCCCCGACCTACGGCGACCAGCCGATCGACGTCGCCCCGTCGGTGGACTCGGGGCTCAGCCTCGCCAACACCGCCTCGGGATCGTGCACCGGCGCGCTGGTGCGCCTGTTCCTGGTGGGAGCCGGGACCTGCACGCTGACGTCCACCCAGTCCGGCTCGCCCGCGTACTACCCGGCGACGGCCACCGCGACGCTGCGGGTGGCGCCGGCGACCCTCACCGTCGTCCCCGACCCGGCGACCGGGACGGCGGGCGCCCGGCTGCCCACCCTCGGCTACCACCTCGTCGGCTTCCGGGACGGCGACACGGACTCGGTGGTGACCGGCGCCGCGTCGTGCTCCAGCACCGCGGGACCGTCGTCGTTCAGCGGCACGTACACGGTGACCTGCACGGTGGGGACGCTGTCGGCGGCCAACTACGTCTTCACCGTGTCCGGTACCTCGACCCTGACCCTGATGGGTCCGTCGACCGGCTACGCCGTCTTCGGCGCCGACGGGTCGGTCGCGCCCATCGGCCCGGTCCCGGTGGTCGACGGGGCGTCCACCGCCTTCTTCGGTTCCATGGCGGGCACGACCCTCGACTCGCCGGTGGTCGGCGCGGCGTACACGCCCCTCCACGACGGCTACTGGCTGGTGGGCGCCGACGGAGGCGTGTTCAGCTTCGGCGCCGCCCGGTTCGAGGGGTCGATGGGGGGCAGGCCGCTCGATGAGCCCATCGTCGGGATGGCCGCCACGCCGGACGGCGGCGGCTACTGGGAGGTGGCTTCCGACGGCGGGATCTTCGCCTTCGGCGACGCCGCCTTCTACGGCTCGACGGGTGGCCTGCCGCTGGTGGCCCCCATCGTCGGCATGGCGTCCACCCCCGACGGCCGGGGCTACTGGCTGGTGGCGGCCGACGGCGGCGTCTTCGCCTTCGGCGACGCCGGGTTCCACGGTTCCACCGGCGGCCGTCCGCCCTACGACCCCATCGTCGGCATCGCCCCGACCAGCGACGGCGCGGGGTACTGGATGGTGACCCGGGCCGGAGCCGTGCTGCCGTTCGGGGACGCCACCTACGAGGGCAGCCTCCGCTACCTCTTCCTCGGGGCCCCCATCGTCGGGATCACCCCGTCCGCGGACGGGAAGGGCTACTGGCTGGCCGGTGCCGACGGGGGGGTGTTCGCCTTCGGCGACGCCCCGTTCTACGGCAGCGACCCGAATCCGGCGGCGCCCGTCGTCGGCATCATCTGAGGGAAGAGGGAGCGAGGAAGCGACATGACGGCACCGGAGCCACAGGGGGACGGGGGTCGGGGCGGGCGCCGGCGCCGGCGGGTGCGCCGCGGCGCCGGCGCACTGGGCGCCGCCCTGGCGGTGGCGGCGCTGTCCGTGGCCGTCGGATGCGTGGTGGCCGCGGCACCTCCCGCCCCGGCGCCGCGTGCGGTCGCCGCCGCCGTGCCCGCCGGGTCCCCCCAACCGCCGGCGGTGCCGACGTCGAGCGCCTACCTCGGCGCGTTCGTCGCCCCCCACGACGGCGAGACCGAGGCCCAGGCCGACGTGCGCCTCGAGCTGGCCCAGCTCGGCAACTTCGACGGTGCGATGGGACGCCCACTGGGCCTGGTCCACGTCTACCAGCCGTGGTCGACGCCGGTGAAGGTGGCCACGCTCGCCGCGCTGGCCGCCACCGGGGCGACGCCGGTCGTCGACTGGACGTGCACGTCGGACCAGTCGATCATCGACGGCAGCCAGGACGCGCTCATCACCTCCTACGCCGACGCGCTGCGTACCTACGGGCGCCCCGTCTTCCTCCGGTGGTTCTGGGAGATGAACCTGGTGGCACTGCCCCGGGCCTCGGGCTGCCTCGGGACCCTGGGCTCGGCCGGATACGTGCAGGCCTGGCAGCACATCTGGACCATCTTCCACACCGCGGGGGCGACCAACGTCGCCTTCGTGTGGTGCCCGTCGATCAACGCACCGGCCACGGCGGCGGCCGACTACCCGGGCGACGCCTACGTGGACTGGATCGGCTGGGACGCCTACGACCGCAAGCAGGACCCCGCCATCATCAAGACGCAGTTCCTCCCCTTCTACGACACCTGGGTGACCCACGGGAAGCCGCTGATGATCGGCGAGACCGGGGCGACCACGGACCAGGCCAGCTATCTCGACCAGCTGGCGGCGGCCCTGCCCGTCAGCTTCCCCAAGGTGCACGCCGTCCTCTACTACGACTCGAAGTCCGACTCGGACTGGACGCTGGTCGACACCCCCGGACAGCTCGGGTTCGACGCCTTCGTGGCCATGGGCCAGGAGTCCTACTACGGGTTCCCCTTCACCGGCACCTGAGCGGATCCGCCGACCGGTACCGCGGACCGGGGGCCCCGGGGACGCAAGGTGCACGCGCGGGCGCCGGCCGCCCGACGGCGTGAGGTGGCGCGCCGTCGACCCCGGGCTACCATGCACCCGCCGCCGACACCGCCCGTGTCGGCCGGCAGGGTGGCGTGCACCCGAGGTGGGATCCCATTGCCCGTTGAGACTGCTGCTCCACCGACGACACCGGGCCATCCGCCCGACCCCGACCAGGACACCGCCGGCCGCGGGCCCGGGCCGGCCGGCCGCTTCGCGTGGCCGACGTGGCTGGCCGTCCTGGTCGCCGTGTGCGTGGTGGCGGGCGTCGTGGCCCGCCTCTGGTACCTCGCCACCCTGACCACGAACGCCGACCAGGCCGTCGTCGGACTGATGGCGGTGGCCATCCTGCACGGCCACTTCTCGGCGTTCTTCTGGGGGCAGTCCTACGGCGGCGTCGAGCCCTACGTGGCCGCCCTGCTGGTGGCCGTCTTCGGCCGGACCGCCTTCGCGCTCGGACTCACCACCATCCTGCTGTCCGCCGGCGCCGCCCTGCTGACGTGGCGTGCGGCACTGCGCCTGGTGTCCGACCGGTGGCTGGCCGCGCTGGCGGGTGCCCTGGTGTGGGTGGTCCCGGCCTTCGACGTGACCAGCACCCGCGAGTACGGGTTCCGCGACGCCACCCTGGTCGGCGGCCTGGCCGCCCTGCTCCTCGGGCTGCGGATCCTGGACGGGCACCGGTCCACCGCGTCCTTCGCCGGGTTCGGCCTGGTCGTCGGCGTGGCGTGGTGGGCGTCACCGGAGTCGGTCTACTTCACCCTGCCGGCCGCGGCCCTCGCCCTGGGGGGCCTCGTGGCCGCCGTCGATCTGGGCGCGGCCGGCCGCCTGGCACGGGTCGGGGCGGCCGGCGCCGCGTTCGTGGCGGGTGCGCTGCCGTGGCTCTGGTCGAACGTGCGCGACGGGTTCCAGTCCTTCAACACCTCCGCCCAGCAGTCACCGACCGACGGGAGCTACGCGAGCCATCTGCACACCTTCTTCTCCTTCGTCGTGCCGCTGCAGCTCGGTGTCCGCTACTACGACACCGGACTGCCCGTGTTCGGCGGCAACGCGGGCTTCGCCCTCGAGTGGGTGTCGGGCGGCGTGGTCCTGGTCGCCCTCGTGCTGTGCCTGGCCCGGCGGGGACGGGCCCAGGTGATCGGCGCCGCCGCCGTGCTGTTCCCGTTCGTCTACGCCGTCAACCCGCTCGCCTACTGGTGGCAGGACGGGCGCTACTCGATCTACCTCCCACCGCTGGCGGCGCTCGTGGCGGCGATCGGCTGCGAGGAGCTGGTGCGCCGGACGTCCCGTGGTGCCCGTGCCGGGGCCCGCCACCGTGCCCGTGCCGCCGTGCGCACGAGCCGCGCCCGCGCCCTGCTCGGGGTGATCGTCCTGGTCTCCCTCCTGGGCGCGGTCGTCGGGTGCTTCCAGGTCGTCACGTGGCCGCCGCCCGGCCCGACCACCGACCCGAACGCCGCCACGCAGCCGATCGTCGCCGCGCTGGTGCGCGCCGGGGCCACCACCGGGTACGCCGACTACTGGATCGCCTACCGGCTGGACTACCTGTCGGGCGGGCGGCTGACCTACACCCCGGTCGCCGGGGACAGCCTGCGGTCGGTGCCGCTGTACGACGAGGTGGCGCGCGACCCGCGCCCGACGGCGTGGCTGTTCGTGCCCGACGGACTGCTCGGGGTCACCGGACCGCAGTTCGGGTCGACGGCACTCGTGGAGAGCTACCTGACGGAGGCGGAGTTCACCGCCGCGCTCGGGCGACTCGGCGTCCCCTACCGTGTGGTGCGCACGCCGATGCTCGACGCGGTGATCCCCGGACGTCCGGTGACGCCGCCCGAGGTCGGACTCGGGTCACCCGGCTGACCGCACGCGTGGCGCCACGGTCGGCCGCGGGGACGGCACTCAGAAGCTGACGTCCACGGTGAACCCGACCATCGGGCTGTCGGACGACACGGTACCCGCGGCGTCCGGGTGGTAGGCGAGCTCGTGCGCGCCCGCCGACGTGCTGACCAGGTCGACCCGGAAGTAGGTCTCGCCGGACTGCTCGACCGGGGTGCGCTCGATCTGGCTGACGGTGACGGTCAGCTCGGAACCGGCCACGGCGGGCAGCGTCGCCCGCGCCCGCTGGCCGACGTGGATCTGGCCGATCCGGGTCTCGGGCACCTGGACGACCATCTGGTCCTGCAGCGAGTCGAGGGTCACCAGCGACGCGCTCGACGGGGTGGGGGTGGTGGTCGCCTGGGGGCCCTGGGGGAAGATCTGGATCCCGGTGGAGCTGGCCGGTGTCAGCGATGCCGCCGGTGTCGACAGGCGTACCCCCGAGCTGGTGGCGACCTCACCCACGGTGCCGTTGACCGCCTCGACCACGCCGTCGAACGGCGCCGTCAGCACCGCCTGGGCCAGGTGCTGCTTGTCCGACACGATGGCGGCCTCGTCCTGGTGGACCTGGTTCTGGAGGGTGGCGATCCCCTGCGGGCTGTCCGGGGTGCTCCCGGCGTCGAGCGACGCCTGGGCGGCGGCCACGGCCGCCGCCGCCTGGGTGACGGTCTCCTGGGCGGCGGACACCGACGACTGCTGGTCGGTGGTGGCCTGGGTGAGGGCGTCCTGCGCCGCCGTGAGGTTCCCCTGGTCCACCTCGATCTGGCGCTCGTCGGACGCGCACGTGGCGGGCGGCGACGCCGACACGCACAACGGCACGTTGTCGGCGTAGGTCTGCTGGTCGGAGGCGAGCAGGGACTGCTCGATGCGGACCTGGGCCTGGGCGGCGGCCACCGACGCGTCACCGGTGGCGGTGGACTGGGCCAGCTTCTGCTGGGCCGCCGCCTGCTGGAGCTGGGCGTCGGTGAGCTGGTTCTTCAGCGTCTGCACCTGTTGGGCCTGCTGGTCCGCCGACCCGGTCTGGGCCTGGGTCAGCGCGGCCTGGTCGGCCGACAGGTCCGACTGGTCCGTGGCCAGCCTGGCGTCGAGCGCGGTGGTGTCCTGGCTGGCCAGCACCTGACCGGCGCGCACGACCTCACCCACGTGGACGGGCACCGAGGTGAGTGTGCCGGCGACCGGCATGTTGAGCTCGGCGGCCTGCGTCGGCTGCACGACCCCGGCCGCCGACAACGGGTTCGACAGCAGGAGGTCGTTGACCGCCACGCCGAGCAGCACGGCGGCACCCAGCACCAGCGCGCCGACCACCGCGCCCCGCGCCCCCCGCAGCCGCCGACGGTGCGGGTTGCGCGGGGCGAACCGTCCGCCGTCGCCACCCGGAGCCGGGTCGAGATGGTCCGACGGGCCCTCCCCGCTCCCGCCCTCCCCGCTCCCGCCGTCCCCGCTCCCGTGCGCGACGACCGCGGCGGCTGCCGCGCCCAACGGCACCACCACGTGGTCGGCCGAGGCCGGGGTGGGGACGTCGTTGCGGGGCCGGGTGAGTCCGGCGATCACGTCGTTGAGCCGGGCCACGGCCGGAAGGCCGGCGTCGATGACCTGGTGCATCGGGTCCTGCCTGCCCCCGAGCTGGGCGGACACCCAGTGGTCGAGCCGCTTCCCGAGCTCGGCGACCACCTCGGGATGCTCGTCGGCGACGTTGTGCTGCTCGTCGGGGTCGGCGACCACGTCGTACAGCTCGACGCCGTCGCGGCCGTAGATGGTGGTCTGGAGGAACCGGATGTACTTCCACTCGGGAGTCCGCACGGCGCGCGAGGCCTGCCAGGTGGCCTCGCTCAACATGACGGCGTCCCGGTGGGAGGCGGACGCACCGCGCATCACCGGGTAGAGGGAGCGACCCGAGATCCCCTCGGCCTCGGGCAGGCCGAGCGTCTCCAGGATGGTGGGCAGGACGTCGACCAGGGTCACCATGGCGTCGGACTCCGAGACGGGGATCCGCCCGGGCGCCCACAGCACCAGCGGGACGTGGGTGACCGAGTCGTAGAGCCCGGCGTGGTCGAACCAGGCGTCGTGCTCGGTCATGTTCTCGCCGTGGTCGCCGAAGAGCACGACCATGGTGTCCTCGAGGAGACCCTCCCGTTCGAGGTGGTGGAAGATCTGCCCGATCTCGAAGTCGAGGTAGGCGACCTCGGCGTCGTACAGGTCGGCGATGTAGTCGAGGTTGGGCATGGCGTCGAGGAAGTCGTAGAGGTTCTGCTTGAACAGCGGGTAGCTGGGGCGGCCCTCGAGCTTGGCCGTGACGTCGGGGTCGATGCGGCCCGCGGTCCCGTGGGAGAAGCGCTCCTTGAACGGGGACGGCGGGACGTAGGGGATGTGCGCGTCCCAGAAGTGGAGGAACAGGAAGAAGTCCCGGTCCTTGTGCTCGGTGATCCACGGGAGCCCGATGCCGTTGATGACCGACCCGGGCGAGCGGGACCGTCCCGGGGGCGGCATGTAGTCGTCGTAGCCGCGGATGAACCAGTCCTTCATGGCGAAGAGGTGGTCCACCGCCCCGGTGACGTAGCCGTTGCGCCGCAGCAGCGACGGCAGCCACAGGGTCTCCTCCGGAAGGTAGGCGGCGGGGTGGAAGTGGGAGACGATCCCGGTCTTGATGCCGAACTGCCCGGTGAACAGCGCCGTGTGCGAGGGCTGGGTCGGGATGTCGGTCGCGTACGTCTGCGAGAACAGCGCGCCCTCCGAGGCGATCCGGTCCAGGTTGGGGGTGAGCCCCCGACCGTTGCCGAGACAGCTGAGGTGGTCGGCGCGCAGCGTGTCGAGCGAGCAGATGATCAGGTTCATGCCGCACCCCGGTCGGAGGTGCGGGCGGGCACGGTCGCCCACCGGTCCGTCGGTCCCTCGGTCGTCGCCTCCCCGGCCGTCGACTCCTCGCCCGTCGGCCCTTCGCCGGTCGACCGTGCCGCCGTCGACCGGCGGGGCGCCACCGCCCCCCACCGCGCGGATGCCACCGCATCCGGTCGATGCGACGCGGCCGCCCGTCGGCACGCGCGTTCCCCTGCCCGGTTCGTTCCCATCGGTGCCTGCCTTCCGCTCTGCAGGGGAACCGTCGGCCACTGACCGGCCGCTGCGCACCCTGCCCCTCGGGGCGTAGCGTAGCCAATGTTCACTAGGAGTGCACATATGATCACTATGAGTGGTAACTTGTGCCCGACGAGGTAGTGGGGCAGCTGCCCGGGGCACCGTTCCGGATGCCACCGCACGCGCCCCGGTCCACCGGAACCACGAGGGGTGCGCACCGCCGCCATGAACTTCACGCTGCTGACCGGCCTCCAACCGCTGATCCTGCTGCTGGCCGCCGACGCCGTGCTGCTGGCGTTCCTCGTCTACCCGTGCGTCGCCCGCTACGACGACGACCAGGGCGACGGGATGGCCCTGGTGCTCCTGCCCAAGCCCAAGCTGCCGTCGTACTGGCGGGTGCCGGCGTTCGCCGCCCTCTTCCTCGCCCTCATGGTCGCCTACCACTCCGTCCACGGGTCGTGGACCCCGGACCAGGCCTACACCGATCTGGTCACCCGCATCTGCCTGTCGGTGGTGCGCTCGCCGGCCGAGGTGTCCGGCTACCTGGCCGGCTTCACCCTGGGCCTCCGGTTCCTCACCGTCGGCACCATCGTCTCCCTCGCCGTGGTGGGGCGCGGCAGCGCGCCCCGACGGGTGGTGATGGCGTTCCAGGCCGTCGTCTACCTGGCGGTGATGGCGTTCGTCGACGCCACCCTGGTCGTCGTCGAGGTGGTGGTGGGCGCCCCGGTGGCGCCGACGACCCTGCTGGGGAACTTCGCCGCCGTGACCGTGGCGGTCGTGGCCATGACCCGGATGCAGTACCTCGACTTCGCCCTGCCCCGGCCGAGCGAGGTGCCCTTCGCCAAACGGCCGCGGCTCTCCGACGCGGCTCACCCTGCTCGGCGTGACGGTGGCGGCCATGGCGATCTGCATGGTCGGGCTGCTGTGGATCTTCCACCTGGCCGACCCGGCGTGGCGGCCGGCGCTGGCCCTCGTGCTCCCCGTCCCCTTCGCCGAGGGATCGTTCGTCGTCAGGACGATGCTCCTGTCCGCCGTCAACGGATTCACCGTCCGTCCCGAGCCGCCGGTGGGCGACGTCCGACCGCCGATCGACGTGATCATCCCGGCGTACAACGAGGAGGAGGTCATCGGCCCGACCCTCGAGGCCATCGACCTCGCCGCCGTCCGCTACGGCGGACCGGTCCGGGTGGTGCTGATGAACGACGGGTCGACCGACCGCACCCGCGAGCTGGCCCTGGCGACCATGGCCCGCTTCCGGCACGCCACCGGCGAGGTCCACGACGGCCGCCACGGCGGCAAGTCGGAGTCGCTCAACGCCGCGCTCGCCCTCGCCCGGTCCGACATCGTGGTGCGGATCGACGCCGACACGGTCATCGGCGAGTGGTCGCTCTACTACACGCCCAGGTGGTTCGAGGACCCGCTCATCGGGTTGGTCGAGCCGATGTGCTTCCCGCGTGCCACCGACCACCGGTCGGTCTTCCCCTACCTCCGGCTGTTCGAGGAGCTGAAGCAGTTCGGCCTCAACCACCGCACCATGCAGACCGTGGACGGGGTCAACGTGGTGCCCGGGGTGTTCACCGCCTTCCGCCGGGAGGTGGCGGTGCGGCTGGGCGGGTTCACCGTCGGCATGAACGGTGAGGACGGCGACTTCACCCTCCGGTTCAGCCGGCTCGGGTACCGGATGTGGATGGACACCAAGATCATCGTCTACGAGGACGTGCCGCCGACGTACCCGGAGATCCGCGAGCAGCGGGTGCGCTGGGGACGCGCCGTGCACCACAACCAGGCGCGCCACGGCCCCTACCGGGCCGGGGTGGCGACCCCCAAGGTGTGGTTCAACCAGACCCAGCAGTTCGTCAAGTGCGCCTTCGCCCCGGCCCGGCTGCTGCTGCCCCTGTACCTGCTGCTGACCGCGGCCTTCGAGGGGGCGCAGCGCAACGTGATCCTGATCTTCCTCGGCGGCTACGTCCTCGCCGAGATCGTCTTCATGGTCCTCCAGGCGCTCCTCACCGTCGGCTACCGCCAGGTGCGCCACCTGGGCTGGGTCGTGCTGTGGCCCGTGTGGCACGAGTTCCTCCTGGTGTTCGCCACCGAGGCGTGGCTGAGCATGCCGGGCCGGCCGCTCGGCCTGCACGGGACGCGGCCGGTGCGGATCACCCAGGCGGTCATCCACTGAGGCCCCCTCCCCGGGCGACCGGGGGAGGGACGGTAGGGTGCGGCGACGACCCCCGGGGGCGGACGTGCGGCTGATCTACTTCGACATCGACACCCTGCGCCCCGACCATCTGGGCTGCTACGGCTACCGGCGCCCCACGAGCCCGGTCATCGACGCCCTGGCCGGGCGCGGGCTCCGCTTCGCCAACGTCCACGCGTCGGACACGCCGTGCCTGCCGTCGCGCACGGCACTGTCGAGCGGGCGGTTCGGGATCCGCACCGGGGTGGTCAACCACGGCGGGGTGGCCACCGACCCCTTCCCCGAGGGTCGGGCCCGCGGGTTCCGCACCCGGGCGGCGGCCGACGGGTGGATGGCGCCGCTGCGCGACCTCGGGTGGTGGACGGCGTCCATCAGCACCTTCGCCGAGCGCCATTCGGCGTACCACTTCGACGCCGGCTTCAACGAGTGCGTGAACCTCGGCTCGAAGGGGATGGAGACGGCCGACGAGGTGGCGGACGCGGCCGAGGCGTGGTTGACCCGCAACGCGTGGCGTCCGGACTGGTTCCTCCACGTGCACCTGTGGGACCCCCACACCCCCTACCGCACCCCGGTCTCCTTCGGTGACCCGCTCGGGGGCGACCCGGTCCCGGACTGGCTCACCGAGGACGTGCGGGCGGCGCACTGGCTCCTCCCCGGTCCGCACTCGGCCCAGGAGGTGGCCGGCTTCGGGCCCCGCGACGTCTGGGACCGGTGGCCGCGCCAGCCGACGCAGGTGGCGACGGAGGAGGACCTGGCGGCGCGTCTACGACGGCTACGACGCCGGCGTGCGCTTCGCCGACCACCACATCGGTCGGGTGCTCGAGGCCGCCGAGCGGCTGGGGCTGGCCGACGACACGGCCGTGCTGGTGTCGTCCGACCACGGCGAGAACCTGGGCGAGCTCGGGATCTACTGCGACCACCAGACGGCGGACCAGTTCACGACCCGGCTGCCGGCGGTGCTGACGTGGCCGGGACTCGACATCCCCGCCGGCCGGGTCGACGACGGCCTGCACTACCAGGTCGACCTGATGGCGACCGTCCTGCGGTTGGCCGGTGCCGAGGTGCCCGCCCGCTGGGACGGCGTCCCCTTCCTCGACGACCTCCTCGCCGGCCGTCCGACCGGGCGCTCCCATCTGGTGCTCTCCAGCGCGGCGTGGACGGCCCAGCGGTCGGTGCGCGTCGACCGGTGGATCTGCATCCGCACCTACCACGACGCCTTCCACGGCTTCCCCGACGTCCTGCTGTTCGACCTGGACGCCGATCCCCACGAGCAGTACGACGTCGCCGGGGACCACCCCGAGGTGGTGGCCCGGGCCGTGGACCTCCTGGCGGCGTGGGGGAGCGACGCGCTGGCCCGGTCCGACGCCGGGGTCGACCCGCTGTGGACGGTGCTCACCGGGGGCGGACCGTGGCACTCGCGCACCGACGTGCCCGCCTACCTGGAGCGCCTGCGGGCGACCGGCCGGGGCGCGTGGGCCGACCGGTTCGCGCTGGCGGGGTGGCCGCGCGCCGAGGGCGACCCCCGGGGCTTCCTCGACCCCTGAGCCCGCACCGGCGTCGCGGTCGGCTCGGGTAGCCTCGACCCCCGTGGACTTCGACCTCTCGCCCGAACTCGCCGCCCTCCAGGACTCGGTCCGCCGCCTGGCCCAGGAGAAGGTCAAGCCCCGGGCCCGCGAGATCGACACGACCGGCGAGTACCCCCAGGACGTCTTCGACGCCTTCCGCGACGCCGACCTCCTGGGGCTGTGCCTGCCGACCGAGCTCGGCGGCTCGGGCGCCGGCATCCTCGGCCTCACCATCGCCATCGAGGAGGTGGCCAAGTACTCCAACACGGCGGCGCTGATGCTGCTGCTGACCCGGCTGCCGACCGGCCCGATCCTGATCGCCGGCAACGACGAGCAGAAGCAGCGCTACCTGCCGGGGATCGCCACCGGCGAGCTGCGCTGCGGGTTCGGTCTGTCCGAGCCCCAGGCCGGTAGCGACGTGGCCGGCATGCGCACCCGTGCCGTGCCCGACGAGCGGCCCGGGCACGAGGGAGGCTGGGTGCTGTCGGGTACCAAGTGCTGGATGTCGGGCGTCGTCCAGGCCGACTGGTACACGGTGTTCGCCAAGACCGGCGACCCGGCGTCGCGGGCCCACGACTCGATCACCTGCTTCATCGTCGAGCGCGGCTGGGACGGCGTCTCGGTGGGATCCACCGACCACAAGATGGGCGTGCGCGGCGTCGACACCGGCGAGCTGCTGCTCGACCAGGTGCACGTCCCGAGGGAGAACGTGGTGGGCGAGGTGGGCGGCTTCCGGCTGGCCATGCTCGGCCTCAACGCCATGCGGCCCATCGTGGCCGCGCGGGGCATCGGCCTGGCCGAGGGTGCTCTCATGTACGCCACCGAGTACGTGCAGGATCGCGAGGCGTTCGGCCACACCATCGCCGACTTCCAGGGCATCCAGTGGGAGATCGCCAAGGTGGCGGTGGACATCGAGGCGGCCCGCCTCCTCACCTACCGCTCGGCCTGGCTGGCCGACCAGGGCAAGTTCACCAAGGAGTACGTGCCCTACCTGTCGATGGCCAAGTACCACGCCACCGAGCTCGCGGTGAGGGCCTCGGGCCTGGCCGTGCAGCTGCTCGGGGCGGCCGGGTACATGGAGGATCACCCGACCGAGCTCTGGTACCGGGACGCCCGCCAGCTCACGATCGTCGAGGGCACCTCGCAGGTGCAGCTCGGACTCATCGGCCGGGGCGTGCTCAACCACGACCTGTGGTGGGACTAGGCGCCGTGCCCGTCGCCGAAGACGCGGGGCCCCCGCCGGGTACCTTCGCCGAGCTGGGCGGCTGGCCCGGCGTGCTCGGCCGCCTGCTGAACGGGGAGTCGCTCGATGCCGACCAGGCCGAGGAGGTGCTCGGACAGGTCCTGTCGGGCGAGGCCACGCCGGCCCAGATCGCCGCGCTGGCCGTGGCCCTGCGGGCGAAGGGGGAGTCCGTCGGCGAGATGACCGGCTTCGTCCGCGCCATGGTCGCCCACGCCGTGCCCCTCGACCTGCCCGCCGGACTCGACCTGATCGACACGTGCGGGACGGGGGGCGACCGGCTGCGCAGCATCAACGTCTCGACCATCGCGTCGCTGGTGGTGGCGGCGGGGGGCTCCAAGGTGTGCAAGCACGGGGGGCGGGCCTCGTCGTCGGCCGTCGGCGCGGCCGACGTGCTGGAGGCGCTCGGTGCGGTGGCCGACCTCGGGCCGGCGGGCGTGGCCCGCTGCATCGACGAGGTCGGGCTCGGCTTCTGCTTCGCCCCCCGGTTCCACCCGGCCATGCGGCACGCCGGACCCGTCCGGCGGGAGCTCGGGATCCCCACGGTGTTCAACTTCCTCGGCCCGCTGGCCAATCCGGCCCGGGCCCGGTACCAGGTGATCGGGGTGAGCGACCCATCCATGGCGGACAAGATGCTCGGCGTGCTGGCCGCCAACGGGACGGTCCGGGCCATGGTCGTCCACGGCGACGACGGCCTCGACGAGCTGTCGACGACCGGGCCGAGCACCGTGCACGAGCTGATCCGCACCCCCGACGGCGACGATCCGGCCGGCGACGGCTCGGTGTCGGTCTCCGTGTACCGGGTCGACCCGCTCGACCTCGGACTGGCCCGGGCGACGCTCGAGGAGTTGCGGGGCGGCGACGCCTCGGTCAACGCCGACGCCATCCGTCAGGTGGTGTCGGGTGCGGTGTCTCCCCACCGAGACATCGCCGTGCTCAACGCCGGCGCCGCCCTGACCGTGGTGGGGCGGTCGGCGGACCTGGAGGCGGGGGTGCGGTTGGCCGAGCTGCTGATCGACAGCGGTCGTGCCGCCGGGGTCCTCGACGAGTTCGTGCGGGTCACCAACGAGGCGGCGGACGTGGAGCGGGCGGGCTGAGACGTCCACGGCCGGGCGACCGGACGGTCCGCTGATGGCCGTCGTGGCCATCCCCCTGCCCGACCGTGACGCCGACCCGACCGAGGTGGCCGTCAGCTGGGCCACCATCGTCGGCGCCGGTCACTCCGTGGTGTTCGCCACCGGGTCGGGGGCACCGGCGGTGTGCGACGAGCTGATGGTGACCGGCCGGGGGCTCGATCCGTGGGGGGCGGTCCCGGGCCTGTCGCGCCTGGTCGGCGTGGGCCGGTTCCTCCGGGCCGACGCCCGCGGTCGCAGCGCGCACGCCCGGATGGTCCGGGACCCGGCGTACGGGTCGCCGGTGCGGTGGGACGAACTCGACCCGGGGGCCGTCGACGGCCTGGTGCTGCCGGGCGGGCACCGGGCCCGGGGGATGCGCGCCTACCTGGAGAGCCCGTGCCTGCAGGACGTCGTCGTCGAGGCGTTCCGGAACGACCGGCCGGTCGGGGCCATCTGCCACGGGGTCCTGCTGGCGGCACGCAGCGTGGACCCGACCACCGGTCGCTCCGTCCTGCACGGGCGCACGACCACCGCCCTGACCTGGTCGCTCGAGCGCCGGGCGTGGCGGGTGGCCCGCGTGTCGCGCTTCTGGGACCCCGGCTACTACCGCACCTACACCGAGGCACCCGGCGAGCCGGCGGGTTGGATGTCGGTCCAGGCGGAGGTCACCCGGGCGCTGGCCCGTCCCGAGGACTTCCGCGACGTACCCCCCGATGCGCCCGACGCGGCGCGTCGGACGGGCGGACGCGTGCGGGACACGCCGACGGACGACCGGGCGGCGTTCGTGGTGCGCGACGGCAACTACGTGTCGGCACGGTGGCCCGGCGACGCCCACACCTTCGCCTCCGCCTTCACCTCGCTGCTCTGACGTCACCCCGGCTCCGGTGGCGGCGTCAGGCCGCCGCACAGCTCCCGCAGTGCCGGGACGCGGTCCGCCCGCATGGCCAGCCCGTTGCCGTCACCGCCGTCCACCTCGAGCACCCGCACCTCGTCGGCGTGGGACCGGAGCCAGGCGGCCACGATCAGCCGTTCGTCGTCGTGGCCGTCGGCGACGGCCCACGCCGTGGCGTCGTCACCGCCGTGGTCCGGAACGCCGTCGGCGCCGACGGGCGGGCCGGCGGCGACCAGCAGGCCGTCGACGAGCTCGACGGTGCCCTCGCCTCGGACGTGGAGGACGACGCGGCCCGCACGTCGCAGCGAGGTGACCCGCCGGTGCCTGATCAACAGCCTGCGGAGATGCTCGGCCTCGTCCCTCGCCCGCGCCGCGTCCTCGTAGCGCCGGGACCGGGCCAGGGCCGACACCTCGGCGGCGTACGGTCCGAGCAGCCCGACAGGATCGCCCTCGAGCTCGGCCGCCGTCCATCCGGGGCGACGGCCCCGTCGACGCGGCCGGTGCGCCTCCGCCACCGGTCCGGCGGGCACCACGGGGCCCCCGTCCCGTCGTACCCCCCGGTCCGGGCGAGCGTCCTGCGCCCCCCTGGCCGGTCGGCGACGGCGGACCCTGCCCTGGGAGTTGAACGGGGGCGCCCACGCCCGGATGAGGCGGCCCTCGAGTACCGCGGCGGTCAGGGTCCCGGGACACACCCGGTGGTGCACGGTGTCCATCTGGCGGAGCAGCCGGCCCACCTTGTCGCGGGTGTCCCCGGAGAAGTAGGAGCGGACCCGGCGGTGCAGGTCGGTCGCCTTGCCGACGTACAGGACGTCGCCGGCCGCGTCGGCGAACCAGTACACGCCGGGCCGGTGGGGGAGACGGTTGGTGAGGCGGAGCTTGGCCGCCTGCGGGTGGCCCACCATGCGGGGGAGGGCCAGGAGCTCGTCCAACTCCACGATCCCGAACGAACCGGCCCGTTCGAGGAGGGCGTGGAGGAGGTCGCCGGTGGCCAGCACGTCGGCCAGCGCACGGTGGGACGGCTGGTGGGGCAGGTGCAACGATGCGGCCAGGGTGCCCAGTTTGCAGTCGGGAACCAGGTCGCGGACGAGGCGCCGGGCGAGGGCCAGCGTGTCGACGGTGGCGTTGGCCAGCCGGTCGCGCCCGGTGGACACGAGGGCGTGGTCGAGGAAGGAGCGGTCGAACCGGACGTTGTGCCCCACCACCACCGCACCCCCGAGGAATTCGAGGAACGACGGGAGCATGTCGCCCACGCGGGGCGCGTCGGCCACCATGGCGTCGCTGATCCCGGTCAGGGCGGTGATGAAGGGAGGGATCCGCTCGTCGGGTCGGACGAAGGTCTGGTAGGTGCCCAGGAGCTCGCCGCCCCGGTAGCGGGCCGCCGCCACCTCGGTGAGCGAGCACGTGGCCGGCGAGCCACCGGTCGTCTCGACGTCGAGCACGACGAACGTCACCCGGCTGAGCGGGGTCCCGAGGTCGTCGAAGGACGTCTGGACGGCGAGGGCCATGGGGACACCGTAGCGAACGGGTGTTCGATCGGGACGGACGGGCGGTCGGCGCGGCGCGACTACCGTGGTCGCCGTGACCTCCGACTCGTCCGCCGCCACGACCTCCGTACCGGATGCCGGTGCCGGTCCCGTCGCGGACCCCGGTGCCGGTGCCGGTACCTCGGGCCCGCCGACCACCGGCGCCGAGGCCGTGCGCTACCGCTGTGCGGCCTGCGGCAACCTCACCCGGTTCGACGTCGTGACGACCCGGCGCACGCGGGCGTTCCACCACTACTCGGTCGGTGGGGTCCTCACGATCGAGGACGTCGACGTGCTCGGCGAGTCGGTCGAGGAGGTCACCTGTCGCTGGTGCGGGAACGGCGCCGCGGTCGAGGTGCTCGGGACGAACGCGTCCCAGCCGTCCTGACCGCGGGGCACCGGCCGGCCGCCGACGTCGTGGCACGGGGCTGACGTGGACGGACGTGGCGACGTGGACGGACGTGGCGACGTGGACGGACGTGGTGAAAGCGACGGACGTGGCGAAAGGGACGACGCCCGACCGAACCCCCTGGCCGACCCGGCCTTCGTGGCCGGGCTCCGGCCCGTCCCGACCGGGGACCCCGGGGAGGTGCCGGCCTGGGCGGCGTCCGACGTCCACGGGGTACGACCCGACGGCACGCCGGTCTCGGTGGCCCTGGACGACGTCGCCGACCTCGGCCGGCCGGTCCTCCTGCTGTTCCTGTCCGTCGACTGCGACGGGTGCGACGCGTTCTGGACCGGTCTCTCGGGAGACGACCCGGCCCTCGACGAGGTGGTCCCGGTCGTGGTGACGAAGGGCCCGGAACTGCTGGGCGCCGCGGACGTGGCCCGGCGGGGACGTGGCTTCGACGGCGACATCGTCATGGGGGGGCTTCCGTGGTCCGACTACCGGGTGACCGGGTACCCGTTCCTGGTGCTGGTCGACCCCCCGACGCGCCGGATCCTGGCCGAGACGGTGGGATTCGGGTGGTCCGACGTGGCCGCCGTCGTGCGGGCCGGGCTGGGGCGGTAGCGGTCCGGGATCAGAGACCGGCGATCCCCCTGCCGGCGAGGACGACACCGAAGACCAGGTAGACCACGGCCATCACCGTCGCGTTGTTCCGGTCGAGCCACGCCTTCCAGCCGGACAGGACGTCACCGGCGCGGTCGCCCAGTACCAGCGTGGTGACGATCGGGGCCGCCACGCCGAGGGACGCCAGGACCGTGTACACGACCACCACGCCCGCCGACTGGGCCACGGTGAGTCCGGCGGACGCGATGGCCACGGCCGACGCCAGGGCCACGACGATGTTCTTCGGGTTGGCCGCACCCACGGCGACGCCGACGGCCGCCGACCTGCCCGGCCCGAACCCGGCGATCCCGTCCATCCACTTCGGCGGTGCAGCCGGTTCGTCCGGGCCCGGACGTGCCCGGAACGTGCGGACGGCCACGACCAGGAGGACGACCCCGAGACCGAGGACCACGGCCGACGCGCCCCGCGACCGCTGGTTGTCGGCCGACAGTCCGACGGCGTCGGCCACCGCGGTCAGGGCGACCACCACCCCCGCCACGCCGACCACGAATCCGGCCAGGTAGCACGACGCGTTCAGGACCGGGCGCCCGGTGAACAGGAGCAGGATCGCCGCCACGATGTTGATGGGCGACACGGTCACCACGATGGCCAACGGGAGGATCTCACCGATCACCGTGTGCACTGTGGGACCCCCGTGGGCTCGGTCGTCGACATGCCCCGGTCAAGCTAGCGGGTGGCGGCCAGTCCGGGGACCGTGTCCGGTCACCGGACCACGGTGGTGGATCAGCCACCCGTGCCGACGGCCACCATCCCCGTGCGTGGCGAAGGGCGCAGCAGTCGGTCGACGTCCGACGGAGCGAGCGGGGCGGAGAACAGGAACCCCTGACCGGCGTCGACGCCCTCCGCCCGCAGTCGGCGCCTCTGCTCCTCGGACTCGACACCTTCGGCGATGGTTGCGAGCCCGAGGCTCTTCGCCAGCTGGGCGAGGGTGTGGACGAGCGCCTCGGTCTCCGCGGAGTCCCCCATGGCGGTGACGAACGAGCGGTCGATCTTGAGCACGTCGAGGGGGAGCCGGCGGAGGTAGGCGAGCGACGAGTAGCCGGTACCGAAGTCGTCGATGGCGACTCGCACGCCCTGCTCCTTGAGGAGGCTCAACCTCCGCACCGCGTCCTCGACGTCGTGCATCACCACCGTCTCCGTGAGCTCGAGGACGAGGCGGTCCGGCTCCAGGCCGCTGGCCGCCAGCGCCGCGTCGACGTCGTCGAGGATCCGCTCCTGCTCGAACTGCCGGGCGGAGACGTTGACCGAGACGGCGAGGGCGTGCCCGTCGTCCTGCCACCGGGCGCCCTGGCGGCAGGCCTCGTCGAGGATCCACGCGCCGACCTCCGCGATGGGTCCACCCGACTCGAGCTCGTCGATGAACTCGTCCGGCCCGAGTGTTCCACGGGACGGGTGGTGCCAGCGCAGCAGGGCCTCGACCCCGGTGCAGGAGCCGGAGACGAGGTCGACGATCGGCTGGTACTCGAGGAAGAACTGGCCGGACCGGAGCGCGGTCTGGAGGTCCACCGCGAGGTGACGGTGATCGTCGACCGCGGCCTGCATCGACTGCGTGAACCGGACGGCCCGGCGCTTGCCCTCGGCCTTGGCCTGGTAGAGCGCGATGTCCGCGTCCTGGAGCAGTTCCTCGGGCGTCGCGCGGTCACCGTCCGCGATGCCGATGCTGGCGGAGACCGACAGCGGCGCGTCGCTCCCGGCGATCTCGAACGGTTCCTTCATGGCCGACATGATCCGATCCACCACCGACCCGGTGCCGTCGGCCGACGTCGCGGACCCGGTGAGGATGACGAATTCGTCCCCACCGAGCCGTCCGACCGAGTCGCCCTCGCGAAGGGCGCCCGTCAGCCTCGACCCGACGGCGACGAGCAGGTCGTCGCCCACCCGGTGCCCGAGGGTGTCGTTGATGTCCTTGAAGTTGTCGAGGTCCAGGAACAGGACGGTCGTGGGGACGAGGTCCCGGCGGCTCCGGGCGAGCATCTGGCCGATGCGGTCCAGGATGAGTGCCCGGTTGGGCAGTCCGGTGAGCGCGTCGTGGAGTGCCTGGTGACGCAGTTCGTCGGTCCGCTCGTCGACGAGGGCGAGGGCGCGGGACCGGCTTGTGCCGAGGACGTAGACGAGGGCGCCGAGGAGGAGGCTGAGCAGGATGCCGGCCACCAGCAGCCACAGGACGCTTCCGTTGTCGAGGAGGCCGACCGGATACGGGGGCGAGAGCACCTCGACGCTCCACCCGTTGTGCAGCCCGACCGTGGTCCGGTGGGCGCCGGCCGGGACCGTTCCGGCGGTGAACGATGCGGACTCGCTCCCCTCCGAGTAGTGGAAGACCACGGCAGTGTCCGCGTGCCCGCCCAGTGCGCTGCGCAGGATCACGCCGGGGGCGAATTGCGTCCCGGTCCACCCCAGGAAGGCGCCGTCTCGATCCCGGGCGGTCGAGGTGTCCGCACCGGGACGGTAGATCGGCGTGCCCACCACCATGGCCTCGCCGGTCCCGGACCCGTAGGGGAGGTAGGCGCCCTCTCCGGATCCGCGGGCGTCGAGGAGCCCGGCGCCGATCGGGCTGTCGCACAGGTCGGTGTCCGCGGGGGTCTCGAGAGCGCCGCTCCGGCTCTGCGACCGCGCCGGGAAGCAGTAGTAGGGGCGCGTGCCCGGCGGCACGACCGCGAAGGACGAGCCGGGCGGGAGCAGGCCGGCCGGGGCCGCGTCCACCGCCGACGCGAACGTGGCGAGTTGGGCCTGGGTCACCAGGACGACCTCGGCGATGCCCTCGACCTCGGGATAGCGCTGGAACACCTGGGCGGACCGCGTCCACTGCTCGAACTGCTGCTGGGTGGCCGCCGGGTTGGCGACGACGAAGGCCCCGGCGTTCACGGCGAGGTCCTGTTGGCGCTCGACGGCCAGCGTCAGATTGGCGGCAATCTCCTGGGTCGCGGCCGTGGCGGACTGTCGGGACCTCTGCGCGTCGGCCTGGGAGACGCTGTGGGCGCCGAGCACCGTGCACAACACGCCCACGAGGACGATCAGGAGGGAGTTGACGAGCCAGACCCGGCGCCGGGGGCTCATCGACGACATCCCGACGTCGGGGAGGACCCTGTCGCCGACCCGCGAACGCGGTGCGGAACCCCCGCACGAGGGCCCGTCCCCGAGCGGACGGCGATCCGTCTGCGGGATCCCTCGGTCGGAACGCAGTCGCAGGACGACTCGGGCACGGCAACTCCTCGATCGACGACCGCTGGACGTCCGGGCGCCGTCGCGCAAGGGTGCCGCGCGGACGCCTGTCCGAGAACCGGGCGCGTCGCTCATCAGGTACTTCTCCTGGTTCTTCGACGGCTCCGCACCTGATCTTGAGGTGAAGCGTCGACCCCTGGGCGGGACCTTCGGCCCCAATCGCGGGCCCGGGGACGTGGTCGGGGGACGTGGTCGGGGGACGTGGTCGGGGCGCGGGGCCGGGACGTGGTCGGGGCGCGGGGCCGGGACGTGGTCGGGGCGTGGGGCCTGGTCGCGTGGCCCGGGCCGGTCGAATCCGTCGATCGCGTCCAAGCTCCGCTCGATCGTCCGGAGGAGCGCCGACGGGACGTATCCCGACGAGGGCGGTTCCGGTGGATCGGGTCCCAGGTCCCGGTCCGGGATGCCGAACAATTCCACCGACGGGCCGCCCGGCTCCGATTGGTGCAGGAAGGCATGGGCGATCAGGGGTTCGTCGAGGCCCTTTCCGGTGACACGGTGCTCCTCGACGTCGGCATCCGCCGGCGCCGGGGCGGCGGACCCGGAGCGGATCGGGTGCTCGCCGAGTGGAGTCCGGGGTGCGACGGGGTCTGCGACGCCCGCAGGGATGTCCGTGCCGACCACCTCCTCCATCCCCGGATTCCTGGACCCAGGTCGTCGATCCCATCGCCGAGCTGGACGGAGGCATCGGTGTGACACCCGCCGACAAGGATCGGTCCATGACCCGTGCCGCCTGGATCGGAACCGAGGGACGAACCGACACCACCGTCGGTGGTCCCTTCGTGCCGCCGGTCCTCCGCTCGGCCTTCGCCGACTCGCCGCCGGTCCCGCGTCCGACCCGATCGGCTGCAGGCTCCACGGCTCCCGGGGGGCGCCCCGGGATCGGTGACCCCGTCGACCGGGCGACGCGGCTCCTGGCCGACCTGCTTGCGACCCTCGATCCGGCCCGCCTGTCGGGTCCGGACGCAGCCGAGCTGTACCGGAAGTTCGCCGCGGTCGAGCGGCTCTCCATGGCGGGCAAGACGCTGCTCGCCCCCCGGATCGACGAGTCCGGCGTCTGGAGGGACGGCGGGCACCGCTCGCCGGCGGTCATGCTCGCCGAGCTCGAAGGGGTGCCCACCGGACAGGCACGGAACACGCTCCAGGTGGGACACCGGCTCCCCGACCTCCCCGGAACCGAGGAGGCCCTGCGGAGCGGAGTCCTATCCGGGCCGAAGGTCGCAGAGCTCTCGGGTGCCGCTGTGCTCGACCCGGGGAGTGAGGGGGGACTGCTGGACGGGGCGGCCGACCAGCCGCTCCACGAGGTCAGGGAGCGCTGCCAGCGGGCCCGTGCCGAGGCCGAGCGCCACGATCCCCTTGCGTCGGTCCGACGCATCCATGCCGCACGTCATTTTTCGTCGTGGACGGACGCTGATGGTGCATTCTGCTACCAGGGTCGGGACACCGCCGACCGCGGTGCCCGGATCCTCCAGCACATGCGGTCCACGGTCGATCGCCTCCGGAATCCGGAGCGGTCCGCTCGTTCGGGTGCCGCGCCGTCGGAGGCCGAACGGCCCACCGAGCAGGACCGTGCACTCCGAGCCGACGCGTTCTTCCTCCTGATGACCGACCGATCCGGTGGATCGGCGACCGGTCGTGCAGATGCGCACGTGGAGGGAGCCGAGGATCCGGAGAGGGGGATCGATGGAGTCCCCGGGAGCCACGTTGGGATCGACGGGGATGTCGGTGCCTCCAGTCGGTCGGGAAGGAGGTCGGACGGGCCGGCCGGGCCCGAGGGGCGGCCCGGTCACGTCAGCCGGAGCGGTCCGGACGGTCCCGATCTGCGGTTCGATCCGGTCGGCGCCCGCCCGGACGCCGGCGTGGTGGAGCAGCCACCGACGTGCTCCGTCATGGTCCGCGTGGATCTCGAAGCACTGCTGCGGGGCCATGTCCAGCCCGGCGAGGTGTGCGAGATCGACGACCAGGGCCCGATCCCGGTGCCGATGGCCCGCGATCTGGCCAACGACTCGTTCCTGCGACTGGTCTTCCACCGTGCCGGGGACATCCGTGCCGTCTCCCACTGGGGTCGGACGATCAATCGACGACTCCGAACCGCACTGGCCCATCGGGACCGGTGCTGCGTGGTGCCCGGCTGCGGGGTTTCGTTCGGGTTGGAGATCGACCATGTGGTGCCGTTTGCCCAGGGGGGGCCGACGGAGCTGTCGAACCTGGCGCTCCTCTGCCATCACCACCACTATCTGAAGACCTACGAAGGTTGGACGCTTTCGCGGCACGGTACGGCGGACGACGGCTCGCCGATCTGGGAATTCGTGCCGATGCCCGCGTTCGGTGAGGAGCCGGACCCGGAGTCCGGTTGACATCCGCTCCGATGGGCGGACAAACGGGTCAGTGGGGGCGTCGTGGAACCTGGTGGGTGGGAGCCGGCCCGGCGGCGGGTGGTGGAGGGGGCGCCATTCCGCGGCTCGCCGTCCGCGGCGGACGACGGAGCGTGGACCGTGTCCCGGGCCGCACCGAGAGTTCCAAGGAACTACCGACCTCGTGCCCAGGGGGCCCACAGAATCGCCATCCATGCTGGATCTCGTCACCGGAGGCGCACCACGAACCTTCGGCTCCCGATCTCTCACCTATCGCCCCAAGGAGTCACCGATGGACAGCAACCACGAACACGAGGCGCCCGTCCGGATGGGTAGGTCGGATCCCAACCCGTTCCCGAACCTGCGCCAGCGTCGACGACGCAGCCTCAAGCTGACCACGGCGGCAGCGGTCGCCCTCGGGCTCGCCGTGACCGGCGGATCCGTCGCCGGCGCCACGACGGCGGCACCCACGGCGTCGGCGTCGTCCCCGACGTCATCTCCAACGTCCCCGACGTCGTCCTCCCCGGGTGCGTCCTCCCCGTCCCCGACGTCATCTCCAACGTCCCCGTCCACGTCGGGGACGGAGACGAGACGGACGTACGTCGAGACCGGGTCGTCGGACGGCACCTGACCCACCACCCGGCACCATCTCCCGGGAACGAGGCCCGATCCGGCACCTCCCCTACCCACTGCGGGCCGGCTCGCAGGCGCACCCGGGTACCGGCCAGATCCCGTCACGCCCCACCCGAGCGTGGCGGGATCTGGCGCGCCCAGGTCCGGAGCGGCGCCCAGTCGTTGCACCCACCTCCATCGGCGAACGCCACCCACCGTCTCCGGCGCCGAGGCGTGTCGGTGGAGGGGGAGTGGCCGGGGTCGACGCCGTCGGGCGGTTCGACCATCCTGGAACCATGCTCCACGCCTGTGCCCTGACGGTGGACCTTCGCATCCCGGCGAGCAGGTCCCTTAAGGACAAACGCGCCACGGTCAAGCACCTGGTGGAGGCGTGCCGGTCCCGATTCGACGTGGCGGCGGCCGAGGTTGGCTTCCAGGACCAGTGGCAGCGCAGCGAGCTCGGGTTCGCCACCGTGTCGGGCACACCGGGCCAGGTCGAGTCGGTGCTCGACGCGGTCGAGCGGTTCGTGTGGTCGCACCCCGAGGTGGAGGTGGTCGGGACGTGGAGGTCCTGGCTCGAGCACCCGTGACCTCCGGTCGGCGGCCGGACGTCGATCCGGTGATCCGGTGGTCCGGTGGTCCGGTGGTCCGGTGGTCTGTCGACCCGGCGTCCCGGCAACCCGGCGACCTGTGGACCGACGGACAGGCGGCCAGTGGTCCCGGGACCGTTGACGTAGCCTCGCTCCATGACGACGCTCGCCGAACTCCTGATCGACCTGGACGCCGAGTACGAGGACCTACGCTCGGTCGTCGACGCGCTCGCCGACGACGCGCCGGAGTGGGACCTGATGACGCCCGCCGATGGATGGGCGGTGCGCGACCAGATCAGCCACCTCGCCTACTTCGACGACGCCGGCCGTCTCGCCATGGTCGACCCCGAGGGTTTCGCCACCGTCGTCGGGGAGGTGCTGGCCGCCGGTGACGACCCCATGGTCGTGCACCTCGCCCGGGGTAGGGCCATGGGTGGCCGGGAACTGCTCGACTGGTGGAGCACCGCCCACGGGGAGATGGTGTCGGCCTTCGCCGTCGCCGACCCGGCCGACAGGGTGCCCTGGTTCGGGCCGCCCATGGGGGTGCTCTCGTTCATCTCGGCCCGGTTGATGGAGACCTGGGCGCACGGCCAGGATGTCTGCGACGCACTCGGTGTCCAGCGGGTCCCCACCGACCGGCTGAGGCACATCGCCCATCTCGGGGTCCGGGCCCGACCGTTCTCCTACGCCGTCCGCGGCAGGGACGTCCCCGCCGGACGGATCGACGTCGTCCTGTCGGGTCCGGGAGGAGACGACTGGCGTTGGCAGATCGGGGACGGGGCCGCTGCCGGGGACGGGGCCGGTGCCGGGGACGGGGACGGTGCCGGGGACGGTGCCGGGGACGGGGACGGGGTGCAGGGGGAGGGCGCCCACGCCACCCAGACCTCGTCGGTCACCGGTCCGGCACTCGACTTCTGCCTGGCCGTCACCCAGCGGCGCAACGTCGTCGACACCGACCTGGTCATCGCGGGATCCCTGGCCGAGGACTGGATGTCGATCGCCCAGGCCTTCGCCGGTCCGCCGGGGTCGGGCCGACCCGCCGCCTCCGCCCGGGGCGCCACTCCCGGGTCCGGGTAGAGACGCTGCGGACGCGGCCCGGCCCGTGACCCCGCCCCGCGGGGGTCGGAGGTGCCGTCCCTCCCGCCCCCACGCGTCCCTCCCGCCCCCACGCGTCCCTCCCGCCCCTTCGCGTCGCCATCCAGCTGATCAGGTCAGCCGCTCCATGTGCTCGGCCAGTCGGGCGACGAAGGCGTCGACGTCGGATTCCGTGGTGTCGAACGACGCCATCCACCGGACGACCCCGGTCGCCTCGTCCCAGACGTAGAACGGGTAGTCGGCCTGCAGCGCGGACGTGACCCGGGGCGGCAGGACGGCGAAGACCCCGTTGGCCTGGACGGGATAGGCCAGCTCGACGCCGGGGACGCGGGCGGCGCCGACGCCGAGCCGGAGGGCCATGGCGTTGGCGTGGCGTGCGCTGCGCAGCCACAGGTCGTCGGTCAGGAGCGCCACGAACTGGGCGGCGACGAAGCGCATCTTCGACGACAGCTGCATCGACTGCTTGCGGATGAAGCGGAGGCGGGTCTGCGCCTCGGGGCGGAAGGTGACCACCGCCTCGGCGCCGAAGGCCCCGTTCTTGGTGCCGCCGAAGGAGACGACGTCGACGCCGGCCGCCTGGCCGAAGGCGCCGAAGTCGACGTCGAGCGCGGCGGCGGCGTTGGCGATGCGGGCGCCGTCGAGGTGGAGGAGGAGATCGTGGGCGTGGGCCCACTCGGCCAGGGCGGCGATCTCGTCGACCGAGTAGACGGTGCCGACCTCGGTGCTCTGGGTGATCGAGACGACCCGGGCCTGGACGTGGTGCTCGTCGCCGATGCCGGTGACCGCGCCGGCGGCCAGGTCGGGGGTCAGCTTTCCGTCCGGCGTGGCGACGGTCAGGAGCTTGCTGCCGAGGAAACGCTCGGGGGCGCCGCACTCGTCGACGTCGATGTGGGCGGCGTCGGCGCAGACCACCGCCTCGAAGGGCCGCAGCAGCGACTGCAGCCCGACGACGTTGGTGCCGGTCCCGTTGAAGGCGAAGTAGACCTCGGTGCCGTCGCCGAAGTGGTCGGCCAGGAGGCGATGGGCCTCCGCCGTCCACGGGTCGGCACCGTAGGCGGGGGCGTGACCACCGTCGTTGGCCCGGGCCACGGCGGCCAGCACCTCGGGGTGGACCCCGGCCCAGTTGTCGCTGGCGAAGGTCCGGCGTCCCGGGACGTGCGGGGTGTCCACGTGCGGGGTCCCGCTCAGTCCCGGACCAGCGGCTTGTAGCGGAGGCGGTGGGGCTGGTCGGCGTCGGTGCCGAGTCGCTTGTGGCGGTCGGCCTCGTAGTCGCTGAAGTTGCCCTCGAACCAGCGGACCTCCGAGTCGCCCTCGAAGGCGAGGACGTGGGTCGAGATGCGGTCGAGGAACCAGCGGTCGTGGCTGATGACCACCGCGCAGCCCGGGAAGCTGAGCAGCGCCTCCTCGAGGGCGCGCAGCGTGTCGACGTCGAGGTCGTTGGTGGGCTCGTCGAGCAGGAGCACGTTGCCGCCGGCCTTCAGCACCTTGGCCAGCTGGACCCGGTTGCGCTCACCGCCGGAGAGCTGCCCCACCTTCTTCTGCTGGTCGCTCCCGGTGAAGCCGAAGCTGGCCACGTAGGCGCGGCCGTGGATCTCGCGACCGCCGACCACCATGTGGTCCACGCCGCCGGTGATCTCCTCGTAGACGGTGGCGTCCGGATCGAGCTGGTCCCGGGACTGGTCGACGTAGGCGAGTTCGACGGTGGTGCCGAGGGTCAGCGAGCCGGCGTCGGGCTGCTCCTCGCCCACCATCATCCGGAAGAGCGTCGTCTTGCCGGCGCCGTTCGGGCCGATGACGCCGACGATGCCGCCCGGTGGGAGGAGGAACGAGAGATCGTCGATGAGGAGCCGGTCGCCGTAGCCCTTCGACAGGTCCTCGGCGTCGATGACCCGGTCGCCCAGGCGGGGCCCGGCGGGGATGGCGATCTCGAGCTTGTCGGCGCGGCGCTCGGCCGCTTCCGCCTCGGCCACCAGGTCGTTGTAGGCGTTGATGCGGGCCTTGCCCTTCGACTGGCGGGCCCGGGGGGACATCCGGATCCACTCGAGCTCGCGCTGGAGGGCGTCCTGGCGCGACGTGTCGGCCCGCTGCTCGCCGGCCAGCCGGTCCTGCTTCTGCTCCAGCCAGGACGAGTAGTTGCCCTCCCACGGGATGCCGGCGCCGCGGTCGAGTTCGAGGATCCAGCCGGCGACGTTGTCGAGGAAGTAGCGGTCGTGGGTGACGGCCACCACGGTGCCCGGGTAGTCCTGCAGGGTGCGCTCGAGCCAGGCCACCGACTCGGCGTCGAGGTGGTTGGTCGGCTCGTCGAGGAGCAGGAGGTCGGGCTTGGACAGGAGGAGCCGGCACAGGGCGACCCGGCGGCGCTCGCCGCCCGAGAGCGTGGCGACGTCGGCGTCCCCCGGGGGGCAGCGGAGGGCGTCCATGGCGATCTCGAAGGTGCGCTCGAGGTCCCAGGCGCCGGCGGCGTCGATCTTGTCCTGGAGCTCGGCCTGCTCGGCCAGGAGCTTGTCGAAGTCGGCGTCGGGTTCGCCCATGGCGGCGCAGACCTCGTTGTACCGGTCGACCAGCTCCTTGGCCTCGCCGACGCCGTCCGAGATGTTGCCGAGGACGTCCTTGTCGGGGTCGAGCTCGGGCTCCTGGGACAGGAAGCCGACGGTGAAGCCGGGGGTGAGGCGGGCCTCGCCGGTGAACCCGTCGTCCTGGCCGGCCATGATCCGCAGCAGCGACGACTTGCCCGAGCCGTTGCCACCGATCACGCCGATCTTGGCGCCGGGGTAGAAGGACAGGTTGATCCCCTTGAGGACCTCGCGGTCCGGCGGGTAGAAGCGGCGCAGGTCGCGCATGGTGAAGATGTACTGGGCAGCCATGCCTGACAGTGTGCCAGCCCGCAGCGGGGTCCCCGTCGTCGGACCCGGACGGGAGGTGTGGGTGGCTGCACCCCGTGGTGGCGGTCGCGGTCAGGGCCGGGTAGGGCTGCCGGGCCCGCTTGGACCACCGGGACCGCCGGCCCGGCCCGGTTGGGTAGCCTGACGGCATGGGCAGACCCGCCGTACCCGAGTGCCGGCAGCCGGGCTCGCCCACCAGGTCCGGAGGCCACGATGGCCGCTGAACCGGCCGCCGGACCGGCCGCCGGATCCGCCGCCGGACCCGCCGCCGGACCCACCGCCGCCCGGTCGGAGGCTGCGCCCGGCTCCACGCCCGGTCCCGGGCCCGCGACGGAGGTGGCGGGTCGACCGTCCCGTCGGGAACAGGTCGGCGTGCTCTTCGGGCGCCTGGTGGAGGCCATCCGCCACGGCGACGACGACACGGTGGAGGCCGCCGTCCTCGCCCTGAGCCGCCGCAGCCGGTGGCTGGCCCCGCTGGCCCTGCTGGTCGGGGGCTTGGCGATGCTCTTCCAGGGGCTGCGCACGCTCTTCATCAACTGGCGGCTGACGCTCATCCAGGTGCTTCCGGCCATGTGGATCTGGGTGGTCATGATCGACCTGAAGGCCCACGTGCTCCACGGCAAGGGGTTCCACGTCTTCAAGAACCCGCTCGTGGCGGCGGCCACGATCCTGGTGATCGCCCTGCTCACCGCCGCCAGCTTCTATCTGAACGCCGTGTTCGCCTTCGCCATCGCCCGCAAGGGGCCGCCCGAGATCCGTCCGGCGTTCTCCCTGGCCCGCACCCATCTGCGCACCATCCTCGCCTGGGGATTCCTGATCGGGGTCCTCACCGGGTTCTCCGCCATCGTGGTGGACCGGTGGGGTGAGTTCTGGTTCGCCGTCAGCCTGGGGATCATGGCCGGGGTGCTGATGTTCACCTATGTCGCCATCCCGTCGCGTCTGCTCGGGCTGCAGACCAACCAGTCGCGTCGGGACAAGCTGAGTGCCGCGGCCGTCGGCGGCGCCATCGGTGCGGTCATCTGCTCCCCTCCGTACATCCTCGGCCGGATCGCCATCGTCATGATCGGATCGCACACGTTCCGCTACCTGGCCATCCTGATCCTGGCCATTGCCGTGGTGCTGCAGACGGGAGCCACCAGTGCGGTCAAGGCGGTCAAGATGAGCGCGAAGATCGTGGCCGGCACCCCGCCCGAGACGGCCGACGCCGAGGTCTACGGGGACCACCCGGCCGGGGACTGACGGACCGGGGGCCGCCGGGCGGTCCCTCGACCCCGTCCCGGGACACGGATCGGCCGGATCGCTCTCCGCCATGATCCGTGTGCACCCGTGCACGCAGGGTGACCGGCGGCCACCTTCCCGTCGAGGGCCGTCCGGGCCGGTCCGGCGGTGGCGTGCCCGGTCCACCGGCCCTGTCGCCGCGGCGCCGGACGGACCGGAGTCCACGGTGTGGCGGTCCGGCACCGCCACGCGGAACGACGGGTCGTGCCGGAGCGCGGTGCCGATTCCCGTGTCGTGCCAACGGAAATCGACGCCCGCGGTCCGCCGGGGTGGCTCGGGGCGCCTCGGTCCGACGGCGCAGCAAGGCGCGCGGCGAGGTAGCCGGCAACGTGCGGGGATCACCATCGGGCCATGTCCATCGACCCGTCCCCCCTCCCGTGCGCACCGGAGCGACCCGATCGCCCCGCAACCGTCGCGCCGCGAACAAGTTGCACTCGGCGTGCAACTTTCGGCACGCCGCGCGCCGGCGACTCCCTAGGGTCCACCACCCATGTACCCCGACTTGGAGGGACGGCGTCCGATGGATGAGCGGGCCGCCGGATCCCCTCAGCACGACGAACCGGACCGCGAGGGTCCGACGCCCACCGTCCCGAGGTCCGGCGCCGCCCGCCACCCGGCGGCGGCACGCCCACCCCGTGGCCGGGCCCGGACCCGACCACGCAGCCGGTCGTGGCGCCGCGTGGTGGGCGTCGGGACGTCGGCCGCGCTGGCGCTCGTGCCCGTGCTGCGCCTGCCGGTCACCGCGGCCGGAGCGGACAGCTCCGGTGCCGGCGCCGGAGGGGGGACCGTGACCGTCGGGGCGGGCTCCGGCAGCGGCTCGGGCGGGAGCGGCGGCACCACCGGTGGCTCCGGCGGGGGCTCGGGTTCCGGTGGCGGGTCCGCCAGTCCGTGGAGCTGCACCTACACCTACCTGACCCTCAACAACGAGGGCGGGTTCCCACCGGGCGGCCCGCAACCCGGGGCCTGGTACTCGGTCACCTGCGTCGACCCCGCCGCCGCGGAGCAGGTGACGCAGACGGTCTGGATCACGTCGTCCGCATCGGCGCCGACACCGCCCGTCGACCCCCGCGCCCTCGCGCTGGAGGCGGAGAACTCCATCGTGCTCCCGCGCCCCGTGATCCACCTCGACCCGTCGGGGACGTCGGTGGTGAACCTCGCCACGTGGTTCTGGATCGACCCGGGCCTGTGGCACGACGAGTCGGTGACGGCCACGGCGGGCTCCGTCTCGGCCACCGCCGTGGCCCGACCGGTGGCCGTGCGCTGGGCGGCGGGGGACGGGGGCGGCATCGTCTGCCAGGGGCCGGGCACCGTCTACGCCACCTGGCTCCCCAGCGCCTGGCAGTCGACGGAATGCTCGCACAGGTACCTCCGCACGTCGGCCGGACAGCCGACGCTCGACGGCAATCCGGACGACGGCACCTACGTGGTGTCGGCGACCGTGGTGTGGGCGGTGTCGTGGACGTCCAGGGGAGTCGCCGGCGGTGGGGTCCTACCCACCCTGCTCACGTCCAGCGCCGCCCTGCTCCGGGTCGCGCAGGTCGAGAGCGTGAACACCACGGCGGCGGTGGTCGGACGCGGACGTCCGGCCGGATGGGGAGGTGCGGCATGAGCGCACTGGCGGCCACGCTGACCAGGCGCCGGCCACAGGCCGCCGGCCAGGACCTCCCGCTGCGTCCGCCGTCCGGCCGTCGGGACCGCCGGACGTTGGCACTCGTCGCCTCGGTGGCCCTGGTGGCGGCGAGCATCGCCGGCTTCACCTCGTTGTACGCCTCGGCGGACCACAAGTCGTCCGTGATCGTCCTGGTGCGCGCCGTGTCCGAGGGGCAGGCCATCACCTCGGCCGATCTGGGCGAGGCGCAGGTGGCCGCGTCCGGGGACGTGGACATGATCCCCGTGGACCAGGCGTCGGAGATCTCGGGCAAGCGTGCGGCGTCGTCGCTCCCCGCGGGGTCGCTGCTGACCCTGGGCGACCTCACCGGCGCGCCGGCCATCGCGGCGGGCGATGCGGTCGTCGGCGTCGCGCTCAAGGACGGATCCTTCCCGACGTCGGGGCTCGTCCCCGGCGACCAGGTCCAGGTCGTCCAGACGGCGGCGCCCGGGTCCGCGGTGGCGGCCCCGTCCGGCGCCACCGCGGTGCCGTCCGGCGTGGCCGGGGTGAGCGTCTCGGGGACGGGGGAGACCGACACCGGTGTGCTGGTGCCGCAGGCGACCGTGTTCGCGGTGTCGAGCCCGTCCGCGGCCTCCAGCGGCGGCGTGACGCTGCTCGTGTCACTGGAGGTCGCATCGTCGGTGGCGGCCTCGGTGGCGACGGCCTCGGCCGCCGACCAGGTGGGTCTGGTCCTGCTGCCGCAGGGCGGCCCGACCGCGGCGGCGCCGGCCACAGGGGCGTCGGCCACGGCACCGTCGGCCACCCCGTCGTCGGTCCCCGAACCGTCCGCGTCGGTGGCGCCGTGACGCTGGTGGCGCTGTGCTCGCTCAAGGGGGCACCCGGGGTGACGACCCTGTCGTGCCTGCTCGGGGCGGCCTGGCCCGGTCCGGGCCCCGTGATGCTCGTGGAGGCGGACCCGTCCGGTGGCGACCTGGCGGCACGGTTCGGGCTGTCCTCGCGGGTGGGCTGGACCTCGCTCACCCAGTCGAGCCGACGGTCCGACGAGCCGGGCAGCGTCGACCCCCACCTCCAGACGCTGCCCGGCGGGCTCCCCGTCCTCGTCGCCGCTCGCGGCGACGAGCGGCGGTCGGCCGACGGCGCCGAGGGCCGGGCGGTGCGCTCCGGACCCGTCGGGACCGTCGTCCGGTCCGGACCTGCGGGACCCGTGGGTACCGCCGATCCCTCCGGGACGGCCAGGAGCGTCCCGTCCACCGGGCTGACCCTGGTCGACCTCGGCCGGATCGGGTCGGTGGACCCCGTGTCCGGGTCGTGGTTGGACCGGTCGGACCTCGTGCTCCTCGTCGTGCACGGCGACGTCCCGACGTCGGTGCGCCTCCGCGACCGCTCGGAGTCGTTGTCCGTCGCCTGCCACGGGCGTCTCGGCCTGGTCGTCGTGGGTGGCAGTGTCCCGATCGGCGACGTCGCCGGGTTCGCCGGGATCGCGCCGCTGGCCGACGTACCCTTCGACCCGACCGCCGCCGAGGTCGCCTGCGGAGGGTCCGGATCGGGCCGCCGGCTCGAGCGGTCGCCGTTGTGGCTGGCGACCGTGCGACTCGCCGCGCTCCTCGAGTCCCGGCTGTCCGGGGGGTGGTCCGGGAAGGGATCCACCGTGACGGCGTCGGTAGTACCCGACCGGACGCCCGTCGACGGGACCGACTCGGCGCACGGGCACCGGGTGACCACAACCCGGCGGGGACTCCTCGCCCGGATCGCGGCCGAGGGACGACGGTCGGCCCGGACGGAGGCCTCCGGGGAGCGGGTGGACGCATGACGGCGTCGATCGCCGCCACCATCCGCCGCCTCGTGGCCGAGGACCTGGCCGGAGAGGGCGCCAACGGGCTGGACGCGCGACGACCGGAGGGAGTTCGCCCGCCAGCGCGCCTTCCTCCACCTCGACGCGCTGGCCGAGTCGGGCGTGAGCCGCCCGAACTGGCGGAGCTGACGCCGGCGGAGGAGCAGACCGCTGGCCCAGTCGGTGCTCGACGCACTGTTCGGACTGGGCCGGCTGCAGGCGCTCGTCGACGACCCCGACATCGAGAACATCGACGTCAACGGCTGCGACCGGGTCTGGGCGACGTTCGCGGACGGCATCCAAGCGGTCTGATGGCCCGCGGTGGCCGACTCCGACGAGGAGCTGGTCGACCTCGCTCCGCTCCGCCGCCGGCCGGTTCGGGCTGTCCGAGCGGCGCTTCGACACGGCCCGGCCGGAGCTCGACCTGCAGCTGCCCGGCGGCGCCCGGCTGTCCGCGCTCATGGCCGTGGCGGCCCGTCCGGCGGTGTCCATCCGCCGGCACCGGTTCACCGACCTGTCGCTCGACGAGCTCTGCGCCATGGGGGCCATGGACGACGGGTCTGCGCTCGCTGCTGGCCGCGGCGGTCCGGGCCCGGAAGAACATCGTGGTGTCCGGGGCGATGAACTCCGGGAAGACCACCCTGCTGCGGGCGCTGGCCGCCGAGATCGACCGCCGCGAGCGGATCGTGACGATCGAGCAGGCCTTCGAGCTCGGTCTGGACACCGGTTCGACCCGCCATCCCGACATCGTGGCGCTCGAGGCCCGACCGGCCAACATCGAGGGGGAGGGGCGGATCCCGGTGGCCGACCTCGTCCGCCGGTCGCTCCGCATGAACGCCGACCGGGTCATCGTCGGCGAGGTCCTCGGCGACGAGGTGCTCCCGATGCTCAACGCCATGAGCCAGGGCCGGTCGGGCTCGATGTGCACGATCCACGCCGAGTCGTCGGCCGGCGTGTTCCGGCGCATCGCCTCCTATGCCGTGCAGGCGCCGGAGCGGCTCCCGCTCGAGGCGACCAACCTGCTGATCGCCGGAGCACTCCACTTCGTGGTCCACCTCGACTCCGAGATGCACGACGTCGGACGGGTCACTTGCCGACCCGTCGAGCGGTGGGCGCCCGGCGGGACGACGGCAACGCCGCCGGCTCCGACGTCGTTCCCGTCGCGGCGGCTCCCGGGTCCGGTTCGTGTCGTCGGTGCGCGAGGTGGTCGATGCCGAAGGTGTCCAGGTGATCTCCAACGAGGTCTACCGGCCGGGCCCCGACCGGCGGGCGGTGCCGGCGTCCCCGCTCCGGGCGGAGACGGTCGACGAGCTCCGCCGCTTCGGGCTGGAGCTGGCCTTCACCGGTGGACCGGTGGGCGTCCGATGAGCCCGCTCGACCAGGTACCACCGGTGGTCGTGGGGTTGGCCCTGTCCCTGGGGGTCGGCCTGGCCGGCATCGCGGCCGTGCTGCTCGCACCCGGTGGCGCACGCCGTGGGGGACGCCCGGACGGGACGTCGGGCGCACCCGTCACCGGGACGTCGGGCGCACCCGCCACCGGGACGTCGGCGACGCAGGCGGCGCCAACCGGCTCGATCCGGCGGCCGACCGTCGCCGGGCTCGACCTCCGCTCGCTGGCCGTGGCCGTTCCCGCCGGGATCGTGGCCGCGCTGGTCACCGGGTGGCCGGTGGCCGGCGCCCGATCGGCGCGGTGGCCGTCTACGGACTGCCCCGCCTCCTCCGGCAGACGTCGGCGGCCGCGTCGATCGCCACGATCGAGGCCGTCGCCACCTGGACGGAGATGCTCCAGGGCACGCTGGCCGCGTCGGCCGGACTCGGCCAGGCCATCATCGCCACGGCCGACCTGAGTCCCGCGCCGATCCGACAGGCCACCGAGCAGCTGGCCGCCCAGCTCCGGGCCGGCGTCGCACCCCGCGCCGCGCTCCTCCAGTTCGCCGAGGACGGTCGGCGGACCCGTGTGCCGACCGCGTCGTGTGCTCGCTGCTCCTGGCGTTCACCTCCCGGGCCCAGCGCCTGGGCGACCTGCTGCAGCGCGCTGGCCGAGTCCACCCGCGAGGAGGTGTCGCTCCGTCTGCGGATCGAGACCAGCCGGGCATCCGTGCGGAGCGGCGTCCGCACCGTGGTCGTCTTCTCCGTGGTGTTCGCCGCGGGGCTGGCGCTGCTCGCCCGCTCCTACCTCGCCCCGTTCGGCTCGGCGTCCAGGGCCAGGTCGTCCTGCCTCGCCGTCGGCGCCCTGTACGCCGCGGGACTCACGCTGCATGGTCGCACTGGCCCGACCCCCCGGCGCCGGTCCGGCTCCTCGGCGACTGCGGTGGTGCGCGCGATGACCGACGTCGTCCTGCTCGCCCGTGCTGCGTCGGCCTGGGCATGCTCGGGGTCGGTCTACGGGACTCCGTCGGCCCCGCCTGTCCCTCGACGGCGTGTGGTCGAGCTGGCAGCGTCCGGTCGATCCCGGCGCCGATCGGGTCCGGACCGCCGGGGCGCGACCGTGCGTCGCCGAGCCGGGGTCGCACGCGGCTCGCGGTGGTCAGCTGGTCGCGACCACCGGTGGCTGCGGATCGGTGCGTGCGGACCTCGACCTCGCGGCGCGGATCCCGAGGCGTTCGCCACCCGGCGTGTTGGCGGTCACGCGGAGCGTGCGCCGTGGCGCCGCTCGTCCTGTGGCTGCTGCGCCGCCGATGGCCGGTCTGGCCTGCTGACCGCGTCGCCGTCGGGCGCTCGGCCGTCGTGCTGGTCGCCGTCCCGTCGGGGGCAGCCGCTGACGGTGGCGTCGCTGCTCGCCGGGCCTCCGAGCGGCGGCGTCACTTCCGCGTCGTCACCGGGTCGTTCGTCGACCTCGTCGTCCTGAGCCTGGCCGGCGGCGTCGGGATCGACGGCGCGCTCCACGCGGCGTCGCAGGTCAGCCCGGACTGGGCCGCCGCAGCGCATGGCCGGGCACTCTCGACGGCCCGCGACGGGGGGACCACCCCGTGGGGCGCGCTCGAGGCACTCGGCGACGGAGCTCGGCGTCCCCGAGCTCGTCGAGCTGGCCACCACCGTCCAGCTGGCCGGGACCGAGGGCGCCCGCATCCGGCAGTCGCTGACCGCCCGGGCGGCGTCGCTGCGCCGCCACGAGCAGGCCGAGGCCGAGTCGGCGGCCAACGCCATGACCGAACGCCTCTTCCTGCCCGGGGCGCTCCTCCTCCTCGGCTTCCTCCTCTTCATCGGGTACCCGGCGTTCCACCGGATCCTCGGGGGCTTCTGACCCGCCCACCCCGTGACGTCCGGAGCCTTCCCGTCGCGTGCCACCGCGACCGACGACCGCGACCGACAACCGACTACCGACGCCGTCCGACAACCGCACCGACAACCAGAACAGGAGCACCACCATGCCGAACCAACGTCACCGCCCTCTGGACGTACCTCCGGGCCCGATGCGGACGCAGCCGGAGGGTGGGACGACGCCGGAACGGTCGTGGAGAAGGTCATCCTCACGGCGATCTTCGCCGCACTGGCGATCGCCGTCGGGGCCATCATCGTGGCCAAGGTCACGGCCAAGGCCAACTCCATCAACCTCAATTGACCGGGCCGCACGCTGTGCGAGGCCGGACCGGTCACGACACCGGCCGTCCCGCCGACCGCGCTGTTCCGGCGACCGACCGGTCGGCAGCTGCTCCGGGGACGATGCCGGATCGTCGGTCGTCGAGGCGGTCATCGTCGTGCCCGTCGTCATGCTGCTCCTGCTGGTGGCCGTCCAGTTCGCCCTGTGGATGCACGCCGTCCAGGTGGCGCAGCTGGCGGCCTCCGAGGGCGACCGGAGTGGCCCGGTCCTTCGGCGGTGGACCGGCGGCCGGCGTGGCCCGGGCGGCCGAGGTCGTGTCACGGCCCGGGTTCCGACGTCACCGTCCACCGACGGTGTCGGTGTCCGTCCTGCCCGGCGACGCCGAGTGGCTGCGGGTGTCGGGATCAGCGCTCGTCGGTCATCCCCGGGCTGTCGTTCCCGGTCTAGGCGAGTGCCACCGGACCATCCAGCAATTCCGGGCGTCCGAGTGACGCCGGCCCGGCGGCCTCCGCCGCGGTCAACGGATCCGCACCGACCGGGGGAGCCTGACGGTCGAACTGGTCGTGCTCACGCCGGTGCTGCTCGTGGTCGCTGCTGGCTCACTGGTGTTCGGGCGGGTGGTCGAGGCCCGCCAGCAGGTGGTCGAGGCGGCGCGGGCGGGAGCCGAGGCCGCCGCCGTCCTTCCGACGGTGGGGACCGCCGCAGTGGGTCGGCTCGATCAACGCGGTGATCGACCTGATCGGCCGGACGCACACCTGTGCCCATGTGGCCGATCTCCATCGACACCAGCCACTTCGTCCCCGGCGGCTACGTGACGGCACACGTGTCCTGCCAGGTCCTCCTCTCCGACCTGGCATTCCCCGGCCTTCCCGGGTCGACGACGGTGTCGGCGTCGGCCACGGCGCCGCTCGACCCCTACCGGTCGGTCGGCTGACCCGTGAGCCGCAACTGCCGCCGTCAGCCTCCCCCGCCGACGGCGGACCGCGAGCAGGGGTACCGCCGCGCCCGGCACCGCCCGGTGGAAGCGCTCCCCACCCGGGGACGCCGTCCCGGCGGGCACGGGGAGCGGGACGACGGAGGCGCGCTCATGGCATTCGTCCTGCTCCTGCTGGTCGGACTGCTGGCACTCCTCGGACTCGTGGTCGACGGCGGCACGGCGCTGACGGCCCGCCAGGCCGCGGAGGTCGAGGCGGAGCAGGCTGCCCGTGCCGGCGCCGGGGCGATCAGTGTCGATGGACTGCGCGCCGGTCAGGTCCAGTTGGACCCGGTCGCCGCAGTGGCCGCCGCGGAGCGGTTCACCGACGTGTCCGGGCATCCGGGCACGGCGAGCGTGGTGGGAAGCGTCGTCACCGTGCGGATCCACTTCGAGGTGCCGACCGCCGTGCTCGGCATGATCGGGATCGGTTCGATGTCCGTGTCGGCGTCCGCGGCGGCCGAGGACCTCCACGGCGTCACGGTGGGTGTGGCGTGAGGCCGTCCGGGTCGGGACGTCGAGGTTCCCCGGGTCCGGCCGTCGTCCGCGGGGGCGCGCTGGTGCTGCTGGCCGCGTTGTGCCTCGGCGTGCCGGTGTGGTTGGCGATCATGGGTGGCACGCCCTTCGCCCGGGTCGACCCGTTGCTTCCGCTCCGGGCCGTCACCGGTGGCCGCGGACGGGTCGTCGACCTCCCGGACGTGGCGGCCTGGCTCGGTCAGGTCGCCCTCGTGATCGCCTGGTCGGCCTGGGCCTGGGCCGTCACCTGCATCCTCCTCGAGGCCCGCTACTGGTGGTCCGGTCGGGCGCCGACCGACCTCCCGGGGAGCAGGACGATGCAGTGGGTGGTCGCCGGTCTGGTGGGCACGGCATTCGCCTTCGGTGGCGCGGCGCGCTCACCCCACGACCTCCATCCCGTCGGCTCGCGGGCCGCACGCACCCACGTCGGGGCGACGGTGACCCGCATCTCCCGGGACGTCGGGATCCGCGCACGGGCACCGGCCGGTGTCGGAGCCGGGGAGGAGCCGACCGCCTCCACCGACGCACCGGCGGGCACCGTCGCGTCCGATCCGGTGGAGGAGCCCCGCGCCGTTCCCGTGCCACGGGTCGACGCGGTCGACCGACCCGTCGGTCCCCACACGTCGGCGCCCGCCGCCCGACCCGGCATCGCCACCGGGGGACCCGGGCACCCGGATGCCGTGGGGTCCGGAGTGGACCCGGAGTCCCGGTCCACGCTGCACACGGTGCGTGCCCGCGAGACCCTGTGGTCGGTGGCCGAGGAGCGCCTGGGCACGGCCCGTCGCTGGCGCGAGCTCGCCGAACGCAACTACGGCCGCGTCCAGCCCGACGGTGGTCGCCTGACCGGGGATCACTGGATCCGTCCGGGCTGGGAGCTCGTCCTCCCCGTGGTCACGGACGGGGCCGACGGTTCGACGGACGTGGCACCGCCGGGGGTCCCGGCCACCACGACGTCCGGCACGGCGGTGACGGGGAGGCAGGAGGGAGACGGCACGGCTCCCCGGTCGGCGCACCCGGTGCAGGGCTCCGGTCGGGAGCCGGACCTGCCGGTGGTTCCGGTGGTGCCGGTGGGCGCCGGGGTGGTCGGGGTCGGCGTGTCCGAGCTGGTCGATCGCCTCCGTCGGGTGCAGCAGCGGAACCGCGAGCCCGGAACGAGGATCCGGCTGCCGGACCCCCTGCTGCGAGAGTTCGAACAGCGGGTACGGGTGGGAGACGGCGCAGGCGTCCTGTGGGCGGCCGAGTGCGCCGTGCGTTCGTACCTCTCGGCGGGGGAGTCCGCGGCGTTCCCGCCGGGCGTGCTCGGCGTCCGGGTGTCCGACGAGACCGTGGAGCTGGTCCTGGACGGGCCGGTGGTGGCCACCACGCTTCCGTCCTGGTTCCGCCGGGAGGCGGACCCGACCACGGTCGTGGTCGACCGCTCCGCTCTGCACCGGTGGCGTCCCGTCCGACCGCAGCGGTCCTCCCGGCCCGGGGGTGCCGGCGGTCCCGAAGGTCCCGACGGCGGGACACCGAGGTCCGTGTCCGACGGCGGGACGGGGAACGTGGCCGGCTTTCCGCTCCCGACGCTGGTGACGATCGGTCGGAGCGACGACTGCGTCGTGTTCCTGCATCTCGAGGGTCTCGGCTCGCTGGTCCTGGACGGCGATCGCTCCGACACCGAGGGCGTGGTCCGCGCCCTCGCCCTGGAGCTCGCCACCTCCCGGTGGTCGTCGTGCTTCGACCTCGTGCTCGTCGGGTTCGGGGTGGACCTGGAGCGGCTCGACCGGGTGTCGGTCACCGGTGCCACCGGCCCGCTCGCCGCTGATCTCGCCTGGCGGCGGCTGCGTGACTCCGTGCGCCTCGAGGACCGCGGGTTCGCCTCCGTCGTCGAGGCCAGGTTCGGCGACGCATCGGACGCCTGGGATCCGGTCGTCGTGGTCTGCGGTCCGGGTCTGCCCGTGGCCGACGTCCAGGCGCTCGTGGGGATCGGCGCCGAGCGTGGCGGGGGTGTCGCCGTGGTGGCCGCGTCGGACGCGAGCGTCGACCACGGTCCGGCGCGGCGCATCGCCGTCGGTCGACCCGGTGATCTGTCCGCACTCGGGAGCCTCGGCGCCGTCCTGGAGCCCCAGCGGGTCACCGAGGACGAGGTCGGACAGGTCGTGCAGCTCCTGGACGTGGCGAGTGTGGATCCGGGCGCGGACCAGGACCAGGACCAGGACCTGGACCTGCACCCGGGCCTGGACGCCGACCCCGGTTCCGGACCCGACGCCGACCCCGACCCCGACGCCGGTCCCGGCTCCGGGACGTCGGGGAACGTGCCGGCACTCGTCGGCCGGAACCCGGCGGCGTCGGTCAGGGTCGGCGCCACGCCGACGATGGTGGACGGTGGGGACGGATCGTCGCCCGGTCGTCGTCGGCGGTCAGGGGACCTCGAGGTCGAGGTCGCGGTGCTCGGTCCGGTGGAGATCCGGGGAGCGGCACGCGCATTCACCCGGGCGTGGGCGAAGGATCTCGTCGTCTACCTCGCCGTGCACCCCGAAGGCGCGGCAAACGAGACCTGGGCGACGGCGCTGTGGCCGGAGCGGGTGATGGCTCCGTCGAGCCTCCACTCGACGGTGTCGGTGGCCCGACGTGCACTGGGCACGGCTTCCGACGGCTCCGACCACCTTCCCCGGGCGCACGGCCGGTTGAGGCTCGGCCCGTCGGTCGGCACCGACTGGGACCGGTTCCGTGAGCTCGCGGGGAGCGACGACGTCGAGGACTGGAGCCGCGCCCTCGACCTGGTCCGGGGTCGGCCACTGGAGGGGATGCGTTCGACCGACTGGTCGGTACTCGACGGGACCGCGCCGGCCATCGAGTCGGCCGTGGTCGATCTGAGCGGCCGCCTGGCCGGAGCCCGCCTGCGTGCCGGAGATCCCCGGGGCGCGGAATGGTCCGCTCGCAAGGGCCTGGTGGTGAGCCCTTATGACGAGCGCTTGTACCGGATGCTCCTGCGGGCGGCCGATGCAGCCGGCAACCCCGGAGGTGTCGAGTCCGTGATGGCTGAGCTGGTACGCGTGGTGGCGGACGACATCGAGCCGATCGAGTCGGTCCACCCGAGCACGCTGGCCCTCTACCGATCGCTGAGTCGTCGCCGGGTCACCGTGCTCTGACGGGGCCGCACCTCGACACCGGAGGGGTCCCCGGCGGGTCCACGTCGCCCGCGTTGCCTCCGGCCGCCCCGCCACCCCCCCCACGGGCCACGGCCACGGCGAACCACCGCCGGCGTCCCGACACCGGGCCTCCCACCCCCACCCCCGGAGGAAGGGGGCCGGCTAGGCGCAGGACCCCCGGAGGAAGGGGGCCGGCTAGGCGCAGGGTTTGCGCACGCCGGTCAGGTCGAGGTTGAACTGCGCGCCGTTGATCCCGAGGGCGAGGTCGTTCGCACAGAACTTGGCCGGCTTCAGGTGGTACTCGGCGTTGAACACCGCCTTGTGCCCGAAGTAGGAGCTGAGCAGCCCGCACGTGTCGTACTGGTTGCACTGCTCGGTCAGGACGGCGTCGGCCAGCGGCTCCATGTCGGCGGCATAGCTGTCACCGGTGTCGTCGGGGTTCTTGATCCACCAGCCGAGCCCGAGCCCGTGCATGTAGTCGGCCAGCGCCGTCATGTACCGTTCCTCGTCGGCCTGGGTCAGGGGGAAGCCGGTGACCGAGCCGTACGACTCGTCGATGTCGGTCTCCACGGCGTCGAATCCCTTGGCCGCGCACTGCTGGGCGATCATCGACTCGACGATCGCGACGGTGGCCGGCGAACGGATGTCGAGGTACCGCTCCGGCCATCCGGACACCTTGCCGCCGAGGACGCCGGCCGCCGCGAACTGGGCGTAGTAGGTGGTCGAGACCCCCTCGTCCGCGGCCGAGTAGTAGTTGCCCGCCGCGCCGACCTCGACGTAGCAGACGACGTGCTTGCCGAGGGCGTGCAGCGCACTCACCGTGGAGGCCGGATTGATGATCCCGTCGATGTCGTAGATCACGGGAGCGGGGGCGGGACTCCCGTTCGGGAGCTTGTCCTTCGTGCCCATCTCCTTGGCGTTCGCGAGCACCAGCGGATTCGACAGCTCCCACTGCCACGGTTGCGAGCCGAGCGCGGGCACCCACCATGCGGCGGTGTCGGCGGCGCGTGCCACCGGTGTCGACGAGGCGGCCCCGGAGGCGGACCCGACGGCGGACCCGGAGGCGGCCCCGGAGACCGCTCCTGAGGCGGCCCCGACGGCGCCCGGTCCGGCGAGGACGGTCACGACCAGGATCGCGGTGACCAGAGCGCCACCACCACGACCGGCTCGACGACGGACTCCCTGTGATCTCCGGCGCATCGCGTCCCCACCTCGACGGTGGCCACGTTCGGGCGTCCGTCGGCACCGACCGTATCCACCCACGCCGACCCGTGCAGGCATGCCGGTACGCGGGGTCACGGACCGGGGGATGCGCCACCCGTGCCGCCGCCTCGACCCGGTCCCCCCGGCGCCCGGGGCACTCCGGGCCCGGACGCCACCTGACGCCCTACAGTGCCAGCTCGGCGATGGTGCGGAGCGTGGCCACGTCGCCGGACACCAGCAGGCTGGTGGCCATCGACTCGCGCCACCGCTCGATGTCGTCCCGGATCTTCTCCTTGGGACCGATGAGGGCCGTGTCCTCGATGAGCTTCGTCGGGACGGCGGCGGCGGCCTCGTCCTTGCGGCCCTCGAGGTAGAGCTCCTGGATCTTGGTGGCCTCCGCTTCGTAGCCCATGCGGGAGAAGACGTCGAAGTGGAAGTTCATCGACTTGGCTCCCATGCCGCCGATGTAGAGGGCGAGCATGGGCCGCATGAAGTCGGCTGCCTGCTCGACGTCGTCGTGCAGGATGGTGGCGGCAAAGGCGAGGACCTCGAAGTCCTCGGCCGTGTGCCGTGCGCCGGGACGGGCGAAGCCCTCGTCCAGGTAGGGCTGGTAGGCGTCGACCGCCCCGGGGGAGAAGAAGATGGGGAACCAGCCGTCGGCGACCTCGGCGGCCAGGGCGATGTTCTTCGGACCCTCGGCGCCCATGATGATCGGGATCTCCGGCCGGAGCGGGTGGGTGATGGGCTTGAGCGCCTTGCCCAGACCGGTGCCTCCCGGATAGGGGAGGGGGTAGTGCGGCCCGTCGTTGGACACCACGTCCTCGCGGGCGACGACCTGGCGCACGATGTCGATGTACTCGCGGGTGCGGGCGAGCGGCTTCTCGAAGCTCTGGCCGTACCAGCCCTCGACCACCTGCGGGCCGGAGACGCCGAGCCCGAGCACGAACCGGCCGCCGGAGAGGTGGTCGAGGGTGAGCGCGGCCATGCCCATGGCGGTGGGGGTGCGGGCCGACAGCTGGCACAGCGCGGTGCCGAGGCGGACCCGCTCGGTCTGCGAGCCCCACCACGCCAACGGGGTCAGGGCGTCGGATCCGTAGGCCTCGGCCGTCCAGATCGAGTCGTACCCCAGGCGCTCCGCCTCCGCCACCTGCTCGGCGGCGTTCGGCGGCGGGCCGGAGCCCCAGTAGCCCAGCTGCAGCCCGATCTTGAGATCCTTCATGGGTTCCTCCCCGGTGACGTGATCGACAAACCCTACCAACCGACCCCGACCGCACGGTCGGGCCGCGCCGGCGTCAGCGCAGCGGGGCGATGAACTCCTCGGCGTACCGCTCGCACTGCTCCACCCGCTTGGCCCGAACCGTCTCGGGCGTGTCCCCGTCGTCCACCTCGGCCAGCATCCACGGGGCGCACAGGAGGTCGGTCACGCCCGCGTCCTCGAGCCGCCGGTAGAGGTCGAGGTCGGGAAAGGCCTTGACGGCGAGGTACATGGCGAAGTCGTCACCCGAGCGCCCCGCCCGGTGGAGTGCCTCCCGGACCGTGGCCACCTGGGCGAAGGCCTCGTCGGGGAACGCGGCCCCGGTGTTGATCCATCCGTCGCACAGGGTGGTGGCCCGGCGCAGCGCCGGCTCGGAGTCCCCCCCGCCGAGGATCGGCACCGGGACCCTGGGCGCCGGGTTCATCTGGCACTCGGGCACGTCGTAGTGGGTGCCGTGGTACTCGACCCAGCCGCCCCGCCACAGCGCCCGCAGGGCGGGGATCATGTCGTCGAGGCGCTTCCCCCGGTCGTGGAACCCCTGGCCGGTCTGGACGTACTCCTCCTTGCACCATCCGACGCCCACACCGAGGCGCACCCGGTCGCCGGACAGGACGGCGGCGGTGCCCACCGACTTGGCCACGGTGATGAGGTCGCGGACCGGGGCGATGTAGATCCCGGTGGTGAAGGTCACGGTGGTGGTGACCGCCGACAGCGACGAGATGAGGCACATCGGGTCCGGCCACTCCGTCTCCTTCTCCCAGAAGGGCGCCCCGTCGGGGGCGGTCGAGTACGTGTACCTCGACTCGAGCTCCCGGGGGTTGAACAGGTGGTCGGACAGGTAGACACCGTCGTAGCCCGTCCGGTCGGCGGCGAGGGTCAGGGCCCGCACGTCCTCGAGGGGGAGGAATTGGACTGCTTGGTGGAAGCGCATCGGCCTCGGCTTTCAGGGGGGATCGGATTGGGAGGAGGCGGGGCCCGGCGCACCGGACGGTCCGCGGGGACCGGGCCGGACCGGAGGGGATCCGCGGCGGACGGGAGGGCGGTGGTCAGCCGACGCGGGCCGACGGGGAGAACGCCACGGGGATGTGCTTCACCCCGTTGATGAAGTTGGAGCGCAGGCGCTGGACCTCGCCGTCGAGGCGGATGTCGGGCATGCGGTCGAGGAGCCGGTCGAACATCACCCGGATCTCCATGCGGGCCAGATTGGCGCCCAGGCAGAAGTGGGGCCCGCCGCCGCCGAACGCCATGTGGTTGTTCGGCGTGCGGGTGATGTCGAACCGGTCGGGCTCGGCGAACACCGTCTCGTCCCGGTTGGCCGAGATGTGCCAGAAGACGACCTTGTCGCCGGCGCCGATCTTCTGGTCGGCGAGCACGACATCGGCCGACGCCTGACGGCGGAAGTGCATCACGGGGGACACGAACCGGAGCATCTCCTCCACGGCGTCGGGAAGCAGCGACCGGTCGGCCTGCAGGCGCGCCCACTGGTCCGGGTGGTCGAAGAAGGCGACCATGGCGCCCGAGATCAGGTTCCGGGTCGTCTCGTTGCCGGCGACCGCCAGCAGCATGAAGAAGAGGTCCAGCTCGAGCTGGCTGAGCCGGTCGCCGTCCATCTCGGCGCCCGTCAGGACGCTGAGCAGGTCGGCGTGGGGATCGAGGCGCTTCTGCTCGCACAGCTGGTCGGCGTAGGCGAAGAGCTCCATGGCCGCCTGGCCCGCCGCCTCGGCGGACACCTGGTACTCGGGGTCGTCGGCGCCCACCATCCGGTTCGACCAGTCGAACACCAGGTGCCGGTCCTCCTGGGGCACGCCCACCAGATCGGCGATGACCTGCAGGGGCAGCTCGGCCGAGACCTGCTCGACGAAGTCGGCGGAGCCCTCCTCGCACACGGTGTCGAGGATGGCGTCGGTGGCGACGACGACCTTCGCCTCGAGGTCGCGGATCATCCGCGGGGTGAATCCCTTGTTGACCAGGCGCCGGTAGCGGGTGTGCAGCGGCGGGTCCATGTTGACCATCATCATGCGCTGCTGCTCGAGCAGCTCCTCGTCGAAGTCGCGGAACAGCGACGTCCTGCGGGCCGAGGAGAAGTGCTCGTAGTCCCGGTTGACCCCGACGCAGTCGTCGTAGCGGGTGACGGCCCAGAACCCGCCTCCCTCGCTCTCGGGGTCCGGGTGCCAGTAGACGGGCGCCTCGCGGCGCAGCTGGGCGAACCAGTCGTAGGGGACGCCGGCCACGAAGCTCCCGGGGTCGCAGAGGTCGATGTCGGCCAGATCCATGTGGTTTCCCCCTGGTGGAACGCCCGACCGCCCGGGCCGGCAGGGGCCGCGAGCGACCGTCCGGCCTGCCCCTGCGGCAGTGACGTTTCTAGAACGTGTATCAGTTATCATAGGACAGCTGCACCCGGGCCTCCAGTGGAACGGAGCCCGGTGGCACGCCGAACGACGGCACGGACGAGCCGGACGCGGGGGATGCACGGGGCGGCGACACGGCCGTGGACGGCCTCCCGCACCCGCGCTCCGACGGCGCCGAACCGGTGGCGGAGCCGAACCGATGCCGACCGACGACCCGGTCACCGGCCGCACCGTGCGGCCGCTCCGGTCGCCAAAGTGGAGGGAACCCGCGCCATGCACCTCGAGGAGACGCCGGACCAGCTGGCCCTGCGGGCCGAGCTACGGGCCTACTTCGCCGCGCTGCTCACCCCCGAGGTGCGCCACGCCCTCGACACCGAGACGGAGGGGGGCGAGACCTTCCGTCGCATCGTGCGACGGATGGGCGCCGACGGCTGGCTGGGTATCGGCTGGCCGGCCGAGTACGGCGGACAGGGGCGCCCGCCGACCGACCAGTTCATCTTCTTCACCGAGGTCCAGCGGGCCCGGGCCCCGTTCCCCTTCGTGACGCTGTCCACCGTCGGTCCCATGATCATCAACCACGGCACCGAGCAGCAGAAGAAGTTCTTCCTGTCGGGCATCCTGGCCGGCGAGATCAACTGCGCCATCGGCTACACCGAGCCCGAGGCCGGTACCGACCTGGCGTCGCTGCGCACCCGAGCGGTGCTCGACGGCGACGAGTGGGTGGTCAACGGCAACAAGATCTTCACCAGCGGTGCCGACCAGGCCGACTACATCTGGTTGGCGTGCCGCACCGACCCCGACGCACCGAAGCACAAGGGCATCTCGATCATCATGGTCCCCACGTCGTCACCGGGCTTCTCCTGCACGCCGATCGTGACCGTGGGCGGTGTGGCCACCACCGCCTCCTACTACGACGACGTGCGGGTCCCCAAGGACGCGCTGGTCGGCGAACTGCACGGCGGATGGCGGCTCATCACCGGCCAGCTCAATCACGAGCGGGTCGGCCTCGCCGCGGTCAGCGCCCTCGCCTTCCGGTTGTGGGACGAGACGGCGGCCTGGGTGGCCCACCAGGGTCTGGCCGACGTGGGATGGATCCAGGCCGACCTGGCCCGCACGTACGCGCTGCTCGAGGCGCAGAAGCTGCTGACCTGGCGGATGACCGCGGCGGTGGCCGCCGACACCCTGGGAGCCGCCGACTCGTCGTCGGTCAAGGTGTTCGGGACCGAGTCGACGGTCGAGATCTACCGCAAGCTGCTCGGGATCGTGGGGTCGGCCGGCTACCTCAGCCCCGGGTCGCCCGGGGCGGCCCTCCACGGCGACCTCGAGCGCGCCGGCCGCCAGGCCCAGATCAACACGTTCGGCGGCGGCGTCAACGAGGTCCAGCGCGAGATCCTCGCCACCGCCGGTCTGGGCATGAAGCGGGGTGGACGATGAGCGACCCCCGCACCCTCGACGACGAGCTCCAGGCCTTCGTCGGCCAGTCGTCGGGACCGCCCACCCGCGCCTCGCAGCCGGTCAACACCCCGATGATCGAGCACTGGGTGGAGGCCATGGGCGACTTCAATCCGGTCTACGTCGACGACGACGCGGCAAAGGACGCCGGATTCCCCGGGGTCATCGCGCCCCCCACGATGCTGCAGGCGTGGATCATGCGCGGCCTGCGGGCGAGCCTGGACGCCGACACCGCCCGCGACGCCGGCCGCGCCTCGACCGAGACCCCCGAGCGACCAGGTGATGGCCCTGCTCAACAAGGCCGGCTACACGTCCGTGGTGGCCACCAACTGCGACCAGCACTACGAGCGCCCGCTGGTTCCGGGCGACCACCTGTCGGTGATGTCGGTGATCGACTCGATCTCGGGGGAGAAGCGGACCGGGCTCGGCATCGGACGGTTCCTCACCAACCGGCTCGAGTACCGGGACGAGGACGGCGAACTGGTGGCCACCATGCGCTTCCGCATCCTCAAGTTCAAGCCCGGCACCGGCACCGGCGCCGGCGCCACCGGGGCCGCCACCGGCACCGACGCCGCCGCCACGACCGGCACCGACGCCGCAGCCACGACCGGCACCGACGCCGCAGCCACGACCGGCACCGACGCCGGATCGGCGCCGCGCCCGCTGCGCCCCCGGCCGGCCCTCACCCAGGACAACAGCTTCTTCTTCGAAGGGGCCAGGCAGCACCGGCTGCTCATCCAACGGTGCACGGCCTGCGGGACGCTGCGCCACCCGCCCCGTCCGAGCTGCGCCACCTGCCGCAGCTTCGACTGGGAGCCGTTCGAGGCGTCGGGGCGGGGGACGGTCTTCAGCTACACCGTGAACCACTACCCCCAGGTCCCGGCCTTCGACTACCCGCTGGTGGTCGCCCTGGTCGAGCTGGAGGAGGGTACCCGGCTGATCGCCAACGTCTCCGGCATCACCCCCGAGACGGTGGCGATCGGGATGGCGGTCGAGGTCGGATTCGAGGACTTCGACGACGACCTCTCCCTTCCCGTGTTCCATCCCGCAGGCAGCACCACCGCAGACGAGACGAGGACCGACTGATGGACTTCACCTTCGACGACGAGCAGCTGGCGGTCCGCGAGGCGGCCGACGGGCTCCTGTCCGGCCTGGTCGACCCCGACCGGGTCGAGGCGGTGGAGGCCACGGAGGACCGGGTCGACCGCGAGCTGTGGGCCGAGCTGGCCCGGGCCGACCTCCTGGGTCTGGCCGTGCCGACCACCGACGGGGGTGCGGGCTACGGGATGGTGGAACTCTGCCTCCTCCTCGAGGCCCAGGGCCGGGTGGTGGCGCCGGTGCCGCTGTGGGCGACGCTGGTGCTCGGCGCCCTCCCGGTGGCCGAGTTCGGTTCCGACGCGCTGCGGGAGGCGCTGCTGGGCGGCGTGGTGGCCGGCGACGTGCTGCTGACGGCGGCGCTGGCCGACGTGGCCGACGACCTCGCCGTGGGCGGCGCCGGCCGGCCGTCGGTGGCGGCGACCGTGGCCGGTGACGGTGCGCTCGCCCTCTCGGGGACCGCCCGTGCCGTCCCCTACGCCCACGTGGCCGGTCGGGTGCTGGTGCCGGTGGCCACCCCGGGGGGCACCGTGGTGGCGGTCGTGGACCCCACGGCGGCCGGGGTGACGGTGGAACGGGTCCTGACCACCAACCGCGAGGTCCATCCCCACCTCCACCTCGACGGGGTCGTGGTCGCCGCCGACGACGTGCTGGCCGGGGGCGACGCGGGCCGGGGTGTCGAGGTGGTGACCTGGATGCTCGAGCGGGCCTGGACGGGCCTCTGCGCCCTCCAGGTGGGGATCGCCGAGGCGGCCGTGCGCCAGACCGCCGACTACCTGAACGGACGCGAGCAGTTCGGTGTGCCGCTGGCCACCTTCCAGGCCACCAAGATGCGGGCCGCCGACGCGGCCATCGACACCGAGGCCATCCGGGTGACCACGTGGCAGGCGGCGTGGCGGCTCGACAACGGGCTCGACGCCTCCCGGGCGGTCAACGTGGCGGCGTGGTTCGCCTCGGAGGCCGGGCAACGGGTCGTGTTCGCCACCCAGCACCTCCACGGGGGGATGGGGGCGGACATCTCGTACCCGATCCACCGGTACTTCCTGTGGGGGAAGCAGATCGAGCTCCTGCTCGGGTCGCCGAGCGCGCAGCTGGCCCGGCTGGGCCGCCAGGTCGCCGCCGACCTGCCCGCCCCCGGCGCCGAGGCGGTGCCGGCATGAGCGACGCCATCACCGCCCGGACCTTCCGACCCACCACCCGCACCCTCGACGAGGTGACGGTGGGAGAGGAGCTGCCCGTCCTCGAGGTCCCCCTCACCCGGACGCTCATCATCTCGACCGCCCTGGCGTCCCGCGACTACCAGGACGTCCACCACGACCCCGTGCTCGCCGTCGAGCGCGGCTCCAAGGACATCTTCATGAACATCCTCTCCACCAACGGGCTCGTCGGCCGCTTCGTGACCGACTGGGCGGGACCGGGCGCGGTGCTGACCGACGTCGACATCCGGCTGGGCGCCCCCAACTACCCCGACGACACGATGGTCCTCACCGGCACGGTGAAGGCGAAGGAGGAGGCCACCGAACCCGGCGGGCGCGGTGCCGTCGAGGTCTCCGTGCGGGGAGCCAACGGACTGGGCGACCACGTCACCGGCACGGTGCGGCTGCTCCTGCCGGCGGGCCCGACCGGAGGTGCCCGGTGAGCGGGACCGAGCACGCCTTCGTGGGCCGGACGGCCATCGCCGGCATCGGCGCCACCGAGTTCTCGAAGGAATCGGGTCGCAGCGAACTCCGGCTGGCCGTCGAGGCGGTGGACCTCGCCCTGCGCGACGCCGGCATCGAGCCCTCCGAGGTCGACGGTCTGGTGACCTTCGCCGCCGACACCAATCCGGAGATCGACATCGCCCGCAGCCTCGGCATGGGCGAGCTGTCGTTCTTCAGCCGGATCCACTACGGCGGCGGCGCCGGCTGCGGGACCATCCAGCAGGCGGCCATGGCCGTCGAGTCCGGGGTGGCGGACGTGGTGGTCTGCTACCGGGCCTTCAACGAGCGCTCGGGCAACCGGTTCGGCGCCGGGGTGCAGGGGCGGATGCCCGTCCCCAACGCCGAGACGGCCCACTTCGCCTGGTACGCACCCCAGGGACTGCTCACCCCGGCCCAGTGGGTGGCCATGGCCGCCCAGCGCTACCTCCACGTGACGGGGGCCACCTCGGAGGACCTCGGCCGGGTGGCCGTCGCCGACCGCCGGCACGCCGCCACCAACCCGAAGGCCTGGTTCTACGAGAAGCCGATCACCCTGGAGGACCACCAGAACTCGCGGTGGATCGTCGAGCCGCTCCACCTGCTCGACTGCTGCCAGGAGACCGACGGCGGGCAGGCCCTCGTGGTCACGTCCCTCGAACGGGCCCGCGACCTCCCGAGCACACCCGCCGTGATCCGGGCCGCCGCCCAGGGGTCCGGGCCGGGTCAGGAGATGATGACGTCGTACTACTACGACGACCTCACCGAGCTGGGCGAGATGGCCGCGGTGGCCCGGCAGCTGTGGGCGACGTCGGGACTGTCCACCGGCGACATCCAGACGGCGGTCATCTACGACCACTTCACCCCCTACGTCCTCTACCAGCTCGAGGAGCTCGGGTTCTGCGCCAAGGGCGAGGCCAAGGAGTTCGTGAAGGACGGCAACATCGAGATCGGCGGCGGGCTGCCGGTCAACACCCACGGGGGCCAGCTGGGCGAGGCCTACCTGCACGGGATGAACGGGATCGCCGAGGGTGTGCGCCAGGTGCGGGGCGACTCCTGCAACCAGGTGCCCGACGTGGAGCACGTCCTGGTCACCTCCGGTACGGGCGTCCCGACCAGCGGGCTCATCCTCGGGGTCGACCGCTGAGGGACCGACGGACTCCCGGGGGTCGACCGCCGAGCGGCTGGACCTGCGGGTCGCGACACCGGCCACCGGGACGGTCCCCGGCGCGTTCGGGACCGCGCGGTGCCCGTCCCCCGGAACGGCGCCGACCGACGTGCCGCGGCGGATCCCGGGCCGCATCCCGGTGACGTTGGACCGGACGGTAGCGTGTCCGGTGACCGGACCGGAGTGACCCGGACCGGAGTGACCCGGACCGGAGTGACCCGGACGTGAGTGCCCCGGACCCGTGGGACCCGGTCCCGAGCCGACGAGGAGCGCCAGCATGACCACGACACTGCGCCGCGCCTTTCCCCAGCCGGTGGCCGCCAAGGTGCCGGAGGTGACCGCCCTCTTCTGGGTGGTGAAGATCCTGACCACCGCGGGCGGCGAGGCGGTCTCGGACTACCTGTCGCTCGGGAGCAAGGTGGTGGGCGGGGCGGTGGAGCTCGGACTGTTCCTGGTCGGTCTGGCCTGGCAGTTCCGTACCCGGCGCTACACGGCGGCCGCCTACTGGTTCCTGGCCTACGCCATCGCCATCTTCGGCTGTGGTGTGGCCGACCTCATGCACAAGACGATCGGCATCCCCTACGCGGGGACGTCGCTGTTCTGGGGTGTCGTGCTGGCCGTGGTACTCGTGCTGTGGTACCGGACGGAAGGGACGCTCTCGATCCACAGCATCGTCACCCGGCGCCGCGAGCTGTTCTACTGGGCCACCGTCTTCGCCACGTTCGCCCTCGGCACCGCCGTGGGGGACTTCACGGCCAGCGCCCTCGGCCTCGGCTACCTGGCCTCGGGGTTCGTCTTCATCGGACTCATCCTGATGCCGTGGGTGGCGTGGCGCCGCTTCCACCTGGGCGAGGTGGCGGCCTTCTGGTGGGCCTACGTGCTCACCCGACCGCTCGGGGCGTCGTTCGCCGACTACCTGTCGAAGGCGCCGGGCATCAGCGGGGCGGGCTTCGGCGACGGCCCGACGGCGGTGGTGCTGACCGTGGCGGTGGGCGTGCTGGTCGTCTACCTGTCCATCGCCAAGCGCGACATCCAGCCCCACCTCGAGGTGGCCCCGGGCTGACGGGGCCCGGGGCGGTCAGTCCCCGCCGTCGCCCTCCCCGCCGTCCCCGTCGGCCGTCCCGCTCCAGTTCCGGAACAGTCGGGTGAACTCGTCGCGCGCCTCGGGGCTCAGGTCCTCGGGCCCGAGGCGGCCGGTGGCCGCCACGGTCAGGCGCATCTGCTCCAGGTAGGCCGTGCAGTTCGGGCACGCCCGCAGGTGCCGCTCGAACCGCCTCCGGTCGCGCCGGGGGAGCACCCCTTCCAGGTAGTCGTTGACCAGCTCCACCACCTGCCGGCAGACCAGTTCGTCGCGTCGCCGAAGTGTCAGCATCATCGCCCCCTCGTCGCCAGCTCGGACTCGAGCGCCGCCCGCAGGCGGCTCCGCCCCCGGTGGAGGAGCACCCGCTGGTTCCCCTCGCTGATACCGAGCACGGCGCAGACGTCGTCGCTCGTGAGACCCTCGACGTCGCGCAGGACGACCACGTCGCGCCACCGGTCGGGGAGGGCGTCGAGGGCCGAGCTCAGGGTGGGACCCCAGGAGGCGGCCACCAGGCGGTCGTCGACGTCCGACTCCCACGGTGCCACGGGCTCGGCCCAGGCACCGGTGGCGTCGAACCGGTCGGTGCCGACCGCGGGCTCCGTGGGGTCGAAGGTGTCGTGGCGGTGCTCGCGCACGCCGGTGGTGCGGGCCCGGTTGACCAGGATGCGGAACAGCCACGTCTTGAACGACGACCGTCCCTCGAAACGCTCGACGCCCCGCACGACCCCGATCCACGTGTCCTGGACGACCTCCTCGGCCACGGCCTCGCTCGGGACGAAGCCGCGTGCCACGCGCAGCAGCGATGCGTTGTAGCGGGCCACCAGTCCCAGGAACGCCGACTCGTCTCCGGACCGCAGGCGTCCGAGCAGCGCCTCGTCGGACTCCGTTGACTCCATGGGCTGCACCCTAGGCCGGGCGCCGCGGCGCGGCGACGCGCCACCCGTCCGGGAGGTCAGTGGGGACACGCGGACGGCGGAAGCCCCCGGACGGAGCGCGATGGACACGGAGGGCAGTCCGCCCGAGGCTGCCGTCCGTTACGCGGCCGGGGGTGGCGCCGGGTGCGCCGGGTCCGGCGTCGGATGCCGGCGACGTCGTCCGTAACGCGCGCCGGTCCGGGCGGACGGACCAGTGACCATCCCGTCAACCATCCAAGGAGAACCCATGCGACGTACCCATCGACTGGCCGCCCTGGCCGGCGCCACCGCCACCCTCGGTGCCCTCTGCCTGCCCGCGGCGGCCGGGACCGCGGGTGCCGCGGGCCTCGGCCACGGACACCCCGGCGCACCCGTCTACGTGCTCACCAACGATCCGACGGGCAACCAGGTCGTCACCTACGTGCCCGATGCCCGGGGTGCGCTGCACCAGGTCGGCCGGCGCGGCACCGGCGGGCTCGGCACCGCCATCAGCGGTGCGGCGGTCGACAAGCTGGCATCGCAGGGCGGGCTCGCCGCGGATCCGTCCGAGGGTCTGCTGGTCGCCGTCAACGGCGGCAGCAACACCATCTCGGAGTTCCACGCCTTCGGGTCCTTCGTCAGCGCCCCACGCGTCGTCGGCTCGGGAGGCTCCACCCCGGTGAGCGTCGCCGTGCGCGGTGACCTGGTGTACGTGCTCAACGCCGGTGGTGCCGGCTCGATCCAGGGCTTCTACGCCGACTCGCTCACCCCGATCCCGGGGAGCTTCCGCTCACTGGGTCTCACGCCGGGCGTGGCGCCGCTGTTCCTGCACACGCCGGGCCAGATCGGCTTCACGCCGGACGGCCGCCACCTGGTCGTCACGACCAAGGCCAGCGGCAGCGACATCGACGTGTTCGACCTGAACAGCGCGGGCCGGACCACCGGTGCGGCCGTGGTCAACCCGTCGGCGGACCCGGTCCCCTTCGGGTTCACGTTCGACGCGTCCGGCCACCTCGTGGTGACGGAGGCGCTCAACAGCGATCTGACCACCTACTCGGTGGCCGCCGACGGCGTCCTGACCGCGCTCGGTTCGACGGCCGACGGCGCCGCCGCGCTGTGCTGGGTGGCGACGAACGGCACCTACTTCTTCGGTGCCAACGCCGGGAGCGCGACGGTCACCAGCTTCACCATCGGCTCCACGGGCACCCCGGCGGTCGTGGCGTCGACACCGACCGACTCCGGCCCGGTGGACCTGGCGGCGTCGCTCGACGGCCACGCCCTCTACGTCGAGACGGGCGGGAGCGATCTGGTCGACTCGTTCGCCGTGCAGTCGGACGGCACGCTGGTGCCGACGGGTTCGGTGGCTCCCGAGCTGCCCGGCCACAGCGGCCTCGAAGGGATCGCCGTCGGCCTGCCGCTCTGACCCCGCCCGGGGGTGTGGTCCACCTCCCGTCACCACCGACGGCGCCACCACGGCGCCGTCGGTGGTCCGTCGGGTGGCACCGGGCTCGTCCCGGTCGCCGCCCGACGGGCGCGCCGCACCCCGGACCAGGTGCCCCTACCGCTCGGCGATGATCCGGTCGAGCCCCTCCACGTCGGCCGGTTCGAGCCGTCGGTAGGGGGCGTCGCGCTCCGGCCGCCACCACACCGGGTCGTCGCAGTGCCAACCCTCGTTGCGCAGGACCCGCTTGAGGACCTTGGTGGTGGCCGTCTGCGGGAGCTCGAGCGTGACCCGGACGTAGCGGGGCGCCCACTTCGTCCCGAGGTCCTCCTCGCCGGCCAGGAACTCGGCGAACCCGTCGGGGTCGAAGGTGCGCCCGTCGTGGAGGAGGAGGGTGGCCATCACCTGGTCGCCGACGACGGTGTCGGGCACGGCGTAGACGGAGGCGAGCACCACGTCGGGGTGGCGCTGGAGGATGCCCTCCACCGGGGCCGAGGCGAAGTTCTCCCCGTCGACCCGCAGCCAGTCATAGTCGCGGCCGCCGAAGTAGAAGAAGTCGTCCGCGTCGCGGTAGGCGAGGTCACCGGTCCAGTACCAACCGTTGCGGAGGCGGGACCGCTCGGCTTCGGCGTTGTGCCAGTAGCCCTCGAATCCGGTCCCTCCCGTCTCGCTCACCATCTCGCCGATGGCCTGCTCGGCGTTGAGGAGTCGGCCCTGGGCGTCGAATTCGGCCCTCGGGCACTCCTCGCCGGTGTCCGGATCCACGACCTTGGTGCCGGGCAGGGCGCGTCCGAGCGCCCCGCGGGGGGTGTCCGGCGTGCGCTGGACGGCGGCACCACCCTCGGTGGAGCCGTAGGCGTCCTGGACCGTGCAGCCGAAGCGCTGGGCGAACCGGGCCACGTCGGCCTCGGCCGCCTCGTTGCCGAAGCATCGACGCAGGGTGTTGTCGGCGTCGTCGGGGTGCTCCGGGGTGGCCAGGATGTACGACAGCGGCTTGCCCACGTAGTTGAAGTAGGTGACCCCGTAGCGGCGCACGTCGACCAGGAACTGCGAGGCGCTGAAGCGGTCGCGCAGCACGGCCGTGGCCCCGGCGGCGAGCGCCGGGGCCCAGCCCGCCATGAGTGCGTTCGAGTGGAAGAGGGGCATCGACAGGTAGCAGGCGTCGTCCCCGGTGATCTCGAACATCTGGGCCACGATCGATCCGATGCGGGCCAGGCGGCCCTGGCTGCACAGACAGGCCTTGGGCGCCCCCGACGTCCCGGAGGTGAACAGGAGGTAGCCCAGGGTGCCCTCGGTGACTCCCGCGGCCTCCCGGTCGGGGAGCGCGCTGGCGGCCACCCCGGCCAGCAGCGCGCCGTAGGCGGAGGCGGGGTCGCCGTCCCCCTCGGCGTCGTCGATCACCAGGATCCGCTCCGGGGGGAGCGCCGGTCCGAGGTCGTGCCCCTCCACCAGGGTCCGGTAGGTGGCGTCGGTGACCAGGAGCTGGCACTCGGTGTGGGACAGGTCGCGGGCCAGCTCCTCGCCCCGGTGGGTCGGATTGCCACCGACCACGACGGCGCCGACCAGGGCGGCGGCCCCCATCCAGAAGACGAACTCGGGCACGTTGTCGAGGAGCAGGGCGATGTGGAACGGGCCCGGCCGGCGGAGGTCCAGGAGGAGGGCGGCCCGCTCGGACTGGGCCTGGACGACCTCGGCGTGGGTCCAGGTGCGGTCGGCGAACGCCAGGCCCACGCGCCCGTCCCCCGCGCGGTCGCGGATGAGCTGCTCGATGGTGTCCAACGGTTCCCCCTGGAATCCGGTCCGGCGGCCGTCGGCGACGCCGGAGTCCCGCCGTCATCGTGGCCCGTCGGGGACCCAGGCACAAATCTGGAACACGTTGCATTTCCAGGGGCCTGCTGTTACCGTTCGGGGCACATTCGCGCAGTCAGAGAGGAGCCCCAGCAATGGAGTTCGGAGTCTTCATCAACGGGTATCTCCCGGGGCCGGCGTCACGCGACACGGACGCCGAGCACCTGATGCTCGAGCGGGAGTTGGAGATCGCCATCAAGGCCGACCTCTACAACTGGAAGTACGCCTGGTTCGGCGAGCACCACGCCCTCACCGAGTACTCGCACATGTCGGCGCCCGAGCCGGTCATGGGCTACGTGGCCGCCCGCACCGAACGGATCCACATCGGCACGGCCATCAACAGCCTGTCGCCCCGCAAGGAGCACCCCGTCCGCTACGCCGAGCGGGCCGCCATGATGGACCACCTCACCCACAACCGGTTCGAGTGGGGGACCGGCCGCGGGGCGGGCAGCCACGAGATGGCCAGCTTCAACATCCTCGACAAGGACTCCACCAAGCCCGAGTGGAACGAGGTCGTCCGCGAGGTCCCGCGCATGTGGGAGCAGCGCGACTACCAGTTCGAGGGGGAGCACTTCACCGTGCCCACCCCCCACAACATCCTTCCCAAGCCCTACGGTCAAGGGTCACCCGCCGATCTGGGTGGCCTGCGGCAACCCGGGCACGTTCACCACGGCCGGCGAGATGGGCATCGGGGCCATCGCCTTCAACTTCGAGCCGGTGTTCTCCCTCAAGGGCCGGATCGACGCCTACAAGGAGGGCGTCGCCGCCTGCACCGACCCGATCGGGCAGTTCAAGAACGACAACGTGATGATCACGAACGCCGTGATCTGCACCTCGGACCGGAAGCGGGCCCGCGAGATCGCCCTGCGCCAGTGCCGGGGCTACCTGTACTCGATGGTGTGCCTCTACCACGACACCATGCCCAAGCCCGACTACGCCCCGGTGTGGCCCGAGACGATCGAGGGCGTCGGCGACGAGGAGAACCTCGACCGTCTCATCGAGGGCGGCTGGCTGCTCTGCGGCGAGCCCGACGAGGTGGCCGAGCAGCTCGCCCGCTACCAGGAGGTCGGTGCGGACCAGCTCGTCTTCGGCATCCCCTCGGACTCGGTCGAGCACGAGGAGGTCCTCGAGATGCTCGAGGTCTTCGGGACCAAGGTCATCCCCGAGTTCGACAAGGACCCGGTGCACTCGACCACCCGCTACCGGGCCACGGCCCAGCCGAAGTACCCGCAGTTCGCCTACCCCGTGCCCGACATCGAGGTGCCGGCCCTGCCGACCAACGCCCTCGTCAACCTGGACGGCACCCGGAACTTCTAGCCGGCCCACGGCTCCCACCGCCCAGCGGCCGTGGTGATCCCCACCCCCGCCGGGTCCCCCCGGCGCGGCACGTCCGGGGCCGGCCCCGGCTACCCCGCCGTCGTCGCGGTGGGGATGGTCTGCGTTCCGGCGGTGCCGGCCAGGACCTGCCAGCTGCAGGTGGTGGTCACCGCGAACGTGTAGTCGCCCGCGGTGTGGAACGGGCGGTAGCCGCTGCCTTCCAGGCCGTCCTGGTCGGTGACCTTCGCGGTCGACCCACCGGACCGTGTGGACGTGAGGACGAAGGACCGGCGCGAGTTCGGGTCCGTGCAGTCGAAGTGCCACACCAGGGACCAGGCCGCGGGCAGGGCGACCTGGGGAAGGGTCTCGTCGCCCGTCCCGGAGCGCGACAGGTACGGGACGCCGGGCGGATGGGTCGTGGCCGTCCCCGACGGCCCGGAGCTGCATCCGGCCAGCCCGAGGGTAGTGACGGCCAGCGATGCCAGCAGGGCGGATCTCGTGGGTCGGACGGCCGGCATGGGTCTCCTCGGGGTGGATCGGGGCGGATCGGGGTGGGACCGGGCCGGCGTGGCCGTCCGGCGACCGGGCGCCGGACGGGCCGGTCCCGACCACGGGAACGGTACCGTGCGGCGCCCGGGAGTTCACGGGCGCCCGCCCTCCTAGGCCAGGCCGCCAGCAGGTCGTCGGTCGTGGTCAACGTGGCGATGAGCGGGAAGGTGTTGTCGAGCACGGCGTCCGCGTACCCGTCGGGCATGCCGGCGACCGTGTCGCGGGGCACGACGACCTGGTAGCCGAGGTTGCACGCCTCGATGGCCAGTCCGAGGACGCCGAGGTTGACCGACACCCCGGTGGCGATGACGGTGCGGACGCCCAGGCTGCGCAGCCAGGTGTCGAGCGAGGTGCCCGTGAACGGCGACACGCCGTGCAGCCGGGGGCACACCAGGTCGGACGGCTCCGGCCCGAGCCCGTGCATCAGCTCGGTGGCCGGCGTGCCCTCGAGGAGGTGGTCCGGGTTGCGGACCATGGCGGCGATGAGCTGGCAGTTGACCGTCGATCCGGCCGCGGTCCGCCCGGAACTCGGCGGTGCAGTGGACGACGGGCACACCGAGCGTCCGGGCGGCGTCGAGGAGACGGGCCGTGTTCGGCACCACCCCCACCCGGGCGGCCGCGTCGGCCAGCTGGGGGAACGGACTCAGGTCGCCGACGACCCCCCGCTGGATCTCCATGGTGAGGACGGCGGTCCGGTCCGGGGCCGCCACCCCGGCGAGGTCGACGGGCACGGTGCGCCCCCCACGCCCCCGGCGCGTGCCTCAGCGAACCCGATGCGGTCCGGTCGCCGCCGGCGTCGGGCTCCTCGGGCGCCTCGGCGACGATGGCGGCGGCCCAGCGGTAGTCGGGCTTGCCGCTCGGGGAGCGCTCGATGCGCTCCACCACGTGCAGCTGGCGGGGCACCTTGTAGCCGGCGATGTGCGTCGCGGCAGTGCGCCTGGATCTCGTCCAGCGTCGGGACGCGCTCGCCCCGGGGCTGGATGATGGCGGCCACCCGCTGGCCCCACCGGTCGTCGGGAGCGCCGACCACGATGGCGTCGAGCACGTCGGGGTGCGACCGCACGGCCGACTCCACCTCCTCGGGGAAGATCTTCTCGCCGCCCGAGTTGATCGAGACCGAGCCGCGTCCGAGCAGGGTGATGCGTCCCGTCCTCCTCGATGGTGGCGAAGTCGCCGGGCATCGTGTAGCGGGTCCCGTCGACGGTGATGAAGACCTCCGCGGTCTTGACCGGGTCGTTGTAGTAGCCGACCGGGATGTCGCCGGAGCGGGCGATCTTGCCGATGACCCCCGACCCCGGCACGACCGGCTTCAGGTCCTCGTCGAAGACGACGGTGTCGCCCAGGACGCTGACCGTCGGTCCGCTCTTCATGGCCGTGCCGCCCTTGGTCATGGTGGCCATGCCGTTGTTGCCCGGACTCCGACGAGCCGATGGCGTCCACGATGACGAGGTCTGGGAAGGTGGCGGAAGAACTCGTCCTTGACCGGCGCCGAGAAGAGCGCGGCCGACGAGGTCACGGCCAGCAGCGACGACAGGTCGTAGTCGGCGCCGGGCTCGTCGAGGGCCTCGATCAGCGGCTTGCCCATGGCGTCGCCGGTGATCATCACCGAGTTCGCCTTCTCCGACTCGACCAGCCGCCACACCTCGTGGGGGTCGAACTTCGGCACCAGCACCGTGCGGTTGCCGACGAAGCTCTGGCCCATGATGCACCACTGGGTGGCCCCGTGCATCAGCGGGGCGATGGGGAGGAGGGTGAGCTGGCCGCCCCGGCCCTTCTCGACCATCTCCTCGGGCGCCTGCACCCGGGTGTTGGTGGTCGGGTCGACCCCGCCGCCGAGGGCGTAGAAGACGTCCTCGTGGCGCCACACCACGCCCTTGGGCATCCCGGTGGTGCCCCCGGTGTAGAGGATGTAGTAGTCGTCGCCCGACCGGGGGGCGAAGTCCCGCTCGGGCGACCCCGCGGCCATGGCCTCCTCGTAGGGGACGGTGCCGTCGCCGAGGGGGACGCCCGAGCCGTCGTCGATGCCGATGACGAGCCGGAGGTCGGGGAGGTCGGGGAGCAGGGCGGCCACGTGGGGGGAGTACTCGGCCTGGTGGACCAGGGCCACGAGGTCGGCGTTGGTGAAGAGGTAGCGGAGCTCCTCCTCGACGTAGCGGTAGTTGATGTTGATCCAGATGGCCCGGAGCTTGAACACGGCCCAGGCCGTCTCGACCCACTCGACGCTGTTGAGGGCGTAGATGCCCACGTGGTCGCCCGGCCCGACGCCGTGGGCGGCCAGGTAGTGGGCCAGTCGGTTGGCCCGCTCCTCCATCTGGGCGTAGGTGCGGCGCTTGCCGGCGGCCACCAGGTACTCCCGGTCCCCGTAGGCGTCGACGGAGGCCTCGAACATGTCGGCGAGGTTGAAGGTGCTCATCGCGCAGATAGTAGAACAGGTTTCTGTTCCGGCGGCGGGAGCACCGGACCGGCCCCGGGTGGGCCGGTCAGCCGGGCAGGTCGCCGGCGAGGCCGCCGGTGAGGTCGCGAGCGCCGGCTGCTCGACCGGGCTGCGCAGCTCGGACGGGTGCTGGAGCTCGGCCAGGCTCTCCCGGACCGTGCGCACCACGCCGTCCTCGTCCAGGCCGAGCCGGGCCAGGATCCGGTCGGGCTGGCCCTGGGCCAGGAAGGCACGCGGGACGCCCGCGGTGGACGACGGGCGGGCAGGCGCCGAGCGGCAGCGCTGGCCCGGAGGGCGTCGCCCAGGAACATGCCGGCCCCACCCTGGCGGACGCCGTCCTCGACGGTGAGGACCAGCGCATGGCGGGCGGCGTCGGCCAGCATGGCCGGATCGGGGTGGGAGACCACCCGCGGGTCCCAGACGGTCACGTCGATGCCCTCGGTCGGCAGGCGGCGGCGGCCGACTCGGCGGCGCCGAGCATCTTGCCGACGGCCAGGATGCACACCGAGCCGTCGCCCTCGCGGACCCGGCGGGCCTCGAGCCCCGAACCCTCGAGTCCGGGGACGACGGCCGGCGCCGGCGTCTTCGGGAAGCGGATGACCGACGGTCCGTCGAGGGTGAGGGCGGTGGCCAGCATGGCCTCCACCTCGGGGGCCGACGACGGGGCGAAGACGGTCATCCCCGGGATGGACAGGCACAGCGCCATGTCGAGCACGCCGTGGTGGCTCGGGCCGTCGTCGCCGGTGATGCCGGCCCGGTCGAGGACCAGGACCACCGGCAGCCGGTGGAGGCCGACGTCGAGATTGGCCTGGTCGAAGGCGCGGGAGAAGAAGGTCGAGTAGACGGCGACCACGGGCCGCAGCCCGGCCATGGCCATGCCGGCCGCCGACGTCACGGCGTGCTGCTCGGCGATGCCGACGTCGACGAACCGGTCGGGGAAGCGGGCCTCGAACGGCAGCAGGCCGGTCGGACCCGGCATGGCCGCGGTGATGGCGACGATGCGGGGGTCGGCCTCGGCGTGGAGCAGCAGGGCCCGGGTGAAGGCGTGGGTGTACGTGGTGACCGGCAGCGTCGGGGGCGATGCTCGGCGCCGCCCACCGACAGCGAGGCGTTCTGCAGCGCCGCCGGGACCCGCGTCGGCCCCGTCGAGGCGCGGGCGTCTCGGGCGCCCGCACCTTGACGTCGTGGAGGCGCTGGACGTCGTCCTCCTCGGCCGGCGCGTAGCCGCGGCCCTTCTGGGTGAGGACGTGGACGACGATCGGCCCCTCCCACTCGGCGGCGTTGGCCAGGGCCTGCTCGAGCGCCGGCGATGTCGTGGCCGTCGATGGGGCCGACGTAGCGGATGCCCAGGGCCTCGAAGAAGGTGTGCGGCGTGACCACCTCGCGCAGTGCGCTGGTCAGCCCGTGGATGCCGGAGTAGGCGAGCTCGCCCACGCCGGGCAGCTCGCGGAGCAGGTGGCCGCAGGCGCTGGCGGGCCTGGACGTAGGCCGGGCTGAGGCGCAGGTGGGTGAGGCTGAGGGAGAGCTGGGACACCGTGGGGGCGTAGGACCGGCCGTTGTCGTTGAGGACGATGACGACCCGCTTGCCCGAGTGGCCCAGGTTGTTGAGCGCCTCGTAGGCCATGCCGCCGGTCAGCGCACCGTCGCCGACCACGGCGACGACCCGTCGGTCCCTGCCCTGCAGCTCGAAGGCGGTGGCCATGCCGTGGGCGTAGCTGAGGATGGTCGAGGCGTGGCTGTTCTCGACCCAGTCGTGCTCCGACTCGGTGCGGCTCGGATAGCCGGAGAGCCCGTCCTCCTGGCGGAGGTGGGCGAACTGGTCCCGTCGGCCGGTGACCAGCTTGTGCACGTAGGCCTGGTGGCCGGTGTCCCACAGCAGCAGGTCGCGGGGGGAGTCGAAGGTGCGGTGCAGGGCCAGGGTGAGCTCGACGACGCCGAGGTTGGAACCGAGGTGACCGCCGGTGTGGGTGACGGCGTCGACGATGAACTCCCGGATCTCCCGCGACAGCACGTCCAGTTCGTCGGGGGTCAGCGCCCGGAGGTCCGCCGGACTGTCGATGTGTTCCAGGATCATGTCAGGGGTGGCCTTCGCGGTCAGGCTACCAGCGCGAGCCACCCCGCAGGGCTGTCGTGGGCCGTCCCGGCGGTACGCCGGGGGAGGGCCGGAGGGCCGCCCGGTCGGAACTCCGGGGCGGGCGGTCAGCGGACGTTGGCGAGGAAGGTGTCGCGGTCCACGACGACCCGGACCAGCTTGCCGGCGGCGACGAGCCCGCCGCCCTCGGACACCGACAGGGTGAAGACCAGCCGGCGCCCCTCGATGCGGTCGAGGGTGGCCTCGGCCCACACGGTGCGACCCACCCCGACGGGCACCAGGTGGTCGAACTGGACCCGCTTGGCCACCGAGGTCCCGTTGGCGGGGAGGTGGCCGTCGACGGCCCGGCAGCTCGCCTCCTCGCACAGGGCGACGAGTCGGGGGGTGGCGAGCACGGGCACGGTCCCCGAGCGGAAGGCCTCGGCGGTGTCCGCCTCCGTCACCTCGAGCTCGATGCGGGCGGACAGACCGGTGCGGGGAGCCACCCCGGTACGATACGCGACGGATACTGACGTCGGCCACCGGGCGCTGCGGCAGTGCGAGCGAGGAGGCCGCTGTGATCGATACCCCCGTGCTGGAGCGGGTGCTGGCGGAGGCGCTGCGCAACGGCGGCGACTTCGCCGAGGTGTTCGCCGAGGACCGGTCGAATTCGTCGGCCCTGCTCGACGACGGACGGGTCGAGGAGCTGTCGTCGGGACGCGAGCGCGGGGCCGGGATCCGGGTCGTCTCCGGGGAGACCACGGGGTTCGCCCACACCGCCGACCTGAGCGAGCGGGGCCTGCTCCGGGCGGCGGAGGCCGCCTCGGCGGTGGCCCGTGGCGGCGGAGGAGGCACCCGGACCGTCGGCGCTGGCCGCGGGCGGTGCGGGCCGGTCCCGCCCGGGACGGACCGCCCGGCGCCGACCACCGGGTCGAAGGCCGACGCCCTCGACCTGCTGGCCCGGGCCGACGAGGCCGCCCGGGCCGCGGGGTCGGGCATCTCGCCAGGTCCAGGCCGGGTTCGGCACCTCCACGCCGGCGGGTGCTGATCGCCAACTCCGACGGTCTGCTGGCCGGCGACGAGCAGGCCCGGACCCGGTTCTCGGTGTCGTGCGTGGCCCTGGGCGACACCGGGCATGCAGACCGGGTACGAGACGGCGGCCCGCACGCTCGGATTCGAGCTGTTCGACGAGGTCTCCGTCGAGGAGCTGGCCCGCACCGCGGCCGGCCAGGCACTGGCCAAGCTGTCGGCCCGGCCGGCCCCGTCGGGCGAGCTGCCGGTGGTGCTGGCCGGGGGCAGCGGCGGCATCCTCTTCCACGAGGCGTGCGGCCACGGCCTCGAGGCCGACCACATCGTCAAGGACGCCTCGGTCTACACCGGCAAGGTCGGCCAGCTGGTGGCCAGCCCGCTGGTGACCCTGGTCGACGACGGCACGGTCGGGTCGGAGTGGGGGACGTTCGGCGTGGACGACGAGGGCCGGCCGGCCCAGCGCAACGTGCTGATCGAGGACGGGGTGCTGACCGACTACCTGTGGGACTACCTGCGGGCCAGGAAGGAGGGCCGGGCGTCGTCCGGAAACGGGCGGCGCCAGTCCTACCGGGACCTGCCGATGGTCCGGATGACCAACACCTTCCTCCTTCCCGGCGACGACGACGCCGACGAGATCGTCGCCCAGACGCCCCGGGGCGTCTACGTGGCCAAGCTCGGCGGCGGTCAGGTCAACACGACGACCGGGGACTTCGTGTTCGGCACGACCATGGCCTACCTGATCGAGGACGGCGAGATCACCGAGCCGCTGCGCGACGCCAACCTGATCGGCAACGGGCCCGAGATCCTGCAGCGCATCGACGCCGTGGCCACCGACTTCTCCATGACCCCGGGTACCTGCGGCAAGGACGGCCAGAGCGTACCGGTCGGGTGCGGCCAGGCCACCATGCGCCTGACCGGCGTGACCATCGGGGGGACGGCCGAATGAGCGCCACCACGGAGGAGACGCGTGGCGGCGCCGGCGGCGGGACGGACGAGCTGCTGGCCCTCGCCGAGCGGGTGGCGGGCTGGGCGCGTCCCGGCGAGGAGGTCGAGGTCTACGTCGCCCGCGGCACCGAGACGGAGGTCCGCGCCTACGACGGCGAGGTCGAGTCGCTGACCTCGGCGACGTCGGCCGGCATCGGCATCCGGGTGGTCGCCGACCACCGGCTCGGCTTCGCCTGGGCCGGCTCGCTCGACGAGTCGGTGCTGGCCGGCACCCTGGACGAGGCGCGCGACAACGCCGCCTTCGCCACGGCCGACGAGCACGTACGGCTGGCCGTGCCCGACGGGGTGCCCGCCGCCGCCGTGGACCTGTGGGACGACGGGCTGGCGGACGTGCCGACGGCCCGGAAGATCGAGCTGGCGCTCGACCTGGAGGCCCGCACCCGGGCCGCCGACCCGAGGATCCGCCAGGTCGACTCGGCCGACTACGGCGACGTGGCGTCGGAGTCGGCGCTGGTGTCGACCACCGGCATCCGCTCGTCCAGCGGAAGACGTCGGGCTACCTGTCGGTGAGCGTCATCGCCGGCGAGGGGGACGCCAGCCAGACCGGTGGCGGCTTCAGCGTCGGCCGGGGCTTCGACGGGCTCGACCCCGACGCGGGCCATGGGCGACGCGGTGACCCGGGCGGTCCGGCTGCTCGGGGCCACCAAGGGCCCGTCGGGCCGGTCCACGGTGGTGTTCGACCGACGGATGGCCACGACCCTGCTGTCCGTCGTGTCCTCGGCGCTCTCGGGTGAGGCGGTGGCCAAGGGCCGCTCGTTCTTCGCCGGTCGGGTGGGCGAGCAGGTCGGGCACCCGGGGCTGACCCTGGTCGACGACCCGACCGACCCCCGGGCCTACGGTGCCGCAGCCTACGACGCCGAGGGGCTGGCCTGCCGGCGGAACGTGCTGATCGAGGGCGGCGTGCTCCGGGGCTTCCTGTACGACACCGTGTCGGGATCTCGGGCCGGAGTGGCCTCGACCGGCTCGGCGGTGCGCGGCGGGTTCGCCGGCACGCCCGGCCCGGGTTGCCGGGCCCTGACGCTGGCGCCCGGGCCCGAGGGCTACGACGAGGACGGCGTGCTGGCCGCGGTGGGGGAGGGGCTCTTCGTCCAGTCCATGACCGGGCGTCCACTCCGGGGTGAACCCGATCAGCGGCGACTTCTCGGTCGGGGCCGAGGGCCTGATGATCCGGGACGGCCGGCTGGCCGAGCCGGTCCGGGAGATCACCGTGGCCTCCACGCTGCAGCGGATGCTGCTGTCGCTCGTGGCCGTCGGCGCCGACGTCGAGTGGCTGCCGGGGATCGCCGCCGGCCAGACCCTGGCCGTCGGCGACATGCAGATCAGCGGGGCCTGACGGACGCGTCGCCGGGACCGGCAGTGGTGGTCGGGTCGACGGGACCCGCCGGACCCGCCCGACCCGCCGGACCCGCCGGGTCGGCCGCTACTTGAGCGTGGACTGCGCGGCCGTCGCCTTGGTGCAGGCGGCCAGGGCGTTCGGCGTCGACGTGTAGTAGATCGACCCGGTGATCTGCAGGTTGTAGGGACCGGCCGATGGCCGCCGTCGGCGTGCCACCGACCCACAGCGCCGGGCCGGTCACGGTGGCGGTGGCCGTGGACGTGCCGTTCGAGACGCCGCTCGACGCCGATCCGGCCGTGGCCGCCGTGGCCGGTCCGAAGCCCAGGACGAACTTCTGGATCACGAAGAGCCGGGGGAAGCTGTCGAGCCCGTTGACGAACGACGTGATCTGCCCGTAGTTGCCCTGGACGGTCAGGGTGGTGGGCACGGCGGTCACGTCCGGCGGGCGAGGTCGCCGCCGTGCCGGGCACCGTCGGGCGTCGCGACCCGGCGTGGCGGTCGTCCCGGCCGGGGTGAACCCGCTGAACTGCTCGAGGGTGACGCCCGAGGCTGCCGGCCAGGTCGTTGAACTGGCTCTCGAAGCTCGACTCCTCGGCGTCGACGTCCGTCGGGCGTCTGCGACCGAGGGGATCTGGGTGCTGATCTTCGACAGGTCGGCGCAGTTGGTCGACAGCTTCTGGCCCTCGGACTCGAGGGCGGTGAGCTGGGCCTGGAGGGCCGCCTCCTGCGCCCTGGAGCGTCGATGCTCTGGGTCTGGAGGCTAGGAGAGCTTGGAGTTCTGCGGAGAGATCAGCGCCACCCACAGGATGATGGCGACGAGCAGGGCACCGCCGGCGATGAGCAGGGGCGTTGCGGTACTCGCGGACGCTGGTTCATTTCAGGCTCGCATTCTTGCTGAGGCTGGCAGCCGGGGTGACCGAGATGGTGAAGGGGAAGGAGATCGAGGAGTCGGCGTCGACGGTGGTCGCCCCCTGGAGCGGATTGGCGAAGTAGCTGCGACGTCGAGACGGCGTTGATCCACGCCTCGGAGATCGAGAGGCTCGGGCCCGGGCCGTTGACGCTGAGGTCGATGGTGCCGATGGCGGCCGACTGGGTGCCGGTGGCCGACCTGTCGAGGTCGAGTGGCGTCGGCGGTGGTCGTGCCGAGGCTGGCCGCCGTCGCCGTGAGCTCGCTCCGATGAAGGTCTGCACCGAGGCCTTGGCCGGGGTGATGGCGATGAGGTTGCTCAGCGCCAGCGGCCAGTCGATGGCCGAGTTGAGCACCGATGCCCGCCGGGCGAGGCCCCTGCGTGTAGGCGTCGTTGGCCGCCACCACCAGGCTGTACTTCGGCACCTGGGCGTTGAGCGAGGCGATGCTGGACTGCAGCTCGTCGACGTTGTTCTGCGGCGTTGTGGACCTGGAGGAACTTCCAGCCGCCGAAGAGCACGAGCAGGACGAGGACGGCGACGGATCCGACGAGCGTGCGCTGCTGGATCCGCCTCATCCGGGCCTTCTGGGCCACCTCGGGCGGCAGCAGGTTGAACTTCTTGACCGCCTTGTCGGGCTCGGGCAGGGCCAGGCCGATGGGCGAGGCCAGGACCGGGATCGACCTTGGCGGCCTGCTCGGGCGGACGAGGTCGAGCTTGGACGTGTCGAGCCGGTCGAAGGGCGAGCCGGTGGTGACCGGGATCCGGACCTTGGCCTCGAGCATCGTCGACGAGTCCGTGGAGCTCCGAGCCGCCGCCGGTCAGGAGGACCCGGGAGACGGGCAGCCGGTCGGGGAGCGAGGCGAAGTACTGGATCGAGTTCCGGATCTCCTCGATGAGCTCGAGCATGCTCGGCTGGGCCACGCGCTCGGCCGCCTGGATCTGGGCGTTGTCCTCGCCGAAGCGGTACTTGAGGGTCTCGGCGTCGACGATCGGGATGTCGAGGGCGGCCGAGATGGCCGCCGTGGTGGCGTTGCCGCCCGAACCGATGGTGCGGACGAACTGGGGCCGGCCGCCCTGGTGGACGACGACCACGGTGAGCCCGGCGCCGATCGAGACGATGGCCTCGTGGCTGGCCGTCGGAGGGGCGTCGGCCGCCGGGGGAGTCGATCCCGCCGAGGGCCCGGACCAGCGCGGACGAGATGCAGGTCGACGCCCTCGACGGTCAGGCCGGCCCGCTCGACCACGTCGATGACGCCGTTGACCAGGTCGACGTGGGCGGCGGCCACGAGCACCCGACGCATCTTGGCGCCCTCGTCGTTGGTGTAGTCGGCCAGGACCTGCGACGACAGGAGCGTCTGCTCCGGCGGGAAGGGGATGACCTCCTCGGACTGGAACCGGACGGCGCTGTCGATCTCGTCGTCGGGGACGTAGGGGAGGTCGATCTCGCGGGTGATGGCCCGGAGCCCGGCGATGCCGACGATGACCGAGGTGCCCGGAGAACTGCCCGTTCTTCCAGAGCTTCTGGATGGCCTCGGTGACCGAGGTGACGTCGCGGATCTCGCCGTCGACCAGCGAGCCGGGGGGCAGGCCGACCTGGCCGTAGGTGAGCAGGACGGGGGTGGACTTCGACGTGTCGATCTCGGCGGCGCGGACGCCGCTCGTGCCGATGTCGAGTCCGACGGTCAGGCGTGCCATCCGGTTGCTCCTGTCATCTCGTCGGCCACGGGCGTCGGAGGTCGGCCGGACCCGTGACCGCCTGTCGGGCTGGTCGCGGCGCCGTCTGCTCCGCGTGCCGTGCGTCGATCGCTCGGGCTTCATCGGGTCGTCTCCGGTCCCTGGTGGTACATCAGTGCTTTTCATGGCCACGTGGGCCGCACTGGGACTATCGGAAGGTGCGGAGGGTGCCTGATCTTGAGCGCACCGGTGCCGGAAGGTTGCCGGCGTGCCTGATCAGCCGAGCTGGGTGCGCGAACGATCCCGGTCTGGAGGATGCCCTGGCGCTCGAGCATGACCTTGAGGTCGTGGGGGTTGGTGGCCGTGGCCATGGCCTCGGCCAGGCGTGATCCTGCCGGTGGCCAGCAGGGCGGCCAGGGACTGGTCGAAGGTGACCATCCCGTAGTAGGCGCCGTCCGCCACGATCGCCGTCGATGTCGCCGGTGAGCAGCGGGTCGACGATGGCCTGCTGGATCCGCCCGTTGATGACCAGCACCTCGAGGGCGGGCACGCGGCCGTCGCCGTCGACGGTCGGGATGAGCCGCTGGCACACGATCCCCTGGAGCGAGCCGGCCAGGCTGATGCCGGATCTGGGTCTGCTGGTGCGGCGGGAAGAAGTCGACGATGCGGTTGATCGTCTCGGTGGCGTTGATGGTGTGGAGCGTCGAGAAGACGAGGTGGCCCGTCTCGGCGGCGCTGAGCGCGGCGGCCACCGTCTCCTGGTCGCGCATCTCGCCGACCAGGATGACGTCGGGGTCCTGGCGCAGGACGACCCGCATGGCGGAGGAGAACGAGTCGGTGTCGAAGCCGACCTCGCGCTGGTCGATGGCGGCCAGGTCGTCCTTGTGCAGCACCTCCACCGGGTCCTCGATGGTGACGATGTGGCACGCCCGCAGGTGGTTGATGTGGTCGATCATGGCGGCCAGCGTGGTGGTCTTTCCGGAGCCGGTCGGACCGGTGACGAGCACCAGGCCGCGCATCTCCTGGGCGAGCTGGGTCACGACCGGCGGCAGCCCGAGCTCCTGGGCGGTGGCGGGCGTGGCCCGGACCCGGCGGATGGCCAGAGCCGTCGACGACCGCTGGTAGTAGGCGTTGACGCGGAAGCGGCCGGTGCCCGGGACGCTGTAGGCGAAGTCGGCCTCGTGCTTCGTCGCGGAACGTCTCGAGCGACCGGTTCGGTCATCATCGCCTCGGCGATCGCCTGGGTGTCCTCGGCGGTGAACTGCGGCTCGTGTCGAGGGTGCGCAGGGCGCCGGCGATGCGCATCCGCGGCGGCGCCCCGGCCTTGATGTGGAGGTCGGAGCCGTCGAGCTCCTCGAGCATCGATCAGGAGTCGGTCGAGGTCGGCGATGTCCATGGCTCCACTGCTACAGGACCACTCTGGGCGGACGGGGAACTGCGGAGAGTGGTGGAATCCGGCCAGACACCCGGTGCCCGGCCACGCGGACTCGGCGGTCGGTCAGGTCGAGGTGCCGCTCGACCCCTTGGATCCCTTGGGGCCCTTCCCGCCGTCGGCGCCCTTGGCCCCCGGGGCCGCGGCCGAACCGGACCCGGACCCTGTGGCCGGCCCGGACCCGGACCCCGACGACGACCCGGACCCGTTCGACGACGTCGACGCCGGTGTGCCGGTCGACGTGCCGGAGCCGCCGTCGCCCCCGTCGGACGAGGAGCCCGAGGCCGCGTCCGACGCGCGCCGCCGGGACCGTGGACTCGGCCGTCTTGGTCGACGTACCGCCCGACCGGCTGTCCGTCTTGTAGAAGCCGCTGCCCTTGAACACGATGCCCACGCTGCCGAAGACCTTCTTCACGGGCTCGCCGCACGTCGGGCACTCCGTCAGCGGATCGTCGTGGAACGACTGGACGACGTCGAAGTTCTTCGCACAGTTGTCACAGCGGTATTCGTAGGTGGGCACGCGACGTGCTCCTTCCGGTCACGGGCGCGTCTCTGCAGGTTGGCAGTCTACCCGAGCGAGTGCCAATGCCGACCCGGTCAGACCTGCTCCCGTACACTGGGCGCCGTGAACGACGGGAGCGGACAGTGACCGACCGGAGCTTGAGCCACCTGGACCCGTTCGGCGGGGCCCGCATGTCGGACGTCTCGCCGAAGGAGGCGACGCTCCGTCGGGCGCTCGCCCGGTGTCGCGTGGCCATGAAGCCCGAGACCACGGCCCAGGTGGCCAACAACGCCATCACCAAGGGCGACGTGCTGGCCGCAGCACGTGTGGCCGGCATCCAGGCGGCCAAGCGGACGGCCGACCTGGTCCCCATGTGCCATCCGCTGCTCGTCGGGTCGGTCCAGGTCGACTTCACCATCGGCGACGACTACGTGGAGGTCGAGGCCAAGGTCGAGACGGTCGACCGGACCGGGGTCGAGATGGAGGCCATGACGGCGTGCGCCATCGCCGCCCTGACCGTCTACGACATGTGCAAGACGGCCGACCGGACGATGAGCATCGGTCAGCTCATGCTGTGGGAGAAGACGGGCGGCAGCTCCGGACAGTGGAAGCGCGAGCCGGTGCTCTAGCGGCTCACGGCAGCGGACGCGCGGTCGGCCCGGACGGTGCCGACGCAGCCGCGACGGGCCGCGTCGACACCGCCGTCGACGGCGCGGCGTGCGGCGGGTGCCGCTCAGCCGCGGACGGCGGAACGGAGGTCGTGCAACGACAGCTCCGAGGTCGCCTCGCCACCGCACTGCGCGCAGTGCTCGACGTGGCGCCAGCTGCGCAGCAGCCGGGTGCCCTCCGGGTTGAGCAGCACCACGAACGACTCCGACAGCGGGTCGATCTCGATGCCGTAGCAGGGCTGCCACTCGGTGGCGACCGGGGCGCTGGTGCGGTGGGCCGACTTCACCATGCGGCGGAAGCGCGAGTTGTCCCGGTCGATGATCCACGTGCTGTGGCACGACTCGATGACGATCTCTTCCACGGCGTCAGTATCCCACGTCGGGTGTCGGCGCCGACCCAGTTTCATGTCGGTTGAGTGACAGTTGCACGTCCGACGCCACCCGTGGCCGGTCCGGATCGGTCATCCCGGCGAGCACAACCGGGGCGTGCCGGACGCCGTCGTCCGGCGGTGTCAGGAGGCGCTCGACGTGGCCTCCGCGGGGCAGCCCGCACGTCCACGGTGGTGCCGGTGCCGATTCCTGGACCGGACGTGTCAGGCGCCCCCCGACCAGCCGGGCCCGTTCGCTCATGCCGGGAAGACCGAGCGACGGCTGTCCCCGCCGCTCGGACCGTGGCATCGAAGCCGGCGCCGTCGTCCTCGACCGTCAGGGCCGAGCCCGTCGTCGCCGAACTTGCAGCGCCACGGCCAGCCGATCGGGCCGCGGCGTGCCGCTCGACGTTGGTGACGGCCTCCTGGGCGATCGCGGAACACGGCGAGCTCGACGGTCGGGCGGAAGCCGGGCGACCGTCCCGTCGACGTCGAACGAGCTCTCGAACCCCTGACGCTCGGTGGCGTCGGTGCACCACCTGGTTGATGCGAGGCCACCAGGCCGAGGTCGTCGAGGACCGAGGGACGCAGCCCGCGGGCGATCGAGCGGAGCTCGGCGACCGTGTCCTCGACGGACGGAGCGCATCGAGGCCAGCGTCGGCGTCGCGGTCGAGGGGGACCCGACCGGGTCCGCGCCGTCCGTTCCCGCGGCGCGCCTCGAGGGCGTCGATCTGCCGGCACAGGTGGATGAGCGTCTGGAGCGGACCGTCGTGCAGCTCCTGGGCGATGTGGCGCCGCTCCTCCTCCTGGCCGAGGACGACCTGGCCGGCGTAGGCCTCCATGAGGTCGTGGCGCCTCGTCTCGGCGGTGACGTCCTCGAAGATGACCTGCATGCGCCGGTCGGCTCCGGGCGCACCGACCAGGGTGGAGGTCGGCCGGTAGAGGACCTGGCGGCCGTCCACCTCGAACGTCAGCGGTCGGACCCGGCTCGTCGGGTCGACCTGGCCGCCGGCCCGCCCACGTGACGTCCTCGACGATCCGTGCGCCGCCGTCACCCGGCGCGGTGCCCGCCCGCGTGGAGCCGCCTCGTCGACAGCAGCCGGGTGAGCACCAGGGCGGCGGCCTCGGCCCCGACGACGTCCACCAGGCGGCGCGGAGCCGGACCCGGGCCGCCCGCCGATCCGTCCGAAGGCGTGCCGCCAGACCGGTGCCGGCCGAACACCCGGTCCGCGGAGGCGTTCGACTCGACGACGAACGCCGTCGCCGTCGACGATGAGGATCGGCGACCGGTTCGACTCGAACATGTCCTGGTAGAGGAGTTCGGTCTGCAGCCGGGCCGTACGGGCGGCATCGGCCTGCTCACGCAACCTGGTCTCGGCCGACACCCGGCGTGCCGATCAGCAGGGCCAGCGCCAGGAGCACGACGAGCTGGAGCACCTCGCCCCACAGCGTCGGCCGGGTCCGACTGGTCGGCGGCCTCCGACCATGCCGGGGGATGCACAGGAGCGACGACCCAGCCGACGGTGGCCATGCCGCCCGGCAGGCCGTAGTTGAGCGCTGGCCACCGCCACCGGCACGACGAAGAGCACGACCGTCGACACCTCGAGGACCGTCCCCGCCGGATCCAGGCCGAACGCCACGGTGACGGCCAGCCGTACCAGGGCGAGGGCCAGCACGACCAGCTGGAGGAGCCAGAACCGCGAGTCGGTCCACGGGGGCCGGGCGGAAGCGAGGCCCGCGGGGGACCCGGCGGACGGCGGCTCCGGACCCGACCGACCGTCCGACCGACCGTCCGTTCCACCGTCCGTTCCACCGCCCCCACCCGACGGCGGGGTGTGCCGGCCGCCGTGACCGGTGGACGTCGTCGCCGCTCCGGTCGTCGGCGTCATGTGGACGGGAGGGGGCGGTCGTCCGCCGCCGCCACGCCGGCACCGGCGGTCGGATCGGAGGCGCCGTCGCGACGAACCCGCCGGTGGCCAACGCGTAGTGGACGAGCTCGGTCCGCGACAAGACGCCCAGCTTGTCGAACACGTGGTTGAGGTGGCCCTCGACCGTCCGGGGACTGATGCCCAGCTGATGGGCGATCGACTTGTTGGACATCCCCCGGGCCACCAGCAGGACCACCTCCGCCTCGCGTGCGGTCAGCTGTTCGTCGGGGTCCGGGCCGGCGGTCGACCGGGTCCTTCTCACCCTGGCCGAGGGGTGGCGCACCGAGCCGCCCGCACGCCGGTGCAGGCGTCGCGCAGGGCGGCCACCAGCTCGTGGCTCGGCAGCGTCTTCAGCAGGTAGCCCCGGACGCCGGCGGCCAGGGCGGCCCGGACGTAGTGCTCGTCGTCGTAGGCGCTGAGGATGACCACGGCAGGCCGGGGTGGGCGTCGACCAGTTGGGCGGCCAGGTCGATCCCGTTGGTGGTCGGCAGACGGATGTCGGTGATCACCAGGTCCGGCGCGGTGTCGGCCACCACCGCTCAGGGCCTCCTCGGCGTCGGCGGCCTCGCCGACGACGGCGAACCCGTCGGCATCCTCGAGGATCCCCCGGGTCCCGGCGCGCAGCAGCTCGTGGTCGTCCACGATGACCGTCCGCAGCACGGTGCCCGGCGGGGGATCGCTCGGTTCGGCGCGGTCCATCGGCCCATCGTAGGTGGGTCAGCCCGCGACGGTGAGGGACACGACCAGGGCGACGACGATGCCGACCACCAACGGAGCGGCGGCGACCGACCGGATCGCGGACCGGAACGCGCTCACCGCGTCGGGCCCCGTCCCGGTGCCGCGTCGGACCGTCCACAGCACGACGAGGCAGGCGAACTCGCCGAGGACCCAGGCCGCCGCGCCGGCCACCACGGCGGTGCCGGCGCCGATCCCGCCGAGTCCACCGAGCCAGCACCCGGCCACCGGAAGCAGCGTCCGTCCGTGCCACCGCGGATCCCGGCACTCGGGGTCGAGGGTCCGCAGCACGCCGAACGCGGCGGCACCGGCCGCGCGTCCCGACCAGGGACCACACCAGCAGCGGCCACCGGCCGAGCCACGCGGCAGCCACGACCACGAGCACCTGCCCGATGGCCGGCACCGACCGCCCCGACCGACAGCGGCGTGCGGTCTTCCGCCGAACTCGATGAGAGCGACCGCGAGGACCGTGGCCGCCAGGACGCAGTACCCGGCCGCCAGGACCGGAGCCGTGCCAGGCCCAGGCCACCAGGGCGAAGACGCACGGCGGTGGCCGCCTCGACCAGTGGGTACCGGAGCGAGATGGGCTCGTGGCACGTGTGGCACCGCCCCCGGAGCGCCAACCACGAGACCAGCGGGATGTTCTCCCACCACGCCAGCTGACGGTCGCACGTCGGGCAGAAGGATCGGGGGGTCGACACCGACAGCCCGAGCGGGGCCCGGTAGACGACGACGTTGAGGAAGGACCCGACGACGAGACCCACGAGGCCGGCGACGGCGAGGACCGCCCACTCGCGGCCACCCGTCGGCCCGCCCACCGTGGCGACGAGCACGGCGCCCCCACGGGTGCCACCCGGGACCGGTGCCGACGGCCGGCGGCAGGTACCCCGTGTGCAGGGAGTTCGTACCGCTGTCTGTCGCGGGGACCCGCATGGTGCGCCTCGTCCGTTCACCTCGTGGAGCCGCTCACCCTACCGGCCGGGTGCCGCGCCCCGACGGCTTTCGCACCCGTGCCGCACCCGTCCGGAACCGAGGTCGCGGGTACGGCACGCGTACGGTGGGATGCAGGCCTCCCCCGGACCGACGGGGCCCGGCCCCCCGGGAAACCTCGTGGAATCTCATTCAATCTGAGACCGCAGTGTGCCGATGGGGCACGTATGAGTGACGTGGAGGCCGCCAGCCGCATGGCGAACGAGCGCGAACTCGAGTTCGTGGACCTGGACACCTACGGTGTCGACCGCGCCGCGTCGACCATCCTCCCCGAGGACCTGTCGCGCCACCACCGGGTCGTGGCGGTCAAGCGGAAGTTCGGCACCCCGGTGATCGCCACGGCCGACCCCGACGACCTGCTCGCCCTCGACTCGGTCCGCGCCCTGCCTCGGGCGGGACTTCATCACCGTGGTGGCCACGCCCGACCAGATCGACCGCTATCTCGAGCTCGCCTTCGCCGGTGGTGCCGCACCGGCGGTCGGACCCGTGGACCCGGCGGCGGGTGCCGCCACCGTGCCGCCCGTCGACGCCCTCGACGCCGTGTTCGCCCAGCTGGCCGAGCCGGCACCGGCGCCCCTCCCGACCCTGGACCCCCCCGTCGGGCCGTCGGTCCCGGGGCCGGGCCTGTTCGAGGGGATCGCCGAGCCCGCCGTCCCCGCCCCGGCAACGGGGACCGACGAACTCTCCGTCCTGGCGCTCTCCCTCGAGGGCGAAGGAGGGCCGCTGGCCGACGACGACGGCTCCGAGGCGGAGGAATCCACCACCGACGCCGCCGACCTGGTCGCCGAGGCCGTCGCCACCTACCACGACCTGCACCCCGAAGCAGGCCCGTCGTCCGACGCGGACACTGGCCGGCTTCCCCCCGCTGGCCAAGGCACTGGTCGACGGCGGACGGGTCTCGCTCGAAGCCATGAGCCTGGCGCTCGAGGAGCACAACCTCACCGGCCAGAGCATCGCCCGCATCCTGACCAACCAGAAGCTGGTCAGCGAGGCCGATCTCATGTGGGGGATGGCCGAGGAGATGGGCCTGCAGTTCGTCGACCTCGACACCGTGGGCGTCGATCTCGTCGGTGTCCGGGGTGATCCCCGAGACGACGGCGCGGCACCACAACGTGATCGTGATCGCCCTGGACAACGGCGTGCCCGTGGTGGCGGCCTCGAATCCCACCGACGTGTTCGCCATGGACGACCTCCGGACGATCATCGGCAGCAACTTCATCGTGGTCGTGGCGACCCGGACCCAGATCAGCGCCTACATCGGCCGCGCCTTCAACGAGCGGCGACGCCGCCGACATGGCGATGGAGGCCTCGCTCGGGATCGAGGGCGGCGCCCAGGACGAACGGTGTCGACGACATCCAGACCGTCACCGAGACGGCGCCGATCGTCCGCTACGTCAACCTCCTGATCCTGCAGGCGCTCAACGAACGGGCCTCGGACATCCACATCGAGCCGACCGAGCGGGACCTCCGCATCCGCTACCGGATCGACGGCGTGCTCCACGACGTGTCGACCGGTCCCAAGACCATCGCCGCGCGCCGTCACCACCCGGCTCAAGGTCATGGCCGACATGAACATCGCCGAGCACCGGGTGCCCCAGGACGGGCGCATCTCCCTCAACGTCGGGGCCAAGGGCATCGACCTCCGGATGGCCACCCTGCCCACGATCTACGGCGAGAAGATCGTGATGCGCGTGCTCGACAAGTCGAGCGTGGTGCTCGGCTTCGCCGAGCTCGGTTTCGACCCGGAGATGCTCGCGCAGTACGAGGGCCTGTACACCAAGCCGTACGGGACGATCCTGGTCAGTGGGCCCACCGGCTCCGGCAAGTCCACGACCCTCTACACCACGCTCACCGCACTCAACTCGCCGGAGAAGAACATCATCACCGTGGAGGACCCGGTCGAGGTCCCCCTCAAGGGCGTCAACCAGGTCCAGCTCAACGTCAAGGCCGGACTGACCTTCGCCGGCGCCCTGCGCGCCATCCTTCGCTCCGACCCCGACATCGTCCTGGTGGGGGAGATCCGGGACAAGGAGACGGCGTCCGATCGCCATCGAGGCCGCGCTCACCGGCCACATGGTGCTCGCCACCCTCCACACCAACAGTGCGTCGGCCACGCCCATGCGCCTCATCGAGATGGGGATCGAGCCCTTCCTGGTGACCTCGGCGCTGTCCGGGGTCGTCGCCCAGCGTCTGGCCCGCCGCCTGTGCATGCACTGCAAGGAGCCCTACACGCCGACCGAGGCCGACATCCACGCCGCCGGCTGGACGACCCGAGGAGGTGGAGGCGGCCGGCGTCCTGCACCGAGGCCTACCGCTCGGTCGGGTGCTCCGCATGTTCGCAGACCGGGCTACCGGGGCCGCCTCGCTCTCGCCGAGCTGATGCCCATGACCGAGGAGGTCGAGCGCATGATCATCGAAGGAGGCTCGGTGGAGGAGATCCACCGGCTCGCCGTCAGCCAGGGCATGGTCGCCCTCCGTCAGGCCGGACTGCGCAAGGCCATCGACGGGGAGACCACGCTCGAGGAAGTGCTGCGGGTGGTCGCATGACCTCCGTCACGTCGAGCACGCGCACCGAGTGGAACGACCCGACTGGCCCAGGCGCTGGTCGAGGCCGGCTACGAGACCGACAGCAACATCAAGCCCCTGGTCGACGAGGCCATCGCCACCGACCAGTCGCTCGGCTACCTGCTCGTCAGCCGCAGCCTGGCGCTGCCGAGCGTGGTGGTGGGCACCCTGTCCCAGCTGGCCCAGCTCCCGGCGGTCGACCTGTCGGCCTTCACCCCCCAGCCGGACGCGACGGCGGCCGTGCCCGACGGCTGTGGCGCGCGAGTTCGACGCCATCGCCCTCCAGTTCGACGGCAACGCGCTGGCCGTCGCCTTCGCCGAGCCCCCCGCACCCGCACGAGGTCGACGAACTGGCGGCCCGGGTCGGCCACCGGATCCACCCGGTGCTGGCCGACCCGGTCATCATCGCCCAGTACCTGGGCACCTCCGGCGGCGCGGCGGACGCCACCTCCGGGGCGCACGCCGGGCCACCCGCCGAGCCGAGGGACCACGCCGAGGCCGTCCAGGACCTCCTGGTCAACGGGATCCCGACCAAGACGGACGACGACTCTGTCCCGCTGCACATCGACGACCTCCTCCGCTACGCGGTGTCGGTGGGCGCCTCCGACCTCCACCTGACCGCGGCCATGCCGGGCACCATCCGCCTCCACGGCGCCATGCGCGCCGATCGAGGGCTGCCCGCCGCTCGACAACGAGGACGATCCGGGACATGATCTTCGGGATCCTGCCCGGCTCGCAGCGGGAGCGGTTCGAGGACGAGCACGAGCTCGACACCTCGCACACCATCCCCGGCGTGGGCCGCTTCCGTGTGAACGTCGCGCTGCAGCGGGGGACGGTGACCGTGGCGCTCCGGCCCGATCCCGCACGAGATGCCGGTCTTCTCCAGCCTCGGGCTGCCGGACTCGATCCGGTCCTTCACCGACCTGCGTCGGGGCCTCGTCCTGGTGACGGGCCCGACGGGCTCCGGCAAGTCGACGACCCTGGCGTCGCTGATCGACATCATCAACCGGACCAAGCCGCTGCACATCGTGACGGTCGAGGATCCCGATCGAGTTCCTCCACGACCACAAGCAGTCGATCATCACCCAGCGCGAGATCGGCGAGGACACCGACTCGTTCGCCGAGGCGCTCCGACGGGTGCTGCGTCAGGACCCGGACGTCATCCTGGTCGGGGAGCTCCGGGACCTCGAGACGATCTCGATGGCGCTGACCGCCGCCGAGACCGGCCACCTGGTCTTCGGCACCCTGCACACCCAGGACGCGCCCCAGACGATCGACCGGATCATCGACGTCTTCCCCACCCAGCAGCAGGAGCAGATCCGGGTCATGCTCGCCTCCACGCTCGAAGGCGTCGTCACCCAGCAGCTGGTGCCGACGGCGGACGGCACCGGTCGCGCCCCGTGTGCCGAGGTGCTCGTGTGCACGTCGGCCGTGCGGAACCTGATCCGGCATGGCCAAGACCCATCAGATCTACTCCCTCATGCAGGTCGGCGGTTCCTTCGGGATGCAGACCATGGACCAGGGACTGGCCAACCTCGTCAAGGAGGGGATCATCTCCGAGTCCATCGCCTACGACCGGTCCTCCAACGAGGAGGACCTCCGCAACCACCTGCACCACTGATGGTCACCCTGTCCACCATTGAACGACGAAGCGGGGAACCGTGTCACTGACATTCGACTACAAGGTCCGGGACAAGTCCGGCGGGCTCGTCGAGGGACAGCTCGACGGCGACAGCATGGCGCTGGTCGTCCGCCGTCTCCGCGAGATGGGCTACATGCCGATCTCCGTCACGCCAAAGTCGGCCGTCAGCCTGAAGACCGAGATCAAGATCCCCGGCGTCACCGGCCGCATCAAGCTCCGCGACATCGCGGTCATGACCCGGCAGCTGTCGACCATGGTCGACTCCGGGCTGTCGGTCGTCCGCTCGCTGGGCATCCTCGGCGGGCAGGTCGAGAACCCCGAACTGGCCCGCATCCTCGAGGAGGTCCGCACCGACCTCGAGCACGGCTCGTCCCTGTCGATGGCCTGCGGCAAGCATCCCAAGGCGTTCTCGAAGCTGTACTGCACCCTGATCCAGGCCGGCGAGGTCGGCGGAAACCTGGACGAGGTGCTCACCGATCTGGCGGACACCATCGAGAAGCAGGCCCAGCTCAACAAGACCATCAAGTCGGCCATGACGTACCCGGCGGTGGTGATGTCGGTGATGTTCGTGATCTTCTCGGCGATGATCGTCTTCATCGTCCCGGTGTTCCAGAACCTGTTCAAGACCCTGGGTGGGAAGCTGCCCCTCCCCACCCAGATCCTGATCGACGTGTCGAACGTCATGACCAGCCCGTGGGTGGTCGTGGTGATCGCCGTGGTGATCGGGATCGTGGTCGGCGTCCGCAAGTGGATCGCCACCGAGGACGGGCGCCGCATCTGGGACCGGTGGATGCTCAAGCCCCCGATCTTCGGCCAGCTGTTCCACAAGGTGGCCCTCGCCCGGATCACCAACACCCTGGGCTCGCTGATCGGGTCGGGCGTCCCCATCCTGGAGGCCCTGGACATCAGTGCGGAGACGTCGGGCAACGTCACCATCGGGGACGTCCTGCGCCTGGCCAAGGAGGGGGTGCGCGAGGGACGTCCGCTGGCCGATCCGCTGAAGGAGCACGAGGACATCATCCCCGTGCTCATGGTGCAGATGATCGAGGTCGGCGAGCAGACCGGTGTGCTCGACGGGATGCTGAAGAAGGTCGCCCACTTCTACGACCAGGAGGTCGAGGTCACGGTGGGCAACCTGACCGCCCTCCTCGAGCCGTTGCTGACCGTCATCATGGGTGCCGGTGTCGGCATGATGGTCATCGCCCTCTACCTCCCGATGTTCGACTACATCAAGCTCATCCACAGCTGAGTCGGCGACGCTCCCCCGGCGTCGACCAGCGGCTCCGGTCCGTCGACCGGCCTCGGCCACCGCCCTGCATCCGGTGCCGGTCCGCGGCGTCGATCCGCTGGTCCGCGGCGCCGATCCGCCGGTCCGCGGCGCCGATCCGCCGGTCCGCGGCGCCGATCCGCCGGATTCGTACTCAAGGAGCACGGAATACAGGTCGACGGGATGGCATGAAATGCACCCGCACCAGTCGGTCACCGGAGGGCACCCGTCGGTCGTCCCTCCACCCGGCGGGGGTCGACGCGACCGGTGACGGCGGGTTCACCCTCGTCGAGATCATGGTCGTCCTGCTGATCCTCGGGATCCTGGCCGCGATCGCCATCCCGACCTTCCTCGGCACCAGCGAGGTGGCCAACAGCCGCTCGGCCCAGGTCAACCTCAACACGGCGCTCACCGACGCCAAGACGCAGTACCAGAACGCCGGCCAGACCTTCTACGTCAACAACGTGCAGAATTCGGCCGGGTTCGCCTCGCTGCTCACCTCGGCCCAGCTCTCGCTGACGTTCGCCGCGGGCGCCGCCGGAACCACCACCGCGACCGGAAGCTCCGGCGCGCCCTCCTCCGTGTCGGTCGCCGTCTCGGCGGACGGCAACGGTCTGGTCATGGCCGCCTACGCCCCTACCGGCAACTGCTACTACATGATCGACAACACCGGCGGGCTGAACGCCGCCTCCCAGGGGGTGGCGCCCTACGCCGGGCACACGGCGGTGACCAAGTCCCCGGTGGCCGCACCGGCCGGAACGCTCGGGCTGCCGTCGGGGCCGGGACTCAGCTACGTGACGGTCGCGGGCGACCTCAACCCCGACGACTGCAACGCCTACTCCCCCAAGACGGGCGGGCCGCCGGACACGGTGCAGTACCTGACGACCGGATTCCCGGCCTGAGTCGGACCCACTTGCGGCGTGGGACCGGCGGTCGAGTCGACATCATTTCGACAGTAACCGGCTGGATCGATGGCCATCCTTTGCAACCATTCAGCAACCCTCGGATGCGAGCCACCGAGCTGATCCGACCCTGCACCCATTTGCCCCCTGACTCGGGGGGCACGTGCCACCAGACTGGTCTCGAGGAGCAGGATCCGGACGACACGTACCGGAGAACCCCTGGTACGAGGCTCGAAGGGGCACGAGTTCCCGCGGCGCCCCGCTCCTCGACCCGATCGACGGCACGGCTGCCGAAAAAAAGTTCGGCAAGTTTCTCAAGTTGTCCGGCGGTGGGGACGAAGACAGTACCGGTTGCCAAATTCGGGTGGCCGCTCATACATGCAGCACATACCGACAAGAGGAGAACACAATGCTTTCATCCGTCATGAGTCGCCTGAATGACAGGCGAGATGCGGCTGCCGATCTGGGCGAGGATGCGGGTTTCACCCTCATCGAGCTCATGGTCGTGCTGCTCATCCTGGCCATCCTGCTCGCCATCGCCATCCCGACCTTCCTCGGTGTGACCGGCGGCGCGAACGACAAGGCCGCACAGTCCAACCTGAACACCGCGATCACCACCGCCAAGACCTACGCCGAGCAGAACGGCCAGTCCTACGGCACCGGTGGCGGTGGCCAGGCCGTGACCACGACGATCCTGCAGTCGAACGAGCCGAGCCTGTCGTGGGTCTCGGGTGCCACCACGGTCCAGGGTGCCGTCTCGGTCTACGTGTCCACGGACGGCAACGGCGTCGTTCTGGCCTCGCCGTCCAAGAACAACAAGAACTGCTGGTTCATCGTGGACAACATCGGTGCCATCAGTGCCACCAACGGCCCGTACGCCACGCTCGGCTCGACCGGTGGTGCCGCGACTGCGCCCACCAACGCCGGGACGTTCTACGGCCTGGTGCAGAACGACGCTTCGTGTGACGCCAGCACCGCTCCGACTGCTGCCGCATGGGGTGCCAACTTCACCGCCGCCGGCTAGCGGTGTGGGAGTGACCGTCGGGCTCCCGAGCCCGACGACCACCCCGAACCCTGACGGAAAGGGCCCCCTCCGAGAGGAGGGGGCCCTTTCTTCGTCCCCGGACGACCCGCGGCGTCCGGCTCGGTGCCGTCGGGCCCCGACCGGCGTGGCCGCTCAAGCCGGTGGCCGGCCCGTTCGATACAGCAGGCATGACCCCGGACGTTCGTGGGACCGCGCCCGTCGACCACGCCTGGTTCCGGCCGGGCACCGGGCTGGTCGCGGTCGGGAGCCGACGGGATCCCGACCAGCGGGCCGGCCACGGGATCTGGCGAGCCGCCCGCCGCCGTGCCGTCCCGCTGGCCGTCGCCGCCGCCGTCGTCGGCCTGGGCCTGCTGTTCACGTTCCTGTGGGACCCGCTCGTCCACCACTCGCCGACCTGGGTCGACCAGAGCGACCTGTGGGGGATCTTCCGCGGGGCCCACTACGTGGCCTGGGGCGACCTCGGGGGCGTCTACAACCCCGAGACGGGGATCGTGTCCTTCCCCGGATTGCCCGTACTGCTGGCGCCGGTGGCCGTCGTGTGCGACTGGCTGCACCTCACCTCGTCGTTCGGCGTGTGGGCACTGGCCCGTCCGACGGCCGACCTCGTCCTGATGCCCGCCGAGATGCTCGTGGCGTCGACCGTCCTGTTCGGCGCCGACGCCCTCGCCGAGGAGCTGGGTGTCACACGCCGACGCCGGACGGCCCTGTGCGTGGCGGTGGGGGTCCTGTGCTGGCCGGTGGCGGCGGTGTGGGGCCACGCCGAGGACGCCCTGGCCATGACGTTCGCCCTGTACGCCATGGTCGAGGTCCGCCGCGGCAGGTGGGACCGCGCCGGCTGGCTCTTCGGCGCCGGGGTGCTGTTCCAGCCCCTGGTCCTGCTCGTGGTCCCACTCTTCCTGGCCGCATCACCTCGCGGTGGGCGCATCCTGTTCGCCGTGCGCACCACCGTGATCTCCGCCTTCCTGGTCGGCGTGGCCTACCTCGGCAATCCGTCCGGCGCCTACCGCGCCCTCGTGGAGCAGCCCACTCCGGCCCAGGTCAACCACGCCACACCGTGGGCCGCGCTGGCCCCCCGCGTGCACCAGGCGACGGTCCCCGCCGGTCGCAGGTGGCTCGCCCTCGAGCCCACCGCCGGCGCCTTCCGGGCGGTCACCCACGCCACCCGTCCCCTCACCCCCGAGATCGCCGGCGGGCCGGGCCGGACGCTCTACGTGGCGCTGACCCTGCTGCTGGCGCTGTACGTCTGGCGCCGGCCCGGACGTCCCGAGCGGCTGCTGTGGCTCGCCGGAGCGGTGCTCGCCGGCCGGTGCTTCTTCGAGCCGGTCATGACCCCGTACTACCTCGCTCCACCCCTGATCCTCCTGCTGGTGCTGGCGGCGAACGCGGGCGGACGTCGGTGCGCGGCGTCGGTGGCGGTGTCCGCCGCTGTGACCGTCTATGCGTACCTGGACCTCGGTCCGTGGCTGTGGTGGCTGCCCATCGCCGCCGGGATGGCGGTGGTCCTGGCGCTGACCCACCCTCCGGCCACCCGTGACCGGACCTCGGACGCGGCGCCGGGTGGGGACCGCTCGCCACCGGGCGACTCCGACCCGCCGGCGCCGGAACCCGTGCCCGCTCTCGTGTGACCCACGGCCGACCCGCTCGGCATGGAGTGGTGACCGGCCCGTCCGGCGCGGTCGGCCTCAAGGCGGCGGACGGACGGTTCGATACCCACGGCATGTCCTCCGACGCCGTCGCGCCCCGCCTCCGGACCGGAGGAGACCGGCCGCCCGCGGGCGAGGGCGTGCCCCGCAGCCCGGTGCCGGCGACCGGCCCGCGGATCCGCGCCGTCCTGCGCCACCGGGCGGTGGCCGCGCTGGTGGCGCTGGCGGTCGTGGTCACCGGCGCCCTGTTCGTCTTCTTCTGGGATCCGGTGTTCGGTCACAGCGCCACCTGGGTGAACCAGGACGACCTGTGGGGGATCTTCCGGGGCGCCCAGTACGTGTCGTGGGGTGACCTCGGGGGGGTCTACAACGCGGAGACGGGCATCGTGTCGCTCCCCGGCCTCGAGGTCCTGCTCGCCCCCGTGGCGTGGCTGTGCGACACCCTCCACCTCACCGCGTCGATCGCGGGATCGACCGTGCCCCGGCCGACGGTCGACCTCGTCCTCGTCCCGGTGGAGCTGGTGCTGGCCACGACCCTCCTGTTCCCGGTCGACGCGCTGGCGGAGGAGCTCGGCTCGACCCGGCGGATCCGGGGCGTGCTGTCCGTCGTCGTGGGCATCCTGCTGTGGCCCACGGTGGCCCTCTGGGGGCACGCCGAGGACGCCCTCGCCATGACCTCCGCCTGCTCCGCCATGCTCGCCGTACTCCGGGGCCGGTGGACCCGGGCCGGCTGGCTCCTCGGTGCCGGGATCGTCCTGCAGCCGCTGGTGGCGCTCGTCGTCCCGCTCTACCTGGCGGCCTCGCCCCGGGGCGGGCGGCTCCTGTTCGCGGTGCGCTGCTCGGCCGTCTCGGTGGTGCTGGCCGTCGTCGCCTTCCTCGGCAATCCGTCCGGCGCCTACCGGGCCCTGGTCGAGCAGCCCGGCCAGCCGGGGATGAACCATCCCACGCCGTGGCTCGCCCTGGCGCCCCGCGTGACCGTCCCGGGCCTGCTTCCCTCCCGCTGGGTGTCGATGCACCGGGATCCGGCCACCGGCCGGTTCCACGCCGTCGTCCACGAGGGCGGCCGTGCCCTGCTGGTCTCCGGCGGCCCGGGTCGGACGATCTACGTCGTGCTCGCCGTCCTACTCGGACTGGTCGTCTGGCGCCGACCACAGGAGTCCGTCCGCCTGCTGTGGCTCGCGGGCGCCGTCCTGGCCGGACGGGCGTTCTTCGAGGCGGTCATGGCCCCGTACTACCTGCTGCCACCCCTGGCGGTGCTGCTGGTGGTGGCGTCGAGGTCGGGCGCACGGCGGTTCGCCGTCTCGTGCGGGGCGGCCCTCCTCGTCTCGTGGCTGGCCTACCGGCACGTCGGACCGTGGGCCTGGTGGCTCCCGGTCGTCGTCGTCCTGTCGGCGATCCTCGTGGTCACGTACCCGCGTGCCGGTCGGGACCCGGGAGCGGGGGGTCCGGTCGGGGACGACGTCGCTCTGGCCGGTGACCCGCCGTCCGTACCGGCGCCGACCCCCGTGCTCGAGCCGGCCTGAGCCGTGGCCATCCCTGCCCGAGCCGGCCCCGGCCGGTGCTCCGCCGCGGCCTACAGCGGCCCGACGGTGTGCTTGCGGCCCGGCAGCGACTCGCGGCGGGTGTCCAGGAGCTCGAGCGCGTCGCACACCACGGCGCGGGTGTCCGCCGGGTCGACCACCGCGTCCACGAACCCGCGCTCTGCGGCCTGGTAGGGGGTGAGGAACGCCTCGGCGTACTCGGCCTGCAGCCGGTCCCGGTCCCCGGGCGGCGAGCGTCGGTGGAGGATCTGGACCGCTCCCTCGGCCCCCATGACGGCGATCTCGGCACCGGGCCAGGAGAGACACACGTCATTGCCGAGACCCTTCGAGTCCATGACGATGTAGGCGCCACCGAACGCCTTGCGGAGGATCACGCACACCCGGGGCACGGTGGCCTCGGCGTAGGCGAACGCCAGCTCGGCCCCGTGGCGGATCATGCCCCGCCACTCCAGGTCCTTGCCGGGTAGGAATCCGGGCGTGTCGACCAGCGTCACGAGCGCGACGTTGAAGGCGTCGCAGAAGCGTACGAAGCGGGCGCCCTTCTGCGACGCGGCGATGTCCAGTGTGCCGGCCAGGGCCTGGGACTGGTTGGCGACGAACCCCACGGTGCGCCCCTCGATCCGGCCGAGCGCGCACACCAGCTGGGGCGCCCAGCGGGGCCACAACTCGGTGACGTCACCGTCGTCGGCCAGACCGGCGGCCACCCGCCGGACGTCGTAGGAGCTGGTCGCCCGGTCCGGCACCACCGACCGCAGGTCGACCGCGCCCGGCCCCGGCCGGTCGTCGAGCCGCGGGGGAGCTCGTCGGCGTGGGCGGGGAGGAGCCCCAGCAGGTGGTCCACGTGCTCGAGCGCCTGTGCCGTCGAGGTGGCCTCGACGGCACACAGTCCGCTGGTCCGGGCGTGGATGGCCGAGCCGCCGAGCTGGTGGACGCCGATCCGGATGCCGGTGAACTCCTCGACCATGGCCGGGCCCGACACGAAGGCGAAGGCGTCACCGGTCATCACCACCAGGTCGGCCAGGCCGAGCAGCAGCGCCGGACCGGACAGCGCCGGTCCGGTGACCACCACCACCACCGGGACCAGGCCCGAGCACGAGGCGAGGGCCCGGGCGGCCCGGCCCCAGCCGTGGAGCGAGGCGACGCCCCCGGACACGTCGGCACCGCTCGACGCCAGGACGAGCACGAAGGGGATACGGAGCTCGGCCGCCGCCGCCGCCGCCTCGGCCAACGTGTCGCCGTCGTCGGGCGAGAGCGCGCCGCGCCGCACGTCGGAGGTCGACCGGACCACCATGGCCGGCCGCCCTCCGAGGGCCTCCACCCCGGCCTGCACGCTGCCGATGACGTGACGACGGAGGATCGGCGCGGCGGGGGCGTCCAGGGTCACCCGCCCATGGTAGGGACCGCGATCACCGGGCGGAGCCATGCGACCGCCGTCGGCCGGTGGGAGGTGGCCGACGGTCGGCGCGCCTACTCGGTGGGCTGCTCGCCGTCCCGACCGGAGCCGTCGTCACCGGTGGGCCCGGACGCCAGGTCGTGGGGCGACGGGGATCCGCCGGGACCGGCGGCGCCAGGTCCGCCCGGGGTCGGCGGACCGCCGGTGGACTCCGCCGGTAGCCCGGGCGGTCCCGGTGGTGCCTCCCCACCTCTCCGGCGCCGGCGGTCGGCCCGTTCGAACTGCCGCTCGATGTCGGCCCACACCAGCGGGTCCTCCGGCCCGAGGTCCTCGTCGGAATCCGGGGCCCGGGCCAGGATCACCCCGGCCACGATCAGCAGGGTGAGCAGGAAGGAGAGCTTGGACGCGAACCCGGCGATCTGCTGGTCGGCGAGAGGGGACAGCCCGATCACGTGCCGGGTGCGGTCCAAGGTGGCGTATAGCGGCCGGGGGGCGAGGATGAAGACGAAGGAGAGGAACACGGGGACGATGGCCTGCCCCACCAGATAGACGGCGCGGATCATCGGTCGGGGTCGGGGGATCCCGGGGACCCGTCCCAGGATGGGCAGCCAGAGCACGAAGCCGGCCACGGTGACCAGCACGGCCAACGCGCCGCGGGCCGCGACCGACCGGCCCTGGGCCACGACCAGCGGGGGTGCCATCGACCCCACCAGCACGACGGTGACGGTGATGATGGCCGCCGGTGGCCACAGGATCCGCTGGAGGAGTGCGTCGACCGGCGCGGGCCGGGTGACCCGGGCCAGCACGTCGTCGGGCAGGCCCGAGAGGACCAGCGAGGCCACCGCCAGGACGAGGATGCAGCGCTGGAGGACGAGCGCCGACAGGGACCAGTGGGCGGCGAGGTCCCCGAGCGGCCAGCCGAGGGCCACCAGGGCGACCGCCAGGCCGCCGACGAACCGGCGGATGCGGACCCGGGGCCACGGCTCCGGGTGGGCGGCGGCGGCGATGAGGCGACGGTGCAGGAGGGCCACGCCGGCGCCGACGGCACCCAGGGCCGCCCACAGCAGGGGGTGGGGCACCCAGGCCCACGGACCGCCGGTGGATCCGGCGGCGATCACGGTGGGCATCCGACCGCGGGGGCCGTAGATTGGCGGCGATGGCCCCACCCGACCGACTCGAACGCGTCGCCGACCTGCTGCTCGTGCTGCTCGACACCGGCCGGCCGCTCAGCCTCCGCGAGATCGCCGAGCGTGTGCCCGGCTACCCCGAGGGGCACGACGCCCGCCGCCAGGCCTTCGAACGGGACAAGAAGCTCCTGCGCGACGAGGGGGTCCCGGTCGTCACGTCCAAGATCGAGGCGGACGAGCAGATGGGGTACTCGGTCGACCCCGACGACTACTACCTCCCCGACCTGGGGCTCGAGCCCGACGAACAGGCTGCCCTCAACCTGGCGGTGGCCGGTGTCCACCTCGGCGAGCCTATCGGGAGGGAAGCGCTCTCGAAGCTTGGGCTGGGCGGCACCTGGCCCGGACGCGGCGCCCCGCTGCCCGTGGTGGACCTGCCGCTCGTCGACGGGCTGCCCGCACTCCCGATCCTCTTCGACGCGGTCCGCAACGGCGCCGTGGTGGCCTTCACCTACCGGGGGACCCCCCGGTCGGTGGACGTGGCCGGCATCCGGTTCCGCGGCGGCCATTGGTACGCGGTGGGTCGGGACCGCGACCGGGGCGAGGCCCGCACGTTCCGGGTCGACCGGATCGACGGCCTGCCGGTGCCCGGCCCCCCGGGCTCGGCCGAGCTGCCCGACGACGTTCGACGCCGACGAGGTGTTCGCCCGGGACCCGTGGCACTTCGGGTCCGGCGACGCCGTGGAGGTCAAGGTGGCGGTCGACGCGGCCGAGGCGTCCCGGGTGGTCACCGCGCTCGGCCCCGATGCGGTGGTCGAGCGTCACGACGACGGGGGCGTCGTCGTGCGGCTGGTGGTGACCGACGTGGAGGCGCTGGTCTCGTGGGCCCTCGATCTCCTGGACCACGCCGTCGTGCTCCACCCCGCCGAGGTCCGCGACGCGGTCGTCGGACGTCTCGAGGCGTTCGTCGCCAGGGGTGCCTCCCGGTGAGCGCGGTGACCGACACCGCCGGCAGGCTCCGCCGGCTGCTGGCCATCCTGACCTGGCTGGCCCAGGAGGGCGAGGCCCCCATCGACGAGGTCGCCGCCCGGTTCGACCTGACCCCCGGCACGCTGGTGGCCGAGCTGGAGATGGCCGCCTGCTACGGCGTGCCGCCGTACTCGCCCGACCAGCTGCTCGAGATCATCGTCACCGACGACACCGTGTCGACCCGGGTCGGGACGGCGCTGGCCCGGCCCCGTCGGCTCAGCCCCCGGGAGGGGCTCGCCCTCGCCGCATCGGCCCGGGCGCTGCTCGCCGTACCCGGGAGCGACGAGGGCGGCGCGTTGTCCCGGGCGCTGGCCAAGCTGGACCGGGCCCTCGGCGGACCCTCCGTCGAGGTCGAGCTCGATGCGCCCGAACTCCTGGACGTCGTGCGCGACGCCGTCGGGCGGGGTCGACGCCTCACCATCACCTACTACTCGGCATCCACCGACCAGACGGGCGCCCGCACGATCACCCCCCGGCAGCTGTTCGCCTCGGAGGGTCACTGGTACGTCGACGCCTGGTGCGACGTGGCCGACGGCGTCCGCCGCTTCCGGGTGGACCGCATCGCCTCGGCCGTCCCGGCCGGGCCGGCGGCTCCCGGGGCCCGGACCGACGCCCCTCCGGACCCGGCGGCGACGGACCCGGACCGGTCGCCGGCGGGGGGGCCGGCCGTGCCCCTGGCCGCGTACGTCCCCGGTCCGGACAGCCGCAGGGTGCGCATCGCCGTCGATCCGTCCATGACCTGGCTGCTCGACACCGTCGCCTCCGCCTCGCCGGTGGGTGAGTCGCGGGGTCGACCGGTGTGGGAGGTCTTCGTCGCGGGTGACGCCTGGCTGGAACGCCTGCTGCTCCGGCTCGGGCCCGATGCCGAGGTGGTCGAGCCCGTCGGTGACCGCGCGCTGGCACCGGAGGCCGCGGCGCGGATCCTCGCCCGCTACCGGAGCGGCCCGACCTGAGCTCGACGGTCCGCGCCCCGGGCCAGGTACCCGGCAAGGTCCGTGCCCACCGGCCGTGCCATACCGGTCCGGTGGCCGCCGCCGGTGGGCGCGCCACCCCGCAGACCGCCGCCGGCACGGACGACCGGGTGCCGACGTGCACCCGTTGGAGGGCGCGGTGCTCAGATTGCAGGTGGTCCGGACGGCCGGTGTGCCCTACTACGTGCGTGATCTGCTCCCCGGCCGGGCCGAGGGCACCGGTGTGGCCGGCGAGTCCCCGGGAGCCTGGACCGGACGGGGGAGCGCCGTGCTCGGCGTCCGCGGGACCGTGGGGTCCGCCCAGTTCGCCGAGGTGTTCGCCGGGCGGGACCCGCTCGGCGAGCGGGCGCTCCGCTCGGCGTCGGGGCCGCGGGCGGTGGCCGGCGTCGACCTCCTGTTCTGCGCACCCAAGTCGGTCAGCCTGCTGCACCTGCTCGGTCCCCGCGAGGTGGCCGACGCCGCAGGGGCCGCCCACGAGCACGCGGTGGCCGACGCCGTCGCCCACCTGGAACGGGAGGGACTCGGCGTGCGTCGATCCGTCGGCGGGGTGACCCGCCACCTGGGCACCACCGGCGCGGTGGCCGCCGCCTTCGTGCACCGGACGAGCCGTGCCCTCGACCCCCACGTGCACACGCACCTGGTGGTGGCCAACGTCGTCCAGGGCGTCGACGGGGTGTGGTCGGCGATGGACACCCGGCGACTGTTCGGGCACCGGCGTCCCCTCGGCGCCGTCTACGACGCCTCGCTGCGCCGGCAGCTCACCGATCGGCTGGGCGCGGCATGGGAACGCGGTGCCGGGGGACGGTGGGACCTCGCCGGCGTCGACCCGGTCATGGTCCGGCTGTTCTCGCGACGGGCGGCCTCCATCGAGGAGCACCTGCTCCGGGGCCCGGGCGCCCGCACCCGGGCCGGCCGCCAACGGGCGGCGTTCCACGCCGAACGGCCCGACAAGGACGCCACCCCGACCGTCGCCGGTCTGCGGCAGGAGTGGCGTCGCCGGGCGGCCGACCACGGTCTCGATCCCGCCGACCTCGTGGACGTGGTGGGTCGGGCCCGCACCGTGCCCGGTCGGGAAACGGTGGACCGCGGGGATCTGGTGGAGCACCTCGGCGTGGTGGCCGGTCGCCGTCGGACCCTGGACGCCCGGGACCTGACGGTCGCCGTGGCCGAGTCGGCTCCGTGCGGTCTGTACGCCCACCAGGTGGCGGCGGCCACCGCGGCGCTGGCCGGGACCCTCGGCGCGTCCGACGCCCGGCGGCCGGCGGAGCGTCCCGGCGATCCCGCCGCCGGCCCGGTGCACCGTTGGGACGCGGTGGACGTCGTCGCGGCCCTGGCCCGGGGAGGACCGCTCGTCGACGGCGTCGCGCCCACCGGCGCTCCCCGGGACCTCCGGGCACCCGGGCGGGAGCGCGAGGGGATCGGGACCCCCGGTGGGTCGGGCGGTCGGGCCGTTGCGCCGGACCGGGGGCGTCCGTCGCCCGGTCACGGCCGGTGACCGGACCCCCGGGCCTGCGGGCGGCCGCGGCCACCGGACGGTCAGCGCACGATGCCGGGGTCCCGCGTCCGTTCGGTACCGGGCGCACGTGCGACCTCGGGCCCCGGTCCGGCGTACCGGCCGCGCTCGGCCCCTCCGGTCAGGTACGAACGCCACGGCTCGGTGGCGTGGGCCGGCGCCAGCGGGATCCACGAGGGTTGGTTGCGGCGGTCGAACGACAGGGCCGAGCCCGGCATGCCGCGGGTGATCTCGTCGGGGGCCAGACGACGTCGCCACTGGGTGGACCACTGCTCGCCCCGCTGGGTGCGACCGCCGGTCAGGAGGTCGCCGACGGGACGGCCGGACGGTGCCCGGCCGTGCGACACCGAACGGGTCACCAGCTCGTGGTCGCCCGACAGGACCGACAGCGCCTCCAGGGTGCGCACGTCGCCGATGCCGGGGAGCACCACCGTGGTCCCGAAGAGGGAGGGGAATCCGTCGGCCTGGGTGGGCCACCGGTGGCGCGCCTGGGAGAGGTCCTGGAAGCACGCCAGGGTCACGACGCCCTGCCCGCCGCCCTCGCTGATCATGGCGGGCAGGTCGGGGAGGGGGGCGATGTTGGCGAGCTCGTCGAGGGCGAGCAGGACCGGTGGCGAACCGGGCCCACCGCCCACCGCCGCACGCTCGTAGGCGGCCCGCCGCACGTCGTCGAGGAGGCCCACGACCAGCGGGGCCACCAGCGCCTGGTGGTGGGCCGGTGCGGCGATGTACACGGTGTCCGACGTGCCCACGAAGTCGCGGGGGTCGAAGTCGGGGTCGCAGGTGGCCGCCAGGGCCTCCTCGGAACGGAACCCGCCGAGCGCCCCGGACGCGGTCGACCAGATGCCGCTCAGCTCGCGCTCGTCCGTGGTCACGATCCCGTCGAGCAGGTCGCGGGCCATCCCCGCGTCCGCCCCCGACAGGACCTGCTGGGCGGGCAGGGCCCGGTGCCGGTCGACCCAACCGAGCAGGGTGCGCATGTCGGCGCCATCGAGGGCGGCGGCGTGCAGGAGGGGGGCGAGCAGCGCCTGGGCACGCTCGGTCCAGTGGTTGTCGACGGCCGTGGAGCCGCCGGCCCCGTGCCCGACGAGCACCAGCGAGCGGGCCGTCGTGAGCGCCGTGCGCCAGGAGGCGCACGCGGGCAGCGGGGACCAGCGGAGCCGGTGCACGCCGTCCCGGTCGCCCACGGAGCCGGTCGGATCGAACAGGTGGCACCGGCCGGACGTCGCACGTGCCGGCGCGGTGGCGTCGAGCACGTCCGGCTTCGTCGACGTGGTGACGACGGGACCTCTCGAGCGGAGGATGTTGGGGATCACGCAGCGACGACGTCTTTCCCGAGCGCGGCGGGCCGAGGACGAGCACCGAGTGCTGCGGTTCTGCGGTCCTCCAGCCGCGCGCATCGTGGCCGAGATAGATGCCGTTCGCGTTGGTGTCCGACCTCGACAGGCGCGACGCGATGGTCGCGAATCGTGGGTTCGTCGGGTCCTGCGCGCGTCGGGCGGAAAAAGTTTTCACGGCGTCGCACCTCGACTTCGTCGTGCTGCAGTCATCGCATGCGCGGCGGACACGCGACGTCCGCGAGTGCAGGGACACCCAGCGTAGGCCGAAAATCGTTGTGGGGGAACAGGATTTCTGACATGTCACCGTGCCGCGGTCGACTCGCTGCCGTCAGGGTCCGGTGATATCCGAGGTGGGATCTCCACGCGCCGTCGACCACCGGCACGTGGTCGCGCGACGCGTGATGCTTGACCCGCGGGCAAAAAGCCATTTGGCTTGTAGTTGGTTACGTATCGCTGAGGAGATGATCGTGAACAGATCTCAGCTCGTCCACGCGGTGACCGAGTCGACGCAGTCGGCTCGGCGCACCGTCGAGGACACGGTCGAGGCGCTGTTCGACACGATCATCTCGGAGGTCCGATCCGGGCGCAGAGTGACGGTGGTGGGTTTCGGGACGTTCTCCCCGATCAACCGAGCCCCACGCGTGGGGAGGAATCCTCGGACAGGTGCAGTGGTACCGATCCCAGCGTCGAGAGGAGTCCGGTTCGCCACCGGCTCGGCGTTCAAATCGGCGTTGACCCCTAAGGAGGGAGTTTCCATGGCAGTGAAGAAGGCAGCAGCCAAGAAGGCGGTCCGCAAGGCGCCGGCCAAGAAGACGGCAGCCAAGAAGACCACCGCGAAGAAGGCCACGGCGAAGAGGGCGGTGAAGAAGACCACCGCCAAGAAGGCTCCGGCTCGCAAGACCACCGCCAAGAAGACCCCGGCCCGCAAGACGACGGCCAAGCCGCAAGACCACGGCGAAGAAGGCCCCGGCCCGCAAGACCGCGGCCAAGAAGACCACCGCAAGCGCGGCGACAAGACCACGGCGCAGCCACGCAAGCGGGCTCCGGCCCGCAAGACCGCGGCGAAGAAGACCACTGCCCGCAAGACGACGGCCCGCAAGGCTCCGGCCCGCAAGACCGCGGCGAGGAAGACCACGGCCCGCAAGACCACGGCCCGCAAGGCTCCGGCCCGCAAGGCGGCCAAGCGGACGGTGCGCAAGACCACCCGGTAGCCCGCACGTGCGGCGACCCCGCCGCACGGTGCGAACCGCCGACCGACCGACAGGGGCCCCAGGGCCCCTGTCGGCGCGTGTCGGGCCGTCAGGGGCCCGGGAGCCCGGGAGCCGCGCCGCCGCCGGCAGGCGCCTCGGGTGACTAGAGGTCCGTCATCAGGCGAAAGGCCTCACCCTCGTCGGCACCGACGAGGGCACCGTGCTGGGCGAGCTGCCGCCCGATCCGCCGGGCGAACGCGGCACGCCCGTCCGCTCCCGCGTCCGGTCCGGGACCGCCGGGGTCGTCCGGTCGCCCCCGACGGGTCGAGACCCATCGTGGTCACGAGCTGGCTGTGGTGGCACAGCAGCGCGTCGACCTTGGCGGACGCGAACGCCCCGCTCCGTTCGACGTGGTTGGGCAGATCGGCCTCCCACAGCAGCAGCGAGCCGGGTCGGTGCGGCTCGAGCCCGAGCTCGACGAAGAAGTGCGGGTCCCGGGCGGCCACCAGCGCGTCCAGGGTGAGGAAGCCGGCGGCACGGTGGTCGGGATGCAGCCGGTAGCGACGCCACGGGTCGTGTCCCAGGACCACCTGGGGCCGGAGCGTGCGGATGATCCGCACCAGTGCGCGCTCGGGCGGGTTCGTCGTCGACCAGTTCGCCGTCGACCCGGCCGAGGAACAGGACCCGTCCCGCGTCCTCGACTCCCTCCGGCGGCGCGTCGGTGCCGTCGATGCGGGCCGCCGCGTCGCGGCACTCACTGCATGCGCGACCGCACCAGTTCCTCCAGGTCCTCGTCCGGGTCCCAGCTCCCCTTGGAGCCGTCGGTCAGGACGAGGTGGTGGATGCGGCAGCCGGCGGCCGCCCACTTGGCCAGGGTGGCACCGGCTCCGAATTCGACGTCGTCGGGATGGGCGCCGACGGCGAGCGCGCTCGTCGGGGTCGCCAGGTCGACGGTGACCGTCGTGGTGTCGAGCAGGTCGCCCACGGGCAGGCCCGAGCCCGGCGGCGGAACGTGCCCCGGCGTCGTGCCGTCCGTCACGGGCCGTCCGTCCGGCGTGCCGCCACGGGGACCAGGTCGGCGGGTTCGTCGACGTCCCAGGCCAGATCGGGGAGGTCGAGGACGTGCGCGGCCAGGCCCACCCGCTCGGCCTCGGCCCGGTGCCGGGAGAAGCTGCCCGGGCCGTACGAGAAGCGGAATCCGGCGTCGACGGGCAGCGCGATGACGTTGGTGCCGTTGCCGTAGCGGTCGGGTACGAGCGTGATGCCGGACAGGACGCCCACGGCGGCGAGCCCGCTGGCCCGGGGCAGGTCGGCGTGGGAGACCGTCACGTGGGCGACGCCGGCGGCCCGCAGGTGGTCCACCCCGGCCTCGACGGCTCCGTTCAGGCCCCGGCCCGGCTCCCACACGACCAGCGCGCCGCGGTCCCGGGCCCAGTCGGCGACGTCGTTGTCGTCGCACACCACGACGACCGGGAGCGGGTGTGCGGCTTCCAGCACCCGCTGGGCCATGGACCGGGCGAGGTCGGCCCGCTCGGGGGGCAGAGCGCGTGGTCGAGACGTCGCTTGGCCTCGTGGAACGCCTTGATCGGGACCAGGACGGCGCGGGGTCCCAGGCCGAGGCCCCGGCCGGGCTGGAGCTCTCCTGGATGGGCCACGCCGCCAGTGTAGGCACCGGGCGATGCGCGGCCGCCTGGGTGGTCACGCCTAGGGTGGGCCACGTGCCCGACCGACAGCCGGACCCCGTGGAACTGGCCGGAGAGCATGCCCGCATCGACGCCCTGGCGCGCGGCGCGCGCTCCTGCACGGACTCGGGTGCAGCGACGAGGAGATCGACCGGGCCGTGGAGGACGACGTGCTCGACCTCCTGGTCGTCGACCGCGTGCTGGTGCCCGCCGGCAACCGGATGACCCAGGCCGAGGTGGCGGCCCGCACCGACATCCCCCTCGACGTCGCCCGGCGGTTCTGGCGGGCTCTCGGCTTCACCGACGTGGACGACGACGAAGCCGGCCTTCACCGACGTGGACATCGAGGCCGTCCGCCTCTTCCAGTCGATGGTGGCCATGGGTCTCGTGGATCTCGACACCGCCGTGCAGATGGCCAGGGTGATCGGCTCGTCGATGGCCCGCATCGCCGAGGCGGAGGCCGGGCCGGGGTCCACCCCCATCCTGCTCGGCACCGGCGACAGCATCCTCGACGCCGACGAGTTCGCGCGAGCAGGCCGGCCAGTCGATCCCGGCCATGGGCCGCCTGCTCGAGTACGTGTGGCGGCGTCACCTCCAGGCCGCCACCCGCCGGGCCATGCTCCACCGCTCGCGGGGGGCCGAGGAGGGCGTGCGGCCGGTCATGGCCATCGGGTTCGCCGACATGGTGGGCTTCACCATGCTGAGCCAGCACCTGGGTGACGAGGAGCTGGCGGCGGTGGTCGCGCGGTTCGAGGAGCTGGCCCACGACACGGTGGTCGCGCTGGGTGGCCGGGTGGTCAAGATGATCGGCGACGAGGTCATGTTCGTGGTGCCGACGGCCACCGGCGCCGCCCAGATCGGGCTCAGCCTGGCCGAGGCCTACGCCGACGACGACCTGCTGTCGGATGTCCGGGTGGGTCTCGCCGTGGGACCGGTGCTGATCAAGGACGGCGACTACTACGGACCGGTGGTGAACCTGGCGAGCCGCCTCGTCAACGTCGCCCACCCCGGTGCGGTGCTGGTGTCCGACGAGTTCCGCGACACGCTCGGGTCGGAGGATGCACCGGGCATCGACACGCGCCCGCTGCGCACCCGGACGCTGAAGGACCTCGGACGGGTGCAGATGTGGAAGCTGCAACGGGTGGGCGCGGAACCGGGTGCCGACAGCCGGCGGACCGTGCGGTGGGAGCGGTTGGGTGAGGTCCTCCGCGAGCTCGACGAGCTACGGGAGCGCGGCGAGCCGCTGCGCAACCACCGGCCGGCACCCGACCGCGTTCCCGGCGCCGGACCCGCGGCCGCCGACGCAGGCACCGGCCCGGGCCCGGTCGGCTCAATCGTCGATCCGGACGGTGGCGATGCCGTGGGGGCGGAGGTCGAACGCCCCCTCGAACGGGGCGACGGCGCGACCCCGTAGGTCGACCAGCCATCCCGACCGACCCGGTAGCCGGACGGTCGTGGGATCGTCTCCCGGATGGAACACCCGCACCTCGAGTGCGTCGGCGACCCGTCGCACGGACGACACTTCGGCCCCCTCCACCGTGAGCTCGGCGCCGCGGTCGGGTCGGTCGCCTCCACCGAAGGAGCCCGACACGCACAGCGGCAGGAGCACGTCCTCCGCGAGTCGGTACGGGTCCGCCTCGGCCACGCACAGCGCGTAGCGGACGTCGACCGGCCCGAGCATCTGGGGACCGTCCAGGGGGTCCATCGGCCCGGCGGGCAGCGGTCGAAGGGACATGCCGAGCCGGGAGAGCATCCCCGTGGCCCGCAGCAGAGTGAGCGCCAGGGTCGTGGCCGCGGGGCCGGACCCGTCGGTGGCCTCGACGAGGTCGACCAGTTCGTACTCGAGCAGTCCCTCGTGCACGACCGTGAGCCCGCCGGCGCACACGAACCGCCGGGACGGGAACGTGGGCAGCCCGAACTCCTCGGCCCGTCCCTCGGCCGTCAGGCCCCGCTCGACGACGGCGAACGCCGACTCCGCCTGCGACGTGGCCGCCGGACGGGGAAGGGGCAGGTGGACGCGGAGCCGGTGGTCGCGCGACGGATTGGTGAACCGGGTGCGGACCCGCACGACCGGCTCGTCGGCCCGGAGCTCGAGGGAGGTGGTCACCGCCACGCTCCGGGAGCCGCGACGGGCGTTGGTGGCGCCGTCGACGAACTCGGGCCACTCGTAGGTGGCCACGATGTCGACCCCCGCCCGCACGGGCCCCTCCTCGCCGGGGACGAGCACCACCGAGGTCGGGGTGTCGACGACCACGTCGTGGAGGGGGGGCGAGTAGTTGTAGGTGTCGCCGTGGTCACCCCCGTCGACCAGCCGCCCGTACCCGGGCACGCCGTCGACGGCGAAGGAGCCGTCGACCGGATCGACGTCCACGGACACCAGTCCGTTGGACAGCGTCAGGCCGCCCGCCCCGTCGTCGGTGCGCCGCACCGGATGGTCGAGGGGGGCGGCGGCGAACCGTGCCCACCCGAATCCCGGGACGCACTCGGCACGGGCGAGGACCCGACGCACCGGAGGCTGGTCGACGATCAGGCGCACTTCGGTGTCCGGACGGGCGGTCAGCAGGGTGTACAGCTCGCGCTTCACCTCCTCGACGGGGACCCCCTCGCGGGGCTCGGGTCCGATGGCCAGGGTCACGTCGACCCCGGTCTCGTCCTCGGCCAGCGACACCTCGGTGATATAGGCGTCCTCGTCGATCCGCGAGCCCTGGAGCAGGCCGAGCATGCTGCGCACGGTCTCACCGTGGAGCGTGAGGGTCCCCGGGACGCCGGTGCGCTCCGACAGCACCTGGACGTCGGGTCCCGGGTCGCCCGCCGCGGGGACCACGACGTCGACCAGTCCCGTGCGCGACCGGGCCGACGGGTTCACCACCACGGTCCCGGCGGTCGGCCATGGAGTGTCCGACGGCGGCCAGTGCCTGTTCGGCCAGGCCCTCGCCGATGTGGCGGGCCTCGGCGTAGCGGTGGAGCACCGCGTCCACGACGTCGTCGGCCGAGCACGCGCAGACCGAGTCGTGGGCGCGAATTGCGGATCACCTGCGTCCACGCCAGGTCGAGGAAGGGGGCCGGCCAGCGCTCGGCCGGCAGGAACAGTGCCGACAGCGGCTCGGCCAGCTGCTCGAGTGAGCGCTCGGCCCGGGCGGCGGCCTGTTTCACGTCCACCCGGTTGGAGGCCACGCCCATCAGCACGTTCGACCGGGCGCCGGAGCGCAGCTCGCCGCGCCACTCGACCAGCCCCTCCGACGAGCGTCGCGGCGAGGTACTCCGGACAGCGACGCGACCGACAGCTCGAGCTCGTCCTGGAGGGCGTTGGCCTCGGCCACGACCCGGCCGAGCCACGGCTGGGGTCGCAGGTGGTCGGACCCGTTCATCAGCAGCATCGGCTCGCCGCGGTCGCAGGTACCCGGCGAACTCGTCCACCAGCGAACCGAGCCGACGCACCAGTTGCTTGGCGTCCTCGGGCAGCGCGGCACCGTTGCCGTACCCGGCGACCAGGTACTCGGCCCGCACGCTCGAGCCGTCGGGCGCCGACCACACGAAGGCCGTCCGGTCCACGGCCGACGGCACGCCCCGCCAGACCACGGCGTGGTCGAAGCCCGGCCTGGACGAGGATCTGGGGCATCTGGGCGACGTGGCCGAACATGTCGGGCAGGTAGCCGACCTCCATCACCCCACCGAAGGCGCTGCCCCGCAGGATGCCCTTCTGCAGGTTGCGGACGATCGTCTCGCCCGACACCAGGAACTCGTCCATGAGGACGTACCACGGCCCGACGGTCAGCCGGCCGGCCGCGGCCAGCGCCCGCAGCCTGGCCTCGTTCTCGGGCCGGATCTCCAGGTAGTCGTCGACCACAGCCAGCTGCCCGTCGAGCAGGAAGTGGCGTGTACGACGCGTCCGACTCCATGAGGTCGAGGAGCTCGTCCACCAGGCGGACCAGTTTCAGGCGGAACGTCTGGAACGGGTCGTACCACTCCCGGTCCCAGTGGGTGTGCGGGACCACGGCGACCGCCGCCGCCCCGTCCGCCGTCGCTCCTCCCCCCGCCGCCCGTGCCGTCACCCGTGCCGTCGACCGTGCCGTCACCCGTGCCGTCGACCGTGCCGTCACCCCGCCCCGACGACGGCGGGCTCACGGCTGAGGTTCCCGTACTCCGCCTCGTAGGCCTGGAGTTCGCCCACGATGCGCTCGGCGTCCGCCGTCGTCTGGTCGTTGCCCCGGCCGACGTGCTCGGCGTAGACGGCGGCACCCAGGTCGTGCAGGAGACCGTCGGCCCTGTGCTTGGCCGTGGCCTGGTCGAGCTTCTCCTGGCCGGCCTTGGTGGCCTCGCTGGCCTTGGCCAGTCCGACCTCCGCCTGTGCCTTGACCTTGTCCATGAATCCCATGACGCCTCCTCGGTGCTCCGTCGACGATGGGCTAAGACTAGAACGTGTGCACCTCCACCCGCCCCGACCCGGCCGTCGCGACGCGGCGGGGTGGCACGTTCCGCCGAGCCCACGAGGAGCCCACCCTGCGTCCCTGGCGTGACCATCTCGACACCGACGACCCGATGGCCGCCGACACCGGTCGGGTCCCGGCGGGCCTGACCGCCCCGGGCACGCTCCTGCGGGAGTGGGCCCGCCGCTGTCGCGGACGACCCCGGCGCGCCGCTGTGGAAGGAAGGGGGCAGGTGGTGGACGGCGGGGGACTTCGACGAGGCCACCCGGACGGCCGCAGGACGGCTGCGCGCCGCGGGACTGGTCTCCGGCGACCGGGTGGTCTGGTCGGCGCCCTCGTCGGTCGACGCCCTGGTGGCGCACGTGGGAGCGCTCCGGGCCGGACTGGTCGTCGTCCCGGCCAACACGGCCTACACCGGGCGCGAGCTCACCCACATCGTGGAGGACGTGCGGCGCCGCCGGAGCGGTGGTGGGCCGACCCGACCAGGCCGGGTGGGTCCGCGGCGCCGCCCCGGGGGCCGTGGTGACCGGCCCGGCACTCGACCTGCCCGACGGCGATCCGGGCGAGCTGGACGCGGCCGGACCCGACGACCCGGCGCTGATCTGCTTCACGTCGGGCACCACCGGCACGCCCAAGGGGGCGGTCCTCCGGCACCGGAACCTGCTGGCCGCCACCGAGTCGGTCACCCGGGCGTGGCGGATGTCGCCCGCGGACCGGCTGGTCCACTGCCTCCCGGTGTTCCACGCCCACGGGCTGGCCGTGGGTGCCTACGGCACCCTGACCGCCGGAGGCTCGGCCGTGCTGCTCCCCGGTTTCGATCCCGGGACCGTGGCCGACACCGCCGTGGCGGAGCGGGCCACCCTCTTCTTCGGGGTCCCGACCATGTACCACCGGCTGGTGGCGTCCGGACGGGCCGGCGACCTGTCCGGACTCCGCCTGTGCGTGTCGGGTTCCGCCCCGCTGCCCACCGAGCTGCACGCCGCGGCCACGGCCGCCATCGGCACGGTCGTCCTCGAGCGGTACGGCATGACCGAGACGTTGATGAACACGTCGAACCCGTACGTCGGCGAGCGCCGGGCCGGCACGGTCGGGTTCCCCCTCCCGGGGGTGGAGGTGGCGATCGACGCCGCCGGCGAGGTGCTGGTGCGCGGTCCCAACGTGTTCGACGGCTACTTCGAGCGGGACGCGGCCAACGCCGAGGCGTTCCGCGACCGTGGTGACGGGGGAGGCCCCTGGTTCGCCACCGGCGATCTCGGTGAGGACGTGGACGGCTACCTGGCGATCCGTGGCCGGCCCAGGAGCTCGATCATCTCCGGCGGGTTCAACGTCTACCCGTCGGAGGTGGAGGACGTGCTGGCCCGGTGTCCGGGGATCGCCGAGGTGGCGGTCACCGGCACGCCGTCGGACGAATGGGGCGAGGAGGTCACGGCCTGGATCGTGCCCGACGGACCGGCGCCGACGCTGGAGGCGCTGCGGGTGTTCTGCAGGGACCGCCTCGCCCCCTACAAGCAGCCCCGACGGGTGCACGTGGTCGAATCCCTGCCCCGCAACGCCATGGGGAAGGTCGTCCGGTCCCGGCTCCGGTGACGTCGCCGACCGGCGACGTCCCGTGCCGGTCGTGCCGACGCCGACCGCCGGAGGGTCGACCCGGATCCGCCGGCGTCGGACCGGGGGGCGGTAGGTTGCGCGCATGACGCGGCCCGCTCCCGCGCCGCCCGGCGGTCCGCGCCGCCGGGCACGCGGGCACGGTCCCACGCTGCGCGTCGAGCGGCGGCTGCTCCGCGACGGCGCCACCCTGGTGGCCTCGATGGACGAGGTGGGGCGCGGCGCACCGGCGGGTCCCGTCCACGTGGGGGTGGTGGCGGTCGACGCGGCCACGCCGACCGCGCCGCGACGGGGTGCGCGACTCCAAGCTGCTCTCACCGGCCGCCCGCCGCCGGCTGGTGCCGGTCCTGGAGTCGTGGGCCGTCGACTGGGCGGTGGGTGCGCGCCGAGCGCCGACGAGGTCGACCGGCCTCGGTGTGGTCGGGGCCCTCGGCCTGGCCGGCCGGCGTGCCCTGGCCGGGCTGGCCTCGCCCTCCCGACCTGGTCCTGCTCGACGGGTCCCACGACTGGTTGACCCCGCCGGCGTGTGACGGCCGACCGGTCACCGGCCCGACGCGTCGTCACCCGGGTCCGGGCCGACCGCACGTGCGCCTCCGTGGCCGCCGCCAGCATCCTGGCCAAGGTGGACCGCGACGCCGTCATGACCCGTCTGGCCGCCGACCACCCCGGTTACGGCTGGGCGTCGCAACAAGGGCTACGGCACGGCCGACCACCTCGAGGCGCTGGCCCGCCTGGGGCCGACCCCGTACCACCGGCTGACGTGGCGCCTGCCCGGGGCGCCGCGACCGACGCCGGACGGCGCTACCGCGGGGCCGGCTCCTTGGGCAGGCCCAGGACGCGCTCGCCGATGATGTTGCGCATGACCTCGTCGGAGCCGCCGGCGATCCGCATGCCGGGCACGCCGAGGAGGAACTGCGTCCAGGCGTACGTGCCCCACGCACCGGTGTCGACCACCAGCTTCGGTCCCAGCATCGAGGAGACCGCCTCGTAGGTGCGCACCATGTTGGCGGTCAGCGACAGCTTGGCCAGCGACATCTCCGGGCCCGGGCAGCTCCCCGTCGGCGATCTTGGCCATGGCCCGGCGGTTGGTGTAGCCGGCGACACGGTCGTTGATCACGATCTCGGCGAGCTGCTGGCGGATCAGCGGATCGGTGTCCTTGCCCATGGCCCGCGCCACCTCGATCAGCCGGGTGGACGGTCGGGCAGGCCGACCCCGCCACCCCCGCCCGCCGATGGCGGCCCGCTCGTTCATCAGGGTGGTGAGCGCCACCGTCCAGCCGCCGTTGACGTCACCGAGACGGTGCGAGTCCGGCACCCGCACGTCGGTGAAGAACACCTCGTTGAACGAGGCACCGCCGGTCATCTGGCGCAGGGGACGGACCTCCACGCCGGGTGCGTGCATGTCGACGACGAAGCCGGTGAGGCCCCGGTGCTTGGGCAGGTCGGGGTCGGTGCGGCAGATGATCTCGCCGATGTCCGACACCTGGGCACCGGACGTCCACACCTTCTGGCCGTTGATCACCCATTCGTCGCCGTCCCGCACGGCCCGGGTCTGGAGCGAGGCGAGGTCGGAGCCGGAGGACGGCTCGCTGAACAGCTGGCAGCCCACGATGTCGCCCCGCCACATCCTGCGGAGGTAGGCCTCCTTCACCTCGTCGGTGGCGTGGGCCAGGATGGTCGGGGCGACCATGCCGAGGCCGATGCCGTAGATGGCCAGCGACGGGGTCAGGTAGTCGGCGGCCACCCGTCCCCAGATCCGCTGGTAGTCCCGTGGGCAGCCCGCGGCCGCCGTACTCGGCCGGTCCGGTGATCCACCCGAACCCGGCGTCGAACACCTGTCTGGGCCCAGGCACGCGAGGCGGCCAGGTCGGCCAGCTGCCTGCTCGGGGGTGCGCTCCGGAAACAGGCTCACGTTCGTCGGAGCCCTGGCCCCACACGAAGGTCTCCTCCGGGCGCCGCTCGGCGTTGGCGTCGAGGAACGCGCGGGCCTCCGCCTCGAACTGCTCGGGCGTGGTGCCGCCGTCGGCGGCGGTCGACTCGTCGTGCTGCGTGGCGGTCATGCCGGGTCCCCTCCATGTCGGTGCCCTGCTCCCTCCGGGCCGGCCCAGCGTATCCGGGGCCGACGGCGGGGGTCGGTCCCCGCCTGGGGTAGACACTTCGTGTGACGTACCTCCTCGCCGTGCTGGCCGCCCTGGCCAACGCCCTGAGCGCCATCTTCCAGCGCATCGGCGTGCAGAGCGCCCCGGCCGACACGGTGATGAGCCTGCGGCTGATCCGCCACGCCCTCTCCAACGCCGTCTGGTTCCTCGGGATCGCCATGGTGGGGGTCGGGTTCCTGCTGCAGGCCGGAGCGCTCCGGTTCGGCCAGCTGAGCTCGGTCCAACCGATCATCACCACCGAACTGCTCTTCCTGGTCCTGATCCTCGGGATCTGGTTCCGCTACCACCTGGGCTGGCGCGAGCGGGGCGGCTCGGCCGCCGCCGCCGGCGGCCTGGCCACGTTCCTCGTCGTGTCGACACCGGGAGGTGGGCAGGTCGTCCCGGGCCGGCACGCCTGGGTCACGGTCTTCGTGGTGATCGGGATCGGCTCGGCGCTGTTCGCCGGGTTGGGGTTCACCGGTCCCCGCTGGTTCCGGGCCGCCATGTTCGGCGCGTCGGGCGCCGTGCTCTTCGCCCTGTCGGCGGCCCTGACCAAGCAGTTCACCACCCTGGTCACCGAGGGATGGGGCCACGTGTTCGTCGACTGGGTCCCCTACGCGATGGCGGCGACCGGGGTCGTCGGGCTGTTCCTCATCCAGAGCTCGTTCCACGCCGGGCCGGTGACGGCGTCACAGGCGTCGCTGACCATCATCGACCCCGTGGTGAGCGTGGTCATCGGCGTCTACCTGTTCCACGACCGCCTGCAGACCGCGGGTTGGCGGCTGCCCGTCGAGGTGGTGGCCGTCGCCGTGGTGGTGGCGGGTGTGTGCCTCCTGTCGACGTCACCGCTGGTGACGGGCACCAAGGACGAGTCCGGGTCGGGCGACAGGCTCCAGCGTCAGGGGCGGAGGGCACAGGCGGCGCCGGTGGCCGGCGGTACGGACGCGGTGGCCTGATCCCCGGTCCGCACGGCCGACCCCGTTCAGTCGCCGCCGGCGAAGTCGACGGCGGCGGTGGTCACGGTCCCCGCCGTCCGTCCGGGCGCTTCCTGGTGTGACCAGTACAGGTTGGTGTGGGCGATGACCGCGTCCGGTGGCGGCGCACCCCATGCGGTGTGGTCCTCGGTGGTGTGGGCGTCGCTGACGAGGATCGAGTCGTAGCCGCGCGCGAGCGCGCCGTGGAGGGTCGACCGGATGCAGGCGTCCGTCTGGGCGCCGCACACCACGAGCCGGCCCACGCCGAGTCCGGCGAGCACCGTCTCGAGGTCGGTGTCCTCGAAGGCGTCGCCGTAGTGCTTGTCGACCACCGCTTCCCCGGGTTCCGGCGACAGCTCGGGGACGATGCGCCAGGCCTCGGTGTCCGCCACCAGGTCCTCGTCCTCGTGGCGGACCCACACGACCGGCGCACCCTCGTCCCGGGCCCGCGCCGCGAGTGCGCCGATGTTGGCCACGACCCGGTCCCGGTCGTGGGCGTCGGCGACGACGGCGTTCTGGACGTCGATCACCACGAGCGCGGTGGCGGTACGGTCCGGGATCGTGCCCACCACCCCATTGTGCCGCACGCCCACACCGACGGGCGCGGTCCACCGGCGGCGGCGCGGCGGTCCCCTTCGGACCGTCGACGACCGGACCTGACGGCCCGGCGCCTCACCTGCCGAGCACCGACCGCACGGCCCGGTCGAGGTCGCCGTGGGCGAACGCGAACCCCGATGCCGTCAGCTTGCCGGGCAGCGCCCGTTGGCTGGACAGGACCATGTCGGTCGCCATGTCGGCGCCGAGCACCAGCTTGAGTGCGGTGGCGGGGACGGGCAGGACCGCCGGTCGGTGGAGGGCGGCGCCGAGTGCCCTGGCCAGCTCGGCGTCGGTGGCGGGTTCGGGTCCGGTGGCGTTGACCGGTCCCGACAGCGAGTCGTCGGCCAGGCAGTGCCGGACGGCGGCCACGTGGTCGTCGAGGGTGATCCAGCTCCGGTACTGCCGTCCCGAGCCGATCCGACCACCGAGGCCCAGCCGGAACAGCGGGAGCTGCTTCGCCAGTGCCCCGCCGCCGGCGCTGAGGACGATCCCGGTCCGTAGCAGCACCGTGCGGATGCCGGCGACGGACGCGGGCGCCGCCGATGCCTCCCAGGCGACGCACACGTCGGCCAGGAACCCGGTGCCGGCGGACGACCCCTCGGTCAGTACGTCGGCCCCGCGGTCGCCGTAGTAGCCGACGGCGGACGCGCTCACCAGCACCGGAGGTGGCGAGGGGAGCGCAACCAGGGCCGCGACCAGCAGCCCCGTGCCGTCGGTCCTGCTGGAACGGATGACCTCCTTCCGGGCCGGGCTCCAGCGCCTGTCGCCGACGCCGGCGCCGGCCAGGTGCACGACCCCGTCGAGCGGGCCGGCGGACTCCAGCGCCGCGGTGTCGATGCGGTGGGCCGGCGGGTCCCAGGTGACGGCGTCCACCCCGGCCGGCCGTGGCCCCGTCGGGGTCGACGACCGGACCAGCCGTGTGACCCGGTGCCCGTCCGCCACGAGGTCGTCCACCAGCGCGGAGCCGATGAGCCCGGAGGAACCCGTGACGAGTACGTGCATACCGGCGTTCTACCGGTCCGCCGGCCCGCGACGTGCGGTCGCCGGATCGCCCGACCCGGCCCCGGACCGGTCCACGGTGGCCCGGACGAACGCGGCGAACGCGTCGGGATGGGTGAGGTGGGCGCCGTGTCCCGCACCGTCGATCTCCACCAGGGTGGCGCCGTGGACGTGGCCGTACAGCCAGGCCACGGCCTCGCGGTGGTGGGGGAGGGAGGCCGTCCCGCGCCCGAACACGGCGGGCACGGCCAGGTCCTCGACGGCGAAGGGTGCGGCGTCGACCCGGATGGCGGCCAGCTCGGCGGCCAGTGCCACGCCGTCGGCCCGGCGGGCCTGCTTCGTCTCCTCCGGCAGGCGGTCCCACGCCGTGTCGCCGACCATCCGCCGGAAGAACCGCTCGGCCACCTCGGCCGGTTCCTCGTGGGACGGCCGGGGCGACCGGCCCGAGCGGGTCCCGCCGCGGGTGGCCCACGCCCCGAGCCACGGGAGCGGGGGCTCGTAGGCGGCCACGGAGAGGATCGGTCCCGGGCCGCCGGGGCGGAGTGCGGCCCCGAGCCCGAGGGTGCCCCCGTAGCTGTGCCCGACGACGACGCAGGGGCGGCCGTCGATGACGGCGAGGAGGTCGTCGATGTGCCCGTCCAGCGAGTCGTGGACCGGGAGGTCCGACCGCGAACGGTGGTAGCCGTGGCGGTCGTACGCGACGGTGTGCAGGTCGTCCAGTCGCCGGGTGACCCGGGCGAAGCTGCCGGCCCGGTCGAGGGAGCCGTGGACCAGTACCACCAGGGGACCGGCGGGGTGGTCGGGACGGTGCTCGGTCAGGGCGAGCCGGTGGTCGGCGGGCATTCCGTCACAGCCTGGCAGGCCGGGCGGCGGCGGGGCCAGTTGCCCCGCCGACGCCGCCCCGGACGTCGCGGGTCCCGACGGGCGGGAACCGCCCAGTTCAGGGGTCCCGCCCGTCAAATGCACACATCGGGTCCCCGGATCGTGCATTGTTAGGGCTTCCATTTGACCAAGGAGAAACAGTGCCGCTAACCAAGACCGATCTGATCGCCGCCGTCGCCGCCCACACCGGGTCGACCTCCAAGGACGTCGCCACCGTGCTCGGCGGCCTCGAGGACGTGATCACCGCCAACGTGGCGAAGGGCGAGAAGGTCGTGATCACCGGATTCCTCACCTTCGACCGGGCCCAGCGCGCGGCACGCACCGGACGCAACCCGCAGACGGGCGAGACCATCAAGATCAAGGCCTCCAAGAGCCCCAAGGTGACCGCCGGCGCGTCGTTCAAGAAGGTCGTGAACGGCCAGGCCCCGGCCCCGAAGATCACCAAGGCCAAGTAGTCCCGACGGAGGGGCGGTCCGGGGACCACCTCCGGGCCGCCCCTCCGTCGCGTCCCCGGACCGTCACGGGGCACGGCACCCGTTCGCACCCGGTCCCGGTGCCCGACCGGTCAGAGCTGGCCGATGGCCTTGTGGGTCTGGGGCACGACGCGCACCCGCGGGTGGATCCGCAGCGCCCGGTCGTGCAGTCCGAGCACCTGGTCGGGCGTGGGTGCCGTCGCCGCCGAGCCGCACGGCGTGAGCGGCTGGAGGAACACCTCCACCGGCGTCCCGGCGTCGGACGACGCCTCGGCCACCATGGTGATGGCGGCGTCGAACTCCCCGGGGTCGGTGTCCGGACCGACCACCACCTTGACCCAGGTGATCGCGCCGCCGGCGAGGGCCGCCGCCAGGAACGCCGCCTGGGTCGCCGGCTCCACCGCCTCGCCGTCGACGCTCGGGAGCTTCAGGTCCATGCTGACGTAGTCCACGGCGCCGGCCAGCCTGCGCATCGGCGGGACCAGGGTGCCGTTGGTCTCGAGCATCACCGGGATCGATCGCCCGGCCAGGGCGCCGGCCAGCCGCTCCGCCCGCGACCCCTGCAGGAGGGGCTCGCCACCGGTGAGGCTGACCGAGTGGTGGGGGACCTGGGCCCACAGACGTGCCACCGCGTCGACCACGTGCCCGACGGCCAGGGGGCTCGACCCGGTCACCCAGTCGCGGCGCCCGGCGGTGGATTCGATGCGGCACGGTCCCGGCCGGCGTTCGAGCGCCTCGGGCTGGTCGCAGTAGCCGCAGCGGATGTTGCAGCCGGTCAGGCGGACGAACACCTGGCGTTCACCGACGAGCGCGGCCTCCCCCTGGATGGCGCTGAACACCTCCGACACCAGGACGTCCCGTGGGCCGCCGGAGCCGCCGGGGCCACCGGGGTCGGTGGTGCCGGTGCCACCGACGCGGTGCGTCGGGGGACGTGGGTCCGGCGTCGTCACGGACGTGCCGGATCGGGCACCCCGGCGGCGGCGAACCCCCGGGCCCGCAGGACGCAGGCGTCGCAGGTCCCGCAGGGGCGGTCGCCGCCCCGGTAGCACGACCAGGTCAGGTGCAGCGGCGCACCGTGCTCGAGCCCGAGACGCACGATCTGTTCCTTGGTGCACCCGATGAGCGGGGTGCGGATGGCGATCGGATCCCCTTCGACGCCGCGCCGCTGGCCGGTGGCGGCCACGCCCCGGAAGGCCTCGATGAACTCCGGGCGGCAGTCCGGGTAGCCCGAGTAGTCGACGGCGTTCACGCCGATCCACACGGCGTCGAGTCCGCGTGCCTCGGCCACGCCCAGGGCGACGGCGAGGAAGATGCTGTTGCGGGCGGGCACGTAGGTCGCCGGGATCCCCGTGCCCGCGCCGGCCTCGGGCACCTCGACGGCCGGGTCGGTCAGCGCCGATCCGCCCCAGGCCGACGTGTCGAGGTGCACGACCAGGTGTTCGGCCCGGTAGTGGCCGGCCACCCCGGCGGCCCGGTCGAGCTCGGTCCGGTGGCGCTGGCCGTAGTCGAAGGTGAGGGCCAGCGGAGGCTCGCCGGTCTCCTCGGCGGCCAGGGCCGCACACACGGTCGAGTCCATCCCGCCGGAGAGGACCACGAGGTGGCGGGCCACGGTCAGCCCCGGTCGGTCGGCACGGCGTCGTCGCCCGGGGACAGGTCGACCCACGAGTCCCGCGTCTCCCACAGCCGCAGCGCGGACAGGGGGAGTCCGGCGTCGGACAGCAGCCGCCACGCCTCGTGGGCCAGGAGTTCGGCCGTCGGGTTCTCCAGCACCTCGTTCAGGTCCCGGTGGTCCCAGCGGTCGACCACCTGGGTGCGGACCACGTCCTTCAGGGTGTCGAAGTCGAGCACCACCCCGTCGTCGTCCAGCGGGCCCGACACGGACACGTCGAGCCGGTAGGAGTGGCCGTGGAGGTCGCGGCAGCGGCCGGGGTGCCAGGGCAGTCGGTGGGCGGCCTCGAATCCGAACGTGCACGTGACACGGGTGCTCGGCGCGGTCATGGGACCGACGCTAATCGACCGGTCGCGGCGGCCGGCCCGGGGCGGGGCGGTGGTGGCCTCCCGGTAGGCTGGGGGCCCATGGACAGCCCCGAAGGTGGAGACGCGACGGTGCAGGAGCGGGACGGGTCGGGTCGGGCGGTGGCCGGGACGGGCGCCTTCGGTCCCAACGCCTGGCTCGTCGAGGACATGTACGCGCAGTACCTGTCCGACCCGGGATCGGTGTCCGCGTCCTGGCGGGAGTTCTTCGCCGACTACCGGTCGTCGGGCGCCCCGGTCGCGGCGGTGGTGACGGCCGCCCCCGCCGCCCCGCCGACCCCCGCCGCCCCGCCGTCACCGGCACCGGCACCGGCAGCCGCTCCGGCCGCGGTGGCCGGTGCCGTTCCCCTGCGCGGCGCGGCGGCCCGCATCGTGTCCAACATGGAGGCGTCGCTCGGGGTCCCGACCGCCACCAGCGTGCGGGTGGTGCCGGCCAAGCTCCTGGAGGTCAACCGCACCATCGTCAACAACCAGCTGCGGCGCACGACCGGCGGCAAGGTGAGCTTCACCCACCTCATCGGATTCGCCGTGGTCCGGGCGCTGGCCGCCGTGCCGGCCATGAATGCGTCGTTCGTACCCGATGCCGACGGCAAGGGGACCCCGGGGGTGCTGCGGCACGAGCACGTCGGCCTCGGACTGGCCGTGGACGTCGAGCGGTCCGGAGGCCGCACGCTGCTCGTCCCGTGCATCTCCGACGCCGACACCCGGGACTTCCAGGGGTTCGTGGCCGCCTACGAGGAGCTGGTCCGCAAGATCCACACCAACAAGATCGCGCCGGACGACTTCGCCGGTACGACGGTGACCCTCACCAACCCGGGGACGATCGGCACGGTCCAGTCGGTGCCGCGCCTCATGCCCGGACAGGGCGTGATCGTCGGCGTGGGCGCGCTCACCGTGCCGCCCGGGTTCGAGGCGGCGGACCAGCGCAAGCTGGCGGAGATCGGCGTGGGCAAGACCGTGACCATCACCTCGACCTACGACCACCGGATCATCCAGGGTGCCGAGTCCGGCCTGTTCCTGGCGCACGTGGCCGAGTGCCTCATGGGCGGCCACGAGTTCTACGAGCAGGTATTCGACTCGCTCGAGATCCCCTACGAGCCCGTCACCTGGCAGAAGGACGACAACTCCTCGGCCGAGGGCGCCGACGGCGGCCACGAGCTGCTCATCAAGCAGAACCACGTCCAGACCCTGATCAACATGTACCGGGTGCGCGGCCACCTCATCGCCCACCTCGACCCGCTCGACGCCGAGGAGGTCGACCTCCACCCCGAGCTCGACCCGCTCCACTACGGGCTGACCATCTGGGACCTCCCCCGGCGCTTCGTGGCCGACGGGCTCGCCGGCAAGGAGCTGGCCACCCTGGACGAGATCCTCTCCGTGCTCCGCGACGCGTACTGCCGGACGCTCGGGGTCGAGTACATGCACATCCAGGACCCCGAGCAGAAGCGCTGGATCCAGCAGCACGTCGAAGGCGTGTCGACGGTCACCCGTCCCGACGAGCAGCGCCACATCCTCGACCGGCTGAACGCCGCCGAGGTGTTCGAGCGCTTCCTGCACACCCGCTACGTGGGCCAGAAGCGGTTCGGCCTCGAGGGCGCGGAGTCGGCCATCGTGATCCTCGACGCGCTGTTGAACGAAGCGGCGCGCGAGGGCCTGCACGAGTCGGTCATGGGCATGGCCCACCGGGGCCGCCTCAACGTGCTGGCCAACATCGTCGGAAAGTCCTACGGCGAGATCTTCGAGGAGTTCGAGGGCAACCTCGACCCCGACTCGGTCCAGGGCTCCGGAGACGTCAAGTACCACAAGGGGGCCACCGGCCTCTTCGTGGCCCGCACGGGGGAGTCGATCCCGCTCACGATGGCGTCCAACCCGTCCCATCTCGAGGCCGTCGACCCGGTCGTGGTCGGCATGGCCCGGGCCCGCCAGGACGCGCTCGGGGGCGAGCGGGGGAGCGGCCCGCGCCTGGTCGACGGCCCCGGCGACCCGTTCCCCGTCCTGCCGATCCTGCTCCACGGCGACGCCGCCTTCGCCGGCCAGGGCGTGGTCGCCGAGACGCTCAACCTGTCCGGGCTCGCCGGCTACCGCACGGGCGGCACCGTCCACGTCGTCATCAACAACCAGCTCGGATTCACCACCGCCCCCGAGGCGGCCCGCTCGTCGGTGTACCCGACCGACGTGGCCAAGATGGTGCAGGCCCCGATCTTCCACGTGAACGGGGACGATCCCGAGGCGTGCGCCCGGGCCGCCCGGCTCGCCTTCGGCTTCCGCCAGGCGTTCCACATCGACGTCGTGATCGACATGGTCTGCTACCGACGCCACGGACACAACGAGGGCGACGACCCCAGCTACACCCAGCCCCTGATGTACAAGCTCATCGACGCCAAGCGCTCGGTGCGCAAGCTCTACACCGAGGCACTGGTGCGCCGGGGTGACATCTCCCTCGAGGAGGCCGAGCAGGCGCTCGACGACTTCGCGGCGCGGCTCCAGGCCGCCCTGGACGAGACGCGCGCCGAGGCCGAGGGCGGCCCCCCGCCCCCGGTGACCCTGCCGGAGTACGTGCAGCCCGACCTCACCATCCCCCGCATCGACACGGGCATCGACCCGGAGTTGATCGACCGCCTCGCCACGGTGGTGCGGTCGGCTCCCGAGGGCTTCGTCATGCACCCCAAACTCGCCCGCCAGTTCGAGCAGCGCGACAAGGTCGTGGCCGACGGCGAGATCGACTGGGCACTCGGCGAGGCCCTCGCCTTCGGCTCGCTGCTCGTCGAGGGGACCAACGTCCGGGTGACCGGGCAGGACACCCGCCGGGGCACGTTCTCCCATCGGCACGCCGTCCTGGTCGACTACGAGACGGGCGTCGAGCACGTCCCCCTCGAAGGTCTCGGCTCGGGGGGCCGGTTCACCATCCGTGACTCGCTCCTGTCGGAGTACGCGTGCGTCGGATTCGAGTACGGCTACTCGGTGGAGGCCCCGAACGACCTGGTGGCGTGGGAGGCGCAGTTCGGCGACTTCTGGAACGGCGCGGAGATCATCGTCGACAACTTCCTGGTGGCCGCCGAGGACAAGTGGGGGCAGAGGTCGGGCCTGGTCCTGCTCCTGCCGCACGGCTACGAGGGACAGGGCCCCGAGCACTCCTCGGCCCGCATCGAGCGGTTCCTGACCCTGTGCGCGCGCGGCAACCTCCGGGTGACCCAGCCCACCACGGCGTCCCAGTACTTCCACCTCCTGCGGTCCCAGGTCCGCGTGCCCGACCGCAAGCCGCTGATCGTCTTCACCCCCAAGTCGCTCCTGCGGGCGCGCCAGGCCCGGTCACCGATCGCCGACTTCGTGTCGGGCTCGTTCGACGAGGTGGTGGACGACCCGGCCGCCTCCGACGGGCTGGACCGGGCCGGCGTGGACCGCGTCGTGCTCTGCTCGGGCAAGGTGGCCTTCGACGCCATCGGTCGCCGCGACGAGCTGGGTGCGTCCGGTGCCCACGTCGGCGTGGTGCGCATGGAGCAGCTCTACCCGTGGCCGAAGGACGGTCTCGCCGCGGTGCTGGACCGCTATCCCCGTGCCGACGAGGTGGTGTGGCTGCAGGAGGAGCCGGAGAACATGGGCGCCTGGAACTTCGTGCACGGCCGGCTCCACCGCCTGCTGCGCGAGTCGCACACGTTGCGCCACGTCAGTCGGGCCGAGTCGGCGAGCCCGGCATCGGGCAGCGCCGCCCTCCACCGCCTCGAACTCGAGGACCTGCTGGTCCGGGCGGTCGGCTGAGGCTCGCAGGTCGGCCGACCGCGATCAGCGTCGGCTCGGACGGGGCGTGCCGGTCAGGCGAGGAAGTCCCGGGCCAGCGCCATCCACATCTCGGTCGACAGCCGGAGCGACTCCACGTCGACCCGCTCGTCGATCCCGTGGAACATGGCGCCGTACTGCTCGAACCCGATGTCGGTGCTGTGCAGGCCGAACCCGTACGACACCGAGCCCAGGGTGCGGGTGTAGCGGGCATCGGTGGCCCCGACGGTCAGGAACGGCACCATCGTCGCCCCCGGGTAGAACACGGTGCTGACCCGCCCGATGGCGTCCCACAGGGGCGTGTCGATCGGCGAGGTGGACGCCGGCTCCTCGGACAGGAAGGCGATCTCCACGTCATCGGCCAGGTCGCCGAGCACGTCGTCGAGCATGGCCCGGACCTCGCCCGTCTCCCATCCGGGCAGGGCGCGGATGTCCACCTCGAGCTCGACCCGGTCCGGGATCACGTTGGTCTTGGTGCCCGCACGCATCACGGTGGGCGCCAGGGTGGTGTGCGTGCAGGCGTGGGCCTGGCGGGCCAGGCCGAGCAGGGGCAGCTCGTCACAGAAGGCGTCGATCCGGGCGGGGTCGAGCAGGGGTTCGGACAGCTCGGGCGGGAAGCCCAACCCGGCGATGAATCGGGTCCACGCCTCGTGGAGTTCGGCCTGCGGGCGGTACTCGTCGATGCGCCGCACGACCTCGGCCGCCTTGACGAGGGCGTTGTCGGTCCGTAGGGGCTGCGACGCGTGGCCCGGGGTCCCGCTGACGGTCAGGACGCACCAGTAGACGCCCTTCTCTCCGACGATGACCGGTAGCCGGGGGAGCCCGTCGGCCCCGTTCATGGGGAACCCGCCGGACTCGGTGATGACGTAGTCGGTGCGGATGTCGTCGGCGGCGTTGGCGCACAGCCACTTGGCTCCGTAGGTGGACAGCGCCTCCTCGTCGGCCACGGCGATGTAGGTCAGGTCGCCCTTCGGCCGGAACCCGCCGCGGGCCAGATGGCGCATGCCCGTGGCCATGGTGGTGGTGAGATTCAGCATGTCGATGGCACCCCGGCCCCACACCACGCCGTCGATCAGCTCGCCGCCGAACGGGTCGTGGGTCCAGTCGTCCGGGTTGGCGGGTACGACGTCGGTGTGGCCGAGCAGGGTGAGCGACGGCGCGGACGGATCGGTACCGGCCAGTCTGGCCACGAGGGAGGTCCGTCCCGGGGCGGGTTCGTAGGTCTGGAGGTCGACGCCCGAACCCTCCAGGTAGCCGGCCAGGAGGTCGGTGCTGCGCTGCTCCTGGCCCGAGCCCGGGGACCCGTCGTTGACGCAGGCGTTCCGGATCAGGTGCTGGAGGAGGTCGGTCGCCTCGTGGGCCCGGTCGGTGTCGGTGGTCACGACCCGATCCTACGATCCCGACCGACCCCGGTCCCCGGCGCCGGACCGCTACGCCCGCGAGCGGGTGAGCCCAACCGGCCCCGGGGGGTCGCGGACCGACCATACGCAGGAGGGGTGTCCACCAGGTGGTTGACTGGGCGTACTTATGGACTCCACCACCTCTGCCCGTCGGCGCATCGTCGTCGACGGGTCCAATATTGCAACCGAGGGTCGCACCCTTCCCAGCCTGGCCCAGCTCAACGAGGCCATCGAGACCTTCCTGGAGGAGTATCGGGGATTTGCCGCCGAGGACGTCACCGTGGTCGTGGACGCGTCGTTCGGTCACCGGATCGACCCGTCGGAGGTCAAGGCGTTCGAGGATGCCATCGAGCACGGCGAGATGGTCACGCCCCCGGCCGGCGCCGTCGGTCGCGGTGACGGCTTCATCCTGAGGATCGCCGAGAAGTCGGGCGCACTCGTGCTGTCCAACGACTCCTTCCAGGAGTTCCACGCGGAGCGCCCGTGGCTGTTCGAACCGGGCCGCCTGATCGGGGGCAAACCCGTGCCGGGCGTGGGGTGGGTGTTCACGCCGCGCACGCCCGTGCGGGGTCCGCGGAGCCGCTCGGTCACGGCCAAGTCGAAGCGCGACGCCAAGTCCGCCGACAACGGTGCCGAATTCGAGACCGAGCCGGTGGAGTCCGCGGAGGTCGAGTCCGCGGAGGTCGACGGGGCGACGGCCCCGACCGTGCCGAAGGCGCGGCGCTCCCGCCGTCGACGCGGTGGGCGCGGCTCCGGATCGGGAGGTGCCGCGACGGTGACCGGGGAGCCCGGGCGGGCGGACGGGACGGAGGTCGAGGAGCCGGCGGTGACCGGGGAACCCGAGCCGGCCGAGGCGCCGGTGCCGGCGCCGATGCTCGACACCGCCGACCGTGACGACACCTACGAGGACGTCGGGCGTCGTGCGCCGAGGAGGGCCGAGGCCACCAAGGCCACGAAGGCCGCCAAGACGACGAAGGCCACGAAGGCCACGAAGGCGACGGCCGAGGCGTCCAAGGAGGCCAAAGCCCCCAAGGCAGCCGCCAAGGCGACGAAGGTGACCAAGGCGGCCACGAAGGCGGCGGCCAAGGCCACGAAGGCCACGAAGGCCGCCAAGACGACGAAGGCGACGAAGGCGACCGCCAAGGCGACGAAGGCGACCGAGGCGGCCACGAAGGCGACGGCCAAGGCCACCAAGGCCACGAAGGCCGCCAAGACGACGAAGGTCGCCAAGGCGACGAAGGCGACGAAGTCCACGAAGGCCACGAAGGCGACCAGTCCGCCCGGGACGACCGGGGCCGGCGAGGCGCACGAGCAGGTCGGGGGAACGGCATCGTCCCCGGAGACCGGAGACACCTCCGGGGCCACCAGGCCCACGAGGGCGACGAAGGTGGCGGCCAAGGCGGCGCCCGCCCGCCCGGCACCCCGTGGTGGCGCGCCTGCGGCCCGGGACGTGCCGGCGGGGGAGGCGCTCAACGACTCGATGACCTTCATCACCTTCGTGGCCGAGCACCCGATCGGCAGCACGTTCGAGGGCGAGGTCGTGTCGTTCACCTCCCACGGCGCGCACGTCGACGTGGGCGGCATGCTCTGCCACGTGCCGCTGCGCAATCTGGGCCACCCGGCCCCGCAGAAGGCACGGTCGGTGCTCGGCAAGGGCGAGGTGCGGGAGTTCCAGCTGGTCTCCCTCGATGCCGCACGGCGTCGCGCCGAGATCGCCCTGCCCGGTGTGGTCGGCTGAGCCCGGGCGCCGGGCGACCCGACCGGTGGTGGACAGCGGCGAACCCGGCACCGCGGGCGGACGGTAGCCTCGGGATCCGTGCGAGCCGACGACTACCTGCCCCATCGGGACCCGTTCCTGTTCGTGACCGAGCTGCGCTCGGTGGATCCCGGCCGGTCCGCCACCGGCGCATGGAAGCTGACGGGGGACGAGGCGTTCTTCGCCGGCCACTTCCCGGGCCGGCCCACCCTGCCGGGCGTACTCATGGTCGAGGCACTGGCCCAACTGGGTGGTGTCGCCGTGCTGGCGGATCCCGCCTTCGCCGGCAGGCTTCCGCTGTTCGGGGGCATCGAGCGGGCGCGCTTCCGACGGCAGGTCGTCCCCGGTGACCTCCTCGAACTCGAGGTGACCCTCGGGCGCATGTCGGCCCGGGCCGGCAAGGGTTCGGGGAGGGCGACCGTCGACGGCGAGCTGGCCTGTGAGGCCGACCTGCTGTTCGTCCTGGTCGACCACCCGCCCGCGGACGGGGACTGAGGGCCGGTCGTGCGCATCGCCACGTGGAACGTCAACTCGCTGACCGCCAGGCTGCCCAGGGTCGAGGAGTGGATCGGGTACGCCCGTCCCGACGTCCTGTGCCTCCAGGAGACGAAGCAGGCCGACGCCGCCTTCCCCCACGAGGCCTTCGCCGCCCTCGGCTACGAGACCGCCCACCACGGGGACGGGCGGTGGAACGGGGTGGCCATCGCGAGCCGTGTGGGGATCGACGAGGTCTCGACCGGGCTCGGCTCCTCCGACGACGAGCAGGGCACGCGCCTGATCGGCGCCGACTGCGGCGGCGTGCGCGTCTACTCCGCCTACGTGCCCAACGGACGGGCACTCGACGACGAGCACTATCCGGCCAAGCTGGCGTGGTTGGCCCGGCTGCGGGGCCTGCTCGAGGAGACCACCGACCCGTCCCGTCCCCTGGCCGTGTGCGGCGACTTCAACGTCGCGCCCGAGGACCGGGACGTGTGGGACGTGTCGCAGTTCGAAGGGATGACCCACGTGAGCCCACCCGAGCGGGCGGCCCTCGCCGACCTGGAGGACTGGGGCTTGGTCGACGTCTTCCGCCGCGTGTACGACGACGACGGACTGTTCAGCTGGTGGGACTACCGGGGTGGCTCGTTCCACCGTCACCGGGGGATGCGGATCGACCTCATCCTGATGACCGAGGTGCTGGCCCGGGCCACGACGTGGGCCCTCATCGACCGCCAGGCCCGCAAGGGCGACAAGCCCTCGGACCACACGCCGGTCTTCGTCGACGTCGCACTCGGCTGACGGACGGCCGGGGACGATCGACGCGCCCCTCGGACGCGGGCGGCGTGCGGGGCGCGGCCGCGACGGTGTCCGATCGCGGCAGCCTTCCGCGGTCCGACCGGCTCGTCACGGATGTGCGGTAGAGGTGGGCCGGCTCCTGTCCCCCGGGTCCGATGGTGGTCTCGATCGCAACATGAGGGCGCCCCGGGAGCGGAGTGGCCCCGACGAACGCCCGAGGGGAGTCGGTGGGGACGAGGCCTCGCCTGGACCTGGTGGTCCAGCCGGCATCGGCGTCTCCCCGACGCCGCGAGACCGGATCGCCCCGCCCGGCGGGCGTGACGGGCACCCCCGGTCGTGGACTCCCCTAACCGGGGTGTCGCGCCTCGAACTCCGCCACCCTCGCCAGCATCAGCGTCCGCAGGAGATCCACCGGAAGCTCCTCCGTGTACGGCAACTTGATGAAGCCCTCTCCGCACTCGAAGCCGGCGGACTCGACGGCAGCCTTCTGGCCGCCGAAGAACTCCGGCGAGAACCGCAACGAACAGTGGCGTTTGAAGTTCTGGAGCATCCACTGGTTCGTGTTCTCTCCGCGGACGTACACCGGAAGGTTCCACTTCAGCACCTCGCGTGCCTCCGGGTCGACTTCGGCACTCAGGGCACGGAGCGCTTCGAGGTGTGGTCGCTGCACCTCGTCGAGCTGTGCGAAGAAATCATCGACGTCTGCCCGCTTCGGCATCGGCATGACCCCAATCTAGCTCCGTGCCCCCGGCGTCCCGCTCGTCCCACGGCGGACGAGCGTCGTCGGTTCGTGGAGGTCGCCGTGGCGGTCGTCCCACCGTGGACCCGGGGCACACGGAATCTGCGACCATGTGGCCATGGGATGGGAGGCACTCGAGCGGTGGGGTGACGACGTGGTCCGCGTCGAACCGCTCGCCGGCGGTCACAACGACGTGTGGACCGTGCGCGTCGCCGGGCGCCTCGCGGTCGGTCGTCTCGGGGACAGGACCGACGCGGATCTGGCGTGGGAGACCGGGCTCATCCGTCACCTCGACCGGGAAGGTCTGACCGTGCCGGTGCCCATCCCGACCGCGGACGGTCGGCTGTTCGCCGACGGGCTGGTGGTGATGGCCCACGTGGAGGGCCGACCTCCGGAGACGGAGGACGACTGGCGTCGCGTGGCCGATACGCTCCGTCGGTTGCACCGGGTGACGCCGGACTGGTCGCAGCGACCGGGTTGGCGGTCGTCGACCGACCTCGTGCACGCCGACACCGGGACGGAGATCGACCTGGGCGCGATGCCACCCGAGGGTGCCGCCCGGTGCCGGGCGGCGTGGGCGCGGCTCGCCGGACGCCGGACGTGCGTGGTCCACGGCGATCCCAACCCGCGCAACATCCGCATGACGGCGGACCGGGTCGGGCTGATCGACTGGGACGAGGCGCACGTCGACGTCCCGGATCTCGACCTGGTGCTGCCCGGCAACGCCGCCGGTCTCGACGACGAGGCGCACGACATCGCCGCACAGGCGTCGGCCGCGTGGGAGGCCGCCGTCTGCTGGGACGACGGGTACGCGGTCGAGCGGCTCGCCGAGGTACGGCCGGTCTGAGCCGCGGCGGTGGGTCGGAGGATCGCAGACACCCCCGGACCGCCGGGTGGCGTCCGCACCGTCCGTCGTCCGGTCGGCATCGCCACCGGGAGTCGACGGTCGTCCGAGGCCGTCGGAACGGGCGGACGCTCCACGGTGACCCGCGCCGTCCGGTCGACCGCGCTAGCGGACGTCGTCGGCGGCCTCCAGCATCGCCTCGTCGAGCTGCTGGCGCGTCACCGACACGTTGGTGAGGACGTGACGCTCGGCCCCGAATCCGCTGATGTCCAACGTCTGTTCGAGCTTGTTCTCGCCCACGACGACCAGGGCGACGTCCCCCGAGTCGATGAGCTCGCCGAGCTCTTTGAGGTCCGATCGGGACAGGCCGCGCCAGAGGTGGCCACCCACGACCCCTACCGCGCCTCCCACGATGGCCGTACCCACCAGGGCCGGGGGGAACAGGAGGCCGACGAGCGCGCCGGCCACGGCCCCTCCCCACCCGGCGTGGCGGGCGGCCATCTCGACCCGGGTGGCGTGCACCGTGCCGTCCTCGTCCTTGGTCACCAGGGCGGCGTCGTAGGTGCCGACGGCCCCGGCACGGTGCAGCTCGCGGACGACCTCGTAGTCGTCCAGGGCCGGCCCGCGGTCCCCGTAGGTGCCGATGTAGATGAACACGTCGCCCGGCTTCGCCATCGTCCTGCTCCTCGCACGTCGTCGCGGTGTACGGGCCGGCGGACCGGGCTGGCTGCCCGACGTCGACCCCAGAGGATCTTCCCACTTGTGGGGACCGTGACCGGGGTCGGTCGTCCCGTCCGACCGGCACCGCCCGATCGAACCGGTCGTGGGTCGGTCCCACCCACCCCTCGCCTCCGGTGGTCCTCCGGTGATCACGGTCTAGCGTCGTCGACGTGAGCGACACCGACCACGCGGCCATCTACCGGGGAGTGCGCCTGCGCGTCACCGAGTTCGTGTCCGCCCTACCCGACGAGGTGCTGGACCGGGTCGCCCCGGCCACGCCACGGTGGCGGGTGCGCGACCTCGTGTCCCACCTGGCCGGAACCACCGCGGACATCGTCTCGGGCAACCTCGTCGACGTGGCCGGTGACACCTGGACCCAGGAGCAGGTCGATGCCCGGGCCGACGTGCCCCTCCGTGACGTGCTCGTCGAGTGGGAGCGTTGCAGCCGGATGGTCGAGCCCCTGATCGGCGGCTTCGACCCGACGACCCGGAGGATGCTCCTGACCGACGCGGTCACCCACGAGCTCGACGTGCGCGGGGCGGCGGGGGATCGGGGTGGGCGCACGTCCGACGCCGTGGACTACGTCTTCGGAGGCGTGTCGCGCGCGATCGGCGGCCGTCGGGGCGGACGGGGGGCGCTGCGGATCGTGCACGAGGCGGGCGACACGGTGGTGGGCGGGGGTGCGGTCACGGCGACCGTCCGCACCAGCCGCTTCGAGATCGTCCGGGCAGCCGTCGGTCGGCGGTCCACGGACGAGGTCGACCGGTGGGACTGGTCCGGTGACGCCATGCCGGAGACGGTGGTGCTTCCCCGGTTCGCGCCGTCCCGGGCCACCCCGCTGGACGAGTAGGGCCCGACGGCGTCGCCCGGGTCAGGACCGGAGGACGAGCCGGTCGCCGACGCCGAGCGCCGGGGGCGTCACGACCACCGGTAGCGGCGACATCCGCAGCACGCGCTCGCGGGTCCCCTGTCCCATCATCGACCGGAGTCCCCGGCGGCGGAGCGACCCGAGGACGATGGCATCGCACCGCCGGGAGGAGGCCTCGTCGACGATGCGGCGGGCGACCTGGTGCTCCCGGGCGGAGCACACCGCCCCGGAGGCGGCGATCCCGGCCGTCTGCAGCCGCCGGACGGTCTCCTCGACGAGCACCTCGGCCTCGGCGGTGGTCTCGAGCGGAGGGACCCGGAGCGATGCCGGCAGTTCGCGGACGTGGAGCACCTCCACGTCCGACTTCGACGTGGCCGCCAGACCGATGGTGTAGTCCAGTGCCGCCTGTCCCGGCTCGAACTGGTCGATGGCGAGCAACAGCCTGTTCCTCATGTCGGCACCTCCTCCGTGCTGTGCTCCAGGCTACGGACGTACCGCGTTACGGCGTCGTAACAACCGGGTGTCCGCGCATGGAAATCGCGTGACAGCCTCCGGTCCGGATCGCCGTCCACGTCCGGTACGGCACGCCGGCGGAGCGCCGGGACGCCTGGCCGGCACGGAGGGTACGGGTCGCCCGCAGCCGTGCGGGGCGGCCGGAGCCGACGGGACCCGGCCCCCGGCGTCAACCCGACAGGTTCGCCCGCAGGTCGGCGAAGCGCCGGGCCGCATCCTCGGGCGCGGGCCGGGCGTCGCCCGGATCACAGGCACCGGCCAGCGGCGCCACCCAGGGCGACGGGCGCCGCTCCATTGGCCTCCCGGGGCCCAGGGTGCGACGGCGGGCCCACGAGCAGGCCAGCTCCCGCCCGGCCCGGGTCAGTGCCACGTAGAGCAGGCGCCGCTCCTCGGCCTGCGCCTCGGCTGTCGTGGCGTGCACGATGGGGACGAAGCCCTCCTCGAGCCCCACGACGTGGACGACGTCCCACTCGAGGCCCTTGGCCCGGTGGAAGGTGGCGAGCTCGACGGCACCGCCCTCCTCGCCCCGTGCCGCCGTGGAGCGGGTGGTCGGCCGGAGCCGGCCCGCCGGCGCCACCGGCCCGACCTCGGCGTCGGGGGCGGGGGCGAACCGGCACGGGACACCCAGCCGGTCGAGCGCACGGCGGATCACCGCCAGCTGGTCGTGGGTGCGGGCCAGCACCGCCTGGTCCGTCCAGGTCGTGCCGGCCTCGGCCCGCCGCAGGACGGCGGCGGCCACCGCGTCGGCCTCGGCGCGGTCGTCGTCGAAGGCGGTCAGCGTGGGGACGGGCCCGCCGGCCACGGCCGAAGCCGGTGGGGCGACGGCGGAGGGGCCCAGCGCGGCCGTCGCCGCCGCCACCACCTGGGGGGTGCAGCGGTGGTTGGCGTCGAGGTGGACCACCTCGAGTCCCGGCACCGCGTCCGGGAGCGACCCGAGCAGTCCGGGATCGGCCCCGTTCCACCCGTAGATGGCCTGGTTCGGGTCGCCCACGGCGCAGAGGTCGGCCCGCTCGCCGAGGAGCGACCGGAGGAGCCGGAACTGTGCCGGGTTCACGTCCTGGAATTCGTCGACGGCCAGGTGGCGGTAGCGCCAGTGCGCCCGTCCGGCGAACTCCGGATGCGACTCCAGCAGGTCGGCGGCGCGCAGGAGGACGTCGTCGAGGTCGAGGAGGCCGCGTCGGCCGAGGCGGTCCTCGTACTCGGCGAAGACGGCGGCCACGCGGTCGGGGGGAAGGGCGACCGGACGGCCCGTCGCCGCCGCCGCAGGGGCGTAGTCCTCCGGGGTGAGGCAGCGCGCCTTGGCCCACCCGATCTCGGTCTCGGCGACCGAGGCGGCCGACCGGTCGCCGGTGAGATCGGCCAGGGTGCGCCACCGGTGCTCGACCAGCGCCGGCGGCGCACCACCCGTGTCGGCGGCATGGCGGCGCAACAGCGTCAGGCCCAATTGGTGGAGCGTGCCCGCCCGGACGCCGGGCGTGGGCACGCCGCCGGGCCCGGCGGGGGTCGAGACGGAGACGCCGTAGCGGCCCAGTCGCTCGCGGAGCTCGAGCGCGGCCTTGCGGGTGAAGGTGCAGACCACGGTGTGGTCGGACTCGGCCGAACCGTCGCGGATGCGGCGGGCCACGCGCAGGGTGAGGACCAGGGTCTTCCCGGACCCGGCACCGGCGACGATGCAGAGGGCCTCGGCCGGGGTGGTGACGGCCCGGTGCTGGGCCGGGGTGAGCCCTGCCATCGCCCGCTCGAACCGGTCACCGGGACCGGGAGGTGCGGTCGGGTCGACGGGGTCCACAGCGGTGCAGGCTACCGCCGGGGCGTCACGCGCCGTGGAGGTAGGCCCTCGGTAGATTGATCCGGTGCCGCCCCCCGCCCGCTCCCGCCCCGGCGCACGGGGCTGACACGTGCCCACGCGCCGCCCACTGCTCCTCCCGGCCGAGGAGGTGCTGGTCGACATCCGCCCGCACTGGTCGTTCCTCACCGGACCGCTGCTGGTGGCCCTGGTGGCGGTCGCCGCGGGCGTCTTCCTGGACGTGGCGGTGCCCCACACCTCGGTGACCCTCCACTGGGTGGAGGGCGCCGTGGTCGCGGTGCCGTGCCTCTGGCTGGCCGTCCGCTTCGTCCGGTGGCGCCGGTCCTGGCTGATGGTCACGTCGTACCGGATCGTGGACCAGTGGGGGGCGGCGTCCGCGAACCGGATGGAGATCCCGCTCGACTCCGTGGACCGGCTGGTGGTCCATCAGAGCGTCGTGCGCCGGATCCTCGGGACCGGCAGCATCGACGTGGTGGTGTGGGACCGGGGCGTCCTGCACCGCATCGAGGATGCCCGCAAGCCGGCGGTCCTGGCCAGGATCGTCACCCGACGCCTGGGTCCCCCACCCGACGACGCGGCCTGGAGCTGACCCGGAGGACCGGCGCCGGACCCGGCGGGACGACGGTCCCCGGAGGACGCACCGGTGCACCGGGGGCCGACGACGGTCCGGGACGGCGCGCGGACCCGGACCGCGTGCGCTATCGGTCCGCCTTGCGCCGGAGCGGCATCATGGTGTCGGCGACCGGGTCCGCCGTGAACTCGAGCACGAGCCGGTTGAAGAGGTCGGGTCGTTCCATCGGGACGAGGTGCGATGCACCGGGGACGACCGCCAGCTGTCCCTGGGCGACGAGCCGCGAGAATTCCTGGGCATGCTCCACGCTGATGTAGTCGTCATCGCCCACGACGACCAGGGTCGGAGCCGCGATCTTCCGCACCTGGTCGGTCCAGTCGAAGGCCTCCGCCCACATGGTGCGCATCTTCTCCCACACCTCGGGGAAGTGGTCGGGTCCGTCCGGAGACGCCGCCGCGTACATGGCCGCGAACATCGCCAGGTCGTCGTCATCGGGGGACAGACCCACGAGGTCCTCCATGGCCCCGGGGACGTAGCCGGCACTGGAGAAGCCGGATCCCGTGACGGTCAGCGTCCGGACGAGCTCGGGGTGGTCGGCGGCGACGAGGGTCCCCACCATGCCGCCGTCGCTCCACCCGAGGAGATCGACCGGTCCGAGGTCGAGCGCGACGAGGAGCTCGACGGTCTGGTCGGTCATCGCCCGGTAGGTCAGCGGGCCGGGTCGGTCCGGCGTACGGCCCTGCGCCTGCCGCTCGGGAGCCACCACCCGGCGGTGCGGGGACAGTCCCGTGAACTGCGCCGCCCAGGTGGAGTTGTCGGCCAGCCCCCCGTGGAGGAGGACGATGGTCGCTCCGTCGCCCTCGGTCTCGCAGTAGACCGGCAGGCCGTCGATGTCGATGGTCCGATGGGAGCGGGGCGTCGTCATCGGACGAAGCTCGTCGCTGCGACGGCCGGATCCGTGGCCGGGTCGGGGATGCTCGGGCCCCGGAGGCCGCCACCCGGAGATCCCACCGCATCGGTGACGGGTGACGGTCCGACACCAGCCGGGGGAGTGGTCGTCCCGACCGACGTGCCCCTCATCGCCCCGAGGAGGGTGATGGGCCGCGAGCCGAGGGCTCGCGCCACATGAGCCAGAGGTTCGGTGCGCCGTCCGCGAGCTGTTTCGTGCCGATGACGTCGAATCCGTGCCGACGGTAGAACGGGACGTTGCTCTCCTTCTGCGTCTCGAGGTAGGCGGGAAGGCCGTCGGTGTCGCAGAGGTCCAACACCGGGGCCAGCACCGCCGACGCGATCCCACGCCTCTGCCAGTCGGGATGGGTGCCCAGACCTTCGAGGTACCAGTGGGGCTCCGGTGGGTGGACGTCCGCCAGCTCGAGGAAGAGGCCCAGGGCCCGATCGACCCGTTCACCCGCCGCCTCGGCGAACGGCCCCGCCATCATCGCCATCTGCGCCTCGGAGAAGGCCCAGGCGCCCGGTGGCGCCCACACCGCCGTGCAGACACCGTCGTCGGTCGTGTAGACGCTCTCGTGGAGCATGGAGGCGCGGATCATGCAGTCGAACAGGAGCGTCGCCCGCCGGCCGAACCCGTCGGCGGGGAGCATCCACGTGATCAACGGGTCGTCCTCGAAGGCACGCATCTGGACACGGGCCAGTTGCGGGACATCGCTCAGCGTCGCCAGACGGACCGTCGTCATGGGGCAAAGGTAGGCGATGCGGGATCCGGAATCGACCTGCTCCTGGCCACCGTCCTGGAGGCGGTCAGGCGTCGCCCGACCGGGTCGCTCCGTCGGGCGGACCCCGGCGAGGTCCAGATGGGCCGCGTGCCGGGCCGTCTCCTCGAACGGGCGCACCACGATCCATCCGACGTCCGGTGGATCGCCTCCCCGATCCTCGCCGCGCCAGGCGCCCGTCGGCGCCGTGCTCCAGCGGGGCCGCGGTAGCGCACGGGGGCGGTTCCCCCGAGTCGTCTCGGGTGGTCACGACGGAGTGCCGGTACCCCTGGCACCGGGCGCGGTTCGTGAGCCCCGGGCCGGTCCGACCGACGGCCACGTTCCGGTGGGGCACCGGCGCCCACCGGTGTCCGCAACGAGCCGGCGTGTCCCTTCCCGTCCGGTCCGGACCATGGCCGACGACCCGGCCATCGCCACGCGGATGAACGACGGGGAGACGCTCGTCTTCTCCGGGACGGCCACCGATGCGGACCGGTCGGGGACCACGGTCGTGGCGGGCGAGGCGACCGAGCACCTTCCGGGTCGTGGCGGCGGAGCAGGGCCCATACTGGTGCCATGGCGCAGGCACGCGTGCACCGGGTCGACTTCGGCTACTTCGTCCGGCCGGCGGAGGAGACCGACGCGGGGGTTCCCCGGGTGGAGCCGTGCTTCGGCTACCTCATCGACCATCCGGACGGCGTGGTGCTGGTCGACACGGGCATGGGGGCCGATCCCGACGTCGACGCCCACTACCGTCCGGTGCGGAGGCGGCTGGGCGAGGCCGTGCACGCACTCGGCTTCGACCTCGGGGACGTCGGGCACGTCGTGAACTGCCACCTGCACTTCGATCACTGCGGAGGCAACCCGCTGCTCTCGGATCGCAGGGTCTACGTCCAGCGGATCGAACTGGAGACCGCCCGGTCCGCCGAGCACTACACCCTTCCCGAACTCGTCGACCCACCCGGCCTCGACTACGTGGTGCTGGACGGGGAGGCGGAGGTGCTGGACGGCGTGGCGATCGTCCCGACGCCGGGGCACACGGACGGACACCAGAGCGTCGTCGTGGCCTCCGATGACGGCACCGTCGTGGTCGCGGGGCAGTACCACGACGCGGCCACGGCCTACGCCGCCGACGTCCTGGCGCTGCACGCCCGACGCCAGGCCGTCGTGGACGTCCCGGTGATCGCGCCGGTGTGGCTCGAACGCCTGCAGGCCATGGACCCGCGGCGCGTCGTCTTCGCCCACGACCAGGCCGTGTGGGAGCCCCTCCGGAGCTGACCGACCGCGTCCGCCCCCCGGGGCCGACGTGCCGGCACCGTGCCGGGGGTCGGAGCCACCGGAGGCACGGGACCGGTCCGGCTCAGGTCCGAGCGTGCTCCCGGGCGGTGACGGTCCCGTCGACCGCCTCCACCCGCCAGGCGCGCCGGTCGAGGTCGGCCGGGTCCAGCGCTCCCGGGTCGGCGAGCACCACCACGCACCCGCCGAACCCGGCGCCGGTGACGCGGGCGCCGTGGACGCCCTCCCGCGCCCGCACCCCGGCCACCAGCTCGTCCAGGGCGGGTGTCGACACCTCGAAGTCGTCGGCCAGGCTGCGGTGGCTGGTGTCCATCACCGCGCCGGCCGCGACCAGATCCCCGACGGCCAGCGCCTCGGCGAACTCGTCGACGCGGGCGCACTCGGTCACCACGTGGCGGGCCCGCCGCCGCAGCACCGGGTCGCGCAGGCCCGCCAGGTCGGCCGGGCCGGCCAGCCCGAGGGGTCCGACCACGGCGGCGGCCGCTTCGCACTCGGCCACCCGGACGGCGTAGGCCGAGGTGCGGAGGTCCCGTCGGATCCCCGAGTCGACGACGACGAACCCGGCACCGTCCGGCAGCGGCACGTCGGCGGTGGCGCCGGTGGCGAAATCGATCCGCAGTGCGTGGCCGCCCAGGCCGCCGGCGCACACCAGCGGGTCGAGGAGTCCCACGGGGACGCCGGTGCGGTGCTCGGCCTCGCGGCACAGGCCGGCCACCTCGCGGGCGGTCCCGCTGACGCCGAGGGCGTCGGCCAGCGCCACCGACAGGGCGGCGCTCGAGGACAGCCCGGCTCCCCGGGGGAGGGTCGACGTGATGCGCACGGTGCACCCTGCGGCCGGTCGGGCCAGCCCCACCACGGCGGCGACGAGCCGGGCCCAGGCGGGTTCGAAGGTGGTGGCCGGTCCGGCGTCGGGCACGAGGGGCACCACGGCACGCTCGCCCGGGTAGGCGTCCGAGGTCACCGTCACCAGGTCGTCGTCGGACGGCGTGACGTCCACGGTGACGCCGAGCCCGATGGCCATGGGGAGGGCGATCCCCAGGTTGTAGTCGGTATGGTCCCCGATCAGGTTGACCCGACCGGGTCCGGTCGACACCCGGTGGGCGGGCGACGGGGCGGGTTCAGGGTGCACGCGGCTCCTCGGATCGGCGGTGGGTCCCGGCGGTCCCCGACGCTACCGCCGGGGTCGGATTCCACCGGGACGGCTCCGCCGACCTACGATGTGTACTTCATGTTCGAGGAACTGCTGTCCGCCAACACCGCCTACAGCGAGGGCTTCTCCCTCGAGGGCATCGCGCCGGTGGCGGCGCGGGGGTTCGCCCTGGTCACCTGCATGGACAGCCGCATCGAACCGCTGACCATGCTGGGCCTGCACCCGGGCGACGCCAAGATCCTGCGCAACGCCGGCGCCCGGGTGACGCCCGACGTGCTCCGCTCGCTGGTCCTCGCCACGCGCTTCCTCGAGGTCCGCGGCGTCGCCGTCATGCAGCACACCAACTGCGCCCTGGCCGGTGAGTCCGACGACGGGGTGCGCGACCGGCTGGAGGCGCAGGGAACCGTGGAGGTGGCGGACTGGGAGTTCCTGGCCATGCCCGATCCGGACGCGGCGCTGACCGCCGACGTGGCCCTCCTGCGGGCCTGCCCGCAGCTCCCGGACGGCGTGGTCGTCGAGGGGTGGCGCTACGACGTGGGCACGGGGCGGATCGACCGCATCCTCCCGTCGTGAGGGTGGGGCCGGGTGGCGGCCGTTCCGGTACCCCCCGGCACCGCATTTGACCCCCGGCCGACGGTGGGACACCATCCCGCCATGCCGATTCCCCCGCCCCCGACCATGAACCCGGTGCCCGGTCCCCGTGCCGGGTTCCGCCCGACCTCCGTCCGGGGCGGCGCGCGATGAGCGGCCCGCTGGATGGCGTCCGCATCGTCGAGCTGGCCGGCCTGGGCCCGGCGCCCTTCGCCGGGATGATGCTGTCCGACGCCGGTGCGGACATCATCCGCGTCGACCGCGCGGACCGGGTGCGGTACCCGCCGCACCAGGAGGCCCACGTGGACCTCATGAACCGTGGCCGTCGGTCGGTGGCCGTCGACCTCAAGCACCCCGACGGCGTGGCCCTCGTCCTCCGGCTGGTCGAGGGAGCCGACGGGTTCATGGAGGGATTCCGACCGGGGGTCGCCGAGCGGCTCGGTCTCGGACCCGACGAGTGCCTGGCCCGAAACCCGCGCCTGGCCTACGGACGGATGACCGGTTGGGGCCAGGAGGGGCCCATGGCCCAGGCCGCCGGGCACGACATCGACTACATCGCCCTGTCGGGGGCCCTCGAGGCCATCGGCCGGGCGGGCGAGCGGCCCGTGCCGCCGCTCAACCTGGTCGGTGACTTCGGCGGGGGCGGCATGCTGCTCGCCTTCGGCATGCTGGCCGCCATCCTCGGGGCCCGCACCACCGGCAGGGGACAGGTGATCGACGCCGCCATGGTGGACGGGGCGGCCTCGCTCATGACCATGACGTACACCCTGCGCTCCGCCGGCATCTGGGACGACGCCCGGGGCACCAACCTCCTCGACACCGGTGCCCACTTCTACGAGGTCTACGAGACGTCCGACGGCGGGTTCCTGGGGGTCGGCGCCATCGAGCCGCAGTTCTACGCCGAGCTGATGGATCGGCTCGGCCTCGACGACGTGGACCGCGCCACCCAGATGGACAAGTCCACGTGGCCGGCGATGAAGGAGCGGATGGCCGCCGTCTTCGCCTCGAGGACCCGGGCCGAATGGGAGGAGGTGTTCGACGGCTCCGACGCCTGCGTGGCGCCCGTCCTGTCGGCCACCGAGGCGCCGGACCACCCCCACAACCGGTTCCGAGGCACGTTCACCGAGGTGGCCGGCGTGGTCCAGCCCGCGCCGGCACCCCGGTTCCTGTCGACCCCCGGGGAGATCCGCCGGCCGCCGCCCAACCCGGGCCAGCACGCCGACGAGGCGCTGGGCGACTGGGGACTGTCGACCGACGAGGTCGCCGCCCTTCGCCGGTCCGGCGCCGTCGGCTGACACGCACGGCCCACCGGGGGGAACCGGGCCCGGGCTCACGGGCTCGGCCGTGCCGGGCGGGTCGGCGGTGCCGCTCGCCCGGGCCGGGGGGTGGGGCTACAGGTTGACGACCGGGCAGGTGACCGTGCGGATGATGCCCTCGATGAGCTGGATCCGGCCCACCACCATGCGCCCGAGCTCGTCCATCGTGTCCGCGCCGGCCCGGACGATGACGTCGTAGGGTCCGGTCACGCCCTCGGCCGTCACCACGCCGTCCAGCCTGGACACGGTGCGGGCCACGGTGGCCGCCCGTCCGACCTCGGTCTGGATGAGGATGTAGGCGCTGACGGACATGTCCATCTCCTGGGCAGGGGACCGGCCGCCGGGTGGGCCGCCCCGTCATGCTACCGCCGGGTCTGGCGCCGGCTCCCGCGGCCTACCATGCGCAGATGGGCGTGCGGGAGCGTGGTGACCAGTTCCGCCGCCTGATCCGCTCCGCGGTCGACGACCTCTTCGACCAGCGGAGTCCGATCGGGCGCCTCGCACTCACCCACGTGCTGATGACGGCCGGGGACACCCTGTTCGCCGTGTCGCTGGCCGGCTCGCTGTTCTTCTCGATCTCGCCCACGGCGGCCAAGGACAAGGTCCTGCTGTACCTGTTGCTGACCATGGGTCCCTTCGCCGTGGTGGCACCGGCCCTCGGGCCGATCGTCGACCGGAGCCGCGGGGCCCGCCGGGCGATGGTCGTCACCTCGGCGCTCGGACGTGCCGTGCTGTGTCCCTTCGTCGCCCGGGACATCCACTCGCTGCTGCTGTTCCCCGAGGCCTTCCTGATGCTGGTGCTGTCCAAGGTGTACCTGGTCACCAAAGGCGCCCTGGTGCCCGAGATGGCCGCCCTCGAGATGGTGGACCTCGGGGAGGCGCCGGGCGCGGTCACGCCCGCCTGGGTGGACGGAGCCGGTCCGGGGACCGAGGACGCCGTGCCCCCGGATCCCCGGACCCCGCCGTACGGCACCCCGCCGGTGGTCCACGTCGACGACCCGGCCACCGGCCGGGACGTGGTCGAGCCGGATCTCGCCACCCTCAACGCCCGCCTGGGACTGCTCGCCTCGCTGTCCGGGTTCGTCTTCGCCCTGCCGGCGGTGGCCATCCTCAAGCTGGCCGGCGCCCCCGCCGTGCTGTGGTCGTGCGCCGCGGTGTTCGCGGCGGCGGTGGTGGCCGGCACCCGGCTCCCGGTGCGTCGCGTGCCCAGGGCGGCCCGGAGGGGCCGCGGCGCCGGCCGCCGGACCGACGTGGTGCCGGTGGAGCACGCGCCCGACGTCGAGGCGTGGCGACTGGACGAGCAGCGGGACCTGGCCGCCTTCCGGCCCATCGCCGGCACCCAGGTGATCCTCGCCCTCACCCCGATGTCGGTGCTCAAGGGTCTGCTCGGGTTCCTGACCTTCCTGTTCGCCTTCGGACTGCGGCGCGAGAACGCCGCCACCTGGTGGTTCGGCCTGCTGGTCGGCGCCCTCACCGCCGGCGCGGTCATCGGCGTGCTCCTGGTCGGCCGCATCCGGCGGGTGTTGACCGAGCAGCAGATGCTCACCGCCGCGCTGTGGCTGGTGGCGGCGGCGGGCCTGCTGGGCTGGGTGTTCCCGGACCGGGCCCTCCAGGCCCTGGTGGCGGTGTCGGTCGGGGCGGCCGGAGCGGTGGCCAAACCGTCCTTCGACGCCCTGGTGCAGCGCCACGTCCGCGAATCGGACCAGGGCCGCGCCTTCGCCCGGTTCGAGACGCGGTCTGCAGCTGATGTGGGTCACCGGCTCGCTGGTCGGGGTGGTGCTGTCCCTGTCGATCCCGGCGGGCAACCTGGTGATGTCCGGGGTGGCCGTCGTCGGCGCCCTGTCCTACATGAACGCCCTGCGCACCGCCGGGCCGGGCCGGCCCTAGCCGCGGGTGCGCCCGCCGCCCCGGCGCGGCCGGGGGGCCGGCGGACCGGCCCCCCGTGCGCCCCGTTCGGGATCGGGTGGCTCAGCCGAGCTTGCCCTCGAGCAGGTCGACCTCGCCCGCCAGGGCGGCGGGCAGCTTGTCGCCGAACGTGGCGAAGTGCTCGCGGATCGAGGGCACCTCGGCGCGCCACTCGTCCTCGTCCACCTTCAGCAGCGTGGCCATGTCCTCGGCGGTCACGTCGAGGCCCTCGGTGTTGATGGCGCCCGGGGAGGGGAGGAGCCCGATGGGCGTCTCGACCGCCTCGCCCGTGCCGCTCACCCGCTCGAACACCCACTCCAGGACCCGGGAGTTCTCGCCGTAGCCGGGCCAGAGCCAGCGGCCGTCGGCGTCCTTGCGGAACCAGTTGACGTAGAAGATCTTCGGCAGCTTCTCGGGGTCGGCGCCCGCACCGATCTCCAGCCAGTGGGCGAAGTAGTCGGCCATGTTGTACCCGCAGAAGGGGAGCATGGCGAACGGGTCGCGGCGCAGGTTGCCGACGGCGCCGGCGGCGGCGGCGGTCGTCTCCGAGGCCATGATCGAGCCGAGGAAGACGCCGTGCTGCCAGTCGCGGGACTGGAACACGAGCGGCACCACCGAGGCGCGGCGCCCGCCGAAGAGGATGGCGTCGATGGGCACGCCCGCCGGGTCCTCCCACTCCGAGGCGATGGCCGGGTCCTGGGCGGCCGGCACGGTGAACCGGGCGTTGGGATGGGCGGCCGGCGTGTCCGACTCGGGGGTCCACTCCTCTCCCTTCCAGGAGGTCAGGTGGGCCGGCGGCTCGTCGGTCATCGACTCCCACCAGACGTCGCCGTCCTCGGTGAGCGCGGTGTTGGTGAAGATGGTGTTGGCGTCCATGGTCAGCATGGCGTTCGGGTTGGTGTGCGAGTTCGTGCCCGGCGCCACGCCGAAGAAGCCCGCTTCGGGGTTGATGGCGTACAGCCGGCCGTCGGGACCGAACTTCATCCAGCAGATGTCGTCGCCGACCGTCTCCACCTTCCAGTCGGGAAGGGTCGGGATGAGCATGGCCAGATTGGTCTTGCCGCACGCCGAGGGGAAGGCGCCGGTCACGTACCGGGTCTCGCCGGCGGGCGAGGTCAGCTTCAGGATGAGCATGTGCTCGGCCAGCCAGTTGTCGTCGCGGGCCATGACCGAGGCGATGCGCAGGGCGAAGCACTTCTTGCCGAGCAGGGCGTTGCCGCCGTAGCCGGACCCGTACGACCAGATCTCGCGGGTCTCGGGGAAGTGGACGATGTACTTGTTGTCGGCGTCGCAGGGCCACGGCACGTCGGCGCGGCCGTCGGCGAGGGGCATGCCCACCGAGTGCAGGCACGGGACGAACTCGCCGTCGGCGCCGAGGACCTCGAGGGCACCCCGGCCCATGCGGGTCATGATGCGCATCGACACGGCCACGTAGGCGGAGTCGGTGATCTCGACGCCGATGTGGGCGATGGTGGAGCCGAGCGGGCCCATCGAGAACGGCACCACGTACATCGTGCGGCCCCGCATCGAACCCCGGAACAGGTCGGTCAGCACCCCGCGCATCTCGGTCGGGTCCCGCCAGTTGTTGGTGGGGCCCGGCATCGGCCTCGTCGGTCGAGCAGATGTAGGTCCGGTCCTCGACCCGGGCGACGTCGCCCGGGTCCGAGTGGGCCCAGTAGCTGTTCGGACGCTTGGCGTCCGCGAGCTTGGTGAAGGTGCCGTTGTCCACCAGGAGCTGGCACAGGCGGTCGTACTCCTCGGCGGATCCGTCACACCACACGACCTCGTCGGGCTCCGTGAGTGCGGCGATCTCCTCGACCCATGCGATCAGCTTCTTGTGCTCGGTGGGGGGCATGGGCTGGTTCTTCCTCCTCGGTTGTCGGCGGCCCGTCGGGGCCGCCGTCCACGCAGGGCTTCCTGCACGGCGGCTCAGGGCAGATCCACCATCGTAGTGGGGTCCTACCGGGGACAATGCTAGGCAGGTCGTGTGCGCAGACCCAATTCCGGGACGCCCGGAGGAGACACCGGCGAAGACGAGTTCGTCCTTCTCGACCGGCTCCGGGAGCGCTTCGCCGACGGTCCGGTCGAGCCGGTCCCCGGCGACCTCGGGATCGGCGACGACGCCGCCGCCGTGACCCCGGCGCACCCGGGACGGGTCGTCCTGTCCACCGACCTGGTGGTGGAGGGCGTCCACGTGGACCGCGCCGTCAGTTCACCGGAGGACATCGGCTGGAAGGCGCTGATGGTCGCGGTCTCCGACCTCGCGGCCATGGGAGCGGAGGCCGACTACGTACTCCTGTCGGTGGCCGCCCCGGCGGGGTTCCCGGTGGAGGGCCTGGCCGACGGGGTGGCCGAGTCGGCGGCACGGGCCGGCTGCCGGGTGGTCGGCGGCGACCTGTCGGCGTCGCCGGTGCTGGTGGTGTCGGTGACCGCCGTCGGCTCGGTCCCCGACGACGGGGCGCCCCTGCTGCGGCGCGATGGCGCCCGCCCGGGTGACACGCTCGTGGTGACCGGGCCGCTCGGCGGGTCGGCCGCCGGACTGCGGCTGCTCGGAGCGGCCACCGGGGCCGGCCCGGCCGGCGGGGGAGGGGCGGTGACCGATCCGCTGGCGGCGGCCCACCGCCGTCCGGTGGCCCGGTTGGAGGAGGGCGCCGTGGCCCGGAGGGCCGGGGCCACGGCGGCGATCGACGTGTCCGACGGTCTCGTGGCCGACGCCGTCCACGTGGCGGAGGCGTCCGGGACCGGGCTCGCGCTGACCGTCGGCGCCGACGCCGTGGTCGCGGGGGCCACCCGAGCCGAGGCCCTCGGCGGGGGGGAGGACTACGAACTGGTCCTGGCGACGGCCGACCCCGCGGCGCTCTCGGCGGCCTTCGCCGCGGCCGGACTGCGCCGGCCCGTCACCGTCGGCCGGTGCACGGGACGCGCCGGGGTCTACACGCTCGACGGAGGGGACCTGCCCGCCGTGGGCTGGCGGCACCGGTTCTGACGTCCGCCCGGATCCGGGCGACGACCGCGGGTGTGCGGCGCCGTGGCCGGGTCGTCCTCCGTCGACGGGCGGGCCGGGGACGCCGGCGACGGCTCAGCCCGGGACGGTGGTGCTCAGCCCGGGATGGTGCGGACGGGCCGCTTGGTGACCTTGCCCGAGCGGATGCACGACGTGCACACGTTCAGACGCTTCGGGGCCCCGTCGACGACGGCGCGCACCTTCTGGATGTTGGGATCCCAACGACGCTTCGTCCGTCGGTGGGAGTGACTGATGTTCATTCCGAACGACGGCTTCTTGCCGCAGACCTCGCACACCGCTGCCATGTCACTCCGACTTCCTCTGAGAACCTCTGGGTAAGTCGCAAAGGTTAGCATCCTGCCCATGGTCGCCCTCGACGCCTTGGATGCAGCGGAGCTCTGCCGTGTGATCGGCACCTTCCGCGACGGCCTGCGCAGCCACCAGCAGCTGATCAACCGCCTCAACGTCTACCCGGTCCCCGACGGCGACACCGGCACCAACATGGCGCTCACGCTGGAGTCGGTGGCCGCCGAGCTCGACGGCCTCCAGGACCCGGACCTGACGGCGGCGTGCCGGGCCATCGCCCACGGGTCGCTGATGGGGGCCCGCGGCAATTCCGGGGTCATCCTGTCCCAGCTCCTGCGGGGGCTGGCCGACGGGCTGGACGCCCCCGGCGGCCGGCCGGGGGGCAAGGAGCTGGCCGCCGCCCTGACGACGGCCGACGAGCTGGCCCGCGAGGCCGTCATGCGCCCGGTGGAGGGGACGATCCTGACCGTGGCCCGGGGCGCGGCCGAGGGCGCCCGGGGCGCGGCCGACGGCGGGGCGACCCTGGTGGCGGTGGCCGAGGCGGCACGGACCGGGGCCGCCGAGGCGCTCGAACGTACCCCGACCCTCCTGCCCGTCCTGGCCCAGGCCGGGGTGGTCGACGCCGGCGGGACCGGCTACGTGCTGCTGTTCGACGCCCTGCTCACCGTGCTCGACGGCCGGGCCATGCCCGAGCCGCCCGAGCTGCCCGAGGTGTCCACCGGGCCGGCGTCGGCCGCGGGTGGTCCCGGGGCGGCGAGCGAGGTCGACGCCGCCCTGGCCGGACTCCGCTACGAGGTCATGTACCTGCTCGAGGCCCCCGACGAGACGGTGCCCGCCTTCAAGGAGGTGTGGGCCGGCCTGGGCGACTCGATCGTGGTGGTCGGGGGCGACGGCCTGTGGAACTGCCACATCCACACCGACGAGGTCGGTCCCGCCATCGAGGCCAGCCTGGACGCCGGCCGACCCCGCAACATCCGGGTCACCGACCTGCTGGAGGAGGTCGAGGAGGAACGCTGGGTGCGCGAGGGCGCCGGCGACGTCGACTCGGGTCCCTCCGACGCCCCGCTCGGTCCGACCCCGGTGACGGCCGTCGTCGCCGTGGCCAGCGGCGACGGCATCGGCCGGATCTTCCGCTCCCTCGGCGTCCAGCGCCTGATCGCCGGCGGCCAGTCGATGAACCCGTCCATCGCCGAACTGGTGGAGGCGGTCGACGAGATGGCCTCCGACGAGGTGATCGTCCTCCCCAACAACGGCAACATCCGGCCGGTGGCCAACCGGGTGGACGAGCTGAGTGCCAAGCGGGTGTGGGTGGTGCCGACCGAGACGATCGCCGAGGGCTTCGCCGCCCTGCTGGCCTACGACCCCGAGGCGGGGGGCGAGGCCAACGCCGAGGCCATGGAGGCGACGGCCCGCAAGGTCGTGCCCGGCGAGGTCACCCGGGCCGTGCGCGACTCCGAGACGGCTGCGGGCCCGGTGCGCACGGGCGACTGGCTGGGACTGTCCCGCGACGGGATCGAGGTGGTGGGCGACACGTTGGCCGAGGCGTCGTGTGCGCTGCTCGACGTACTGGTGACCGGGGACCACGACCTCGTGACCATCATCGAGGGGGAGGGGTCGGGTGCCGCCGACACCCGGCGCATCACCGAGTGGCTCCGCGACGCCCGCCCGGCGGTCGAGACCGAGGTCCACCACGGCGGCCAGCCGCTCTACCCGTACCTGTTCTCGATCGAGTGACGCGGCGGCGCGTGTCCCGCTCCGCATGACCGGCGTCGTGGTGCCGGCGGGCCGGCGGCTGGCCCAGCTGGCCGAGCTGCCGGTGACCCTTCTGCGGGGGGTCGGCCCCCAGGTGGCCGCCGACCTGGGCGAGCTCGGCATCGACTCCGTCCTCGACCTGGTCACCCACTACCCGCGCCGCTACATCGACGGCACCCGGCTGGTGTCGATCGGCGAGCTGGCGGAAGGCGAGAAGGCGACCGTGCTCGCCACCGTCACCAGGGTCGAGCGCGCCGCCGGCCCGGGGGGGGCGCGGCCGGCGGCCGCCGTCGAGGGTGCAGGTGGACCTGGCCGACCGCGGCGGTCGCCTCGCCGTCGTCTTCTTCAACCAGTCCTGGAGGGCCAGGCAGCTGCCCGTCGGCTCGCTAGTGCTGGCCTTCGGTCCCGTCGGCTCGTACCGGGACCGCCTCCAGATGGTCAACCCGACCGTCGAGGTGCTGCGGGGCGTCGACGAGGGCGAGGATGCCGACGGGGGCCCGGCGGCGGGCCGCGTCTACCCCGTGTACCCGCTGTCGGAGAGGTCCGGCCTGACCTCGGCGCGGATCGGGCGCCTGGTCGACGAGGCGCTGGACCGGGCCGGGGCGTTCGCCGACCCGGTGCCGGCCGCCGTCCGCGACCGGCTGGGGCTCGAGGAGCGTACGGCGGCCTTCGGCGGGATCCACCGGCCCGCGACCATGGCCGAGGTCGAACCGGCCCGCCGACGACTCGCCTTCGACGAGCTGCTCCGCCTGCAGCTGGCGCTGGTCCTGCGGCGCCAGCGACTCCGCGAGGACGCCCGGGGGATCCGCCACGCCGTGGACGGCGCCCCCGGGGTCCCCACCCTGCTCCGGCGGTTCACCGACGGGCTGCCGTTCCCCCTGACCGGCGCCCAGGCCCGGGCCATCGACGACCTGGTCGGCGACCTCGCCGGCCCGCTGCCCATGCACCGGCTGCTGCAGGGCGACGTGGGCGCGGGCAAGACGGTGGTCGCCGTCGCCGCGCTGCTCGTCGCCGTGGAGGGAGGGCACCAGGGTGCGCTGATGGCGCCCACCGAGGTGCTGGCCGAGCAGCACGCCACCGAGGTGCGACGTCTGGTGGCCGGCCTCGACGTGCCCGACCCGTCGACGTTGGAGGGGAGGCGGCCGGTGCGGGTGGCGCTGCTCACCAGCCGCACCCCCGCGTCCGAGCGCGCCGCCGTCGACACCGGCCTGGCCGACGGCTCCGTCGACCTCCTGGTGGGCACCCACGCCCTCCTCACCGACCGGGTCGCCTTCCGCTCCCTGGGCGTCGCCGTCATCGACGAACAGCACCGGTTCGGCGTGGAGCAGCGTGCCGCGCTGCGCGACAAGGGCCGGGGCGAGGACGGCACCGGCAGCGACCCCGACCTGCTGGTCATGACGGCGACGCCCATCCCGCGCACCGCGGCCATGGTCGTCTTCGGCGACCTCGACCTGACGGTGATCGACGAGCTGCCCCCGGGCCGCAGGCCGGTGGCCACCTCGTGGATGCGGACGCCGGACGAGGTCGGGCAGGCGTGGGCCCGGGTGCGCGAGGAGGTGGCCGCGGGTCACCGGGCCTTCGTGGTCTGCCCGCTGGTCGAGGGATCGGACAGGGTCGAGGCCGCCTCGGCGACGGCCGAGGCGGCCCGCCTGGCCGAGCACGAACTGGCCGGTCTGCGGGTCGGCCTGCTGCACGGCCAGATGCGCCCGGCCGACAAGGAGCAGGCCATGGAGGCGTTCCGCTCCGGCGGGCTCGACGTGCTGGTGGCGACCACGGTGATCGAGGTGGGCGTCGACGTCCCCGACGCCTCGGTCATGGTGGTCGAGGATGCCGACCGCTTCGGCATCGCCCAGCTCCACCAGCTGCGGGGGCGGGTCGGCCGAGGCGGCGACCCGGCGTGGTGCTTCCTGCTCTCCGGGTCGGACTCGCCCGAGTCGACCGCCCGGCTCGAGGCCATGGAGCGCACCACCGACGGGTTCGTCCTGGCCGACGTCGACCTCGAGCTCCGGGGGGAGGGGACCCTCCTGGGTTCCCGGCAGAAGGGGCGGTCCGACCTGAAGCTCGCCCGGCTGCTGTCCGACCGCGATCTGGTGGTCGACGCCCGCGGACTCGCCGTCGAGCTGGTGGAGTCCGACCCCCGCCTCGGGGACCACGAGCTGCTGGTCGAGGAGCTGCGGCTGTTCGTCGACGACGACGAGGCCGAATTCCTCTTCAAGAGCTAGCGGGACCACCGCCCGGGCGGGTCGGCGGGCCGGACGGGGCGCCGGGGACCCGGGAGGCCCGGCCGGTAGGGTGGATCGATCCGCGTGATCGGTGGGGAGTTCCGGGGCCGACGCCTGACGGCACCCGTCGGCCCCGACGTGCGCCCCACCTCGGACCGGGTCCGCGAGGCCATCTTCTCCATGTTGTTCAGCCGCGGCGGTGTGGACGGGCTCCAGGTGCTCGACCTGTTCGCCGGCACGGGGGCCCTCGGCATCGAGGCGCTCTCCCGGGGTGCGGCGTCGGTCACCTTCGTGGAGCGGGACCTGCGCTCGGTCGAGGGCATCCGGGCCAACCTGGTGTCGGTGGGCATGGCCGACGCCGAGGCCCGGGGAGACGCCACCGTGGTGCGGGCCGACGCCGACGCCTGGGTGGCGGGGACCGCCTCGCGTTTCGACCTCGTGCTGTGCGATCCTCCCTACGGCTATGCGGCGTGGGACACCCTGGTGGGACGCCTGCCCGCCGACCTCGCCGTGCTCGAATCGGCCGCCGAGGTGCCGGCTCCCGATGGCTGGGAGGTGCTCAGGTCGAAGCGCTATGGGGGTACCATCGTCACGGTCGCCCGTCCGGAGCGCGCGACGCAGAAAGGTGCCACGTGAGGATTGCGCTCATCCCGGGATCGTTCGACCCGGTGCACAACGGGCACCTGGAGGTGATCGAGCGTGCCTCGCGCCTGTTCGACGAGGTGGTCGTGGCGGCCCTGCGCAACCCGCAGAAGAGCGAGGCCCTGTTCGACGACGACGAGCGGCGCGACATGCTCGAGGAGGCGGTGGGCCACCTGGCCAACGTCCGGGTCGTCACCATGTCGACCCTGGTCGTCAACGTCGCCCAGGAGGTCGGGGCCAGCGCCATCGTCAAGGGACTTCGCGCCGTCTCCGACTTCGAGAACGAGCTGCAGATGGCCCAGATGAACAAGCAGCTTTCCGGGGTGGAGACCCTGTTCATCCCGACGAGCTCGGCGCACTCGTTCATCGCCTCGCGACTCCTGCGCGAGGTGGCCCGGTTCGGCGGTGACGTCACGGCGTTCGTGCCGAAGGTGGTCGCCCAGCGACTCGAGGAGAAGTTCACGGATGAGTGACCTGTTCGACGACCTCGACCAGGAGGTGGCCGAGGGCGAGCAGGCCGACGCGGAGGCCTACCTCCGCAGCGCGCTCGACGTCGTCCTGACGGCCAAGCCGATGCCCCTGTCGTCGTCGGTCCGGGTGGAGCGCGACGAGCTGGTGGAGCTCCTCGAGGGCGCGCTCGAGCGCATCCCCGAGGAGATCAAGCAGGCCCGGTGGATGCTCAAGGAGCGCGAGGACTTCCTGGCCGAGACCCACCGCAAGGCGGCCGAGATCATGGAGGAGGCCCGGGTGCACACCGAGCGGATGGTCCAGCGCACCGAGGTCGTGCGCCAGGCCAACCACGTCGCCCAGCGGATCCTCGACGACGCCAACGAGGAGGCCCGGCGGCTTCGCCACGAGGCCGAGGACTACGCCGACAAGAAGCTGGCGAGCTTCGAGATCGTGCTGGACCGGACCCTCAAGACGGTCCAGGCCGGTCGGGAGAAGCTCCAGGTCAGCCCCATCCCGGCCGTGGAGATCGGCGACCAGGGCGACACGACCCTGGCCGCCACCGGCCCCGGCTCCGACGACGAGCCGGAGGGGTTCTTCGACCAGGACCTCGCCTGAGGTCCGCCGTGCCCGACGACGCGCCGACCGGGGTCCCCGTCGAGGAGCTCCGCCGCGCCCGTCGTCCCTTCCTCGTCCAGGTCGCCGCCCTGCGCAAGCAGAACGGGGCGACGCGGGTGGAGCACCGCGAGGGCCTCGTCCCCGGCCTCGGGGCGGTCTCGGTGGTGGTGCCCGACGACGAGCCGGTGGTGCTCGACCTCACCCTCTCCTCGTACCCGGGCGGGATCTCCGCCGACGGGACGGCGACGGCGTCGTGGCGGGGGGAGTGCCGGCGGTGCGGTGGCCCGGTCGGGGGCCGGGTGGTCGCCACGGTGAAGGAGCGGTTCGCGCCGGCCGGGGGGACCGACCGGGACGAGGAGGCCTATCCGTTGACCGGTGACGAACTGGACCTCGAGCCCCTGGCCAGGGACGCGGTGCTGCTCGAGCTGCCCCTCGCCCCGCTGTGCGCCGAGGACTGCGCCGGGCTGTGCCCCACGTGCGGGGCCAACCGGAACACCGAGACCTGCGACTGCGCCCCGCCCACGGACCCCCGGTGGGCGGCGCTCGACGCCCTGCGTGGTGACGACCCGCCGATCTGACCTAGGATGTACCCCTTATGGCCGTTCCGAAGAAGAAGACCTCCAAGGCGAAGAGCCGCAGCCGCCGGGCATCCAACTGGGTGCTGAAGGCGCCGGCACGCTCGGTGTGCCCGCAGTGCACGACCGCGAAGCTCCCGCACGTCGTGTGTCCCAACTGCGGTTGGTACAAAGGCCGTCAGGCCATCGACGTCGACTAGTGGCGCGAGGCGCACCCCGGCCGACGGGGGAGGCGTTCGACGCCCTCCCGGTCGCGGTCGACGCGATGGGTGGCGACCGGGCTCCCGGTGAGATCGTGGCCGGCGCGCGCCGGATCGCCGAGGCCGGTCGCATCGGGGTGCTGCTGGTGGGCCTCGAAGGGCGGATGGGGGACACCGGCGACCTGCCGCTCCTCCACTGCACCGAGGTCATCGGGATGGACGACGAGCCCGGACAGGGCGTCCGCCGGAAGAAGGACTCCTCGCTCGTGCGGTCCGCCGAGGCCGTGCGCGACGGCCGGGCCATGGCCATGGTGTCGGCCGGCAACACCGGAGCCACCATGGCGTCGGCCCTCCTGCGGATGGGCCGGCTCCCCGGGGTGGTGCGGCCGGCCATCGCCACGCCGATCCCGGACCTGAAGAAGGAGCACCCGACGGTGCTGCTCGATTCCGGAGCCAACGCCGAGGCCACCGTGCCGATGCTGCTCCAATTCGCCCAGATGGGCGCGGCGTACTCGTCCCGTCGCTACGGCCTGACCCGGCCCCGGGTGGCGCTGCTGTCCATCGGCGAGGAGAAGTCCAAGGGGACGCCGCTGGTCAAGGAGGCCCACGCCGTGCTGGCCGAGGGCGGCCACGGCGACTTCGACTTCGTCGGCAACGTCGAGGGCCGCGACTTCTTCGAGGACCAGGCGGACGTGATCGTCACCGACGGCTTCACCGGCAACGTGGCGCTCAAGACGCTCGAGGGCACGCTGCGGTTCATCATGTCGGCGCTGACCGGGATCCTCACCCGACCCGAGGTGACCGCGGCCGCCGACGCGCTCCTGCCCCACCTGCTGCCGCTGGCCGGCCGGCTCGACCCCGAGGCGACGGGAGGAGCCATGCTGCTCGGCGTGGACGGGGTGTGCGTGATCAGCCACGGGTCCTCGACCCACGTGGCCATGGAGAACGCCATCACGGTGGCCCACGACGTGGCCGTCGGCGGACTGGTGGCCGCCGTGGCCGACGCGGTGCGTCCGGACGACGACGGGGTCGCGGCGGACTGAGGACGGGTCGGCCCGGGTCGCCCCGACAGGGTCGTGGGGCACGGCACGGCGCGGCCCCGGACGCCGCGGTCCCGGTCGGGGCGGGCCGTCCGGGGCGACGCTACCGGCGGAGCAGGTCCTTGGCGATGTGCGTGACCTGGATCTCGTCGGTGCCGGCGTAGATCTGGAAGACCTTGGCGTCGCGGGCCAGCTGCTCGACCCGGAACTCCGCCGTGTAGCCGTTGCCGCCCATGAGCTGGACGGCCTCCATGGCCACCTCGGAGGCGGCCTGGGCCGAGTACAGCTTGAGGGCGGAGGCCTCCGCCAGGGTCAGGTCCTTGCCGGCCGCCGAGGTCTCGATGTGGCGGAAGACCAGGTTCTCCACGTTCAAGCGGGCGATCTCCATCCGGGCCAGCTTGAGCTGGATGAGCTGGAACTCGCCGATCGGCGTGCCCCACAGGACCCGGTCCTTGGCGTACTGGACCGAGAGCTTGAGGCACTCCTCGATCACCCCGAGGGACATGGCGGCCACGCCGGCCCGCTCGGTCACGAAGTTGGACTTGGCCGACTCGCGCCCCGCCCCGCCCTTCTGCTCCTGCTCGCCGAGGAGGTGCTCCCGGCCCACCCGCACGTCGCTCAGGAAGAGCTCGCCGGTGGGCGAGGAGTGGAGCCCCATCTTGCGCAGGGGCTTGGACTGCTCGAGGCCGGGGGTGCCGCGGTCGAGGACGAAGGTGAGCACCGGGCGGTCGCGGACCGGGGTGTCCGAGCCGTCGTCCAGCTTGGCGTACAGGACGATCGTGTCGGCGTAGGGTCCGTTGGTGATCCACGTCTTCGAGCCGTTGATGACGTACTCGTCGCCGTCGCGGCGGGCCATGGTGGTCATGCCCCCGAGGGCGTCCGAGCCGGAGTTGGGCTCGGTGATGGCCCAGGCGCCGACCTTCTCGGCCGTCAGCAGGTCGAGTCCCCACCGCTCCATCTGGGCGGGGGTGCCCCCCTTCATGATGGTGCCGGCGGCCAGGCCGACGCTCACCCCCATCGAGGTGACGATGCCGGGACAGTGGTGGCACAGCTCGATGATCGGGATCAGGGTCATGGCCGCCGCCCCGCCGTCGCCGGCCCGCTCGGCCCGCTCCTCGGGCGATTCGGTCGTGCCGGCCACCTTGCGCTCGAGCTGCTTCTTGAACCGGTCGCGGGCCATCTGGTCCATGCCGAACGTGGCGTACAGCTTGCGGATGAGGTCGTAGGGGGGCACGCCCTCGTGTTCGAGGGCGTCGATCTGGGGGACGACCTCGGCATCGATGAAGCGACGGATGGCGTCGCGCACCATGAGCTGCTCGTCGGACCACTCGAACATGGCTACCTCCCGTGGGTGGAACCGTCCCGTGGGTGGAACGCGTTCTGCTCGGGTCCGAGGCTAATCGCGCCGCGCCTACAGTCGTGGCGTGCGACTGAAGCGGAAGTCCGAGGGGACACCGTACGAGCGGTGGGGCGGCCAGCCGTTCTTCGACGCCCTGGTCGAGGAGTTCTACGTCGGGGTGGTGGTGGACCCCCTGCTGCGCCCCATGTACCCCGACGACCTGGAGGAGTCGAAGTCCCACCTGGCCCTGTTCCTCGGCCAGTACTGGGGCGGGCCCGACACGTACAACCAGGTCAGGGGGCACCCGCGGCTGCGGGCGCGCCACGCGCCCTTCGTGATCGGTCCGGCCGAGGCCGGGGCCTGGATGCGGCACATGACCGCCGCGGTGGACGCCATGGGCATGTCCCCCGAGGACCGTGCCGAGCTGCTCGACTACCTGTCGATGGCCGCCCGCAACCTGCAGAACGCCCGCTGAGCCCGTCGGTCGCCACCGACCGTCACCAGGTGGCGCCGAGCACCCCTCGCATGGTCGCCTCGAAGGTGGCGTCGTCCATGGCCGACCGGGCGCCCAGCACCATCGCCGCATCCTCACCCACCGGCACCCGCAGCGGGGTGTCCGGGTCCTCGACGGCGCGCAGCACGGCATCGGCCACCACCTCGGGTCCGGGTCGTCCCGACGGGCCGGTGACCACCCGGTCGGTGTGCTCCCACTCCTCCCACAGCGGTGCGTAGGCGGGGTCACCCGCCGCCCGCTCGGCCACCTTCATGCCCGGGGCGATGTAGCCGGGCTCGATGATCACGACCCGGATCCCGAAGTGCCCGAGCTCGTAGTGGAGGGTCTCGCTCAGCGACTCGAGGGCGTACTTGGTCGCCGAGTAGGCGCCGTCGAGGGGGGTGGCGACCCGGCCCTGGATGGAGCTGATGTTGACGATGACGCCCGAGCCGCGCCGGCGCCAGGCGGGCAACAGGGGCTGGACCACCCGGAGGGCGCCGAAGGCGTTGGTGGCGAACATCGCCTCGAGCCGCTCGACGGGGAAGCTCTCGAGCGGACCCTTGCCGTTGAGCGCGGCGTTGTTGACCACCGCGTCGAGCTCGCCGGCGGCGTCCAGCGCCCCGGCCACCGAGGACGGGTCGGTGACGTCGAGCGGGAGCCGGAGGGCGACGTCGAGGTCGTCGAGCAGCCGGACGTCGCGGGCGGTGGCCACGACGTCGTGTCCGGCCCGGGCCAGTCCGACTGCGGTGGCGGCGCCGATGGCGCGTGCCGCACCGGTGATGAGGATGCGCATGGCGCCGAGGCTACGACAGCACCCGGGCCCGCCGTGCCGACCGGCGCGGTCCCGACCGGCGGAGCCGGTCAGACCGGCCGTGCGGCCGGCCAGGCGAGGCCGGACGTGGCGACCGCCCGGTCCAGCCGTTCGAGCAGCCGGGCCGGGGAGCCGGCGCAGTGGTCGAGGTCCCCGGGTCCCAGGAGCAGCTGCGGCCCGCCCGTGGTCCGGGCCACCACCACCGGGGCCAGGCCACCGCCGCAGGCGGCCACGTCGGCGGGCTGGTCGTCGCGGTGGCACGTCTCGAAGGGGACCGCCAGCGCGCTCCTGGCCGCCCGCCAGTCCGCCCGTTCGGCGAACAGGCCGTGGGTGACGTCGCACAGCGCGCAGTGGGCACGGCCGAGACGGGCGCCGATCCAGTAGGCGACCTCACCGCGTACCGACCCGTCGGCGTCGTACACGCCGACGAGCCCGAGCACGACGTTCGGTGCCGGGGACGGCCGGGTCATCGGTGCAGTGTGGCACGGGCGATTACCGGGGCGCCCGATCTGCGCGACCATGGGCGCGCACCGGACACCGCACCGGGCCGACCGCCGTGGGCGGATCCCGGACCCGGACCGACCACGAGGAGACAGCACATGGCCATCGACACCTTCTTCGCCTACTCGGGCGTCTACGGCGACGTGCGGGACGCGCTGACGGACTACGACGCTGTGCACGCTCTGCACACCGAGGCCGGGCTGATCGACGCCTACGACGCCGCCGTCGTGGAGCGCAGGGCCGACGGCAAGGTCAAGATCGTCAAGAAGCACGAGACACCGACGCGGGTCGGCGGCGTGCTCGGCGGCGGGGTGGGACTGGCCACCGGACTGGTCATCGCCCTCTTCCCGGCGGCCGCCATCGGTGGGGGCCTCCTGCTCGCCACCGGTGGTGGCGGTGCGGTGCTGGGCGCGCTGGCCGGACACGCCGCCGCCGGCATGAGCCGCAGCGACCTGAAGGAGCTGGGCGACGCGCTCGACGAGGGTCAGGCCGGGTTGGTGGTGGTCGCCGTGGCCGACATGCAGGCCAAGGTCGAGGCGGCCATGGCGCACGCCCGGAAGGTCGAGGCCAAGGAGCTCAAGGCCGACCAGGAGGCCATCGCGGCCGACGCCGCGTCCGGGGAGGGGTGACGACCGGCACCGGGTTCGACGGGGGTCCGGAGGCGGGGTAGACACGGTGCATGCGCTCCGCCCCGGCCCAGGACAAACCCTCCCTCGCCCCGTTGCGGGCGGTCTCGGACGTCCTCGAGGAGGTCGAGGTGGACCTCGAGGCCGTCCGTCGGGACCTGGTGCTGGCCGAGCGGGTCGCGCTGGCGGCCCTGGCCGTCGGCGCCGTGGTCGCGGCAGGCGTGCTCGCCTTCGCCGTGGTGCGGCGCCTGCGTCGCAGAGGGACGGCGACGCCGGTGGTGCCCGAGCCGGCCTGGCCACCGGTCCCTCCCGCGCCTCCTGCGCCCCCCGCTTCCCCCGCGCCCCCGCATCCCCCGCATCCCCCGCGCCTCCCGTACCCCCGGCCGCCGAGGCCGCCGGTTCCTCCGGCACCTGACCCCACCGCCCCGCCGCCCGGGACCACCTGCGGGCGTCCGGCGCCGGGGTTAGCCTGCGGCCATGACCACCGACGAGCTGCTCGCCCGCGCCTGCCCCATCATCCGGGACATCGGCTGGGCCCACTTCTTCGCGCCCGAGGCCGAGTCGGCCGCCGCCGATCTCGGGATCGACCTGTTCACCCTCTACGCCCTCGGCCGGGGTGGCGTCCTGGGTGACGTGGAGCCGGTGGTGATCGCCAGCGCCTTCGGCTACTTCAACCCCGAGGTGGTCGAGGCGCTGTGGAACGGGGGGCGGGCGCACGTCGCCCCACGCGAGGCCGCCCGCGTCTACCTCGACTGCGCGGCGGAGGTCGGGCGCCGGCGGCTCGCCCACATCGAGGGCCTGGACGCCATGGTGGCGGCGGCCGACGCGGTCAACGAGGCGGCCGATCCGGTCGGTCTGGCCCTGTACTCGGGCTACCGCGGCGAGCTGCTGGTCGACGACGTGCCCGGGCGCGCCATGCAGATCGTCACCGTGCTGCGCGAGTTCCGGGGCAGTGCCCACCTGATCGCCCTCCGCGCCAGCGGCGTGGACGCCCGGACCGCCCACACGATCAAGCGGCCCGACGACCTGGCCATGTTCGGGTGGCCCGCCGACGTCGTCCCCGAGATCAGCGACGAGCAGCGGGCCGCCGTCGAGGCGGCGGAGGCCCTGACCGACGACCTGGTCCGACCCGCCTACGCCGTGCTCGACGACGCCGGCGCCGCCGCCCTGCTGCGCGGCCTCGACGACATGGCGGTGGCCCTCACCGACTGACGTCGGTGCGGACGCCACGTCCGCGCCCGCCGGCCCTCGGTCCCCACCCGGCTAGGCCGGCGGGGACGCCAGCCGGGTCACGTCGACGGCCACGTCGAGGGAGTGGGAGTCGCCGCCGCCGAAGACGATCCCCTTGAGGGGCGACACGTCGGCGTAGTCGCGGCCCCACGCGGTGGTCACGTAGTCGCTCCCGACGATCCGGTCGTTGGTCGGGTCGAGGTCGAGCCAGCCCCAGCCCGGCACGAACACCGACAGCCAGGCGTGGGAGGCGTCCGCACCGACCAGACGCTCGGCCCCCGGCGGCGGCGCCGTCTCCAGGTAGCCGCTCACGTACCGGGCGGCCAGGCCCATCGAGCGGATGCAGCCCACGGCGAGGTGGGCGAAGTCCTGGCACACGCCGTGGCGGTGGTCGAGCACCTCGTCCAGCGGGGTGGTCACGGTGGTGAAGCCGGCGTCGTAGACGAAGTCCCGGTGGATCCGTTCGGTCAGGTCGGCGACGGCGTCGACGAGCGCCCACCCCGTGGCGAACGACGGCTCGGCGTACCGGCGGACCACGGTGGCCGTCGACACCAGGGGCGACTCGAAGCAGAACTCCCGGGCGTCCAGCAGGTCGGGGGAGAGGTCGTGGGTGAGCAGGTCGACCGCGTCGGCCCAACCCGGACCGACGGCGGGCAACGGGTCCACGTCGGTCACCTCCACGGTGCTGACGGCGGTGACGGTCATCGTGTCGAACGGCCCGTCGACCACGAAGCTGGTGACCGGATTGCCGTAGAAGTCGGTGCGTTCGCCCCAGCCGGTCGGCGCCGGGTCGACGGTGAGCTCGTGGTCGAGGCAGTGCTGGCGGTCGGTGTCGCGGGGACGCAGGTGGGCCTCGTTGCGGCAGCGCGTGACCGGGGCGCTGTAGCGGTACCCGGTCCGGTGCTCGATCCGGTACCTCATGACCCGACCCCCGGGTCCTCGGGCCGCCCGCCGGCCAGGACCGACAGCCGCTCGTGGGCGAAGTAGGTGCGGCGCAGCGAGTCGAGCAGGTCGTCGAGCAGTCCGTCGGCCGTGGCGAACGCGGTGTCGAGTTCGCGCCGGGTGCCGGTGGCGGGGTCGACGGCGGCCAGGCGGTCGGGATCGGTCAGGCGCAGGAGCGTCGTGGCCTCGAGGGCGAGCCGCTCCTCGTTGGCCAGGCGCTGTGCGGACGACTGCTTCGGCAGCCGGGCCAGGTGGGACACGAGGCGGTCGAGCTGGAAGAGGACGCTGCGCGGATTGGCCACGTCGTAGACGAGCAGGTCGATGGCCCCCGACACGTGCAGCGTCGAGCCCGCCCGCCGACGGAAGATGATCAGGCTCTCGGACGTGGCCAGCAGCGACTCGACCAGAAGGTCCTCGACGACGCCGGCCCGCCGCTCCACCAGCACCGAGCGCAGCAGCCGCACCAGGCCCTGGGCCCGCTCGAGCCGCCGGCCGCCGTCGAGGAAGAGCCAGGCCGGGTCGCGCTCCATGTTCTCGGCCGACACGCCGGACAGGGCCAGCAGCGACCGCTGCAGGCGGAGCAGGCTGGGTTGGGCCCCGACGAACTGGGTCGGCGGCCGACGCCGGAACCGACCGAGCTCCTCCTCGATGTCGCCGACGAGCTGCCAGGTGTCGGCCGACAGCTGCTCGCGCACGGAGTACGAGGCCTCGACCAGGACGCCGAGCGTCGACACCAGGCTTCCGGCCACGGCGGGATCGAAGAGCAGCGCCAGGGCCGTCCGGTCGTTGGGCAGCACGCCCTCGGCCACCGACGCGCCGTCGGTCCGGCGCGGCGCGTCGGTCGGTTCGGCGCCCGGGTCGAATCCCGACGCGCCGCCGAGGGCGGACAGGAGGACCTGCAGCGACTGGGCGCCGCCGTCGTCCCCCGTCCCGAGGGGCTGGTCGAGCCGGGCCAGCACCGTGCGGATCAGCCGGATGACCAGCTCGGCGTGCTCGGCGCTTCGCCCGAGGACGAAGAGCTGCGCGGCCACACGGCCGGGCAGGGTGGCCGGCAGCTCGGGCACCACGACCGGACCCGGTTCGGCGCGTAGCGACGGCAGCCACGGACTCTGCTGGAACGCCGGCGCCGAGGTCGTCACCCAGGTGTCCTTGCTGGTGCTCTCGCCCCGGCCGGCCACCACGGGCGTCCCCGGGTCGGTGCCGGCCCGGGTGAGCCCCCCGGGCAGCAGGCGGAACCCGTGACCGGGGACCCCGCCCGCCGTCTGGTCGGCCACGGCGAACGTGCGCAGGATCACCGGACGGGGCACGAGGGAGCCGTCGGACTCGACCGTCGGCATGGTCGACGGCCTCAGGATCTCCTGGCCCACCCAGTCGCCGGGCCGGGCCCGCACCCGGTCCACCACCACCGTCCGCTCGTCGGCCGTCAACCCCGCGGCCAGAACGGGACCGCTGCCGACGTAGGGGTGGGCCGGCAGGAGGAGGAGGTCGTCCAGCGAGGCCAGCACGTGGCTGAGGCCGTCGGGCTGTCCGCACCACCAGCTCTGCGGCCCGCGGAGGGTCAGCTCCTCGCCGAGCAGGGCCGGTGCCAGGTCGTCGAGGAGCCCGGCCAGCGCCGGGCTCTCCAGGACGGCGGACCCGAGCGGGTTGAGCACGGCCACCCGCCCCCGTCGCACCACCTCGACCAGGCCGGGCACGCCCAGCAGCGAGTCGGCGCGGAGCTCCACGGGGTCGCACCAGGCGTCGTCCACCCGCCGGAGCACGACGTCGACCGGGTCCAGTCCGGCCAGCGACCGCAGCCACACCCGGTTGTTCTGCACGACGAGGTCCCGTCCCTCGACCAGCGGGTAGCCGAGGAACGACGCGAGGTAGGCGTGCTCGAAGTACGTCTCGGTCAGCGGTCCGGGGGTGAGGATGGCCACCCTCGGCTCGTCCACCCCTTCGGGAGCGGCCGCGGCCACCCCGGCGCGGATGGCCCGCACGAAGCCGGCCAGGCGCTCGACCCCCGACGCCCGGTGCAGGGCGGGGAACACCCGCGACAGCGCCGACCGGTTCACCAGGGCGTAGCCGAGGCCGGACGGGGCCTGGGCCCGGTCGGTGACGGCCCGGAACCCGCCGTCCGCCTCGCGCACCACGTCGACCGCCGTGGTGAACAGGCGGTGGGCACCGGGGACGGTGATCCCCGCGCACTCCCTCAGGAACCCGGGATGGGCGAGCACGACCTCGGCCGGGACGAGGCCGTGGGCGATGAGGGCCCGTTCGCCGTACAGATCGTCGACCACCAGGTCGAGCAGGGCCACGCGCTGGGCCACCGCCGCCTCCAGTGCGGCCCACTCGCCGTGGTCGAGCACCAGGGGCACGGGATCCAGGGTCCACGGGCGACGGACGCTCTGCCCGCCCCGGGTGGCGTTGTAGGTGGCGCCCTCGTTCCGCAGGAGCCGGGTCAGCTCGTCGTGGCGGGAGGCCAGTCCCTCGGACCCGAAGCCGTCGACGGCCTCGGCCACCTGGTTCCACCGTGGGCGCACGGCGCCGTCGGCGTCGACGAACTCGTCGTACCCGCCGGGCGGCGCGGTGTAGGCGGCCACCGGCGACGGTGCCGCGGACGGCTCCTCCGGTGGACCCGGCGGGTCCACCGGGACGGGGGACGTCACCGGTCGGCGGCCGCCGGATCCCAGCCGACGAAGTCGGGCCGGAAGTACGTCTCGTCCACCCGGTGGTGGATCTCCACCAGCGCGAGCTGGACGTCCTCCAGGAATTCGGCCAGACCTCCGACGGCCAGACGGGCCACCGGGGCCGAGGCAACCACCATGGAGGCATTCTGGCAGGCCTCCTGGGCGCGTTCGGAGTGGGGGAGGACCTTGAGCTGGGCGCGGGCCTCGGCCAGGCAGGCGCCGACCGCCCGGGGGAACCGGTCGTCCTGGAGCAGGAACCGCAGGGTGGAGCCCCCCTGCGGCCGGGCCGGCATCGCCCGCCGGAACGGCTGGTAGGCCGCCAGCGAGCGGAGCACCGCCATCCAGTGGACGACGTCGTAGGGGTCGTCGGCCGCCCGCGGGTGCAGGCTGTCGGACCGCACGTCGAGCACCCGGGTGGTGAGGTCGGCCCGCTCGATGTTCTGTCCGAGGACGAGGAACGACATGGCCTCGTCGCGGCTCATGGTGCCGAGGAGGATGCCGTGGATGCACTGGCATCCGGCGATCACCCGCCGCAGCCACCGGACCCGCCCCTCGCGCGAGTCGGCCTCGGCCAGGTGGTCGGTGCTGGCGAGCCACAGGTTGTTGCACGCTTCCCACGCCTCCCGGGGGATCACGGGGCGGGCGGTCCGGAGGTTCTCCCGGGCGGCGGTCAGCGACGCCAGGATCGACGAGGCGTTGCCGTCGCCGTGCAGGAGGAACTCGACGACGTCCTCCTCGGCGGCGCGGGCGTCCTCGGGGCCCGACGCCGTCGAGTAGCGCTCGGCGAACTCGCTGTCGACGCCGGCGATGGTGAGCAGGGGCTCCCACCCGACGTCCTCGCCCACCGGCATGTCGACGTGGGCGTCGGTGTGGACCTGGACGATCCGTGCGGTGCCCTCGGCCCGTTCGAGGTGGCGGCCGGCCCAGTAGACGGCCTCGGCCATGCGTGCGAGCAGCATCGTGTGACTCCGTTCCCCGTCCGTCCCGACGTCGTCCGTCGTACCCGCGGCGGCCCCGGCGGGGGACACGGCGCCGGTCACGACGCGCTCCCGTCGCCCGCGCCGAACCCGGCCGCCACCCCCGGGTCGGCGGGCGCGTCGACCACCCAGGTGTCCTTGCTGCCACCGCCCTGCGACGAGTTCACGACCAGCGAACCCTTGCGCCGGGCGACCCGGGTCAACCCGCCGCGGGTCACGTAGGCGCCGTCGGGCCCGAGGAGGGTGAACGGGCGCAGGTCCACATGGCGGGGGGCGATCCCCTCGGGACACAGCGTCGGAGCCGTCGACAGCTGGATGATGGGCTGGGCCACCCACCGGTTGGGATCCTCGGTGATCTGGGCGGCGGCCGTGGCGAGCTCCTCGGCCGTGGCCTGCGACCCGACGAGCACCCCGTAGCCGCCGGACTCGTTCGCCGGCTTCACCACCAGCTCGGGCAGGTTGGCCAGGACGTGGGCGCGGGACCCGGGATCGCTGCACCGGTAGGTGGGGATCGTCCAGAGGATGGGCTCCTCGTCGAGGTAGAAGCGGATGAGGTCGGGAACGTACGAGTAGACCTTCTTGTCGTCGGCGATCCCCGCGCCGGGGGCATTGACCAGTGCCACCCGGCCCGCCTTCCACGCCCGGAGGAGCCCGGGGACGCCGAGCATCGAGTCCGGGCGGAACACCTCGGGGTCGAGGAAGAGGTCGTCGACGCGCCGGTAGATGACGTCGACCCGCTCGAGGCCGTCGATGGTGCGGGCGTAGACGCAGTCGTCGTCGAGCACGACCAGGTCGTTGCCCTCGACCAGCTCGACCCCCAGCTGCTGGGCCAGGAAGGCGTGCTCGAAGTAGGCCGAGTTGTAGATCCCCGGGGTGAGCACCACGATGGTGGGGTCCCCGGTGGACGGGGACACCGACGCCAGCATGCCCGCCAGGCGGCCGACGTACGGGTCGACGGGCTCGATGGAGTAGTGGCGGAACATCTCGGGAAAGATGTGCTTGGTCACCATGCGGTTCTCCAGCAGGTAGGAGACGCCCGACGGCACCCGCAGGTTGTCCTCCAGCACGTACCAGAACCCCTGGTCGTCACGGATGAGGTCGCTCCCGCAGATGTGGGCCCAGATGCCGCCGGGCGGGTCCACCCCCACGCACTCGCGGCGGAAGTTGGGGGATCCGCCGACCAGCTCGGCGGGCACGACGCCCTCCCGCACCACCCGCTGGGCGTGGTAGCAGTCGTCGATGAACAGGTTGAGCGCGGCCAGCCGCTGGACCAGGCCGGCCTCGATCAGCTGCCAGTGGTCGCGGGGGATGATCCTCGGGAGGATGTCGAAGGGCCACGGTCGGTCCACCCCGACCCCTTCGTCGTAGACGGTGAAGGTCACGCCGATGGCCCGGATCTCGCGGTCGGCGGCGGCCTGTCGGTCGGCCAGGGCCTCGGGGCCGAGCCGGGCGAGGTGCCGCCACAGGGCCTCGGCGGCGGGACGGGGGGTCCCGCCCGGGCCCACCAGTTCGTCGTAGAGGGGTGACGGGTCGTAGGAGGGCCATCCGGCAGCGGTGCCCCCCGGGGCGGTGCCGGGTCCCCCGGGTGGTGTGCCGGGCGCGCTCGTGTCCGTCGGGGCAGTCACGTCCCCGAGTGTCCCCGACGGGTGCGTCGGGTCCGTTGCCGGAGTGTTTCCACCGCGTGAACGTGGGCCACCCACCCATTGTCGCGGGTCGTGGGGCCGGGCGCCCCACGGGGCCCACCGCCGCCGGCGGTGCCGGGCGGCCGTCCTAGGGGAGCGCGAAGCCGAGCCGTTCGGCCGTGTCGGCGAACTCCCGCTCCAGCTGGTCGGAGGGGCGGGCCCCGAGGACGCCGGCCGCGGCCAGCCCGCCGAGGAACGCGGTGTCGAGCCGCGTCCAGCGCTCGAGTGCCTCGAGGGCGACGCCGTCGATGCGCTGGGGCTCCGCCGTCACCTCGGTCACGTTGACCCGGCCCGGGGCCGGTGCGGCGCCCTCGCCCAGGACGTCCCAGATCCGTTCCACGAAGCGGTCCGAGGCGGTGCTCCACTCGGCGACGGCCACCCGGTCGACGAACCGGGCCAGCGTCGCTCCGTCCGGTGACCACCGCGCCGGATCGGCACCCGGTGCGAACGGGTCGGCCAGGGCCTGGCGGGCGATGGCGTTGTCGACGGCCGGGCGGACGGCGGGCGACGTCAGGAAGGCGTGCAGCGGCAGGCCGGCCGCGGCCACCGTCCGCGTCCCCCAGGCGCCCCAGTCGGACAGGTGGGGTCCGGCCTGGGACTGCCAGTACCGGTAGAGGCTGAGCAGCCGGCTCCGTGGCTCGCGTACCTGGATGGCGAGCCGGGTGCAGCCGGCCCCGGTGAGGGTGGCGGCCGCCACGTGTCCCATCACCACCCGGTGGGACCGGACCACGTCGCCGTAGGCCGGAAGCGCCGACCGGTCGACGATCGTCCCACGGACCGCCGCCGACGCGCCGACCAGGACCTCCTCGGCCCAGAACTGCCCGAGGTCGTAGTAGAGCGGACCGGTGTAGGCGCCGGCGAGCGTCGCCACCATGTCGCGGACGGCCATGCCGCCTCCCTTGACCACGTGCAGGACGCCCAGACAGCCCTCCTGCCGGGTCGGCCCGGAGCTCGGGGGAGGTGGAGGCACCCGGTCGAGGCTAGCCACCGCCGGTCCCCCGGCACGCCGGTGGCGTCCCCGGCGGCGGCGCCGCGTCGGGGGCCCGCCGCCCTCGGGTAGAATCCCCCCAGCCCAGGGCCGAGTTCCGGCCCGGCCAACGACCCGTGTACAGGAGACGCCGTGCCCGCTGAGACCCATGTGGAGAAGGGTCCGCTCGACCGTCAGCAGATCCTCGAGCTCATCCGCGAGCTCCTGGCCGACATCCTGGAGATCGACCCGTCGACCATCGGCGAGTCCTCCTCGTTCGCCGAGGACCTCGACGCCGACTCCCTGGCCCTCATCGAGCTGGTCGAGGGCCTGGAGGAGGAGCTGGGCGAGCGCTCGGTCGGATTCCGCATCGACGACGAGGACCTGGAGGAGCTGCGGACCGTGCGGGACGCCGTCGACTACGTGGACGCCAAGCTCGGGGCGTCCTGAAGGCTGTCGTGTCGTCCCCGGACGGTGCCGGGGCCCCGGTGGACGACCCCGGACTGGCCGCCCGGCTCGGCCACCGGTTCACCTCCTCCGCACTGCTCGACCAGGCCCTGGCCCACCGCTCGTGGTGCACCGAGCACGGCGGCGCCGCGTCCAACGAACGCCTCGAGTTCCTGGGGGACGCCGTCCTCGGGCTCGTCGTGGCCGAGCACGCGTACCGGACCCATCCCGAGCTCTCGGACGGGATGATGTCCAAGGTGCGGGCCGCGGTGGTGAACGCCCGGGTCCTGGCCGAGGTGGCCACCGGGCTCGGGATCCCCGACCACCTGCGCCTGGGCAAGGGTGAGGACGCCTCGGGCGGTCGCACCAAGGCGTCCATCCTGGCCGACACCATGGAGGCCGTCATCGGTGCCGTCTACCTCGACGGGGGGATGGACACCGCCCGTGGGCTGGTGCTCGCGCTGCTGGGGGACCGCATCGCCGTGGCCGTCGGGGAGCCGGGCGAGTCGGACCACAAGAGCCGGCTCCAGGAGGAGACGGTCCGCCTGGGCCGTGGCGTGCCCCTCTACGAGGTGGTGGGGTCCGGTCCCGACCATGCCCGGAGGTACCTGGCCACGGTGTACGTTGCTGGCCAGCGCCTCGGTACGGGGGAGGGGCGGTCGAAGAAGGACGCCGAGCAGGTCGCCGCCCACATGGCCTGCGGATCGTTGGAAGCCGAGAGAGGCGGGGGAAATGCCTGAGCTTCCCGAAGTCGAGACCATCCGGAGGGACCTCCAGGGCGAGGTCGTCAACCGGAAGATCAAGTCGGTCGAGGTCCGCAACGGCCGCACCGTACGCCGCCACCCCAGTGCCAAGCAGTTCCGCGCGCAGCTCGAGGGCCGGACCATCACGGCCATCAACCGGGCCGGCAAGTACCTCCTGCTGGAGCTGGACGACGGGGCCACCCTGGTGGTCCACCTCGGCATGAGCGGCCAGCTCCACCGGGTCAAGAACGCGAAGGAGCCGAAGGTCCCCCACACGCACGCCGTGTTCACCTTCACCCAGGGGGGCCAGCTGCGCTTCGTCGATCCCCGCACCTTCGGCGAGCTGTTCGTGTCGGCCGCCCCGGGCGAGGGGGAGCGACGCCTGCCCGAGCTCGCCCACCTCGGGTTCGACCCGCTCGAGGACATCATGAGCTGGGAGAAGTTCTGGGTCCTCCTGTCGTCCCACAAGTCAGGGCTGAAGTCGCTGCTGATGGACCAGGAGTTCGTGGCGGGCATCGGCAACATGTACGCCGACGAGATCCTCTTCGCGGCGGGCCTCCGGTACGACCGGCAGTCCGACTCGCTCTCCTCCCAGGAGGTGCGGCGCCTCTACCGGTCGATGGTCGAGACCCTGGCCGAGGCGGTCAAGCGCCGGGGCTCCTCCCTGGCCGACGAGCAGTACCGGGACCTGTTCGGCGAGGTCGGCGACTACCAGGACCAGCACCAGGCCTACGACCGCGAGGGGCAGGCCTGCCGTCGCTGCCGCTCGACCATCGTGCGGGTGAAGTCCGGTGGCCGCTCGACGTTCTTCTGCGAACATTGCCAGGTGTGAGCAGGACTCCTGCGGTGTCCCGCGGGTGCCGATAGGGTGAGCGCCCGGTGTTCCTGAAGTCCCTCTCCCTCAAAGGATTCAAGTCCTTCGCCGATCCTGCGGTGCTCGAATTCGAGCCCGGGGTCACGGTCGTGGTGGGCCCGAACGGCAGCGGCAAGTCCAACGTCGTCGACGCCGTGGCCTGGGTGCTCGGCGCCCAGGGCCCCCGCACCGTGCGCTCGGCCAAGATGGAGGACGTCATCTTCATGGGCACGGCCAACCGGCCGGCGCTCGGCCGCGCCGAGGTCTCGCTCACCATCGACAACACCTCCGGCAAGCTGTCGGCCGACCTCGCCGAGGTCACCATCACCCGCACCCTCTTCCGGTCGGGCGACAGCGAGTACTCCATCAACGGCACCCCGTGCCGCCTCCTCGACATCCAGGAACTGCTGTCCGACACCGGCGTGGGTCGCCAGCAGCACGTGATCATCAGCCAGGGACACCTCGACGCCATCCTCGAGGCCCGGCCCGAGGACCGTCGCTCGGTGATCGAGGAGGCCGCCGGCGTCCTCAAGTTCCGGCGCCGCCGCGAGCGGGCCGAGCGACGGCTGGCGTCGACCGAGGAGAACCTCGAGCGCCTGTTCGACCTGGTCCGGGAGGTGAAGCGCCAGATCCGGCCCCTGGAGCGCCAGGCGGCCGCGGCCAGGTCGTACACGGGCCTGGCCGACGAGCTGCGCTCCGTGCGCCTGCACGTGGCCGGCACCGAGCTGCGTGCCCTCGACCGTCAGCGCTCGGCGTGCACGCGTCTCCAGGAGGAACAGCGGGCCAAGGAGGCCGGGCTCCAGGAGGCGCTCGGTGAGCTCGACGCCGACTCCGAGCGCACCGCCGACGAGCTGTCGGCCGAGCGCGAGTCCGACCTGACGGCGGCGCTGGGGCGCACCGAGGGCATGGTCGAGCGGGCCCGTGGCCTGTCGGGGGTGCTGCGCGAGCGCCAGCGGTCGCTGGCCCGGGCGCTCGACGCCGCCGCCGACGCCGACGTGGTCTCGACGCTGGAGGCCGAGGGGGCCCGGCTCGCCGAGGAGCTGGAGGCGGCCGGGCACGAGGCCGACGGCCTCGCCCCCGAGCAGGACGGCCTGGTGGCGGCCGAGGCCGCCGCCGCCGCCGAACTGCGGGACCACCTGACCGCCCGGGGGGACGGTGGCGAGCTGCGCCGGGCCGAGGAGGCGGTCACCGTCGCCCGCGGACAGCTCGCCTCGCTCGAGCACGCCCTCGAGCGGGACCGCCGCACCCTCGACCAGCTGATCGCCCGGCAGGGGGCCGCCGAGCGGCGGGCCGCCGTCCTCGAGGGCGAGGACCACGAACTGGGCGAGCGACTGGCCGAGACCGAGCAGGGGCGCCACGCCCTGCAGGCCGCCCGCGCCGCCACCGAGGCGGCCCACCGTGCCGCCTCCCGTCGGCTGGAGGTCGCCGAGGAGGCGCTCCGCCAGGCCGAACAGGAGCACGCCCGGTCCCAGGCCCGGGCCGACGCGCTCGAGCGGGCGCTCGACGAGGCCCGGGGCGCGGCCGGTGCCGAGCTGCTGGCCGGCGTCGAGGGTGTGGTGGGCACCCTGCTCGACCTGGTCGAGGTCGACGCCGGGTGGGAGGAGGCCTTCGAGGCCGCCGCCGGTGCCTCGCTGGCCGCCGTCGTCGTCTCGGGCAGCGAGCCCGCCCGCGCCGCGCTGTCCCGGCTCCGCCAGGGCGGTGCCACCGGCGCGGTGCTGGCCCTGACCGGGCCGGCCGCCTCCCGCCGGGTGGAGCTGGCCGGTCCGGGCACCCCCGAGGGGACGGAGTCGATCCGGGGCCACGTCCGGCCGAGGTCGGGCGGAAGGGAGTACCCGGGGCTCGACGCGGTGCTCGACACACTGCTGCACGGCTCGTGCTGCGCCCAGCGCGGCTGGTCGGCCGCCATCGACCTGGCGCTGGACCGACCCGACCTGGTCGTGGTCACGCGGGACGGCGACCGGTTCTCGCCCACCGGCTGGCGCGTGCGGGCCGGCGGGGGGGTGGTGACCGCGGCGGTGGTCGACGAGGCGCGCGACCGCGCCGAGGTCGCCGGCCGCGAGGCGACCCGGTCGGCCGAGGAGCGCACCGCCGCCCGGGCCGAGGTCGAGGCGACCCGCGAGGCGGCGGCCGAGGCGGTACGGGCCGACGACCGCAACGAGGTGGCGCACCAGGCCGCGCGGGTGGGGCGTCAGCGGGTGACCGGGGACCGGGACCTGCTGGGCAGCGAGCTCGAGGAGATCCGGCGCAACCGGGCCGAGCTCGAGGACCGCATCGACCGCGACGCCGCCCGGGTGGCCGAGCTGGTGGCCGGCCTGCCCGAACTGGAGAACGCCCGCGTCCGGGCCGCCGAGCTCGTGGCCGCCGCCCGCGAGGAGCGCCGGCGGATCGACGCGCGGATCGCCGAGGCGGCCGCCGCCCGGAACGAGTGGGAGGTCCGCACCGCCGGGCTGGTGGAGCGCCGCCGGGTGCTGGCAGAACGGCTGGCGGAGGTGGAGCGACGCCTCACCGGGCACGCCGAGGAGCGCCAGCAGGCGGCCGAGCGACGCACCCGCCTCGAGGCCGACGCCACCGCCGTGGGGCGCCTGCTCGGCGTCGTCGCCGAGGCGCAGTCCGGCCTGGACGCCCTGCTGTCGTCGCTCCGCGACCGGCACCGCCGCCAGCTCGAGGCCGTCCGGGCCGGCGGGGCCAGGCTCGAGGAGCTGCGCCGGCGCCGGGCGGTCGGCGAGCACGAGCTGGCCGCCACCCGCAGCCGGCTGCAGAAGGCCGAGCTGGACCTGGTGGAGGCGACCGTCCGGCGCGAGTCGGTGGTGGAGACGCTCCGTCGCGAGCTCGGCTGCGGACCCGAGGACGCGCTGGAGGCGCCGGTGCCCGAGCTCCCCGAGGGCGTGGACGCGGGCACCCGGGTGGACCAGCTCGAGTCCGAACTGGCGGCCATCGGCCCGGTCAACCCACTGGCCATGGAGGAGCTGTCGGAGCTGGGGGAGCGCCACCAGTTCCTCGAGTCCCAGGTGGAGGACGTGCGCAAGGCCCAGCGGGATCTGCGCCAGGTCATCCGCACGCTGGACGAGGAGATCATGCACGTCTTCGACGCGGCGTTCGCCGACGTCAACGAGCACTTCTCGAACCTCGTGACGTCGCTGTTCCCGGGAGGCACCGGTCGGCTGTCGCTGACCGACCCGGAGAACCTCCTCGACACCGGCGTCGAGGTCGAGGTCCGGCCGGCCGGCCGCAACGTGCGGCGGCTGTCGCTCCTGTCGGGGGGCGAGCGGTCCCTCGTGGCCATGGCCTACCTGTTCGCGGTGTTCCGGAGCCGGCCGTCGCCCTTCTACCTGATGGACGAAGTCGAGGCCGCGCTCGACGACGTCAACCTCATGCGGTTCCTCGCCCTCGTCAACGAGTTCCGCGAGGAGGCGCAGCTGATCATCGTCAGCCACCAGAAGCGCACCATGGAGGCGGCCGACGCCCTCTACGGCGTCACCATGGCCCCCGGGGGCTCGTCCAAGGTCGTGAGCCAGAAGGTGCCACGGGACCGCACGGCCGTGGACACCCTCGACGCCCGGCCGACGGCGAAGCTCGACGTCCGCTCCGTCGCCCCGGCGGTCGTGCCCGACCTCGAGGGCGCGGACGGCCCCGCAGGTACCGGTGCGTCCGGACCCGCGGCGACGACGGGGCCGACGACGGGGGAGGGTGACCCGGGCCCGACCCGTCCGCCGACGACCCTCAACGAGGTGGCCCGCCGCCTCGACGCACCGACCGCCACCGGTGGCGACGGCGCGGCCGACCTGGCCGACGCCGAGCCCGTCGGCGGGCCGGACCTGTGATCGCCGCCGCCGACCTGTTCGCCGCCTCCGACGTCGTCATCGGGCTGGCCGTGGCCGTGCCCGTGGCCCTGGTGGCCGGAGGCGTGGTCCTGGCCCGACGGGGACGGGGCGGTGCCGCACCCGGTTCCGGCCCGGAGACCGGTGCCGCCGCCGGCCCGACGGCGGTCGAGCGTCCGGCCGCCCCGCCGGAGCCGACCCCGGCGGGGACGGCGACCGCGGAGCCGTCCGGGGAGGCACCGGTCGGGGCCGGGGTCCCCGGTGCACCCGGGTCGGAGCCCGCCCCGGCGTCCTACCGCGGCCGGCTCGGCAAGGCCCGGGGGCTGCTGTCCGGCTACGTGGGTGCCATCCGCGCCCGGGGCAGGATCGACGGGGAGACGTGGGACGAGCTCGAGGAGGCGCTCCTCCGCGCCGACGTCGGCGTGGGGGCGACCGACGCCCTCCTCGACGACCTCCGCACCCGGGTGAAGGCGGGGGAGATCGGAGGACCCGACGCCCTGGTGGACGCTCTGAAAGCCGACCTGGTGGCCATGCTGGCGGCCGGGGCGTCGGGGCTCCCGGTCGTCGGCGCCGACCGCCCCGCCGCCGCGGACGGGGTGGAGCGCACGGTCGACGTGTGGTTGTTCGTCGGGGTGAACGGCGTGGGCAAGACCACCACCGTGGGCAAGGTGGCCACCCGCCTCGCCCGAGCGGGCACCCCGGTGCTCCTGGCCGCGGGCGACACGTTCCGTGCCGCCGCCGGTGAGCAGCTCGGCCTGTGGGCGGAGCGGTCGGGCGCCGACATCGTCCGTGGGGCCGAGGGCGGCGACCCGTCGTCGGTCGTCTTCGACGCCGTCCAGCGCGCCGCGTCCAGAGGCTGTCCGCTGGTCCTGGCGGACACGGCCGGCCGGCTGCACAACAAGGTCAACCTGATCGAGGAGCTGAAGAAGATCCGTCGGGTGTCGGACCGGCCCCCGGGGTACGTGGCCCAGGTCCTGCTGGTGCTCGACGCCACCACCGGCCAGAACGGCCTGGCCCAGGCCAAGGTGTTCCTGGATGCCGTGGACGTGTCCGGGGTGGTCCTCACCAAGCTCGACGGCACGGCCAAGGGCGGCATCGTGGTGGCCATCCAGCGCGAGCTCGGCCTGCCGGTCAAGCTGGTGGGACTGGGGGAGGGGGCCGACGACCTCGTCGACTTCGACGCCCAGGCCTTCGTCGACGCGCTCTTCTGATCGCACCCGCCGGCCCGGTGCCGGTGAGCGTGGCGCCCGATCCGACCACGCGTCCGGTTCAGGTAGCCTGAGCACCCCATGTTCGAGAGCCTGACCGACCGATTCGACGGCATCCTCACCCGGCTCCGCGGCCGGGGCCGACTGTCCGAGGCCGACGTCGACGAGGTGCTCCGGGAGATCCGCACCGCCCTGCTCGAGGCCGACGTCGAGATCGGCGTCGTCCGCACCTTCACCAACGCGGTGCGCGCACGGTGCGTCGGCCTGGAGCTCTCGCAGAGCCTCAGCCCGGGACAGCAGGTCATCAAGATCGTCAACGAGGAACTCGTCGCCATCCTCGGCGGCGAGACCCTCCAGATCCGCTACGCCGGCCGGCCCCCGACCGTCGTGCTCCTGGCCGGCCTGCAGGGCTCCGGCAAGACGACCGCGTCCGCCAAGTTGGCCCGGTGGTTCAAGCAGCAGGGCCGGAATCCGCTCCTGGTCGGCGCCGACCTCCAGCGACCGGCCGCCGTCGAGCAGCTGCGGGTCCTGGGTGCCCAGGCCGGGGTCAACGTCTTCAGCGAGTCCTCGGACCCGGTGGCGGTGGCCACCGCCGGTCTCGAGGAGGCCAGGCGCCTCGGCCGGGACGTGCTCATCGTCGACACCGCCGGCCGTCTCTCCATCGACGAGGAGCTCATGGACGAGATCCGGCACATCGCCGGTGCCGTCCGACCCGACTACACCTTCCTGGTCATCGACGCCATGACCGGCCAGGACGCGGTGTCGACGGCCCAGGCGTTCCACGCCGCGCTCACCCTCGACGGCGTGATCCTCACCAAGCTCGACGGCGACGCCCGCGGCGGCGCCGCCCTGTCGGTCAAGGAGGTGGTCGGCCGGCCCATCGCCTTCGCGTCCACGGGCGAGAAGCTCGACGACTTCGACCAGTTCCACCCCGACCGCATGGCCGACCGGATCCTCGGCATGGGGGACGTCCTCAGCCTCATCGAGCAGGCCGAGCGCACCATGGACCAGGACGTCGCCACCAAGGGCGCGGCCGCCATCATGGAGGGGAAGTTCACCCTCGAGGACTTCCTCGAGCAGCTCCAGCAGGTGCGCAAGATGGGCTCCATCTCGGGTGTCCTGTCGATGCTGCCCGGCATGTCGAAGGACCTCAAGCAGGCGTCCGAGGCGGTCGACGACCGCCAGCTCAACCAGGTCGAGGCCATCATCCGTTCGATGACGCCGACCGAGCGGGTCGACCCGTCGGTCATCGACGGCAGCCGGAGGGTCCGCATCGCCAACGGCAGCGGCACCACCACGGCCGACGTCAATGCGCTCCTGAAGCAGTTCAAGGAGATGCAGAAGATGATGAAGGGCTTCACCAAGGGCGGCATGGGCGGGGCCCTCGGCGGGCTCGGGGGGCTGCTCGGCCGGGGGCCCAAGCTGTCACCCAAGGCCATGGCCGACCTGGCCGCCATGGGCGAGCTCCCGGGTCCCGGCGCCTCCGGCCCCGGGGAGACCCCGCCGGCCGCGCCCGGGGGGACCGCGGGGTCGTCGCGCTCGGGCAGGAAGGGCAAGGGTGGGAAGAAGGGCAAGGGCGGGGGCCGGGTCACCCCGAAGGCCCGCTGAGCACCGGTCGGACGGGGACGGTCGGCCCGGGCCCCGGAAGTGCCCTAGAATCTCCGAGTTGGGCGCAACCCGCGGCCCGCGGGCCCCACGGTCCCGGGACGGTGGGAGACCGCTCCCCCGCCGGGCGCCGGCGCCGACCGAGTCCAGCAGCACACGCCAGCGCTTCCCTTGGAAGACACCATGCAGCAGAGGAGTTACCGTGGCAGTAAAGCTCCGCCTCGTGCGGATCGGGAAGAAGAAGCAGCCGACGTACCGGCTGGTGGCGGCCGACAGCCGCTCGCCCCGCAACGGGCGGTTCATCGAGATCGTGGGCACCTACGCCCCGCGGGGCCGGTCCCTGGCCGAGCCCGACGCCGTCGTGCAGATCGACAACGCCAAGGCGGTCAAGTGGCTGTCCCAGGGCGCCCAGCCCACCGAACGGGTGGAGAAGCTCCTCCGCCAGTCCGGCGCCCTCGACGAGTTCGCCGCGGCGAAGGCGGCCACGTGACCGACGACACGGCGGTGGACTCGGTCGACGACGTGAACACGATCGACGACGAGGTCGACGACCACGACGACGACGCCGGCAACCGCGTCTCGGGCGGTACGCCGCTCGCCGTGGTCACCTACCTGGTGAACGCCATCGCCTCGGACAACGAGGCCGTGGTGATCAACACCGAGGAGCGGGGCGGCACCGTCCGGTTCCGGATCCACGTGGCCCCCGAGGACATGGGCCGGGTCATCGGCCGCCGCGGCCGGGTCGCCCAGGCCATCCGCACGGTCGTGGCCGCCGCCGGCGCCCGCGACGGGGTCCAGACCAGCGTCGACATCGTCGACGACTGAGCCCCCGGTGACCGCTCCGGCACCCGGCGACGGCGCCGGTGGTGCCGACGGCGGCTCCGACCGCCACGACGGTCCGACGCTCCTCGGGGTCGGTCGGATCGTCAAGCCCCACGGACTGCGGGGCGAGGTGATCGTGTCGCTGACCACCAACCGCCTGGAGCGGGTGGCCGTCGGGTCCGTGCTCCACGCCCCCGACGGCCGTGCCTTCACCGTCGTCCGGTCCTCGCCCCACCGCGGCCGCCACATCGTGACCTTCGACGGCGTGCACGGGATCGAGGCGGCCGAGGCCCTGCGGGACACGCCGCTGCTCGCCCCGCCGCTCGAGGATCCCGATGCCCTGTGGGTGCACGACCTCATCGGCTCCGTGGTGGTGGACGTCCGCGGGACCGAGCTCGGCACCGTGTCCGGCGTGGAGGCGAATCCGGCCAGCGACCTCCTCGTCCTGGACGGCGGCGGGCTGATCCCCCTGCGCTTCGTCACCGGGTCGGAGCCCGGGGTGCGGGTCACCGTCGACCTCCCCGACGGACTGCTCGACGTCACGTGAGCACGCCCGCCCCGGCGCCGTCGGCATTCCGGGTCGACGTGTTCACGATCTTCCCCGAGGTGGTCGACCACTACGGATCGGCCTCGATCCTGGGTCGGGCCCGGGGGACCGGTCGGCTCGACCTGCGGGCCCACGACCTCCGCGACGCGGCCCACGACGTCCACCGGACGGTCGACGACGCCCCCTACGGCGGGGGGGCGGGGATGGTGCTCGCCCCCGAGCCCGTCTTCGGGGCCGTCGAGGCGGTCGCCGCCGCGCCCGGCGGCCTGCCACGCCCCCTGCTGCTGCTGTCGGCCTCGGGCCGTCGCTTCGACCAGGGTGTCGCCCGCGCACTGGCCGGATCGCCCGACGGGTTCTCGCTCCTGTGCGGCCGCTACGAGGGGGTGGACCAGCGGGTCGCCGACGAGCTGTGCGACGGCGAACTGTCGATCGGCGACTACGTGCTGGCCGGCGGCGAGCTGGCGGCACTGGTGGTGGTCGAGTCCGTCGCCCGGCTCCTTCCCGGGGTGCTGGGCAACGAGTCGTCCGCCGACGAGGAGAGCTTCGGCGCCGGCCTGCTCGAGTACCCGCAGTACACCCGTCCGGCCGAGTTCCGGGGTCTGGTCGTCCCCGAGGTCCTGCGCTCGGGCGACCACGGGAAGGTGGCGGAGTGGCGGCGGGTGCAGTCCCTGGTCAGGACGGTGCGGCGCCGTCCGGACCTGATCGGGATCCGTGGCGGGCTGGACGAGGAGGAGATCGCGCTGCTCCGGGCCCACGGCGAGGTGCGCCTGCTGCCGCGAACACGGCTACGATTGAGGAGCCTCGTCGGCGCCGGACCTGCCGGTGCCCGCAGCGACAGCCCGGAGCGCACCGCCTGCGGTGTCCGACCTGGGACGCCGGCGGGAGCGAGATCGACCCAGCCCCGAAAGAGACGCGCCCCATGAACCCGACCGACATCATCGACCGCGACAGCCTGCGGGACGACATCCCCGAGTTCCGTCCCGGCGACACCGTCAAGGTGCACGTCCGGGTGGTCGAGGGCACCCGCGAGCGGGTCCAGGTGTTCCAGGGCGCGGTCATCCGGCGTCAGGGCCGCGGGCTGCAGGAGACCTTCACCGTGCGCAAGGTGAGCTTCGGCGTCGGCGTCGAGCGGACGTTCCCCGTGCACTCCCCGGTCATCGACCACACCGAGGTGGTGTCCCTGGGCGACGTGCGTCGGGCCAAGCTGTACTACCTGCGCGACCGGCACGGCAAGGCCGCCAAGATCAAGGAACTGCGGTCCGCCCGCTCCTGATCGCTCGGCCCGGGTGTCGCCGTCCGGCATCCCCTCGGCCATGACGTCGCGGCCCGTGCTCCGATGAGCGAAGAGGACCTCGAGCGGTACGAGTCCGAGATCGAGCTGGCGCTGGTCCACGAGTACCGGGCCGTCGTGCCGCTGTTCTCCTACGTGGTCGAGACCGAGCGCCGCTTCTACCTGGCCAACACCGTCGACGTCACGGTGCGGTCCGACACGACCCCCGCGTGCGTCGAGGTCGTGCTGACCGATGCCTGGGTGTGGGACATGTACCGCCCCGCCCGCTTCGTGCCGTCGGTGAGGATCCTGACCTTCCGCGACGTCAACATCGAGCGCCTGCCCGACAAGGAGCTGTGACCCGATCCCGGGCCGGCGTCCCGTCGTGACCGGGGTGCCCGACGGGACACCGGGACGTCCGGCGACGGGGCGCGCCGCGCTCGGGCGGGCCGGCGAGGACGTGGCCGCCGCATGGTACGAGGCCCACGGCTACGAGATCCTCGAGCGCAATTGGCGGCGCCGCGAGGGCGAGGTCGACCTGATCGTCCGTGCGGGGCGCACGGTCGCCTTCTGCGAGGTGAAGACCCGCACCTCGGACGCCCTCGGCACCGGGGCCGAGTCGGTCCTGCCCGCCAAGCAGCGCCGCATCCGCCGTCTGGCGGCACGCTGGCTGGCGGAGCTGACCCCGGCGACGGGTCGGGCGCTCGTCGACCTGCGCTTCGACGTGGTGTGCATCACCGCCGGCGTGGTCGACGTGATCGAGGACGCCTTCTAGGACGCCTTCCGGCGGGGACGTCCGCCGCCACCGTCGTGGGGCCGACCGGCCCCGGCCCCACCGGTCGGTCCCGGGCCGCCTGCCCCTGAGGTCGGCGGGGACGGCGACGACCGGTCGGCGACCGGGCGAGGCGACACCGGCACGGCATCGGGGACGCACCCGGGGGCACGTTCGCGACGGGTGACGGCACAACCGTCTCGCGCCCGGGACCCGGCGCCACGCGGCTCGCCGGGCCCCGGGGAGTGCGGGCCGCCGGCACGATCAGGCGATGCGGTCGGGCTCGGCCGGTCAGGCACCGGCGAAGTGGCAGGAGTCCTCGTCGTCGGTGGCGCACACGCCCTGGGCGAGCTCGGGAGCGGTGAATCCCTGGCTGGTGTCCCTGCCGTCGGCGGTCTGCTCGATCAGCGTGGTGAAGCTGCCGTCGACGGGGTCGGACAGCGTCAGCGTCACGGGGTAGGTCGTGGCCGCGCCCTGGGCGCAGTCGGGTTCGCAGCTCAGCTCCTGGCGCGAGCCGGTCCCCACGGCCTCGGTGGCCGTCCACGTGTGCCAGGTCAGTCCGGTGGCCACGTTGCCGGCGTCCGCCGAGAAGTAGATCGTCGCCGGCTGCCGGCCGGTCCATCCGGCGATGGTCACCGTCGGCAGGGGGGGCGGAGGCGTGGTCGACGTGGTGGTGGGCGTCGACGCCGCCGGTGGGGCCGTGGTCGAGGGAGCCGGTCCCGTCGCGGGTCGCGCCGTCGTGGTCGTCGGCCGGACCGCCCGTGGGCTGCCGCAGCCGACGGCCAGCACGACCACGGCGATCAACGCGGCCCCGGCCGCTCGACGCTGCACCTCCGCAGCCTCCCACGTGCTCCGGTCCCGTCGCTCGCCGGGTCGGGCGGACGGACGGGGCTCCCCGGCGCCGCCCGTCAGCGCGCCGGGCGGTAGGCCAGCGACTCGCGGGCCACGATCCCGACCAGGTTGCCGAGGGCGATGTTCACGTCCACCAGGTGGAGCCCCCACGAGGGGAGCGGGCTGTAGTGGAGCAGGGGGGCGCCGGCCGTCGGGGCGACGCGCAGGACGTCGGCCCCGGCCGCCGTCGAACAGGTGGCGGTGTAGGAGCCGGGGGCGCTGACCCACGGCGTGGGCACGTCGGGCACGGTGAAGTGCAGCAGGCCGATCCCCGCGGCGATCGACGATCCCGGCGCGAACGGCGCCGTGGGCAGGATCGGGTCGAGGAGGCCCGTGCCGCCGCCCAGCGCCGCCGGATCGGTGCAGAGGACCTGGAGCCCGCGGGCGGAGGTGCGGCCGAACACGGAGTCGGCGGGCGGGGTGGCGTCGAAGGTGGAGTAGGCGATGACGCAGCCCGTCTGGGACGCCGACCGGCAGGCGGTGATGTGGTGGAAGTCGCCTCCGACACCGGCGCCCTTCCGCACGAGCACGTTGCCACCGGGGAGGATGGCCGACACCAGCAGCCGGCGCACGGCGGGGCGGGCGTCGACCTGGGTGGCGACGAGCCGGCGCAGGAGGAACGAACCCTGCGAGTGGCCGATGAGCACCACGCCCCGTCCGTGGTTGTAGCGGGCGAGGTAGGTCCGCCAGGCCCGCAGGACGTCCCCGTAGGCCAGCGCCTGCTGCGCGGGCGTGGCCGTGCCGCCGATGGCGGCCAGGGTCAGCTGCCGGTACAGCGGAGCGTAGACGCGGCACACCCGGGAGAACTGGGCCGCCTGGAACTCGGCGATCGACAGCTCTTCGGGGTCGGTGGCCAGGTCGGCGTTGGGGGTCCGCTGGTCGCTCACCGTCGGGTAGACGTAGAAGCAGTCGATCCTCGGACGGGCGGCGACCGTGGCCCGGGTCGTGCCGATCACGCCGCGGGTGAACGACACCCGGGTGATGGTGAGGTCCGGGGTGCAGGGATCGTCCGGGGTCCCCGGAAGGCACAGCCAACTGGTCCACGGCGCCGACGCCGGCGCCGGGGGCGCCGCCGCCGCGGTACCGGACGGCGGGAGGGCGACGGCCAGTGTGGCGACGGCCAGGGCGAGCAGTCGCAGGATGCGCACCCGCGCACCCTAACCGCGCCGCCCCCCCGTCGACGTCCGGTCGCGGTGGCCGGGGCGCGATCTCGTAGGCTGCGGCCATGCCGAGCGACCTCCAGACCCTGATCGTCCGACGGGGCGACGGCGTGGTGACCGTCACCATGAACCGCCCCGAGAGGAAGAACGCCGCCAACGGCACCATGTGGCGCGAGCTCCTGGCCGTGTTCGACGACGTGGCCGCCGACCGGGGCGACCGGGTGATGGTGCTCACCGGGGCCGGCGGATCCTTCTGCTCCGGCGCCGACCTGTCCGACCCGGGTGACGTGGCGGGCAGGCCGGGCGATCCCAACCTCGTGCAGATGCGCGCGCTGGGCGACGTCGTGCTCCGTCTGCACCGGTTCCCCAAGCCCACGATCGCCAAGGTCGGCGGGGTCGCCGCCGGCGCGGGCATGTCGATGGCGCTCGGGTGCGACCTGGTGGTCGCGTCCGAGTCGGCACGGTTCTCGCAGATCTTCGCCAGGCGGGGGCTGTCGATCGATCTCGGCGCCTCGTGGCTGCTGCCCCGGCTGATCGGGCTCCACCGGGCCAAGGAGCTGGCGTTCTTCGCCGACCTCCTGTCGGCGTCGGAGGCGGCCGCGTTCGGACTGGTGAACCGGGTCGTCCCCGACGACGAGCTCGACGCCTTCGTCGACGGGTGGGCCGGCCGCCTCGCTGCCGGCCCGACGCTGGCCCTGTCGATGACCAAGGCGATGCTCAACAACTCGATGGCCGTCTCCATGGACCAGGCGCTCGAGGACGAGGCACGGGCCCAGTCCGTCAACTTCGCCACCCGGGACACCCGCGAGGCGCTGCGGGCGTTCGCGGAGCGACGGACGCCGGAGTTCGAGGGCCGGTAGGGGCGGTCCGCCGCGGGCGCCGGCAGGGGCGCCCGGTCCCGGCGCCGGTGTCGCACCCGGGACGTAGGTTCGCCCCGGTGCCTCGAGGGCCGACGGCACCGTGCGACGGACCCCGGGTCCGGCAGGGGACCCGGGCACCGGGTCGGGCCCTCCCCAGACGTCCTGCGACCGTCGGGAGCCACCGTGATCGCCAGCATCCCCTCCGCCGTCCTCCTCGGCGTCGACGGCCGGGCCGTCCGCGTCGAGGTGCACGTGTCCAACGGCCTCCCCGGCCTCACCATGGTCGGTCTCCCCGACGCCGCCGTCCGCGAGTCGCGCGACCGGGTGCGGGCCGCGCTCGTCTCGAGCGGGTTCCCCTGGCCCCGGCGCCGGATCACGGTGAACCTGGCCCCGTCGGGCATGCGCAAGGCCGGCGCCGGGCTCGACCTCCCGGTGGCCGTCGGCGTGCTCGTCGCCTCGGGCGTGGTCGATCAGGCGGCCGTCGCCGGGTTCGCCTTCGTGGGGGAGCTCGGCCTCGACGGCTCGGTGCGCGGCGTGCCCGGCACCCTCGTGCTGGCCGAAGCGCTCCGCGACCACCGACTGGTGGTGTCGGAGCCGGACCTCGACGAGGCCCGACTGGCCGGCGGCACGTGCACGTCGGCGCCGACCCTGGCCGAGGTGGTGGCCCGCTGCACGGGGCGCCGACCGTGGACCGACCCGGCGGGACCGGCGTCGCCGGCCCCCGCCCGCCTGCAGGCGTCGGCCGCGCCGACGGGGGACCTGGTCGACGTCCTGGGCCAGCCCGTGGGCCGCCGTGCCCTCGAGGCCGCCGCCGCCGGCGGGCACCATCTCCTCCTGGTCGGGCCACCCGGCGCCGGCAAGACCCTGCTGGCGACCCGGGTGGCCGGCCTGCTCCCCGACCTCGACCCACCGACGGCGCGGGAGGTGACCCGGATCCACTCCGCCGCCGGGGAGCTGCGTCCGGGGCGGGGCCTGGTGACGCGGCCGCCGTTCCGCGCCCCCCACCACGGCGTCTCGTCCGTGGCCCTCATCGGTGGGGGGAGCGCCACCATGCGACCGGGGGAGATCGGCCTGGCCCACGGGGGCACGCTCTTCCTCGACGAGCTGGGGGAGTTCCCGACCGTGGTCCTGGATGCGCTGCGCCAGCCCCTCGAGGAGGGGACGGTCCGGGTCAGCCGGTCCCGCGGGTGCCTGACCTACCCGGCCCGGTTCCTCCTCGTGGCGGCCATGAACCCGTGCCCGTGCGGCGACGCCGGCGTCCCCGGGAGCTGCCGCTGCTCCCCGGCGGCCCGGGCGCGCTGACGCCCGGCGGCTCTCGGGCCCGCTGCTCGACCGCTTCGACCTGGCCGTCCGGGTGGAGCGTCCCGCCGCCGCCGACCTCGTGTCGCCCCGTCCCGGCGAGCCGACCGCCACGGTGGCCGCCCGGGTACGCGGCGCCCGGAGCCGTGCGGCCGCCCGGGGGGTGGGGGTCAACGCCGACCTGCCGGCCTCGTCGCTCGACGTGGAGGCACCGGTCGACGAGGAGGCCCGGGTGCTGCTCGAGCGGCACCTCCGGACCGGCCGCCTCAGTGCCCGCGGGCTCCATCGGGTGCGCAGGCTGGCCCGCACCCTGGCCGATCTCGACGGCTCCGGCGAGGTGGTCGGTGCCCCCCACGTCACCGAGGCCCTGTTCCTCCGGGGCAGCCGGGCACTGGTGCTGGGCGAGGAGGTCCGGTGACGGGCGACGGGGCCCGGGTGCGGGCCTGCGCCGCGGCCCTGCTCGGACTGCCCGGCATGACACCGGTCCGCCTGGCCCGCCTCCTCGACGGCATGGGGCCACCGGTGGCGTGGGCCGCGGTGCGCGCCGGGACCCACCCCGCCGACCCGCACCGGCGCTTCGCCGCCGCCGCCCGTGCCGTCGAGCCCGACGACGTCGCGTCCCGGTACGACGCGGCCGGGGTGGCCGTGCTGCTCCCGGGGGGACCGGGCTATCCGGCCCCGCTGGTCGGTGACCCGGGTGCGCCCGCCGTGCTGTGCGCGTCGGGCGATCCCGCCGTCCTCGAGGCCCGGCCGGCCGTGGCCGTGGTCGGGACCCGGTCGGCCACACCCTACGGGGCGGAGGTGGCCTCGACGCTGGGGCGGGACCTGGCCGACGCCGGCGTGGCCGTGGTCTCGGGACTGGCGCGGGGCATCGACGCCGCCGCCCACGCCGGCGCGCTGTCCGCCGGGCCCGGGGCGGCCCCGCCGGTCGCCGTGGTGGGCACCGGCCTGGACGTCGTCTACCCGCGGGAGAACCGTGCCCTGTGGGGTCGGGTGGCCGCCTCCGGCGCCGTGCTGTCCGAGGCGGCGCTCGGCACCGTGGCCCGCCCCCGGGTGTTCCCGGCCCGCAACCGGATCATCGCCGCACTGTCCGACGTGGTCGTCGTGGTCGAGAGCCACCGCGCCGGCGGGTCGATGTACACCGCCGAGGCGGCGGCCCGCCGGTCGATCCCGGTGTGCGCCGTGCCCGGGTCGGTCCACAGCCGGGCGTCCTCGGGCACGAACGGACTCCTCGTCGACGGCTGTGCACCGGTCCGCGATGCCGCCGACGTCCTGGCCGCCGTCTACCTGGCCCGCCAGGGGCGGGGGATGGCGGCTCCCACCCGGTCGTCCCGCGCCGACGGGGCCCGCGGACCCGCCCACGGCCCGACGGACCGGGTGCAGCGCTCGGTGTGGGAGGCGGTCGACGACACGCCGACCACGGTCGAGACGGTGCTCCTGCGCACCGACCTGTCCCTGCCGACGCTGACGGCCGCCGGCGAGGCGCTGGTGGAGTCCGGGCTGCTCCGTGCCGGCGCCGGCTGGTGGTCCCGGGCCTGAGTCCCCGGTCCGGGGAGGGTCACACGGCGGGAACGTCCCCTGCCGCCAGGCGACCGACCCCTGGCCGCCGGCGTCGACCTGCGGGAGGGTGGCGAGGGCGTCGGACAGGCCCGGCTGCGCCCGGGCCGTGTCGGCCGCGGCCACCGGCACGGTACGCCCGCACCCGCCACGCCCGCACCCGTCGCCCCGCCACGCCCGCACCCGGTGCCCCGCCAGGCCACTTCCCGCCAGGCCAGGCCACGCGTGGTCCGGCCGGGTCGAACGCTACTGTGCGGGACATGCCGGCACGCGTACCGCACCCGGGCCGGTTCGCCGGGGTCGGGGTCTGGTTGGAGGCTCCCGACGCCGATCCGAGGGATGAGGTCCTGGCCCACGCGTCCGCCGCGGCCGGCGCCGCCGACGAGGCCGGGCTCGGATCGGTGTGGGTGTCGGAGTCCGGGGCGGACACCACCGGCCCGGACGCACCGACCGTCCCCTACGAGGCGTACTCGCTCCTCGGGGCGCTGGCCGTCCGCTCGCGGCGGGTCCACCTCGGGGTGGTGGCCGACCGAGGGCGAGCGGCGGGCGCCCGTCGATCCTGGCCAAGATCGTGACCGGCGTCGACGTCATCTCCCACGGTCGGGCGGTGCTGTCGCCTCGACGGGGACGGCACGTCGACGACCGACGCCGACCGGCTGGCCGAGGCGCTCGACGTGGCCGGGCGGTGCTCGAGGACGACCACCCGACCTTCGACGGCCGGATCTACCACGTCGACGACGCCGTCAACCGCCCCGCACCGGTCCAGGCCGGCGGGGTGCCCCTCGTGGTCTTCCTCCGTGGCGCGGACCGGGGCGGGCACCGGGCTCCTCGACGTGTGCGGCCGCGCCTGGCCGACGCCGTGGTGGTCCACGGCGGCGCCGACGGGGTGCGCGACGCCCTCGCCGGTGCTGGCCGGGCCGATGCCGGCCGTCGCCGGGACGGTGCCGGCGGCGGTGCTCGGCCGGGTGGGCCCGCCGGAGCCGGGCGCAGCGTCGGCGCCTGGCCGCCGTCCGCGTCCGCCGGGGCCGTCGGCTGCCTGGTGGAGTGCCGGCCCGTGGGACGCCGGGGGACCTGCGGGGTGCGGCCGATCGGCCTGGTGACCCCGGGCGCCTCCCGGCGCGGAGGCCGGCGCGTCAGGCCTCGTCGACTCGACTGCATCACGACCTTGTCGGCCTGGACCACGTAGGTGACCCGGACCTCGCCGGGCTGGCGCATCGGATAGGTGTCGACGCCCATGTACTTCTTGGCCAGCCGGTCGATGTGCGCGTCGGCGCCCTCCTCGACGGCCTCGACGGTGCCCCGGACCACGACCACGTTGTAGGGGTCGTCCGGATCGACGACGGAGACGGCGACGCCGGGGATTGGCCGTCAGGTTCGCGTCCTTCGCCCGGCCCTTGGCCGTGTTGAACGCCAGGTCGTCGCCCTCGAAGTCGATCCACACCGGGGTCAGCTGGGGGCGACCCTCGGCGTCGACGGTGGCGACGTTGGCGAGCACGGGACGGGCGACGAGCGCCTTGGCCTTCTCGGAGAGTGCGGTGGTCACGGGTTCCTCCCGGATGCAGTGGATCGATGGGCAGTCGACCGCCTCCACGCTAGGCGGGACGTACGGGTCGCGCGGCGACCCGTCGGCCCTCGGGCCGGGCCGCCCGCCGGCGCCCGGAAGGGTGCCGCTGCTACGGTGCGGCCATGCTGATCGGCGCACACGTCCGGGCGGGCAAGGGCCTGGTCCCGGCGCTGCAGCACGGCGCCGACATCGGCGCCGATGCCGTCCAGATCTTCACCCAGAGCCCCCGCATGTGGAAGCCGTCGCAGTACGGCGACGAGGTGCTGGCCGCCTACCGGGCCGCCCAGGCTCGAGCACCCGTCGGTGGCCTCGACGTTCTGCCACGCCACGTACCTGATCAACCTGGCCTCGCCCGATCCCGGAACTGGCCGCCAAGTCACGGCCTGCCTGACGGCCAACCTGGCGACGGCCGACGGCATGGGCGCCGACGGGCTGGTCCTCCACATCGGCAGCCACCGGGGGAGCGGGTTCGAGACCGCGCTGCCCGCGGTCGCCGAGGCCCTCGTGCGGTCCCTCGACGAGGTCGACGCCGAGCCCGCGGGCTGCCCGATCCTGCTCGAGAACGCCGCCGGCGCCGGCGACACCGTCGGGCCGTTCCTTCGAGGAGCTCGCCCGGGTCATCGACGCGGCGGGCGGTGACGAGCGCCTGGGCGTGTGCCTCGACACCCAGCACCTGTGGGCGTCCGGCATCCCGTTCGGCACGGTCGGGGAGGCCGACGCCCTGGTCGTCCTGATCGACGCCACCGTCGGCATGGCGCCGCCTGCGGTGCCTGCACCTGAACGACTCCAAGGTCGACTTCGGGGCCAACCGGGACCGCCACGAGAACATCGGTGACGGCACGATCGGCGCCGACGGGCTCGCCGCGCTCCTCGGCCACCCGGCGCTCCAGGGTCTGCCGGCGATCCTCGAGGTTCCCGGTGAGGGGGACGGCCCCGAGGACCGAGGACGTGGCGGCGGCGCGTGCCAGGTGCTCGACGCCGGGACTGGCGCTGCGCGCCTGATCGGGCGCACGGCCGGTCACCGGTCGATGTTGTAATGAGAATCATTCCCATATAGGCTGGTGACGTGCGGCCCTCCCCGAACGTCCGCCGAGTCCGACCGGTGGTTGCGCGCCGTCGGCGGGCGACGACGGGGCCGTCCCGGTGGTCCTCGCCTCGGCGCTGTCCGGCTGTGCCACCAGCCTGCCGCCGAGCGGGGAGGGGTCGGTCGCCTACTCGAGCCGGCGTGGTGCGGGTGGTGGCGGCCGAGGACTTCTGGGGCAGCATCGCCGCCCAGATCGGCGGCGCCCACGCCCACGTGGTCAGCATCATCGCCAACCCGGAGACCGACCCGCACGCCTACGAGCCGACGGCCGCCGATGCCCGGACCCTGGCCGACGCCGAGGTGGCCGTGCTGAACGGCGCGGGCTACGACCCGTGGATGCAGCGAGCTGCTGGCCGCCGACGGCGGGCACCGCGACCGTCCTCGACGTCGGGGACCTGGTGGGCGTGGCCGCCGGGTGGCAACCCGCACCTCTGGTACGACCCCGCGTTCGTCGACCGCTACATCGGGGCCGTCACGGCGGACCTGCCAGCGGGCCGACCCGGCGGACGCCGCCTACTTCGCCGACCGCCGGTCGGCGTACGAGCGGGTCGGACTGGCCGGCGTACCACGCCGCCATCGGCCAGGATCCGGGCGACCTTCGCCGGCACCCCGGTCGGCGCCTCGGAGTCGATCGTCGTGTACCTGTGCCGGGCCCTCGGGCTCGACCTCGTGACGCCGCCGTCGTTCCTGCGGGCCATCAGCGAGGGCACGGACGTGTCGGCCGCCGACACCGCGACGATCGACCGCCAGATCGCCACCAGGTCCATCGCCGTCTACCTCGAGAACACCCAGAACCTCACCCCCGACGTCCAGGCCCAGGTGCGCGCGGCCCGCGCTCGCCGGGCATCCCCCTCGTCCGCCGTCACCGAGACCCTGCAGCCGGCGGGCGACACCTTCCAGGCCTGGCAGACCGCCCAGCTCCACGCCCTCGACACCGCACTGGAGCACACCCGTGGCTGACCGACCGCATCGTCCGCACCGTCCGACGACGGTCCCGCCGTCCGCTTCGACGACGCCGCCGTGCGGCTCGGCGGGCCGCCGATCTGGTCCCACGTCGACCTGGATCGGCGCGGGCACCTTCGTCGCCGTCCTCGGGCCCAACGGGTGCGGCAAGTCGACGCTGATCAAGTCGGTGCTCGGCGTGCTGCCACTGCCTCGGGCGGCCGGGTGGAGGTGCTCGGGCGCCCGCCGGGGGAGTCGCGGCGCCGACATCGGCTACCTGCCGCAGCGCCGCAGCTTCGACCCGAGGATGCGCGTGCGCGGCGTCGACGTGGTCCGCCTCGGCGCCGACGGCGACCGGTGGGGACTGCCCCTCCCGTGGGGCGCAGTCCCGCCGGGCCCGCGAACGCCCGGGTCGACGAGGTCATCGACCTGGTGGGCGCCGGCGCCTACGCGTCACCGGCCGATCGGCGAGGTCTCCGGAGGCGAGCAGCAGCGCCTGCTGATCGCCCAGGCCCTGGTGCGCCGGCCCCGCCTGCTGCTGCTGGACGAGCCGCTCGACAGTCTGGACCTCCCCAACCAGGCGCCGTGGCCGCACTCATCGCCGACATCTCGTCCGCCGGTTCGGGCATCACCGTCCTCATCGTCGCCCACGACGTCAACCCGATCGCCTCCGCGCTCGACGGTGTCGTCTACGTGGCCCGGGGGACGGCGGTCAGCGGCAGCCCCGACGACGTGATCACCACCGAGACCCTGTCGGCGCTCTACGGCACGCCCATCGAGGTGCTGACCACCAGTGACGGCCGCCGGGTGGTCGTCGGCCAGCCCGACGCCTCCTCCCACCACGCCGGGCCCCACGGACACCGGCCACGGTGCAGCCCGTGAGAGCCCCGTGACCCACCTCCTCGCCCTGCTCGGACCGGTGGCGAACCCGGTCGACGACCTGCGCCGCATGCTGGCGCTGCACTTCATGGTCAACGCCTTCCGGGCCGGAGCGGTGGTCGCCGTGCTGGCCGCGGTCGTCGGCTGGTTCATGGTGCTGCGGCGGCAGAGCTTCGCCGGCCACACCCTGGCCGTGGTGTCGTTCCCCGGGCGCGGCCGCCGCCATCTGGCTCGGGGTGAGCGCGACGGCCGGCTACTTCGCCGGCAGCGTCGCCGCCGCCCTGGTGATCGCCCTGGTGCCCCGATCGCGCGTCGGGCCGCGCCCGCAGCCAGGAGTCCGCGGTCATCGGCACCGTCCAGGCGTTCGCCCTGGCCACGGTGCGCTGTTCGTCAGCCTCTACGGCGGCTTCCTCGACAGCGTCACCGGACTGCTGTTCGGCTCGTTCCTCGGGCGTGTCCGACGGCCAGGTCGTCGCCCTCGTCGTCGTGGCCGTGGTGGTCCTCGCCGTCCTGGCCGTGGTCGGGCGGCCCCTGCTGTTCGCCACCGTCGACCGGCGACGTCGCCGGCGCCCGGGGCGTGCCCGACCCGCGCCCTGTCGGTGGCTGTTCCTGGTCGTGCTCGGGTGCACGGCGGCCGAAGTGAGCCAGATCACCGGCGCCCTGCTGGTGTTCGCCCTGCTGGTCATGCCGGCCGCCGCCGCCCAGCAGCTGACCGTCCCGGCCCGGTCGTCGGCCTGTGCCCTGGCCGTGGTGTTCGGGCTCACCGTGGTGTGGGCTGGCCCTGTCGGTGGCGCTTCTAGTCCCCCTGGCCCGTCGGGTTCTGGGTCTCGACGTTCGGCTTCGCCCTCTACGTGGCCGCCGCCGGCGGACGGGCCGCGCAGCGCCGGCTCGGGCGGGTCGGGTCCGGTCGGGTCCGCACGGGGCGCGGCGCGGCGCCGGTGCGCCGGTGCCGGGAACGGTGGGCGCGTGACCACCGCGGCCTTCTTCGTGCTCGCCCACCCGTTCCTGGACGTCGGCGTTCGGCGCCGGGACGGCGATCGCCCTGGCCTCGGGACTCGTCGGCTACGTCGTGGTGCTCCGGGGCCAGGTCTTCGCCGGCGACGCGCTCTCCCACGTGGCCTTCACCGGGGCGCTGGCCGCGCTGGCCCTCGGGGTCGACCTTCGGCTCGGGCTCTACGGCGGGTGCGTGGCCTTCGCCCTGCTGCTCGCCCTGCTCGGTCGGCGCGCCGGTGCCGACGACACGGTGATCGGCTCCGTGTTCGCCTGGGTCCTCGGGCCTCGGAGCCCTGTTCCTGAGCGTGTACACCACGTCGTCGAGCGGCACCGGGGGGCCGAAGGCACCATCGGGGGTCAACGTCCTGTTCGGTTCGATCCTCGGGCTGAGCGGGGGACAGGCGCTGGCCGACGCGGTGGTGGCCCTGGCCGTGGTGGCCGGTGTGGTCGCCATCGCTCGTCCCCTCCTGTTCGCCAGCCTCGACCCCGCCGTCGCCGCCGCCCGGGGCGTGCCGGTGCGCACGCTGTCGACCGTGTTCCTCGTCCTGCTCGGCCTGACGGCGGGCGTGGCCACCCAGGCCGTCGGGGCCCTGCTGCTGCTCGGTCTGCTGGCCGCACCCGCCGGGGCCGCCCAGCGGCTCACGGCCCGGCCCGTTCCGGGCGCTGTGGCTGTCGGCCGCCATCGCCGTCGGGTCGATGTGGGCGGGGCTCACGCTGGCCTACCTGGCGCCGTCGGTCCCGCCCAGCTTCGGCATCCTCGGGGTGGCGACCGCCGTCTACCTGGCACGTTCGCGTGGTCCGCGGGGCTGCGCCACCGGGGGCCCGGGACGGGGCCGGCGCCGGGAGCGGCGGCGGTGGCCGATGCCCGCTGAGCGTGTGGCGGCCGTCGGGGGGCGCCCTGGCCACGTCGTAGTCTGTCGGTCGTGACCGCCGTCCCCTCCGTCCACGAGCAGGCCGCCCTGCGCCTCGGCGGCCAGGACCAGCGCTACACGCCGGTGCGCCGGGCCCTGGTGACCACGCTGGCGGACGCCGGGCGGCCGCTGTCGATCCCCGAGATCCTGGAGGCCAACGGGCCCTCCCGCAGTCGAGCGCCTACCGCAACGTCACCGCCCTCATCGAGGCCGGCGTGGTCCGACGGGTCACCGGCGTCGACGACCACGGCCGCTTCGAGCTGGTCGAGGACCTGGCCGGGCACCATCACCACCTGGCCTGCGCCCGGTGCGGCAAGGTGCGAGGACGTCGTCCCGTCGACCCGCCTCGAGCGGGCCATGGACGAGGCGGCCCGGGCCATCGCCGAGGAACAGGGCTACGAGGTCATCGGCCACCAGTTCGACCTCGTGGGCACGTGTCCGACCTGCCTCGAGGAGATCGGGACGCCTACGATGCCGTCCGCCGACGGGGGCGGCCGCCGGTGAGCCCCCGCCCGTCGGCGCCCACCGGCCGCGGTGCCGCCGGCCTCCGACACCATCAGCGACCCCACCAGCGACAAGGAGCGACCCATGAGTGACGCGACCCGCACCGAGACGGATTCGATGGGGGCCGTCGACGTCCCCGCCGACCGGTACTGGGGTGCCCAGACGGCACGTTCGCTCCACCACTTCCCGATCGGTGACGACACCATGCCCGAGCCGCTGATCCGGGCCATCGGCATCCTGAAGGAGGCCTCGGCCCAGGTCAACGCCGACCTCGGCAAGATGAGCCCGGAGAAGTCGGCCCTGATCGTCGCCGCCGCCCGCGAGGTGTCGGAGGGGAAGCTCAACGACCACTTCCCGCTCAGTGTGTGGCAGACGGGCAGCGGGACGCAGTCGAACATGAACGCCAACGAGGTCATCTCGAACCGGGCCATCGAGCTCGCCGGCGGGGTCATGGGCTCCAAGGACCCGGTGCACCCGAACGACGACGTCAACATGTCGCAGTCGTCCAACGACACCTTCCCCACGGCCATGCACATCGCCGCCGTCGAGCAGATCACCCACCGGCTGGTGCCCGCCGTCCGCCACCTGCGCGACACGCTGGCGGCCAAGTCCGAGGCGTTCGCCCCGATCACCAAGATCGGCCGGACCCACCTGATGGACGCCGTGCCGCTCACGCTGGGCCAGGAGTTCTCGGGCTACGTCGCCCAGCTCGACGCCGACATCCGGCGCATCGAGTCGACGCTCGACGACCTCTACGAGCTGGCCGCCGGCGGCACCGCGGTGGGCACGGGCCTCAACACCCACCCCGAGTTCGGCGTGCGGGTGGCCGGCGCCATCGCCGAGCTCACCGGGCTCCCGTTCGTGACGGCGCCCAACAAGTTCGCCGCCCTGGCCGCCCACGACGCCCTGGTCATGACCAGCGGGGCGCTGCGCACCCTGGCCGGCTCCCTGATCAAGATCGCCGACGACCTGCGCTGGCTGGGCTCGGGGCCCCGCAGCGGCCTCGGAGAGCTCGACCTCCCCGAGAACGAGCCCGGCTCGTCGATCATGCCGGGCAAGGTCAACCCGACCCAGTCCGAGGCGATGATCATGGTGTGCATCCAGGTGTTCGGCAACGACGCCGCCGTCGCCATGGCCGGCTCCCGCGGGAACCTCGAGCTGAACGTGTGCAAGCCGGTGATCATCCACAACGTGCTCCACTCGGTCGCGCTCCTGTCCGACGCCGCCGGCACCTTCACCCGGTTCTGCGTGGAAGGCCTGGCGCCCAACGAGGCCCGGATCCGCCAGCACCTCGAGAACTCGCTGATGCTGGTCACGGCCCTCAATCCGCTCATCGGGTACGACGCCGCCGCCCGTGTGGCCAAGAAGGCGCACAAGGAGGGGACCACGCTCCGCGAGGCCGCGGTCGGGCTCGGACTGCTGACCGGTGAACAGTTCGACGAGGCCGTGCGACCCGAGTCGATGACCCACCCGTGACCCGGACGACCGGGGCGCACCCTCCGTCGACGGGGACCGGATCCGGTGACGCCGTCGTGGAGCCGGGGCGTCGGCTCCGTCTGCCTGGCGCTGGCCGCTCCCGTCCTCGCCGGATGCGGCGCGTCCTCGACCGCCGCCACGACGACCACGGTCCCGGCCGCCGCGCCGCTCACGATCATGGTCACGAACGACGACGGCGTGGGCGCCCCGGGCATCGACGCCGTGGTCCAGGGTCTCCGCGCCCTGGAGGACACCCGGGTCACCGTGGTGGCCCCGGCCACCAACCAGAGCGGCACCGGCGGCAGGACGTCGCCGGGGACGCTGGTGACGTCCGCGGCGACCACGGCGAGCGGCTACCGGGCCACCGCGGTGCACGGGTACCCGGCCGACACCGTGCTCTGGGCGGTCAGGGACCACGTGCTCGCCACCCGGCCCGATCTCGTCGTGTCCGGGATCAACTTCGGACAGAACATCGGCCCGCTGGCCGCGCTCTCGGGCACCGTCGGGGCCGCCCGCGAGGCGGTGGCGCTCGGCATCCCGGCGCTCGCCGCCAGCCAGGGCGTCGACGACGGGTCCGGACCCGACTTCGCCGAGGCCGTGCCGCTCGTCGAGCGCTGGGTCACGGAGCACCGGGCCGAGCTCCTGTCCCACTCGTACGGTGCGACGCCGATCCAGGCGAACCTGAACGTGCCCACGTGCACGCCGCCTCCGGTGCGGGGCACGGTGACCACGGTGATGGCGGCGGGAGGCGACGCCGCGGCCACGACCACCGTCGACTGCAGCTCGACGTCCACCACGTACTCGGACGACCTCGAGGCGTTCGAGATCGGCTTCGCCACGATCACCCCGCTCTACCCTCCGGCGGGGTAGCCGGCCCGGGGTGAGCCGGCGGCCAAGAGCTGACGGACCGTCAGACGCCGCACTATCCTTCGCCCGTGACGGGAGCGCACGACCCCGGACACCGGAACAGGGAGCAGGCACGAGATGACGACCCCCCCAGTCGGGCTGCACATCGGGCTCACCGACGGCACCTTCTACGGCGGCGACCCGTTCCCGGCGTTCGCCTGGATGCGCAGGGAGGCACCGGCCTACTTCGACGAGCAGGCGGGCGTGTGGGGGATCACCCGGTACGCCGACGTCAAGGAGATCGCCAAGGACCCGGACACGTTCTCCAACGCCGGTGGGATCCGTCCGGACAGCGACGCCCTCCCCATGATGATCGACTTCGACGCCCCCGAACACGTGCGGCGCCGCCGGCTGGTGAGCGAGGGGTTCACGCCCCGGCGGATCCGCGAGAGCGAGGCGGGCATCCGGCTGATCTGCGACGCCATCATCGACCGGGTGTGCGAGCAGGGCGACGCGGACTTCGTGCGGGACATCGCCGCCCCACTGCCGATGATCGTCATCGGCAACATGCTGGGGGTCGCCCCCGGGGACCGGGACGACCTGCTGCGGTGGTCGGACGACATGCTGTGCGCCCTCGGGTCGCCGGACCCGACGGCCATGGACCGGGCCGCCCTGGCCGCCATGGAGTACGCCGGCTACATCACGGCCGTCGCCGAACAGCGCCGCCGGGACGGCCAGGCCGACGACCTCATCGGGACCCTCGTCCACGCCGAGATCGAGGGCGACAGGCTCGACGAGTCGTCGCTCATCCACGAGTCCCTGCTCATCCTGATCGGTGGGGACGAGACGACCCGCCACGTGCTCAGCGGCGGCATGTACGAGCTGCTCACCCATCCCGACCAGTACGAGCGGCTGGCCGCCGACCGGGGGCGGCTGCCGCTGGCCGTCGAGGAGATGCTGCGGTGGGTGTCGCCCATCAAGAACATGGCCCGCACCATGACCCGCGACGTGGAACTGCACGGCGAGACGCTGCGCAGGGGACAGAAGCTCCTCCTGCTGTACCCGTCGGCCAACCGCGACGAGGCGGTCTTCGAGGATCCCGAGACCTTCGACGTCGGTCGCACCCCGAACGACCACCTGGCGTTCGGGTTCGGCGCCCACTTCTGCCTGGGCAACCGCCTCGCCCGTATGGAGCTGGCGGTGATGTTCGACCGGCTGCTCGACCGGCTGCCCGACCTCGCCCTGGCCACCGACGAGGAGCCGCCCAAGCGGGCCGCCAACTTCGTCTCCGGGTACGAGTCGATGCCGGTCACCTTCACGCCGACGGCACCGTCGGGGGCGACGGCCTGATGGTGCGGCCGGCCCGCCTCGACGGGTCCGCCCTGTCGGCGGCCCTGTCCGGGCCGGACGCTCCCGCGTGGGACCTGGTCGACGGCACGTTGGTCCGGACGATCGAGTGCCCGAGCTTCGCCGCCGCGTTGGACCTGGTGATGGCGGTCGGCCGGCTGGCGGAGGAGGCCGACCACCACCCGGACATCGACCTCCGGTGGCGGACGGTGCGGCTGGTGCTGGTCACCCACGACGCCGGGGGCATCACGCAGCTCGACCTCGACCTGGCCCGCGCCGTCGACCAGCTGGTCCCCTGACGGTCCGGGCCCGGCGGCCCGGAGCCCGGGCGCGACGGAGGACGGGGCCCGGGGACCCCGCCCTCCGGTGCGGCGACGGTGCGGCGGGGCTCAGTACCCGCCGGTGCAACCACCCTGGTCGGGTGCCGCGTCCGGGCTGCCGTAGTAGTAGGTGGCGAAGGCCACGGCCACCCGGATCTGCTGCAGCGGCGTGGCCCAGGCGGCGTTCGAGGGGAACCCGAACGTGTTGAACTGGGCCCAATTGCCCCGGCTCATGCCGAGGCCGCCGGCGTAGACGGATCCGTCGACGGACCAGTCGCCGCCCTCCTCGCACCTGTTCACCCGGTCCCACGCGGCGATCTGGCCGGCGGAGAGCCCGTAGTCGGTGGCGGCCGCCACCGACGGTCCGGGAGCGGGTGCCGGGGTGTACAGCGTGGAGCCGCCCAGGGATCCGTAGTAGCCGACGGTGCCGAAGTTGAAGACGCCGCCGTCGGCGGCCACGTCGACGTAGCCGCCGCCGGTCGAGGAGGTGCCCACGATCGGCTTGTTCAGCGGCAGGCCGGTCAGCGATCCCTTGAAGGAGGCGCCGCCGAACGCATAGGTGCCGCCGTCGGCGGACACGACCCGGTACCCGCCGCCGGCGGCGTCGATGCCCACCGCCGCAGTGGTCACCGGCGTCGAGCCGTAGTACGGGGCGTCGCCGAAGGCGTAGACGTCACCGTCGGCGGCCAGCTCCCAGTAGCCCCGGCCGTCTGCCGTCGGCGCCAGGCCGACGACGGGACTGGCGGGCGACATCCCGAGGGCGGAGCCCTGGTAGCCGGCGTCGCCGAAGGCGAACACGCCGCCGTCGGCCCCGACCAGCCAGTAGCCGCCGTCGTCGGCCGTGGGCACCAGGCCCACGATCGGGGCGTGCAGGGGCACACCGGTCATGGAGCCGTGGAAGCCGGCGTCGCCGAAGGCGAACACGCCGCCGTCGGCAGCCACCTCCCAGTAGCCGCGGCCCGTGCGGGTGGCGTCCATTTCGACGATGGGGGCGTTGAGGTGGAGGCCGGCCACCGAGCCGTGGTAGCCGGCGTCGCCGAAGGCGAACACCCCGCCGTCGGCCCCGACCAGCCAATAGCCGTGACCGCCGGGGACGGCCGCGGCCGAGACGATCGGCGCGTTGAGCACCACGCCGGCGCCGGTCGGATAGGAGGCGGCCGACGCGGGGAGCGGGGTGCTCAGGAGCGAGGCCACGGCGGTGGCCGAGGCGGCCACCGTGGCGAGACCCGCGGCCCGGGCGGCCCGGTTGGCGCCGGTGCGTCCGGCGGCCGACGCGGCGCGTCTGGTGCGACGCCGGACCGAACGGGTGGTGTGGGACGGAGCGTGGGCGTGGCGCTTGCCGCGGTCCGTCGCTGGGATGGTGGGTACGTGCAGGTACAGGGGTAGTGGGGGTTGCCGACTGCATGGCGGGTGACCTTTCCTCGGTCGGTCAGCGCCACGTCGGACGACGCGGGGCGCGCTGACTCTCTTCTGGTTGGGTGGACCCCACATCTGTGCATTCAACGCCCCAGCCGGGCACCGGGAAGGGTGGGCCGGCCTGGCTCCGAGAGCCGGGTGTGCTAGCGGGTGTTCATGTCCGAAGTTCGCTAGATGTCGTTACGTGCCACTCTCCTCGAGGGTGCGTCGTGGGAGCAGGCCGGTTGCGGCTGCGGGGTCCCGGGCACGACCCCACGGGTCGACGGCCTCGGGACGGTCCCCTCTGCTCGAAGGGGCAGAGTGTAGCGAAGTGGTCCGGCCATGGGTAGTCGATGGCGCCGGCCCCGGGCCGAAGGTGGTGGACAACCTGTGGATAACCGCGTGGCCGCACGGCGTCGTCCCTGGTGGACCGCGTGGGTCCGTCCTCTCGCCGAGGTGGGCGAATTCCTGGTCGACCGACCACCGAGGGTGGTCGGTCGGGGTTCGAGGGTGGTCGGACGACGGTCGGACGACGGTCGGACCGACCTCCGGTCACCCGTCGGCCAGGGCCACCGTGTGCCCGGCAGCCTCGAGGGCGGCCACCGCGGCGGCCAGGTCGGCGCCCTTGACCAGGAGCAGGTCGGTAGCGAAGGTGGAGAGCACGAACACCGGCACCGCGGCGTCCGCCAGGGGGGTGGCGACCGAGGCGACCACGCCCACCAGGGTGAAGTCCAGGGGCCCGACGATGCGTAGGGCCCGCCAGCCCGGTTCGGTCCGGGCCCCGTCGGGCTCGTGGCCCGCCCCGCACACCACCGACAGCTCGTCGGCGGTCCGGGTCACGGAGTGCACGACCGCCCCTTCCGGCGGGTCGGGCCACCGGGCGTCGGGGTCCAGCCGGCACACCGAGAGGATCCCCGGCTCGACCACCAGCGAGACGGTGGGCACAGGATGCGGGGAGGCGGGGGTCAGCCGACCGGGAGGTCCCACAGCGGGAACCACCGGTCGAGGTCCGCTTCGACGGTCAGGTCGTCGGCCACCAGGCTGCGGAGGCGGAACTCCTCCTCGGTGGACCGCTGCTCCTTGCCGGTCGGGACGAACGGGTAGAAGGTGCCCCGCTTGAACAGGTAGACGAGGAAGGCGGTGGAGCCGAGCAGCGTCCCGGTCCCGACTGAGGCGCCCTCCTCGACGGGATCGGTGCCGGTGGCGTCGGCCCCGCCCGCCGGCAGCTTGGCCAGACCGAACACCGAGCACAGGAGCTGGGGCCCCCAGCCGGCGTCGGACAGCGAGGAGTTGACCAGGTGGATCCGGGTCACCAGCGACTCGATGTCGGGATCCTCCACGACCAGCCAGGTGTAGCCGAACGAGTCCTCGGACCGGTGGAGTCCCGATCCGCCGTCCATCGACAGGAGGGTCTCCACCTCGGACTCCATGTCGGCGAACCCCTGGCCCGTCGGCGGCTTGAAGCACACCCCCGCGTGCCCCGAGCACGTCATGCCGGCCGCGCTCTGCAGGGTGATGGAGGCCGACGGCAGGCCGAACAGGGCGTCGAGGTTGGACTGGACGGGCTTGGTGCGGCCGAGGATGGTGTCGAAGAGGCCCATCAGCCCCGCCGGGCGGGCGACGGGCCGCTCACGACGGACGGCCCATCTCGGCCTCGAGGGCGGCGAGCTGGGCCAGGCGCTTGTCGAGGGAGGGATGGGTGGAGAAGAGGGTCGAGATGCTCACGCCGCTCTTGGCGATGGCCGGGGTGAAGTAGAAGGCGTTGAACGTCTCGGTGGACCTGAGGTCCCGGGTCGGGATGCGGGCGATGTCCCCGGTGACCTTGACCAGGGCCGACGCCAGGACCGAGGGCTGTCCGGTGAGGAGCGCGCCCGACCGGTCGGCGGCCAGCTCCCGGTAGCGGGACAGCGCCATGGTCAGCAGGAAGCTGATGGCGTAGACGACCACGGACACGACGAGCACGGCCAGCTCCACCAGCGCCGTCTGGTCGGCACCCTGGTTGTTGCCGCCGCGGTTGCCTCCCCCGCCGCCGAAGCCGCCCATCATCCCGGTCCACAGCATCATCCGGGTGACCAGGCCGGCGACCATGCCGAGGAAGCTGGCGATGGTCATGACGGCGACGTCGCGGTGGGCGACGTGGGAGAGCTCGTGGGCCAGCACCGCCTCGAGCTCGGGCTCGTCGAGCCGGCGCATCAGGCCGGTGGTGGCGCAGACCACGGCGCTGTTCGGGCTGCGGCCGGTGGCGAAGGCGTTGGGGACGTCGGTGTCGGCCACGGCCACCCGGGGCTTCTTCATGTCGGCCATGGCGCACAGCCGGTCGATGGCCCCGTGGAGCTGGGGCGCCTGCTCGGGGGTGACGATGCGCCCGCCCATGCCGTAGAGGGCGATCTTGTCGGAGAACCAGTACTGGGCGAACAGCAGGGCGCCGGCGATGACCAGCACCGACAGCGTAGGAGATGCCGACGGCGATGAGCAGGCCGATCACGGCGCCGTAGAGGAGGACGATCAGCAGGCCGGTGGTGAACATCCGCAGGGTCAGCCCCCGGTCGTTCGGGATGTTGCGGGCGGTGCTCACGGGCGGTCCGTCAGCGGTCGTCGCCGCCGGGCTCGGCGAGCAGGGCCTTCGTCTCGGCCAGGGTGGCGTCGGAGAACGGCACCACCAGGTCGGACGCGGTGAACGCGTCGGCGGCCAGCTCGGTGCCGACCCGCCGGACCTCGGCGACCAGCGCGGCCAACGCCGACGCGAAGGCGGCCTCGTCGTCCCCCTCGACGGCGGCGTTGAGCGCGGCGTCGAGGCCGTCGAGCCCGGGCCGGTCGGCCTCGGGGACGTCGTACTGGCCCTCGCCCAGGATGCGCACGATCACGACGGCGCCTCCTCCGCGTCGCCGGCCGCCGGGGCGGCGGGCTCGGCCGCACCGAGCTGGGCGGGGGCTCCGCTGCCGAGCTCGGCCTTGAGGGCGGCCAGGTCGGCGTCGACGGCGCTGGCCTCGGACACCTGGTCCAGCTGGGCCTGGATGTCGTCCACCGGGTTGGCCAGGTCGGTGAGCGCGCCCGAGGCGAGCAGCTCGTCCATGGCCCCGGCCCGGGCCTGCATGGAGTCGATCTTGTCCTGGGCCCGCTGCACCGACATGCCGGCGTCGCCCATCGACTCGGAGATGCCCGACACCGCCTCGCCGATCTTCGTCTGCGCCTCGGCCGCCGTGTAGGTGGCCTTCATGGTCTCCTTCTTCGTGCGGAAGGCGTCCACCTGGGCCTGGAGGTTCTGCGCCGTGGCGATCAGCTTCTGCTCCTGGTCGGCCACCTGCTGGTGCTGGGTCTGGAGGTCGGCCAGCTGGGGGGCGAGGGCCGCCCGGCGGGACAGCGCCTCGCGGGCCAGGTCCTCCCGGTTCTGGGACAGGGCGTCCTTGGCCTGCTGCTGGAGCTTGTCCGCCTGGGCCTGGAGCTGGGTCGCCTGCAGCTCGATCCGCTTCTTGGCGGTGGTCACGTCGGCCACGCTGCGGCGGACCTTCTGGAGGTTCTCCAGGAGCTTCTGGTACGAGAGGTCGAGGGACTCGCGGGGATCCTCGGCCTTGTCCAGGAGCTTGTTGGTCTTGGCCTGGAGAATCCCGGACATGCGCTTCATGACACCCATTGGCGACGATCCTTCCTCACGCTCTGGGTGCAGTGTACGCGCCCCCGTCCCGATAGCGTGAGCGGCGTGCCCGACCCGCGTTGCCTGCTCACCGTCCACGCCCACCCCGACGACGAGGCCTCCAAGGGCGCCGGCACGGTGGCCCGGTACCACGCGGACGGCGTCCGCACCGTGCTCGTGTGCTGCACCGGGGGAGAGGAGGGCGAGATCCTCAATCCGGCGCTCGACACGCCGGAGGTCCACGCCGACCTGGCCGCCGTCCGCCGCCGTGAGCTGGACCGGGCCGCGGCGATCATCGGCTACGACGAGGTGGTGCTGCTCGGCTACCGCGACTCGGGCATGGCCGGGTCCGAGGCCAACGCCCATCCGGACTGCTTCGCCGCCGCGCCGCTCGAGGAGGCGACGGGCCGCCTGGTCGCCGTCCTGCGGCGCACCCGGCCCCAGGTCATGGTCATCTACGGCGACGACCAGTCCGGCTACCCCCACCCGGACCACCTGCGGGTCCACGACGCCGGGCTCGCCGCGTTCCGTGCGGCCGGCGACCCCGACCGCTACCCGGACGCGGGTCCGGCGTACCAGCCGGCCAAGCTGTACTACACGGTCCACTCGGCGGCCCGGTTCCGGGCCATCCACGACAAGTTCGTGGAGCTCGGCCTGGAGTCGCCGTTCGACGAGGCGTGGCGGGCCCGGTGGGACTCGGTGCCCGAGGAGGTGCCCGACCGCGGTCGTCGACATCTCGGGCCACACCGACGTCCGCCGCCTGGCCCTCCTCGCCCACGCCACCCAGGTCGACCCCGAGTCTCGGTTCTGGTTCGGGCTCCCGCCCGAGGTGATGGGGACGATCCAGCCCCACGACGACTACCGCCTGGCCTACGTGGGCGCTCCCGACGGCACGGTGTCCGCCGCGGAGTGGGACGGGACCGTGGAGGCCGACCTGTTCGCCGGGATCGGCGGGGCCTCCGACCGATCGGCACGCGTACGCGCCCGAGGAGTGGGTGGCACTGGTGCGGTCCGAACTGGCCGGCCTGACCGGTGCGCCCGACCTGGTGGGCACCGTCCAGGTCGACGTGACCGGGGGCGCCGCGGGGGACCGTTCGGCGTGGGCCGCCTTCGACGGCGGAGGGCTGACCGACGTGGGCGCGGGCCCGGCCGGCGCACCCGACGCCACGCTGACCCTGACCGACGCCGACGCCCGCGCCGTCCTCGTCGGGGAGCTCGACCGAGCGTCGCCTTCATGCAGGGGCGGATGAAGGTGGCGGGCGACATGGCACTCGTCCTCGGCCTGCTCGCCCTGTCGGCGTCGGAGGCGGCCGAGGCGGCGCGCGCCCGGGTGGCCGTGGCGGTGGGCTGAGGCCGGCCGCCGGCGCGGGGCTAGCGTCCGGCGGTCGTGGTGGGCGGGGGACCGGCGGCGGACCCGCTCCCGAGGACGTGGAGGTGGAGGACCCCGGCGCTCTGGAGCAGGATCACCGTGACCGCCGCCGCCAGCACGACGAGGAGGAGCGCCACCAGCCACGGGTGCAGGCGGGCCCAGGACGATCTCGTCCCGCCCCGTCCGGCGACGACCGTGGTGACCGACGACACCCCGGCGGCTCCCTGGTGCCGGACGGTGAACTCGGCCACGCGCCGGGCGAGGTCGGTGGGGTCGCCTCCGGACCGCAGGAATCGGTAGGTCCCGGTCCTGGTCTGGATGCTGATCATGGCCCCGGCGTCGGCGTGGGGGAGGGGGCGGCCGGCCGTGCCGGATCCGGCCAGCAGCGAGTCGATCGGGTCGGCGGCACGCGGACGCCGGCGTCCGTCGCGCCGGTCCTCGGGCTCCACCCACCACTCGGGGATCACCCCGCCGCCCCACGGCTCCACGGCGTGGGAGACGACCGCCTCCCAGGGCAGGACCCGCGTGGGTTCGCCCCGGGCACGGACGACGCCGATGCCGCCGTCGTCGAACGTGATCGACTCGACCGGGGTCGGGTCGTGGCCGTGGGGGTCGAGCAGCAGCAGGCCGGTGACGATCAGGGGACGGGGCCCCGGTCCCGCCGGGGGTACGGGAGGTCCGGGGCCCGCCGCCGTCATGCCCGGGAAGCGGCCCGCATCGCCTCGCGCAGCGGCCGGTAGCCGATGGTGGTGGCACCGGAGGCCGCCACCGCGGCGGCCACCTCGACGTCGTCGACCAGGAGGGACAGATCGGCCACCCGGGCCGCCCAGTCCTCGGCCGCCGCCCGGAGCTCGGGGGTGTCGACGGCCGGGTGGAGGGTGATCTCGGTCAGGCCCGGCTCGAGGGAGGACAGCATCCCGAGCAGCGCCTCGCGGCCGTCGTGGGCGGGCACGGTGAAGGCGCGGTCGGCGAACAGGACACCCTCCCGGGCGGCCAGGTCCCGGATGGGGAAGCCGACCGTGGGCTCGAGGGCGGCGTCGGGCAGGCGGAGGGGGAGGCCGAAGTCGAGTGCCAGCTCCAGGTAGACGTCGAAGAACTCGGGTCGCAGGAGCAGGGCGTCGCGGTGGGCCTCGAGGTGGCTGATGTCGAACCCCCACAGGACGGCCCGCTCGACCTGGGCGCGGCACTCGCGGCGGACCTCGTCGAGGTCGGCGTGGTCCCAGACGTCGGTGACCGTCCGCGGGAAGCCGCCGTCCCCGTCGAGCAGTGACGGGGCCTGGGTGATGGGGCCCCAGCGGTACAGGTCGTGCTCGGCGTTGAGGGTGAGCCGGACGCCGACGTCGTCGCCCCGGAACGCGCGACGCGGCCTCGCGCGCCCACGGCGCGGGTACCAGGAGGGAGGCCGAGGTCGCGAGGCCGGTGCGCAGCGCGTCGTAGACCCCGGTGCCCGAGGCGTGGCAGAACCCGAGGTCGGCACAGTTGAGGATCAGCAGGCGGTCCTCGGGGTCGCCCCCGAGCCGCTCGACCACGGTCGACATGCTCCGACCGTAGTCGGCGGCCGGTCAGGCGGCGCGACCCGGGGGGTGCCGGCGGGCGCCGTCGGTGCCGGACGCACCCGCGCGGGAGCGCAGGCGGGCCCGGGCGGCGGCGATGCCCCGGCGCCCCACCTCGCGGGTGTGCTCGTCGAGGTGCCACTCGGGACCGGTGCCCGCGGCCGGGGCGTCCGCGCCGTCGGCCTCGACCAGGGGGAGCTGGGGCTGCAGCCCGTGCCTCCGGGCCGTGGGGTTCTGACTCATGCGGCCACTGTGCCAGGAGGGTGTAATACGGGGGCCATGACCGAGGCCGACACCCCGACCCACCCGCGCTACGGGATCACCGTGCCCTTCGACGGGATCCCGCTGGGCGAGCACCGCCGCTGGTACGAGGACCTGGCCCGGCTCGGCTACACCGACGTGTGGTCGGCCGAGACGGACGGGGTGGACGGGTTCACCCCGCTCGCCCTGGCCGCGGCCTGGACACCGCAGCTGCAGCTGGGCGTGGCCATCATCCCCGCCTACACCCGGGGGCCGGCACTCCTCGCCCAGTCGGTGGCGGCGATGGCCGAGGCGGCCCCGGGACGCTTCACGTTCGGCCTGGGCACGTCGTCGGACGTGATCGTGTCCCGGTGGAACGACGTCCCGTTCACCGAGCCCTACAAGCGGGTACGGGACACCATCGCCTTCCTGCGCGCCGCGCTGGCGGGGGAGAAGGTCGATGCCGCCTACGACACCTTCGAGGTACGGGGGTTCCGGCTGGCGCGCCCCGTCGAGCACCCGCCCCCGATCTTCCTGGCCGCACTGCGCCCGGGCATGCTGCGCCTGGCCGGACGGGCCGCCGACGGGGTCATCGTCAACTGGCTGTCGGCCGCCGACGTGGCCACCGTCACGCCCGAGCTCGGTGCCGACGTCCCGGTGGCGGCGAGGATCTTCGTCATCCCGTCCGAGGACGCCGACCTGGCCCGGGCGATCGGCAGGCGGATGATCACCGCCTACCTCAACGTCGGGGTGTACGCGGCCTTCCACCGGTGGTTGGGCCGGGGCGAGGTGCTGGCCCCGATGTGGGCGGCGTGGGAGGCGGGGGACCGGAAGGGCGCCCTGGCGGCGATTCCCGACGAGGTGGTGGACGAGCTGGTGGTGCACGGTTCGTTCGCCGAGTGCCGAGATCACGTGGCCCGCTACGTCGCCAACGGCGTCGACATCCCGGTGCTGGCCGTCCTGCCCTTCGGGGTGGACCTGGCCGACGCGGTCGAAGGACTGGCGCCCCGCTGACCGTCGCCGGCGGCCGGCGTCAGGCGGCGGCCGGCTCGGGCAGGCGCTCGAGACTGGCCATGGTGCGCGCGCACGCCCGGGCCGCCTCGGCGCCCTTGACGGCGAGATGGTCGGCGAACAACGCGGCGTGCACGTCGTGCTCGCGGAAGTGGTGCGGGGTGAGGACCGCCGACAGCACCGGGACGCCGGTGTCGAGCTGCACCCGCATCAGGCCGTCGACCACGGCGCCCGCCACGAACTCGTGGCGGTAGATGCCGCCGTCGACGACCAGGCCGGCGCCGACCACGGCGGCGTAGGTCCCACTCGCGCGCCAGGCGCTGGGCGTGGAGGGGGATCTCGAAGGCGCCGGGGACCCGGAACAGGTCGACGTGCGCCCGGTCGATCCCCAGCTGTTCCGACTCCGCCAGGAAGGCGTCGCGGCACCGGTCCACGATGGCGGCGTGCCACTCGGACTGGACGAAGGCGATCCGTCCGGGCGGGCCGCCGGCCGTCCCGCCGCCCGTGCGCTGCTGGTTCGTTCCCATGGGGCCTCCCGGGGTCGTGCACTAGAACACGTTCTACTGTACCCGGCCCACCCCGTCGGCGCCCGCACCGCCCTACCATCGGCGTGCCGCCAATCAGGGGAGGTCGGGTGCGGGGGATCATCGAGGGCTTCTACGGGCCGCCCTGGTCTTGGGCGGACCGCCGCGCCGTGTCGGTGGCACTGGCCGACGCCGGCATGGACACCTACGTCTACGCCCCCAAGGACGATCCGCGGCACCGGGAGCGGTGGCGCGAGCCCTACGACGACGACTTCCTCGACGCGCTGGCCGAACTGGCCGCTCCCGGCGGTCTCCGGGTCGGGTTCGCCGTGTCGCCGGGGCTCTCCATCGACGTCGGGGACGAGCGGGACCGCGCCGCACTCCTGGCCAAGGTCGCGCAGGTCACCGATCGCGGGGTGACCCTCGTGGGGTTGTGCCTCGACGACCTGCCCCCGACCCCGGGACTCGGCGCCCGTCACGGCGACCTCGCCGCCTGGCTGGCCGGGACGCTGGGCGAGGGGGTCGAGCTGTTCGTCGTCCCGACCCACTACACGGGCTGCGTCCGCACCCCGTACCTCGACGAGCTCGACCGGCGGGTGCCCGAGGACGTCCTGATCGGGTGGACGGGCCGACTGGTCGTCAACGAGCGGATCACCGCGCACGAGGCGAGGGCCCGGGCGACGGCGGTGGGCGGGCGGCGACCGCTGCTGTGGGACAACACGACGGTCAACGACGCACTGATGGCCGGCCGGCTGCGGGCCGGGCCCCTGCGGGGCCGGGACCCCGAGCTCCCGGGGTGCCTGGGCGGGTACCTGGCCAATCCCATGGTCCAGGCGGCTGCCTCGGTCCCGGCCCTGCTGTCGGCCGCCGCCTGGCTGCGGGGTGACGATCCCGCGGCGGCGTGGGCCGCCTCCGTGGGTCCGCAGCGCATCCTGGCCGAGGGGTGCGACACGGACGTGCCCCTGGTGCTCGGTCGACGGGCGCTGGACGGTGATCCGGGTGCTGGGGCCGAACTGAGGCGATGGCTCGGGGAGGCGGTCGCCTGCGAGGCGGGGGACTGGGGCGACGCCGTGACCCCGTGGGTGACCCAGCTCCGGCGCGAGGCGAGGGTGTGCCTGGCCGCGCTCGACGCACTGGACGCGGACGGCGTCGAGCGGGCCCGCCGGGCCGTGGGGGCGATCTTCGGGTGGTCGGGGGTCCGGTCGCTCGACGTCGAGGTCCTGGGAGGCAGGGGAGGGGTGACCGCCGGCCTGGGGCAGGACGGGGACGGCGGGTGGGTGGCCGACCGCTCGGCGGTGGTGCCGTCGGCCGGCCTCACCGATCTTCTGGTGGGGGAGCTGGCCGCCCGCCTGTGACGGTCGCTGCGGGCGGGATCAGTCGGCGTGCCGGCGCCCGACCAGCCAGTAGGCGGCGGAGCCCGACAGGTTGGCGCTGGCGATCCACCACAGCCACTTCGGCCCGCGGATCCCGGAGGCCGGGCGGCTCCGGAGGTCCCGCCACATGAACGGGGTCACCAGTGCCCAGACGACCACGGCGACGGCCACCACGAGCGTGCGGTTCCGGCTGCGCTGCATGCCCGCAGTCTGTCAGCTCCACCGCGGCGGGGTCGACCGGGCGGGCGGGCGGCGCGGTCGGGCGCGGGTGGCGCCGCGGGACTCCCAGCATCCGTGCCGTCGGCCCCGCGTCCTCACCACCCAGACGGTCCAGCCGGCGGACGGGAGCAGGATCCAGAACCCGGTCAGGCCCGGGACCGGGGCCTGGCGCCCCTCGGTCCGGTGGAGGTGGCCGACCTCGGCGGGCATCAGGACCTCGTCGACGATGCCGAGCAGGACGGCGAAGAGCAGGCCGATCCCTCCCCCGATCCACCTGCCGGCGTATCCCTTCCTCTCCGCGAAGGTGGCGTACTGCGGGTACCGCGCGCAGATCCCGAGCGTGATGATCGACAGGCCGATGACGGCCCACGGGCCGCGCAGCCGGCCGGGGCCATGGTCACGGTCCACCTCCCGGAGCGTCGTCGCCCGGACGGCCTACCGGCCGGACGTCCCGGACCCCGGGTCCGGTCCGGTCCGGATCACGACTCCGCCGACGTCCTCACGACGAGGCGTACTTGGCCACGACCTCGGCATCCATGTCGCGGACCTGGTCGGCGAGGTCGGCGATGAAGCGGTCCAGCCTGGCCGAGACCCGTGGGTCCGACAGGGCGATGATCCGGATGGCGAGCAGGGCGGCGTTCCGGGCCCCGTTGACGGCGACGGTCGCCACCGGGATCCCCTTCGGCATCTGGACCATGGCGAGCAGCGAGTCCATCCCGCCCAGGTTGGCCAGGGCGATGGGCACCCCGACGACGGGTACCGGCGTGGTGGCGGCGACCACCCCGGCGAGGTGCGCGGCCCCACCGGCGGCGGCGATGATCACCTGGATCCCCGTCGTCCCTGGCCCCGCGGGCGAAGGCGATGGTGTCGTCGGGGGTGCGGTGGGCGGACAGGACGCGCACCTCGACGGGGATGTCGAAGGAGCGGAGGGTCTGGACGGCGTCGTCCATGACGGACGCGTCGGAGGAACTTCCCATGAGGATCGCTACGGACATGGGTGCATTCTGCCCGACCGGAGCGGGCGGGTCACGTCCCGTGCCGTCCGGCGTCCTCCGCGGGTGACGGGCCCGCCCGGTACGGTGGGCGCCGATGGGCGGCGCCACATCGGTGACCGGCTCGGGCAGCCTGCGCCGCGGGCACGAACAGGAACGGGGACCGGATGCGTATCGGCGTGGTGATCGACACCGAGCGGGGGTTCGACGACGTGGTGGGTCAGGTCGCCGGCCTCGCCGAGGCCGGCATCGAGATCGCCTGGGCGATCCAGATCTTCGGCCTGGACGCGCTGACCGCGTTGGCCGCGGTGGCGCGCGAGGTGCCGGGAATCGACCTCGGCACCGCCGTGGTCCCGACCTACCCCCGCCATCCCGTGGCGCTCGCCGACCAGGCCCTCACGGTCCAGAACATCTCCGGCGGACGCCTCATCCTCGGCATCGGCCTGTCCCACCAGATCGTCGTCGAGAACGTGTTCGGGACGTCCTTCGACAAGCCGGCGCGGCACATGCGGGAATACCTCGAGATCCTGATGCCGGTACTGGCCGGTGAGCAGGTGACCTTCACGGGCGAGACCCTGCGGGCCTCCACGTTCGGACCCCTGGACGTGGAGGCCCCCGCCCCTCCCGTGCTGGTGGCGGCGCTCGGCACGGTCATGCTCCACCTCGCGGGTCGGTTGGCGAACGGGACGGTCACCTGGATGACCGGCGCGACGACGGTGGAGCGGCACATCGTCCCGACCATCCACGCCGCGGCGTCCGACGCGGGCCGGCCGGTCCCGTCGGTCGCCGTCGGGCTGCCCGTGTGCGTCACCGCTGACGCGGACGCGGCTCGGGCCAAGGCGGCCGAGGTCTTCGGGGTCTACGGCCACCTGCCCTCCTACCGGGCGATGCTGGAGCGGGAGGGCGTGGAGGGCCCGGCCGACGTCGCCATCGTGGGATCGGCGGCCGAGGTGTCCGACCGGGTTCGCCGGTTGGCGGACATCGGGGTGACGCACTTCCAGGGAGCCACGTTCGGCACCCGGGACGAGATGCGGGCATCCGTCGACACCCTGGCCGGCCTGGTGGGCTGACCGGGGCCCGGCCGACCGGTCGGGACCGCTCCGACGGCGCCCCCGGAGCGGCACGGTTCAGCCCACGACGGCCTTGGTGATGGCGAGGGCACCGCTCACCAGCAGCAGGACGTCCACCATGCGGACGAAGTGGTGGTGGCGCAGGCGCGAGGCGGTGGCGGCTCCGAGGCCCCAGCCGAGGAGCGCGGGCACGACGGTGAGTACGAAGTAGTGCACGGCGGTGGCGTGCACGGCACCGGTGGCGAGCAGGATCACCAGCCCGACCAGGCTGCTGACGATGAAGACCACCGAGATGGTGGCCCGGAAGGCGCCCACGGCGAGCCCCCGGGCCCGGAGGTAGACCACCAGCGGCGGGCCGTTGGTGGCGAGGGCAGTGTTGAGGACGCCGCTCACGGCGCCCACCGCGTAGGTGGCCCAGGGCCGCACCTCCAGGTCCTGGCGCCGTCGGGTGCTCGGAAGCAGCATGTAGCCGGCGGCCGAGCAGGTCACGATGCCGAGCGCCAGGCGGAGCGCACCGGCCGACGCCGTCACCAGGATGAGGGCACCGAGGGGCATGGCCACCACGGCGCCGACGCTCAGTCGGGCGGCCTCGGACCGCACGACGTCCTGGCGGCGGTGGGCAGCCGTCAGCAGGCTGGACGCGGTCCCCTGGAGGAACACCACGATGACGGCGGTCTGCGGCGGGACGGCCAACGACAGCAGGGGCACCGCCAGCAGGGCGAACCCGAAGCCGGCGGCGGACTGGAAGAACCCGGCGGCAAGGACCACGGCGCAGGCGTACAGGACCGACCCCAGGGTCAACCCCCAGACGGTGGGGGTCATCGGGACGGTCCGGGCACGCCGACGTGCTTAGCAGCGTCCGGCGTCACGGGGTGCTCCCGGGCCGGATGGCGACGGGGCGCCACGAGTCGGATGGGGACCGGGGCCGGCGATCGGCTCCCCCCTCCGCCCCCCAGGCGGCCGTCCCGAGCCGCCGCTGGCTCAGCGGGCGAGACGGGTGTGCTTGAACTCGTTGAGCTCGGGGTGCTCGTCGATGAGGGCGAGGACCCGGTCGATGGTGTCCCGGGCCAGTGCGCCGTCGCCCTCCGGGCGGTGCATCAGCCGGGCGAAGACGGCGTCGTCACCCACCATGAAGGTCGGCACCCCGAACACGTCGAACTCCTCGACGCAGCGCTCGTGCTCCTGGCGGATCACCTTCGCCGGCCAGCCGGCGTCCACCTCGCCCAGCACGGCGTCGGCGTCCGCCCCCGCCCGGGCCACCGCGGCGTGCACGGCGTCCCGGGCCCGGAGGTCGGCGGCCTCGTCGTGGCGGGCGGTGAACAGCGACCGGTGGACGGCGAGGAAGTGCTCGGGGAAGCGGTCCCGGACCACGACACCCGCGGCCAGGGCCAGCAGGTCGGCCCGGTGCGCGGGGTCGTCCCAGGCGTTCTGGCCCTCGGTCCCCATGCCCTGGTTGAGGAAGTACGGGACGAACGTCACGTCCCACTCGGCACCGGACTCCAGGCCGTCGAGGAGGTGCTCGTGCCCGTTGCGGGCGAACGGGCACCGGTAGTCCCAGGTGACGGCGAAGGTCTGCGGCGTACTCATGGGCAGGGCAACCCCGCGTCGGGCGGGTCCATTCCCCCGGGGGGCGCCGCAGCGGGGGCCCGACCGGCCGTCGTCAGCGGAACCGCCTCACCACGAGGCCGAGCGCGGTCCCGATGACCACCCCGCCGACCACGTCCGAGGCGTGGTGGGCCCGCAGATGGATCCGGCTCACCCCGACCAGTCCGGCCGACGTGTACAGGAAGGCGTTGCCGGCCCGGTCGCCCGGGCGGCTCAGCACCGTCGCCGCCGTGAACGCGGCCAGCGTGTGCCCGCTGGGGAAGCTGCTGGTCTTCGGCTCGCGGACCGGCACCCCGGCGTCGGAGATGCGCAGGTCGCTCCGGTCGGGACGGTCGCGCCCGACCACCCGCTTGATGCCGGCGTTGACGAGGCTGGAGGACACGCCGGCCACACCCAGCGCCCGGACCGCGGCACGCCGGGCCGGTCCCGACCGGCGGCCCCGCCAGACGGCGACGCCCGTCCACAGCCATCCGTGGTCGCCGATCCCGGTGATCGCCTTGGCCACGGCGTCGACGGTGGGATTGCCGCGGAGGGGCTCGAAGAGCCGGTCGACGGCGTCGTCCACCGCGTCGACGGCCGCCAGCAGCCCGGCGTGGGTGCCGTCGGCCGCCGCCTCGTCGTGGACGTGCTCCGGGATGCTCATGCCGCCCCCTCCTCGGGTGTGCCCAGCGCGGCGGCGGCCCGGGACGGGTCGCCTCCGTAGGCCGGGCAGAAGTCGCGGAACCGGCAGAACCGGCACAGGGGGCCGGTCCTCGGCCGGAAGTCCTCGTCCCGGCAGGCCCGCTCGATGGCCGTCCAGACGGCGAGCGCCTTGGCGCGCTGGGCCCGCAGCCCCTGCTCGGTCGGCTCGGCGCTGATGACGGTGGGCTCCTTCAGGTGGAGCAGGCGCACCTGGACCGGCCGTCGTCCGAGGACCTCGCGGCACAGGAGGGCGTAGAGCTGCACGCCGCCGAGCCTCGCCTGCACGTGGGCGGGTGGTGGCGCGCGGCCGGTCTTGTAGTCGACGACGACCAGATCGCCACCGGGCGTGCGGTCGAGCCGGTCGAGGATGCCGCGGAGCCGTACGCCGCCCAGGCGGGCCTCGAGGGTCAGCTCCACACCGACCGGGTGCACCTCGTCGGGGTCCTCCAGGGTGAAGTAGTTGGCGACCAGGGCCGAGGCGTCCGACCGGAACGCCTCGGCCGCGTCCGCGGCCAGGTCGAGCGACCGGTAGTCGGGATCGTCCTGCAGGGCGCGCCAGGCGGCGTCGAGTTCGGCGCTGGCCGCGGCGGGCGACCGGGAGCCCTGCGGGTGGTTCCAGAACAGCTGCTCGAGGACGGTGTGGACCAGCGTCCCCTTGACCGTCCAGACGGTCGCCGGGTCGGGCAGCCGCTCGATGGCCGTGAACCGGAAGGCCAGGGCGCAGTCGCGGAACGACGTCACCTTGGACGGCGACAAGGACCGGGGAGGTTCGAACGGCACGACCAGAGCCTACGGCCGGGGTGTGCCAGGCGGTGACCCGAGCGCGGCGCCGACCCGCGCCGCGAGCACGTCGGGCCGTTCGAGGGGCCCGAAGTGCCCGACCCCGTCGAAGGCCTCGACGGCCGCCACCGGCACCCGGGCGGCGTCGGCCGCCATCGCCTCGGCGCCGAAGGCGTCGGTCCGCGTGCCGTAGGCGAACGTCACCGGGCAGCCGATCCCGGACAGCCGGTCGTAGGCGCCGTTGTCGAACCCGCGGACGTAGACCGCGGCCTCGTCCTCCCGCCGGCACCGCAGTCGGATGGCCTCGCCGTCGCCCCCCTCCGTCGCGGGCACCGCCTCGAAGCCGTCCTCGACGTAGCGCAGGAGCGCGTCGGGGTCGAGGGTGGAGAACGGGGGCTTCGACGAGAAGTTCACGAAGGCGTCCTCGGCGTCCGGGAAGGTCCCGCGCCGTCGCCGGGCCCCCCGGGACAGCGGGTTCTCCTCCGGCTCGAACGGGAGGGGCTGGTCGGGCACGACCACCGGCTCGAACAGGTACAGCGAGCGGAACGTCCCGGGCCGGCGCCTGCTCGGCGAGCAGGAGGGAGGCGCCGCCGCACGAGTGGCCGAACCCCACCGGTCCGCTCGAGGCCGAGCGCGGTCCACGGCGGTCAGGACGTCGGTGCCGAAGCCGGACCAGGCGAAGTCGCCGTCGGCCGGGCGGCCCGACCGGCCGTGGCCACGCAGGTCGAGGGCCAGGCAGCGGAAGCGGTCCGCCAGCGCCCGGGCCAGGGGCAGGAGCACGCCGGCGCAGAACCCGGTGGCGTGCACCAGCAGGAGGTCGGGACCGGTGCCGCCGAAGTCGTAGAGGGCGAGCTCCACGCCGTCCGGGGTCGTGGCAGGTGCGCGTGGGGGCCGACGTCGGGGTCCGGACCGGTGGGCACGGGCCGACGGTAGCCGACCCCGCGACGGAGCCGTCCGCGTCGCCCGCCGGGCACCCGCCCGGTGGGCGACCTGACGGGCGCCTGACGCGCCGGGCACCGTGGCACGACCACTGCGGCGGGACCGACTAGACAGGTCCCGTCATGACCAACTTCCTCTACCACTACAGCTACCTCGCCATCTTCCTGCTCAGCTTCATCTCCTCGATGGGCCTGCCCGTGGGTTCCGAGCTGGCCATCATCGGCGGCGGGGCACTGGCCAGCGGCGAGGTCCACCGCTGGCTCGCCGACGGGCAGCCGTCGCCCGAGGTCTTCCACCTCTCGCTGGCCGCCGTCGTCGCTCGTGGCCGTGGCCGGGCGAGGTGCTCGGCTCCCTGGCCGGCTACCTCATCGGGTACTTCGGCGGCCGTCCCCTGGTCGACCGGTTCGGCAAGTACGTCCTGCTCACCCACAAGGACCTGGACCGGGCCGAGGCGTGGTTCGACCGGCACGGCGAGCCGCTGGTGCTCTTCGGTCGGTTCATCCCCCTGCTGCGGTCGTTCGTGTCGTTCGCCGCCGGGCTCGCCGAGATGGCGGTCGCCAAGTTCGTCGTCTTCACCGTCATCGGCTGCGCCGTCTGGTGCACGGCGCTGGCGCTGCTCGGCGACTCGCTCGGGTCCAGCTACGACCACGTGCAGAAGTCGTTCAGCTACGCCGGGTACGTGATCGCCGTCCTCGCCGTGCGCGGCCGTGGCCTTCGTGTTCTGGCACCGCTACGCACCCTCCGCGAGGAGCGGCGCTGAGCCGGGGGGCCACCCCGGGGGCGAGGAAGGCCGCCCTGCGGGCCGCGGCGCACCTCGAGCGCTCCGAGGCGTGGAACGGCCTGCGCGCCGGCGACCCGGTGGTCGATCGCGGGGTCCCGATGCGGGGAGCCACCTGGGAGTTCCGGGCCCACGTCGTCAACACCAACAACGGCGACCGAGTCGGTCGAGGTGGTGGGCGGGCGCCCCGGCGACCGGACATCCGCTCCTTCGACCCCGAGCCGGATCTTCGCCGTGACCGGGCGGCGCGGACGCGCTCGGCGGCCCGGGCCACCGAGGGCGAGCTGTCCCTGGCCGAGGCGCCCCAGCTCCCCCTCGGATGAGCGGGACCGTCGGTCCCGCTAGGGTCGCGGGCAATGGCCACCGTGACCTTCTTCCACGCCCACCCCGACGACGAGGCCATCGCCACCGGCGGCACCATGGCGTCCCTGGCCGACCAGGGGCACCGGGTCGTGCTGGTGACCGCCACCGGGGGCGAGCTGGGCGAGGTGCCCGACGGGCTGCTCGACCCGGGTGAGACCCTGGCGGAGCGCCGGGCGGCGGAGCTCGCCGAGGCGGCGCGGATCCTGGGCGTCGCCCGCCAGCGTCTTCCTCGGCTACGAGGACTCGGGCATGGAGGGCGAGGAGTCGAGCGCCCGCGGCCGGGCTGCTTCGCCACCGCCGACACCGACGAGGCCGCCGACCGGCTGGCCGAGCTCCTGGGCGAGGAGGGGTCCGACGTGCTCGTCACCTACGACGAGCACGGCGGCTACGGCCATCCCGACCACGTGCAGGTCCACCGGGTGGGCATGGCCGCCGCCGAGCGGGCCGGCACCCCGGTCGTCTACATGGCCACCATGGACCGGGACTTCATGCGTGGACCTGCGCACGCCAGGCGGCGCGACTCCGAGCTCGGTCCCGAGGACGAGCTCGAGGGGGCCGACACCATGGGCGAGCCGGCCGAGCGGATCACCACCGAGCTCGACGTCGGCCCCGTGGATCGGCGTCAAGCGCGACGCCATGCGGGCCCACGCCAGCCAGATCGGCGAGGACAGCTTCTTCCTGCCCATGCCCGACGACGTCTTCGCCAGGTCTGGGGCCAGGAGTGGTACGTGCGGGTGCGCCCCGAGCCCGTCGGGCTGGGGGACGGGGTGCGCGAGCCGGGGCTGGTGGCTCGACTCCGCCGGAGCGCGTCGCCGGCGGCGCCACGGCGAGGAGGGTGGCCACGGTGACGAAGGCACAAGGTCCTGCGGGTGCACGGCGGCCGCCTGGTGGTGGCCGAGCGCCGGGTCGAGCTCGAGGGCGAGCTCGACGCGCTGGCGGCCCAGGGCTACACGCTGGTGAACTCGTTCGCCGTCGACGACAACGTGTACCTGGTGCTGGCGGCCGAGGACTGACGGTCCGCCGGCGACCGGGCCCGTCAGGAGCTACTCGGTGTAGGCGGCGATGGAGACGACGCGGTCGCGGCCGGAGTTCTTGGCCCGGTAGAGGGCGCGGTCGGCGCGGTCGATGAAGGACGATCGGGTCCTCGATGCCGTCCCAGCTGGTGAGGCCCGGCCGACAGGGTGACCCCGAGGTCGGTGGTCGAGTCCCGCCCGCCGTCGCGGAGCTGGTCGAGCAGGTGGTGGCCGCCGAGGAGGTCGGTGTCGGGCAGGACCAGGCAGAATTCCTCGCCGCCGTAGCGGGCGACCAGGTCCTGGTCGCGGGTGTTGGAGACCATCATGGCCGCCACCGAACGGAGCACCGTGTCGCCGGCCACGTGCCCGTAGCGGTCGTTGAACTCCTTGAAGTGGTCGAGGTCGATCATGGCCAGACGCTGAGCGGGGTCTCGGAGCGCAGGGCGTGGGACATCTCCATCTCGATCCGCTCCATGAGGCTCCGGCGGTTGGCCAGTCCGGTGAGCGGGTCGGTCCGGCTCTCGGTGTGGAGTCCGTTGATGAAGTTGACGCGGCTGGTGACCCGGAGGAAGGCGGCGGCCAGGAGGTCGGCCGCCTCGGCCGTCCGGAGCCTCGGCGCGCCCGTCCGGTGCCGGCTGCGCTCGATGACCATGACCAGCTCGCCGTCGGGGCGTACCCGACGGGGAGGACGCAGTGCTACGGGTCGAGCTCGACCGCGTTGTTGGCCAGGGCGGTGGCGACGGCGGGGAGCCGGGCCAGGTCGCCGCAGTCCGCGCTGAGGTCGGGCCACGACGCGAGCAGGGTGAACCGCTCGAGGGAGCCGGTGCGGGTGAAGACGGCGACCCGCTCGGCCGGCATGATGCAGGCCACGTAGGGGAGGCCCCGCGAGAAGATCTCGGCGAAGGTGTCCGCAGGTGGGCCGGGCGCCGTCGATCCCCACGTCGTCGAAGCACTCGTTGAGCGAGTCCAGGGCCTGGGTGAAGTTGATCTGTCCGGTCATCGACCCGACCGTGCGGGCGCAGATGTAGTTGAGGACGGCGATGGTCGAGGCGTAGACGACCATGGACACGACGAACTCGGCGCCGCGCAGGCCCTGCACCCAGCCGATCACGGCGATGAGGGCCAGGGCGTAGAGGTCGACCACGAGCTGCATGCGGCGGTCGCCGACGATGGCCACGAAGATGACGCCGACCAGCATGGCCGGCGTGTAGAGGGCGGCCGGGGTGGCCGTCGAGAGCTCGATGCAGGCCAGGCCGGCCAGGGCCAGGCAGGCGATGATGAACCACGAGTTGGCCTGGGACCGACGCTGGCCTGACCCCGGGTGAGCAGCGTGAAGGCGGCCTGGTAGACGATCGAGACGACGATGCAGGCCACGGCGCCGACCATGTAGCCCCAGCGCACCTGGGCGTGGTCGACGAACGTGACCGTCAACAGGACCGGGCACCATCATCGACTCGGCGATCAGCCCGCACGTGACGCCGTCGCGGAGCTGCCGTGCCGTCGGATGTTCGAGATCGAACCTCACGCCTGGATATCGGCGGCCGGGCCGCCCAGCTTGACCCGGACGGCCGCTCCGCAACGTGACGTCGTGCACCGGGTCGTGCACCGCCTGCACCCGGGTTGCACCTCGGTCAGGGTGGTCGGTGTCCGACCCCTCGGGGCGCCCTGTCCCTGGTCAGCGCGGCGTCGTCCGGACCGTCGGCGCCGACCGACAGCGACCGTCGGGCAGCATGCGGGCGAAGAACAGGGCGACCACGATCACCAGGGCCACCACCGACAGTGCGGCCCGCAGGCCCACGAGCCGGGCCGAGGCGTTCTCGGCGACGATGGCGTCCTGGGTCGCGGGGGGGAGGCTCGTGGTGGCCAGGTCCTTCTGCAGGTCGGCGTCGGAGATGAAGGGGATGCCGGCCTCGAGGTCGACGGTGGCGTGGCTCACCACGCTCGGCCGGGATGGCGCTGTTGTTGGAGACACGCCGGTGAGGAAGGTGGTGGTCAGGCTGCCGATGAGCACGGCGCCGACCAGGGCGGTGCCGAGCGAGGCGCCGAAGTTCGTGAAGGTGTTCTGCAGGCCGCCGACCTCGGCGCTCATCGAGTCGGGGAACGCGGACACGGTGACCGCCCCGAGCTGCGAGGCCAGGGCGCCGATGCCGAGTCCCATCAGGGCCATGGGGACGAGCACGATGGCCGCGCCGGCGCCCGGGTCGAGTCCGCCGACCAGCAGCAGGGTGCCGACCAGCATGGAGAGCAGGCCGAGCCGCACCACCCGCCGTGGCGAGGCGCCGGGCCACGAGCCGCGGGACGGCCAGGGCCGAGACCAGGAGCGCCAACGACAGCGGCAGCAGCCGCAGACGCCGGTCTGGAGGGCGTTGAGCTCGAGGACCACCGACAGGAAGAGCGGGATGGTGAAGAACACCCCGGACTGGATGAAGAACTGGAAGCCGAACATCGACGAGGCCACCGGTCATCTGCCGGTTGGCGAACATCGACGGGCGGAACAGCGGCTCCCGGCCCGTCCGCTCTCGGCGCGACCTCCCACTCGATCGAGGCACCCGAGGACGAGGAGGCCGGCGACGCACGAGCCAGAACACGGGCGACACGCCGGCGACGGCCGGCGCGCCGGGCTTCGGGCGGACCCAGCCCCATGTGCCCGACCGGAGCACGCCGTAGACGGTCAGGGAGAGCCCGACCACCGACAGCACGGCGCCCAGCCCGTCGAAGGCCGACCGCGTCCTCCGGGGGCGTGTCGTGGATCGATGCGCAGGACGGCCAGGATCACGATCGACGATCACCACCTCGCCGACGAAGACCCAACGCCACGAGGCGAACGTGGTGACGGCGCCGCCGATGAGCGGACCGGCGGCCACGGCGATGGCACCGGCCGCGGCGATCAGGCCGTAGGCGGCGGAACGTCCCTCCCGGGCCACGTTGCCCGCCACCAGGGCCACGATGGCCGGCATGATCAGCGCGGCGCCCAGTCCCTCGAGCAGCGGACCACCCGATGATGAGCACGGTGAGGTTCGGGGCGATCGGCCGTGACCAGCGAGCCGCAGCCGTAGACGACCAGGCCGATCCCGAAGGCACGACGCCGGCCGATCATGGCGCCGATCTTCCCGCCGGTGATCATGAAGGCGGCCATGACCAGGGTGTAGAGGGTGATGGCGGTCTGGATGCCGGTGACCGTGGTGCCGAGGTCGGCGGCCACCGACTGGATCGACACGTTCATGACCGAGCTGTCCAGGGTCATGAGGAACTGGGCGGACGCCAGGATCAGCAGGACCGGCGATCGGCCGCCGCCGGCGGTCGGGGCGGCGGCCGTCCCCGGTCACCCGACGTGGTCACCCGGGCGACGCTACCGCCATCGACGGACACGGTGGGGCGGCACCGTCCGACGTCACCCCGCGGTCGGCGGCGACGCCGGCCGGCTGCTCGACCTCGGGGCCGGCCGCCTCGCCCACGTGCCCGGGCGGGACCCGCTCGACGGGGTGTGCACGCTGGTGGTGCACGGTGCCGACGTGGGGACCACGGCCTTCCCGTCCTCCCCTCCGCCCTGTCCGGCACGTGCCGGTCGGTCGATCGGGGCCGGACGCGCTCACCCGTAGGGGTGGAGGCCGAAGGCGGCCGCAGCCTCGTGCAGCCCGGCACGGGCGCGCGGGTCGGCCGCCCGGTCGATGAGGAGCCGGGCCTGGTCGCCGTGACCCCCGGCCGAACACGTCGGCCGCCCCGTGCTCGGTGACGATGACCGAGTGCTGGAACGAGGTTGCGGGGTCGACGAGCCGGGGGACGACGTTGGACGTCCCCTCCCGTCGTGCCAGGAGCGCAGGGCCATGACGGCGTGCCCACCGGTGGAGTGCAGGGCGCCGGCCACGAAGTCGGGCTGGCCCCCGAATCCCGAGTAGATGCGCGATCGCACGTAGGAGGCGTTGGCCTGGTCGAAGAGGTCGACCTGCAGGGCCGTGTTGATCGACAGCATGCGCCGGCTGGGCGGCGATGCGGGACGGATCGTTCACCACCTCGGTGCGGCGCATCACCACCGCCGGGTTGTCGTCGACCCACTCGTAGAGCTCGGGGGAGCCGAACAGGAAGGAGGCGCCCGGAGGGGGCGGTCGGGATCGAGCGCCCCGGCCCGGTCCAGGCCGAGCACCCCGTCGCTCACCATCTCCGACCACACCCCGAGCGAGCGGGCCCGACGCAGGTGGGAGGCGGCGGCGTCCGGGATCCGGCCGATGCCCAGCTGGACCGTCCCACCGTCCTCCGCGTAGCCGGCCGCCTGCTCGCCGATGGCGGCGCACAACGGGTCCTCCGGATAGGGCGCGGGCGAGGGCAGGGGCGCGTCGACCTCGAGGCCCAGGTCGACGTGGTCCACGTCGATGAGCGCGTCGCCCAGGGTGAAGGGCATGCGCGGATTGACCTGGGCGACGACCAGACCGCCCCGCGCACCCGGGCCTCCTCGATGGCGGCCGGCAGGATGTTCACCTCGATGCCGAGGGACACCCTGCCGCCCCGGGGCATGGCGTGGTCTGGACGAGCACGGCGTCGGGCGGGCGGTGACGAGCCGAACAGACGGGGGACGAGGGACAGCCGCATGGGCAGGTACTCGACGTCCGGGTCGCCGCGGACCCCGGGGCCCACGAACGGGGTCTCGGTGTGGAATCCCTGCCGGCGGGGCCAGCCTTCCTGGATGTTGAGGGAGAAGGCGCGGCAGCGCGGTACGGCGTCCACGAAGAGGCGGAGGAGCACGTGGGGCGTGGCGAAATTACCCGACACCACGGCGCGGGGGACGTCCACCGGCAGGGACGCGAGGCGTTCGCGGACTGCCGCTTCGGTCACCATGCGCACGGAGGGAACCTACCCGCGGAGGCGGTCGACGTCCGACAGCGCAGGTCCACCGTGCGACGGGTCGCGGTCGCACGGGTGGACGTACGGTGGGGACCCGGATGAACAGTCGGTGACAACGGTCGAAATTCCCGCGAGGCACCGGGACGTCGGTGCCAGACTCCCGATGGGCGCGGACGGGCCCGCGTCGGAGGTGGGGTGACCATGCGGTGGCTACGACCGGTCAGTCGGGCGATGGGGACGATCGTGGCCGTGTCGGCCGTCGCTGCGGCGGCCGGCGCCGCTCCGGTCGTGACCGGTGCGGCCCCGGTGGTGGGGGCAGCGGCGGTCGCAGCCGCCGAGGTGCCGCCGCCCGCGCCCGTCGGCGTCCAGATCGTGGACGCCGCGGCCTCGGCGTCCGTGTCGTGGTCGCCGGTCACCGCGCCCGTGGGAGAGAGCGTCACCAAGTACCTGGTCGTGGCGACGCCGTCCGTCGGCCGGACCCGGAAGTGCCGGGCCCTCGCCGGTCGGACGGCGTGCCTGCTGTCCAAGCTGGTCGACGGGGTGCCCTACTCGGTGTCGGTGGAGGCGTTCGTCGGCCATCTGGCCGGTCCGTCCTCGGTCCCGGCGACGCTGGAGCTCGGTCTGCCCGGCCCGCCCACCGGGGTCGCGGGCACCGTCGACGTGGGGAGGTCGACGGTGTCGTTCGACGCACCCGCGTCCGACGCCCCCGTCACCGGGTACACGGTGACGGCGACCGATGCCACCGACGGGTCCCGGGGCGGGCAGACGGCGTCGGGACCGGTCGGACCGCTCACGGTGACCGGCCTGACCATCGGGGACAGCTACACGTTCACCGTGACGGCCACCGACGAGTACGGCACGGGACCGGCGTCGGCACCCTCGCTCCCGGTGGTTCCCGTCGCCGTGCCCGGCACCCCCACCGGGGTGACCGCGGTGGGCGGCTACGGTCGGGCCACGGTGAGCTTCACCCCGCCGGCGGGTGGGGCCGAGTGGTTCACCGTGCAGGCCGTCGACGACACCTCGCCGACCGACGGGGGCGAGTCCGCCGGAGGTTCCTCGAGCCCGATCACCGTGACGGGTCTGACCGGCGGGGACCGGTACGCGTTCACGGTGACCGCCGCCAACGGACCGGTGGCCGGCGAGCCGTCGGCGCCGTCGGCGCCCGTGGTCCCCAAGGTGCTGGTCCGGGTCGCCGGGGACGGGTCGTCCCTGGCGTCGGTCGCCCTCCAGCAGTGGGCGGGCGAGGTGGACCGGACGTCCACCTTCGAGATCGACTGGAGCGTCAGCTCCTCGATCGGGGGGCTCGTCGACTTCGCCGGGGACGGCATCGACTTCGCCGCCTCGGACCTTCCCTACAGTTCCGGTGCGTCCGGCGCGACGCCGGACCGGCCGTACCAGTACCTGCCGGACGTGGGCGTGGGTCTCGGGTTCCTGGTCGACCTGACCGGTACCGACGGCCAGCGCATCACCGACCTCGACCTGACACCGTCGCTCATCGGCAGGATCTTCCTCGGTGAGATCACGCGGTGGGACGATCCCGCCATCGAGGCCGTCAACCCGGCGCTCGCCGCGCTCCTGCCGGCGACCCGGATCCAACCCGTCTACCGGACCGACGCCAGCGGCGACAACGAGGTCCTGACCGACTACCTGCTCCACGAGGACACCGCCGACCTGGTGGCCGCGAGACGGCGTTCCGTTCGGGATCGCCCGGTCGGCCCAGTGCGACGTGGCCGGTGCCGGCGGCCGGGGTCGTCGTCGACCCGACCGCCTACCCCGGCTGGGCGGACGACGACCTGATCGGCGAGTCGGGTCCCGACGCCGCCGCCGACTACGTGGCGAGCCTGGGGGCCGACGGGGCCATCGGGTACGCCCCTCCGTCGTTCGCCGCCGAGCACGGGCTCCCGCTGGCCGGCGTCGTCAACGCCGGCGGGACGGTGGTCCGGCCCACGGCCGTCGACGTCTCGACGGCACTCCGGGCGGCCACCACGAATCCCGACCTGACGATCGACCTGGCGCACGTCTACGCGGATCCCCGGTCCGACGCCTATCCGCTGTCCTACGTCAGCTACCTCGTCGTACCGTGCACGCCTGGTCGCGCCGCCGCCCAGGGCACGGCGTGCGACGGTCCCGAGACGGCCTCGACGTTCCCGCCGGCCGAGGGGTCGGCCCTCGGCCGGTTCGTCGACTACCTGGCCTGCGCCGGTCAGGACGACGTGGGCGCGCTCGGGTTCGGGCCGCTGCCGCCGAACCTGGTGCGCGACGACTTCGCCGCCGTCGGGCGGATCTTCGGTGCCGTCCGCCCACCGGCGCCGACGGCGGCCACGTGCGCCGATCCCTCCGTCGACGGGGGCGTGCCGTCCGGCGTGAGGTCGGGACCCGCCGTGCCGGCCGCCGCCGGACGGCTCCCGGCGGACGGCGACCCGGCGACCGTGCCCGGCGGCCCCGGCGGCCCGGCGGTCCACCACGAGCGTCGGGTCAAGTCGGGACCCGATCGTGCCGAGTGGTGGGGAGACACCCGGCGCGGCAACGGGCACGGACCAGGAGGCAGGACATGCGGCTCATCGCGGTCGACGAGCAGGGGCACCAACGCTGTTGGTGGTGCGGCGGACGTGAGCTGTCCCCCGCGCGCATCACCCGCGAGACGGTCGTCCTGGGCATCCACACCACCACGACCAAGCCGACCCTGCGCTGTGCGCACTGCGGCGAGTACAACGACGTCGGTCGGGTGGCACGGACCGCCTAGACCGCCGGTCGCCGGCGGGCCGGCCCGCCGCCATGGCCCGGCGGACGGTGGTCAGCCGGGCTCCGGCGCCGGCACGTAGTCCGGGTCGGGTTCGAAGTACTGCAGGACGAGGGCCTCCATCCCGGTGGCGTAGGCGGACCAGTCCTGCCCGTCCCCGTCCGGTCCGGTCCCACGGGTGACCGTCCCGGTGTCCCGGCACGCGAGCTGGCGGAGCGCGCACCCCTCGGCGTAGGCGATGGCCGCGGTGCTGAAGTGGTCGATCGACCACGGTTCGCGGACCCGGAACCCGAGCAGGGCGACGAGGGAGGTGAAGTTCCTGCTCCAGAACCGGGTGACCGACTCGTACTCCTCGGCGACGGCGGCCTTGATCCGGGTCTGCAGCTCGGGTGCCGCGGCGGAGCTCGCCATGGCGATCACACCGATCCAGAGCTGCCAGTTGGCGGAGTGGTCCATCGCCGTGCTGCTGGCGTTGCCCTCCACCCGGCACACCTCGCGCAGCGCCCGGGCACGGGACTCGGGGGACGTCAGGTCGAACGTCTCGAGCATGGCCAGCACCCGACGGCCGCTCACCTGGGCCCGCCGCGCCTCGTCCCAGGCGATGGTGATGAGCACGTCGGCCTGGAAGTCCGCCTGGTTCTCCCAGATCCGCCTGATCACCGACGCATTGGTGATCCGCAGTCCCGACCTCGCCTCCACCCTGTCGAAGACCCGCTTGAAGGTGAGATTGCTGGAGCCCGCCTCCAGCCCCTCGGCGAGGAGGATGGCGCGTCCCTCCGCGACGAGCGTGGCACGCAGTTCCTCTCGGCTCCGCCTGGTCGACTGCACCGGTACCCCCTGGCTCCGATCGCGCACGGCGGTTCCTCGCGGGATCCACCGGAGGTCGTCCCGCCACGGCCGATCGGACGGCTCCAGGCTACCCCGTCCTCGCGGTGCGGCGACGGGGACCCCTCCGTCGGCAACGGCCGCTTGCTACCGTCGGGCGATGAGCCGTACGGTCGAGACCCTGGTGGTCGGAGCCTCGGCGGCCGGCCTGGCGTCTGCGGCCGAGCTCCGCAGGCGGGGCCGCGGGGTGCGCGATCGTCGAGTCCGAGGACGTCGTCGGCGCGTCGTGGCGCCGACACTACGACCGTCTGCACCTGCACACGCCGAAGCGCTTCTCCCACCTGCCCGGCCTGCCGATGCCCCGGGACTGGCCGCGCTATCCGGCCCGGGACCAGGTCGTCGAGTACCTGGAGCGCTACCAGGAGCACGCCGGTCTCCGGCCGCACTTCGGCGAGGCGGTGCACCGGGTGGAGCGGGTGGACGACACGTGGGAGACGACCACGGCCAAGGGCACCTGGCGATCCGCCAACGTGGTGATCGCGACCGGTAGGACCAGGGTCCCCGTGCGCCCGACGTGGCCGGGGATGGACCGCTACCGGGGTGAGGTCCTCCATTCGAGCGACTACCGCAACGGCGACCCGTGGGGCGGTCGCCCCGTGCTCGTGGTCGGCTTCGGCAACTCGGCCTGCGAACAGGCGTTGGACCTCGTCGAACGTGGCGCCGAGGCCCACCTCGCGGTGCGCTCGCCGGTCAACGTGCTGCCCCGGGACCTCTTCGGCGTCCTGCCGGTGCTGCCGCTCGGGATCGCCATGCGGCGTCTGCCACCGCGGGTCGCGGACGCACTGGCCTGGCCGATGGTGCGGGGCACGGTCGGCGACGTCAGGAGGTTCGGCCTGGAGAAGCTCCCGTACGGGCCCAACACCCAGATGGCCCGTGACCACCGGGTGCCCCTCCTCGACATCGGCACCCTGGAGCAGATCGGGCGGGGCCGGATCACCGTCCACGGGGACCTCGACCACTTCACCGAGGACGGCGTCGTCTTCTCCGACGGCTCTCCGGTCACCGTCGACGCAGTGGTCCTGGCCACCGGGTACCGGGCCTCCGTGGACGACCTCCTCGTGGGGTGGGAGGCCGTCTGCGACCCGTCGGGGACGCCGACGGTGTCCGGCGCGCCCACGGCGCTCGGCGGCCTCTACTTCTGCGGGATGTACGTCTCGCCCGCGGGGATGCTCCGTGAGATCGGCATCGAGGCCACGCGGATCGCGGCGCACATCAGCCGGTAGTCCGGGGCCGCGCCGCCACGCGTCCCCCGCCCGCGCGACGCTCCGGCGCGGCGCCGTGGAGCGGCTGAAGGGGATCGAACCCTCGTCATCTGATTGGAAATCAGAGGCTCTACCATTGAGCTACAGCCGCGAGTGCAAGGCCTCGACTGTAGCAGCACCCCGCTGACCTGGGGGTATGCAACCGCGACCCGGACAGGACCCGGAGCGGCCCGGTCAGCTGGCCCCCGGCGGCCACAGCGGCTCGTCGACGGTGAACCCGATCGGGGCACCCCACCTGTTCCGGTAGGCCACCTCCTGGACCGGGCGCCGGCGGGCCACTCCCCACCGACCTGTGGGATAGCCGAAGCTCACGCAGCACGCCATGATCCACTGCTCGTCGGTGGGCACCCCGAGGATCTCGAAGGTCTCGTCGGGATGCCAGAACCCGAGCACCGCCGTCAGCGAGCTGCCCACCCCGTGGGCCCGTGCCGCCAGCTGCGCGCTCCACACCGCCGGATAGATCGACCCGCCGGTCGGGTCGCCCTGGACGAAGGCGAACAGGAACAGCGGAACCTCGGCGAAGTGGTCGGCCAACCAGTTCGCCGACGCCTGCACCTTCAGCATCTGGACGCTCTCCGGGTCGTCGGGCGCGGCGTGGGCGGCGGCCAGCCGGTCGGCGTAGACGGTCTCCCACAGCTGCCCGATGGCATGGTGGTAGAGGGGCGCCAGCGCCCCGATCTGCGCCTTGTCGTCCACCAGCAGGAACCGCCAGTTCTGGGTGTTGCCCCCCGACGGGGCGCGGATGGCGGCGTCCAGCACGGCGGCCTGGACGTCCATCGGCACCGGATCCGGCCGCACCCGGCGCATGGCCCGTGTCGTGTACAGCGCCTCGAAGATGTCCACGAGTCCCTCCCGGGGGTCCTCCGACGCCCGGTGGCGCTCGGTCGGCACTCACCGTACCGCCGCGGCCCGGGCGGGGCCGTGCGTCGGTGCCCGGGTGCTAAGAACCGGGCATGGACCCCGCACCCGTCGAGTCGGACGACCTCGTCGAACTCGAGGTGGGCGCCATCGCCGCCGGTGGCGGCTGCGTGGGACGGGCACCCGACGGCAGGGTGGTCTTCGTCCGTCACAGCCTGCCGGGCGAGTACGTGCGGGCCCGGGTGACCGCGACGACGACCCGGTTCCTGCGGGCCGACGCCGTCGAGGTGCTCGTGCCGTCGCCGGACCGGGTGGTGCCCGTGTGCCGTCACGCCGGGCCTGGCCGCTGCGGCGGCTGCGACTTCCAGCACGTCTCCCTGCCGGCCCAGCGCCGCCTGAAGGAGGACCTCGTCGCCGAGCAGCTCGCCCGGGTGGCCGGTGTGGACCTGCGGGTCGAGGTCGAGGACGTCGGCGGCGCCCCCGGCGGCCTCGGATGGCGCACCCGGGTGGCGTTCGGCGTCGACCGCGACGGTACCGTCGGCCTGCACCGGCACCGGAGCCACGCACTCGAGCCGGTGGGGACGTGCCCGATCGCCACCGACGGCGTCAACGCGGCGGCGGTGGGCTCCGTGTCGTGGGTGGGTGCCCGCCAGCTCGAGGTGTCGGCCTCACCGGACGGCGGGCCGCCGGTCGTGCTCGTCGACACCGGTCGCCGCCGACTCGAGGACCTGCCCGACCTCGACGTCGGTGTGGTGTGGAAGGGACGCACCCTGCGGCCGCCCGACCACGTGGAGGTCGACGTCCTCGGGCACCGCTTCCACGTCCGGGCCGGCGTCTTCTGGCAGGTGCACCCGAGGGCCGGGGAGGTCCTGACGCGGTGCGTGCTCGACGGGCTGGCTCCGCGGCCGGGGGAGCGGGTGGCGGACCTGTACGCCGGAGCAGGACTGTTCACCGTGGCCCTGGCCCGCGCCGTGGGTCCGGCGGGTGTGGTCACGGCCGTCGAGCGCAGCGGACCGGCCGTGACCGACCTCGTCCGCAACACCGGGGGGCTCGCCCAGGTCGAGGTGGTCCGTGCCGGGGTCGGTCCCGGACTGGTGGCGCGTGGACTGGGCCGCCCCGACCTCGTCGTCCTCGACCCGGCCCGCTCCGGTGCCGGGCGCGACGTCGTCGCCGCACTGTGCGCGCTCGACCCGGCACCGCGGCGCATGGCCTACGTGTCGTGCGAGCCGGCTCCGTTCTCCCGCGACCTGCGGCAGCTGCTGGCGGCCGGGTGGCGGCTGGGATCGCTGCGGGCGTTCGACCTGTTCCCGATGACCGAGCACGTGGAGCTGGTCGGGATCCTTGAGCGCCCGGCCACCTGACGGATCCCGCCGGCCGGGGTCCCACGACCGGGAAGGGACTCGGGCCGCTGGTACTGTCCTCACCGTGCGACCGCGGTCCTTCGGCATCCTCCTCGTCGTGGGACTGGCCCTGGCCGGATGCGCCTCCGGCACGTCGGCCTCCTCCAGCAGCACCACCGAGGCGCCGAAGCCCGCCGGCCCGCTGCCGTCGCCCATCGCCAAGCAGATCTGTTCGGGCCAGGCGCAGACCGACCTGGCCAACGCGCTGGGGGAGACGGCGGAGGTGTCGACGCCCGTGTGGTCCGACCACCGCTACTCGTGCACGTACTCGTACCCGGGGCAGGCGCCGACCGGATCGTTCGCCGTGTCGGTCAAGGAGCTGTCGAGCTGGGACGAGACCACCGCCTACTTCGACTCCCTCGCCACGTCGATGGGCAGGTCCCGCGACCTCTACACCCTCGGGCAGGGTGCGTTCCAGACGACGGACGGCTCCGTGGTGGTGCGCAAGGACTGGAAGGTCCTGGTGGTGGACGACTCGGGTCTGCCGTCCCAGTTCGGCATCCCGCCCACGAGCGCGGGGTCGGTGGCCGTCACGGTGGCCGACGTCATCCTCGGCTGCTGGGCCGGGGACTGAGCCGGCCCACGGGCCCGCGTCCCCCGGGTCGGGGCGACGCACCGGCACCGTCAGGGCTTGTACGTCCCGTGCACGGCGCTGATGATGGCCAGGCACATCTCGTCGGAGGACCCGTCGCCCCACACCGTGAAGTGCGGGGGCAGCTTGCGCAGCTGGGGCAGCTCCTGGGCCAGGGTCGGGTCGTAGGTGCAGGTGACGCCGATGGTGTCCCCGGGCTTCGTCATGACCGGATGGGCGATGGCGTAGGTCTTCTGGTAGTCGAAGTTGTAGTTGGTCACGTCGAGGAGCGTCCGCGCGTTCGGCGTCCCCGGGTCGAGCACCACCTGCATGGCCCGACCGGTCAGGTGCATGTGCGCCGTGACCTGCAGCAGGGTCTGCCCGGCGCCGACGGGCCACGTGCACGTGGTGCTGTCGCCTTCGGGCGGATCGGACGGACTGCGGCCGCAGACCTGCTCGATGACGTCGTCGAAGGCGATGGCACCGGTGCCGAATCGCTGGCCGATGTTGGCGAGCTCGGCCGACCGGCTGCACAGGGGGCCGGTCACGCCCGCCGGGCACGGCACGTCGGGCGGGGCCACCATGAGGTTCAGGTGCAGGGGCTGGAGCGGCGTCGACGCCGGCACGGTGTGGAGGACGAGCCTCGCCCGGACCGGCTTGTCGCCCCGGAGCAGGTTGTAGTGGATCTGCATGACGACCAGGCTTCCGGCGGGCAGCTGCACGCCCGTGCCCTTCGGCATGTAGGAGGCGCCGTGGCCGGGCGCCCATGCCGTCAGCCACGGCGTGTTGGAGATGCTGTTCTGGAAGTGCCTGCCGCCGGGTCCCCCGGTGACCGCCGCCGTCTTCGTGACCGGCGCCGCCCCGCCGGACTGGGTCGGGATCGAGTTGGGGAGGGCCGACTCGCCGAAGCAGGTCCAGCCCTTGCCGCCGGCGTCGTCGGCCCTGGCCGTGGCCGCCAGGGCCGGAGGGATGAGGAAGAGGATGGCGTGGTGGACCTCGACGCTGTTCGGGTAGAAGTGCGCCGACACGATGTAGGCGTCCTTGCCCACGTGCGGATCGACGAGGGTGCAGTGGTAGTCGTCGGTCCCGCCGGCCGGCGCCTTCGGCGTGTACGTCGCCCCCTGGAGCGAGATCGTCTTCTGGTGGGGCGTCGTCGCCGCACCGGCGGTGGTGGTGACGGCGCCCACGGCGGCGGCGGTGGCGGCCAGGATGCCGACGAGTACGAGGCGCACGGAGCGGGAGGTCATGCCCGCAGGCTATCTGTCCACACTGGTTGACGCGCGGTCGGGGCCGCCGGTCGCGATCGGCGGTCGCAATTCGTCCGCCGGGTTCAGCCGACGGTGGTCCGCAGGGTGAGCGAGACCGTCCGCGGGCCCCATGGCGTGGTGACGTGGAACCGCCAGTGCCCCGGGGTCAGGACCACGAAGTCGGTGAAGTGCCCGGAGGCGACCTTCAGCTGGCGCAGCGTCTGGAGCGGCTCGCCGACCGGTCCCGCGGTCACCCGCGGGTCGGTCGAGCCGAGCTGGGCCGGTGTCCCCGAGAAGATCAGGTGCCACTGGTTGACCCCGACCCCACCGGGGTCGAAGTAGCTCTCCAGGCTCCCGCCGTCGGGGAGGTGGGTGATGGTCAGCGAGGGCAGCTCCGGTAGCAGCGACTGGCCACGCGCCGGCGACACCGCCTGGCTGACCAGGGTGAGTCCGGCGAACAGCACGACCGGCAGGAGCGACGGACGCGACCACGCTCCACCGGCCGGTGGCCGCCCGCCGGGTGCCGACGTCGTCGAGGCCGTGGCGGCCGAGGCGCGTCAGACGGAGGCTGTTGAGCACCACCAGCACGCTCGACAGCCCCATGGCCAGGGCGGCGACCAGCGGGTCGAGGAGCCCGAACGCGGCGAGGGGGAGCGCGGCCACGTTGTATCCCATGGCCCACCCGAAGTTCTGGACGATGACGGCGTAGGTCGACCGCGCCATGCCGACGGCGGCGGGCACCCCCTGGAGGTCGTTGCCGAGGAGGGCGACGTCGCTGTTGGCCAGCGCGGCCTCGGACCCGCTCCCGATGGCGCAGCCGACTCGGCGGCGGCCAGGGCCGGGGCGTCGTTGATCCCGTCGCCGACCATCAGGACCCGCTCGCCGGCGGCCCGGAACCCGCCGAGGGCGGCCACCTTGTCGGCCGGGCTGAGCGTGCTGCGGGCGTCGTCGATGCCCAGGGCGGCGGCGGCGGCGCGCACGGCGGGCCCGCTGTCGCCGCTCAGGATCGTGGCGGGCAGCCCCATGGCGCGCAGGTGGTCGACGGCGGGACGGGCCTCGGGCCGGAGGGGGGTGGACACGGCGAGCACGCCGAGCACGGTGGCGTCCTCGAGCACCACCACCACCGTCTCCCCCCGGTCGTGCCATCCCGCCACCGGTCCGGCCAGCTCGGCGTCCAGGTGATCGGGGAGCACGCGGCCGACCTCGACCCGGCGACCGTCGACGGTGCCGGACACGCCGATCCCGGCGACGGTCCGCACGTCGTCGGCCACCGGTGGCGGCACCCCGGATCCGGTCCGCTCGGCCACGGCGCGGCACGGCGCCGGCGATGGGGTGGTCGCTGGCCGCCTCGACGGCCGCGGCCAGCAGGACGACGCGGCCCGGGTCGCCACCGGCGGTGGCGGCCACCCCGGTGACCTCGGCGGTCCGTTCGGTGAGGGTGCCGGTCTTGTCGAACGCCACCCGCTCGACGTGGGCCAGCCGCTCGAGGGCGTCGCCACTGCGCACGAAGATCCCGAGGGCGGAGGCCCGCCCGCAGCCCACCATCATGGCGACCGGGGCGGCCAGACCCATGGCGCACGGGCACGCCACCAGCAGGACGGCCAGGCCGCGACAGCACGGCTCTGCCGAAGTCGCCCACCAGGATCCACCAGACGAGGAACGTGACGGCCGCACCGACCAGCACGGCGGGCACGAACACGGCACTGATCCGGTCGGCGATGCGCTGCAGCGGCGCCTTGTCCCGCTGGGCCTCGTCGACCAGGCGCTGGAGCCGGGCCAGCACCGACTCGGCGGCCACGGCGCCCACCCGCACCACGAGCACCCCGCTGCCGTTGCGGGTCCCCCCGGTGACCTGGTCACCCGGGTCCCGGTCGACCGGCAGCGGCTCGCCGGTCAGCATCGACTCGTCGACGGCCGATTCAGCCGCGCGACCACCGTGCCGTCGAGCGGGCAGCGCCTCGCCGGGCCGCACCCGCACCAGGGCCCCGACCGGCACGGTCTCGGGGGCCACCAGCTCGCCGTCGTCGTCGTCGGCGTGCACCACCCGGGCGGTCGGGGGCCGCAGGGCGAGCAGGGAGTGCAGGGCGGCGGCGGCCCGTCCGCGGACCCGGGCCTCGACGGCCCGACCGGTCACCAGGATGGCCACGATGAGCGGGGCCATCACCCCGTGGAGCCGGGCGGCGAAGGCACCGCTCCCGCCGAGGTGCACGTGGCGCCCGCCGAGGGCGATGGCCTCGACGGCGCTGACACGGCGAGGGCGGCCAGGGTGCCCAGGGCGATGAGCGTGTCCATGTTGGTCGCCCCGTGCCGGGCCAGTCGGGCGGCTGTTGCGGAGGAACGGCCACCCGCCGCCGAACTCGACGGCGACGGCCAGGAACAGCACGATCCAGCCGGCGGAGGGCCGTCTCGGGCGCCGTCAGGGCGACGACCAGGGCGGCGAGGGCCAGCGGCCACGAGATCGCCAGCCCGGACCATCCAGTGGTCCGGGTCGGCGGGCCCGGTCGGCACCGGTTCGTGGGCCACTGGGGCTGCGGTGTAGCCGACGGCCGTCCACGGCGGCCACGAGGTCGTCGTCGCCCGCCCGGCCCGGATCGTAGGAGACGAACGCCCGGTGGGTGGCGAGGTTGACCGAGGCGCTGGCCACGGCCGGGACCTTGGTCAGCGACCGCTGGATCCGGGTGGCGCAGGCACTGCAGTGCATGCCGCCGAGCTCGAGCTCGGCCGTCGCGAGCCCGGCGCCGGCGAGGTCGTCGTCGGCGTCGGGCGAGGCCTCGGTGGCGGTCACCACGGCCCGGTCACCATGCTCCGGTCACCGGGCGGCGGAGCGCACGTCAGCCGACCGAGGTCGCGGCGTACCCGGCCTCGGCGACGACGGCGGCCAGTGCGTCCGCGTCGGTCCGCGTCGGGTCGTACCCGACCACGGCGCGGGCGGACTCCAGGTCGACGGTGGCGCTGCGGACGCCGGGCTGCTCGCCGAGGGTCTCCTCGATGAGCGCCACGCACGAACCGCAGTGCATGCCGTCGACGGCGAACTCGACGGTGACGATGGTGGGGTCGGAGTCGGTGGGGGTCACGGGACCAGCGTAATTGCTCCGGGGCCGCCACGGCACGTCGCGCGCTCCCGGGGGAGGGGTGCCTGCCCCTCCCGGTGCGCCGCCAGGAACCGGGCGGCGGATCCGGCCTCGAGTGGCCGGGACATGAGGAAGCCCTGGCCCTTCGGAGCAGCCCGAGTTCGACCAGCCGGTCGAGCTGGTCGGGTCGTTCGATGCCCTCGGCGATGATGTCGAGGTCCATGGTGCGGGCCAGGCCGATGATGGTGCTGACCAGGGCGGTGCTGGCCGGCTCGGACCGGTTGAGCGGCTCGATGAAGGCCCGGTCGATCTTGAGCACGTCGACCGGGAACCGCTGCAGGTAGCTCAGTGACGAGTACCCGGTGCCGAAGTCGTCCACGGCGATGGCGATGCCCATCGAGCGGAGCTCGGCCAGGGCCACCGTGGCCCGCTCGGGATCGTCCATGAGGACGTTCTCGGTGATCTCGAGGGCCAGCTGCGCCGGCGATCGATGCCCGCTAGCCGCGGATGGCCAGGCGCACGTCGTCGGCCAGCTCCGGGCGAGGTCAGCTGGCGGCGCGAGAGGTTGACGGCCATGCGGAGCGGCCGTGCCGAACGTGCCCGACCACCGCGCCAGCTGCCGGGTCGCCTCCATGAGCGCCCACCGGCCGAGCGGCGACGATGAACCCGGTCTCCTCGGCGATGGGGACGAAGGTCGACGGGGGGACGGGGCCGAGTGCGGGATGGTCCCAGCGGGCGAGCGCCTCGAACCCGACCACCCGCAGGGACTCGAGGGCGAGCACCGGTTGGTAGCAGAGGTGGAACTCGCCGCGTTCGAGGGCGCCGTGGAAGCCGTTGGTGATCTCGATCCGCTCGGTCAGGCGGGTCCCGCATCGCCGGGTCGAACACCTCGATCCGGTTGCGTCCGAGCGCCTTGGCCTCGTACATGGCGGCGTCGGCCTCGCCGATCGAGCTCCTCGGGGCTCGTCCCCGACCGGGTGACGGCCAGCCCCATGCTCATCGAGATCCCCGACCGGCCGCCCTGGCTGCCGAGGTCCCGGCCCAGCGCGGCCACGACCCGCTGGGCGACGTCGACGGCGGCGGACTCCGACTCGACGTCGGGCATCAGGACGGCGAACTCGTCCCCACCCATGCGGGCGACGGTGTCGACCGGCCGGACGCTGGCCGAGATGATGGCGGCCACCCGTACCAGGACGCTGTCGCCCACGTGGTGGCCGAGCGAGTCGTTGACGGCCTTGAAGCCGTCGAGGTCGCCGAAGCACAGGGCGACGGCACGGCCGGATCCGCTCGACGCCGGCGAGGGCGAGTCCCACCCGTTCCTGCAGGAGCGTGCGGTTGGCCAGTCCGGTGAGCTCGTCGTGGAAGGCGAGGTGGCGGAGGTCCGCCTCGAGGGTGTCGCGCTCGGCGTGGGACGCCTCGAGCTCCCGGGCGTGGTGCTCGAGGTCGATGGCCTGGTCGCCGATGCGGGTGAGCATCCACAGCATCCGGACGGCGATCACGGCGAAGACGGCCACGCACAGGATCGACGACCGCGGCCACGTTGACCGACGTGCCCGACAGGGCCGTGACCACCAGCAGCAGCGGCGGGATGAAGGCGGCCAGGGCCACGAGCGGAAGGCGGCGCCCGCTCTCGGTCCGGTGCCAGTCGACCGTCGTCGACCGCGGCGACGGTGTCCCGGCCGACGGCGTCGGGCCCGTCGTCGACCGTCCCCGTCGACGGGTGGAGCGCGGCCGCCGCGATCAGGATGTACTCAGGAGGAAGAACGGGTCGCAGAACGCGCCGGTCTGGTAGGCGTTGTGGAGCACGAGCAGGTCGAAGGTGAAGTCGGCGACGAACATGGTCGCCATGCGCCGCGATGAGCCACAGTGGTAGGCGCGGCGGGCCGAGCCGAACACCACGGACCTGAACAGGACGAAGACGAGGACCACGTCCATGATCGGGTAGGCGAGGGCCACCAGGCGGCCGGGAACGGAGATCCCCGTGCTGGTGGACGTAGGAGTTGAGGAGGAAGTGCCAGGCGATGGTGAGGCTCCCGAGGGCGATGACGGCGGCGTCGGCGTAGTCCTCGCGGACGCCCGTGGTTCGGGTTCCGGCTCAGCCGGCTCACCCCGACGAAGAGGAACGGATAGGCGAGGAGGTAGAAGGCGTCGCCGACCGAGGGGACGGGCGTGGCCCGGTGGACGATGTCGGTGTAGTAGTCGCCGGCCAGGTCGCCGAGGGAGAAGCAGCGCCGCCGGCACGGCCACCGTGATACCAGGCCAGCCGGTCGTCGGGACGGTTGATCCGGATCCCACCAGGATCAGGACGAAGGACGCCGATCCCGAAGCCGAGTAGACGGCGTCGTGGGTGAGCTGGGTGGGCATCAGGTAGAAGACGCCGATCATGCGACCGCCCACGACCAGCGTGATCGCCCAGCGCTCGTCGTCGCAGCTCCATTCGACCTCACCGGGCGCCCGCAGGTGCGATTGCGCCACCTTCCGGTCGAGTCGGCCGCGCCGGCCGCCCGGTGAGCGTGCGGGTGCGCCGCCGCGCGGCCGCCGACGGCGGCACCGGGCCCGTGTGGCCGGCCGCTACGGTGGCGACATGGCGACCATGCTGGACAAGGACGCGACCGTCGCCCTGCTCCGGAGGAGTTCCGGCAGCTGGCCGACCTGTGCGCCGGACTCGGCCCGGACCAGTGGGACACGCCCACCTGCCTGCCGGCTGGTCGGTGCGCGACGTGCTGAGCCACGTGATCGGGGTCGAGGCGGGCCTCCTCGGCGAGCCGGTGCCCGAGGTCGACGTCTCCCACCTGACCCACATGCGCAATCCCATCGCCGAGGCCAACGAACGTGTGGGTGGAGTCCACTGCGGGGCCTGCCCGGGGACCAGATGCTGGCCCGGCTGGAGGACGTGGCGTGCCGCCGGCTGGCCGCTGCTCGACGCCATGACCCAGGCCGACTTCGACGCGCCGTCGTGGACGCCGGCCGGCAGGGACGAGACCTACGGGCGGTTCATGCGGATCCGGCACTACGACTGCTACCTGCACGAACAGGACATCCGGCTGGCGCTCGGCCTGCCGGCCCGCGAGTCGGCGGCCGACCTGGCGTCGGCGCTCGACGAGGTGGCCACCGGCCTCGGCTACATCGTCGGCCGCAGGGCCGGCTGCCCGAGGGCTCCCGGGTGCGCATCGACCTCACCGGCCCGGTGGCCCGCACCTACCTGGTCCGGGTCGACGGCCGGGCCGCGGTGGTCGAGCCGCTCGACGGCGACCCGACCGTCGGGGTCGAGTTGGGGGCCATGCGCTTCCTCCGCCTCACCGGGGGACGCGCACGACGCCGGCACGGCGCCGGCCGACGGTGTGACCTTCACCGGCGACCGGGCCCTGGGCGAGCAGCTGGTCGCCAACCTGGCCTTCACCATCTGACGCACCGGCCGGGGGTCCGTCCGGCGGCCGGCGCCGGTCAGGCGCCGGGGAGTCGGTCGCCTCGTCGGCCTCGTCGGCCAGGGCGCCGAGGGCCTCGCCGTCGAGCCGGTACCCGGTCCACCCGGCCATGGGCACCGCCCCGATCGACCGGTAGAAGCGGATCGCCGACTCGTTCCAGTCCAGCACCGACCAGTCGATGCGGGCGTAGCCGCGGTCCGGGCCTCGTCGGCCAGCTGCGGCCATGAGCGCCCGTCCGACGCCCGCGGCCCCGGGCCTCGGGTCGGACGTAGAAGTCCTCGAGGTAGATGCCGAGCGTCCGGTCCAGGTGGAGAAGTTGCGGAAGTAGATGGTCATGCCCGACGACCTCCCCGTCGTCGTCGGCCACGTTGGCGAAGCACGACCGGTGCCTCGGCGAACAGCGCGCCGGCCAGCTGGTCCTCGTCCACCTCGACGGCGTCGGGCTCGCGCTCGTACGCCGCCAGGTCGCGGATCAGGCCGACGAGTGCCGGGCACGTCGGCCGCGTGCGGGCCGGCCGGACGATCACGGGATCAGGAGGACGCGGCCGAAGGCCTGGCGGCTCTCGATGTAGGCGTGGGCCTCGCCCGCCTGCTCGAGGGGGAACCGCCGGTCGATGACGACCTGCAGCCGGCCGGCGGCGATGTCGTCGAGGTGCCGGGCGATCATGGCGTGGGCCCGGGTGCCGAGGAACAGCTCGGCGCCGAGGAAGTAGCCGACCAGCGTCTGGTTGTTGCCCCGCATGGTCGAGATGTCGAGCGTCGACGGCGGTCTCCCGCCCGGCGTCGCCGAAGGTGACGCAGCGCCCGCGGTAGGCCAGGCAGCTGCAGGCTCCGCTGCAGGTTGGACCCGCCCACCGAGTCGACGATGACGTCGGCGCCCCGGCCGTCGGTCAGCTCGCGCACCGCCTCGGCGAAGTCGGTGGCCGTGTAGTCGATGCCGTGGTCGAGGCCGAGCGTCGCCGAGGCGCTCGAGCCGCTCGGCGCTCGAGGCGGTGGCCAGCACCCGGGCGCCGGCCCGCTTGGCCAGCTGGATGGCGGCGATGCCCACGCCGCTGGCACCGGCGTGGATCAGCGCCGTCTCGCCGTCCTGGAGGCGGCCGAACTCGAACAGGCAGTCGTCGGCCGTGCCGAACGGGACGGGCACGCAGGCCGCCTCCTCGGTCGACACCCCGTCGGGGATCGGCCAGCAGAACGCCCGGCCCGTCGCCCGGAGCTCGGCGTGGGAGCCGTCGAGCGCCGACGGTCACCACCCGGTCGCCCGGCGACAGGTCGTCGACCGCCGTCGCCGACCTCGAGCACCACGCCGGCGCACTGGTAGCCCACGATGTGGGGGACCTGGGCGAGTGTCGCCGCCGAGCCGGTTGAGGGTGTCGCCGCCCTCGATGCTGATCGCCTCGCACCCGGACCAGCACGTCGCCCGGCCCGCACGACCGGGTCGGGCACGTCCTCGTAGCGGAACACGTCCGGACCGCCCGTCTCGTAGTACACCGCTGCCTTCATGGTCCTCCTTCGGTCGGTCGTCCGGCCACCCTAGGCACCGGGCCCGGAGCGACGAGCGTTCAAGTTGCGACCGGAGGCACTGCCGATAGTCGCAGCGATGAGCATTCCCCTCTTCCGACCGACGCCCCTGAGGCGACAGGCGCGGCAGCCGCCGATCGCCACCCGGGCGACGACCGGCTGGCGCTGGGCCTCGCCCTGCAGGCCCGGGCCGACGAGATCGCGGCAGAGGTGGCGGCGCCCTTCCCGGCGTTCCATCCGGGACGAGGTGTTCGCTTCGGCCCGGCTCGGCGACCGAACTGATCGGCCGGTGGCTCTGCCACCGGCCGGGCAGGGTCGCCGAGGAGGAGCGGCGCTTCCACGACCGAGGGCCAGCAGGCCATGCTCATGGAGGCCGACCTGGCCATGGCGGTCAAGCGGCTACCTGCCTGGCGCGACCTGTGCACCGCGTCCTCCGGTCGAGGAGGCCGACGCGTCTGGGATCGTGGAGACCACGGCTGCTCGACCTGGCCCGCATCGTGGTGCGCCTCAGCTGCGACGGCGGCGTGGTGCGCACGGTGCGGGCCTTCGACGAGACCCGGCAGGTGCTGCAGGAGCGCCTGCGCAAGGTAGCAGGCGGACCTGTCCCACCAGGTACTCCACGACGACCTCACCGGACTGCCCAACAGGACGCTGCTCGCCGACCGCCTGCGGCTCGGCGGCCCGCGCAGCGACCGGCACGGCACCGAGTCGATGCTGCTCTTCCTCGACCTCGACAACTTCAAGGCCATCAACGACCGCTTCGGCCACCCGGCGGGCGACGCCTCCTGATGAGCCGTGGCGGAGCGCCTGCTCGACCTGGTCCGGGCCTCGACACCGTGGCCCGGCTGGGCGGCGACGAGTTCGTCGTCCTGGCCGAGGACCTCGAGGAGCCCGTGGTCGCGGCCCAGTCGCTGGCGGAGCGGATCCACCAGACCATGCGGGCCCCGGTCGCGGTGGGCGACCGCGAGCTGCACACGTCGGTCAGCATCGGCATCACCGCCGTGGCCGCCGACGCCGATCCGGACACGTGCCTCGCCCAGGCCGACGCCGCCATGTACCAGGCCAAGCGCGACGGCCCGCCCAGTTCGCCGTCTACGACGCACCAGATCGGTGCCGAGCACCGGCGCGAGAGCCCAGCTGGCCGACGAGCTCCGGGTGGCCCACGGCCGGGGCGAGCTGAACCTCGACTACCAGCCGCTCTTCCGCGCTGAGCGACGGCGTGCCGTCCGGGATCGTCGGCATGGAGGCCCTCCTGCGCTGGGACCACCCCGAACTGGGGCCGGTGCCGCCGACCGAATTCGTGCCCCTGCTGGAGCAGAGCCGCCAGATCGTGCCCGTCGGCCGCTGGGTGCTCGAGGAGGCCGCCCACCAGTGCGCGTCGCTGGCAGCGACGGGGCTGGCCCGACCTGACCCTGTCGGTCAACGTCTCGGCCCGCCAGCTCCACGACGCCGGCTTCCACGACGACGTGCGCGAGGCGCTCGAGCGCTCGGGCCTCGACTCCCGCGCACCTCGTCCTGGAGGTGACCGAGTCGGTCCTGGTGGTCGACGTCGTGCGCATCGGGGCCGCCATGCAGTCGCGTCCGCGACCTCGGCGTCCATCTCGCCCTCGACGACTTCGGCACCGGGCACTCGTCGCTCCACTACCTGCAGGGCCTGCCCATCGACCGGCTCAAGGTCGACCGGAGCTTCGTGGCCGAGCTGGACGCCCCGGGCGACGACCGGGACGGTCATGCACACGGTCGTCGACCTGGCCCACCGGCTGGGGATCATCGTCGTGGCCGAAGGGGTCGAGACCGCCGGCCGAGCTCGAGGCCGTGTGCGGCCATCGGGTGCGACGAGGCCCAGGGCATACCTGCTCGGCCAGCCCGCCCCGGCCCACCTGCTCGGACGCCTCGCCTCATCACCGGCGCCCGTCCGCTCCGGGTGAGCGAGCCGGCGGCCGGTCAGCGGTTGAGCCGGGCGAACGTCCGGCGCTGCGCCGGTAGAGCTTGGGGAACTCGGCGACCAGCTGGTCGTAGACGGCCACGGTCCGCGGGGTCGGGACGGTGGGTGGCGGCCACCGGGACGAGGTCCCGGATCTCCCCGGGGGCGACCGCCCCGAGCGTGAGCCCGGCGATCAGGGCGGCGCCCCGGAGGTTGGCCAGCAGCGGGTTCGGCCACCTGCTCGACGGTGCGGCCGAGCACGCTGGCGTAGATCGAGCACCACGGCGCCGAGGAGGCGCCGCCGCCGATGGCCCGGAACGTGCCGAGCGGTCGGCCGACGAACCGCTCGACGCCCTCGGCCAGCCAGCGGGAGTTGAGGGCCACCCCCTCGAGGACGGACCGGGCCAGCTCGGCCCGGGTCGTCCGCAGCGACAGGTTGTGGAACCCGGCCCGGGCCGCCCGGTCGTCGACCGGCGAGCGCTCGCCGGCCAGCCACGGGGTGAAGAGCACCCGGCCGCTGCCCGCCGGGGCGGTGGCCGCCAGCGCCGTCAGCTCGTCGAACGTCGGGACGAGGCCGGTCGACGGGTCGCCGCGCCCAGGCACGTCCCGGAACCACTCGAGCGCCCGCCCGCCGGACTCCTGGTTGTTGGCCACCAGGCGCAGGCCGGGCAGGATGCCCGGGCACCGTGGCCATCTGGCGGACGGCGTCGGTCTTCTTCTTCGGGAACGGGCAGCTGACCCAGCTGGTGGTGGAGACGGCCACGTGGGGCTGCAGTTCGAGGCACCGCGCCCGAACCGACGCACGCCGAGTGGAGGTCGGGCGTGCCGGCCACCACGACCACGCCGTCGGGCAGGCCGAGGTCGGCGGCCACGGCCGGGCAGCACGGTCCCGACCACGCTCGCCGTCGCCCGCAGCGGCGGGAGCTTGCCCGCCGGCACGCCGCTGGCCCGCACCAGCACCGGGTCGTAGGCCAGACCGTCCGGCGACGCCGGTTGTCGGTCAGCCACGCCCCGGCCATGGACGCCGGGGTGGCCGCGGCCCGCCCGGTGAAGCGCATCGACAGGTAGTCGACCGGCTCGAGGTACCAGCGGGCCGCGCCGGCCACGTCGGGCTCGTCGCGCTCGAGGTGGAGGATGTGGCCGATCGGGTCGGCGCCCGACGTCGACGGCGCCCCACCGCTGTGGCGGATCCACCGCACCGCGGCCATCGGCGCGTAGCCCGGCCACCGGTCCGGCGATCGACCCGCCGGGAGTGGGGTGCCCCCCGGGTGTCGGACCACAGCTGGCACGGCCCGACCGGCACGCCGTCGGGCCGTCGACCGGCACGGTGCTGGCCCACTGGCCGGTGCACGACACGGCGACCACGCGCCCGGGTCGACCGACCCCGGAGCCGAGCGGCGCGCCGGGCGGTGTCGCGGATCAGGTCCCACCACCGGCCGGCGTCCTGGGTGGCTCCGCCGTCGGCGCCGTGCGCCGGGTCGGCACGGCGCGGTGCTCGTGCCAGGCGATGGTGCCGGTCAGCGACACCAGGCCCACCTTGGGGCCACCGGTGCCGAGGTCGACGGCCAGGACCCACGCGTCCGACGCGGCCCTACGGCGCCGGCGTCACCGCCGGCGGTGGTCGGCCCCGGTGGGCCCGGTCAGGCATCGGCCGGCATCGCCTGCTGGGCGTCCATCATCTGGCCCATCATCATCCGGATGAACTCGTCGGCCTCGTCGGTCATGCCACCGGCCACCCCGCCGTACACCGCGCCGGACGCGGGGGGTCCCGGTCGGCGTGCGCCGGCATAGGCGACGGCCTCGGCCAGGTCGGAGGCGAACGCCTCGGCCACTCCCGGGCGGGTCTGCGGGCGGGTGACGGCCATGTGCAGGGCGTTCGGGTACTGCTGGCCGTTGAGCCGCCAGCCCCGTGTCGCGCAGGAAGTCGTTGACGTGGTAGATGTCGAACTCGTCCGAGGTGAAGCTGAACAGGAACGACGGGTCGCCGAGGATGCGCAGCTCGGGGTGGCTGCGGACCGACGCCTGCATGGCGGCCGAGGTGGCGAAGATCTGCTCGGCGTAGCCGCCGGTAGCCCTCGCGGCCGAGCTGGACCATCGACGCCCAGGTGGCGGCCAGGAGTCCGCCGGATCGGGATCCGTCCATGCCCGGCGAGCAGTACTTGCCCCCGCACCACGACGGTGTTGAAGAAGTACTGGGCGTTGCGCAGGCGCCTTGTCCCGGAAGGACAGGACCGACGTGCCCTTGAGGGCGTAGCCGTACTTGTGGGTGTCGGCGGAGATGGACGTGACCCCGGGCACCCGGAAGTCGAACAGCGGGATGTCGTACCCGAGCTCCTGGCCGAAGGGGAGGATCCACCCGCCGAGGCAGCCGTCGACGTGGAGGCCGATCCCGCGCTCGAGGGCGATGTCGGACAGCGCCTCGATCGGGTCGACGGTGCCGTAGCCGTAGTTGCAGGCCGAGCCGACGAGGGCGATGGTGTCGTCGTCGACCGCGCCGGCCACCCAGTCGGTGTCGACCCGGGTGGTCACCGGGTCGACGGGGGCGACCCGCAGCTCGACGCCGAACAGGTGGCAGGCCTTGTCGAACGCCGGGATGGGCCGTCTCCGGCTTGATCACGTTCGGGCGGGTCGACGCCCCGGGTGGCCGCGGCGTGGTCGCGGTAGGCGAGCACGGCGTGGCAGATGCTGCCGGTGCCCGCCCGACGACACCAGGCCGACCGGCTCGGTGCCCCTCGACGGCCTCGGCGTGGAGCAGGTCGAGCGTCATGGCGATGATCTCGGACTCGAACCGGGTGGCGCTCGGGCACATGTCCCGCTGGAGCACGTTGACGTGGGAGAAGAGCGAGAAGGCCTCGTTGAGGAAGTCGTAGTGGTCGTGGTCGCCGCAGTACATGGTGCCCGAGCACCTGCCCGTCTCCCACGTGGCGTCCTCGTCCGCCGCCATCGACCGCAGGATCGCCGAGGACCTCGTCACGGGGCAGTCCCGTGCTCGGGCAGCGTGCGGTGGACCGGGACGCGGTCGGCGTAGGGGACGGGGCTCATCGGGTGACTCCTCGTGGGTGTGGTGCCGGTCTCGCCGGTTCCCGCACGGTACAGCGTGCCGGGCACGGTACCGGCGCTGCAGCCGGGGGATCGGCGCCGGGGCGCCGCAGGCACCGTGACCGCTCAAGTGACCAGGGACGTTCGCCGATGCCGGCGAGTGGAATGGCTCCCGGGCCGACGGGATCCGCGCGGAAGGACCGACGGGTCGCTGAGCCGCGTCCGGTCGCGGCAGGATCGCCGCCATGGCGCTCGTCGTGTGCAGCATCCTGCTGGTCATGCTGTCCGAGCTCGTCGTGCCCGGCGACCGTCGACCACCGGCCGTGGTGCTCGCCTGTCGGGACCTCGGTGGCCGCCGGGGTGGTGGCCTCCTGGTGGCTCCCCTGGGCGCGGTTGCCGCCGGTCGACCGTCCTGGCGATGGTGGCCTTCGCCTTCGTGGCGGTGGGACTCGACCTGGTCGTTCGCCGACCGCAACGGCTTCAACTACTCGGTCACCTTCGTCCTCGTCTTCGCCCTGGTCGGCCTGACCCAGCCCCGGTGGACGTCGCTCCGGCTGTCTCCCGTTCCTGGCGGTCGCCTACGTGGCTCCCTTCGTGGCCGACGGCCGGACCCCTGCCGGTCGGTCGGGCTGGGCTCGGCGATCTTCGTCGTGCCCGTGTGCGTCGTCCTGGGGGAGGCCATCGCCTGGGGGATGCACCGCCTGGCCGATGGCCGAGGGGGAGATCGCCGAGGGCGCGGCCAGCGTCCACCAGCTCTTCGACGAGGCGCCCATCGGCATCGCCAAGCTCGGCCTCGACGGGCGGTTCATCGAGGTGAACCGGGCCTACGGCGAGATCCTCGGCTACCGGCCGCGCCGAGATGGTCGGGATGGTCGGTCGCCGACCTCACCCACCCCGACGACCGGGAGGACAGCCAGGGCCAATCATCGACCGGCTGCTCGCCGGGGAGACGGACCAGTTCCAGCACGAGAAGCGCGTACCTGCATGCCGACGGCCACGTGGTTGGGCGTCGGTCAACGGCTCGGCCGTGCGGGACGCCCAGGGCGAGCCCGTGTTCCTGATCGGCCAGATCGAGGACATCACCGAACGGCGCGCCGCTGCGCGACGAGCTGCGCCCGCACCGCAGTCACCGACCCGCTGACCGGTCTGCCCAACCGCGACCTTTCATGGAGCGCCTCGAGCCTCGCGCTGCGGGCACGCCGAGACCGCCGGGCGGCACGTGGCCCTCATGTTCCTCGACCTCGACCGGTTCAAGCTGGTCAACGACGGCATCGGGCACGATGCCGGGGACCGCCTGCTCCGGCGGGTGGGCCAGCGGCTGGAGCAGCGCCCTGCGGCACCGGCGACTTCCTGGCCCGGTTCGGCGGCGACGAGTTCACCGTGCTCTGCGAGGTGGCCGGCGAGGACGACGCGGTCGAGATCGTCGCCCGACTGCGGGGGGCGATGGCGACGCCCGGTGGTCGAGGCCGACTTCGAGCAGTTCGTGACCCTGAGCATCGGCGTGGCCCTGTCCACCTCGGAGTCGATGCTGCCCGTCCGTGCTGCTGCGCAGCGCCGACATCGCCATGTACCAGGCCAAGCAGGCTCGGACCCGGACGGTACGTCGTGTACGCGGAGCGACGACGACGACGACGCCGGCAGGAGCCTGCGGACGTCCAACGAGTTGCACCGGGCCATCCTGGAGGGCCAGCTCGTCCTCCACTACCAGCCGCTAGTCGACCTGCGGCCGACTGGAGGTCGTCGGCACCGAGGCGCTCGTGCGCTGGCGGCACCCGGTGCGGGGCCTCCTCCCGCCGTCGGAGTTCGTCGACCTGGCCGAGGAGTGCGGGCTGATGGTCGAACTCGGTTCCTGGGTGCTCCGCGAGGCCTGCCGGCAGGGCGCGTCGTGGGCGTCGGCACGGTCGGCGTCGGGCCCCGCCACCCGGATCCCGTCGATGTCGGTCAACATCTCGCCGCAGCAGCTGGCCGAGCCCGGCTTCTGCGAGCTGGTGGTCGTCCGTCCTGGCCGAGACCGGGTTCCCGGCGGACCGGCTGTGGCTCGAGATCACCGAGGGCGCCCTGCTGCGCGACCCGGCGTCGGCCATCGCCATCCTCCGGGCGCTGCGGGCCGAGGGCGTCCACCTGTCGATCGACGACTTCGGCACCGGCTACTCGTCCCTCAGCTACCTGAAGCGGCTCCCCGTCGAGGCGCTCAAGATCGACCGGAGCTTCGTCGAGCACCTCGAGACGGATCCCGACGACCGGGCCATCGTCGAGGCCGTGGTGGCCCTGGGCCGAACCCTGGGACTCGAGGTCGTGGCCGAGGGGATCGAGCGGCCCGGCCAGGCCGTCGAGCTCGCCGCCCTCGGCTGCCACATCGCGCAGGGATTCCTGTACGGGCGGCCCGTCGACCCCGGGACCATCGGGCCGTGGCCGCCGGTCTCCGTCGCCGACTGGTCCACAGGGAGCCGCCTGGCTCCGGTGTCGAGCCCGGCGCCCGCCCCGGCCCGGCCGCCGCCCAGCACCGGTCAGGGGTGACGGCCCCCGGGCATCAGCTGGTCGAGTCCCCACTGGTCGATGCCGTTGAGCTGGACGTGGGTGCCGGTGGACTCGACGATCCAGTTCCCGCCGACGTAGATGGCGGTGTGGTACACCGTCGTCCAGTCGGTGGGGTCGCGTGCCCCAGAAGACGAGGTCACCGGCCTGGAGCTGGTTCAGCGCCACCGGCGTCCCGGCCGTGTGGTACTGGTCGTCGGAGACCCGGGCGAAGGTGACGCCCGCCCCCTGGGTCCACGAGGCCAGCGCCAGGCCCGAGCAGTCGTAGCCCAGTGGGCCGTTCCCTCCCCAGATGTAGGGCTTGCCCAGCTGCTGGAAGGCGAAGGTGACGGCCTTGTCCCCGGCGGTCACGGGCCGGAACACGAGCGCCTCGGGACCGGGTGCGGAGCCCACGGCGTCGCCGTAGGCGTCGGCCGTCCCGTTCTGGGCCACGATCCAGTAGCCCCGCCCGTCGGCCGTGCCCACCAGACGTTCGACCGGCTCGCCGGTCGTCCCGGACGCCGAGCCGTAGAAGCCGCGCGTCCCCGAAGGCGAAGACGCCCCCGTCCGCCGCCACCAGCCAGTAGCCGCCGCCGTCGGGCGTCTCGGTCATCCCGACGATCGGCTGCGCCAGGGTCAGGCTGCCGGTCGAGCCGAAGAACCGGGCGTCCCCGAAGGCGAACACCCCACCGTCGGAGGCGACGAGCCAGTAGCCGCCTCCGTCCGCGGTGCGGGCCATCCCCACGATGGGCTTGTTGAGGACCAGGGAGCCGGTGGACCCGTAGAACGGGGCGTCACCGAAGGAGAAGATCCCGCCGTCGGAGGCGACGAGCCAGTAGCCGCGGCTGTCCGACGTGTGGGTCATGCCGACGATCGGGCGGTTCAGGTGGATGGCCCCCGTCGACCCGTAGAAGCGGGCGTCGCCGTAGTTGAACACGCCGCCGTCGCCGGCCACCAGCCAGTACCCCCTGCGGTCGGAGGTGGTGGCCGCGGTCACCACCGGCCGGTTGAGCGGTCCGGCCGGCGCCCCCAGGTCGGGCACGCCGTAGGGTTCGACGCCGCCGGTCGGCGTGACGAGCCAGTACGCGTCCGCCACGGGCGACGGGAGGGTGCCGTGGGCGACGACCGGGGCGCCGTCGGCGGCGGGCGCCCACGCCGTGGCGAGCGCCAGCCCGGCGGCGATGCCGGCCACGAGCCCGGACGCCGCCAGCGCGGCGAGACCCCGCCCCCTGTACCGCCCCGTGCGCATGCCCCTACCTCCGGACGCGGCGGTGACCACCGTGGTCACGCCTGGAGTGGGTATCGGGTCGATGTCGGCCGGGGTTGAGCGATTTTCGGCCGGCGTCGGGTGCCCGCGCCGGTCGCCGGCGGTGCCGTGGGACTCAGCCGACGGTGGCGATGCCCCCGTCGACCGGGATGACCGCGCCGGTGAGGTACGAACCGGCACGCGACGCCAGGAACAGGGCGACCCCGGCCATGTCGTCGGGCCGTCCGATCCGCCGGAGCGGTGCCGAGGCGGCGATCTGCTCGCCGAAGGCCTCCAGCGTGGCGGCCATCATCTTCGACTCGAACGGCCCGGGGGCCACGGCGTTGACGGTGATCCCCGGCGCCAGGTGGCGGGCGAGGTGACGGGTGAGCTGGTGCACGGCCGCCTTGGACGACGAGTACGAGTAGGACTCGAGCACGGGCACGTGGATCCCGTCGATGGAGCCGATGTTGATGACCCGTGCCGGATCGTCGGCCGTCGAGGCCGCCTCGAGCAGGGGCAGGAGGAACTTGGTGGTGTGGAAGACCCCCTGGACGTTGAGGTTCAGCACCCGTTCCCACGAGGCCGCGTCGTGCTCGACCAGCGGCGCCCCCCAGGTCGCCCCCGCGTTGTTGACCAGCACGTGGACCCGGTCGTGCCCGTCGGCCACCGCCCGGGCGAACGTGCGGGCACCCTCCTCGGTCGACAGGTCGGCGGTCAGACCCGTGCAGGAGCCGGACCCGGCCAGCTCGGCGACGGCGGACGCGACCGCGTCCGCCTTGCGCGAGGCGATGACGACGTCGGCGCCGGCCGCCACGAAGCCGCCGGCGATCATCCGCCCGATGCCTCGGGACCCACCGGTCACCACGATGGTCTTGCCGGCGACGTCGAACAGGACCTCGGGGGGAGTGGGGGGCGTCGTGGGGGTGGTGTCGGTCATGCCGGGGACGGTACCCCAGGTCGAGGCCGTTGGTAACGTCCGGGCCATGGGAGACCCGACGTGCACCTGGCGCTGACCGACGAGCAGCGGGCGCTGCAGGCCGAGCTCCGCGCCTACTTCGCCGACCTGGCCGCCCCGGGCCCGGACGGCCGGCGACCGGACTACGTGGAGAACATCCGACGCATGGGCGACGACGGCTGGCTGGGCATCGGCTGGCCGGTGGAGTACGGCGGCCACGGCCGGGGTCCCGTCGACCAGATGATCTTCGTCGAGGAGTCCCACTGGGCCGGCGTGCCGCTGCCCCTGCTCACCCTGAACAGCGTGGGTCCGGCCATCATGCAGCTCGGCACGGACGACCAGCGGGCGCGCTTCCTGCCCGACATCCTCCGTGGGAGGGTGCACTTCTCGATCGGCTACACCGAGCCCACCGCCGGTACGGACCTGGCGTCGCTGCGGACCCGGGCGGTCCGCGACGGGGACGAGTACGTCATCACCGGCGAGAAGCTCTACACCAGTGCCATCCAGTACGCGGACTACGTGTGGCTGGCCGCCCGCACCGACCCCGAACTCCCCAAGCACAAGGGGCTGTCCGTGTTCATCGTGCCGACGGACTCCCCCGGGTTCAGCTGGACCCCGCTCGCCACGGTGGCGGGCGAGTTCACCAGCTCCACCTTCTACGACGACGTGCGGGTTCCCGCCGCCAACCTGGTGGGCCGGGAGAACGGCGGATGGACGCTGATCACCAACCAGCTCAACTTCGAGCGGGTGGCCATCTGTCCGGTGTCCGGCATCCTGCGCGACCTGGCCGACGTCCGGGCCTGGGCCCAGCAGGAGCGCCTGGCCGACGGCCGTCGCGTCATCGACCAGGAGTGGGTCCAGGTCCAGCTGGCCCGCCTGTGGGCCCGGGCCGAGTACCTGAAGCTGATCAACTGGAAGGTGGCCTGGGCGGCCGACAAGGGCCTCAACCCCGCCGACGCCTCGGCCACCAAGGTCTACGGGAGCGAGTTCGCCCTCGAGGCGTACCGCGTCCTGGGTGAGATCGTGGGACAGGCGGGCTACCTGGCCGAGGGCTCGCCCGGCGCCGTCCTGGGCGGACGTCTCGAGCACCGGGCGAGGGCCCAGACGATCTTCACCTTCGGCGGCGGCACCAACGAGATCCAGCGCGACCTCATCTCGTGGCTGGGCCTCGGCCTGCCCCGGGCGCCGCGCTAGGTCCCGCGTCCCCGGGACCGTCCGTGCCCCGGCACGGGTGGGGGCCGGGCCGTAACCTCGGGGTGACCGCCGACGGGAGGAGTCCGCCATGGCCGACGAGGACCTGATCGCCCGCATCCACCAGCTGACCGCGGAGGAGCGCCGGCTCGAGGAGTCCCACGTCGGCGACGGCCTGTCCGACCGGGACCACGCCCGCCTCCACGAGATCGAGCTGACGCTCGACCAGCTGTGGGACCTGATGCGTCAACGCCGGGCCCTGCGCGACGCGGGCAAGGACCCCGGACGGGCGGCCCCGCGCGACGTCGGCACGGTCGAGGGCTACCAGCAGTAGCGCGTCCCGGGCGGGGCCACCCGGCCGGCCCTACACTCGCCCTGACGTCCGGCACGCGGGCGCCGGACGAGCGGGATCGGGGGGACGGACATGGCCACGGCAGTCCTCGACGGAGCGACGATCGCGTACGACGACACGGGTGGCGACGGCCCGGCGGTGGTGCTGGCCCACGGGTTCCTCATGGACCGCAGCATGTTCGCCGCCCAGGTGGCCGCCCTCCGCGACCGGTACCGGGTGGTCACGTGGGACGAGCGGGGCTTCGGGGACACCGTCTACGACGGGGAGGCGTTCACGTACTGGGACTCGGCGGCGGACTGCCTCGGGCTGCTGGACCACCTGGGCATCGACCGTGCCGTCCTGGGAGGGATGTCCCAGGGCGGGTTCATCGGCCTTCGGGCGGCGCTGCTGGCACCGGAGCGGGTACGGGCGCTCGTCCTGCTCGACACCCAGGCCGGAACCGAGGACCCCGAGTCGATCCCGCTCTACCGCGGGATGATCGACGACTGGGTGGCCAACGGTCCCTCCGACGACGTCGCCGGCGTGACGGCGTCGCTCATCATCGGCGATCCCGGACTGAGCGCCGAGTGGATCGCCCGTTGGAAGGCCCGCCCGAAGGAGGCGCTCGCCCGTCCGGGCGACACCCTGCTGGAGCGGGAGAGCATCGCCGACCGGCTGGGGGAGATCACCGTCCCCGCGCTCGTCGTGCACGGGACCGCCGACGTCGCCGTCACCATGGACAGGGCCGAGGAGCTGGCCGCGGGTCTGCCCGCCTGTGACGGCGTGGTGGCGGTCGAGGGCGGGACCCACGCCGCCAACATGACCCACCCCGGACCGGTCAACCGGGCGATCCTGGCATTCCTGGACGGGCTGCCCGGGTGAACGCACCCCCGGGCGGCGGGGCCGCGCCTCCACCCGCCTCCGCCCGGACCGCTCAGGTCCGTGGGGTGAGCGTGGCGGCGACCGGCAGGGCCACCCGGACGGTCGAGAAGGTCACCGAGCCACCGAGCCGGGGCGCGGCGTAGGCGACGGTGGTGGCCACCAGCTGCAGCTCCACGTGGCTGGTCGGGGTGGCGGTGTAGGCCACGATCGCCAACGGGACGCTGACCGTGTGGTGGTGGGCGTCGAGCGTCACCGGGACCGGCGTGACCTGGTTCCCCAGCACCAGACCCGTGGTGGTGTCGACGAGCTGGGCGAAGACCCGGGTGGGGCGGTCGCCGGCCGACACCGTCCCGGCGTAGGCCAGCGTGAGCCGCGGCGCCCCGACCACCACACCCGACGTCGGGAAGGTGATCGGCACGTCGACCGCGTTCGTGGCCGGGGCCGGGGTGACGGGGGCCACCAGGGACCCGAGCTGCTGGCCGGTGGGGACCGACGTGATGGGCCCGGAGCCGCCGGTGGACACCAGCGCCAGCGTGCCCGACCCGGTGCCGGTGAACGGCAGCGTCCCGGGGAGCGGGTAGGTGGGCGCCGAGTAGGCCGTCCCGTTCTGGTCGACGAAGCGGAAGTCCGGACCGGTGTCGACCGACCGGTCGCGCCGGACGTACCGGTCGAGCCAGGCGAGTGTGGCCCGTTCGGGCTCCGCCGTGTCGCCCGGGTCGGTCAGGCAGACGCCGTGACCACCGCAGAACCACACCATGGCGGTCCTGGTGCCCACCGCCCGCAGGGTCTCGTAGTCGTCGACCGCCTCCTGGAGCGGGAACAGCGTGTCCACCGTGCCCTGGACGAGGAGCGTGGGGGCGGTGATCCGGTGGAGGATGCCGGCGGGTCCCCGGGCCGCGAACCAGGCGAGCTGGGACGGGGTGACGGACCCGGTGGCCCGGCCCGACGCCGCCGCGGCGGCGATCATCGGGTCGAGGCGGTCGGCGGACGCCGCCTGGAGGAGGATCCCCGCCCACCCCGCCTTGTAGATACCCGCCGTGTCGAGGCTGGAGGGGAGCGAGTTCCAGGCCATGGTCGGGACGATGGCGTCGATCCGGCAGTCGGTGGCCGCGGCCACCAGCTGGATGCCACCGCCGTAGGAGCCGCCGACCATGCCCACGCGGGGGTCGCCGGGTGCGTCGAGCTGCACGCCGGGCTGGTCGGCCACCCAGCTGAGGAGGGTGCTCACGTCGCGGGCCTCGTAGTCGGGGCTGTCGACCTCGGCCAGGCCGCCCGAGCCGCCGAAGCCGCGCGGGTCCCACGTCAGGACGTTGTAGCCGGCGTCGAGCAGGTCCCTGATCGGTATCCCGCCGAGGAGGCCCGCACCGGTGACGTCGGTGTCACCCGTCAGGCTCCAGCCCGGGCCCATCAGGACGGTGGGGTGGGGGCCCGCCGACTCGTGGGGTCGGTAGACGGACACCGGGAACCAGTGCGCCCGGATCACGGTCCCGTCGAAGGACGTGACGTTCCAGTCCGTGGGTACACCGCTGACCGGGACGGCGTGCACGGGCACGACCGGCCGGCGGCACGACGTGGTCGACGCCGTGGACGGCGGGGCGGTGGACGTCGTGGCGGACGACGACGAGGACGAGCACCCGGCCAGGACGCCGGCCAGGACCAGGGACGCCATGGTGGCGGCGGTGATCGACCGACGGGCGCGCCGGGAGGGTCCAGGTGGTGGTGCGGGCATCTGCGGAGTGTTGCACCCCGCGGCGGAGGCGGCAATGTGGCCGGGGCCGGGGACGGCGGGGACCGGCCGGCGCGGTCGGTCCCGTCCGCTGCGCCCGACGGTCAGTACAGCCCGACGATCTCGCCCTGGTCGTCGAGGTCGATGTCGAAGGCGGCGGGATGGGAGCCGAGTCCGGGCATGGTCCGCATGTCGCCGCAGATGGCGTACACGAACCCGGCGCCGGCCGACAGGCGGACCTCGCGCACCGGCAGCCGCCATCCCGTGGGTGCGCCCTTCAGCGCCGGATCGGACGAGATCGACAGGTGGGTCTTGGCGATGCACACCGACAGGCCACCGAACCCGAGATCCTCGAGGCGGTCGAGGGTGCGTGCCGCGGCCGGCACGTAGTCGACGCCGTCGGCACCGTAGACCCGGGTGGCGATCGCCCCGATCTTGTCGCGCAGCGGTGCCCCGGACGGATAGAGGAACCGGAAGTCGCCCGGCTCCTCGGCCGCCTCGGCGACGGCCTCGGCCAGGTCGGTGGCTCCCGCACCGCCGTCGGCGAAGTGCGTGCTCACCGCGCACCGGACTCCCAACGAGGCCGCGACCTCCCGGATGACGTCGTACTCGCTCTCGCAGTCGTCCGGGAACGCGTTGACCGCGATCACCGGGGTGACCCCGTGCAACCGGACGTTCTCGACCTGCTTGACCAGGTTGGCCGCTCCGGCCCGCACGTCGTCGGGGCACTCGGCCAGGAGGGCCGGCGGGAGCGGCCGGCCGGCCACGATCCGGTGTCTGCCGGAGTGGGCCTTGAGGGCGCGGACGGTCGTGACCACGACGGCGGCGTCGGGCACCAGGCCGGACACCCGGCACTTGATGTTGAAGAAGCGCTCGGCGCCCATGTCCGCGCCGAACCCGGCCTCGGTGATCAGGAAGTCGCCGGTGTGGATCCCGACCAGGTCGGCCACGACCGACGAATTGCCGTGGGCGATGTTGCCGAACGGGCCCGGCGTGGACGAGCACGGGGGTGTGCTCGAGCGTCTGGAGGAGATTGGGCTTGCAGGGCGTCGCGCAGGATCACGGCCATGGCGCCGGCGCCGCGGACGTCCTCGGCGGTCACCGGACCGCCGTCGGCGTCGAACCCGACGACGATGGCGCCCAGCCGCCGGCGCAGGTCGGCCAGCGACGTCGACAGCGCCAGGACGGCCATGACCTCGGAGGCGGCGGTGATGTCGAATCCGGACTGACGGGGCACCCCGTCCTCGGCCGTCCCGAGCCCGATGACCACGTTGCGCAGCGCACGGTCGTTGACGTCGAGCACCCGTCGCCACGAGATCTCGTGGAGGTCGAGATCGGCGCTCGTTGCCGTGGTGGAGGTGGTTGTCGACGACGGCCGACAGGGTGTTGTGGGCGGCGGTCACGGCGTGCATGTCGCCGGTCAGGTGGAGGTTGAACGCCTCGAACGGCGCCGCCTGGCTGTAGCCGCCTCCTGCAGCCCCGCCCTTGATCCCGAACGTCGGGCCCATCGAGGACTGGCGGATGGCGGCGGTGGCCCGCTTGCCGATGTGGGCCATGCCCTGGGCGAGCCCGATGGTGGTGGTCGTCTTGCCCTCGCCCAGTGGGGTCGGCGTGATGGCGGTCACCACCACGTAGCGCGCCCGGGGCCGCTCGGCCAGCGCCCCGACCGCGTCGAGTGAGACCTTGGCGACATGGCGGCCGTAGGGCAGGAGGAGCTCCTCGTCGATGCCCATGGCCGCGGCCACGTCGACGATGGGCCGGAGGGTGGCCTTGCGGGCGATCTCGAGGGCGGTCAGCTGCGGGATCGGGGTCATCACGTCCTCGTTGCGGTCGGTGTCGGGCGGCGCCGGGGGCCTGCCGGATGGTACTGCGGCACCCCGGTGCGACCGCCCCCGCCGGGGTCCCCGGACGGAGCCGCCCGTCCCGGGCTACCGTGGGGCGATGACTCATGACACCACGACTGACAGAAGATGGTCCCGCCGGGCGGCCGCCCTGGCCGTGGCCCTGCTGGCCGTGACCGGGGCGGCGTGCGCGGCCACGACGGCGACGCCGACGGCCACGACGGCCACCGGGGCACGCACGACCACCCATGTGGCGACCGGCCTGGTCGGGAGGCGGTACTGCGAGGTGCTGCTCGTGCACGTCGACGGCGGCGGGGCTGTCGCCGACCGTCTACAACACCTACCCGCTGAATCCGCTGCCCGGAGGACGAGTGGGCGGCGCTGGACGCACCGTCGATCGCCGCGGCCGCCGGCGTACCCTTCGCCGAGTTGAACGGGCCGCGGTACTGGCTGATGAACTCGATCGCCAAGGTGCGCACCGGCGGGCAGGTCGTGCGGTCCTTCGGTGGCATCGCCATGATCGAGGAGGCCACCGTGGTGCTCGGTGCGAGCGTGGCCGCCGCCGAGCTGCCGTTCACCCCGCACACGGTGAGCCGGCAGGCCGCCTTCACCTTCGCCGCCGGACGGCAGGTCTACGAGCTGGTCGCACCGGACGGCACGGTGTGGGTCATGCAGACCTACAGCCAGAGCAAGGACCCGACGCTGTCGATGGCCGACCTGCCCGGCCTGGCGTCGCGCGCTGACGCTGCCGGCCGGCTGGACCTACCGGGTGCGGACCCTGACCCGGCCGCTCGTGGTGGCGACGGCCACGAGGGCCGCGCACGTACTCCAGGACAATCTCCAGAACAGCTATTCGGAGGAGACGCCGGGGTGACGGCCACGGCTGTGCCGCAGGGCGCCGCCCCGCCGGTCACCCTGTTCGGGCACTGGATCTGCCCGTACTCGGTGCGGGTCTCCTTCGCCCTGGCCGAGCGGGCATCGCCCACGACGTGGTGGACGTCCCGCCGACCGCCGTCCGGCCACCGGGGTTCGTCGTCCCGGCCGAGTTCGTCGCGCACTCGCCCCGCGGGGAGATCCCGATGGTGCGCGTGGGCGGCGCCTACCGGGCCGACTCGCTGCCGATCCTCGAATGGCTGGAGGACGCGCGTGCCCGGTCCGCCCGCTCCTGCCGGCCGATCCGGTGGAGCGGGCACCGGGTCCGCGACGCCGCATGGCCTGGATCGACCGCGCGGGTCTTCACGCCCGATGATCGGCGTCTACTACGGCACCGACCCCGACAGCATCGCCGCTCGGCGGCACGTGCTCTGGCCGCGGCCCTGGCCGGGATGGGGGAGTGGCTGCGGCGACGGCCGTGGCTGGCCGGCGACCGACCGACACTGGCCGAGGCGACGGTGGTCCCGGTCTACGTGCGCCTCGCCGGCCTCGTGCGCCTCGGCTTCGACGGACCGTCGACCGCCCGGGTGGCTCGCCACATCGCGCGCGGGTGCGCGGACCTGACGGGGGGTCGCGCCGTCGCCTGGTCGGCGCGACCAGACCGACGAGTTCGTCGCGCCGGATCCGGCGCTACCGGGACGTCGCCGGCCGATGGCGGCGACTGACCGACCACGGAGGCCGACGGCGGGCCGGTCGGCGGTGCCGGGCCCGCGACGGTCGGCCGCGGGCGCCGCACCGTGGCTCAGGACGGCAGCACCGGCTCCTGCGGCGGGCCCCAGACCTCGCGGTTGTCGGCCCGCACCACCCAGCGTCGGGGACGCAGGTCGAGCAGCGGGTCGAGTCCGGCCTCGGCGAACAGGGCGCGGACGGCGTCCGGGCCTGCTCGCCGGCGTGCCGACGCGCGAAGGCGTCCTGGACCCGCTTGATCAGCAACATCCGGTAGGGGACGACGGCGACCGTCATGGGTGGCCCCGCCACGTGAAGGTGGTGGTACCGCTGAGCCGCCGGTTGGGCTTGCCCAGCACGACCTCCCCCTCGCCGGCCTCGGGGTGCTCGGCCAGCCAGCCGTCGACGGCGACCACCTGGGCCACGGCCTCGTCCAGGTACTCCTCGCCGATGTACGCCAGCAGGGCGCGCAGGGTGTCGGGCACGCCGTCGTCGGCGAACAGCTCCTCGGAGCAGTCCCCGTACTCGCCGGCGTCCGGGTCGGGCGCGTTCATCCGCTCCACCCACCGCCACACCCGCGGCGCACGTCGCTTCATCAGCACCGAGGGATACGGGTCCCGGGCCAGATGGGCGTAGAGCGGACCCATGAACCCGTAGTCGGCGATGGTCGGGCGGCCGCCCAGCAGGTACGGCGACCCGGCCAGATGGGCGTCGAACAGGTCGAGGAACTCCTCGTAGGAGCGTCTCGATCTCGTCGACGAGCTCGTCGGAGACCCCGAAGGAGGCGGTGGCGCTGACCGCATGCGCTCACTGGCGAAGGCGAACACCGCGTCGCGGGTGGCGTCGTCGGCCCCGACGGCCAGGGCGGCGCTGAAGTCCTTCGACAGGAACGCCACGTTGGTGTCGTCGAAGTCCCAGCGGTAGTGCATGGCCGGCCGCAGCAGGCCCTCGCCACCGAACAGCTCGAGCAGGTGGGCCACGGTGCGGTGGACCGGCGGTGGCCGGATAGGCGGACCGTTCGGGGGCCGCCCCGCGGTCGAGGTGGTCGATGATGTCGACGGTGTCCTGCACCAGCGTCCCGTCGGGCGTCTGCAGCACGGGGATGATCCACCGTCCGATGGCGGGCTCGACCTCGCCGGTGTAGCGGGGGTCGCCCGGCGCCCGCTCGACGTAGTCGATGCGGTGGGTGCGCAGGTAGGAGCGGGCCTTGCCCGAGTAGAGCGAGGCGGGCATGGCGTACAGGACGTAGGGGTCCATCGGGGATCTCCTGTTCCGGGGTCGGTCGGAGCGGACTGGGTAGGTCGGCGGCGCCGCGTCCGGCTTGCGAGTGTATCTTCTGTCAGCTACCTTGACACATGTCATCGGAATTGACATGAACGCGGCCGCCCCGAGCGGCCGGTCCACGGGAGGGGATCGGTCGGATGGACATCGAGGTCGCACGCGGTCCGACTCGACCGCAGTGGCGGACGGTGGACCGGCCGCCGGAGCCCCTGGCCGAGGGCGAGGCCCGGCTGCGGATCGACCGGTTCGGGTTCTCCTCGAACAACGTCACCTACGCCGTCATGGGCGACCTGCTCCGCTACTGGGACTTCTTCCCGCCGTCCCCGGCCGACCGCCGGCGACGGCACGGCGTGGGGCCGGGTGCCGGTGTGGGGGTTCGCCGAGGTGGTCGAGACCCGTTCGCCGGACGTCGCCGTGGGCGAGCGCCTCTTCGGCTTCCTGCCGATGTCGACCGAGCTGGTCATCGAACCGGGACGGGCACGAGCCGCGAGGTGACCGACGTGTCGCCGCACCGGGCCGGCCTCGCCGCTCCCGTACAACGCCTACCGGCGCTGCGCGGCCGACCCGGTGTAGCGGCCGGACGGCGAGGAGCTGCAGATGCTGCTCTACCCCCTGTTCTTCACCTCCTTCGTGATCGACGACTTCCTGGTCGACCACGACGACCTCGGCGCCGCCCAGGTGGTGCTCCCGAGCGCCTCGGCCAAGACGTCGCTCGGGCTGCGGCCCACCTGCTCCACGGCCGGGGCCGTCCGGACGGTCGGCCTGACGTCAGCCGGGCAACGCCGCTTCTGCCGGTCGCTCGGGGTGTACGACGACGTGCGTGACCTACGACGACGTGGACCGGCTCGACCGGGTGCCGTCGGTCTTCATCGACGTCTCGGGCGACCAGGACGTCTGGTCACCGCCGTCCACCGCCGCCTGGGCGCCCGACCTGGCCCACTCGATGATCGTCGGCGACACCCACTGGGACCAGCCCGCCTCCGACCGACGGGGATCCCCGCCCGGGTCCGGCGCCGGCCTTCCTCTTCGCCCCGAGCCAGATCACCAAGCGGAGCCGCGACTGGGGCGCCGAGGTGCTGGCCGCCCGCATGGGCGAGGCGTGGGGCGGCTACGCCGGCATGGGTCGCCGGCTGGATCACCATGGAGCGGGCCACCGGTCCCCAGGCCGTCATCGACGTCTTCCGCACCTACCTGGCCGGCGGGGTCGACCCCCGGACCGGTACCGCCTGCACGCTCGCGACCGAGGAGGTCCCCGCATGAAGTTCGGCATCGTCTTCGCCAACACCGGGCCGTTCTCGACCCGACGGCCGCCGTCGGACTTCGCCCGCGCCGCCGAGGCCGCCGGGTTCGAGTCGTTGTGGACGGTCGAGCACATGGTCGTGCCCGCCGGCTACGAGTCGACCTACCCCTACGACCGCTCGGGACGGATGCCCGGCGCCGACGACGCGCCGATCCCCGACCCGCTGGTGTGGCTGGCCTACCTGGCCTCGGTGACGTCCACCATCCGCCTGGCGCACCGGGATCCTGATCCAGCCCCAGCGCAACCCCGTGGTGCTGGCCAAGGAGGTCGCCACCCTCGACCACCTCTCGGGCGGCCGGGTGCAGCTGGGCGTCGGGGTGGGCTGGCTCGAGGAGGAGTTCGACGCCATCGGCGTGCCCTTCGCCGAGCGGGGCCGGCGGACCGACGACGGCATCGCCGCCATGCGGGCGCTGTGGAGCCAGGACCGGGCCACCTACGACGGGCGAGTTCACCTCGTTCACCGACTGCATCTGCCGTCCCCAGCCCGCTCCGGGGGTCAGCGTGCCCGTCCACATCGGCGGCCACACCGAGGTGGCCGCCCGGCGGGCCGGCCGACATCGGGGACGGGTTCTTCCCGGCCATCGGGCAGCCACGACGCGCTCGCCGAGCTGTTCGAGCTGGTGCGCACGCACCGCCGAGGAGGCGGGCCGCGACCCGGGCGCCATCGAGATCACCTGCGGCGGCAACGGCGTCTTCGGCCCGGGCGCCCTCGAGGAGGCGGCGGCCCTGGCCGACCTCGGGGTGGACCGGATCGTCGTGCCCGTCCTTCCTGTTCTGGAAGGACACCGCCGCGCGCTGGCCGCCTACGGCGACGAGGTCATCGCCCGGGTCTGACCGGACCGCCGCACGAGCCCGACCGACGCACCGACACGACGCGAGGGCAGCAGAGGAAGCGACGAGCATGGAGCTGGACGGACGCATCGGCAGTGGTCACCGGGGCGGCCTCGGGCATCGGGCTGGCGCTGACCGAGCGGTTCCTGTCCGAGGGGATGTCGGTCGTCATGGCCGACATCGAGCAGCCGGCGCTCGAGCGCGAGGCGGCGCGCATCGCCGACGACGGCGGCGCGGTGACTCCCGTGGTGTGCGACGTGTCCGACGCCGACCAGGTGGCCGGCCTGCGCGACGCCGCCGTCGCCGCCCACGGCGCCGTCCACCTGCTGTGCAACAACGCCGGGCGTGGCCAACGGGCAGGTCAACCACCGGACGAAGCCGGCCACGTGGGACTGGGTGGTGGGCGTCAACGTGCTGGGCACCGGCCTACGGGGTGAGCGCCTTCGTCCCGCTGATGCTGGAGCAGGGCGAGGGGCACGTCGTGAACACGGCGTCGGAGGCCGGGCTGACCGTCGTCGCCGGTGCTCGGGTCCGTACCACGCCACCAAGTACGCCGTCGTCGGGCTGTCGGAGTCGCTGGCCATGGAGCTCGAGGGCACGCCGGTGGGCGTGTCGTGCCTGTGCCCCGAACTCGTGGCCACCCGGATCTTCGAGTCGACCCGCAACGCCCCCGAGCGCGCTCGGGTTCCCCGCTCCACCGGCCGTCCCGATCGAGCAGATCGCCGCAGTTCATGGGGACGGTGGCCATGGACCCGGCCGACCTGGCCGCCGACGTCGCCTACGCGGTGCGGGCCGACCAGTTCTGGATCCTGACCCACCAGTCGACGCCGGGCCCGGGTGCACGACCGCAACCGACGGCTCGAGCAGGGCCGGAACCCGAAGTTCGGACACGGGGTCCTGAGACGCGGTGGCGACGTCGCACGGGAGCGGAGGCGGCCCCGGCGCCGCCGCGCGGTCGACGGACGCTCGGCCATCCGCGACCGCAACCGCGACGCCGTCCTCGACGCCGTCCTCGACCTGTTCTCCGAGGACAACCTCAGCCCGGGCCCCGAGGAGGTGGCCCTGCGGGTCGGGACTCTCGGTGCGGTCCGTCTACCGCTACTTCGACGACCACGACGCCTGTCCCGGGCGGCCATCGCCCGCCAACTCGAACGACGTCGCCCCGCTGTTCCTGATCCCCCGCGATCGGCGAGGGCGACCTCGGCGACCGGATCGGCCGGTTCGTCGACAGCCGCCTCCGACTGCAGGCGGCGGCCGGGGCCACCGTGCGGGCCACCCGCATCCGGGCGACGTTCGACGCCATCGTCCGCGACCACTTCGACGCCGACCGGGCCGCCTGCGCGAGCAGATCGAGCGCCACTTCGCCACCGAGCTCTCGGCCATGGACCCGGTCCGCGACCGGTCGCGGCCTGGCCGCGGTCGACGCCCTCTGCGCCTTCGAATCCCTCGACCACTACCTCGTCCACCGGCGGCCTGACCCCCACCGAGGCCCGGCCCCTCCTGATCGACGCCCTCGACGCCCTGCTGCCGACACCTGACCACCACCGACACCGCACCGCGGTCGACCCACCGCGGCCCGACGGGCCGCGAGAAAGGAACGCATCCCCATGGCGAGATCCGGCTGGAGTACCCCTTCGGGACCGTCGACGTCGAGACGGCGGGCCGCTGGCTGCGGCCTGTCGCCCGAGGAGGACGGGCGGTGTGGATGCTCAACCTCATGAAGTACAAGCCCGTGGCCGACTACGGCGACGGGGGCGGCCCGGCGATCTCGGGCAAGGAGGCCGACGACCTCTACGCACCGACCGCCGTCCTGGCCGACCTGGGGGCGACCGTGCCGCTGTTCGGCGACGTCACCCGCCAGGTGGCGGACGACGTCGGCCTGGGAACGCGTCGGCATCGTCCGCTACCCGAGCCGGGCGTCGTTCTTCGCCATGCAGGCACGGGACGACTTCCAGAAGCAGTACGTGCACAAGAAGGCCGGCATGGAGACGACCATCGTGATGGGCTGCGTGCCCCTCTCGGTGGCCGAGCCGGCCGACGCCGGCAGCGGTGCCCGCTGGTGATGCGGGTGCGCCGGTTCGCCGACGGGGCCGGCCCGGGCCCGGACCCCGACGGCGTCGTGCCCGGTGGCCCACTTCGCCGTCGACGGGGTCATCCTCGGCGACGGCCGCCGGTGGGACGACGTCCGCTTCGACCGGGTGGACGACGAGGCGCTCGCGGCTCCTGGCCGACACCGCCGGCGTGGCCGACCAGGTCGTGGTCGTGATCGATCCGCTGATCGAGGACCTGATCGGCTCCGTCGCGACGGCGGGGGAGTGACGGCCGTGGACGTCCTGCGCACCCCGGACGAGCGGTTCGCCGGGCCTGCCCGACTACGACTTCGCCCCGCACTACCGCGAGGTGGACGGCGGCCGACGGCACCCGCCTGCGCTTCCACTTCCTGGACGAGGGGCCCCGGGACGCCGCGCCCGTGCTGCTGCTCCACGGCAACCCGTCCTGGTGCTACCTCTACCGCCACATGATCCCGGGCCTCGTCGCCCGCGGCCACCGGGTGGTGGCCCTCGACCTGATGGGCCTCGGGCGCTCCGACAAGCCCGTCGACCAGGACGACTTCACCATGGCCGCCCACACGGACTGGATGGGCCAGTGGCTCGAGGGCGAGGACCTGCGCGGCATCACCCTGTTCTGCCAGGACTGGGGCGGGATGCTGGGCCTCGCCCTGCTGCCCGCCCACGGGCGACCGCTTCGACCGGGTCGTGGCCTCCAACACGGGCCTGCCGGAGGGCAGGGCGCCTAACGAGTTCATCGAGCAGTGGCTGGCGTTCAGCCAGTCGGTCGACGTGCTGCCGGTCGGGGCGCTCGTGCAGGGCGGCACCACCCGGGAGCTGTCGGCCGCCGAGGTGGCCGCCTACGAGGCGCCGTATCCCGACGGCTCCTACCAGGCCGCGCCCAAGCGCTTCCCGGTGCTCATCCCGGTCCAGCCCGACAACCCCGGCGTGCCCCAGGCCAAGGCCACTGGGCCTACCTCGAGACGTGGGAGAAGCCCTTCCTCACCGTGTTCGGCGACCAGGACCCGGTCGCCTTCATGGCCGGCGCCCACCTGGCCGCTCCAGCGCCGGATCCCCGGGGCGCAGGGCCAGCCCCACCGTCGTGATCGAGGGGGCCGAGCCACTTCATCCAGGAGGACGCGCCCGACGAGCTGGTGGCGATCCTGGACGACTTCATCCGGGCGTAGGCCGACCGGAGGGCCGCGACCGGCCCGCCCTCCACGGCACCGTTCCCGGGCGAGTCCGTCGGTCGACGCCGCCCCGCGGTCACGTCCCGTCGCCGGACGACCGCCAACCCGGTCCCCGGCGCAACTTCGAAGAATCAATTGTTGACAACCGTGGTCGGCTTCCTTATTCTGATAAAGCCACTAGGAAATGTCGGGTATGGGTAGGGGCCTTGTCGGGTCGACCTCCGACACCGAACAAGGAGCCTGCATTGCGCCAACTCACCCGCCGCCGGAGCATCCGGGTGGCCACCGCCGTCGCCGTCGTCTCGGGCACCGCCGGACTGGCCAGCCTGACCGCACTGACCACGTCGGCCCAGGCCGACCCGTCGTTCACCACCGCCTATGCCGGGGTGGGGGCGGACGTGACCCAGGACGTCTACGCCGGCCTGTCCGGCGCCTCGCCGGCCCCGCCGGCCACCACCACCCACTTCTACCTGCCGCTGGCGTCGTCGGGGGCCACCAACTCCAAGACGATCGACTCGTTCGACGCCTCACCGGCCGGGGGGACCACCGTCAACCCCGGGTGCATCACCACCAAGCTGGGCGGCCCGTCCTTCGACCGCCCGAACTCCACCACGGCGGGGATCGGCGCCCTGCTGGCCGCCGTGAACGGCACCGGCTGGCAGAACTCGTCGGCGTCGTGCACCGGCGCCCCGGTCAACGTGACCGGGCAGATCGACTTCGCCCGGGCCGCCCGGGGCCCGAAGTCGTCGGGCACCACCCTGACGTTCGTGCCCTTCGCCCGTGACGGCCTCGGCGTCCTGTACTACGACCACGGCACCGGCCACCTGGCCAGCCTGACGACCGCCGAACTGTCCGCCCTGTACTCGTCATCGACGGGCACCTCGACGATCGACGGCGACACCGTCTACGCCTGCCTGACCCTCTCGGGCTCGACTCCCCGGTCCAACCTGGAGGCGGCCATCGGCGTGTCGGACTCGACGGCCAACACCGCCGCCAACGCGGCGGGCTGCAACAACATCCAGCAGAACAGCGGCGACAGCTTCTACACCTTCGCCTCGACCCTGCCCGCCGGCTCGGACGCGGTGATCCCGATCTCGTCGGGGAGCTGGATCGGCCAGGCGAACGGTGTCGGCCGTGGACCGCTCGTCGTCGGCTCGGGCCGGCGGCGTGGACCTGGCCGCCATCGACGCGCTGGGCAAGCCCTACACGGGCACGGCGCCCTCCGAGTTGCCCAACACCACCTACTACCAGTCGTCCCGTACGGCTACAACGTCTACACCGTCCTCCCGACCGCCAAGATCACCGGCTTCACCAAGGACGCCGCCCTGGTCAGCCTCTTCGTGGGCAGCTCGGCGTCACTGTGCGACAGCACCGAGCAGGGGATCGTCAACACCTTCGGGTTCGACAGCCTGACCGTCGCCGAGGGCACCTGCGGTTCGACGACCACGACCGGGAACGGCTGATCCACCGCGATCGGCAACGTTGACCAACCGTCCATCCACGACCTCGAGGTACGACATCCATGACCAACCATCGAAGTGACCGCATCGGCCGGGGCGGCCCCCGTCGGGCGCTGGCCCGGGCCGGAGTCACCGCACTGCTCGCCTTGGGAGCCACGGCGAGCACGCTGGCGCTGGCCGGGGCCACCCCGGCCGGTGCCTCCACCCTGGACGGGATCGCCACCATCGCGGCGCCCGGACAGACCACGGCGCTGACCACGGGAGGTTCGGACACACCATTCACCGTCGTCCTCCCGGCCCAGGCGTCGTGCGACGCGGACACGGCCACCCACGGGTACCACGTCTACAGCTACCTGGTCGAGAAGGGGACCAGCCTGTCCGGGGTGACCTTCGTCGGGTTCCCGTCGGAGGGCTTCGGCCTCATCGACAACACCGGCACGTACTACGGGCCGGTCAACACGGCCATCGGCACCGGCCAGATCGTGGAGATCCCCAACGACTTCGAGTGGGGCCCGCTGGTGGCAGACGACGGGGTGACCCTGAGCCAACTCCTCTACACCGGCACGGGCAAGAAGGCGAGCGGGGCCTGGGAGGCGGGACTGGCCTGCGCGGACTCCTCGGGCGGCCTCGCCGACTACTGGAACATCCCGGTGACCTTCGCGGCGAACTCCACCGACCCGAACGGGTTCACCTGGACGGCGATCCCACAGCTCCAGGTCACGACCGCCGCCGTCAGTCCGTCGACGGTGACCATCGGCACGGCGTACACCAGTAGCGCGCTCGACGGCGTCCGGCGGTGTGGCGCCCTACAAGTGGAAGGTCACTGCGGGCGCCCTGCCCAAGGGCCTGAAGCTCGACGCCACGACCGGGGTGATCAGCGGGACGGTCAAGTCGGGCAAACACGCCCCGGCCACGGGACCGTACCCGTTCACCGTCACGGTCACCGACCACTCCAAGGGCACCAAGGAGACGGCGACGGCCAATCTGTCGCTGACGCTGGGGTCCTAGCTTCGCGCCGCTCCGGCGCCCGGCACCGGGACGGTCAGAACGGAGAGCCACATCAGAAGGGGCGGCGCTTGGCGCCGCCCCTTCTGCCACGCCCGCCCGGGGACCGACGCAACCGGTGGTTCAGCTCCTCGAGGGTGCCACGGTTGCAAGAAGGAAATCTGGCCGCGCGCGTCGACAACGTGCAATTGCCCCGGCTAGTATCTCCATAGAGTTGATAGGAATAAGGGGTAAATCGGACAGGGGGCATCCACCAGGGTCGGGAGGTCGGACGGCAACGGCGCACCAGCCGGCGACCCATGCACCACCTCCGGCACCAGAAGATCCGGGAGTCGAGGGGTGTGCACGCCGCACCCAGCATCTCCAGGCCGGTCCAGCGCACGGGACCTCCGGCCGGTCCCGCCCCACGAACACGAAAGGGAACGAACGCATGCTCGACTCCGCAACCCGCACCCACGGCACGAGGCAGACGGCACGGCGCCGACTGCGCGCCGTAGCGGCCGCGGTGCTCGTCGCCGTCACCGCGGCGGGCACGCTCGTCCTCGTGGGTTCGACGCCGGCGTCGGCCTCGACCCTGAACGGCATCGCCACCATCGCTTCGCCCGGGCGCGACCACCCCGCTGACCTCGGGCGGGTCGACCACGCCCTTCACCGTGTGCTCCCGGCCCAGGCGGCGTGCGACGGCGACACCGCCACCGACGGCTACCACGTCTACAGCTACCTGGTACCGGAGGGGACCGACCTGTGGGTGTGACCTTCGTCAGCTTCCCGTCGACGGGCTACGGCCTCGTCGACAACACCGGCAACTACTACGGGCCGGTCAACACCGCCATCGGCACCGGGCAGATCGTCGGCATCCCCAACAACTTCGAGTGGGGCCCGCTGGTGTCCGACGACGGCGTAACGCTCGGCCAGCTCCTCTACACGGGGGCGGGTACCACCGCCACCGGCGTGTGGGAGTCCGGGCTGGTCTGCGCCGAACTCATCGGCGGCATGGTCGACAATTGGAACACCGAGGTCACCTTCACCGCCAGCTCCACGCGACCCCAACGGGTTCACCTGGACCGCCATGCCGGGCCCGTGCGGCAGCAGCCCGGCGGCCATCACCTCGGCGTCGTCCACGACCTTCACCGAGGGGAGCGGCCGGCACGTTCACGCCGACGGCCACGGGGAGCCCCGCGCCGACGATCACCGAGTCCGGCGCCCTGCCGACCGGTGTGACCTTCGCCGCTGGGGCGCTGACCGGCACCCCGACCGAGTCCGGCGCTTCCCGATCACCTTCACCGCCACCAACGGCATCCTGGCCGACGACGCCCAGGACTTCACCCTCACGTGTGACGGCGGGTCCCACCGTCACCTCCGTCAGTCCCCGTCCGCGGCCCGACGGCCGGTGGCACCACCCGTGACCATCACCGGCACCAACCTGACTCGGCGCCACCGCCGTCGACTTCGGCTCGGCCCGCGGCCACCTGACGTGGTGTCGTCGACCTCGGTCACCGCCACCTCGCCGGCCGGATCGGCCGGTGTGGTCGACGTGACCGTCACCACGCCCGGCGGCACCTCGGCCACCGGAACCGGTGACCACTTCACCTACGTCGCCGCCCCCACCGTGACCGCGGTCAGCCCGCGACGGGCCCGACGGCCGGTGGGACCCCCGTGACCATCACCGGGACCAACCTGACCGGCGCCACCGCCGTCGACTTCGGCGCCGCCGCCGCCACCTCGTGCACCGTCAACATCGTCCACCTCGGTCACCGCCACCTCGCCCGCCGGAACGGCCGGCGCGGTCGACGTGACCGTCACCACCGCCGGCGGGACCTCGGCGATCTCGGCCGGCGACAAGTTCACCTACGTGGCCGCCCCGACCGTGACCTCGGTCGCCCCGACCACGGGCCCGACGGCCGGCGGGACCACGCGTGACCATCACCGGCACCAACCTGGCCGGGCCACCGCGGTCGACTTCGGCTCCGCCCCGGCCACCGGTCACCGCCGACATCGTCCACCTCGGTCACCGCCACCTCGCCGGCCGGATCGGCCGGCACGGTCGACGTGACCGTCACCACCGCCGGCGGCACCTCGGCGATCGTCGGCGCGGTGACAAGTTCACCTACGGCGCCGGCCCCGACCGTCACCTCGATCGCCCCGACGTCGGGCCCGACGGCCGGCGGCACGACCGTGTGACCATCACCGGCACCAACCTGAGCGGCGGCCACCGCGGTCGATTCGGCACCGACGCGGCCACCGGTCACCGCCAACACCGCCACCTCGGTCACCGCCACCTCGCCGGCCGGGGCCGCCGGCACGGTCGACGTGACCGTGACCACGGCCAACGGCACCTCGGCCACCGTCGCCGGTGACCAGTTCACCTACGCGGCCGCCCCGACGGTCACCGCAATCACGCCCGAACGCCGGCCCGACCGCGGGCGGCACCAGCGTGGTCATCACCGGCACCAACCTCGACCGGCGCCACCGCCGTCAACTTCGGCGCCGCCGCCGGCGACCTCGCGTCACCGCCAACATCGTCCACCTCGGTCACCGCCACCTCGCCCGCCGGATCGGCCGGTGTCCGTCGACGTGACCGTCACCACGGCCGGCGGCACCTCGGCCACCGCGAGCCGGCGACCTTTCACCTACGTGGCCGCCCCCACCGTCACCTCGGTCGAGCCCGACCACCGGCCCGACGACCGGCGGCACCTCGTGACCATCACCGGGACGAACCTCGACTCGGCGCCACCGCGGTGACGTTCGGCACCGCCGCCGGCCACCTCGTTCACCGCTCAGTGTCGCCGACCTCGGTCACCGCCACCTCGCCGGCCGGCCCGGCCGGCGTCGTCGACGTGACCGTCACCACCGCCGGGCGGCACCTCGGCCACCGCGGCGCCGATGACAGTTCACCTACGTGGCGTCCGCCCGACGGTGACCGCGGTCGCCCCGACCACCGGCCCGACCGCCGGTGGCACGAACGTCGACCATCACCGGCACGAACCTGACGGGCGCCACCGCCGTGACGTTCGGCACCGCCGCCGGCCACCTCGGTGGCACCGCCGAGCCGCCACCTCGGTCACCGCCACCTCGCCCTGCCGGATCGGCCGGTGCGGTCGACGTGACCGTCACGACCCCCGACGGCACCTCCACCATCCGGAGCCGGTGACCACTTCACCTACGCCGCCGCCCCGACCGTCACCGCCGATCAGCCCCGACCAGCGGGCCCGACGGCCGGCGGCACCAGCGTGATCGTCACCGGCACCAACCTGACCGGCGCCACCGCCGTCAAGTTCGGCACCACCGCCGGCGACCGACGTCACCGCCAACACGGCCACCTCGGTCACCGCCACCGCGCCGGCGGGTCACCGGCACCGTCGACGTGACGGTCACCACGCCGGCGGCACCTCGACGACCGCCGCCGGCGACCAGTTCACCTACGTGGCCGCACCCGACGGTCATCCTCGATCGCCCCGACCAGTCGGCCCGACGGCCGGTGGCACGACCGTCGTCACCATCACCGGCACCGACCTCTCGGGGACCACGGCGGTCCAGTTCGGCACCGCCGCCGGCGACCGCCATCACGGTCGGACACGCCACCTCGGTCACCGCCACCTCGCCGGCCGGCACCGGCACCGTCGACGTGACGGTCACCACGGCCGGGTGGCACCTCCGCCACCTCGTCGGCGGACCACTTCACCTACCACCCGGCCCCGGCCGTTCACGTCGGCGTCGTCGACCACGTTCACCGTGGGCGTCCACGGCTCCTTCACGCCGACCGCCACGGGCAGCCCCTCGCCGACCTTCGCCGAGACCGGCGCCCTGCCGGACGGTGTGACCCTGTCCTCCTCGGGCACCCTCAGCGGGGGCGCCCACCGCCGTCGGGCTCGTTCCCGGTCACCATCACCGCGGCCAACGGTGTCGGTTCCGGACGCCGACCCAGCGCTTCACCCTGACGGTCGTCGGAGGCAGCCGGTGGCCCCGCTGACGGCACCGGTCGTGGGGATCGCCTCGGGCCACGACGGGTCGGGCTACTGGCTGGTCGACAGCCAGGGCCACGTGTCGCCCCATTCGGTGGCGGTCGCCAGCTACGGCTCGCTGGCCGGCGACGTGCTCAACGCACCGATCGTCCACATCGTGGCCACCTCGAACGGCAAGGGCTACTGGCTGGTGGCCGCCGACGGTGGCATCTTCGCCTTCGGCGACGCCGGGTTCTTCGGTTCGATGGGGGGCAAGACGCTGAACGCCCCGGTCGTCGACCTGGCCCCCACCCCCGACGAGCCAGGGCTACTGGCTGGTCGCCGCCGACGGCGGGGTCTTCGCCTTCGGCGACGCCGTGTTCCAGGGCTCGATGGGTGGCGACCACCTCAACAAGCCGGTGGTCGGGATGGCCGCCTCGCCCGAACGGGCGGCTACCGGCTGGTGGCCTCCGACGGCGGGATCTTCGCCTTCGGTGCCCCCTTCTACGGCTCGACCGGTGACCTCTCGCTGACCCAGCCGGTCAACGGCATGGCTGTCACCGCGGACGGCGGCGGGCTACTGGCTGGTGGCCGCCGACGGCGGCGTCTTCGCCTTCGGCGACGCCGGCTTCCACGGCTCGGCGGCGGGCATCCCCGGCAGCCGCCCCGATCACGGGCATGGCCACCGACACCGACGACCGGCGGCTACTGGCTGGTCGGCCAGACCGGGGGTGTGTACGCCTTCGGCGCGCCGTTCTACGGGGCGGCGTGATCCGATCGTCGCCGCGGGACGCGCCCGATCCGGTGACGGTGGGATCCGCCGTCGCGCCCGGCGCTCGGTCGCGGCCGTGGGCCTGGCCGCGCTGGCGGCCACCGTCGCCGCCGGCGCGGGTGGCATCGGCGGCGACGGCATCGGCCGAGCTGATCGCCCGTCCGGGGACCACCACGGCACTCGGCTCGGGCGGGTCGGCCACCCCCTACGGCGTCGTCCTGCCCGGCCGGCGCCACCTGCCCGGGTGACACCGCCCACGACGGGTACCACGTCTACAGCTACCTGGTGCCGAAGGACGTCGCACCCACCGCCGTCAGCTTCAAGACGGGGCATCCCGAGCCGCGGGTACGGCTACATCGCCGACGGCGCCTACTTCGGGGCGGTCAACACGGCCGAGGCGACCGGGCAGATCGTCGGGCTCCCCGACCTCGTTCACCTGGTCCCGGCTGACGCCGGCCGACCTGTTCGCCGCCGGTGCGCCGCACGCGCGACGTGGGAGGGTGGGATCGCCTGCGCCGACACCCACGGCGTCGTCACCGACTACTGGAACTCGACCATCCGGTTCACCGCCGACGCCGCCGACCCCGGCGGCTTCACCTGGAAGGTGGTCGACCAGGGTGCGGTGCCTACGGGCTCGTCGGCCCCGGTGGGGCTGTGGGTGGGTATCGGACTGCTGGTGGTCGCCTCCGGTGCGGCGGCCTACGCCCTCCGCCTGCGTCGCAGCGCCCGGGCCGGCACCGGGACGTCCGGCGACGGCCCGACCGGGGACGGCCCCGGTACCGGTCCGGAGGCACCGTCGCCGGTGACACCGACGGGGCGGACGTGACGGCTGACGCCGGCGTGGGGCGCTGACCGCCGTGTCCGCCGACCATGACGACCACCGTGCCCCGGGCACCCGACGACCACTCGGTCGAGACCCGGTCCCCCCGCGAGCTCCTCGTCACCAAGGCGCCGGCCGAGCGCGCCTTCCTCGGCCTGACCCGGGGCAGCGCCCTGATCGTCCTGGGCGTCATCGCCCTCGTCGGGCTCTTCCTGACCATCAAGGCGCTGCCGGCCATCCGGGTCGCCAAGTTCTCGTTCCTGACCACCCAGGCCTGGGAGCCGGACATCCACCACTTCGGGATCGCCGGCATCATGACCGACACGATCCTCATCGCCGTGGTGGCCGTGGTCATCGCCATCCCGATCGCCCTCGGACTCGCGCTGTACATCACCGAGGTGGCGCCGGCCCCGATCCGCCGGACGCTGGTGTCCCTGGTCGACCTGATGGCCGCCGTGCCCAGCGTGGTCTACGGCCTGTGGGCCCTCCAGTTCCTGCAGAACCGCACGGTGGTGGGTGTCTCCCGGTGGCTCGCCACGTGGTTCGGCTGGATCCCCTTCTTCCACGTCGAACGGGTCCGACCCGGCCAACCCGGTCCAGTCGGGGTCCATCTACTCGGCATCCACCTTCATCGTCGGGATCGCCGTGTCGCTCATGGTGATCCCCATCCTGTGCTCGGTCATGCGCGAGTCGTTCTCCCAGGCGCCGCTCGGCGAGCGCGAGGGCGCCTACGCGCTCGGAGCCACCCGGTGGGGGATGATCCGCTCGGTGGTCCTGCCGTTCGGCAGGGGCGGGATCATCGGCGGGACGATGCTCGGGCTCGGTCGGGCCCTCGGTGAGACCATCGTGGTGATCCTGATCATCTCGCCGGTCTCCACCATCAACTGGCACCTCCTGCAGTCCGGCGGCAACTCGGTCTCCGGCGCTCATCGCCAACCTGTACGAGCGAGTCGTCACCGTTCGGCATCTCGGCGCTCATGGCCGCCGGGCTGGCCCTCTTCGCCCTCACGTTCGTGATCAACTTCGTCGCGTCGGCCGTCGTGGCCCGGTCCCGCTCCGGCGCGGAGAGCGACGCCTGAGATGACCCTCCTCGACCACACCGCTGCGCCACCGTCGACGGCGCACGACGGGCTGGCCCCGCGCCCCCAGGTCCGCCGCAAGCTCCGGGGCATCCGCCGCGACGACGGTGCGGAACCTGGTCGGCGCGCGGCTCGCCGGCGTGAGCGTGTCGCTCCTGCTCACCCAGGTGACGGCGCTGACCGGCATGTTCGGGTTCGCACTCGTCGCCTACCTGGTCTTCGTCGCCACCTACGCCGTGCTCGTGTCCCTGGTCGACGACGGGCCGGCGGTCAAGGACGCGGTGATGACGGTGCTCATGGCCACGACGGCGGTCCTCGCCTTCGGCGCCCTGGTCATCGTCGTCGTCTTCACCTTCGCCCGGGGCTGGCACGCCCTGGTCCACCTCAACACCTACACCCAGGACCTGTCGGCGCCGGCGCCGCTGGCGCCCCTGTCGGCCAGGGCGGCATCGGCCACGCCATCGTGGGCACGCTGTGGATGATCGGGATCGCCGTGGTGCTGACCGTGCCGCTCGGACTGGTGGCCGCCGTCTACCTCGACATGACCCGTAGCCGGCCCGTCGCGGGCGTTCCGGACCATGGTCGAGGCCATGTCGGCGCTGCCCAGCATCCTGGCCGGCCTCTTCATCTACGCCCTGTGGATCCTCACCCTCGGGTTCGAGCGCAGCGGTCTGGCCGCCGCCCTGGCCCTCAGCGTGATGATGCTGCCCTACATGATCCGGGCATCCGACCTGGCGCTCCGCCTGGTCCCGGGCACGCCTGCGTGAGGCGTCGGCCGCGCTCGGCGCCCCGACGTGGCGGGGCGAGCTCCAGGTCGTGATCCCGACGGCCCGGTCGGGCCTCGCCACCGCCGTCATCCTGGGCATCGCCCGTGGCATCGGCGAGGCGTCGCCCGTCCTGCTGACCGCCGGCTACACCACGTACATCAACGCCAACCCGCTGCACGGGCCCATGGCGTCGCTCCCGCTGGCCGCCCTCAAGCTCGTCCAGACCGGGCAACCCGGCCTACACCGCCCGGGCCTTCGCCGCTGCGTCGTTCCTCCTCCTGCTGGTCATCGTGCTCTTCGTCACGGCCCGGAAGATCGGTGGCTGGGGCCCGGGCCACCTGTCCGACCGCGGGCTGCGCCGGGTCCGACGAGGCCTCGGCCCGCGACGTCGCCCGCTACGCCCGGCGCAGCCGCCCGCGCCCGCCGGCTACGGCCGACCCCGGATCGGCCCCCCGATCCCGCCATCCGACCCATGGAGCACCCCCGATGACCGCCACCACCCGCCGCCGCCTCCGCACCGCCGCCGCCACCACCACCCTGGCGGTCATGGCCGTGCTGTCCACGCTGGCTCGGCGCCGGCGGTCCCCGGCCGGGGCCACGTCCTACGTCCCGGTCACCGGCGAGGGCTCGTCGTGGTCGGCCGGCGCGCTCGACCAGTGGATCGCCGACGTGCACGCCGACGGGATGCAGATCAACTACACCGCCAACGGATCGACGACCGGGCGCCAGGACTTCATCAACGGGCAGACCGACTTCGCCGCCTCGGACATCCCGTTCCAGACCGACCCGGGCGACGGCTCGGCCCCGAGCACCCCCAGGCCGGTAGCTACGCCTACATGCCGATCACCGCCGGCGGCACGGTCTTCATGTACAACCTCAAGATCAACGGCCAGCGGGTGACCAACCTGCGGCTGTCGCGGCGCGAACATCACCAAGATCTTCACCGGGGCCATCACCAACTGGGACGACCCGGCCCTGGCCGCCGACAACCCCGGCCTGCAGCTGCCGAACCAGTCCATCGTCCCCGTCGTCCGCTCCGACGGTTCGGGCACGAGCTTCGAGCTGTCGGCCTGGATGATCAGCCAGTACCCGAGCCTGTGGAACGCCTACTGCTCCAAGGCGGGCCGGGCGCCGGCGTGCGGGGCGACCTCGTTCTACCCGACGGCGACCGGCATGATCGCCCAGAACGGCGACCTGGGCGTGGCCTCCTACGTGTCCCAGGCCTTCGCCAGCGGCTCGATCGGCTACGTCAACTACTACTACGCGCTGGCCGCCAAGTTCCCGGTGGCCCAGGTGCTCAACTCGGCCGGCTACTACACCGAGCCCACCCCGCAGAACGTGGCCGTGTCGCTGCTCCAGGACCAGGTGGACACCACCGACGTCAACAATCCGGCGCTCTACCTGACCCAGAAGCTCGCAGGGCGTCTACACCGACCCGGACCCCCGCACCTACCCGCTCTCGTCCTACGGCTACCTGATCCTCCCGACCAAGGTCGGCAACTGCTTCCCGACGGCCAAGGGGGCGACGCTGGCCGCCTTCTCCTACTACGCCATGTGCCAGGGCCAACAGCAGTCGGCCGCCCTCGGCTACTCGCCCATGCCCATCAACCTGGTGCAGGCCGGCTTCGCCCAGATCGCCAAGATCCCGGGCGCCGACGTCCAGAGCATCAACATCCAGAGCTGCAACAACCCGACCTTCACGCCCGACCGGGGTGAACCTCCTGGCCCAGACGGCGCCCTACCCGCCGGCCTGCGACAAGCAGGGCCCGACCCAGTGCACCACGGGCACCGGGGGCGCGGCGGCCGTCGCGACGCCGGTCAGCGGGGCGCACGGCGGCCGCGGCGGCGCCTCGTCGGGCGCCGACGGCGGCGGGGGCGGCCGGGTCGACGACCATCGGGCACAGGCGGCGGTCGAGGCCGTCCGGCTCGGGGACCGGTGCGTCCTCGGGCACGACGTGTGACCCGTCCACGGGCGCGTGCACCACGTCGTCCGGATCGTCCGGGTCGGTCGACCGCCGCTTCGCCGACGGCGCGACGGCCACGCTGGCCGCCGGCACGGGGTGGTCGACCGACCCAGACCCTGCTGGTGCTGATCGGCCTGGCCGTGCTCGCGCTCATGCTGATCCCCGGCCTGCTGTCCCGCCGCCTCGAACGACAGGCGGACACCGTGATGCGGCCGATGCGGCTCCACGCCCGGCGACCGCGTCCGCCGGGCGCGACGGCGCCGGACGCCGCTGGCGCCGCGGCCTGCTCGGCGCAGGTGCCGGCGCCGCCGTCGGCCTCGTCGTCTTCGTGACCGTCCCCGGCATCCAGCCGGGCGCGGGCGCGGCCGCCAACCCGCTCGCCGGCAGCCAGGGGATCGTCACCTCCCTGCCGTCCACGTCCTCGGCGGTGACGGTCTCGGGCCAGCGGGCCTACGCGGGCCTCAAGGTCACGGTCAACCAGACCCAGAACCTGGTCGACCAGGCCATCTCGGTGTCGTGGACCGGAGGGCACCCAGACCACGTCGTCGACAACGCCTTCCAGTCGAACTACCTGCAGATCTTCGAGTGCTGGGGCGACCCGCAGAGCACCGACCCCGCGACGACCGACGACCCGGGCCCGCTGCCCACCCAGTGCCAGTTCGGCGCCGAGACCATCTCGAGCTCGGCCTATCCGGTCAAGGAGCCGGGCTTCGAGTACTCCCGGGTGCTGACCCAGCAGTCGTGGAGCGACTACGACGTCACTGTCGGGACCTCGGGCGTGTGGACCGACCCGTCGACCGGGTTCGTGGTGGCGCCGTTCCAGGCCGTCGACGGCACCGTCGTCGACCAGCAGGCCGACTACAACTACGACCTCGACCCCAACAACCCGAAGCCGTTCTGGCTCAACCCGTACTTCCGCTACGGGACGTCCAACGAGGTCGACTTCGCCCGCACCTACGCCGACGGCACCGGGCACGCAGCTGTTCCAGGTCCAGACCGGCCTCGAGGCTCCCGGGCTCGGCTGCGGCCAGAGCCTGCAACCGGTCGCCGGGCGGCGGCGACACCAGGTCCCCCAGTGCTGGCTGGTGGTCGTGCCCCGGGGCACGCCGGCCGAGGAGAACCCGGCCGGCGTGACCGACGAGAACGTCCTGACCTCCCCGCTCACCCCGACGGCCTGGGCCAACCGGATCGCCATCCCCCTCGGCTTCAACCCGGTCGGGTCGAGCTGCTCCATCAACGCCGACGGCCAGCGAGATCCTCGGCAACGAGCTGGCCGCGTCGGCCGTCGTCGAGCTGGCAGCCGGCCCTCTGCGACCAGCCGGGTTCGCCCTCGTCAGCTACATCCAGAACACCGACGACCAGGCCCGGCAGAACCTGCACCGACCCGACCTACGGCGCGGCCGGCATGTCGGTCTTCTCCGACCCGGCCGACCCGTGCCAGGTCGACCCGTCGAATCCGGTCGTCTACGCGCCCCTGACCCTGTCCGGGGTGGTCGGTGGCGTTCAACATCCAACGGGTGCCCGGCCGGTCGTCGACGGACAGAGCGCAGACCGGACGAGGTCCGCCCTGGCCGGGACCCAGGTCGGGCACATCTACCTGACGCCGCGCCTGATGGCCAAGCTGCTCACCCAGTCGTACCAGGCCCAGCTCCAGAACGTGACCGCCACCAAACCGGCCGGGCTACGCGTGGGTCGCAGCACAACCCGGTCGACCTGCTTCACCGACCCCGACTTCCTGCAGTGGAACCCCGAGTTCTCGCTGCTGTCGACCGCCCAGGCCATCGACGCCGGCACCGCCCTGGTCGAGGAGGCCAGCTCGGACGCCGCCTCCGCCGTGTGGAAGTGGATCCTGGCCGACCCCGAGGCCGGGCGTGGCTGGACGGGCAAGCCCGACCCGTGGGGCATGCAGGTCAATCCGTATCTACAGCACCAACCCGTCGATCAACCCGGCGGGCGTCGCCGTTCGGCGACCCGGCGCCGAACAACTACCCGAAGAGCGACCCGTACTGCTACTCGACACCGGCCAGCGTCGTCACCGGGCCGCCGTCGGAGCCGGCCCGCCCGCTCTGCATCCTCGACTGGTCGCCCTACGTCGCTGACCATGGCAGGCGGCGGCCCAGGCACCGGCGCCGCCAACGACGGAGCCAAGACGACCTTCAACCCCGCCCTCACCGCCGAACACGGCGTGGACGGCCAACGGGCCCCAGGTCCCCGGGCACGCACTTCATCATCTCCATCACCGACTCGGCCTCGGCCGCCCGCTACGGTCTCCAGACGGCGAGCCTCAGCCGTGCCGGGGACGACGCGGCGCCCGGTCGCGCACCTTCGTGGCCCCCGACGCCGCCGGCCTCATCGCCGGCGAGCAGGCGTGGTCAGCCGAGCCCGGTCAGCGGGGTCCTGGAGCCCGACCCCTCGACCACGGCGGCCGGCGCCTACCCGCTCACCATGCTGACCTACGCGGCGACGACCCCGGAGTCCCTGACCCCGGCCCACGCCAGCTGTACGCCACCTTCCTCCTCTACGGCATCGGCGACGGGCAGACCGTCAGGGCGTCGAGACCGGCCAGCTCCCCCGGGCTACGTGCCGCTGCCCGGCGCCCTGCGCCTCGAGTCCCTGGCCGCCGTCAACTCGATCCTGCACCCGCCGGCCGAGGCCACGACCCCGCTCTCGAGCCCTTCGACCCCGACCTCGGACGACCTCGTCGGACACCGTCAGGTCGACCGACGCCGGACGTCGTCGTCCGACCCGGACACGGGTCGGCGTCCAGACGCCGGCGTCCTCGTCGACCGCCGTTCACCGGGGCCACCGTGGGCCACCACCCACCGGACCGGCGACGCTCGGTACTCATCCACACCGTCATGCTCGACGTCCGGGGCGCGTCCGGTTCTTCCTGCCCCTGGTGCTGCTGATCGGGATCGGCGCCGCCCTCGGCGTCCCTGCTGCTGGGCCGCACCCGACGGATCCGGCCGCCGCGCCGACCCCGACCGGGGCGCGCCGCGAACCGCCCGGGAGGACACCGTCCCACCCGCACCGTCCGCACCGACGTTCCGCAACCGTCCGCACCACCCGCACCAGAGGGAGCACATCCGCCTGAACATCGACCACTCGCCACCACCCGCGGCAGCCGCCGGCCCCGTCGCCACGCCGGCGCGGCCGGCCGCCATGGCGCCGGGCCGTCGCGGCCTCGGGCTCGCCGCCGGCCCGGCGGCCGCGCACGACGCCTCGACGCTGAACGGCGGACCGCCACCATCGCCCCGCCCGGCACGACGACCGCCGCTCCCTCGGGTGGGTCGACGACCCAGTTCACCGTGGCGCTGCCCGGCCCAGGCCGCCTGCGACGGGCGACACCGCCACCGGTGGGTACCACGTCTACAGCTACCTCGTGCACAAGGGCACGGCGCTGTCCGCGGTCACGTTCGTCAGCTTCCCCTCGGCGGGGTTCGGCCTCGTCGACTCACTCGGCACCTACTACGGCCCGGTCAACACCGCCGTCACACGGGTCAGATCATCGGGATCCCGAACGACTTCGAGTGGGCGCCCCTGGTCGCCACCGACGGCGGCTCGGTCACCCTGGCCCAGCTCCTCTACACCGGCTCGGGCACCACGGCCACGGTGTGTGGGAGGCGGGCCTGGTGTGCGCCGACACGCACGGCACGGTGACGGACAACTGGAACACCGAGGTCACCTTCACTGCCAGCCCGACGGACCCCACCGGCTTCACCTGGTCGGCGGTGCCGGGCGGCACGGTGGCACCACGTTCACCACCGCCGCCTCGACCACGTTCACCGTGGCTCGGCCGGCACGTTCACCCCCGTGGCGTCGGGTACCCCGACGCCCACCATCACCGAGTCCGGTGCCCTGCCGACCGGTGTGACCTTCGTCGGCGGCGTGCTGAGCGGCACCCCGACGGTGACCGGAACCTTCCCGCTCACCCTGACCGCCGCCAACGGGATCGGGACGGCCGCCACGCAGTCCTTCACGCTCACCGTCCAGGCGGCGGGCACGACGACCACCACGACGACGACCACCACGCCGGACTCGACCACCACGACCACCACGCCGGACTCGACCACGACGACCACGACGCCGTCGGGGGTGGCGGCCACCGATTCCGGCGTCGGGGTCCTCGTCGGCGTACCGGCGACTCCGGCTCCGGCACCGGCGGTGGACGCTGGCCTACACCGGCTTCCACACGGCAAGGGCCTCGGGATCGGCCTGCTCGGCTCGGTCTGGGCGCTGATGCTGCTCGGGTGGGGACTACCGCCCGGACGGTCCGGCCCGCACGCCGGGCCAAGACAGCCCCGTGACCCTGATCCAGACCGCGCTCGACCGGGAGCTGCTCCTGGTCCCGGTGCCGGCCCCGCAGGTCGCCGGGCCGCGACGGGCGCGGGAGGAGCCGGCCGCGGCACGACGTGGACGACGGCGCGGTCCCGGGCCGCCCGTCGGTGCGGACGGTCCGGCCCGCATCGCCCAGGTGGCCCTGGGCGTGCTCGCCGTCCTGGCCATCGGCATCGTCGTCCAGACTCGCCCGTGCTCAGCCCGCTCGAGTACCGGTCCGCCCAGGTGTCGCCGCTCAACTCCTTCCGCACCCAGGTGGCACTCGGCACGGCACCGCTCGGGCCGGTCGGCAGCCGACCACCACCTGCTGCCGCTCGGCACGCCGATCGCCCTGATCACCATTCCGTCGCTCGGCCTCCGGGCCGTCGTCCTCGAGGGGACGACGGCTCGGTGCTCCTGGCCGGGCCCGGGCCACGTCCGCACCACGGTCTTCCCGGGCGGTGCCGGGACCAGCGTGGTGCTCGGCCGCGCCGCCGCCTACGGCGGTCCCTTCGGACGCATCGCCGAGCTCCGACGGGGCCAGCTCATCACGGTGGCCACCCAGGTGGGCACGTCCCGGTTCCGGGTCGTGCGGGTCCGTCCCGCCGGCGCCATGGTGCTGGCCACCGGCGCCGGGCACGGCCCGACTCACGCTCGGCACGGCCCCGGGTCCCGCTACCTCGCCGTCCGGCGTGGTGTGGGTCGACGCCGACAAGGTCGGCGCCCCGCTCGCCTCGGCGGCCCCGCCGACCATCCACGCTCCTTCCCGCCGAGAGCCCCGCTGGCCGCCGACACCAGCACCCTGTGGGCGCTGCTGCTGTGGCTCGAGGCGCTCGGCGTCCTGCTGGTCGGCGCCGTGTGGACCTGGCGCCGCTGGGGCCGGGCCCAGGCCTGGATCGTCTTCGCCGCACCCGATGCTCGTGGTCTGGGTGTTCATCGCCGACCAGGTCGTCCGCCTGCTGCCCAACCTGATCTGATGCCGACCAGCGGACCGACAGTGACACCGACCACCACACGAACGAGGACCACGACCCATGCAGCTCGACGCCACCGCCACCGCCACCGCACCGCCCCGGCCGTCGGCGACCAGAGCCGCCGCGCTCGTGGCCCGGGACATCTCCGCGTGGTTCGGCGACCACCAGGTCCTCGACCGGGTGTCGCTGACCATGGAGGCCCGGCGAGGTGACCGCGCTGATCGGGCCGTCGGGCTGCGGCAAGTCGACCTTCCTGCGGATCCTCAACCGGATGCACGAGCTGATCCCGTCGGCGTCGCTGGCCGGCGAGGTGCTGCTCGACGGCGAGGACATCTACGACCCGGCCGCAAGCTGACCGAGGCCCGGCGCCACATCGGGATGGTGTTCCAGAAGCCCAACCCGTTCCCCGCCATGTCGATCTACGACAACGTGCTGGCCGGGCTGAAGCTGACCGGCGATCCGCAGGAGCCAGGACGAGACAGGACGCCCTCGTCCAGGACTGCCTGGTCAAGGCCGGCCTGTGGAAGGAGGTCGAGCAGCCGCCTCCGCCAGCCCGGCGGCGCCCTCTCCGGGGGGCCAGCAGCAGCGGCTGTGCATCGCCCGCGCGCTGGCCATCCAGCCGCGGGTCCTGCTGATGGACGAGCCCTGCTCGGCGCTCGACCCGACCTCCACCCGGCGGATCGAGGCAGACGATCGAGGAGCTGCGCGACCGAGGTGACGATCGTGATCGTCACCCACAACATGCAGCAGGCCCACCGGGTGTCGGACTACACGGCCTTCTTCCTGGCCGAGCAGGGCGCGCCCGGCTACATCATCGAGCACGGACCCACCGACGCCATGTTCGACTCGCCGCAGGACCCGCGGACCCTGGACTACGTCCACGGCCGGTTCGGCTGAGTAGGTTCGATGTTCATGGCCCGGTGCGAGCGAGCGGCTGTCCGCCGAGGCGTACACGCGCGCCTCGGTCGAGGACTATCTGGGCGCCGTGGCCGACGAGCGGACCCGGCTCGAGCTGGCCATCGCCGAGCAGCAGCGCCGCCGCGACTCGGCGGACCGACTGCTCGAGCGCCTGGACACCGTGGGCGCCGTGCCGTCGCCGGGCCTGACGGACGACGGTGGCACGCCGTCGGGGTGGGCGAACGGGAGGACCCGGACGGACCGGGGGGACGACCGGCATCCTCCGGGGCCGACGGACACTCCGGGGGCGTCCGATGTGACGCCGTCCGTGCCGGTGGGACCCGATGCCTGACGGGGGCGCCGAGCTCGTGGGGCAGCTCCCCGGAGCCGAGGGGACGGACGAGGCGCTGCCCGGAGACGTGGTGCGGACCCTGTTCGACCGCAACGAGCAGGTGCTCGACGCCCTCAAAGTGGAGCTCGACGAGGCCACGGCCGAGGCCGACCAGGCCGAGGCCAGGGTGCGGGCCCACCCCGCCCTGGGCCTCCTGGCCGCCGACGAGGTCGAGGTCCTGGTGCCACCGGAGCGGGCTCCCGAACCGGTGGCCGGACCTACCGGAGGACCGCCCCGCACCACCGTCGACCGACGGCCGTCCCGGGTCGTGCCGACACCGGAGGCGGTGGTACCGGGCGGGTCGGTGGCCGGCGTCGAGGACGCCGGCCGACCACTGGTCACCCGGGTGGTCACCTCGCACTGGGTGTGGAAGGTGGGGGTGGCCGTGGTGGTCGTGGCGCTGCTCCTGGTGAAGTTCGGCTGATCCGGATCGGCACGCGTGCGGCTGAGCCTGGACCGGGTCGGGAGGGGACCGACGCCGCCGTGGACCGGGACCGGGCGGTTCGGTCAGCCGGGGCGGGCGACGTAGCTGGCGGTCATCCGGTACGGACCGGTGAACGCGCTCGGCCGGAAGCCGGGACTCGGCAGCAGATTGCGGTACGCGAGCGAGCTCTGGAGCGGCTCGGGTCCGGCCGACAGGCAGTTGGCGTAGCCGTCGACCGGGCAGGTGGGGGACACGATGACGGTGAAGACGTCGCTACCGGTCGGGATCGAGACCTGCTCGTCGCGCAGGCAGTCACCGGTGTGACGCCCCTTCAACGTCGTGCACAGCGACCAGTAGCGCACCTGCGGGTGCTGGGCGGCCGTGCGGGCCAGGTCGTTGGCCTTCGGTCCGGCGTCGGTCTGGTACGTGGGGGCCTTCGCCGTGACCACGAGGTCGCCCCGGGTCGTCGTGTAGGCGATGTGCTCGTAGATATTGTCCGGATTGGCGTAGGGGCCGGTCCCGTAGGAGATACCGCCGACCGGGGTGGGGTCGGTCACCGGCACGGGCACGGGCGCCGGCGGCGGGTAGGTCCGGCCCAGCGCCGCCGGCAGCGCGCCGTGCTGGCCACGGTACGTCGCGACGGCCTGCCCGATGGCGGGATCCCCGGTGGCCTGGTCGAGGGAGATCTCCTTCCCCGATCGGTCGACGAAGCCGATGGTGGGGAGCGGCACGCCACCCGTGCCGCCGCCGGCGACGTCGACGGGTACGTACAGTCGCATGACGAGGATGCCGCCGTCCGTCGTGCCCATGGCCATGCAGGTCCCGCCCACGCCCGTGCACGTCTGGGCGATGGTGAGCGTGTACCGACCACCGGCCCGGTCGATCTGGGTGTCGTGCACGTGTTGGCGTCGGCTGTTCTGCGGGACGGGATACGCCGTGAACGACCAGTAGCGTGCCGCGGGCACGTGGCCGCTGACGACCGTCCGGGCCCCGTCGGCGGTCCCGTACCCGTCGAACCAGTAGACGCTGTCCTCGTCGGGCAGGAAGACGTTGAGGGCGTTCGTGCTGTCCTTCACCCAGGACGTGTCGGTGCCCACCGGCGCCGGCGACGCGTCGTCCGGGCGGGTCGTCGACGACGGGGAGGCCGACGTCGAACAGGCGGCCAGGACCACGGCGACGAAGGCGACGGACAGCCACCTCGGGATGGTCCCCGGACGTTGCACGCCGGTAAGTCTCGCCCAGGACCGGGCCCGACGTGGGGTCGGTCGACCCTCGACCACCCACCCGGGAGGCACGGGTACGATCCGGCTCGTGCGGGCGCCCGGACCCGCCGATCCACCGAGGAGGCCCCATGCCCGACGTCGAGACCGTCCGCGGGCCGGTGGACACGGCCGAACTGGGCCGGACCTACATGCACGAGCACATCTTCGTGCTGTCGGCCGACGTCCAGCAGAACTACCCCGACGAGTGGGGAGACGAGTCCGTCCGGGTCGACGACGCCGTGGCGAAGCTCACGGCCCTCGCCGCGTCCGGGGTCCGGACCATCGTCGACCCCACGGTGATCGGGCTCGGCCGCTACATCCCCCGCATCCAACGGGTGGCCGAGCGGGTGCCCGACCTCAACATCGTGGTGGCGACCGGGTGCTACACGTACCACGACGTCCCGTTCTTCTTCCACCACCGCACCCCTGCCGTCCGTACGCTGCTCGGCCGGGACGAGCCCGAGGCCATGGTGCCGATGTTCGTGGGCGACGTCACCGAGGGGATCGCCGGCACGGGGGTGCGGGCGGGCATGCTCAAGTGCGCCATCGACGAGCCGGGCCTCACCCCCGGCGTCGAGCGGGTCATGCGGGCCGTCGCCCGCACCCACCTGGTGACGGGCTGCCCGATCACCGTCCATACCCACCCCGGGACCCACCAGGGACTGACGGTGCAGCGCGTGTTCGGCGAGGAGGGGGTCGACCCGGGGCGGGTGGTCCTCGGCCACAGCGGGGACTCCACCGACGCCGACCACCTGTCGTCGTTGGCCGAGGCGGGGTTCTGGCTCGGCATGGACCGCTTCGGGATCAACCTCGGGACTTCCTTCGAGGCCCGGGCGGACATCGTGGTCGAGCTGTGCCGGCGCGGCCACGCCGGCAGGATGGTGCTCGCCCACGACGCCGCCTGCTACATCGACTGGGTCGAACCCGACGTGCTGGCGTACCTGCCGCAGTGGCACTACCTGCACATCGAGCAGGACGTGCTGCCCTACCTGCGGGACCACGGGGTCACCGGGGAGCAGATCACCACGATGCTGGTCGACAACCCGCGCCGGATCTTCGAGGGCGGCTGACCGGTCGTCCCGGGAGTGGGACCTTGGGCCCTGGGACGGGCCCTCCAAAGGGACGACACTGGTTCGGCGGGGACCGGCACGGGAGGACGGGCATGCGGGAGCAGGAGGCGTCGGGGCGGCCGGTCGTGGCTCGTGTGCGGGGCGGCACGTGGATCCGGACGGGGCGAGTCCTGGCACTCGCGGTGCTGGCGATGGCGGTGTCGGTCCCGATGGACGTCGTCGCGGCCCGCGCCGCCGCGGCCGCGCCGCTCCCGCGGATCGTCGCCCCCGGCTACCGGCTCCTCGGCGCCGACGGGGGCGTGTTCGCCTTCGACGCGCCGTTCACCGGCTCGGGTGCGGCGGACCCGACGACGTGCCCACCGGACACCACGGACCGGAACCTGCCCGACGGGACCTGCCGGGCGCTGGCCACCGCCCCCGGGGACGGGGGGTACTGGATCCTGAACGCGTACACCGGCGCGGTGGCGGCCTTCGGCGACGCCGCGTCCTACGGGGACCGGACGACCTCGAACGTGGGGGGCGCCGACGCGTGGCCACTCTCGATCGCACTGGTGGCCACCCCCTCCGGGCACGGGTACTGGATGCTGGACGAGGGTCTGGACGGGCTCGGTTCGGTCCGGGGGTTCGGCGACGCGTCCACCTACGGCGACGAGGCGACCCCGGCCGTTCCCCACGCCGGGGTGCCGGTGGGCCTGGCCGCCACCCCGTCGGGGCACGGCTACTGGATCGTCGACTCGGACGGCGGGGTCTTCGCGTACGGCGACGCCGGGTTCTTCGGCTCGATGGGCGGACGACCCCTGGCCGCGAAGATCGTCGGGTTCGCTCGCACCGCCGACGGCCTCGGGTACTGGCTGGTCGGTGCGGACGGCGGCGTGTTCGCCTTCGGCGACGCCGCGTTCGGCGGCTCGCTGGGCGGAACCGTGCTGGCCGCGCCGGTCGTCGGGATCGCCGCCGACCCGAGCGGTGGCTACTGGCTGGCAGCGGCCGACGGCGGCGTGTTCGCCCTCGGCGGGGCGCCGTTCCTCGGCTCGATGGTCGGAAGGCCGATGGCCCGACCGGTGGTCGCCATCGGCACCCCGACGGCGTCGGTCACCTGAAGGTCAGCGCGGGGCCCGCAGCGCCGACTGGCGCGAGGCCAGCTCGGGGACGATCTCCGCCGGGATGTCGTGGCCCATGCCGTCGACCACCCACAGATGGGCGCCCGGGACGGCCTCGGCGGTGGCCAGGCCGCCGGGCAGGGTGACCAGGGGATCGGCGGCTCCGTGGACGACGAGCGTGGGAACGTCCACCCCGTGCAGTCCTCCGGTGCGGTCCGGCGAGGCGAGGATGGCCGCCAGCTGCCGTGACGTGCCGGCCGGGTGGTGGCCCCGGTCGAAGTGCCGTCCGGCCCGCTCGCGCAGCCCGGCCTCGTCGAAGGGGAACCCCGGGGAGGAGATCACCCGGGACCCGGCCACCGACTGCTCGATGGCGGCGGCGCGATCGGTGGCCGGCTCGACCAGGAGCGCGGCGGAGGCCTCGGGCGTGGGCGGAGCGATCCGCGGGTCGGGGGTCGACATGATCGACGTCAAGGCGGCGGCCCGCTCGGGGTGGTCGATGACGAGCTGCTGGGCGATCATGCCGCCCATCGACACGCCGACGACGAAGGCCCGGTCGACGCCGAGGGCGTCGAGGAGTCCGACGGCGTCGGCGGCCATGTCCGCCACCAGGTAGGGGGCGGAGACCGGCTCCTCCCCCAGCAGGGCGTCGAGGTCCGGTTCGCCGGCACCGTCGAACCACGTCGACCCGCCCTGGTCACGGTTGTCGAAGGTCACGACGTGGAAGCCCTCGGCGACGAACGCCTCGATGAATCCGGTCCGCCAGTCGATCAGCTGGGCCCCGAGTCCGTGGATGGCGAGCAGGGTCGGCGCGGCCGGGTCCCCGTGGGTCTCGTAGGTCAGCTCGATGCCGTTGGCGGCAGTTCGGGGCACAGATCGCTCCTTCGCGGGCCGACGGGCGATCAGCCCGTCGCGACGTCCGTCGCACGTTAGCGGTGCCGACTGGCGGTCGATACCGCCGACCGTGCGGTCGGGTGACGGGCCGGTGACGCTCCCCGTCCGCCCATCTGGAAGAATCGACCGCATGTACATCTCCGCCAAGGTCGACTACGCCGTCCGGGCGCTGTGCACGCTCGCCGCGTCGGACTCTCCGCTGACCTCGGAATCGTTGGCGCTGTCCCAGGGGCTGCCGGCCAAGTTCCTGGAGAGCATCCTGAACGACATGCGCCGGGCCGGCCTCCTCACGAGCCAACGGGGCCCGGACGGCGGCTACCGGCTGGCCCGGCCGGCGGACGAAATCACCGTCGCCGACGTCATCCGCCCGCTCGACGGCCCGCTGGCCGAGATCCGGGGGCTGCGTCCCGAGGCCGCCGAGTACGCCGGCGCCGCCGAGCACCTGCAGGCGGTGTGGGTGGCCGTCCGGGCCAGCCTGCGCACCGTGCTCGACCAGGTGACCATCGCCGGCATCGTCTCTGGCGAACTGCCCGAGTCGGTCGCCGCGCTGACGGCCGACCCCGAGGCCTGGCTGTCGCGCTGAGTCGGCACGCCCCTAGGGCCCCGGGGTCCAGCCGGGAGGACTGGCGAGGCGCTCCAGCAGCGACGTGAACGCGTCGATCCCGGCCGTGGTGCGGTCGGGATCCTTGGCCGCCTCGTCCCAGTCGCGTAGCCGCAGGGCGTCGGCGGCCCCGGGGTGTGCCGCGAAACGCGTCGCCTCCTCGGCGTCGAGCGGGCCGCCCTGGGCCCGCAGCGTGGCCACCGACGTGGGGGAGAGGGCGGCGACGTACGCGGGGTCCACCGTGCACCGGTAGCGCTTGGCCACCACGTGCAGGGCGACGGGTCGGGCGACGGAAGGCCCGAACCGGGCAGCCACCCAGCGGGCCCCGACCGCCTCGTGATGGTCGTCGTCGACGGCGGGGTCGCCCCGGGTGCCGTCGGTGCCGGAGGCGACCAGGTGGCCGATGTCGTGCAGGAGGGCTGCCGCCACCAGGTACCCGTCGGCGCCGTCGGCCACGGCCAGCGTGGCGCACTGCAGGGCGTGCCGTCGCTGGTCGATCCGCTCGCCGTGGTGTTCGTCGCCACGCTCGGCGAACAGGTCGGCCACGTCCTGCGCTGCGCCCACCGTCGCCTCCCCGGTCGGGGACCGGCCGGCCCGGCCCGTGGGACCCCACCGTACCGTCACCAGGGAGCACGCCGGGTGAGAGCCCGGGACGAGGTGGCGAGGCCTGACGCACCTGACGGGTACCTGGTGACGAGCGGCCGAAGCGTCGATTCCGCAACCGGTGGCCCATTGACCTATTCCTCCCATGGACCCTATGGTGTCTATGGGAAATAAAGAAGGGGCCAGACATGAACATCGATCCGTACATCGTCCTGGGCAGCGCCGTCGTGGGCTTCCTGGTGGGCCTGACCGGCGCCGGGGGCGGGGCCCTCATGACCCCCATGCTCATCCTCCTGTTCGGGATCAAGCCGTCGTCGGCCATCTCCAGCGATCTGGTGGCCGCCGTGTTCATGCGCCCGATCGGCGCCGGCGTCCACATCGCCAAGAGGACGGTCAACTTCCGCCTGGTGGGCTGGATGGTGCTCGGCTCGGTGCCGATGGCCTTCCTGGGCGCCTACCTCCTGCACCTGATGGGCAACGCCAAGGCGTCCGAGACGAACATCGAGAAGGCGCTCGGTGCCGCCCTGCTCGTCGGGGCCGCGGCGATGGTGCTCCGCTACTTCCTCGACCGGCGAAGCGGCCGTAGCCGGACCGGCGTCGTGCACACGCTGGAGATCCGACCCGTCCCGACCGTGCTGATCGGCATGGTCGGCGGGCTCATCGTCGGGATGACCTCGGTCGGCTCGGGGTCCCTGATGATCGTGCTGCTCCTGTTCCTCTACCCGGCCCTCGGGGCGAACCAGCTGGTCGGGACCGACCTGACCCAGGCCGTCCCGCTCACCATGGCCGCCGCCCTCGGTGCCCTCGCCTTCGGCCACGTCGAGTTCTCGGTCACGACGTCGATCATCATCGGGAGCGTGCCCGCCGTCTTCGTGGGCGCCTGGCTGTCGTCACGTGCCCCGGACAGGTACATCAGGCCGGCCATCACGTTCGTGATCTTCGCCTCGGGCCTCAAGTACGCCGGCCTGGGTACGACCGCGCTCGGGTGGGTGCTGTGCGCCACGCTCCTGGGGGCCGCCGTCTTCTACCTCGCCTACGTGCGCCCGTGGCGGGCCGGGGTCGACACCCTGGGTGACGACGGCGAGGCCACCGGCGACGGACCGGACCGCCTCGGGCCACCGCCGGCGTCCCTCGGGGTCGAGCCCGCCGTCCTGGAGTGACCCGCCCGGGGCCGGGGTGTGCGCCGGGCCGGTCCGGCTCCGGCTCCGGCGTGAAGATGCCCTGACCTGCGGGAAGACGGGTCAGGGCACCGTCGGTCGCACCGCGGGCCGGGTGGGCGGACCGGTCCACCCGGCGAGGGCACCGGGCGGAGGCTCACCGCGGGCTCCGGGCCCCGGGAGGCGAAGGCGGACGGGTCCACCGACGGATGTCCGACCCCTGACGTCGCCGTGCGGGGCCCTCGAAGCGGTCGCCCGGCGTGGGGCGACGGTTCGGCCTGCCGGTGGCACACGAGCGCGTCCGGGATGCCGACGCGGGTGAACCGGACCTGGCCGACGAGCGACCCGGCCCGCCCGGGGCTCCGTTCGACCGGGTCGATCCGACCGGTCCCTCGCGTCGTGCCGGTGACAGCGGGATCCGGCCTCTGCTGGTCGCGGGGCGGACCCGCCGCGCCGGGACCGCTTGATACCCCCTAGGGTATTCTGCTATCGTCTGGATACCCACCCGGGTATCCGGGCCGGAGCTCCGTCAGCACCCGGTCCACCCGCCGGCGAACCAGAAGGGATGCGCCCCATGACCGCAACCTCAGGCACCGACCTCGACCCGGACGCGGTGCGGGCGACGCACGCCCCGGACCCGTCCGTCGGTTCCGGACGCCACGGCGGGACCGAGGACGTGGCCCCGGGTCGTGGCAGTCCCGTTCGCCCGGCTCGGCAGGTGGGCCGCCACCCACTTCCGCCGGGTCCTCGTCGCGTGGCTGCTGGTGCTCGCTGGTCTTCGGGTTCTTCGCCGTCCACGTCGAGAACGCGCTGGCCGGTGCCGGCTGGCAGGCCTCGAACAGCCAGTCCGTCGCCGCCCGGGCCGTCATCGAGAAGGACTTCGCCGGCCTCGGTGCCACCGGCCTGCAGGTGGTCATCGTCGACCACCACGGTCCGATCGCCTCGGACCCCGCAGGCCCGGGCCGTCGTGGCCAAGGCGACCAGCGTGCTGCGGGCCGATCCCCGGGTGTCCACCGTCGTCCCGCCCCAGGCCGGGGTCTCGATCTCGCGGGACGGCCGGACCGCCATCATCACCGCCGGAGCGGCCGCGAACTCCAACAAGATGGTGCAGGCGGCCGACGCCGTCGAGCCGAAGCTGGCGGCACTGTCCTCGTCCGGCGTCAGCGTGACCCTGACCGGCGACAGCGCCCTGTGGGCCAACTTCAACACGGCCAACCGCTCCGCCATGCTGCGCTCGGAGATGCTGTCGTGGCCGGTGACGATCATCATCCTGGTCATCGCCTTCGGCAGCCTGGTGGCCGCCGGCCTGCCCCTGCTGCTCACCATGGCCGGTCTGCTGGTCGCCGCCGGCGCGCTGGTGATCACCACCAAGTTCACCCCGGTGTCCATCTGGGCGCTCAACTTCGCCCTGATGTTCGCCCTCGCCCTGGGCATCGACTACGCCCTGTTCCTGGTCATGCGCTTCCGCTCCGCCCTCGAACGGCGGGGTGCGGAGCCGGGCGACCGCGAGGCGATCGTGGCGTCGGTGGCCGAGACGGTGGACACCGCCGGCAAGGCCGTGGCCTTCAGCGCCCTGACCGTGCTCGCCTCCCTGGCCGCCATCCTGATCGTGCCGAGCCCGGCGTTCCGGTCCATGGCCTTCGGGATCATGCTGTCGGTCGTCGCCGTGCTGGCCGCCACCCTGACCCTGCTGCCGGCCGTGCTCGGCAAGCTCGGCACCAACATCAACAAGGGGACCATCCGGCTCGGCCGCGGGCGGCCCGAAGGTGGGCGAGGGTCCGCTCGACCGGCAGCTCCACCGCTGGGGCAAGTTCCTGTGGAAGCACCCCTTCCCGGCGGGTGCGGCCGCCCTGGTCCTGCTGCTCCTGGCCGCCGCCCCGATCATCGGGATGCGGACCAACATGCCGTCGATCACCATCGTGCCGCCCAGCGCCAACGCCCGGGTCGGCTACTACCAGGTGACGAGTGCCTTCGGTGCCGGGGCCCCGGGCACCCTCCAGGTGGTCGTGCCCGCCGGCGAACAGGCGCAGGCCATGGCCATCCTCGCCCACGCCTCCGGGGTGGCCGGCGCCGTGCCCGGGTCCGACCAACGCCGGGTGGACCCTCGACCAGGTGGTCCCGACCACCGGCCCGTCGACGACCGCCACGGGTGCCACCATCGACCACCTCCGCCAGGTGCTGCCGGCCGGGACGCTGATCGGCGGGGCGGCGGCGGAGAACCACGACCTCCAGCAGTCGCTGGCGTCCCACACGCCGATCGTCCTCGCCATCCTGGGCGTCCTCGGGTTCCTGCTGCTGCTGATCGCCCTCGGCGCACCGCTGATCGCGGCCATGGGCGTGCTGATCACCGCCCTGTCGGTGGCCGGCGCCTTCGGCATCGGCCGGCTCATCTTCCAGAACGGCTTCCTGTCCGGACCGCTCGACTTCCAGCCCCAGGGCTTCATCGACGCCTGGGCCCCGCTGTTCTTCGGGGCCATGGTCTTCGGCGTGGCCATGGACTACACGCTGTTCATGCTCTCGGCGGCCAAGGAGCGCTACGAGACCCACCCCGATCCCGAGCACGCCATGATCGGTTCGATGCGCACCTCGGGGCGGGTGGTGCTGTCGGCGGCGGCGGTCATGATCGCCGTGTTCCTCACCTTCGCCCTGTCCGGTCCGCTGGCCCCCAAGGAGATGGGGGTCATCCTGGCCATCGCCGTGGCCCTCGACGCCCTGGTGGTGCGCCTGGTCGTGCTGCCGGTCGTGCTGCGCCTGGGTGGCCACCGCGCCTGGCACCAGCCGAAGTGGCTCGGGCGGATCCTGCCCAAGGTGAAGTTCTCGCACTGACCGGGCCGTCGGACGTCGAGGTCGGCCACGACGACGAAGGAGGAGTCGACCATGGAACTGCCCGACGAGGTGGTCGAGGACCTGCGCCTGCGGCTGCGGCGAGCCGAAGGCCAGGTCCAGGCGGTGGAGACGATGCTGGCCGAGGGCCGCGAGTGCCGCGACATCGTGACCCAGCTGAGTGCGGCGACCAAGGCACTCGAACAGGTCGGCTTCCGCCTCATCGCCAGCGGGCTCACCTACTGCGTCCAGCACCCCGAGGAGGCCGAAGCGTCCGGCTATCCCCTCGACGAGGTCCAACGGATGTTCACCAAGTTGGCGTGAGCACCGGAGCGCAGCATCGAGGCGAGCGGCGTCGACAGGGGAAGCGGGAACCGCAGGAGCTGCTCCGGGACGCAGCGGCATCCACGGGCTGTCGCGGGCCGTCCGGGCCGGCCGACGGACCACCGCGACCGGTGCGTCGGGACCGGATCGTCGGGCCCCGACGCACCTCGCCGAGCGAGCGAGGTGACGACATGAGGTCGGACGACGGTGCCCGGTCATCGAGGTGTTCGCCGACATCTGGTGTCCCTTCGCCCACGTCGGGCTGCGGGCGATCGAGGAGCAGACGCGCCCGTGCCGGCCGCACGGACGTGGCCATCCGGGTGCGGGCCTGGCCGCTCGAGCTGGTCAACGGGGCCCCGCTCGATCCGACCGTGACCTGGGAGCACGCCGAGGAGCTGCGGGACCAGGTCGCCCCGACCCTGTTCGGCCACCTCGACGTCGACCACTTCCCGACCTCGACCCTCGAGGCCCTGGCCCTGGCCAACCGGGCCTATCGGACGGACCTCGCAGGTCGGCGAGCGGGTGAGCTTCGCCCTCCGCGACGCCCTCTTCGAGGAGGGCCGGGACATCTCGGACCCGCGTCGTCCTCGACTACCTGGCCCATGACCTCGGCGTCCCCATGCCCGACGAGTCCGACCGCGCCGCCGTGCTGGCCGACTGGCACGAGGGCCAGCGACGCGGCGTCCTCGGCTCGCCGCACTTCTTCTGCGGCGACACCGACGTGTTCTGCCCGTCGCTCGACATCACCAAGGACCCGGTCGAGGGGCTGTCGGTCGTCCGGGACGTCGTCGCGTCTGACGGAGTTCCTGGAGCGGTGCCTGGCCCCGACCGCGGACCGGCGATGAACCGTCGACCGGTGTGCTCCGGTTGATACCCCATGGGGTATAGGCTATGATGGATCCAGCAACGACGGATGGAGGATGTGACATGGCACGAGTCGTAGTCCTGGGCGGAGGCATCGCCGGCCACACGGCGGCGCTCCACCTCTCCCGGATGCTCAAGCGCTCCGACGAGGTCGTGGTGGTCACCCCGAACTCGAAGTGGAACTGGATCCCGTCGAACATCTGGGTCGGGGTCGGCAAGATGAAGACCGACCAGGTGACCTTCGAGCTCGGCCCGATCTACAAGCGCAAGGGCATCGGCTACGAGCAGGCCCTGGCCACGGCCATCCATCCCGAGGGCGACGCCGCGCATGACTCGCCCTACGTCGAGGTGACCTACACCGACCCGGCCCGTTCCGGCGAGCACGGCGAGCTCGACCTACGACTACCTGATCAACGCCACCGGCCCGAAGCTCAACTTCGGGGCCACCCCGGGCCTGGGCCCCGACGGCCACTCCTACTCGGTGTGCACCTCGGGCCATGCCGTCGAGGCGTCGGCGGCCCTGCAGGCGTCGATCGCCAGGATGAAGCAGGGCGAGCACCAGACCCTCGTCGTCGGCATGGGACACGGGACGTGCACGTGCGAGGGCGCCGCCTTCGAGTACGCCTTCAACGTCGAGCACGAGGTGCGCCAGGCCGGCGTGCGCGACCTGGCCGACATCGTCTACCTGACCAACGAGTACGAGCTGGGCGACTTCGGGGTCGGTGGGCTGACCTTCACCCAGCAGGGGTTCCAGACCACCTCCAAGCTGTGGACCGAGTCGCTCTTCCGCGAGCGGGGGATCCGGGCCATCACCGGGGCCCACGTGACCGGCGTCGAGGAGGGCGTCGTCCACTACGAGCAGCTGGACGGTACCGTCAACTCGCTGGCCTTCGACTTCGCCATGCTGCTCCCGCCCTTCCGCGGGGTGGACCTGAAGGCGTTCGACCGGGACGGTGGCGGACATCAGCGCCGAGCTCTTCGCCCCCAACGGGTTCATGAAGGTCGACGCCGACTACACGGCCAAGCCGTTCGAGGAGTGGCGGGCCGAGGACTGGCCCCGCACCTACCAGGTGCCCCGGTTCCCGAACATCTTCGCCGTGGGCATCGCCTTCGCCCCGCCCCACCAGATCTCGCGGCCGCGGAAGTCGTCCAACGGCACCGTCATCGCCCCGTCACCGCCGCGCACGGGCATGCCGTCGGGGATCATGGGCAAGCTGGCCGCCACCAACATCGCCGCCATGATCGAGCAGGGCGACGCCGTGCAGGTCCGGTCGGCCTCGATGGCCGACATGGCGGCCGCCTGCGTGGCCTCGGCCGGGTCGGGCCTGCGCCACGGGAGCGCGGCGTCGATGACCATGTACCCGGTCGTGCCCGACCTCCAGAAGTACCCGGGCACCGGGCCGCAGCCTCAAGGACACCTTCGGCGAGATCGGCCTGGCCGGGCACTGGATCAAGCTGGCGCTCCACTACCTGTTCATCTACAAGGCCAAGGCCCGCCCGGGCTGGCACCTGATCCCCGAATAGGGGAGGAGGAGACGATGGACCACACCGCAGACGACATCGCCAGTGCGCCACTCCCGACGGACAAGACCCTTCGGGCCCGCACGAGCCTGGTCGCCCAGTTCGGGCGATTCCTCGCCATCAACCTGAAGATGGCGAAGATCATCCGCAAGGAACACCACTGAGCGCGTCAGGCGCTCGACATCGAAACGAGGAACGACCCGTGTGTACAGCAGTGACATGCAAGCAGTGCGGCCGCCCGTCCTGGAAGGGCTGCGGCATGCACGTGGAGCAGGTTCTGGGGCACGTGCCCCCGGCCGACCGGTGCCAGGGCCATCCCCGGACGACGACGAAGGGGCGGCGCTGGTTCGGACGATGAGCCGTCGAGCGGGCGGGAGCACCTGGTTCCGGCGGATGCCCTGCCGGGGCCGGCGGCCGCGCTCCCCGGACGGACGGAGGGCGTGACCATGGACAGCCGGCAGTGGGACCGAGCGCTACAGCGGTGACGAGCTGGTGTGGACGAGCACGCCCAACCAGTTCCTGGTCGCCGAGGCCGTCGGCCTGCAGGCCGGCCGGGCGGTCGACCTCGCCTGTGGCGAGGGTCGCAACTCGATCTGGCTCGCCGAGCAGGGTTGGGAGGTGACCGGCGTGGACTTCTCGCCGGTCGGCCTGGCCAAGGCCAAGCGGTTCGCCGACCTCCGGGGCGTCGCAGGTGACCTGGGTCGAGTCCGCCGTCGAGGAGTGGACGCCGCCCCGTGAGGGATTCGACCTGGTCGCCATGTGCTATCTCCAGCTTCCCCAGCCGAGCCGGTCGGCGGCCCTCGCCGTGGCGGCGTCGGCGGTGGCCCCGGGCGGCACCCTGCTGGTCGATCGCCCACGACCTCGACAACCTCACCCGGGGATACGGGGGTCCTCCGAACGCCGACGTGCTCTACCGGGTCGGTGACGTGACGGAGGTGGCGGTCGACGCCGGTCTGACCGTGGAGCGGGCGGAGCAGGCCATCCGGGTCGTGGACACGGACGACGGCCCGAAGGATGCGGTCGACACGGTGGTGCGTGCCGTCAGACCCGGCCCGCGCCTGCGGTGAGCTGACGCAACAGCCAGGTGGCGACCGGTGTCGGTGGCCGGTCGGCCGACCAGATCGCACGGATGAGGCGTTCGAGAGCGATGCCCGAGGTCGGCACCACGAGCATCCGACCGTCGTCCAGCTCCGGTGCGACAGCCAGTCGGCTGAGGACGCCGGGTCCGGTGCCGGCGACGACCGAGGCCTTGATGGCCGTGGTCGAGGCCAACTCGACGAGCGGTGTCACCTCCTGATCGAAGGCGGCGAGGGCGCGTTCGAGCACCTCGCGCGTCCCCGAGCCCGGTTCGCGCAGGACGAGGGGTGTCGTGGCGAGATCGGTCGGGGTCAGCGGGCGCCGACGACGGGCCCAGGGATGGGACGGTGCCACCACGACGACCAGGTCGTCCTCCGCCACGACCCTCGACCGGAGATCGGAGGGCGCATCCGGGCCCTCGACGAACCCGAGATCGGCCCCTCCGCGGAGCATGACCTCCTCGACGCGGCCGGAATTGCCCATCTCCAACGAGACGGCGACGTCGGGCCGGGATGCCCGGAGTCGGTTCAGCCAGCCGGGCACGAGGTACTCGGCCACCGTCATGCTGGCGGCGATGCGCAGGGTACCGCGCCCTTCCGACCGTACGGCCTCCGTGCCGAGGAGCAGGTCCCGCATGCCGTCGAGCACCACCTCGCTCCACTGGACGACGGCCAGCCCGGCGTGGGTCAGCCGGGCGCGACCGGACGACCGGTCCAGCAGCTCGAGGTCGAGCGACCGCTCCAGCGATCGGAGGCGCATGCTGGCCGCCGGTTGACTGATGTGGTGCGCGCCGGCGGCCTGCCGGATCGATCCCAGCTCGGCGACGCTCCGGAGCAGGTCGAGCGAGCGGACGTCCGGGACCGGTTCGGCAAGTGGCATAAGGCAACCTTATACCGTTGCGTCCAGAATCGGTCTACCGCAACGCGGCCGGCGGGTGGACGGTGGACGCATGGATGCACGACCCTCCATCCGACCGGTGCGTCGGGCACCGGGACCCCACGGTGCGCCGGACGGCCCGCACCGCACGCGCGTGGGCCGGCTCGTCCCCGGACTGGCGCTCGTCGCCGCGCTTGCCGCCGTGGCCACCGTCCTCGGCCACCTGGTCCCCGTGGTCGGCGCTCCGGTGTTCGCCGTGCTCGGGGGGATCGGGATCGCCGTCGTCCGCCCGCCGACGGAACGGGCCGGTCCGGGACTGTCCTTCGCGGCCAGGACGGTCCTCAAGGCGTCGATCGTGGTCCTGGGCACCGGACTCTCGATCCACGAGGTGCTCACCGTCGGAGCGGGCTCGGTACCCGTCCTCCTCGGGACCCTGGCGGTGGCGCTGGTCGGGGCCGTCGTGGTCGGACGGGCGCTCGGCATCGCCCGTGACCTGCGGACGCTGATCGGGGTGGGGACCGGGATCTGCGGCGCTTCCGCCATCGCCGCCACGGACGCGGTGATCGCCGCCACGGACGCCGACGTCTCCTACGCGATCGCCACCATCTTCACCTTCAACGTGGCCGCCGTGCTCACCTTCCCGAGCATCGGCCACGCGCTGGGCCTGTCGCCGCACGCGTTCGGACTGTGGGCCGGGACGGCGGTCAACGACCTCTCGTCGGTCGTCGCCGCATCGACCGTCTTCGGCCACGGCGCGGTGACCCCGGCCGTGGTGGTGAAGCTGACCCGCACCCTCATGATCATCCCGATCGCGGTCGGACTGTCCGCCTGGCGGGCCCGTCCCGGCAGGTCGACGGCGGCGGTGGACGGCAGGGGGCCGACTCGAGGGCTGCGTCACGTCGTGCCGGTGTTCATCGGGTGGTTCGTCCTCGCGGTGGCGCTCGACTCGATGGGCCTCGTGCCGGTCGGCTGGCATCAGCCGTTGTCGGCGATCGCCGGGGTGATGATCACCATGGCGCTGGGAGCCATCGGGCTGTCCACCCGGCCCCGGGACATCCGACGGGCCGGGTTCCGGCCGCTCGCGCTCGGAGCGGTCCTGTGGATCCTGGTGGCCGCGACCAGTCTGGCGCTCCAGGCGGTCACCGGCACGCACGGGTGAGGACGGACGACGTGACGGGGTCGACGTCGCCGACCGTGGTGGTGCCGGCCGCACCCCGGACGTCCGGTCCGCACTCGTGACTCCCGTCGGACGCGGGACCGACGATCGCGGGCACGGCGGATCCCGCTCCCTCCCTCATTCGACCATGACGCCGGCCGGCACGGTGATCGGCCCTCCCTCCGACGAACCTGCGATCAGACCGGCGACGAGGGCGACGCCGGCGAGCACCAGACAGGTGGCCGAGAACGCGTGGGCCACGGACCCGGAGGAGTCCGAGCCTCCACCGGTCGCGTCGAAGACCAGCCCCGGTCACCGCCAGCCCGAGGGACGTGCCCATGCCACGGGTCATGTTCAGTACGCCCGACGCCACACCGGCCTGGGTCGCGGGGCACCGAGCCCATGATCGTGGCGTTGTTCGGCGGGGTGAATGCACCCATGCCGACGCCGACGACGACCGAGCAGTACGAGGAACAGCCACGTGTCCGGGCGGAGGACCGCCAGGGTGGTGAGGCCGACGCGCTACGCAAGTCATCCCCCCCACGGTGAGCGGTCGCGCCCCGACGCGATCGGCCAGCCGACCGGCGACCGGCGCCGTCGCGCCCAGTGCCACCGGCATGGCCATCGAGCTCGAGCCCGGAGCGTCCCGACCCGAGGCCGACACTCCGCTCGAGGTAGAAGGGCACGAGGAACAGCACACCGAACATGACCAGGTAGGACAGCAGGCCGCTCGTGATCCCCGCGCCGAAGCGCGGCCGGCCGAAGAGTCGGAGGTCGAGCATCGGGTGGTCGCACCTCCGCTCGCGCAGGACGAACGCGGCGACGAGGCCCGAACCGGCCACGAACAGCCCGATGATCGAGGGCGAACTCCACCCCCGGGCGTTGCCGAACGACACGGCGACGAACAGGGCGACCACGGCGGGGAAGAACAGCGATGCATCCCATCCAGTCGAACGGTGTCGGATCCTGGAGATCGCGACTCCTGGGGACCAGCAGGACCCCGGCGACCATGCCGACGATGCCGAAGGGCACGTTCACGAGGAAGATGAGCCGCCACCCTCCGGCAGCGAGCAGGAACCCGCCGACGGTCGGGCCGAGCGCCAGTCCGACGGCCTGTGCGGCGCCCTGGACCCCGATCGCCTTGCCGAGCGAGGGCCTGGGCACGGCGAGCACGATGATCGCCACGCTGTTCGCCTGGAGCAGGGCGGCGCCGACGGCCTGGACCGCCCGGAAGCCGATGAGCCATCCGAGGCCGGGGGCGAGTCCGCACAGCGCGGAGCCGAGGATGAAGATGCCGAACCCGTAGACGTAGAGGAGCTTGCGCCCCCACATGTCGGCGAACCGGCCGACGGCCACCACGGTCGCCACCAGCACGAGGAGGTAGCTGAGGCCGACCCAGGTGACCGCGCCGACGCTGGAGTGGAAGGCGTGCTGCAGGGTCGGGAGTGCGACGGTGACGATGCTCGCGTCGAGCTGGCCCATGAAGGCGCCGATGCACACCGCGACGACGGTGAGCCAGAAGGCCCCCGGACGGCTCCGGATCCGGTCGGGGCGCTTCGGTTCGACCAGGAACCGTTGCCACCCGGCCGGGCGTTCCGCGCTGATGGTGATCTCGTCCACCGGACCACCCTGACGCACGTCGATCGAGAAGTCGAATAGTGATATCTGCTCAATGCGATAAGCTAAGCAAATGGATACGAACCGCCTCCGACACTTCGTGGCCGTGGTCGACCACGGCGGGTTCACCGCGGCGTCCAAGGCGGTGTACGTCTCGCAACCGGCGCTCTCGCTCGCGGTCAAGGAGCTCGAGCGGGAACTCGGCACCCCGTTGTTCACCCGGGTGGGCCGGAGGGCGCGGCTGACCGCCGCCGGCGCTGCGCTCCTCGGGCCGGCGCGACAGGCGCTCCGGGACGTCGAGACGGGCCGGGCCGCGGTGGCCGCCGTCGCCGGCCTGACGGCGGGTTCGCTCAGCGTCTGCAGCCTCCCGACCCTGGCCGCCGATCCGATGGCCGGACTGGTCGGACAGTTCCGGCGGCACCACCCCGGCGTGCGGATCGACCTGGCGGCTCCCGAGAGCGGTGGCGAGCTCTTCGACCTGGTGGACGACGGGACCTGCGAGCTGGGTCTGACCGACGCCCTCCACGTGCCCGGATCGTTTGCGGCCATCGATGCTGGGTCGCAGTCCCTCGTCTTCATCCATCCTCCGGGGACGGTGTCGTCACGTTCCCGGGGAGGGGTCGCCGAGGTGGTCACGGACGACACCCCGTTCGTGGCGGCGCCCGAAGGGACGTCCACCCGACGGCTGCTCGACGAACAGCTCGACGCACTCGGCATCACCCCATTGCTCGCTGTCGCTTCGGCCCAGCGCGAGGCCATCATCCCGCTGGTGCTGGCGGGTGCCGGTTCGGCGCTGGTGCCCGATGCCCTGGCCCGGATCGCCGAGCGCTTCGGCGCCGTCGTCTCCCACCCCGAGCCCGCGGTGGTCCGACGGCTGGCCCTGGTGTACCGGCCCGGTGCGCTGTCCCCCGCGGCGTCCCGGTTCTGCGAGTTGGCCGCTGCCATGAGCCCCGACGGGGACTGACCGGTCCGAGTGCCGCCGTGCGGGGACGATGGTCCTACGAGGTGGTGGTCGTTGCTGCCGACGGCGTGCGGCGCACCGCCCTCCGGCACCACGGGCGCGATCCCTCCGGAGGTCCGTCCCGCCTCGTCCGGCGGGACGGGCGCACGGCGACAGGACGGACGCCCTCCGCTAGCCTGCCGGAGGGTCCGCGGCGACGTGGAACGGGTCAGGACGGAGGTGGGCCGTGAACATCCGTGTCGGGGCGGTGATCGGGGCGGGGGCCACCGTTGCGCTCGCCATCGCAGGTCTGCTCGTGCTCGCGCCGGCGACGCCGTCGGGCGCCGTCACCGCCCTGCCCACCGCCTACGTCACGAACAGCCAGCTCAGTTCGGTGTCGGTCTTCGTCGGGGCCCGGTACGCCGGGACCATCGGGCACGTGGGCTCCGGGCCGACGGGCATCGCCATCGACCCGAGCACGTCGACGGCCTACGTGGCGGACTACGGCTTCTACGACCGCCCGGCGCACACGGTCACGCCGGTCGATCTCTCCACCGGCACCGCCGAGGCACCGATCGGGGTCGGGGCCGGGCCGCTGGCCATCGCCCTCCGGGCCCGTGACCGTTTCGCCGTCGTCACCCTGCAGGGCACGGCTGCACATCCGGGCCACTCGATCCGCGAGATCGACCTGACGACCCGAGCGGTGTCGCCGGCGGTGGACGTCGGGCTCAACCCGGAGTCCCTGGCCATCACGCCGGACGGCTCGACCGCCTATGTCGCCGACTTCGGCTCCGCCGAGGTGACCCCCGTGGACCTCACGACCTGGCCACCCCGGGCGCTCGCACCCATCCCGCTCCCGGGGACCTCGCCGAGGGCGATCGCCGTCTCGCCGGACGGGAAGACGGCGTACGTCCTCGACGCCGCCGGCGCCACCGTGCTCCCGATCGCCCTCCCGAGCGGCACGGTCGGTCGGCCCGTCGATTTGATGTGCCGGGCGGGCGGAGATCCCGGCTGCACGCCGAGTGCCATCGTCATCTCGCGCGACGGGCGTACGGCGTACATCAGCGCGGCCGGTTCCGCCGACGTCATCGTGATGGACCTCCCGTCGCTCACCGTGGCGGGAGTCGTGGCCACCGGGGCCTATCCCGACGCTCTCGGCCTGAGCGGCCGGTGGCTCTACGTCGCGAACGGCGCGTCGGACACGATGAGCATCTTCTCGGGCCTCCGTCCGATCCGGACGCCCGGGGGCGTGTCGTACCCGTTCGGCGTCGGGGTCGTACCGGCGCCCGGCGGTGCCGACGGCACGACCGCACCGGTCGTCGGTCCGGTGGCGGACGCGGGAGGGGACCGGGATCCCGGCCCGGTCCTCCGCACCCCACCTACTCCCTTCTACGGGGTCCCCCCGGGCTGACCGCCCTGCGCCCGGATCGTGCGCGATCCACGGCGGCGGGGCGCCCGGGATCCCCGGTGCGCGCCGACGCAGGATCACGTCCCGCGAGGTGGTGACACCCAGAGCCTGTGCATCGTCGACGCCGAGGTCGTCGTGTCCTCAGAGCTTCGCGGTGGCGTCCTCCACGTCGTTCGGGGCGTGTGCGGGCCCCGATGACCGGTCCCTGGCGACTGCGATGTGCTCGCCGAGAGCGCAGATCGCTGGCTATCATCGAAGGGAAGGGCGGGCGTGGGGCTCCCGGCAGCCGTGGGAGCGCTCACCTCAGCGGGAGACGCGTCTGCATGGCGATCAGGTTGGTTTGCCGAAACGACCGAGCGGACCTGACCGACGAGTTCCCTCGAGCTCGCGTTGCCGGACCGGAGCCCGTTCCCGTGTTCGGGATCGTCGCACCTCTCGAGCCGGCGTCGCCCGCTCCCCCTTCCGTGTATCCGGTGCTGATCGTCTGCCCGGAGTGCGGCACCTCGAACGTCTTCGACAGCAACGCCCTTCCTCCAGAGCCCACCGCCCGCTCCGACGGCAGGAGACTGCCCCGCAGATTCAGGAGTGACGATGACCCGGACGACAACCTCTAGGGGCCTGGGGTTCCGATCGCAGTGACGGACCTGCCGCCGGGCGACGGGAGCGACGACATCATCACCGGGCGACCCGTGATCAGCGACTACGACCAGGCCGTGACCTTGGCCAAGCAGCTCTCGCCCGATCAGTCCCTGGCCCGAGCGAACGACAGCGCCAAATGGGCGGTACAGACGATCGCCCTGGTGGCCACCTTCTTGGGAGGCTTCGGTGCGGTCGCCGGTCTGTCGTCTTCGCCCACCCGACACGGTCCTCTGATCGTCGGGACGATCGTCCTCTCCGGACTCGCCGTCGGCCTCGGCATCGTGGCCCTGCTTCCTCGGTTCAGACCGGTCGACCCGAACAAGGACGAGGACGTCAAGCGATACTTCGAGCAACTCTTGCGACGACGGGGTGTCTTCACCATCGCGGCCTTCGTATGCCTGCTGGCGGCGATTCTCCTCGCCGTCATCACGAGCCTCGTGATCGAGCACGATCCCGTGGTCCCCACAGTCAGCCTGACCGCTGGTTGGGACGGCTCAGGTACCTCGCCTGCGATCGGCGCCACCCTGTCGGTCAGTCACGCGATCGCCGGAACATCGGTCGATCTGGTGGTCAAGGGACCGGGGCTGTCTGGGAGTAGCTCCGCCCCGACCGCGACGGCGACCCTCGCATCTGCTTCTGGCACCGTCGGCCAGAACGGAACCACCGAGGTCGACCTCAAGTTTCTTCCGACCATCCGGACCGGGCCGTTCACCGTCTTCGCCACGGACACGAGCAACGCACCGGCGAAGGTGCTCGCAACGGCATCGATCGGAGTGCCCCCAGTCTTCGTCTCGCCCACCACGACAGCGACCACCGATCACACGGTGCCGGCTCCTCCCGCGCCGTCAACGTTGCCGCCGACGACCTGAGAGCGCCAGGCCACGAAGCGAGGGACTGGTCGTGGGAGGTTCGACGTGGAATTCCAGAACCTCCACCACCTCGGGGGCAGGTGCCGGGCGTTGTCCGAGCGGCTCCTGACGTCGGCGGGAGGAGCCACCGACCCCCTGGAGGAGTCGCTCGGACGCCCTCCGTGGAAGACCCCGGGTGACGTGGAGCAACTGATCGCCGAGGGCAGGTCGATGACGTGCGGGGAACGGGCCGAGTTCCTGCGGATCTCCGAGCCGCTGGCGTTCGGCGAAACGTTCGGCGGACCGACCGCCGATCACGGAGCACCTCGACGCCGCCCCGGATGCCCCCGGTGGAATGCGGCGTGGCGCCAGGACGCCGGGCCGGGAATCCTCCCGTCCAGCCGAGCAGTTCCCGTGCCTCTCCTGTGCCCGTCGGGCCGGTTCGGCCCCTCGCCCCGGACAGGAGCATGCCCCTGACCTGCGGGAAAACAGGTCAGGGGCATCGTGGAGGTGGCGGGAATCGAACCCGCGTCCTCCGGCTTCTCCCTAGGTCTTCTCCGAGCGCAGCCGGCGGTGGATTGTCGGGACCCGTCCCGCCACCGGCGGCAGATCGGGCCCGTATCCGACTGAGTTGTCCCTGACGGCCCGTCGGCGCAGTCGTTCAGGTGAGTCCCACTAGATGGCGCCCGGTTCCGGCCCGTAGGACTGAGACCGGTCGGACGTCGCAGTTTCTAGGCTGCGAGCGCGAGCTGAGGCTCGGCGTTTGTTTTTGGTTCCGGCTCTTTTACGTGGCTCCGGAGACCACGGCTCGCTTCTCCTAGTTCGACGACCGGAGTCGAAGCCTGTCACCCCCTCGGGTTGATCCACCGACCGCGCACGGCGTGCGGCCGGACCTCCATCGTACCGCCTGGACCGACGACGACGTCCGCGTCGGGGCCGGCACCGGGCGCGCTGCCCGACGAGCGGGTCCTGGCGGCCGTACGGGCCTCGCGGGCCGCATCCCGCCCGGCGTCCCGTGCGGCGATCGCCTGGCGCTTGTCGTACTGGCGGCGTCCCCGGGCCAGCGCCAGCTCCACCTTGGCCCGGCCGTCCTTGAAGTAGATGCTGAGCGGCACCATGGTCAGCGAGTTCTGCTTGGACCGTCCCATCCACTCGTCGATCTGCCGCCGGTGCGACCAGCAGCTTGCGACGCCGGTCCGGATCGTGGGCTCCGAAGCCGGTGGCCTGCGCATACGGCGGGATGTGCACGCCGAACAGCCACAGCTCGCCGTCGTCGATGCGGGCGTAGGCGTCCTGCAGCGGCGATCCGTCCCTCGCGCAGCGACTTCACCTCGGATCCCTGGAGGACGATCCCGCACTCGACGGTGTCGATGATCTCGTAGTCGTGCCGGGCCCGGCGGTTGGACGCCACCAGCCGGTTCCCCTCCTTCGGCGCGCCCTTGGTCCCACCCCCGCCCGACCCCGCCCGCCCGCCCGCCCCCTTCTTCTTCGCCGCGGCCATGTCCGTCGACGGTAGTCGCCCGTCGCGGTGCCGCCGTCCTCTAGCGTGGAGGGGCCATGCTCACCCTGCCCCGGACCGTCCACGACCAGATGGTGGCCCACTGCCTGGTGGGACTGCCCGACGAGGCCTGCGGCCTCCTGGGGGGCGACCCGGCGACCGGCGACGCGGTGACGTGCTACCCGACGCGCAACCTCGCCGCGTCGGCCAAGCTCTACACGGTCGACCCCCGGGAGCACCTCCGGGCCGACCGCGACGCCGAGGCCGGCGGCCTCTCCATCATCGGGGTCTTCCACTCCCACACCCACACCGAGGCCTACCCGTCGCCGACCGACGTGGCCCAGGCGCCCGACCCGACCTGGCACTACGTGCTGGTGTCCCTGCGCGACACCGAGCCGACGGTCCGCAGCTACCGGATCGTCGAGGGCTCCATCGAGGAGGAACCGGTGCGCCTCCTCGGCCGGTAGAATCCTCACCTGACAGGTCATGATTCGGCGTCGGCCCCGACGCATCCGCCCGCGGGCCCGGGGACCCGTCACCGAACCGAGAGGACCGATCCCCGGCGGATCGGTGAGCAAAGGAGCACCCGTGCCCGTCCAAGTCAACCTGCCCACCGTGCTGCGGCCCCACGCCGGGGGCGAACGGACCGTCGCCGTCGAGGGCGCCACCGTCGGCGAGGTGCTCACCGCCCTGGTCGCCGCCTACCCGGGTCTGTCGGGACAGGTCATCGACGACTCGGGGTCGCTCCACAAGTTCGTGAACGTCTACCTCAACGACGACGACGTCCGCTACCTGTCGGGCGTCGACACGACGGTCGGCGGGTCGGACGAGCTCTCGATCCTCCCGGCAGTGGCCGGGGGCGCGTTCGCCGCCGGGGTGCACCCCCAGCGATGACCGTCTACGGGTCGGTCCTGGACCTGATCGGCAACACCCCGCTGGTCGACATCTCGCCGCTGAGCCCCAACCCGGACGTCCGGATCCTCATGAAGCTCGAGGGTCAGAATCCCGGTGGATCGGTGAAGGACCGGATCGCCCTGGCCATGATCGAGCAGGCCGAGCGCGACGGCATCCTGGCGCCGGGTGCCACGCTCATCGAGCCGTCGTCGGGCAACACCGGCATCGGCATGGCCCTGGTGTGCAAGATCAAGGGCTACCGCCTGAAGGTGGTGCTCGCCACCAACGTGTCCGTCGAACGGCGCCAGCTCCTCGAGTCGTGGGGTGCGGAGATCATCGAGTCCCCGGGGGCCGAGGGCTCGAACGGCGCCGTGCGCCGCGCCCGGGCCCTCGCCGCGGAGCACCCCGAGTGGACGTTCCTCTACCAGTACGCCAACCCGGCCAACCCGCGTGCCCACTACGAGGGCACCGGCCCCGAGATCTGGCGCGACTGTCCCGAGATCACCCACTTCGTGGCCGGACTCGGCACCTCGGGCACCCTGCTCGGCGTGGGCCGGTACCTGAAGGAGCAGAATCCCGACGGTCAAGGTGCTGGCCATCGAGCCGCCGGCCGGTGAGCTCGTCGACGGCCTGCGCAACCTCGACGACGGCTACATCCCCCCGATCTTCGTGGAGAACGCCGGAGCCGAGCTCCTCGACGGCAAGCGCATCGTGCGGCCCCGGGAGTCCATCGAGTGGACCCGCCGCCTCACCGAGGTCGGGATCTTCGCCGGGATCTCCTCCGGTGCCATCCTGGCCGGGGCCGTCAGGACGGCGGCCACCCTGGACGCCGGCGTCATCGTGACGGTGTGCTGCGACGCCGGGTGGAAGTACCTGTCCACCGGGGCCTGGACCGACGATCTCGACACCGTCGAGGCCCGGGCCAGGCAGATCACCTACTTCTAGCGCGGCGTCCCGAGCGCTCCGGACGGCGCCGGCACGACCACGACGGCGTCATCGACGGCGTCGGCACCGCCGGCACCGCCGGCCTCCGCCGGACCGGCCGGGCCGCCGATCCCGAGTGCCCGCCGGCCCGGCCATGCGCACGCCAGGCCGACGCCCAGCAGGGTCACCACCGGCAGCCAGTAGTCCCACTCGGGCAGGTGGTGGAACGAGATGACGGTGGCCGCCAGCATGGCGGCCGTGGCCACCGCGAGGCGACGCCGTCCCGGGGCGGCGGCACAGGCCACCAGGAGCAGGGCGAACGGCGGACCGAGGTAGAAGGGGACGAGCACCGCCTCGAAGAAGCAGCGCAGCGCCAGGGCCAGGGCGCCGAGCCACACCAGCCCGAGCAGCGAGGGACGGAACCTCCAGGCGAAGCACCCGAGGAGGACGGCGGCGCCCAGGGCGATCAGCCGGCCCGGGCCGGCGCTCACGACGTGCGGGCCCAGGCGCGTCGAGAGGGCGATCCACGGGGTGGGGTGGTCGAGGTCGGTCCGGTTGCTCTGGTGGAGGAGCGCGGACGTGGTCATGTGCCACTGGGTGGCCAGGGGGATGGCCAGGAGCACGGCGGAGGGCGCCACGGCGCGGAGGCAGAACCGGACGCGGATGCGGCGTCCCGGCGGCGTCGTGGCGAAGGCGATCGGCACGAGGACGAGTACGAGCGGCTGGAACGCGATGGCGGCGCCCCACAGCCAGCCGGCGGAGCGCCACCGGCCCCGGAGGCCCATGAGCAGTCCGTAGGTCGCCAGGGCAACCGCCGCCATGTCCTCGGGGTGGCCCCAGAGGGTCACCACCTGGAAGAGGATCGTGCACTCGACGGCCAGCAGCAGCACCCGGGTGCCAGGCCCGACCCCGAGCTCCTCGGCCAGGGCGTCGAAGGCGAAGAGCGCGGTCGAACCGAGCAGGAGGATGGCCGGACCCAGGAGGAACCAGGCACTCGGGTGGGTGACGGTGAGCATGCCGATGGACTCGGTCAGCCCGAAGTGGCCGGAGACCATGGCCACCGGGGCGAGCACCACGACGACGGCCGGGAAGGTCAGGAGCCCGTAGAACGGGTCGTAGATGCCGCCGATGTCGCCCCATCCGACGAAGTGCGCGTTGCGGAAGGTCGACCAGACGTCCCCGGGGATGACCCACAGTGCCTGGTGGCGGACGACCGGGCCCCACAGGAAGGTGAAGGCGAGCGACACGGCCACGAACACGACGGTGGCCACGACCGCCCATCGGCGCCGGACCAGGTGGTCGACCGGCCACGGGCGCGACCCGCCCGGATCGACGGCATCACCCGGCACGGCGCCCGGGCCCGGCTCGGCGCCCGGACCCGGCGCGGCGTCCCCGCCGGCACCTGCGGCACCGCCGTGGGGCGCGGACGTGCCCCCGACGCGCGGAACGTGTGCCGTGACGGCGGTCATGGGAGGAGTATCGCCCTCCCGGCTCCCGCGCTTGAGCGGCCGCCGGCGCGGTGGCCCGGTTCCCTACCCGGGGCCCGGGGTGGGCCTAACCTGGCCCGATGGTCGCATCGAACAGCTCGCCACGTACCCCGGCGACGCCGACGGACCCCGGCGACGCCTTCACGCTGACCGTGCTCGGCTGCGACGGCAGCTGGCCCGGGCCGGGAGGAGCCGGTAGCGGCTACCTGGTCCGCGTGGGCGACACGGCGCTGGTGCTCGATGCCGGCCCGGGGACGTTCGCCACGCTCCAACGACTCATCGACCCGGCCGAGGTCGATGCGGTGGTGATCTCCCACCACCACCACGACCACTGGACGGACCTGTACGCCATGGACGCCCAGGCCCGGTTCGGCCCCCGGCCCCGGCGCGCCCCGCTGCCCGTCTACGCCCCGGTGGGCGTGGCCGAACGGGCCGGGACGGACGCCACGTCGATGCTGGCCTGGCACGACGTCACCCACGGTGACCGGGCCGGCGTCGGTGAGCTGTCCTGTGCCTTCCACCGCACCGACCACGTCGAGGAGACCCTCGCCGTCCGGATCGACGGCGCCGGTCGGGCGCTCGGCTACTCTGCCGACTCGGGCCCCGCGTGGTCCGTGGACCAGCTGGGCATCGGGTTGGACCTCTTGCTGTGCGAGGCCACCTACACGGCCGAGCACGAGGGGACCGCCGGGCACCTGAGCGCCCGGCAGGCCGGGTCGGCGGCGCGTGACGCCGGCGCCCGCCGGCTGGTCCTGACCCACCGGTGGCCCACGGTGGATGCCGACGCGGTGGCGAAGGAGGCCGAGGTCGCGTTCGGCGGCCCGGTGGAGCAGGCGGAGATCGGAAGGGAATTCGAGCTGTGAGCGACGACAAGCGGGAGGCACGGGCCGATGGCAGGAGCATCGACGATCTGCGCCCCGCGAGCTTCGAGCGGGACTTCACCGTCTTCGCTCCCGGTTCGGTACTGGTGTCCATGGGCCGCACCCGCGTGCTGTGCACCGCGTCCGTCGAGGAGCGGGTCCCACCGTGGATGCGGGGGTCGGGCAAGGGTTGGGTGACCGCCGAGTACTCGCTGCTCCCGGGATCGACGGGGGAGCGGGTCGCCCGCGAGGCGGCCAAGGGGAAGCAGTCCGGCCGCACCCAGGAGATCCAGCGGTTGATCGGCCGGTCCCTGCGGTCGGTGTGCGACCTGGTCGCCCTGGGTGAGGTGCAGATCACGGTCGACTGCGACGTGCTCCAGGCGGACGGGGGGACCCGTACGGCGTCCATCTGCGGGGCGTACGTCGCCCTCCACGACGCACTGACCCGACTGGTCCAGAAGGGGACGCTGCGGGCCAATCCGTTGACCGAGGCGGTGGCCGCCGTCTCGGTGGGCGTGGTGGACGGCGTCTGCATGCTCGACCTCCCCTACGAGGAGGACAGCCGGGCCGAGGTCGACATGAACGTCGTCATGACGTCGTCGGGCCGATTCATCGAGGTCCAGGGCACGGCCGAGGGCATGCCGTTCACCAAGTCCGAGCTGGACGAGATGCTGAGCCTGGCCGAACACGGCATCGCCCAGCTCCTCGATCTGCAGACGGCGACGCTGGCCGAGCCGCCGGCACCCCGCTGACCGGGCGGACGGCCGTGCCCGACCGCGTCCTGGTGCTGGCCAGCGCCAACCCCGACAAGGCGGCCGAGATCGCCGACCTCCTGGGCGTCGTCCCGGGACTCACCCTGCTCCCGCGCCCGGCCGACGTGCCCGACGTGGAGGAGACGGGGGCGACCCTCGAGGCCAACGCCCGGCTGAAGGCACGCGCCCTGTGCGAGGCCACCGGGCTGGCCGCCGTGGCCGACGACACCGGTCTCGAGGTCGAGGCGCTGGACGGCGCCCCCGGCGTGTACTCGGCCCGGTTCGCCGGCGAGGGCGCCGCCTACGCCGACAACGTGGCCAAGCTGCTGGCCGAGCTCGACCGGGTGGGGGCCGCGGGACCGGACGCCCGACGGGCCCGGTTCCGCAGCGTGGCGTTCGTCGCCTATCCCGACGGGTCCGAGGTGTGGGTGGACGGTGAGGTGGCCGGCACCATCACCCCCGATCCCCGGGGCGACGGGGGATTCGGGTACGACCCCGTCTTCGCCCCGGACGGGTACGACGGCCGGACCTTCGCGCAGATGTCCTCCGGGGAGAAGCACGCCGTGTCCCACCGCGGCCGGGCCTTCCGGGCCCTCGCCGCCCGGCTGGCCGGGGACGGGTCTTGACCCCTCCGGTCGTGCGGTCGGCCGCCGAGCGGGTCCGCCGGGCCCTCGTCGACCTGGCCGCCGGTCACGACCGACTCCGGTCCCTGGTGGCCCGGGGCGGTGCCGAACTGACGGCCGCGGCCGAGCGGGCGACGGCCCTGGCCGAGGCGCGGCGGGCCGGGGTGCCCGACGCCTACGGCGGCGCCTACTTCGGCGAGGGACGCGACGCGGCGGGGGACCGGGAGGGCCGCTCCGGCTACGCCCGCTACGACCGGATCGCCTCGAACGCCGACATCGCCGGCTGGCTGCTCTGGCGGAATTTCCGGGTGGCATCCGCCCTCGACGTCGGGTGCGCCACGGGCTTCCTGGTCGAGGTCCTGCGGGAGCGGGGGATCGACGCCGAGGGCTGCGACCTGAGCGAGTTCGCCGTCGACCACGCCAGCCCCGGTGCCGTCGGTCACGTCCGGGTCGCCAACCTGTTCGCCGGCCTCCCCTGGGCCGACGGCGCCTTCGAGCTGGTGACGGCGCTCGAGATCCTGGAGCACCTGCCTCCCGACCGGGTGCCGGACGCCCTGTCCGAGCTGGCCCGGGTGTGCGGCGGCTACCTCTATGCCACGATCCCGTCGTTCGGCCCCAACCGGTCGGGTCCCGACGGGCACTTCGAGGGCAAGGTCCGGCCCGAGCGGGTGGACCACTACTACGGACTCGGTCCGGACTACCGCGGGCCGGTGCCCGAGGCCGACCTGGCCGTGGACGCCGACGGCGAGCTGGTCGAGGGCCACCTGTGCATCGCCAGCTTCGAGTGGTGGACCGAGCGGTTCGCCGCGGCCGGCTTCACCCGGTGCGTCGACGTCGAGGAGCGCCTGTACGCGGACATCGGGCCGGCCGACCTCGCCCCGTACTGGAACCTCTACGTGTTCCGGCTCGACGGGGCGGACCCCGCCGTGGTCGAACCCCGCGAGCCGGAGCGGACGCTCGCGGAGCTCGGCCTGTCCCACCCGTTGCTCGACCCGTGAGTCAGCCGTGGGCCGCGGCGACGATGCGCGGCCACAGCCGGGGCGACAGCCAGTCGTAGAAGGCGTGGGCCACGGGTTCGGTGGCGTTGCCCGCGAACGCGTTGCCCGGGGCGTAGGCGGGGGTGTGGATCCCGTCGGCGGAGCGGACCTGCACCCCGTCGAGGAACTCGTGGAACCGGCCGTCCGGGCTGAGGATCCCGCCGTAGTCGACGACGCCGACCCGCCCCGGGTACCGGTCGGCCGCCTGCTCCAGCAGGTGGTCGTAGACGAGGCGCCGGCGGGGGTCGTCGGCCCGCGAGGCCTCGGGCGACGAGCTCGCCGCGCCCATCGCCGGCATGGTGGCCAGCTCGACGCGCGCCCCGTGGGCCGCGGCGATGGCGATCAACCGGTTCAGCTGCGTCACCTCGTAGCGCTGGAACGACGGCTCCATGATGTCGGTCCAGCGTCCGGACCGCTCCATGTCCTGGACCTCCCAGGTGCCGGCCACGAACAGGACCACGTCCCCGGGGTGCGTCCCGGCGACGGCGGCGGCGTCCAGGGCCGGCCACCGTCCCTTCGCCGGCGTCGCCTCGTTGCAGGCGGGGAACATGGCGAGCTGCTGGGTCGGCGGGTCGTCGGACACCCAGGACCCGACGGCCAGCCCGCAGCCGTAGAGTCCACCGCCGACCACGGTGGTGCCCCGCGGGGCCGTGGCCTGCAGCGCGTACCCGAGGGTCAGCGCCGTGCTGTCCCCCAGGACCACGACCTCGCGCGGCGGCGACAGGGCGGCGTTCGCCGGGTAGGTGCGCACGGCCACGGCCGCCGACGCCGGGACCACGGTGGCGGCCGCCACCACCACGACGGTGGCGCCCAGGGCGGCCAGGGCCGGGGCGAGGGCGGTGAGCCGTCGCCAGAACACGCCCTCCATGACCGGGCGCTCCACCAGGTAGTAGCTGGCGGCGGCCAGGGCGAAGGTGGCGGCCACCCGCACGGCCAGCAGTCCGGGCCCCCCGAGCCCGGTGCGGGCCGAGTCGAGCTCGATGCTCACCGGGAAGTGCCACAGGTAGGCGCCGTAGGAGACGGTGCCCATCCACACCATGGGCCGCAGGGACAGGGCGGTGGCCAGGGGTCCGCCGGCGACGCACACCGCCCCGGTGACGATGGCGGCGGCCGACAGGGCCGACAGCAGGAAGCCGCCCCGGTAGGCGAGGGCGCTGGTGCCCGACACGGTGGCGGTCAAGGTGACGGTGCCGGCCACCCCGGCCAGGCCCACCACGGTGAGGACGCTCCGCCACCGCCGGGTGGCGGCCCCCGGGGCCATGCCGGTGCGGCCCCGGTGGCGCTGGACCAGGGTGAGCACGCAGGCCAGGGCCGCCCCCACCAGGATGGACTGGGCGTGGGTGTCGGTGCCGAAGTAGAGCCGGGTGATGTCCGCCCCGGGGTGGTAGAGCCAGGCCATCTCGCCCGCCGAGGCGACCACCCCCACCACCGAGACGGCCAGCAGGGCCTCGACCCCCCGGTCGGGGCGTCGGGCGGCCCCCGCAGCGGTGGCCCCGACCCCGCCGTCGGGCGTGGCCCCGACCCCACCGTCGGGCGCGGCCACGACCCCGCCGGGCGTCCGGCGCCGTCCCCACCGGCGGGCCAGGTGGAGCACGGCCAGCACCACCAGGGGCCACACCAGGTAGAACTGCTCCTCGACGGCCAGCGACCAGGTGTGGGTGAGGGGGGAGACCGCCCCGGTGGCCACGAAGTAGTTCCCCGAGGCGGCGATCTGCCACCAGTTGGAGAAGTAGAACAGGGCCGACAGGTCGGCCATGCGCAGGTCGGGGTAGAGGCCGGCCGGGTAGGTGAACCGCACCACCAGGGACACCACCACCAGCACCACGCACAGGGCGGGCAGCAGGCGCCGGGCCCGGCGGGCCCAGAAGGCCCCGAGCCGGATCCGGGCCGAGCGGGCCCACTCGCCCAGCAGCAGGCCGGTGATCAGGTAGCCGGACAGGACGTAGAAGATGTCCAGGCTGAAGAAGCCGCCCCCGAGGTGGGCCACCCCGAAGTGGTAGCCCATGATGATCAGCAGGGCGAAGGCCCGCAGGCCGTCGAGGGCCACCACCCGCTCCCGGCCGGTCGCCGACGTCCGGCGGGCCTCGTGGGCGGCGCGGGCGGCGTGGGTCACGTCCGTCCGCCGCGGCCCGGGGTGCCGGACGGGCTCCGGACCGTCATGGGGCGACTCGTCCGTGCACCGGGTCATCGTAGGTCGGGTGGCCGTCCCCCGAGCGGGCGGCCGGGAGCCGGGGCCGGGACCGTGGGTGGGCAGCGCGGCGGCTGTCGGCCATGATGCACCCATGACCGATGCCACCCCCTCCACCTTCACCGGCTACGACGACTTCGCCCACCTCCGGTTCGAGCGGCCCTCGGCGCACGTCCTGCTGATCACGATCGACCGCCCCGAGGTCCTCAACGCAGCCAACGAGCGCCTCCATCGCGAGTTCTCCGAGGTGTGGCGCGTGGTCGACCGCGACGACTCGGTGGCCGTGTCGGTCATCACCGGCTCGGGCGGGGCGTTCTCCGCCGGGGGGGACCTCGCCATGGTCGAACGGATGACCACCGACTACACCGCCACGCTCGAGCAGTGGCGCGACGCCAAGGCCGTGGTCGACGAGATGCTGGCGTCGGTCAAGCCGATCGTGTCGGCCGTCAACGGCGTCGCCGTGGGCGCCGGCCTGGCGGTCGCCCTGCTGGCCGACGTGAGCGTCATGGGGGAGAGCGCTCGCCTGTCCGACGGGCACGCCCGGCTCGGCGTGGCCGCCGGTGACCACGCCGCGCTGCTGTGGCCCCTCCTGTGCGGCATGGCCCGGGCCAAGTACTACCTGATGACCGCCGAGTTCGTGGACGGCCCCGAGGCCGAGCGTATCGGACTGGTGACCCGGTGCGTGGCCGACGACCGGGTGCTGCCCGAGGCGCTGGCCATCGCCGAGCGTTTGGCCGCGGGCAGCCGCACGGCGGTCCAGTGGACCAAGCGGGTCATGAACCAGTGGATGCTTCAGGCCGCCCCGGTGTTCGGCGAGTCACTGGCCCTCGAGATGCTCGGGTTCCTCGGTCCCGACGCCCCCGAGGGCATCCGTGCGGTGCGGGAGCGGCGTCGGCCGGACTTCCCGTCCGCCCGCTGAGCGGCCGGATCAGGCGACCGTGACCAGGGTGCCGATCGGCGTGTACGGGAAGACCACGCCGGCGTTCGCCGGGGGCATCTCCACGCAGCCGTCGCTCTGCGGGAAGCCGTAGCTGCCGCGGACGTACCCGTGCAGGGCGTCCCCACCGTTGAAGTAGCTGACCCACGGGATGCCCGGGTCGTGGTACTTGGTGCCGTCGGGATTGGTGCCCGACATGGTGGTGACGGTGAGGTGCTCGAAGACGGGGAACGTGCCCGACGCCGTCTGGGCGCCGGCGACGCCGGTGTTGGCCAGCGTGGAGTAGACCTCGGCGCCGTTCGAGTAGACCGTCGCCCGCTCGGGCAGCGACTTGTTGACGTAGACGTAGTTGTAGGCGGCGCCGTCGACCTTGCCTGCGGTGGCGTCGGCCAGCAGCGCGGTCCACACGGCCGGCCCGGCCTCGCCGTCGGTGGCCATGGCGTGGTCGTTCTCGAACGTCATCACGGCGCCCTTGGTCAGGACGTTGGCCGTCCCGGGCGTCCACTGGGACTCCAGTGCGGCGGGCTCGGAGAACCGCCAGGTGAACGTGCCCTCCTGCGGCTGGGCCAGCTCCTGGGGGGCGGTGACGGTCCCGGCCGGGGTGAAGGCCACCGGCAGGTACCCGAGCTGCGCCAGCAGCTGCTGGAGCCGGAGGGTGGAGCCCGTGGCCACCGTGAAGCGGACGGTCGCCCCCTGGCCGAGGTGGACGCCGGCGGCGCTGACCACGCCACCGGCACCGGCGGGCACGGTGAGCGTCTCGGTGGAGGAAGGGACGAGCGGGGCGGCCGCGTCGAAGACCAACGTGGTCGCCGTCAGGTGCTGCCAGGTCCCCGCCACCGCCGGGGTGAGCGTCGGCAGCGGCGTCCCGGCCGACAGCGGCTCGGAGAACCGGACGGTCACGGTGGCGTCCGACGGCACGCCGGTGGCGCCGTCGACCGGCGACACCGAGACGATGTCGAGTCGCCGGGTCGAGACGGACAGGTGGGCGGGAGTGACCGTGGTGGGGGTCGCGGACACCCTGCTGCCGGTGGAGCGGGCGACGACCGCGGTGCCCACGCCGGCGATGACGACCAGCACGCCCAGGAGCAGCGCGATGCGCCTGCGGGCGGGGTGGCTGTCCTTCTTGGTGTGTGCGTGGGCGGCAGGCATGACGGAACCGGCCCCAAACCTACCAGTCGACCGGCGCGTCCCAGCGCGGGGATCGGTGCCGCAACCGGGGTGCAACCGTGCGGTGCCCGGGCGTCAGTCGGGGGACGGTGCGCCGATCCCCTCGTGGACGGCCTGCTCGACGGCGGCGATCTGCGCCGGGTCGGTGAGTTTGCGTCCGTCGGGACCCCGGACGTAGAAGGCGTCCACGACGGCCGAGCCGAAGGTCGAGACCTTGGCCGAGGTGACGTCGAGGTGGCAGTCGACGAGGGCACGGGTGATGCGGTGGAGCTGTCCCACCAGGTCCTCGGCCCGCACCTCGACGACGGTGGCGGCGTCCGACGCGTGGTTGTCCACCGTGACCTGGGTGGACACCAGCTGGGCGACCTGCGGGCGCTGAGCGTTCCGGTAGGTGTGGGCCCGGGCGGCCAGCTGTTCGTCGACGGCGAGGGTGCCGTCCATCACCGCGGCCAGGTCGTTGGAGAGCTTGGCCGAGGCCGGCCAGCGGCCGTGCTCGGGCTCGACGGTGAAGACCTCGACGGCCACCCCGTGAGCCCCGGCGACGACGGCCGACCGCACGTTGAGCCCGTGGAGCGCAAGCACGCCCGTCACCTCGGCGAGCAGCCCCGAGCGGTCCGGGGCGACGACGGTCACCCTCGGGGGCTCCACCGACAGGGCGGGCACCCCGTGGGTGCGGACGGTGTCCATCACGATCTCCAGCTCGTCGTCGATCAGCGGCGTGGGCGGGGGTGCCGGCTCGCCGGCGAGCAGCTGGCTGGTCCGCTCGACCAGGTCGGCCACCAGGCCCGCCTTCCAACCGCCCCAGGCGGAAGGTCCCGTGGCCAGGCTGTCGGCCTCGACCATGGCCGCCAGGAGCTCGAGGGTCCCCCGGTCGCCGACCTCGTCGGCCACCCGCTGGGCGGTGGCGGGATCGTCGAGGTCACGACGGGTGGCGGTGTCGGGCAGCAGCAGGTGGAGCCGGATCATGGTGACGATGGCGGCCACGTCCTCGGGCGGCAGGCCCATCCGGGTGGCGATGTCAGCTCCGACGGCCATGCCCACCTCGGTGTGGTCACCGGGAAAGCCCTTGCCGATGTCGTGGAGGAGCGTCCCGAGGAGCAGGAGGTCGGGACGCGAGACCCGGTGGGTCATGGTGGCGGCGTTGGCCGTGGCCTCGAGGAGGTGCCGGTCGACGGTGAACCGGTGGTACGGATTGCGCTGGGGCTTGTTGCGCACGGAACCCCATTCGGGGAGGTACCGCTCCAGGAGCTGGCGCTGGTCCAGCGACTCGAGTGCCGGGATGGCCGACGGACCGTCGGCCAGGACGTCGACCAGGAGGTCCCGGAGGTCGTCGGGCCAAGGGGTCGGCGGGGTCGGGGCCCGACGTCCGAGGAGGTTCAGGGCGTCACGGGAGATGGGCAGGTTGCGGTCGGCGGCCACCTTGGCCAGGCGGAGCGCCAGGTACGGATCGTCGGCGGCGTCGGCCCCTCCGGTCAGCACGACCTCGTCCTCGGTGTAGCCGACGCCCGGTGGTCCGGCGTCGGTCACCACGGCCGGTGCGTCGTCGCGACCGCGCCACCGGCCACCGCGCGTGCTCTGGGCCCGCGACCAGGCACCGCGGCGCCGCCAGGCGTCGTCCCCCTCCCAGGCGACGGTCCGACCGGCCGTGGCCACGGCGTGCATCAACGCGTCGGCGTCGGCCATCCCGAGGGCCGCGGCCACCTGCTCCTGCTCCTGGAGGAGCAGTTTGTTGAGTTCGCGGCCGGCGCGCCGGTGCAGTTCGACCCGGGCGGCGGTCAGTACGGCACGGGCGTCCTCGATGGCCACGGTGTCGACGTAGTCCGCCAGCACCGGAACGGCGTCCATCATGGCCAGCAGGGCGGCGATGTCGCGGAGGCCCCCGTGGGACTCCTTCAGGTCCGGCTCGAGCAGGAAGCCGACGTCGCCGCTGGCGGCGTGCCGTTCGGCCACCTTGTCGGCCAGGACACCGAGCCAGGGCGGCTTCTGGCGGACCCACCGCTCGCGGGCACCCTCGAGCACGGGCTCGGCCACCTTGGACTCCCCACAGATGACCCGGCCGTCGAGGAGCCCCAGCGCCACGCGCAGATCGTCGGCCGCCATGTCGAGGGCCTCCGCCGGGCGGCGCACGCTGTGGTCCAGCGCGATGCCCTCGTCCCACACCGGATACCAGATCCGGTCGGCAGCCGCCGACACGTCCTTGCGCCCCTTGTGGACCAGCACCACGTCGAGGTCGCTGAATGGGCAGAGCTCGCCGCGGCCGTAGCCACCCACGGCCATCAGGGCCAGTCCGCGTGCGTCGCCCCCGGTGGCCTGTTCGAACAGGTCGGTGAGCCAGGCGTCGGCCGCGGCCGAGTAGGCCCGGCAGAAGGCGTCACCCTGCAGGTCGGGACGGTCGATGAGCTCCTGACGCCGCGCTCGCAGGCCCATCGGGGGACCGTACCACCGGGCCGCCGCACGTCCCGCCCCCACCGGGGTTACGCTGGCACGATGGCCGAGGACGACAAGGATTCGGGGCTGTCGGCCACCGAGGTCGTCCTGATCGTCGTCGGCGTCCTGGTCGCCGGGTGGTTCCTGCTCGGCCTCGTCCACCTGGTGGTCGGCCTGGTGTGGACCCTGGCCAAGGTGGCGGTGGTGGTGGCGCTGGTGATCGTCGTCGCCCACTTCGTGGTCGGGCGCTCGAAGTCGTCCTGACCGGTGGCCGTCCCGGCACCGGACGGTGCCGGGGCGCGGTGTCAGCCCAGCATGGTCTCGAACAGCTCGATGTGCTCCGCCACCATCCGATGGGTGGAGAAGTACCCCTCGACCGCCGTCCGGCAGTCCTCCCGCTTGAGCTCGTCGAGCCGTCCGATCGCCTCGACCATGGCGGCCTCGTCCTCGCAGAGGAACCCGGTCACCCCGTCGGTGACCACTTCGGGCGCGGCACCCTCGGGGAAGGCCAGCACCGGGGTGCCGCACGCCATGGCCTCGATCATGACCATGCCGAACGGCTCGTTCCACCGGATCGGGAAGAGGAGGGCCGAGGCGCCGGCGAGGAGCTCGAGCTTGCGCTCGTGGGAGACCTCGCCGAGGTAGACCGCGTCGTCGCCCAGGAGGGGCTCGACGAACTCGGTGAAGTACGCGCGCTCCACGTCTCGCGCATCTTGGCGGCCATGAAGATGCGGGTGCCGGCGGCCCGGGCGACCTGGATGGCCCGGTGGCAGCCCTTGTCGTCGGCCATGCGACCGAGGAACAGGACGTAGGGGCCGTCCTCGTCACCGTCGCCGGCGCCCATGGGGAACTGGGACGCCTCGACGCCGTGGTGGATCACCCGAGCCACCGGGATCTGCGGTGCGGCCCGGTGCTGCGCATGGGAGATGGCGATGAGCGGGACCCGGTCGGCGGTCACCCGGTACAGGTCGGTCAGCTCGTCGTTGAACGGGCCGTGGATGGTGGTGGCCACCGGGAGGCCGGGGTAGTGCTCGGCGTGGAACGGTCCCATGATGGTGTGGTCGTGCACGACGTCACACCCCTTGACGGCCTCGTAGGCGTGGATCACGTGCCGCAGCTCGGGCACGGCCATGCCGATGCGCTGCCCCTCGGCCTCGGGCAGGACCCATCGGCGGGGGACCGGGCACGTCGAGTCCCCGGTGGCGAACAGCAGGACCTCGTGCCCGGCGTCCTGGAACCCCCGTGCCAGCTGGTCCACGACCAGTTCGATACCCCCGTAGAGCTGGGGGGGGATGGGGGTCCAGGGCGGGGCGATGAGTCCGATGCGCATGGACAGATCTAAGCATCCCGGCCAGGGGGGTAGGATCACCGGGCGCATCTGGCGGCGTGGCCGAGTGGTTTAGGCAGGGGCCTGCAAAGCCCCGTACGGCGGTTCGATTCCGCCCGCCGCCTCCAGGATCCGGCCGCGCCGCGCCGGGCCGGTCGGGGTCCCGGTGCGGGGATCCGCGCCTCAGGACGGAGCGGGTGACCCCGGGGCGACCACGTGGAACGGATTGTTCTGCGACCGGAGGAAGGTGAGCGCCGCCGTCACCCGGCGGTCGATGAGGCCGTCGCTCGGCAGGTCGAGCTTCCGGAAGACGGTGGTGACGTGCTTCTCGATCCCCTTGACGGACAGGTGGAGCTCGTCGGCGATCCCACGGTTGGACAGGCCGCGGGCCATGAGCTCCAGGACGTCGATCTCCCTCGGCGTGAGGTCGCCGATCGTCATGACGTCACGACGCCGGACCAGCGCGTCCACGATGGTGGGGTCGAGCACGGCCTGGCCGGCCCGGACCTCGCGGAGTGCGCCCAGGACCGCATCCATCCCCGGGAGGCGCTCGTCGAGGAGGTAGGCCATCCGCGAGGCGCCCTCGCGCAGGAGCTCGAGGGCGAATCCGTTGCCGCGGTCGGAGATGACCACGATCCCGAGGTCGGGGTGCTCGTCCCGCAGCCGGCGCGCCGCGGAGATCGTCGCCAGGGTCGACACCACCGGTGTCCGGATGCTGATCACGACGGCCTCGGGCGAGAGCTCCTCGACCAGCCGGGTCAGTGCGACGTGATCGCGGGCCCGCCCGACGACCTCGACATCCTCGACGCCGGCGAGCATGCAGGCCAGGCCGTCGCCGATCAGGAAGCTGTCCGTCGCCAGGACGATGGTGATGGGGCGCTCGTCGTTGGACATGACCGGTCTCCTCGCAGCCGTACTCGGCAGATCTCGGAGATGGCCGGTCACAACAGGGGCCACGGGGGCCGGTGCAACCGCCGGACACGTCAAAGGTCTACCGCCAGTGTAAGGCGGTCCGATCGGCCGACCGCCGGTTGCACGGTACGGAGTAAAGAACTCCTGTGACCAGGGTGCACACCCTATGGAATTGTGGGCCGACCCGCATGGTCGAGGTGCGGTCCCTCGACCGGGACGGCGTCACGCCGGCCGGCCCCGGTTCCGGGAACTGCCGACGTCAGCCCGTGCGGGGAGGTCGGGCCCCGACGGCCGGTGACGCCTCCGAGCGGACGCGGGCGCAGCTCGTGCCTCAGCTCGCCCGGCGGTGGCGGTGGAAGAACCCGCGCGACGTCTTCAAGGCTTCCGGATCGGCACCTTCCGCCTCCGGATCGGTCACCGGCACCCTGCTGCAGCTGGAGCAGATCCGGTTCCCGTCGACCATCCGGGTCAAGGTCACCCGCTCGCAGCGCTCGCACTTGCGACCGATGTAGACCTGCGCCGAGCGCGTGGGCCGTTCGGACGACAGGACGGCGAGCCGTTCCTGGACGTCGTCGCGCAGCACGAAGCCGCCCGAGTCGGTGCGCTGCACGAGGTCCCAGGCGACCAGCTCGTGGAGGAGCGGGACCAATTGGTCGAGCCGGCGTTTGGGGTCCTCGACGACCTCGAGCGAGCGCATGGTCCATTCCGCTCCGGTCAGTCCCGAGCCCGTCACGCGTGCGACGTCAGTCATCCGACACTCCCTCCGCCCTGCATCCGACACGTCCCCTGCCCGGGCCCGCCGCACCGTCGAGACGCCGCGAACCCTCCGGTTGGCAATCATGACGGATCCCTCGCGGCGGGACAAGGGGCAGTTCGGCCCCAGATGCCGACCGGACGGCCCACGGCCCGTCGACCGATGAGCCGTGGGCCGGTACCCGGCGTCGGGCACACTGTCACCGTGCCCTCCGGTGCCCCGCTACCGCCTACCGCCCCCGGCACGCCGGCGCTCAACCTCCATTCGTGGCGGTCCCGGGCGGTGATGGGCGTCGTGCTCGCGGCGATGGCGGCGGGTTTCGGGCAGTTCGGCGTCACCGCCGCCCTGGGTGACGTGGCCCGCGCCTTCGGTCGGATGGGACACGGGGCCACGCTCGCCGATCAGGCCGGGCTGTCGGGCACCGTGCTCGGGGTCGGGCTCGGCGTGATCCGTCTGGCGTCGCTGCTGGCGCTCCCGCTCACCGGTCTGGCCGACCGGTTCGGCCGGCGGTCGATGCTCCTGGTGACGGTGACCGTGGGGCTCGTGGTGACGGTCGCGTCGGCCCTCAGCCCCGGCTACTGGTGGTTCGTCGTCATCTTCGCCCTCGGGCGGCCCTTCCTGAGCGCCACCAACGCCCTGGCCCAGGTGGTGGCGGCCGAACAGACCTCGTCGACGGGGCGGGCCACCGCGGTGGCCCTCGTGGCCGCCGGCTACGGCGTGGGCGCGGGACTCACGGCCATCGTCCACAGCCTGGCCTCGTCCACCCTCGGATTCCGGGGCACGGTGGCCCTGGCCCTGCTGCCGTTGGCACTCGTGCCCGTGATCGCCCATTGGGTGACCGAGCCCGACCGGTTCTCCATCGCCGAGGCGGCGCCGCGACCATCCGACCCCCGTGCTCGGGGCCGTGGCCCCCCGATTCCGGAGGCGCCTGGTCGTCCTGGTCGCCCTGGCCTTCGCCATCTCGCTCATCACCGGGCCGGCCAACACGTTCGTCTTCCTGTACGCCCAGAACGTGCGCCACCTGGCCGGCGGGGTGACGGCCGCCATGGTGGTAGGAGCCGGTGCCACCGGGCTGGTCGGGCTGCTGGTCGGCCGGTGGCTGGCCGACCGGATCGGACGGCGCCCGACCGGTGCGCTCGGGATGGTGGGGATCGCGGCGACGGCCACGGTCACCTACAGCGGGGGCCGGGTGGCACTCGTGGTCGGCTACGTCCTGGGGATCATGGCCGGTTCCGTCCTCGCCCCCGCCATCGGAGCCCTCCTCAACGAGCTGTTCCCGACCGGGGTGCGCGCCTCGGTGTCGGGATGGTTCCTGGTGTCGGGTGTGATCGGCGCCGCCGTCGGCCTCGTCGCCTTCGGGGCCGTCGCCGATGCCGGCGACCGGTTCGGCCTGGCCGCCGTGCTCACGTTCCCGGTGGTGGCACTGGCCGCGGTGCTGTTCTGGTGCGTCCCGGAGACCCGCGGCCGCGAGCCCGAGGACCTTTGGCCGACCGGCTGACCGGACGTCGTCAGCCCCGGGGGTCGGGCCAGTCCGGAGAGGCGAGGTCCCACAGGAGTGTGGGGTCGGCGTCCGAGCCGAGGAGGAGGTTGGCCGGCACCTGCTTGTCGATGTGGCCGACGAGCCCCCGGTAGATGCCGTAGCCGACGAGCTCCTGCAGGCGTCGGGGGAACCGGGCCACGGTCCCGCGGTCCAGGCCCAGCTGCTGATTCTCCTGTTGGCGGATGAATCCGGCGCAGTAGTTCATGGCGATCCCGATGCGCCGCTGCGAGGTCGTGTTGGCACCGCCTCCGTGCCAGAGGCTGCCGTGCCAGACCAGCACGCTCCCCTTGGACATCTCGGCGGGCACCGTGTCGTAGGAGCGGGTGAGGTCGGGGGAGTGGTCGGCCCTGTGCGACCCGGGCACCAGTCGGGTGGCGCCGTTCGCCTCCGTGAAGTCGGTCAGCGCCCACATGGTGTTGCACACCGTCGGCGCGTGGGGCTTCTCGAGGGGGATGACCTGGTCGTCGGCGTGCACCGGCTGGGGCGTCTCGCCGGGTCCGATGGCGATCGAGGAGAGCGACGAGACCAGGAGGCCGCGGTCGAGGACGCCTTCGCAGATCGGGAGCGTCGCCGGATGGACGGGCAGCTCCTCGAAGCGGGGGCCGTGGGCGAGCAGGTTGTAGACCCGGGTCGTCCGGGTGCCTTCGAAGGTGTTGGCGGCGGGCACGATGCCGAGGTCGTGCTCCAGCCGGTCGAGATCGTCGACGAGGCCGTCGACGGTCTCCTGGTCGAGTGCCCCCTCGACGATGGTGTAACCCTGCTCCTCGATCGCCTGCAGGTGGATGTCGACGTGCTCGCTCATGGACCCGTGCTCCTCGTACCCTCTGGGGTGCAGCCTAGGGTGAGGGGATGGCCGGGAGGAGGCGACCGGAGAACCGGTACGAGTTGCTGACCTGTGCCTGGCGCGGTCACGACCTGGTGGGGGAGCACGCCGCCGTGGTCACCCCCGAGGACGCGGTGGTGGTCCGGGAGGCGGACGGGCTGCGGTGGTGCCGTTGCCTGCGGTGTGACGGCTGGTTCGCGGTGGCGGTACCCGACCGCCCCACCGGTGAACGGGTGCCGACCCGGGACGAGATCGACCTGCCTTTGCGGGGTCCGGCCCTCGCGCGACCGCTACGTGCTGCGGCTGATCGCCCTCGACCGCGTCGTCCACGTGGTGGTCCTGACGTTCCTGGCCGTCGCCTTCGTGACCTTCGCCAGCCACAACCGGGCTCTGCACGCCGACTACCAGAACATCATGAACGCACTGAACGGCGGTGGGGCTGCCGCCACCCGGGTCAGGGGCATCCTCGGCTACCTGCGCAAGGCCTTCGACTACACGCCCTCGCACCTCTACCTCCTGGCCGCCATCTTCCTGGCCTACGCCTGCCTCGAAGCCGTCGAGGCGGTGGGGCTGTGGTTCAACAGGCGATGGGCGGAGTACCTGACGTTCGTGGCGACCACCGTCCTCATCCCCTACGAGATCTACGAGCTGTACCTGCGGATGAGCGTGGTCAAGCTGGTGGCCTTCGTCCTGAACGTCCTGGTGGCCGCCTACCTCCTCTACGCCAAGCGACTGTTCGGGTTGCGGGGTGGGCACGCCGCCGAGGAGGCCCGCAAGCGCGAGCTCGGCGGCTGGGCCGCGCTGGAGGCGACCATGGCACCGGGCGAGGAGGTGCCCGTCGCCTGACCCCGTCGGTCGGCGGAGGACGACGGGGTCCGGGGGAGCCGGGTCGGGCGGACATTCGGGCGCGGTCGGAGTCGGGTGGTATCGTCGTCCCCCACGGGCCGTTGGCGCAGTTGGTAGCGCACTTGCATGACACGCAAGGGGTCGTGGGTTCAAGTCCCGCACGGCCCACCACGACGTGATCCGGTAGATCGCCCCTGGTCGCCGCCGTGCGATCCGCGTCTCGGATCGGTGGCCTCCGTTCGCTCGCCGGTTCCGGCCACCCCGATCCCCGGACGACGCACGATGGACGCTCAGCCCAGATCGTTGGCGCAGGTCCCCCCATCGTCATCGCTGTTCGTGCCGTCCGGACAGATCGTGTTCGACCACACGGGGAACTGGAGCAGGTCCGCCTGGTCCAGGCTCGCTCCGGTCAGATCCGCACCCGTGAAGTCGTTGAAGATGAGCGTTGCCCCGGTGAAGCTCGCGTCCGCCACGTCGGCGCCGTCGAAGGCCACCGAATACAGGTAGGTATCGTCCAGCGTCGCTCCCGTCAGATCGGCACCCGAGAAGTCGACGGAGGTGAGGTCCGCCTGCGCCTCGGTGTCGCCGCCGAAGAGCGCTCCGGCGAGATCGCTCCCCGTGAAGTCCACGCCGACCAGCTTCGCGCCCCAGAAGTCGGCCCCGGCGAGGTCCAATCCGGCGAGACTCACCTTGCCCGAGGTGAAGGAGCAGTAGGCGAGATCCGCCCCGGGCACCAGGTTGTCGCAATCGGGAGACTGCCCCGGAACGAACGCGGCGCTCTCCGAAGCGGTTCCCTCACCCACAAGGCTGACGGCGCGTACCCTGGCCCGGTACGTCCGTCCGTCCATCAACCCGGTGACCGTGCACGTGGTGGCGGTGGTGGTCGTGCAGGTCTCGGTCCATCGACCCTCGCCGACCTTGACCGAGTAGCCGGTGATCGGCGACGTACCAGCCGAAGCGGGCGGACTCCACGAGACGATCGCGCCCTGATCGGTCGGTTGGACGCTCACACTCCTCGGCGCACCCGGCTTCTTCGTACGCGGGGTGGACGCGTACGTCGGGGGACTCAGCCCGACGGCGCCGGCTGTCAGGAGGACCGACACCGAGAGCGTGACGCCGAGGGCTCTCCGGCGGGCAGTGCGGGAACGGTGCGGAAGCAACGACATGCCGGTTTCCCCTTCCGGGACCTCCGGGAGACACGGCTGGATCGCCAGGACCCCCGCCGTCGCCCGTGTCCCCACGGATCGACGGTGTCCTCTTGAACGGTACTCCCGGTCCGATCGGAAGGGAAGGGTCGGAGCGCAATCGCGGCAGGTTGATCCATCCGGAGACGACGCGCGCTGCCACGGGGCATCTCGGATCACGATGCAGGTCGGGTGGCCACGGGGAGATCACCCACCGGGATCCGGCGACGGCCTCAACGACGGCCCCACCGACGCCCCGGTGGTGGTTCCGGGAACGTCCGTGGGTCCCCGCTAGCTGATCTGCAACGTCAGGGTCGTGCTGACCGTGACCTTCGTCTTTCCGTCCTTGGTGGTCACCTCGACACCGATCGAGTAGGGCCCGGGGGTCAAGGTGGTCGACGGGGTGCCCGACAGCACACCGGCGGAGCTCAACACGAGCCCCTTGGGCAGGGCCGCCGTCTTCTTCCAGGTGTACGGAGCCTCGCCGCCCGTGGCCTGGAACGAGAAGCCGGTTCCGTCGTAGGCGGTCCCGCGGGTGGCATCGGGAAGCGACGTCGTGGTGATCACCAGTGGGGCGTACACGGTGAGCGTGAACGCCGTGGTCGCGCTCGGGTCGACGCCGTTCGCCGCGGTGATCACGATGGCGTACGTTGCGCTGTTCGCGGTCACGCCCGGGGTGCCGGAGAGCACGCCGGTCGTCGGGTCGAGGGTGACCCCGTTCGGGAGGCTGCCGGTCTCGGTGAAGGTCGGAGCCGGGTAGCCGGCGGCCGTGACCGTCGACGTCCCGGCGACGCCCTCGTCGAAGCTGGCCGCGACCGGCGACTTCTTGCCGAACACCGGGGCCTCGAGCACCGTCAGCGGTATCGACGCCGTCACCGGCGTACCCCTGTCACTCGAGGCGCTGACCTCGACGGTGAAGGGCCCGACGGCCTTGGCGGACGGAGTGCCGGTCAGCAGTCCCGAGGAGCTGAGGGCGAAGCCCTTGGGGAGGGCGACCTTCTTCCAGGCGATGGAACTCCCGCCACCCGCGGTGGTCAGCTGCTGGCTGTAGGCCGTTCCCACCTCGGCGTCGGGCAACGTCGTGGTGGTGATGTGGAATCCGACGGCCGGAACCGTGAGCGTGAAGCTCTGGGTGGCGTCGGGGCTGACCCCGTTGGAGGCGTCGATGGTGATCGGGTAGGTGCCACTCGATCCCGACGCCGGCGTGCCCGACAGCGAGCCGGACGGACTGAGGGTGACGCCGGAGGGCAGTGCCCCGGTCTCGCTGAAGGTGGGCGCGGGGAACCCGGTGGCCGTCACCGCGAAGGTCCCGTCCGTGCCCACGGTGAACGTCGTCGAGTCACCCGAGGTGATCACCGGCGCCTGGTCCACCGTGAGCGTGAAGCTCTGGGTGGCGTCGGGGCTGACCCCGTTGGTGGCGTCGATGGTGATCGGGTAGGTGCCCCCGGTCCCCGCTCGCCGGCGTGCCCGACAGCGAGCCGGACGGACTGAGGGTGACGCCGGAGGGCAGTGCCCCGGTCTCGCTGAAGGTGGGCGCGGGGAACCCGGTGGCCGTCACCGCGAAGGTCCCGTCCGTGCCCACGGTGAACGTCGTCGAGTCACCCGAGGTGATCACCGGGGCCTCGTCCACCGTGAGCGTGAAGCTCTGGGTGGCGTCGGGGCTGACCCCGTTGGTGGCGTCGATGGTGATCGGGTAGGTGCCACTCGATCCCGACGCCGGCGTGCCCGACAGCGAGCCGGACGGACTGAGGGTGACGCCGGAGGGCAGTGCCCCGGTCTCGCTGAAGGTGGGCGCGGGGAACCCGGAGGCGGTGACGCCGAAGGATCCGTCCGTGCCCACGGTGAACGTCGTCGAGTCACCCGAGGTGATCACCGGGGCCTCGTCCACCGTGAGCGTGAAGCTCTGGGTGGCGTCGGGGCTGACCCCGTTGGTGGCGTCGATGGTGATCGGGTAGGTGCCCCCGGTCCCCGCTCCCGGAGTGCCCGACAGCGAGCCGGACGGACTGAGGGTGACGCCGGAGGGCAGTGCCCCGGTCTCGCTGAAGGTGGGCGCGGGGAACCCGGAGGCGGTGACGCCGAAGGATCCGTCCGTGCCCACGGTGAACGTCGTCGAGTCACCCGAGGTGATCACCGGGGCCTGGTCCACCGTGAGCGTGAAGCTCTGGGTGGCGTCGGGGCTGACCCCGTTGGTGGCGTCGATGGTGATCGGGTAGGTGCCCCCGGTCCCCGCTCCCGGCGTGCCCGACAGCGAGCCGGACGGACTGAGGGTGACGCCGGAGGGCAGTGCCCCGGTCTCGCTGAAGGTGGGCGCGGGGAACCCGGAGGCGGTGACGCCGAAGGATCCGTCCGTGCCCACGGTGAACGTCGTCGAGTCACCCGAGGTGATCACCGGGGCCTCGTCCACCGTGAGCGTGAAGCTCTGGGTGGCGTCGGGGCTGACCCCGTTGGTGGCGTCGATGGTGATCGGGTAGGTGCCCCCGGTGCCGGGAGCCGGTGTGCCCGACAGCGAGCCGGACGGACTGAGGGTGACGCCGGAGGGCAGTGCCCCGGTCTCGCTGAAGGTGGGCGCGGGGAACCCGGAGGCGGTCACGCCGAAGGATCCGTCCGTGCCGGCCGTGAAGGTGGCCGAGCCGCCCGAGGTGATCACCGGCGCCTGGTCCACCGTGAGCGTGAAGCTCTGGGTGGCGTCGGGGCTGATCCCGTTGGTGGCGTCGATGGTGATCGGGTAGGTGCCCCCGGTGCCGGGAGCCGGTGTGCCCGACAGCGAGCCGGCGGAGCTGAGGGTGACGCCGGAGGGCAGTGCCCCGGTCTCGCTGAAGGTGGGCGCTGGGTTGCCGGTGGCCGTCACCGCGAAGGTCCCGTCCGTGCCCACGGTGAACGTCGTCGAGTCGCCCGAGGTGATGGACGGGGCGCTGGCCAGGATCGACACCGTGAGCGTGAAGCTCTGGGTGGCGTCGGGGCTGACCCCGTTGGTGGCGTCGATGGTGATCGGGTAGGTCCCGTTCGACCCGAGGATCGGCGTCCCGGACAGGGTGCCGGAGGTCGGGTCGAGCGTGACCCCGCCGGGAAGCGTCCCCGTCTCGCTGTAGGTGGGTGCCGGGTAACCGGTGGCCGTCACCGAGAACGTGTTCGACGAGCCCATGGTGAAGGTGGCCGAGTCACCCGAGGTGATCACCGGGGCCTCGTCCACCGTGAGCGTGAAGCTCTGGGTGGCGTCGGGGCTGACCCCGTTGGTGGCGTCGATGGTGATCGGGTAGGTGCCCCCGGTGCCGGGAGCCGGTGTGCCCGACAGCGAGCCGGACGGACTGAGGGTGACGCCGGAGGGCAGTGCCCCGGTCTCGCTGAAGGTGGGCGCGGGGAACCCGGAGGCGGTCACGCCGAAGGATCCGTCCGTGCCCACGGTGAACGTCGTCGAGCCGCCCGAGGTGATCACCGGCGCCTGGTCCACCGTGAGCGTGAAGCTCTGGGTGGCGTCGGGGCTGATCCCGTTGGTGGCGTCGATGGTGATCGGGTAGGTGCCCCCGGTGCCGGGAGCCGGTGTGCCCGACAGCGAGCCGGACGGACTGAGGGTGACGCCGGAGGGCAGTGCCCCGGTCTCGCTGAAGGTGGGCGCGGGGAACCCGGAGGCGGTCACGCCGAAGGATCCGTCCGTGCCGGCCGTGAAGGTGGCCGAGCCGCCCGAGGTGATCACCGGGGCCTGGTCCACCGTGAGCGTGAAGCTCTGGGTGGCGTCGGGGCTGATCCCGTTGGTGGCGTCGATGGTGATCGGGTAGGTGCCCCCGGTGCCGGGAGCCGGCGTGCCCGACAGCGAGCCGGACGGACTGAGGGTGACGCCGGAGGGCAGTGCCCCGGTCTCGCTGAAGGTGGGCGCGGGGCTGCCGGTGGCGGTCACGCCGAAGCTACCCGTGCTCCCGACCGTGAACGTCGCCGCGTCGGCTGAGGTGATGGCCGGCGCCTGGCCGGCCACGGAGACCGACCACCGGGCGGGCGGAGCGGCGTAGTTCGGGACCGGGGCGCCCAGGCCCTGGTCCAGGTCGGAGGCCAGGTCCGACGGGTAGGCGTCGAGGGGGAGGGATCCGATGGTGACGACGTTGGTGGTCACCACGAACTCGGTCTCGTAGTCGTTGATGGTTGCGCCGGTCGAGGCGGTGACCATCCACTGGGCGGTCACGGTCGGGAGGCTGAGCTGCGAGCCGCCGGCGATCTGGGTGCCGACGTTGAGCGACGTCTCGATGTAGGGGTAGGTGGTCTTGTAGTCGCCGCCCATGGCGGCCGTGCACGTGTTGGGGACGTAGCCCATGGCCGCCGTGCACAGGGTGGCCGTGTACTTGCCGGTCGACGCCGGGTCGCCGCCGGTGACGTTGAGCGAGCCGGGGACGAGGGTCACGCCGGTCGGGACCGGGGTGATGGACTGGTAGCCGCCGATGCCGGTCACGGTGAAGCCGGAGTTGGACGAGGGCAGGTCGGCCTCGTTGGGGGCGGTGATCGAGGTGAAGGTGGAGCCGGGGGCCGCCGTGGCCGGGGCGACCACGCCGCTGCCGGTGTCCTCGACCACGGAGACCTGGAGGCTGCCGGAGACCAGCTGCTCGCCCACGAAGTAGCCCGAGGCCGAGGGCACGTAGGTCATGGTGGCGTCGACGCAGGTGGCGGTGGGGGCGGTCTGGCACACCTGGAACCCGGCGGTCTGGTCGCCGGTGGTGGTCACCGACGTCAACCAGGTGACGGTGGAGTTCGCCACGTAGCTGGTGGGGGTGGTCTGGGCGGGGACGTAGATGATCTGGCTGCCCTCGACCCGCACGGTGCCCCCGCCGGCGGCCGGCTGGGAGGTGATGGTGACGGTCGGGCTGATGGTGCCCCCGCCGGTGACCAGGGTGGCGGCGTTGAAGTTCTGGGCCTGGTAGGGCACGACGGTGCCGGTGCCGCTGGCCGTGGTGGTACCGGCCACGGTCAGGGTGCCGCTGCCGCCCGCGGTGACCTCGTAGTTGCCGGCGGTCAGCCCGTTGGTGAAGCCGGAGAGGTAGACCTCCTGGCCGGGCGTCCACGTGCCGACGGCCGACAGGGTGACCGAGCCGGACGAGACGGAGGTGGCGGTGACCGGCGCCGGGCTGGCCGTGTTGAGGACCACCGCGGTGCCGGTGCCGGCGGTGACCGCCGGGGCGTAGGAGATGGTGAAGCCCCCGGTCACCACGGTGGCGACGGTGTAGGTGCCGGCGGTGATGCCGTTGGAGAACCCGGTGAGCCCGACCCGCTGGCCGACGGTCCAGGTGCCCGCCACGGTCAGGGTCACCGTCGAGCCGCTCTGGCTGGTGGCCGTCACCGGCACCGAGGTGCCCGGCGAGTTCGAGTAGGACGCGGTGCCGTCGGCCACGGCCAGCGTGCCGTCATAGGTGTACTCGTCGGCGGCCGTCGTGGTCGAGGTGCCCAGCCCGGTGGCCACCGTCACGTGGACCGCCCCGGAGCCGGACGGAGCCACCGCGGTGATCGAGGTGAGCGAGTTGACCAGGAACGAGGTGGCCGGGGTGGAGCCGAAGTCGACGGCCGTCACGCCGTTGAAGCTCGATCCGGCGATGGTGACCTGGGTGCCCCCGCCGGTGGGTCCGCCCGCCGGACTGGCCGTGGTGGTCAGCCCGGTGACGGTCGGAACCGAGAGGTAGGAGAAGGTGTCGGTCGACGGGGACACCGGGGAGGTGGCCGCCGGCGTCGTCGGGATGGTGACGGTGATGTCCACCGGTCCGACGGACGGCGCCGTCGGGGCGATGGCGGTGATCCAGGTGGAGGAGTTGACGGTGAAGTTGGTGTCCGGGATGGAGCCGAAGTCGACGGCGGAGGCGCCGCCGAAGTCGGTGCCGAAGAGCTGGACCGACGTGCCCCCGGTGACCGGGCCCACCGGGCCGGCCGAACTGGGCGAGACGACACCGGTCTGGGAGCCCGAGGTGTTGACGCTGCCGCCGAAGTAGATCGAGAACGATCCCGTCCCCCCGGCGGTCACCGGGTAGACGGCGGTGTCGATGCCGTTGGCGAAGCCCGACAGCGCCACCAGCTGGCCCGTCGTCCACGTGCCCGCCGCCGTGAAGGTGACCGTCGTACCGCTCTCGCTGGTCCCGGTCACCTCGGTGAGCCCGGAGCCGGTGACCGTGGGGGTGCCCGCCCAAATGTAGGTGAACGTGTCGTCACCGGGCGCCTGCGGGGTGGAGTTCACCCCGCCGACGGTCACGACCACCTCGACGGCGGCGGCCGACTTCGCGGCCGCAGGGGGGACGACGGCGGTGACCTTGCTGCCGGACACGTCGGTGAACGAGGTGGCGGGTACCCCGCCGAAGGTGACCGCCGTGGCGCCGGCCAACCCCGAGCCGGTGATGGTGACGGTGGCGCCGCCGTTGGCCGTGCCCGAAGCCGGGGACAGCGACTTGACGACGGGGGCGGCGGCGGCGGCCTGGCCGACGCCCACCACGGACAGTCCCAGGAGGCTCAGCAGCGCGACCAGGATCAGCTTCGCGATCACGCTGGTACCGGACGCACTCGTACGAGTTCGTTTCATGGACTCAACCCCCCCGGGTCTCGGTCACGCGTTGCTTGCTCCGGAAGATGACGACCCCCGACACGGAGCGTCGGCCCACTTGTGCGGACACTGTGACGGTACGGGACCACGCCGGAGAATGCAACGGGCGGCGCGGATCCCGCCGTTACCCGCGGTCGCATCACCGGAGCGTCGCTGCCCGGCGTGCATCCGCGGCCACCGGCGTCGCCGGGTGGCGGGTCCGGTGCGCTCAGTCGCCGACGGCGACCCCGTCGGCCGTAGGGGCCCGGATCCACGCATAGGCGCCGATCGCCAGGGCGACGACGGCACCGCCGACCACGACGGCGCGGACCGACGTCGCCGAGGCCAACGCGCCGCCCACCAGCAGGCCGAGCGGGACCGTGCCGCCGAACCCCATGATCCACAGGGCCATCACCCGGCCCCGCACCTCGTCGGCGATGTGGGCCTGGAGGGCGGTGGACAGCGAGGTGATGGTCACGAAGTAGGCGTATCCGACGACGAGCACGACCGGGTACGCGATCCAGACACCGCTCAGGAGCCCGAACACGGCGAGCGCCGCGGCGAACCCGACGAGGCCGAACCTGATGAGCAGGGTGCGGGGGACGGCGGCGAACACCGTGCCCACCGAGATGGCGCCGAGTGCCGCTCCCAGGCCGAACAGGGCGTACAGACCGCCGTAGACGGCCCCGGCCGGGTCGATGTGGAGGTCCCGGGCTGCCACCACCGGCAGGAGGCCGATGAAGGGCAGGCAGAAGAACGACACGGCGAAGATGGTCACCAGGCAGAAGCGCACGAGGGCGTCGGCCCGGGCCACGACCAGCCCCCCGAGCAGTCTGCGCAGTCCGGCGTCGCCCGGCGGGTGACCGTCCGGCTCCCGGCGCGGGAGCGCGATCCGGGCGATCACCGCGATGGCGAAGCCGTAGGTTCCCGCGTTGATGACGAAGATGCCCCAGGCGGCCACGAGGGGCAGGAGGAGCCCACCGATGGCGGGACCGATGACACGGGACAGGTTCATCTGCACCGACTGCAGCGACACGGCGCCCGGCAGGTCGCGCCTGGGGACCAGTGTGGGCAGCACCGCGGTGAACGCCGGCGCGTTGAGGGCGTTGCCGACCCCGACGCCCAGCACGCAGACGAAGACCAGTCCCGTCGACGGGTGGTCGGTGGACGCCACCCACGCCAGCGCCAGCGAGAAGGCGAGCTGCTCCACCTGGCAGGCGATCAACAGCCGCCGCCGGTCGATCACGTCGGCGAGCGCACCGCCGACGATGGACAGGAGGAACAGCGGTCCGAGCTGGGCGAACCCGAGGAGCGCCACGTAGGTGGCCGAGTGCGTCAGCTGGAACGCGAAGACGCCGAGCGCGACGTTCTGCATCCAGGTGCCCACGTTCGAGGCGAATGTTCCGAGCCACACCGATCGGAACCGCGGGTGGCTCAGGGCGGCTCTCGCCGTGCCCGGTGTGATCGGGAGGTCGGCGTCGATCTGGGCGTCGTCGGACTGCTCGAGGCGGACCGGTGGCACCACCTCGTCGTCGACGCGGTTGCGCCGGAGGCGCGGCAGCCTCACCCGGGCCGTCTCTGCCACTGGCCGCGCCGGTGCATGGTGGTCAAGCTACCGGCGCACCCGACGGACGGTCCCGACGTCCCGACGCGATGGACCCGTGCCCCGGGGGCGCGGTCAGGACTTGGGGACGTCGGTGGCGATCCGGACGACCCGGTCGTCGTCGGTGATCGACAGTCCGGTGTGCAGGGTCTCGCCCCGGAAGTACTCCGGGCTGGTCCGCTTCATGGCGTACATGCAGGCGAACCCGATCACCGTGGTCACGAGCCCGATGATCACGACGCCCCCGACGGTCCAGTGCGGGGGGAAGGGGAGCTTCCAGGTGGTGTAGCTCTGGCTCGGGTCGCTGGCGTAGATCCAGATGTTCCACCCGAGGAGGGCGAACAGCATCACGGCGCTCAGGCCCGGCATGATCCCCTGGGTCCAGAGCGTGCGGGTGGTGGTGCGCATCGAGCGGCGGTAGTGCCAGACGCAGGCGACCCCGGTGATCCCGAGGTACAGGGCGATGAAGAAGGTCCCGGCGGACACCGAGTCGCTGATCACGTTGCCGCCCGACACGAAGTTCATGATCACGTAGAAGACGATGGACAGGACGCTGAACACCACCGTGGACACCGTGGGCGAGCGGTACTTCGGGTGGATCCGGGCGAAGGAGTCCGGCAGTGCCTTGTGGAACGACATGGACAGCGTGGTGCGTGCGTTCGGGAGGATCGTCGTCTGGGCCGTGGCCGCCGTCGACGTGAGGACCATGAGGACGAGCAGGCGTGCGGCCACCTGGCCGATGCCCGATCCACCGAAGATGGCCGTGCCGAGCACCGACAGGACGTCGTTCTGGTTGTCCGGGTTCCCGAGTCCGATGCCGTGGGTCCCGATGCCCGCGAAGGACTGGACCGACAGGATCACCAGGAGGAAGGTGAAGAGGAGGATGACGGTGGAGATGACCCCGGCCGTGCCCGGGATGCGGGTCGGCTCCTCGCTCTCCTCGTTGAGCGAGACGGTGGTGTCCCAGCCCCAGTACATGAACAGCATGAGCAGCATGCCCTGCATGAACGTGGAGAAGGACGTGATCCGGAACGGGTCGAACCAGGACCACGACGGTGTCAGGTGCCCGGCCGGCGCCGTGCCCGCCCCGACCTTGATCAGGGCGGTGACGGCCAGCACGGCGAGGAGGATCACCTCGATGACCACCAGCACCACCTGGAGCCGGGCCGAGACCTGGATGCCGCGGTAGCAGATCCAGGTGAGCACCACGATCCATCCGATCCCGGTGAGCAGCACCCACGGACTGGTCGCGTCGTACCCGATGGACGTGGCGCCGAACAGCAGGAAGACGTACTGGCCGGCGACCTGGGCGTAGCTGGCCATGGCCAGGAAGTCGGCCGCCACCGTGCCCCAGCCGCCGGCGAACCAACCCGTACGGGGGCCGAGGGCGCGTGCGGCCCAGGTGAAGCTGGTGCCGCAGTCGGGATCGGCACGGTTCATCTCCTTGTTGGCCCACGAGGAGAAGAACATCGGCACGAAGGCCAGGATGACCAAGAGCGGCGACTGCACGCCGACCACGACCACCACGAATCCGAGGGTGGCGGCCAGGCTGTACGCCGGCGCCGTCGAGGCCATGCCCACCGCCGTGCTCGTGACCAGCCCGATGGCGTTGGGTTTCAGGCCCTTGGGGACGAGCGGCTCGTCGTACTCGCTCCCGGGCTCGATCGAGTCGTGGGCACTGGTCACCGGGAGGTCCTCCGATCGCTCGCGTCCGGCGGCGGGCTCCCGACGGCTGGGCGCACGATATCGGACCGTCGCGCCCGTGCCCGCCTTCCGTGGGGGCGCTGCCACCGGCCCCAGGTGCCCGGGCATCTGTCAGTCGGACTGTCTATAGTTGAGCCATCGCCCGCACAGGCGGGCCCGACAGGGGAGGCACGGGACCATGGCCGACGACACGCAGACGGCACGCGACACCCCACGGCTCGTCGACGACGTCCGCGGCGTCCGGTACGGCGAGGTCATCGCCGCCTTCCACCGTGACGGCAGGTTCGAGGCCGAGGTGTTCGGGACCCAGTTCCTGAACGACTGCCCGCAGGAGCTGTGGGCGGGGCTGGACGCCGACGTCCTGGCCTCCGAACTGGGCGCCGTGCTGGTGAAGCTGAACGGACCCCGCTACTGGATGATCGACGGCATCGGGGTCAAGGTCAACGCCCGCGAGCCCGTGCTGCGCGAGTTCCACGGCCTGCTGATGCGCCGGCTCGCCGTCATCGACCTGGGGGAGCGGCCCGACACCGCGCCCTACACCCACGTCCACGTCGACCGTGGCGCGGTCTTCTTCTTCGATGCGGGCAGACCCGTCTACGAGCTGGTCGACCCGGACGGTCTGGCCTACGTGATGCAGGCCCTGTGCGTGTCGGTCGATCCCACGATGGAGGAGGGTTCGCTGGCGACGCTGGGCGAACGGCTCGCCCTGCCCAAGGGGTGGTCGTACCGCACCCGCATCCTCGACGAGGAGCTGGTGGTGGACACGACCGACCACGTCGCCACCGTGATCCAGGACGAGTTCGAGAACTCCTACACCCTGCCGGACTGACGCCGGGCCACCCTGCCGGACTGACGCCGGGCGCCGGTCAGGGTGCCGTGAGCGGCACCAGGGCCAGATCGACGTGCCCGACGTTGGCGTTGCCGGGCGAGTCGGGTTTGAAGTAGGAGACCAGGATGCTGGTATTGCTCCCCAGCTCGGGATGCCCGACGAACGCGTAGCAGAACCCCTTCGGGGTGGTGCTGCACCCGGGCAGCGTGCCCGAGTAGAACGGGTGCCAGGGCCCGGTCGGCGTGGTCGACGAGAAGATGATGAACGTGCCGCCGATCGAGGTCTGCTCGATGAGGCGGAGCCCGCTCGGGTAGGCGGCGACGGACACGTTCACCGGCATCCACTGGGCGCTCCCGTCGGTCACCGCCGGCTGGGCCACGTAGTTCCCCGGGACGGCGAGGGCGAGGACGTCCGAGCTCACCGTGGTCGCCGACACCGATCCGGAGGCGCACGCGATGTACAGCGAATTGCACTGCGAGGTGAAGAACGTGACCTGCCCGTTCGCCACGATGGGCGACTGGTAGGCACGGCCCGGTGGGAGTGCCGCGCCGGAGGTGGCGGGTGGGAACACGTCGAAGGGCTGGGTCTTGATCCTGGAGTTCCGCCACGCGTACGTCATGAAGCCCCATCCCTCGACGGTGAACGAGGTCGCCGACGTCACGCACACGTCGGTATAGGTCACCAGGAGGGTCTTGGTGTCGAGCAGGGCGGCACCGGTCGGCCACCGTGCCGTGTAGACGGCGCCGTTGGCGGCGGTACAGGCCCGCCCGCTGCCGTCCGGCATGTAGGTGTCGGTCGGGGTGGGGATGAACTGGGACGGCGTCGTCGACCCGGTGCCGGAGCCGGCGCCGGATCCGGCACCGGATCCGGCGGGCTGGATGTCCTTCAGCGCGGTCGGCGTCTGCCCGGGGACGTAGCGGCCCTTGGCCGCCGTGCTGCCGCCGATGAACGCGCTCGACTGGCTCGGCGTCCGCACTGAACGACGACGTGTCGCCGAAGATCCACAGGTCGCGTCCGGTGGGAAGGGCGACGCTGATACCCGCGTCGCGCTGGAGGATCGTCCCGGTGGTCGTCTCCTGGTTGGCGTTGACCGGACCGAGGTAGACGATGCCGGCTGAACCACCGGCCGTGTCCGACGGTGTGACCGACGGACTCGGTGCCGACGGGGGGCTGGCACCGGAGGCGTTGTGGGCGGTCACGGTGAACGTGTAGCTCTCGTCGTTGGTGAGGCCGGTCACCGCACACGACGTGGTCGTCGTCGTGCAGTGCCCGCCGGTCGGGACGGAGGTGACCGTGTAGGACAGGATGGGCCCGGCCGGCGAGAACCCCGGCGCGCGCCATGCCACCGCGGCGCTCGAGTCACCGGCGACCGACGTCAGCCGGGTCGGTGCCCACGGGGCCCCCACGACGATGGCGTCGGTGATCGAGGCGCTCCTCCCACCGGCCCCGACCGACTGGACGTGGATGGTGTACTGGTCCCCGTTGGTGAGACCGGTGATCTTGCACTCATCGGCCTTCGCCGTCGTGCACGACCGCCCGCCCGGCCGTGCCGTCGCCACGTAGGAGGTCACCGCGGACCGGTCGGCCGGGGGGGCCCACAGCACGGCGACCGCGCCGTTCCCGGACAGGGCGTAGGACCCGACGGGAGGCGGTGGCGGCGGATCGGCGTCCTGGCTGCAGGCGGTCACACCCGTGGCGACCAGCAGGAGGACGGCGATCCCGGACAGCAACCGCGGTCCCCGGCGGCGGGAGGTGGCGGATGGTGGCTGCTGCATCGGTGCGACTCCCCTGCGACGTGCTGCTGGTTGCCCCGGGCCAACGGCCGGCGGGAGATCGTACCATCGCGGGTCGACGGGACGGGGGCGGGGCCGGCGCGTGACCCCGGGGGACCGCCCGGGCGTACCGGCGTCCGGTCCCGGCCGCCGCACCCGCGGGCCCCACCCCGAACGTTTCCCCTCCCGATCGCGTTACACCGACGGAATCCGTCGGCCCCGCCTCGCGTGGCGACGGATCAGGGTGCTGGACGGACGGCGACCTCGGGTGTAAGACCAAGCAACGGGGATTCGACTTCTCGACGTGGTACCGGACGGCAGGTGGCTCGCATGTTGGACTTCAGGGGGACGCTGCAGGGAGCACAGCAGGGGGACGAGGAAGCGTTCGCTCGACTGTGGCGCGAGTTCCAACCCGGGCTGCTCCGCTATCTGCGCATCAAGGCGCCCCGGTCGCGGAGGACCTCGCCGCCGACATCTGGGTGCGCGTGTTGCGCGCCCTCCCGGGGTTCGAGGGTGACGAGTCCGGCTTCCGTGGCTGGCTCTACACGACGGCGCGGAACCGCCTGACCGACTGGTACCGGAGTGGCGAGCGGCGCATCGACGTGATCGAGCACGCCAGCCTCGTGGTGATGCCCTCGACGACCAACGTCGAGGAGGAGGCCGCCGAGCACTCGGCCACCGACCGTGCCGTCGCGCTCATCGCCCAGCTCCCCCCGATCAGGCCGAAGCCGTGATGCTCCGCGTCGTGGTCGGCATGGACGTGGCCCGGGTGGCCACCCTCATGGATCGCACGCCCGGTTCGGTGCGGGTCCTGTGCCACCGGGGCCTGAAGCGGCTCGAGCGCAGTCTGGTCGCCCCGGGCCTCGGCTCCGGCGATGTCGACGGAGGCGCCGCCGTGGAGGTCGGCCCGCTTCCGGGCACGACGGTCGTCACCACGGGATCGGCCACGGTCACCGTGCGCGAGGGGGAGCGGCTCCATGCGTGAGGACCCGGTCGTCACCGCCGGCACGACCCTCGGCACGGGCCCCGGGGACGCCACCGTGGTGGCCCTCCCGAACCTCGTGCACGGGCGCCTGGCCGACCTGCTCGCCGCCGCCTCGGGTCCGGCCCAGGAGGCGGAGCTGCGGGCCGAGCCGGAGGCGCGCGCCGTCTTCCGCGCCGTCTCCGAGTCGTGGCCGGTGGCCCGGCGCCGGCTCCGTCGCACCCCGGCCGTGGTGGCCGTGACCACGATGGCCACCATGCTGGTGGCCACCACCGGGCTGGCCGCGGCCAGCCAGCTCCCCGGGTCGGCGGGCCGTACCGTACAGGGTCTCCTCGGCTCGGTCGGCATCTCGAGCCCACCGCCGGCACCGGCACCGACGCCCGCGCCCGCGCTACGTGCGGCCCTCCCCGCGGCCGGTACCGCCGCCTCCGGGTCCCCGTCGACCCCGGGCGCCCGTCGGTTCGACGTCGGCCGCGTCCCGTGCACCGTGGGTGGAGGGGCAACCGGGGTCGTCACCGGTGGGGTCCAGACCGCATCCTGCACGATCACCCCGGATCGCCACACCGCCGTGGCGGCGCCGGCCGCCGTCCCGGCGACGTCGGCCCGGCACGCCACGGGGCGCGTCACCCCGCCGGTCGGGCGCTCCACCACGGGTAGGACGCACCAGGGCACGGCGACGGGCGGCGGCACCACAGGAGCCGGCACCGGTTCGCAGGGGGGCGGCAGCAGCCGCGGCGGCAATCTCGGCGGCGGTACCTGTGGCACGACGACGACCACGGATCCCGACGCCCCCACGACGACCACGGATCCCGACGCCCCGACGACGACCACGGATCCGACGACCACCACCACCACGGATCCGACGACGGCCGGGTGCGACGGGCACGGCTCCGGCCGTCATCGTGCGGGTGGGGCCGGCACGACCACCACGACGACCACCACCTCCCCCTAGGCCTCCCGCCCCCGTCGGGTGCGGACCCGACGGCCCGGCGTCCCCCCGAGCCTCGACGCGCCGGTCCGGCTCAGAAGGCGCCGTAGAAGGGCGCGCCGAAGGCGAACACCCCGCCGTCCCCGCCCACCAGCCAGTACCCGCCGGTCACCGGGTCCGCGGCCATGCCCGCCACCGGCGACGCCAGGGTGATCCCGCCCGTCGACCCGTGGAAGCCGGCGTCGCCGAAGGAGAACACCCCGCCGTCCGACGCGACGAACCAGTACCCGCGACCGTCCGCGGTGGTCGCCATGCCGTCCACCGGCCGGCTCAGCGTCAGCGATCCGGTCGATCCGTAGAAGGGCGCGCCGAAGGCGAACACCCCACCGTCGGCCGCCACCATCCAGTACCCGCCGGTGGCCGGGTCGTCGGCGATCCCCACCACCGGACGGTTGAGGCGTGTGCCACCCATCGAGCCCCGGAAGGCGGCGTCGCCGAAGGCGAACACCCCGCCGTCGGCCCCCACGAGCCAGTACCCGCCGCCGTCCGGGGTCGGTGCCAGGTCGACGATCGGGGCGTTCAGCGGGCGACCTCCCATCGACCCGAAGAACCGGGCGTCCCCGAACGAGAAGATCCCGCCGTCGGCGGCCACCAACCAGTAGCCGCGACCGTCGGGCGTCGGCACGAGGTGCTCGATCGGCGCGTTGAGCGGCTGCCCGAACATCGACCCGTAGGGGAGCGCCGACCCGTGGACCGACACCCCGCCCCATCCGTCGACGAGCCAGTACCCACGACCGTCGGGCGTGGCCGCGATCCCCGTGGTGGGCGGGGCGAGCGGGAACGGCGTCACCGTCGCCGGCGCCACGAACAGGCGGCGCGCGCCGCCGCACGGCGGGGCGTACTGGGTGCACCCCGCCGGCCACGCGGCGTAGGCGAGGTGCCAGGCGCCCGTCGCATCCTGGAAGAGCATCCCACCGCCGGGTCCCTGGGCGTCGCCGTACGACGACAGGAACGGTGCGGTCGGACCGTCGCACGGACCGAGCGGGCCCGCACACTGCACGGCGGTCTCGCCGTAGGTGGAGCTGTCCCAGATCCCGATGGAGAACAGGAGGGCGTAGGTGCCCCCGGCGTCGACCAGCTGCGGGTTCTCGATGGTGGTCTCGAACGGGTGGTCGACGGTGTCCTGGATCTCCAGGAGATGGGGCTGGCCGACCGGCGTCGTGCCGTCGGGGCCGAGCATCTGCGCCCACAGACGGGCAGGCTGGGTCGAGCCGCCGTCGTTGGTCTTCCAGATCAGGTAGGGCCGGCCGTCCGCCGGATCGACGAACGGCGACGGGTCGATGGCCCCACCGAGCGACTCGTCGCACAGGAGAGGTCCCGAGGAGGAGTCGGTGAACACGGCGTCCTCGGGGGTGAGGTCGGTCGTGGTGGCCACCGACAGGCAGTTGGCACCCGTGTCGTCGGCGTGTCCGGCCAGGGCCGCGGTGTAGAACATGATCCACCTGCCGTCCCACTGGTACACGCCCGGCGAGTTCTGCGTGGCCAGCTGCTCCCAGGCGGGGGGGTTGGGGAGCGCCGCGGAGCCGTCGGGACACGTCGTCCAGCCGGTGGCCGGCGACCCGGCGGACGCCGCCGGGTCGCACAGCACCTGCAGGTAGCTGGCCAGGTCGGTGCCGGTCGAGAAGGCGAAGTACTCGCCGCCGGCCACGGCCGGGTCGTAGACGACGTCGGGGTCCGGTGCGTCGCCGTCGTAGGCCGGTGTCGCCGTGGGGGTGACCGACACCCCTCCGGCGGGTGCGGCGGCCACCCGGGACGGCGTGGCCAGCGCGAACGCCCCGAAGGCGACGCAGGCGGCGATGGGGATCAGTGCACGTCGTCGGACGGTCATCAGGGGTGGGATCGCAGGCGGCCGTACCGTTCCGTCGCCCGGTGCACCGGCCTGCTAGACCCAAGGTACCACCGCCACCGGCGACCCGGAAGGGCGGATCCCCGCGCGGGACGGCAAGGAGTGCGAGATGACCGACCAGAACAGCCACGCCGTCGACCCGGCCGACGAGGGACGCCACGTGCCCTCGGACGAACCCCTGTGGAACGAGTCCCACTACCTCGACGTCGCGTCCCACGACGGGGCGGTGGCGGGGTACGCCCGCATCGGGCTGTACCCCAACCTCGGCGTCACGTGGTGGACCGCGACCGTCGTGCGCCCGGGGCACCCGCTCGTGGCGTCGTTCGCCTACGACCTGCCCGTCGCCCCCGAGCCGGGGCTCGCCGTGGCGTCCGGCGCCCACCGCTTCGCCGGGCTGGTCGGCGACCCGCTCGACACGTTCGCCCTCGACGCTTCGGTGCCCGCCGTGCTCCACGACGACCCGACCGACGTGTACCGGGACGCGCCGGGGTCGCCGACCACCCTGGACCTCGACCTCACGTGGACGACCGACGGCGTCCCGTACCACTACGACCTGACCACCCGCTACGAGGTGCCGTGCCTGGTCGGGGGATCCCTCGCGGTCGGCGGCGAGCGCATCGCGGTCGAGGGCCAGGGGCAGCGCGACCACTCCTGGGGCGTCCGCGACTGGTGGGCCTTCACCTGGTGCTGGTTCGCCGGACGGCTCGACGACGGGACGCGGGTCCACGGCGCCGACATCCGGATCCCGGGCTCCCGCGTCCCCTTCGGCTACGTCCAGCACCCCGACGGTGCCGTGGTCACGGTGACCGGTCTCGACGTCACCGAGGAGCTGGGGGCCGAAGGACTGCCGACCTCGGCCCGTGCGCGGATCGATCCGGTCGGCCTGGACCTGCTGGTGGAACCCCTGGGCTACGGCCCCCTGCTCCTCACGTCGCCCGACGGCCGGGTGAGCCGGTTCCCGCGGGCCGTGGCCCGGATGACCGCGGCCGACGGCCGCACCGGCACCGGGTGGATCGAGTGGAACCAGCCGCAGGACGCGGCGGGCGGGCAGTAGCCTCGGCCGCGTGCGCCTGACGTTGCAGCCGTCGCTCGACGCGTCGGACTACCGATTCACCCACCCGCTGCGGACCCGCTTCGCGGAGACCGACGCCATGGGGATCATCCACCACGGTGCCTACCCGGCCTATCTGGAGGAGGCACGCGCCGCCATGCTCCGGCAGGCCGGTCACCCGTACCAGTCCCTGCGGTCCGGACCCGACGGCGTGGACTTCGCCGTGCTGGAGCTCTACGTGCGCCATCGCCGGCCGCTGCGCTTCGACGACCTGGTCCGGGTCCACGTCGTCGTCGGCGCCCTCACCCGCACCACGTTCCAGGTGGGCTACCTCCTGGAGGTGGACGGAGGCGTACGGGCCACCGCGGTCACGGTCCACGGCGCGGTCGACGGGTCCGGGCGCCCGTCCCGGATGCCCGGGTTCCTGGCCGACCTGGTCGGCGCGGGCTAGCGGCGTGCGCGTCTCGTACGGGCTGCCGACCCACCGCGTGGACTGCGGCGACGAATTCCTCGGCGCCGGGGGCCATCGGCGAGCTGGCCGCGCGCCGCCGAGGCGGCCGGCTTCGGCGCCGTCTACACCACCGACCACCCGTTCCCCGGCGACAACTGGCTCGCCCACGGCGGCCACCACGCCCTGGATCCCCTGGTCGCCCTGTCCTTCGCCGCGGCGGCCACGTCGACCGTGCTGCTGCACACCAACCTGTTCGTGCTGCCGTACCGGAACCCGTTCCTGGCCGCCAAGGGGATCGCCACGCTGGACGTGCTCAGCGGGGGACGGACGGTCGTGGGTCTGGGTGCCGGCTACCTCGAGTCCGAATTCGAGGCCCTGGGCTCCCCGTTCGACCGGAGGAACGACCGCATGGACGAGGCGCTGGCCGCCATGGAGGAGGCCTGGCGGGGCGAGAGCGTCACCTTCGACGGTACCGGCTACCGGGCATCCGGCAACACCATGCTTCCCCGTCCCCGGCAGCGGCCCCGTCCACCGCTGTGGATCGGAGGCAACAGCCGGCGGGCCATCCGACGGGCGGTCGAGTCGGCCGACGGCTGGTGCCCGTTCCCCAATCCGGCCCGAGCCGCCGCCAGGACGCGCACGGCACCGCTCGAGTCGGCCGCCGACCTGGCCGTGGCGCTCGAGTACGCCGGGAACCACGCCGACCGGGTCGGCCGGACCCGACCGCTCACCGTCTGCTTCATCCCCGAGGGCCTGTCGATGGGAGCGCGCCCGCTCGACGAGTCGCGGGTCGTCGCCTCGATCCGCGAGCTCGAGGCCATCGGGGTGGAGTGGGTCGCCGTGGCGCTGCCGGGCGACACCCGCGACGCGCAGTTGGCGGCGGTGGAGGCGTTCGGACGCTCGGTGCTCGACGGGACCTGACCCGGTCGCGGTGCCCCGCCGCGACCGGACGGCGCGGTCAGCCTGGGGCGGCGGGCGCGCCGCGGTGAGCCGATCGGACCACCGCACCCCGGGGAGCGTGACGTCCGACTTCCTCCGGTCGGACGTCGCCGGCAGCTGGGTCCTGGTGCTGGCGGTGGGCGTGGCCACGGCGTGGGCAGACGTGCCCCCGTGGTCTGATGGCCGTGCTCTTCCTCGTGGTCGGCCTCGAGATCCGCCGGGAGCGTCGCCAGGGCGACCTGGCCGACGTGCGTACGGCGGCGGTGCCGGTGGCCGGCATCGGGTTCACCGTGCCCCTGCCCCTCGCCGGGCTCGCCGTCGCGCACGATCCGCCGCTCGTGGACGCGGCCGAGCTGGGACTGTGCGCAGGATCGTCGACCCCCTTCGCCGTGGGTGCCGTCGTCCCGGTCTGGGCGGGGCCGGACGGACCGGGCGGCGAGCCACCGACGCCCCCGGCGGACGCCGGACCGATCGTGCACTGGTGATCGACACCGGCCGGCGGACCGTATGCTGCGTCCAACGGCGCTCGCGCCGTGCCCCGACCCGACCGGCGCCCGCCACCCGGACCGCCGGCACCGAACCCTCCAGGAGGTGGACCATGAGTATTGCCGTCGGCGACACGATCCCGGACGTCAAGGTCATGACCGACCGGGGCGGCAGCCCGACCCACGTGCAGTACCGGCGACGTCCTCGGCTCCGGCAAGGTCGTCCTGTTCGCCGTGCCCGGGGCCTTCACCCCGACGTGCTCGGACTACCACCTGCCCAGCTACGTGATCCGCCACGACGAACTGATGGCCAAGGGCGTGGACACGGTGGCCTGCATCTCGGTGAACGACCCGTTCGTCATGGCCGCCTGGGGGGAGTCGCAGAACGTCGGCGACGCCGTCCTGATGCTGGCCGACGGCAACGGCGAGTTCACCTCCGCCGTCGGACTGGAGATGGACGGGAGCGGCTTCGGACTCGGCACCCGTTCCCAGCGCTACGCCATGGTGCTCGAGGACGGGGTGGTCACGGCCCTGCACGTCGAGCCGGGACCGGGCCTGACGGTCAGCGCGGCCGACGCCGTCCTCGAGCACCTCTAGAGCGCGGCCGCCCGTGGACCTGACCGACGCCCTGCGCACCACCGGGGCGGTGCGCGAGTTCACCGACGAACCGGTCGACGACGCCACCGTCCACCGCCTGCTGGACACGGCCCGGTTCGCTCCGAACGGTGGGAACCGGCAGGCGTGGCGGGTGGTCGTGGTGCGGGACCCGGCGACGCGGCGCGGCTCTGCGCGACCTCTACCTGCCCGGGTGGTACGAGTACCTGGCCCAGATCGTCCGCCGGGCTCACCCCGTGGGCGGTGGTCACCGACCGCGACGCCGAGGCCGCGGCCGTGGCCGCGCGCCGACGACGTCGCCACGGCGGCCGCCGCAGGTCCGGGTGGCTTCGCCGAGCACCTCGACGAGGTGCCCGTGCTGCTGGTCCTCCTCGCCGACCTGACCCGCCTGGCCACGGTCGACCGGGACCTCGACCACTACACCATGGTCGGCGGCGCCTCGATCTACCCGTTCGCCTGGAGCATCCTGCTGGCCGCCCGGTCCGAGGGACTGGCCGGGGTGCATGACCACGATGGTCGTCCGCGAGGAGCCGGCTGTCGCCGCGCTCCTCGGTGTGCCCGACACCCACACCGTGGTCGGCCTGCTCGCCCTCGGGCACCCCGTCCACCGGCCGACCCGCCTCAGGCGGGCGCCGGTGGAGGAGTTCGCCACCGTCGACCGGTTCGACGGTCCACCCCTGGTGGCCGGGTGAAGGTCCGCATCGGGGTCGGGCGCCGGCCCCCTGGACGGCGACCCCGATGCATTCGGACGGCTCGTCGACGACCTCGACGAACTCGGCTTCGACTCGTTGTGGCTGCCCGAGGTGCTGACCGCACCCACCCTCGACCCGCTGGCCGCACTGGCGTTCGCCGCCGCCCGCAACCCCCGGCTCAAGCTGGGCACCACGATGCTCCTGCCCGGTCGCAACGTCGTCCGGGTCGCCAAGCAGCTCGCCACCCTCGACCGGCTGTCGGCCGGACGCCTGCTGGTCACCTTCGTACCGGGGCTGCCCCACGGAGCCCGAATCCGGGGCTGTGGGCGTCGCCCGTGCGGACAGGGGCGCCCGCATGGACGAGGCCCTCCCGCTCCTACGGCGAGCTGTGGGCCGGAGCGACGGTCGACCACCGACGGGCCCGTCGGGGACGTTCGACGCCGTCACCCTGGCACCCCTGCCCCTCCAGGATCCGCTCGAGTTCTGGACTGGGCGGCATGGTGCCCGCCGCGCTCGGTGCGCTGCGGCCGGTTCGCCGACGGCTGGCTCCCGTCCGGCTGCACCCCGACCGAGGCGGCCGCGGGCAGGACGGTGATCGACGAGGCCGCCGCCGCCGCCGGCCGGGCCATCAGCCCTGAGCACTTCGGCGTGTCCCTCGCCTACGCGCCCGGGCCCCTGGAGCCCTCGCTGCTGGCCGCGCTCGGGCGGTCCCGGAAGGGGGTCGATCCGGCCACGGTGGTGCCCGCCGGCCGGGACGCCCTGCGCCGGTTCCTCGAGTCGTTCCTCGAGGTCGGGTTCTCCAAATTCGTCGTGCGCCCCCTGGCGCAACCGGGCTCGTGGCGCAGCGAGCTCGAGGCCCTGGCCCACGCGGTGGGGGATCTCCAGACGTGACCCGGAGCCGGCCGGTGGAGTTCGACTTCGTGGCCCACGACGATGCCGAACTGGTGGCGCAGATGGCCATGGTCCAGGCCGGGGGTACGGGCTGGATCAACCTGGAGCCGGTGGTCGACGACGAGCACCGGCCGCCCGAGCCCGGCCCGTTCGCCTTCCTCGGCGGGTCGACCCATCAGGTGCCGGTCGTCACGTGGATGCCCGGACGCCGCCAGGTCGGCCGCCCGACCCGGCCGACGACCGTCGGGCTCCAGCACGCGTCGGGCCCCCGGGTGGCGTGGCGCCTGCGCGACCTCGGCCTCCCCGTCCCCGAGGGGTGGCGTGTCACCCAGGACCACCCCCGTCGCGGCCTGGTGGCCGAGGTGCCGGCCGACGCGGACAACGTGGCCGTGATCGGCTGGCTGCTGCGGGCGGCGACGACGGTGTGCCAGGTGGAGATGACGGGACGGTGGACGGCCGCCGTGCACCCCGGGCTCCCCTGAACGGGACGGGCGGCGGTCCGTCCCGCCGCCCGCCGACCCCCGTGTCGCAGACGTCGGTGTGCACGCATACAGTCGGGTCGCGGCGCCGGCCGGCGCCGGAGTCCGGACGCGAGAGGTGTGCAGATGATCAAGGAGTTCAAGGAGTTCCTCCTGCGGGGGAACCTGCTCGACCTGGCGGTGGCCGTGGTCATCGGCGCCGCGTTCACCGGGGTGGTGGCCGCGCTGACGGCCGACGTCATCACGCCGTTCATCAAGGCCATCTTCGGCGGATCGACGCAGTTCGACAGTCTCGCGTGGACGGTGCACGGGTCGGTGATCTCCTACGGCAAGGTCCTGACCGCGCTGCTCAACTTCGTCATCGTCGCCGCGGTGATCTTCTTCCTCGTCATCAAGCCGGTCAACGCCCTCATGTCCAGACTCGGCCGCACCCCGAGCGAGGAGCCGGTGCGGGAGTGCCCCGAGTGCCTGTCGAAGGTGCCCGACGCCGCCACGCGGTGCGCCTACTGCACCTCGGCGCTGACCCCCACGGCCGGCTGAGCGGCGCCGTCCTCCGCCGGGACGTCCGACGACGGGGACGCCACCTCCACCCGGTGGAGCTCGACGTGGACGTGACCCGGTACCCGGCGCCACACGAACGCCGCCACGATCAGCGCCCCGGTGGTCAGGACGGCGGCCGTCACGAACGGCAGCCACGCCGCCACGCCGAACGCCGCACCGGCCACGGCGGCCGACACGGCCGTCAGCGCCGTCTGGGTGGTCCCGAACATGCCCTGGACGCGCCCGACCTCGGACGGGAGCGTCCCCTGGGTGAGGAGCGACTGCAGTGCGGGCATGGCCGCGGCGAACCCGAGTGCCTCGGTGCCGCCGAGCACCATCAGGAGCGGGACGACGTGGATGAACGGGTAGGAGGCACAGAACACCACGGCCAGGCCGAGTCCTCCGAGCACCAGCAGTCGACGGTCCATGTGGTCCGCCAGCCACCCGCTCGGACGGGCGGCGATCACGAAGGGCACGGCGAACAGCGTCCACGACACCCCGATCTGCCACGGGGCGGCCCCGCGGATTCGAGGAGCAGGGTCCAGCAGATGTCGTACACGCCGGTGGTCAGGCCGAGCGCCGCCGCCGCCACCAGTGCACCGGCCATCGACGGGCTCCACTGCAGCCGGGCCAGGCGGTTGACCGACCCGTCGGCGTTGGTGCGGGCCCCGCGCAGCGCGGCCTCCTCGGCCGGTTCGACGATGCGGGCCGCCGGCACGGCCGCCGCGCTGGCGACGACCCCCGAGGTGAGGAACATGATCCACATGTGGTGGGCGCCGACGATGGACCCGACGAGCGGTCCGACGGCCATGCCGGCGATCTCGGCGCTGAAGATCGAGGCGAAGGCGCGCCCACGACGCTCGACGGCGACCGCGCCCGACACCATGGCGAGCGAGGCGATGGCCGCAGCACCGGCGCCGAGGCCCTGCATCCCCCGCAGGAGGACGGCCACGGCGGGGGCGATGGGGGCGAGGAACGCGAAGCTGGCCACGGCGTAGACGCCGAGGCCGGCGAGCAGCACCGGCTTCCGTCCCACCCGGTCCGCCACCTTGCCCACGGGGTACTGGAAGAGCACGCCGGCCGCGAAGAACGAGGCCATCACCAGGCCGGCCAGCGTGTCGGTCCCGCCGAGGCTGCGGATGTAGACGGGCAGCATGGGGATGATCGAGGTCGACCCGAGCCACAGCAGGAAGACCGTGACGGTGAGCGTGCGGATCAGTGCCGCCGACGCGTCGCCCGGGGCGCGTCGACCGGGGCCCGGCCGCGGCGGATCACGACCGCTCCCGGGTCATGCGCTCCAGTGCGGTCCCGATCGACGCCGCCAGGTCGCGGTCGGGCACGGCCAGTCCGAACAGACCGCACAGCCACAGGCCGTCGCACGCCATGCGGACGAGGGTGGCCACCCCCGGGTCCAGCCCGTCGTCGACCAGGCGGGCCTGCCACCGGGCGGCGGCCACCTGGAGCGGGACGACCAGCTCGGGTTCGGCGGCGGCGGCGGCCAGCAGGGCGGCGCCCAGGCGCTCCTCGCCCGGGGTCACCGGTTCGAGCGTGGCCCGGATGTACGCCCGGGCGTAGGAGCCGGGCTCGCCGGCCCCGGGCGAGTCCGGACCGGGCAGGTACGAGGCGATGTCGTCGTCGAACTGCTCGATGATTCGGGCGACCATGGCGGCGACCAGGGTGTCGCGGCTGGGGAAGTGGTACAGGACGCCGCCCTTGGACAGGCCCGCCTCGGCCGCCGCCGCCTCCAGGGTGAGGTGCCCCACACCGTCGCGCAGCACCACCTGCTCCGACGCGTCCAGGATCCGCCGCTTGGTGGCGGTGCTGTCCCGGGTCGTCGACCGGGCGTCCGGGTCCGGCCTGGACGGTGCACGGGTTCCGGGGGCCATGGCTCGACTCTACCGTCCGGACGGTACAGTCGGATCCCGTTCCCGGGTCAGGTCCGACCACCCAGGTGCCAGCGGTGGCAGATCCCGCAGCGGTACGGGTCGAGGTCCAGTCCGTGCTCGAGGCGGGCCTGCAGGGCGGCGCGGTTGGCGTCGTCAGCCGTCGGGTACGCCACCTTGGGCGCGCCGTCCGCGCGCCAGTGCTCGCGGTGGCCGCCGCCGTCGGTCCGGTGGGGTCGCCGGGGCCGTCGGCCCCCGCGACGGTCCTGGGCCACGACCGCTACTCCGTGTACACCGGCCGCCGCTTCTCCTTGAAGGCGGCGGCGGCCTCGGTCAGGTTGCCGGTGAACCCGGCCAGCAGCTGGGTCCTGTTCTCCAGGTCGACGGCCGTCTGGAGGCTCCCGACCTCGAGGGCGCCCCACAGCGTGTCCTTGGTCAGGGTGAGTCCCAACGGACTGAGCGCGGTCATGTCGACGGCCATGGCGACGGCGCGGTCGATCAGCTCCCCGTCGTCCACCACCCGGGACACCAGGCCGATCCGCTCGGCCTCGACCGCGTCCACCTTCCGACCGGTCAGGAGGATCTCGTTGGAGCGCGAGGTGCCGACGGCGCGGGGGAGGAGCCAGCTGACACCGAGCTCGCACCCGGTCAGCCCGTTGGTGATCCCCGCGCCGCAGAAGACCGCCGACCGACCGGCGAGCCGGACGTCGGCGCCGAGGGTGAGGCACATCCCCCCGCCGTAGGCCGGTCCGTTGACGGCGGCGATCACCGGCTGGGGGAGGTTGCGCAGCGCGGGGACGATGCCGCCCATGTACTCCATGGCCCGCAGCCCCATCCGGTGGCGACCGAGGTCCTCGGCCCCCGGCGGGAGGCCGGCGTGCTCGAGCTCGAGGCCCGAGCAGAACGCCCGGCCCGCGCCGGTGAGGACCACGACGCGGCAGTCGTTGTCCGCAGCCACGGTGGCGACGGCCCCGTAGAGGTCGGTGACGAGGGCGAACGACATCGAGTTCAGCCGGGACGGGTTGTCGAGGGTGACGACCCGGACGTGCGGCGCTGCGGTGGAGACGGTGACGAGAGCCATGGGGACAGCGTCGCCGACGCCGGCCCGCGGCGCCATTCGTCCGCCAGGACGGGAGCGAGGGCCGCGGCCGTGCCGGCGTGCCGCGGCCCTGCCGGATGCGCCATCATCGCGTGGTGCCGATGGACCCGTTCAGCGAGTTCGACCCCTACGGCGGGGAGACCGCGCCCGACGTGCTCCCCGGACACCTGCTGGTGGCGACCCCCCGGCTCGAGGATCCCAACTTCGCCCGCCGGGTGATCCTGGTCCTGGACCACGGTGTCCACGGCGCCCTCGGCGTGGTGGTCGACCGCCCGGGCGGGGTGGCCGTCGACCAGCTGCTGCCCCGGTGGCACCCGCTGGCCACCGCCCCCGCCGAGCTGTTCACCGGGGGACCCGTCGCCCGGAACTCGCTCATCGGCCTGGTCCGGCTGGCGTCCCGGGCACTGGCGGCGGACGACACCCCCGGACGGCCCGCCGGGTGGCGCCTGCTGGTGGACGACGAACGGCCGGTCGGCACGGTGGACCTCAACGCCGATCCCGCCGACCACGCCTCGTCCATCGTGGGGGCGCGGCTGTTCTCCGGCTACGCGGGCTGGGAGACCGGCCAGCTCGAGGACGAGATCGCCGAGGGCTCGTGGTACGTGGTCCGGGCGGAGGCCCGCGACCCGATCTCTGCCGACCCGGAGGGGCTGTGGAGGCGGGTCCTGCGTCGACAGGGCGGGGCCCTCGCCCTCGTCTCGGGCTATCCGGTCGATCCGACCAGCAACTGAGTCGGACCGGCCCGCACCTTCCCGGCTCCACGGGCGGGGGCCACACGGGCGGCGGCGGCCCCGCGGACGACGGGGTCGTGCGCGTGGGGCGGCCGGGGTGCGCCGTTCACGGACCGTCGTGGTCCAGCACGCCGGCGAGCCACTGCAGGGCGACCTGGATGCGCTCGGGAGAGCGTCCACCGTGGTCGCCGGCGTTGTCGGTGGTCCGGTGTCCGATGCCCGCCGTCGTGAGGTGGCCGCTGAGGATGCGGTGCCCCCACTGCAGGTGGTGGTCGTCGGCGTCGCCGGCGTCCAGCAGGATCCCCCGCAGGCGGGCCAGCGAGTCGAGCCGCGTGCGCCAGTTGACGACCGGGTCGAAGGCCAGCCACCGTGCCCACACGTCCTCCACCAGGTGGCCTCCCGGGAAGGCGACGGGCAGGTCGACGTGGAACGGGGGGCGGTCCGGGGCGGGGGAGTACGCCGCCGCCAGGGCGTAGACCAGGTCGGACGTCCGGTTGCCCTCGACCGGTCCGTCGGGGGCGTCGGGCCAGATGCTGGTCAGGTAGTCGTAGAGCAGGGGCTTGTGGGTCACGTCGAGGTACGAGTCGCCCGAGAGCATGGCGAGGGCGCCGAAGACGTCGGGGCGGGTGGAGCCGATGTTCCACGCGCCCGCCCCGCCCGACGAGAAGCCGAGCACACCGCGCGACCCCGCCTCCGCCAACGTGCGGAACGTGGCGTCCACGTGGGCCACGACGTCGTGGAGGACGTACTGCTCGAAATTGCCCGACACGGGGGAGTCGACCCACTGCCCGCAACCGAAGTGCGAGCTGCCGTCGGGCACCGCCACCAGCATCGGCGCGGTGCCCATCCGGGCGAACACCGGGTCGAGCACGTCCTCGAGCGGTGGCCGCCAGCGCGGTCGGTCGAGAGGCGGCTGCACCAGCGACGAGGCGTCCTGGCCGAACGCGTGGAGGAGGTACGCCACCGGGTACCTGCGGTCCGAGTCGTCGTAGCCGGGGGGCAGGTACACGTAGAGGTCACGCTCGACGGCGAGGTCGAACGGCCCCCGCCCGAGGTGGCGCCCCTCGATGCGGGTGTGGATGATCATCGTCCGCTCCTGACTGCCGGGCCCGCTCGCGTGGGGAGCACGCTACCGCCGGGCGCCGGTGCCGCCCGGGGGCCGCTACCCGGGCAGGTGCAGGCCCTGGGGCCGGCCCTCGGGCTGGGCCACGGTGGCAGGGAGCAGGTCGATGAGGGCGCGGGTCGGCGCGGAGGGCAGGCCCCGGCTGCGCTGGGCCACACCGACCCGGCGGCGGGGGAGCCCGGCGACCGCCAACGGGTGGAACCGGTCCCGGAGGATCCCCGGGATGGCGGTGGCCGGCAGGATCGCCGATCCGTACCCCTCGAAGGTCAGCGAGGCGATGAGGCGCAGGCCGTCGATCTCGGCGGCCGGCAGGAGCGTGACCCCGAGCGGTCGGGTGATGGCGTCGAGCTCGTCGCGGTAGGAGGTGCCCGGGAGCGGGAGCAGCAGCTCCAGGTCGGCGAGGTCCTCGAGGGCGATCGGCGGCTCGGCGGCGGCCAGCGGGTGCCCCTCGGGCACCACGAGCATCAGGTCCTCCTCGAACAGGAGCCGGGTCACCAGATCGCGCCCGCTCACCGGCAGGTGGAGGACGGCGACGTCGAGCTGACCGTTGGCCAGCTGGGGTTCGAGGCCGGTGGTGTTCCCCTCGACGATGACCAGGCGGAGCTTGGGATGGCGCTGGGCCACGGCGTCCATGAGCCGGGGGACGAGCCACCGTGCGGTGGTGCCGATCATGCCGACCCGGACCGTCCCGGTCACCTCGTCCTTGCACGCGGCCACGTCGGAGAGCAGGGCGTCGAGCTCGGACAGGATCCGGCGGGACCGTGCCACGACCACCGTCCCCTCCTCGGTCAGGCGTCCGTCGGACCGGTCGATGAGCGGCGCCCCGAGTTCCTTCTCCAGGCGGGCCACGTGTGCGGAGATGTTGGACTGCACGGTGCCCAGGTGGTCGGCGGCGGCCGAGAAGGTGCCGTGGTCGCTGATGGCGGTCAGTGCCTGCAGGTGTCGTAGTTCCATCGTCGAAAACGATACCAGATATCTAGACAAACTGGTTGACTGATTGCTCGCGGTTGTTATACATTTGCTTCTGCGACCACAGGACGTAGGAATCCCCCTCCTAGCCTTGTTGCGTCAGTGCGAAGGGACCACCTCTCCCCCCCCGGTGGTCCCTTTGCCGCGTCCAGGGGTCGTTCGGGCTGCCTTCGCCCTGACCAGGACCTCCGTGGAGGCGACCCGGCCGGCTCCCGATGGGGGGACCCCCGCCACCGGCTCCCGACGGGCGGCGGTAGGTTGAGGGCATGACCGACGCCACCGGTGCCGTCTTCGTGGACCTCGACCGGACCCTGATCCGCTCGGCCAGCGGGCCGGTCCTGCAGGCGGCGATGGTCGCCGAGGGGGTGCTGCCGGCCGGCCGGTCCCTGCCCGGGGAGCGCTACCTCTACGGCTACTACAACACCTTCGGCGAGACGGCGGCGTTCATGAGCCTCGCCCGGGCGGCGGCCCGCCTGATGAAGGGACGGCCGGCCGCATCGGTGCGCCGGGCCGGCGCGGCGGCCGTCGAGGAGCTGATCGACCTGGTCCAGCCGTGGGCGCTCGAGGCGCTCGGAGCCCACCGGGCCGAGGGTCGGCTCATCGTGCTGGCCACCACCTCCCCGCTCGACCTGGTCGCACCGCTGGCCCGGGCGCTCGACTTCGACGACGTGGTGGCCACCCGGTACGAGGAGGTCGACGGGACCTACACGGGACGGCTGGTGGGGCGGTTCGCGTGGGGACGCGGCAAGCGGGACAAGGTCCGGGAGTGGACGGCGTCCAACGCCATCGACCTGGCCGACTGCCACGTCTACTCGGACAGCGTCTACGACGTACCGGTCCTCGCCGCGGTGGGGCATCCGCACGCCCTGAACGCCGACCCGAGGTTGGTGGCCGTGGCCCTGGCCCGACGGTGGCCGCTCGAGAACTGGGACCGGCCGCCGGGCGTGCCCAACGTGGCGGGCCTCGAGCCGTACCACCTGCTCCGGCCGTTCGTCCGTCCCGAGTCCTTCCCCTACGCCGCGCTTCACGATCGACGGGACCGGGCACATCCCCGCTGCCGGCCCGGTGCTCCTGGTGGCCAACCACCGCAGCTACTTCGACGTGGCCGCCCTCGCGCTGGTGGCGGCCCGGATCCGCCGGCCGGTGCGGTTCATGGGCAAACAGGAGCTGTTCGACGCCCCGGTCGTCGGCCAGCTGGCCCGCGCGCTCGGGGGCATCCCGGTGGACCGCGACACGGCGCCGGGTGAGTCGATGGCCCGGGCCGCCGCCGCCCTCCGGGCCGGCGAGGCCGTGATCGTGCTGCCCCAGGGCACGATCCCACGGGGCGAGGCGTTCTTCGACCCGGTGCTGCGGGGCAAGACGGGCGCCGCCCGCCTGGCCGCCGCCACCGGTGCCCCGGTCGTCCCGATCGGCGTGTGGGGCACGGAGCAGGTCTGGCCGCGGTCGTCGAAGGTGCCGAACGTGGCCAATCTGCAGCACCCGCCGCGGGTGACCGTCACCGTGGGTGCGCCGGTGGCCCTGGGCCACACCGACGCGGTGGCGGACACGGTCGCCGTCATGGGCGCCGTCGCCGACCTCCTGCCACCCGAGGCGCGCCGGGTGCACGTCCCGACCGACGAGGAACTGGCCGCCACCCGACCCCGGGCGTGACCGTCCGTCCCACCACGCGGCCGTCGGGCCCGAGCGGCCTGCGTGCCTCCACGGCGGTGGCCGCGGTGTCGGCGGTCAACGGGCTGTCGCGTCGCCTCGGGTGGGGGAGCGGGACGGTGGCCGGCGGTCGGGCCGGGCTCGCCGTCGACCCCGGACTGCTGGCGACGCTCGCCGCGGGGCGCCGGGTGGTGCTGGTGTCGGGTACGAACGGCAAGACGACCACGACGCGCCTGCTGGCCACGGCCCTGGCCGGCCCGGACGGTGCTGCGCCGGTCGTGAGCAACGACACCGGGGCCAACATGCCGGCCGGGCACGTGGCGGCGCTGGCGGCCGCCCCCGGTGTCCGGGTGGCCGTGCTCGAGGTCGACGAAGGCTACCTGGGTCGCCTGGTCGACGACACCCACCCGGACGTCGTGGTCCTGTTGAACCTGTCGCGTGACCAGCTCGACCGGATCGCCGAGGTCCGGATGCTGGTCGACCGCTGGCGTGCCGCCCTCGGGCGCCTGTCGCCCCCCGTGCCGGGGGTGGACGGGACCGTGGTGGTGGCCAACGCGGACGACCCGATGGTGGCGTACGCCGCCGGCACCGCCCCCACCGTCCGCTGGGTGGGCGCGGGGCAGGTGTGGCACGACGACGCCGTGGGCTGTCCGTCCTGCGGCGGTCGGATCACCTTCGCCACCGACGGCCGCTGGGCGTGCGACCGGTGCGGGTTCGCCCGGCCCGAGCCGGCCGCCGAGGTGGACGGCGACGAGCTCGTCCTGGCCGACGGCACGCGCCACCGGATCGCCCTCGCCCTGCCGGGGCAGTTCAACCGGGCCAACGCCGCCATGGCCGCCGTCGCCGCCCTCCCGCTGCTGGAGGCGACCGACGCGCCCGGGCCGGACGGCGCTCCTCCCTCCGTCGACGTGGTGCTCGCCCGACTGGCGGCGGTGGGCGAGGTGGCCGGACGTTTCGCGACGGTGTCCCGTTCGGGGCGCGACGTCCGCCTGCTGCTCGCCAAGAACCCGGCCGGGTGGACGGCCGTCTTCGACCTGCTGGACGAGGGGGGCGACGCCGGGGCCCCGGTGGTCCTGTCGGTGAACGCCCGGACCGCCGACGGTCTGGACACCAGCTGGCTGTGGGACGTGCCCTTCGAGCGCCTGGCCGGGCGGCCGGTGGTGGCGACCGGCGACCGCCGGCTCGACCTCGCCGTCCGCCTCCGGTACGCCGAGGTCGCCCACGACGTCGTGGACGGGCCGGTGGCCGCCCTCGACCACGCCCTGGCCCGGTCGGCACCCGGACCGACGGCCGAGTTCCTGGGCAACTACACGGCCTTCGCCGACCTGCGGCGGGCGCTGTGAGCCGGACCGTGGCGCGTCACCTGACCGTCTGCATCGTCCACCCCGATCTCCTCGGCACCTACGGGGACGGCGGGAACGGGCGGGTGCTCGCCCGTCGGGCCGCCTGGCGGGGGATCGACGTCGACCTGGTCCAGGCCCCGTCCGACCGGCCGCTGCCCGAGGCCGACCTGTACACGATCGGCGGGGGCGAGGACGGCCCCCAGGTCCGGGCGGCCACCACGCTGGCCGACGACGGCACCCTCGCCCGACGGGTCGACGAGGGGGCGGTGGTGCTCGGCGTCTGCGCGGGGTTCCAGCTCATCGGACGGTCGTTCCCCGACGCGTCGGACCGGCCCCAGGAGGGGCTCGACCTGCTGGACGTGACCACCCGGAAGGGATCCGGGACGCGTGCCGTCGGCGAGCTCGTGGGCGTGCCGCTGCCCGACGCCCCCCGCACCGGACGCGGGGACCCGCTGCCCCGGTTGACCGGGTTCGAGAACCACGGCGGCGTGTCGGTCGTGGGCCCGGGGGCACGGCCGCTGGCCCGCGTCGTTCACGGGATCGGCAACGGCGGGGGCGACGGCACCGAGGGCGCGTGGTCCGGTCGGGTCCTCGGGACCTACCTCCACGGCCCCCTCCTGGCCCGCAACACGGCCCTGGCCGACCTGCTGCTCGGCTGGGCGCTGTCGCCCGCCGGCGACCCGCCGGCGGAGCTGGAGCCGCTCGACGACTTCGAGGAGCTGGCGCTGCGGTCCGAGCGGCTCGAGGCCGTCGACCGTCCGGGGGCGACGGGATGGCGGAAGGTGCTCGGCCGGGTCCGGTCGCTCGCCTGACCGACCGCGCCGGGGCGCAGGCCGCGGTGCCGGATCTGCGGGCGGGCCCGTCCCGGGCGTGGCAGGCTCCTCGGGACGTGCGGCCCGCGAGGGGACCGCCGACGGACCAGGGAGGACACGATGGGCTACCCGCTCGACGTCGGCGGGGTCGACGACTACCCGGTCAAGGTGGGGAGCATGCTGCTCACCCTGGTCGAGCCGGCCCCGGGCCGTGCCCGCGCCTACAACCGCTGGTACGAGCGGGACCACTTCTACGGCGGGTGCATGGTCGGCCCGTGGCTGTTCGCCGGGAGCCGGTGGGTGGCCACCCGACCGCTGAAGGAGCTCCGCTGGCCCGCGGAGGGCACGGTCGCCCGGCCGACCGACGCCGGCAGCTACCTCGCGGTGTACTGGGTGGAGGAGGGGCACCACCGCGAGCACTTCGGCGAGTGGTCGATCCACCAGGTACGCCAGCTCTACGCCACGGGGCGGGGCTTTCCCGAGCGGACCCACGTGCACACCTCCATGTTCCGCCACGTCGGGTCGGCCTACCGCGACGAGGACCCCGTCCCGGTCGAGCTGGCGCTCGACCGCGGCTACGACGCCCTGGTCGTCCTGTGGTGGGACGCCATCCAGGGCACGGGCGCCGGACTGCACGAGACGCTGGTGGCGTCGCGGCTGGACGACCTGCTGGCGGACTCGTCGATCGAGATCGCGTCGTCCTGGGTCCCGTCGGAGCCCGACGGGGGCGACGCCGGCGCGCCGATGGACCTCGGATCGCCGCCCGGGGGCACCGACCGCCTGGTGCAGCTGCTGTTCGTCGCCGGCGACGTCGGCGAGGCGGTGGACCGGGTGCGGTCCTACACCGACCTCGTCGGGTCCGACGGAACGGCGACCCTGCAGCTGGCGGCGCCGTTCCTGCGCACCGTGGTGGGCACCGACACCTACGTCGACGAGCTCTGACCCCCCGAGGGCGGGACGGTCGGCGTCAGTCGGCCCCGATGCTGTCGTAGATGAGCACGGAGCACGGGGCGCTGTGGGCGACGGAGTTGGGCACGCTGCCGAGCACGCGCCGGGCGCCCTGCATGCCCTTGTTGCCCACGACCAGCAGGTCGGCCCCCACCTCCTCCGCCACGGCCACCACGGCGTCGGCCGGGGAACCGCTGGCGGCGTGCACGACCGGGTCCAGGCCGCGCTCGGTGGCGATGCGGGCCAGGCCGTCGAGGATCGGGTCCGCCGGGTGGGGGGGATCCACGTAGCCTCCCGTGGCGCTGCGGCTCGGGCGCTGCTCGGCGCTCGACGCACTGACGATGTGCAGCGTGCTCCCGTGGAGCTTCGCCAGGTCGGCGGCCGCCTCGACCGCCCGCCGGGCCGTCGCCGATCCGTCCGCGCCCACCACGATGTTCTCGAACATTCCCGTCATCTCCTCGCCCGTGGGTCCTCCGGGACCCGCCGTTGCCTGCGCTCCGGTGGAGCCGGCCCCACCCTAACCCGACACCGTGGTCCGCCACGGGGTGGTCGGCCCGGCCCGACGGCCGGTTCACCCGGCGACCCAGCGCCCCCGCAGGTCCTCGAGCCACTCCGGCAGGTCGATGGGCGGGTCGGGGAGCACCACCGCGCCGCGCTCGGCCAGGAGCCGTTCGAACGACGCCGGGTCGTCGCCCCACCCCCGGGGGTCGCCCATCATCACCTCGAACAGGACGGCACCCTCGGGGCCGGCCTCGAACGGTCCGAAGGCGGCACCCTGGGGCAGCTCGATGTGGGTGCCCGCCGGGCACCGACGGCCGCCGCAGAGGATCTCGCCCTCCAGGACCATCACGACGTGCGGGCTCAGATGGCCGTGGCGCCGCTGGACGACACCGGCGTCCCACCGCGGCGTACAGCGAGAGGTAGACGGGGTCGGGGGAGAAGGCCAGCCACTTCTCCCACACCGAGGCCACCGTGCCGTCGGCCAGCCGCACGGCGCGGACCTGCTGCCAGGGGACGTCGGGGTCGTCGAGGTGCCGGAAGGTCGGCTCGAGCCCGGGGACCCGCGGGGAGCGGGGCTCACCCGGGTCTGCGCCGGCGGTCGCCGCGGTGGGTCGCACGGCCCCGACGCTACCCGTGGGCGGGCCCGGTCGCCCGGTCGGTCGGGGAGGCCGCGGTGGTCGGCGGCGGCGGCCCGGGGGAGGGCCCGACCACCCGGGTAGCCTCGTCCCGTGAAGGTGAGCACCGTGATCCTGCCCCACGAGCGTTGGGAGCGGGCCCGGCCGACCTGGGAGCGCGCCGAGGCGCTCGGGTTCCACGCCGCCTACACCTACGACCACCTGAGCTGGCGGTCGTTCCGCGACCGACCGTGGTTCGACGCCGTCACCACCCTGGCCGCCGCCTCGCTGGCGACCACGTCGATCCGCCTCGGTCCGCTGGTCACGTCGCCCAACTTCCGCCACCCGGTGCCCCTGGCCAGGCAGCTGCTGGGCCTGGACGACCTGTCGGGCGGGCGCCTCGTCGTGGGCGTCGGGTCCGGTGGCACCGGGTTCGACGCCGAGGCACTGGGCGGCCCGCCGTGGAGCGCCGCCGAGCGCTCGGCCCGGTTCGCCGAGTTCGTCGAGCGCCTCGACCAGGTGCTCACCCGCGATCGGACCACCGAGGCCGGTCGGTACTACCCGGCCCACGAGGTGGTCCGCCACCCCGCCCCGCTGGCGTCACCCCGTCCACCGTTCGTCGTGTCGGCGATGGGGCCCCGGGCGATGGAGGTGGCGGCCCGGCACGGTCAGGGTTGGGTGACCACCGGCGGCCGGCCCGACGGGGCCGCCGGCACCGAGGCCGCGGTGGCCGGGCAGCTCCGTCAGCTGGACGCCGCCCTCGCCGGGCGGGGCCGGGAGGGCGCGGAGGTGGAGCGGGTGTTCCTGGACGGGTTCACCGAGGAGCGTCCCCTCGCCTCCGTGGACGCCTTCGTCGACGTGGCCGGTCGGTACGGACGGTTGGGGATCGGCGAGCTCGTGGTGCACTGGCCGATCCCCGACTCCCCGTTCGACGTCGATCCGGCACTGTTCGAGCGGATCGCCGTCGACGGCGTGGCCCAGCTCGAGCGCTGAAGCGGCGGACGGCCGGCGCGCCGTCGGCCTCAGCCCCGCGTGCGTGGCCAGTCGTTGCCCTCGGCGTCGATGGCCGGGGACCGGTCGGGGGCGGGCGACAGGGCCCACGCCCGCCGCCAGGCGGCGACGTCGGGACCCTGCAGCGGCGGCGTCTCGCCCCGGGCCGCCAGTCGCCGCGCCGTCCACCAGTCGGTGCCCGACTCGTTGGCGAGGGTGGCGACCGCCGCCTCGATACGCTCGCCGAACCGTCGGGCGTCCTCGTCCTCGGCGGGCCACAGCGGGGTCCCGAACGTGACGGTGGTCCGGGTACGTCGGAGCACGCCACCGCCCTTGGGCAGGATGTGCCGGGTGCCGTCGAGGTGGACCGGTACCACCGGCCGGCCGGTGCGCGAGGCCAGGTAGGCCGCACCGCCCCGGAACTGCTGCGCCCAGCCGTCCGGCGAGCGTCCGCCCTCGGGGAAGATGACCAGGTTCCAGTCGTCGCCCAGCAGCTCGGCCGCCAGGTCGGCCGACCGCCGGTTCACCTTGGTCCGTTCGATGGGGATGGCGCCCAGGAGGAAGGAGAAGGCGTCCGCCTTCCATCGCCGGTCGAAGAAGTAGTCGGCGGCGGCGGCCACGACGGTGCGGTGGCGGAACCGCAGGGGGAGGCAGGCCAGCAGCAGCGGCGTGTCGATGTGGCTGGCGTGGTTGGCGGCGAAGATCACCGGTGCCTCGAGGTCGGTGAGGTACTCGTCGCCCCGGAGCTGGGGCTGGGCCACGGCCCGGGCCAGCGGCCGGGTCACGTTGTCGAGGACCATGGCCCGCGCCAGGCGCACCGGGTACCTCCTCGACCACGCCGTGTCGTAGTGGACGCCGAGCTCGGGCTCGGGCGCCGGGCGCGGCACGGACCCGGGCCAGGTGGGCGCGGCCAGCGGGAACGAGGCGCGGCCGGCGCGGCCGAGCAGCGCCGACGGGCGCAGGCGGCCGGGGCCGGCGGCATCGTCGCCGAGCGCGGCGTCGGTGCGCACGGCGCGGGGCGACCGCAGGGTCCGCGAGGAGTCCCGCAGGGCGCTCACTGCACGTCGGCCATGAGGATCGGCGGGGCGTGGAGGTGGGTGAGGGTGGGGGAGGGGCCGACCACGTCCCGGGCCATCTCGAAGGCGTCCGCCATGGTCGACGCCGACCGGAACCCGAGCCGGTGCACCGCCTTGGCGTCGCCACCGACGATGACGACGGCGCCGAGGTGCGACAGGGCGTGGGCGCACCAGTACCACATGTAGAAGGGGTGGACCCCGTGGTACGCGTGCCCCGTCCGGTAGAGGTGGACGTACCACGGATCGGTGGCGAAGCCGTGCTCGAACCGTGCCGACATGACGTCCGGGTCGGTGGTCTCGGACAGGACCTGCTCGAAGAAGTCGATGTAGCTGGGGTGGTGGACGGGGTTGAACTCCCACGGGGTGGGGTGGGTCATGATGAGGACGCCGCCCTCGCGCACCAGCGGCCTGCCCCGGTAGAGGTTGAAGAAGTAGCCCGAGGCCCAGGCAGGCCACCAGGATCGGGTTGAGGATCGAGTTCACGTTGTACGGACTGATGTAGGGCAGGCCCATGGTCAGGATGTCGGTCTGGCCCTCGACGACCACGCCCTGCTGCTCCCAGACGTTGGCCGTGGTGACGGTGTGGACGGCCTCCACCTCGCCCGCCTGCACCGAGGTCATCCGGTGGGGGGCCCGCACCGAGTGGAAGATCTGGCGGGCGATGCGGGGTGGTACCCGGTCGAGCGCCTTGGACGCGCCGAGGAAGGCGAGCCGGTCCTTGGCCTTCCACTCCCATTCGCGCTTCTGCAGGAACTTGAACGCGTCGGGAAACGTGTCGGTGTTGAGCGTCGTCTCGATCTGGAAGACCGTCACCCCGGCCTCGGCGATGAGTCGGCCCATGCGCCAGTTGGCCGTGTGCAGCTCGGACCGGTGCTGGTCCATGAACGACGTGGACCTCCGCATGGTGGCCGGGTTGTGGTGGTGACGCAGGCTCCTGTAGCTGGCCAGCCCGGTGGCCACGCTCTTGTGGCCGCCGTCCATGGCCACCAGGTTGATGTTGACGTAGACCAGCAGGTCCGACTCGGCGGCCCGCCGGTTGATCTCCACGTCCTCACCGTGGTCGGTGGCGCCCAGGTGCACCAGGTTGTCCGGGTCCTCGGCGTCGTGCTGGGTGAGGAGCCCGTTCGGGGCGAAGGCGTCGTAGATGCGGTCACCCACCGCGTGGCGCAGCTCCGGCTCGGTCATCCGCCGGTGGAGGGCGAGGGCCACGATCAGCTCGACGTCGTCCACCCCCGCCTCGGCGGCAAGGTCGAGGACCTGTTCGATCACCAGCTGACGGATGTCCGGGCGCTCCATGGGGGGCAACGGGAGCGAGAGGTCGTCGAAGGCGATGGTCAGCCGCATGCCCGGGAAGAGCAGGGCCGGCAGCGGGTCCCGGTCACCCTCGGGATGGGTCAGTGCGTGGCGGATGGCGGCCTGCGGGTCCGACAGGGGCTCCATCGGCTCGGGTGCGTAGATCACGCGACTGCCCTCGGGCAGCTTCTCGAGGGAGAACCGCTCCCCGTGCCAGAACAGGGTGGAGGGTGTCGAGGCGTCGACGTCGAGCACGAATCCGGGCCTGGGACTCATCGGGTGCGTCCTTTCGGGTTGCGGAGGTCGAACGCCACCTTGACCGCACCCCGGCGGCCGGCGGCGCCGGCGTGGGCCAGGGCCTCCTCGTAGCGTTCGAGGGGGTAGAGGGCCGAGACCAGGCGACCGAGACCGGACGTCCCCACCAGGTCCGTGGCCAGCTCGAAGCTGCGACGGACGGGTGTGGCCGGGTCGGGCGCACCCGGCGGCGTCTCGGCGCCGTAGGCGTAGGCACCCACCAGGGTCAGCTCGCGGTGCCACAGCGGTGCGAGGTCGACGGTGACCTTCCCGGGCATGCCGACCAGCACGATGCGGCCCCGGGCCCGCACCAGGGACAGCGCCTCGGCGAGGGAGGTGGCGCTGCCCACGCAGTCGAACACGACGTCGGCGCCCTCGGCCAGCCGGCCCGCGAGCACGAGGGATCCCGAGGCCCGGCGGACGGCGCGGGCCAGCTGGTCGGGCGGGACGACCTGGTCCGCTCCGAGCGAGGTGGCGAGGTCGCGCTGGCGGGGGTGCTTGGCCCCCACGACGACGGTGCACGGCGAGGTCGGCCGGACCAGCCCGTCGAGGGCGGCCACGGTGGTGAGCCCGAGCGTTCCCGCGCCCACCACCGCCACCAGGTCGCCGTCGGCCACGTGGGCGGACAGGACGGCGTGGACGGCGCAGGCGGTCGGCTCGATCATCACGGCGTCCTGGTCGGACAGGCCGTCGGGCACGGCGTGGAGCTGGCTGGCGTGGGCCATGAGCGGTGCCGTCGACCAGCCGCCGCCGGTGTCGGCGCAGAACCCGGTCTGGAGGCCGGCGGACAGCGAGCCCGAGGCGAGGTTGCCGCACAGCCCGGTGTGGCCCGATCCGCAGCGCACGCAGGGCGGTCGGATGTGCCGTGGGCCGCAGCCGAGCACCGGCTCGATGACGGCACGGGTGCCGGAGGCGAGCGGGCGTCCGGCGTGGTCGGTACCGCCCTCGTCGAGCACCCCCACCACCTCGTGGCCCGGCACGAACGGGAACGACACCAGGTCCTCGAAGTAGCGGGACGTGCGCCCGTCGAGCGTGGCCAGGTCCGAACCGCAGATACCGGACAGCAGCGGTCGGAGCGGGAACCAGTCGTCGCCGGGGCGGTCGGGGGCCTCGGCGTCGAGCAGCTGCAGGGGACCGATGCCCGCCCCCCGGCCCGAGCCGAGCATCGAGGCCACCCGGGCGGCGGCGAAGCGGGGCAGGTTGCGTTCGACGACGAGGGCCTTCATCGCGGTCCACCCACGAGGCGCCGGGCCTGGCCGGCCAGGGCGGCCGGGCTGGTTCGTCCCCGGGCCGCGGCACCGCGGTGGTCCAGGGGGCCGAGGGGGAGGAGGGGCCGGGCGCCCCCGTCGGCCTTGTGCCAGGTCTCCACGTGCCATCCACGCCGTCGGGCGATGGCGGCCAGCTTGGCCTCGGGGTTGACCGCCACGGGGAAGCCGACGGCCTCCAGCATGGGCAGGTCGCTGGCCGAGTCGGCGTAGGCCATGGACTCCTCGAGCCGCAGCCCCTCGCCCTCGGCGTAGTCGGCCAGGACCAGGGCGCGGGCCTCGCCGATGGGCGGGAGCAGTTCGAGTCGGCCGGTGAACCTCCCGTCCACCTCTCCCAGGCGGGCGCAGACGATCTCGTCGAACAGGGGCCGGAACGGCTCGACCACGAAGTCGAGGGCACCGGTGATGAGGATGGTCCGGTGCCCCAGCGCCTGGTGGGCCCGGACCCTGGCGATGCCCGCCGGGAACGACTTGGCCAGGAGGAGGTGGTGGAAGAGGTCCCACCCGTCGTCGCGCAGGCGGGCCACCGGCGCGCCGTCGTAGCGGCGGTAGAACGAGCGGAGGAAGTCGCCGCGGTCCCGCCGGTCGAGGGCCAGCAGGGCGGGGGCCTCGGCCACGAGGTCGGCCACGAAGGCGGCCCGCTCCGCGGCCGGCAGGTGCCGCGACGCCAGCCACGCGTACGAGTCGACGACGTTGGAGGCGATCAGGGTGTTCTCCAGGTCGAAGGCGGCCAGGTGGCGGTCGGGCGACAGGATGTTCCTGCGCGCCCGGTCGGACCGGTTCGTCTTGACCGACCGGCCCGGGCTCGTGCGCACCCGGGCGTGCTCGATGATCGACGGCAGGTGGATCTCGTTGACGTAGGTCGCCCAGTCCACGGCGGCGGGGTCCAGGCAGAACGTGGTCCGGTCGTCCTCGTCCATGCGGTCCCACAGGGCGATGAGCCGGTCCACCCGGTAGAGGGCGTCGGTCTCGGTGTAGGCCCCGTAGAGCTCGACGTAGCCGAGCGCCCGGTCGGCCAGGAGGTGCTGCTCCTCCAGCGCGGCCATCCACTCGGCCTGCCTGCCCCGGATGGGCAGCGACCCGACCACCCGCTCGGCCAGGGACATGGCCCGGGAGGCCCGGGTCAGCTGGCGCTGCACCCGGCCGCGTCCGGGAACGACCACTCGGGCACGACGATGGGCTGCCCGTCCTGGTCGTAGAGGGGGTGCTCCTGGAACCAGGCCGTGACCAGCTCGACGAGGCGCCCGTAGCGGAACGGGTTCCGCACCCCCGAGGCCACCTGGTAGACCGTCGGCCCGGCGTAGGCGTCGGCGGGATCGTCCGAGTCGGCGTGCAGCAGGGCCTCGCCGGCCACGGCGATGATGGCCGCCACCACCAGGTCCACGGGGATGACGTCGGTGACGCCCTCGGGCACGCCCGGGAACTCGCGGAGCAGCCCGCGGGCGTAGGAGATGATGATCGGCTCGGCCATCCGGAAGCCGCGGATCCATCCGGGACGGGGCTCGGCCAGGGCCGACTCGATGATCGAGGGCCGGACGATGGTGATCGGCACGGTGTCGCCGAACTGGGCCACCAGGGCGCGCTCGCCCAGGGCCTTGGTGTACGGGTAGGCGTCGGGCCACCCGAGCGACTGGGCCCGGGCCTGGCCGATGGTGACCATCTGCTTCTTGACCCAGTCCTCGCGCAGTCGCTCGGCCCGCTCGGCCAGCAGGTGGAGGCCGGCGCCACCGAGCTCCTCGCGTGCGTCCCGGTGGAACTGCGCCAGTCGCTCGGGCCGGCGCGACTCGGCCTCGGAGTCCCCGCGCTGGCGGCGGGCGGCCTCGACCTCGCGCCGCCAGTCGACCTCGACGGTGAACGGGTTGGCGTCGAGCAGCTCCTCGCGCGCCTCGCCCTGGTGGGTGCTGGCGACATAGGCCGTCGACACGGGGACGAAGTGGACGGGTCCCGTCCGACCGTCGGCCTCGGCCAGGGCGCGGGCGGCGACGAAGGCGGCCGCCACCCGCGACGGGCCGAGCAGGTTCACCTCGACGGCGGCGTCCAGCGGCGAGTCGAAGCTCACCGAGGCGGCCGAGTGGACCACCACGTCGCAGCGGGACAGGGCCTCGAGCCCGTCGCCGTCGAGGCCCAGACCGTCGGTGGCGACGTCGCCGGCCACGGCGGTCACCCGGGCCGACATCTCGTCGTCGAACCGGTCGCCCAAGTTCCTCGCGCAGCCGGTCGAAGCAGTCGTTCCTCAGGATCTCCTTGGCCGCCCGCTGCGTGGGCGACGCCCGTCGACCGGGACGGATGAGCAGTACGACCTGGCTGTCGGGGACGCTGCGAAGGATGCGCTCCACCAGAGCGGTCCCGAGGAACCCGGTGCCGCCGGTGATGAAGAAGCGCCTACCGGCGAGGGCGTCACGGACGTGGGTCACCCGATCTGTCTACCATATGGTAAGTGACCGGGTCGACCAGGCCAGCGGGCGAGCCGACGGGACGTCGGGCGCGGGAGGCGGGCCGTCGCGCCGCCCGAAACGGCGCCGGGCGCGGCGCAGCCCTCGGGAGGGTCGCGGTCGGCCGCACCGACGAAGCCACCGGTGCGGGACCGCAGCCGACCCCGCCCGGTGCCCGAGGGTGGGCGCACCGATGCCGGGGGTGCCACCACGTCGGAGCGGATCCTGGACGCCGCGCTCGTCTCCTTCGCCACGCGGGGGTACGAGGCGTCGTCGCTCGATGCCCTGGCGGTCGGCCTCGACATCCGCAAGCAGACCATCCTGTACTGGTTCCCGAGCAAGGAGGTGCTGCTCGAGGCCGTCATCGACAGGAGCGCGGTGGAGCTTTCCGCCGCCCTCGAGGAGTCGCTCGCCTCGGCCGGCGGGGGGTGGGCCCGGGTCGAGGCGGTGGTGCGCTCCGTGTTCAGGCTGGCCGCCCGCCGCCCGGAGCTGCTCGGCCTGGTGCGCGAGATGGGCAGGCTGGGCACGCCGGCGGCCACCCGGTTCGTGTCGGCGGTGGAGCCGCTGGTGCAGCGGGCGACCGGGTTCCTCGAGGCCGAGATGGACGCCGGCCACATGCGGCGGCACGACCCGCGCCTGCTCCTGCTGGCCATCTACTCCACGGTCATCGGCATGCTCACCGAGGTGGAGGTGCTGCGGGCCTTCGGCGAGGAGCCGACGGCCCGGTCGCTGGTGCGTCGGCGCAACGAGATCCTGGAGCTGCTGCGCTCCGCCCTGGTGACCGACGGGGGCTGAGCCCCGGCCGTCCGCGGGGTCCGACGGGCCCGCCGGAGGGGATCAGTCGGAGGCCCTGGCCGCCCGCCGCTCGCGCCAGGACTGCTTGGGCGGTGGGACGGCCTTCGGAGCGGGCTTCTTCGGTGTGTACCGCTTGTTGGCCTCGGGTCCGGTGGGCGCCTTCCTGCGGGCGGCCCGGGCCTCGGCCGCCGACCGCCCCGACCCCGACCCCCGGGCGGCCTCGGCCGCCGGGGTGCCGCCCCCCGCCTCCCGCTCGGCCCGCACCTTGGCGGTGGCGTCCTTCTGGACCTTGTAGGACCGGTAGAGCAGCCACCCGGCGAGCACGAGGAACGGGATGCCGACCAGCCCGCCGGAACCGTTGAAACCGAGGAAGGCGAAGAGGGCGACGAAGCCGACCAGGGCCCGGCGCCCGATGCGCGTGGTGACGGCGAGCGCCACCGAGATCACCAGGCCGACGAGCAGCGCCGTCGACGGGGAGAACTGCCCCTTGGCCGGGTGGTAGTGCTTGTTGGTCGTCTCGTCGACGTAGATGATGACGGTGAACAGGAGTGCGACCGCCGAGGCGATGTAGCAGTAGAGGGTCTCGCGGGCGTCCAGGCGGTCGATCGACCATTTGGTGGGTACGCCGCCCCTGCCCGTCGCCGGTGTGGCCGGGGTCTTCGGCGCCAGCATCCGCTCGAGGCGCGCCATGCGGCCCTCCGGTGCCGGGGCCCCCTCGGGCCCGTCGCCGTCCGTGTCGTCGGTCCGCTCTGCCATCGACCTCAGGCTACCGGTCCGCCGGGGAGGTGCCGGAGGCCCCGCCGGACGCGCGGAGGACGATGCCGAGTCCCTGGTTGTCGGCGGCCGGCAGCTCGACCGCCGACCCGCCGCCCGGTCCCACCCCCAGCGTGGCGATCCCGGGTGCGGCCGGTCGGGTGCCCGCAACGGCCTCGGGTTCCTCGGCACCGACGGCGAGGTGGTGCACCCGGCCCGGGAGATCCCCCAGCCAGTCGGCCACCGGGCCCGGTGCCGTGGGGTCCTCGGCGCCCACCAGTCGGATCCCGAGGGGCCCGGCCCAGCGCAGGTCGACCCAGGTCAGACCGGCATCGGTTCCCTCGTCGACCACGGTGCCGGCCAGCAGTCCGCCGAACAGGGCCCGGGCCCTGTCCAGGTCGGCCACCACGTGGCACACCCGGTCGAGCGTGGCCGGCGCCGTCGGGCCCGAGCCGTCGAGGCGCAGGCGGCGGGCGCTGGGGTAGTCGTCGGGCGGTGGGCTGCTCCACGGGTGCGGCGCCTCGGCCAGCTGCACCACGATCCCGCCCGCCGGCTTCGGATGGAGGAACGCCTCCATCCACTCCGGATCGGAGCGGTCGACGTTGATCGGTTCGATCCCGAACCGGCCCGCCGCGTCGATGGCGGCACCGAGATCGGGGACCTTGAAGGTGAGGTGGTGCGCACCGGGACCGCTGCGGTCGAGGAACCGGGCGAGGAAGTCGTTGACGTCGACGTTGCACGGCATGAGCACCTCGACCCGGGCCCCGTTGGCGAAGCGGAGCTGCCCGGGGGCGAATCCGGGGCCGGGCCCCCCGGAGGCCCACTCCGCACCCAGGTCGGTGGCGTATCGGTGCCAGACGTCCTGCCAGCGGGGGACGGCATGGGCGACGTGATCGAGGACGGCGCCGTCGATGGAGGGCCCGTCGGCCCGGGTGGTCGACATGGGCACAGCCTGCAACGGCCCGGTCGGTCCTGTCGAAACGGGGGGATCCGGAGCCCGGGGGCCGCCGGTTCCGCCACCTCACGGTGCGGGCGCGTGGAGCGTCGTCGCACGGGGACGGCCCGCATGGGCCCGGCGAACGGCCCACCCTTGTCGCCGGGGACGCCCCCCGGTACGGTCGCCTCATGGACTTCCGCTCGGAATCGGTGGTGGGCCTGGCGGCCCGGGTGCGGGACGGGTCGCTGCTGGCGGCCGAGCTGGTCGACCACGCCCTGGAGCGCATCGCCGCGGTCGACGGCTCGGTCAACGTGTTCGTGGCCGTGGACGAGCGCGGTGCCCGGGAGGCGGCCGAGGTGGTCGACGCGACCGTGGCGGCCGGGGGCGACCCCGGGCCGCTGGCCGGCATCCCGCTCGGGGTGAAGGACCTGGAGGACGCGGCGGGCTTCGTGACCACCCACGGCTCGGCCGCCCACGCCGACTCGCCTCCGGCGGTCGCCCACTCCGCCCTCGTCGCCCGGTTGGTGGCCGCCGGCTGTGTGGTGGTCGGCAAGACCAACACGCCGGAGCTGGGGTGGAAGGCCGACACCGAGAACCAGCTCTTCGGCGCCACCGGCAACCCGTGGAACCTGGACCACACCCCGGGCGGATCGTCCGGGGGGAGCGCCGCGGCCATCGCCGCGGGCATGGTGCCGCTGGCGACGGGGTCGGACGGCGGCGGGTCGATCCGCATCCCGTCCTCGTGCTGCGGGCTGTCGGGGGTCAAGCCGTCGCTCGGGCGGGTCCCGTCGGGCGGTGCCCGGGCACCCGACTGGCAGCACCTCTCCACCAAGGGGCCGATGGCGCGACGGATGGTGGACCTGGTGGCGGCCCTCGACGTGGTGGTGGGGCCGGACGCCACCGACCTGCGTTCGTTGCCGCGGCCCGAGGCGTCGTGGCCGGCGGCGCTCGAGGAGGCCCGGCCCCCGGCCCGGGTGGCCTGGTCGCCGACACTCGGGTTCGCCGAGGTGGATGCCGAGGTGCTGACCCTGTGCCGTCGGGCGGTGGACGTACTGGCCGACCTGGGGACCGAGGTGGTCGAGGTGGACACCGTCTTCGACGAGGACCCGATCGCCCCCTGGCTCACCCTTTCGGGCGTCTACAACCTGCGGACCCACGCGGACCTCGTCGGCACGCCGGCGTGGGAGGGCATCGACCCCGTCCTCCGGATGGTCCTCGACGGGGCGGCCGGCACCAGTGCGCTCGAGGTCGTCCGGGCCGAGGACGCGTGCCACGAGCTCAACCTCCGGTTGGTCGACCTGTTCCACGACGTGCGCCTGCTGATCACCCCGACGGTGGCGGCGGTGCCCCCACCCCGTGCACTCGGGGGCGCCGGTCTGATCAACGGGAGGCAGGACTACAACTGGGTGAAGATGACCTACGCCTTCAACATGACCCGGTCCCCGGCGGCCACGGTGTGCGTCGGACTGTCGACGGCGGGCCTGCCGGTGGGTCTGCAGCTGATCGGTCCGCAGCACGCCGACCTGGTGGTGATCCGGGCCGCGGCGGCACTCGAGGAGGCGCTGGGCTTCGACGCGGTCGCGCCGGTCGGGGTGTGACCGTCGGCGCGGGTCGGGTCGTCGGGTCGGTCCTCGACGCCGGGGACCGGCCGCCGGGCAGGCTAGGATGCTCATTCCGCCGTGGACCACGCGCCGCGGTGTCCGGGCGCTTAGCTCAGTTGGTTAGAGCGCAGCCTTCACACGGCTGAGGTCGGAGGTTCGAGTCCTCTAGCGCCCACCGCACCATTCCGGGAGAGAGGGAGCACCGCCGTCCCGCGGCCCCAGAACCGCCTCGCACGGGGCCGGGGAGCGGAGCCAGGGACGGCGCCGGCCGGGGCCCCCGGACCCGAGCCGCCGGAGCGCCGGCCGGGCGCCACCCGAAGACGGCGAAGGGATGGGCGGAAGGGCTCCTCGCTCAAGGCCGGCACCCCGAACCTGAGCAATTTGGTGTCCCCGACCGCACGTCGGGACGAGTGCAGGCGTCGACAGGCACCAGGGCGGATCGATCGCTTTCCTCGACCTCGGCGCTGACTGGCGGATTACCATCACGACGGGTGAAGGGACGGTACGCCAGCAAATCTTGTGGTGAGGGGGTTCGGCATGCGAGCAGGTTCAACAAACTCCTGGGCTATCTCAAAGTGGGATGCCAATGATGTGATCGTGAGCGGTCTGGAGCCAAGTGAATCGATCCTCGCCGCCGCAAAAATGCTTCTTGGACACTGGAACTCTCGCGACCTCTTGAAGAACGGTGCGGCTCAGCTTCATCCACCGCTCGTCGAACTCTGCGTCACAAGTGCTGGGCTGAGGGAGTACGCGGTCGAGCGCAAGTTGAACCGATGCACTGGCGAATGCCTGACCTCCATTCGATTTGGTCAGATTACTACCAGCGACCTTAAGGTCGGGCGGTATCCCTGGGGTCCGAGGTACTGCAAACTGACCATCACGCTGATCGACGGAAGCATCCGCCGGTATCAAGCTTCGTATTCGGTCAAGAGAGCGACTGTTCTTTGGGAGACACTCCGCGACCATCAGGCATGACATCAGCACAGCCCCGCATGCTGGGGTCGGTGACATGCCCCATACGGTGCATTGCGGATGTCTGATTGCCGCCATCATTGATCTTAGCCAATCATCGACGGTGCCCGGAGGAGGTGAGAACGCCATGATTGAATCCGGCATCACAACGGGCGAGGTTACGGCCTCGAAGTCGAACCCCAAATCGATCCATGAGGGGGCCGAGCGAGTGAATACCACCTACTACATTGAGGAACCGATCGCTGAGGTGCAAGCGCACATTGCTGCCCATCTCAGCCAGCCAGCACCCGAAGGAACAATGGGCGCTCGCATCGAGAGGGCGGAAGATATCGATTCCTCGGAGGTCGAGATGGCCGAGGTAAATCCGAACACCTTCATCGGACTTCTTGATCACCATGGGCGTTCCCTCGTCCTGATCTACGGCCTATGTTCGAGCCCGGGTGGCATAACAATTGACGGAGCCTCCTACGTCGACCCACCACGGTCAGCCACTGAGTGGGCGGTGTCGAAGTTGACGTGGATTCTGTTGAAGATCATTCCGACGGCGGCGAGGCGCGGGAAATTGGAATGGGAGCGTGGGTTCGAAGCCTTCATCGCTGCGCGGCGCCGACCCGCCGGCGGAGAGGTCACATGACGCCGGGTCGGTGAGACAGGCCGTCAGTGCGTCAGTCGGCGGATCCTGGAGGATCCTCCGGGGTTCGTGTTCGTAGGAGCACTGCTCCCGCGGCCACCCATGTAGCGATCAGGGCCAGCCAGATCAGGAGCCGCACCCACGGGTGAAGCCCCGGTCCAGAAAGGTCGGAAGCGTTGATCGTATGCGACAGAGGGGCGTAGGCGACCCAGCCCGATCCGCCCGGCCCCCGCCTCGTCAGCCAGCTACCGAAGAAGAAGAGGGAGGCACCTAGTCCGACAACGACGATGATCCGCTGACGAACGTTGAAGGTACGGGATCGCACCCTGGGAGCTTGCCACGCCGACGGTGCATGGGCTGCCCCGAGCCGCCGGGTCGGCGGGGCACATTCAGTCGGGCGATACTGGACGTGTGGAGCGATTGGGCAGAGGGTCCGAGCTGGCGGTCATCGCCGGAGTCGCCCTTCTGAGCGGCTGTGTCGCGATCGAGCTCACCGCTGTCGTGCTGTGTTTCACTCATTCCGGCACGAGTTTCAGCACGTGTTCAAGCTCCCGACTCGGGGGACCTGAGGTGTGCTCTCCCGAAACTTGGAAATGGGTGCTTTCGGTCGTCGGTGTGCTGGGTGTCGTAGCCGGCGGCGTCGTAATCACCCTCGTCTTCCGCCACCGGGTCTCTTCGACGGACGACGCCGCTTCGGCGGCGGGCCAGTTGTCCGAATGCGTGTCTCCTCGACGATTGGACTCGTGGAAGTAGGCCGTAACAGGGTGCCCATGATCAATGACGATGGTCCTCATGGTCCATCGTGAGAACGCTGGTCTTCGATAGCTTCGCCGGAAAGGGGTATCCGGCTTAGTGCAGTAGCCCCTGCATGTTGTGGTGCTGGATTGCAGGACCGGTGCCGGCCTGAGGTGGCACCCAGACGGCCTACGAGGGCTGCTGGAACTTGGTGAGTGGCAAGCCTATGACTATCAGGAGGATGCCGCAGAGGAAGAGACCGAAGAACCCGACGACAGCCGAGACGAGTGCGAGGCATCCGACCACGATGGTGGCCCAACTTGCTTTGACTGAACGCAGCCGGACTCGCCTGGCCAGTCCCACCGTCGGCAGTACGCAGAGCAGGGCGAGGCACGCTCCCATGCCGACGAGAAACAGCTGTGCGGAAGCAGAGATGCCGGAGGGCGTTGGGTTGCCGATGGCCGATGTACCTCCGAACGTGGCAAGCGCGCCCAGCACCGTGAAGAGGTAGAGGAACCCAGTTACAACCCAGCGGCGGACCACCTGGGCATGTGCCGGGGAGTTGCGCAGAGCCTCGGTCGTGCCACCCTCGAGTAGGTCTGTCATCTCGCACCTCGGTCTGGTCTTGTACAAGTCTCGCACCACTGACAGTCCACTGCTGGTGTCTGATGCGCCACCACGCAACGACGGTCAGACCGGAGACGCCCTCCGCCACGCCGGTGTGATGGTCACCGGCCAATCGTGTGCGTGCCAGCACGTGGCAGGCACGATAGGTGCAGGCCACGACGGTTCCATGTGAGGCTGTCGATTGAGCAACCAGCGATGAGGGTGGAGTGGGCATGAACGCGGCGGGGAGGGCCAAGGGCATGGGGTGTGTAGCGGTGCTCGCACTGGTTGGCGTCGTGACCACCGGGTGCGGGTCAACACCGACTGCATCGGTGCCGAGAGTCGTCCATGCGTGCTCACTTGTGTCGACGAAGCAGGCTGCATCCGTGTTCGCCGTGCCGTCCACCCCACCGTACGGCGGGACCTCGCGGTTGGAGAGCTCGTGTCTGTACTTCGGGACCGCCGACGGCGTGACGCTGACCACGAACGTCACGTGGGACCCTCGCCGTCTCTCCAACTTCCGGGCGACGGCCAATCCGCTCGCCGTCTCGTTGCCCGGCAAGACGCCCACGGGGGCGACGATCCCGGCCTTGCACTGGACCCACGTCACCGTGGGTGGGGAACCGGCGCTCTGGCTGTCACCGGTGCCCACAACCGGTCCGGGGTCGCCGACAAACGTCAGTGAGCTTCTCGCTGCGAAGCACGGCTACGTGGCCATGGTGCAGTCCAACGGGCTGACTCAATCGCAGGCGACCCGGGTCCTGGGGATGATGCTCGACCGCCTCTAACGGGCGCTCCGGGTCCTGGACTGCAGTTCACCGTCGATAGCTGTCTACTGCACTAAGCCGGATACCCCCTTCGCCGGAAGCGGGCGGCGCACCGGTCGCCCACGAGCGGATCGGGTGCCGGGACGGGATCGGATGCCGGGTAGCTCAACCTCAGGCGGTGGCGGAGACCGGCAGGTGCTTCAGCCCGTTGATCCAGCTGGAACGCAGCCGCACGGCGTCCCCGGCCTGGCTGACCGACACGGTCATCGCCAGGAGCTCGTCGAGCAGCAACTCGATCTCGAACTTCGCAAGATGGGCGCCCAGGCAGTAATGAGGGCCACCACCGCCGAAGGAGACGTGGGGGTTGGGCGTGCGGGTCACGTCGAATCGGAAAGGGTCGTCGAACACCGTGTCGTCGTAGTTGGCCCCCATGAAGTACAGGGCGACGGGGTCGTCCTCCTTGATGGTCACACCGTGTAACTCGACGTCGCAGGTTGCGGTGCGCCGGAAGTAGACGATGGGCGTCGACCACCGGATGATCTCGTCGGCGGCCGAGCCGGCCAACGACGGGTCCGACCGCAGGAGGGCCATCTGGTCCGGGTTGTCGAGCAGGGCCAGCATCCCCTGGGACATGGCTGTCCGGGTCGTCTCGTTGCCGGCGACGGCGAGCGCCAGGACGAACACCTCGAATTCGTGGGCCCCGAGGGCGTCGCCGTCCACCTGGGTGATCAGGGTGGTGACGATGTCGTCCTGCGGCTGGGCCCGGCGCTGGTCGGCCAGCTGGGTACCGTAGGTGTAGAGGGAGATTGCGGCCTGCATCGGGGCATCGGCGTCGGCGGCGAACTCCGGATCCGTCGAGCCCGAGATGATGTTGGTCCACTCGATCACCTGGGGCCGGTCATCGACGGGGACCCCGAGCAGCTCCGAGATGGCGAACGCCGGCAGCAGGGTGGCCACGTCAGTCACCCAGTCGAAGGATCCCCGGGCGACGGCGCGCGGCGAGGATCTCGCGCACGGCCGTGCGGTAGCTGGCCTCGAACTCGGCGATGGCCCGGGGGGTGAAGCCCCGGTTGACAAGGCGTCGGAGGCGAGTGTGCTCGGGCCGGTCGGTCTCGATGATCGACTTGAAGAGGTCCCGCTGCTCCGGGCTCTGCTCATGGAGGAACACCCCGCCCCGCTCCGATGAATACCGGTCGATGTCCCGGTTGGCCGCCTGCACGTCGGCGTGGCGGGTGAGCGCCCAGAACCCGGACATGCCGGGCTGGTCGGTCTCGTGCCAGTAGACCGGGGCCTCGGCCCGTAGCCAGGCCAATTGGTCGTGCGGGATGCCCCGGGTCCACTGATCGGGCTCGATGAGGTCGATGTCCACGGTGCCGCCTTTCGTCGTCTCCAGGGTGCCGGGAGCACTGTACGGACCGGCATGACGGTCGTCGTGACCGCCCGGGACAGTAGCGGCGAAGGCCGGGGGACGCCACGTACCGAGCGTCGTCACCGATGCGGATCGACGAGCGTGCCCCCTGAACGATGCTCCTGCGGACGGTCGAGAGCGAACGATGACCGTGGGAGTGCGGCGAACACTTCCCGGGCGACGGAGCGCTCGAGGTAGCGGATCGCCTCCTGCCCGGTGCGTCCGTCCTTCATCCGGTGCTCGATGTACTGCTTGGTCCTCGGGTCGTCGACCATGCGGGTGAACACGATGTGGCACAGCGCCGAATCGGCCTGGCGGTACCCTCGTCGGTTGAGGCGCCGGCGATCGTGATTGCCACTCGAGGCGTCGAGGGGGGAGACGCCGCAGTGCTTGGCGAAGGTCGACTCGTTCTCGAGGCGCTCGGGGTTGTCGCCGGCAGCCGCCAAGACGGCCGAGACCACGTCGGTGCCCACTCCGTCGATTGCGTCTCGGCGACCAGGGTCTTCAACAGCCTGTCGATCTCCTCGACCTCTTCCTCGACGGAGGGGGCCCGGCGGGCCAGCGCGCGCAGGGTGAGTTTGGTCACGGTCGTCACGTCGGTCCAGTCGGTGTGGTGGAACGCACTGCACCGAGTGAGGACCGTGTAGATCGACAGGTCCCGTGGCTCGGGCCGGAGCGCGTCGGGCGGGGTCGAGAGGAACGAGCAGCGAGCTGGGCTGCTGCACGTTCCGGTGACAGGTTCGATTAGGCAGCTGCGGCTCTCGTCGGGCGCCGGTCCGACCGGCGACGACTCGCGGAACGTCCACGTGAGCCCGGGGCCGAACCCGCCCATTCCCTCCATGCCTCGGGCAGCGGGAGGAGAGTATCGGCGATGCGACGGGGAGCCGACAGATCCCGGTTGGCCACGTCCGACGCGACCAGGCGCACCGCCGTTGAGGAACGAGGACCCGGGCTGTGGTTACCCGAGCGTGCAGGCGAAGGACCCGCCCGGCCGTCCACCGACCTCGGTCGGTGCGACGTAGACGAACCCTGCCTTCGCCAGCACTCTCCGCGACGCCAAGTTCTCGTCGCCGACAGCTGCCGTGAGGGACCGCAGCCCGAACTCCTGGCGAGCGATCCGGCACAGCGACCGCAATGCGGCGGTGGCCGCTCCCGTGCCTGCGACCCGCTCGGCCACGCGGAGCCGACCTCCGCCGTGCCGCCCGAGAGCCGGTACAGGTTGAAGCGGCCCACCACCGAACCGTGGTCATCGACGAGCAGGTAGAAGGCGCCGGTTCCGGCCACCTGCTCGGCGATCAGCTCCCGATGGCGCTCCGCGTACTGCTCGAAGTAGGCGTCGCCCCGGTCACTGATCGAGCGGACGAAGTAGGCACGGTTGTCCCTTTCGAAGTCGAGGACCGCCGCCTCGTGTTCGGGGCCGAGGAGCTGCAGTCGGAACACCCGTCGAGCCTATGGCGTCCCGGCGCCAAGGTGTCCGTGCTCAGGTGGTCCGCCGGATGTACGGCACGTCCCGGTGGGTCGAGGACGCCGCCCGCTGGTCGTCCGGCGGCAGGTCGACGCCGTCGCCCGGTCCGTGGTCCCCCGGCGTCGACGTAGGAGCGACCACGTCAGCGCCTCCATGGTGGGCGCCCACCGGATCCTCGTGCTGCGCCACCCTGATCCGCTGACGCCCGCGGCACTCGACCGCGCCCGCCGCGGATCGACCCCCGCGATCCTCCGCGTCGATGTCCCGTCCCGTGCCCGGAGTCCTGCGAGCGGCACCTGTCGGAAGTGCCGGCGCCGAACATCCGGCCGTCGGCCGCCCCGGAATCCGGGCACGTCACGGAGGCTGACGTCGAAGGGACCGCAGGGACCCCGCTCCGGGATGCGTGCGGCGAGCCGGTGCTCCCTGGTTGCAGCACGCGGAGCCGGACAGCCTCACCTCCCTCGCCGAGGGCCGTCCGGCCCGGGTGCGCGCATCCGGCGGACCGGACGGGATGATGTCGTCGGTGTCCCGGCCACCCGTGGTGGTCACCGGCGCCGGTGATCGACACGTTGCGTGGCGGCCCAGCCGCGAGGTGACGCATTCCGGGTGCAATCATGGTCCGGGGTGGCGATCCCATGGAATCCTCCGTACGCTCTGGGCGTCTTCCATCTGACAGGGGCGCGGATGACGAGGGTCGCGACATGGGCTTGGTGGAGGCCGCTCCCGTCGGCATCGAGGTACCTGCCCACGTGGCGGTTCGTGGATTTCGCGAGCTGATGGCCGTCGCCACCCTCGCCCGGGCGGACGCCGAGACGACGAACGGCTGAGCGGACCGGATCTCAGCCGGTCGGCCGGTCGGTCCAGGACGGTGCGATGAAGCGCTCGATGCAGGGCAGGCAGTTCCGACGAGGGGAAACACAATGGGAGGACCTGACATGACCAGTACCGGTGGATCGCGGCATGTGCGGAGGAGGCACGTTCCTCGTCCTCCTGACGGTGGCGGTGGTGCTGACCGGGCTCGCCGTCGGGGTGGGGACGGCTTCGGGCACGGCACCCGCCGGCACCTGGCCCGCGGACCTCGACGGACCGCAGCACAGCTCCTACAACGCCTCGGCGGTGGGGATCACGCCGACGAACTCCTCCCACCTCGTCAAGACGTGGACCTTCAAACCGTCGGGTCCGCAGTCGTTCATCGCCGGGCCCGCGGTGGTCGGTGGTGTCGCCTACATCGGAGCCAGCAACGGGACGTTCTACGCCCTCAGGCAGGGGACCGGCGCGGTGCTCTGGTCGGACGCCATCGGCACCGTGACCAAGACCACATGCGGGAACCAGGGCTTCTCGTCGACAGCCGCCGTCGCCGTCGATCCGACGACCGGTGTGCTCACGGTCTACGTGGCCTCGGCCACCGGCTACCTCTACGCGCTCGACGCGGCGACCGGAGCGACCGTGTGGCAGTCGGTGATCGACATCCCGTCGAAGACCGTCAACGACTACTACATCTGGTCGTCGCCGACGATCTCCCGGGGGAACATCTACATCGGTGTGGCGTCGCAGTGCGACGATCCGCTGGTGCCGAACGCCGGACTGCTGGAGTACAGCCAGCACACCGGGTCCGTACCGCCGCGTTCTACTCGGAGCCGGCCGGTGCCATCGGTGGGAGCATCTGGTCGAGTGCCGCCGTGGCCAACGACGGCAACGTGTTCGTGGGCACCGGTCCGGCGCTCCGGCCGACCAGTTCCAGGGATACGCGGACTCCGTCGTGTCGTTGAACGGGACGACGCTCGCCCCTCAGGGCTCGTGGCAGATCCCGGCATCGGCCGCCGTCGGTGAGGATTCGGACTTCGGCGCGTCACCCACGCTGTTCAACGCCGTCCTGCCGGGGGGCAAGGGATCGACGGCGCTGGTCGGCGACTGCAACAAGGACGGGATCTACTACGCACTGCGTCAGAACGATCTCGCCGCCGGACCGGTCTGGCAGGATCGGATCGGGGCCCCGGCCAACAATTCCAACAATGACCAGTGCCTCTCGAGTGCGGTCTGGAACGGGAACGACCTCTTCATGGCCGGACCACCCACCACGATCGACGGACAGTCCTTCAACGGCTCGATCGAGGAGATCGACCCGGTGAACGGTGCCGTGGTCTGGGCCACCGGACTCCCGGGCGATGTCGACGGATCCCCGAGTCTCGACGGTTCCGGCGTGCTCTCGGTGGCGACCTTCGACTTCTCCGGTGCCCCCAATGCCGACTACCTGGTCGATGCGGGATCCGGAGCGGTGCTGGCCACGCTCAAGACCGTCGGGAGCCAGGTTGCCGCCCAGCCGGTGTTCGTGGGCGATGACCTCCTCCTCGCCACGTTCTTCCAGGGGCTGATCGTCTACAAGGTTCCTGCGAGCTGACACCTGCGAGGCAGCCGACGACCCACCGGAGGCGCCGCCGTCCGGTGGGCGGCTGCGGAGGCATGGCCGGTCGTCGCCGATGGGGGACTCCGGTCCGCACCCTGCGGTCGGTCGGTCCGCGGCCAGCGCAGCGGTTCTGCGGGCAGTGGGATCACGGGACGTGAGGTGCCGCCTTCCCGGGGTGGTGCCGCCCGGCAGCCATGCGAGGCGCACCACCCTCGTGTCTCGTCCCGCATCGCACGATCGACGGTCCGGGCCCGTGGCCGTCGGAGGTGTCACGTGGTCGGGATGAGCCGGTCGAAGTGACCGAGCCCCGTCGACCTCCTCGGCCGGTCTGCCTGCGGGGATCAGGCCGCCGCCGACGCCGAGCTCCACCGGCTCGCGAAATCAGGCCGATCTCCCCTGTGCAGGGACCCCGGAGGAGCAGATGATGGACCGGAGGGAGCGGGGGACGCAGTGCCCGAACGGAGAGGCGTGTGGGACATGGGACGTAGGCACCGGAACGACCACGTGATCGGTGGGCGGCGGGGGCACGGCGGGGGGCCTGGTGCCGGTCAGGCCGACGGAGCGGGTCGATGAGCACCGGGTCGGGTCGCCGTGTCCGTCTGCGAGGGTCCGGAGGCGACGGGGACCAGGTCCCACCGCACCGATCAGCGTCGCGGGGCCGAGGGAGCGAACCCGCACGGCAACTCGTGGACGGGAACGCGGGAGGTGCCACGGGGCGGCACCCGCGATGTGCCCGGTACGTCGTCCACCCGGGTGAGTTCGACCTGGGTGCCGGTGACCGTCTCGTGGCCACGGACGAGAAGGACGGTACCGGTAGGAGCGGCGAGGTGCTCGAGGTCCTGGGTGACGATGGTCCGCTCCGCTACCGCGTCCGGTGGGAGGACTCCGGAGAGGAGGTGCTGCTCGTGCCCGACGGGGGCGACCGGGGAGGAGGACGCGGACAGCACGTGCCCGCAACCGGATCGGGCGGCGGTTGGTGACCTCGGACCCTGGCAGGTGGCCGGCTCCGGGGTGAACATGGCACCAGGGGCGTGAGGGCACGGAAGGGAGTCGAGATGCAGGCCAAAGTCGGAGACCGAATCGTCGTCTAGGGGCACCACGTGGGCGAGCACGACCGTGACTGCGAGGTCCTTGAGGTCCGCCACGCCGGTGGCGAGCCGCCCTACCTGGTGCGATGGGGAGACACCGGGACCGAGGACCTGTTCTTTCCCGGGCCCGACGCGTCGGTCGTCGCTACCCACAGCACTGACCCCGGTCAGCGGGAGTTGCGGTAGGGCTTCCGGCGCGCCGCGACGGCGGGTCGGTCCGCGGCCTCAGGTCGTCTGGGCGATGACGTTCTTGGAGAACTCCGAGGTGTCGCCCTGGGTGTCGGTGGCGTCGACGGTGACCGCCAGCCCGCCGATGCCGCTGACGGTGACGGTGAAGTTCCCCGAACCGTCGGCCACCGCCGACCCGAGGTAGGTCTCACCCTCGCCGTAGGCCAGGATGCTCCCCCCGGTCACGGTGCGGTCCGACAGGTAGGCCTCGACGGTGCAGCCGGCGCACGTGGTGCCCGTGACGGAGGTCGGGTGGGCCGCGGTGATGACCGGTGCCTGGATGTCGTTCTCCACGGCGGCCGATCCGATCCCGTTCACGTTCGCCACGGCATACGGGTACAGGTCGATCCCGAGTTGGGTGTTCCCGTAGATCGAGTTCTGGGTGATGGTGTTGTCGATGGTCGACGCCTGGCTGGAGTCGGGTGGCTGGGTGCCGGTGGCCTGGATCTGGACGCCGTCCTTGGAGTTGGTCATGACGTTGCCCGGGCCGATGACGTTGGCGTAGGCGCCGTGCTGGATCTGGATGCTGTAGTTCGGGTCCGGGGCCGGGCCGCCGTCGGCCGTCAGGCCGAACGTGTTGTCGGCCACGGTGTCGTGCTGCTGGCCCTTGTCGATCTCCATGCCGCCGTACCCGCTGTTGCCGATGACGTTGTCCTCCACGGTGGCGTACCCGGGGGCCGGCGCGCACGGGGCGGGACACGAGTAGGTCCCCTCGAGGCGGACGCCCCACTGGTGGTTCTCGGCGTAGGCGGGGGCGTTGTCGCCGGTGGCGTCCATGCCGACCCAGTTGCCGATCACCTGGTTGTACTTGTTGTCGGGGCCGTGGGAGATCTCGATGCCGTCGCCCCCGTTGCCCGACACCAGGTTGCGGTCGCCCGGGGCCAGGCCGCCCACCAGGTTCGAGTCCGCCCCGTAGTCGATGTGGATCCCGTGCCAGACGTTCTCCAGGTCGGCGGTGGCCGACGGGTTGAGGCCGACGATGTTGTTCTGGATCGTGTTGTCATCCGCCCCCAGGTAGGAGATGTTGATCCCGTAGTGGCCGCACCCCGAGACGACGTTGCGGTTGGCGTCGCCCGGCTCGCCGATGGCGTTGTGGGACGACGCCTGGTAGATGAAGAGGCCCATCACCGCGCTGTTGTTCACCGTGGCCCGGAAGGTGCCCGCCGCGTTGGTGCACAGGAAGTTGCCGACGATCTGGTTGTAGTTGGTCGTCGACCCGTAGACCCAGATGGCCCGGCGGAAGTTGAACATCGACAGCCCGGCGATCAGGTTGGAGCCCTGGGTCACGTGGAGCCCGTCGATGCCCGTCTTGCCGAGGCCCTCGAGCTGGACCTGGAGCACGGCGTTGTCGGCCTGGTCGAGGGTGTTGGGGCTCGACCCGGGCTGCGAGTAGCCGTTGATGGTGATGCCGGCCGGGTCGGCCAGCGGCGGCAGCGTGGTCGCCGGGGTGATGGTGAAGGGACCGGTGCCGGGGAAGTCGAAGTCGATGACCACCGGGACCTTCAACGCGTTGGCGTCGGCCAGCCGCGGCCGCAGCGTGCAGTGCCGGTGGCCGTGGTGCAGGTCGCGGCCGGCCCCGACTGCGGCGCGTCGCCGGTGTCGTTGACCGTGAACACGACGGTGCTGGCCGCACCGGCGCTGGGGCCCCGACCACCGGGACCAGGCCCACGACCACCAGGCCGAGGACACCCAAGGCCGTCCCAGCGGCCCCGCCGGCGGCGCATGCCCCGGCGCCCGTGCCCTCGTCGCCGGTCACCTTCCGCCGACGCGTCATCCGGCTGCCCCTATCCTGTCGGATCCTGCCCCTCATGCCCAGCGTCGCACTGGTTCTGGTCGACCCGGCAGTCGATCACGACCGCGCCGGGGTACTCGGACCGTGACAACGCTACCGGCTGTGCCGCGATCTGTCATCACCACCGCGGCTGGAGACGACGGCCAGGCGTGCCCACGACGTGCACCGTCACGAGCGTGAACAGGACCGCGCTCAGCGTCGAAACAGGCGAATATGCACGGTCGCGTCCTACCATGGGCTCTCTCGATCAGGGCAAGGGACGAGGGAGATCTTCACACGGCCGGAAACCCGGGATCATCGCGGACACCGCCGCCCGTGCGACGAGGCGCGCCCGGACGGCGGTGGTCAGCATCCTGTGCGCGGCCGCCACGTTCGTCTCGGCCGGGTTGACCGCCGGGCCGGCCTCGCCGTCGTCGGGTGCGTGGTCGGTGGTTCCGAGCCCGAACCCGGCGGGCAGCCCGTCGAGCATCCTCGAGTCCATCTCGTGTCCGACCGCCGCGGCCGCGGCTCGCTGTGCACCGCGGTCGGGGAGTCCACCGGGACGTCGGCCGGCCAGACGCTGGTCGAGACGTGGAACGGATCGTCCTGGACCGTGGTCCCCAGCCCCAACCCGCTCGGGAGCGTCGAGCAGCACCCGCTGGTCCGTGTCGTGTCCGACCACCGTGTCGTGCACCGCGGTGGGCGACTCGACCAACGCCACCACCAACCTCGCGCTGATCGAGGCGTGGAACGGGAACAGCTGGTCCGTCGTGACCAGTCCCACGCCGGCCTGCGCCACCGGGAGCGTCCACGTTCGCGACCGGGTTCGAGTTCTGCACCATTCGTACTCGCGCACCGGGTTCGACTTCCTCACCATCTATATCGGCCCGCTCTTGATGATTGGGCTCGGCTATCCGCTCTGATCCGGCATCGTGCGGCTCGCCAAGGCGCAAAACATTACCTCGATCGCCGATTTCGTCGCCGCGCGTTACGGCAAGAGCCAGGCGGTAGCGGCGACGGTGGCGCTGATCGCCATCATCGGCATGATCCCCTACATCGCCTTGCAGCTCAAAGCGGTGTCGGCCTCGGTCTCGACCATTCTCGCCTCGGCACCGGACCACACGCCGCTCCTCGGCGACGTCACGCTGTTCGTCGCGCTCGCCATGGCGACTTTCGCAGTGCTGTTCGGCACCCGGCATACCGACGCCACCGAGCATCAGGACGGGTTGATGCTGGCGATCGCGACCGAATCGATCGTCAAGCTCCTCGCCTTCACGGCGGTCGGCATTTTCGTCACCTTCGTGATGTTCCACGGCCCGTTCGATCTGCTGGCGCGCGCGATGGAACAGCCGCAGATCGCCACCATGCTGACCAGCGCGCCGCAATTCGCACCGTTCGCCGCGATGACCGCGCTGTCGTTCTTCGCCATCTTGCTGTTGCCGCGGCAATTCCATGTCTCGGTGGTGGAGAACCACGGCGAAGCCGAGATCCGCCGCGCCGCCTGGATGTTCCCGGTCTATCTGGTGCTCATCAATCTGTTCGTGCTGCCGATCGCGATGGCTGGGCTTTTGAGCTTTCCCGCCGGACATGTCGACAGCGACATGTTCGTCGTGGCGCTGCCGCTCGCCGCGCATTCCGAATTGATCACGCTGATCGCCTTCATCGGCGGCCTGTCGGCGGCGACCGCGATGGTGATCGTGGAAACCGTCGCGCTCGCGATCATGGTGTCGAACGACATCGTCGTGCCGCTGGTGCTCAAGCGCCGCGCCGCGCTCGATGGCGGCAAGTCGCACAAGCGGCACGCCGGCGCGCAGCTCCTGACCACGCGGCGCATCGCCATCTTCGTCATTTTGCTGCTGGCTTATATCTACTATCGCTCCGCCGGCCCGGCGCAGCTCGCCTCGATCGGGCTGCTGTCGTTCGCCGCGGTGGCGCAATTCGCGCCGGCGATGTTCGGCGGCCTGGTCTGGCGGCGCGGCACCGCGCTCGGCGCCATCGCCGGGATGAGCGCCGGCATTCTGATCTGGGCCTATACGCTGCTGCTGCCGAGCATTTCCGACGCCGGCATCGTCGGAGCGAGCATCCTGCGCGAGGGGCCGTGGGGCTTCGCACTGCTGCGGCCGCAGGCGCTGTTCGGCGCCAGCCTGCCGCCGCTCGTGAATGGCGTGTTGATGAGCCTCGCTTTCAACGTAGCGCTCTATATCTGCTGCTCGCTCATCCGCCGTCCGACCCCCATCGAGCAGATGCAGGCGGATCTGTTCGTGCCCTCCTCGCTCAAGCCGATGGCGCCGAGCTTCCGGCTGCGCCGCGCCTCGGTCACCGTCGAGGAATTGATCACTACGGTCGCCCGCTATCTCGGCGAGGAGCGCACCCGGAATTCGTTCGCGAGCTTCGCCGTCACCCGCCGCATCGACCTCGACCCGCAGGCCGAAGCCGATTTCCAGCTGCTGCAATACGGCGAATATCTGCTCGCCTCCGCGATCGGCGCGGCCTCGTCGCGGCTGGTTTTGTCGCTATTGCTGCGCAAGGGCAATGTCTCGACCAAAGCGGCACTGAAGCTGCTCGACGACGCCAATGCCGCGATCCATTACAACCGCGAGATCCTGCAGACCGCGCTCGACCACGTGCGCCAGGGCATCGCGGTATTCGACAAGGACCAGGCGCTGGTGTGCTGGAATCGCCAGTTCGGCGAGATCTTCGACCTGCCGCACGGCCTCACCCGCGTCGGCACGGCGCTGGCCGAAATCCTGCGCCACATCGCCCAGTATGCCGAGCGCAACGGCAAGGACACCGACGAGTTCATTGCCGAGCGCATCGCGCGTTACGCGTCGGAAGACGAGCCGTTCCTGGAGCGATTCGCCGATCGCGGCCTGGTCGTCGAAGTGCGCACCAATCGGATGCCGCATGGCGGCCTGGTCACGACCTTCACCGATATCACGCCGAGCGTGAAGGCCGCCGAAGCGCTGGAACGCGCCAATGCGACGCTGGAACGCCGCGTGCGCGAGCGCACCGGCGAATTGACCCGGCTCAATGCCGAGCTCGAGCGCGCCAAGGCCGAGGCCGACGAAGCCAATGTGTCGAAGACCCGCTTCGTCGCCGCGGCGAGCCACGACATCCTGCAGCCGCTCAATGCGGCGCGGCTTTATGTGACCAGCCTGATCGAGCGCCAGCGCGCCGGCGACGAGTCCGATCTGGTGGCGAATATCGATGCGTCACTCGAGGCGGTGGAGGAGATTTTCACCGCGCTGCTCGATATTTCGCGGCTCGATACCGGCGCGATGAAGCCGGAGCTGGCCAATTTCCGCATCGACGATCTGTTGCACCGGCTCGAAGTCGAGTTCGCGCCGATCGCCCGCGCCAAGGGCCTCAAGCTCGTCTTCATGCCATCGAGCCTCACCATTCGTTCGGACCGCCGCCTGCTGCGGCGGCTGTTGCAGAACCTGATCTCGAACGCGATCAAATACACGCCCGAGGGCCATGTGCTGGTCGGCTGCCGCCGCCGCGGCGACAAGCTGCGCATCGAGGTGCACGACACCGGCATCGGCATTCCGCAGGCCAAGCGCCGCGCCGTGTTCAAGGAATTCCACCGGCTCGATCAGGGCGCGCGGGTCGCGCGCGGCGTCGGTCTCGGCCTCTCGATCGTCGAGCGCATCGCCCGCGTGCTCGATTGCGAGGTCAAGCTGCGCTCGAATGCAGGCGACGGCGCGGGACAGCGCGGTCGACGTGGCTCGCGCTTCTCCATCGAAGTGCCGCGCGCCGCAGTGGGCATCGTCGCGGCGAAAACGCGGGCTGCGCCGCGCCCCGATATCGGCCGGCTCGACGGCATGGTGGTGCTGTGCATCGATAATGAGCGCGCCATCCTGGATGGCATGGAAACACTGCTCCACGGCTGGAACTGCCGCGCGCTCACCGGCACCGATCTCACCGAGGCCTTGGCCGCGATCAATGCCAGCGACGTCGCGCCGGACGGGCTTCTGGTCGACTACCACCTCGACGAAGGCGACGGCATCGGCGCCATTGCCGAACTGCGCCGGCGCCTGGGCCGCCATGTTCCGGCGATCCTCATTACGGCCGACCGCTCGCGCCATGTCCGCGAAGAGGCGCGTGTCGAGGGTGTGCATGTGCTCAACAAGCCGCTGAAACCGGCATCGCTGCGCGCGCTGATCACGCAATGGCGCGTACAGCGCGTGGCGGCGGAATGATGTTCCACAGGAGAATCTGATGACGCCACGGCTGTCGCGAGCCGTGGCGTCATCATTCTAGAGCGCGTTCACGAGGACGGTTTGGGGTGGCGTTTCGTGAAAGCGCTCCAACTCAACTCTGATAATTGACGACCGATGTCGACGTAGCGGTGTTGGTCGTGCCGCTCGAGTCATAGCTTGTCGTCGTCGAGGTCGCCTCCTTGAGGAATTTGAGGAGGTCCTCCAGCGCGGTGGAGGCCGACGAACCGCTCGACGTGCTGCTGCCGGACCCATCGCTGCTGCCCGAAACGCCGGAAGCACCGGGACCGCCCGGTCCTCCAGGCCCGCCCGGGCCACCGGGTCCACCGCCAGGCCCGCCCGGCCCGCCTTGCGAAAACGTATTGGAGAAGACGTTTTGCAGTTCGGTCGCCTGACTGCTTGTCAGGGTACCGTTCTGCACCTCCTGCTGGATCAGGTCGTTGATCTTGGTCTTGATGTCGCCCGGCGAGGATGACGACGACGCATCGCTCTTGAGGCTGCTGTCGATGTCGGTCAGCGCCGTCGTCAAGGCGCTTTGGTCGGACGAACTGATCGTGCCGTTTGACACCTCAGACGACAACTCGTTTTCAAGAGCATCGAGCGGCGATTGCGGCTGATAGTTGCTGATGGATGAGATGGAAGTCACGGGGCACCTCTGGCGTTCTTTGCTTCGCCATATTTGCCGGGCACGCACTTAACAGATACTTGCCTGATCGGACCAAACTTGTTTCCCTGTATTGCCGAATCGAAACTGGAAACATTCAGAAACAAATATCTTTCGGCGACTGCCTGCTCGCTTGCCACGCATGAGACCGCATGACCGCTTCCCCGCACATTCTCGTCGTTGAAGACGATGCCGAGATCAGCCGGCTGGTCGGCCGCTATCTGCGCGGCAACGACTTCCACGTCTCGATCACGCCGGACGGCCGCAATCTCGACCGGCTGCTGGAAGACAACCGCGTCGACCTGATCGTGCTCGATCTCATGTTGCCCGGCGAAGACGGCCTGAGCCTGTGCCGGCGGCTACGGACGCGCTCGATGGTGCCCGTGGTCATGCTCACCGCGAAGGGCGACGAACTTGACCGCATCATCGGCCTCGAAATGGGCGCGGATGACTATTTGACCAAACCCTTCAATCCGCGCGAGCTCCTCGCCCGAATCCGCGCCGTGCTGCGCCGGACGGCATCGGGCACGCAGCCCGCGGAGCACCGTGCCCGGAGGCTCTCTTTCCTCGGCTGGCATATCGATTGCCTGCTGCGCGAGCTCAAAGACCCGGACGGAACGCGCGTCATGCTCACCGGAGCCGAGTTCTGCCTGCTGCAGGTGATGTGCGAACGCGCCGGGCGCGTGCTGTCGCGCGAGCAGTTGCTCGATCTCACGCAAGCGCGCGCGGCCGGATCGCTCGGCCGCAGCATCGATGTCCTGATCAGCCGCCTGCGGCGAAAGATGGAGCGCGACCTGCGTGATCCGGAGATCATCAAGACGGTCCGCTCCGGGGGCTACCTGTTCGCGCCGGTCGTCGCGGCCGCGTGAGCGCGATGAAAGTAAATTTGCGCTCCCTGATGCCCGGACATATCAGCGGGCAGATCGCCATCATCATCGTCGTATCGGTGCTGCTGATTCACGTCGTCCTGACCACGGCGTTCTTTCTGACCCGGCGGGGGCCGCCGCCGCAAGCCGCGCGCGACGAATTGGCAACATTGGTCGAATTGATCGCCGCCACACCCGCGCCGGCACGCACGGCGCTCGTCACGCAAATGCGCGGAACCTTCCCTCGCTTCGATCTGGCGTTTGCGAATCAAGACCCACCGAAGGCGCAGGCCGCCAAAATCGACCGTGGCCCTGACCGTGACTTCGAAGCCAGCGGGTTGGCACACCGGCTCGGACCTGATTATCACGTCGACATCGCAACGGACGCGGCTGCCGACCCGACCGCTTCGCATCACATTGCCGTCCGTTTCAAGGACGGCACGATCGTCACGGCGCTGCTGTCACCGATGCCGCCGCCGCCGACGCTCGGCAGCCCTTTCATGATAACGCTGATGGCGATCGCGCTGACGGTGACGCTGCTAGGCTTTTGGGCGGCGTGGGGTCTCGTGAACCCGCTGCGCCGTTTCGCCTGGGCGGCCGAGAATTTCGATCCGAACGGCGAGATCGCACTGTTGCCGGAGCGCGGTCCCTATGAAGTGCGCACCGCCGCGCGTGCACTGAACCGAATGCGCGAGCGCATCAGAGACCTGATCGACGACCGCACGCAGATGCTGGCCGCGGTCAGTCACGATCTGCGCACGCCGATTACGCGCTTGCGGCTACGCTGCGAATTCATCGCCGACGAGACGGCGCGCGCCCAGATGCTCGAAGAACTGGCGCATATGGGCACGATGGTCGAAAGCGTGCTCTATTTCCTGCGCGACGAGCGACGGCGCGAAGCGGCGACTGCGCTCGATCTCGCTGCAAGCCTGCAGACGATTTGCGACCAGTTCGCCGATACCGGGCATGACGTGAGCTATGATGGCCCCGACCATGTCGTGATCCGCGCCCATGCCGAGGAACTGCACCGGGCGATCACCAACCTGATCGACAACGCCGTCCGCTACGGCAACAAGACCGATGTGCGTGTCGCGGTCACGCCGACGCTGGTGACGATCGCGATCGAGGACGACGGGCCCGGCATTCCCGAGGACGCAAAGGAAGCCATGTTCAAGCCTTTCGTTCGCGGCGACGCCGCGCGCGGCATGAACAGCCCGAGCGGATTTGGCCTCGGACTGTCGATCGCGCGTGCGGTGATCGAAGCGCATCGAGGCACGCTCACACTTATCGACCGCAAGCCGCACGGACTCATCGCGCAGATCACCTTACCGCCGCACGGCGCGGATACAGCGAACGCCGCCTGATCGTAGCCGGCAAATCTTTCCCGCCAATGCGGCCGATAATTCCCGGCTCTAGCAAGAAACTGCACGCTTATAGAAACAACCAGAAACACGGTGGAAACACGCCGGAAATGCCGGACTGTAAACAAACAAGAATTTTCGCCGCCGTCCGAATGGCACGCTTGCTGCTGGCGCGATCCTAAGCGCGACGGCGCCGCATTAGCTGGCGCCCGTTCGAGGCCAAACCTTGGAGACGTGTCATGAGCGGCGTAAGTGGCGTGAGTGGTTCGAACCTCTATTCCATCCAGCAATATCAGCAGAATCTGTTCAATAAGATCGATACCAGCGGTGACGGCTCTATCTCGAAGAGCGAACTCGAAACGGCGGTCAGCAATGCCGGCGGCACCACGCAGGCAGCGGACTCGCTCTATGCCGAGCTTGATCCCAACAATACCGGCAGTGTCAGCGAGCAGCAGTTCGCGAACGCTCTGCCCGGACCGCCCTTCAGCGGCGAAATGCGATCGCAGATGCTCGGGTTTCAGGCGCAAGGCTGGCCGGACTTCACTGAGTACCGACGGCACCTCCTCGACCAGCAGCACCAGCTCGACCGCGACCGATCCCGGCAGCGCGATGGCGCAGAACCTGTTCTCGCAGATCGACAGCAACGGCGACGGCGCGATCACCAAGACCGAACTGGAACAGGCCGTCACCAATGCCGGCGGCACCACGGAATTTGCGGATGCGCTTTACGCCAAGCTCGATCCGGGCAATACCGGCAGTGTCAGCGAGCAGCAATTCAGCCAGGAGCTGGGGCAGCTGATGCCGCCGCCCGGACCACCGCCGGGAATGGGCGGATGTGGCGCCGGCAATGACGCCGCAGCGCAGAGCGCGTCGACCTCGTCCTCGACTTCATCGACGGACTCCACATCGTCGACCGCCAGCAGCAGCTCGACGTCTTCGAACGCCGGCGAGACGGCGCAGGATGCGATCGCAGCGCTGCTGCAAGAGCTGAACTCGGAGATGAGCACGTCGGGCTCCGGTAATTCCGCGCAGGACGCGGTGCTGGCGCTGCTCAACGGTGACAGTTCCTCCTCGAGCGCGAGCACGTCCGGCAATAGCGCGCAGGACGCCCTGCTCGCTTTGCTCCAAGGTACCGACAACGGCACGTCGAGCAGCTCGGATGCGTCGTCGGCCAGCTCCACGACCAACAGTTCCGCGCTCGCCCTCGCCATCCAGCTCTATCAGGCACAGATCAGTCAGCAGATGGGCCTGTTCGGGACTGGCACGGGCGCCTAAAATTTGACTGGTGTCATTGCGAGCGAAGCGAAGCAATCCAGCCTCGCGGCCTGCTGGATTGCTTCGTCGCTGCGCTCCTCGCAATGACGAGCTATTAGCCTTCCTTCACCGGCACTTGCGGCCATTGGCCGGCTTCGATCTTGCCGGCGGCGATCACGGCTTGGGTGCGGCTTTCGACGCCGAGCTTCTGCAGGATCGCGGAGACGTGCGCCTTCACGGTGGCCTCCGACACGCCGAGCTCATAGGCGATCTGCTTGTTGAGGAGCCCGCCCGAGAGCATCATCAGCACGCGCACCTGCTGCGGCGTCAGCGTCGACAGCCGGGCGATCACCGCGGCGCTCTCGGCATCGGCGTCGCGCTGCAGATCGACGTCGGGCGGCGTCCACACTTCGCCTTGCAGCACCTGCCCGACGGCCTGGCGCAGCGCATCGACGCCGAGCGTCTTCGGAATGAAGCCCGACGCGCCGAATTCCATGCAGCGGCGGATCACGGCCGGATCGTCATTGGCCGAAACCACGACGATGGGCAGGCTCGGATATTGCGCGCGCAGATACATCAGGCCGGAAAAGCCGCGCACGCCGGGCATGCGCAGATCGAGCAGAATGAGATCGACATCGCTGCCGCGCTCGAGGAGCTCGGTGACCTCCTCGAACGTGCCGGCCTCGGCGATATCGGCGCGATCGAACAGGCCGTTGACCGCTTCGCGCAGCGCGCCGCGGAACAACGGATGATCGTCGGCAATCAACAGATGATGAAATTCGGCCTCGTTCACATTCACGCCTCAATCCAACCGCGAGGGACCATGTTACCGCCAATCAGCATGAGCGCCAATCGCTGCCCGACGGCTGATCCAACAGATCAGGATTCGACAGGCGGTGCGGCATCATGCGCTGCGCCGTCACTCCTCCGCTTGCCGAAATTGCGCAGCCGTTCCGCGGTTATGTAGAGCAGCGGAATGACGAAAATGCCGAACAGCGATGCGGCGATCATGCCGCCGAAGACCGGCGTGCCGACGGCGCGGCGGGTGATCGCGCCGGCGCCCTCCGCGATCGACCAGCGGCAGCAGGCCGAGGATGAAGGCGAAGCTCGTCATCATCACCGGGCGGAATCGCAGGCCCGCGGCCTCGATGGCCGAGCGTTCGATATCCTTGCCGCGGCGCGCGCTGCTCGACCGCGAAGGCGACGATCAGGATGCCGTTCTTGGCGGCGAGCGCGATCAGCACGACGAGGCCGATCTGCGCATAGACGTCGAAGCTCACGCCCGGCCAGCGCCACCGCGGCGATGCGCGCCGAGCACGGCGACGCTGACCGACAGCAGGACCGGGATCGGGATGTTCCAGCTTTCGTAGAGCGCGACCAGGAACAGATAGGCGAACAGGATGGCAAGGCCGAGGACGATGCCGGTCTCGCCGCCCGCCGCCTTTTCCTGCAGCGCGGTGCCGGTCCATTCGAAGCTGTAGCCGGCCGGCAAGGTCGTGGCCGAGATCCGCTCCATCGCGGCCAGCGCCTGGCCCGAGCTGAAGCCCGGCTTCGCGCGCGCCGTTGATGACCGCGCCGCGGAAGCCGTTGTAGCGCACGACCGCCTGCGGCCCCTGCACCAGCTTCGCCTCGGCGAGCGCGCGGATCGGCACCATGGCGCCCTGGGCGTTGCGCACATAGATCGCGGTAGATGTCGTCGACGCGGTCGCGGAACGGCGTATCGGCCTGGACATTGACCTGCCAGGTGCGGCCGAACACGTTGAAGTCGTTGACGTAGAAGCTGCCGAGCGTCGATTGCAGGGCGTTGAAGATGTCGGTGATCTTGACGCCCAGCACCTGCGCCTTGTCGCGGTCGATGTCGAGATAGATCTGCGGCGTGTCGGCGGCATAGGTGCTGAACACGCCGGCGAGCTCGGGCTGCTGGTTGGCGGCGACCAGCAGGCCGCGCATCGTCGCGGCGACGTCGGTCGGCGACTGGCCCTGCAGCGCCTCGAGCACGTACTGGAACCCGCCGGTACTGCCGAGGCCGAGGATGGGCGGCAGGTTGAAGGGAAAGACGATGGCGCCCTGGATCGCCGCCAGTTGCGGACGCAGCCGGGCGATGATCGCGCTGGCGCTCTGCGCCGCGATCGGTGCGCTGCTCGTAGGGCTTGAGGCGGATGACGAAAAACGCCTGGTTCGAGGCGGCGATGTAGTCGATGAAGTTCAGCCCGACCACCGACAGCACGCCTTCGACGCCGGGGATCGGCCTGACGATGTCCTCGACCTGCTTGACCACCGCCGCGGTGCGGTTGATCGAGGCGCCTTCGGGCAGCCGCATCGCGGCGAAGAGCGCGCCCTGATCCTCCTCCGGCAGAAAGCTCTGCGGCGTCTTGCTGAAGATGAAGGCCGCAGCCGCCAGGACGCCGACCACCGACGACGACGCCGATGATGGCGACCCGCGCCAGCCGCCGCACCACGGCGACATAGCCGTCGCGCGCCTTGTCGATCCCGCCGAGCACATAGCGCATCGGGCCGCGGCTGCTCTGCGCCGCGCTTCAGCAGCACCGCGCATAGCGCCGGGCTCAGAGTCAGGGCGTTGAGCGCCGAGATCAGCATCGAGACCGACACCGCGACCGCGAACTGGCGAAAGAGCTGCCCGCTGATGCCGGGAGATGAAGGCGACCGGAACGAAGACCGACAGCAGCACCAGCGTGATGGCGATGATCGGACCGGTGATCTCGGCCATCGCCTTCTTGCACGCGTCCGGGATCGATGAGCTCGGGCTCCTCCTCGATCACGCGCTCGATGTTCTCGACGACGACGATGGCGTCGTCGACGACGATGCCGATGGCGAGCACCAGCGCCAGCAGCGACACCGTATTGGCCGAATAGCCGACCACCAGCAGCACCGCGAAGGTGCCGATGATCGACACCGGCACGGCGACCAGCGGGATGAGCGTCGTGCGGAGCTTGCCGAGGAACAGGAATACCACGATGGCGACGAGGACGATGGCGATCACCAGCGTGCGGACGACCTCGCCGATCGTCGCGTTCACGAAGACCGTGGTGTCGAAGAACACGTTATAGGCGAGATCGGTGGGAAAGCGCGTCGCCAGCGTCGTCCATGGTCTCGCGCACCTGCTGCGCGACATCGACGGCGTTGGAGCCCGGCGACTGGTAGATGCCGATGCGCCGCCGCCGGCGCGCCGTTGAAGCGGCTGTAGCGGTCCTGCGATTGCGCGCCCATCTCGACGCGGGCCACGTCCTTGACCCGCACGACGCGAGCCGTCGGGATTGGCGCGCAGGATGATGTTGGCGAATTCCTCGGGCCGCGCTAGGCGGCCCTTGGTCTTGATCGTGAGCTGAAACTGCTGCTCGGTCGAGACCGGCGCCGCGCCGATGCGGCCGAGCGCCGCCTGGATGTTCTGGCCCTGCACCGCCGTGATGACGTCGTTGGGCGTCAGATTGAGCTCGGTCAGCCGGTTGCGGGTCGAGCCAGATGCGCAGCGAATAATTCGAGCGGGCCGAACAGCGTCGACCTGGCCGACGCCTTTGATGCGCGACAGCGGGTCGATGACATTGATCGTCGGCGTAATTGCTGAGATAGACCGCGTCATAGGTGTTCTTGGGCGAATAGATATTGATGACCTGCAGTAGCGCCGCCGATTTCTTGCGGACGGTCAGTCCCGAACGCGTGCACCTCGTCGGGCAATTGCGGCATGGCGAGGCTGGCGCGGTTCTGCACGTTGACGGTGTTGATGTCGGGATCGGTGCCGAGCGCGAACGTGACGTTGAGGGTATAGCTGCCGTCGGAGCCGCTCGCCGACTGGTAATAGAGCGCGTTGTCGACGCCGTTGATCTGCTCCTCGATCGGCTGCGCCACTGTGGTCTCGACCACCTCGGCGTCGGCGCCGGGATAGTTCGCCGTCAGCGTCACCTGCGGCGGCACGATGTCGGGAAACTGCGCGATCGGAATCGCCGAAATGGCGATAATGCCGGCCAGCGTGATGACGATGGCGATGACGAAGGCAAGACGCGGCCGGTCGATGAAAATGTTTGAAAACATTGCGCGGGATTTCGCCTTTGCGTGCGAAGGAGGGAGGCCTCAGTTCTCAGGCACGACGTTGGCCGCCACCACCTGACCTGGGCGGACCTTCTGGATGCCGTCGATGATGATGTGCTCGCCCTCCTTGAGCCCGTTGGCGATTTCAACGTCCTTGCCGTGATCGGGACCGGTCGGTGACGCGCCGCTGCTCGACTTTCTTGTCGTCGCCGACGACCAGCACATAATGGCCGGCTTGATCGAGCAGCACGGCGGCCTGCGGCACCAGCAGCGCGTAGCGCGGCTTGCCGCGCTCGACGATGACGCCGACGACGCCGCCGGGGATGAGCACGCCACTCGGGTTCGGCAATTGCGCGCGCACGGTGATCGTATCGGTATCCGGATCGAACCTGGACGTCGAGGAAATTCGTCTGACCCGGCTGCGCATAAATGCTGCCGTCGGGCAGCCTGATGTGAACCGTCACATGCGGATCCTGATCGACCGACGCGGCGACCCGCTTGCGGTATTCGACCACGTCGGCCTCGCTCGCCTGGAACGAGACATAGATCGGATCCTGGCTGACGATGGTCGCGAGCGTGCCGGTCGAGGGACTGACCAGATTGCCGACGGTGAAATTGGCGATGCCGATGCGGCCGTCGATCGGCGAGCGGATCTCGGTATAGCCGAGATTGATCTTGGCCTGTTCGAGCAAGGCTTGCGCTTCCAAAATATCGGCCTGGGCGGACTGCTCGGCGGCCTGGTTCTGATCGACCGTCGATTGCGGGACGTTCTGGTTTTTCACCAATTCCTGGGAGCGCTTCAATTGCAGGTTGGCGTTCACCTCCGTCGCCTTGGCCCGGGCGAGATTGGCCTCCTGCTGATCCACGGCGGCCTTGTAAGTATCCGGCTCGATGCGAAACAGCAGATCGCCGGTCTTGACCATCTGGCCTTCGGTGAAATTGCGCTGCCCGATAAAGCCGGTCACACGCGCGACGACATCGACCTTGTTGATGGCAACGACGCGGCCGATGAAATCGCCGGTTTCCGTCACCTGGCGATTGGCCACAGCAACGACCGAAACCGCGGGCGGGGGATTTGCGCCTTGGGCCAACGCCGCGCCGCAACTGGCGAGCGCAACCACCGCGACCATCAACGCACTGAACCGTGTTCGCATGCTCACCCGCGCATCGGCTGTTCCACCCGCTCGGTGCAAATCTGCACTAATTTTCGCGGCCTGTCGCCGGGACGCCGTGCATGCGCGCCACGCACAAACCGCTTCGCAGCAGTGGTGTTTCACAATATTTTCGTATTGCCCACGAACGAGGCACGGCGGGATTCCTGTGGGGAGGCCGATCGGCGAAGCCGTGTCAGCTCGCCAGCGTTTCCTTCGGCGCCGAGGCCTGAGCGACCATTACATCCGCCGTCGCCACCGCTTTGCCGCTGCCATTCATGTCGTCGCGGCCGGTCTCGCCGGGACGGCCGAAACGGGCGGCGAGAAAATCGATGAAGGTTCTGGTCTTGGCCGACGGATTGCGGCTCGGATAAACGGCATAGACCGGCGTCTCGTGGGTCTTGTAATTCGGCAACAGCCGAACCAGCCGCCTGGATTTGAGATGATCCTTGACCAGATAATCCGGCGCCAGCAAGAGGCCGCAGCCGCTCAATGCCGGCGGCAACAAGACGTCGCCGCTGTTCGCGTGGAACCGCCCCGACACATTCGCAACCTCTTCCTTGCCGTCGCGATCGATAAAGCTCCAGAGCCGCAGCGGCGCGGCATGGGTATAGATCAGGCACCTGTGCTTGGCGAGATCGGCCGGCTTATGCGGCGTGCCGTTCCTTTCCAGATAGACCGGCGAGCCGCAGAGAATAATCTCGAGCGTGAACAGTTTGCGTGCGATCAGGCTCGAGTTTTCGAGATGCCCGAAACGGATGCCGACATCGAGGCGTCTCTCGACCAGATCGACATAGGGATCGTCGAGGTTCAGATCGATCGACACGTCCGGATATTCGACGAGATAATCAGCGACCGCAGGCGCGAGCACATGGGTGCCGAATGAGACCGGCGCTGTGACGCGCAACTCACCGCGCGGCGACGTCTGCATATCGCTGGCGATCGTTTCCGCATCCTCCATTTCAGCAAGGATCCGTACCGCGCGTTCATAATAGTCCTGACCCGCTTCGGTCGGGCTCACCTTGCGCGTAGTGCGATTGAGGAGCCGCACGCCGAGCCGGTCTTCCAGGGTCTGCACGTGCTTGCTGACCATGGCCGGCGACATGCCGAAATGCCGCGCCGCCGCGGCGAAACTCGCCGAATCCACCACTTTGGCGAACACGGCCATGCCGACAAAGCGATCCAAAGCCGCGATCCTTGTGCTGGGCCGGCGGTCCCTAAAATCCAAGGAACCGCAAGGCAGACCAAAGCTAGCTATGCGGGCCGGACCGGCGCGCCACAGCCGCTCCGGTCAGGCCAGCAATGTGCAAACCGCATGAACCATCATAACCCCGAAATGGGGTTAGGCGCAGCCGCCTAGAAACTGCAAAATCACCTCGCGCCGGTGCGAATGGGCGCGGTGCTCGGCGACATAGATGCCCTGCCAAGTGCCGAGCGCCATGGCGCCGTCCACGACCGGCACCTGCAATGACACGCCATTGAGCATGGATTTGATATGCGCCGGCATGTCGTCCGGCCCTTCCACCTCATGCACGTAGCCGGCATGCGCCGGCGCCAGCCGCTTGAGCGCCGTCACCAGATCGGTGCGCACATCGGCGTCGGCGTTTTCCTGGATCACCAGCGAGGCCGAGGTGTGCTTGAGATAGAGCAAGAGCGTGCCGTTGCGCGCCTTCGCCGAGCGGAGAAAGGCGTCCGCGTCGTGGGTGATTTCAAAAAAGCCTTCGCCCGATGTGTCGACTGTCAGAATGGCCGTCGCGACGGTTTCGACGGGCGTGGTTCTGACCGGCGATAATTTGTTCAAGCCCAGGCTCTCGTGTCAGTTGCTCTCGTATCAGCTCTTGCTGAAAATCTGCTGCTGCGCCCTGTCGACCATGTCCTTGAAGCGATGCCACATCCGGTTGGCAAAGTCGGTGACGCGGTCGATATCGGCATCGCTCGGCAGCGGCACGGTGATGCTGTTTTGCCCGGTTTTGCTGTGCGCCGGGTTGTTTTGCGCCGAGTCATTTTGCGCCAGCGGCGGCTCGGGCATGGCTCCCGGCGGCAGCGGCAGACCGCGGGCGAGAATATCCTTCTTCAGGGCTGCGTTTTCGGTCTGCAGCCGCGCGATTTCGTTTTCCAGAACGGCCCGATCCTCAGGTGCAGCGGTGCAGGCCCAGCCCACCGTCCGCTGACTGCACAGCGCCACCTCGCCGTTCTTGGTGTCGAGCCGCACCACGCCGTCCGCGGTATTGTTGAAAATGTAGCGGCCGCCGGCATTGTCCGGCCTCGCGTCTTCCGCGAGCGCCGGCGCCGCGGCGGCCACGGCGGCGACCGCCGCGAGGGCTGTGGTGCGGAGGAGAGCGGTGCTTTTCACGATCATCATCTCGGCCTCCAGGGCGGTGTGGAACGGGAGCGATCTTAGGACGTTCTGTGAAACTTGGTAGCGGACACTACGGGCAGCAATTTGGCTTTCGGAAAACTCCTGTGCGCAGCTAAGTTTCTTCGATCTTTCAATATCTTAGTTCAGGTCCACTGTTCTTGACTTGGTAGAATCCAATCAGTATGGTCCGCGCGGCTTCAAGGGGAGCGCGCGCTGCAGTTGCTGAACGCCGCGAGTGTCGGGACCATGAGCGACGCACGCGAAAACGGCGACCGGGGCAAAGAGCGAACCGACGAGGCTCTCTCCGCGAGGCTGCAGCGGCTCAACGAAGGTCTCGGCCAGATCCGCAAATCGGGCCCGCCTTCCGAAAGTTCTGAGGCAGAGCGGGCGGCAACTGCATCCGGCTACGCCAGAGGCTTTCGCCTCTCCAGCGAACTCGTTGCAGGTGTTTTGGTCGGCGCCGGTCTGGGCTGGCTCATCGATCACGGGTTCGGCACTTCGCCGTGGGGATTGATGATCTTCCTCCTGCTTGGCTTCGCGGCGGGCGTACTCAATGTCATGCGCTCCGCGGGAGTTGTCGCGGGCAATACGATCGACGCAAGGCCTTCGGGCAAGCGGAAGCAATAATCGGGCGCTTTGGCGCGAGGGCGGATTAAAGAGCGGCAAACAGGGCCATGCAGATCAACCCGATCGAGCAATTCGAAATCCATAATCTGCGGCCGCTGTTCACCTTCGGCGGCCATGAGTTCGCTTTCACCAATTCCGCAGTGTTGATGCTGATCATCGTGGCGGTGGTTTCGCTGCTTTTGATCGGCGGCACGGCGCGCCGCGCGGTGATCCCCGGCCGGCTGCAATCGATCGCGGAACTCTCCTATGAGTTCGTCGCCAATACAGTGCAGGCCTCGGCCGGCACCGAGGGCATGAAATTCTTCCCCTTCGTGTTCACGCTGTTCATGTTCGTTCTGGCGGCCAACATAATCGGGCTCATCCCCTATTCCTTCACGGTGACGAGCCAGCTCATCGTCACCGCGGCACTCGCGCTGCTCGTGTTCTTCATCGTCGTCATTTACGGCTTCTACCGCAACGGCCTGCACTTTTTGAACCTGTTCGTACCCAAAGGCGTGCCCAAACTGATCCTGCCGGCGATCGTCTTCATCGAAGTCCTGTCGTTTTTGTCGCGCCCGGTTTCGCACTCGGTACGTCTGTTCGCCAACATGCTGGCCGGCCACATCACCCTGCAGGTGTTTGCCGGCTTCATCATCATGCTGGCCGGCGCCGGCGTTCTCGGCTGGCTCGGCGCGGCGTTGCCGTTCTTCATGGTGGTAATGCTGAGCGCGCTGGAATTGCTGGTGGCTTTTCTGCAAGCCTATGTCTTCGCCATTCTCACCTGCATCTATCTCAACGATGCGATACATCCGGGCCACTGACGGCCCGTAATTCTCAACCTCGAAAGGGAGTCTTGTTATGGATCCGGTTGCAGCGAAATATATCGGCGCTGGCATTGCCTGTATCGGCATGGGTGGCGCCGGCGTCGGCGTGGGCATCATTTTCGGCAACTATCTCGCCGCCGCGCTGCGCAATCCGTCGGCAGCCCAGGGCCAATTCGGCAACCTGATCTTCGGCTTCGCCATCACCGAAGCGCTCGGCATTTTCTCGCTGCTGATCGCGCTGCTGCTGCTGTTCGGGCTCTAAAGCCCGGCGACAGCGTCAGCTGAGACGAAGTCCCAATCGTAAGGCACAGTGATGGCTGAACCGAGCGCCCATACCGAGCAGCCCACCGGGCACGGTGGATTTCCGCCGTTTCAGTCGGAGCACTTTCCGTCGCAGCTGCTCTGGCTCGGCGTCACCTTCGTGCTGCTTTACGTTCTGATGTCGCGGATCGCCTTGCCGCGCATCGGCGCCATCCTCGCCGATCGCAGCAAGCGCATCAGCGACGACCTCGCGGCGGCTGAGGGCCTCAAGGAGAAATCGAACGCGGCGCACGCGGCCTACGAGAAATCGCTGGCCGACGCCCGGGGCCGTGCTCAGTCGATCGCAAGCGCGACGCGGGAAAAGCAGGCCGCCGAAGCGGAAGCGACGCAAAAGCAGCTCGAAGCCAAGCTGCACGACAAGCTTACCGCGGCCGAGCAGTCGATCGCGTCGACCCGCACCGCGGCCATGGGCAATGTGCGATCCATCGCTGCAGAAACGGCGTCGGCGATCGTCGAGAGGCTGATCGGCAAAGCGCCGGCGCGACCAAGACGTCGCCGCCGCGCTCGACGCCGGCAAACGCTGAGAACGGCCATGATGGAAACGGAAAACTGGGTCGCGATCGGCTTCCTCTGCTTCCTTGGTTTGCTTGCCTATCTGGGCGTGCACAAGAAAGTCTTCGCGAGCCTCGATGCGCGGGGAGCCCGCATCAAGTCCGAGCTCGACGAGGCCAAGAAGCTGCGTGACGAAGCCCAGGCCCTGCTCGCTGAATTCGAGCGCAAGGGCCGCGAGGCCGAGAAGGAAGCCGAGGCCATCATCGCCAGCGCCAAGGTCGAGGCCGAGCGGCTCGCCGCCGAGGCCAAGACCAAGATGGAGGAATTCGTCGCCCGCCGCACCAAGATGGCGGAGACGAAAATCACCCAGGCCGAAGCGCAGGCGCTGGCCGACGTGAAATCCGCTGCTGCCGACGCGGCGGTCGCCGCCGCCGAGCGGATTCTCTTCGGTGTCGGCCAAGGGCAAGACCGCCGAAGACTTGGTGGCGCGCGGCATCGACGAGCTCAAAAGCAAGCTCAACTGATCCAGTTGCCCCGACCCCAGCGCTCCGCCGCTGGCGCGACAAGACGCAAGCTCCATTCGATTTGAATGATCGGGCTGTCCGCCGCGCGCTTTGGCGCGGCGATCTTGATATCGGCCGGCGCTCTGCCCAGCTGATTTGCAATGGTGAGATCAGCAAAGGAGCCCGCCATGAACCACAAGGTGCTTCTTACCGCCGCAACCATATTGGCAACGTCATCCGGAGCGATGGCGCAAGGCGTCCATCAATACAGTTTTCCGAATAGTTCCGGGCCGAGCAGCTATGGCACCTCGACTGGCGGACGCGTCCACAGCGGCACTGCGGTTCCAACCGGACGCGGACCGCTGGACCAGCCGATCCCGCCGGCGGCAAGCAGCTATTATTCCCGCCGGATCGGGCGCGCCGCGACCCCGACCAATCCGTCGCCCTATCCATTCGGAACGCAATAAATTTTCAGATGGCCTGACGTTTCAGCTCGCTTTTTTCAGATCGTCGGGCTTCTTAGATCGTTGTGATTTTACAGATCATGTTTGTCCTTTCAGGTCCGCACGCGCTTTCGCCCGCGCCGTCCACAGTCGACATCGATTTCTGTGCATAATGGTTGCGTGAGACCGCGCGCGCTCTTTGCATCTGCGCAACCGGCGATATGTTCTCTTCCAGCATTTCCATGAAAATTCAGCAACGGCCCGCGATGCGTTCGCGGATCGGAGGGACCTTTGGTCATCTTCGATTGTAACGGCGTCCTTGTTGACAGCGAACCGATCGCGGCCGCGGTACTCGCCGACGCGTTCGAGCGCATCGGCATTGCCGTGACGGCGGAGGTCATGTTGCGCCGTTTTCAGGGGCGCCGTCCGGCGGACATTTTTGCCGCCGTGGCAGCGGCCACCAAGATCGAGATTCCGGCGAATTTCCCGGGCGAAGTCGCAACCGTGACCCTGCACCGCCTGCGTGCCGAACTGCGCGCCGTGGCGCATGCCGCGCACGCGCTCACTTGGATCCGCGGTCCCAAAGCGGTGGCCTCGTCGTCGTCGCCCGAGCGCATCCGGCTCAGCCTCGAGGTCACCGGCCTGATCCGTTTTTTCGAGGGCCGGCTGTATTCGGCCTCCGGCGTGCAGCGCGGCAAGCCGGCGCCGGATTTATTTCTGCAGACCGCAGCGCGCAACGGCGTGGAGCCGTCGCAATGCATCGTGGTCGAAGATTCGGCGCCGGGCATCGCCGCGGCAGTGGCGGCCGGCATGACGCCGATCGGCTTTGTCGGCGGCAGCGAGACGCCGGGCCGGCTCGCCGCCGAGCTCTCCGCCCGCGGCGCCCGCACCGTCGTCGCCGATATGCGGGCGCTCAAAAGCGCGATTACCGATCTGCGCGGGTGGTAGCTCCGCCGCTTGTCCCCGCGAAGGCGGGGACCCAGTCGTTCTGAGCCGATTTTTTCAAGATCTGGATTCCCGCTTGCGCGGAAATGAGCGGAGAAGGATTAGCCGGTCGGCGCGTTGGGATTGGGCTTCGCTTTCGGCTTGGCCCTGGCCGGCGGGGCGGCTTTCGACGTCGGCTGCGCCGAGAACTGGTCGAAGCCGATATAGACGACATAATTGTCGAGTTGCGAGACCGGCGTCGGCAGCGGGAAGCTCAAGCCTTCCTCGATATGGCTGAAGTTCGCACCGTCATTGTCGGTGATGTCGACCGGGATCTGAATGAATTTCGTGGCCACGACTTTGGTGCCGGCGGACGGCGCATCGACCACGGCGATACGCAGCGGCACGTCGACATGGCCCGGGCCGCCGGCCGGTCCGACGATGACGCGGCCCTGGATGCCGACCTTCATCGTCATCTGACCGTTGACCACCGAACATTCGCGCGCGGCGCGCACGAACGAGCCCTGGTATTTCAGGGTCATCGCCTCGTTGCTGCCGTCGGGCGGCGGCGGCGGCAGAACTCAGCGTCGAGGCGCCCTGACGGATATCGATGAACGGGCATTCGACGTCGGGCTGCGCATTGGCGACCGTCTGGGGCGCCTTGTCGGATTTGGAGGAGAAGAAATTCGAGACCCGATCCTTGAACGAAGGCGAACCGGCGGGGGCAGAGGGCGCGGCGGACGGCGGCGCGGCCGCGGTCTGGGAATTCGCCGGGACGGAACCGGTCGTCACCGGCGAGCCAATGCTGCTGCTGCCGGAGCAGCCCGCGGACAGCAGCAGGGCCGCCAGCACAGCCGCGATCGGCAGAAGCTTGCTAGAATTGCGTTCGCTGCACTTTATCGGTCGAAAGTCCCGCGGCATCCCCAACCCATCGCCATCTGCTTGAGCGTGATCTGATCCCCGAACCGACAACCAAAAGGCCGGCGACCAAGACCCCGCCCCACCTGCGATGCCCAGGATTTTATACCAAACCAACCGTGGCCATCCCAAGGCGGCTATTTTGTGCCAAAAGCGGGCTTGGTTAAGACTGGCCGTCAACCCAGCCGTCAGCTCCTGGCCACATCCCTCGCCGTCCCATTGGCGGGGTCCTTCAACCGGGCAAACAGCAGGTGGTCCTGCCAGATGCCGTTGATGCAGAGATATTCCCGGGCATAGCCCTCGCGGACAAAGCCGTTTTTCTCAAGCAGCCTGATCGAGCCGGCATTGGTCGGGATGCAGGCCGCCTCGACCCGGTGCAGCCGCAGCGTCGCGAAGGCAAAAGGAATGACGGCGCGAACCGCCGCCGTCATATAGCCCTGGCGCACGAACGGCAGACCCATCCAATAGCCGAGACTGCAGGCCTGGGCGACGCCGCGGCGGATATTGGCCAAGGTCAGCCCACCGACCAGCGCGCCGTCGGAATAGCGGACGATCAGGAAGGCATAGCCCTGGTCGCTGCGCAGATCCTCGGAATAGCGCTTGACGCGGCGGCGGAAGGCGCTGCGGGTCAGGTCGTCGTTGGGCCAGGTCGGCTCCCACGGCACGAGGAAATCATGACTGGCTTCGCGCAGCGCCGACCATTCCTCGTAATCAGTCATTTGCGGCGTACGCAGCAAGAGGCCGTCGCCCTCGATGGTCGGCAAGCGGCTCGCTGAAGTTGATGGTGCGGAAAAACGCCATCGGAGGAATTTGCGCCCGGCTAAAGACGAAAGCGCGACCCGGCAAAACCAAGGTCTCGATTCGTCATGCTGCCCGTCGCGTCAGACTTTCGGCAATCGCGGCGGCACTTTCAAGTCCGGAGCCGAGCCCGAGCACCGCGGTGGCCAGCTTGCCGCGATCGAGGAGCCCGCGCCCGGCCGCGCGCGCGCTCTCGACCGTAACCGCTTCGACGCTCTCCACCAATTCATCGAGCGGGATCGGCCGGCCGCGCGTGATCATCTGCCGCGCCAATTGCTCGATGCGGGCGCCGGAGCTTTCCAGCGCCATCAACAGGCCCGCCTTCATTTGCGCCTTGGCGCGCGCGACTTCGGCTTCGGAAATGGTCTCGGCCGTGCCCCCGATCTCGTCGACGATGACGCGCATCAGTTCCGAAGTGTCGGCGGCATCGGTGCCGGCATAGAGGCCGAACATGCCGATATCCGAATAGGGCACGTGGAACGAATAGATCGAGTAGCACAGGCCACGCTTCTCGCGCGCTTCCTGGAACAGTCGGGACGACATGCCGCCGCCGAGCACATTGGTGAAGACCTGCAGGCTGTAGAGTTCCGGATCGTTGATCGACACGCCGGCGAGCGCCGAGCGCGATATGCACCTGTTCGAGCTCGCGCTTCTCGACGTGAGTGCCGCCGCCGAACCGCGCCGGCTCGGGCGCGGGACTCGCCGGGCCGTTGAACGAGGCGAACCGCTTCTCGACTTCGGCCAGCACGGCTTGATGATCGACCGCGCCGGCGGCGGCCACGACGATGTCCGGCGCCGCGTAATTGCGCGCGAGATATTTGCGCAGCTTGGCGCCGTCGAACGAGCGCACGGTCTTCGGCGTGCCGAGGATCGAGCGGCCGAGCGGCTGGTCGGGAAACGCGATCACGTTCAAATGCTCGAAGATGAGATCGTCCGGCGTATCGGCGACGGCGCCGATCTCCTGGACGATGACGTTCTGCTCGCGCGTCAATTCCACGCTGTCGAAAGCCGGCTCGGACAGAATGTCGGCCAGCACGTCGAGCGCGAGCGGCACGTCGGCCTTGAGCACGCGCGCATAATAGGCGGTGCTTTCGGCGCCGGTCGCCGCATTGAGATCGCCGCCGACGGCCTCGATCTCCTCGGCGATCTGCCGCGCGCGTGCGCCGCCGCGTGCCCTTGAACGCCATGTGTTCGAGGAAATGCGAAATGCCGTGCTCGTCATGATGCTCGTCGCGGCTGCCGGAAGCGACCCATACGCCGAGCGAGGCCGTCTCGAGATGCGGCATCGCATCGGTCACCACGCTGATGCCGGATTTCAAGGTCGTCACCTCAACACTCATGCTGCCGCTCCTTCCTGCGCGGCGCGGCTCGTCTGGAGGACGAAACGCTCGACCGCAGATTGATCAGCCGGCAGCACGGTGACGCGCTCCGGCCGCTGATTGATATCGGATAGCCAATCGGGCAAAGCGCGGCCGCACGCCGCATGGCCGCCTCGACCGCATCGGGAAACTTCGCCGCATGCGCGGTCGAAAGCACGACCATCGGCACGGCGGGATCGCGCGGTTCCTTCTCGGCGACCGCGATGCCGACCGCCGTATGCGGATCGACGAAATTGCCGGTTTCGCGCTTGACTGTGCGGATGGTCGCGGCGACCTCGTCCTCGTCGGCGCGGCCGGCAGCGAACAGGCCGCGGATATAAGCAAGCGCCGGCGCCGACAGCGTGAAGCGGCGCGATTGCGCCAGCGAGCCCATCACCGCCCGGACCGCGCCCGCATCGCGGCCATAGGCGTCGAACAACAGCCGCTCGAAATTCGACGACACCTGGATGTCCATCGACGGCGAGGTGGTCGGCGACCACGTCGCGCAGTCTCATAGGTGCCGGTCGCGAGCGTGCGGGCCAGGATGTCGTTGACATTGGTGGCGATGACCAGCCGGTCGATCGGCAGCCCCATGCGCGAGCGCGACGTAGCCGGCATAGATGTCGCCGAAATTGCCGGTCGGCACGGTGAAGGCGACTTTGCGCGCCGGCGCGCCGAGCGCGACCGCGGCGGTGAAATAATAGACCGACCTGCGCGACGATGCGCGCCCAATTGATGGAATTGACGCCGGACAGCCGCACCCGGTCGCTGAAGGCGTGATGATTGAACAGGCCTTTCACGATGGCCTGGCAGTCGTCGAACGTGCCGTCGATGGCGATCGCGCTGACATTGCCGGCATCCGCCGTCGTCATCATGCGCCGCTGCACGTCAGAGATGCGGCCTTGCGGAAACAGCACGATGAGATCGACCTGGCTCGCGGCCGCGGAAGGCTTCGACCGCGGCGCCGCCGGTATCGCCCGAAGTCGCCACCACGATGGTGCGGCGTTCGCCGCGCGCGGCGAGCACATGGTCCATCAGCCGCGCCAACAGCTGCATCGCCAGGTCTTTGAAGGCCAGCGTCGGCCCGTGGAACAGTTCGAGCGCGAAGGTATTCACGCCGAGCTGGCTCATCGGCGCGACGGCGGGATGGCGGAACGTGCCATAGGCCTCGCGCGCCATGCGGGCGAGATCGGCGTCGGCGATGGCATCGCCGACGAAGCGGCCGGATCACCTCGACCGCGACTTCGGCATAGGGCCGGCCGGCAAAACCGGCGATCGTCTTGCGGCTCGAGCTGCGGCCAGGCCCCCGCGCACGTCCGGCACATAGAGGCCGCCGTCGCGGGCCAGACCCGCGAGCATGGCCTCAGCAGAAGCCGAGGATGCGGGCCTCGCCCCTGGTCGAAACGTAGTGCACCTTGTGGCGATCCCAGATGGCCGGAGGGTCCCTGGCCGGAAGGATAAGCATATTGATTCCGAACAGTATTTGCCAGAGGCCAGCAGCGCCTGCCCGGCTGACAGAGCCAGAACCGGGCTCACAGTAAGCGGAAAACTGAGGCCTTCACAAGGAACGCGGAGCGCCCGGCTCGGTCCCCGGCCGGCGAATTTGGTCGCGGACCAGATCGGAACCGCGTTCCCGGGCCCTTTGGGACCTGTTCCTCGCCCTTTGCGCCGCCGGCCGAGAGCGTCCAGGCGATGAAAACCCCGGCCAGAACGGCCGCCAGGCCGAACCAGGTCAGCGCATATTGCAGGTGATTGTCCGGCAGGCTGACGACGAGCTTGCCGGGCTGCGGCAAGCCGCCAGGCGGCACCGGCGTTTCCTGCTCGACATAGAATGGCGCGACGGACCGCCTCTTGCCGAGCCCCTTGGCGGCGGCGATTGCTGCCGGATCGCGGGTGAACCAGAGATTATGCGCGGCATCGTCGCTCGGCGTGAACCAATGCCGGCTGTCCGGCCAGCGCATCGCGCCGACGATCTCGACCGGCCCCGACATCTCGCCGTCGGCCGCGATCTTCGGATCCCTGCGGGCGTCGGGCACGAAGCCGCGATTGACGATGACGATGCTGCCGTCGGCGAGCCGCGCCGGCGTGAACACCCAATAACCCGGACCTAATGGACACGTCAGGGCGAAACCCCGATGCCGCGGCAAAGACCAGCGCTTCGTTGGCGTTGTCGAATTCCGCGGTGAATCTGACGCGGCGATATTCATCGCTTGCCGGATCGAGCGTTCGGCCAGTCGGCGGCGGCGGCAGCGCCTGCGGCGGCGCGGCGAGCCGCTCGGTCAGCGTCGGCGATCAGCCCTTCCTTCCAGGCCTTGCGCTCGATCTGCCAGACGCCAAGCCCGATGAGGACCGCAAAGGCACGACGTCGGCAGCAGCAGGCCGAGCCAAGATCGCCGGCCAGCGGCGGCTCGATGCGCGTCGCGCGCCGCCCAGCTGGCATCGGCGCGTCATCCGCGGCTCGCTTGTCCGCCGAAGCGGCCCTCCGCGGCTTTGTGATGGTACTGCAGCGCGATCATCAGGCCCTTCATCGGCCGCAGCGGACCGAGCGTCACGATCAGAATCAGCGGCAGCCACAGCACCGCATGCACCCAGTAAGGCGGGTGAAACTTGACTTCGGTGATCAGCGCCGCGCCGACGACGATGAAGCCGCGCCAGGAACATGATGAAGACCGCCGGCCCGTCGCCGGCATCGGCGAAGTCATAATCGAGCCCGCAGGCGTCGCAGCGCGGCCGCAGCGTCAAGAATCCCTGGAACAGCTTGCCGCGGCCGCAGCGCGGACAGGCACAGGACAGTCCGGCGCGGATCGGCCGATAGCGTTGTGATCGTTTTCGGTCATGCCAGTCGCCTTGCTGCGTCCGTCGGTCAAGCGGCGACTCAGCCTCTAGGCTCCCGCTGCGCGGGATGAGCGGAGCGATTGCCGCGCTATCCAGTCGGACGCCCGCCGCCCCAGACGTAGATGCAGGCGAACAGGAACAGCCACACCACGTCGACGAAGTGCCAGTACCAGGCGGCGAACTCGAAGCCGAGATGCTGCGTCGGCGTGAACTGGCCGGCCATGCGCGCGGAACAGGCAGACGATCAGGAAGATCGTGCCGATGATGACGTGGGCGCCGTGGAAGCCGGTCGCCATGAAGAACGTCGCGCCATAGATGTTGCCCGAAAAGTGGAACGCGGCGTGGCAGTATTCCTAGGCCTGCACGCAGGTGAAGGTCAGGCCGAGCACGATGGTCAGCACCAGCCCCAGATCAGGCCCTTGCGGTCGTTCTCCAGCAGCGCGTGGTGCGCCCAGGTCACCGTGGTGCCCGAGGTGAGCAGGATCAGCGTGTTGAGCAGCGGCAGATGCCAGGGATCGAAGGTCTCGCACGCCCTTGGGCGGCCAGACGCCGCCGGTGTAAGCGATGCGCGCCACGTCGCTGCAGCTCGTCGGGAAACAGCGCGGTGTTGAAATAGGCCCAGAACCAGGCGACGAAGAACATCACCTCCGAGGCGATGAACAGGATCATGCCGTAGCGGTGCGAGATCTGCACCACGCGGGTGTGGTCGCCCTCGATCTCGGCTTCGTTGATGACGTCGCGCCACCAGCCGATCATGGTGTAGGCGATGCCGATCACGCCGGCGCCGATGATGAGCGGCGCGTAGTCGACCGTCTGGTGCATCCACAGGATGAGCGCCGACGGCGGCGACGAAGGCGGAGATCGAGCCGACAGCCGGCCACGGGCTGGGATTGACCAGATGGTAGTCGTGTTGCGGTTCGGCGTGCGCGTCAGCCATCTCGTCATCTCCACCCTTGACGCGAGTCTCGGCGCGCCGTCGCGCCGTTGTTGCCCCGTTCAGATGCGTCCGGACTTGTCCGGGTTGCGCGCTCTCCGCCACCGGCTGCTCCGGCTCGCGCACCGGATAGAAGGTGTAGGAGAGCGTGATGTTTTTCAGCGTGTCCTGTTCGGAATCCTTGGCGAGCTTCGGATCGACATAGAACACGACCGCCATGTCGCGCTTCTCGCCCGGCTTCATGGTCTGCTCGGTGAAGCAAAAGCAGTTGATCTTCTCGAAATAGATGCCGGCGGTCGGCGGCGTGACATTGTAGCCGGCCTGCGCCGGTGGTGGCGCGCGCCGGCTTCGTTGGTGACCATGATAGTAGACGGTCACCACCTCGCCGAGCTTGACGTCGATGGTCCGGCGCTCCGGCTCGAAGCTCCACGGCAGGCCCGGCGCGACATTGGAGTCGAAGCGCACCGTGATGGTGCGGTCCGGATATGTCCGCAGCCGGCGCCGACGTCGCGACTTGCGTGGTGCCGCCGAAGCCGGTGGTGCGGCAGAACCAGGAGTAGAGCGGCACCGCGGCGAAGGACGCGCCGACCATCAGCGCGACGAAAGCCGCCGCAGGCGAAGGCGATGACGAGATCGCGCGGTGGCGTTTGCGCGGTGTCTGCGTTCGGTCCGGTCACAGCGGCCGCTCCAGCACGCCCGATCCTTTGACCAGGGTGACGACATAGAACAGCAGCACGAGCAGGCCGAGCGCGAGCGCGATGGCGATCGAGCGCGAGCGGCGCGCGCGCAGCTGCTGCTCCGTCAGCCGGATGCCGGCTTCCGGTTTCTGCGTCGCTGGGCGTGTGGTCGCTGTCATTCATCAGATCGCTCGTGATCATATCGCGAAGTGGCCGACGAGCCCGCCCGACATCCGATCGGCCAGCAGCACGGCGAACAGCAGGAACAGATAGAGGATCGAGAAGGCGAACATCTGCTTGCTCGCCGTGATAGCCGTGCCGTTCTCGGCGCGAATGCGCATCGCCAGCACGATCATGCCGGCGCCGCCGGCGACGCGCCGCGATGCCGTAGGCCGGCCCGGCATAACCCATGAGCCACGGCGCGACGCCGAGCGGCGCCAGGATGAGCGTGTAGAGCAGGATCTGGCGCCGCGTCGCACCGTCGCCGGCGACCACCGGCAGCATCGGCACGCCGGCGCGCGCGTAGTCGTCCTTGCGGTAGAGCGACAGCGCCCAGAAATGCGGCGGCGTCCACAAGAAGATGATGAGAAACAGAACGACCGGCTCGAGCGGCGACGCCGCCGGTCACCGCCGCCCAGCCGATGATCGGCGGCAACGCGCCGGCGACGCCGCCGATGACGATGTTCTGCGGCGTCGCAGCGCTTCAGCCACATCGTGTAGACGACGGCGTAGAAGACGATGGTGAAGGCCAGCAGCGCCGCGGCGACCACATTGACCAAGAGCCCGAGCACCCCGACCGAAAAACCAGCGAGCGTCAGGCCGAAGGCCAGCGCGTCGCCGGGCTGCACCCGGCCGGCCGGAATCGGCCGGCCGCGGTGCGCGCCATGCGCGCGTCGATGTCGGCGTCGTACCACATGTTGAGCGCGCCCGAGGCGCCGGCGCCGACCGCGATGCAGAGCAGCGCGGTGAGCGCCGATCACCGGATGGATGTGGCCCGGCGCGACCACCAGCCCGACCAAAGCGGTGAACACCACCAGCGACATCACCCGCGGCTTCAGCAGTTCGAGATAGTCGCGGGCGCAGGCGATGCTCGGCGCGATGCTCGGATCGACGCCTTGTTCGCCGGTGAGCTCCGCTGGGACGAAGGTTACGCTCATCGGATCAGCGGCAGCGTCTCATATTGATGGAACGGCGGCGGCGACGACAACGTCCATTCCAGCGTGGTCGCGCCGGCGCCCCACGGATTGTTGCCGGCGCGCTCCTTCTTCGGCGAACGCCACCGCCATGCCGAACAGGAAGATCAGCACGCCGAAGCCGGAAATGTAGCGAGCCGATCGACGAGACGTAGTTCCAGCCGGCGAAGGCGTCCGGATAGTCGACATAGCGGCGCGGCATGCCGGCAAGCCCGAGGAAGTGCTGCGGGAAGAAGACGATGTTGACGCCGATGAAGGTGATCCAGAAGTGCAGCTTGCCGAGGGTCTCGTTGTACATGTAGCCGCTCATCTTCGGGAACCAGTAGTACAAGCCGCCGAAGATCGCGAACACCGCGCCCAGCGACAGCACGTAGTGGAAGTGGGCGACGACGTAATAGGTGTCGTGCAGCGATGCAGTCGATGCCGGCATTGGCCAGCACCACGCCGGTGACGCCGCCGATGGTGAACAGGAAGATGAAGCCGATCGCCCACAGCATCGGCGTCTTGAACTCGATCGAGCCGCCCCACATGGTCGCGATCCAGGAGAAGATCTTGATGCCGGTCGGCACCGCGATGACCATGGTCGCGGCGACGAAATAGGCCTGCAGGTTGACCGACATGCCGACAGTGTACATGTGGTGCGCCCAGACGATGAAGCCGATGAAGCCGATCGCCACCATCGCGTAGGCCATGCCGAGATAGCCGAACACCGGCTTCTTCGAGAAGGTCGAGACGATCTGGCTGATCATGCCGAAGCCCGGCAGGATCAGGATGTAGACTTCGGGGTGGCCGAAGAACCAGAACAGGTGCTGGAACATCAGCGGATCGCCGCCGCCTTCCGGATCGAAGAAGTGGTGCCGAAATTGCGGTCGGTGAGCAGCATGGTGATGGCGCCGGCGAGCACCGGCAGCGACAGCAGCAGCAGGAACACCGTCACCAGGATCGACCACACGAACAGCGGCATCTTGTGCAGCGTCATGCCGGGCGCGCGCATGTTGAAGATCGTGGTGATGAAGTTGATGGCGCCGAGGATCGACGAGGCGCCGGCGAGGTGGATCGACAGGATGACGAAGTCCATCGCCGGGCCGGGATGGCCGGTGGTCGACAGCGGCGCATAGATCGTCCAGCCGGTGCCGGCGCCGTTGGTGCCGGGCTCGCCCTCGACGAACATCGAGGTCAGCAGCAGCGCGAACGAGGCCGGCAGCAGCCAGAACGAGATGTTGTTCATGCGCGGGAACGCCATGTCCGGCGCGCCGATCATCAGCGGCACGAACCAGTTGCCGAAGCCGCCGATCATGGCCGGCATGACCATGAAGAAGATCATGATCAGGCCGTGCGCGGTGACGACGACGTTGAACGTATGGGTCTCGTGGAAGATCTGGATGCCCGGATACATCAGCTCGGCGCGGATCAGGATCGACAGCACGCCGCCGATCAGGCCGGCGAAGATCGCGAACACCAGGTACATCGTGCCGATGTCCTTGTGGTTCGTCGAATAGACGAAGCGCCGCCAGCCGTGCGGGATCGCGTGTCCGCCGTCGTCACCATGCGCCGCGTGTGCCATCGTATCCATTGCCAGTCCCTTCGTTAGCGACTTTTACGTCGCTTCTAGTCTCGAATTCTCAGTCCTTGGCGTTCCGCCGCCGCATCAACGCGCCTGCGGCGCGCCGGCCGCCGCCAGCGTATTCGGCCGGGGGCGTGGTGTCGGTCGCGAATTTCTGCTTGGCCTGGGCTGACCCAGGCGGCGAAATCGGCCTCGCTCACCACCCGCACCGCGATCGGCATGAACGAATGATCCTTGCCGCACAGTTCGGAGCACTGGCCGTAGAACATGCCCGTGATCGGTCGCCTTGAACCAGGTTTCGTTGATGCGGCCGGGAACGGCGTCGATGCTTGATGCCGAACGACGGCACGGTGAAGGAGTGGATGACGTCGGCGCCGGTCACCAGCACGTGCACGACCTTGTTCACCGGCACGACCATCTCGTTGTCGACGGTGAGCAGCCGCGGCTGGCCGGGCTTGAGGTCCTTGTCCGGCGACCATCAGCGAGTCGAATTCGAAATTGCCGTTGTCCGGATAGTCGTAGCTCCAGAACCACTGCTTGCCGGTCGCCTTGATGGTCAGGTCGGGCTTGGGCACGTCGAGCTCGACGAACAGCAGCCGGAACGACGGCACCGCGATCACCACCAGGATGATGACCGGGACGATGGTCCAGATCACTTCGATCGGCGTGTTGTGGGTGGTGCGCGACGGCGTCGGATTGGCGCGCGCATTGAAGCGCACGATGACGATCAGCAGCAGCGCAAGAACGAAAGCCGAAATGGCGCCGATGATCCAGAGCAGGAAGTAATGAAACGAGCGATCTCCTCCATGACCGGGGTCGCGGCCTCCTGCAGGTCCATCTGCCAGGGCGTCCGGTTGCCCGAGCTGCGGCCAGCGCGACGCCCGCGCCCGCCACACTGCGGCGTGGCGAGCGCGATGGCGGTCAAATGTGCACACACCTTCATCTGTCGTTCTTCTCCCTGTTTCTGTTCTTGGTCACGACTGCCGGCAGCGAGCGCAGAGACATTACTTCGGCGCAGACCGCAACAGTGTGACGTCGCCGCTTCGGACGGAGTTAGGCCTCGGCCCGGCAAGGCCGGTGCCTGGTCCTTGGCAGGTAGCGACGGGATAGGGGAATCCCGGGTTCTCCAAACCACAAATCCGGCTCTGCCGCAATGCACTCTTGAGCGGCACTTCCGCAGCGGTGCATAGCCGCTTCTACCCCCACCGATCGCGCCGCTGCGGCGCGTTGCAGCGACCTTCGGACGGCCACAATGGCCTGGTCTGGATCAACCTTGACACGGCAGGCTCACGATGTACGCAAGCCTGCGCAGGAGGGGCCGCAATGGCCGACTGATTTGCGTCGTCGGCGCGCCTGCCGGGGCCGCCGAGAAGCGGTCTTGCCGGCTGCCCAAGCCGACTGTCCGGAACGGCCGGTCCGACGCCGGTTGGTTGGGGCGGTTGTTTTGAGGCGATGGGGCTCCCCCGAAACTGCCGGCTGCCTTAAGCCACTCCCAAGGAGAACATGACCATGGCGATATGTCGACTGCGGATCGCGGTTGCGGCTTTGGCTGCGGTCTGGTCTTCGTACGCGCCGGTCCGCCATCCGCGCCATGCTCGCTGTCATGGGCCGTGCCGCGGCATTCAGCGTAGTCTCGGTAGAGGCCGCCAATGCCCAAGGCGCGGTGCAAATCGGTTCATGGCGACTGGCAGATCCGCTGCGACACGCCGCCCGGCGCGCAAAGCGAGCAATGCGCGCTGATGCAGAGCGTGACGGCCGAAGACCGGCCCAATGTCGGGCTGACCGTCATCGTGCTCAAGACCTCGGACCAGAAGAGCCGGCTGATGCGCGTGGTCGCGCCGCTCGGCGTGCTGTTGCCCTCCGGCCTCGGCCTGAAGATCGACAATGCCGACGTCGGCCGCGCCGGCTTCGTGCGCTGCCTGCCCAATGGCTGCATCGCCGAAGTCATCATGGACGACAAGCTGATCGGGCAGTTGCGCAACGGCCAGACCTCGACCTTCATCATCTTCCAGACGCCCGAGGAAGGCATCGGCTTCCCGATGAGCCTGAAGGGCTTTGGCGAAGGCTACGACCAGCTGCCGTAGCTCGTAGGATGGTTGAGCGACGCGAAACCCATCTGCAGCGATTGATGGGTTACGCCGCGCTGCGGCTGACCCATCCTACGACCGCCGTGATCCTCGCCTGAGCATCATGCGCCAGCGTCGCAGCCCGCGACGACAGGCTGCGTCGATGCCTGCCCGGCGCTTCGTAGCGTAGCCTTGGCGAAAATAATCGCTGAGGGAAACGCTCATGCGTGCTGTGCGTCAATCGCGGCTGTTGCGGCCGCACTGTCTATTCTTGCCTTCGCTCTTCCGCCGGCACACAGCGACAGCGATTATCCCGACCGTCCGGTGACGCTGATCGTGCCCTATGGCGCGGGCGGCGTCGCCGATGTCGGCATGCGCATCCTCGGCGACCAGCTTTCGGAGCCGGCTGAAGCAGCAATTCGTCGTCGAGAACCGGCCCGGCGCCGGCGGCATCGTCGCCGCCCAAGCCGGCGCCAGCGCCGCGCCCGACGGCTATACGCTGCTGATGACCGGCAACAACACCGCCATCGCCGAGGCGCTGTTCAAATCGCTGCCCTATAACATCCTCACCGATTTCGCACTCGGTTTCGACCGCCGCGTTCTTCGATCTGCTGATCGTGACCCGCGCCGGCTCGCCGCTGAAATCGGTGCAGGATCATCGATCGCGGCGGCGAAAGCCAATCCCGGCAAGCTCAATATCGGCACCATCAATCCCGGCAGCACGCAAAATCTCGCCGCCGATCTGTTCGTCAGCACCGCCGGCATCAAGGCGGCGATCGTGCCGTTCCGCACCTCGCCCGACATGGCGGGCGCGGTGCTGCGCGGCGATGTCGACGTCGCCTTCGAATTCTATGCCGCGATCAACGGCCTCCTCACCGAAAGAAAATCGTCGCGCTGGCCTCGACCGGCCCGCAACGCACCGCCTACCTGCCCGACGTGCCGACCGTGATCGAAAGCGGGCTCAAGGACTACGAAGTGCAGAGCTGGAACGGGCTGTCGGTCCCCGCGGCAACGCCGGCCAGTGTCATCGCCACCCTCAATGCCGCCATGAAGGACGTCATTCCGACATCCGCTGGTGCAGGACAGAGCGAAACAGATGGGCATGGCGATGCGCTGGAGCACACCCGAGGCCATGACCGCACGGCTGAAGGCCGATATCGCCAAATGGGGCGCAGTGATCGAAAAGGCCGGCATCCCCAAGCATGACTGAACCGCGCCATCGAGGCCCCTCGCCGGACGGCCGCGAAGCGCCTATCTATGGGCAAAGAGGGCCAAAGACCAAATCCCGGCAAACGCCCTAAGGGACCGTTCCATGACCGATTCCACCATTTCGCTTGTCGACCGCGCCGGCCTCGACCGGCCGCGTCTCGCCAAAATCATTTCGCGCGGGCTTGAAGGCGCCGATGACGGCGAGCTGTTTCTCGAATACCGGCAGTCCGAAGCGCTGGTGTTCGACAATGGCCGGCTGAAACAGGCCACCTACGATACGTCGCAGGGTTTTGGGCTGCGCGCGGTCAAGGACGAAGCGGTCGGCTATGCGCATGCCTCCGACGTGTCGGAGGCGGCGATCGAACGCGCCGCCGACGCCGTGCGCGCGGTCAAGGGCGGCTATTCCGGCCATTATGCCGAGCCGCCGGCGCGCACCAATGTGAAGCTCTATGGCGAAGACATCGCCGCTCGCGCAGCCCGGCCTTCGACGCCAAGGCGCGGCTTCTCGAAAGCATCGATGCCTATGCCCGCGCCAAGGACCCGCGCGTGCGCCAGGTCTCGGCGACGCTTGCCGCCACTTGGCAGGCGGTGGAGATTTTGCGCGCAGACGGCGAGACCTATCGCGACATCCGGCCGCTGGTGCGATTGAGCGTCTCGGTCGTGGTCGGCGACGGCACCCGCCAGGAGACCGGCAGCGACGGCTATGGCGGCCGCGAAGGCTATGCGCGCTTCATCGCCACCGACGCCTGGCAAGACGCGGTCGATAACGCTGTGCGCCAAGCGCTGGTCAATCTCGAAGCGGTCCCCGCGCCTGCCGGCGAAATGGATGTCGTGCTCGGCCCGGGCTGGCCCGGCGTCATGCTGCACGAGGCTGTCGGCCACGGCCTCGAAGGCGACTTCAACCGCAAGAAGACGTCGGCCTTTGCCGGCCTGATGGGACAACAGGTCGCGGCCAAGGGCGTCACCGTGCTCGACGACGGCACCATGGCGCTGCGCCGCGGCTCGCTGTCGATCGACGACGAAGGCACCCCGACCAATCGCACCATGCTGATCGAGGACGGCATCCTTGTCGGCTATATGCAAGATCGCCAGAACGCACGGCTGATGGGCATGAAGCCGACCGGCAACGGCCGGCGCGAAAGCTTTGCCTGCGTACCGATGCCGCGCATGACCAACACCTACATGCTGGCCGGCGCGCGTGATCCGCAGGAGATCATCGCTTCGGTGAAGAACGGCATCTACGCCACCTATTTCGGCGGCGGCCAGGTCGACATCACTTCGGGCAAATATGTGTTCCAGTGCACCGAGGCCTATCGCATCGAGAACGGCAAGGTCGGCGCGCCGATCAAGGGCGCCATGCTGATCGGCAATGGGCCGACCGACCTGCACCGCATCTCCATGGTCGGCAACGACCTCAAGCTCGACAACGGCATCGGCACCTGCGGCAAGAACGGCCAGGGCGTGCCGGTCGGCGTCGGGCAGCCGACCCTGCGCATCGACCGCATCACGGTCGGCGGCACCGGGGGCTAGATTTTCGTCGGTAAAGCCTTGTTTGCGACATGATCGCAAGGCGGATTAGCGGCCGATCCGGAATCGCGGGAACCGGTTTTCGACACCAATCACATTTTATCGGAGCGATTGCGCTGAGCGCGCAAAAGAACGCGTGAGGAGAATCTCTGCCATGCACCGCTGGGTCAAAAGCCTCGCCGACATCGCGGTCATCGTCGCGCTCGTGGTCGCGGCCAAGACGGCCATCGCCGAGCCTTACTATGTGCCGTCAGGCTCCATGGAGCCGACCTTGCAGATCGGCGACGAGTTGCTGGCGACCAAATTTCCTTACGGCTACAGCTCGGCCTCCTTGCCGATTTTTGTCACGCTGCCGGAATCCCAGCGCATCCTTGGCGCGCTGCCGCATCGCGGCGATGTCGTGGTGTTCCGCTGGCCGGGCGACCGGTCGCAGATCTGGGTCAAGCGCGTCGTCGGCTTGCCCGGCGACCGCATCGAGATGAAGGACGGCCGGCTGTGGATCAACGGCGAAGCGGTCGGACTGACGTCCGACGGCGTCGGACAAAATGAATCCGAAGACGGCTCGCGGGAGCCAGTCGCGCGTTTCATCGAGACCCTGCCCGGCGGCCGCTCGCACACGATTTTCAAGCACGCGACGATCGGCCAATTCGACAACATGCCCGAGCTCACGGTACCGAGCGGGCCATCTCTTTGTCATGGGCGACAATCGCGACAATTCGGCCGACAGCCGCATCCCGCTCGACATGCGGCGGCGTCGGGCTGCTGCCGGTCATCCGACCTGGTCGGCCGCGTCGACGCGCTGGTCGGCTCGTGGGATCTAGCCGGCGAAGCGCCAGCCGGTCTGGGAATGGCCGGCGGCGCTGCGGCTGTCGCGGTTCTTCACGGCGGTGAACTAAGCAATTTCATTTGAATGAGTCGGCGCGTTAGCGCACCACGCCCGAAATGCAGCAGGGCCGCCGCCGCGGCGGCTTGATCGCGTCTTTCAGATAGCAGCGCGCGTCGGCCGTGCCATAGCCGGGCCGGCGATAGGTCCAGGCGCGGCACTCGTTGTCCGCCTGGCAGGCGTCGGCGCAGGCTTTGCCGCTGGGATCGGCCGGGGTTTCGAAGGAGCGGTAGTCGCCGCCGATGCGATCGATCGAATATTCGATCGCGCCGGCTTGCGGCTCGATCACGCCGGCGCCGCGCACGCCCGAGACGCAGCAGCTCGCGGCCACCGGCGGCACCACCTCGCGCTTGAGCCAGCACATCGCCGGTGCGCCGGAGGCCGGATAGGAGAAGCTCCAGGACCTGCAATTCTTGTCGCGCTCGCAGCGCGCCGCGCAGACCGCGGGATCGCCGCTCACGACCGAAGCGCTGGCATAGTCGCCGCCCGGCCGATCGTAGCCGATCTGCGGCAGAGCCGGCCACGACACTGCCCGCCGACAACCGCAGCAGCGACATGCTGGCAAAGCCCACGATCAGCGTCCGCGTCCTCGCGCCACGCCTCGTATGCCTCAGCCGGTCCCCCGCACAGAAGAACGCGTCCTTCACGCCGAAATGCCACAAGCTATTTTGCGCAATCTGACCGGCCCGTCGGACGCGCTGATCTGCTCAACCGCGAAAATGCTTCGACAGTTTGAGGCCCTGCGCCTGATAGTTCGAGCCGATGCCGCTGCCGTAAAGCTGATCCGGCCGCGCCAGCATCTTCTCATAGACCAGCCGGCCGACGATCTGGCCGTGTTCGAGGATGAACGGCACTTCGCGCGAACGCACTTCCAGCACCGCGCGCGAGCCGAGTGCCGCCGGCGCCGGCATAGCCGAAACCCGGATCGAAGAAGCCGGCATAGTGCACGCGGAATTCGCCGACCAGCGGATCGAACGGCACCATTTCCGCGGCATAATCGGGCGGCACCTGCACCGCCTCGGTCGAGGCCAGGATATAGAATTCGTCGGGATCGAGGATCAGGCTCTTGTCGGCGCGCGCGGCGATCGGCTCCCAGAAATCGGCGACCTCGTAGGCGGCGCGGCGCTCGACTTCGATCACCGCGGTGTGGCGCTTGGCGCGATAGCCGACGATGCCGTCGGCATGACCGGCACTCGTCCGTCTTGGCCATCGTTGCGCCGATGCGGCGTACCCGACAGGTCGATGCTGACCGCGACGCCGTCGCCCATCACCGCCTCGGCGCGGTCGACCAGCCGCTCGCGCGCATGCAGCGCGCGCAGCGCCTCGGCGTCGAGCGACGCGCGTCGCCGCGGCGCAGGCGCAATTGCGACAGCCGCGAGCCTTCGCGCACCAGCACCGGAAATGTCTTCGGGCTGATCTCGGCATAGAGCGGACCGTGATAGCCGCCGGCGACGCGATCGAAGCCGCGGGTCTCGTCGGCGATGACGCGGGTGAAGACGTCGAGCCGTCCGGTCGAGCTTTTCGGATTGGTCGCGGCGGCGATGTCGGCCGGCAGCGCCAGGCTCTCGATCAGCGGCACGATATAGACGCAGCCGGTTTCCAGCACGGCGCCGCCGGTCGAGCGAGAATTCGTGCAGCTTCAGTTCGGCGATGCGCTGCGCGACCGTGGTGCCGGGCCCGGGCAGAAAGCTCGCGCGCACGCGATAGGCGATGGCGCCGAGCCGCAGATCGAGACTTGCCGGCTGGATCTGATCGGGCGCGAACGGATAAAGCGGCGCGAATCCCGCCCTCCTCCGCCAGCGCCGCGATCATGCGGTCGGGCAGAATTCCCTGTCGGCCGAAGGGTAACGACTGCGAGCGCCACGGCGCGCGATCTAACCCGATGCCCGGTTTGACGCAAAGACGGCGCGCGGCGTATAGAGCCGCTTATCCCGTGGTCATTTGAGCCGGCCGGCTTGCAGCCACGTAAAACAAGTTGCTAAAAGGCCGGGGACGCGTGAGCCCGGCCTGAGGATTTTCCTCCCGGCCGGGTTTTTGTTTTTGGCCGATTCGCATTCGGCCATGGAGGGCCACATGTCCGCGTCCGCACAAAAGAACTACCGCCCGGAAACCCGCCTGGTGCATTCCGGCACGCTGCGCTCGCAGTTCGGCGAGACTTCCGAAGCGCTGTTTCTCACCCAGGGCTACGTCTACGACAACGCCGCCCAGGCCGAAGCGCGCTTCAAGGGCGAAGACCCGGGCTATCAATATTCGCGCTTCGCCAATCCGACCGTCGACATGTTCGAGCGGCGCATGGCGGCGTTCGAAGGCGCCGAAGCCGCGCGCGCCACCGCGACCGGCATGGCGGCGGTGACGCTCGCGCTGGTCGGCCAGGTCAAGGCCGGCGATCACGTCGTCGCCTCGAAGGCGATGTTCGGCTCCTGCCGCTACATCGTCGAGGATTATCTGCCGCGCTTCGGCGTCACCTCGACGCTGGTCGACGGCTGCGATCTCGATGCCTGGCGCAATGCGGTGCGGCCGAACACCAAGACGTTCTTTCTCGAAAGCCCGACCAATCCGGCGCTCGAAGTCATCGACATCGCCGAAGTGGCCAAGATCGCGCACGCGGCCGGCGCGACGCTCGTCGTCGACAACGTGTTCGCGACGCCGCTGTTTCAGAGCCCGCTCGCGCTCGGCGCCGACTGCGTCGTCTATTCGGCGACCAAACACATCGACGGCCAGGGCCGCTGCCTCGGCGGCATCGTGCTCGGCTCGGAGAAATTCATCATGGACAATATCCACATGCTGCTGCGCCAGACCGGCCCGTCGATGTCGCCGTTCAATGCCTGGGTGCTGCTCAAGGGCCTGGAGACGCTCGCCGGTGCGGGTGCGGCGGCAGACCGACAGCGCGGCGACGCTCGCCGTCGCGCTCGCCGAGCATCCGAAGATTTCGCGCCTGATCTATCCGGGCCGGCCGGACCATCCGCAGGCCGCGGTCGCGCAAAAGCAGATGCGCGGCGGCTCGACGCTGGTCGCCTTCGAGATCAAGGGCGGCAAGACGGCGGCGTTCCGCTTTCAGGACGCGCTCAAGCTCATCCGCATCAGCAACAATCTCGGCGACGCCAAGAGCCTGATCACCCATCCGGCGACGACGACGCACCAGCGGCTGACGCCGGCGCAGCGCGCCGAGCTCGGCATCAGCGACGGGCTGGTGCGCGTCTCGGTCGGGCTCGAACATCCCGACGATATCGTGGAGGACGTGCTCGCGGCGCTGGAGGCGGTCTGAGCGCTGAGGCAGCCTTCGATGCGCCGGATGCACCGCGGCCGACGCGACCGGGCGCGTCGCGGCTTCGGCGATCGCGCCGGCCGAGAAGCTTCGCCACGCAGGCATAGCCCCAGTCGTTCATGTGCAGCCGGTCCGGCGACACGAAACGTTCGAACGAGATGTGCTGGACTTCGTGCCAATTGCGCATCACGGCGAAGCGGCGGAACAGATCGACGTTCTCGTCCTTGGCGGCGAGCGCGATCTGATCTACCATGCCCGTGCGTCTCCGACTTGGCGAGCACCGTCGGCGCATATTGCATGATCGATCAGCACCACGTCGGCGCCGGTCGCCTTGAGCTGCTCGATGCCTTCGTGCAGCTGCGCGGCATGCGGGTCGAGCGGATGATCGCGCAGCACCGAATTGGTGCCGACCTGCCAGAGCACGAGTTGCGGATGCGCGGCGATGACGTCGGTCGGCGAACCGCGCCATCATGTTCTCGGTCTCTTCGCCGTTGACGCCGCGATTGAGCACGGTGATGTCGTGGCCCGGAAACGCTGCGCGCAGCTCGACGCGAGCCGGCTCGGATAGCTTGCGGCGTCGGCGAACTTGCGCCGGCGCCGGCGGTCGACGACGAGCCGATGGCGACGATGGTGAGCGGCTCGCCGCTGGCCAGGCGGCGCATGGTATGCAGCAGCGGACGATCGAAACGGGTGACGCGCCAGCGGCTGCACGCGACTGCGGCGTCGCGGCGCAACGGCGCCGCGGCGACGGCCGGCTTGGCAGACCGGTTGCTGACGGCACGCACCGGCGCGGCCACCGCCGGCATCGCGGCAGGCGTCGCCAGCCGGCGCGGCACCGGAGTGAGCATCGGGTGCGACAAAATGCGCAGGCGGCAGAATTCGCCTGACCTGCGCCTGCGCGCTGTGCACGCAACAATGTGCACTGCAACAAACGCGGTGCCGCCGCGGCCCGCGTCACGCAGGCGATTTTGTTTGTTTGCTGGAGACATCAACGCGTCGTTTGCATTCTCACGGCGTCGAGATGCGCGGCATTGATGATCTGCGACGCCAAAGCCCGGCCAATGCATTCGTGAACACGACGCGCCATATCATACTTCTTTGTAGCGGCATAGAGGTCGAACGTGCCCGCATCGTTCCAGTAATGCATGATCGCCAGCCGATCAAACAACAGCGCGCCGTGCTGCTGCGCCACCCAGCGCATGACGTCGGCATAGGCCGAGACGTCGAGCATGGATTCGGTGCGCGGGCTGTATTGCATGTTCATCAGGATGACGTCGGCGCCGGCGGCTTGGATCGCCTCGACGCCGTGATCGAGGCTGGCGCGGAAATCCTCCGGCTCGACGCCGTTGAGCGCGTCGACCGTGCCGGCCTGCCAGATCACCAGCGCCGGCTTGTCGTCGGCCAGGATCTTGTCCAGGCCGGCGACCATTGTCGCCGTGGTCTGCGCGCGGCTGAACATGCGCGGTGACCTTGATGTCGATGCCCGGCAGATCGCTGCTTGAGCGCCTCCTCCAGCCGCGCCGGATAGGCAAAGCGCGCGCCGTCGGGCCCGGCCAGCGCCGAGGAGCCGGTGCCGATCACGCTGATATCCAGCCGGTGCTGGTCCTTGATCTCGTTGGTGACGCGCGGCAGATCGATCTCGCTTTCGAGCGAAGGATTGCGGCACGTCGCATTCTTCCGGCGGCGTCGCGCGCGCGGCGCCGCCAAACGCGGCGGCCAGCACAGCGGCGCAGAGCGCCGCGCAGCAATGGCGATAGCAAACCTCATGCCTCGCCTCCCGCGAGGTCGGCGTCCGGTGGTTTGACGCGCGATGTGGGACTTCGCCCTTCTATGCCCTTGTACCACGATATCAGGTTCGCTGTCGCAATCATGATCAGGATGCCGGCAAAGCTGATCGCGATCTGCATCAGCGGGCCGCCCGACCATTCGCTGATGATGAATTGGCCGGCAAAGGCCAGAAATACGCCGAGGCAGAAGATTTCCAGCGAATGCTGGCCGCAGACGATGGCCGGCTGCAGGATCGGCGATTTCAGCGCCGGCCAGTCGCGCGGCACGAAGCGCACCGTCACCGCGGCCAGCGCCAGAAAATGCGCGAAGCGCAGCACGTCGAGATTGGTCTTGTCGATCGGATACATCCAATCGCTCAGCCAGCTCGGCACGAAGCGCCCGAGCGGCTCGAAATACCAGGTCAGCGTGATGGCGAAGGCGAACATCAGATAGGCGATCGCGACCGCCAGCACGACGCGCGAGCGCAACACGCCGCGACAGCCGCTGCGCGCCGCCGAGCGCGCACCAGGCGCCGAACACGAACAACAATTGCCAGGCGAACGGATTGAAGAACCAGACGCCGTTCGGATAGGCCGGCAAATTCCAATCGAAATTCCAGGCCAGCACATAGACCAACGCCGAGCCGGCCAGCGCGAAGGCCGGCTGCCGCAGCAGCAGCCACAGCATCGGCGGAAACAACAGCAGCAGCACGATGTAGAGCGGCAGCACGTCCATGTTGACCGGCTTGAACTTCAACAGCAGCGCCTGAAAGATCGTGACGTCGGGCTGCTTGAGGAAATCGAGGATATTCATTTCCTCGGCGTAGAGCGGATTGTCGAACGTCGCCGCGACATAGGCGATCTCGGCCATGAAGATCGTGAACAGAAAAATATGCGCGACGTAGATCTGCCAGGCGCGCCGCAGGATGCGCGCGCTGGCGACCACGAAGCCGCGCTCGCGCATGGCGCGGCCATAGACGAAGGCCGCGGTGTAGCCGGAAATGAAGATGAAGATCTCGGTGGCGTCGCGAGAAGCCGTAATTGCGGATGGTGAACCAGTTCACGATGTTTTCCGGAATGTGGTCGAGAAAGATCAGCCACAGCGCCACGCCGCGGAACAGATCGAGCCGCAGATCGCGCTCGGTCGCCACCGCCGGAAGCGGAGGAGCCGTCGCCATAGGCGTGACCACATCGACGTTGCGCTCATCTCCGCCCGCAGCCCGTGCTCCGCAGTCTTTGAATCCGATCCGGCCGCCCAAGCTTGAGAAAGCTTGTCTGCGTGGCTATTGCAATGGTTATTGCAACAACCGGCCGCGATGTTATTCACTTTTCCGCAGAATCATTGATGAATATGGCTGGTGGAGCTTTGCGCCGATAGTGCGGCAAGTGCCGAAGTCACGGCAAAACCGAAGGGCGAACGGGAGCCGATGCGGAACTTCAAAGCACTCCAAATACCGGTGCGGATGGCGAGCGGCTGCGCGATGCGCACGGCAAGCCTTGCCGCGCATGGAGCCGTTCTTGCAGCCGTACTTGGAGCTTTGGCATGTATCGTGCCATCACCCGCAATATCGAGGTCGTGGTGACGCCGCGCTTCGTCGCCGACCGCTCGTCGCCGGAGAACAATTATTTCTTTTGGGCCTATACCATCTCCATCACCAATAACGGCAACGAGACGGTGCAGCTGAAAACCCGTCATTGGCGCATCACCGACGCCAACGGCCGCCGCCAGGAAGTGCGCGGCGCCGGCGTCGTCGGCGAGGAGCCGGTGCTCAAAGCCGGCGAGGCGTTCGAATATACCAGCGGCGTGCCGCTGCAGACGCCGTCGGGCTTCATGGTCGGCAGCTACGGCATGGTGAGCGCGACCGGCGAGCATTTCGACATCGAGGTGCCGGCCTTTTCGCTCGACAGCGTCGCGACCAAGCGCACCTTGAACTGACAGAAGGGTGCGTCGCCGCGCGGTCGGACCGATCGCCGGACGTGATTTGCCCGAGGTTAGGTCAGCGGCCGATCGTCAATCCGCTGGTTGTCAATGCTGAGCCGGCGCCGGCGCGACCACGGCTCTGCTGCAAATGATCCGGCAAACTGTTGGTCGGCGCTGGCGGCGCGCGAGAGCACAAACCATACGGCTGCGGTGGCAACGCCAAGCAAAATCTTGACGACGATACTGTCCGCAATGCTGCCCATAAACGCCTCCCGGGCGGCGGTAGCCGGCCGCCTGGCAGCGGCTTGGTCCCACCGAACCAATTTCGCAGGCCGTCTCTGGTTCCCAGCCCGGCTGCGGATCGGAACCGCCAATCCGGTTCCCCTGGAGGTCGTTTTTACCGCACTGCGGTGAAAGGCAATTTCAAGCTATTACAATGTGTTAATTAAAACTTGATCCAAGTCATTTAATAATCATATTGCAGTGCACAAATTCGACTAAATTGTCCGGCAGAACGCCGGCTTGATTGGAGGGGCCATGATTCGGCAAAGATTTCAATGCGTTCGCAAGCCATTGCGGCGGTTTTGGCAGGTTTGACGGTGATGATCGGGGCCGAATATGTGCGCGCGGCGTCGCACGCCTTCGACGCGGACGTCACCGGCGCGGTTAATGTCGCGGCGTCGGTCGGTCCGGCAGAGCTCGATCCGGCATTTCAGCAAAAGCTTCTGCGAGCGGGTCCGCGGCCGCTATGACCGCGTCCATCCGCTCACGATCCAATAGGCTGGACGTTCATTTGAGCATGATCTTTTCCGAAAAACGGTATCCACCCTCGGATCAAGTCCGAGGCGCAGGCTTTTCGGGATCGTGCTCTCCTAAGACGCCGGCTGCTGCGCTCGACTTCGTCCGGCGCGAAGACGTAGGTCGAGCTGCAGAACTCGCAGGTCACGGTGATCCTGCCGTTCTCGACCATGTCGTCGCGATCTTCCTGCGAGAAGCTTCTCAGCATGTTCTCGACGCTGTCGCGCGAGCATGAGCATTGCGCGTTGACCGGCGCGGCGCGAAACACGCGCACGCCGCGTTCGTGGAACAGCCGGTAAGCCAGCCGCTCGCTCGACAGCTCCGGATCGATCAGTTCGATATCGTCGACGGTCTCGACCAGCGAGCGGCCTTCGACCCAGGCATCGTCCTCGGCAACGACATGCGGCGCGGTGCCGGGCGGCGCGTCGCCGGGATCGAGATCGGCCTGGCGCGTGCGCTCGGTCGAATTGGGCAGGAACTGCAGCAGAATGCCGCCGGCGCGCCAGTGCCGGCGCGGCGCCGTTTTCGCCGGCGCGGAATTCCTCGGCGACCGCGAGCCGCACCCGCGTCGGGATCTGCTCCGAGCGCAGAAAATATTCATGCGCGGCCTGTTCGAGGTCGCCGCCTTCGAGCGGCACCAGCCCCTGATAGCGGCTCATGTCCGGGCCCTGGTCGATGGTCATGGCGAGATGGCCGTGGCCGAGCAGCTTGCCGGGCTCGGCTTCGCCGGCGGCGATCGCGGCGGCGACGCGCTCGGCGTCGAAACGGGCGCAGGCCCGCACCTTGCCGGGCGAGGTGAAATCGACCACCAGCATGCGCACCGGCCCGTCGCTCTTGGTCTGCAGGATGAAGCGGCCGTCGAATTTGAGCGCCGAGCCGAGCATGACCGTGAGCACGATGGCCTCGCCGAGCAGCTTGGCCACCGGCGGCGGATAATCGTGGCTGCTCAGGATGGTGTCGACCGCCGGGCCGAGCCGCACGATGCGGCCGCGCAGATCGAGCGCCTTGACCGCGAACGGCAGGATGGTGTCGTCGAGGCCGGTTTGGGCGGGCTCGCGAACCGGAATGGCGATATCGGGATTGTTCATCGCGCCGCAATATAGGCGACGCGGGCCGAATTGTGAGCCCGTCGGCATGACGGCTCGCGCCGGTCAGCGCCGCGACGGTCAGCGCGTTACTGCCCGTCGGCGTGCAGGCACCAGGCCAGAATGCCCTTCTGCGCGTGCAGGCGGTTCTCCGCCTCGTCGAACACCACCGATTGCGGGCCGTCCATCACCTCGTCGGTGACCTCCTCGCCGCGATGCGCCGGCAGGCAGTGCATGAAGATGGCGTCCGGCTTGGCCCGCGCCATCAGCCGCGGCATTGACCTGGTAGCGCTTGAGCAGGTTGTGCCGCCGCGCGCCGTTGCGGTCGCCCATCGAGACCCAGGTGTCGGTGACGACGCAGTCGGCGCCCTTGACCGCCTCGTCCGGATCGGCGCCGATGCGTGATCGTCGGCGCCGGACGACTTGATCCAGTCGAGCAGCGGCTTTTTCGGCGCCAGTTCCGGCGGCGTCGCCACCCGCAGCCGGAAGTCGAAGCGCTCGGCGGCATGCATCCACGACGTCAGCACGTTGTTGGCGTCGCCGGTCCAGGCCACGGTGCGGCCGCGGATCGGGCCGCGATGCTCCTCGAAGGTCATGACGTCGGCCATGACCTGGCAGGGATGCGAGCGCCGGGTCAGGCCGTTGATCACCGGCACGGTGGCGTGGCGCGCCAGCTCGGCCACGTCGTCGGGATCGAGCGTGCGGATCATGATGGCGTCGACGTAGCGCGACAGCACGCGCGCGGTGTCGGCCGAGCGTCTCGCCGCGGCCGAGCTGCATCTCCTCCGCGGTCAGCAGGATGGCACGTCGCCGCCGAGCTGGCGCATGGCCGACTTCGAAGGAGACGCGGGTGCGCGTCGAGGGCTTCTCGAAGATCATCGCCAGCGTCTTGCCGGCGAGCGGCCGTCGGCGCGCGCCGGCGTTCGGCCTTCATGGCGCGCGCGGCCTCGATCATCCGGCGCAGATCGGCGGCCGGGACGTCGATGAGATCGAGGAAGTGGCGCACGTCGCTCATCCGCGCCGCTCTCCTGCTGTTTCGCCGGCGTGCGCCGCGCGCGAGCTTGGCGCAGGCGCGGTCGAGCCGCGTCGACGCCTTCGGCGATTTCCTGCTCGCTGATGATCAGCGGCGGCAGCAGCCGCACGACATTGTCGCCGGCGGCGACCATGAGCATCTTCTCGGCGCGGCAGCGCATCGACCAGTTCGCGCGGCCGGAACCAGCGGCTTAAGGCCGACCAGCAGGCCCTCGCCGCGCACTTCGGCGATCGACCGACGGATAGCGATCCTTGATCTCGGCGAGCTGCTGCTTGAGCAGCAGCGCGATGCGCTGCACCTGATCGAGGAAGCCGGGCGCCAGCATGACGTCGAGCGCCGCATTGGCCGCGCTCATGGCCAGCGGATTGCCGCCGAAGGTCGAGCCGTGGGTGCCGGCGGTCATGCCCTTGGCCGCCTCGGCGGTGGCGAGGCAGGCGCCGACCGGAAAGCCGCCGCCCAGCGCCTTGGCCAGCGCCATGATGTCGGGCGTGACGCCGACGCGCTGATAGGCGAACAGCTCGCCGGTGCGGCCCATGCCGGTCTGCACCTCGTCGAAGATCAGCAGCAGCCCGTGCTGGTCGCACAGCTCGCGCAGCGCCCGCAGGAACGACGGCTCGACCACGCGCACGCCGCCCTCGCCCATGATCGGCTCGATCAGGATCGCCGCGGTCTCGCGGCCGATCGCGCGCTTGACCGCATCGAGATCGCCGAACGGCACCTGATCGAAGCCTTCGACCACCGGGCCGAAGCCTTCGAGATATTTCTTCTGGCCGCCGGCGGCGAGCGTCGCCAGCGTGCGGCCGTGGAACGCGCCTTCGAAGGTGATGATGCGATAGCGCTCCGGCGCGCCGTTCGCCGCATGGTATTTGCGCGCCATCTTGATCGCGCCTTCCATCGCCTCGGCGCCGGAATTGCAGAAGAACACCACGTCGGCGAAGCTCGCGTCGCACAGCCGCTGCGCGACGCGCTCGGCCTCCGGAATCTCGTAGAGATTGGAGACGTGCCAGAGCTTCTGCGCCTGCGCGGTCAGCGCCGCGACCAGATGCGGATGGGCGTGGCCGAGCGCGTTGACCGCGACGCCGGAGGTGAAATCGAGATAGCGCTCGCCGTCGGTCGACGATCAGCCACACGCCTTCGCCCCGCTCGAAAGCGAGGTCAACGCGCGCGTAAGTCGGCATCAGATGCGATGTCACGGCTCGAGCTCGCGCAGGCTGCGCAGGTTCACGACGGTCTGGCGCAGCCGAAACGAAATGTGCCGCCTCTCCGGGCGGCACGGACAGCATTTTATTGGTCGACGCGTCCCACTGTCAACACAGGATAATTCGGCGCTCGCGAACTCGTTTTGTACCCATATCATCCACATATCGCAACGGAATGTGTGGACGTTGGCGTGAGCGACTCTTGCGCCGGACTCCCGCCATATTGTAGCCTTTTGATTGTCAAGTACGACATCTCGTGCGGCGGACAGTCATCTAAAGCGTTGATCGGTTGAGTGCGTGTTGGGCGGCTGTGCCGCCTGGCCTGGCGATGGATTCCGCCGAATGGATTCGGCCAAGGCTCCAGACTACGGCCCAAGCGCATCGGTGAGGAGAATTGGCCATGTCGTGGACTGACGAGCGGGTCGAGCTTCTGAAGAAGCTGTGGTCCGACGGCCTTTCGGCCAGCCAGATCGCGGCCGAGCTCGGCGGCATCACGCGCAACGCGGTGATCGGCAAGGTGCATCGGCTCGGCCTGTCCGGCCGCGCCAAGAGCACCTCGAGCGCGGCGCCGCGGCAGCGCAAGACGCGCGCGCCATCGCATATGATGCGGATCGGCCGCGCCCGCGATCCGCGGCAATACCGCGCTGGCGCATGCCTATGAGGTCGAGACCGAAGCCGAGCCCGGAACTGCTCGACAACATCATTCCGATCGGCCAGCGCCGGACGATCCTGGAACTCAACGAGCAGACCTGCCGTTGGCCGGTCGGCGATCCCGGCAGCGGCGATTTCTTCTTCTGCGGCGGCAACACGCTCGATGGCCTGCCCTATTGCGCCTATCACTCGCGCGTCGCCTATCAGCCGGCGCGACCGGCGCCGCGACAAGCGGCCGCTGCGCTGAAATCGGCGCGAGACCGAGTTCACCTCAACGAAATGCCCCGCGACAGCGGAGCATTCTGTTTATGCAACAGGCGCGCGCATGCGCGCGCGACGATTCGGTGAGCGACTTCAGCTCGCCTTGCCGAAACGATCGTCGAGCGAATAGCCGGCGCCGCGCACGGTGCGGATCGGATCGGTGGCGTGGCCGCGGTTGAGCGCCTTGCGCAGGCGGCCGACATGGACGTCGACGGTGCGCTCGTCGATATAGACGTCGCTGCCCCAGACGCCGTCGAGCAATTGCTCGCGCGAGAACACCCGGCCCGGACGTTCCATCAGAAATTCGAGCAGGCGGAATTCGGTCGGCCCGAGGTCGACCGGGCGGCTGGAGCGCGACACGCGCTTCTTTTCGCGGTCGAGTTCGAGATCGCCGATCTTCAGCACCATGGCGACGCGCTCGGGGCTGGCCCGGCGCAACAGCGCGCGGACGCGCGCCAGCAGCTCCGGCACCGAGAACGGCTTGACGATGTAGTCGTCGGCGCCGGTGGCGAGCCCGCGCACGCGCTCGCTTTCCTCGCCGCGCGCGGTGAGCATGATGATCGGCAGGCTTTGCGTTTGCGGCCGCGCCCGCAGCCGCCGGCACAGTTCGATGCCGGACAGGCCCGGCAGCATCCAGTCGAGCACGACGAGATCCGGCGCGGTTTCCTTCAGCCGCGTGTCGGCGTCGTCGCCGCGCGTGACGGCATCGACCTCGTAGCCCTCGGCCTCGAGATTGTAGCGCAACAGCGTCGTCAGCGGCTCCTCGTCTTCCACGATCAGGATGTTGGCTCCCATCGCGGTCTCCTATTTCTGCAGCAGGCTGTCGGAAAACTCGTGGTGTCTCCCTTCGGACGCTGGTCGGTGATCGGACGGCCTTCGATCATGTAATAGACGGTCTCGGCGATATTGGTGGCATGGTCGCCCATGCGCTCGATGTCCTTGGCGCAGAACATCAGGTGCATGCAGAAGGTGATGTTGCGCGGGTCCTCCATCATGTAGGTCAGCAGCTCGCGGAACAGCGAGGTGCACATCGCGTCGACTTCCTCGTCGCCGTTCCAGACCGCGAGCGCGCCTTGCAGGTCGCGGCTGGCATAGGCGTCGAGCACCTGCTTGAGCTGCGCCGAGCACCAGCGCCGACATGTGCTCGACGCCGCGGATCAGCTTCTGCGGATAGAAATCGCCGTCGAGCGCGACGACGCGCTTGCCGATATGCTTGGCATGATCGCCGATCCGCTCGAGATCGTTGCAGACGCGCATGGCGCCGACGCATTCGCGCAGATCCACCGCCATCGGCTGCCGCCGCGCGATGGTGAGGATGGCCTTCTCCTCGACTTCGCGCTGCATGGCGTCGATCGGCGGATCGGTGGCGATCACGCGCTCGCCAAGCTCGATATCGCGGTCGACCAGCGCCTGGACGGAATCGGCGATCTGCCGTTCGGCAAGGCCGCCCATCTCGGCGACCTTGCGGGTGATTTCCTGCAGATCGGTGTCGAACGCCTTGGCGGTGTGGTCGACCCTGGTGTTGGTGATTTCGGTCGGTCATGATCGCCTTATCCGAAGCGGCCGGTGATGTAGTCTTGGGTGCGCTGATCGTGCGGCGCGGTGAACATCTTGCTGGTCGAATCGAACTCGATCAGTTCGCCGAGATACATGAAGGCGGTGAATTCGGACACGCGCGCCGCCTGCTGCATGTTGTGGGTGACGATGACGATCGTGTAGTCGTCCGTCAATTCGTCGATCAGCTCCTCGATCTTGGCGGTCGAGATCGGATCGAGCGCCGAGCACGGCTCGTCGAACAGGATCACCTCGGGCCGCACCGCGACGGTGCGGGCGATGCACAGGCGCTGCTGCTGGCCGCCGGACAGGCTCTGGCCGTTGGCGTTGAGCTTGTCCTTGACCTCTTCCCACAGCGCCGCGCGGCGCAGCGAGGTCTCGACGCGGCCGTCGAGCTCCGACTTCGGCAGCTTCTCGTAGAGCCGGATGCCGAAGGCGATGTTCTCGTAGATCGACATCGGGAACGGCGTCGGCTTCTGGAACACCATGCCGATGCGCGCGCGCAGCAGATTGAGATCCTGCTTCGGCGACAGGATGTTGCCGCCGTCGAACAGGACTTCGCCGGTGGCGCGCTGGTGCGGATAGAGGTCGTACATCCGGTTGAGCACGCGCAGCAAAGTCGACTTGCCGCAGCCCGACGGACCGATGAAGGCGGTCACCTTGTTCTCGTAGAGCGGCAGTGATGATCGACTTCAGCGCGCGGGAGTCGCCGTAGAAGAAATTGAGATCGCGGATCGAGATCTTCTCGGCGAGGCCGTCGACCGGTCGACCGGCGCGTGGACTGACGGACGGAACGGTGACGGAAGCAGCTCATGCTCATGACTGTTTTCCTGGTGCGACAAGGGCGCGCGCGCTGATGCTCAAGGCGAGCACGGCAAGCGTGATGATGAGAGCGCCGGTCCAGGCCAGCGCCTGCCAGTCCTTGTAGGGGCTGAGCGCGAACTGGAAGATGATGACCGGCAGGCTCGCGATCGGCGCGTTGAGATTGGTGCTCCAGAATTGGTTGTTGAGCGAGGTGAACAGCAGCGGCGCCGTTTCGCCGCTGATGCGCGCGACAGCCAGCAGCACGCCGGTCACCATGCCGGCGCGCGCGGCGCGATAGCAGATATGGCGGATCGACGAGCGAGCGCGGCAGGCCGATCGAGGTCGCCGCCTCGCGCAGCGCATTCGGCACCAGCGTCAGCATGTCCTCGGTGGTGCGCACCACGACCGGAATGACGAGCACCGCAAGCGCGACGCCGCCGGCCCAGCCGGAGAAGTGCCCCATCGGCGCGACCATGATCTCGTAGATGAACAGGCCGACCACGATCGACGGCGCGCTCAGCAGGATATCGTTGATGAAGCGCACCACGCTGGTCGAGCTTGTCGTAGCGGCCGTATTCGGCCATGTAGGTGCCGGCGAGAATGCCGATCGGCGTGCCGATCGCGACGGCGAGCACGGTCAGCATCAGGCTGCCGACGATCGGGTTGAGCAAGCCGCCGGCTCGAGCCCGGCGGCGGCGTCATTTCGGTGAACACCGCGAGCGACAGGCCGCCGAAGCCCTTCCACAACAGCGCGCCCAGGATCAGCACCAGCCAGCCCAGGCCGAACGCCGTCGCGGCGAGCGCCAGCGCCGTCGCGACGCGATTGCTGACGGCGGCGGCCGGCATAACGTGCGGTTAAGATATCGTGCTGCATGGCGTCACCCGATCCGGCGTTCGATGCGCATCAGCATGTAGCGCGCGATCGCGAGCACGATGAAGGTGATGACGAACAGGATCAGGCCGAGCGCGATCAGCGCCGAGGTGTAGAGATCGCCGACCGCCTCGGTGAACTCGTTGGCGATGGTGGCGGAGATGGTGGTGCCGGGCGCCAGGATCGAAGCGGAGATGCGGTGCGCGTTGCCGATGACGAAGGTCACCGCCATGGTTTCGCCCAGCGCGCGGCCGAGAGCCGAGCATGACGCCGCCGATGACGCCGACCCGCGCATAGGGCAGCACCACGTTGCGCACCACCTCCCAGGTCGTGCAGCCGAGGCCGTAGGCCGCCTCCTTGAGCACCGGCGGCACCGCCTCGAACACGTCGCGCGTGATCGAGGTGATGAACGGCAGCACCATGATGGCGAGGATCAAGCCCGAGGTCAGCATGCCGATGCCGTAGGGCGGCCCGGCGAACAGCGACGCCGATGACCGGCACATTGCCGAGCGTGTTGATCAGGAACGGCTGCAGCGTCGCCTGCAGGAACGGCGCGAAAATGAACAGGCCCCAGATGCCGTAGATGATGCTCGGAATGCCGGCGAGCAGTTCGATGGCGATGCCGATCGGCCGGCGCAGCCATTGCGGGCAAAGCTCGGTGAGAAAGAAGGCGATCATCAAGCCGACCGGAACCGCGATCAGCATGGCGATGAACGAGGTGACGATGGTGCCGTAGATCGCCGGCAGCGCGCCGAATTTCTCGGTGACCGGGTTCCAGCGCTCGGCTGATCAGAAAGCCGAAGCCGAAAGTCCGCATCGCCGGAATCGAGCCGGATCAGCGAAACGATGACGCCGCTCAGCAGCAACAGCACGCCGATCGCCGCGGCCCGCGTCAGCGCGGAACACGTTGTCGCCGAGGCGCAGCCGATCGAGCACCTTGGTGCGCGCGGTGGCCCCGGCGGAAATTGCCGATCGATCTGACAACGCAACGTCAACCACGTGGCTGTCTCCCCGTCGTCGTTTCCATCAACCCTTCCCCGGACTGCGCGCAAAAGTCTCGGCGCGAGAGCCAACTGTAAGGCCGCCCTTGGCCCGTACAAGACGTCCCTTGTGGACAAAAAGCGAAAAAGGAAAAGGCGCCCGGTGGCGCCTTTTCCCGCTTGTCGATCTCAGAACACCGGCTTGCCGTCGGCGCTCTTGATCTTCTCTTTCCAGGTCTTCTCGATCAGCGCGACGACGCTGTCAGGCATCGGCACGTAATCGAGATCAGTCGCGACCTGCTTGCCGTTCTTGTAGCCCCAGTCGAAGAACTTCAGGGCCGCGGCGGAATCGGCAGCATTGGTCGGGGTCTGCTGCATGAGGATGAAGGTCGAGCCCGCAACCGGCCAGGACTTGTCGCCGGCGGCGTCGGTCATGATCACGTGGAAGTCCGGAGCGCTGGTCCAGTCGGCGCCGGCGGCGGCGGCCTGGAAGGCTTCCGCGGTCGGCGACACGACCTTGCCGGCGTGATTGATCATCTTGGCGTAGGTCAGGTTGTTCTGCTTGGCATAGGCATATTCGACATAGCCGAGCGAACCGACGGTCTGCGCGGTGTTGTTGGACACGCCTTCGGTGCCCTTGGCGCCGATGCCGACCGGCCATTCGACGGCGGTGTTCTCGCCGACCTTGGACTTCCATTCCGGGCTGACCTTGGACAGGTAGTTCGTCCAGATGAAGGTGGTGCCCGATCCGTCGGAGCGATGCACGACGGCGATCGCGGTGTCAGGCAGCTTGACGCCAGCATTGAGCTTCGCAATCGCCGGATCGTTCCACTTGGTGATCTCGCCGAGGAAGATCTTTGCAATGGTCGGGCCGTCGAGGGTCACTTCACCCGGCTTGATGCCCGGCAGGTTGATGATCGGAACGACCGAGCCGTTGATGACGGGGAACTGGACGAAATTATTCTTGGCGACGTCTTCCGGTGTCAGCGGCATGTCGGTGGCGCCGAAAGTGACGGTCTTGGCGGTGATCTGCTTGATGCCGCCGCCCGAACCAATCGACTGATAATTCAAGCCGACATTCATCTGCTTCTTGTAGGTGTCCGCCCACTTGGCGAGAACCGGATAAACGAAGGTCGAACCGGCGCCGGTGATATCTTCGGCGGCGGCGGGCAGCACCGACGCGGCCAGAAGGCCGGCGACGGCGAGTGTGGTCAGGTGTTTCACGTTCATTACTCCTGTAAGTGGAAATCCGGGCGACGCGGAGCCGCCGACCCAAATCCTGGTCGAAGTCACGAGCTGAGTTCCGATCGAAGTCGGCCTTAACGTCCCTGTGGAGCCTTTGATTGGGCTCGCAGTTTTTTCAGAAGCACGCTGGACAAGGGCGGCCCGAGGCAAAGCCCGATCCGCAGCGTGGGCATGGTTATGTTCCGCACATCACCGTTCTATGAGCCCTGTGTGACAGTCAGATGACAGCGTAAGTGACTGACAGAGCGACAATTTATCGCGGATGGGCGGCAACGACGGTGGGCAGATGGATGGTGAAGGTCGCCCCTGCTCCCGGCGCGCTTTCAATGGTCAGACGGCCGCGATGGCGGTTGAGGATGTGTTTGACCAGCGCCAGCCCGAGCCCGGTTCCACCCTGCGCGCGGCTTTCGCCGACATCGACCCGGTAGAAGCGCTCGGTCAGCCGCGGCAGATGTTCCGGCGCAATGCCGGGCCCGAAATCGCGCACGCTGACCAGCGCTTCAGGCTCGCCGTCGGCGGTCGCGCCGGTGCCGAGCTTGATGTCGACGCGCCGGCCGGCAGCGCCGTATTTGAGCGCGTTCTCGACCAGGTTTTCGAAGATGCGGACCATTTCATCGTGATCGGCATGCACGGTCAGCGCCTGGCCGGCATCGATATGCAATGTGACGCCGCGGTCGCGCGCCAGGGTTTCCAGGCCGTCGGCCACCTGGCGCACGATCGGCACCAGATCGACCGGCGTGTCAGGCCGGCGATGCGCATTGAGCTCGATGCGCGACAGCGACAACAGATCGTCGATCAGGCGCGCCATGCGCCGCGCCTGTTCCTGCATGATCGACAGGAAGCGCTCGCGCGCCTTGGCATCCTCGCGCGCGGAGCCTTGCAGCGTCTCGATGAAGCCGAGCAACGCGGCGAGCGGCGTGCGCAATTCATGGCTGGCATTGGCGACGAAGTCGGCGCGCATTTCCTCGACCCGCCGCAGCGGCGTCAGGTCGTGGAACGTCATCAGCACCAGGTCGGGCCGTACCGCATCGGCGGCGCGCTTGACCGGCATGACGATGGTTTCGAACCAGCGGTCGAGCGGCACGCGCTCGAAATAGACCACACGCTGTTCTTCGCCCTGCGACGCGGCGCGGCCGATGGCCTCGATCAGTTCCGGCATCCGCAGCGCGAAGGACACCGGCTCGCCCTGGCGCAGCGCCGGCGCCAACGCCCGCGCGCGTTCGTTGAGCGCCAGCACCCTTCCGTCGCGATCAAGCGCGACAACGGGATCGGGCAGGCCGGCGACGACGGCACGCAGCAGATCGTCGCCGCGCTCGGAAATCGCAATCGGCTGGCGGCGGCGTTCTTCCTCTGCGCCGGTCCGGATCGCGAGCAGGGCCGCCGCCGTGACAATGGCAAAGCCGGCCGCCGCATAGGCATAAGAAAGCTCGCCGGCAAGGGCCAAACCAGCGAATACGATCGCAGCCGCCGCGATCACCAGCCGACCGCCGCGCCAACGACTATTGGTCAATGATGCCCGGGACTTCGGCCAAGCTCATGAAATCCCTCGCGGCAACGCGCAAAGCTTATGTCGGCGGTGACGCCTGATTTATGCGACGCGCGGCACGGCTGAGCAAGGCTTCGCGAATTCCAAGCACAGCAAGCGAGATCACGAAAGGAATTATGTAATAAAGCAGCCGGAACAAGAGCAGACCGGCGAGCAGATCTTCCTTGTCGAACTGCCAGAGCGCCACCATCATCGCGGCATCGAACACGCCGAGCCCACCGGGCGCGTGGCTGGCGAAGCCCAATAGCGTCGCGGCGACAAAGATGACTGCGACGGTAACGAAGCCGAGATTGGGCTCGTCGGGAACCAGCATGTACATCGCCGCCGCGCAGAAGCTGAGATCGAGGATGCCGATCACGATCTGCAACAGCGTCAGCGGCCCGCCGGGCAGCGTCACCTGCCAGCCGTCGCGGCCGATGACCCGCGGCTTGACCCAGACCCAGGCGATATAAGCGACCAGAAGAGCAAGGATGACGACGGCCATGATGCGATTGCACCACAGCGGCAATTGATCGATCGCGCGCGCTGCCTGCGGCGACCACAGCACGCCGAGCCCGAGCACGGTGGCGTTGCCGAGCCAGAACGTCAGGCCGGAGACGAAGCAGATCTTGGTGACTTCGATGACGGACAGGCCCCAGCTCGAATAGATGCGATAGCGCACCGCGCCGCCGGAGAACACGCTGGCGCCGACATTGTGGCCGACCGAATAGCTGGTGAAACCTCCCAGCGCGGCGATCCGATACGGCACTTCGGGCCGGCCGATCGTGCGCAGCGCAAAGAGATCATAGAAGGTCAGCGTCAGGTAGCCCGCGGCGACGAACGCCCCGGCGATGATCAGCGTCTTCCAGTCGGTCGCGTCGATGGCGTCGATCAGCGCGTCGGGATCGATATTGCGCAGGATGCGGTAGAGCACGATCACCGCGATGGTGATCATGGTGAGACTGATGATGACGCCGATCTTGCGCAGCCCGATCTTGCGGTCGAAGAAGCGCGCGTGGCCGCGCAGCGACTTCAAAAGACCGCTCTCAGAGCCGGCGGTTTGGGCATCCATCAAGAATTCTCGCTCCGCGTTAGTTCGCTGGCTTCGCGGCCATCACAATAGGCCACAGGTCTGCTTAGAAAATCGCAAAGATGGCTCGAGTTCGCTGTCGCAGCATCGTCCGGTCACAGGGGCTATTGCCATCCAAGTCTTGGCCTTCCAAGTCACTGACCTGATCACCGAATTCGCGTCCAAATGCGGCGCAAATCCATGCGAATTTCGGCTTCCGCAGCCGGTGGGAACCCGTTCCAAGTAGCAGATGTTCGACGCCAGCGCGAGGGTGGTGGCGGGCTTGCGCAATCCACATCCGATGCGGGTTCGTATTGGTACTTAAACACGGGTCCGGGCGGTTGCGTTGACACGCGATCTTTGGCCACACCCCATCTGCCAAGTCCGCGCCGCGCCTGCTATGATCGCCGGAAATCATTGAGGAAACGCTCCAGTCCCGGACAACGGGATGAGACATATTGCGAGGGCACGATGCACGATCACACCATCGCTCGACGCACCCTGATCGTGGGTGCAGGTCTCGGCACGGCGTTTGCGGCCGGCATGACGCCGGCGCATGCCGAGACGGCAAAGTCCGACGCGGAGCGAATCGCCGCGGAAAAAATCTGGAGCGGCGAATACTGGGCCAACAAAGGCGACGTGAAGCTGTTCATGTATCGCAAGCGCCTGAGTGCGCCGCGCCAGGGCGCCGAACCGCTGCCGGTGCTGTTCCTGGTGCACGGCTCCTCGCTGTCGTCGGCATCGAGCTACGACCTCACCGTGCCGGGCAAAGGCGAATATTCGATGATGGACGTGTTCGCCCGCTACGGCTTCGACGTCTGGACCATGGACCACGAAGGCTATGGCCGCTCGACGGTGACATCGAACAATTCCGATATCGCCAGCGGCGTCGCCGATCTGACCGCGGCGCTCGACGTGCTGGCGCGTGAGACCGGGCGCAGCAAATATCACGTGTTCGGCGAATCCTCCGGCGCCATCCGCGCCGGCGCCTTCGCGCAGGCGAAGCCCGATCGCGTCGACAAGCTGATGCTCGCGGCTTTCACTTACAAGGGCAATGGCGCCGCCGAGATCAAACGCCGGCAGGACAAGCTTGCCGAATTGCGCGCCAACCCGCGGCGCAAGCGCGACGCCGCGATGATCCACTCGATCTTCACCCGCGACGGCCATCCGACCGCTTACGATCCGGCTGTCGGCGATGCGATCGTCGCCAGCGAAATGAAATACGGCGATACCGTTCCGGCCGGAACCTATATCGACATGGCGGCCAACCTGCCGCTGGTCGATCCGACCAAAGTGACTTGCCCGGTGCTGATGACGCGCGGCGAATGGGACGGCAATTCGACCAACCAGCGATCTGCTCGACTTCTTCACGCCAACTGCCGAACGGCGACCGGCAATATGTGATCCTGCCGAACACCGTCGCACAGCGAAGCCTTCGGCAAGAACCGGCAATTGCTCTGGTACGCGATGAAGAACTTCCTGTCCGAGCCGGCGCCGGAGGCGAGCTGACACGCTCGCCCTTAGCCGCTCATTCCCGCGAAAGCGGGAATCCAGCACTGGGTCCCCGCCTTCGCGGGGACGAACGGCGGGCGTGTCTTTCCTATTTATTGCTGAGCTCCGCCTCCGACAAAAAACGCGCGCAGTTCTTTGTACGTCTCTTCCGGTGCTTCCTCGGACAGATAATGGCCGCACGGCAGCGCCTTGGCGCCGCGAATGTCGGTGGCGTAGCGCTGCCAGATTTCGCCCGGCGCCGGCTTCGAATTGCGGCCGACGCCGCCGGTCGCGCCCCACAGCAGCAGCAGCGGCACATTGTTCTTGCGGCCGGCCTCGAAATCCTTGGTATCCATGTCGAAGTCGATGCCGGCGCAGGCGCGATAATCCTCGCACATGGCGTGGACCGTCGCCGGATTGCGGAAATAGCGCTTGTATTCGGCGATCGCCGCCGGATCGAAGAAGCTGAGCCCCTGCTTGGTCTTCGCCAGCTTCTTCTCGATGAAGAAATCCGGCTCCGCGCTCATCAGCCGTTCGGGAAAGTCGTAAGGCTGGATCATGAACAGCCAGTGCCAGGAAAACGTCGCCCAGGCTTTGTTCATATTGTTGTAGAGATGGTGCTGCGGAATGATGTCGAGGATCGCCGCGCGCGCGATCTTCTCCGGATGATCCATGCACATGCGGTGCAGCACGCGGGCGCCGCGATCGTGGCCGGCGCAATAGAACTTGTCGAAGCCCAGCGCCTGCATAACCTCGAACTGATCCTGGCCCATGGCGCGGAACGAATAGTTCTCGTGATTGTCGCCGCCCGGCACTTTCTCGAAATCGCCATAGCCGCGCAGGTCGGTCGCGACCACAGTGAATTCTTCCGCCAGCCGCGGCGCGAATTTCTGCCATGACAGATGGCTGAACGGATTGCCGTGGATCAGAAGAAGCGGCGGCCCCTTGCCGCCTTTGAGTGTGACGATGCGCGCGCCTGACGTCTTGATCTCGCTCTTCTCAAAGCCCGGAAAGAACATCTGGCGTCCCCTCACTCATGTTTCGCTTTTGCAATTGCTGTTATCGACAAGGCCGGGATGATCGAGCAATCTGGCGACCCTCGCAACCATCCCGTGACAGGTTCGTCGCACAGCTACGGTCACGTAAACAGACGTAAAAAGGGAAGAACATGCCGCCGTCAGACATCGACCCGCAATCCGGTTTCCGCCTGCCGCTGCTCAAGCGCGAGGAGCTCGACGAAGCCGGCAAGCGCGCCTATGACCGCGCTTCGACGCCCGGCAAGACCATTGTCGGCCTGCGCGGGCCGGGCGGCATTCATCTCTACAGCACGGGTACGGTGGACGCGCACAATGCGCTGAACGGGTACTTGCGCTACCAGGCCGGCTTCGATCCGAAGGTCCGCGAAGTCGCGATCCTCGCCGTCGCCCGCGAAATGGACAGCCGCTTCGAATGGGCGGCGCACGAGCCGGAAGCCTTACAGGTCGGCGTGCCGGCCGACATCATCGACATCATCAAGCACCGCAAGAGCACGCAAGGGCTCGACGAGACCTACGCCGCGATCATCGAGCTCGGCCGCGAGGCCGCCGGCAAACACAAAGTGACTTCGGCGACCTTCGCCCGCGTCAAAGCTTTGTTCGAGCCGACCAAGCTGGTGCAGCTCGTGCTGCTGATGGGCGCCTACGCCTCGACCGCGATCTCTGCTCGCCGCCTTCGACATGCAGGTGCCGGAGGGCAAGCCGCAGCTGCCGGTGGCGTAGCCTTCCCCACGCCCGACTTCGCTTCGCTTCATAGCCGATGCAAAGCATCGGCGTTCTTGCAATACGGCGGTCGGAGACCGCCTATGCCTCCCCCTGCAGGGGAGGGTAAAGATCACTTCTTCTCGAACCCCAGTTCGCTCCAGCGCGCCTTGACGGCGTCGATATCCTTCTTCTCCGGCCACACCGTCGGCGGGAAACGCGCGCCGCCGAGATCGGGATCGGGATCGTGGTCGAGATTGATCGTGGCGTCGATCAGCATGCGATTCCACTTGCCGGTGCCGTAGATGCGACGTGTTGCGGTCGCGCTTGCGGGTCGACGGATCGAGGCCGAGCCCGAAGGTCGCCGGCATGATCACGACATCGTCCTCGCCGGCATTGACGCGGTAGGCGATCGCCCAATCGACGGCGGCATAATCGTGGATGTCGATGTCGGTCTCGACCACGATGACGTGCTTATAGCGCACGTGACCGGCCGACGAGCCCCACAAAGCATTCGCCACCTGCTTGGCCTGGCCGCGATAGCTCTGGTTGATCTGCACGTAAACGTTGATGCCGGCCTGCACCGGCGGGCACCACACATCGGTGATGCCGGGCACGCCGGCGCGATCGAGCACGTTCCACGCCGTCGCCGCGCGCATGATCGAGGAGCACGATGCCGTTTTCCGAGAAGCAGCCCGGCATCGAACCTTCGATGGTGCCGCGGAAGATCGGATCCTTGCGATGCGTGATCGCGGTAACGCGGATGGCCGGCTTCGGCGACTTGTCGCCGGCGACATAGCCGGTGACTTCGGCAAACGGGCCTTCCATCATGTAGGTCTCGGGATCGAGGCCGAGATAGCCTTCGATCACGATCTCGGCGGTGGCCGGCACGTGCAGATCGACGGTCTCGCATTTGACCAGCTCGACCGGCGCGCCGCGCACGGCGCCCATGACATCATATTCGCACAGGCCCTTCGGCACCGGCGAGCCGGCGACGAAGCCCATCGACGGCTCCCAGCCGATCGCGACTGCAATCGGCATTTCCTTGTGGCCCTTTTGCTGCCAGGCGGTGACGTGATGGCCGATATGCTGGGCGCGCCACATCAGGATCGGGATGTGGGTTTTGTCGGCGATCATGCCGCGATAGATGCCGACATTCATCACATTGGTGTCGGGATCTTTGGTGACGACGCCGCCGTACGTCATAATGTAGCGGCCGCCGTCGACCCTGTTCCATTGCGGCACCGGCAATTCGTAGAGATCGACATCGTCGCCTTTGACGATGTTCTCCTTCACCGGACCGGTGGCGACCACTTTCGGCGGGACGCAGTCGGAGAGCACGGTGCGGCCGAGTTTCACCAGTTCGCGCGGATGGGTGTCGGGCGCCATGCCGAACATCATGGCGACGCGGCGGGCGCTGGAGAGAGCCGCCGGTGAAGACCTGGCGGCAGCGCGCATTGGCGCCGTAGTCCTTGATGTTGCTGAACAGCACCGCGGGCCCGGTGCCGGCGCCCTGCGCCAGCCGCGCTATGGTGCCGAGCTCGATATCCCAATCGACTTCGGCGGTGACGCGCTGCACTTCGCCCGCGCCGTCGAGCGCTTTGATCCATCCGCGGAGGTCGCCGAACGCAACCGGCTTTCGTTCAGTACTCATGATTTATCGGGCTTTTTCTCGGTTGATTTGATCGTGGTGGTGGGTGGCGCGTTCTGCGCCGCCACGGCGGGGCCTGTCAAGGAACCGGCGCGAGGCGCAACGCCGCTGCCGCGCTCCAACACATAAAAGCATGGCTGTCTGCTTGGCCTTGCGCCGCGAGCATTGCGGCACGCCACATGCATGCGATATGCCGCAGGGATATGCATGCAAGCGTTGCGGCCGTCCGGCCGCTGCCAGAAGTGGAGTGTGCGCGTGGCTAGTGACGACCGCAGAGTGTTGATTTCCGGCGGCGGGCCGGTCGGGCTGTTGTCGGCGCTGGCTGCTTGGCCGCGCGCGGCGTGCCGGTGCGGGTGTTCGACGTCAATCGACGGTCCGCAAGAAGATCCGCGCGCCGCGACCACGCATCCGGCGACGCTCGATCTGCTGGCCGAAGATGGCCTTGACGCCGACATGGCGCGCGTCGGACTGGTGGCGCCGATCTTTCATTTCTGGGACCGGCCCGCGCGCCTCGCTGGTCGCCGAATTCGATCATGCGTGCTCGAGAACGACACCCGGCATCCGTTCGTCATGCAATGCGAGCAGTTCAAGACCCGCAGTCTGCATGCTCGATCGCTTGCGCGATATGCCCAATGTCGAGGTGCTGTACGGCCACGAGCGTGGCCGGCGTCGCGCAAGACGCCGGCAGCGTCAGCGTCGAGGTGCGCGGGCCCGAGGGCACGAAGACACATCGCGGCGCCTATGTGATCGGCGCCGATGGCGGCCGCAGCACCGTGCGCAAGCAGTGCCGACATCGCGTTCGACGGCTTCACCTGGCCGGAGCGCTTCATCGTGTTGACCACGCCGTTCGATTTCGAGGCGCATTACGGCTATTCCTATCGCAGCTATTTCGCCGACCCCGGCGAATGGTGCAATTGCTTCAAGGTCTCCGCCGACGGCCCGCCCGGCCTGTGGCGCACCGTCTATCCGGCCGATCCGTCGCTGAGCGAGGACGACATCCTGAGCGACAACGGCGTGCAGGCGCGCATCCAGTCGTTCTTTCCGTCCGACAGACCCTACGAGATCGTGCATCGCAATATCTACGTCACGCATCAGCGCGTCGCCGAGACGTTTCACAAGGGCCGGGTGCTGCTCGCCGGCGACTCGGCGCATGTCAACAATCCGATCGGCGGCATGGGGCTCAACGGCGGCATCAGGACGCGGCCAATCTGGCCGACAAGCTGTCGCGTGTTCTCGTCGGCGGCGAGCCCGACAGCTGCTCGATCTCTACGACCTGCAGCGGCGCACCGTCGCCGATCGAATTCGTCCAGGAGCAGTCGATCGCCAACAAGAAGCGGCTCGAAGCCAGCGACCCGAAACGCGCAAGCAGAACCTCGACGAATTGCGCGCCATGGCGGCCGATCCGGAACGCGCGCGGCAGTTCCTGCTGCGCACGGCGATGATCGCAAGCCAGAAGCGGGCGGACAGTCTCGAGCTTGCGGCGGCGAAGTGAGCTTTGCCTCTGACGCATGTATCCTCGCGCGGAAGCGCTCGCGCGCCGCGCGCGCAAGCCGTTGTTCGCTACGTTGAAGATCACGCCACGAAGAACGAGGGAGGCGGAGCGCCGACAGGCGCGTATCCTACTTGTCCGCATCAAACGGATGCGGCTGCGCGCTGATCGCAGCGCGCTCACCTCTCGACGCTCCACCGCGGCTCTCGCTTAGGCGACCGAACGCCACCACTCAGCTCCGGGCCGCGCTTCCTGACGGCGGATGATAGCGGGCTTGAGGCCCTCTCCGCCGCCAAGTTCAGCCAGACACCTGGCAGACCGGTCGTAATGCCGGCCGGGACGATGCCCAAAGCCGCCCGGGAGCAGAATTGTCATTCCGCGCGCAGGCGCCGCACCCGCTCCGCACAATCGAGAGCACCCTCGCGATGGCGTCCCTTTACGTGAGCGAGAATTCGCAATGAGTTGTAGCCGATATAGTGACAAATGTCAATAGATCAGGGACACCGCTCAAACGACGCCTATTGCTTCTCACCGATAAGGACGTGGATCGCGTCATCATTGCTACTATGGGTGTTAAACCCGGCCTCTTTTGCAATGATCCCCACATCGCTCAGGGCTGAAATTAATGCAGTCGCCGCAGGAAGCAATTTAGCGCGATTTTCCGGATGCAAATGTATCTCGACATTTTGTGCGGCCACTGATCCAGACACTGGGCGAGTGCCTCGCTGCAATCCTTGTGCCCCAAGTCCAATTCGGTCGAAGCCCCATGGGATTTCGATCCAACCAGCGTTTAGTCGGTTTTCCGGGGGCGGTAAATTTGTCAGTGCCGTTTCCAGCCGCCACAGGAAGTCTGCTTGCTCGCCGCTATTGGCCGCAAGCCCAGTATCAAATCTGGTACCCGCGAACGGTTTCAATTTTTCTGCGATTGCATCGAGAGCAGCCGCCGTGAGTAAAGTTGCGCGAGGGGTTTGGAGTTTGCCCGAGCGAAAAATTCGCTTCGGCTGCCTCTTTTTCTAATTTGGCGGCTCGTTCCTGGACTTGGGCGGTCTCCAAATGAAGCCGCGCCATTTCCTCATCGTGAACCTTCTTCTCGGCGCGCTGCCGCTCCGCGCTCAATTCATCCTTCCGATCCGCATAGCGGTGAGACGCAACTTCGCTTATGCCCAGACCGATCAACGAAACAATGCTGGCCCAAAAGAAGAAGCCACTCCACCAGCCTGCTGCTGCGATGAAATCCCACCCAGGTATCCAGCCCACAATGACGCTCCGATAGCAAATGAGTTTCGCAAGCGCTCAGCCCGATCTCGCTCGTTATCTTGTCTTTTTTGCTGTCGGCCATCGGAAGTGGCCATCCCTCTCGATGGCGTCGATCACCTCGTCTGACGAAGCACCAATTCTTGCTCCATCGCCGCGCTCGAGTTTGATCGGTCTAAAATACACCCAGCTACCAACCGGGTGCTTGGGCAAACTTCTTCCGGTCCTGTCATTGGTCACCATGGCAGCGGTGCCGGTCGTGCCACGAAAGATATGATAAGTAGGCATAGTGGAATTCCTCCGCACGACAACTTTAGCACGAAGTGGGGAGGACGCGATACGCCAATGGCGGCCGAATGGCCGAGCGTAGCGAAACTCATGCGCATGGTGGATTTCGATGCGCTCAACTCACCTTACGTCTTTGCGCCGGCCGCCCGCGAACAAATCGGGCTCCGCACCAGAAACTACGACCGCCGCAAGCCGAAGAACGAGCGCGGCTTTTTCTCGGCCAGCGCCGCTGGTTTCGGCTTCGGCACGGACGCGCGTTGCGGGACGAAAGCCGGCCGCGAGGAAAAATCCAGGTCCGGCAACAGTTGATCGCTGGCGACGCGCAGCACCGGCTCGGGGGTCTCGGCGTCCTCGCGCATGATGCGGCGCCAGATGCGATAGCTGAGCTCGTTGAACGGCGCGGTGGCGAGGAACTCGTCGGCGAGACTCTTGCGCATCGCCGTGGTCTGCAAGGCGCTGATGTTGAAGCTCACCAGGTAGCCATCGACCAGCTTGTCGACCTTGCCGGACAGGCCAGCATCTTTGCCGGCGCCATCCGGGCCGGCATCGCCCAGATGCAGCAGCGCCGCGACGACGGTCCGGATGTGATCGAGTCGCTCCATTTGGCGATGCTCGGCGCGCAATATGGCGGAGTCAAAACGAAATCGCGTAACATCCACAGGGAGTGGGTTCGAGGAGATTGCGCCATGAAGACTGCTAGCCGCCTCGCTATGATTGCTGCGCTCCTGATTGCTTCATCGCCGCCCGCCCTCGCCGCGCCGCATCACCCGGCGGCTTACCGGCCCTATGCGCATTGGCCGCATGCGCCGGTGCGCATCACCGTGCATCCCGCCCGCATCGACTTCGACCGCTATATCGACCCGATCAGCGGCATGTATTGCCGCAACACCGGATGGGCCGCGGTCTGCGTGCCGCCGCCGCCGTACACGCGCGGGCTCGACTGCGCGCCGGCGTGGCCGTTTCCTGTTTGCCGGAGTTTTTAGACTTCACGCGTCATGGCCGGACTTGTTCCGGCCATCCACGACTTTGCAGCGCGACAAGACGTGGATGCCCGCGGCATGGGCGAGCGAAGCGATGCCGTTCTTCGAACAGCTATCGCGGGCATGACGGCGGAGGTGCGCGCCCCCTATTCCGGCAGCGGTTTGCCGTTGGTCTCCGGCAGGAACGGCACGCAGACGAAGCCGAGCGCGTAGATGCAGGCGATCGTCATCGCGGCGTGGCTGAAGCCGCCGAACTGGGCGATCAAGACGCCGGCATAAAGCGGCCCCAGGAACGCGATGAAGCGCGGCGCGTTGAACGTGAACGCCAGGCCGGTGGCGCGCGAGCGGGTCGGGAACAGTTCCGGCAGCCATACCGGCATCCAGGAATATTGCCCGAGCGTGAAGAACGCATTCACCGCGGCGGCGACGAGCAGCAGCGTGAGGTCCTGCGTCCACAGGAACAGGACCGGCGTCATCACGAAGGCCAACGCGAAGAAGATCATGACCACGGCTTCCTGCCGAAACGATCGGCGAGGAAGCCGAGACTGACATAGCCGAGGATGGCGCCGAAATTGTAGGCCATGCCGGCATAGCTCGCCCATTGCGGCCCGGGCAGACCGGCCTTGGCGGCGACCGAAGCGATATAGGGCGGCACCCAGGACGAGATGCCCCACCAGGCCAGCGTCGTGGTCAGCGACATCAGGAACACGATGATGGTGTATTTGCGCGTGGTCCGGCTCGACGAACAGGTCGGCGACGGTGAAGCGGGTCAGCGCCTGCTCGTCGGCCGTCGAGCATCGCGCCCTGGTCCTTGCGCGCCTGTGCGTCCTTACGCTGCGCATCGACCGACTGCCAGACGTGCGATTCGTCGATCGAGGTCCTGATCCACACCGTCAGCAACGCCGGCAGGATGCCGATGACGAACATGTACCGCCAGGCGTCCGGCCCGAACCGCGACGACGAACAGCCAGATCAGCGAGGCGAGAAAGAAGCCGATACCGAGCCCGCATTGCATGATGCCGGCGCCCTTGCCGCGCGCATTCTGCGGCCACAATTCGGCGAGCATCGAGGTGCCGGTCGCCCATTCCGAGCCGATGGCGATGCCGACCAGGAAGCGCAGCACGGCGAACGAGATCCAGTTGAACGACAGCGCGGTCAACCCGGTCATGATCGAATAGGCGAGAATGGCGAAGATCATGGTGCGGCGGCGGCCGAAATAATCGGCGATGACGCCGCCGATAATGCCGCCGATACCCCAGCCGAGCAGCGTGATCGAGATCACCGTGCCGGCGAAAGCGGGAATCTGCGGATATTGCGACGGCTCGAGCAGCGAGTGCATCGCCGGACCGACGGTGAGAATGAGCGCATAGGTCTCGTAACCGTCGAACAGCCAGCCGAGATTGGCGGCGATCAGAATGCGCCATTGGCTCTTGGTCAGAGACTTGTACCAAGGAAGCGCGCTTGCGCTCGTGGAAACGTCCGTCATCTGGGCCATTACAACCTCCCCCGGTCTTACACCCCGCGAGCGCAGGTTTGTCCTGCTTCGGCGCGATCCCGCGCCCTCGCCTCACCCTCGTAGCGGAGTCTAGCGGAAAGACAAAGTCGGGTCACGACGCAGCCGTGTCGCGGGCGGAAGCCGCTACCGGTTGCAATGCCGCACTGCGGCAGATCGACTTGTTTGTTCCGTCAGGATGCGGACGGCGTGGCGAAGGCGGCCTCGAGCCGCGCCGCGAACTGCTTTTCCATGTCCTTGGCCTTCGACTTGAGCACCGGCTGGCCGAGGCTGCCGAGCTTGCCGGTGAGCGCGGCTTCGACCTCGTAGTCGATCCTGGTGCCGTCACCGGCGTCGCTGAGTCGCGTCGCCGACGTCGCGGTGAGACGGCCGACAATGCCCATGGGCGTGCCTTCGACCTTGGCCTCGATCAGGCTCGGCTCCTCGGCGCGGGTGACCTCGACCGCGACCTTGAAGCTGAACTTCATGTAAGCGACCTTGGTCTCGAACACCGCCGCGTAATGATCGGGCGAGGTCTCTTGCAAGTCCTTCACGCCTTCGACGCAGGACGCCAGCATGCGCGCGTCGCGCATCGCCTTGTAGACTTCCGCGCGCGGCACTTTCACCGTGACTTCACCGGTAAATTTCATCGGTACTCTCTTTTGAGCATGATCTTGTCGGAAAACCGGTGCCCACTTTTCCGGATCATGCTCTAGGCGCGCAGCGCCGTGAGCATGTCCTTGATGTACTCATCGGCGCTGGCGATCACGAGCATCATGGCGTAGGGCCGCAGCTGGCCGAGCATTTTCGACAGCGTCTCGTCGTTCGAGGACGCGCTGCCGAGAATGAGCGCGGTTGTCATCACATGGTTGTGGCTGCACGCCTCCGAGATGATGGCCGCCGCCGCCGCGTTCTCGCCCGCGGTCGCCACCATGACCACGAGGTCGGCGCTGTTGACCTCGTCGATCAGATCCTTGGTGCGGCCGGCGAGATCGTTGAGCCAGCCGTTCACCGAGAACCGCTCGCCCTTTTTCGGCGCCGGGGTGCCGGCAAAAGCGGTCGCGGTCAGGAAGGTGGCGCCCTGCCATTGGGCCTGAGCCAGCTCCTTGACGACCTTCTCGCTCGGCCGGTCGAGCGCGATCACCTTGACGGCGCGCGCCTTGGAATTCGGCCGCTCGATGCGGAATTTGGCCTGCGCCGCCGAGGCCATCCGGGCCGATTCACTCTCCATGATCAAAGCTCCTGGCGGCCGATGCGCCTATGCGCCAGCCGCATTCGGGGTGGCGGCCAAGGCATTCCATTATCCCATCCGTCCTGTATAACGGCCCCCTTTCCCACCGCAAACCCACCGACGAGACTGCCTGCCATGCCCGAACGCCTCGATCTTTGCAGCACTTCCGACGTCGCGCCCGGCGCGGCGCTCAAGGTCGAGATGGGGGATCTGGTGCTGGCAGTGTTCAATGTCGACGGCGAGTTCTTCGTCATCGACGACACCTGCACCCACGGGCCCGGCTCGCTGTCGGAAGGCTATATCGAAGACGACGTCGTCGAGTGCAACTTCCACAATGGACAGTTCAATATCAAAACCGGCGAGGTGGTGTCGCCGCCCTGCATGATCCCGATCAAGACCTATCCGGTGTCCGTGGTCGATGATCGGGTGACGATCGAGGTCTAACGCGCCGCTATGGGCTCTGGCCCAACCGCGATGGCGCGCCGACGAATTGCCAGTTGACGAAGGCCGCGCGGCTGCGGCTTGTTAAGCACCAACAAATTCCGCGGAGGATCGCCCGATGACTGCCAGAAGCAAAGCACCGTTCCGCGCCGACGTCGTCGGCAGCCTGCTGCGCACCGCGCCGCTCAAGGAAGCGCGCGCCAAGCGCGAGAAAGGCGAGATCAACGCGGCACAGCTGAAAGAGGTCGAGGACCGCGAGGTCGAGAAGATCATCAAGAAGCAGGAAGAGGTCGGGCTCAAATGCGCGACCGACGGCGAATTCCGCCGCTCCTGGTGGCATTTCGATTTCTACGGCATGCTCGACGGCGTCGAGATCAAAGAGACCGATCACGGCATCCAGTTCCAGGGCGTGCAGACGCGGCACCTGACGCCGCGCATTATCGGCAAGCTCGGCTTCACCACGCACCCGATGCTCGAGCATTTCAAGTTTCTCAAGGCGCATACGCGCGTGGTGCCGAAAATGTGCATCCCGAGCCCGGCGACGCTGCATTTCCGGCTGGAGCCGAGCGCCATCGCCACCAAGGACTATGCCGACCGCAGCGCCATCTTCGACGATCTGGCCAAGACCTATCAGCAGGCCATCAAGGGCTTCTACGACGCCGGCTGCCGCTATCTGCAATTCGACGACACCGCCTGGGCCTATCTGTGCTCGCAGGCCGAGCTGAAAAAGGCCAAGGAGCGCGGGCTCGACGCCGACAACCTGCAGCGCGACTATGCGCGCGTGATTAATATGGCGCTGGAAGGCAAGCCCGCCGACATGGTGGTCACCACGCATGTCTGCCGCGGCAATTTCCGCTCGACCTGGATTTCGGAAGGCGGTTACGAGCCGGTCGCCGAGGTGATGCTCGGCAAGTTGAACTATGACGGCTATTTCCTCGAATATGATTCTTCGCGCGCCGGCGGCTTCGAACCGCTGCGTTTCCTGCCGAAGGGCAACAAGATCGTCGTGCTCGGCCTGATCACGACCAAATCCGGCACGCTGGAAAAGAAGGACGACGTCAAGCGCCGCATCGACGAAGCGACCAAGTTTGCTTCGCTCGATCAGCTCGCTTTGTCGCCGCAATGCGGCTTCGCCTCGACCGAAGAGGGCAATGTGCTCGCCGAGGAAGAGCAATGGGCGAAGCTGCGCATGGTGGTGGAGCTCGCCAACGAGGTGTGGGGCTGACGCGCGGAAGGCGCGCCAGCCGCTATCGGCACTAGAAGTTGGTCGACACGTCGGCGACCGGCTGCTTCGAGTTCATCTTGATCTGCTTGATCTGGCCCTTGGCGGCGGCCAGTGCCTTGGTCAGATCGACGCTGCGGATCGACTGATCGTTGAAGGTCCGGAAGTACCAGCGCAGATTCTTCAGGTCGGAGGCGCTGGTCCAGGTGGTGTATTCGGCATGCACCTGGCCGTTCGCCGAGTCACGGACCGCGCCGTAGGGAATGTCGAAATTGTTGAGGATGTGAAAGGCCTGCAGCGCCGCCTCCGGCGCGGTCGCGGACTGGATCGCCGACTGCGAGAACGCGACCGCGCGCACGAAGCGCGACGGCGGCGTGAAGTCGCCGGGCAGGCCGCGCAAGCCCGAACCCTGGCCGAACTGCGCCAGCGTCACACCGCCGAGGTTGAGCGGCGGCACATTCGTCGCGGAGAGATTGACGTAGTTGCGCAGATTGGTCATGTGCCAATCGAAGCTCGGCGAATTGGTCAAGACGCCGAGCGGATTGTCGTAGATCTTGAGCGACTTGTTCAGCGGCTCGATCACGACCGCCTTGCCGCTGCGGTCCTGCACCACGAAATGAACCGGCGGCACCTGCTTGATGGCGTCGAGCACGACCGGCGCCAGCACCACTTTGTCGAAATTGGCCTTCACCTCATCGACACTGGCGAAATTGCCGAGCAGCCAATTGCCATATTCATACGGCGCCATGGCGCGCGCGGCATTGTCCTTGGTGAGGTCCGGGTAGCTCGCGTAATCCGGGAAGTAGAACAGGCCGACATAGAGGCCCTGGTCGTTGAGCCCGTCGACGATCGCGGTGAGGCCCTCGGCATTGGCGCCGGCGAAGCCGTGCTTGGTGGTGTAGCTGATGCCCTTGGCGCCGCCCGGCAGCGTGCCGGTGAGCGTGGTGCCGGCCGGGACGATCAGGACATTGGAATGCAAGTCGACGCCGAATTCCAAGGTGCGCGCCGCGATGACGCCGCCGTCCTTGGCGACGAGGCGGATCCCGGTGCACGCCTGCGCCACGGGCGCGAAAGTCAAAGCGCCGGCGAGAACGCCGGCCAGCAAAGCGCGAGATGTGGTGCCGAACATGGCGGCCTCCCTGTGAAGGATTTAAGCCGCACGTTAGGCCAAACGTTTGTACCAAACCTTAAGCTTACCCTGCGCCGCAGCCGCGGGTTCGGCGCGGGCACGGCTTTTCCATCTCAAATTGAATCACTTCCGAGGAGATAACCGGGCAGCTACGCAGCACTACGTACCAGCGTGTTTTATGCGGCGCTATGCGCCAAGGTTTTGGCGCTCACGCGCTTGTGCAGATGCACCATCAGCGCCATGGCGAAGATCGGCGTCGCCAAATTCACGACCGGAATCGAGACGAAGGCGGCGATGAGGAGGCCGCCGGCATAAACCAGCATCGCATTTTGCTTGCGCAGCAGCTTGGCCTCGGCCGGCGGGCGAAACCGCATGGCGGCGAGCTCGAAATTCTGCCGGCCGAGAATATAGGCGGTGGCGAGAAAGAAGATCACGGCGCCGAAACCGGCGAACAGAATCAGCGGCGCGGCGACGAGATAGATGGCGACGGCCAGCACCGCGGTCTTGAAGCCTTCCCAGAGCGCCAGCGTCAGCGGCACCGCCTGACCCGGCGGATCGGCCGGGTAATATTCGCGCTCGACCTCCTCGCCGATACGGTCGGAAAAGAAGCTGCCGACCACGGCCGTCACCGCCGGCATCAGCATGACGCTGCCGACGATGATGCCGAAGCCCGCGGCGAAGGACAGCAGCCAGGCCAGCACGGTGACCGGCGTGTGCGCATGCGGGCCGAGCGTGGTCTCGACCGAGGCGCCGCCGGCATCGAGGAGCCAGACGATGAATCGCTGCAGCGCGATGCCCACGGCCACGATCAGCGCCAGCGCCAGCAGGATCGAGCGCCACAGGATCGCGCGCAGCCGCGGCGATAACATTTGCGTAATGGTGTTGACGACGTCGTCGATCATGTTGGTGTCGTGGAATCCTCTGCCGTGGGCAGAGGTAGCGATGGCGATTGGAAACTACAAGGCGGCCAAAGACCCAAAAAATGCCGCAGGCGCGTCTTGAAAGGCGCCTCACGCCACCATCACTTCGACCTCGTCCTCGGCGGCTTCCGGCACCAGCGGAATGAGCGAATTGTTGCCGCCTGCGCCGTCCAAATCTTCGCCATCCTTGGCCTGATCGGCCCATTGCAGGCGCTTATAGTCGAAGCCGCGCACGATGGTGGGCTTCACCACGTTGAAATAGGGCGAGATGTCGAAGTCGCGCGGGCAATACAGCGAGGAGTGGCGGATCTCGAAAATCTCCTCCCGCGCCAGGCCGCTCGCAAGCTTGGTCTTCGGCAGGATCGGGTAGCGCACGGAGGTAAAGGCATCCGCGATCAGCGCCGAGCAGATCAGCCGCGTCGGATCGCCGGAGCCGAGCGCCATCAAGCGCCGGCGCCAGCGCCGCGGCACCGGCATCGGGAACAGATAGCGCATCAGGTCGATGATGTTTTTCAGATCGTAGTCATAGCCGATGCGGGAGATGGCATAGGTGCAGACCTGGGCGCAGTCATCCGCGATCAATCCGACCGGCCGGCAGATGCGGGTATGGAAGCGGAATGTATTTCGACAGCGGCGCCGAGACCACGCCTTCGCCGAGATTGGCCTCGATCAGCACATGCGGTTCGCCGTCTTCGGCGAAGCAGCCGGGCAGCGAGCCGACAAAGAGCGCGGCATGCGACCAGGTCGATTGCGTGAGATATTTGATGACGCCGGAAACCTTGTTGTTGCCTTCGACGAGCAGCACGTCACCCGGCTGCAGCGACTGGCGCAGCGCCTCGGGATCGCTCGGCGTGAACGGCTCGTAGCCCGGAATCGGCTTCTGCAGATAGCGGGCAATCAATTGCACGACGCCATCGAGCATCGGGCCCATGGTTCGTGGCCTCCCAGCCACCTTTTGCACATGATCTTTGTCGGAAACCGGTTTCCGGATCATGCGTGAAAACGCAGCCAACAGTGCGGTTCGACCGCATCTTATCGGTGGTAATTTATGCGAATCTGCGTTGCGATTTCGTTCATGGGAGCCTCGCCGATTGACCCTTGGCTGCAATTGCGCGAATGGCGCCGGTTCGGGCAATGTGCAGCGCACACTCAAGCGCTTTGGAAACCATGCCGGGGAAATCTCGTTACAACAGGCGTTCGGTGCTTGCCGGTTCCGTTGCTGTCTCGGCGGCTGCCGCCGCGCGGGCGCTGTTTCCGAGACCCGCATTGGCTGCGACGCCAAGCGGCTTCAAGCACGGTCGATGTCGCCATTGTCGGCGCCGGCGCCGCCGGCATCGCCGCCGCGCGCAACATCGCCGCCGCCGGACGCCGCTACGTGCTGATCGAGGCGACCGATCATATCGGCGGCCGCTGCATCACCGACACCACGACGTTCGGCGTGCCGTATGACCGCGGCGCGCATTGGCTCTATCTGCCCGACCTCAATCCGCTGACCAAACTGACGCCGAACCGCGGCGATCATCTATCCGGCGCCGCGCAGCCAGAAGGTGCGCATCGGCCGCCGCTTTGCGCGCGAAGGCGAGCTCGAAGATTTTTTGTCGGCGCAGGTGCGCGCCACGCGCGCCATCAACGAACTCGCCCGCAAGACCGATGCGCCGTGCGAACAGGCGATGCCCGCCGATCTCGGCGACTGGAAGCCGACGGTCGAATTCGTGCTCGGCCCGTATCAGTGCGCCAAGGATCTGCCGCAGGTTTCCGCGTTCGATTTCGCCAAAGCCGCCGAGCGCAAGACCGCGGCCTTCGGCAAACAGGGCCTCGGCGCGTGCTCGCATCGCTGGCGCAAGGCCTCAACGTGCAGTTGTCGACGCCGGCGAACACGATCGACACCCGCGGCGGCTCTCGACCGTCACCGGCAAGGGCACGATCAATGCCCGCACCGCGATCATCACCGTGCCCACCAATGTGATCTCGTCGGGCGGCCTGAAATTCTTGCCCGAACTCGACCATCATACGTTCGACACGTTCGGTCGACTGTCGCTCGGCAGCTTCGATCACATCGCGCTCGAGCTCAAAGGCAATCCGCTCGGCCTCGACAGCGACGACCTGGTGTTCGAGAAATCAAGCGACAGCCGCACCGCGGCGCTGCTCGCTAATATCTCCGGCACGCCGCTCTGCGTGGTCGATGTCGCCGGCCCGTTCGGCCGCGACCTGTCGGCGAAGGGCGAAGCGGCGATGTTCGCTTTCGCCACCGACTGGCTCGCGAACCTCTACGGCGCCGAGATCAAGAAGCGCGATCGGCAGGAAGCACGCCACCCGCTGGAACAATGAGCCCTACGCGCTCGGCGCCTGGTCGGCCGCCGGGCCGGGCGGCCAGTTCACGCGCAAGCAATTGCTCGGCCCGCTGACATATAACGTCTGGTATGCCGGCGAAGCCGCGCATGAAACGCTGTGGGGCACGCTCGGCGGCGCCTGGGAATCCGGCGAGCGCGCGGCGGACGGCGCGTTGCGCGCAGTCGGCGGCCTGAAGCCGCTGGCGCCGGAGGCGTCGGACAGTGGCCCGGCCACGCAACGCAAATCGAAGCCGGCGAAAGCCGAACGCCGCGCGCCGCGCTACGGCGAGAGCTATGGCGGCCCGAGCTATACCGGCACGCCGAACATCATGCGCGAGCACTGAAAAGAGCCTTTCGAGCCTCGGCGGCATCCTCTTATCATTGTTTATTCAGCGAAATTCTCTCAGATCCCGGCAATACGCCCAGTTGTCATGAAAGTTCACGCTGCTAGTTTGGGCGCGGGGACGACGCGGCAGCGCAACGACACGCGCTATCCAATTTGGAATTCGCCGGCGATGCCGGGGAACGCGACATTTTGTTTCTAGATTCCCCAACCGACAGCAGTCGCCCCTCATCAACCAACTCATCCCAACTGCGCGCGCGCTCTGAGAGCAGGCATCATGGCGACCATCACGGTTACGAACGACAATGACAGCGGCACGGGCTCGCTGCGCGCCACGCTGGCTGCCCGCATCCTCCGGCGACGTCATCAATTTTGCCGCCGGCGTCACGACGATCGATCTCGACTCGTCGCTGGTCATTACCAAGAACGTCACCATCGAGGGCGCGCAACCCGGCTCGACGACGCCCGGCGTGACCATCAATGGCGGCGGCAGTTCGCACGCTTTCACGGACTTCGTCGTCGATGCCGGTGTCACCGCGACGTTCGACGGCCTGATCATTGCCGACGGCGATGCCAAGGGCGCCGCTGGCGCCGACTATGTCGGCAATTACGGCACCAGCGGTTCTGGAGGCGCGGCCGCCGGCGGCATCTACGTCAAGGGCGATCTCACGCTCACCAACACGTTCCTGGAAAACGACACCGCAACCGGCGGCGCCGGCGGTACGGGAGCCGACGGGCTCGGCGTTGGCGGCGGCGCCGGCGGGTCCGCAGCGGGCGCGTCTATGTCGCGCACAGCGGCAGCCTCGACCTTGCGGCGAACGATGTTTTCGCCGGCAATTCGGCCGCCGGCGGCGCGGGAGGTTATGGCGGTGAAGGCCTGAACCAGGGCAACTCTTACTCCGGCGGCGCGGGTGGCGCCGGCGGCGTGTCGGGCGTCAACGGCGGCCTCGGCTCTCCTGGCGTGGGCATCAGCGGCCCCTTTACGGGCGCCGGCGGCGCGCCGGCCGAACCCGGATCGCCAGGACGTAGAGGTTCGGTTGATCGCGGTGCCGGTGGTGGTGGCGGCGGCGGCACGGCCTTCGCCGATGTCGGCGGCAAAGGCACCATCAACGGCACCGTGATGACGGATGTCGTCACCAATGAGAGCGACGACGTCAATACGATCGGCTCACTGCGCTATGTGCTTGCGCACGCCAATTCCGGCGACACCATCACCTTCGAGCCGTCGGTGACCACGATCGATCTTGCCGGAACGCTGGTGATCGCGAAGAACGTCACTATCGACGGTCTGCAGTCCGGCGCGACGACGCCAGCGTGACCATCAATGGCGGCGGGGTCGGCAGCAATTTCTCCGATTTCGTGGTCAATGCCGGCGTCACCGCGGGCATCGACGGCCTGATCATCGCCAACGGCTACAAAGTCGGCGCCGACGGCGTCTACAATGTCAGCCGGACAGGCCAAGGTGGAAGCCCCGCCGCCGGCGGCATCTACGATTTCGGTGCGCTGACGCTGACGGACTCCGTCCTGCAAAACGACCAGGCGGTCGGCGGCTCGGGCGCCAAGGGAAGCTTCGGCGGCGGCGGCGGCGCGGGCGGAACAGGGGTTGGCGGCATCTATGTCGCCTACGGCGCTTCGCTCGATCTCGCAGGCAACGATGCTTTCAGCGGCAACTCGGCGATCGGCGGCGGCGGCGGCCAAGGCGGAAGCGGCGACGTTCCGTATGCGCTCGGTCACGTTTTTGCCCCTTGGACCCGCTTCTTCTCCTATGGCGGTGCAGCCGGCATCGGCGGAGTTCTCGTTCCTCAACAACGGCGTCGGCCAATCCGGTTCGGCCGGACAGTCGGGCGTGTCCGGCGGTGCGCCCGGCGAGGCCGGTTCATCACAGGGAATCACAGTTCATCTCCATGATGATTCCAAAGACCCCGTCTCGTATTTCGCCTACGCGCCGGGCGGCGGCGGCGGCGGCGGCTTTGCCTTCGCCGATGTCGCCGGGGCCGGCACGATTACCGGTGACGTTCCCTGCTATTGCCGCGGCACGCTGATCGCCACCAAGCACGGCGACAAGTCTGTCGAGGAGCTGAAGATCGGCGACGAAGTGGTGACCGCGTCGGGCAAAGCGCGGCCGATCAAATGGATCGGACGGCGCGGCTATAGCGGGCGGTTCATCCAAGGCAACCGAGAAGTCCTGCCGGTCTGCATCAAAGCCGGTGCGCTCGATGACAATGTACCCCGACGCGATCTATGGATCTCGCCGCATCATGCCATGTACTTCAAGGACGATGATCTCGGCGGACTGCTCATCGAGGCCAGAGACCTCGTCAACGCCACCTCGATCGTGCAGCCGGAGCAGGCCGACACGATCGAATATTTTCACGTCGAGCTCGAGACCCACGACGTGATCATCGCCGAAGGCGCCTTGTCCGAGAGCTATCTCGACGACGACAATCGCATGATGTTCCACAATGCGCGGGACTATGAGGCGCTATATCCGGCGGCGGCAGCCGTCGTCACGCCTTATTGCGCGGCGCGGCTCGAAGATGGCTACCGGGTCGAACGCGTGCGGCAGCGGATCGCGTTGCGTGCCGCTTTGCTGCGCACACATGCGCGCGCCGCGGGCTGAAAGCGTTCGAGATAGACCGACATCTGTTTCCAGCGCCGCCGTCCGTTCCGGCCCCATATCAGTTTCCCGCGCCTCTGTTCGTTTCCCGCGCCTGTCAAAACACATAGGTCCGAGGCGTTTTAGCCAGCGAGCGAGCGCAGTAAATACCTGACAACAAATAGAAATTTCTCGTCTGCTGGATCAAACAAAGTGTTGAGCGATGACGGGAGGCCCTGCTACGTATAGGCGCGGAGCGCCTCTGGAGCACGGTCCGGCTCGGGACCGTCCGTGACGCCCCGAGGGCGGGAAATTTCAGAGCAGAAATTCCCCGACTGACGATCAGTCGGCCTCGCAGACGGCGGCACTGCAATGGCGGCTGCGCCAGCAGTGCGGAAATGGCGTGAAGTTTTTGAAAGAGTAATGACGTGCCGCGGTATCATTTCATCTCCGGTCTGCCCCGTTCCGGCTCGACACTCCTGAGCGCCATCCTCAAGCAGAACCCACGCTTCCGCGCCGGCATTTCAAGCTCGCTCTGTCCGCTCTTCACCAGCGCCATGAATGTGATGGCCGGCGAAGGTCACGCGCTGATCGGCCAGGAGCGGCGGGAGAATGTGTTGCGCGGCCTGTTCGCGTCCTGGGCCGTGGGCCTGCCGGATGACGCTGTCGTTTTCGACACCAACCGGATGTGGACGGCGCGGCTTGCGGCCCTGCACGCGATCATGCCGGATGCAAAAATCATCTGCACCGTGCGCAGCGTCGCCGCGATCATGGATTCGATCGAGCGGCTGATCCGCGCCAATCCCTTGTTGCCGTCGCGGCTGTTCAGCGACGACGAGCGCGCCAATGTCTATACCCGCACCGACGCGCTGTCGCAGCGCAATCGCCTGGTCGGCAGTTCATGGACCTGCCTCAAGGAGGCGTTCTACGGCCCGGACGCCGATTCGCTGCTGGTCGTCGACTACGACTATCTGGCGCAGGCGCCAGCCAAGGTGACGTCGCTGATCTACCAGTTCCTCGGCGAAGAGCCTTACGCCCACGACTTCGACAATCTCGTTTTCGACGAGCCGGACTTCGACGAAGAGCTGCGCATGCCCGGGCTGCACAAAGTGCGCGCGCAGGTGAAGTTCGAGCCGCGCAAATCGGTTTTGCCGCACGACCTCTACGAGCGCTTCAAGGCGCAGAGTTTCTGGACCGAGGCGACGCCAAGCCAGGCCAATCTGATCGTATCGCGGCCCGAGGCGGTGAAGGCGACCGCGCAGGGACCGGAATGACGACGGCGTACTGACGCCGAGTGGGAAGGACGCAAGCAATGACGACCATCACCGTCACCAACGGCAATGACAGCGGCGCGGGCTCGTTGCGCGCCGCACTCACGGACGCCTCGGCCGGTGACATCATCAATTTCTTGCCCGGCGTCACCACAATCGATCTCACCTCGTCGCTGGTGATCGGCAAAAACATCACCATCGAAGGGGCCCAGCCCGGCTCGACGACGCCGGGCGTGACCATCCATGGCGGCGGCAGCGGCAGCAACTTCTCCGACTTCACCATCAATGCCGGCGCCACCGCGAGCTTCGACGGCCTGATCATCGCTGACGGCCATGCTACCGGCGCGGCCGGCAGCAATGGTGGCTATGCCTTCTACCAGACCGGCGGGACAGGGAGTGCGGCCGCGGGCGGCATTTTCGATGCGGGCGCACTGACGCTCACGAACTCCGTGCTGAGCAACGATACCGCGACCGGCGGCCGCGGCGGCACCGGCGGCTTCTATGCCGGGGGCGGCGCCGGCGGATCCGCAGCCGGTGCCATTTATGTCGCCGGCACCGGCACCCTCGATCTGGCGGCGAACGATTCTTTCAGCAATGATTCCGCCACCGGTGGCGCGGGCGGCACCGGCGGCTACTCCCTCGCTTTTTTTCCCGGAGGCGCCGGCGGTCAGGGGGGAGTTTCGGGTGTCAATAACGGCACGGGTGAATCCGGCAGCGCCGCTAGGTACGGCGGCGGCGCCGGCGGCGCTCCCGGCAAAGCCGGATCGCCGGCATTCATTGGTTCTTTAGGCGGCGGTGGTGGCGGCGGCGGCGGCACAGCCTTCGCTGATGTCGGCGGCGCCGGCAGGATCACTGGCCCGACCCTCGTGGTCACCAACAATAGAACCGGCGCCAATCCGTCGCCCGCCGACTGGATTGATCCCGACACCGGCCACCGCGTCATCCGCATTTCGCCCGAGCCGGGCAGCGTGAGCCTTTATTTTCACCAGAATTTTTTCACGCCCGACGGCAACCGGATGATTTTTGATTCGCCCAGCGGGATTGCCGTGGTGGACCTCAAATCGCTCGGACAGGGAACTCCCAAAGTCGGCATCGTCGTGTCAAATGCCAGCGCGCTGGCGATGTCGCGCAAGGCGCCGGAGGTTTATTTTCAGCGGCGGGACGGTATGTTTTGCGCGGCCAACCTCGACACCCATGCGGTGCGTGAAATCATCAAGGCGCGCGTGACGGCGATCAATTGCGACGAAACTTTCATTGTCAACACGATCAACGCGGAAGATCCGTCGGGCAAAACGCCCAGGCCCGCGCCGCGCGTCATCCTGCCGCAAGCCGAGCGGATGTTCCCCGGCCGGACGAATCTCACGGCGGCGGAAAGGACGGCGGCCACGAAGGAAGACGGCCTTTCGCGGCGGCTGGCGAACCAGTCCTGCATGGCGTTCGTGTTCACCGACGTCAAGACCGGCCGCTCCGTGACGAACGGTTATCAATACGCGTGGCTGAACCATCTGCAATTCTCGCCGACCGATCCGAACCTGCTGCTCTATTGCCACGAAGGAACTTGGCACGAGGTGCGACCGCGTCTGGACAATCCGCACCGACGGCTCGGAGCAGCGCCTGATGCACCAGCGCACGATGGACATGGAAATCGCCGGGCACGAATTCTGGAGCCACGACGGCAAGCTGATCTGGTTCGACCTGCAAACGCCGCGCAGCCAGGATTTCTGGCTCGCCAACGTGGATGTCAAGACCGGCAAGGAAACACGCTATCATCTGGCGCGCGACTGGTGGGGCGTGCATTACAGCGTTTCGTGGGACGGAAAACTGTTTTCCAGCGACGGCGGCGATCCGGCGCAGGTCGCCTATGCACAGGACGGAATGTGGATGAATTTGTTCCGTCCGCAACCCGACGGTTCGGTGGTGGCGGAGCGGCTCGTCAACATGGCCACGCAGGATTATCGCGGAAACAACGGCGAGCCAAACGGCAACATCACGCCGGACAACAAGTGGCTCGTGTTCCGCTCGAACATGCAGGGGCCGCTGAATGTCTATGCCGTTGAAATCGCGCGGTCGCCGGTCAAACTGGGCGGCGGCGCGGCGAAATAAAAAGACGCCGGGGTGAGGAGCAAAATTATTCTTTGACCAAAGTAAGAATGACTTCCTCGCGCATGCGCTTGTGAAGCGCCGCGCCCGCGCCGCGCTTGCCGGGCGGTGGAAGATAGCGGCGGTTTTGCGGCAACGGACGCCGGCGGGCTGGGCGAATGGTGAATCCCGCTTCAGTGGCCAAGTCAATTACACATTCAGAATTTTCCACGAAGGTATCGCGAAGATTGCAATTGCCGACAACATAAACAGCCTTGCCGCCAGGACGAAGCACGCGAAAATTTTCACTTACGCATTTCCGCAAATCCCGCACATAGCGCCGGAGCATCCCGCGATGGCGGTTTTGCAGTTCACCATCACACATACGCTCCATGATTTCTTCGGTTGCCCTGTCATCATCGTCAGCAGTTGCTGAAACTTCTGCGCCGACATTCATGGAACGCAGATCGCGGATTTCTGAAACGTCATGCCCCATCCAGATGAGTGAAAATTTGTGACCACGCAAGTAATCAATCGCGTTCAGATACGGCGGCGAAGTTATCACCATGTCCACACTTTCATCTTTCAACGGCAACTCGCGGGCATCGGCATTTTGGACGGAAACTTGCGGACGGTTCGGCGCGGCGCTAGTGAACGGTGCGGCTTTTGTGATTTGCTTCATCGCCCGCTCGAAATGCTCAAACGCAATCAACGGGGCTTTCTCGTATGTTTTATGCGGGCGGCTGTGCGAAATATCCATTGCCAATGACACGCCGGATTGTTTTGTGATGATGAGGCGCGAAAACGCACACCAAAGGAGCCGTTTGATTTGCTGGTCGTGTGTATGCGAAATGCTGTCCGCGAGCGCAGCGAGCTGCTTGCGGTTGGTTAAATCAAACCAGTAACGAGTGAACTCTTTTGTCTCGTCGCTTGCGCCACGCGGATAAGCCTCTCGGTCGCTTATTTTTCCTGCTCTGTTTTTGGCCCGGCTTAAAACTTGTTCCGCCTTCTTTTCCGTTGCTTCCACATCCACATCTGAAGCCCAAGCGCCCGCGATAAGAACAGCCAGCGGATCACTATCGAATCCAATGGCCTCGTGACCACGCATTCTCGCAGTGACAAGTGTAGTGCCAGACCCGCTCATCGGATCGAGGACACGCAGGCACCCGGCATTTTCGGACAATTCGCGCCACACGAATTCGGATGACATTCGAGCGGGAAATGGATGTATGGGGCGGATACGTTGAAGCATTGGTTATGTTTTCGCTTGTGGTGGAGTTTTTTCACGTTCATCCACTGCTTGAATTGCTTCTAGCACTTTGTTCGGCTTTTGAATCAACTCCACGGTTGAGTCGGTGGCGAAAATATAACTCCCTCCCGCCATGCCCATCATCGCGTGGCAAAGGTTTTTCAGGTCGGGTTGTGCATGGTTATATTTTTTTCATACCGGAGGGCGGTTTTCAATTTACCATACAGAACCAAACTTTCCGGCTCGTCCTTTTGAACTTTCCAAATGACTTCAAGAATATCACGATATGGAGGTTCATCTAACTGTAATTTTTCAAGATTGGAAACCCATTCCGCAGACTCTTCGGGCATCTTACATTTGATGAATAGATCACGGAGTTGCTCCAAATTGATTCTTTTGCGAGGTTGAATTCGAACAAGGCGGGCCAGATCGAAAACTCGCATGAGCGTAACCGTCCTGGCCGGTTCGCCTGGTTTGGGTTTTGCGGCTTCAATAATTTCTTTTTCCAATGCGCTTTTGCCATCGCGACTGGCCGGAAAATCTGGCCCGACAACAATGGCGTGCTGACATTTGAAGTCGTCCCGCTGTCG
>CAWFDU010000012.1:0-43553 GCA_963814655.1 uncultured Acidimicrobiales bacterium | reverse complement strand
ACCGGGAGGCGGCCGTCAGGAGACGCCGTCGAGGAGGTGCCCGCGGCTGCCCGGATGGGGGTCGGCGCGCTCGACCAGGAGGTGCCGGTCCGGGTCTCGGCCAGGGTCTGGGACGCCCGTGCCTCGTCGACGTCGTCCCCGACGGCGGTGCAGTCGCCGGCGGTGACGCACGACACCGCCCGGAGGACGTTGTCTCCGTTGCCCGGGTGTGGTCGTGCCGACCGTCCACGGACCGCGTCCGTGGATTCGGCGAGGGTCTCGGCCACGCCCGAACGGGACGCCTCGCCCGCCGCGGTGCGCGCGGCGGCGGCGGTGCACGAGACGCCGGCCAGGCTGCTGTCGTTGCTGCCCAGAGCCGGGGTGGGCGCGATGGCCCACACCCCGCCGTGGGACCGCTCCACGAGGGTCTGCGTGGCGTCGGCCGAGTCGACGTACCCGACGGCGGTACAGGAGATCACCCCACCGGTCGTCGTGCAGGACGCGCCGTCGAGGTCGCCCTCCCCCGAGCCGGGCGACGGCGTCGACGTGATGGACCCGTGCCGCCGCTCAGCGTCTCGACGAGGGCCTGTGCGCCGTCCCCGGTCTCGTCCACACCCACGGCGACACGGTCGGACGGGTCGGTGCGCGACGCCGTCGAGGGTGCTGAAGTCACCCGCAGGCGATGGCGCCGACGTGATCGACCGCGTCCCGCGGCTCAGCGTCTCGACGAGGGCATCGGTCCTCGCCGACCTCGTAGGCACCGACCGCGACGCAGTCGGTCGGGTCCGGACGCGAGACGCCGTAGAGCGTGTTGGTGCCACTGCCCTGGTCGGGCTGACTCCACCGTCCGGGGACGCCGGGGTGGCGACGGGCAACGGCGTCCCGACGAGGGCGGCCGCCTGCGCGACGCCGGCGGACCGCCCGGCGCCCACCACCGGCGCGGTCAGCACCGTCACAGCGACGGCGATCCGGCCATCCGCTCACCCATGGCCCGACCTCCTCGTCCGTCTCGTCCGTCCTCGTCCGCCGTCGACCCCACTAGCTGCCGGGAACCTCCCCGAGGGCCTGCACGTCCACCCCGGCGATGTCCCAGTTGTCGGGGAGACCCGGAGAACTGTGTGCTGATCCGCGGTGATGCTCCCGAGCGTGGAGGGCGGGGACGGCAGCGGCACCAGGGAGAGGGTGCGTTCGTCCCGTTCTCCCAGTCCTCGGAAACGTTCGCGTTCGGGAAGGTCCCCCCGTCCACGGCGACGGTGGCGTTGTCCCCGGGCAGTCCCCGCCGTTGAGGTTGTCCCCACCAGGTGGTGATCGTAGTGGTCAGCCCCCCGCCTCGTCGGCGGCGTCCGCCGGCGGCGCGGCGGGACGGCACGTGGCGGTCGGTGACGGGCGCCGTGATGCGGCGCAGGCCGGTGCTCCCTTCCGGGAGCATCGTGGTTCCGCTGACGTCGATCAGCGGGACGCTCAGCAGCGTCGGCGGTGGCATCGTCCCCGCGCTCCCCTTCCCTCGGTCAGTTCGATCAACTTCACGTCCCAGTTGTCGCCTCCCCCGCCCCCCGGGAGATCGGTCTCCAGCGTCAGCGAGGTGAGGTCGGCCGCCGTCATGTCCGGGGGAAGCGACTTAACGACAGCAGTTGGACCGGTTCGTCGGTGTGGTTCGTCCGGTTGGCTAGCAGGTTGAGGTCGGGGAACGTGAGGTGCGCCCACCCTCGAGATGCAGGATCGCGGTGGCGTCGTACTGCGGGAGGTTTCCGCCGCGGAGATCGTCGCCCCCGGTGCCGATGGTCAGGTCCAGCTCCGTCACCAGCCGATCGGCATCGGCCGCCGGGTACACCGTGACGGGCTCAGTGAACGGCTGGGTGCCCCCCCGACGAACCGGACCACCTTGGCTGCCGTCGGCCAGGGTGTGGGTCGCGGTCGTCCACCGGAGCGCTCCGGGAAGGACCAGTTCCCGGCGTCGGGGCCACGGCGGCCTGGAGGCCGAGCTCACTGATGTTCCAGGTGTCCCCGGGGAGGGTACGGCTGATGGTCATGTTGGTGATGTCCTTCACCGTGATCCCCTGGGGAAATTGAGGAGTGCGGCGTCCAGCGTGTCGTTCCCCTACTCGGTGCCCTCGTTGACGTCGAGATCGGTGAACTGGCGGATCTGGCCGGCGAACCGGATCGAGAGGGTGACGTTGGCGGACGAGCCGCCGTAGGTTTCGTCTCCCGTCGCCAGCCTCCAGCTCCAGGGACCGCACGGTCCCCGCCAGCGACTCCCCAGGGAGACGGGGATGGCCAGGCTGGCGGTTCCCGACAGCACGATGGAGTCGGCGCGCTCAACGGCACCAGCGTGGTGTTCATGATGGCGCCGGGTTCGCAGCTGTCGTCCTGGTCGGACCAGTCCGCCCGACGGTCAGGCCGGTCCGGCGGTTCCCCGTCGGTTCGACCACCGGGGGGAAGGCGGTCGGCACGGTCGGGTCGAGTCCCCCGTCGTCCCCTCCGCCCTCACGATGTCGGCGAGCTCGCCCTGTCCGTAGTCCTGGGAGAACTGGGTCGGGCCGCTGCTGTGGTACCAACCCTCGCCGAACGGGTCGGACACCGTCTCGGTCATCTCGTGGGAGAGGCTGGTGAGCACGGTCTGGCCCGGGCCGGTGGAGCGCGGGGTCGACGGGGATCACGGTGAAGTTGGGGACGTCGAGTCCGGCCCCGTGGTACACGACGGCCGTGGAACCGGGCGAGCACATCGCCTGACCGTCGTGGCCGTACGCCGAGGCCGTCAGAGGTGGGGCGACGAAGATGTTGACCTGGGGGGAGATGTTCGGGTTGACCGACGGGGACTGCTCGCACCCGGCGAACGTGCGCATGGTGGCGAACGAGATGACGCCGCCGGTGGAGGCCGCGTCGGCGATCGCGCTGGTCACGCACTGGGGGATGGTCGGCTCGTCACCCGAGAAGACGGGCGGATCGATGTTGTACTGGGTCAGCAGGTCGAAGTACGAGCTGCACACGAGCGCCGTGGTCATGGCGTCGAGATCCTCCTGGGAGGGGATCGTGGTCCCCTCCCCGGCGAGCGTGGTCCGCCACTGGTCCCGGTCCCGCCGCCCGAGTCGGGGAAGAGGAAGATGTTGGTGAAGTCCACGTTGGGCACGTCGGCGGCGCCGGTCAGCGGCGCGGTGACGTAGTCGCTCAGGAAGTGGTCCGTGTGACCGAAGCCCGTACCCCCGCTGAACTGGGGCTGGGGAACGCCGTTGCAGGTCTGCTGGGCATCGGCGCGCACGGAGGAGTCCGCGCGCGCGGTCGTGCCGCCGGCCGGCCACGCGGGACGACCGCCGACGGCCCGGTCGCCCGGTGCCCTGAGCCGGTGGGGACCACCGGGGAGACCAGCACGGCGACGACCGGCAACGTGGGAACCGCCACCGCCACGGCGGCGTACCGCGTCGGCGACCTACGGCGCCTCCCTCCTCCGGACGGTCGCGCCGTCCGGTCGGGACGGGAGGTACGCCGCGTGCTTCGGTACCGGAGTGTCCGCACGATTCCTCCTCGGGCGGCTCCGCGATGCCCCGGGCGGCAGGTACTCCGGCGTTCCCGTGATCCCCAGCCGTACGTCCCCGGCACGAGCCGACCAACGATCATGGTCAGGCCTCCCACCGGAGATGTCAAGCGATCTTCCGGTGACCGCTCGCGGCGACGGGACGACGGCACCGGTCGCCGGCGGTCCGCGACCGGGGGTCGCCGGCCGCGACGGCACCGGTCGCCGGTGGTCAGCCCCGGGCGCCGATCCCCACGGTCGCGGTGTCGGCTCCCGAACGCAGGACCCGACCGGGCAGTGCTCCGGTGAGGCGCCCCTCGGACACGACCGGGGTCCCGTTGACCACGACGTGGGCCACCCCTTCGGAGCCGGCGTACAGGCGCTTGGCCCCGGCGGGCAGGTCGTCGCGCGTGCGGCAGCGGACCGGGCCCGACCGTCTCGGGGTCGAACACGACCAGGTCGGCCCACCACCCCTCGGCCACCCGTCCCCGGTCCACCAGCCCGTAGAGGCGGGCCGGCACGTCGGTGAGCAGCCGCACCGCCTCCTCGATCGGGAGCAGGCCCCGGCGGCGGACGCCCTCTCCCAGCAGCGAGGTCGAGTAGACGGCCCCGCACATCGTGTCGAGGTGGGCACCGGCGTCCGATCCACCCACCACCGCCCGCGGATCGCGCCAGACCTCGGCGCGGGCCGCCCAGTCGGCGTCCGACTCGGTGATCGGGACCTGGAACCCGGTGCGCAGCCGGTCCGCCACCATCACCTCGCACATGGCGTCCCACGCACCCAGTCCCCGCCCGGCGGCCACGTCCCCCACGGCACGACCCTCGAGGCCGGCGTTGTCGGGGGCGAAGGTCTCGGCGATGACCAGGCGACCCCAGTCGGCCAGGAACCGCAGGATGCCGGCCTCGTCGGACTGGGCGCGGTCGTCCATCGCCCGCCGGGCCGCCGGGTCGGACAGCACGGCGATGCGCTCGTCCACCGGAGCGGCGAAGAACGTCCGCCACCCGGGCAGGCCCTCGAGGATGGCCCCGTGCTCGAAGGACAGGCGCAGGGCCATGGTGTGGGGCAGGGTCAGCGCCACCACCCGGGCACCGGCCCGCGCCGCGCGGTCCGACGCCTCGAGCTGGTGCGCCGTGCCCTCGGGGTTGGCGGCGGTGGCGGCCAGGACGTTCCAGTTGACCGGCCGTCCCGCGGCCAGCGAGACCCGGGTGAGCAGGGCCATCTCCTCGTCGGTGAACCCGTTCAGGCAGCCGGGCACGATCAGCTCGACGGTCGTCCCCGCATGGCCGCCCAGCACGGCGGCGAGGCGCTCGAGCTCGCCCGGCCCGGCGGCGCGCGACGGCACCGGCTGGCCGTCCCCGTCGTTGTGGGTGTGGGCGGTGGACGAGGAGAGGCCCATCGCCCCCTCCGACAACGCCCGGTGCAGTCCGGCCTCCATGCGGGCCAGCTGGTCCTCGGAGGCCGCGGCGCCCACCGCGTCCTCCCCCATCACGGCACGGCGCAGGGTGGAGTGCCCGACCAGGAAGCCGGCGTTCACCCCGACCGATCCGTCGAGTCGCCCCAGCCACTCGCCGAAGGAGTCCCACGACCAGTCGATCCCGGCCTGCAGCGCGGCGAGGGGCATGCCCTCGACCCGGGCCAACATCCTGGTCAGGTACTCGGCGTGCTCCGGACCGGCGGGTGCCAACGAGAACCCGCAGTTCCCGCCGAAGACGGTGGTGACCCCGTGCAGCGGCGAGGGGCTGGCCGTGGGGTCCCAGAACAGCTGGGCGTCGTAGTGGGTGTGCAGGTCGACGAAGCCCGGGGCGACCACGGCCCCCTCGGCGTCGATCACCCGGCGGGCGCCGTCGTCCACGTCGCCCACGGCCACGATCCGCCCCCCGTCGACCCCCACGTCGGCCCGTCGGGCCGGACCGCCGGTCCCGTCGACCAGCGTGCCGCCACGGACCACCAGGTCGATCACGGCCGCACCGCCCGCCCCGGTGCGCGCGCGGCACCCCCGTCTCGGGCACCCCCGTCTCGGGAACCACCTCGTGCGGTGCCACCATCGGCCTCCCCCGGTCGCCGGCTGCGGGCAACGCTACTCTCGGCTCCCGTGGGAAGCACGCTGCTGCCGGACCCCGAGCCCCGGCCCGTCCTCGTACCCGTCATCTCCGTCGACGACCACCTCATCGAGCCTCCCGACCTCTTCGACGGACGCATGCCCGCCGCCCTGGCCGGGCGCGCGCCCCGCGTCCACGAGGCGCCGGGTGGCGACCAGTGCTGGCGCTTCGAGGGGCGCGAGTATCCGAACGTCGGGCTGAACGCGGTGGTCGGGCGCCCGCGTCACGAGTGGAGCATGGAGCCGGCCCGGTTCGACGAGATGCGACCGGGCTGCTACGACGTCGACGCCCGCGTGGCCGACATGGACGTGGCGGGGATCTGGGCGTCGGTCTGCTTCCCGTCCCTGGTGGCGGGATTCTGCGGATCGGTGTTCTCGCGGGCGGACGACAAGGCGCTGGGACTGGCCTGTGCCCGGGCCTGGAACCGCTGGCACCTGGAGGTGTGGTCCGGATCCCACCCCGACCGGATCATCCCGCTGCAGATCCCGTGGCTCGACGACGTCGCCGTGGCCGCCGACGAGGTGCGGGCCAACGCCGCACTCGGGTTCCGGGCGGTCAGCTTCCCCGAGTTCCCCGCCCAGCTCGGCTACCCCTCCATCTTCACCGACCACTGGGACCCGTTGTTCCGCGGCGTGCGAGGAGACCGGCACCGTGGTCTGCCTCCACACCGGGGCGTCGGCGTGGGCGCCCCTCCCCTCCCCCGGACCTCCCTTCGCGCTCCTCCCCACCGTCTTCCCGGTCAACGCCCTGCTGGCCGCGGGCGAATGGCTGTGGTCGGGGGTGCCCCTCCGGTTCCCCGGGCTGCACGTGGCCCTGTCGGAGGGCGGGATCGGCTGGGTGCCGATGCTGATGGACCGGGCCGACTACGTCCTCGACCACTCGGCGTCGGGTACCGACGGGGTGGGATGGCACGGCGACCTGCGGCCGAGCGAGGTGCTCCGGCGCAACTTCTGGTTCTGCACCATCGACGACCCGTCCATGGTCCCGTTGCTCGACCGCATCGGACTGGACCACGTGATGGTCGAGTCCGACTACCCCCACGCCGACTCGACGTGGCCCGACACCCAGGCCGTGGTGGGCCGCGTGTTCGGCGGCCTGCCCGAGGCCGACCTGCGCAAGGTGGCGGCCGGCAACGCCTCCCGCCTCTTCCGCCATCCGCTGCCCGCCACCGACGACTGGCGCACCGCGTCCGGGCGCCCGGACGGCACGGTCACCGGACCCCGGGACTGATCCCCGGGGTCAGCCGATGACCGGCAGGATCCGGTCGCGCAGGAAGGCCAGGACGCCGTCGGTGAAGGCGTCGTTGCGGTCGCCGGCGATCATGTGCGCCGCTCCGGCCACGTCGACCACCGTGGTCCCGGGCACGGAGCCGAGCAGGTGGTCGACCCCTTCCTGGGTGACCACGTCGCTGAGCAGTCCACGGACGAGCATCGTGGGCACCCGGATGTTGCGGACGGCCGTGTCCAGGAGGTCGACCAGCACGTCCGGTACGGCCTCGTTGCGGCCCTGCCCGATGAAGGCCGGGTCCCAGTGCCAGAACCAGCGCCCGTCCCGCTCGCGCAGCACCTTGCGCAGTCCGTCGGGGTTGACCCCGCGGGTGCGCTCCGGCGTGTACGCGGCGATCGCCAGTGCGGCGTCGTCCAGGGTGTCGAATCCGTCGAGGCCCGACTCCATGAACGTCCGGATGCGCTGGATCCCGTCCGTGTTGGTCTTCAGGGTGATGTCGACCAGCACCAGTCCCGACGACACCACCCGGTCGCTCGTCCCCTCGGCGTACAGTGCCGACAACCCGCCCAACGAGGCACCCACCAGGACGGGAGGGGAGCCCAGCTGGTCCGCCACCGACACCACGTCGCCGCCGAACGCGGTGAACGAGTAGTCGCCCCGCGGCGCCCAGTCGCTCTCGCCGTGACCCCGCAGGTCGAGCGAGACCGTCCGCCAGCCCGCCGCGGCGATCCGCTCGGCGGCCTGCCCCCACGTGTGCCGGGTCTGCCCTCCCCCGTGCAGCAGCAGGACCGGCCACGCGTCGGGATCACCCCGGACGTCACCCACCAGCTCCACTCCCTCGAATCCGGTGAAGACCATCCGTCGAGCGTCCACACCCCATGGTCCCACGGCGGTGCGGGCCGGGTGGGCGGCGGCCGGTCCATCGGGCGTCGCCGGCCGGTCGGACGTTACGCTCGGACATGCACACCATCGGCTCCATCGACGACCTGACCCCGCTGATCGGCCGGCACCTCGGCTACAGCGCCAGCCACCTGATCACCCAGGAACGGGTGGACCTGTTCGCCGAGGCCACCGGGGACCACCAGTGGATCCACGTGGACCCCGAGCGGGCGGCCGCCGGGCCGTTCGGTGGGACCATCGCCCACGGCTACCTGACCCTGTCCCTCGGGCCGATGCTGGTCCACGACGTCGTGACGTGGGAGAACATCAGGATGGGGGTCAACTACGGCCTCGACAGGGTCCGGTTCCCCAGCCCGGTACCGGTGGGGTCGATGCTCCGGCTCGGGATCGTCCTCGTCTCGGCCGAGCCGCTCGGCGAGGGCGGCGTGCAGGTCACGCTCAAATTGACGTTCGAGGTCGAGGGGTCGCCCAAGCCGGCGTGCGTGGCCGAGCTGCTCCTGCGCTACTACTTCGCCGGCTGACCGGGACCGGGCGGCCATGCCACGCGCCGGCGACGCCGGTCGCGCAGGCGTCCCACATCATCCGTGCCGCGGTCACAGGTCCCAGAACCGGCCGCGCCCGAACTCGTCCATGCGTCCACGCAGCACGTCGGCGTCATCCGGCCCGAACGGACGGAACACGTCGTCGCCCGGTCGCGGAACCACAGGGCGTCGTCCCCGGTCCGGTCGGTGCGGTACTTCTCGTGGACCAGGGTCCTGGTGAGCACCTTGTTGGTGGGGGACACCGGCAGCGACTCGGCCACCCGGACGTGGGTCGGCCGCCACTTCGGGCTCAGGTCCGCCTGCCCGTCGATCCAGGAGGCGAACCCGGCGGGATCGAACGCCGCGCCGGGACGCAGCACCAGCGCCACCATCACCCGGTCGCCGGCCTCGGGATCGGGGACGCCGTAGGCGGCGCACGCCAGGACGTCGGGATGGCGGGACACCACCGTCTCGATGGGCCCCACCGGGAAGTTCTCGCCGTCGACCCGGATCCAGTCGGCGTTCCGGCCGGCGAAGTACAGGTAGCCCTGCTCGTCCAGGTAGCCGAGGTCGCCCGCTCCAGTACCAGCCGTTCCTGGTGGCGCGGGCGTTGGCCTCGTCGTTGTTGTAGTAGCCCTCGAACACGCCGGTCCCCGAGGTGTTGACGATCTCCCCCACGCAGGCCACGGGGTCGATCAGGGTGCCCGCCTCGTCGAAGGTCGCACGCGGCAGTTCCTTCCGTCCTCGACACGATCATCAGCTCGGGTCCGGCCTTCCCGACCGGCCCGCCGGGGCGCCGTCCACCCGGGTCACGGCCAGTCCCCCCTCGGTGGCCCCGAACCCGTCGATCACCCCGCACGCCGAACCCCTCGACGCGAAGGCCTCGACCACCTGGGGGCGCCCTCGTTGCCGTACGCCACCCGCAGCGTGTTGTCGGCGTCGTCGGACGCTCGGGCTGGGCCAGGAGGTACGCGAGCGGCTTGCCCGTGTAGTTGAAGTAGGTCGCCGCCGTAGCGGCGGCGTCCGGCAGCCACCCGGAGGCCGTGAACCTCCGGGCCAGTCCGACCGAGGCGCCCGACCACGATCGACGGCGCCCAGCCGACCATGACCGAGTTGGAGTGGAACAGCGGCATCGAGACGTAGCCGACGTCGTCGGGCCCCGAGCCCATCATCTGGCGCCATGCGGCTACCACGTGGTCAGGAGCCGGCGCTGCGAGCAGATGACCGCCTTCGGCGCGCCCGACGTCCCGCTGGTGAAGAGCACGCCCACGGCCTCGGTCCCCCGGCGCCGGGTCCCGGGTGGTCGCGCTCATCGCCGGGAGCAACGGCGAACAGGGTGGCCGGCCCCAGCACCGCGTCGAGACCCGATGCGGCCGCCGCGTCGGCGTAGGCGGGCCCGACGACCATCGACGGTCCCGGCCGCCTCCTGCAGACCGCCAGCTCGGCCGCCGTGAGGCGAGGGTTCATCAGGGCCATGGCGGCGCCGATGCGTGTGGCACCGATCAGCGAGGCCACGGCCAACACGCTGGCGTCGTTGACGAGGGGTACCCGCCAGCCGGGGCGGACGCCGGCGGCCCGGAGTCCCGGCGCTTGGCCCGGTGGCAGTGCCAGCTGGCCGTAGCTGGTGGGCTCCCCGGCGATGATCAGCGCAGTACGGCCGGGGTCGGACCGCCACGACCTCGTCGAGGATGCGGCCGATCGCCTTCGCGTTCATCGCCGCCGCCACATCACGCCGCCGTCCCCTCCTCCGCTGGTCTGACTCCTCCGCTGGCCTGACTCCCCCGCTGTTCAGATAAGCCCGCTGCCGCTCATGAGGCGGGACCGCACAAGCCGGCCAGGCGTTCCCGGTGGTACACGGCGTCACCGTAGTCGAGCCGGTCGAACTGGGAGCGCTTCATGAACAGGTGCAGATCGTGCTCCAGGTGAACCCGATACCTCCGTGCACCTGCAGCCCCGACGCCATCACCCGCTTGGCGGCGTCCGAACACCACACCTTGGCCGTCGACGCCGCCGCCGACGTCGTCGGGCTCGCCGGCCGAAATGGCCCAGGCGGCGTACCAGGTGGACGAACGCATGCCCTCGACATCGACCAGCATGTCGGCGCACCGGTGCTTGATGGCCTGGAAGCTGCGCAGTTTCCAGGCGGTCAACACCGGTGCGCCGACATGCTGGTCGACGTCGAGGGCATGCGCTCGGCCACCTGGTACGCGGCGTGGGCCATGGCCGGGAGTCAGGCCGCCTCAGCTGACGCTACCGCCAAGGTGTGGTCTGCCGACGCCGCGAAGCGGGTCATGGCCTCGGGGCTGCAGGTCCACGGGGGGATCGGCTTCACGTGGGAGCACGACCTGCACCTGTTCATCAAGCAGCGATACTCGAGCTCATTTGGTGACGCCACCCACCACCGGGCGCTCCTCGCCGTCGGACTCGCAGAGTGCGGTGCTGGCCGGCAACGACGTCATGTGATCGGACGCCACGACGGACAAGGAGCGAGGCACCATGACCACGCCGCCCGTGGGGACGCCCCCGCCCTGGGCCAGGCCGCCCTGCCCGCACCGAGTGCGGCGGCGCTCCTCCGGCGCAACGCGGGCGACCCCGACCTCGGCGTGCCGGCCCGCCGTCCGGTTCGGCGACCGGGTGTGAGCCCACGCGGAGTACTACGGGGAATCGTGCCGGTGGGCCACTCCTGTTCCGCCGACGGCTGCCCGGCGCCCCTGCACGTCGCCGTGCTGCTCGACAACACCCCCGACTACCTGTTCGCGTTCGGCGGCGCCGCGCTGATCGGCGCCGCGGTCGTCGGCCTCAACCACACCCGCCGCGACGAGCACCTGCTGCGCGACGTCGTGCACACGCACTGCGGCCTCGTGATCACCGAGCCCCGCCACGAGGCGTTGCTCGCCCCGCCGGTGACCTGCCGCCCGTCCTGTCGTCGACGTGCTGGTCGTGGGGGATCCGTTGTCGACGCTCGGCACATCGCTCGAGGTCGACGGACATGGGCGCGGCCGACGCCGGCCTGGAGCCCGACTCGACTCCCTGGGCGCTGATCTTCACGTCGGGCACCTCCGCCGCGCCCAAGGCCGTCGTCTGCTCGCAACGCCGGCTCCTCGTGACCGGCAAGCGCATGTCGATGATCATGGATCTCGGCCCCGACGACGTCGGCTACGTGTGCATGCCGCTGTTCCACTCGAACGCGGTGCAGGTGGGGTGGGCGCCGTCGCTCGTGGTTCCGCGCCTGCGGTCGGCCTCGGCCGCCGCTTCTCCGCGTCGCGCTGGCTCGGCGGACGTCCGCCACTACGGCTCGACCTACTTCAACTACACGGGCAAGCCTCTCGCGTACCTCCTCGCCCAGCCCGAGCACGCCGACGACGCCGTCAACACGCTGCGCGTCGCGTTCGGCAACGAGGGCTCGCCCGCAGGTCGTCGAGCTCCTTCTCACGAGCGCTTCGGCGTCGGGTGATCGACGCCTACGGCGCGACCGAGGGCGGCGTCGCGGTGAACCGGGGACGCCGACATGCCGCCGGGCTCGCTCGGCCAAGGCCGGGCCGCGAGTGCAGGTCGTGTCGACGAGGACGGCAACGAGAACTGCCCGCGGCCGAGTTCGACGAGCGCGGGCGCGTGCTCGACCCCGAGGCGTGCGTGGGCGAGATCGTCAACACGCTGGGCGTCGGCGTGTTCGAGGGCTACTACAACAACGACGAGGCCAACGCGCGAGGCCGACCCGCTACGGCTGGTACTGGTCGGGCGACCTCGGCTACAAGGACCCGCAGGGCTTTCTCTACTTCGCCGGCCGCAACGCCGACTGGATCCGCGTCGACGGCGAGAACTTCCCGGCCGGTCCCATCGAGGACGTGGTTGCCGCCAGGCCCGCGTCGCTGGTGCTCGCCGCCTACGGCGTTCCCGACGACCAGGCCGGCGACCAGGTGATGGCCGGCCTGGTGCTCGGCCGGCGCCGCGTTCGACCCCGCCGGGTTCGCCCCCTGGCTCGACGGGCAGGCCGACCTGAGCCCGAAGTGGCGGCCGACCCACGTCCGGGTGGCCACGTCGCTGCCGACGTCACCCACCAACAAGGTGCTCGACCCGGACCCTGGTCCACGAGAAGTACCGCCCCGACCGCACCGGGGGGGACACCCTGTGGTTCCGCGACCGGGGCGACGACGCCTTCCGGCCGTTCGGGCCGGGGGAGGCCGACGACCTGCGCCGGCGCATGGACGCGTTCGGCCGCGGCCGGTTCTGGGACCTCTGACCGGTGGCCGGACGGCGTGGGTCCCGGCGCACCAGCGTCGCCGCGCGTGCACGGCTACCGGTCCCGTCGCCGGCGAAGTAGTAGCGCAGGAGCAGCTCGGCCACGCACGCCGGCTTGGGCGACCCCTCGACCTCGAAGGTCAGTCGAGGTGACCTGCACGCCGCCGTCGCCGAGCGGCTCGGCCCCGACGAGGACGGTCCCGAGCCGGAGTATGGACGCCCACCGGCACCGGGCTCGGGAACCGGACCTTGTCGAGGCCGTAGTTGACCCCCATCCGGATGTTCTCCCACGTCACGATGTCGTGGACCAGCATCGGTCCGAGCGACAGGGTCAGGTAGCCGTGGGCGATGGTCCCCCCGAACGGCCCGGCGGCCGCCCGTTCGGGGTCGACGTGGATCCACTGGTGGTCGCCGGTGGCCTCGGCGAACAGGTCCACCCGTTCCTGGGTGATCTGGTGGCCGGCGCTGTAGCCGAGGTGCGTGCCGATGAGGGGGGTCAGGTCGTCGAACGAGCCGATCGTGTGCATGTCCGAGCGTAACGCCCGACCGGCCGGCGACGCCCGATGGACCGGCCGCCGCCCACCCGGCCCGCGCACCCGTGGGACCATGGGGTGTGGACGCTGGACGGATGGTCTTCACCGGATTCGAGGGCGTGCACCTGGTCGGCGACGTCTGGGGGGACCCCGACGCCTGGCCGGTGCTCTTCCTCCACGGTGGGGGCCAGACCCGGCACGCCTGGGGACGGACCGCCGAGATCGTGGCCAAGGAGGGTTGGCGTACCGTCACCCTGGACCTGCGCGGTCACGGCGACAGCGACTGGGCCCCCAGGGGCGACTACTCGTTCACCGCCTTCGGCGCCGACACGGTGGCGGTGGCGGACCAGCTGGGCGGCCCCCCGTGCTGGTGGGTGCCTCCCTCGGCGGCATGACGTGCATGATCGCCGAAGGGACCAGTGACCGGGTGCTGTCGTCCGGCCTGGTGCTGGTCGACATCGCCCCGAACACCAACGCCCCCGGGATCACGCGGATCATGAACTTCATGGGTCCGGCCTCGACGGGTTCGCCACCCTCGATGACGCAGCGGCCGCCATCGCCGCCTACACCCCCAACCGCGACCCGCGGCGATCAACCCCGAGGGGCTGAAGAAGGTCCTGCGCGAGCGTGACGGCCGCTGGTCTGGCACTGGGACCCGGCGTTCATCGCCGGCGCCCGCACGGAGGTCCCTGCCGGACATACTGACGGGACTGATGGACATGGCCGTGAGCAATATCCATGTGCCGACGCTGCTCGTACGGGGCCTGCTCAGCGACGTCGTGACCCAGGAGGGCGCCGACGACCTGCTCGGCTCCATCCCGGGCGCCACGGTGGTCGGGGTCGCCGGGGCGGCGCACATGATCGCCGGGGACCGCAACGACGCCTTCTCCGACGGCTCTGGTCCTTCCTCGGCGACCGGGTCCTGCCGGTCATCGGCTGACCCCGGGGAATAGTCCCGGGGTCCGGTGACCGTGCAGTGCGGGCGCCCGGACACGGTGCGCCAGTCGTCGGTGGCGGGCAGCGGATGGCGGAAGAGCGGGAGGCGTTGCCGGCCGCCACCTTGCGCAGGTCCGCCTCGGGCAGGCCGCCGAACACACGGCCACCACGGCCTGGGTGTCGGGCCACGTCGAGTCGGCGTGGGGGTAGTCGGACTCGACCATGACGTGGTCCAGGCCGATGCGGTCGAGCACGGGACCATGGACGGGTCGTCGATGGTGCAGAACCAGAAGTTGCGCCGGAGCACCTCGCTCGGCCGCAGGTCGCCGTGCCATCCCACGCCCTCGGTACCCGACGCCGAGTGGTCGAGGACGTAGTCGGCCCGGTCCATGAGCATCGGCACCCAGCCGATCCCGCCCTCCGACAGGGCCACGTGCAGCCCGGGGAACCGGATGGGCACCCGCGACCACAGCCATTCGCCGGCGGCCAGCAGGGCGTTGACCGGGAAGACGGTGGGCAGGAGCTCGAAGGGGGTCCGGGGGAGGGGAGGGGCGCCCACGCCGAGGCCCCGGTGTGGAGGCAGATCACGGTGCCGGTCTCCTCGCAGGCGGCGAACAACGGATCCCAGTGGTCGGTGAAGATGGAGGGGAAGCCGAGCTGGGCGGGGAACTCGGGGAAGCTGACCGCCCTGAATCCCGAGTGCGGCGTTGGCCCGCACCTCGTCGGCGGCCACGGCGACGTCGTCGAGCCACGGGATCTGCAGCGGGATGATCCGGTCGGGATGGGTTCCGGCCCACACCTCGAGGTGCCAGTCGGTTCCAGGCCCGGGCACAGGCCAGTCCCAGCGCCTTGTCGTCCGCCCGCGAGAACACCGATCCGCAGAATCCCGCCACCAGGGACGGGAAGCAGACCGACGCCCAGATCCCCGCCACGTCCATGTCGGCCACGCGGGCGTCGATGTCGTAGCAGCCCGGTCGCATCTCGTCGAACCGGGCCGGCTCCATGCTCCACTCGTCGACGCGGGCGCCCGACCACCGCGTTCAGCCCGACGTTCGGATACTCGCGCCCCTGAAGCGCCAGCACTGGTCGCCACCCGGCGCCTCGTGGACGCGGGGCGCGCGCCCGGCCAGGGCGGCGGGCATGCGTCCGTCGAAGAGGTCGGGAGGCTCGATGAGGTGGTCGTCGACGGAGATGACGGGTACGAGGACGGGCCGGGGCTCGGGGTCCGGCAGCAGCGTGCTTCCCACGGGAGCCGAGAGTAGCGTTGCCCGCAGCCGGCGACCGGGGGAGGCCGATGGTGGCACCGCACGAGGTGGTTCCCGAGACGGGGGTGCCCGAGACGGGGGTGCCGCGTGGACCGGGGCGGGCGGTGCGGCCGTGATCGACCTGGTGGTCCGTGGCGGCACGCTGGTCGACGGGACCGGCGGTCCGGCCCGACGGGCCGACGTGGGGGTCGACGGGGGGCGGATCGTGGCCGTGGGCGACGTGGACGACGGCGCCCGCCGGGTGATCGACGCCGAGGGGGCCGTGGTCGCCCCGGGCTTCGTCGACCTGCACACCCACTACGACGCCCAGCTGTTCTGGGACCCCACGGCCAGCCCCTCGCCGCTGCACGGGGTCACCACCGTCTTCGGCGGGAACTGCGGGTTCTCGTTGGCACCTGCCGGTCCGGAGCACGCCGAGTACCTGACCAGGATGTTGGCCCGGGTCGAGGGCATGCCCCTCGCCGCGCTGCAGGCCGGGATCGACTGGTCGTGGGACTCCTTCGGCGAGTGGCTGGGCCGACTCGACGGATCGGTCGGGGTGAACGCCGGCTTCCTGGTCGGGCACTCCACCCTGCGCCGTGCCGTGATAGGGGAGGACGCGGTGGGCGCCCCGGCCTCCGAGGACCAGCTGGCCCGCATGGAGGCCGGACTGCACCGGGCGTTATCGGAGGGGGCGATGGGCCTCTCCTCGTCCACCGCCCACACCCACAACGACGGGGACGGCCAGCCGGTGCCGTCGCGCGCCGCCGGGCCGGGCGAGCTCGAGCGCCTCGCCACCGTGCTGGGCGGCCATGCGGGGACGACCGTCGAGCTGATCGTGCCCGGCTGCCTGAACGGGTTCACCGACGAGGAGATGGCCCTGCTCACCCGGGTCTCGCTGGCCGCGGGACGGCCGGTCAACTGGAACGTCCTGGCCGCCACCGCCGCCAACCCCGAGGGCACGGCGCACCAGCTCGAGGCGTCGGACCGCGTGGCGCGGGCCGGTGCCCGGGTGGTGGCGCTGACCCTGCCCCACACCATGGCCCTGCGCCTGTCCTTCGAGCACGGGGCCATCCTCGAGGGCCTGCCCGGGTGGCGGACGTTCTTCGCCGCTCCGGTGGACGAGCGCATCGCCGTGCTGTCCGACCCGGCGGCCCGGCGGGCGATGGACGACCGCGCCCAGTCCGACGAGGCCGGCATCCTGCGGTTCCTGGCCGACTGGGTCGCCTGGTCATCGCCGAGACCTTCGCCCCCGACAACGCCGGCCTCGAGGGTCGTGCCGTGGGGGACGTGGCCGCCGGGCGGGGACTGGGCGCGTGGGACGCCATGTGCGAGGTGATGGTGGCGGACCGGCTGCGCACCGGGTTCCAGGTCCCGATCACCGCGTCGGACGCCGACTGGGCGGCCCGCGCCGAGGTCTGGCGCGATCCGCGGGCGGTGGTGGGTGGATCGGACGCCGGTGCCCACCTCGACACGATGTGCGGGGCCGTCTACTCGACCTCGCTGCTGGGAGAGGGCGTCCGCCGCCGGGGCCTGCTCCCGATCGAGGAGGCGGTGCGGCTGCTCACCGACGTGCCGGCCCGCCTCTACGGGCTGGTGGACCGGGGACGGGTGGCCGAGGGGTGGTGGGCCGACCTGGTCGTGTTCGACCCCGAGACGGTCGGGCCCGGTCCGCTCCGCACGCGCGACGACCTGCCCGCCGGGGCCAAGCGCCTGTACGCCGGCTCCGAAGGGGTGGCCCACGTCGTGGTCAACGGGACCCCGGTCGTGTCCGAGGGGCGCCTCACCGGAGCACTGCCCGGTCGGGTCCTGCGTTCGGGAGCCGACACCGCGACCGTGGGGATCGGCGCCCGGGGCTGACCACCGGCGACCGGTGCCGTCGCGGCCGGCGACCCCCGGTCGTGGACCGCCGGCGACCGGTGCCGTCGTCCCGTCGCCGCGAGCGGTCACCGGAAGATCGCTTGACATCTCCGGTGGGAGGCCTGACCATGATCGTTGGTCGGCTCGTGCCGGGGACGTACGGCTGGGGATCACGGGAACGCCGGATGTACCTGCCGCCCGGGGCATCGCGGAGCCGCCCGAGGAGGAATCGTGCGGACACTCCGGTACCGAAGCACGCGGCGTACCTCCCGTCCCGACCGGACGGCGCGACCGTCCGGAGGAGGGAGGCGCCGTAGGTCGCCGACGCGGTACGCCGCCGTGGCGGTGGCGGTTCCCACGTTGCTGGTCGTCGCCGTGCTGGTCTCCCCGGTGGTCCCCACCGGCTCAGGGCACCGGGCGACCGGGCCGTCGGCGGTCGTCCCGCGTGGCCGGCCGGCGGCACGACCGGCGCGCGCGGACTCCTCCGTGCGCGCGCCGATGCCCAGCAGACCTGCAACGGCGTTCCCCAGCCCCAGTTCAGCGGGGGTACGGGCTTCGGTCACACGGACCACTTCCTGAGCGACTACGTCACCGCGCCGCTGACCGGCGCCGCCGACGTGCCCAACGCGGACTTCACCAACATCTTCCTCTTCCCCGACTCGGGCGGCGGGACCTGGGACCAGTGGCGGACCACGCTCGCCGGGGAGGGGACCACGATCCCCTCCCAGGAGGATCTCGACGCCATGACCACGGCGCTCGTGTGCAGCTCGTACTTCGACCTGCTGACCCAGTACAACATCGATCCGCCCGTCTTCTCGGGTGACGAGCCGACCATCCCCCAGTGCGTGACCAGCGCGATCGCCGACGCGGCCTCCACCGGCGGCGTCATCTCGTTCGCCACCATGCGCACGTTCGCCGGGTGCGAGCAGTCCCCGTCGGTCAACCCGAACATCTCCCCCCAGGTCAACATCTTCGTCGCCCCACCTCTGACGGCCTCGGCGTACGGCCACGACGGTCAGGCGATGTGCTCGCCCGGTTCCACGGCCGTCGCGTACCACGGGGCCGGACTCGACGTCCCCAACTTCACCGTGATCCCCGTCGACCCCGCGTGCTTCACCGGCCCGGGCCAGACCGTGCTCACCAGCCTCTCCCACGAGATGACCGAGACGGTGTCCGACCCGTTCGGCGAGGGTTGGTACCACAGCAGCGGCCCGACCCAGTTCTCCCAGGACTACGGACAGGGCGAGCTCGCCGACATCTGTGAGGGCGGAGGGGACGACGGGGGACTCGACCCGACCGTGCCGACCGCCTTCCCCCCGGTGGTCGAACCGACGGGGAACCGCCTGACCGGCCTGACCGTCGGGCCGTACTGGTCCGACCAGGACGACAGCTGCGAACCCGGCGCCATCATGAACACCACGCTGGTGCCGTTGAGCGCGCCGAACTCCATCGTGCTGTCGGGAACCGCCAGCCTGGCCATCCCCGTCTCCCTGGGGAGTCCGCCGGCGGGGACCGTGCGGTCCCTGGAGCTGGAGGTGGCGACGGGAGACGACAACCTCAACGGCGGCTCGTCCGCCAACGTCACCCTCTCGATCCGGTTCGCCGGCCAGATCCGCCAGTTCACCGATCTCGACGTCAACGAGGGCACCGAGTGGGGGAACGACACGCTGCACGCCGCACTCCTCAATTTCCCCCAGGGGATCACGGTGAAGGACATCACCAAGATCACCATCAGCGGTACCCTCCCCGGGGACACCTGGGACATCAGCGGAGTCGGCCTCCAGGCCGCCGTGGCCCCGACGACCGGGACCTGCGCCCCTCCCGGAGCGCTCCTGGTGGACGACACCGCGACCCACACCCTGGCCGACGGCAGCCAGGGACTGGTCCGGTTCGTCGGGGGGGCGACCCAGTCGTTCACCGAGCCCGTCACGGTGAACCCGGCGGCCGATGCCGATCGGCTGGTGACGGAGCTGGACCTGACCATCGGCACCGGGGGCGACGATCTCCGTGGCGGAAACCTCCCGCAGGACGATGCCACCGCGATCCTGCATCTCGAGGGTGGGCGCACCGTCACGTTCCCCGACCTCAACCGGAACGCCAACTGGACGAACCACACCGACGAATCGGTCCAACTGCTGTCGTTGAACTCGCTTCCCCCGGACACGACGGCGGCCGACCTCACCTCGCTGACGCTGGAGACCGATCTCCCGGGGGGCGGGGGAGGCGACAACTGGGACGTGAAGTCGATCGAACTGACCGAGGGAGGGGGATGCGTGGGGACCACGCCACCGCCGACGCTGCTGAGCGTCCCGCTGATCGACGTCAGCGGAACCACGACGCTCCCGGACGGGAGCACCGGCCTGTGCCGCATCACGGCGTCCGTCACCGACTGCCACGTGCCGATCCCCGCCGTGCCGCCGGCGGACGCCGCCGACGAGGTGGTGGGGCTGACGATGACGATCACCACCGGTGGGGACAACCTCAACGGTGGGGGACTGCCCGGGGACAACGCCACCGTCGCCGTGGACGGGGGGACCTTCCCGAACGTGAACGTCTCCGACGACTGGGAGAACGGGACGAGCGACACCTTCCCCCTGGTGCCGCTGCCGTCCCCGCCCTCCACGCTCGGGAGCATCACCGCGCTGGACATCAGCACACAGTTCTCCGGGGTCTTCCCCGACAACTGGGACATCGCCGGGGTGGACGTGCAGGCCCTCGTGGAGGTTCCCGGCAGCTAGTGGGGTCGACGGCGGACGAGGACGGACGAGACGGACGAGGAGGTCGGGCCATGGGTGAGCGGATGCGCCGGATCGCCGTCGCTGTGACGGTGCTGACCGCGCTGGTGGTGGGCGCCGGGCGGTTCGCCGGTGTCGCGCAGGCGGCCGGCCCCTCGTCGGGCACGCCGTCGCCCGTGGTCACCCCGGTGTCCCCCTGGACGGTGGAGTCCAGCCCCGACCAGGGCAGTGGCACCAACACGCTCTACGGCGTCTCGTGTCCGGACCCGACCGACTGCGTCGCGGTCGGTGCCTACGAGGTCGGCCAGGGCACCGAGGCCCTCGTCGAGACGCTGAGCGGCGGGACGTGGTCGATCACGTCGGCGCCATCGCCTGCGGGTGACTTCAGCACCCTCTACGGCGTCTCGTGCACCGACCCGTCGGACTGTGTCGCCGTGGGTGTGGACGAGACCGGGGACGGCGCACACGCCCTCGTCGAGACGCTGAGCGGCGGCACGTGGTCCATCACGTCGACGCCGTCGCCCGGCTCGGGGGACGGCGACCTCGACGGCGTGTCCTGCACGACGACCGGTGGGGTGATCTCCTGTACCGCCGTCGGGTACGTCGACTCGGCCGACGCCACGCAGACCCTCGTGGAGCGGTCCCACGGCGGGGTGTGGGCCATCGTGCCCACCCCGGCTCTGGGCAGCAACGACAGCAGCCTGGCCGGCGTCTCGTGCACCGCCGCCGCCGTGTGCACCGCGGTGGGTGAGGTGTCCCGTTCGGGTGTGGCCCAGACCCTCGCCGAATCGACGGACGCGGGTCCGTGGACGGTCGGCACGACCACCGACCCGGGGTACGGAGACAACGTCCTCCTGGCGGTGTCGTGCGTCACCGCCGGCGACTGCACCGCCGTCGGGGACGACGTCGACGAGGCACGGGTGTCCCAGACCCTGGCCGAGACCTGGAACGGCACCTCCTGGTCGAGCGCGCCGACCCCCGATCCGGGCAGCCGCGGGAACCTCCTCGACGGCGTCTCCTGCACGGCCGCCTCCCGGTGCCAGGCCGTCGGGTCGGCGAATGACGGATCGGTCACCACCGCACTCTTCCCGTCCTGGAACGGCACGTCGTGGGCCGACGCCGCCAGCCCGCTGCCCACCTCGGTCCCGAGCTACCTCACCGGCGCCTCCTGTGCGGACGCGGGGACGTGTCGGGCGGTCGGATCCGAGGACGACGCCGTCGGCACCGGGCAGTCACTCGCCCTCCGCTACACCCCGCCGCCGACGGTGACCGGGGCCGTACCGCGTCATGTGGCCGACGGGGCGTCCGGGAGCGTCGTCTTCTCCGGTGCCGCGTTCGCGGCCGGGGCGACGGTGACGTTCTCCGGGCCCGGCACCGGCGTCGTCGCCGTGAAGCCCTCGATCGTGGTCACCGCCACCACGGTGACCGCCACCGTCAAGGTCCCCGTGGGGACACCGACCGGGGCCTACACGGTGAAGGTCACGAACCCCGACCACCTGACGGGCACGTGCACGACCTGCTTCGCGGTGATCGCGGCGCCGACGCTGACGGGCATCAGCCCGTCGAGTGCGGCCACGGGGACCACCACCCCGGTCACCCTCACCGGCACCGGGTTCGCCGGCGGCGCCACGGTCAAGGGGCCGACCGGGGTCACCTTCTCCAAGGTGATGGTGGTCGACCCGACCACCATCACCGCGACGATGAAGGTCTCGACGACGGCGGCGACCGGCACCGGCCTCGACGTGACGGTGACCGACAACGCCGCCGCGGGTTACGGCACGGTGACCGCGGGAGTGCTGGGCGTCACCTAGTCGGGGCGTGCCGGCCGGCGCCCGCGCCTCCCCCTGCGGTTCCCGGGCCGGTCACGACCCCCGCGGGTCCAGACACGCGGGATCCCGGCGCAGCTCGCGCCGGGCCATGGCCTCGAAGAACCCGACGAAGCCCTCGCCGTCGGACGCCCGGAAGAACGACCGCGCCGGCTCGGGAAGGGGTCTGCCGGTCCCGACGGCGTCCACGTGCCACGCCCTCCGGCTGCGGTACTCGAGGGCGACCGCCCTCTGGTGGGCGGCCCGGACGCTGCCCGCGGTGACCAGCACCCCGTGGTTGGACAGGAAGGCGGAGGAGGCGGATCCGAGCGACGCCACGGCCCGGGCGGCGGCGTCGGGCGCGTCCACGGGCCCGGCGTACTCGTCGACCACGACGGGTTCGCCCCCTCCGAGGGCCGAGCTCTGGTCGTAGCATTCGGGGACCCGGCCGAGGTCGGCCCAGACCGTGGCGAACCTCGGGTGGCCGTGCACCGCCACCACGACGTCGGGGCGCCGGCGGTGCAGCTCCAGGTGGAGCGTGAACCCCGGCGGCACCGGCCACCGTCCCTCCAGCACGGCGCCGTCCGCGTCGACCCGGAGGACGTCGTCGGGACGGAGCTCGTCCCACAGGAGCAGCCACGGGGTGCACAGCAGGGTGCCGTCGGACTGCCGGTAGCTGATGTGCCCGGCCAGGTGGTCGTCGTAGCCCTCGTGCCACAGGGTCCTCGCCAGCAGGACGACCTCCTGGTGGGGGGTCAGGTCGGGCAACGGTGCCGCCGCGGTCGGCGAGCACGCGGGGCCGGTCACGGCACCACGGTGTCGGGCAGCGGCCAGCGGAACAGCCGGGACGCGTTGCCGTGGGTCAGCATGCGCAGCTCGTCGTCCGGAAGATGGCCCCAGCACCGCTCGATCACGTCCTGGGTGTCGGGCCAGGTGGAGTCGCCGTGCGGGTAGTCGACCTCCACCATGATGTGGTCGATCCCGATCCGGTGGCGGGTGTCGATGGTGGACGGATCGTCGATGGTGCAGAACCAGAAATTGCGCTGCAGCACCTCGGCGGGGCGCAGTCCGGCCGGGTCGAACCCGCGGCCGTAGCCCGAGCGGTCCACGATGTTGTCGAGCCGGTCGAGGAGCATCGCCACCCAGCCGATGCCCCCCTCGCTCATGGCGATACGGACGTCGGGGAAGCGCACCGGCAGTCCCGACCACAGCCACTCGGCGCAGGCCGTCAGCGACATCTGCCCGAACAGGGTGGCGCCCAGGGCCACCAGCGGACCGTCGGGAGGGAGGTCGGGCATGCCCGACGACCCCACGTGGAGCGAGACGACCGTGCCGGTCTCCTGGCAGGCGGCCACGATCGGGTCCCAGTAGCCGCTGAACAGCGACGGGAGTCCGATGCGCTGGGGCCGCTCGGGCAGGGTCACCGACCGGAAGCCGCGTCCGGCGTTGCGGCGGATCTCGGCGGCGCCCTGGTCGGCGTCGCCGAGGTAGGTGATCCCGCACGGGATGATGCGGTCCGGGTAGGGCTGCCACCACTCGTCGTGGAGCCAGTCGTTCCAGGCGCGGGTCACCGCCAGTCCCAGGCCGGGGTCCGCCGCCCTCGAGAAGACGCTCCCCGAGAACCCGGTGATCTGGGAGGGGAAGTTCATGGACGCCCACACGCCGTTCAGGTCCATGTCGGCGATGCGGGCGTCGATGTCCCAGCACCCGCGCCGCATGTCCTCGAACCGGGTCGGTTCGAGCGTGACGTGCTCGGGGCGCCGGCCGGCCACCGCGTTCATCCCGACCTGCGAGTACCGGGCGCCGTCGAACTCCCACAGCTGGCGACCGTGCCGGTCCTCGACCACCCGCGGTGCCCGGTCGGCGTAGGCGGCGGGCAGGCGACCCTCGAACATGTCCGGGGGCTCGACGAGGTGGTCGTCGACGGAGATCACCGTGGCCCGGACGGGACGGGGCTCCGGGTCGGGAAGCAGCGTGTCGGGCCGGGTGACGATGGTCATGGACCCACCTCCATGGGTCGAGTATGCCAGCCTGCGCCGGTGGGGCGCCCCCGGTAGGCTCGCCGCGCCGACGCCCCGGGGCGGCACGGCGACCGACCGAGGAGCATCCGTGGGCGTGACCGGACTGGCCAATCTCGCCGTCAAGGTGGCGGACCTCGACGCCGCCGTCGCCTTCTACCTGGCCGCGGGGGCCGAGGTGCGCGACCGGATGGCGTGGGCCGGGGGCGAGCGGGCCGACGTCTACCTCGGCCCCGTCATGATCACGCTGTTCACCCGGGCCGTCTACGAGGACGCGGTCGACCTGCCCGACGAGGGATTCCTCCATCCCGCACTCTTCACCGACGACCTCGACGCCGAACTCGTCGGCCACCGGGTGGTGTGGGGCCCCGCCGTGGTCGAGGGGGCGTTCGGCACCCGCCGCATCGCCTTCGTCGAGGCTCCGGGGGGCATCCGGCTCGAATTCATGGAGCAGCTGGCCCCGGCGCCGACGGCGGGCGACGGGACCGGGGGCGCCGGCGGACCCGGGTGACCGGTCAGCGACCGCGGTCGCGGCGCTCCAGGAAGCGCAGCATGGTGGCGTGCTTCTTGGTGTCCAGCATCATCAGCTCGACCAGCAGCGCCCAGATGGTGGTCCCCCCGAACTTCTCGACCTGCCGGCGCAGGCGGCGGAGCTTGCGGTAGTCGGCCTCCTCGGCTCGGCGCAGCTTGCGGGTCATGGCGGCCAGGTCGGGGTCGAGGCTCACCGACACGGGCGGGGTGGCCCGGTCCGGCGACGCCGACGGTGTACCCCAGGCCATGGCGTTGGCCATCTCCACCAGCAGCGCGTGGTGGCGACGCTCGTCGTCCAGGATCAGGGAGATCAGGTAGCGGACCCCTTCGTCGCTCGCCGACTCCGCCAGCTTCTCGTAGACGGCGAGCATCTCGCCCTCCTCGGAGCCGTGCTCCTCCAGGACCCTGACCAGCTCGCGTATCGACGCACTGGCCCCCGTCATGCGCAGTCCCCGTGTTGCGTTCTCGAACGTGGCTGACATCGGCTCGTCTCCCGGACTCCGGTCCATCCCACTCCCCATCGTCGGGCCGCGGACCCGCTCCCGGTAGGGGCGAAGGTCCCTGTTGGCCGCGGAACCGTCCGTCCGCGGCCGGGGGGCGTCCCCGGAGGTCCACGGTGGCGCCGCCGGGGACGCAGGCTCAGCCGGCCACCTCGTCGACCAGCCCCCAGCGGAGGGCGGTGTCGGCGTCGAGCGGTTCCGTCGAGAGGGCGAGGCGCAGCGTCCGGTGGCGTCCGATGCGTCGGGACAGGCTGACCGTGCCCCCGGCGCCCGGGATGAGTCCGAGCCGCACCTCGGGCAGCGAGATCCGGGTGGTCGGGGTGGCGACGACCCGGCCGGCGAAGGCGGCGAGCTCGATGCCGGAGCCGATCACGTGACCGTGGAGGTGGGCGACGGTCCGGCCGGCCACCTCGGCCACGGACCGGGCCGGGCTGCGCAGCAGCCGGACCACGTGGGCGGTGGCCGGGTCGGCACGGGTGCCGAACTCGTCCAGGTCACCGCCGCTGCAGAACGAGTCGCCCGATCCGCGCAGGTGGACCGCGGTGATCGACGGGTCGAGTGCGGCCACCCCCAACGCCTGGACCAGCCCGTCCCGCATGGTGGAGTCGAGGGCGTTGTGCACGTGGGGGCGGTGCAGGGTGACGGTCAGCTCGTCGCCCAGGCGCTCGACCAGCACCGGGGGTCCGACCGGGGCCGCGGCGGAGCGCACCGGACGGGCCGACCGCCAGCGGGCGAACTCGGGACCGGCCTGCAGCAGCCCGTAGGCGGTGGACTCGGCCACCAGCCCCTCCGGGACCGGTCGCCCCCCGCCGGTCCGCAGCAGCAGGGCGAGCACGGTGGACGCCAGCGGCTGCGCCGCCACGGTGGCGACCACCTCGTCGAGTGGAGGGTCGCCCGGTGCCGACACCAGGTCCGCCCACTCGGGACGCCGGTCGGGGGACGAGCTGCGGGCCACCACCACCGCCGGAAGGGTCGCCAGGCGGTCCATGGCGTCCGGGTCGAGCCGGTCGGGGAGCCCGTCGGCGTCGACCAGGACCACGCTGCCGCCGAGACCGGCGAGGTCCTCCACGACCTCGCCCGTGGCCACGGCCCGGGCGAACGCCGGTCCGGTCAGCGACGTCGGATCCATGGATGCGAGGGTAACGTGTGCGCGGCATGGGTCGCAGTCCACGGGGCGCCGGTCATCGGGGAGCGGTGGATCGTCCTGCGGGTGAGGAGCGGTCCCCCTCGACGTGGTGGAGCTCGGGCCTCGGTGCGCTCACCGGTCGGCCCGACGGACCGCCGCTCGGCCCCCCGGGGGGGCTGGTGCCGGGTGTGCGCGCGCTTCGCCGCCTCGATCGCCCGCGACTCGGCCCGCCTCGGCCGGACGGTCGACGTGGACCCGCTCGGGCTGATGGCGGAGCGGGCCGCGGTTCGGGGGCCTGCACCGTCGCGGTCCGGTCAGCTGCGGAGGCTCCTCCCGGCTCCTGCCCGCCGTCGACGGTTGGCTGGCGGTCGGCCTGGCCCGCCCCTCGGACTGGGAGCTGGTGGCCGCCTGGCTCGGGCTCCCCGGTCCCGTCGCCGCCGGCGACTGGGAGCTGGTGGCCGAGGTCGTGGACGGGTCCGGCGTCGAGGAGCTGGTCGGGCGCAGCGCCGGGCTCGGCCTGCCGGTGGCCCGGGTCGGGGAGCGGCGGGCCCGACGTCGGCCCGGGTCCGGTCCCAGCCGACGGGATCGACGGGGTGACCGCCCGTCGGCTCGCCGAGCGGCGTCCCCGACCGCCGACCTCGGTGGCCTGGTGGTCGCCGACCTGAGCTCGCTGTGGGCCGGACCGCTGGTCGGCTCCCTGCTCGTCGCAGCCGGTGCCAGAGTGGTCAAGGTGGAGTCGACGACGCGTCCCGACGGTGCGAGGGTCGGGTCGCCCGGGCACTTCGCCCGCCTGGACGAGGGCAAGGAAGGGCTGGAGGTCGACCTGCGCACGCCCCGCGGCCGCCGGGACCTGCGCCGGGTGGTCGACGGGTCCGACGTGGTGGTCACGTCCGCCCGCCCGAGAGCGGTCGCGCAGCTCGGCCTGGATCCCGAGGACTCGGTGCGCCACGGACGTCCCCGGGTGTGGTTGTCCATCACCGGTTACGGGGAAGGACCCGGGTCGGCCGACCGCGTCGCCTTCGGCGACGACGCCGCCGCCGCCGGCGGGCTGGTGGTCCGCGACGAACGGGGCCCCTGCTTCTGTGCCGACGCCGTGGCCGACCCGCTGACCGGTCTGGCCGGGACGGCCGCCGTGCTCCGGGCGCTGGCCGACGGGGGAGACCACCTCCTCGGCGCGTCGATGGCCGACGTCGCCGGAGCTCTCGTCGACCGGACCGCGGAGCCGTCGACCGGGACGGGAGGTCCGGGATGAGCGACCGGCTGCTGGCGGTCGACGTGGAGGTGGCGGCGCGCGGGTGGACGTCCGATGCGCCGGCGGGGTGGTGACCGACGTGTCCGGTGGACTGACCCCGCGCCCGGGGGAGACCGTGGTACGCGGTGCGGGCGCCGCGTTACCCGGCCTCCACGACCACCACCTCCACCTCATGGCCATGGCGGCGCGGGCGGACTCCGTGGACGTCGGCGCCGCCGGGACGGTCGACCGCGACGGACTGGTGCGGGCGCTGGCCGCCGCCGACGCCGCACGGCCCGACGGGGAGTGGCTCCGTGCCGTCGGCTACCACGAACGGGCCGCCGGGCCGATGGACCGCCGGGACCTGGACCGCGTGGTCCCGGGGCGGCCGGTGCGGATGCAGCACCGCTCGGGCCACCTGTGGGTGCTCAACTCGGTGGCCTGCCGGTCCGTGGGACTCCTGCGCGGCGGAGACGCCGGTCCCGCCCCGGGAGCCGGTGCGGCCGGGGACGTCCCCGCCGCGGGCGTCGAGCGCGACGGCGCCGGTGTCCCGACCGGCCGGCTCTTCGAGCTGGACGAGTGGCTCGCCGAGCGCCTCCCCCGCCGTGCACCCCCGGACCTCGGACCGGTCGGCCGAAGGTTGGCCTCCTACGGGGTGACCGGCGTGACCGACGCCACGCCGACGGGGTCGGCTGCCGCACTCGAGGTGCTGGCCGCCGCCCGGCGGTCGGGTGCCCTGGCGCAGCGGGTGCGCATCATGGGCGAGGTCGGGCCCGACGACGACGTACCCGACGGTCTGGAGGTCGGTCCCCTCAAGCTCATGGTCGCCGACGGGCGCCTACCCGACGTGGACGGGCTGGCCGGACGCATCGACGCGGCCCACCGGTCGGGCCGTCCGGTCGCCCTCCACTGCGTCTCGCTCGTGGCCGCGGCCGTCGCCCTGGCCGCCTGGGACGAGGTCGGCGCCGGACCCGGTGACCGGATGGAGCACGGGGCCGTCCTCCCCCCGGCCGTCGTCGGGCGGCTGGCCCGGCTGGGGATCACCGTCGTGACCCAACCCGCGTTCCTCCTCGACCGGGGTGACGACTACCTCCGGGAGGTGGACGCCGGTGACGTGGACCACCTCTACCCGTGCGCCGGCCTGGAGCGTGCGGGGGTGCCCCTGGGCGGTGGCACCGACGCCCCCTTCGGCCCCGAGGACCCGTGGGTGGCCGTGTCCGCCGCGGTGCTGAGGGCCACCCGCACGGGGCGGGTGGTCGGTCCCGGCGAGCGGCTGACGCCGACGCGGGCGCTCCGGCTCTTCCTGTCCGATCCGGATGATCCCGGGGGTGCGGCCCGCGCCGTCGCCGTGGGCGGCGCGGCGGACCTCTGCCTCCTCGGCGACGACCTGCGTCCCACGCTGGACGACCCCTGCGCCCGTCGGGTGGTGGCGACGGTGATCGGCGGTCACCTGGTCCACGAGGACTGATCCGCGGGTCTCCGGGCGGTCGCGGGAGCGGTACCGGCACGTGCCGGACCCCGGGGGGAGGTGACATCGGGGGGAGGGTCTGGAAGAATCGCCCTCACCACGCCCGGGGGGGCGAGTTGAGGGAGCGTCCGACATGAAGATCGACGAGATGGTGCTGGTGAGCGTGGACGACCACGTGGTCGAGCCACCCGGGCTGTTCGACGACCGGCTCCCGGCCCGGTACGCCGACCTGGCCCCGCAGTTCATCACCAACGACGACGGGACCAACTCCTGGCTCTACGAGGGGCAGGTCCTGCCCAACGTGGCGCTCAACGCCGTGGCCGGTCGACCACGCGAGGAGTACGGCATCGAGCCGACGTCCTTCGACCAGCTGCGCCCGGGGTGCTACGACATCGACGAGCGGGTGAAGGACATGGACGCCAACGGCGTGCTGGGCTCGCTGTGCTTCCCCTCCTTCCCCCAGTTCTGCGGGCAGCTCTTCGCCCGGACCGAGGACAAGGACGTGGCCCTCGCCATGATCCGGGCCTACAACGACTGGCACATCGACGAGTGGTGCGGGAGCCACCCGGGCCGCTTCATCCCCTGCGCCCTCCCCGCCATCTGGGACCCCGAGGTGATGGCGGACGAGGTGCGACGCACGGCGGCCAAGGGCGCCCGTGCGGTGACCTTCTCCGAGAACCCGTCGAAGCTCGGGTGGCCGAGCGTGCACAGCGACCACTGGGACCCGTTCTGGCGGGCGTGCAGCGACGACGGGGTGGTCGTGTGCATGCACATCGGATCGTCCTCCGAGCTGGTGATCACGTCGCCCGACGCACCCATGGACTGCCTGATCACCCTGACACCCATGAACATCGTCAAGGCCGCCACCGACCTGGTGTGGTCGCCCGTGCTGCGCAAGTTCCCCGACCTGCGGGTGGCCCTGTCCGAGGGCGGCATCGGATGGATCCCGTACTTCCTCGAGCGCATCGACTACAACTACGACCGTCACCACCTGTGGACCGGGCAGGACTACGGGAAGGAACTCCCGAGCGAGGTGTTCAACCGAAACGTGCTGACCTGCTTCATCGACGACCGGTTCGGGGTGGCCAGCCGGGAATTCCTCGAGATGGACAACGTGATGTGGGAGTGCGACTACCCGCACTCCGACTCCACCTGGCCGACCGCCCCCGAGACCCTGGCCGAGTCACTCGTCGGGGTGGGCGACCACGACGTCGACCGGATCACCCACCTGAACGCCATGCACCACTTCCACTACGACCCGTTCACCGCCCTCGGGGGCAGGGAGGCGTGCACCGTGGGCAGCCTGCGGGCCCGCGCGGTCGGGCACGACGTGTCGATCCGCTCGCAGGCCCGCGCAGGCGTCGCCAAACGCGGCACGCTGGCCAGCGACCTGGCCGCCGCGGCCACGTCGCACGACTAGCCCGACCGCCACCCCCGGGACGCACGTCCCCGCCCCGTCCCGTCCGCGGCACCCGGCACGGCCCGGCCGCCGCCCGAACAAAGGAAGCACCCCATGTCCCGAGCTCTCTCCGGCGTCCGCGTGATCGAAGTGGCGGCCTGGGCGTTCGTCCCCTCCGCCGGGGCGGTGCTGGCCGACTGGGGTGCCGACGTGATCAAGGTCGAGCATCCCGAGACGGGGGATCCCCAGCGGGGCCTGGTGTCGATGGGCCTCATCCCCGGTGGGCCCGGCGCCGTCAACTACATCATGGAGCAGCCCAACCGCGGCAAGCGCAGCATCGGGATCGACCTGGCCACCGACGGCGGGCGCGAGGTGCTCTACCGGCTGGTGGAGACGGCCGACGTGTTCCTCACGAGCTTCCTGCCCGACGTCCGCGAGCGGCTCGGGATCGACCTGGAGCAGATCCGGGCCGTCAACCCGACGATCGTGTACGCCCGGGGATCGGGTCAGGGTCCCCGCGGGGTCGACCGGGGGCGCCCGGGCTACGACGGCTCGGTCTACTGGGGGCGCGGGGGCATCGCCGACGCGCTGACCCCCGCCGACTCGAAGTACCCGATCGGTGGACGGGCCGCCTTCGGCGACCTGGCGGGGGGGATGGCCATCGCCGGGGGGATCGCCGCCGGCCTGCTGCAGGTCGCCCGGACGGGCGAGGCGCCGGTGGTCGACGTGTCGCTGCTGGGCCTGGCCATGTGGCAGCTCTCGCCGGACATCGTGGCCTCGGGGCTCTACGGCGGCGACCCGATGCCGAAGTTCGGCCGGAGCGCGTCACCGAACCCGCTGGTCGGGAGCTACCGGACCAGCGACGACCGGTTCATCACCCTCATGATGCTGCAGTCGGACCGGTACTGGCCCGAATTCTGCGAGTGCGTCGGGCGTCCCGACCTGATCACCGACGAGCGCTTCGTCGACGGCGGCGCCCGGTTCGCCAACCGTGAGGAGTGCGTGCGCGAGCTCGACGGGCTGTTCGCGTCCAAGACCTACGAGGAGTGGAAGAAGCTGCTGGCCGGACTGTCGGGGGCGTGGGCACCGGTGCAGATGGCCAACGAGCTGGTGGACGACCCGATGGTCGGGGCCAACGGCTACCTGGCCCGCGTCGACCGGGGGGACGGCACGTCCTACGACCTGGTGGCCAACCCGGTCCAGATGGACGAGACGGCCGACCGGCTGACCCCCGCGCCCGAGCACGGGGAGCACACCGACGAGATCCTCCTGGACCTGGGACTCGACTGGGACGCCATCATCGCCTACAAGGAGTCCGGGGCCATCCTCTGAACGGCGGGCGCGTGCGACGCCCGGCGACGTCGTGGGTGCTCCCCGGCCGCGGTCAGGCGGTGGGGAAGACCAGGGGGAAGTGGTCGATCGAGCGGATGCCCGACGTGTAGGCCAGGGTGTGGCCCTCGGCCACGGCGTAGTCGGGGATCCGCCGGTGCCACTCGCGGAGGGCCACCCGCAGCTCGAGGCGGGCCAGGTGCGACCCGAGGCAGCGGTGCACGCCACCGCCGAACGCCAGGTGCCGGTTGGCCTCGCGGTCGAACCGGACGACGTCGGCGTCGGCCAGCTCGGCCTCGTCGGTGTTGACCGAGCTCAGCATGGCCATCACCAGGTCGCCCCGGTGGACGGGGCAGCCGTCGATCTCGGTGTCCTCGACCGCCACCCGCACGACGCCCATCACGGGCGTCTCCCAGCGGAGCATCTCCTCGATGGCCGCGGGGATGAGCGAGGGGTCGTCGACCAGCTGGCGACGCCGGTCGGGATGCTCGGCCAGATAGGCGAACATGCAGTCGAGCGAGGCGGTCACCGTGTCGAGCCCGGCGATGAGGAAGAGGAAGCAGATGTCCAGGATGTCCTCGCGGGTGAGGCGCTGGCCGTCGACGCTGGCGTCGAGGAACCGGCTCAGCAGGTCGTCGCGCCGCTCGGCCTCCCGCTCGTCGAGGACGTGGTCGAAGTAGGCGTAGATGGCGTCCGCGGTCCGCTTCTGGTGGGCCAGGCTCTCCGCGCTCCCGAAGGCGCTGCCCACCACCACCTGGGGGCGGATGATCCCGTCCTTCAGGGCGAGGAAGTGGGGGAGCTCGTCCACGGGGAGTCCGAGGAGCTCCAGGAAGACCCGGGTGGGGAAGAGGGTGGAGAACTCGGCGGCGAAGTCCGACCTCACCGCGGTCGACGAACCGGTCGATCAGCTCGTTGACCGCGGCCGTCAACGACGCCTCGAGCTTGGCCACCTCCCGCGGGCGCGAAGATCGGGTCCAGCAGTCTGCGGTACTTCTTGTGGTCCGGCGGATCGATCTGGAGCGGGATCAGGGGTCGGACGTTCTGCAGGTCCACGGCATCGGCATTGGAGGAGAAGACCTCGGGATGGCGGAAGACCTCCTCGACGTCGGCCCTGCGGGTGAGGGCCACCCCGCGCCCCTCGACCGGGATGACCGGCAGGGTCGCCCGCAACTCCTTGAACAGGGGCTGGGGATGGGCGGCCATCTCGGGATCCATGGCGGCGAACGGGTCCTCGGGAGGCGGGTCGGCGGTTTCCATCTGACTCCTCGGCGACCGGGACGCGGGCGCCGGCTCCGGTGCCGGCATCCTCGGACCCCCCGACTCTAGGTTGGTTCGGCCGTCGTGCGCCGGGACGACGGCCCGGGATCAGGCGATCCGGTCCCGCAGCAGGTCCAGGACCGGATTGTCGTCGATGGGCAGGAGCACCGGTGCCCCTGCGTCGCGCCGGAGGTAGCCCAGCCGGGTCATCACGGCGCTGCTGCGCAGCAGGGCCAGCGTCTCGTACCAGTCGAGTGCGCCGACGGTGCGCCCGGCGGCATCCTCGTAGGCGGCGATGGTCGCCTCCCGGTCGGGCCACCCCGGGAGCCTGCGGCCGAAGAGGTGCCCCATGGTCGTGTCCAGGACGGTGAGCCAGGCCAGGTCGTGCCACGGGGCACCCACGCTGGCCATGTCCCAGTCGAGGACGGCCCGGACGGCGAGATCCTCGCCCACCACCGCGTTCTCCGGTCGGGGGTCGCCCCACAGCAGCGTCGGCTCCGGCTCGTCGGGGGGGAGGTGGGCCCGGCACCACCCGAGCGCGTCGACCAGGGTGGCCACCGGGGTGCCGCCACTGGACCAGGCGAGGTACGCCTCCCAGTGGTCGAGTTCGGCACCGTTGTCGCGGTGGGGGACCTCCGCCGGTCCGGGTGGGACCGAGCGGTGGATCCGGGCCAGCATCCCGACCAGCCCGCGGGCGACCAGACCGCGGTCGGAGCCGTCGAGGGCGAGGAGCCAGGGATCGGCCAGCGGTACGCTGCCGGCGACGTGGCCCTCGACGTGCGCCATGAGCACGAAGGGCCGCCCGATCCAGGTCGGGTCCGGTTCGAACTCGGGGTCGGCCACCGGCACGCCGGCAGCGGCGGCGGCCCGCTGGGCGTGGAACTGCGCGGCGCAGGTCGTAGTCGGCGAAGGTGCCGGGTCCCGGCGGCGCCGACCGGAGCACCAGCTGCTCGGTGGTCGGCGTGCCGGCCCGCGTCCACGAGGCCCGGACGAACACGGTGTCGGAGGAGAACCCGCTCCCGGGTCGACGCCAGCCGGTCAGGTGGACGGGGTCGGCGCCGCGTCGCTCGGCCAGCCAGGCGGCCAGTCCGCTGCGGAGCCGTCCGTCGTCACCGTCGCCGGTCGCCGGTCCGTCGTCACCGGATCGTCCCATCGACGCAATGTACCCGTGGCGGTGACGTCGCCGTCGGCCCCGCCGGGACGCGGCGCATCTCGGGACGCCCGACACCGCAGGGCCTACAGTGGTGCCCCGTCGGCCCCGGGGTGCGGGTCGGCGGGGGTGGAGCGGTGGTCCGGAGGAGCGACGTGGAATCGAGTGCCGTGTGCGGACCGGTCCGCCGGCGGGTGCGGGGAGGCCGCGCGTGACCGTCGGGGGGACGATGAGACTGCGGACGACCTTCCACCAGGCCGGTGCGACCGCCCACCGCGGAGCGGGCGGGGCCTGGGACGTACCGGGGCTCGACCGGCTGCTGGCCCCCGGTCGCCCCCCCGGTGCTCCCGCCGTGATCGACGGGGACGTCGTGCTCGACCACGCCACCCTGGACCGGATGGCCTCCGCGGTGGCCGGCGGCCTGCGTGCGCTCGGCGTCCGCCACCGCGACGTGGTGGCCTGGCAGCTCCCGAACTGGTGGGAGGCCGTCGTGCTCTTCCACGCGTGCTGGCGCTGCGGGGCGGTGGCCACGCCGATCCACCACCAGGTCGGACCGGCCGAGGTCGAGCGGATCCTCGGCGAACTCGACCCGGCCGTCCTCCTCTCCTCTCCGGGCCTGCCGCTGTCCGGGGTGTCCGGGACGCAGCGGGTGATCGGGGTGCGGGCGGGTGATCCCGCCTTCGAGGGACTCCTGGCGGGGACGCCGTCCCCGCGGGGACCGGCCCGGGGCGCCGACATCGCCGTGGTCCTCTTCACGTCGGGGTCCACCGGCAATCCGAAGGCCGTCCTGCACAGCCACCGGGGCCTGGCCTACAAGGCGCGCAGCATGGCCGACGCACACGGCCTCACCCCGACGGACGTGGCCCTCATGCCGTCGCCTCTGGCCCACATCTCCGGGCTCCTCAACTCGGTGCTCGTGCCGGGTGCGGCCGGCATGCCGGTCGTGCTCATGGAGCGGTGGGACGCCGAGCGGGCCGCCGACCTCGCCGGCCGCCACCGCGCCAGCTTCATGATCGGTCCGCCCACCGTCTTCCTGTCGTTGATGGACGTGGCCGGCTACCGGGACCGGATCGAGCACCTGCGGATCGTGTCGTGCGGCTCCATGGGGGTGACCCCCGAATTCATCGACACCGCCCGCGAGGGGCTCGGTGCCCTGGTGAAGCGGACCTACGGATCGACCGAGGCGCCGACCGTGACCACCAGCGCCTGGTGGGATCCGGCCGACAAGGCGCGGGACACCGACGGCCACTCGGTGGGGGGCGCCGCCGTCCGGGTGGTCGACCCGGCCACCGGCAGACCGGTCGCCGCCGGCGTCCGCGGCGAGGTCCACGTGCGGGGTCCCGAGCTGTTCGTCGGCTACGGGGATGCGTCCCAGACCCGTGAGGCCGTGCGCCGCGGCTGGTTCGCCACCGGGGACCTCGGCGTGCTCGACGACGAGGGATGGCTGACCATCGGTGGACGGATCAAGGAGCTGATCATCCGAGGGGGCGAGAACATCGCCTCCGCGGAGGTCGAACGCGTCCTCGAGCAGCATCCGGGCGTCCGTCAGGCCGTGGTCGTCGGTCGGCCCGACGACCGGTTCGGCGAGCGCGTGGTGGCCTTCGTGGTGGCCGACCGCGCGGTGGACGTGGAGGCGTGCCGCCGGTGGTTCGCCGAGCAGGGCGTGGCCCGGTTCAAGACGCCGGAGTACGTCGTCCACGTGGACGAGCTACCGGTCCTGGGTGTCGGCAAGCCCGACCGCCCGGCGCTGCGGCGCCGGGCCGAGGAGCTGGCCGACGTCTCCCGTTGACGGCCGGGTGCCCGTGCGCGCACCTCCGTGGCCCACCGCCGCGGGCCCGGGGTCAGCGGAGGCGCCAGTCGATGCGCTCGCCGGAGGTGAACACGGCCTGGCCCTCGGCCAGCGTGGCCGGATCGGTACCCACGTGGGTGACCAGGAAGGCGTGGTCGAGCGCCTGACGGCGCGACATCTCGAGACCCATCCACAGGGCGCGGACCGTTCCCCCGATCGCCCGCTCGGGCTGGTCGGCGATGGCCTGGGCCGCCCATCGGGTCCGCTCCGCGAGCTCCTCGGACGGCACGACCTCGGTCACGAAGCCGATCTCGCGGGCCCGTTCGGCCGACATGCGCTCGTGGGCACCGAGCAGCGACAGCCGCATGACCTCCTGGAAGGGCATCTTGTGCATCAGGAAGATCGGCTCGAAGGCGGCAGGCATCCCGTAGGTCACGTGGGGGTCGAAGAAGGTGGCCCGGTCCGAGGCGATGATGAAGTCGACCTCGCCCAGGATGTAGAAGGCACCGCCGCAGGCCATGCCGTTCACCGCGGCGATCACCGGCTTCCACAGATGGTTGGTCTTGGGGCAGACGCTCTTGCCCGGGTCGTCGAAGTCCCACGGGGTGTTGTAGCCCGGGAGCCTGCCGGGGGGCTGGTCCTCGATGGCCCCGATCCCCTCCCGGTCGAGTCCGGTGCAGAACGCCCGGTCGCCCGCCCCGGTGAGCACCACGCACCGGACGTCGTCGTTGGTGCGGAGCATCTGCCACAGGTAGCGCAGCTCGCGCTGCATGGTCGGGTCGAAGGCGTTGAGGGCCTGGGGCCGGTTCAGCGTCACCCACGCCACGCCGTCCGACTCGTCGTAGAGCAGGGTCTCCAGTTCGGGCATGGCGGTCATGGTACCGGTCGACCGGACGGCGGATCGGCGTCGACCCGTACCGGCCGCCGAACCCTCAGTGGCAGTGGTCGGGGGGCGGCAGGTCGAGGGCGGGGTTCCGGTCGAAGAACCCGGCGGCCACCAGGTGGAAGCCGCAGTACTCGACCGGCATGACGGGCCAGTCCTCGGGTCGGGGCGAATGGGTCACCCCGAAGGTGTGCCACACCACGATCCCGGTCCCGACCAGCGACCGGTCGGCCGCCGTCCACTCCGGTAGCCCGGCGTGGCCGGCGTGCTGGTTGGGGTAGTCCCCGGCCGGCCGCCGTTCGTCGGGCCGGTAGGGCGTGACCCACAGGTTGTGTCGGGCGAACCCGGCGCGGCGTCCGATGCTGGAGTCCGGGTGGGCCAGGAGCGTCGGTGTCGAGCCGGGCACGAGCTTGTAGGCCACGGGCTGCCCCATGCCGTTGGTGCGGTCCGGGTTGACCAGCCGCCAGTGGCGGCTCGAGGCCGCGTCCACGTCCCGCCGTGCCGCGGCCTCCGACCCGAGCCGTTCGAGCCGACGCCCGATGGCGTTGCCGAGCGGGTTGTCCGGTCCGGGGGGCTCCCCCGCGAACGACACCTCGTGGACCTCGTTGACCGGCCCGTCCACGGCCGGGTCGAGCCGGGCGCAGAACAGGTGCTGGTGGATGGGGGCGGCCAGGCCCGGGGCGATCACCGTCCCGTGGGAGGTCGAGCCGCCGACCGGGATCCCCTTGGTGGACATGATGCCGGTCAGCTTGACCTCGAGCTGGATGGTCCCGTCCAGGTAGAAGTACCAGAAGAAGCCGTACTCGTAGTTGCCGACGGTGGCGATGAAGGACACCACCAGGCGTCGCGACCGCCTGACCTCGGCCCGGTCGGTGTTCAGGTCGGTGTGCTTCCAGAGGATCCCGTAGTCCTCCTCGTGGATGCACACGGCGTGCTCCAGCACGTAGGGCTTGCCGTGCTCGCTGGCGAACACGGCGTCGAGGTAGGTGATCTCGCCGAGGCAGTCGCACCCGAGGGTCAGCGAGTTGGCCATCCGCCCGAGCCCCCATTCGCCCACGTCGAAGGCGTTCTTCCAGCTGTGCATGGGATCGGGGTCGCCGTAGGGCACCACCATCTCGCTCACCGCGGCCCGCTGGAGGATGCTGCGGGTCGCGCCCGTCCGGTGGTCCACCCAGCCGACGTCGTGGAGGACCAGGCCCTCGAGCGGCGTCATCGACACCCGCATGGTCCAGTGCTGCCAGGTCAGCAGGTTGCCGTCGACCGAGAAGCTCACCCCGTCGGGCTGGGAGATCTCGAGGGAGCGCAGGTCGTCCCGGAGCGGCCCGTTGTGCTCGGGCAGGTAGCTGCCCCGCTCGGGGGCGAGCGGGACCACGCCGTAGTCGGTGACCTCGAGGACGACGCCCCGTGCGGCGTCCACGGTCGCCAGGACGCCCTCGACGGGCCGGGCGTAGCCGTTGTCGGAAGGCTCCTCGCGGTAGTAGCTCAGGCATCGGGTGATGCGGCGCCCCTCCTCCATGTCGCGTCCGAAGTTCCCGGTGGGCCACGGGTCGATCTGGACCCGGTCGACGTCGGTGATCCCCCGACGGGCCATGGCGGCCTGCCAGTCCGGGTCGGCCTTCAGGGCGAGGATGGAGCGGTAGGCGTCGTCGTAGAGGAGCGCCGGGCGCACGTCGTCCCGCAGGGTCCACCCGACGATGTCCCCGTCGGGCACCCGCACCACCGCCTCGACGACGGCCGCCTCGGGTCCGGGGAGGACCACCAGCCGGATCCTGCGCTCCAGGGCGTCCCCGGCGGCGAAGGCGGCGAGCGCGGCGCGGTCGGGCTCGTCCACGGCGACGGTGGCGAACAGCGCGTGGTCGGGAACCCGACCGCTCCCGAGGACCGAGGCCACGGCCAGCCGGACCTCGTCGACGGTCAGCGGATCGTGCGGGTGCGGCCTCCGTGGCGCCGTGTCGGTCATCGCTGGTCCCTCCTCCACGGGCGCTCCCCGGTGCCCCGCCGGCGCAGGCTACCCCGTGGTCGGGCCCGGACCCGTCCGCGGCGGTAGTGTCCCCGGCAGTGCCGACCGCCCCCGTACGCCGCCGCGTCCCCACCTGGTCCGACCCGTCATGACCTCGGTCCGCGTCACCGTCGACCGCGATCGTTGCATCGGGTCGGGGAACTGCGTGTACTGGGCGCCGGCCAGCTTCGAGTTGGACGACGAAGGGCTGTCGGTACCCACCGATCCGGCCGCCGACACGCTGGAGACGCTCCGGGTGGCGGTCGACGGCTGCCCGACGAGGGCCATCACCCTGGACGTCGTCGAGGACGCCGCCGGCGACGGCGGGCGGTAGGGATCCGTGCCGATCCCGCTGACGGACGAGCACGAGGAGCTCCGGCGATCGACGGCACGGTTCCTCGCCGCGCACGGTGGGACGTCGGCGGCCCGTGACCTGCTCGACGCCGACACCGAGCGCCTCCGGCCGGTGTGGTCCGCCATGGCCGCGGAGGGATGGCTCGGCATCCACGTGCCCGAGACCCGCGGCGGCCAGGGGTTCGGGCTCGTGGAGCTGGCGGTGGTCCTCGAGGAGACGGGCTGGTCGGTGACGCCGGGCCCGCTGCTGACGACGGTGGCGGTCTCGGCCCTGTGCTCCCGCTACCTGCCCCCGGGCGAGGCCGACCGCGTGCTCCGGGGCCTCGTCGACGGGACGACGCCGGGCGCGGTCCACCTGGGTCCCGGCGCGCTCGAGGTGGTGGATCGGGGACCGGACGGATCCGTCACCGTGTCCGGCGCGCTGCGGCCCGTACTGGGCGCGGCCACCGCCGGCGTGGCCCTCGTGCCCGCCGCCGACGCGGACGGGGTGGTCAGCTGGTGCCTGATCGACGTGGGTACCGACCGGCCCGCCCGTGCCGTGGAGCTGCCCAGCCTGGACGCCACCCGCAGGGTCGGCCTGGTGGAGGTGGAGCGGGTCGAGGTACCACCCGCACGTGTGCTGGCCGGCATGCCCCCGCGTCGGGTGGACGACGTGGTCGTGGCCCTGCTGGCGGCGGAGCACGCCGGAGGGTCCCGGTGGTGCCTCGAGACGGCGACCGAGTACGCCGGCGTCCGGGTGCAGTTCGGACGACCGATCGGGCAGTTCCAGGCGGTCAAGCACCGGGCCGCGGACATGGCCGTCCGGGTGGAGCAGATCGCCTCCGTGGCCTGGGATGCCGTAGTCGCCGTCGATGCCGCGCTGCGGGGCGACGGCGGGGGTCCCACCGACGCGGCCGCCGGTCCCGACGGCGACGAGGGCGTCGAGCTGGCCGTCACCGCGGCGGCCGTGCTCGCCCTGGACGGCTACGTGTCGTGCGCCCAGGACTGCCTGCAGCTGCTCGGCGGGATCGGCTTCACGTGGGAGCACGACCTGCACCTCCACCTGAAGCGGGCCCTGGCCGACCGGCAGCTGGTCGGCGGGAGCGATCCCCGGCGCCTGCGCCTGGCCGCCGCCGCAGGTCGCGGCGCCCGCCGGACGCTGAGCGCCGACCTCCCCGAGGAGGCGGACCGGTGGCGGACCGAGCTCGCCCCCCTGGTGGCCGACCTGGCGGCGACCGAGGGCGACGAACGGCGCCGCCGGCTGGTCGAGGCGGGACTGGTGGCGCCCCACTGGCCGGCTCCCTGGGGTCGCGACGCCGGGGCGGTCGAACAGGTGGTGATCGACGAGGTGCTGGCCGCGGCGGGGATCACCCGCCCCCACCTGGGCGTGGGTGCGTGGGTGCTGCCGGTGCTGATCGCCTGCGCCACGCCGGCCCAGCAGGAGCGATGGGTCCGCCCGACGCTCCTGGGCGGGATCTCGTGGTGCCAGCTGTTCTCCGAGCCGGGGGCGGGCTCCGATCTGGCCGCTCTGTCGACGCGCGCCGAGCGCGTCGACGGCGGCTGGTCGCTGACCGGGCAGAAGGTGTGGACCTCGATGGCCCACCAGTCGCAGTGGGGCATCTGCCTGGCCCGTACGGACCCCGCGGCCCCGAAGCACGCCGGCATCACGTACGTCATCGTCGACATGACCAGTCCGGGGCTCGACGTGCGACCCCTGCGCGAGCTGACCGGGGCCGCGCTGTTCAACGAGGTCTTCCTCGACGACGTGTTCGTCCCCGACGACTGCGTGGTCGGGGAGGTCCACCACGGCTGGGGCATCGCCCGCATGACCCTGGCGAACGAGCGGGTCTCGATCTCCTCGGGTGCCACCTTCGGTACCGGGGTCGAGTCCCTGGTGCGCCTGGCGGCACGCCAGGAGGGTGGCGTGCCGGAGGCCACGTCGGTGCGGCTGGGCGCGCTCCTGGCCGAGGCCCAGTCCCTCCGGCTCATGTCCCACCGGTCGGCGCTGCGCTCGCTGGCCGGCGGTGACCCCGGGCCGGGATCGAGCCTGCGCAAGCTGCTGGGCGCGGAGCACGAGCAGCGGGTCCAGGAGCTCGGCCTGGTCATGACGGGCCCCGAGGGAGCCGTGGTCGAGGGTCGGTCGGCCCGGTGGTCGCAGGGATCCCTGGCCACCAGGTGCCTGACCATCGCCGGCGGGACGAGCGAGGTCCAGCGGAACGTGATCGGCGAGCGCATCCTCGGACTGCCGCGCGACCCGGAACCGGGGGACGGAGCCGTGGAGCGGACGGGACCGGTCGGCCGGTGACCGGCCCCGCCGAGCGGTTCGACCTGTCCGGACGTGTGGCGCTCGTCACCGGAGGCAGCCGGGGCCTGGGTCGGGCCATGGCGCTGGGCCTGGCCGACGCCGGAGCCGACGTCGTCGTCGCCAGCCGCAAGCTCGACGCGTGCCGCCGGGTGGCCGACGAGATCGAGGAGCGTGGGAGGCAGGCCCTGGCCGCGGCCGTCAACGTCAGCCACTGGGACGAGCTCGACGGACTGGTGGACCGGGCCTACGACCGGTTCGGGCGGATCGACGTGCTGGTCAACAACGCCGGGATGTCCCTGCTCTACGGCGACCTGGCCGAGGTGGGCGAGGCCATGTGGGACAAGGTGGTCGGCCTGAACCTGAAGGGACCGTTCCGGCTGACCGCCCTGGTGGCGCCCCGCATGGTGGCGGACGGCGGTGGTTCGGTGATCAACGTGTCGAGCACCGGTTCGATCCGACCGGCGCCCTTCATGCTGCCCTACGACGCCGCCAAGGCGGGCCTCAACGCCCTCACCGTCGGCTTCGCCCACGCCTATGGACCCTCCGTCCGGGTGAACTGCATCATGGCGGGCCCGTTCTTCACCGACGTGTCGAAGGAGTGGGACCTCGAGTCCTTCGCCGTCGAGGTGCGCCGGCGGCACGCGCTGGGGCGCGGTGGCGAGCCGGACGAGGTGGTGGGCGCCGCTCTCTACTTCGCCTCCGACGCGTCGAGCTACACCACCGGGGCCGTGCTGCGGGTCGACGGCGGCATCCCCTGAGTCCGGGTCCGCCCACCGGAAGCGCCCACCCCGTCCCGGGGTCACCGCCGGATCGCGGAACTCAGCTCCCGCCGGGGCCTCCGGGCCATCCGATGGCCTCGAACACGGCCACCGGGTCGAGGTAGTCCCGCCACCAGGTGACCTTGCCGTTCCCGACCGTGACGACGGAGACGAACCGGTTGTCGTACGGGCGCCCCGTCCCCACCGCTTCGCCGTGCACCTCGTACTCGAGGACCACGACCGACGCCGCGGTGTCCCGGTGGACGCGGAGCCGGTCGGCTCGGTGCACGGTCAGGACGCTGTCGTAGTCGCGGTAGAGGTCGATGACCCCTTGGCGGCCGTCGACCCGTGCCGGATAGCCGGGGACGGAGACCACGTACTCGACGACGACATCGTCGGCCAGCAGGTCGAAGTAGTCCTCGCCGTCGGCGAACCCCTCGAGGCCCTGGTGCACGAGACGGAAGAACGGTCCATCGGCTCCGAAGTTGGAGTCGGCCTCGGTGTACCTCGTCACGGATCCCTCCCCATCGGGCCGACCGGGGATGCACCGGGCGACCCCGACGCCATCGTCGGCGCAGCTCGCCATGGTAGGCGCCCCGCGGCCGCACCTCCGCCGACCGTGGCGCCCCGCGGCCGCACCTCCGCCGACCGTGGCGCCCCCCGGTGGTCGCTCGTACGGTCGGACCTCGTCCCGCTACCGTGGCACCGTGAACGGTCCGCGGTTGCCCGGTGGGGTGGTGCACAGGCTTCCCGGCGACCTGCGGTCGGCCCTGGTCGCCGATCCCACCGCGCTCGACGCCTGGAAGGACATCACGCCCCTGGCCCGCAACGAGTTCATCTGCTGGGTGGAGGATGCCAAGCAGGCGGCGACCCGGGAGCGCCGCATCCGCCGTACCCGGGAGGAGCTTGCCGACGGCCTGCGCCGGCCGTGCTGCTGGCCCGGGTGCTCCCACCGTGCCCGCACGGGGCGATAGCCGGCCGGCACCATGCACCACGTCGGGTGCCGTGCGCGGGCGGCGTCGACGCTGGTGTGCCCGTCCGATGACCACCGCGGCCCGCCGGTCCGGTCAGGGGTCGGTGGTTGCCCGTTCCTGCTGGATCTCGACCGTGTTGCCGGCCGGGTCGGCGAACCAGATCTGCACGACGGAACCCTGGGCGCCCCGCACGTAGGGGATGCCGTCCCGCTCGAGCTCGGCGATCGCCGCGTCGAGGTCGTCGACGGCGAAGCAGACGTGGGGTCCGGTGGGTCGGATGACGTCGGTGCCGGCGTCGGCGTCCACCAGGTGGAGCTGGACCCCGCCGGCGTCGAACCAGTGCCCGCCGACGCCGGGGATGGTCGGGCGGGCCTCGTCGGGCAGCTGCAGCAGGCGCCGGTAGAACCCGACGCAGGCGTCGAGCCGGCCCTCGACGTTGACGCTGTGGTGGAGGGTGCGGGTGACCTTCACCGCGGCCACCCGTCGGGGACGACGGCGTCGGTGATCCGGCGGGGGTCCACCGCCTGGCGGGTGTTGCCCGCCTCGTAGACGGCGAAGCAGAGCTGCAGCGCCTTGACGGCCTCCTCGGCGCTCATCTCGGGCGCGACCCCCTCCACGAGGGTGTCGACGAAGTGGGCGGACGCCCGCCGGAACCCGGCGCCCCAGTCGGCGTCGACGTGGGGGAACGACGTGGTGGTCTGCTTGCCCCGGGTGCCGTCGTAGAGGACGACGGCGGGCAGGTCGAGGAGCTGGCCCGTGCACCGGGTCACCCACAGGAAGCCCTCGTCACCCTGGATCTCGAAGAACTCGTCCGCCCCGTAGAAGTCGCTGCGGAGCCACATGGCCGGGGCGTAGCTCACGTCCATGGTGCCGAGGATGTGCGGATCCTCGTACTCGAAGATGGCGGCGCACGGCT
>CAWFDU010000011.1:0-131260 GCA_963814655.1 uncultured Acidimicrobiales bacterium | reverse complement strand
CCAATCTTAGTTCATGCGCACTCCGCGACCGCCAGCAGCGAGGCAGCGTTAAATAGCGCCTGGCCGGATTATTTCCTTCTTCAACGATGGATAAAGTTGGACTAGGGTAGCACCAGCCTGTATACCAAATACGAATGGCGCTCGAACGCGGCGAATGGTCGCTAGCATCTTGGGCATTACCAGTTTAATGGTTTCGACCATTGCCTTGCGAGACAGACTCCTTCTAAAAATATAAATGCGCGGACACCGGCGTTAACTAGGGCTTCCATTTCAGTCGGACGTTGTTGGATTCGTTGGTCTTTGGTCACCACGATCCAATTCCATTGCCCAACCCATGGTAGCCAATCAATGTCTCGGGCAGTGATTGGAAAATAGTCTTTATGAACTCTGACCGGGTAGCCGCTAGCCTCGCCAAGCGCATCAGCTATGCTGGTTCCTGAGAGCGCTTGATCGGTGAAGAAGGTGATTGAACTATAATCGTCGATCTACGCTGCCTGTTTCAGCTGTTCCGTTTCGTATCTAAGTGCATATTCAATTTGTTCTTGCGTCCGACCAAAATCCTCAATGAGATCGGATATATAGTCTCCTGCCCAGAACCGTTCAGCAATTTCTTCTGTTGGAATGCCGGTGCCGTCGATGATCGGGCTCCGAAGGACACATATGGATCAATGGCAACAATTTTGCTGTCCTGTTCGATAATCTTGGTTCCAATTTTGATGGGCTTAACAACGAACGGAAAAAGCTTGATAGCTGGTGTAAGAATGGAGTATTAGGGCGTCCGAAGTCGCGTTCAATTGGGCTCAAATATGCTGCCAGAAAATCCATCGATACTTGCTCACCTAACGACAGATTGAGAAGGGTCCCATGTTCTTCCAAAAAGAGATCTCTGCCGCCTGCGAGCAGATCGATATCGGCGAGAGGGTGTGGATACCGGTATCTTTGTTTGAGGTTCTCGATCGCGGACCTAACCTTGATCATGTGAACAAGATGACGACGTCGAACCGCCTTCAGAACATGCGCTTCCACTAGATTCACGAACGAAAGCACGTGTTCTTCGCGGTTTGGAGGATATATTAGTGGCTCGAAAGTGCGCAGACGTTCGCCCTGGAATTCCGAGGCGCCGGCCTCCTTCGTCTCCCGGGCCGCCCGCAGGACCTCGTCGGCGTCCAGGAACGGGGTGGCCTTGACCGGGGTGTCGAAGCGGGACGACTGGGAGCAGAAGTGGCAGTCCTCGGGGCACCCGCCGGTCTTGGCCGACAGGATCCCCTCGACCTCCACCTCGGGGCCGCACCACGCCAGGCGCACCTGGTGGGCCAGGGCGGCGAGCGACGTCACGTGGTCGTCGGGCAGGGCGGCGAGCCCGGCCAGCTCATCGCCGGTGAGCAGCCGTCGGTGGTCCAGGAGGGCGACCTCGGCTGAGCGGATCCGGGCGCGGGCCTCGGCCGGATCGATGTCCGGCCGGGCCGGCTCACCCCGACGGGGCGGGGTGAGGCTCACGTTGACGGGGGTGGGGGAGGTGGCGGTGTCTCCGGACATGGGCGCCACGGTACCCGCCCCCGGCCGCGCCCGGCACACCGGGACCGGTCACTCGTAGCGCAGGACGCCCCGGATGTTCTTGCCGTCCAGCATGTCGGCGTAGCCCTGGTTGATCTCCTCGAGCTTGTAGTGTCTGGGTGACCATGCCGTCGAGGTCGAGCTGGCCCTGGTCGTACAGCCTGAGGAGGTGGGGGATGTCGTAGCGGATGTTGGCCGACCCGAAGATGGTGCCGACGATCTGCTTCTCCAGCAGGGTCAGCCAGGTCAGCGACAGGGTGACGTCGGTCTCGGCCATCGGGTGGATGTTGGTGACCACGACCCGTCCGCCCTTGGCGGTCAGCTGCATGATCGGCTCCATCAGCCGCCCGTCGCCCACGCCCATGGTGCAGATCACCTTGTCGGCGTTCTTCCCCCAGGTGACCTCGTTGACCAGCGCCGTCGCCTCCTCGATGCTGGCCGCGGTGTGGGTGGCACCGAACTTCTTGGCCATCTCGCGCTTGAACGGCACGCGGGTCGATGGCGAAGATGCGCTCCGCACCGGCCAGGCGGGCGCCCTGGATGGCCGACGGCGCCGATCCCACCGATGCCGATGACCACGACGTCGTCACCCGGGCTGACCTCGGCGGCGTACACCGACGACCCCCAGCCGGTGGTGACGCCGCAGCCGATGAGGCAGGCCTTGTCCAGCGGGTAGTGGTCGAGGATCTTGACGCAGGAGGCCTGGTTGACCACGGTGTGCTTGGCGAAGGTGCCCAGGCAGACCATGGTGCCGAGGTCGCTGCCGTCGGCGGCGTGGTGCCGGTAGGTGCCGTCGATCTGGGTGCCCATCATCAGCATGGCGCCGACGTCGCACAGGTTCGAGCGACCCTGGGCGCACGACGGGCACTTGCCGCAGGCGGGGACGAAGCCGAACACGACGTGGTCGCCGGGCTTGAGGCCGTCGACGCCGGGTCCGACCTCCTCGACGATGCCGGCTCCCTCGTGGCCCCCGATGATCGGATAGATGCCGCCGAGGTCACCGGTCCGCAGGTGCTCGTCGCTGTGGCACATGCCCGACGCCGCGATCCGGACCAGGACCTCGTCGGCCTTGGGCGGGTCGAGCTCGATCGTCTCGACCTCCAATCCTGCCTGTCCCCAGAGGATCGCCGCTTCGGTCTCCATGGTGGTTCCCTCCCTCGTCGAGTCCCGCGGTGGGCGAGGTCCGCCCCCGTGGGGGGCACCGGTCGACGGTGCCCGTGGGCCGGGCGGTGGGCCGCCCGTGTTCGTGCTCCCGATGCTTCCACAGATGGCGGCCACGGGTCGACCGTGCCGATCGACGGGGACGCTGGGGAGGGACGGTCAGCCGGGGTCGCCGAAGACCGGCGCCCGCTTGGCCCGGAGCGCGGCGACGCCCTCGCGGTAGTCCGGCCCGGCCATCATCGGGTCGAGCAGGGCCTCGGCGGCACGGACCGACTCGGCCGCGGTCTGGTGGAAGGCCTCGTACACCTGGCGCTTGGACGCGGCCAGGGAGGCGGGCGACACGGTGGTGGCGAGCGTGCGGGCGTAGGCGCGGACGTGCTCCATGAGGTCGGGCCCGTCGACCACCTCGGTGACCAGGCCCAACCTCAGGGCCTCGTCGGCGTCGAAGGTGCGGCTGGTGAGGATGAGGTCGAGGGCCCGGGGCAGGCCGACCAGCTTCGGCAGCAGCCACGCCAGCCCGAAGGCGCAGGGCAGACCGAGTTTGCCGTGCGCCGTCGTGAACCTGGCCCCGCGTGCGGCGAACCGGAGGTCGCAGTAGCAGGCCAGGGCGAACCCGATGCCGGCCACCGGACCGTTGACCGCCGCCAGCACCGGCTTCGTCGATCCCGAAGTGGTAGGCCAGTTCGGCGTCGAACTCGGGCCGCACGCCGTAGCCCGGGCGTGGCCAGGTCGTCGGGCGCGCCCGGGTCGTAGGCACCCGCGTTCGGCGTGGCCGGCCAGGTCCTCGGACTCGGCCCCGGCGCAGAAGCCGCGGCCCGCCCCGGTCACCACGATCACCCGCACGGCCGGGTCGTCGGCGGCGGTCCGCAGGTGGGCCCGGTACTCGGCGTTCATCGTCGCCGTCCAGGCGTTGAGCCGCTCGGGACGGTCGAGGGTGATGGTGGCCACGCCGTCGGCCACGTCGTACGCGGGTGGCCGTGGTCGGGCGGCGTCATGCGGCGTGCGGGTCGCTGACCGGGCCGACGGCGGGCGGGACCGCCGCCCGCCGCCGGCCGGCGGTCCCGCTCAGTAGCGGTAGTGCTCGGGCTTGTAGGGCCCGTCCACCGGCACGCCGATGTAGTCGGCCTGCTCCGGGGTCAGCGTGGTCAGTCGGACGCCGAGGGCGTCGAGGTGGAGCCGGGCGACCTTCTCGTCGAGGTGCTTGGGCAGCAGGTACACCTTGTTCTCGTACTGGCCCTCGTTGGCGAAGAGCTCCATCTGGGCCATCGTCTGGTTGGTGAACGAGTTCGACATCACGAAGCTCGGGTGGCCGGTGGCGTTGCCCAGGTTGAGCAGGCGACCCTCCGACAGGATGATGACGGCCTTGCCGTCGGGGTAGACCCACTTGTCGACCTGGGGCTTGATGTTGACCCGCTCGATGCCGGGGGTGGCCATGAGGCCGACCATGTCGATCTCGTTGTCGAAGTGGCCGATGTTGCCCACGATGGCCTGGTGCTTCATGCGGGCGATGTCGGCCGCCGTGATCACGTCCTTGTTGCCCGTGGTGGTGATGAAGATGTCGGCCGTCTCGAGCATGTCGTCGAGGGTGGCCACCTGGTAGCCCTCCATGGCCGCCTGCAGGGCGCAGATCGGGTCGATCTCGGTGACCACCACGCGGGCGCCCTGGCCCCGCAGCGAGTCGGCGCATCCCTTGCCGACGTCACCGAAGCCGCAGACCACGGCGACCTTGCCGCCCATCAGGACGTCCGTGGCCCGGTTGATGCCGTCGATCAGCGAGTGGCGGCAGCCGTACTTGTTGTCGAACTTGGACTTGGTCACGGCGTCGTTGACGTTGATGGCCGGGAACAGCAGCTCGCCGCTGCTCCTGCATCTCGACCAGCCGGTGGACGCCGGTGGTGGTCTCCTCGGACACGCCCTTGATGCCGTTGGCGATCGAGGTCCAGCGGCTCGGCGTCCTCGGCCAGGCTCCGGGTCGAGCACGCCGAGCACCACGGCGAACTCCTCGGAGTCGGCGGTCGACGGGTCGGGCACGGCGCCCGCCTTCTCGAACTCGACGCCCTTGTGGACGAGGAGGGTGGCGTCGCCACCGTCGTCGAGGATCAGGTTCGGGCCCTCGCCGCCCGGCCAGCGCAGGACCTGCTCGGTGCACCACCAGTACTCCTCGAGGGTCTCACCCTTCCACGCGTAGACCGGGACGCCCCGCGGGTCGTCGACCGTGCCGTCGGGGCCGACGGCCACGGCGGCGGCGGCGTGGTCCTGGGTGGAGAAGATGTTGCAGCTCGCCCACCGCACCTCGGGCGCCGAGGGCGGTGAGGGTCTCGATGAGGACGGCGGTCTGGATGGTCATGTGGAGCGATCCGGTGATCCGGGCCCCGGCGAGCGGTTGCGCGGCACCGAACTCGGCGCGCATGGCCATGAGGCCCGGGCATCTCGTGCTCGGCCAGCACGATCTCCTTGCGGCCGTACTCCGCCAGCGAGAGGTCGGCGACCTTGAAGTCGTGGGTGCGTGCTTCGTTCGGCATGTGGCTCCTTCGTCGTGCCGGCCCGGTCGGGACGGTGCTCACCGGTCCGGGCCGTCCGACCCGCCCGCGTGCGTCCGAGCCCCTCCTGTCGGCCGTGGCCCCAGGTCCCGAACCGCTCCCCCGCATGTTAGTGCACGGTCCATCGGGTCCACTCGGGTCCATCGGGTCCATCGGGTCCATCGGACCGGCGCCCCGGTCCGTCACGGCCGTCCGCGGCCGCTGTTAGCCTCTGCCCGCGCAGTGCCGGGGCCGGGTCCCCGGACGGAGTCTGCCGGGGAGAAGGAGTGTGCGGTCATGGGGATACTCGGCAGAGGACGGTCCGGCGGCGCCGGCGCCCGGAGGCGACCGGTGCGGACGGGAGCGGTGCTGGCCGCCGTGCTGGTGGGGAGCGCCCTGCTCGCCTCGTGCGGCTCGTCCTCGTCGTCGACGGCGACGACGGCCGGCCCGTCGGGCAAGGTCCTGCTGGTCGGCTCGCTACAAGGGCCACGCCGGTCGGTACACCTCCATCCAGGCGGCGGTCGACGCCGCCGCACCCGGTGACTGGATCCTCGTGGCCCCGGGCGACTACCACGAGACGGCCGACAGCACGAGCCTGGCGGCCGACCCGGCCCACGGCGACAGCGCCGGCGTGATCATCACCAAGGCCCGACCTCCACCTGCGGGGCATGGACCGTTCCACCGTGGTGGTCGACGGCACCAAGCCGGGCTCGCCCGAGTGCACGAACGACCCGGCCGACCAGACCTACGGTCCGTCGACCCCACGGGCAAGGCCTACGGACGGAACGGCATCGTCGTGTGGAAGGCCGACGACGTCAGCATCGACAACCTGACCGCGTGCAACTTCCTCGGCGGATCGGGTGATTCGGGCAACGGGATCTGGTGGAACGGGGGAGCCGACAGCGCCAAGATCGGGACTGCACGGCTACTCGGGCAGCTACCTGACGGCCACGTCGACGTTCTTCTCGAACAACACCACGGCCGCCGAGTACGGGATCTTCTCCCAGGACGCCTCGGGCCCGGCGACGTGGAACCAGATCTACGGCAGCAACATCAACGACTCGGGCGCCTACGTCGGTGCGTGCCAGCAGGTGTGCGGCATCACCATCGACCACGCCTGGATGGAGTACAACGCGCTCGGCTACTCGGGAACCAACTCGGGCGGGGCGATCGTCGTCGAGAACTCGCAGTTCGACAACAACCAGCGAGGGCTTCGACACCAACACCCAGATCGCCGGCGACCCGCCGCCGCCCCAGAACGGCGCCTGCCCGGACGGCGGGACCAGTCCGATCACCCACACCCACTCGTGCTGGGTGTTCATCCACAACTACGTGCACGACAACAACAACCCGAACGTGCCAGGCTCGGGCTATGCGGGGCAGGCCCCCGTCGGGACGGGCATGACCGTCTCCGGTGGTCGCAACGACACGGTGATGGACAACACGTTCGCCGACAACGGACGCGTGGGGCTTCCTGTTCGTGCCGTTCCCGGACTCGAGCACGCCCGAGTACCACCGCGTCGTGCAGCGGGACCGGGGGCGTGCAGTCGACGGTGTTCGGCTGCGTCTACGACCCGATGAACGACGCGCTGCTCCACAACACGTTCAGCCACAACGGCTCCTACGGGAACCCGACGAACGGCGACTACGGCGAGGTGACGTTCAACAGCGGGCAGCCATCGAACTGCTTCCGGGACAACACGGCACCCAACGGCAGCTACCCGACGGACCTGGAGACGACGAAGCCGACCTGCGGCGTCACCACGACCTCGGCCAACACGGGCGAACTGCTCGACCAGGTCGGGTGCGACTTCGGCCTCACCCCGTGCGGGTCGAACTCGGTGTACCCGCCGACGACCGGCGTGGTCATGCACCCGCTGCCCAAGGGCCTCCCCACGATGGCGAACCCGTGCGACGGCGTGCCCGCAAACGCGTGGTGTCCCGACGGCTCCCCGGTGTGACCGCACCGGGGTCGGGGGGCGGGCCGACCCGGCCCCGTGCCCCTCTTAGTTGACCGATCCGGTCAACATTTGCCAGTATCGGGGCGACACCGCGGGGTGATGGCCCGGCCGACGTCCGGACCAACGGCCCGCCACGGGCGGACCGTGGCACGCCGACCACCAGCGCCGACCCGACCACCAGCACCGAGGAGACCGACCATGCCCGAGTGGGGATTCGAGACCCGACAGATCCACGCCGGGGCCCAGCCCGACCCGACGACGGGAGCCCGGGCCACGCCCATCTACCAGACGACCAGCTACACGTTCCGGGACACGGCCCACGCCGCCGCCCTGTTCGGGCTGTCCGAACTGGGCAACATCTACACCCGGATCATGAACCCCACCCAGGCGGTGTTCGAGGAGCGCATCGCCGCCCTGGAGGGTGGGGTCGCCGCCCTGGCCGTGGCCAGCGGTCAGGCCGCCGAGTCGCTCGCCCTGCTGAACCTGGCAGAAGGCGGCGGGCACGTGGTGTCGTCGGCCTCGCTCTACGGCGGGACGTACAACCTCTTCCACTACACGCTGCCCAAGCTGGGAGTGGAGGTCACCTTCGTCGACGACCCCGACGACCTCGACGCATGGCGTGCCGCGCTCCGGCCGAACACCAAGGCGTTCTACGCCGAGACGCTCGGCAACCCGAAGGGAGACGTCCTCGACTTCGCCGGCGTGTCGGCCATCGCCCACGAGCACCGGATCCCCCTGGTGATCGACAACACGCTCGCCACCCCGTACCTGTGCAACCCGCTGGCGCACGGTGCGGACATCGTGGTGCACTCGGCGACCAAGTTCATCGGCGGGCACGGGACGTCGATCGGAGGGGTCATCGTCGACGGCGGCACGTTCGACTACGAGGGCAGCGGCAAGTTCCCCGGGTTCACCGAGCCCGACCCCAGCTACCACGGTCTGGTGTTCGGCGAGCTCCCCGAACCCCTGTTCCCGGCGCGTTACGCCCTGAAGATCCGACTGCAGTACCTGCGCGACCTCGGCCCGGCCATCACGCCGTTCAACTCGTTCCTGTTCCTGCAGGGTGTCGAGACCCTGAGCCTGCGCATGGAGCGCCACGTCCGCAACGCCGCCGTGGTGGCCGACTGGCTCGAGGCCCGTCCCGAGGTGACGTGGGTGGCCTACCCGGGCCTGGCCTCCAGTCCGTGGCACGAGCGCCAGCAGCGCTACCTCCCCAGAGGCGGTGGCGCCATCCTCGCCTTCGGGATCGAGGGCGGGGCCGAGGCGGGTCGCCGGTTCATCGAGGGGCTCGACCTGTTCAGCCACCTGGCCAACGTGGGCGACGTGCGCAGCCTGGCCATCCATCCGGCCTCGACGACGCACTCCCAGCTGACCGAGGCGGAGCAGGTCTCCACCGGCGTGACGCCCGACCTGGTGCGCCTGTGCATCGGGATCGAGTCGGTCGAGGACATCCTGGCCGACCTCGAGCTCGGGTTCGCCGCCGCCAAGGGGACGTGACGGGCGCAGTCCGCGGGCTGTCCTGGCAGCCCGGCGACGAGCCCGGCGCACGCCGGTTCGCACGGCTGCTCGACGACACCGCCGCCCTGGACCTGGAGGGTGGCGGAGCCCTACCCGGGGTCACCGTGGCCTACGAGACCTGGGGGCACCTGGACGGCGACCGTGCCAACGCGGTGCTGGTCCTGCACGCCCTGACCGGCGACTCCCACGCCACCGGGCCCGCGGGCCCGGGTCACCCCACGCCGGGCTGGTGGGACGGGCTCATCGGGCCGGGGCGGGCGATCGACACGGACCGCTACTTCGTGGTCTGTCCCAACGTCCTGGGCGGCTGCCAGGGAACGACGGGGCCGTCGTCGGCCGCGCCCGACGGGCGACCGTGGGGCGCGCGGTTCCCCCGACTCACCATCCGCGACCAGGTCGCCGCCGAGGCGCTCCTGGCCGACCACCTCGGCGTCGACCGTTGGGCGTGCGTGATCGGCGGATCGATGGGCGGCATGCGCGTCCTCGAGTGGTGCGTCGGGTTCCCCGGACCGGGTGGAACGTGCGGCCGTGCTCGCCGTCGGGGCGGCGGCCACCGCCGAGCAGATGGCGCTGTGCTCGGTGCAGTGCCGGGCCATCCGACTGGACCCCGACTTCGCCGGAGGCGACTACTACGCCACGGGACCGGCGCCGGTGGCGGGGATGGCGCTCGCCCGCGGGATCGGCCAGATCAGCTACCGGACGGAGGCGGAGCTGGCCGAGCGGTTCGGCCGGTCGGCCCAGGACGACGAGGACCCGCTGGCCGGTGGCCGGTACGCCGTCGAGTCCTACCTCGGGTACCAGGGGGAGAAGCTGGCGCGGCGGTTCGACCCGAACTCCTACCTCGTCCTGAGCGAGGCCATGAACTCCCACGACGTCGGGCGGGGACGGGGCGGGGCCGCCGCCGCCCTGTCCCGGGTCAGCGCGGAGGTCCGCGTCGCCGGCATCGACACGGACCGTCTGTACCCGCTGGCGCTGCAGGCGGAGCTGGCCGAGCTGCTGCCGGGTGGCCGCCCGATGACCGTGATCCGGTCGCGCTTCGGCCACGACGGATTCCTCCTCGAGCCCGAGCAGGCCGGTGACGTCGTGGCCGGGGCGCTCGGGGACTGATCCCCGCGGGCGGGCCCGTCGTCGCACCGGACCGGCGCCGGGTCGGTGCGCCCAGCCGACGCGTTCCCGAGCGCCGACCGTGGTCGCAGGAGGTCATTCGGGACCTAATCCCCTGCGTAGGGAGCAGGGACGGACCTACCCTGGATCCATGGCCGGACGTCGTCGGGGTCGCGTGCACAAGGACGGTCCCGGCGGGGCGCGGCGCCCACCCTGGTGGCGGACGGGACGGAGGAGACGCCCACCACGGTCCCGATCGCCGTGCCGGACCTGACCGGGACGCGGCGCGCGGGCCAGTCACGAACGGCGGCGGGCGTGACCTTGCCGGGGCTCGACGACGTCGATCCCGTGCAGCTGCGTGCCGTCCAGGAGGCGCTGCTCGACCCGAGCCTGATCCTGCGGGCGAAGCGGAGCCCGGACGGCGTCGTGGTCGACTTCGTGTGCGAGGACGCCAACGAGGCGGCGTGCACCGGTCTCGAGGTGCCGCACGCCGAGCTCGTCGGCGCGCTCCTGTCCGAGGCGGTCCCCGGCGAGCTCGGCGAGTTCCTGTTCGACCGGTGCGCCGACACCGTGGAGTCGGGCGAACCGCTGGCGTTCGACGACCTGCGCACCCCGCAGGAGGACGGGTCCTTCGACCACTACGACGTCCGCGCCGTCGCCGTGGGCGACCGGGTCTGCTTCTCGTGGCGTGACGTGACCGAGCGGTACCGCAGCCAGCAGGCGCTGGCCGAGTCGCGCAACCGGTACCGACTGCTGGCCGAGCACTCCTCCGACGTGGTGGTCCTGGTCCGGCCCGACGGTACCGTCGAATGGGTGTCGCCCGCCGTGCGCGACATGCTCGGGTGGGAGCCCGAGGAGCTGATCGGGCGTCCCGTCGCCGAGTACGTGCTCCCGGAGGACCACCGGCGGCGGATGGCCCTCCACCGGCACCCCGCCGCCGTGCACCCCACCGCCGACGAGGTCCGGTGCCGACGGGCCGACGGAGCGTACCTGTGGGTGTCGGCACGGACGCGCGAGATCCGCGACGACGAGCACCGCCTGGTCAACGTCGTGGTGTCGGTGCGGGACGTCCACAAACAGGTGCAGGCCCGCCGGGCGCTGGTGGCGTCGGAGAACCGGTTCCGCATGCTGGCGGAGAACGTCACCGACATCGTCTACCAGGTCGTCGACGGACGGATCGTGTGGATCTCGCCGTCGGTGGAGCGCGTCCTCGGGTGGGACCCGGCCGACGTCGTCGGGCGCCCGTCGTTCGACCTGATCGCGCCCGAGGACCTGGCCCGGGCCGAGCTCGCCCGGGCGGGGGTCGTGGCCGACCGACCCCTCGAGGGCTTCGAGTGCCGGTTCCTCACGCCGGACGGCGACCGCCGGTGGATGCTCGCCCATGCCCGGCGCATCGACGCCGAGGGCCGCGACTACGGGCTGGTCGCCGGATTGCGCGACATCCACGAGGGGCACGCCAGCCGCCTGGCGCTGGCGGCGCTGGCCGCGGTCAACTCGGCCCTGGTCGGCGCCGTCGACGAGGCCGAGCTCGTCGCCGACGTCTGCCGGCTCCTGGTCGACGAGGGCGGCTACCGGACGGCCCGGTTCCGCCACGCCGACGACGCTTCCGTGCCGCCGCCGACCTCCGGGGTCCGGGCCCGGATCGAGCTGCCGGTGTCGGTCGACGGTCGGGTGGACGGCACGCTGGTGGTCACCTCCGGGGAGCAGGACGCCTTCGGTCCGGCGGCGGAGTCCACGCTCCTGCAGCTCGCCCACCAGATGGGCATGGCCGTGTCCCGCATCCGCACGCGCCAGCAGCTGGTCGACGCCCTGAACGAGCGGGAGCTGCTCAGCACGGCCATCGAGCAGGCCGGCGAGTCGGTCGTGGTGACCGGGCTCGACGACCGGATCCTCTACGCCAACCCCGCCGCGGCCGCCACGAGCGGCTACCCGCTCGAGGAGATCATCGGTTCCAGCCCCCGCCTGTTCGCCAGTGGTCTGCACGGACCGGACTTCGACGACCGGGTCGGAGCGGTCCTCGCCGCGGGGCAGACGTGGCGGGGGGTGGTGGTCAGCCGCGCCAGGTCCGGCCAGCTGTACGAGGAGGACACCACGATCACCCCGGTGCACGGGGACGACGGGGAGGTCAGCTGCTTCGTGGCCGTCCGGCGCAACATCAGCCGGGAGCTCCGCCTGGAGTCCGACCTCGACCGGTTGCGCAGCGACCGGGACTCGATCGTGCGCCTGATGTCCGAGGTCCGGGTGGGGGCCACCATCGAGGCCACGGCGGCGTCGTTCTGCGAGGCGGTCACCCGCATCGGCGACGTGGACGTGGCCCGGGTGCTGCTGGTCGAGCCCGACGGGGCGGTCGTGCCGCTGGGGATCACCGGTGCCGTCTACCTCGGGTGGGAGACGGGCGTCCCCCTGACGTCCGACGGCCTGCCCGATCTCCTGGACCGCACCGGGTCGGGGGCGTGGTGGTTCCCGATCGATCCGCCCGGGTCCGGTGGGTCCGACGCACCCGTCCACGATGACGTGCTCACCACCCTGTGCCGGTCCGGCTTCCTGTCGGTCGGTCTCGCACCCATCTGGTGGGAGGGTCGCATGGTCGGCGTGCTCGCCGTGTGCAGCCGCACGCCCGAGGACGACCAGTGGTGCGACGCCAGGACCGCCGTGCTCGACGAGCTCGGATCGTTCGCGGGCCAGGTGCTGGGCGCCCAGGCGGGCCGGCGGACGGAGCGGCGCCGGCACCACGACGAGATCCGCTCCGTGATCGACGACGGCGCGTTCCACCCGGTGTTCCAGCCCGTCGTCGATCTGACCACGGGCGAGGTGCGGGGCTACGAGGCCCTCACCCGCTTCGCGTCGGGTCGTGCGCCCGACCTGGTGCTGCAGGACGCGCACGAGGCGGGTCTCGGCACCGAGCTCGAGGCGGCGTGCGCCCTGGCGGCGGTGCGGGCGTCGGCCGGACTGCCGGCGGGGCCCTGGCTCGCCGTCAACTTCTCCCCGGCGTCGATCATCGCCGGGACGGCGGCGTCGGTGGCGTCCGTGGCCGCCGCCATCGACCGTCCGCTGATCGTCGAGATCACCGAGCACGTCGAGGTGGAGAGCTATGCCGCGGTGCGCACGTCGGTTCGCTCCTGCCCCGGGGTCCGGATCTCGGTGGACGACGCCGGTGCCGGATACGCCAGCCTCCGCCACATCCTGGAGCTCCAGCCCGACTTCGTGAAGCTCGACATCGGTCTCGTCCGGCACATCGACGACGATCCGGCGCGCCAGGCGCTGGCCGCCGGGCTGCGCCACTACGCGCGCCGGACGGGCACCACGCTGATTGCCGAGGGGGTCGAGACCCCGGCGGAACGGGACACCCTCCGCCACCTGGCCATCCCGCTGGCGCAGGGCTACCTGTTCGGCAAGCCCGAGCCCGTCGAGTCGGCCGCGGGGCGCACCGGGGGAACCGGTCCGCCCGACGTCGCGCCCCCGGCCTGACGGTCCGGCCGACGGCCGCACCGGATCCGCGTCGGGGCCTCCGACCGCCTCCCGGCGCTCACGCCGCGGCGAACCAGCGGGCCAGCAGCTCCAGACCCCGGTCGACGCCGACCCGCGGCGCCCAGTGCAGCACCCGGCGCGTGTCGGCCTGGTCGAACCAGTGGGCCACCGAGAGCTGCCGGGCGGCGAAGTGGGTGAGCGGCGGCTCGTCGCCCGGCCACAGGCGCCCGACTACGGCACCGGCCACCGAGGCCACCGGTGCCGGTACCGATCGCACGGCCGGGTCGAGGCCGGCGGCGCGCAGGATGCCTTCGACCAGCTCGGTCAGGGGTCGCGGGTCGCCTCCGGTGACCACCCAGGGCCGTCCCGTCGCCTCGTCGCCGGGGACGGCGTGGTCCAGCCCGGCGACGACGGCGGCGGCGGCGTCGTCCACCCAGGTGGTGTCGACCATGGCCCGGCCGTGGTCGGGAAGGGCCAGGCGACCCCGCCGGGCCCGGTCGACGATCCGACCGATGAGCTGGGTGTCGCCCGGTCCCCACACCAGGTGTGGCCGAAGGACGACGGTGGGCACGACGGCGTGCTCCAGCACGTACCGTTCGGCGAGTGCCTTCGTCCTCGTGTAGGCGTCGCCACCGCGGTAGCGCGGCCGGTCCGGCGCCGACCCCGACGGCCGGCCCACCGTCGAAGGCGACCGACGGCGACGACACGTGGACGAGGCGCCCGCAGCGCGCCGAGGCCGACACGACGTGGCGGGTGCCGACCACGTTGACGGCGTAGGCGTCGTCCCGGCGGGGGCGTGGCGCCACCAGCGCGGCCAGGTGGACCACGGCGTCGTGGTCCCGGACGGCCCGGAGCAGGTCGGGGAGCGAGCGGACGTCCCCGGCGACGTCCTCGGCCCCGACGTCGCTGGCGGACCGCTGGAAGCAGGTCACCCGGTCGCCCCGTTCGAGGAGCAGTCGGGCGACGGACCGGCCGAGCAGGCTCGAGCCACCCGTGACCATCACCCTCATCGACCCGCCCCCGGAGGGTCCGACCGTCGCCGGTCCGGCCACCCGGTCATCTTCCGGCCAGGAACGCGGCGACGTCGACGGCGAGGGCCGTGCGGTCCACCTTCGACCGGTGGCGGCGGTCGACGGGCAGGGGCCCCTCGAGCACGGCCGCCACCCGGTGGGGGACCGCCCGCCGGACGGCGTGGCGAAGGTCGCCGTCGGCCACCCGCAGCCGTCCGGGTGCGTCGATCACGAGGCACAGGACCTGGGCGCCGGGCGGACCCACCCCGACGGCGGCCGCCGGTCGGGCGACGGCGGCGGACACCGGTCCCTCGACGGCGACGCTGGCCAGGGGCCCCCCGGCGGTGGCCACGACGTGGCGACGTCGGCCGAGGTGCACCACCAGGCCGTCCTCGAGGTAGCCGACGTCACCGGTCCGGTGGAACCGGCGTCCGTCGTGCACGGCCCAGGTGTCATCGTCGGCGGACCACGCACCCTCGTACCCGTCGAACATCCACGGCGCGTGCACCAGGAGCTCGCCCCAGTCCCCACCCTCGTCGAGTACGGTCCCCGGCTCGTCGAGCCGGGTGACCAGCACCGAACAGCCGGGCACGGGCCGGCCCGTCGAGTTGCCGCCCAGGCGGCCGGTGCGCTCGGGCTCGGTCCCGTCGGTGACGGGCAGGCACTCGGTCATGCCCCACGGGGCCCGGACGTCGCCGCCGGTGACGTGGCGGACGCCGGAGACCAGCTCGGCCGGAATGGGCGCCCCGGCCAGCATGACCAGGCCGATCGGTGCCGTGCGACCCCGGGCGGTGGCGACGACCGAGCGGGCGGACGCGGGTGACAGCCAGGCCGCGGTGACCGGAGCCTCCGACAGCGCGGCGTGCAGCCGGTCGAAGTCCAGGGCGCCGGGGTCGTCGACGTCCACGTCGGGTCGGACGCACGTCATCCGCAACGAGGGGGCGAGCAGCAGGAAGGGTGCGAACGACGTCGTGAACGCGTCCCCCGGGAGCATCCCGAACACCGGCCCGACCACGTCGCGCTGCGCGGCGAGGGCGCCGTGGGTGTAGCGGACGGCCTTGGCCGGTCCGGTGGCGCCCGAGGTGTGGACCAGTGCGGCCACGTCGTCGGGGCCGAACGTGTGGGCGGGGAAGGGCGACGTCGGCGCGCTCGCCGGGGAGAGGGCGACGGCTCCGGGGAAACGACCGAGGCAGGCCGTCCGCGCGCCGGGGGCGAACCGCAGGGTCCCGGCCACCGCCAGGGTCGTCGGGGTGCCCACCACCCAGGCGGGCACCGCCGCCCGCACCAGGTCGCGCAGGCGGAGGAGACCGGCCGATGCCTCGGCGAACACCGGGATGCCCCCGACCTTCCACACCGCTCCGGCGGCCACCAGCAGGTCGGCCCCCGGGGGCACCAGCACCGACACCCGGTCGGCCGGCCGGAGTCCGCCGGCCCGCAGCGCGTGGGCCGCCACGGAGGAGCGGGCGTCGAGGTCGGGCCACGTGAGCACGCCGTCGGGTCCCCGGTAGGCGACCGAGCCGTCCGCCGCCCGGGTACCGGACGAGGCGAGCACCGAGGTGAACGGTCGGTCCGCGGGTTCGGGAGCCGTGGGGGGAGCGGGCCGGCGGAGCCGGTCCAGCCAACGCGCCACCACGGCCCCGACGGGGGCGTCGAGGGTGACGAAGTGGCCGGCCCGGGGGAAGCGCTCGACGTCGGCCTGGGGAGCCCGGGCACGCAGGTCGGCCAGGAAGCGGTCGTGGAACACCGGGTCCCTCCCGCCCCACAGCAGCAGGGTGGGGCGCGGGTGACGCTCGAGGACGGTGGCGCACGCCGACAGCGCCTCCCACGACGGGTCGTCGGGTGTGACCGGGATGTCGGCCACGAAGTCGCGCACGGCCTCGCGGCGCGCCGCCGACCGGTACGGGGCCCGGAGGGCGTCGCGGTGCGAACGGTCGGTCATGCGCGCCGCACCCTCCACGAACGCCGGGGTGCGCCGGCAGCTGAGGTCGACCAGGCCGCGGGCGGCGGCGATCAGCGGGGGCACGTCGACCCCTCCGGGCTTGGCCACGGCGGTGTCGGCCAGCACCAGTGCCTCGACGTCGAGCTCGCCGGACGCCCCCACCGCCACCGGGCCGCCCCAGTCGTGGGCGGCCAGCACCAGGGGCCCGGTGACCTCCTGGCGGCAGAAGGTGGTCAGCTCCTCCACCCGTTGGGCGAGCCGGCGGGGCCGTCCCCGTTCCGACCACCCCATGCCGGTCTGGTCCACGGCCACCACCCGCCACCGCGGTGCCGACGTGCACAGCAGCTCGCGCCACACGTAGCCCCAGGACGGGTTGCCGTGGACGCACACCATGGTGCCTTCGGGTCCGGGTCCGGTGTCGAGCACGTGCCAGTCGACCGGCCGGCCGTCGGCCCCGTCGATGGTGACCCGGCGGGACCACGACGGGTCGAGTCCCCACGACGCGAGCTGCGCCGGGGTGGGCGTGAGCACGGGCGTGGTCCGGGGAGGTGCCGCCGCGGTCGCGGCGGACGACGTCGGCGGGGGCACGGGCGCTACCAGATCAGCTCGGCGGCGGCGCAGTTCAGCCCCGACCCGATGCCCATGAGCAGCACCCGCTCGCCCGGGTCGATGGTGTCCGCCACCGTCGACAGCGTGTACGGCACGGCGGCGGGGCCCATGTTGCCGAACCCGGGGTAGGTCAGGGGCACCAGGGCCAGGTCCACGCCCAGGAGCTCGCACAGCTTGCGGGTGTGGACGGCCGACACCTGGTGCATGACGTAGCGGTCGCACGTCTTCCACTCCCACCCCGCCTCGACCGAGGCGTCGAACGCCTCGTTGGCGAGCGCCAGGCCGTGCTCGAGCAGGGCGGCGGTGTCGGTGCGCATGGTGTCGAGGTCGCCGACGCACAGGTCGTGGTTCACGGTGGCGGCACGCGAGATGCCCCCGACGTAGCGGTGGGCGCCGGCACGCGGTCCACCCATCACCATGGCCGCGCCGCCCGAGCCCAGGGTGAGGGAGGCGAACTGGTCGAACACGTCCGTGGCCGTGGCCGTCGGCCTGCGCAGCCGGTCGATGGTGGCCAGCTGGGTGTGCCGGCTGCCTTCGCCGTCGACGATCAGCGCGGTGCGGGCCTGACCGGTCTCGATGGCCATGGCCGCCACGTCCATGGCGTTGACGAACCCGAGACAGGCGTTGCCGAGGTCGAAGTTGACGCACTCCGGACCGAGCCCGAGCCGGAAGTGGACCGAGCAGGCGACGCTGGGCTCCAGGTGGTGCTTGCACACGGAGGTGGAGATCAGCAGGTCGACGTCGGACGCGGCGAGGTCGGCCTGCTCCAGTGCCCGTCGACCGGCCAGGGCGGCGGCCTCGTCGAAGGACACCTCTTCGGGCCACCACCGGCGCTCGACGATGCCGGCGACCGACGCCAGGAGCCCGGGACGGATGCCGCACCGCTCGAAGGTCTCGGCCAGCTGTTCGTCGATCCAGGCGGACGTCACGACCTCGGGAGCCTCGGCGTGCGCCACGCTCCAGACGGTCGGTCGCGTGTAGTCGATCCGGGGTCTCACCGCCCCAGGTTACGCCTCCGGGGCGCCGCCGCCGTCCGGGACGACCCCACCCACCGGGGCGCCTCGCCCCGGACGGTGCCGCGGTATGGGACGATCGCACGGTGGCGGTGACCCTGCAGACGGCGACCGGGGTCGACGCGACGACGCCGGTCCGGGCCGGTACGGCCTCGACCTGGGTGTTCAGGGTCGGGCTGGGGCTCCTCGGGGTCCAGTTCGCCTTCCTGGCGGGACTCGCCGCCCTCACCTACCACCGGATGACCCTCGGCGTGGACTTCGGGATCTTCAACCAGGCCTGGACGCTGATCGGCCGGGGTGACCTCCATCCCGACTCCTCCCTCCTCAACGCCCCGTACCTGAGGAGCCACTTCGAGCTCCTCATGTGGCCCCTGGCGCTGCTCTATCCCCTGGTGCACTCGTCGATCGTCCTCCTGCTCGTCCAGGCGGCGGCGCTGGCCGGCACCGGGGCGGTCGTGCTCGTGTGGGTGCGCGCCCTGCTGCGCTCGACGTCGGTGGGCGATCGGTGGGCGGCGGCGGTCCTGGCCGGGACGGTCGGGCTGCTCCTCGTGAACCCCGTGCTCTACTCGACGGCCACCGAGGACTTCCACTTCGAGCCGCTCGCCACCTGCTTCGTGGTCCTCGCCGCGTTCGACCTGTGGTCGGGCCGGACGAGGCGGTTGTGGGTGTGGGTCGGGCTGTGCCTGCTGTGCGGCGACGTCGGCGGCGTCTACGTCGTCGGACTCGGGGTCACCGGAGTGGTGGCGGCCCGGGGCCACCGGTGGACGGGCGCCGCCCTGCTGGCCGCCGGTGTGGCCTGGGTGGGCACGATCTCCGCCCTGGGCGACAATCTGGGCTCGGGCGTCTCCGTCGGCTACGCCTACCTCGCCGGTCGCCGGACCCTCCCCGGCGGGGTCGAGGGACTGGCCCTGGTCGCCCGCGGCGTGGTGGCCCACCCGGACCGGCCGTGGGACGTCCTCGCGGCACGGGTCGGGCCGGTCGTCGGCTACCTGCGGACGGGCGGGGTCGTCGGCGTGCTCACCCCGTGGGGGTTCGGCGTACCGCTCGTCGCCCTGGGCACCGCCGCCCTCCAGCACGACCCCGTGTTCGTCACCATCGGGTTCCAGAATTTCGTGGTCTCCCCGTTCGTCACGTTCGGCACCGCGTGGCTGGTGGTGTGGCTCGTGGGCCGGGCCGGACCACGGTCCCTGCGGTGGTTGGCCGCCGCGGTCGGTGCGACCGCGCTGGTCGTCGGTGGGGTGCGGTCCGCCGGACAGCTGCCCTCCATCTTCGGCTCGGACCCGGTGACCGGGTTCGTCCCCTCCGGCGAGGCGGCCGCCCTGCGCACCGCCCTCGCCCGCACCCCGCCGGACGCCGAGGTCGTCGCCCCGCTCCCGACCGTCGGCCGGTTCGGCCAGCGACGGTACGTGTACGTCCTGGTGGACCGCCTGCCGGGGACCGCCTCGCCCGTCCCGGTCAAGGCCCCGGTGGTCGTGGTGGTGATCGACACCCACCGGGCCACCGAGCTGCTGCCGCCGCCCATCGAGGCGGAGCTGGTGCGCGAGCTGGAGGTGGACGGGGCCCGGACCCTCGTGTCCACGGACGGCGTGGTGGCCGTCGAGTGGCGTCCGCCGCCCGGCGTGACCCAGCTGCACCTCCCCTGACGGATCCGGCGGTCAGCCGGCGGCGACCGTGGGCGGTGCCGCCGGTCCGCCGGCCCCGGGGGTCCGGGGCGGCTCGGGCGGCGGAGCGGAGGCCAACAGGACCACCCCGGCCAGGGCTGCGACCAGACCCAGGACGGCGGGGGCGCGACGGCCACCGCCGCCGGCGAGGGACTCGCCGAACACGGTGATCCCGAGGACCACGCCGGCGAAGAGGGTCACGGCGTTGCTCGAGGCGATCGCCGGGGCGAGGACCCCGGTCCTGAGCGCCGACTGCTGCAGCACGAACCCGGCCACCGCCGAGGCGACGAGCGCGTAGATCTCCCAGCTGCCCAGCACGGCCGACGGTCCCTTCCCGACCAGGCCCACGAACTCCTTGGTGACCGCGGTCTGCAGCGCGAAGCCGAACCCGGCGGCCGAGCCGAACAGGAGGGCGCGGGCCGAACCGGACCGGGTCCGCCCGACGAGCGCGAACGAGACGACCAGCGCGACGGTCACCAGCCCGGCCGTCCACCAGGTGGCGGCGTCCGGGTGGGACGTCCCCCCGGCCGGTGTCCCGGCGGTCAGGAACAGGACGATCCCACCGACGATGGCCGTGGCCGCGACCACGACCTTCGCCACGATGACCTGACCGGTCAGGCGGGCACCGATGGGGAGGGAGATCACGAGGCTGAGGGTGGTGATCGACTGGACCACCACCAGTGGACCCCTGTCGAGCGCGAGGGCCTGGAGGACCCATCCCGACAGCTGGAGGGCGCCGCCGGCGAGCCACACCGGCTCACGGAGGATCTGGACGAGGAAGCTCGGGCGACCGGCGCCGTCCTCGGTCGCCAGCGTGCCCTTCTGCTGGAGGACGTTGCCGAAGGCGAAGGAGGTGGCGGCCGCGAGGGCGAGGACGACGGCCACGTGGCCTCAGCGTCCCGTTCCGGCGCCGGCCACGCGGCGTGGACCCGGAGCTGTCCCTCCGGCGGGTCGACGCCCGCGCGTCCGATCCGGCGTCCGATCCAGCGGCGTCGCCCACCCGTGTCGCTGCCCGCCGGTCGACCGTGGGGGAGCGTCGCACCCGGACCGGTCCCACGCCACCGCCCTCGGGCGGTGCGTGCAGGATGGTCCGTGGCCCGCGGTGCGTCCCCGACCGGTCACCGCACGAGGCGTGAGAGCCGCCGGTCGGCGAGCACGCGACCGTCGGTCTGGCAGTTCGGGCAGTAGACGATCTCGTGGGACTCGTAGGACACCCGGCGGAGGGGCTGTCCGCAGCGCGGACACGGCTGGCCGGCCCGGTTGTGCACGGCGAACCGGAGGCCCAGCCTGGCTTCGGACAGTCCGCCGGTGCGCTTCCGCTCCTCGACCAGCGCACCGTCGAGCACGGTGTGCACAGCCTCCACCAGCCGCCCGCGCTGATCGGGCGAGAGCGAGCGCAGCGGGGCGAAGGGCGACAGGCCGGCCCGGTTGAGCGCGTCATCCGCGTACCCCCGGCCCACTCCGGCGAGCGTGCGCTGGTCGCGCAGCACGGTGTGGATCCGCCGGGTGGAGTCACCGGTCCGCAGGTAGGCGTCGAAGGCCGGGTCGTCCGGTTCCGGCCCGAGCGACGCCAGCGGACCGGGAGCGCCTGGCCCCAGCACCCACCAACCCGCCCGGCGCTGGCTGCCGTGCTCGCGCACCAGCACCGCCGAACCGTCGTCGAAGCGTACGCGGACGATGCTGCCGCGTGGTCGGGTCGCCCGGGCCGGGAGCTCGAGGTCCAGCCGTCCGGCCTGCGACAGGTGGACGAGGACGCTGGTCCCGCCGGTGAGCGAGACGACCAGGAACTTCCCCCGCCGGCCGACCCCGGTCACCCGTTCGCCCACGAGGTCGTCCGGGTCCGGGGACACCGTCTTCAGGCCGGCGAATCCCAGCGGGTCGATCCGCTCCACGCGGGTGCCGGTGACGACGGCGTCGAGTCTCTCGGCGAGGGCCTGCATCTCGGGCAGTTCAGGCATGGCGGCTCCGGACCACTGCGGTGGCGTCGCAGGGAAGTATGGCCCACGTCGTCCGCCGACGGCGGACGCGACCCGCCCGACGGACCGGTCAGGTCGGCACGGGCCGTCCGCGGTCGTGGAGCTCGCGCAGGTACTGCCCGACCCGTTGGCGCGAGATGCCCCACAGGTCGGCGTTCTCCTGCACGCTCAGCCCGTCGTCGAGCGCACGGGAGATGAAGTGCAGCCGCAGTTCGTGGCGCGCCTTGACCATCCTGGCTAGTGCCTCCTGGACGGCCTCGCGACGCCGGGCCACGGGGAACTCCTGGAGCCCCTCGGTGATGCAGCCGCCGCCTTCGATGTGGGCGACGGCCTCCCGCAGGACGGCCTCGGTGGTCGTCAGCTCGACGCGGGTCTGCTCGCTCGCACGGATCAGTCGGTGGATCGCCTCGACGATCCGGAAGTCGCCCTCGGTCATGGCGAGATACTAGGAACGTCGCGGACCCGATCGTGGGACTCGGCGCGGCGATGCGGGTCCGCCGTGCTCCGGGTGGGGGCGGGACGTCGGGCCGACAACCCCTTCGGCCGGCACCACGGTGCGACGTTCCCACCCGAGGGCGCCCGGACGCGCTCGGGTACAGTGGGCACCGGGGACAGGATCCTCCGGCTCGATGCGGGCCGCTCGGAGGAGAGGGAGGGGCGGAGGACCGTGCTGGCCGAGATGACCGCGCTTCGCCCGAGGCCGCCCGCCGCACACGACGTCGTGTCACCGGCATCCGGCGGTGCGCGCACCGGAGGGAACCGGCGGCATGCGACCCCGGCCTGATCCCGCCGAGTGGCACCCCGGTGCGGTCACCAGGATCGACCAGGTGCTTCCCACCCTGGCCGGTCGCGACGCCATCGGGGACCACGCACTGCAGGTCCGTCGTGCGCTCCGCTCCCGGGGATTCCTGTCCGACCTGTACTACGGCGACGCCACCCCCGACCGCCTCGACGCCGGCCTGCCCCTCGACCGGATCGGCGACCACCCGCCGGCGGGCCGCGTGCTCCTGTACCACCTCTCGATCGGCAGCCCGATCGCCGACCTCCTCCTGGATCGCCCCGAGCGGTTGTTCGTCTACTACCACAACATCACGCCGGCCCGGCTGTTGTCGCCGTGGCTCCCACAGGTGGAGGTGCAGGCCCGGAAGGGACGGTCCCAGCTCCACCAACTCGCCTCGGTGACCGAGTTCGCCCTGGCCGCGTCCGCGTTCAACGAGCGGGAGCTGATCGACGCCGGCTACCGGTCGACGACCGTCAGTCCGCTGCTGCTCGATCTGGAGCGGTTCGACGGGTGCGCCGATCCCGCGGTGGCCGCCCGCCTGGCCGCCGGCCGTGCCGCCGGCGGCACCGACCTGCTCTTCGTCGGCAAGGTCGCTCCCCACAAGGGTCAGGCCGACCTCGTCAAGGCCCTGTACGCCTACCGGACCCACCACGACCCGATGGCCCGACTGCACCTGGTGGGCGGGGCGATGGACGGGCGGTACCGGCACGCCGTGGAGCTGCTCGCCTCGAGACTCGGGATGTCCGATGCGGTCGAGTTCCCCGGATCGGTCACCCACGAGGAACTCACCGCCTACTACCAGGGCTGCGACGTGTTCGTCTGCCTGTCGGCCCACGAGGGCTTCTGTGTGCCGCTCGTCGAGGCCATGTTCCACGGACTGCCCATCGTGTCGTGGGACAACGCCGCCATCCGAGAGACGGTGGCCGGTGCGGGCGTCCTGCTCGACGACACGGATCCCGTCCTGGTCGGCGCGGCCATCGACCGGGCGGCCCGGGACGACGACCTGCGCCGGACGCTGGCGGAGGGAGCGGCCGTCCGCCTGGCGTCGTGCTCGCTCGACCGGACCCGGGACGTGTTCGTCCGCGCCATCGACGTGGCCGTGGGCGCCCGTGCCCCCGACGGGTCGCCCGCCGCGACCGGTGACCCGTCCGGTCCGGACCCGGTCGATCGGATCGTCACCGAACTCGAGACCGAGGTCCGCCTCCGACGGACCTCGGGGGACGGCTCGGCCGCCCTCGGACGCGACCTCGACGAGCTCTTCGACGACCTCACTCCTCCGGATCCCCACCGAAAGGCCCACATGCACCGACCCCTGACCGTGGCGACCGCCCTGCCCCTGCTCTTCCCGGCGACCCCCCCCGACCGGTTGGGCGAGCTGGCCGCCCGGTGGGGCGCCGACACCGAGGTCCGGAGCCCATCCGATCTCCGCCAACTTCTCGGTTCCGTGGACCACGACCCGTTCGCCTCACCCGTCGAGGTGCACGTCGGTCGGGAGGACATCGTCGTCGTCGAGGTGGACGGGATCTCCCTGGCCCTGGACCGACACGACCACGCCGTCAGCCGCCCGATCATCGACGGGACCGGTCACGACCCGTGGCTGGCCGACGTCGCGGCCGACCACCTCCGGACCGGCATGACCGTGGTCGACGTCGGGGCGAACGTCGGCTACTTCACCATGTTGGCCTGGGCGGCGGTCGGCGACGGGGGCCGCGTCGTCGCCGTGGAGCCCCGCTCGGACAACTGCCGGCTGCTGCTGCTCTCGGCCGGGCTGAACGGCGCCTTCACCATCGAACTCCTGCCGGTGGCCGCCGACCGCACGAGGGGACTGGCCCACCTCGGGGTGGCCATCGGGACGAACGGAGGATTCGTCGCCGACGACCCGAAGGCCCTCCTGGACGGCAGTGCCGTCATCGTCCCCACCTTCCCGCTCGACGAACTGGTCGACGGTCCCGTCCATCTGATCAAGGTCGACGTCGAGGGGGCGGAGGGCCGGGTGATGGACGGTGCGGCGGACCTCATCTCGACCCACCGGCCGATCGTGGTGACCGAACTCAGCCCGGCGATGCTCGACTCGGTGTCGGAGGTCTCCTGCGAGGAGTACCTCCGGCGGTTCGCCGACCTCGCCTACGACATCCACGAGATCGACCCCGCCCACCGGACGACGGGTCCGGCGGAGGGGATCGGGCGGCTGATGGACCGTTGGGGGGACCCGGACACCATCCGGAACCTCGTCCTGATCCCGCGGCCCGCCGATGGATGACGCACCGCCGCCACGGGGACACGACGCCGCGGCACACCGGACGGAGCCGACCCTCACCGACGTGGCGTCGACCCCCGACGAGCTCGTCGAACTGGTGGAGACCCTCCGCCTCCTGGGCACACCGCTCCGACGCTGCCTGGTGGTCGGCGCCGGAGCCGGGGTCGTCGGGCAGCTCATCCGGGCGTCGCAGCCGGCCTGCACCGTCATCGGGGCCCCCGACGGGCCGCGGTCGGCCGGCATCCCGGACGCCCTGACGTTCGAGGGCGTCGTCCTCCTCGACGACGCCTTCGACGGATCGGACGCTCCGGCGGACGACCTGCGGGCGCTCGGCTCGCGGCTCACGTCGGACGGTCTGGTGATCGGTCGGATCCGCCCCGCCCGGACGGCCGACCGGGTCGCCACCTTCGCCCGGGGGCAGCGACCGGACCATGGTGCCTTCGAGGCGACGCGGGGCGACCTCTGCACCCTGGTGGAGCAGGCCGGACTCGATCTCGCCGGCCTCCGGACCGTGGGCGATCCCCGGTTCCCGGTCCCGCTCCCGCTCGACGGCGCCGTGTCCGACGTCGTCCTTCCCGAGCTGGTGCTCCGGTCGGCGACGGCCGAGGAGATCGAGGAGCTCACGGCCCGTCGAACCGTCTTCGTGGCCCGGCGACGGCGCCCGGGCCCACCGCCCGACGTCTCGTTGGTGGTCGCCTGTGTCGACGGCGCCGGGCCGGTCGGCACGCTCGACCGGTGGCCGTCCGTTCCGGTGGACCCGCGGATCTCCTGCGAGGTGGTGGTGGCGACGGGTGGTGGCACCGCGCCGGTGGACCGGGTGCCGACGTACCCGACCACCGTGGTGCGGCTCCAGGGGCCGAGCCATCCGGGACGGCTGTGGGAGGCCGCCGCCCTCCGGGCCCGTGGACGTCGGCTGCTGTTCGTGACCGACGATCTCGTTCCGCACCGCGGCTGCGTGTCGGCACTGTGGTCCTGGTGCGAGCTCATGGGTCCCACCGGGATGGCCGGCGGGAAGGTGGTGTCCCCGGACGGACGTCTGGAGCAGGCGGGCTTCACCATCGGATCACGCCTGCCGTTCCATGCCGTCCCCTATCCGTTGCTCGAGGGCGGCGACCCGGACAGCGCGCCGGCGCGTCGGTCCCGACGGGCCAGCGGGCTCCGGATGGAGGGCGCCATGATCGACCGCGCCACGTTCGTCCGGGTGGGTGGACTCGATCGGGCGTTCCGGGGCGAACTGGTCGGGATGGACCTCTCGCTCCGGCTGAGGTCGCGGGGGCTGGGCTGCGAGTTCGTCCCTGCGGCGAGGTTCGACCGGCGGACGGCGGGCGCTCCCGCATCCGGCACCGAACGCTCCGGGGCCCCGCGCGGGGGCGACGCCGAGCACGACCGCCGGCTGCTCGTCCAGCGCTGGGGACGTCGGTTCGGCGACGAGGACGAGGTCACGTGCCGGTCGGAGGGGCTCGAGGTGGCCGCGGTGCGTCGGCCGCCGCCGGGGGCCGACGTCGTCCCGGGCACGCCGCTCCCCGTCGTCTGGTCCAGTCCGCTCCTCGACCGGACCGGCTACTCGAACGAGGCGCGCAACATGGTGCTGGCCCTCGACGGAGCCGGCGTCGACGTGAGGGCCAACGCGGTCGTCTGGGGGGCGCCGACGCCCTCGGCGGGCGACGCCGACTGGCGGCGCCTCGAGCAGCTCGTCACCTACGGCCTGCCGCCGGACTTCGTCCACGTCACCCATGTCCTTCCCTCGGTCGACTCGGGTCGGCAGGTGACGGCGCTGTTCCGACCGGTACCAGGCGCAGCCCTGACGGTGGGGCGGACGATGTTCGAGACCGACGGGGTACCCGCCGACTGGGTGCACCTGTGCAACGGCATGGACCAGGTCTGGGTCCCGAGCTCGTTCAACGTCGAGACGTTCGCCGCCGCCGGCGTCGACGAGGAGCGCCTGCGGGTCGTCCCGTCACCGATCGCCGACCACGTCTTCCGGTCCCCGGCCGAACCGCTCGCCCTCCCCGGTAGCGGGGCGTTCACGTTCCTCTCCGTCTTCGCCTGGGGGCTCCGCAAGGGATGGGACGTCCTGACCAGGGCGTTCGTCGAGGAGTTCGCACGGGGTGAGGCCAAGCTCGTGCTCAAGGTCACCCCGGCCGACGGGCACACCCTGGCCGACCACCAGCTCCGCCTCGAGCGGTTCCTCGTCGAGTCGCTCGGCCGGGATCCGTCCCGGTGTCCCGAGATCTACTTCCTCGACGCCGACCTCGGGACGCACGGGATGCTGCGCCTGTACCGGTCCGCCGACGCGTTCGTGCTGCCCTCCCGGGGCGAGGGGTGGGGCCGGCCGTACATGGAGGCCATGGCCGCGGGCCTCCCGACCATCGGCTCGCGCTGGAGCGGCAATCTCGAGTTCATGCACGACGACGACTCGTTCCTCGTCGACTGCGCCACCGAAGCCGTCCCACCGGAGGCGGTCCTGGAGGTCCCGCAGTACCGGGGCCACCGTTGGGGGGCGCCGTCGGGGGAGCATCTCCGCGAGCTGATGCGGACCGTCCTGGAGCGTCCGGACGTCGCCGCGGCCAGAGCGGTCCGGGGACGCGACCGGGTGCTGAACGGGTTCGGGTGGGAGGCGTCGGCCCGGATCATGGCGCAGACGCTCGACGACGCCGGGCACCCGCCCGTCCGGCGACGGTCACCCCGTGCGTCCCGACCGGTGGTGCGCTGGGAGGGGCCGGCGTTCATCGACTTCGGGATGGCCGTGGTCAACCGGGAGCTGTGCACCAGGCTCGAAGCCGCGGGGGGCCAGGAGCTCCTGGTCGACGGGGGACCGGGCCTCGAGCTCGCCTGTGGACTCGATCCGACGTGGGAGCCGCTGGCGCGGGCGGCGCTGCGCCGGACCGACCGGCCGGTCGACGTGACCGTGCGCCACCAGTGGCCACCCGACCTGCGGCGTCCGGCGTCCGGCAAGCTCGTCGTCTACCAGCCGTGGGAGTACGGCGCGGTGCCGGCCGACTGGGTCGCACAGCTCCGCACCGGCGCCGACGAGGTGTGGGTACCCAGCCGGTGGGTCCGCGATGCGTACATCCGGAGCGGGACCGAGCCGGAGCTGGTCTCGGTGGTCCCCAACGGGGTCGACGTCGAGCGGTTCCACCCCGGGGTCCCGCCGACGGAGCTCCCCACGGCGGCGTCGTTCGTCTTCCTCTTCGTGGGGGGGACGCTGTGGCGCAAGGGGGCGGACCTCCTGGTGGAGACGTATCTGGCGACCTTCGGCGCCGAGGACGACGTCTGCCTGGTCATCAAGGACTTCGGGGCGGACAGCTTCTACCGCGGGCAGTCGCTGGGGGAGGCGATCCGGCGGGCCCAGGCGCAGCCGGGCGCCCCCGAGATCGTGTTCATCGACTGGGACCTGACGCCGGATGCCGCCGCCGGCCTGTACACGGCGGCCGACTGCCTGGTCCATCCGTACCGGGGCGAGGGCTTCGGACTGCCGGTGGCCGAGGCGATGGCGTCGGGGTGTCCGCCCATCGTGCCCCGGTACGGACCGTGCCTGGACTACGCCACGGAGGAGTCCGCATTCCTGCTGCCGACCGTCGAGGTGCACGGCACCGAGGCGCGGATCGGCGAACTGGACACGGCCGGGGTGCCCTGGTGGGGGGAGGTCGATCGTCAGGCCCTGTCCGAGGCGATGCGGACGGCGGCGTCGGACCCGGCGGCGACGCGGGCACGTGGACAGCGCGGCGGTGGAGCGGATCCGGTCGACCCACACCTGGGACCACGCGGTCGAAAAGGTGACCGGTCGGCTGGATCGCCTGACCGGCGGTGCCGGTCCGTCGCCGGCCGGGCCGGCACCGCGACTGAGCGTCTGCATGATCGTGAAGGACGAGGCCCGACTGCTCGAGTCCGCACTGGAGAGCGTGCACGGGCTCGCCGACGAGGTGGTCGTGGTCGACACGGGGTCCACCGACGACACCGTGTCCATCGCCCGGCGTCATGGCGCCGTCGTGTCGCACGCCCCGTGGACGGGGAGCTTCGCCGACGCCCGCAACATCGCCATCGAGCGGGCCACGGGCGACTGGATCCTGATGCTCGACGCCGACCAGAGGGTCGAGGCGACCAGCTGGGGCGAGCTCCGCCGCCTGCTCCACGTGGAGCTACCGACGGCCTTCCTCCTCCGCCAGTGGAATTACACCGAGCCGCACGGAGACGACGCCTACATCGAGCACCTCATCGTGCGGCTCTTCCCCAACCGGCCGGAGGTGCGCTACGAGGGAGCGGTCCACGAGCAGATCGTCTGCAGCGACCCGACCCTCGGATTCCAGATCGGTCGGTCCGACGTGGTCCTCCACCACGACGGCTACCGGCCCCAGCACCGGAACTCGGCGGCCAAGGCCGAGCGGGACCGGATCGCCCTGGAGCGGGCGGTGCGCGACGCCCCGGACGACGGGTTCACCCACTACAACCTGGGCATGACCTACCGCGCGCTGGGTCTCGACGAGGAGGCCGGCGCGGCGCTGCGTCGGAGCATCGCACTCGGGACGTCCGGACGCACGGCGTCGGCACCCCCCGGCTACGTCACCCACGCCAGGATCGAGCTCGGACGCGCCACCGGCTCCCTGGGCAGGACCGACGAGGCCGTGCGGCTCCTCGAGCACGCCGTCCGCGCCGCTCCGGACTCACCGGACGCCTGGGCGGCGCTGGGCGCCGCCTACGCCACGGCGGGGCGGCTGTCCGACGCGCTGGAGGCCTACCGCAGCGTCCAGACGTGTCCGGAGTCGCCGGCCGCCGCCCCCACCGACCGCACCCTGACCGCCTGGCGGGGCGCCGTCGGCGAAGCGCAGGTGCTCCGGGTGACGGGCCACCTCGACGAGGCCGCGCGGGTCCTGTCGGACCTCCGCTCCCGGGGCCACGACCACGTCGGCGTGGTGGTGACGCTGGCCGAGGTCCGGCGGGACCAGGGAGATCTCGCCGGCGCCATCCGGCTGCTGGAGGAACTCGACCCCGACGGCCGTGCGGTCCCGGGCGTCGGCACCCTGCTCGATGCGCTGGTGGCGGCGCACGACGCCCACCGGGTGGGACCTGTCGACGAGCGTCCGTAGCCCGGGTCCCGCTCCGCCCGGGCCCGCGCGATCGGCCCGTGCGGACGTCCGATCAGCCGATCCGGAAGTAGGAGAACGGGAGGGAGGTGGCGGCCGCCTTGGTCCGGTGGACCACGAAGCCCGTCCCGGGCACCGACGTCACCCAGAACTGCTGGCCCGAACCCGGGCTGGCGTTGGGCGTCACGAGGATCCTGCTGGTGGAGGTCACTCCGGGGTCGGCGATCTGCACGGACGCAGCCGCCGCCGGGATGGACCCGTGGCCCGAGGTCGAGAAGTCGGCCGACCCCTCCACCATGAGGGCGAGACCGTTCCGGTTGTTGATGGCCGACACGCCGACCGATTCCGGTGTGGTCCCGTAGCCCTGGACGCCCGCCGGGACCGCGGAGGTGGTCAGACCCCATCCCGAGCCCGGGCCGGCACCGACGACGCCGAGGATCCCGGCACCGGTGGACGGTGCGCCGGTGACCACGGCGACGTCGTTGAATCCGACGACCCCGAACGAGGCCGATCCGGACGCCCCGGTGAGTCCGGTGCCGAGAGCGCCGAACGCACCCGGATAGAGGCTGCTCCAACCCACGACACCGGCGGTGATCGGCGCCCCGGTGAGCGCACCGCCCGGCCCGACCGATCCGATCAGGCCGGCGTCGACCGCTCCGGCGACGCCGCCCGAATTGCCGGGGTTGGCGACCTCGAGCGCAGGCTGGAGACTGCTCGGACCGGAGAGGCCGGTGGTGGCGGTGGCGACGTTCGACTTCCCCAGGAGCAGTGACGGGGCGGCGGCGGCGTCGGCGTCCTCGGACGACAGCGCGTCCGCGGCCACCGAACCCACCAGCACGGTCGCCGCCGCGGCGATCATCTTCCGGCGGGACAGGCCCCGCCCGGGCTCGGTAGCGTCGTCCACTCCGCCGTCACGGTCCATGTGCCTGCCTGCCTCTCACTCGGGTGTCCGGGTTCCGACTGCGCCGGACGTTAGTCGCTGACGTCGGTGGTTGCAGGAGGGCTTCGACCACGACCACCGAGGGTGGCGCCGGTACGGACTCCGATGTCCGTCGGCATCCGACGTCGCCACCGTCTCGCCGTCGACCGCCGGCATGCGACGTCGCCACCGTCTCGCCGTCGACCGCCGGGGCGTCCCGTTCGTGCCGACCCCCGTGCCGGTCCGACGACGTCGGGTCGGCGCGGGGGACGGAGGGGCGAGGAGACCGGGAAGGAGGGCATCCCCGCGTGCAGGGTTCGACGCCGTCGAGCGGACGGACGTACGGGACGTACCGGCCCACGAGCGTCGGCCCACCCACGGGACCTCCTCCGCGCGGGCATCGTGGTCGCGCTGGTCGTGGAGTGACCGCGCCATCCGGGGTGACGCACGCCGGGATCGTGCGCCGCCGACGACCGGGTGGTCACGGTGCGCGCTGGTAGTGTCCGAGCCCATGCTCCGGCGTTGCGGTCCCGTCCTGGCCGTCATCGCCCTGGCGGCCGTCGCGGCCGGTTGCGGCGGCAGCGCCTCGGCCACCAGGAACGTGACCTTCGTCGCCTCGGGACAGCTGCCCCCGTCGGCCATCCCCTCCGCCGGAGGCAGAGGTGGGCACCACGTCACCACCGCCACGGTCCCGCTGGCGAAGGCGAACCCCACCACGGCGCTCTTCACCGCGGTCGGGATCTTCCAGTCGTGCCTGTCCGGCCTCGGGGTCACCTTCATCGGCGTGCCCAGCGCCTCCGACCCCAACTCGCCGGCGAACAACCCCACCTATCTGAAGGCCCTGCAGACGTGCGCGGCCAAGAGCAACATCCTCCAGGCGCTCAAGACCGCACAGAGCGCCCAGGACAACCTGACGCTCGCCCAGGTGAAGAAGGAGAACCAGGTCTACCTCAAGTGGCGGACCTGCATGATCGGCCGTGGGTGGGGGATCCCGGCGCCGACACCCAATGCCAAGGGTCTACTGTTCTCGTTCGGAGGGACGTCGGGTGGCACCTCCGGATTCAGGCCGCCACCGGGCCAGAGCGTCCTGTCCAGCACCGACCTCCAGGCCTGCGCAGCCAAGGCGCAGGCCGGAAATTCCTGACGAGACCCGGGGGGGCCTGATGACGCGCACTCGAACCGTCGTGGTGATCGCGGCGGTCGCGGTGGTGGTGGCCGTGGCCGTCACCTACGCGGTGACGAGCGGCGGCGGCACGGGCAGCCAGGGCGAGGTGGCGGTGTTCAGCCGGGTCCAGTCGAGGACGCTGCAGGACACCGTGACCCTGAGCGGCACCCTGAGCCGCAAGTCGATCCGGAACGTCGATGCGGCCAACGAGGGGATCGTCAGCTCGCTGACCTCGGCGGCGGGCGACATCACGCAGACCGGCCAGACCCTGTTCGCCCTGGGGGGCGGGGTGCGGTGGCGGAGCCGGGCACCCTCCCGTTCTTCCGGTCCCTGGTCCCGGGCGACTCCGGTCCGGACGTCCTGGAGCTGAAGCAGATCCTGGCCGCCTCCGGCGACTATCCGGGGACGATCGACGACACCTTCACCCAGCAGACCCAGTTCGCCCTGGCCCAGTGGCAGGCGCAGCAGGGGTATCCGAACTCGACGCCGGCGAATCCCGAGGCGGCGACGGTGTCGCTCGAGCAGGGCACCGGCTACCAGCTCGGAGCCCAGGATTCGGCACCGCTCGTCATCGGCCCCCCCACCACGCAGACCTCCGCCCGGACGACGGCCCGACGGGCCGGCGGCGTGGTGGGTGTCGGCGCCACCGCCACCCTGGAGGACGTCGCCCACGACGCACCGGTCCTCACCATCCAGTCGGTGGCCGCGCAGGTCACCCAGGGTCAGGCCGCCGAGTTCGTCATCACCGCCTCCGAGGCGCCGACCTCGGCGATCACGGTGAACCTCTCGAGCGGCGGGACGGCGACCGGCCAGGACGTGGTCGCTCCGCCGTCGGAGGCCGTGCTGGCGGCCGGCACCACCCAGACGTCGGTCGCCGTCCAGACCCGGGTGAACGCGGCGGTCGGTCCCGACACGACGACCTCCCTGTCGATCGTCGCCGGCAACGGGTACTCGGTCGGGTCCCCGGCGACCGCCTCGACCACCATCGACAACACCACCGTTCCCGTCCTCAGCATCACCGGCAGCACCACCGTCACCGGTGGCGGCACCGCCACGCTGACCGTGACGGCCAACCAGGCGCCCGTCCAGACCACCCAGGTCCAATTGGAGGTGGCGGGTTCGGCGCAGCCGGGCTCCGCCTACCAGCCGGTCAACCCGATCCTGACCCTCGCCCCCGGACAGACCTCGGCGTCCGTGCCGGTGACCACCATCGCCCAGTCGGTGATCCAGCCGTCGACCTACGTCGTGGTGTCGCTCGGGCCGTCTCCCGGCGCCTACACCGTCTCCTCCCAGGGGTCGGCCGTGGTCACGATCGTCGGCAGCGGCACGCGGCCCACCGTGACCCTGACGTCGGCCACCACCTACCTCCAGAAGGGCGAGCCCTACACCGTGTCGATCGGCCTGAGCCAGGCGGTGAGCACCCCGCTCACCATCCAGCTGTCCTACGGCGGCACCGCGGTGGCCGGCACCGACTTCAACCCGCCGGCCGGGGCCGTGGTGGTGCCCGCCGGCTCGACGTCGATCCAGGTGGAGATCCCGACGATCACCTCGGACACGGTCGAGGCCGACCGGATCCTGACGGTGGCCCTGGACCCGACCGCGTCCTACGCCGTCGGGAACCCGGCCGGCGCGGCGGTCCAGATCACCACCTCGGTGGTCCCGACCCTCACCATCACCGGCTCCAGCGGCTCGGTGCCCCAGGGCGGAGCCGCCACCTTCACCATCACCGCGAGCCAGGCCCCGGTGAAGAACACGTCGGTCAGTTTCGCCGTCGAGGGGACGGCGACGCCGGGACAGAGCTACGTGCCGGTGCCCGGTGCGGCGCTGCTCCCCGCGGGCCAGACCCGGGTGACGGTCACCCTGCAGTCGCTGCAGACCAACATCACGTTCGAGCCGACGGACATGATCGTCGGCCAGTGGCCGACCCGCATCGGCACCGTGTACGTCAAGGCGGGGGCCACGGTGGCACCCGGCGAACCCATCCTGTCGCTGGTCGAGCCCGACCTGAGCGTGACGCTGCAGGCGTCCGCCGCCGACCGTTCGAAGCTGGCCGTCGGCCAGACGTGCACCGTCCAGATCAGCGGCGAGACGTCGACCGCGACCGGGGTCATCACCGAACTCGACAGCGACACCACCACCGTCGGGACCTCCCAGGTCTACGAAGGCACCATCGCCGTCTCCGGCCTGTCCGGCGCCGACGGGTCCCAGGTGTCCATCACCGTCGTCGACCAGCAGATCGACGACGCACTGACCGTCCCCATCGCCGCCGTGAAGCAGAACGGCGTCGGTCAGGACGTCGTGCGCACGGTGAGCCTGGCCCGGGGGGGCCGCGTCTCCGAGGTCCCGGTGACCACCGGTCTGACCGAGGGCTCCTACATCCAGGTCACCGGAGGCCTGCGCCTCGGACAGCTGGTCATCGTCCAGGTGAACCCGGGCTCGTGACCGGGGCCCGGCCGTGAGGGGGATCCGCGGGTGACGCGGGGGTCCACGTGACGGGCACGATGGCGGACACGCCGCCGGCCGGTACCGCGCCCGTCCGGCCGGTCCCGCTGCTCGAGCTCGAATCCGTGTCGCGCGTCTACGGCGAGGAGATCGAGGTCTACGCGCTGCGCGACGTCTCCCTCCAGATCCACCCGGGCGAGTTCCTGTCGATCGTCGGGCCGTCCGGATCGGGCAAGTCGACGATGCTCGGGCTCCTCGGCGTCCTCGACCTCCCGACGTCGGGCACGATCCGGGTGGCCGGCCAGGACGTGAGCCTGCTCGACGACCCCACCCGGTCGAAGCTCCGGGGCAATTCGATCGGGTTCGTGTTCCAGCAGTTCCACCTCATCCCCCACCTGACCGCCGTCGGCAACGTCGAGACCGCCCTCCTGTACCGGGAGATGCGTCCGAAGGAGCGTAGGGAGCGCTGCCGTGCCGCTCTCGAGGAGCTGGGACTCGGCGCCCGTGCCGATCACCGACCCGTGCAGATGTCCGGCGGGGAGCAGCAGCGGGTCGCCCTGGCCCGGGCCATCGTCACCGAACCCCTCATGATCCTGGCCGACGAGCCCACCGGTGCCCTCGACTCGACCAACGCCGCCCACGTCCTCGAGATCTTCTCGAACCTGCAGTCCCCCGAGCGGGCGGTCGTGATGGTCACGCACGACCCCACGGTGGCGCGGACCGCCCACCGGATGATCTCCATGCGGGACGGTCGGATCGTGGGTGACGAGCTCCGGGGAGGTCCGGGACGGTGAGCGACTTCGACGATCTCGTCGGCGTCGCCTGGTCCGGGCTCCGGGCCCGCAAGATCCGGACGCTGCTGATCATGCTCGGCCCGATCATCGGGGTGGCCGCCATGGTGAGCGCCGTCGGGCTGACCGAGAGCGCCAAGGGCGCTCTGCAGCAGCAGCTGTCCCAGCTCGGCACCAACCTGGTCATCGCCCAGGCCGGCGGTTCGTTCGGGTCGCAGAACCCCACGTTCCCCGGGGACGCCGTCGAACGGGTCGAGAACGTCTCCACCGTCGAACGCGCCTCGGCCACCACCAACCTGTCCGGAGTCATCGCCCTGCCCATCAAAGGGGCGAGCACGTACTACGAGGCGTTCCCGGTCCCGGTCCGTGCCTCCGACGACCTGTTGCCGTCGGTGCTCGGGGTGCCGATGGTCAGCGGCCGGTGGCTCGACGCCTCGGACACCCAGCTCCACACGCTCGCCGTGGTGCTGGGGGAGGGGATCGCCAAGCAGTACGGGTACCTGCCCGGGGAGAGCCGGACCATCTCCCTCAACGGGACGAGCTTCGGGGTCGTCGGCGTACTCGGATCGGTCCCCCTCGATCCCGAGCTGGACAACGCGGCCTTCGTCACCCAGTGGGCGGCGGAGAACGTCTTCCACACCAACGGTCGGCCCAACGAGCTCTACATCCGCACCCAGCCCGACGCCACCCAGGCCACCGCCGCGGTGATCCCCACCGCCATCAACCTCGGCGGTCCGGTCCAGTCGTCGACCCAGATCCCGAGTGACGTGCTCCAGGCCCAGGCGCAGGCCAACAAGACGCTCCAGCAGGTCGCACTGCTCGCCGGCCTCCTGGCGCTCACCGTGGGCGGCATCGGCATCGCCAACGTCATGTCGATCTCGGTCATCCAGCGCTCGCCCGAGATCGGCATCCGACGGGCCGTCGGCCACAGCCGGTCGAAGATCGGCGCGCAGTTCCTCCTCGAGTCGCTGTTCGTGGGCGTCCTCGGCGGACTGGTGGGAGCGGTCCTGGGCATCGCCGTCGTGTACTCGGTGTCCGCCTTCGCCGGCTGGGTGGTGGTGATCGACTACGCCCAGATCCCCATCTGGATGGGCCTGGCCCTGCTGGTGTCGATCACCGCCGGCCTCTACCCGTCCATCAAGGCCGCCCGTCTCGAACCGCTCGAGACGCTCCGTCTGGGCTGAGGATGCCCTCCGGCCGATCCGGCCGATCCGGCTTCGCACGCGCCGTCCGGCCGCAGTGGCTGGTCGTCGCGGCGGCGGTGCTCTGGAACTACTGGTGGCTTCGGTCCGAGACGCTTCCCGTGGCCACCCTCGACGACAGCTCCGTCCACGAGCAGATGGTCCGGTTCGCCGCGGCCCGCCTCCGCGCCGGTCACCTTCCCCAGACCAGCTGGTTCCCCTTCCTCGGGCTCGGTTCGCCGCAATTCCTCCACTACCAGAGCCTCCCGTCGACCGTCACCGGGGCGGTGGGGATCGTCGTCGGTCCCGACCGCGCCTTCTCCTGGAGCCTCTACCTGCTGCTGTCGCTCTGGCCGGTCAGCGTCTACTGGGGTGCCCGGGCCATGCGCTGGGGCCGGTGGACCTCGGCCCTGGCCGCGGCGGCGTCCCCGTTCCTGGTGTCGGCGGTCGGCGTGGGCTTCGAGGCCAAGGCGTACGTGTGGATCGGCTTCGGCGTGTGGACGCAGCTGTGGGCGATGTGGACGCTGCCACTGGCCTGGGGCTTCTGCTGGCAGGCCGTCAGCGAGGGACGCCGGTACGGAGCGGCCGTCGCCTGCGCGTCACTGACGGTCATGCTGCACTTCGAGACGGGGTACCTGGCGGTGATCCCCCTGGTCCTGGTGCCCTGGGTGTCGCCTTCCGCCTGGCGCCCGCGGGTCGTGCGGGCGCTGGTGGTGCTGGGCGGGACGCTGGCGGCCACGGCGTGGGTGACGGTCCCGGTGCTGGTGTCCGCCCGCTGGGCGTCGGTCAACGAGGTCCTGCGGGGTACACCGCTCGAGAACGGATACGGCGCCCGGAGGGTGCTGTCCTGGCTGGCGACCGGCGGCCTCCTGGACGCGGGCCGCCTGCCCGTGGTGACCGTGCTGGCCGGTGCCGGACTCGTCGCCTGCATCGTCCGGTTCCGACGGGACGAACGGGGACGGGTCCTGGTCGTGCTCCTGGCCATGAGCCTCCTGCTCTCGTCCGGCCGGACGACCTTCGGGGCGCTGGTCGACGCGCTCCCCGGGAGCACCGACCTCTTCCTGCGCCGATTCATGATGGGCGTCCAACTGGCGTCGCTGCTGCTGGCCGGCGTCGGTGCGTCCGCGGTCGGCACGCTGCTCGTCGCCGGCTTCCGACGGTCGCGGGGGAGTGGCCGGCTGCGGCAGGGGGGACGCCGGGGCGCCAGGGTGGCCGGTGCCGTGGCGGTCTGCGCCCTGGCGGTCGCCGCCGCCGTATCCGTGCTGGCGCAGTCCCGCGCGTACGACAGCGGCAACGCCACCGCCATCCACGACCAGGTGGTCGACGACGCACTCGACGGCCCGTTGATCGCGCCGCTGCTCGACCGGGTCCGGGCCGCCGGGAACGGTCGCGTCTACGCGGGGCTCCCGGACAATTGGGGTGCCGGGTTCCTGGTCGGTCAGGTCCCGGTGGTCAAGTACCTCGAGGACCAGGACGTCGACGAGGTCGGCTACACGCTCCGCACCGCTTCGCTGATGACCGATCCCGAGTACCACTTCGACCAGTCGAACCCGGGCGACTACACCATGTTCGGGGTCCGCTACCTGCTCCTCCCCACCGGCATGGCCCCGCCCGTGCCCGCCCGTCCGGTCATGCACCGGGGGCCCTACTCGCTGTGGGAGCTGCCGGGCGTCGGCTACGTGTCCGTGGCCCGTTCGGTGGGCACCGTCGCCGAGGACCGCGCCGACGTCGGCGAGGTGTCGGTGCCGCTGCTCCGGTCGGAGCTCCCCGACGAGGGTCGGACGCTCCTGGTCGACTGGGACGGTGACGGTCGCGCCACGGGGACCGGTCGGGACGTCCCGGCACCGGCCACCGACGGCGGACGGCCGGGATCCGTCGTGGCGCAGCGGGCGCTCCTGGACGCGGGCTCCGCCGCCGCCACGGTGCGCATGGTCGGACACGGTCTGGTGGTGCTGTCGGCGTCGTTCGATCCGGGTTGGACCGTGACCGTCGACGGGAGACCGGCGGCACCGGTGATGGTGGCCCCGGCCCTCGTGGCCGTGCAGGTGGGACCGGGCACCCACCGGATCGTCTTCCGGTACCGGGGGTACGCCGGCTACCCGTACCTGATGGCCCTGTCGGTGCTGGTCCTCGCCGGTGCCTTCGTGGCCGAACGGTGGTGGGTGGCGCGGTCCGTCCCTCGCGGGACCCCGACGGACTACCCCCCGGACGCGCCGGCCGTCGCGGTGCCGGCGCCGACGGAGCCGCCCGCGGATGCGCCGCCGGCGCCGCCTGCGGATGCGCCGCCGGCGCCGCCGGATCCGCCCGCCGATCCACCCGGCGAGGACGCACCGGTCGCAGCTCCCGCGCCGCCGGCCGTGGCGCCGGACCCCGAATTGCCGGTTCCGGTGGATCCGGAGGTCCCGCCGGCGGATCCCCCGGCCGACGCCGCGCCCGAGTCGCCCGTGCTCGTGGAGCCCGCGGAGGCGCCGGAACCGCTGGACCCCGTGACGGCTCCTCCGCCCTGACCGGAGCTCCCGGTGCTCCCCGAGGCACCCGACGAACCGGAGCCCGCGGTGATCCCCACCCCGTTCGGATTGGAACCGAGCGGACCGTGGTAGTCCGGGGATCCCGAGGACCCCGACGAGGTGACCGCGATGGTCACACCGACGGCCACGAGTACCAGCAGGCAGATCGCGCCGACGGCGGCCGGGCGGGACTGCCACCAACCGCGGCCGGGCGTCCCGGGGGTCCCGGTCACCGCGTCGAGCTCAGGGCGCGGGCCGGACCTGTCGCCGCGCACGTCGATCGCATGGCACCGAGCATGCCAGACCGGCCGGTCCCGGGCACGACCAACGTTCCGACGGCTGGGGGTGCCGCGGGCCCCGGATCCGGGCGCGGGAGGTCGCCCCGGTCATCGGGGCGCCACGTCCGGGACCCGGTGCTCCTACTCCATCGGACGGGTGGAGATGCCCGACGGATCCCGTCGTAGCGGACGGAGCGTCGCCAGTGGCCCGTCGCTCGGGCCGCGGCGACGAAGGTCCCCGCCCCGGCTCGGGTGACGACCGGTCCCTGGTGCTCGGGCTCCCGGGAGGTCCTGGACACCGTGTCGGGGTCGATGGCGATCCTCCCGACGACCTCCCTGACGGTCGGGAGCGGATCGCCGTGGTGCAGGAGACCCAGCTCGACGGAGCGCCGGACCTAGGGGACCAACCGCGGGTACGGTGTCACGCCGGACCTCTGGACCAGGTCGAACTCGATCACGGGACCTCTGGTTCTCCAGGTGGCTGGTGAGCTCCTTCCCGACGGTTCCCGACGGGCGACCCCTGGGGTCGTTCGGCGAGCCGCCCGATGCCGGGGGCACGGGGCGGCGTGGTGGGCCGACCTCCGCATCCTGGCGGGAGCACCCTCGGGTCCTCCCGTGTCCCACCGTGCAGAGCTCCGGAGGCGCGGGAGGCTCCGGAGGGACTCGCCGTCAGGGTCGACTGGGGGTCATCCCTGATGATCCCACGGACCGCTTCCTGTCATGATGCATGCGACGTCCGTGACTCCGCCCGGACGCACGAGGAACGGGGTCGATCGTGATGACGGACGACGGGACGCCGATGACGGATCGTGGGCGGTCACCGTCGGGGGAATCCGCATGACCAGCACACGGACCACCGTGCCACCCGGTGCGGCGAGCGAGGGCCCGTGGGCCGTCGAGACCCATGGGTTGACGAAGCGGTTCAAGGACAACGTCGCCGTCGACGGGGTCGAACTGCTGGTCCCCCGTGGGTGCGCCTTCGGCTACCTCGGCCCGAACGGGGCCGGCAAGACGACGCTCATCCGGGTCCTGCTCGGCCTGACCCACGCCGACGCCGGCACCATGTCGCTGCTCGGTCACCCCGTCCCCCAGCATCGTGCCCAGGCCCTGGCCGGCATCGGGGCGATCGTCGACGAACCCCGGTTCCACGGGCACCTGACCGGTCGGCAGAACCTCCAGATCCTCGCGGCGGCCCGCGAGCCGGCCGCTCGGGACCGCATCGGCACGTCGCTCGAACGGGTGGGCATCGCCCACCGGGCCGACGACAGGGTCTCCAAGTACTCGATGGGCATGCGCCAGCGTCTCGGGGTGGCCGCCTGTCTCCTGGGCGACCCCCAGCTGCTCATCCTGGACGAGCCGATGAACGGACTCGATCCGGCGGGCATGCTCGAGATGCGCGAGATGATCCTCTCCCTGGTGGCCGAGGGGCGCACCGTGGTCCTCTCCTCCCACCTGCTCGACGAGGTGGAGCGGACCTGTGACACGGTGGCCATCGTCGACCGGGGCAAGGTCATCCGGCAGGGGGCGATCTCCGAGCTGCTGTCCGCGTCGGCGTTCGCACTGGAGGTCGACTGTTCCACGCCCGACCGGGCGGCGGAGCTGCTGGCCGGCACCCCCTGGGGTGCCGGGACCCGGGTGGGCGTGGACGGCGTCCACGTCGACCTCGCCGCCGGTACCGACCGGGAGGTGGTGGCGGAGGTGAACCGACTGCTCGTCGAAGGAGGCGTCTCCGTCTACCGTCTCCAGGAGGTCCACGCCTCCCTCGAGTCCTGGTTCCTCGAGGTCACCACCCGTCTGGGGGAGACGGAGTGAGCGCGGCGACGCTGACCCCACCGGCGGCGCCCGAGCCCGCGCCCTCCGTCCCGGAGGACCGACCGACCGACCACCGGGGATCGTGGCTGCCCAACGCCGCCATGATCAGCACCCGGTTCATGGAGTTGCGCAGGCGCCGGGGCCTCATGATCGCCATGATCCTCGTCAACATCGGCATCCCGGTGGTGTTCCTCGCCATCCGGCTCCTGGCCCACGCATTCGCCCCCCACTCCTACGGGCCGGCGGGCGGCTACGCCGTGTTCTCGACGCTGGTGGCCGGGGCCCTCTTCGTCTTCGGCTTCATCGTGGCCGCAACCGTCGGCTGCACCGCGGGCTCGGTCGACCTGACCGAGGGGATGTTCCGCCACCTGGTCGTGACCGGCCGGTCGAGGCTCGCCCTCTACCTCGCCCGGATCCCGGCCGGCCTGGCCATCATCGTGCCCATGGTGGCCGCCGGCTTCACCATCGTCTGCCTGGTGTGCGTGTTCGCCGCGCCGACCCACCTCGACTACGACGGGGTGACCGTTCCGCCGGGGCTCACCCATGCCGCCTTCGAATCCTGGGCCTCCGACCACGCCGACGAGGTCGTGTGCAACTTCAACATCGCCTTCGGACCGAACACCCCGAACGCTTCGACGATCATGGACGTGCTCAACAACGTGCCGTGCAGGAACGGCCCCGGCGGTGGACCGGTGAAGGTGGGGCCGGGCTCCCAGACCCAGTCGCCACCCACGAAGGCCCAGATCGAGTCGGTGGCACGCATCATCGCCAGGCAGAACTACGTCGACTACTCCGGCCAGTTCGTGTCGCCGTCGATCTCGCTGATGATCCGGTCCGGACTGTGGATCGAGCTGTATGCGGCCGTCGGGTTCCTGGTCGGCCTGGGCCTGTCGTCCCTGATGGGCCAGCGCACGGTCCCGGTGATCCTGCTGATCGTGCTCGAGATCGTGCTGACGCCCATACTCTCCCATCCGAACATCCCCCACGTACTGAACCTCCAGCGCGGGCTGATCGGGGTCGCCACCAGCCATCTCGAGCCCGCCGGGCTCCCGTCCGTCTTCGGCGGTACGCAGGGTGTCGGCTCCACGCAGTTGCCCGAGTCCGTCACCGTGGCGGTCTGCGTCATCGTCGGCTGGGTCGTCGTCTGGACCGCCTTGGGTGCATGGCGCATGGTCACGCGCGACGCCTGACGAGCCGGTTCGCCGCACCTCGCACGACGGACGTGCCCGCTTCGGCCGGACGGGGTCGCCCGGCGCGCGGGGCGGCACCGGGACAGGGCCGGTCGTCCGGTGTCCGACCCGAGCCTCCGGCGGTGCCCCGACGGCATCGAACAGCACGCCCCACGTCGACGTGGCGTCTCAGGGGCCGCTGTCGGACCGTGCCGTCGGCACGGCTCCACCACGCGGCTTCCTGGCGACGACGAACCGGTGGTCGCTTCGGGTGCGGTACCCACCACGCGGATCACGGCACGGCTCGAGCGCGGCGAGCACGGCAGCACGCAGGATCGCCGGGTCGTTGGAGCGGAGTGCGGGGACAGCCGGCCCGACGCTGGACACCGCCCGCCAGGCGATGTCCGCATCCGGCCATTCGATCGTCGACACCCGGCTCCCACGCTCGAGCACGCAGAATCCGCTCGCCGCCAGCATGTCCTCGGCGACGCCAGGGGTGGCGATGTCGTTGAGGCGTCGCATCGAACTGGCATGCCGTTCCGGGGCGTGGGAGGCGAAGACCTTGAACACCTCCCGGATGTCGAGGGGCGGCCCCTGCCCCCAGAAGCTGACGGCGAGGCACCCTCCGGGCCGTAGGACGCGGTAGGCCTCGTCGACGGCCATGTCGCACCCGCCCCAGATGCCGTTGACCGACAGGACGGCGTCGAACCGACCCGTCGCGCCACGGCAGGTCGAACATCGACCCGACCCGCAGGTCCGCGGCCGGCGTGCGCTCGCGCGCCACAGCCACGAGCTCGGCGGCTGCGTCGATGCCGGCGACGACGGCGCCCATGCCGTCCGCCACCCGTACGGCCAGTCCCGAGCCGCAGGCGACGTCGAGCAGGGACACCCCGGGACCGACGCCGAGCCGCGGGAGCAGGGCGATCAACATGTCGAGCGAGTAGTGCTCGTAGAGACACGCCCAGTCGGGGGCTCTGCTGCCCCACGCCTCGCCCGCCTCCTGCCACCCGGGGTGCGGCGTCGTGGTCTCGCTGTCGACGCGGTCGGCGGTCATGGTCCCAGTGTGCAGGACCGTCCGTGGCAGGTCGTGACGATCGCATGGAGATCAGCTGAAGCGGATCGTCAGCAGATGACCATCCGGTCCTCAAGACAACGGTCCGGCACCCGCGGAGAGTGGAGGGAGCGGCGATGACCCGTCGCCGCACCCGGACCGAGAGGACCCAGCCATGACCCAGACCGAAGCTCCCATCGTCGACAACGGCGTCAACATCGAGGCACTCCGCGGCGCCCGGCAGGCCCTGACGGATGCTCCCGAGGCGGCCAGGTTCGAGTGGCGCGCCCGCTGCGAATGGGTGAGCGGCACCCACAGCCGCTCGACCGTGACCGACTTCTCCGGCCTCGGCCAGGAGCACACGCACCGACAGGCGTTCACCATCGAGGCGGACCACCCCGAGGTGTTCTCGTCGGAGGACCACGGTGCGACGCCTCCCGAGATCGTCCTCGGAGCCATCGCCTCCTGCCTCACCGCAGGTATCGCCACGGTCGCGACCCAACGCGGCGTCCAGCTGCGATCGGTGTAGGCGACGGTACGGGGGGAGATGGATCTGCAGGGCATCCTCGGCATCGACGGTGACGTCCGTAACGGCTTCGACCACATCGAGGTCACCTACGACATCGACGCCGACGCGAGCCGGGCCGACATCGAGGCGATCGTGGCGCAGTCCCAGAAGCGCTCCGCCGTCTTCGACATCGTGACGAACCCCACGACGGTGCAGGTCACGGTCGCCTGACCGGCGTCCCGTCCGACGGAATCCCTGACGTGCGCACGTCCGTCGTGGTCGTGGGGGCCGGTCCCGGTCGGGCTCGCCATGAGCCGTCACCTCACCGTGGCCGGCGTCGACCACGTACTGCTCGAACGGGGAGAGGTGGCGCACTCGTGGCGGACCGAGCGCTGGGACTCGCTCCGTCTGCTGACTCCCAACTGGATGTCCGTCCTTCCCGGTGCGGCCTACGAGGGCGACGACCCCGACGGGTACATGACCGCCGCCGAGACCGTCTCGATGCTCGAGGCGTACCGCCGCTCGACGGATCCACCACTGGACACGGGGGTCGAGGTCCAGTCGGCGTGCTCCACAGGTGGCGGGTTCGAGGTGCGGACGACCGCGGGGTCCTGGCGCTGTGACGCGGTCGTGGCCGCAACGGGTGGGTCCAGCGAGCCACGTGTCCCGGACGTCGCAGCCGAGGTCCCACGGGGAATCGACCAGTTGACCTCGCTGAGCTACCGGTGCCCGGAGCAGATCGACGATCGCGGTGCCGTCCTGGTGGTGGGCGCGTCGGCATCGGGGGTGCAGATCGCGGACGAGCTGCGACGGGCGGGCCACGAGGTCACCGTCTCGGTCGGCGAGCACGTCCGGCTGCCGCGTACCTACCGCGGCCGCGACATCTACTGGTGGCTGGACCGGATCGGTCAGCTCGACGAGCGTTAGGACGAGGTCGAGGACCTCCGGCGTGCCCGTCGCCACGCATCGCTGCAGGTGGTCGGCAGCGACGAGCGGCGCGAGGTGGATCTCGCCTCCCTGCAGGATCTCGGCGTCGGGCTCGTGGGGCGTCTCCTGGCCATCCGTGGCCCGACCGCCCTCTGTTCGGGCGGTCTCGGGAGCCTCGTCGCCAACGCCGACCTCAAGCAGGCCAGACTGCTCCGGCGCATCGACGAGTGGGCGACGGAGCACGATCTCGACGGTGTCGTCGGACCCCCGGCCGCGCCGCGTCCGACCGTCCTCGCCGGGGTGCCCACCGAGCTGGACCTGCGCCGTGTCACCACGGTGATCTGGGCGACCGGGTTCCGTCCCCGGTACACGTGGTTGGATCCTCGTGCGTTCGACCGTCGCGGACAGGTGGATCACGAGGGTGGCGTCGCGCGCCTGCCCGGTCTCTACCTGCTGGGTCTCCCCTTCCTGCGACGACGTCGTTCGAACCTCCTCGGCGGATTGGGTGCCGACGCGGCGGAGCTCTGTCGGCACCTCGTGGACCACCTGGACCAGCTCGGCCGTCGGACCGGCCGGACGTCACCCTGACGGCACGGTCAGCGTGCGCCGATGAGGGTGCGCCGAGTGCGCAGCACGATGTCCTCGACGGGACAGGCCGCACCCGCCGTCAGCAATCCGCGGGCACGCTCCGTCCCCGCAGCGTCCACGAGCTCGTTCCGGATCGCGAACACGAGGTCGTGCAGGATGCCCGACATCGGAGCGACACCGAGCGTGGCGTGCTCCTCGATCGCACCGAGCAGCTCGAGAGCGAGTTCGGCCCGACCGATCTTGTCCAGGGCGATGACGCAGCGCGAGAGCGTATGCCACTGCTGCGACCAGTCACCCGTGCGGTACCAGACCCCGACCATCCGCGCGAGCCCCGCACATCCGGCCTCCAGCTCGCCTCGCGATACGAGCAGCCCACTTGCCTCGGTGAAGGCGAAGGCGTGCATCCAGCGGTTTCCGGCCGCCCGGGCCATCCGCTCACCCGCGGAGAACGCCTCCAGAGCTTCGTCCTCGGTCCTGCAGGCGAACCCTCGCGCCACCTCCGCAGACGCGAGGTCCGTCGGAGCACCCGTCTGTTCGGCCACGGCGGAGGCCCGCGCGACGAGGACGTCGGCCTCGGCGGGCGCACCGTTCGAGCTGAGGCCGACAGCCCCCATGTAGCAGGCGTGCACCAGCCGCGACCGGTTGCCGGACTCCTCTGCCAGTTCGATCTGGCGGAGACCCTCGGTCTGGGCGGCCACCGAATCGCCGACGATGTAGAGCACGTTGCCCAGGGTGCGCTCCGCGAGACCGCTGGGGAACACCGACAGGCGGCGCTCGAGGTCGCGGGTCTCCTCCGCCAGTCGGATCGCCAGGTCGAACTCGCCCCGCACCCACGCTCCGTAGGCACGCATCCCGGTGAGCGTGGGCGCGAGGGGATGGTCCAGCGCTCCCGGGGCGCTGCAGGCGATGTCCGCCCAGCCGAGGATCTCGTAGCGGACCGCCCGCATGGCGAACTCGCGGATCGAGCTGATGATGCGGAAGGCGACGTCGAACTCCCCGAGCTCCAGGGCGAAGCGCTGTGCGGCTCGGAGGTCCGCGAGCGAGGACTCGGCGCGGGCGATCGCCCTGGCCTCGCCGGGACCGCACAGTCCCACCTCGATCTCCCCGGCCTCCGCGGCGAACTGCCTCGAATGCGCACCGAACAGGTCGGCCGCCTGGGAGTCCGCGAGGCGCGTGCGTCCGTACTCGCGGAGCGTCTCGAGCAGCTCGTAGCGGGTGGAGCCACCCGCCCCCGGACGGACCGCCACGAGGGACCGCTCCGTCAGCCGGGTGAGCAGGTCGAGGGTGTCGCCACCGGGAGCCATCGCCTCCGCCGAGCGCAGATCGAAGGATCCGGCGAACACCGACAATCTGGTGAACAACGTCCGCTCGTCGGACTCGAGCAGGTCGTAGGACCAACTGATGGCGTCGTGCATCGTTCGGTGACGAGGATCGCCGCCTCGGCGCATCGCCTTCAGTACGGCGAAGCGCTGGTCGAGGCGATGGGCGACCTCGGCGATACCGATCGAACGGGCCCGCGCCGCGGCGAGCTCGATCGCCAGCGGGATCCCGTCGAGTCGCCGACAGATCTCGACGACCAGCGGCGCGGTGGCGTCATCGAGCTCGAACGATGGGTCGGCGGCCCTGGCCCGGGCGACGAACAGCGCGACGGCCGGGACCTCGGCGAGCTCGCCGAGGTCCGGTCCCGGGCCGACGGACCCGTCCGATCCCGTCGACAACGGTTCCACGGTCCACCGCAGTTCACCGGTCACCGCAAGCGGTTCCCGGCTCGTCGCGATGATCGAGATGGATGGAGCCTCGCGCAGGATCCGCGCCACCAGTTCGGCCACCGGTTCGATCAGGTGCTCGCAATTGTCGAGGACCAGGAGGCTGTGCCGCGGGCGCAGGAGATCGATGATGGCATCGTCGATCGAGCTCGATCTCCGCAGGTTGACGTCGATGGCCGTCGCCAGCGCGGCAGCCGTGGCGTCCTTGTCCACGACGCCCACGAATTCCACGACGCGGACGCCGTCCCCGAACCGGCCGGCGATGGTGCGGGCCAGCTCCATCCCGAGCGAGGTCTTCCCGACCCCTCCGGGGCCGATCAGTGAGATCAGACGGTGGTCGACCGTCATGGCGACGAGCTGTCCCAGTGTCTCGTCCCGACCGATCAACGGCTGGACGCGGGCGCCGATGGAACCCCCAGGTGCGGTCGGGGACACGACGGCACCGTCGGGTCCTTCGGCCACCTCGTCCACGGCAGCGACGAATTCGTAGCCCTTGCCGTGCACCGTCCTGATGATCGACTGCCGCGAACCGTCATCGCCGATGGCCCGACGGGCGGCCTTGATGCGTGTCGTCAGCGCGGACTCGCTGACGAAGCGGTCACCCCAGACCGCGTCGAGCAGCTCCTCCTTGCGCACCACGGCGCCGCGGTGCTCGACGAGGTAGGCGAGGACGTCGAAGACCTTGGGTTCGATCCGGACGGTCTCGCCACCGCGTCGGAGGACGATGCGGTCCAGGTCCAACTCGCAGTCGACGAATCGGATCACACCGCCTTACCGTAGCCGGAGCGGTCCCCCGGTTCAGGGGGAGTGCCCCCGGCCGTCGGCGTCGTGGCGTGGGGGAGCATCGTCGCCGGATCCGTCGGCGTCCAGGGCCTGACCGAGCGCCCTCTCCGACCGTGGTCCCGACGAGTCCCGCCACGTCGATCGGGAACCGGCCGGAGGCGGCCGGCTGCTCGCCGATGACCAGGAGTTCATCGACGGCAGCCAGGGTGTGTGCCCCGGTCCACGGCACGGAGCACGGGTGGTTGAGACGCCAGTGCTCGGCACGCGGGGTGAGGATGCCGCGTGGTTCTCGCACGACCTCGGTGGCGCTCGAGGAGCGGCATGCTCAGCCGATGAGTTCGGCCAGCTCCCACCGTTTCGGTCCGATCCGGAGGATGGAGCGGTATCCCAGCGTTCTGATCTCGAAGTCGATCGTGTCCAGCACGATCGGTCGCTTGCCCCCGGCGCTCACCGTGGGATCGTTGAGGTGGACGAATCGGACGATCTCACATCCTTCAGGAGTCCGACCCGAGATGGGGATGTACATCCAGTGCTCTCCCTCCAGGAAGGTGAGTGCTTCCCGGATATGGCCGTAACTCCGTCGCCCGAAGTCAGGGTCGAGGAACTTCTTGGCCTCTTCAACCCGGTTGGCGAACAACGAGTCCAAGAAGTGATCGACGAACTCGCCGGGACCCTCGGTGCCGCACCACGTGCGAAGCTCGATGTCCTTTGCCTTGCTCAGAGCCATGTACAACTCTAAGTCGTGGGCCGTTCCGTGGGTGGAATGGCCCCCTCCTCGCCATCGGTGGAGCTCGGTCGGGTGGTCCGATCCTCCCACTGCGCCCGGGGATGCGACCACGGTCGCCGCACGGAACGCAGGTCGGAGCACCGCCCCGATCCAGGTGGGTCGTCGCGCAACGTCGCAACTCGTGCACTCCCGGGATACCCACGGATCCCCGAGGAGTTGCCTGCCGGGAGGACCAGCTACCAGGGCCTCTCCCCGTCGTCGGGCGACCCCAGATCATCGGGGCCGAACGTGGGGGCGAACGTTCGGGCGAAGATCTGTTCGTACTGGCTGTCCAATCCCTTGATGGCATGGACCAGCCCCCAGATCTTCGCCCAACCAGTCGAGATGTAGCCGCCGTCGGGCCTCGGCAGGAACACCCCCTCATGGTGGACACCCCAGGCATCCGCTCTCGTGAGGCCGTCCCACTCGATGGTCAGATGACCGCTGGATCGGCCGTGCGTCGAGGGATGGGCCGTGAGGCGAAGGTGCAGGCCCGACATCGTCCGGTGGGTCGCCTCGAACCAGCGATTGCCGGGACGCGCCGTCCAGTCCTCCGGGGAACTGCCGATCACGACCTCGAGGACGTGCCCCGTCTCCGCCTTCTGGAGCAGTCTCATGGCACGCTCGGCGAAGTCGTCGGCGGACTCGCCATCCCGTCTCCGCACGGCGGACTTCCGTCGGCCGTCGGGGGTGCCGAATGCTCCGTCAACCATCTCGGGCATGTTGCCTCCATCCAATCCGGGATTCGCACCAACAGCGGTCAGCCAGGTTGCGAGACCTTCGCCGGCCCGGTCGCCCCAGGTCTTCTTGATGGTGGGTGCATCGTATCGACCGCGCACTCGTGGTGCTCGGTTGTCGGGTCGGACCGCGCGCCCCTCACGTGGACCGTGGACGCCCTGTTCCGTCGGCGGGCGGGCATCCCGGCCTGAAGACGACGCACGTGGTCGGCGACGACAGGCAGGACCGGTGCGGTGTCTGCAGGCGTGGGACCGGTCAGTCGATGGAGAAGTGGTGTCCCACCACCTTCGACCAGGGAGACGGCATCGGTCACCGGAAGACAGGTCTTCGACATCCTTCTCGTGCTCGCCTTGCTCTCCCTCGCCTATCTCAACGAGGAGGCCCGGGAGCGGTTGGTGACGAACCTATGGCAACCGGTGCCGGCGTTCCTGATGACCGTACGTTCGCCCTAGATGCTGATCATGACCCTGTATGCCGTCCTCCACCACGGACCGACGACGTTCTTGCTGCTCTCGGCGCCGCTCGTCGGTGCGGTGGGGACCATCCAGCTCGTGACGGTCCGTCGGCACGAACCAGCGATCGAGCAGCAGCGGTCCCACCGATGCCGTCCAGGCCCACGGCGAGCGCTTCACCTCCCGCCGGTCGGTCCCCACGCATCGTTCCGCAGGATCGGAAGCTCGCGCGGCGTAGGTCGGGCGACGGCGTCGATCGCCGTCTGGAGCGCGACGAGGGCCTCGGTCACCTGCGAGTGGGATGACGGGGTCGACCACGCACTGATCGGCTTGATGGTGACGGGGCCGCCGTAGCGCTTGACGGCAACCAATTCCAGCGACCCCAAGCTCGGTGCGCTGCGCACGAGGGCCGAGACGACATCGACGAGCCACCAGACCAGCACCATGAAGATGCCACCGCCGAGAAACCCCACCCAGGCGCCTCCGGCGGCGGGGGATCCCTTCTCCACCAGGGCGCAGTCCACGAGCTCGTCCAGAGCGAGCCGCTCGGTCGCGAACGACCACGTCCACCTGACCTCGGTGGGACCGACTTCCATCCGGGCGGTCATGCGGCCGAGTCCGGTGACCAGGAAGATCAACCCGACCACACCCAGCGCCATCCCGAGTGGGAGCGCCCGCGGTGGGCCTCCCGATGCAGCGAGGGCGCCGCCGGCGCCGCCGATGAGGAGTCCGACGACGGCATCCACGGCACCGGCCACGAAGACCGCCCGGGACCGGAAGACGGGGTGCGATGTCGAATCCGTTCGCGGGGCGGCCGCCATGCCTTCAGATCGGCAGAGCTTCAACCCGACTTGAGGAAGCCGACATCTCGCCAGCCACCACTCCTCGCAGCCCGCTTCGGAAGACTCCCAGGCCTGCGTCCCCAGGAGACCCGGGTGGGTCCAGCGAGGGGATTCGAACCCCTCTCGGACCGCTGAGCTGGAGTCATTCGACCGCGCCTCGCCAGCAGCTGTCCCGATTCGACGTGACGGTCCCGTTGGGCGAAGCCCCCCGAAGGGATGGGAACGTGTCCGATTCCTGTCCGCAGGTGACCGGCGGTGAGCGGGCCGACGTGCTCCGCTGCATCGACCGTTGCATCGTCGGTCCTGCCACCCGCAATCACCCCGATCCGGGTGACAGCGGGTAACCCATCGCGATCGTACGTTGCCCTGGGACCGTCGGGTCGCCGGATCCCCAACGTGGAGCGCGGCTCGGGGTGTTCAGGGAGATGCCAGATGAACGAGACGCAGCGTGACGCCGCGAGCGAGGGCGAACCCGCGCAGGCGCCTGAGACTGACGATGCCGGTACGGTGGACCTCGAGGGTGCCCTGGTGAAGCTCGGTTGGATGTTGAACTTCATGTCGAGGTCCGTCACGGCCGGATTCATCACCGGCATGGCCATCCAGATCATCATCGGCCGGCTCGGAGACCTGACCGAGGTCGAGGAGACAGGCGACAACTCGTTCCAGAAGCTCTGGTCGGTGGTCTCCCATGTCGCCAATTGGAACCGGACCGCGACGGTCGTCGGCCTCCTCGCCCTGGCGTTGATCTTCCTGCTCCAACGCTTCCTCACGGTGATGCCCGGGGCACTGACCGCGGTGGTCCTCGCATCGATCTACGTGGCGTCCGCGCATCCGGACATCGAGCTGGTCAAGCGCATCCCCAGTGGACTGCCGTCGTTCTCCGTCCCGACAGGCCTGTCGGCAACCACCTGGGCCACCCTCGTGCTGGGCGCCTTCGTCGTCGCCCTGGTCGGCTTCTCCGAGGGGTGGGGGGTCGACGCCGCGATCGCCGCGACGACGCACGACGAACTCGATGCCAATCAGGAATTCCGGGCGATGGGGGTGGGCTCCATCGGCGCCGGGCTCCTCGGCGGCATGGTGGTGGCCGGCAGTCTGTCGAAGTCGTCGGCGGCGGAGAGCGCGGGCGCGAAATCGCAGATGGCGAACATCTTCCTGGCCGTCTTCGTCCTCCTCACCCTGCTCTTCTTCGCTCCGCTCTTCCAGTGGCTTCCGGAGGCCGTCCTGGCGGCCGTGGTGATCAACGCCATGTGGGGGTCGGCGAGCCCGGCAAAGGTGGCGAACCTGAGGCACGACGACACGGTCGACTTCGTCCTGGGTCTTGCCACGGGAGTCATGGTGCTGGCGACGGATCTCCTGCCGGCGATGGTGTTCGGGGTGATCCTGTCGGTGGTCTACCTCGTCTACCGGGTGAGCTTCCCGGGCCGCGTCGAACTGGCACGAGACGACGAAACGGGCGCGTTCAAGGCCCTCCAGTGGAAATCGGCCTCCCGGGCGGGCGAGGGAAATCCCCATACCAAGAAGGTGCCGGGCATCCCGCTCTCCCGGTTCGATGCTCCGCTGGTGTTCTCCAATGCCGGTGCATTCGAGGCGTCAGGGAAGCAGTTGCTCATGGACACCGCGGCCCAGGGTCCGCTTCCAGACACCTTGGTGATCGATTTCGAAGAGGTGTACTACACGGACGCCTCCGGCACGCAGGCGCTCCGGGAGCTGAGGCGCTATGCGGAGCGGTACTGGGTCGTCATCCTCCTCGCCAGAGTGCATGCGGATGCCCGGGCGACCCTCGAACGCAATGGTGTCCTGGCTGAGATCGGCGAGGACTACGTCTTCGACAGCGTGCACGCCGCCGTTGCGTCCCGGCAGTCGCCGCCCGATCCGGAGCATGCCAGCCCGGCTGCATGACCGTGTCCCGGAACGAAGCGCAGCGGCCCGCCGGAAGGCAGTAGTGGACGATCACCCCAGCCGGGGTGACAAGCGGTCACCAGGGTCGATCTTACGATGACAGATGGATCGGTCAGCCTGGGTGGCCGCTCGATCAGGTGCCGCAGTTCAAACAGGAATGAGGGGTTCAGGATGCGACGGATGATCAGTGTCGCGACGCTGCTATTGGCGGCCGGGACGGTTGCTGGCTGCTCGGCGGGCAACTCCTCCGCCGGCTCGACGACGACAACGAGAGCATCGAGCACCCCGACGACGGGAGCTGGAGCAGCCGCCGTCGGGACGGCGAAATGGGTGGCCAGCAATGGCTCCGTCGTCACCGCGCTGACGTCGGATGTCGTCTCGTTGGCGAAGTCGTTGCCCGATGCGTCGAGTTCGAGGAACCTGTCCTCGGTCAGCGGAGCGTGCCAGAAACTCTCGACCGATGTGACCGCCGCCCAATCGGCACCACCCATTCCGAGCACGAAGTTGCAGGAGACCTGGTCCTCCACATTGACAAGCCTCGGAAAGGCCGCGACCCAGTGCACGACCGGGGTGTCCCAGAACAATGCCGACCTGGTGAACCAGGCCTCGTCAGGGGTGACGTCGAGCATGACCGCCCTGAGTTCGATCACGAAGGCATTCGGGATCTAGTCGTGCCGAACTCGTCCGACGTCAGCGTCGGATGCATCGGCAGTCTGGTGAGGATGCACCATCGGCGTCGGCCACGAAGGATTCGTACCTGCTGGGATAGCGTCACGGGATGACCGACGTTCCGGTTGCGATCACCCAGAAGCCCGATCGGTCGCCTGGAGGACCGGTCCTCCCCGGGCAGCGCCCTCCCACGGCACCCGAGTACTTCCACGTGCTGGCGAAGCCGACCGGGCCCATCTGCAACCTCGACTGCGAGTACTGCTTCTTCCTGTCGAAGGAGGCGCTCTACCCGGGCGACCGGTTCCGGATGTCCGACGACCTCCTCGAGCTGTACCTACGCCAGCTCTTCGAGGCGCAGGGATCGTCCCCAGAGGTGACCGTGGCCTGGCAGGGTGGCGAGCCGACCCTGATGGGCGTCGACTTCTTCCGGCGTGCTCTCGAGATGACCGAGCGCCTGCGTCGTCCGGGCCAGCAGGTCCAGCACACCATCCAGACGAACGGCACCCTGCTCACCGACGAATGGTGCGTGCTGCTCGCCGAGCACAAATTCCTGGTCGGGATCAGCATCGACGGTCCACCTGAGTTACATGATCGCTACCGGGTCGACAAGCGGGGAAATCCCTCGTCGGAGAAGGTACTCCGGGGTCTGGAACTTCTGAAGAAGCACGCTGTCGAGCTCAACATCCTGTGCACCGTCAATGCGGCCAACCAGAATCGGGCGTTGGACGTGTACCGGTACTTCCGCGACGTCCTCGGTGTCCGGTACATCCAGTTCATTCCCATCGTCGAACGCGAGAACGAGACCGGATTCCAGGAAGGGGACCGGGTGACGGACCGCTCGGTCGACCCGGTCGCGTGGGGTGGATTCCTCACGACGGTCTTCGATGAATGGCTGCACCACGACGTCGGAACGGTGTTCGTCGCCCATTTCGACGCGGCACTCGCCTCCTGGTTGGGGGTCCCGCCCGCACTGTGCATCTTCGCGGAGACCTGTGGGAACGCGATCGCCCTCGAGCACAACGGTGACGTGTACTCCTGTGACCACTTCGTCGAGCCCGACTACCTGCTGGGGAACATCCTCGACACCCATCTCGTGGAGCTGGTGGCCGCTCCGGAACAACAGGCGTTCGGAGAGGCGAAGCGGTCGACGCTTCCCCGGTGCTGTCAGGACTGCAAGGTGCGGTTCGCCTGCAACGGCGAATGTCCGAAGAACCGGTTCACGCTCACCCCGGACGGCGAGCCAGGCCTCAACTACCTGTGCAGCGGCTACAAGTCGTTCTTCACCCACATCGACGGCCCCATGCGGATCATGGCCGACCTGCTGCGCCAGGGCCGGTACGCCGATGAGATCACCACCGTCTTCGCCCAGGCGGAACGGAACGATCCGTGTCCGTGCGGGAGTGGCCGGAAGGCGAAGACGTGCCATCAACGGATGTAGCGGCTGACCACGACGCAACGCGGCACGGGGAGAGGAAACTGCCGTTGCGGCCCTACGCGATGGCGTTGCTCGCCCCTACCGGCAGCGGGCTGAGACGACGGAGCGGCACCGATGTGGCCCGGCTCGGCGTCGCGCTGCTGGGTTTGCGCCTGCAACAGGTCGTCCACCTTCCGGGTCGAGACCCCGTGCACGTAGGCCTCCATGACCACGGCGTAGAGGGCCCGGTCGATCCGCAGGCGGCGCTCGAGCAGGCTGGGGAAGAAGCCGCCCTCCCGGAGCTTCGGGATGGCGAGCTCCACGTCGCCGGCCGGCGTGGTGAGCAGACGGGGCCGGTGCCCGTTGCGCTGGGCCACCCGGTCGTCGCTGCGCTGGTAGCGGGCGGCGCCGATGGCGGCGGTGGCCTCGGCCTCGATCAGCTGTTGGAGGATCCACTCCAAGCTCGTGCGGATCCGCTCGGTGAACTCGCCCGCCTTGAGCGCGGCGAGCAGATCGGACAGGTCAGACTCAGTGAGGGTCACTGGCCTGGTCTCCTTCGCGTGTTCTTGCAGGAACACGTCGAGGATCACGTCAGTGGCCCCACCTAGTGGTGGACCCTCACCGATCTACACCACGTACTGGGACGTCCCCCCTACGACGCCCAAGCTCAAGGTCAGTGGATGGAGTACACCGACCCACACACGGCTACCTGAAGTGGGGTTGCCCCACTATTGCCCCACGGCAATTGCGGGTCCGTAGGTTGCTCTTGCCAGCAACCGGCCCTGACCTTCGGTTCTTCGGTGGAGGTAAGGGGATTCGAACCCCTGACCTCTTGACTGCCAGTCAAGCGCTCTACCAACTGAGCTATACCCCCGAAGCCGGATCAGGTTATCAGCACGCCACCGGGGGTCCGAATCCGACGACGACCACCGGGCGACCCCCGCCGCGCACCCGGTCCCGACCGGCCCCCGATGCCAATTCCGGGGGCCACCTCACTACGATTGCCGTCGGGCAGACGGGCCAGGGCGCGGGATTCCACGTGCGCCGGTCGTGTTCGTCGCCGAACGGATACGACGAAGGGGCGCAGATGGGTGATTCGGTGGAGTACCGCGACGGGGTCTTCGTGGCGACCGGCCAGCACGACACGGTGCAGCAGCACGCTTCGGGCGGACCGCGTCCCGACGGGGTGGCGACGGGGACGGCGCTGATGGTCCGACCCGACGAGCACCTGGCCCCGGTCGGGGCACCGGGATCGCTGGCCACCGCCGAAGTGCCCCCCGCCGGCCCGGTGGGCCCCGCCCCCGCACCGACCCGGGGCGCCGGGGGTGCCCGCCGCGTGGCCGTGGCCACCGTCGTGGCCTCGCTGGTCGCCGCCGTGGCCTTCGGCGCCGCCGCCTTCGGCGGGGCGTTCGGCTCACACCCGTCGACACCCGGCCAGGGCCGGGGCGCACTGGGCGCCGCCGCGGCCAACTCGGCCGGCGCCACCTCGGTGGCCTTCACCGTGTCCGCCACCCGGGCGACCCCGTCCACGGTGACCACCCTCGTGTCCGGCTCGGGTGCGGTGGACCTGTCGAAGGACACCGGCCGGCTGTCGGCGTCGGTGCCCGCCCTGGCCGGCTACGTCGGCAGCGGCAACGACACCGTCGACGTCGTCAGCGCCGACGACGCCGTCTACGTGGCGTCACCCGCCCTGTCGTCGGTCACCGGGAGCGCCACGTGGCTCAAGGCCGACCTCCCGAAGGACGCCACGTCGGGCGACGCCGACTCGTCCACCCTCGCCGTCCTCGCCGACCCCAGCCGGCTGCTCGGCCTGCTGTCCTCGATCGGTGGCCAGGTGACCACCGTGGGCAACGCCACGGTCCAGGGCGTCCCGACCACCGAGTACCGGACCACCGTGACGCTCTCCGAGCTGGCGTCGCGGGCCGGCCTGACCGCCGGGTCCGCGCTGGGTGCCGAGGTCGCCCGCATCCTGTCCCAGCTCGGCTCCACCACCGTCCCGGTGACGGCGTGGGTCGGCGACGACGGCTACGTCCGCCAGCTGTCCGTGTCGCTCCAGCTGTCCCGGCTCACCCTGGGCGGCCTGGCCGGTGACCTGGTCAACGGCACCCTCGGCGGTTCCACGGGCAGCTCCACCGGCGGACACGCCACCACGGCCACCACCGTGACGGTCGGTTTCTCCGGGTACGACCGCCCGGTGGACGTGACCGTCCCCCCGGCGTCGCAGGTGACCGACCTCGGCGGCATCGTGGCCTCGGTGCGCAGTGCCGTCGCCGACCTCCGACACGCGGTGTCGAGCGTCACCTCCGGCATCTGACCGCACCGGCCGCCCGGCGGTCCCGCCGGAAGGGGGCGACGGTCGCACCCGGTACCATCGGCCCCTATGGCACGGGCCTATGACGTCATCGACATCGAGCAGAAGTGGCAGCGCCGCTGGAGCGACGAGGGCACCTACGAGGTCGACGCCGACGATCCCCGGCCCCCGTGGTACGTGCTCACCATGTACCCGTACCCGTCGGGTCCGGCCCACATGGGCCACGTCCGCAACTACACGTTCGGCGATCTGCTGGTCCGGCACCGCACCATGCTGGGCCACGCCGTCCTGTCGCCCTTCGGGTTCGACTCGTTCGGCCTTCCGGCGGAAAACGCCGCCATCCGGACCGGGACCCACCCCCGGATCTTCACCGACGCCCGCATCGAGGAGCTGAAGGCGTCCATCACCGCGCTCGGCGCCGTCTACGACTGGCGGCGCGAGATCCGCAGCCACGATCCCGAGTACATCAAGTGGAACCAGGTCATCTTCACCCGCCTGCTCGAGGCCGGACTGGCCTACCGGGCCAACGCGCCGGTCAACTGGTGCCCGGGCTGCCAGACCGTGCTGGCCAACGAGCAGGTCCTGGCCGACGGCACCTGCGAGCGCTCGGGTGACCCGGTGGTCAAGCGTGACCTCGAGCAGTGGTTCCTCCGGATCACCTCGTACGCCGACGAGCTGCTCGACGGGCTGGAGGGCCTGGACTGGCCCGAGCGGGTCAAGACCATGCAGCGCAACTGGATCGGCCGCTCCGAGGGGGCCGAGTTCGATCTCCCGGTGGTGGGCCGGGACGGTGCCGACGGCCGGGCCCCACTGGCGCTCCGCGTCTTCACCACCCGGCCCGACACCTCGTTCGGGATGACCTACGCCGTGGTCGCCCCCGAGCACCCGATGGTGGCCGAGCTGACCACGCCCGAGCACGCGGCCGGGGTCGAGGCCCTGCAGGCCCGGGCGGCGGCGTCGACCGACGTCGAGCGGATGTCGGAGTCGGGGTCCGCCAGCCTGGCCAAGCGCGGCGCCTTCACCGGGTCGTCGGTGGTCAACCCGTTCACCGGTGAGCCGGTGCCGGTGTACGTCGCCGACTACGTGCTGATGGGCTACGGCACCGGCGCCATCATGGCCGTGCCCGCCGAGGACCATCGCGACTGGGACTTCGCCCAGGCCTACGGACTGCCCTACGTCCGTACCGTGCAACCCCCCGACGGGTGGGAGGAGCACGGCGGACCCGGAGGCGGCCCGGGGGGCGCCTACACGGGCACCGGAGCCAAGATCAACAGCCGGTGGCTCGACGGCCTTGACATCCCGACGGCCAAGGAGCGGGCCACCGAGTGGCTCGAGGAGCAGGGCATCGGCGTACGGACCGTCAACTACCGGCTGCGGGACTGGCTGGTGTCGCGCCAGCGGTTCTGGGGCTGCCCCATCCCCGTCGTCTACTGCCCCGACGACGGGATCGTGCCGGTCCCCGTCGACCAGCTGCCGGTGCTCGCCCCCGACGACGTGGAGTTCCGCCCGACCGGTGAGTCGCCGCTGGCCACCGACCCCGGCTTCCTCCACACGACGTGCCCCGCGTGCGGCGGCCCGGCGACCCGCGAGACGGACACCATGGACACCTTCGTCGACTCGTCCTGGTACTTCCTCCGGTTCACCGACCCGTGGACACCCGACGCCCCGTTCGACCAGCGGATCGCCCGGCACTGGATGCCGGTCGACCAGTACATCGGCGGGATCGAGCACGCCATCCTCCATCTGCTGTACGCCCGCTTCTTCACCAAGGCCCTGGTCGACGTGGGCCTGGCCCCCGAGGGACTGCGCGAGCCGTTCGCCAACCTGTTCACCCAGGGCATGATCCGGATGGACGGGACCAAGATGTCGAAGTCCAAGGGCAACCTGGTGGCCCCGTCGAGCTACCTCACGACGGTGGGAGCCGACGCACTGCGCCTGTTCCACCTGTTCGTGGGACCGCCGGCCGACGACGTCGACTGGTCGTCGCAGACCGATTCGGTCATCGACGGGTGTGCCCGGTTCCTCGACCGGGTGTGGCGCCTGGCCGTGCCCGAGGGACCCCCGGCCCCCGGTGGGGCGGCGGGCGGGTCCACCGACGCCGACCTGGCCGTCCGCCGGGCCACCCACAAGCTCGTCGACCGGGTGTCGCGGGACTACGAGCGGTGGTCCTACAACACCGCCGTCGCCGCCTGCATGGAGTTCGTCAACCTGCTGGCCCCCTACGCCCGCGACGGCGGCCGGGCCCAGGTGGTCGACGAGGCCGTCGACACGCTGCTCCTCCTGCTGGCGCCCATGACGCCCCACGTGGCCGCCGAGGCGTGGGAGCGCCGGCACGGCGACCACATCCACCTCCGGCCCTGGCCGGTCGCCGACCCCGGGCTGCTGGTCGAGGAGACGGTGACCATGGTGGTGCAGGTGAACGGCAAGGTGCGCGATCGGATCGAGGTCGCCCCCGACGTCTCCGAGGACGAGGCCGTGGCGTTGGCCCTGGCGTCCGCACCGGTGGTCGACGCGCTCGCCGGCCGATCCCCGGGACGGGTCGTCGCCCGGCCGCCCCGGCTGGTCAACATCGTCGTCTGACCCGCGTGCGCCGGCCGGCGGGGTGACCGCTCCCGACGACACCGCTCGGGTGCGGTCCCTGCGGCTCCGGTCGCAGCTCCTGACCGGTGCCAGACCACGGTCGGCCGACGCCGTGGTGGAGCGTCTCCTGGCCGTGCAGGCCCAGGACCCGCGCGGGTTCCGGCTGGCCGTACGGAGCCGCAGCCGGGGGGTCACCGCGTCCGACGTCGACGCCGCGCTGGCGTCCCGGCGGATGGTGGTCACCTGGCTCAACCGGGGGACGCTGCACCTGGTCGGTGCCGATGACTACCCGTGGCTGCTGGAGCTGACCGCACCGCGCACGACGCCCGCCGTGCGGCACCGCCTCCGCCGGCTCGGCATCGGACCGGCCGTGGAGGAGCGGGGCGTCGCCACCCTGGCCGGCGCCCTGGCGGACGAGGGTCCCCTCGACCGGCGGGCGCTGCGGGCCCGGCTCGACCAGGAGGGCGTGCCCACGGCCGGGCAGGCCCTGGTCCAGCTGTTGGCGGCGGCCAGCCTCCGTGGCCTGGTCGTCCGGGGACCCGTGGTGGAGGGCCACCACGCCTTCGTGTCCGTCGAGGGGTGGCTGGGCCAACCCCCCGCTCCGGTGGGGCGCGAGGAGGCGCTGTCCCGGCTGGCCCGCCGTTACCTCGAGGGCCATGCACCCGCCGGTGCCGAGGACCTCGCCGCCTGGGCCGGCATCACCCTGGGCGACGCCCGCCGGGCGCTGGAGGCGTCGGACGACGGCGTCCGGGCCGGGGGCGACGGGCACGCGACGGGGGCGACCCGGGCACGGGTGCCGGCGGCCACCGGTGCCCGCCTGCTCGGTCCGTTCGACCCCCTGCTCCACGGATGGCGGCACCGCGACCTGTTCGTGGGTCCGCACGCCTCGGTGGTGACCACCAACGGGATCTTCCGGGCGGTCTGCCTGGTGGACGGACGGGTCGTCGGTACCTGGACCGTGCCGCGGGGGCGGGTGGAGATCTCGCTGTTCGACGAGGTGGGGCCCCGGGCCCGGGCCGCGCTCGCCGCCGAGGCCGCCGACGTCGTGCGCTTCCTCGGCCTGCCCGCGGCGGAGCCGCGGGTCACCGGTCCGTGACCCCGCCCCCGCCGCTCAGCGCGTGAAGCCGCGCAGCACCTCGGCCCACCGGTCGGCGCCGATCCCGGCCGGGGCGTAGACGTTGAACCGGTCGACGATCCCCTCGTAGCGGGCCCGGACCCTGGACGCGATGGTGTCGAGGGGGCCGACGACGGCGAACGTGTCGAGCATCTCGTCGTCGATGAGCAGGGCCATGTCGTCCCAGGCGCCCCGCTTGGACAGGGTGTTGAGCTCGGTCTGCAGGTCGCCCCAGCCGTGGAGTTCGAGGACCGGCCGGTAGGCGGGTGTCGATCCGTAGAAGGCGAGCTGCTTCCGGGTGGCGTCGGCCGACGCCGCGCACGCCTCCTCGTCGAGGCCCGTGACGACCATGCCCGGATAGGAGATCTGCACGTCGGCCCGGCGGCGGCCACCGACGGCCAGCCCCCGCTCGAGGGCGGGCACCGTCACCTCGCGCAGGTACCGCTCGGTGGTGAAGGCGTGGGCCAGCAGACCGTCGGCGACCTCGCCCGCCACCTCGGTCATGCGCGGCCCGACGGCGGCCAGGAACACGGGCGGGTTGCCGTACCGGTTGGGACCCGGGTCGAACATCGGGGTCATGAGCGTGTGGCGGTAGTACTCGCCGCGGAAGGCGAGTCGGCCCCCCTCGGCCCAGCTGGCCCAGATGGCCCGCACGGCCAGGATCAGCTCGCGCATGCGGGGGGCCGGGTGCGACCACGGCATCGAGTAGCGCTTCTCGATGTGGGGCTTGATCTGGCTGCCGAGCCCGAGCAGGAACCGTCCCCGGGTCATGGTCTGGAGGTCGTTGGCCGTCACCGCCAGGGTCATCGGGTTCCGGGCGAACGCCACGGCGATCCCGGTGCCGACCTGGAGGCGTTCGGTGTGCTCGGCCGCCAGCACCAGGGGCAGGAACGGGTCGTGGCTGACCTCGGCCGACCAGATGCCGTCGTAGCCGACCGACTCCGCCTCCTCGGCCTGGGCGACCACGCCGGCCGGGTCGAATCCGAGGGTCCCGTCGACGAGCATGGGCCACGGTACCAAGGCCGGCCCGTTCCGGACGACGGGTGACGACGGGCTCAGGATGCGGGTAATTCCCCCTGGGTGCTTGCGCAACCACGCTCCGCGTCATCAGAATTGCACGGTGAGCACACCCGGCCCCGCCCAGCCCGCCCCCCGGGCCGTGCCCGATCTCGGAGACGTGTCCGCCGCCTCCGTGTCCCCCGGGGTGTCGGACGACGACCGGAACCGCTACGGCGTCCTGCTGGACCGGGCCGCCGAGCGGGGCCTGCTGGCGCCGCTCGAGTACCAGGCCCGGCTGGCCGAGCTGGCCGACGCCGGCTCGGAGGAGGAGCTCCGCCGGATCGTGACCGAGCTGCCCGCCTTCGGTGTTCCGCCCGGCGCGCCCGGGGCGCGGGGCACGGCCGCCGTCCCCGGGGCCGCCGTCGCCCCGGCGGTGCGTCGTGTGCCCGGCCCCGTCACGGTGCCCGACGGCGCCGCCCTCGACTCGGCGCTGTGGGCCAACCTGACGCCGACCAGGACCCGCCGGACGTCGGCCAACCCGTGGCTCCTCCTCGGATTCGTGGTGGTGATGCTGCTGCTCGCCATGGTGGCGCTGGCGTTGGTCGCCGCCCACGTCGTCCACACGCGTCCCACCGGGCTACCGGCGCCGGGCGCGGTCGGCGCCGTGCTCAGTCGCCTTCGCCCCTGAGGAACTGCTCGAGCTCCGCGGCGATCTCGTCCCCGCTCGGGAGGTCCGCGGCGAAGCCCAGCGGGGTGCCCTCCTCGGAGTCGATGGCGGCCTCGAGGCGGCGGACCATCTCCAGGTGGTCGGCGTTGGCCCCGATCAGCTCGTCGACCTGGACGCGGGAGGCCTCGCCGGCCGTGCGCAGGTCGACGGTGTCGAGCACGGCGCCGGTGACCGCGCACAGCCCTTCGATGAGCGCGGCGCTGGCCTCGGGGTAGGGCATGGCCGACACGTAGTGGGGGACCCGGGCCCACAGGCCGATCACCGGGATGCCGGCCTCCCCGAGCGCCACCTCGAGCGCGGCCTGCACCCCGGCGGGCACCTCGAGGGTGCCCTGGACCGTGCCCACCCGGCCGGCGAGATCGGCCGACTGGGGCGGCACGGTGGAGGCCAGGCGCACCGGCCGCGTGTGCGGGGTGGGGGCGGGGAAGGCGCCGAGGCCGACGACGGTGCGCACGTCGAGGCGGCCGGCGATGCCCACCACTGCGGCGATGAACGACCGCCACCCGAAGTCCGGCTCGGGACCGGTGAGGTACAGCAGGTCGGCGCCGACCCGGTCCTTGCCGGCGAGCAGGCGGATGGCCGGCCAGGTGACCTCGGTGGTGACCCCGTCCTCGAGCCGGGCGATGGGCCGCCGGGCCCGTTGGTCGATCAGCGGCTCGGTGTCGAAGGAGGCGACCAGGGCCGTCGGGGAGCCCGTCAACAGGTGCTCGATGGCGGCCGATGCGCCCATGCCGGCGTCGACCCACCCCTCGAGGGCCACGACCAGGACGGGGCGGTCGAGCCGGATGCCCCCGGGCTCCCCCCAGCCGGGCTCGAAGTCGTACAGGTCGCTCGGGTCGGCCGGGCTCACAGCGCCTCCACGTCGGAGAGCGCCTGCTCGCCCAGTCGCTCCACGCCGGCGGCGAACTGGTCGACCCCGCTGCGGTCGCCGGCCGCCGCACCCCCCGCGTAGCGGACGTAGACGCCCTGGAGGATGCAGGCCAGCTTCCAGATGCCGAAGGCCCGGTAGTAGGGCACGGCCGACACGTCGCGCCCGCTGGCCGCGGCGTAGCGACTGACGAGCTCCGCCCGGGTGGCGAAGCCCGGAAGTGCGGTGGGCGCCGTGCCGAGGACGGCCGGGGTGGTGTCGTCGGCCTCGGCCCAGTAGACGAGCAGGAGGCCGAGGTCGGCCAGCGGGTCGCCGAGGGTGCAGATCTCCCAGTCCAGGATGGCGATGACGTCGCCGGCGTCGTCGAGCACGGTGTTGTCGAGCCGGTAGTCACCGTGCACGATCGAGACTCCCTGCTGCTCGGGGATCTTCGCCGACAGCACCTCCCAGGCGCGGTCGATCACGGCCGGACCGGGCCGGCCGTCCAGCGTCGACTGCTCGAACTGACCGTGCCACCGTTTGAGCTGTCGGGCGATGTAGCCCTCGCGGCGGGCGAAGTCGCCGAGCCCGACGTCGTCGACGTCGACGGCGTGGAGGGCGGCGAGGGTGTCGACGAGCGACGACGACGCGTGGGCCCGCACCGACTCGGACAGCTGCGCCGAGGCGGCCTCGTCGCGGAGGATGTGACCCTCGACGAAGGACATCACGTAGAACGGGGCGCCGTTGACGTCGGTGTCGGTGCAGAGGCCGAGCGTCCGGGGCACGGGCACGCCTGTCGGTTGCAGGGCGCGCATCACCGTGTGCTCGCGGGCCATGTCGTGGGCGGTGGCGAGCACGTGGCTGACCGGGGGCCGGCGCAGCGCGACGGCGCGGCCCCGGGCGTCGGTCACCCGGTAGGTGAGGTTGGAGCGCCCGCCGGCGATCAGCTCGAAGCGGAAGGGCGGTACGACCCCGGACACGTTGGCGGCCAGCCAGTCGGTCACGGGTCCGACGTCGATCCCCTCGACGGGGGTGGCGACGGTGGTGGCGTCGGCGGCGTCGGTCAGGGCGTCGGCGGCTGGAGCGTGGTCCATGTCCCGACGCTACCCGCGCCACCGCGGCCACCCGGTGCCGCGGGTACCCGCGATCGGACGGGTCGGGGGTCGCCGCCCGGTAGGGTCGTCGGTCATGGTCGACGCCACCGATGCCACCTTCGAAGAGGTAGTCCTGGCCCGTTCCGCCGAGGTTCCCGTGATCGTGGACCTCTGGGCCCCCTGGTGCGGCCCGTGCACGACGCTCGGGCCCCTCCTGGAACGGGCCGTGGCGGCCACCGACGGTGCCGTGGAGCTGGTCAAGGTCAACGTCGACGACAATCCGACGATCTCGGCCAGCTTCCGGGTCCAGTCGATCCCGGCCGTGTTCGCCATCCGGGACGGGGCCGTGGTCGACCAGTTCATCGGCGCCCAGCCCGAGGCGGCGGTCCAGGCCTTCGTGGACCGCCTGGCCCCGGCCCGGTCGGAGGCCGACCTCCTGGCCGAGGAGGGCGTGGCGGCCGGCGACGAGGAGCTGCTGCGACGGGCGCTCGGGCTCCAACCCGACCACCTGGTGGCCATCTGCGGCCTGGCCGGCCTGCTCGTCGCCCGGGGCGACACCGACGAGGCCGTGGCCCTCCTCGGCCGGGTGCCCGAGACGGTCGAGACCCGGCGCCTCCTGGCCGAGGCCCGCCTGGCCGCCCGCGACGACGTCGCCGACGCCGACGACGTCGGCACCCTCCTCGACGGCCTGCTCGACCGGGTGAAGGACGACGGGGACGCCCGCCAGGAGTTCCTCGACCTGCTGGAGACGCTCGGTCCCGACGACCCGCGGACCGCGACCTACCGCAAGGCCCTGGCGTCCCGGCTCTTCTGAGTCCGCCCGCACCCACCGTCACCGGCCTCCGGTAGCGTCACGGGCGTGCGCGCCACCACCCTGCGGCTCGGTCCGCGGACCTACGACATCGAGCACCGCCCCCTCGTGATGGGGATCCTCAACCGCACTCCCGACTCCTTCTACGACAGGGGTGCCACCTTCGCCCTGGACGACCTGGTGCGGCGCGCCGGACTGCTGGTCGACCAGGGCGCGGACCTGCTGGACGTGGGCGGGGTCAAGGCCGGCCCCGGACCCGAGGTGGGCGAGGCCGAGGAGCTCGAACGGGTGGTCCCGGCGATCGAGGCCCTGGCGACCCGGTTCGACGTCGCGCTGTCGGTGGACACCTGGCGGGCGTCGGTGGCCCGGGCGGCCTACGGGGCGGGGGCGGTGGTGGGCAACGACATCAGCGGGTTCGCCGATCCCGACTACCTGCCGGCCGCCGCCGAGCACGGCGCCACCGTGGTGGCCACCCACATCCGGCTCGGTCCCCGCATCCCCGACCCCGAACCGGTCTACGACGACGTGGTGGACGCGGTGCGGACGTTCCTGCTGGAGCGGGCGGAGCGGGCGCTGGCCGCCGGGCTCACCCCCGACCGGATCGTGGTCGACGCCGGACTCGACCTGGGCAAGACGGCAGCGCAGTCGCTCACGTTGCTGCGGGCCTCCGACCGGCTGGCCGACCTCGGGTACCCGTTGCTCCTGTCGGCCTCCAACAAGACCTTCCTCGGCGTCGTGCTCGGACTCGAGATCGGCCAGCGCCGCGAGGCGTCCCTGGCGGCGACCTCGCTCGGGGCCACCCTCGGGTGCCGGGTGATGCGGGTCCACGAGGTCGGCGCGCACCGCCGGGCCTGCGACGTGCTGGCCGCCATCGGCAGGGCCGGCGGGTGAGCGCCCCGGCCACCGCCACCGGGCACCGCCCCGCCTACCTGGTCAAGGGGGGCGACCCCTCGCTCGTGGCCCAGGCCGCCCACGTCCTGGTCGAGCAGCTGGTGGCGGGCGGCGACCTGTCGATGACGGTCGAGGAGTTCGGCGGTCCGGGGGTGGACCAGTTCGACGTGGGGGCGGTCATCGACGCCTGCACCACCCCCCCGTTCCTGGTCGACCGCCGGGTGGTGGTCGTGCGCGAAGCGGGGCAGATCACCTCGTCGGACGCCAAGCGGCTGGTCGCCTACCTCGGGGACCCGCTGGCCACCACCGCCCTGGTGCTGGTGGCCGGGGGCGGGACCCTCAACCAGACGCTCGCCAAGGCGGTCGCCGCCGCCGGCGACGTGGTCGACACCTCGGTGGGCACCGGCAAGGCCCGGACCCAGTGGCTCGCCGACCACCTGCGGGGCGGTCCCGTCCGGCTCGACGGCGCGGCCCAGGCCCGGCTGGGCCAGCACCTGGGGTCGGACATGGGCCGGCTGGCCGGACTGCTCGACACCCTGGCCGCCGCCTACGGGCACGGCGCCACCGTCACCGCCGCCGAGCTCGAGCCCTTCCTGGGCGAGGCGGGGGCACTGGCGCCGTGGGACCTGACCGACGCCATCGACGCCGGGCGCACCGCACCCGCCCTCGAGGTGCTCCACCGGATGCTGTCGGCCGGGGAGTCCCACCCGCTGGTCGTCCTGTCCACCCTCCACAAGCACTACCGCCAGATGCTCCGCCTGGACGGGGCCGGCGTGACCTCACCCGAGCAGGCGGCGGAGGTGCTGGGTTCGAGGAGCGTGTACCCGGCCAAGAAGGCGCTGGCCCAGTCCAACCGGCTCGGGTCCGCCGGGATCGCCCGGGCCGTCCAGCTGCTGGCCGAGGCCGACCTCGACCTGCGGGGTACCACCGGGTTGTCCGGTGCACTGGTGGTCGAGGTGCTGGTGGCCCGACTGAGCCGGCTGGGACCGGCCCGCCGCTGACCCCCGGGGGTCGGTGCGGACCGGGAGGTGCCCTGGCGGCCGCTCAGCTGGTGACGGCGTCCCGGGACTCGACGCCGGCGTCGTAGACGTTCTCGGTCCAGCTGCCGCCGTCCCAGTACCGGTACTGGTGACGGCCCGTCGGGTCGGGCAGCCACCGGGCGGCCAGGGTGGGGCGGTTCGGCGCCGGACGGGGTGCGGCGGCCAGCGGCGCCACGGCCTCGGGCGGCGGCCGGAAGATCTCCGGGGTACCCGGTGTGGCCACCGGGGCGGCCAGCAGCTGGGTGGCGGTGCCGCGGCCCGTCGACGCGTGGACGGCGGTGCGGTGCCCGAACCCGTGGACGGGGGCGGCCCCGGCGAAGGTCGGGCCGGCCACCTGGGCGACGGGCGCGGCCTCGAGCGGGGGGACGGCGTCCGGGACCCGTGCCGGGGCGCCGAACGACGGCACGGTCGACGCCTCGCGCACCGGCGTCACGGCCTGACGCGGCCGGGCGCGGTCGTCCTCGTCCTGGGTGGCGCCCAGGATCTGGGCGGCCACGGTCGCCAGGGAGACCTCGTCCTCGTCGAAGGAGGCCCGTTGGCGCGGGCGGTAGGGACGTCCGAGCGAGCCGGGGACGCGCGGGACGGTGGGCTCGGCGGCGACGCCCCCGGCGGCGGTGGCGGCCATCGGCTCACCCACGGGCCCACCCGCCGGGGTCGTGGCCACGGCCACCGCCGGCCCGGCCACGGTGACGAGGTCGGGGTCGTCGAAGAATCCGGTGGGGGTGGGGGCGACGGCGGTGATGTCGGGCCCGCTGGCCTTGACGGTGTGCCGGGTGCGGCGCTCGCCGAAGCTGCCGAACGTGGTGGGTCGGGCGAGCGCCTGGATCGACCGCGTGCTCTCGGTGGCCAGGGTCGAGCGGTCACCGAACCGTTCGAAGGGGAGGTTGGCCGCCCGTCCGGCCGAGGCGACCTCGACCACCTTGGGCCGTGCCCCGAACACGTAGATGGCCAGTCCCACCCCGGGCAGCAGCACGACCAGGGCGAGCGACAGGATCTTGGGCTCGCCGGCCGCCCGCCACGCCCATCCCGGTTGGCGGAGGAGGTCGACGGCCCCGAAGACGACGCCGCCGACCACGGCGACGGCGAAGAGGGCGAGGACGAGGTCGAGGGCGCCGGCGCTCATCGGTGGGCCTCCGGGGGGCCGGCGGACGGTCGCTGTGGGGTCGGTTCCCCGGTGGCGTCCGTTCGAGGGATCTGCTGGTCGATGACTCCCTGCCCCATGTCTGCCGCCTTCGCTCGGTGCCACTATGACTACTCACAGTGTTTACCTAAACACTGTGAGTAGTCAAGTTGCGGTTTGGCGTCTCTTCTGGGTGAACATCGGCACGTTCGGCCCGGATCTGCACGGCGAATACCCGGGAGGTCAGCGGAAGTCGCGGGAGGACGGGACGGGCCCGAGGGACAGGGGCTCGAACCGCTCGGCCACCAGGGTCATGGACCCCTCGGACCGCTCCACCCGGCCCCGGACCAGCAGGGCCGGCGAGGCCCGGGCCACCGGTCGCCACCGCACCCAGGCACCCCGGGAGCAGACGACGTTGACCATCCCGGTCTCGTCCTCGAGGTTGAGGAAGACGGCCCCGTGGGCGCTCTCCGGGGCCTGGCGGTGGGTGACCACCCCCCCGACGGTGACCCGGTCGCCGGCCGGCCGGCCGGCCAGGGCGGCGGCGCGGACCACGCCGCGCCGGTCGAGCCCGCCCCGGGCCAGCTCCATGGCCGTGGTGTCGGGGGCCATGCCGAGCGACCACAGGTCGTCGGACACCTCCTCCCACGGCGTGGGGACGGGCAGCACCGGCGGTTCGGCTCCGGTGACCACGCCCGGGAGGCGGTCGGGGGTGGCCTGGGCGGCGGCCCCCGCCCCCCACACCAGCGCCCGCCGCCCGCCGGCCCGCGACACCCGCCCCCGGTCCCGGCCCCGGTGCCGGCCCCGGTGGTCGGGGCCGTCGAGGGCGCCGGCCGCGGCCAGGGCCTCGAGCTGGGCGCGGGTGACGCCGGCGCGGCGCACGAGGTCCTCCATGCCCGACCACGGTGCCCCCGCCTCGATCCGGGCGGCGGTGTCGGTGCCGATGCCGCGCACCGACGACAGGCCGAGGCGCACCGCCGCGTCGTCCGGCGGGATCGGCGCCCCGTGGCGCGCCGCTCCCGACGCCGACTCGAGCGAGGCCGCCGCCCGCCCGACGTCGACGTCCGGCCGGCGGACCACGACCCCGTGCCGCTTGGCGTCGGCCACCAGGCTCTGGGGGGACCAGAACCCCATGGGCTGGGCGTTGAGCAGGCCGGCGGTGAAGGCCGCCGGATAGTGCACCTTGCACCAGGCCGTCGAGTACACCAGATGGGCGAAGGCCACCGAGTGGGACTCGGGGAAGCCGAAGTTGGCGAAGGCGGCGAGCGCCGCGTAGACCTGCTCGGACACCCCGGCGGACACACCCCGGGCGGCCATGCCGGCGAACAGCCGGTCGCGCAGGGCGGCCATGCGCTCACCGGACCGCTTGGCGCTCATGGCCTGGCGCAGGGCGTCGGACTCGGCCGGGGTGAACCCGGCCACGTCGATGGCGATCTGCATCAGCTGCTCCTGGAACAGCGGCACGCCGAGGGTGCGCTCCAGCGCCGGCTGCATCAGCGGGTGGAGGTAGGAGACGGGCTCGGTCCCGTTGCGGCGCCGGATGTAGGGGTGGACGGCGTTGCCCTGGATGGGCCCGGGCCGGATCAGGGCCACCTCGATGGCCAGGTCGTAGAAGCAGCGGGGCTGGACGCGGGGGAGCGTGTTCATCTGGGCCCGCGACTCGACCTGGAACACGCCCACCGTGTCGGCCCGGCACAGGAGGTCGTAGACCTCGTCCTCCTGCTCGAGCCGGGCGAGGTCGACGGTCACCCCGTGGGCCTCGTCCACCAGGTCCACCATGTGGTGGAGCGCGGTGAGCATGCCCAGGCCGAGGAGGTCGAACTTCACCAGCCCGGCCGCCGCGCAGTCGTCCTTGTCCCACTGCAGCACGCTGCGCCCCGGCATCCGGCCCCACTCCACCGGGCACACCTCGACCACCGGCCGGTCGCAGATGACCATGCCCCCCGAATGGATGCCGAGGTGCCTCGGGAACCCGAGGAGCTCGCCGGCGAGCCGTCGTACCATCGGTGGCAGGTCGTCGCGCTCGACCAGGGGCTGGTCGCGCTCGGTCGAGGCGGACCAGGCGTCGGTCTCCCCGACGGCGTGCCCGAGGGCCTTGCCCACGTCGCGGCAGGGCGGACCGCGACCGGTAGGTGATGACGTTGGCCACCTGGGCGGCGTGCAGCCGGCCGTAGCGCTCGTAGACGTACTGGATCACCTCCTCGCGGCGGCCGGACTCGATGTCGACGTCGATGTCCGGCGGGCCGTCGCGGGCGGGGGAGAGGAAGCGTTCGAAGAGCAGGCCGAGCGACACGGCGTCCACGTTGGTGATGCCGAGGGCGAAGCACACGGCCGACGTGGCGGCCGACCCCCGGCCCTGGCAGAAGATGTCGTTGCGGCGGCAGAACTCGACGATGTCCCACACGGTGAGGAAGTAGCCCGGGAACCCGAGCGCGCCGATGACCTCGAGCTCGTGGGCGAGCTGGGTGTACGCACCCGGGACCCGCTCGGCCTCCGCCGGCCCGTACCGGACGGCCGCCCCCCGCCGGGTCAGCTCGACCAGCCAGCTCTGCTCGGTGTGGCCCTCGGGCACCGGGAAGTCGGGCAGCCGGGGGGCCACCAGCCGGAGGTCGAACGCGCAGCCGGCCGCCAGCTCCGCCGCCCGGTCGACCACCCCCGGCCACCGGGCGAACCTCCGGCGCTGCTCGGCCTCGGTGCGCAGGCAGGCGGTGGCCGAGGAGGGGAGCCACCCCTCGAGGTCCTCGAGGGTGGACCGGGCCCGCACGGCCGACAACGTGGTGGCCAGCGGGAACCGGGCCGGGGTGGCGTAGTGGACGTTGTTGGTGGCCACCAGGTCCACGTCCCGCTGGGCGGCCAGCACGGCCAGTGCGTCGTTGCGGGGGCCGTCGAGCGGTGTGCCGTGGTCCCACAGCTCGACGGCCACCCGGTCGCGCCCGAAGCGGTCGACGAGCCCGTCGAGGGCCCGGGCCGCCGCGGCCGGGCCCCGGTCGCACAGCGCCGCGGCCAGGGGCCCCTTCCGGCACCCGGTCAGGATCTGCCAGTGCCCGCCGTGGCACCCGGCCAGGGCGTCGAGGGTGAGGACGGGCCGACCCTTCTCCCCGCCGGCCAGGTGGGCCTCGGCGATGGCCCGGCTCAGGCGGGCGTAGCCGTCGGGGTCGCGGGCCAGCACCACCAGGTGGGTGCCGTCGGGGTCGGCCATGCCGGTGCGCAGGTGGGGGCCGGCGGCGTCGGACAGGGTGAGCTCGGCGCCGAACACGGTGGGGAGGCCGACGGCCCGGGACGCCACGGCGAACCGCACCGCCCCGTACAGGCCGTTGTGGTCGGTCAGCGCCATCGCCGACAGCCCGAGTCGGACCGCCTCGGCGGCGAGCTCCTCGGGGTGGCTGGCGCCGTCGAGGAAGGAGAAATTGGAGTGGGCGTGGAGTTCGGCGTAGGCCATGGTGCACCGGCCTCAGCCGTAGGTCGCCTCGACCCACCACCGGCCGCGCTCGGCCAGCAGCAGGTGGGCGGCCCGGTCCGTGACGACCTGGAGCCGGGCGCCCCGACGGCGCGTGCGGGACCACCACCGCTCGTCGGACGGCCACGGGCCGGCCCAGCCGGACAGGAGCTCCCACGGTCCTCCCTCGACCGACAGGCGGTCGGGCGCCGCGGCCAGCAGTCCCCGGGCCGAGACCCGAGTCGGTCCACCCCGGGCGTCGGCCAGGTCGGCGCGGACCGGCTCGGGGTGGACGACGGCCGGGGCCGGGGTCGGGATCCGGCCGGGCCACGGCGCCCCCGGGCCGCCTCCCGGGCGCACGCCGCCGGGGGCCGCGCTCCGTGGTGCCCCGTCGGCGGTCCACGTCACGAAGCGGGCCCGCTCGGCCGGACCGCGGCCGCCCTGCAGCCGGACGGTCACCACCCCGTCGGGGCCGAGCAGCTCCTGGGCGGCGGCCAGGCACCGGGCGGCACGGGCGTCGGCGTCGCTCGCCCCACCCCAGAAGCCGGGCTCGGCCACCGCCGGGGTCTCCTCGGCGGATCGGCCGGCCAGGATGCGGGCGACCCGGGGCCGGCGCAGGTCGGCGGGCTCGCCGCTGCGCCCGCCCGCCACCCGGTGGGCGTGGGCGCCGTCGGCCCCGAACCGGCCGAGCACGTGGGGGTCGGGAAGGGCGGCGAATCCGCCGAGGGTGCGGATGCCGAGCCGGTCGAGCAGGGCGGTCAGGTCGTCCTGCCCGAGCACGGCGACCGGCAGGGGGGCGAGGAACGCCGGGGTCCCGCCGGGTGGGACGATCAGGCCGCGGTGGGCGGCCAGCACGGCGGCGAACAGCCCGTCGGCCACACCGACCCCGACCGGGGTGACCCGCCCGGCGGCCTCCTGGACGAGGTCGGCCAGAGCGCCCTCGCCCCCGAAGTAGCGGGCGGGCCCCCGGGCCGGGAGCGAGCAGATGCCGGCCCGCACCGGGGTGACCCACGGGCAGTAGGCCTCCACGGCGGCGACCACGTCGGCGAAGGCGCGCAGCACCGCACCCCCCTCGTCCTCCTCGAGCAGCTCGGGGCAGCGGACGACCAGCAGGCGGTCCACGTCAGGCCGCCGGGTCGTCGGTGTCATCGGCCGGGACGACGGCGCCGTCGGGCCCGGGGAGCCACAGCCGCCGGTGGGCGGGCCGGGCCGCCGAGCGCCGCCCGGCGGCGGTCACGGTCAGCCGTCGGCGCCGCAGGTGGCCGAGCCCGGCGTCGACCCCCTCCCAGGCCGCCTCGTCGACCCGCAGCTGCAGGTCGGGCGGCTCGGGCCAGCCGGCCCGGCCGGGCACGACGAGCAGCACGGCCCGGCGCTCGCGGGTGCGGGCCACCAGGCGACGGGCCATGGCCGGCCGGGGGGCGAAGGGCGGACACAGCACCACCAGGTCCACGCCCTCCAGCACGGCGGCGGTGGCCTCGGCCCAGGCGGCGCCGGGACGGGGGAGGAGGGCGAGCCGCCCGAGGTCGACGCCGAGGTCGGCGGCGGCCACCGCCCCGAGGCCCGGGTGGCCGACCAGGGCGCACCAGGAGCCGGACGCCGAGGCGGCCGCCACCAGGGACAGGGCCAGGCTGAGGGTGCCGTCGTCGCCGGGGCGGCCGACGGTCAGGGTGGTGCCGCGGCGCAGCGCCCCGTCGGGGAGCAGCCCGGCCAGGGCCGGGGCGACCGGGAGGAGCCGGGTCCGGCTGGTCGCCACCGGCCGGGTCCGCTCGGCCAGGGCGGACAGCGCGGCGAGCGCGGCCGGGTCGAGGGCCCGGTCGAGGTGCCGGTCCGGCACGGATACGAACATGTGTTCGATAGTACCGACCGGGCGTGCGTCCGGCCAGTGGGATCCCGGACCGGACGGGCGGTACGCCGGTGTGGTTGGCTGTCGCCATGGAGTACCGCCCGCTCGGCACCACCGGCGTCCAGGTCAGCCGGCTCTGCCTCGGGGCGATGATGTTCGGCGCCTGGGGCAACCCCGACCACGACGACTCGGTCCGCATCATCCACCGGGCCGTCGACGCCGGCATCAACGTCATCGACACCGCCGACCTGTACTCCTCGGGCGAGTCCGAGGAGATCGTGGGGAAGGCGCTCCGGGACCTCGACCGCGCCCACATCGTGCTGGCCACCAAGGTGCACGGCCCGATGTCGGGGGACCCCAACGCCCAGGGCAACTCGCGGCGCTGGGTGATCGCCGAGTGCGAGCACAGCCTGCGACGGCTCGGGACCGACCACATCGACCTCTACCAGGTCCACCGGCCGTCGCCCGGGACCGACCTCGACGACACGCTCGGAGCGCTGAGCGACCTCGTCCACGCCGGCAAGATCCGCTACGCCGGCTGCTCGACGTTCCCGGCCCACCAGGTCGTCGAGTCCCACTGGGTGGCCGAGCGCCGGGGTCACGAGCGGTTCCGTACCGAGCAGCCGCAGTACTCCCTGCTGGCCCGCGGGATCGAGGCCGACCTGCTGCCGGTCTGCCGGCAGTACGGGATGGGCGTCCTCAGCTGGAGCCCGCTGGCCGGCGGCTGGCTGTCGGGCGCCTTCGGCGAGGGCCGGCAGAACACGTCGCGCCGGTCGGCCATGCTGCCCGAGCGCTACGACCTGGACCTGCCCGTGAACCAGCAGAAGCTGGCCGCGGTGGTCGAACTGCAGCAGCTGGCCGACGCCGCCGGGCACACCCTGCTCGAGCTGGCCCTCGCCTTCGTGCAGGCGCACCCGGACGTCACCTGCCCGATCATCGGGCCCCGCACCATGGAGCAGCTGGAGTCCCAGCTGGCGACCGCCGACATCACGCTCGGCGACGACGTGCTCGACCGCATCGACGAGATCGTCCCGCCCGGGTGCAACGTGGGAGGCGCCGACCCGGGGTGGGCGCCGCCGTCGCTGACCGACGCACGGCTGCGACGCCGGTAGCCCGGCTCCCTACGGCTGCCACCACCGCTTGCGCGGCCCCGCCGCCGGCGGTCGCGGGGTCCGGGTCCGGCGCCGATCGGGCAGCCAGCGCACGAGCAGCCACAGGGCGACGGGCACGAACAGCACCGCCAGGAGCACGACGTCGCCGGTCACGGTCGTCTCCTGATCGCCGGGCGGGGCGGCGGTGACGCGCTCACCGGGCCGGGTCCAGGGGGGACACGGTCCCAGTGTGCCAGGCCGCCGGACGACCGTCGTGCCGCCCTCCCCCCACCGGCTTGCCGTTCCCGGCCCGGTTTGTCATCCTGGCCGCGACCCGTCGAGAGGATCCACCGTGCCCGTCATCGTCAACGTCGACAACTTCGCCACGGCGGAGGTGGCCTCGCAGGCGGACCGGTTCGTGGCCGCCGGGGCCCAGGTGAACGCGTGGATCCACTTCCGCCGGCCGACGCCGCTGGACCAGCAGACCGTGATCCGGATGAACCGGGACACCCTCTACAGCGTCGTCATCGTCGACATCAGCCAGGGTGCCACCCTGACCGTGCCCGACGGTGGCGACCGCTACCTGACGGTGATGGCCATCAACGAGGACGGGTACCTGAACCGGGTGTTCCACGAGGCGGGCGACCACCGGCTCGGGGTCGAGGAATTCGACACCGGGTTCGTGCTGCTGGTGGCCCGCACCCTGGCCGACCCGACCGACCCCGACGACCTCGCCGCCGCCAACCGGCTCCAGGACGGGTTGGCGGTCGACGCCGCCTCGGCCCGGGCGTGGGAGACGGGGCGGTTCGACGAGGCGAGCTACCAGGCCACCAGGGCGCCGTTGCTGGCTCTGGGGACGGGCCTCCACGACTCGCGGCGGATGTTCGGGGCGAAGGACGACGTGGACCGGGTCCGCTTCCTGATCGGCTGCGCCGGTGGGTTCGGCGGGCTCCCCGAGACCGAGGCGTACTACGAGATCCGCGCCGACCCGCTGCCGGTCGGCCGCTACGAGCTGACCGTCGGCGACGTGCCCGTCGACGCCTTCTGGTCGGTCTCGGTCTACAACCGGGACGGCTACTTCGACCCCAACGAGTACGACTCCTACAGCGTGAACAGCGTCACCGCCGTCCGCGGGGACGACGGGACGGCGACCCTGGTGTTCGGGACCGAGCCCGAGGACGCCCACAATTTCCTGTACGTCACCGAGGGATGGAACTACGTGGCCCGCATGTACCGACCCCGCTCCGAGATCCTCGACGGCCGCTGGTCCTTCCCCGCACCGCGACCCGTCGACTGAGGGACGACCGGGCCAACCGGGCCGTCCCCCCACCCCGGACCTACACTGCGCGGAGCGCCCCCGCACGGGCGCCCAAGGGGGAGCCATGACCACGCAACTGCTCGTCTTCGGGGTGCTCGGCGTCCTGACCACGGCCTACGCCGTGTGGGCCAACCGGTGGCTGTTCGGGCCGACCGGGGCCGGAAGGGTCTCGCCGCTCGAGGCCGTCTTCTACGCCGTCGGCGTGGTCGGTGTGTGCGTCGGCTGGTACTTCAACGTCCGCTACACCCACCAGGTCGGGTCGCGGGCCAGCTACGTCGACTACACCAGAGCGCTGTTCGCCAACTGGGCGGCCGACTCGGCCGCCCAGGACTACCTCATCGTGAACGTGGTGCTGCTGCCCCTGTGGACGATCGTCGACGGCCGCCGTCGCGGGCTCCGGTCGCCGTGGATCTTCTTCGTCGTCAGCCTGTGCACCAGCCTGGCCTTCGCCATGGCGCTGTACCTGGCCCTCGTGGAGCGCCAGGTACGTACGTCCCGCCGCACCGGGACGACCCCTGCCGCGCCGGACGCGGCGCCGGACCGGAGGGCCGCCACCACCTGACCCCGGTCGCCGTGTGGCGACGACCGGCCGCGACCGGGGTCGGCCGCGACGGCTGCGCTCAGTGCTCGGCGAGCCCGCGGCGGACGGTGTCCCGGAGCATCGCCCCGAGCTCGTCCGACGGCACCGCCGCGAACGCGTCCCCCGAGAAGGCCAACGTGCCCAGCACGCCGCCGAAGGCGTAGGCCATCTGGATGCGCGCCCCGACGGGCAGGTCCTCACTCGACAGCGTCTGGCGGAACCGCATCTGCAGGTCCTCGTGGTCGGACTCGTGGGCGCTCGCGGTGGAGGCCCTCGATGGCCGCCTGGTTGCGCTCGTGGAAGATGAACAGGGCGCGCTGTTGCAGCATCTGGTCGATGAGCCGGTCGAGGAGCCGCGCCCACGAGCGCCGGGCGTCAGGGTCCGTCCCCCATGGCGTCGAGCGCCTCGCGGCCGAACTCGTGGAGGCGCATGTGGAGCGCCATCAGGATGTCCGCCTTGCTGGCGAAGTGGTAGTAGATCGCCGCCTTGGAGAACCCGAGCCGTTCGGCGATCTCGCGGAGCGACGTCTTGTCGTACCCCTGGTCGTGAACAGCTCGAGGGCGATGTCGAGGATCCGTTCCCGCGTCGAGGCCGGATCGCCGTCCCCGTCGGGCACGGGCCCTCGATCGGGCCCGCCACCGGGTCGACCTGCCACTGACCATGCCCCGATCCTACTTGACGGCCGGTAGTTCTGCCATTACCATGCGGTCAGTAAGGGAACTGGCTGACCGACCGGAAGGATGGCTCGTGCACGACCAGGCCACCATCCGGGCCGAGGGGCTGACCAAGCGGTTCGGCGACACCGTCGCTCTGACGGCGTCGACCTCGAGGTCCCGACCGGCTCGATCCTGGCCGTCCTCGGGCCGAACGGCGCCGGCAAGACCACCGCCGTGCGCATCCTCACCACGCTCACCCGCCCGACGCCGGCCGGCCTGGGTGGCCGGGTCACGACGTCGTCCGCGAGTCGGCCGCCGTGCAGCGCAGCATCGGGGTGACCGCCCAGGACGCCACCGTCGACGGCCTGCTCACCGGCCGGCAGAACCTGGTGATGGTCGGCCGCCTGAGCGGCCTCCGGCAAGGGCAGACGCCGGGCGCCGGGCGACCGAGCTGCTCGAGCAGTTCGACCTGGCCGATGCCGCCGACCGCGTGCTGACCGGCTACTCGGGCGGCATGCGCCGCCGCCTGGACCTGGCCGCCGGCCTCGTCACCCGGCCGCCGGTGCTCTTCCTCGACGAGCCGACCACCGGGCTCGACCCGACCGAGCCGCGGTCCGCATGTGGGACGTCATCCGCGACCCTCGTCACCGGCGGGGTGACGCTGCTGCTGACCACCCAGTACCTCGACGAGGCCGACGAACTGGCCGACCGGATCGTGGTCATCGACCACGGCCGGGTCATCGCCGACGGGACGTCGGGAGAGCTCAAGGCCGACACCGGCGGGGCCCGACTCGAGGTGACGCTCAGCGTCCCGGCCGACGGCGGCGGCCGACGCGCTGTCGCACCGTTCGTCGACGGGCACGGTCCACGTCAGCCGCGACGGTCGACGCCTCCGCGCCCCGGTGCGCAGCGGCTCGCGGCCTGGCCACCACCGTCGTGCGCGCGCTCGACCGGGCCGGCATCGCCGTCGACGACGTCGAGGTGCACCAGCCGTCCCTCGACGACGTCTTCTTCGCCCTGACCGGCCATCCGACCGAACGCCCGGCATCGACGACGACGTCGACGTCGACGACGGGACCCCGACGGCCGCCGCGTGGGGGTGGGCGCATGACCACGACCCTCCTGCCTCCGGCCACCGCGACGCCGCGTCCGCGCCACGGACGGGTTCGTGCGCAAGGTGTGCGATGTCGCCGCGCTCACCGGGCGCAACCTCGTGCACATCGCCCGCGAGCCGGCCCAGCTGTCCGACGTCACCGTCCAGCCCGTGCTGTTCACCCTCCTGTTCGTCTACGTGTTCGGCGCCGGGGTCGATCCTGCCCACGGCGGCACCTACGCCGACTTCGCCATCGCCGGGCTGCTGGCCCTCAACCTCACCACCTCGTCGATGGGCACGGCCGTGGGGCTGAGCACCGACCTCAACACCGGGGTGATCGACCGGTTCCGGACGCTGCCGATGTGGCGCCCGGCCGTGCTCGTCGGCGCGGTCGCTCGCCGACCTGTCCACCGCGGTGGTCTGTGCCGCCATCGTCGCCGTCACCGGGCTCGTGGTCGGCTGGCGACCCGGCGGGAGCCTGGTCGGCGACCCTCGCCGGCTTCGCCATCTTCCTCTTCTTCAGCTACGCGCTGTCGTGGGGCTGCGCCTGCCTGGGCATCGATCTCCAAGGGTCCCGAGTCGGCCCAGGGTGTCGGACTGGTCATCCTCTTCCCGCTGGCCATCGTCTCCAACGCCCTGGTGCCGACCCAGCGGATGCCCACCGTGCTGCGCATCGTCGCCGACTGGAACCCGGTCAGCGCCGTGGCGTCGGCGGCCCGCCAGCTCTGGCAGAACCCGAACCCGTCCGCCTCCATCCAGCCTGGCCGATGCAGCACCCCATCGACGCGTCGCTCCTGTGGTCCGCCGCCCTCCTCGCGGTCTTCGCCCCGCTCGCCACCCACCTCTACCGGCGGCGGACGACGTCCTGAACCACGACGTGGCCGACCGGACCGCCGACCGGACCGGTCAGGCGGTCGGCCGGCGGTTCCGGTCGCGGGCCCGCTGGCGGCCGACCGCCGAGCGGGCGTCCTCACGTGTCGTCCGTCCCTCCGTGTACGCGACGTAGGCGTCGCGACGCCCGGCGGCGAGCTCGCCTTCGGCCACGGCGCGGTCGAGCGCGCAGCCGGGGGTCCCGCGGTGGGCGCAGTCGCTGAACCGGCACGCCTCGGCCAGCTCGTCGAGGTCGGGGTACGGCGACCCGGGCTCGTCCGCGTCGGCGTCCTCCCACACGGTGGCGGCACGGATCCCGGGGGTGTCGACGATGGACCCTCCACCGGGGAGGACCAGCAGCTCGCGGTTGGTGGTGACGTGGCGGCCGTCGCCGGACCGGCCCACCGCGCCGGTCGACCGGACGTCCTCGCCGAGGAGGACGTTGGTCAGCGTGGACTTGCCGGCACCGGACGAGCCGAGCAGCACGACGGTCCGCCCCGCGGCGAGGGCCTGCAGCCGGTCCAGTCCCTCCCCGGTGACGGCGCTGGTCGTCACCACCTCGACCCCGTCGAGTGCGTCGCCCAGCCCGGCCAGCAGACCGTCCGCGGACTCGCCGACGTCCACCTTGGACAGGGCCAGGACCGGGTCGGCGCCCGACTCCCGGGCCAGCACGAGCAGGTCGCGCAGGCGCCCGTCCGACACCCTGGTGTCGAGCGCCCAGAGGACCACCACCACGTCCACGTTGGCCGCCATCTCCTGGGGCTCGTCGCGGTCGGCGGCCCGACGGACGAGGAGACTCCGGCGGGCCAGGCGTACCAGGTCACCGTCGGGGCCCTCGGCCAGCCAGTCGCCCACGACGATGGGCGGGCACCGGCGGAGGCGGACCCGGTCGGTCCCGTCGGCGTCCTGGAGCGTGGCCCACCCGCGGTCGATGCGCACCACCCGCGCCGCCGTGGTCGGGTCGAGGCCGTCCGAGGCCATCTCGTCGCGCCGTGCCGCGTCCAGGCCGAGGTCGGCCAGGGACGGGCGGAGGCTGGCGTCGTGACCCGGCATCGCTCCGACCCTAGGGCGGCGCTCGCCCCCCGGTCGCCGACCGACCCCGGGACCGTCCGCTCAGGAAAGCACGTAGTCGGCGAGGTCGGGCTCCTTGGTCCACGCCCAGTAGTCGACGATGCGCCACGGGCTGAGCACGTGGATCTCGCCGGCCGAATTCTTGAAGAACGAGTGCTCGACCGAGGGCTGGGCCCACACCAGTCCGCGCAGCTCGGCCTGGGACCGTTCGTGCCAGTCCCGGTAGCGGTCGACCCGTGGCTCCATGGTCCGGTGGTGGCCCCCGATCAGCACGTCCAGGCAACCGGCGATGTAGCGCATCTGGCACTCGGAGTGGAAGATGAGGCTGCCGCCGTGGGCCAGGTTGGTACCGGGGCCGTACATGCAGAAGAAGTTGGGGAACCCGGGCACGGTGATCCCGAGGAAGGCGGCCGGGCGCTCGCCCCACAGGTCGCGGAGATCGACACCGTCGCGGCCCACGATGGTCATCGGGGCGAGGACCCGGGTGGCCTGGAACCCGGTGGCGTAGACGAGGACGTCGGCCGGGTACCGGACGCCGTCGGCCGTGACCACGGCGTCGGACTCGATGTGGTCCACCGGCGTGCGCACCAGGTCCACGTTGTCCCGGGTCAGCGCCCCCAGCCAGGCACCGTTGTCCTGCAACGTCCGCTTGCCGGTGGCCGGGTAGTCGGGGACCACCTTGGCGATCAGGTCGGGATCGTCACCGACCTGGCCCACGATCCAGTCGGTGAACATCTGCCGGGTGAGCTCGTTGGTCTCGCTGACGGCGCGCTGCTGGTCCGGATAGTCGGGGTCGACCCTGGCCGCCTCGAGGCCCTTGTCGCAGCCGGGCCAGAAGATGAGGAACCGGTACCACCGACCGTAGAAGGGCAGGTGGCGCAGTGCCCAGCGCACGCCGGGTCCCACGGTGGCGTGGTAGTTCGGGTTGGGGAACATCCACTGGGCCGTGCGCTGGAACACGGTGAGGTGCGCGACCTCGGGGGCGATGGTGGGGGCGATCTGGAATCCGCTGGCGCCGGCACCGATCATGGCCACCCGCTTGCCGGCCAGGTCGACGTCGTGGTCCCACCGGGCCGAGTGGAACGCCGGGCCGGCGAAGGTGTCGGCACCGGGGAACTCGGGGAGGTTCGGCCGGTTGAGCTGGCCCACCGCCGAGATGACGGCCCGGGCCACGAGCACCTCCTCGGTCCCGTCGGCCGCCCGGGTCCGGACCGACCAGGTGGCGTCGTCGTCGTCCCAGGTGGCACCCAGCACCTCGGTCTCCCAGCGGACGTGGGGACCGATCCCGTGCTTGTCCATCACGGACTGGAAGTAGCGCTGCAGTTCCGGTTGACGGGCGAAGTACTCCGTCCAGTGGTCGCTCGGCTCGAAGCTGTAGCAGTAGAAGTGGTTGCCGACGTCGACGCGGGCGCCCGGGTACGTGTTCTCCCACCAGGTGCCGCCGACGCCGGCGTTCTTCTCCACGATGGTGAACGGGATGCCCGCCTCCTGCAGGCGGATGCCGGCGAGCAGACCCGACTCACCGCAGCCGATCACCACCACCGGGAAGGCGGCCCGGTCGTCGGGGTCGCCCACGGGCTCCACCCGGCGGGCGTCCCGGCCGTCGAGCTCCATCTCCTCCATGAGCATCGGGACGTACTCCTCGGGCACGTCCTCGCACACCAGCCACGACATCATCTCGTGCAGGAGTTCGGAGGACACGGGCTCGGGCTCGGGACAGCCCCGGTCGCGGTAGTCGCGGATGACGTCGAGGGCGAGGGCGCGGGCCTCGGCCCGGTCCTCCTCGGACAGGTAGCCCTGGACCTCGTTGAGGAACAGTCCCGCCGGCCGGAGGCGGCCGCGGATGATCGACGGGTCGCCGGACATGTGGACCAGGGACAGCAGGAGCGTCGGGACGCTCACGTCGAGGAGCGCCTCGGCGATCTCCTGGTCCGACGTGTCGAAGGGCTCGCCGGCGTGGGGGTTGCGCATGGGTCGTCCTCTCGTGGTGCGGATGTGCCGGCGGGCGGAGGCGACACCTGCCCCGCCCCGGATCGGTGTGCCACAGTACTCAACGACCGGATCCGGTAACCCGGGTCGACCAGCGACGGACCGGGGGCGACGTGCGACACGTGATGATCGAGGGGCCGGGCGTCGTCCGGGTGGCCGAGGCACCGGAGCCGACCGTTCCGGGACCCGACGGCGCGGTGGTGGCGGTCGACGCCACCGCCATCTGCGGCTCCGATCTCCACTTCTACGACGGGGACATCGACCTCGGCACGGGGATACCCGTCGGCCACGAATTCCTCGGCACGGTCGTCGAGGTCGGTCCCGAGGTACGGCGGTTCCGGGTGGGGGACCGCGTCCTGACCGCATCCGTGGCCGGGTGCGGGGCGTGTGACGGGTGCGCCACCGGCGACCCGGTGCGGTGCGTGGACGGCCCCCAGGTGTTCGGGTCGGGGATGCTGCCGGCCGGCCAGGCCACCGCGGTCGCCGTGCCGGCGGCCGACTTCCAGCTGCTGCGCATCCCCGAGGGGATGGACGACGAGGCGGCCCTGTTGCTGACCGACAACCTCGCCACCGGCTGGGCGGGGGCCCGACGGGCGGAGTTCGAGCCCGGGGAGACGGTCGTCGTGCTCGGGCTCGGGGCGGTGGGGCTCTGCGCGGTGCGCTCGGCGCTGACCCTCGGGGCCGGACGGGTCCTGGCCGTCGACCCGGTGGCCGGCCGTCGGTCCCGGGCGGCCGAGTCGGGCGCCGAGCCGGTGGAAGGGGCGACGGTCGCGTCGGTGCTCGAGGCCACGCAGGGACGGGGGGCCGACGCCGTCATCGACGCGGTCGCCTCCGACGCCACGCTCGACGACGCCCTGGCGTGCGTCCGGGCCGGGGGCACGGTGTCGGTCGTCGGCGTGCACGACCTCGAGCCCTATCCGCTGGCGGCGCTGATGACGCTGTTCCGCAGCGTCACCCTGCGCATGACGACCGCACCGGTGCACCGGACGTGGCGGGAGCTGGTGCCGCTGGTACGGAACGGGCGGCTGCGGACCGACGGGATCTTCACCCACGAATTCGCCCTCGACGACGCCGCTGCCGCCTACGCGGCGGTGGCGGCACGCAGTGCCGGGTGCATCAAGGTGCTGCTGCGGCCCTGACCCGGGGACGGCGTCCGGGACGCCGCGGTCGACCGCACGGAGCCACGGGCCCCGGCCGGTCAGTGGATCGGCGCCATCCCGAGCAGCTCGCGCCACTGGTTGGTGTCGTTGGCCCTGGGGAACGGCCCCGACGGGACCGGCACGCCGAGCCGGTCGCACAGCGGGTCCCACCCGTCGGTCGGGGTCCACTCCAGGAGCCGTTCGGGGGGGACGGCCCGCCGCACGGCGTCGTTGTGGCGCTCGAACGCGTCGATCATCACGGCCCGGTCGTCGAACGCGGAGCTGAAGCGCTCGTCCAGCAGGCGGTGCATGGCGTCGAACCACGGCTGCATCTCCGCCGGCGGACGCAGGTAGATCTGGAAGATCGTGTTCCATGCGCTGCGGTACCAGCTCTCGGGATCGCGCACGGACAGGACCACGAGCGCCTCCGGATTGGCGACGGCGAGCTCCGGCCAGAACGCCGCCCCGGGCCAGTCGACCGCCGCGACGTAGCCGGCGCACATGGTGGTCCAGTCCACGGGCCGACCTTCGATGGCCTCCGTCCAGCGGGGGATCTCCATCGGATCGACGAACACCTCGTACATGTGGTGACAGGGTCCACCGAGGAGCCGCTCGAGCGCGAGCTTGAGCGACGTCGTGCCGGTCCGACCCACGCCCGCACCGACGACGCGCAGGGTCACGGGATCACCGTGCCGTCCGGCTCGGGGTCTGCCGCATGGCGATCCCATCGTCACGACCGACCACTTCCTGAACCTCCGATCGTCGTCCCGGGCCGGAAGGGGTGCGATGCCGCTCAAGTCGCGGGTGCGGCCGACCGATGGCAGCGGTGGAGACCGACGGCGACGGTCGAGAGGATGGGATCACGATGGCGAGCGTGCGCTGGAACATGTCGGGGGCCGAGACGGTCAGTCCCGAGGAGCACGCGGTGCTGGTGGCGGGCGACCCGGACCTCGCCGGCCGGGTGCACGACCTCCTGGTCCTGGGTGAGCTGGACGCAGCCATGCGGGTGGTGGCCGAGGAGTCCAGCGAGATCCAGGCGATGTGCTCCTACATGCCGGTCACGTCGGCCATCGGGACGAACCAGTCGCTGATCGAGGCCATGGCGTCCATCGACGCCGTCGGCTCGCGGAGCGCCGAGCGGGGCGACGGGGTGCAGGCCGCCTGGTGCCGGATGCTCAACCACCGACTCGAAGGCGAGCAGTAGGCCGGGCCGCCGCCTCCGGACCGCACGCCGCGGCCGCCGGCCGCTCACGGTGGCGGCCCACGGAGGATCTCCCGCCATCCCGCCGGGGTCAGGGCGTAATTGGACACCGCACCCGAGGCGAACGCCGACCACAGCGCCGGCCGGACGAGCGTGGCGACCGAAGCCACGACCACCGGGACGGAGGCGCGCACGTCGCCGCGGATCGGCGTGAGCTCCTCGGTGCTGTCCCGGTAGGCCCCACGGTGGCGCAGGGCGCCACCGATCTCGGCCAGTACGGCACGGCGGGTGCCGGCCCGCTGGGCGGCGCCGAGCACGGCCAGGATCAGCTGGTGCGTGCCCACGCCGTCACTCGACGCGACCTGGACCGCCGGCGTCCCGCCCGTGGCGAGCTCGAGCAGTGGCCCGACCAGGTCGACGCCCGCCCGCCGGGCGTTGCCCGGTTCCACCAGCCGCGGGTTGACGTCGATGAACCGGGGGCCGCCACGGGTGAGGATGACGTCCGCCGACAGCGCCCCGTGCCAGCCGAGGCGGTGGCCGAGCGCACCGACGTACTCCCGGACCTCCGGCAGGTCGACGCTCCGCTTGTGGCTGGCACCGCCGCCCACACCCTCCCGGACGCGGAGGTTGGCGTGCGTGGCGACCGGCGTGCCGTCGGCGAACACGGCCTGGACCATGGCCAGTCGGCCGTCCGCCGGCGCCTGGACGACCACGCCTCCGTCCCCGAACGCGCCGGCCGCGTCGAGGCGCGAGGCGAGCGCGTGCAGCTCGGCCGCGTCGGCCACACGGTGGACCCCGGTCGTGGCCGTGCCGATCGGCGTCTTGACGAACGCCGGGAGATCACCCCACGACGAGAGTGCCGAGGCGGTGGTGACGACCGCGCTGTCGGGCTGGGGAAGCCCGGCGTCGAGCAGGGTCGCCCGGGCGGCGATCTTGTCCTGGACGGCCACCAGAGCCCTGAACGGGGGGACGACCGTCGCCACCCCGGCGGAGCGCAGTGCGTCCGGAGACCGGGAGAGGACCGCGACCTGCTCCTGGGTGGGGAAGAGGACGTCGAAGCGGCCGGACCGGTACACGTCCAGCGCGGCGTCGAGCCACGCGAAGGGCTGGTTCCCGTACGGGGGGACCTCGTGGAGGCGGCGCACGTGACGGGTGAACCGGGTGAGCGCCAGGGGGTCCGGGGTCAGCACCTCGACCGCGTGGCCGGCGTCCGACAGCTGGGTGGCCACCTGACGGGCGGTCAGTCCCGACCCGTCGCTCAGGAGCACCCGCATCGTCTCCATGGTGGCACAGTGCCCGGCCTCCCCCGCCGGAACATGACCAACGGCCCTTGTCCACCGTCGACCGTCGTACGACGATGTGAGGGGACGTCGGGAGGATCCCGCCGGGGTCCGCGCCGGCCGTCCCGGAGCACGGAGGTATCGCGATGGGCTTCCTCTTCCTTCTCGGCATGATGGCCTGCAGCGCGGGGATCACCCGACTGCTCGTGGTGGTCGCCCGGTGGTCCGTCGAGACCACCCGGGACGGGCGTCGGCGGCTCGAGGAGCGTCGCGCACCGGACCCGTCGGCGATCCCCGACACCGTTCCGGTGGAGTGGGTGGAGGCCTACCGGGCCGAGCAGGGCTGGTGAACCCGGTTCCCGTCCGACTCCTGGAGAAGGCGCCGCGGCGCGCGCCCACCCGGATCGGCGTCGGCGGGCGGGCGCGGTCGTCCGTCGGTGCACCCCGCGGCCCCGACCGTCCGCCGGACGTCCGCCACGGGCGCGGCCCGCGGCCGACCTAGGTGTGTTGTCCACCCACGTTGGTAGCGCGGGCGGAGGTCCACGAATGAACTGAGTCTCCGAGGGATCGTGTGGTTGCTCAACACCCCACGAACCCAAGGAGACTCAGGTGCACGCTAACTCGCCGCTGACCGTTCGCGGTCGGATGATGCTGGTCGAACGGATCGGCTCCGGGCGTCCGATCGCCCATGTGGCCGCCGAGATGGGCATTTCCCGCAAGACGGCCACCAAGTGGTGGCAGCGATTCCAGGAGGAGGGCCCAGACGGCCTGGAGGACCGGTCGAGTCGGCCCCGCCGGTGCCCACACCGGACTCCGGCCAAGGTGGAGCACCAGATCCTCCGGCTGCGCCGACGCCGCAAGCTCGGTCCTGCCCGGATCTCGAGCATCGTCGACGTGCCGCCCTCCACCGTCCACCAGGTCCTCACCCGGGCCGGCATGAATCGCATCGCCTGGATGGACCGCCCTACCGGCCAGGTGATCCGGAGGATCCACACCGATCGTCCCGGCGGCTCGTCCACGTGGACGTGAAGAAACTGGGACGGATCCCACCCGGCGGCGGGTGGAAGAAGCGGGGCCGATCGGCCGCCACCCACAGCTCGAAGCACCGGGTCGGCTACGACTACATCCATTCGGCGATCGATGCCCACACCCGCCTGGCCCTCTCCGAGGTCCACGCCGACGAGCGGGGCCCCACCTGTGCGGCCTTCTGGGAGCGGGCCGAGGCCTTCTTCGCCGAGCACGACATCCGCGTCGAGGCGGTGCTGTCGGACAACGCCAAGGCCTACCTAGGCAGGGACTTCACCGCCGCCCTCGGTCCCATCGAGCACCGCCTGATCCGATTCCGCCGACCCCAGACCAACGGCAAGGTGTGTGAGCATGCTCTTGGTGCAGCGCCGGGCCGATCTGACTCAGGTCAAGGTATGACCGCGGTGTCCTTCGCTCGATCTGTCGATCGGCACCGGTGCTGCACTTTGGTGCGCACCGGCCGGACGGATCTGACCTGATAGGAGCTTGGCTAGAAGCCCCGTCACAGACCTGTCGCCGCCCGACCGGCTGGCCCCACCGTCAGAACCGACCTAACGGGGAGCAGATTGAGCATGACAAATCCACGAGCAGTTGTCATCGGCGGAGTGGACACGCATAAGCACGTCCATCACGCAGCGGCCCTTTCCCACTCCGGGGAGTTGTTGGCCACACGGGAGTTCACGACCAACCGAGAGGGACATGTCCAGCTCCTGGGATGGCTGGAGAGCTTCGGAGAGGTCCGGACCGTCGGCATCGAAGGGACCGGCTTCTTCGGGGCTTCCCTGGCGAGGTTTCTCTTTGAGCACAGCGTTGAGGTGCTTGACGTCAACCGGCCCAACCGAGCCGCTCGGCGGGCCGACGGAAAGTCTGACCGTCTCGATGCCGAGCAAGCTGCGAGGGCCGTGCACGCCAAGACGGCAACGGCGATTCCCAAGGACAAGACCGGGCCCGTCGAGGTGATCCGGACACTTCGCGTCACCCGCTCGAGCGCAGTTCGAGCCAAGTGCCGCACCATGAACAACCTCCACGCGACGGTGGTCTGTGCGCCGGAGGCGCTCCGCGACGAGTTGATTCCACTCTCCAAGCGGACGCTGGTGAATCGATGCCTGCGTCTGCGGCCCGAAACGGACAATCTGATCGAGTTGATCGACATGCCGGAGCGTCTCCATCTTGCTGGCACGAAGCTCGCCCTGCGCGACCTCGCTCGGCGTTGGAAGCAGCTCGACGAGGAGGTCAAGTCCCTCAGCGTCCAGATCAAGGCACTGGTGGAACACACCGCTCCTGAGCTCGTCCAGATGTTCGGGGTGAGTGCAGAGCTCGCTGGTCAGTTCCTGGTGACGGCCGGGGATAACGCGGAGCGCATCCGGAGCGAGGCCGCCTTTGCGAAGATCTGCGGAGTGGCTCCCAAGCCAGCGAGCAGTGGCAAGAAGACTGGCCGGCACCGCCTCAGTCGCAGCGGAGATCGCGCTGCCAACAGCGCGCTCTACATGGTCACCTTGGTCCGGATGAGGCACCATGCGCCCACTCGTGCCTACGTCGAGCGAAGGACGTCAGAAGGCCTCAGCAAGCGCGAGATCATTCGGTGCCTGAAGCGCTACATCGCCCGAGAGGTCTACTTGGCGTTGCCCAGGGTGGCCGTGGCCGAGGCTGTCCTGGATGCCGCTTGACAACATAGGAGCATCGAGCGCTTCAACCGGACCCTGCTCGACGAGTGGGCCTACGTACGGCTCTACCGGTCAAACGCCGAACGAACCCGAGCTCTTGACCGCTTCCTCCACACCTACAACCATCATCGGGGTCACACGGCTCTCGGAGGTAGGCCGCCGATCAGCGCCACCAACCAACCTGGACAACACACCTAGCTCCGCCGGGCGGGGCCGGGCGCCCCCGGGGGACGTGTCCCGAGCGCCACCACCGGTCCAGGGGGTACGTTGGTCCGACCGGTGCGGTGGACCGCCGGCGGGGCGGATCGGAGGAGCGCGATGACGACATCCGGTGGTGCGGCGGTACGGCGGTTCGGATCGGGGGGTGGTCGCGGTCACCGGCGTGGTCGCCTGCGGCTCGCCCTGGGGGCCGCGTGCGTGGTCCTCCTGTCCGCAGCGACCCTGGCCGGCCCGGCCGCCACCGGAGCGGGCGCCGCGACCACGCAGTACGCCGTGGCGGTCCCGTTGTGCCCACCGGCCAAGCCGGGCCACGTGACCTGTCTGGCCATGAAGCTTGTGCGGACCGCCGCCACGACACCCGGAGCGGTCGCGTACGCGACCGGGGCGGGTGCATCCACGATCGGCCCTGCGGGTGGACTCACGCCGGGCGACCTGGCCAGCGTGTACGGGCTCGCCCCGAACGCCTCCGGGTCCGGGCAGACGGTCGCCGTCATCGACTGGGGCAACGACCCGACGATCGCCTCCGACCTCGCCACCTTCGACGCCGAGTACGGGCTGGCCGTGTGCACGAAGACCAACGGATGCCTGAGCGTCCTCAACCAGACGGGAGCGACGGCACCGCTGCCCTCCGACCAGGGCGCGGCCATCGAGATCTCGCTCGACGTGGAGGCCGTCCACTCGGTGTGCCCGCTGTGCAAGATCGACCTGATCGAGGTGGACAGCAGCTCCTTCGCCGACACCGGGGCCGGGGTGAACGAGGCGGTCGCCCTGGGGGCGACCGAGGTGACCAACTCCTACGGTGGCGCCGACACCGGCGGCGTGCCGGCGGCGGACACGAAGGACTACAACCACGCCGGCGTCGTGATCACGGTGTCGACCGGTGACGACGGCTACTACGGGTTCGACCACTGGATCCAGACGCGGTCGGGCGGCCCGGCGGCGAATCCGAGCGCGCCGGACTGGCCGGCGGAGCTCGGCACGGTGGTCGCCGTCGGCGGGACCTCGCTGTACCTGAACCAGAACGGGACCCGCCAGTCCGAGACGGTCTGGAACCAGAACGGGGCCAAGGACCACGTCGAGGAGCTGGTGGGGGAGCCGATGGGCGCCTCCGGCGGCGGCTGCAGCAAGTTCGTCACCGCCCCCGCCTGGCAGCAGAAGCTCGCCGCCTGGCCGGAGACGGCGTGCGGTACCAAGCGCCTGGACGCCGACGTGTCTGCGGTAGCCGATCCGTACACCGGATTCGACGTCTACGACACCAGTGACGGGGGAACCGGCTGGGAGACCATCGGAGGCACCTCCCTGTCGTCGCCGGTCGTGGCCGCCATGTTCGCCCTGGCCGGGGGGGCCCACGGGATCACCTACCCGGCCCTGACGCTCTACGGCCACCTCGGGGGGAGCGCCCTCTACGACGTGACCACCGGGGGCACCGGGTTCTGCGGGGGCATGGGTGCGGCGCAGTGCGGCAACTGGAACGGGCTGAGCTACAACGGCGCTCCCCTCGGGGTCCTGGACTGCGACTACTCGTCGACGGGCACGACGGTGAGCGCCGGCGACCTGGCCTGTGACGCCGACGTCGGGTACGACGGACCCACCGGGGTCGGCACGCCGGTGGGGCTCGGTGCGTTCGCCCGGGTCGGACCGACCGCCACCATCGCCGGACCGACGACGATCGCCCACGGGACGTCGGGGACGTGGACGGCCACCGCCAAGGATCCCTTTCCGGCGGGCACCGTGACCACCTACACCTGGGCCTGGGGTGACGGCACGGCCAGCACGGTGACGACGACCGGTACCGCGTCGCACGTCTACGCCACCGCCGGCTCCCGGACCGTCACGCTGACGATGAAGGACAGCTACGGGGTCACCGGCACGGCCAAGCACACGGTGACGGCGAGCTGAGTCCGGCGGCAGAGCCGACCGCCACTGGGGTCCGCCCCGGGGTCCGGCCGGCCGTCACTCGGGGATGACCTCGGCCACGTCGTCGAGGTTCGCCCGCTCGGCGTCCTCGAGTTCGTGCAGCGTGCCCGGCCGGGCCCCGAGCGGCCCGGGCAGGAACACGGCCGGTACCACGGCGACGGCACACACGGCGAACGACCACCAGAACGAGGTGGCGAACGCCTGCGCCAGCCGGTCGGCGATCGTCATCGGCAGCGCGCCGCTCGGCATCGCCCCGAGATTCGGGGCGTGGTGGGGGAATTGCCCGGTGATGGCGTGCTGGAGCACCACGGCGAACACGGCGACTCCGATGGACCCGCCGACCTGGCGGATGATGTTCGTCGAGGTACTGGCCCGGGGCACGTCCTCGTGGGAGAGGCCCCGGTAGGCGGCGGCGAAGGTGGGCATCATGCCGAAGCCGAGCCCGATGCCCCGGACGAAGAGCGCCACGGCCAGGAATCCGTAGCTGGTCGACCCCGAGACCTGGGTGTAGGCGAGGGTGCCGAGGGCCAGGAGCGCCATGCCGACGGGGACCGTCCTGCGGGTCCCGTACCGGTCGGCCATCTTGGCCGACGTCCGCATCACCAGCGCGGCGCCGATCCCCTGGGGCGCCATGAGCAGTCCGGCCTTCCAGGCCGACTCGCCGCGTACGATCTCGTAGTACAGCGGCAGCAGGAACATGGTCCCGTACAGGGTGGCACCGACCAGGAAGATGCAGATCGACGCCATGGTGAAGTTGAAGCGCTTGTAGAGGCGGAGGTCGAGCAGGGGCTCGGGGGCCCGGAGCGACCGCAGGACGAACCCGAGGATCAGCACCACCGAGACGGCCAGGCTGAGCTGGACGCTGCGGGACGAGAACCCTCCCTCGCTCCCGACCTCGGCGAGCCCGTAGACCAGGAGGGAGAGGCCCGGTGCGAGCAGCAGGAACCCGACGACGTCGAGCCGGTGGGTGCGGTCACCGGAGGAGCGGGGCAGGAAGCGGAAGCCGAGGAGGAGGGCCACGATGCCGATCGGGACGTTGATGAAGAAGATCCACCGCCACGAGAAGTTGGAGACGATGAGTCCGCCCAGCACCGGGCCCAGGATCGGCCCCAGCAGGGTCGGCACGCCGATCAGCGCCATGACCTTGTTCATCTTGTCCGGACCCGCGGTCCGGGCCATGATCGTCTGTCCGACCGGCATGATCATGCCGCCGCCCAGTCCCTGGAGCACCCGGAAGGCGACGAGCACGCCGGCCGACCACGCGAGGCCGCACAGGGCGGAGCCGGTGACGAACAGCGCCAGCGAGATGAGGTAGACCGGCTTCGCCCCGAATCGGTGCACGGCCCAACCGCTCAGGGGGATGACCACGGCCAGGGCCAGCAGGTAGCCGGTGGTGACCCACTGGATGGTGGTGATGCTGGTGTGGAAGTCGCGGGCCAGCGTGGCCAGGGCGACCGCCACGATGGTGGTGTCGAGGATGGCCATGACGGTGCCCAGCACCACCACGACACCCACCCGCTTGACCTCGGGGGAGAGCCGGTCGTCCACCGGTGCCGGCGCCACGCCGTCTGTTGTGCTCATCGGCTTCCCTCGACCCCGTGCCGGACCGTCGCCGGCATCCCGACGTCGACGTTACTCGGGCCCCGAGGGGTGACCGGTGGCCGGGTGCGACCTCTCACAGGGACGCCCGTCCGCCCGCCGCCACGGCGCGCACCTCGGCGGACGACTCCCGGACGGCCCCGGCCCGCTGGCCGACCTCGACGAGGGCCACCACGTCACCTCGTAGGGCGCGTCCGCATCTCGACCGGGGTGCCACGGTCCTCGAAGGTGAACGCCGCACCGGTGCTGAACCTGGTCATCCTGACGTCGTCGGACTCCGGTGACGCGACGGGTCCGGAGGCGACCTCGACGACGAGACCGTCGCGGTCGTCGGACACGGCCCGGCACCCCAGCCGGTCGTCGAGGACCCGGACGACGGCGTCCAGCGGTGCGAGGTGGTCGGCATCCAGCATCGACGGCCAGGCGCCGTCGACGCCCGCCGGGGAGTCGCGCGGGATCCGCACCAGCAGGCGGTCGCCGTACTCGACGTCACACCGCACGTACGCATGGGGGAGCAGGCAGGGGTGCAACCGGAGGAGATCGGCCGCGCCGCCGAGCGTGCGGGGGAGCGAGAGGGCGTCGCGGAGCCGCTCGGCGCCGACGCCGGCGACCCCGGTGAACTGGTGGCGCCCGAATTCGACGGCATCGCCGGGTGCGGCGGTCCGGGCGGCGGTGGCCGCCAGGAACGAGAGGGCGAGCAGGTGGCCCTGCAGGCAGACCTCGTCGACGATGCGGCGCAGGGCCGAGGCCGACCACAGGGAGAAGTCGAGGTCCTCCTCGAGCGCCCCGGCGTAGTCGTGGCGGCCCGGGTCGTCGGGGTCGATGGGTGCGAGCTCCAGGGCGGCGGCCCGGGTGGCGGCCATCGCCTTCGCCTCGTCGGGGACCGGCACGGGGGGGTGGTCGGCCGCGATCGTCACGGTCCAGGCACAGTGCGGCGACCGGTCGGCCGGCACCCGGGGCGGACGGTGGACCGGACGCACCTGGGCCCGCGGGTTCGAGGCGGTGGCGGTGGCGTCGAAGGTCGGGTCCTCGATGTCGTGGCACATGGCCGTCACGTAGTCGGGACCCATCGGCTCCACGTCCATGAGGGCACCGCAGTGGTCGAGGTGGAACCTGCCGTGGTCGTGGTCGACGACCGTGTACCGGAAGTCCATGAACTGGGGCGGCGCGCCGACGTCGATCTGCATCCCCTTGAAGATGGTCTCCACGGAGTCCCCCTCGAAGCCGAGCGCCCGCTGCATGCGGCGCACGTAGACGGGACTGGCTCCCATCCACTCCTCGATGGCGATGTCCCGCATGCCGTCGCGTCCGAAGGCTCCGATGAGGTGGGGCATGCCGGCCCGGTCGATGAGGTGGCCGGCCAGCAGGTACTCGGGGACCAGTCGGGCCAGGGTGGCGCGGTCGAGTCCGTCGAGACCGGGCCCGGACGTCACTGGTCCGCTCGTTCGGTGCGCACGCGGTCATCGTAGAGGGGAGGTGGACAGGTGTCCAGACGCTCCGCCGGACAGGTGTCCATCTCCAGCCGGTCGGATGGTCGGGGCCTCCCGTCCACCCGGCGCCGGGCGGTCGGCGTCGCGGTCCGGAAACGTCCCGTTCACCTCGCCGTGCATGAACCGGATCGACGCGCGCCGTTGGTACGATGAGCGGACCAGAGAGAGGAGGTGGTCCAACTGAGCAGTCAACGACTCGGGACCCTGGAGGTGGCTGGCCGCTGAGGCGGCTCGCTGTACCACCTGGCGAAACCCAGCCAGACACCCACCGCGGGTACCAGCCGGACCGTGGTCCCATCCGGCGCCGTACGGTGCTCCCGGTGTTCAACGCAGCAACCCGTACCCGAAGGGCGCCTCTCCGGAGGCGCCCTTCGGCGCGCCCGGCGTCGCGCCCTTCGGCGCGCCCTCGTCCCGCGTCAGGGGCGCATCGTCGTCTCGTCGACATCGAGGGCGGAGCGGACCTCCTCGGCCACCCGCCGGCTGACCGTGCGGCGGTCCACCAGACGGTCGAGTTCGTCGCGCTCCACGGCGATCACCCGGCTCCGCAGGGTCACCTCGGCCTCGAACGCGCCGGCGTCACCCGCCGCACCGCCGTCGGTCGCCACGCCGTCGTCGGCGCCACCGGTGGCACTGAGGGAGTCCAGGCGCCGGTCCACGTGATCGAGGAGCGCCTCGTACCCCGAGCGCAGGCGCGCCGCCACCGCGTCGGGCGTGCCCTCCTCGGCGGCGAGATCGTCGATCCGGGCGAGCGCGACGACGATCAGGCGGCGCCGGGCCTCCGCCGCCAGGACCAGGTCCTGCTCGTCGCGGCTCACCAGGCCGAGCCTGCGGATGAGCGGCGGCAGGGTGAGGCCCTGTCCGACGAGGGTGGCCACGATCACGGCGAAGGTGAGGAAGAGCACGAGGTCGCGCTCGGCGAAGCTGGTGGGCAGGGCCAGGGCGGCGGCCAGGCTGATGGCGCCGCGCATGCCGGCCCAGCCGACGACGGTCGTCTCGCGCCAGGTGCCCGGCGTCCCCTGGTTGGTGGCGAAGAGCTGCTTGCCTCCGGGCAGGGCGGTGACCCCGTACATCCACACCAACCGCAGGACCACCACGGCTCCCACGACGGCCAGCGACTCGACCACCAGGGACCCCGAGGTCCGCGAGGTCAGTGACTCGAGCACGGGGCGGAGCTCCAACCCCACGAGCAGGAACGACAGTCCGGTCAGGAGGAAGACGATCAGGTCCCAGATCTGGCGCTGCTGGAGCCTCGCCCCCGCCGTCAGCGACCGCGAGCCGAATCGCCCGAAGTAGAGGCCGCAGGCCACGACGGCGAGCACCCCCGAGGCGTCCAGCTTGTCGGCCGGCAGGTAGGCGGCGAACGGGAGGATCAGCAGCATGGTGTTCTCGATCACCGGCGTCTCCGTGTAGCGCAGGAGCCTGGTGCCCGCCCAGCCGACGGCCAGTCCGATGCCGACCCCGGCTCCCACGGCGAACAGGAACCGGGCGGTGACGTCGGCCACCGTCAGGGTCGTCGCCACCGACGCCACCGCCACCTGGTAGGCGGTCAGGGCGGTGGCGTCGTTCATCAGGCCCTCACCCCCGAGGATGGTGACCAGTCGGCGGGGGAGACCGAGCTTGCCGGCGATCTGGGTGGCCGCCACCGAGTCGGGGGGAGACACGATGGCCCCCAGCGCGAAGGCCTCGCCCCAGCTCGACTGCGGCACCAGCAGGTGGAAGACGACCGCCACCACCGTCATCGTGGCCAGCACCAGCCCCACGGCGAGCAGCAGGATCGGCCGCCAGTGGGTCCGCAGCTCGCGGGCCGACGTGTCGAGGGACGCGTCGTAGATGAGCGGGGGCAGGAACACCAGCAGGATGAGGTCGGGTTGGAGCTGGACCCGGTGGGCGAAGGGCAGTACGGCCACGGCCAGCCCGGCGATGGTCAGCAGGATCGGGTACGCGATCCGCAGCCGGTCGGCCACGCTGGCGACGACGACGACGCCGATGAGCAGTCCGAGGATCTCGGCGATGGTCACCGGTGGTACCGCCCGCCGACGCCCCCGTGGCGCCCGGGCCCGCGCAGGCTCACGACCAGGGGCCGAGGTCGGGCAGGTCGGCCCGGGCGAGCCGACCGTAGAGCCAGGCCAGCTCGTCACGTTCGTCCAGCGATCCCGCCGGTGGGAGGGCGCCCCCCGCTGGCAGGCGGGCGGCCGCCCCGGCCCGCATCTGCGGCAGTCGGGCGGCCACGAACCCGTCGGACCAGTCGCGGTGGGTGGCCCCGGTGCCGAGGTCGACCAGGTGGACCTCGACCTCGAGCCAGCGCCGTCCGGGCAGCTCGGCCAGGACGCGCTCGCGGCCGCTCAGGTCCCGGGTGACGCCGGACCAGGCGCGGTCGGGCACGCCGGCCCAGGCGTCCAGCATCCGCGCCGACGACAGGGCCACGTCCTCGACGATGGCGGCGGCCGGACGGGTGGCTCCGGCGTCGATCTCGGCGGCCCGCTCGACGGCGCCGCCCGGGTACTGGTCGACGACCACGCCTTCGATCGAGGCGGTCGTGCGCCGGACGTGACTGTCGGCGTTGCGGGCGAGGTGGGTGAGGACGTGTCCGACGGTCCAACCGGGCAGGAGCGACGGCGCCCGGACGGTCCCGTCGTCGAATCCCCGTACCGTGCCGGCGAGTCGGGACTCCGCCTCACGCAGCCGCTCGAGGTCGTCCACCGGGACCGCGGAGGTCGTCGCCATCCCCGACAACCTAGGCGTCGGGCCACCCGCCGACCACGACCCCGGCAGGCGCGACCGGCCGCCGGCGTCGGGGTCGGCCCCGGCGGGCCCGATGGTCAGGCTCCGTGGCCGGGGACCAGCGGGAGCAGGGCCAGCTGGCGCGACTGGGCCACCAGACGGCCCCGAGCATCCCAGATCTCGCCGTCCTCCTCGAGGAAGCCCCCGGTGACGTAGCGGGTGGTGAACCGGCACCGCAGCCAGCCCGGTACCGGACGGGCCCGGACATGGGTGGTGAGCTCGACCGTGGGGACCCAGCCCACGGGCAGGTCGGCGTTGAAGATGGTCGGAGGGAAGGCGTCCAGCGCGCAGAGCAGGGCGACGGTGTCGACGGGCTCCGTGTCGTGGAGCCGGAACCACCCGGTCACCCGGGGCACGCCGCTGCGGTTGCCGGTGGCGAACCCCATGTCGTCGGGATGGACGCGCAGGTCCACCCGGTCCATGAACGGCGGGGCGAAGCGCTCGTCGGTGCCCAGCCGCACGCAGTCGTCGGGTGGCGGGAGGTCGGGCGCCGCGCCGGCGACGAACACGTCGTCCGCGTCCGGACCGAGATCGCCGAAGGCCCCGAGCACCGTCAGCAGGGGCCGGCCACCGGCCTCCGCCACCGCCGAGGCATCGGTGAACCGCCTCCCCGTCTTGTGGACCACGGTGGAGACGCCCACGGGTCCGGGCCTGCCGGGGGAGAGGAAGTGGGCGGTCACGGTGACCGGATCCGGGCGACCCGTGGCCGCCACGAGGGCGCGGGCGACCATGGCCAGCAGGTAGCCGCCGTTGGCGTTGCCGGCGATGTCCCAACCGGGTTGCACCGTCCCCCGCCATCCACCACCCGCGTCCGGGGTGACGGCGGTGGCGGCGGCGAAGGCGCCGGGTGCGCGGGCCGGCGACGGGCCGTCGGTGGGGTCGGGGGTCACGGTCCCGGTCTACCCGGACGGGTGGCGGTCGCCTCCGCCGCGGGGTCAGCTGCCGCCGAGGACCGTCGGCTCCACCCCGTCCCACAGGCCGACGGGCGCCGAGCCGACGGGGTAGTGGCCGGGCTGGCGACCTGAGCCCATCTTCTCCATGCGGGCGGTCATGCCCGGACTGAGGGCGTCGTCCCGGATCATCTCGATGTAGGTGGCGGTGGCGTTGCCGACGTCGAAGAAGTCGCGCTGCCAGCTCCACCGGAAGTCGCCGGCGTAGCGGAACCAGCTGCCGCCCAGGCCGGCGATCTCGTAGTGGCTGCCGTCGGCGCGGGTGGCGTCCGCCACCTGCCTCCACAGGCCGAGGATCTCGCCCTGGGCGTCGTCGATCAGGATCCGCATGTACGGGTACGTCCACCCGCCCAGGCCCTCCATCTCGAGGCCCACCGCGTACTCCCGGATCTGATCGCGCCCGACGGCCATGAACTCGTCGTTGGGACCGACGTTCCAGCCGTAGGTGGCGTCCTCGGTGTACATGTCGGCGAGCGGCAGCCAGTCGAGCGCCTCCTCGCAGCGCTGGTTCAGGTCCAGCCAGCGCTGCATCATCTCCTCGAGCTCACTGCGGGGGTACGACGGCACGGGGCAACTCCTTGTCGGTGGTTCTGGTGGTCCTGGTGGGTCTGGCGGGTCTGCGGCCGGTGGATGGCCATGGGGTCGTCTCGGACCGGGGGGTCCGCTCAGTCGTCGTCGACCATGGACAGGGCGTGCGTCGGGCAGAACCGTACGGCCTCGCCGACGGCGCCGCGCCGGTCCTCGCCGGGGTGGTCGTCGAGGACGCGCACCTGGTGGTCCTTGCCCAGCTCGAACACGTCGGGGGCCTCGGACTCGCACACCCCGTGGCCCTGGCACAGGTCGAGGTCGACGACGACCCGCATCAGGCCGGCTGCCCCGTCGCCGCACGGTCCCGTCGGCGGTAGCGGACGGTGCAGGGCTGGCGCAGCTGGATGACCATCTTCGACAGGTCGGCCACGTACGCCTCGGCCGGCTGGGCGAGCTCGAACTCCCACTCCTCGAAGAGGACCGAGAAGATGGCCTTCAGCTGCATGAGGGCGAAGGCCTGACCCACGCAGCGGTGCCGGCCGGCCCCGAAGGGGATCCACGTCCACGGATTGAGGCGGTCCTCCTCGCGGGGCTCGAGGTAGCGGGACGGGTCGAACGACCCGGCATCGACGAAGTCCTCCGGGATCCGGTTGGAGACCCAGGGCGAGGCCCCGACCATCTCGCCCGCGTGGATGGTGAACTCCCGGAACGCGAGGTCCTCCTGCGCCACCCGGAGCAGGAGGATCAGCGGCGGGTGCAGCCGGAGCGTCTCCTTGAGCGACGCCTCGAGCCACGGCATCTCACGGAGCGCCTGGTAGCTGACCTCCTCGCCGTGGGCGTAGAGGCCGTCGAGCTCGGCGACGACCCGGGCCAGCTCGGCGGGCCGCCTCAGCAGCTCGATGATCATCCACGAGGCGGTGGTCGAGGTGGTGTGGTGCCCTGCGAACATCATCGAGATGAACACCCCGGTCACCTGGTCGGCGCTGAACCGAAGGTTGCCGTCGTCGTCCCGGATCGACATCAGGACGTCGAGCAGGTCCCGGTCCTCGTCGGTCGGCGCCCCACCGGCCAGGCGGTCGTCCATGATGGCCTGGATCAGGCCGACCATCTCGACGCGGGCCGCGTCCCTGCGGCGGAAGCTCTCGATGTCGGCGTAGGGGTCGACGAAGGCGAGCGCGTCGGTGCCCCGCTCGAGGTCGTGGTAGAGCTCGGCGAACCTTCCGGTCAACTGGCTGCGGAACCGCTTCCCCACCAGGCACGACGATGAGGTGTAGATGGTGAGCTCGGCGAACCAGTCGAGCAGGTCGATCTCGCCCTCGTCGTCCCACCGGGCCACCATCTGCTCCACCTCGGCGGCGATGGTGGCGGCGTGCCCCCGCATGAACTTGTCCCGCAGAGCCTGGTTGTGGAGCATCTCGCGCCGCCGCTCCGGGGAGGCGTCGAAGATCACGCCCTGGCCGAACACCGGGGTCATGAACGGGTACGCCTCGGCCTGGTCGAGCACCTCGTCCGGGGCGCGGAAGAAGAACTCGTTGGCCTCGGCCCCGCTCAGCAGGACGACCTCGCGGCCTCCGAGCCCGAAGCGGCCCACGTCGCCGCACTCGGCGCGCACCCGCTCGAGCAGGGCGATCGGGTCGACGCGGAGCTCCTCGAGGTGGCCGTTGTCGTCGTCGCCCCCCGACACCCTCGGTGGCCGGCGCTGCTCGGTCGTCGTGGCGGTCATGTGTCCTCCTCGGTCGTCCGGGGCGCGACGGGCGCCTCCGGCTGCAGTTCGATCACGGTGGTGTGCACGCCCCGGGGGAGCCCGACGACGGCGCAGATGGCGGCGGCGACCCCGTCGGGCCGCATGAAGTTGGGGTGGCGGGCGAATCCCCACGTCGCCCACTGTTCGATCAGGGCGGCGGTCACGTCGGGGTCCCAGTCCAGGCCCATGCCCGTCATCGTGGGGCCGGGACGCAGGATGGTGGCGCGGACGCCGGTGCCCTCGAGCTCCATCTGCAGCGCGCGCACGTAGCCCTCGAGCCCCCATTTCGAGGTGACGTAGGCGGCCATGGCCGGCCGGGGGCGCTCGGCGACGTCGGAGGTGACGAAGACGACGTCGCCGCGCTGTCGGGCGACCAGGTCGGGCAGCAGGGCACGGACCAGGCGGTGGGTGCCGGTCACGTTGACCGACAGCACGTCCTCGAGCGACGACGGCTCGGTGTCGAGGACGGCGCCGGCCATGTTCTGCCCGGCGTTGGACACGATGATCTCCACGCCGCCGAGGGTGGCGACGGCGGCCCGGGCGAACCGCTCGACGGAGTCGGGATCGGCCAGGTCGAGGTGCACGGCCACCGCCTCGCCGCCGGCGGCCCGGATGGCCGCTGCCGCGTCCTCGCACTCGGACACCCGCCGGGCGCCGAGCACCACCGGGTGCCCCGACGCGGCGAGTGCGGATGCGGTGGCCCGGCCGATCCCCGACGACGCGCCGGTGACCACCGCGGGGCGCAGGTCGGGGTTGGCGGGGAAGCGGGCCATCAGCGCCGGGTCACCGTGGTCGGCAGGACGGCCAAGCCCTTGACGTTGATCGAGTGGACCCGGACGATGCCGTCGGGGTCGACGTCGTACTCCGCCACCCGGGACACCAGCTCGCCCAGTGCGATCCGGGCCTCGAGCCGGGCCAGCGGCGCCCCCATGCAGAAGTGGCGACCGCTGCCGAAGCTGACCAGCTTGGACGTGTCGCGGTCCAGGTCGTAGCGCTCGGGATCGGGGAACACGGCGCCGTCCCGGTTGGCGGAGCCGGCCAGCAGCAGCACCCGCTCGCCCTCGGCGACGGTCGTGCCGTGGAGCTCGACGGGCCTGCGGGTGACCCGCAGCAGCATCTGACTGGACGTGTCGTAGCGCAGGGTCTCCTCCGCCCAGTCGGCCACCCGGGTCGGGTCGGCGAACGGCTTGGCCCGCTCGTCGGGGTTGCGCCACCCCCAGTACCAGGCGTTGGCGAGCAGCTTGGTGGTCGTCTCGTTGCCGGCCACCACCATGAGGAAGAGGAACGCCACGATCTCCTCGTCGGTGAGCCGGTCCCCGTCGACCTCGGCGTCGATGAGCGCCGAGGTGAGGTCGTCGGTGCGCGTGCCACGGCGCTCGTCGACCATCGACTGGTAGTAGCCGACGAGGGACAGGGCCGCCTCCATCCCCTCGCGGGGGACGTCGAACACCCCGTCCTCGCGGTGGAGCACGAGGTCGGCCAGGCGGCGCAACTCGGGCCGGTCGGCCACCGGCACGCCCACCAGTTCGGAGATCACGTCCATGGGGACCTTGCCGGCGAAGTCCTCGACGAAGTCGAACGTGCCGCGCTCGAGCGCGGGCTCCAGGTGGTCGAGCGTGATCTCCCGGATCCGGTCCTCCATGGCGGCCACCTTGGTCGGGGTGAACCCCTTCCCGACCAGCGAGCGCATCCGGGTGTGCCGGGGCGGGTCGAGGGCCAGGAACGACATGGTCCGGTGGGCGTCGGGACCGAAGGCGCTCGGATCGAGCGACACGCCCCAGGAGTTGGAGAAGGCATCGACGTTGCGGAAGGCGCCGAGCACGTCCTCGTGGCGCGACAGCGCCCAGAAGTCGAACTCCTCGCTCCGGTACACCGGCGCCTCGGCGCGGAGCCGGGCGTAGGTCGGGTACGGGTCCTCGTGGATCTCGTAGGCGTACGGGTTGTAGACGACCGGGCCCGCCACGTCGGTGGCGGCGGTCACCGTCGGGCGCCCTTCCGGGGTGTCGAGCGGTTCTCGTGCGCCGCACCGGCGACGAGCAGCACGGCGGCGTCGGCCAGGAAGGCGGGGATGTCGTGGAACGAGCGGTGGCCGGTCCCCGCCGACAGCAGCGCGCCCGAGTAGGTGGCCTCGAGCACCCGGACGACCCGGGGGTCGACGTCGACCCCGACGGCCGCGGCCAGGCGGCGGTGGGTCAGGGCGCCGATCCGGTCGCGCAGGTGGGCGACGTCGGGGCTCGGGCTGATCAGGGCGACCGTGCAGGCGTCGATCAGTTCGGTGCCCTGACCGGCGAAGGGGATCATGGCGTGGACCACCCGTCCGACGCGGTCCGCCAGCGCGAGCGACGGGTCCACCTCGACCGGCGGCAGCGCCTCCATCCGGCGCCAGAGCACCTCGGCCAGCAGGTGGTCCTTCGAACTGAAGTACGTGTAGGCCGTGGCCGGCGCCACCCCGGCGCGTCGCGCCACACCCCGCACGGTCAGCCCGGCGTAGCCGACCTCCTCGGTCTCGTCCTCGGCGGCACGGACGAGATTGGCCACCACCTCGGCCTGTCGGGCGGTGAGCCGGCGGCGGGTGGCCTCGACGTCGTCGTCGTGCACGCCCGCCTCGGGCACGGCAGCCGACGCGGTCACCGGCGGCGGGCGGTCGGCCCGGCGTTGGAATCGGTCATGTGTCCATACTATAGTCCAGACACTTGTCCAGCAATGGGGGGGGATCCAGTGTCCGCAGCAGAGCAGGTGCCCGTGTCCGGACCGGGCGACGGCGCCCGGCCGACCGTCGGGGTGATCGGGCTCGGTGCCATCGGCGACGGGGTCGCCACCAGTGTGCACGCCGCCGGCCTCCCTCTCGTCGTGTGCGACGTCCGCGCCGAGGCCACCGACCGCTACGCCGACCGGGCCACCGTGGCGGTCACGCCCGCCGAACTCGCCCGGGCCGCCGATGTGGTGGTGGTGGCGGTCGTCGACGACGACCAGGTCCGCACCGTGCTGTCCGGCCCCGACGGCGCCCTGGCCGCCGCGGGTCCCGGCACCACGTTCGTGGTCGTGAGCACCATCACCACCGGGTGCGTATCGGCCATCGGCGCCGAGGCGGCGGCCCTGGGCGTGCCCGTCGTGGACTGCGGCGTGAGCGGCGGCCCCGCGGCCGCGGCCGCGGGAACCCTCGTGTGCATGGCCGGGGGCGACCCCGGGGTGATCGCCGGCCTCGCCCCGCTGTTCGACGCCATGGGGTCGCTGACGGTCACGATGGGCCCCTTCGGTGCCGGATTGGCGGCCAAGCTCGCCCGCAACCTGATCCAGTACGCCGGGTGGTTGGCCGCCTACGAGGGTCAGGTCCTCGCCGAGGCGGCGGGCATCGAGCTGTCCAAGCTGGCCCAGGTGGTCAAGGCGAGCGACGCCCTGATCGGCGGGGCGTCGACCCTCATGTTCCGACCCACGGTGGCGCCCTTCACCGACGCCGACGACAAGGGCTTCGTCCGGGCGATGCAGGGTGGCGCCGCCCTCGCCCACAAGGACCTGCGGGCGGCGCTGGCCCTGGCCGCCGACCTGGACGTGGACCTGCCGTTGGCCGCCATGACCGACGAGCGGTGCGACGACATCTTCGGGGTGCGCACGATCAACGAGGAGGACGGACGATGACCACGACGGACGCCGGCGCGGTGGCCGGCGAGATGCGACTGCTGGTCGACGGCGAGCTCCGGCCCGCCCGCTCGGGCCGGGTCTTCGAGACCGTCAACCCGGCGACCGGCGAGGTGCTGGGCGTGGCCGCCGACGGCGACGCCTCCGACCTGGATGAGGCCATCGGCGCGGCGCGCCGGGCGTTCGACACCACCGACTGGTCGACGGACGTGTCCCGGCGGGTGGCCGGCCTCCGCCAGCTGCAGGCGGCGTTCGAGCGCAACGCCGACGCGATCCGGGCCATGACCGTGGCGGAGACCGGGTCACCGCTCTCGTTCACCTACTCCGCCCAGCTCGACGCCCCCGTCGCGTCGATCGGCTGGGTGGCCGACCTCGCCGAGTCCTACGAGTGGGAGACCGACCTCGGCGACGCCGAGCCGATGGGGATCCCCTCCCACCGGTGGGTACGGCGCGAGGCGACCGGCGTGGTCGGGGCCATCACCCCGTGGAACGTCCCCCACCAGATCAACCTGGCCAAGCTCGCGCCCGCGCTGGCCGCGGGCAACACCGTCGTGCTGAAGCCGGCGCCCGACACCCCCTGGTGCGCCACCGTCCTCGGCCGGCTCGTCGCCGAGGAGACGGACATCCCGCCCGGCGTGGTGAACGTCGTCCCCTCGTCGGACCACTCCCTCGGCGCCGTCCTGTCCACGGACCCCAGGGTGGACCAGGTCAGCTTCACCGGCTCCACGGCCACCGGCCGCAAGGTCATGGCCTCGGCCGCCGAGACCATCAAGAAGGTCTTCCTCGAGCTCGGCGGCAAGTCGGCCTTCGTCATCCTGGACGACGCCGATCTCCGCGGGGCCTGCGCCACCGCCGCCTTCACCGTGTGCACCCATGCCGGTCAGGGGTGCGCCATCACCACGCGCCTCATCGTCCCGCGCCGCCAGTTCGACGAGGCCGTCGCCTCGACGGCCAAGGTGATGGGCATGCTGCCGGCCGCCGACCCGACCGATCCGGGCACCATGTGCGGACCGCTGATCAGCGCCCGCCAACGGGACCGGGTGGAGGGCTACCTCCGGCTGGCCGTCGAGGAGGGTGGCTCGTTCGTCCTGGGCGGCGGGCGTCCCGAGGGGCTCGGCGCCGGGTTCTTCGTCGAGCCGACACTGGTGGTGGGACTGCCCAACAGCTCGCCGCGTGGCCCAGGAGGAGATCTTCGGACCCGTCCTCGTGGTGATCCCCCACGACGGCGACGACGACGCCGTGGCCCTGGCCAACGACTCGGCCTACGGCCTGTCCGGTTCGGTGTGGGGTGCCGACCGCGATCGGGCGGTCGGTGTGGCCAACCGGATCCGCACCGGCACCGTCGGGGTGAACGGCGGCCTGTGGTTCAGTCCCGACGTGCCCTTCGGGGGGTATAGACAGTCGGGCGTGGGACGCGAGTCCGGCGTGGCGGGATTCGAGGAGTACCTGGAGACCAAGTCGCTGGCCGAGCCGGCATGAGCGGCCGCACCGTGGCCGGGGGGAGGGACCATGGCTGACGAGCCGACGGGCGCACGCGCCGCGGGCCGGGCGAAGATGGACGAGGTCTACGGGTTCAGCGTGGACCCCGACGCCATCGAGGGCCCCTACGTCGACGTCACCGTCGACCACCTGTTCGGCGAGGTGTGGACCCGCGAGGCGCTCGACGTCCGGGACCGCCGCATGCTGACCATCGGGGTGCTGGCCGCCCTGGGCCAGGCGCCGCTGCTCGAGATCCAGTTCCGCTCGGCCCTGGAGCGGGGCGAACTCGACCCCGAGCAGGTCCGCGAGGTGGTCCTCCATCTCGCCCACTACGTCGGCTGGCCGCTCTCCACCGGGGTCAACGCCGCCGCCGAGAAGATCATCGCCCAGCGTGCGGCCGCGGCCGCCGACGCTGCGACCGAGGAGACCCGACCGTGACCGACGCCGCACCCACCACCAGCTTCGACTTCACCGGCAAGGTGGCCATCGTCACCGGCTCGGCCGGGGGCATCGGCCAGGCCTACGCCGAGGCGCTGGCCGGTGCGGGGGCCTCCGTCGTCGTCGCCGACATCGACGACGGACGGGCGCTGGGCGTGGCCGAGGGGATCCGGTCCGCCGGCGGCTCGGCCGTCGGCCTGGCCGTCGACGTGGCCGACCCGGCGTCGGCCGAAGCCATGGCCGCGGCGACGGTCGCCGAGTTCGGTGGCATCGACTTCCTGGTGAACAACGCCGCCATCTTCGGCGGCATGAAGCTCGACCTGCTGCTGACCGTCGACTGGGAGTACCTGAACCGGTTCCTCGCGGTCAACATGCTCGGGGCCCTCAACTGCGTACGGGCCTGCTACCCGGCGATGAAGGAGCGGGGCGGCGGGGCCGTCGTCAACCAGTCGTCGACGGCCGCCTACCTGTACGCCGGCTTCTACGGCCTGGCCAAGGCCGGGGTGAACTCGATCACCCAGCAGCTGGCCCACGAGCTCGGCGGGTCCAACATCCGGACGAACGCCATCGCCCCGGGGCCGACCGACACCGAGGCGTCGCGGACGGTGGTGCCCGACGCGTTCATGCAGCCGATCCTGGCCGGCCTCGCCCTCAAGCGGATGGGCCAGCCCTCGGACCTGGTGGGCATGTGCCTCTTCCTGCTGTCCGACGAGGCGTCGTGGATCACCGGGCACGTCTTCAACGTCGACGGCGGCCAGGTGGTGCGGCCGTGACGTGCCGGCGGCGGCACCGGTGACCGCCGACGAGCACCGGGTCGAGCTCGAGTTCGACGACGGCGTCCTCCTCCTCGCCTTCGATCGGCCCGAGGCCCGCAACGCCTTCGACTCCGCCATGTACCGGGCGGTCGTCGGTGGCCTGTCCGGAGCCCTGGAGGACGACCAGGTCCACGCCGTGGTGCTGACCGGCCGGGGCACGGCGTTCACGTCGGGCCAGGACCTCCGCGAGATGGCGGCGATCGCCACCGGCGACTCGGAGGCGGGCACGGGGCTCGGGTTCCGGGAGCTCCTCGACCTGCTCCAGCGGTTCGACAAGCCGCTCCTGGCGGCGGTCAACGGCGTGGGCATGGGTCTCGGCTGTTCGATCCTCGGGCACGTGGACCTGGTGCTGATCGACGAGGACGCCCGCCTCCGGGTCCCGTTCGCCGAGATGGGCGTGCCGCCCGAGGCCGGCTCGAGCGTACTCCTGCCGGCCAGGATGGGGTGGCAGCGGGCGGCCGCCGCGCTGCTGGCCTCCGAGTGGATCGAGGCGGAGGGCGCCGTGACCTCGGGGCTCGCCCTCCGCACCTGCCCGGCCGGGACGGCGCTGGCCGAGACCCTCCGGCTCGCCCGCACCGTCGCCTCCTTCCCACCCCACGCCACCCGGCAGATCAAGCGGCTCATGCTGGCCGGGCGGGGAACGGCGGTGGCCGAGGCCCGCCAGCGCGAGGAGGCGGCCTTCGCCGCGCTGTTCGCCGACCCGACCGTCAATCCGGGGGCCCGGCTGGCCGCCGGACTCGGGGACTGAACGCCGTGCGTCTCGGGGTCACCTGCTTCCTGACCGACCGCGACCTGTCGCCCGCCGAGCTGGCGGTGGCGGCCGAGGAGCGCGGCTTCGCCTCCCTCTTCCTGCCCGAGCACACCCACCTGCCGGTGCGGGCCCACGACCCGCCCGCCCTCGTCGAGGGGGTCCGTGCCGACGACTACCGGCGCAGCCTCGACCCGTTCGTGGCCCTGGCCACCGCCGTCCCGGTGACCCGGCGACTGTCCCTCGGTACCGGGGTCGTGCTGGTCGCCCAGCACGACCCCGTCGTCCTCGCCAAGCAGGTGGCCACCCTGGACCACTTGAGCGGGGGGCGGGCCGTACTCGGGATCGGCTTCGGCTGGAACCGCGAGGAGGCGGCGGACCACGGGGTCGACTTCGGCGCCCGCCGCCGGGTGGCGCGGGACCACGTGCGGTGCATGCGGGCGCTGTGGCGCGACGACGAGGCCGAGTACCACGGGGAGTTCGTGGACCTCGATCCGTGCTTCAGCTGGCCGAAACCGGTGCGGGGCCGGGTGCCGGTCCTGCTGGGCGGCGCGGCCACCGACGGGAACTTCGCGGCCGTGGCCGAGTACGGCGACGGCTGGATGCCCATCGGGGGCTCCGGCCTGGCCGAGGCCCTCCCGCGGCTCCGTCGGGCGTTCGAGCATGCCGGTCGGGACCGGTCCGAGGCACGGGTGCTGCCCTTCGGGACCGTACCCACCGAGGCCAAGCTCGAGCACTTCGCCGGCCTGGGGGTGGACGAGGTGGTGCTGCGCGTGCCCGGGGGGGACCGGTCGTCGGTCCTCACCGTGCTGGACGCCCACGCCCGCTTCGTCGAGCGTTTCGGGGACGACCGTGGGTGAGGAGGCCGTGCGGCGCCCCGGCCCCCCGGGACGTCCGTGGAGCGGGGGCGGACGCGAGGAGCTGGCCGCCGCCGTGCGCCGGCTCATGCAGCTGACGGTGACGTCGGCCCCACCTCCGGGACTGCTGGCCGAGGTGGCCGCGGACGTCGAGGCGCTGTCGGACTCCCTCGAGCACGCCGTGCCCGACGACACCGGGCCGGTGCCGCGGTTCGCCGGGGACGACGAGGACGACGAGGGGCGCCCCGGACTCGTCGACGCCATGCCCTTCGACATGGTGGTCGGGACGTGCAACCCGCTGGCCCCGCCGATCGAGCTCTGGTTCGAGCCGCCCCGGGCCAGGGGGCGGGTCGTGTTCACCCCGACCTACGAGGGGGCGCCCGGCTGGGTGCACGGTGCGGCACTGGCGGCCGCCTTCGACATCATCCTGACGGCGGCCAACGTGGCGGCCGACGCGGCGGGACCGACGGTCGAGCTTACGGTCCGCTACCGGCGTCCGACGCTGATCGGGGTGGAGTCGCTGTTCGAGGCCGAGGTTACCGAGCTGACCGACCGTCGGACCCACAGCCGGGGGGTGCTGCGCCAGGACGGCAAGGTCACCGTCGAGGCGGAGGGCGAGTTCGTCAACATCGACCGGGACAAGGTCGCCGCCCTGCACCGGATGCGGACGCGGCACGAGGACGGCGCGTGAGCGTCCGCCACGCGGCGGTCGGCGGGATTCTCTAGAGTTCCGATCGGCGCATCACGCCGGGGGGACAGGTCCGCGACCTGCCGGCGCGGCCACGACGAAGGGGGAGACGACCATGACCCGAAGGTTCGACGGTCCAGCCGGGGGCCGCCGCCGGCGCGCCGGTGCACTGGCGCTGGCGGGCCTGGTCCTTGCGGTCGCCTTGGCGGCCTGCTCGTCGACCGACGCGACTCCGACGACGACCTCGTCGGGTGGCTCCGGTTCCGGGGGCTCCTCGTCGATCCCGTCGGCGGCGTTCGGCGACACCACCGGTCTCACCGCGGACTCCGTGACCGTGGGCAACGTGTCGACGCTGTACGCCGGACTGTTCAAGGGCGCGCTGGTGGGGACCCAGGCCTATGCCGCCTACGTGAACTCGACGGGGGGCCTGAACGGCCGCAAGCTCCTGGTCGACTCGTACGACGACGGCTACCAGGGTGCACCCAACAAGCAGGAGACCGAGCAGGTGGCCCAGAAGGACTTCGCCGCGGTGGGCGGGTTCTCCCTCCAGGACAGCTACGGCGAGACGGTGCTGGCCGCCGATCCGTCGGTGCCCAACGTGACCGTGTCCCTGGACCAGACGGCCAGCGACCTGCCCAACAGCTTCAGCCCCAGCCCTGCCGCGGTGGGCTGGCCCACCGGCGGCCTGCTCTACTTCAAGTCGCGGTACCCCGGCGACGTCACCCACGCGGCGTCGCTGGTGGCCGACCAGCCGTCCGCCATCGTCAAGTGGGGTGGCGAGAAGGCCGCCATGGGGTCGGTCGGCTACCACGTGGTCTACGACCAGCAGTTCGACATCACCACGACGGACTTCACCCAGTACGTGCTCGCCATGAAGCAGGACGGGGTGAAGATCCTCTTCCTCGACCAGATGCCCGAGAACTACGCCGCGGCGGTGGTGAAGGCCCTCGACCAGCAGGACTTCCATCCGGTGGTGGTCTTCGGAGCCTCGACGTACTCCGAGCAGCTGATCCCCGACTCGGGCGGGGCGGCGGCCACCGACGGGGACTATCTGTACCAGGGGTTCCCGCTGTACCTCGGCGAGGACGCCGGTTCGCTCCCGGCGGTCAACACCTTCCTCACCTGGGTCCAGAAGGCGTCCCCGGGTTTCAAGCCCGACCTCTACACGCTGTTCGGCTGGCTGTCGGCCCAGCTGTTCTCCCAGGCGTTCGACGCGGCGGGCAAGGACCCGACCCGGGGGAGCGTGCTCGAGCAGCTGCACAAGATCACGTCGTTCGACGGCAGCTACCTGATCGCCACCGGGAATCCGGCGGGCAAGGTCCCGGCCTACTGCTACGTGATGGCCCGGATCTCCCAGGGAAGGATCCAGCGGCTCGACGACCCGCCGATCGACGGACCGACCCACGGCTACCGGTGCAACGGCTCCTACTACTACTACCCGCCCCGGTAGCCGGTAGCCGGTAGCCGGTAGCCGGTGGTGACCGTGCCGGCACCGGGGGACGGTGCCGCCACCGTCGTAGGCTGACGACCATGTGCGGACGGATCGCCCTCTACTCGGAGCCTGACTTCCTGGCGCGGGTGTTCGACGCCCAGCTCGGCCTCGACCTCGACCCGGACGGACGGCCCAGCTGGAACATCGGGCCCATGCGGTCGGTGGTGGCCGTGGCCGACGTGCCCGACGTGCCGACGGGTCGGCAGGCCGTCCCCGAGGGCGCGGCGCCGGTGCACCGCGAGCTCGGCCGCTACACCTGGGGACTGGTGCCGTCGTGGGCCAAGGACCCGTCCATGGGCAGTCGGACGTTCAACGCCCGGGCCGAGACGGTGGCGTCCAAGCCGTCGTTCCGTGCCGCCTTCGCCGCACGCCGCCTGGCCGTGGTGGCCGACGGCTTCTACGAGTGGAAGCCGGGGGAGGGCCGCACCAAGCAGCCGTACTACTTCACCCGTGCCGACGGCCGGCCGCTGGCCCTGGCCGGACTGTGGGAGCAGTGGTGGGGCGGACCGGGACACCGGGACGACGGGGCGGAGCGACCGGCACTGCGCACGTGCACGGTGATCACCACCGAGGCGGGGCCAGACATGGGCGACATCCACCACCGGATGCCGGTGGTCCTCGAACCCGAGGTGCTCGACGAGTGGCTCGACCCGGCGAACCGGGACAAGCCCGAACTCGAGTCGCTGCTCGTCCCCTCCCCCGGTGGGACGCTCGTCCACCGGGCTGTGGGCCGCGCCGTGGGCAACGTGCGGAACGACGGACCCGAGCTCATCGAGGCGCTCGCCGAGGGGTGAGCGCCGCCGAATCCGGCGGGTCCCGTGCGTCCCCCGCGGGCCGAGGTGGGGCGTCAGGCCCCGGCGTCGGCCTTGGCCACCCGGCGCATGAGCTTCGACTTGCGGTTGGCGGCCTGGTTCTTGTGGATGACGCCCTTGGCGGCGGCCTTGTCGATCCGCTTGACGGCCGACCGGACCGACTCGTCGGCCGAGGCCACGTCCTCGGCGATGGCGGCGTTGGCCGTCTTGGTGCGGGTGCGCAGCTCGGACCGGACGGCCTTGTTGCGGGCCTGGCGCTTGACGGCCTGGCGGTTGCGCTTGATCTGGCTTCGGATGTTGGCCACTGCTCGTCCTCGTCGTCCTCGTGCATCGGGTCCGTGCGGCACGCGTGCACGTGCGCCACGGGCTGCGTCGGGTCCCCGGGATCCCGTGTCGGGACCGTCGACCGGAGACAGTGAAGGATAGCAGGCCGGGCCCCTGCGGCCCACCCGGGCCCGGACCCACCACCACGGGGTGGCCGCCCGTCCGCCTTGGCTACGCTGGTCAGCCCGTGCTCCCCACCGACCGTATCCGCAACTTCTCGATCATCAGCCACGTCGACCACGGCAAGTCGACGCTGTCCGACCGGATCCTGGAGCTGACCGGTGCGGTCGACCCCCGCCTCATGCGCGAGCAGTACCTGGACTCGATGGACATCGAGCGCGAGCGCGGCATCACCATCAAGGCCCAGAACGTGCGGGTCCCGTGGGGCGAGCACACCCTCCACCTGATCGACACCCCGGGCCACGTCGACTTCGGCTACGAGGTCAGCCGGTCGCTGGCGGCCTGCGAAGGGGCGGTGCTGCTGGTCGACGCCTCGCAGGGGATCCAGGCACAGACGCTGGCCAACTGCTACCAGGCCCTCGAGAACGACCTCGAGATCGTGGCCGTCCTCAACAAGATCGACCTTCCCGCCGCCGACCCCGAGCGGTGCGCCGCCGAGATCGAGACGGTGCTCGGGCTGCCAGCCGTCGACATCATGCACATCTCGGCCAAGACGGGCGAGGGAGTGCCCGACCTGCTCGACGCCATCGTGGCCCGCATCCCGGCGCCGACCGGCGACCCGAGCGCGCCGCTGCGGGCCCTGATCTTCGACTCGGCGTACGACCAGTACCGGGGCGTCGTCAGCTCGATCCGGGTCATGGACGGCACGCTGTCCGCGTCCGACCGCCTCCGGTTCATGCAGGCCGGCGCCAACCACGAGATCGAGGAGATCGGCATCCGCACGCCGACGACGGTGCCGGTCGACGAGCTCGGTCCCGGCGAGGTCGGCTACCTGATCGCCGGCATCAAGGACGTCGGGGGCGCCCGCTCGGGCGAGACGGTGACGACCGCCAGCCATCCCGCGGACACGCCGCTCGACGGCTACCGCGATCCGAAGCCCATGGTCTTCTGTGGGCTCTTCCCGATCGACGGCGACGAGCTGCCCGACCTGCGCGACGCACTGGAGAAGCTGCGCCTCAACGACGCCAGCTTCACGTACGAGCCCGAGTCGTCCCGTGCCCTCGGGTTCGGATTCCGCTGCGGCTTCCTCGGGTTGCTGCACATGGAGATCGTGCGCGAGCGGCTCGAGCGCGAGTTCGATCTGTCGCTCATCGCCACGGCCCCGTCGGTGGCCTACCGGGCCTTCCTGACCAACGGCTCCGAGGTCGACGTGGACAATCCGAGCGAGCTGCCCGAGCCGGCCGCGCTCGACCACGTCGACGAGCCCATGTTGCGCGCCACGATCCTCACCCCCGCCGAGTACACCGGCACGATCATGGAGCTGTGCCAGGGCAAGCGGGCCGAGATGGTCAAGATGGACTACCTGTCGCCCGAGCGGGTCGAGTTCGTCTACGTGATCCCCCTGGCCGAGGTGGTGGTCAACTTCTTCGACCAGCTGAAGAGCCGGACGAAGGGGTACGCCAGCCTCGACTACGAGCCCGGGGGCTACACGACCTCCGACCTCGTCAAGGTCGACCTGCTGATCAACCGGGTGCCCGTCGACGCCTTCTCCACCATCGTCCACCGGTCCCAGGCCGACTACTACGGCCGACGGATGACGGAGAAGCTCAAGGAGCTCATCCCCCGGCAGATGTTCGAGGTCCCCATCCAGGCCGCCATCGGAGGCCGCGTGCTGGCCCGCGAGACGGTCAAGGCGCGGCGCAAGGACGTGCTGGCCAAGTGTTACGGCGGCGACATCACCCGGAAGCGCAAGCTGTTGGAGAAGCAGAAGGAGGGGAAGAAGAAGATGAAGAACATCGGCCGCGTCGAGGTGCCCCAGGAAGCCTTCGTCTCCGCTCTCAAGCTGGACGACTGACCCTCCGATACCAGGGGTCCGCGACGTCCGCGGGACGCCCCGATCTCCCGGGGGCGTACAGGCAGGTCGGGTACGCTTCGTGTCAGATGAGTCCCTCGGATCAGCGGCTGCTGTGACGGCAGTGGACGAGCCCTTCGCCGAACGCGAGCCCCCGCCAATTCCTGCGCAACGCGGCCGCCTCGTACGCCAATCTCGTCCTCGGGGTGGTGTTGAGCCTGGTGCTGACCCGCGTGCTCCTGCGCGATCTCGGGGCCAGCACCTACGGCCTGTGGGTCGTACTGCTCTCGATCGTCGGGTACCTCGGGCTCCTCGACGTGGGCGTGTCGACCGCCGCCGTGCAGCGGGTGGCACGGATGACGTCCGTCGGGGACAACCAGGGCCTGGCCGACGTCATCCGCACGGCGTCGGTGTTCTTCTCGGTCTCCGGCGGCATCGCCGTGGCGATCACCATGGTCGTGGCACCGTTCCTCGATCGGATCCTCCACCTCGGCTCGACGGACGTCGAGGTGGCCGGCGTGGCGCTGGTCCTGCTCGGCGGGAGCCTCGCCCTCCGGTTCGTGACGGCGGTGCCCAACGCCGTGCTGTTCGGCGTGGGTCGGAGCGACAGCTCGTCGATGATCACGCTGGTGAGCACCCTGGCGACCCAGGGGGCGCAGGTGGTCGTGGTGATCTGCGGCGGCGGACTGGTGTGGCTCGGCGTCGTCACCGTGGCCGGCAGCTTCGTGACCTTCGTGGCCACCAGCCTCGCCGTGCGCCGGCTGACCGGCCACACCGTGCGTACGGGGAGGTTCGACCGAGCCATCCTGTCCGACCTGCTCCGGTTCGGCGGCCGGAACACGGTGATCGCCGTCAGCGGCATCGTCTCGTTCAGCCTCGACGCGCTCATCATCGGCGTCATCCTGCCGGTGGCCCAGGTGGCTCCCTACGACATCGCGCTGTCGACGGCCAACCTCACCCGCAACCTCACCACGTACGGCGGCGACCTCCTGCTGCCCACGTACACGCACTTCGAGTCGATGCACGACCCGGTGCGCCAGGCCCGGCTGTTCTCGCGCACGGTGATGGCCACCTTGGCGATCTCCCTGCCGATCCTGGTGGCGCTGGCCGCCTTCGGCGACCCGATCCTGAAGCTGTGGCTGGGCGACGTCCCCGACCGGACCTACTCGATCATGATCGCCCTGGGCTTCGTCACCGCACTCGAGCTGCCGGGCCACCAGTGCTTCATCCTCCTCACGGGGATCGGGCGCAACCAGCTCATGATGCGCGTGGCCCTGGTGGGCGCGGCCGTCAACCTGGCCGGCAGCATCGCCTTCACCTTCCTCCTCGGTCCCATCGGCCCGGCCATCGGGTCGTTGCCCGCCGTCCTGGTCATCGACTTCACCGTGCTGCCGATCATCGTCTGCCGCTACCTCGGGATGCCGGTCGGCCGCTACGTCAAGGACGCGCTGGTGCCGGTGCTGCCGGCGGTGGCGGTGGCCGGTGCCGTGGCCGTGGGGATCCTGTGGCTGGCACCCGCCCACGCCGACGCGGGGACCCTGCGCGGAGGGGTCCGGGCCCTGGTGAGCGCCGCCGCGGTGGTGCTGGCGGCGTGGACGGTGATGGTGGCGGTGACCCTGCGGCTCGAGCCGGAGGTGCGATCGGCCGTGAAGGCCAGGCTGCGCCGGGGAAGGCGATGACGCCGTCCGACCGTCCGCGCGGCGTACCGTCGTCGGCGTCCACCGCCGTCCCGACCTGGTTCGGGCCCGTGGACCGCCCCCTCTTCGGCTGGGTCCACGTGCCCGAGCGCCCGGACGGCCGCGGGGTCGTCCTGTGCCCGTCGATCGGCCTCGAGGGGGAGGCGAGCCAGCTCGCCCACCGGTCGCTCGCCCGGGCCCTGGCCGACGCCGGCTGCGCCGTGCTGCGCTTCGACTACCACGGGACGGGCGACTCGTCCGGCACCCTCGACGAGCCGGGACGGGTCCCCGAGTGGCTCACCGACGTGGCCGCGTGCCGCGGACTACCTTCGCCGCGCGGGGGCGACCTCCCTCCACCTGGTGGGTACCCGACTCGGCGCCGTGCTGGCCGCCCGGGCCGCTCCGGGGTGCGGCCCGCTCGACTCGCTGACCCTGTGGTATCCGTGGACCAGGGGCGGCCAGTTCCTGCGCTACCAGCGGGCGCTGCGCCGCATGTACGCCACGGGCGACGCGGACGCGCCCGGGGACGGCTCGGCCGAGCTGCCCGGGTTCGTGCTCGACGCCGAGCTGGTCACCGACCTGAAGGCGCTCGACACGGGACGCTCCGACCTCGTCCTGCCGGGGTCGGTCCTGGTGGTGGACGCCGCCGACCCGGACACCGGCGACGTGGCGCGTCCCGCCTTCGGTCCCGAGGGGTGCGACCGGCGGTCGGGCACCGGGGTGGACCGGCTCTTCGGCGTCGAGCTGATGCGGGCGACGGTGGACGCGGGGGACCTCGTCGCCATCGTCGGGTTCGTCCGGGCGAACGGTCGACCCGCCGCCCCGGCCACCATCGAGCCATCCGTCCGTGCCGACGCCCGGGTGGTGTCCCCGGACGGGGTGTCCGTGACCGAACGGGCGGTGCTCTTCGGGGACGCCGGCCTCTTCGGGATCCTGGCCGAGCCGGTGGCCGCGTCCGCGCGGCACCGTCCCGACCGGGTGCGGACGACGTCCGGTCCCGTCCCCGACTTCCGGTCGGCGCTGTTCCTGAACGCCGGGAGCCTCCACCACGTGGGACCGGGCCGGCAGTGGGTGGAGCTCAGCCGTCGATGGGCGGCCCGGGGCATACGGTGCCTGCGCATGGACCTCGGTGGGGTGGGGGACAGCCCGGCCACCGGCCCGGCCGGCGAGCTGTCGAGCTATCCGCCGCTGGCCCTCGGCGACGTCGAGGAGGGGGTGCACTTCCTGGCGCCCGACGACCCCGGCGAGGTCGTCCTGCTCGGGCTGTGCGCCGGCGCCTACCACGCCATCCTGGCCGCACCGTCGACCAGGGTCGGCGGCGTGGCCGTGCTCAATCCCCTGCGCCTCCCCTCGTGGGACCCCGGCGCCGGGGCGCTGGGCGACCTCATCGACGGGGCCCCGGTCGACGGCTGGGCCGACCCGGACGCCCCCGGCGCCGCGCCGGGTGCGCCGCGCCGACGGCTCCTCGGGACGCTCCGGGACCGGGGGGTGTTCCGGCCGGTGACCCGGCACCTCCCCGACCGGGTGTGGTGGCTGGCGGGCGTGGGCCGGGGCGGTGGCGGCCCGGTGGCGGCCCTGCGCCGTGTGGTCGACGCCGGAACGTCGCTCCTGGTGGTCCTCGGACCCGACGAGTGGCCGGGGATCGGACGGGGCCACGTCCACGAGTACCACCGGTTGGCGAGGGAGGGCGTGTTCGCCGTCACCTACGTGCCCACCCTCGACCACAGCTTCCACGTGGCGAGCGGCCGTCGTGCCGCGCTGGCCGTGCTCGACCGGTGGGTGCTGGGCACCGACGGGGACGAGGTCGCACTGCCCCCCGGCTCGCGCACCGTCTGCTGAGGGCCGCGGCGGTCGAGGGGTCCGCCGTCCGGCCGGGCCCTACCCGCCGCCGGGTCCGCCCCGGGGCGGCTCGGGGGTCGGGTCCGCGTCGGCCGGGGCCCGGACGACGGCGACCGTCTTGGTCGGGTCGTCGGGGTCGAAGTGCAGGGTGAACGGCGCGTCGGGGTCGTGGGGCGCGTCGGGGGCCTCCATGACGAAGGCGGGGAGCTCGCGCTTGGGCTCGAAGATCTGCTGGAGCCCGAGGGCGATGCCCGACAGCACCGCACCGGTCGCGGACCGCTTCATCCACTGCTGGAACGGGAGCGGCTCGTGGTCGCCGCCGTCCGCGTCGTCGACCGCCCCGTCCTCGGTGTCGCCGCCCTCCCCGCCGCCGCCGTCGGGGCCCGTCGGCGCGGAGCTCCCTGCCGGCTCCGTGTCTCCGTCGCCGGGCTCGGGTCCCGGGGTAGTGTCCACGCACCCCACGGTACCGTCCGGTCGTGTGCCGGCGTCCCGAGGGGCCGCGGTCGCCATCCGAGGGACGGGGCGCCGCCCTCGGGAGGGGACATGGCCGGAGTGGACCACACCGTCGACGTGGTCGTGGCGGGCGCGGGGTACGCGGGACTGCAGGCGGCCCGTGACCTGGTCGCCGCCGGATCGGACGTCGTGGTGCTGGAGGCGCGCGACCGGGTCGGCGGCCGGGTGTTCTCCGAGGTCACCGGATCCGGCGCAGTGGTGGACCAGGGGGGGCAGTGGATCGGGCCGACCCAGGACCGCCTGCAGGCCCTGGCCGACGAGTTCGGGGTCGCCACCTTCCCGACCTGGGTCGCGGGCGACAACCTCGAGGTGCGCTCCGGCGGGCTCCACCCCTTCACCGGCCTCGTCCCGACGTCGGACCCGGACGGTTCGGCGGACACCGTCGCCACACTGCTCGACCTCGACCTCCTGGCCCAGGAGGTGTCGCCCGAACGGCCCTGGGACCACCCCGACGCCGCGTTCCTGGACGGTGTCACGCTCGCCGAGTGGGTGGCGACCACCGCCCAGACCGACGTCGCCCGCTCCCTGGTGGCCACGGCGACCCTGGCCGTCTTCGGATGCGGCCCCGACGAGCTCTCCCTGCTGTACGTCCTCGGGTACGCCCACGGCGGCGGGTCGATGTCCTCGCTGATCCGCACCGCGGGCGGCGCCCAGGAGCGTCGGTTCACCGGTGGTGCCCAGCAGATGGCGCAGCGCCTGGCCGAGCGCCTCGGGGACCGCGTCGTGCTCGACGCTCCGGTGGTCGCCGTCGCCCACGGCCCCGACGGCGTCACCGTCACCGCCGCCCGCGGGGCGGCCGACGGTGACCGGTCACCCTGGCGGGTGGCGGCCCGGCGCCTCGTGGTGGCCATGCCGCCTGCCGTCCAGGGCCGCATCGCGTTCGACCCGCCGCTCCCGGGTGCCCGCGACCAGCTGTCCCAGCGCGCGCCGATGGGCTCGGTCACCAAGGTCCACGCCGTCTACGACCGGCCCTTCTGGCGCGACGCCGGGCTGTCCGGCCAGGTGGTGGCCGACACCGGGCTGCTGCGGGCCACGTTCGACGACTCGCCCGACGACGGGTCCCACGGGGTGCTGATGGGGTTCCTCGCCGGACCGGCGGACCGGCGGGCCGAATCCGCCGGTCCCGACGGCCGCCGGCGGGGGTGCCTGGAGGAGCTCGCCCGCGCCTTCGGCCCCGAGGCGCTCCGCCCGGTCGAGGTCGTCGAACAGCGCTGGTCCGCCGAGCCCTACTCGCGTGGCGGTCCGGTGGCCTGCCTCGGGCCGGGGGTCCTGACCGGCTGCGGTCCGCACCTGCGGGACCCGGTCGGACCGATCCACTGGGCCGGCACGGAGACGGCCTCGGTGTGGTCCGGCTACATCGAGGGGGCGCTGGAGTCGGGCGAGCGGGTCGCGGCCGAGGTGTCCGCCGCCCTGGGCGCGGCCGGGTCCGCGGGAGCGGAGGCCTAGGGATGGCCACCGCCGACGAGGTGGCCGAGGCCTACGCCGACTGGCGGGTCCGGTGCAACGGCAACGCCCGCCTGGCCCGGATGCTCCGGGGATGGGACCGCACCGTGCACCTGGTGGCCACCGACACCGGGGACGCGTTCACCATCGCCGTGTCCGGAGCGGTGCTCGCCGACCTGCGCCCGGGACTGGTCGACCAGCCCGACCTCGTGGTGACGGCATCGAGCGAGGACTTCGCCGATCTGTTCTGGGGGGACCTCAACCCGTCGGAGAAGTACCTGTCCGGCGAGATCGTCCTGGCCGGCTCCTCCGAGGACGTCCTGCGCCTCGACGCCATGTCGATGGTCGCCTTCCTCGACCGGTGACGGGGGCGCCCGCCCGGCGGGCGGGCCGATGAGCACGGGCACCGCACCGGCCGCCACCCTGCGCCGGGCCATGAGCCTGCGCACCGCCGTCTCGACCTCGACCGGCCTGGCCTTCGCCGCGCTCCAGTACCTGGCCGCCGCCGGCCTGGTCGCGTACGTCGCCGGCGACTCGGCGTGGATCTCCATCCTGGTCGCCGGACTGCTGGCCCTGATGGCGTGGGCGTTCTTCGGCGAGCTGAACGGGATGTTCCCGACGGCGGCCGCCATCCGGCGCTACATGTCCGGCGCCATGGACGACCGGGTGGCGCTCACCATCACGTTCACGTACCTGAGCACCATCGTGCTGGTGGTGGCGGCCGACGCCTTCATCGTGAGCGCGGCGCTCACCCACGTGCTCCACGCGCCCGGCTGGCTGACGGCGGTGTGGACGCTGGCCCTGCTGGCGATCGCCGTGGCGTCCAACCTGCGCGGGGTGAAGGTGGCCGGATGGCTCCAGGACGTCGCCACCACCGTCGTGCTGGCCGCCACCCTCGTGGTGTCGGTGGTGGCCCTGGGCCGGTCCGGCACCCCGCTGCGGACGCCGTTCCAGCCGCTCCACCACCACTCGGGAGCCGGGTTCCTCGAGTCGGTGGCTCTCGGGATCTTCCTCTACAGCGCCTTCGAGTGGGTCACCACCAACGCCGAGGAGGTCCGGGACCCCAGGCACATCCACCGGGCCATGCTGATCGCCGTGGCCGTCCTGTTCGCCGTGTGCGCGGCCATGACCACGGCGATGAGCCACGTGCTGACCCACGCCCAGCTCGCCACGGCCTACCCCCAGCTCTCGCTGGGCCAGAAGGCGTTCGGTGCGGCCGGCATCTGGATCATGGCCGCGGTGACCACGGTCACCGCGCTCAACACGTTCAACGGCGGGTTCATCACGGCGTCGCGCTTCGTGTACGCCACCGCCCGGGAGGGGAGCCTCCCCCCGCTGCTCGCCCGGCTCAACGACCGTGCCGTGCCGTGGGTGCCGGTCCTCGTGCTCGGGGCGACGTCGTTCGTCGTGTCGGTGGTCGTCGAGGTGGTGGGCGGCTCGGGGTGGCAGGTCCTGGTGGCCGTGGGCGCCGCGCTCGAGGGGATGATCTACGCCGTCGCCGCCTTCTGCGTGCTCCGGCTGCGCGGACGGGTCCCCGACCACCACCGACCGTTCCGGATCCCCCTGGTCCGGGTCGTCGCCATCGGGGGGCTGGCCGTGTTCTCCGTGCTCGCCGTGGTCGCCTCCGTCTCGGTCGACAACCGGTTCAGCCTGGTGCCGCTGGCCATCATCCTGGCCATGGGGGCCGCCTCGGCCGCCTACACGGTGACCGTCGTACCGCGGCTGCAGGCCGCGGAGGCGGCGCGACGGGCCGCCCGCCCGACCCGCCGCCGGCCGCCGCGCGCCGACGGTGGGACGGCCCCGTCGCCCGCGGCCGAACCGCCCCCCGGAGCGACCCCGCCGCCCGTGCCGTAGGATCGGGTGCGTGCTTGACCGCTTCCACCCGCCGGTCGAGGAGTACCTCGAGACGATCTTCGCCCTCGAGGAGGAGGGGATCCCCGTGATCCAGGCCCGCCTGGCCGAGCGGCTGGGCAAGGCGGCGCCCTCCGTGTCCGAGATGCTGGACCGCCTCGAGGCCGACGGTCTGATCGCCCGCACGGGCCGCCGCATCTCCATGACTCCGGCGGGTACGGCCCTGGCCGAGGGCGTGGTGCGCAAGCACCGGCTGGCCGAACGCCTCCTGGTCGACATCATCGGGCTCGACTGGGACAAGGCCCACATCGAGGCGGGCCGCTGGGAGCACGTGATCAGCGACGACGTCGAGGCACGCCTGGTCGTGCTCCTCGACCACCCGACGACCTGCCCGCACGGCAACCCGATCCCCGGGGTGACCCCCGACGGTCCGGGTCAGCGGCGCCTGGCCGAGGCCCAGCCGGGGGAGCAGGTGCGCCTGGTGCGGATCACCGAGAGCGTCGAGCACGAGGCCGACTCGCTCACCTACCTCGGCGACAACGGGCTGACCCCGGGGACCACGGCGGTCGTCCAGTCCCGGGCCCCCGACGGCACGCTCACGCTCATCCTGGGTGACGCCGCCATCGCGCTGGGCCCGGCCATGACCGAGCGGATGTTCATCGCCAGCGCCTGACGGGCGCCGGGGACCGGTGGCCGACGGTGACGGGTAAGCACTCACTAGGATGGAGTGCCAACAGCGACGGCACCCGTGTCCCGGGTCCCGGCCGCACCGACCCCGACTCCTGGTGACCACGGATGACCACCTCCGACGAGCGAACCCACGATCTCCCGACCCCCGCCGACGGGGGACTCGACGCCCGCAAGGCGGCGATCCTCAACGCGGTCGTGACCGAGTACATCGGCTCGGCCCAGCCGGTCGGCTCCCAGCACGTGGTCGACGCCCCGGGGGTGAGCGTGTCGTCCGCCACGGTGCGGTCCGACATGGCCGCGCTCGAACGGGACGGCTACCTGACCCAGCCCCACACCTCGGCCGGTCGGATCCCGACCGACAAGGGCTACCGCTTCTTCGTGGACCAGCTCGGCGGACCCGGTCCGCTCGGCCCCGACGGCCGGCAGCAGGTCCGCCAGTTCTTCGACCACGCCCACGGGGAGATCGAGGAGATGCTCGAGCGGACGTCGGGGCTGCTCGCCGACCTCACCGACTGCACGGCCATGGTGGTCGGTCCGTCCCACGAGCAGGCCGTGGTGCGCTCCGTGCAGCTGGTGGGACTGGGCCACCGACTCGCGCTCGTGGTGGTGGTGCTGGCCGACGGTGCCGTGCAGAAGCAGTCGATCGAGCTCCCCGACGACGCCGACGACGCCGTCGTGTCCGAGGCCGGAGGCCGGCTCGCCGCCCACGCCCTCGGGTCCCCGCTGTCCCGGATCGTCCCGGCCGCCGCTCCCAGCGGCAACGCCGTCGTCGACGCCGTGGTGGCCTCGGGCGTGGCCGCGCTGCACGCACTGGGCGAGGGCGACGGCCACGACCAGCTCTTCGTGGGCGGCTCGTCGCGCATGGCCGCCGCCTTCGACGCCGTCGACACCGTGCGCTCCGTGCTCACCATCCTCGAGCAGCAGCTCGTCGTGGTCTCCCTCCTGCGCGACATCCTCGACACCGGCCTGACGGTGGCCATCGGCACCGAGCACGGGGTCGAGCCCCTGGCGTCGTGCGCCATCGTGGTCATGCCCGTGTCGGTGGACGGCACCGAGGCCGGCACCATCGGCCTGCTCGGGCCCACCCGGATGAACTACCCGCTGGCCCTGGCCGCCGCCCGGGTGGTCGGGGACCGGCTCGGCGAGCGCCTGGGGGAGGCGGCCCGATGACCGACACGGACCTCTACGAGCTCCTCGGCGTCGGTCGCGACGCCACCGACGAGGAGCTCAAGCGCGCCTACCGGGCCAAGGCGCGGGAGCACCACCCCGACGCCAGGCACGGCGACGACGACTCCGACGGCGAGCACTTCAAGGAGATCAGCCTGGCCTACGAGGTCCTGAGCGATCCCGAGCGCCGCGCCCGCTACGACCGGTACGGCCCCGCCGGGGTGTTCGGCCAGGGTGCCGGCGGTCAGGGACCCGGCGACCCCTTCGCCACCGGTGGCCTGGGCGACCTGTTCGACGCCTTCTTCAGCGGCATGGGCGGTGCTGCGGGCGGCCGGCGCCGGACCGGCCCGGTACCCGGGCCCGACGCCGAGATGACCGTCGAGCTCACGTTCCGCGAGGCCGTCTTCGGCGTCCAGCGCAAGGTGGACGTCACCACCCCGGTCCACTGCGACACGTGCGAGGGCACCGGGGCCCGGCCCGGCACGTCGGTCGTGCGCTGCCCCGAGTGCCAGGGGGCGGGCGAGCTGCGCCGGGTGCGCCAGTCCATCCTCGGCCAGGTCATCACCGCGGTGCCGTGCACCCGCTGCCAGGGCACCGGCCAGTCGATCGACACGCCGTGCCCGGACTGTCGGGGCGAGGGTCGCCGCACCGAGTCGCGCACGCTGACCGTCGACATCCCCGCCGGGGTCGACGACGGCTCCACCCTGCGGTTGGCGGGCCACGGGCCGGCCGGGTTCCGGGGTGGTCCCAACGGTGCGCTGTTCGTGCACCTGGCGGTCACGGCCGACGAGGCGTTCCGGCGGTCGGGCGTGGACCTGCACGCCACGGTCCACGTCCCCGTGACGCTGGCCGCCCTCGGTGGCAGCATCCCCTTCGACACGCTCGACGACACCCGGGAGCTGACCATCGCCGTGGGCACGCAGAGCGGCACGGTCCTGACCCTGAAGGGGCTCGGCGTGCCCCGGCTGCAGGGCCGGGGGCGGGGCGACCTCTTCGTGCACGTCCAGGTGGACACACCCACCGGCCTCGACGACCACCAGCGGGAGCTGCTGGGCGCGCTGGCCGTCGCCCGCGCCGAGGAGCTGGGCGAGCTCCCCCAGTCCGAGGGCCTGTTCTCCAAGCTCCGCTCGGCCCTCAGCTGACCGTGCCCCCGGACCCGTCGGGCGAGCCGGCGGGGCGGGAGGGCGCCGGCGCGGCCCCCCTGGCCCCCGACCCGCGGCTCGTGGCCGCCGCCGCCCTGGTGTTCGTGGCCGACCCGGACGCCCCGGTGGTCGACGACGCCGACGTGCGCCACCTGCTGGACGTGCTGCGCCTGCGGCCGGGTGAGCCGGTCGTCGCCGCCGACGGCGCCGGCCGCTGGGTCGCGTGCCGGATCGCGCCCTCGGCACCGGCCCGGGGATCGCGCCGTGCCGACCCGGCCGGTCTGCTGGTGCCCGACGGGCCCGCGACGGTGGACGTGCCGTTGCGACCCGCGGTCACCGTGGCGTTCGCACCCACCAAGGGCGACCGCCCCGAGTGGGTGACCCAGAAGCTGACCGAGCTCGGCGTGGACCGCATCGTGCCCCTGCGAACCTCACGCTCGGTGGTGCGCTGGGAGGGGGACCGGGCCACGCGGTCGGTGGAGCGGCTCCGTCGGGTGGCACGCGAGGCGGCGTCCCAGTGCCGCCGGGCCCGGCTTCCCGAGGTCGCCGACGTCTGCCGGCTCGAGGACCTGGCCGCCGTGACGGGGACCGAGCCGTCGCTGGCCGACGCCGGGGCGCGGCTCCGGGACTCGACCGACCGGTGGTGGCCGTCGGCCCCGAGGGCGGGTGGGACCCGGCCGAACGACGGGGCTGGGGGCCGACCGTGGGGCTCGGGGGGACCGTGCTCCGCGCCGAGACCGCGGCCGTCACCGCCGGGGCCCTGCTGTGCGCCCTGCGCGCCGGTGTGGTATTGCCCCTTGCGTAACCACGCTCCGTGGTGAAAAATGGACTTCTACGGGAATTCGCACGGCGTGTGACGGGATCCGGTCCCGGTCACGCAGCGTGGGACAGAAGCTCGACGGCGGTCCGTGCTGCGGACCCCCGCTCGAGGGGCGAATCGTTGGGAGCGGAGGGCTTGACCATGACGGTGACGGAGAAGGCGGTCGTTGCAGTGGACGACGACGAGCAGGAGGAGGCGGCCCGAGTCGCCTACGCCCGTGCCGTCGGGTCGCGGCTGCGGGCGATGCGCAAGCAGATGCGTCTGTCGCTCCAGGCGGTCGAGGCCATGTCCGACCAGGAATTCAAGGCGTCCGTACTCGGGGCCTACGAGCGGGGGGAGCGGGCGATCTCGGTCCCCCGGCTCCAGCGCCTGGCCAAGCTCTACGACGTGCCCGTCGACCAGCTGCTGCCGCACGACGACACCGTCCCCGGCGGCAGGTGGGGCGCCTCGGGCTCGTCGGACAACGGCTCGTCCAACGGTCGGAGCACGGCACCGGCGTCGACGGTTCCCGACAAGGTGGCCATCGACCTGACCAAGCTCCACACGGTGAGCGGGCCCGAACGGGACCTGCTGCGCCGGTTCCTGAGCATGATCCAGGTCCACCGCCAGGACTTCAACGGGCGGATGATCACCATCCGCGCCGAGGACGTGCGCGCCATCGCCTGCCTGTTCGGGGTCACGCCGGACTCCATGGGGGCCCGACTCGACGAGCTCGGGCTGCTCGTCGCCGTCTGATGGGCGACACCCGCAGTGACGCCATCAGCTGGCTCAGCACCAAGGAGGCGGCCGAGCGCCTCGGGGTGACCCTGCGGAGCCTGTACCGGTTCATCGACGAGGGCGGTCTGGCCGCCTACAAGTTCGGCCGCGTGATCCGCCTGAAGGAGTCCGACGTCGACGACTTCATCGAGTCCAGCCGGATCGTCCCCGGCAGCCTGGAGCACCTCTACCCCGAGGTGAAGGGCCCCACCCGGGTCGTCCACGGCCACGGCCACGGCCAGGTGCTCGGGAACGGCACCCACCGGGAGCCGATGGCGGCAGAGGGGTGACCGCCGCCCGGTGACCACCGATCCGGAGTGCCTGTTCTGCGGCATCGTCGCCGGTGACATCCCCGCCGAGGTCGTCCGCCGCGACGAGCGCACGGTCGCCTTCCGGGACATCGCGCCCCAGGCCCCGCTGCACGTGCTGGTGGTGCCCCGCCGGCACATCGTGAACGCCTCGACGGTGGGTCCCGAGGATGCGGAGGACGTCGCCGCGCTGCTCGTGGCGGCCAAGGCGGTGGCCGACGCCGAGGGCGTCGGCGGCGAGGACCGCGGCTACCGGCTGACGTTCAACGTCGGGCCCGACGCGTCGAACACGGTGCCCCACCTCCACCTCCACGTGCTCGGCGGACGCACCTTCGCCTGGCCCCCGGGCTGAGCGGACCGGATCGGTCCCGACCCGGTCCGACGGTGCGTCCGGGACCGTCCGGGCCGCTGGTATGGTCGACGGCAGAGCGCACGTGGCAGGCACCCCGGTCAAGATCCTCGTTCCCGGCAACCACCTGATGGCCGGTCTCCTCGGCCAGCGTGACGAACTGCTGCGCCAGATCGAGCGCGCCTTCCCCGACGTGCGCATCGCCGTGCGGGGGAACGAGGTGTCCCTCGAGGGGTCCGGACCCGACGGGACCGCCTCGGCCGAACGGGTGGCCGCCCTGTTCCACGAGCTGATCATCCTGCTCGAGTCCGGCCAGGGGCTGGACCCGGTGCAGCTCGGGCGCACCATCGACATGATCCACGACGACGTGCGCCCCTCCGAGGTGCTCACCAGCGAGCTGGTCCGCTCGTCCCGGGGCCGGGCGGTGCGCCCGAAGACGGGCGGACAGAAGGCCTACGCCGACGCCATCAGCCGCAACATCGTCACCTTCGGCATCGGTCCCGCCGGTACGGGCAAGTCGTACCTCGCCGTCGCCCTGGCCGTCCAGGCCCTGCAGGCCCGTCAGGTGAACCGGATCATCCTGACCAGACCGGCGGTCGAGGCCGGGGAGCGGCTCGGGTTCCTGCCCGGGGACATGCTGGCCAAGGTCGACCCCTACCTGCGTCCCCTGTACGACGCGCTCCACGACCTGCTCGAGGCCGAGGGCGCGCAGCGCCTGATCGACAAGGGCGCCGTCGAGGTGGCGCCGCTGGCCTTCATGCGCGGCCGGACCCTCAACAACTCGTTCATCATCCTGGACGAGGCCCAGAACACGAGCCCCGAGCAGATGAAGATGTTCCTGACCCGCATCGGCTTCGGCTCGAAGGCGGTGATCACCGGCGACATGACCCAGGTCGACGTGCCGGGCGGCCGGTCCGGACTGGTGGGCCTCGAGGCGGTGCTGGGCGGGGTGCCCGACCTCGCCTTCGTCCATCTGAAGGCCCAGGACGTGGTGCGCCACAAGATCGTCGCCGACATCGTGACCGCCTACGACCGCGGCGAGGCACCGGTCCCGGTGCGGTCGGCCGGGGGCCCGTCCAACGGCGCCCCGGGACCGGTGGAGCCGAACGGCGCCACCGGCAACGGCACGGGCGGGGCATGACCCTCGACATCTACGCCGCCGACGAGCAGGCCGACCACCCGGTGGCGGTCGAGCGGTGGGCCGCCCTCGCCCGGTCGGTGCTCGAGGCCGAGGGGATCACCGACGACACCGAGGTGTCGCTGCTCTTCGTGGACGGGCCGTCGATCGCCGCGCTGAACGAACGGTTCCTCGACAGGCAGGGCCCGACCGACGTGCTGTCGTTCCCCATCGAGGACGACATCGACCGCAGCGGGCGCTCCCCCGACGAGGGGGGGACCGGACCGGCGTCCATCGAGGCCCCGACCGGCCGGCACCTGCTCCTGGGCGACGTGGTCATCTGCCCGGCCGTGGCCGCGGTCAACGCCGTGGACCACGGGGTCACCTTCGACGACGAGATCGCCCTGCTCGTCGTGCACGGCATCCTGCACCTGCTCGGGATGGACCACGAGGTCGACGAGGAGGCGGAGCGGATGGAGCGACGCGAGCAGCAGCACCTCGACCGCTTCTACCGGCTGCCCCCGCTGCTCGACCCGGCATCCGGATGACGGCCACCGCGTTCACCGTGGGCGACGGGGTGCTGACCGTGGTCGTCGTCGTACTCCTGGTCGCCTCGGCCGTGCTGGCCCTGGCCGAGACCGCGCTGGTGCGCATGGGCCGGGCCAAGGCCAAGAGCCTCGCCGACGAGGGCAAGCGCGGCGCCAGGGTCCTGGTGCGCCTCACCGAGGACCCCCAGGCCTTCCTGAACCCGGTGCTCCTGCTCGTGCTGATCTGCCAGCTGGTGGTGGCCACCCTGGTGGGCATCCTGGCCGTACGGTGGTTCGGCGCGTGGGGCGTGGCCGCCGCCACCGTGTTCGAGATCGTGGTGATCTTCGTGTTCGCCGAGGCGGTCCCGAAGAACTGGGCGGTCCGGCACCCGGAGCGGGCCGCGCTGTTCAGCGCCCCCCTGGTGTCCGCCGTCGTCCGGTTCCCCCCGGTGCGGTGGGTCTCGGGCGGCCTCAACGGCCTGGCCAACCTGTTCATCGGGCAGAAGGGCGGCAGCGCCGGCGCCCTGGTGACCGAGTCCGAGCTGCTGGCCATGGCCGACGTGGCCATGGAGGGGGACGTGATCGAGACCGAGGAGCGCGCCCTCATCCACTCCATCATCGAATTCGGCGACACCGTGGTGCGCGAGGTCATGGTGCCCCGTACCGACATGGTGACCGTCGGCACCGACGAGACGGTCGAAGCCGCCCTCGACGTGGCGCTCGGTGCCGGGCGCAGCCGGGTGCCGGCCGTGGAGCAGCAGATCGACGACGTGGCCGGCATCGCCTTCACCAAGGACCTCATCCAGGGGGTACGGGCCGGTCGTGGTGGCGAGCCGGTCGGGTCCCACCTGCGGGTCGCCCACTTCGTGCCCGAGACCAAGCGGGTGGCCGACCTCATGCGCGAGATGCAGTCGGACACCTACCACCTTGCCGTCGTGGTCGACGAGTACGGCGGCACGGCCGGCCTCGTCACGCTCGAGGACCTGATCGAGGAGCTGGTGGGCGAGATCGTCGACGAGTTCGACGTGGAGGAGATCCCGGTGGAGCGGCTGCCCGGCGGTGCGCTCCGGGTGAGCGCCCGACTGCCCATCGACGACGTCAACGACCTGCTCGACGCCCACCTGCCCACCGGGGCGTGGGACACGGTGGGTGGGCTCGTGTTCGACCTGCTCGGCCACGTCCCCGTGACCGGCGAGTCCGTCACCTCCGACGGGCTCCGGCTCGAGGTCGCCCGGGTCAACGGGCGGCGCATCGAACGGGTCACCATCGTGCCCGTGTCCGACGCGGCGCCGCGCCCGGTGACGCTGAGCCCGTTCCGCTCCGGATTCGTGGCCGTGGTCGGGCGGCCCAACGTCGGCAAGTCCACGCTGGTGAACGCCATCGTGGGCACGAAGGTGTCGATCGTGTCCCCCCGGCCCAACACCACCCGCTCCCAGGTCCGCGGCGTGCTCAACCGGCCCGACGCCCAGGTGGTCTTCGTCGACACCCCCGGCCTGCACAAGCCGCGGACGGCCCTGGGGGAGCGGATGAACGAGTCGGCCACCTCGTCGCTCGACGACGTCGACGCCGTGGTGGCGCTGGTCGAGGCCACCGGGGCCGTCGGACCGGGTGACCGGATGGTGCTGGCCAACGCCGCCCAGCGGGTGCGGAGCGCCGCCCGGTCGGCCGTCCGCACCGTCGAGCTCGGTGGGGGTGACCCGGACACCGTCGGTCGCCCCACCCTGATGGTGGTGGTCAACAAGATCGACAGGGTCGGGGGGACGGCGTGCTCGGGCACCTGACCGGGGTGTCGGCGGTCGTCGAGCGGGCTCGACGCCGAGGCCGGGGACGACCCGGTGCCCGTCGAGTACTTCCCGCTGTCGGCGCGGACCGGCGAGGGGGTGCCCGGGCTGGTCGACGCCCTGGTCGACTGCCTGCCCGACGGCCCGCAGTACTACCCCGACGGCATGGTCACCGACGTGGCCGAGGCGTTCTGGGTGGCCGACCTGGTCCGCGAGGAGCTGCTCCACCGGGTGGCCGACGAGCTGCCGCACTCCATCGCCTGCCGGGTGACCGAGTGGGAGTGGCCCCGGATCCGGTGCGAGATCCTCGTCGAGCGCGATTCGCAGAAGGGCATCGTCATCGGCAGGGGCGGGGCCATGCTCAAGGAGGTCGGCACCGCCGTGCGCCGCCAGATGGAGCCCGGCGCCTACCTCGAGCTCTTCGTACGGGTGGAGAAGCACTGGCAGCAGCGCGAGGACTCGCTGGACCGCCTGGGCTTCTGAGCCCGGCCGTGTCGACCGACGGACGGGCCCACGACCGCCCGCGCCCCGGTGGCCGGGGAGCCGGGAACGTCGCCACCCGTACCCGTTCCCGGCTGGCTCAAGCCCGTCCGTTCGGGTGCGGCCGGAGCAGGAGGTTCTCGATCCGAAGCGGGTCCCCCCACTGCGCCACGAGCGACCCGACGTCGGGGAAGGCGAGGGGCGGATCGACGGTCGGGGAGATGAGGGACACCGAGTACCCCCGCTCCTCGAACCACTGCAGGTACTCCGCGGCGTGCACCCGCTGACCCGTCGGAGCATCTCCTCGCTGGCTTCGGTGACCACCACCGGCCGATGCGCCTCGATCAGGCGGGCCATGCCCCGGACGACTCTCGCCTCGGCCCCTTCGACGTCCATCTTCACGACGTCGATCGGGCCGTCGATCACGTCGTCGCCCCGCAGGACGGGGACGATCTGCCCCCAGCCGCCCACGAGGTCCCCGTCCGACTCGACCGCGAGGCTCCCGTTCGAGCCCAGATGGTTGACGAAGTGCGACCATCCGTTGGTGTCCGCGAGCGCAACGGGCAGCAGTGCGACGTGGTCGTACGCGTTGATCTCCGCCGTCCGAAGGATCAGCCGGCAGTTCTCCGAGTTCGGCTCGACGGCGATGACCCGACCGGCCCTGCCGACGAGTTCAGCGCTGAGCGCGGTGAAGAAGCCGATGTTGGCTCCGATGTCCACCACCGTCATTCCCGGCCGAACCAACGTCCGGAGCACGCGCGTCACCTCGGGCTCATAGGCCCCGTTCCGGATCATCGGCTCGGAGAACGGAATTGTCGGCGGTGTCGAGCACGATCCTCACCCCGTCGACAGAGGCCTCGATCACGTCGTCCGGGCCGAAGCGGACGACGAGCGGTGACGGCGCGTTGTGGTGGTCCAGTGCCGCCAGCATCGCCCTCACCGAATGCAGCCCGGTGACCCGGTTGGATCCCACGGCGTCGTACGCCTTGCGCTCGAGCTCCAGGTCGTCCGGGAGGGGGATCGGATAGGCGAGCCGCATGAGGCTCCGCAGGCTCATCCGAGGAACGCCGACGGCGGGCCGGAGGCGCCAGCGGGCCGTGAACCACGCGAGTCCCACTCGCCTCCGGATTCTGCGCAGCATGACCGTGGCAGAGTAATCCCTTTGCTGGCGTGCCCGTCACCACGCCGGCGCGGCGACCCGTCCGGTGCCCGCTCGTCGATCGAGCGGCGGTGGAGGGCGCGGGCGCCCACGCCGCCGACGGACGGGCCACCCGTCAGTCGGCCCGCAGCGACGCCTCGATCCGGTCGAGCAGCCGGCGGGCGTCGGCCACCGAGCCGTGGTCGGGGCCCTGGACCCGGGTGGTGGCGTCCACCAGGTTCTGGGCCACCACCTTGGCTTCGCGGAGCCGCCCCATGCGGGCGAGGGTGAGGGCCAGGTCGGCAACGACGCCAGGGTGGCGGGATCGTCGGGACCGAGTGATCGGCCCTGGACGTCCACCAGCTCGCGGAACACCCCCAGCGCGGCGTCGTACTCCTCGGCACCGAGCAGGAGCCGCCCCAGGTTGATGGTGGCCCGCTGGGCCCGCTGCTCGTCACCGAGGTCGCGGAACCCGGCGATGGCCCGGCGGTACTTGAAGACGCCCTCGTCGGTCTCGCCCACCTGGAGCTGGATCCGGGCGCTGCGCTCGAGGGCGGCCAGGGTCGTCGGGTCGTCGGGACCGAGGTCGGCCACGTAGCCCTCGAGGGCGTGGTCGGCGTAGGGCCGGGCCTCCTCGGGCTGGTCGAGCCCGAGGAGGGTGCCGGCCACGGCGTACTCGGCGCTCAGCGTCTGGGTGTGGTCGACGCCGAGGTGCTGGCGTCGCTTGGCGAGCACCTGGAGCCGGAGGGCCAGGGCACCCCGGTGGTCCCCCGGGCGTCGTGGCGCTTGGCCGCCGCCTCCATGGTGTTGATCGTCTTCCACGAGTCGGGCCCGTAGCGGCGCTGCGCCTTGGTCACCCAGCCGTCGGTGATCTCGACGGCCCGCTCGGGGCTGCCGGCCACCTTGTCCACCCGGCGGTCGAAGAAGTCGGTGACCGCGCCGGTCAGCGTGGGGGGCGATCCACCTTCTCGGCGTGCGGCCGGCCATGGCCTCCATGGTACGAGACCCGGAGGGCCCCTCAGCCCTCGGCCGACGCGGCGAGGTCGGCCAGGAACGCCACCACCTCGTCCCGGTCGAGGGTGCGCTTCATCGGTGGCACCCGC
>CAWFDU010000010.1:0-20852 GCA_963814655.1 uncultured Acidimicrobiales bacterium | reverse complement strand
CTAGTGGGTCCGGACGCCCTCGCTCCCCACGGCCCCGCTCTCCTACGCTGGCCGCGTGGACACGACCCTGCCCCCGGACGACGACCCACGACGGATCGAGCTGCGGGCCTGGCTCGCCGACCACCCGTCGCCCACGGGACGGGAACTGGCCGGGCGTGGCCTCGTGGCGCCGCACTGGCCCGCTCCGTGGGGACTGGGCGCGGACCCGACCCTCCAGCTGGTGGTGGACGAGGAGCTGCGTCGGGCCGGAGTGCGCCGTCCGGAGAACACCATCGGCATCGGCTGGGCCGGGCCGACCCTCCTGCACGCGGGCACGCCCGAGCAGAAGGAGCGCTACCTGCTCCCGCTGCTGGCGGCCGAGGAGATCTGGTGCCAGCTCTTCAGCGAGCCGGGCGCCGGCTCCGATCTGGCGTCGCTGACCACCCGGGCCGAACCGGACGGCGACGAGTGGGTGGTGCGGGGGCAGAAGGTGTGGACCAGCTACGCCCACCGGGCCCAGTTCGGGATCCTGCTGGCCCGGACGGAACCCGATGCCCCGACCCACCAGGGGATCTCGTACTTCATCTGCCCCATGGACGCCCCGGGGATCTCCGTCCGGCCGCTCGTCGACATGACGGGGACCCACACGTTCAACGAGGTCTTCCTCGACGAGGTCCGCCTCCCCGCGGCAAACCTGGTGGGCGAGCGCGGTCGGGGCTGGTCCCTGGGCAAGGTGACGCTGGCCAACGAGCGGGTGTCGCTGTCCGGGGCCGGGGCGCTGTGGGGGATGGGACCCACCGCCGACGACCTGGTCGCCGCCGTCCGGGCCGGAGGCGGCACCGACGACCCCCTGCTCCGCCAGCGGCTCGCCTCGGTCTGGGTGGAGGGGGAGATCCTGCGGCTCCTCCGCCTGCGCACGGTCTCGGCGGCGGTGGCCGGCGCCCCGCCCGGACCGGAGGCCAGCGTGCGCAAGGCGCTGGCCGACGAGCACGGGAAGCACATCATGGACCTGGCCCGCGACCTGGCCGGCGCCGCGGGGCATGCTGACGGGTACCGGGCCCGTCCCCGGGGTGCGGGACGCCGGCGGGTGGCCCGACGCCATGTGGGGCTTCGGCTTCCTGTTCGCCCCGGCGCTGACCATCGGCGGCGGTACCGCCGAGGTGCAGCGGAACATCATCGCGGAACGCACCCTCGGGCTGCCCCACGACCCCCAGGCCTGATGGGCACCGGCAACCGCGGTTGCACCGTGGGAGGCGCAGCGGCGCGTGGCGTCGCCGGGCGCGGAGCGGCCGGCTGACCAGGGGCGACGTGCCTGGACCCGGACCGATGGTCGACCGGGATTCCCGCGATTCGCTAAAGCCGGACCCGGCGCCGGTCGACAGAGTCGGAGTGCAACCCCAGGTGCATCCCGGCGGCCACCGGTCCGGCGGCGGCATCGCCGGCGCGGACCCGCGATCGTCCCGCCGGCCGCCGGACGCGATCGCACGGAGGGCAGGACCGTGAACTCGACGATGAACGACCCCGTGGACTGGCTGGCGCTGGGATCGTGGTTCCGGGAGGCGGAGACCATCCGTGACGACCTGGTGGCGTCCGCGTCGTTGGTCCGGTCCATGACCGGTGGGGACCCGGCGGCCAACGTGACCGACGCCGACGAGCTGATCCGCCGCACCCGACGGACGCAGGACTGGCTCGGCTCGTGCCCCTGCCCCGAGTCGTGGATCGGCGACTTCCTCGGGTCGATCGTGGACGTCCTCCTGAGCCTCGGGGGCTCGACGCTCCGCTCCGAGGGCACGGCCTCCGACGTCGACGAGCGGTTCCGGGCACGGGTGGTGCGCGCCCGCCTCATGATCGCCGAGTTCATGGCGATCTCGGGCAAGCTCCACGTGTACGCCGGGATCGACGCCCAGTTCCTCTGAGCACCCGGGACCGCGGCCGCTCCGGAACCGGACGGCGGGGGTCCGGGCTCAGTCGACCAGCGGTCCGGCGTCCTCGTACCCCTGGCGCACGCCCCTGCCTGCGTTCCGGACGAGCTGCTCGGGCTCGTAGAGCATCCAGTAGGCGTTCCGGGCGTGCTTGCGCGCCCGGTTGACGCAGACCGCGGCCAGAGCGGACGGATCCTCCTCCTCGGTCTCGTGGACGAACACCTCGAGGATGTGGGTCGACGTGAGCAGCTGGGCCAGCATGATCCCCTGGGAGGCCTCGTGGGCGCACACCTGGTCGATGGCCGCCTTCCCGGGCATGCCGAGGGCGACCACGATGCGGCAACCGTCCTGCTCGATGAGGCGCTTGCAGGCCACCCCCAGGTCCTTGAACCCTGGCACCGTGCGCCGGACCACTTCGAAGGTCGTGCCGTGGCCCGGGCACTCGGCCAGCTCGGACAGGGCCTCCGCCCCCATGTCGTAGCGGGCGAACATGGTGTCGACGACGCCGATGCGGTCCATCGGTCCACTCTACCGGCGGCTCCGCCGGATCCCCCCCGGCGACGTGCACCCACACCCCCCGTACCGACCCCGGCGACGGCCGGGCGGCGCGGTTCGCCCGTGGGTCCACGCCTGGGCAAGACTCGGGTCCGATGAGCGCCTCGACCACCACCCCGCCCGTCGCGGATCCCTGGGTGGCCCGGGACGTCGACGTGGTGTGGCACGGGTTCACCCAGATGGCCGCCTATGCGGGCAACCGGCCGGTGACGGTGGAGCGGGCCGAGGGCCGCGAGCTGATCGACGTCGACGGCAACCGGTACTTCGACGCCATCTCGTCGCTGTGGGTGACCACGTTGGGGCACCGGGTCCCCGAGCTGGACCGGGCCGTCGTCGACCAGCTGGGCCGGGTGGCCCACGCCACGCTCCTGGGCAACGGCAGCACCGCGGTGGTGGAGTTCGCCGAGGCCCTGGCCGCCGCGGTCCCGGTCGACCGGCCCCACACCGTGTTCGCCTCGGACGGCGCCGTCGCCGTCGAGCAGGCGCTGAAGATCGCGTTCCAGTACTGGGTCAACCGTGGCCGGCCGGACCGCACCCGGTTCCTGGCGCTGGGCGACGCCTACCACGGGGACACGGTGGGCGCCCTGTCCGTCGGCGACGGCGGGTTCGGCACCTCGGTGTTCGACCCGCTGCGGTTCCCCGTGGTCCGCACCCCCGGCTACGCCAGCACCGGCTGGGCGGCGGAGGCCGTAGCCGCCGTCGAGGCCCATGCGGACACCCTCGCCGCCATGATCGTCGAGCCGCTGGTGCAGGGAGCGTCGGGCATCCTCGTGGCCGATCCGGAGGACCTGGCGGCGGTGGGTCGCGCCTGCCGCGCCCACGGCGTGCTGCTGATCTGCGACGAGGTGGCCACCGGGTTCGGCCGCACCGGGCAGCTGTTCGCGTCCCAGTGGGCGGGACCGGACTTCCGGCCCGACCTCATGTGCCTGGGCAAGGGGATCAGCGGCGGGTACCTCCCCCTGTCGGCCACGGCGGCGGCGGGGGAGGTCTGGGACGGGTTCCTGGGCGAGGACCTCGGCACGGCGACCTTCTACCACGGACATTCCTACGGCGGGAACGCCCTGGCGTGCGCCGTGGCCCTCCGTCACCTGCAGCTCATCGACGAGTGGGACGTCCTCGCCAACGTGCGCGCCGTCGGCGACCACCTCGGGGACCGGCTCGCGGGCTCGGTCGCCGGACGGACCGGCGTGGCCGCGGTGCGCCGGCGCGGTCTCATGGCCGGGGTCGAGCTCGACCCGCCCGACGGCGCCGCGCGGTGGGGTCGTCGGGTGTGCGCGGCCGCCGTCCGGCGGGGGGTGCTCCTGCGCCCCCTGGGCGATGTCGTGGTGATCATGCCGCCCCTGACCAGCACGGCCGACGAGCTCGACCGGGTCGTCGACGTGCTGGCGGCGTGCATCGCCGAGGTCGCCGGGGAGGACGGCGGGTGACGCCGCCGGCCGCGTCACGCTGGTCGGCCTGGGTGGAGGACGCCTGCGCCCGGGTGGCCGACGACGGACGGTGGCGGGCGCCACGCCCGTTCGACGCCCGGGGGCACGAGGGACTCCTGGGGGACGGTCCGTCGGGACCGGAGCGGCCGGTCGTCTCGTTCGCCTCGAACGACTACCTCGGGCTGACCACGCACCCGGCCGTGGTGGCCGCCGCCCGGGACGCCCTGGAGCGGTGGGGCTCCGGTTCGGGGGCGTCGCGGCTGGTCACGGGCTCCCGTCCCGTGCACCACGAGCTCGAAGTGGCGCTCGCCTCGTGGAAGGGGACCGAGGCGGCGGTGGTGACCCCCACCGGGTTCGCCGCCAACCTCTCCGTGCTGTCGGTCTTCGGGACCGGGGAGGCGGTGGTGCACTCCGACGAACGCAACCATGCCTCGATCATCGACGGCTGCCGGCTGGCCCGGGCCGAGGTGCGGATCTACCCCCACGGCGACCTGGCCGCGCTCGACACCGCGCTGGCCGCATCCACCGGCCGCAGCATCGTGGTGACCGACACCGTGTTCTCCATGGACGGGGACACCTGCGATCTCGCCGGACTGCTCGACGTGGCACGGCGGCACGGGGCCCTGCTCGTGCTCGACGAGGCCCACGCCGTCCTCGGGCCCGAGCCCGACGGCACCGACGGCGTCGACGTGCTGCGGATGGGGACCCTGTCCAAGGCGCTCGGTTCGCTCGGCGGATTCGTCGCCGGACCGCGGCGGTTCGTCGAGCTCCTCGTCAACCGGGCCCGTCCCTACATCTTCACGACCGCCCCGACCCCGGCCGACTCCGGCGCCGCCCTGGCCGCGGTCGGGGTGGTGCGGTCCCCCGAAGGGGAGGCACTGCGGTCCCGGCTCGCGACCGTGGTGGCACGGGTGGCGGACGCCGTCGGCGCCGTCGACCACCCGTCGCCGATCCTGCCGGTGGTGATCGGGGGCGAGGAGCAGGCGGTGGCCGCGTCGGAGGCGCTCCTCGGACGGGGCTTGTGGGTGCCGGCGATCCGGCCGCCCACCGTGGCGCCGGGCACGTCGCGCCTGCGGATCACCCTGTCGGCCACCCACACCGACGCGCAGGTCGACCGGCTGCTCGACGGACTGGCCGCCGCGGTGCCGGACGCCGTCCCACGCCGGGGGGTGGGGAGTGCGGCCTGACCGGGTGGTGCTGGTGTGCGGCACGGGGACCGAGGTCGGCAAGACCTGGGTCGGGGCCCGGCTGCTGGGCGAGCTGCGCCGTCGGGGGGTCACCGTGAGCGCCCGCAAGCCGGCCCAGTCCTACGACGTCGACCACGCCGGCGACCGGCTCGGGGGAGCCACCGACGCGGAGGTGCTGGGCGCCGCCTCGGGGGAGCACCCCGGCGCCGTGTGCCACCCGTTCCGCTCGTACCACCGGGCCATGGCCCCGCCCATCGCCGCCGAGGCGTTGGGGCTCCCGCCGTTCCGGGTCGCCGATCTGGTGGCGGAGCTCGACTGGCCGCCCGGCGGCACCTCGGTGGGGCTGGTGGAGACGGCCGGCGGCGTACGGTCGCCCCAGGCCGACGACGGCGACGTGTGCGGCCTGTCGGCCGCCCTCGGTCCCGACCTGGTCGTCCTGGTGGCCGACGCCGGGCTCGGGACCATCAACAGCATCCGACTGTCGATGGACGCCCTGGCCGGGGGTCCAGGGGCCGACCCGCCGGTACCGGTCGCCGTCGTGCTCAACCGCTTCGACGCGCACCACGACCTCCACCGTCGGAACCGGGACTGGCTGGAGCGGCGCGACGGCTACGCCGTCGTGGCGCTCCCCGGGGAGGTGGGGGCGCTGGCCGACCGGGTGACGGGATCCTGACCCGCCCGCGGTCGGCCGGGCCCGGGTCGTCGTGCTCCACCCCTGCTGGTACCGTCGACCCCATGTCGGACGCCGCAGGACGCCCGTGATCACGGCCAGCCGGATCACCAAGACGTACGGCGACACCCGCGCCGTCGACGACCTGAGCTTCGAGGTCCGCCCCGGGGTGGTGACCGGCTTCCTCGGGCCCAACGGATCGGGCAAGTCGACGACCATGCGCATGGTGATGGGCCTCGACCGGCCCGACTCGGGGTCGGTCACCATCGACGGCCGACGGTTCGCCGATCTGCGGTGGCCCCTCCGCGAGGTCGGCGCCCTCCTCGAGGCCAAGGCGCTCCATCCGGGCCGCACCGCCTACGACCACCTGCTGGCGCTGGCGCAGACCAACGCCATCGGCAAGGCGCGCGTGCACGAGGTGCTCGAGCTGGTCGGCCTCGAATCGGTCGCCCGGCGGCGTGTGGGCAAGTTCTCGCTCGGCATGGGCCAGCGGCTCGGGATCGCCTCGGCCCTGCTGGGGGACCCCGGCGTCCTGCTCTTCGACGAACCGGTCAACGGGCTCGACCCCGAGGGCATCCTGTGGGTCCGCACGCTCCTCCACGGACTGGCCGCCGAGGGCAGGACGATCTTCGTCTCCAGCCACCTCATGAGCGAGATGGCCCTGACCGCCACCGACCTGGTGGTGATCGGCCGTGGCCGCCTCATCGCCCAGACGTCGGTCACCGACTTCATCGAATCCAACACGGTGGCCACGGTGCTGGTGCGCTCGCCCGGTGCCGACGCACTCGCCGCGCTGCTCCGCGGCGCGGGGGCCGGGGTGGAGTGCGGTGACGGCGGCGAGCTGCTGGTCACCGGGTTCGACGCCGCCCGGATCGGGGAACTGGCCCACGGGGCCGGCATCGCCGTGCACGAGCTCAGCCCCCGGCAGGCCAGCCTCGAGGACGTCTTCATGGAGCTGACCTCCGGGATGGTCGACTACCACGGCCACACCCCCGCGGCGGTCGGGACGTGACCGCGGTCGCCACCCGGTCCCGGACCGATCCCGGGCCCGTCGACCACGGGCGTGCCGGGACGGCGACCCAGGTGCGCTCCGAGTGGACGAAGCTCCGGTCGGTGCGCTCGACCTGGGTGTGCCTGGTGATCATCGTCGTGGCGGGGGTCGGACTGTCCGCCCTGGTGTCCGACATCGAGGCCGGGCAGTGGGCGACCCTCGGGATCGCCGACCGGGCCCAGTTCGACCCGGTGCGCTTCAGCCAGACCGGCGAGTTCCTCTCCCAGTTCGTCGTGGGCGTGCTCGGCGCGCTGGTCGTGACGTCGGAGTACGGCACCGGGTCGATCCGGACGACCCTGTCGGTCACCTCCCGGCGGACCACGGTGCTGACCGCCAAGCTGCTCGTGGTGGGAGCGGTGGTCTTCGTGGTGTGCGAGGCGACCGCGTTCGCCTCGTTCTTCGTCGGTCGGGCCGTGCTGATGGCCCACGGCGGGAGACCACTCCCCCCGGGGAGCTCGATCGTCGACCAGGTCCGCAGCCCGGCCATCCCGGTGGTCGGGATCACCGACGGCGGAGCCCTGCGGGCCGTGTTCCTGTGCGGTGTCTACCTCCTCCTGCTGGCCCTGATCGCCTGCGCCCTCGGCTTCGTCCTCCGGCACACCGCCGGCGCCATCTCCGCCTTCGTGGGGATCCTGCTGGTGCTCCCCCTGATCATCGACATCCTTCCGTCGGGCTTCGTCCACGGGTTCGAGAAGTACCTCCCGTCCAACCTGGGGCTGTCGATGATCCTGGTGACGTCGCGGACCACCGACTTCGCCGGGGTGCTCCTCGGGCCGTGGACCGCCGCGGGGATCCTCGCCCTCTACACGGTCGTCGTGGTCGTACCGGCCGCGTGGCTCCTCGTCCGGCGCGACGCCTGAGTGGCGCCTGCGGCCCGGTGACGCCGGAGGCGCGGTGACGACGGCCCTGGTGCTGGGCGGCGGCGGTGTCGCCGGCATCGCCTGGCACACCGGCGTCCTGTGCGGACTGGCCCGGTCGGGGGCCGACCCGACGGACGCCGGTCTCCTGGTCGGGACCTCCGCCGGGGCCACGGTGGGGGCGCAGCTCGGCGCCGGCCATCCGCTCGAGGAGCTGCTCGCGCCGCCAGCTCGACCCCGCCACCCTGGTCACCGAGCGGACCCCACCGGTGACCATGGACGAGCTGGTCGCCCGGATGCTGCCGATCTACGCCGCCCGGATCCCACCCGACGAGCGCCGCCGCCGCCTCGGGGCCATGGCTCTGGCCGCCGACACCGTCGACCCGGACGTCCGCCGGGCCGTGCTGGTCGGCCGGCTGGTGGGGAACGAGTGGCCGGCCCGGTCCCTCCTGGTGACCGCGGTCGACGCCGCGACCGGGGCCCGCCGCGTGCTCGACCGCTCGTCCGGCGTCGGCCTGGTCGACGCCGTGGCCGCGTCGAGTGCGGTTCCCGGGGTGTGGCCCCCGGTGACGATCGGTGGCGCCCGCTACATCGACGGCGGGGTCTGGTCGGTCACCAACGCCGACCTCGCCACCGGGTGCGACCGGGTCCTGGTGCTGGCGCCCATCGTCGACCCGACCGTCGCAGGCCGACGTCGCCCGCACTGGCCGCCGTGGCGCGGGTCGTGCTGGTGCGTCCGGACGCCGCCTCGCTCGAGGCGTTCGGGGCCGATGTGCTCGACCCCGCCGCCCGCGGGCCCGCCGCCCGGGCCGGGCTGGCCCAGGGTGGGGCCGAGACCGCACGGGTGGGCGACCTGCTCGCCGGGTGACGCGGACCGCCGTCCGGCTCCGCCCCCGTCGGTCGTCCCCGTCGGTCGTCCCCGGCGTCAGCCCGCGAGGCCCGAGGCGGCCACGACGGCACGGGCCATCGGTCGGACCAGGCCACGCAGCGTGTCGCACCCGTCCTCGCCGATGGCCTCGTAGGCGTGCGACGGACGAGCCGGTCGGTGCCCTCCTCGATGGCGCTCCGCACCGCCGCCCCTCGTCGCTCAGCGCCAGGTGCTCCGCCGTACCCGGCCGGGCGGACCCAGCCCCGCTCGCGCAGGCGCTCGGTGCCGCCGTCCACTCGTCGTCGGTCCAGCCCCGGGTGCCGCGAAGCAGGACCACGGGGAGCTCTCCGGTCGCCTCGTGGAGCACGAGTGCCTCGATGCCGTCGATCCCGTGGTCGACCAGCAGGGCGATGTGGCCGTCGCCGCGGAACTCGCGCAGCAGGGTCTGGGCGTGCCACAGGACTCCGAGTGGTCCGTCCGGCCAGGCAGGTCGGCGTGGCCGGCGAACAGCGGGCGTCCCTCGGTGTGCTCGCACGCCCGCAGTGCCGCCCGTCGGGCCAGGTCGGCGGCGCGTGCGCAGCCCGTCCGAGTCGGCGGCGCCGCCGAGCATCCGCCGGAGGGCGGCGGCGGCGGCGGTCGTGCGGGCGGCTCGAGCACCTCGGCCGGGGTCGTGGACCGCCACACGCCCGTCCATGGCCTCGCGGACCAGCGAGGGCGGAAGTTGAAGAAGGTGGCGACGACCGTGCCGGCCGCCGACCGCGCCCATGCGGGGCCGACCGGGAGGCGAAGTAGCCGGACTGGCCGCTCGAGCCCGAGGCGGGCGTAGGAGTCGGCCGCCTCGGGCGCGAAGTAGACCATCCCGTGCAGCGGCTCGACCGTCCGCCACGTCTTCCGGGCGGTGAGCGGGGCGACGGGGGACGGTGCCGGGGGGGCATGGCCCACGGTAACCCGCGGGCGTGCCCGGGCGGCGCCCCCGGGCAGGGGACGGGCGGACGGCGCGGCGCCCCGGTGGGGCCCGGGGAGGGGTACGGGACGGTCCCGTATAGTGCGGGTGGATGGGCGCCACCGCGGGGTCGACCCGGGCACGGGCCCGTGCAGGCGCCCGGACGCAGGGAACAGGAGTCGGCGATGTTGAACGGTGTCCCGGGCATGGTGGGCGAGACCGCGGTGGTGACCAAGGAGCTCGCAGGCCCGCACCGCCCGGGTCGGTCCTGGCCCGGGGTGAGGAGTGGTTCGCCCGGCCATCTTCCCGGGTACCCGCATCGCCCCGGGCACGACGTGGTCATCGCCGACGTCGAGCGTGGCGTGCTGGTCTGCTATCCGCCGACGAGGGCTGACGGGCGGCGCGCGTCGCCGGTCGCGTCCACCCCGCGTCGGGGTCGACCGGGGTGGCGGCACCACGCGTCCCTCCGGTGCGTAAGGTGTGCGCGAGGAGGTGGTCTCCATGCTCATCGGTTCGGCAGGGCTGGCCATCGGCGTGGCGGTGGTCGGGTTCTTCATCTTCGCCCTCATCGTCATCTTCCTGAAGTCGTCCCTCAAGGTCGTCCAGCAGGGGTGCGTCGGGCGTGGTCAAGCGGTTCGGCGAGTTCCGCACCATCAAGCATCCGGGGCTCCACGTCCTGATGCCGCTCGCCGACCGGATGGACAAGGTCGACGTCCGCGAGTTCCCCCGGACGGGCGACCAGCAGGCGGTCATCACCAAGGACAACGTGTCGCTGTGGGTGAGCGCCACGATCTTCTGCCAGGTCACCGACGTCAAGCTGGCCCTCTTCGAGGTCAACGACTTCGGCCTCGCCATCGACCAGATGGCCAGGACCGCGCTGCGTGCCGTCTTCGGCGAGCTGACGCTCGACGAGTCGCTGTCCGAGCGCGAGACGATCAACGCCAAGATGCAGGACCACATGGCCGAGGCCACGCTGAAGTGGGGCGTGCGCCTCAACCGGATCGAGATCCTCGACATCACCCCGCCGACCAACGTCCTCCAGGCCATGTCCGAGCAGAAGGAGGCGGAGCAGCACAAGCGGGCGGCCATCTTGAAGTCCGAGGGCGAGCAGCAGGCCGCCATCAACAGCGCCGAGGGGCGCAAGCAGGCGAACGTGCTGGAGGCCGAGGGTCAGAAGCAGGCCTCGATCCTGGCCGCCGAGGCCCAGAAGCAGGTGCTCGAGCTGCGGGCCGACGGGGAGAAGCGCGCCGCCCAGCTGCGGGGCGAGGGCGAGGCCGCTGCACTGTCCGCCATCGACACGGTCGGGATCAAGCCCAACACCCTCGCCATCATGCAGCTGCGGGCCCTGCAGGCCGTGGCCACGTCGCCGAACTCGAAGGTGGTGGTGCCGATCGAGGCCGCCGGCCTGGTGGGGGCCGCCTCCGTGCTCGTGGACGCCATGAAGGAGGCCGGAGCGCCGACGGACGGCACGTCGGGGAACGGCAAGGGCGCTCCCGCCAACGCCTGAGCGGGGAGGGCGGACCCGGCCGCCGCGTCAGGAGCGGTCGTCCACCACCACGGGTACGCCGCCCTCGGGGACGAGGGCGCCGATTCCCCGGCCGAGGACGATCCGGTCGGGATCGACCAGGCGCAGCGAGGTCCGCTGCACGAGCCGCACCACGGCGACGTGGAGCTGGGCGAGGGCCAGGGAGGACCCGACGCACCGCCGGTACGGACCGCCGAAGGGGATGAAGGCGAACGGGGGAGGCTCGCCGGCGAGCCAGCGGGCCGGCCGGTACTCGGCGGCGTCGGGCCCCCAGACGTCCGTCATCCGCTGGGTGACGTAGGGGGAGAAGAGGACGCCGGCGCCGACGGCGACGTCGTACCCCGCGAACGTGAAGGCCTCGGTGGCCCTGCGGCCGGACAGGGATCCGGGCGGCCACAGGCGCAGGGCCTCGTTGATGGCGGCGGACACGTAGGGGAGGGCGCGCAGGTCGGCTGCGTCCGGCTCCCGTCCGTCGGCCCCCAGTCCCTGGTCGACCGCGCCGCGGACGCGGTGCCACTCTCCCGGGGTCCGCAGCAGGGCGAGCAGCGTCCACGCCGCGGCCGCCGAGGAGGTGTCGTAGCCGGCGGCGGTCAGCGACACCACCTGGTCGCGGAGCTCGGCGTCGGACAGGCCGGACTCCAGGAGCACGCCCAGCACGTCACCTCCGGGCTCGCCCGAGGTCCGCCGCCGCCCGAGCTCCTCGTCGACCAGGGCGTCGGCGCCCCGCCGGGCCCTCCGGGCGCGCCCGCTGCCCGGCGCGCCCCGGAACTGGAGCTGGGGGATCCGATCGAGGTAGGCCATCGCGGGCTGGAGGACGGCGCCGAGGGCGTCGGCACGATCGCCGGGGGCGTCGCCGAAGAGCACCCGTACCACGATGCGCCGCATGGTGCGCTGGAGGAGCGCGTGCAGGTCGGTGACCGAGCCGACCACGAGGGAGTCGATGGCGGCGTCGACCTCCTCGACGGCGACGGGCACGGCGGCGTCGATCCGGTGGGTGGCGAAGGCCGGCTCGACCATCCCGCGGCGGCGCCGGTGGTCGTCCCCGTCGGAGAGCACCAGCGCGGTGGGTCCGTCGACCGGCTCCAGGATCGCCATGGCGTCGTGCCAGGTGAAGGCGTCCGGACGCTCCGAGAGGATCAGCTCGTTGGCCGCCGGGCCGAGGAGCATCACGATGCCGGTGGATCCGCGGCCGAGCCGGACCGCGGGACCGTACCGCCGGTAGAGCTCCTGGGCGGCCAGGTGGGGCCGTCGCATCGAGGCGATGGTGACCGACGGTGTCGCCAGGAGCCCGGGTCCGGGGAGTCGAGCCACGTCGTCCACGCTAGGCGGGACGGCGCCGACGGCGACAGTCGACGGCGACAGTCGACGGCGGGCGCGCCTACTTCATCTCCACCATGTCGAGGTAGTCGTCACGCCAGTGGGTGAACACCTCCTCGGGCAGTTTGAGGGCGTGGGTCGGCTCCATGGCCTCGACGAAGGCCCGGTCGTGGCTGACCACGACGATCGTGCCGGGCCAGTCGGCGAGCATCCTCCCCACCGCCTCGATCGACGTCGGGTCGAGGTTGTTGGTGGGCTCGTCGAGCAGGAGCACGTTGGCCTGGCCGGCGGCCAGCATGGCGAGCCCGAGCTTGGCCCGTTCGCCTCCCGACAGCGTCTTCGGCATCTGGTAGGCGACGTCGCCGACCAGTCCGAACGAGCCGAGCAGCGCCCGGCGCTCCGTCTCCCTGGTCAGGATCCGGTCGTCGATGTTGTCGAGCACGGTGACACCCAGGTCGACCTGCTCGTGCTCCTGGGCGAAGTAGCCGAGCGCCACGTTGGCCCCGGGTTCGACCGATCCCTCCGTCGGCTCCTGCACCCCGGCCAGGCAGCGGAGCAGGCTGGACTTGCCGGCCCCGTTCCGTCCGATCACCACCACCCGGTCGCCCCGTCGGCAGTGGAAGTCGACGTCGGCCAGGACCGACTTGTCGTCGTAGCGGACGACCAGGTTCGACACCCGTAGCGGCACCTCGCCCGAGCGGACCGGGGTCGGCAGCTTGAACGAGCTCCTCCGTTCGCGCTTGTGGACCTCGGTGCGTCCACCCTCCAACCGCTCCACCCGCTTGTCCAGCGACTTGGCGATGCGGGCCCGCCGGTTGGTGGAGCCGCGCATGGAATCGGCCAGCTTCGCCAGCCGGTCGATCTCGCGTCCCTCGAGCTCGGCCGCCCGCTCGCGCTGGGACTGGTCGGCCTCGAGCTGGACCAGGTACGACGAGTAGCTGCCCTTGAACTCGGTGAGGCGGGCGTCCGACAGGTGGAGCACCTTGTTGATGGACCGGTCCAGCAGCTTCAGGTCGTGGGAGACGACCAGGATGGCCCCGGGGAAGCGCTCGAGCTCGTCCATCAGCCAGGCCTTGGCCGGCCGGTCGAGGTGGTTGGTCGGCTCGTCCAGGATCATCGTGTCGGGGCCCTGGAACAGGATGCGGATCAGGTCGACGCGGCGGCGCTGCCCACCCGAGAGGCTCTCGATGTCCTCGAGCAGGAGCTCCTGGCGCAGCCCGAGGCCGTCGGCCAGTCGGGCCATGGTCGCCTCGGCCTCGTACCCGCCGTTCTCCCGGAACTGCTCCTCCAGGTCGGAGAAGAGGGCGATGTTCTCCGTCGACGGATCCTTGGCCATCTGGTGCCGCGCCTTGCCCAGTGCGTCGTCCAGGACGTCGAGACCGCGGCCCGACAGCACGTGGGAGAAGCCGTTGGGTTCGAGCCCCAGGCCGTGGGGCTCGGGTACCTGGGGAAGGTAGCCGTAGGTGCCGCGGATGGCCGCACTGCCGGTCGAGCGCACGTTGCGCCCGGGCTCCTGGATGACGACCGAGATGAACGTCGACTTCCCGGTGCCGTTCCGCCCGACCAGCCCGACCTTCTCACCGGCGCCCACGACGAAGGAGGCGTCGCGCAGCAGGGTGCGGTCACCGATCTCGATGGTAAGGGAGGATCCGACGATCATGGGAGGGGAGGGCGACCGGTCCGGCGGGGCACCCCGCTCCGGCGCCGGGATCCCCGGCGAGGTCAGCGCCACCAGTCTCCCACACCATGCCGCCCTCCCGGTCGGCGGGCCGGGTGCGGACCACGGCGCGCCGCCGCCGGCCGCCGAAGCGACCGGGGGTCAGCCGCCGGAGACCAGCAGGTCCCCGCCGGACGGCGGAGTGGGGTCGTCGGCCGTCTCGAGCCAGCGGTCGGGAAGGTGGACGGGTCGGGGTCCGTTGGTGTGGCCGCGTGCCATCCGCAGCGCCTCGGACGGGAAGGCCAGCGTGTGGTCGAGCCCGTCGAGGAGGGTGGTGACCTCGGCCACCGACGACGCCTGGGCGAGCTCGCGTCGGACGGCCGGGCCCACCGCGAACCCGGTCAGGTACCAGCCCGTGTGCTTGCGGAACTGCCGGGTCCCGAGTGCCTCCCCGAAGAGGGCGCACAGCAGGTCCAGGTGGACGAGCATCATGGCGGTGATCTCGCCCAGCCCGGGCGGTGGCGGGACCGGCTCACCCCGGAAGGCGGCGGCCAGGTCCCGGAACAGCCACGGACGTCCGAGGCACCCCCGTCCCACGACGACCCCGTCGCACCCGGTGGCGTCCATCATGGCCAGCGCGTCGGCGGCCTCCCAGAGGTCGCCGTTGCCCAGCACCGGCACGGTGGTGACCTCCTCCTTGAGGCGGCGGACGGCGTCCCAGTCAGCGGTGCCCGAGTAGAGCTGCTCCGCCGTGCGCGCGTGCAGGGTGACGGCGGCACACCCCTCGCCCTCGGCGATCCGGCCGGACTCGAGGTACGTGACGTGGTCGGCGTCGACGCCGATGCGCATCTTGACCGTGACCGGTACCGACCCGGCGTTGACGACGGCGGCCCGGACGAGGTCGCGGAAGAGGGTGCGGTGGACGGGCAGGGCGGCGCCGGCGCCCTGACGCGTGACCTTGGCGGCGGGGCACCCGAAATTGAGGTCGATGTGGTCGACGCCGATCTCCTCCACCAGGCGGCCCACCGCCCGTCCCATGACGGTCGGGTCGACGCTCGAGAGCTGGACGCTGCGCACCTTCTCGTCCTCGGCGAAGGACGCCATGCCCAGCGTCTTGGCGTTGCCCTCCACCAGGGCGCGGGCCGTCACCATCTCGCTCACGTAGAGTCCGGCCCCGTAGCTCCGGCACAGGGTCCGGAAGGCGCTGTTGGTGACGCCGGCCATCGGTGCCAGCACCACGGGGACGTCGACGACGAGCCCGCCGAGTACGAGCGGGGGTGCCACCGCGGTGGTGCCGGTGGATGCCCGTGCCGCGCTCACCGGTTGTCCCGCCACAGGTCGACGATCGACACACCGAGCTCGGACAGCAGGTGGCGGAGGGCGGGCAGGGACAGCCCGATCACGTTTCCCGGGTCACCCACGATGCCGTCCACGAAGGGGGCCGACCGTCCGTCGAGGGTGAAGGCGCCGGCCACCCCGAGGACGTCGGCGGTGGACAGGTAGGCGTCGAGCTCGGCGTCGGTGGTGACACCGAAGCGCACGGTCGTCCCGACGACGGCCTCCGCCCGACGACCGGTGGCCTCGTCGATGACGCAGTGCCCGGTGTGGAGGACGGCGCTGCGGCCCCGCATGGCCACGAGCCACGACCGGGCCTCTGCCGGGTCGGCCGGCTTTCCGTGGGGGCGCCCGTCGAACTCCAGCATCGAGTCGCACCCGACGACCAGCGCGTCGCCGTCGGCACGGGCTACGGCCTCGGCCTTGGCCCGGGCCAGCCGACCGGCGGATCCCCGGGTGTCGTCCGGGTCGACGTCGTCCTCGTCGACGCCGCTCACCCGCACCACGGGGTCGATCCCGGCGTCCCGCAGGAGCGCCAGGCGCGCGGGGGAGCCCGAGGCGAGGACCAGGGTGCGGCGCGGCATGTCCCGAGCCTAGGGGCCGGTCCCGTCCGACGGTGTCCGGGTCCCGGCCCCGCCGGCCGTGCCGGCGGCCCGGGGATGCGCGATCCTGGTCGCCATGACGGACACCGGCATCACCACCGCCCCCGCCCGGGTCGACCCCGAGCTCGACGGCGACCACGAACGGATGAGCCACATCGTGCTCGAGGGGTTCAAACCCGAGAAGGGCGACTTCATCTCGGCCGGACCCTCGGTGGTCGAGGGGATGGTCAACGGGACCGCGGTGAAGGCGCTGTGCGGGAAGATCTGGGTGCCGGGCCGCAACCCGAAGCGCTACCCGATCTGCCCGACGTGCAAGGAGATCGCCGAGTCGCGGGGCTGGAAGGTGCCCGCCGGCTGAGCCCTCCGGTCAGTCGGATGCCCCGCGGGCCGACCGACCCGGACGAGGCCGCTCAGAGCGGTGGCATCCCGAGCTGGGCCCGCCATTCGTCGGTGCTGTTCGTCCTCGGGAAGGGCACGTCGGGCACGTCGACGTCGAGGCGCTCGCAGATGGGCTCCCACCCGTCGGCCGGCGTCCATTCGAGCAGGCGCTCGGCCGGGATGGCGGTGCGCACGGCGTCGTTGTGGCGCTCGAAGGCGTCCATCATGGCGGTGGGGTCGTCGAACCGGTCGCTGAACCGCTCGCGCAGGAGCGTCATCACGGTCTGGAACCACGGCTGCATCTCGGGTGGGGCGTTGTCCAGCACGTTGAAGATCGTGTTGGAGGCACTGGTGTACCACGACTCGGGTGAGCGCACGGACAGGAGGACCAGGGCGTCGGGATGTGCCGCCGAGAGCTCCGGCCAGAACGAGGCGCCGGGCCAGTCGACGAGCGCGCCGTAGTCGGCCGGAAAGGTCGCCCAGTCGACGGGGCGACCCTCGATGGCGTCCGTCCAGGTCGGGATCTGTCCGGGATCCGCGAAGATCTCGTGCATGTGATGGCAGGGCTCACCGGTCAGCTGTTCCAGGGCCAGCTTCAGTGAGTTCGTGCCCGTCCTGCCGACGCCCGCGCCGACGACCTTGAGCGCCATGGAATCCTCCCCTTCCGACGGCACGCCAGCTTCCGGACGGTCGGTGGGCCCGCCGCTGACGGAACGCTAACGCAAGGACCGCGCCGGCGCCCTCGCGTCCTCCGACGTCCGTCCCCTCCGGATCGGTGTCCGTGGCACCCGGACGTCCACCGGGCGCATCCGCACCCCCGGAGGACCCCGGTCCCGTCGTCGCGTGCCGATCCGTGGACGGCCGCCGTCACCCGGCGGCCGTCAGGCGACCGGGTTGCGGAGGGTCGGGATCCGGCGCTTGGCGTCCCGCTCGGCGTCGAGCACCGAAGCCATCCGCGAACGCACGTCGGACCGGGTGTCGGCCACGTTGACGCGCTCCTCGGGGTCGGCCGTCAGGTTGTGGAGTTCGAAGGTCGGCTCGGCGGCCGGGCCGAGGAACGGGTTGGGGGCGATCCCCCGGGAGGCGTACCAGTCGTCGAGCCGCTCGTAGTAGTGGTTGAGCTTCCACAGCTCGTCGGCACCACCGTCGCCCGTGGGCAGCGTGGCCAGCACGGACTCGATGTTGACCGGCGGCGCCACCGCGTCGAAGGGGACGCCGGTGAGGATGTTCACCTGCGTGGACCCCCGGGTGACGTCGTCCTCGGTCATGAAGTAGACGGGCGAGGCCAGCGACGCCGGGTCGACCGTCCCCCTGAGCATCGCGCTCAGGTCCCGTCCCGGCAGGGGCTGGGCCTCGTCGTGGTGGGCGGCCACACCGGTCGACGCCCGCTCCACGTCGATGCCGGCCAGCCCGAGGAGGGTGGGGACGAGGTCGACGTGACTGGTGGGGACCGAGACGCCGTCGGTGGACGGTGCGATCCCGGGCCCGGCCACGTAGAGGGGGACGCGGGTGGCCTCGTCGAACGCGTTGCACCACTTCTGGATGAGGCCACCGTGCGCGCCCAGCAGGTCGCCGTGGTCGGAGGTGAACACGACGATGGTGTCGTCCGCCATGCCCGACCGCTCGAGCGCGTCGAGGATCCTGCCGATCGCCTCGTCCACCAGCTTGTGGAGGTAGTAGTAGAGCCGCCGGTAACCGAGGTCCGTCGCCGTCTCGAAGATCATCTCCGGCCACAGGGCCTTGAAGGCCTCCTGGCAGGCCGGTCGTCCGGCGAAGGAGTCCGACTGCGACGGTGGCTCGTCCACGTCGGGCACGGTCCGGTCCGGCGGCCCGAAGCGGAGCATCTGCTCCCAACCGAACCCGGAGAAGGCGATGTCATGGGGATTCACGAAGGAGGCGACGGTCAGCCACGGGCCGTCGGACCGGGCGGCGGCCAGCTCGTCGAACAGCTCCACGACCTGTTCGGCGAACACACCGTCGCGGACGGTGCCGCAGTCGGACTTGTCGGCGCCGTGGGGCTCGCGCCCGATCCAGCCCGAGAACCCGAAGGGATCCAGTCGGTCGGCCTTCCGGTAGGCCTCGACGGCCTCGGGCAGTGGTCGCCCCTCGTCGTCGGAGGCCTTGAGGCCCTCGTGGGTGCCGGGGATCACGATCTCGGCGTGGGAGACGTGCCACTTGCCGCGGTAGTGGGTGCGGTAGCCCCCGGCCCGGAACCAGTCGCCCAGGGTCGGGACGGAGTTCGGGTCCAGCCAGCCCATCGCCGGGTCGTTGCTCTGCTTGGCGGTGCCCGCGGTGGAGGTGACCCCGTGGAGCGACGGGTACTGGCCGGTGAACAGCGTCGCCCGACTGGGGGTGCACGCGGTGGAACCGGCGTAGTGGCGGTGGAACTCGACGCCGCGGGCGCGGATCGACTCCCGGGCGGTCAGCTGTGACGTGCGGAACGAACGGACGGCGTCGGATTCGTAGGGTGGGGGGTACCGCTCCTCGTCCGTCATGATGAGCAGGATGTTGGGTCGATCCATCCTCCAACCGTATTCCGATCCGGGACCCGCCGGTTCCGGACGCTCTCAGGTGCCCCGGGCGGCCACGTGCTGGACCATCCAGCCGTTGCCGTCGGGGTCGTGCACCTCGAAGAACGAGTTGTAGTCACGGCCCTCGGGGTCGGGGCCGTCGGCCCGGACGCCCGCGTCGAAGTGCACGATGGCGTCCGGTTCGACCCCGCGTGCCACCAGTTGGGCCCGGGCGGCCGCGAGGTCGGACACCACCAGGTGGAGGCCCTGGACGCTGCCGGCGGCGTCGGGGTTGTGCATCAGGGCGACCGAGCACGCCGATCCCGGCGGGGTGACCTGGACCACCCGGAACGTCGGGCTGCCCTGGTGGTCGACCAGGAGGTCGAATCCCATCCGATCCACGTAGAACTCCTTGGCGCGGTCCTGGTCGGCCACGGGCACGACCACCAGTTCGAGCTTCCAGTCCATGTCCCTACCTCCTCGACGGGCACCGTTCAGGGGAGGGCCCGGACCCCCTTGGCCACGAGGTAGACGGCGAAGACCGCCTCGATGACCGTCCCGATCGTACGGGAGTGCGCCCCCACCCATCGGTGGGTGGCCTCCAGCGCGGGATCGGCGCCGGCCCCGAGGACGGCGACCAGCGCCACCGGCACCAGCACCGGGAGCAGCACGATCACGTAGAGCACGGCGAAGACCACCGCCTTGGTCGGGAACGCCGCCGTCGAGTGGGTGATCTCGTGCACGGCCGGCAGGACGAGCAGCAGGGTCGAGAAATTGACCACCATGCCGAGGGCACCGACCCCGACGAACCAGCCGGTCGGAGCGGTTCCCAGGCGCTCGGCGATCCTCGACGGCTGCCGTTCGCCGACCGTGGGGTGCCGGAGGAGGGACCGCAGGGCGAGCAGTCCCAGGAGGGCACCGCTGCCCAGCAGCACGACGGCGTCCGGCACCGACGTGTGGGTGCCGTGGTGCGGACGCACCCGCTGGAGCGCGGTGACGCAGAGCACGCAGAAGGCCCCGAGCACCAGCGCCGCCCCGAGCGCCAGTGCCCACGCCCGGGCCAGGCGGTCGGTGGTCCCGGTGAGGACGAGCAGCTGCACGGCCAGCAGGGTCGGGCTGACCGCGGCGCCCAGGGCCAGTGGCAGCACGGCGACCAGCAGCGACCCCATCGGGCCAACGTACCCCTGTCCCGACCTTCAGCCGGCGGCGAGCTCCCCGTGGTCGCGGCAGTGGGCCCGGAAGCCGCCGGGGGTGACCGTGACGGTGAGTCGGCGACCGCAGTCGGCACAGAACCGGGGCGGATCGAGGGTGCGGCTGCACCCGAGGCACGAGACGGAGCCGCAGGCCGTGCAGTGCGCCCCGGTGCCGGCCGCCGCCTCCCCGCCCGTGGCCACCGTGCCGCTCACAGGACGCCGGTGAGGGCGCCCACGGGCATCCGGAGATCGGACAGCATCTGAAGGTCCTCGTCGGCGGACCGTCCGAGTGTGGTCAGGTAGTTGCCGACGATGAGGGCGTTGATGCCCGAGGTCATCCCCATCGACTGGAGCTCGCGCAAGGTCACCTCGCGCCCGCCGGCGTAGCGGAGGATGACCCCGGGCAGGCCGAGCCGGAAGAGGGCGATCCAGCGGATGGCCTCCCAGGCCGCCACCGGCTGTCCGTCCCCCAGGGGTGTGCCCGGACGGGGGTTGAGGAAGTTGAGGGGCACCTCGGTGGGGTCGAGCTCCTGGAGCTGGGTGAGCAGCTCGATCCGCTGCTCGTCCGTCTCCCCCATCCCGATCAGGGCACCGCAGCACAGCTCCATGCCGTGGTCGCGTACCAGTCGGCAGGTCTCCTCCCGCTCGGCCCACGTGTGGGTGGTCACCACGTTGGGGAAGAACGACCGCGACGTCTCGAGATTGTGGTTGTACCGGTGGACGCCCCCCTCGGCGAACCGTCGGGCCTGGTCCTCGGTGAGGAGACCGGCACTGACGGCGACGTTGACGCCGACACCGTCCCGGACCAGGGGGACCAGCTCGAGGATGCGACGCATGGTGCGCTCGTCGGGTCCCCGGACGGCCAGGACGATGCAG
>CAWFDU010000009.1:0-10444 GCA_963814655.1 uncultured Acidimicrobiales bacterium | reverse complement strand
AGGCGAAATCGGATGCCAGGTAGACCTCGATTCCGGCTGCGCGGAGCTTGCGGAAGCCTTCCCCGGCCACCAGCGGATTGGGGTCTTCGAGGGGCGCCACCGCGCGTGACGCCGGCGCGGATCGGGCGTCGGCGCAGGGCGGTGTGCGTCCGTGGTGTCAGCAAGGTTCCAGGTTGAGATACAGGGTGGCGCCGCAAGCTGCTGCATCGGCGGGGTGGACTACGGGGGGTACAGGGGTGCTCCGAGTTCGACGGGACGGCGGCGCTGTGGTGGGCCACGGGGGCCGTGGTCTGGGCCGACTACTGCCAGGGCGACACCCATTCCGTGGCCCTCATCGGGAACACGCTCTTCGTCGGGTCCCACGCCCACGACTGCAGCAGCGTCCCGGGGGGCTTCCCCAGCCTGACCACCCACCACGACCTGACGGCGGAGGACGCCACCACCGGGGAGATGCTCAACTGGTTCCCGAACGACAATGCGTCCGGCAACGAGGCGACGGGTTCGGCGGCGTCGACCACCGACGGCAGCCAGCTCTTCGTGGTCGGCGACTTCACCAAGGTGAACGGCCTCTGGCAGCAGGGCTTCGTGATGTTCGGGCCGGGCGGCAACGGCCCGCCGCCGACGACCCCCACCCCGCCGACGGCCCAGGCCAACCCGGACGGCACGGTGACCGTCGAGCAGCAGACCTCCACCAGCCTCGACGTGGGGACGCTCACCTACACCCTGGTGCGGGACAAGAAGACCGTGGTCGACACGGTGTCGGAGGCGTCGCGCTTCTGGGATCTGCCGGTCGTCACGCTGAACGACACCGCCGCACCGGTCGGGAGGCACACCTACACCGTCATCGTGAGCGACGGGGTCAACCAGGTCACCTCCCGACCGTCCAACACGGTCTACGTGGGCGGCGGCGGCCCCACCACGTGGGCGGGCACCGTGTCGCAGTCCGGCCCGATCTCGTGGTGGCGCTTCGGTGAGTCGTCGGCCGCGGCCGGTGCCCTCGACTCCACCTACCGGACCTCGGGCGGACTCTACGAGGGCGGCGTCACGTTCGGCACCCCCGGCGCCGTCGCCGGCGACCCCAACACGTCGATCACCCTGGACGGGAACACCGGCTACGTCACCACCCGGGTGACCACCCCGGACCCCGAGACCTTCTCGGCCGGCATCTGGTTCAAGACGACCACGACGTCGGGCGGGATGATCTTCGGCTTCGGCAACAACCAGACCGGCCTGAGCAGCAACTACGACCGGCACCTCTACATGACCGACTCCGGTCAGCTCGAGTGGGGGCATGGACCGGTTCGGCGCAGATGGTGAGCAGCTCGAACTCGTACAACGACGGACAGTGGCACCTGGCCGTCGCCACCATCGGCCCGGCCGGCATGGCCCTCTACGTCGACGGTGCGCTGGTCGGCACCAACTCCAACACCCGGCCCAGCAGTTCATCGGGTACTGGCGGGTCGGCTACGACAACCTCAACGGCTGGCCGTGGGAGCCGTCGAGCTTCGCCTTCGGCGGCTCGCTCGACGACTTCACCCTCTACCAGTACCAGATGTCCGCCGCCCAGGTGGCCCAGCTGTACGCGGCCTCGGGGGCGTCAGCCGCCCGACCGTCCCGCCACCCCGGCGGCAACCGGGGTGGCGGGATGCGCGACCGGGCGATCGGCAACGACGTCGACCCCCCTCCCGCACTGCCAGGGTGGCACCGTGCGGGACCTGGCGAAACCCGGCGACGGGCCCGACGTCAGCACCCTGGGGCACCAGCGCCCGACGGCCGCTCGGTCGCGGCGCCTGGCTCGGAGCTCGAACCCGCTGCGCCGTCCGCGTTCCCGGGTCGCCGCACCGTCGCACCCGCCCGCCCGCGCGCCGTCTGCCCCCCGTCGGGGACCCGAACACGACGGTCCGCCCTTCGGATCGGGCCCACCCACCGCCGGATCGGGGGCGGCTCCCGGCGACCGTCGAAGCCTCGGATTGACTCCGACGCGGGTTCGTCCTACAATGTCCTAGTAATCCACTCGGATTTATAGTTATTGGTCGCCCCGCAGAGTGCCGGGACCGCGGACCACGAGGAGGACGACGAGTCACATGCGGATCCTGAGCAGAGTCACCACCCACGACGGGCACGCCACGCAGCCGGCCACGGCGGCGATCCGGCGCCGGGGCCGTTCCGGCCCCCGTGCGGTGTCCCCCGGCGCCCTCCGCCTCCGGATCGACCTCTGCCTGGCAGCGGACCACCCCGACCCGGTCGCAGGGCGATCGGAGGCGGCACTTCCTGCCGTCACCGTCCTGCCCGCATCCGGGCGATCGGAGGCGGCACCGATCGACGGCCCACAGCGCGATCGGATCCCCGCGTAGCCTCCCCGGTGCCGATCCACGAGGTTCCGACCTGCCGGCCGCCCACCGACAGACGGTGGTGGTTCGACAGCTCCGCACAAGGTGTGTGGGCCCCGGGTGTCGGACCGCTCCCCCCGCGTGGGCGCCCGGTTCGCCGGTCCCGCCAGCGCCCACCCCGGACTCGAGGCTCCACGGAGGTCGGCGCGACCCGATGGTGGCGTGCCGGTTCCCGTCGGGTTGCCCGCGGCACAGCAGGGCGCGGATGCGCCAGTCGTCGAGCAGGCGGAGCCCGGATCCCGCGCTCCTGATCCTTGTGCCGGGGGGGTTCGTGGCCTCGGTCGGTCCGTCCGACACCTTCATCCGGCGCCACGCGAGGAACTGGGCCCGCCAGGCTCGTGGCGCCCGCCCGAGCGCCCGGACCTCGACGGTGAGCCCCTCGGTCGAGCCGGCGTCGTGTAGCTCGTCGAGATCGCCGGGGCCGACCCGGGGTCGGCCTGATCGGTGTCGCCGAGCGGTGTCCCTGGTGACCGAGGGTCTCGTTCTGCAGCCGGCGGCGGCACTCGTCCGGCTGGCCGTCGGCCGACCCGATCAGCTGGAACGGGTCCGCGACCCGCACCGTGTCGGGCAGGGTGTCGTTGAACGTCTTTCGATACTGGACCGACAGGTCCAGCACCCCGCGATCCCGGCCCACCAGAGGTCACCGCGCCGGTGGGGACAGTCGCTGGGGCGGTCGGACTGGACCACGACCTCATGCCAATCGGCCAGGTGCGGGCGAAGGGCGCCCCGTCCGACCCGAGTGCGCCGCCCGTCCGACGTCGCCCGGGTCGTCGATCAGCGACGCTCTCGCAGGCGAAGAGTCTGCCTCAATCAGGGCTCCGGAGGTTCCTGGTCGAGGAACCCTGATGCCCCGGGCCCCCGAAGAACCATCGGAGCGTCCCAACGGCCGGGTCGGCTCGGGTGGCGGTGCGGCGCCGGCCTCGTGCGGATCGGGAAGGTCACCTGCGACGTTTCGGGGGCTTGCGAGGATAGAGGGACTCGCCGCGAGCGAGCATGTCGACGTACACGGCCAGCTTGCGGTCCCGGGTCGAAGGGCGCTTCACGGCGTCGAGCCGGTAGACGATGGCAAAGCGATTGGCTGCGTCCAACTCGTCGAACGTCGCGGCTGCGGCGGGATTGGCCGCCAGTGCCCGGGCTAGGTCTGGTGGAATATGCATGTCGGCTTGCCCGCGGTAGGCCACGTCCCACCTTCCTTGCGCCTCGGCCGCGTCGACGGCTGCTATTCCGGCTGGCGGCATCCGACCAGAACCGGTGAGGCGGGCAACGTGCCCGACGTTCCTGGCCGACCAGGGGCTGCCCGGCCTGCGCGGCGTGAATCGCTGGCGATAGCTGGCGTCGTCGCGCCGTGCGATCTGACCATCGATCCAACCGAAGCACAGCGCCTCGTCACGTGCCTCCGCGCAGGTGAGGGCTGTCGTGTGACCGCCCCGCTCGTGCAGCACCAGCCAGGCCCCGGGGTGATCGGCATGGTGGCTGTCGAGCCATGTGCGCCATGCCCCGGCGTTCTGGACGAGTAGCTCCGCGAACTCCGTCATGGGCGACGCTACGGCGCTGCTGCAGGACGGGGGCTCAGGCAGAACGGTTGGCCGTCGGGATCGAGCAGGACCCGCCAACGGCCGTCGCCCGGTTGGAATTCAGGTCGGCTGGCTCCGATCGCACACAGGCTCTCTGTCGCCTCGTCGTGGTCGTCGACCTGGAGGTCGAGGTGGACGCGATTGGCGCCATCATCATCCGGCCATTCCACGGGCCGGAACCCTTCGATCTTACCGAAGCCGATCCTGAAGCCGGCCCCTTTGACCATCCCGTCGCTGTCGTCGCTGTACGCGACCTCCCAGCCGAGTGCGGCCGCGTAGAACCGCGCCAATCCCGCCGGATCGGAGCTGTCGATGTTCAGCATCGACAGCTCGGCCGTAAACTCGCCAGGTCGCTTCCTGGATTGTGTGTGACTCATACCTATGCAGTACCGACATGGGTCAATTGCCGTCAAGCCGCCAGCACGCAGCCAACGCCCTGGGCGCATTGAGCCTCGTGATCGCCGACCGGATGAAGTCCGCTGTGGAGCCGATAGCGGGGCTGGGCCCGTCGGCCCCCGCCGCGCTCGTCGCGCTGCACGAATTCCTCGACGGCAGATCGGTGACGCAGTTGAGTGCCGTGCTGGGCCTGACCCACTCGGGCGCGGTCCGTCTCGTCGATCGCCTCGAAGCGGAAGATCTCGTCGAGCGGGCCGGAACGCAGGATGGAAGGGCCGTAGCTGTCGCCCTGACCCGACGTGGTCTGCGCATGGCCGTGCGGATACGTCATGCACGCGAGGGGTCGCTGACGAGTACCTTGTCCGCCCTGGACCCGGACGAGGTCGAAAACCTTGCGGCAGCACTGGACACCATGCTGACCGCGGTAACCCTCGCGAGCGTCGACGGACGCTCCGCCCGCAGTCATGACCGTCCGCAACCTTGGCTCTGTCGCCTCTGCGACTTCGCCGCATGCGGCCGCAGCGAAGGCAACTGCTCGGTGGACAATGCGCTTGCGAACCGTCAACCTGATCCCCCGATCCCAGCCTGAACAGCATCGCCGCTTACCACCGCCACCCCCCTCAGGGCTCCGAACCGCCGGAATTGACCATGCCGGGCGCAAGCGCCCGGCATGGTCAACTACCGCTTTCGGGGACGTCACGGTCGCCCGTGACGGCCGCACGAGGACGGTCAGGGCTGGATGGTCAGCGCCGTCGCGTCCCCCTGGAGGTTGACCGTGAAGGTCGACGTGTTCGTCTGGTCGGCCTGGGGGTCGGCCGACAGCGACGGACGGTACTCGGTGACCGACCGGACCGGAGCCTTGAAGGTCACCGTCACCGGGGTGCCCGCGACCGCCTCGGGCGTGGGCGGATTGGTGGCGGTGTTGGAGACCGGCACGTCCTGCCAGAGGAACAGCTGGAACTGACCGTTGCTCTTCTGGAGGAGCAGCGACTCCACCTTGGCCCCGCCCGACGAGATCGAGTAGGTCAGCGATCCCGGCGTGAAGGTCGTGTTCGTGTCCTTCAGCAGGTTGTTGAAGTTCTCGATTGCGTAGAACTGAGGCTTGGGGGTCCCGGAGTCGCTGACCAGACCGAAGTGGTCGTGGTAGTTGGAGTTGCCCGGGTCGGAGAACTCGTCGTACAGCTGGAAGATGTTCACCCGGGTCGCACCCCGCTGGAACCACTCCAGGAAGAGCCGGGGGAGATAGGTGGCGATGGTGGCATCCGACGCCGAGAAGTTGCCCGGAAGATCGACGGCATCGTGGTAACCGGCCTCGGTGACCCACAGCGGCTTGCTGCCGGCCACCAGGCCCTCGCCCGCCTTGGTCACGTCCATGTTCCAGGACGGGTCATGCCCCCCGGGGTACAGGTGCACGTTGCCCGCGTCCAGGACGCTGGACAGATTGCCCAGGCTGAGGAATCCCAGGTCACCGTCGCGCAGCGCCTGGTAGTCGGCCAACGAGGGCCCGAGGACGGTCGTGTCCTTGAGCACCGGGTTGGCCTTGACGAGGGCATACATCTGCTTTTCGTACGCGGCGTCCTGTGAGGCCCATGCGGCATCCCCGGGGATCATGTTCGCCTCGTTCGGTGCCTCGAGGGCATCGACGGCCGTCGGGAAGTACGTGGCCACGGTGTTGAGACGCGCGGCAAGGTCCGAGGTACTCGTGCTCGGCGACACGACGAGGTCGACGCCGATGCCGTCCGACTTCAACGTGTTGTAGAAGCCGTACTGGTCCGAGCGCACGAATCCCGGGTTGTAGGCCAGCACGTCACGTACGTGTTCCACGCCCAGCTGCTGCAGGAGCGATTCCGTCTGTGCGAAGTTTCCGTACGGCGTGGTCCCTGCGTCGGATCGGATGTTGACCCCCTCCATGTTCTGGAGGGCGGCCGACCGCTGCGCGGTCACCGTGGTCATCACCGGTGCCGGCACGGTCGTGGGCGTCGGCACGCTCTGCGCGACCTCGACGGCCTGACCCGCCGGGGGCCGGTCCGGTGGCGACGCCCCGTTGGAGACCGCCAAGCCCCCCATGAGGATTCCGGTGGACACGGTGAGCGCAGCGACTCCTGCTGCGATCGCCCGATGTGCCCCTGCCCGACTCGGTCGCCCATACTGCGCGTGGAGTTCACGCGACGACCGGAGCCCGTTCCACTGCCCTTGGAAGTAAGCCATGCCGTCCCATCGGTACCCACCGTGAACTTCTTGAACCGATTGGCGGATTTCTGTCTCGAAATTTCGCCGGAATCGACATCGTCCCAGTTCAGAGGGGATAAACCGAGCAACAGCCGATGGCTCAGAATCTCACGCTGCGTGGTTACACCCGGACACCAGCGACGCCGACTGCGCAGCCACCGCCTGGGCGCTCCGGGTGGCGGCGTCGGCCTTCTGCTGCAGATCCGTCATCGTCTGCGTCATCGCCGTGCGCCGGGAGTCGAGGGCCGAGGCGGACACCTGGAGGGTCTCGAGCGCGGCCTTCTGGGCCGACGAGGCCTGCGCTCCCGCCGCGGCGATCTGGGACGCCAACTGGTCCACCTGGGCCTGGCTCTGCCCGAGGGCCCCGAGGACCAGCGTCGCCTGCCCGCTCACGTCCGATGCCGTCGACTCGATCGACGTGGTCAGGCTCTGTACCCGGGATCCTGCGGCGACCACGCCCGCGCAGTCCTGCGGCTTGGCCCGGTGTGCCGTCCGCGCCGCCTGGAGCGCGGTGAGGGCCGACGTGGCGTCGGATCGCACGGTACCCATGTCCGACTGCAGGGTGCCGGCCGTCGCGTCCCATCCGTCGGAAAGGCCGAGCAGTCCGGTGAGCGTGGCGTCGGCCGCCGACACCTGGGCGGCGTACCCTCCGGTCGGCGCGGTCGTGGTCGTGGTCGCGGCGACCGGGTGCAGCTTCGAACCGGGCTTGCCGAGCGCCACCAGCGCCCCGGCGATCACGACGGTGACGACGATGCTGGCCGCGATGAGCGCTTTTCGGCGACGGCGCTCGGGGCGCTCGTCGTCGGTGGGCAGGTCCTGGTTCGTGGCGACCGATGTCACGACCGGCTCACCCTCGCCTTGCTCGTGGCGAAGGTGAACCCCTTCTGCACGAGGTCCAACGAGAAGTGCCACGTCCACAGGACGTCCGCCCACCGCGGTATCGACCGCGTCCCGGTAGCGGATCTTCGTGACGTGGTGGAACATCAGCAGCGTCAACACGAAGTTGATCGAGTAGGCGGTCAGGCTGACCCAGGCCGCGCCCAGGGCGCCGATCAACGGCACCAGGATGATGAGGCCGGCGACGGTGATGACCGCGGCCACGATCTGGCCCGTCGAACGGAGCCCGGGTCGACCGCTCGACAGCAGACCGGCCGCGAGCACCACCTCGGCGATCCACGGCACGTTGGCGACGAGCAGGATCCGTGCCATCTCGACGGCCGGTCCGAACGAGCGTCCGAACAGGATGGTGACGATGGGTCGGGCCAGGATGGCCACACCCACGTCGATGATGACGGAGATCAGGATCACGATCCGCGTCCCGCGGGCGGCGATGCGGGGATCGTTCCGGTGCGAGGCCTCGGAGAACACCACGTTCTTGGTGGCGCCGATCATCATCGACGGGATCTCGGCGAGGCTGACGGCGACGGCGTAGTAGCCCAGCTGGGTGGCGTGGGTGAGCGCCGGGAGGATGGCCTGGTCGAGCCGCCAGTTGACCAGGTTGGCCGACACGCCGCCCCACCCCTTGAAGGCGTAGGCCCCGATCTTCTTCGCCAGGTCCCGCCCCGTCGGTCCACCCGACGTCGTGGACTTGACCCTCCGGATGATGACGAACAGCAGGCACATGGCGGCCAGGTTGGGGGCGATGTTGGACCACACCGCCGTCGTGGCCGTCAACACGCCGACCAGGGCGAAGCCGATGATGAGTCCCAGACGTCCGAAGGCGGCCGTCGACCGTTCGAGACTGGCCAGCCGGTAATTGCGGTTGCCCATGATCGCCCCGCGCTTGCATGAGCGCGATCATCAGGAACGGCAGCGTCCACACGACGGCGCGCAGCGTCGGGATCGCCTGCGGGGTCCCGTGCATCAGGATCGGCGCGGCCACGTAGATCGCCGTGGACGCGATCAGTCCCATCGGGATAAGCATCAGCGTCGACATGTTGGCGGCCCGACGGATGGGCGTTCCCAGCCCGGCGATCGCATACACGGTGGCGTCCGGTATCGCCATGGAGGCCACGAACGACGCCACGAACAGCGGGGCGAGGACGGCGGCCATGACGCCTCGGGCCTCTGGGCCGAGGACGTGGGCCAGGATCGGACCCGACGCCAGTGAGGTCACCGGCAGGATCGAATTGGAGACCGCCGTGATCAGCGCGCTGTGCCCGATCCGCTGGGTACCGCCCTTCTCGATCTCCTCCTCGAGGCTGGGCGGTCGTCCCGCGGCGATGCTCGGCAACGGGCACCGGGGTCGGTGCCGTGGTGCCGGCCGCCCCGTCGGTCACCGCGCCGGACGCCGACACCCCGCCGGCCGACCCACCCGGCAGCGCCGCGTCACCGTTCCCGGCCGGACCCGTCGTCACGGCTCCTGGATCAGGGTTCTGCCGGGCCGACGCCACCCCGCGTCGGTGCCTCGGCACCTTCCGGCTGCCGAAGACCCTCCAGTGGCGCGGTCCGGGCGAGGCCGGTGCAGGAGTCGGCGACGGGACCGGGACCCCTACCGGCGTTCCGTCGGACGCGGTCACGGTACCGCTGGGGGCCGCAGCCAGTGACTCAGGTCGCGGTCGATCAGCTTGGAGAGGAGCGCCACGTCGTCGGCGAACATCTCGGCGAGCTCCTGGCGTACCGCGGGGTCGACGATGTCCTTCTGCAGGCCGCGCTCGAGTCGGACGTCGAGGCGGCGTTGCAGGGTGCGTGGGACGACCGGCTTGAGGTACGGCTGCAGGCGACGACGGGCGATGTAGGCGGCGGCCACGACCGCATTCCGTGGTACTCCCGACGGATTCATCATGTCCGACACGTTCGGTTCGAAGGCGGGGTCCACGCCCAACCAGGCGAAGAGCGAGCGCATTACGCCTTGGGCGTCGGCCCGCATGTCGTCGTGCAGGTACACCTTGATCTGATCGGCGGGGAAGGTCTCGACATAGGGCTGCAGCTGCTTCCCGTACATCCCCGTCTCGACGTAGTGCCCCATGGGCTTGATGCTCCGGGGTCGATGGATCACCTCGGAGAAGGGCTCCTTTTCGATGCCGTCCCGCACGAACATCGAGTAGTCCGAGAAGGCGCGCTCGATCGGATTGCGGAGGATGGCGACCAGCTTGCAGTCCGGCACCAGCGCGTGGATCCGCTCACAGGCGGCCGGATGGGTCAGGTACTGCGGCGACGACTCGCCGACGACGCAGTGGTCCGGCGCATCGGCGAACAGGTTCGGTGTACTGCGCCAACGTGCTCGTCCTCCGTCGACCGTAGGCGCCGTCGACGTCCCGACGGGCCGTCTTCGCCCCGTCGAGGCTCAAGCTGAACTCCTCGCTCCCGAAGTAGTTCGGTTCCTGCAGCCAGGGAACCATGATGTCGGGGTGCTGGCTGAGGTAGTTGAGCAGCGACGTGGTCCCGCTCTTGAAGGCGCCGATGACGAGGAAGTCGGGGCAGCCGGGGCCCCGGTGCCTCGGGCGTCATGAGCCCACCACCCGATCGTAGAACGCCTCCACTTGAGCGCCGGCGAGCTCGGGTGCGAACCGCTCCGCCGACCGAGTGGCGGCGTCGCCCAATCGTGCGGCGAGCCCGTCCGACAGCACGTGCTCGATGGCCGCCGCCATCGCCCCCGGGTCGTTCGGTCGCACCAGCATGCCGTCCTCTCCGTCTCTGATCACCTCGGTCGGTCCCCCGATCCAGCTCGCGATGACCGGGAGGCCCGCCGCCATACCCTCGACCACCACCATCCCGAACGGCTCGGGGATGGTCGAACAGTGGACGAGCACGTCCAGTTCGGCCAGCTCGGACTCGATGTCGGACCGGAAGCCCCGCCATTCGACGATGTCCTCCAAACCTAGCAATACGTAGTCGAAACGAAGGCACACATAT
>CAWFDU010000008.1:0-90299 GCA_963814655.1 uncultured Acidimicrobiales bacterium | reverse complement strand
AGTAAGCAAGACCAACGTAGTCGAAGAACAGGACATAACATCACCAATTGCTCATCCACCACCGGGGCCTCAGCGACGAGGACGCCCGGGCGATGGCCTCCCAACTGTGGGGCGCCGACCCCGACGATCCCGGACGACGGGTCCTCGACATGAGTCCTCGCCCCGGCGCTACGGGCGGTTGGCGGTCCTCGTCGATACGGGAACCGCGCCCCAGCCACCGACGAGCTTGTCCTGCGCCTCTTCGCCCGGTACGCGGCCAACGTGCTCGACGTCTGCACGGTGCTGAGCGACGCCCGCCGGAGCAACTCCACCGCCCGGACGCTGCTGTCCTTCAGCGAGCAGCTCTCCGGGCTCACCAACCTCGCCCAGGCCCTGCAGATCCTGGCCGACACGGTCCCGGCGGTCACCGGGTGCGACCAGTCCACCGTCTACCTGTGGGACCGCGACCGGTCCCGCCTCGTGCTCGGTGCCTACACGGCCGGCCGGACGCCCCCGACGCCGACCTCGGTCCCATCGCCCCCCAGTGGTCGGCCGCCGGTCGACCACAGATCCGAGAGCCCCGTCGGGGCCCCGGCGCCGGAGGCCGGAGCGGACGACGACCCGAGCCCTGCGTCGAGGTCGACAACCCCCTGATCCAGCGGATGATCAGCGGCCACGAGGTGATGGTCCTCGACGCCGCCGACCTCGACGACCCCCAGCTGCGGACGCTCATGGAGGCCTCCGACGATGCCGGCCTCGGTCGTCGCCCCCCTTTCGCCGCCGGGCGAGTTCCTCGGCGTGATCGCCGCCAACTTCGCCAAGGACGCCCCCGGGCCGATCCACGACCCCGACCTCCACGAGCGCCTGTGCGGCCTGGCCGACCAGGCGGCCACGGCCATCCAGAACCTGGAGCTGCTGGAGAAGGTGTCCCACATGGCGTGGCACGACTCCCTCACCGGGCTGCCCAACCGGCGCCTCTTCGAGGACCGGGTCGAGCAGGAACTGGTGCGGTCCCGGCGGGTGGGCGAGCCGGTCTGCATGTTCTTCGTCGACCTCGACAACTTCAAGACGGTCAACGACACCTACGGCCACGCCACCGGCGACCTGCTCATCCAGCAGGTCGGCCAGCGGCTCGTCGAGACGGTCCGGAGCCAGGACACGGTGGCCCGGGTGGGCGGCGACGAATTCGCCATCCTCCTGCCCGGCCTCGTCGACCAGCTCTCGATCAACCAGCTGGCCGAGCGCACGCTCGACGCCATGCACACGCCGTTCGAGATCTTCGGCGACCAGGTGTCCACCTCGGCCTCCGTCGGGATCGCCATCGCCCCGGAGCACGGCGACAGCTACGACGACCTGCTCAACCGGGCCGACGAGGCGATGTACCGGGCGAAGGACCTCGGGCGCGACGCCTTCGAGATGTTCCACCACACCCCCGACCCGGCCAATCCGGGGCCGGCGCTCCTCGACGACCGCCAGCTCTACAACGACCTCATCTGCGCCCTCGACGGCAACCAGTTCTTCCTGCTCTACCAGCCCTACATCGACCTGCGCACCGCCCAGATCGTCGGGCGTCGAGGCCCTGATCCGCTGGGACCACCCCACGCTCGGCATCCTCGAGCCGCCCCACTTCATCCCCATGGCCGAGCGGAGCGACCTGATCGTCTCCCTCGACAACTGGGTCCTGTGGCAGGCCTGCCGCCAGCTGCGCTCCTGGCGCGACCACGGCTCGACCCCCTGCGCCTGTCGGTCAACCTGGCGTCGCGGGACCTGTCCAGCCCCGACTTCTTCGACAGCGTCGAGCGGACGCTGCACGACACCGGGATCGACCCGTCGCTCCTCGAGCTCGAGATCACCGACCGGGTGGTCCTCGACCGATCGGGTCCGGCCCTGGAGAACATCGACCGCCTCCGCCGCCTCGGCGTCCGGTTCACCATCGACGACTTCGGCCAGGGCAACTCGTCGCTCGACCGCATCGGCAGCCTTCCCGGTCAGCACCCTCAAGATCGACCAGTCCTTCGTCCAGGTCCTCGGGCCCGACGGACGAGCGAGAGCAGCCTGGTCTCGGCCATCATCGGCATGGCCGGCAAGCTCGGACTGTCCTGCGTCGCCGAAGGCGTGGAGACGCTGCTGCAGAGCCGGGTGCTGCTCCAGCGGGGCTGCACGACGGCCCAGGGCTACTACTTCAGCCCCCCGCTCCCCCCCGAGGGCATCGAGGAGATGCTCAACTCCCTGCACCCGCCGAGGTCCCCGACTCGTTCGGCGAGCAGCCGACCGACGGCGCCGAGGCGTCCGGCACCGACGACTGACCTCGCCGGGCGGAGCCGCCCGCGCCCGGCGGGGCGGACCCGACTGCTAGCTCCTGCAAGCACGAGCCCCTCCCATCCCCCGTTCGACGGAGGGGGGCCGATACCGTCGCTCCATCGGGCGTCCGCTCGGGCGCCGCTCGGAGCAGGAGGAGGAAGCATGGCGACGTACGAGGGCTACTGCGTGAAGTGCCGGGAGAAGCGGGAGTTCGACGGCGAGGTGGTCGAGATGGCCAACGGTCGTCGTTCGGCCAAGGGCAAGTGCCCCGTCTGCGGCACCGGCATGAACAGGATCCTGGGCAAGAACGCCTAGTCGGGGGACCAGGCGGCGGACCGGGTCCGCCGCCCCTCCCCGCCCCGGCGCGTCGCACGCCGACGTCCGGGTCAGGGGGCGACCGCCGGGAGCGACAGGCTGTCCAGGACGGCCCCCTCCCGGAGCCCCCACTCGCTGACGACGAGTCCGCGCAGGCCCAGGTGCTCCACCAGGGTGGAGAGGACCACCGCGCCGATCGGCAGGAGCGGCGCCCGGCGGGCCTGGATCCCGGGCAGTGCCATCCGGGCGTCGAGGTCGAGCGTGGCCAGTCGGTCGGCCAGCTCGTGGAGCTGCCCGGCCGGCAGCTCCACCTGGTTGACCGAGGGTGCCGCCCCCGAGCGGGGCGGCGGCCGGTGCAGCCCCATGGCCAGGCGGGCCAGCGCCCGGACGGTCCCACCGCTGGCGATCACCCGCTCGGCGGCGGCCGGGCAGGCGCCGAGCATGGTGGCGATGGGCCCGGCGCGCTCGGAGGGTCAGCTCGGCGATGGCGGCGCGCTCCCCGGCCGACAGCCTATCGCCCGTGTCGAGCTCGCCCCGGATCCGGGCCGTGCCCAGGGCCACGCTGGCCGTCCGGACACGGCGTCGACCGTGCCGATCCCCGCCTCCAGGCTCCCGCCGCCGAGATCGAGGCCGAGCACCGGGTCCGCCCCCACCCAGACCCCGCCGCGCTGGCCCAGGAAGCACAGGCGGGCCTCCTCCTCGCCGGAGAGGAGGGTGATGGGGCTCCCGAGGACCCGTTCCATCCGGAGGATCAGGCGCTCCCCGTTGTCGGCGTCGCGGAGCGCGGCCGTGGCCATGGCGACCACGACGTCGGCCCCGGCGTCCTCGGCGGCGGCATGGAGCCGCTTGACCGTACGGACGGCCAGCGCGGAGCGGTCGCCCGGGACACCGCCGGTCCGGGCCACCTCGGTGCCCAGGTGGAGGAACGACCGGCGCCGCAGCACCGGGTCGAGACGGCCGTCCCGGCAGGCGTCGACGACCATGAGATGGAAGGAGCTGCTGCCCAGGTCGAAGACGGCTACGCGGACGGTGGGCACCGCAGGGACGCTATCCCGTGACCGCAGGGGCCGGGAACCGACCCGGAAGCGACCGGGAACCGGCAGCTGGACCACCCGCCCCATGGCCTACGCTGGACCGTGCGGCGCCCGGGAGGGGGCCGCGCCGGACCGCACGGGACGTGGCGCAGCTTGGCAGCGCGCCTGCTTTGGGAGCAGGAGGTCGCGGGTTCGAATCCCGCCGTCCCGACCACCGTCGGGTGGGACCGTCGGGTGGGCCCGGGTGCGCCGGTGCGGCGAAGGCGCTCAGGCCAGCGTGCTCAGGCGGTGCCCGAACAGGCCCCTGAGCTCGGAGGGTGGCACCGGACGTGAGAACAGGAATCCCTGGGCGAAGTCGCACCCGAGCGAACACAGCACGTCCAGCTGCTGATCGGTCTCGACCCCTTCGGCCACCACCTCGAGTCCGAGGGCGTGGGCCAGGGTGATCACGGCGGACACGATCTCGTCTCCGCCGGTCCGCATGCCGAGCTCCTCGACGAACATCCGGTCGACCTTCAAGATGTCGAGGGGGAACCGCTGGAGGTAGCTCAGCGACGAGTACCCGGTGCCGAAGTCGTCGATGGCCAGCGAGCACGCCGAGCTCCTTCAGCGCGCGTCAGGACCACCAGCGCCGAGGCGGCGTCCCGCATCAGCGCGCTCTCGGTGATCTCGAGGGTCAGGTGCTCGGGGGGCAGCCCGTGCGGGCCAGGATCTCCTCGACCGTCCGGACGATCCCGGGGTCGTCGATCTGGCGGGCCGAGAGGTTGACCTCCACCGAACCACGCGGCCCGGTCCGCGCCGTGCGTGCCAGCGGCGCAGCTGGTTGCAGGCCTGCTCGAGCACCCAGGCGCCGATGGGGATGATCAGTCCGCTCTCCTCGGCCACCGGGATGAACCGGCCCGGGGCCACCATGCCCTGTTCCGGGTGCTCGCCACCGGATGAGGGCCTCGACCCCGACGGTGGTCGAGCCCGCGAGCTCGACGACGGGCTGGTAGTGGAGCATCAGCTCGCTGCGCTCGAGCGCCCGGTGCAGCGAGTGCTCGGTGGCCATCCGGTCGAGCACCTCGATCCGCAGCGACTCGCCGAAGGTCTCGACGCCGAAGCCGCCGCGGCGCTTCGCCTGGTACATGGCCGCCTCGGCGTGCGCCAGCAGGTCGTCGCGGTCGTCGACGCCGAAGGTGTTGAGGGCCACGTCCCACCGAGGCGTCGAGGAAGACCTCGGCGCCGTCGACGGCGAACGGCGCCGACAGGACGGCCTGGACCCGCCCCACGAACGCCGCCGCCTTGCGTTCGGCGTCACCGGCGGCGTCGGTCACGAGCGCCAGGAACTCGTCGCCCCCGAATCGGGCGACCAGGTCGACGTCGTCGGCCACCTCCTCGATGCGACGGGCCACGGCGGCCAGGATGCCGTCCCCCAGGGCGTGACCCATCGAATTGTTGATGGCCTTGAACCGGTCGAGGTCGAGCAGGACCACGGCCACGCTGCCCGGTGTACCCGCGTGCTCGGCGGCGGCGGCGGCCAGGCGCTCACGGTAGGTGGTCCGGTCGGGCAGCCCGGTCAACGGGTCGCGGACGACGTCCCGCACGGCGACGTCCGCCGACCGGACGGGGTCGGACGCCGGGAGCTGCCGCTCCCCGGCGTCCGCCTGCCCGGGTCGCGGGGTGGGCGGAGGAACGCCGCCACCGACCGCTCGCGACCGCTGCCGACCACGACCAGCCGCCCGGCCGTCCGCACGCGGTGCCCGTCCCGGTGCCGCAGGTCGAGGACGAGGTCGACCGTCCCCCCGGTCGCCGATCCGGTCAGGGGGCCGCCGAGCCGCACCGGTGGTGTCGGCCGCCAGCAGGCCGAACGCCGACTGCGAGAACGGGCCCACCAGCACGGTGTCGGTGACCATGGATGCCGACCACCTCGTCGCGTCGCCACCCGAAGGCGGCCTCGGCGCCCGCGTTCCATTCGACGACCACTCCGCCCCGGTCGATCTCGCACGAAGGCGTCCGGGCCAGCCGGCGATCAGGTCGGTCCAGGCGACGCTCCGGTCACCGTCGTGCCCGTCCCGGCGCCGTCCGCGACGGCGACGTCACGACGCCTGCGGACGCAGCCGGCGCCGCCCGCAACCGTCCGAGATCGTCGACCATGGGTATCCGTTCCAACCGGCTTCCGCTGAAGGCCCACGTCAACGACGAGGGTTTCGGGTCAATCTAGGCAGTCGGCTCCCGCGTACAAGGATTTGTCCAGGAAATCGCCTCCGTCCGGCCCCACGGTCCGGTCGGTCGAACGTCCCCGTCGGGGCGCCGTGTACCGTGCCTGGCGTGGTCGTGGTCACGGGAACGGTGCAGAAGCAGGCCTGGGAGGACAACGTCCTCCCCCCCGTGGAACAGGTCCGTCCCGGCCTGTGGTCGATCCCCGTCCCGATCCCCGACAACCCGCTGCGCTACGTGCTGGTGTACGCCCTCGAGCTCGGCGGCGGCGGCGTGGCCATCGTCGATGCGGGGTGGAACACCGACGAGGCGTGGGAGTCGCTGTCCGCGGGCCTGGCCGCGGCCGGCGGGAGCATCTCGGACGTCGAGGCCGTCCTCGTCACCCACATCCACCCCGACCACTACGGCCTGGCCGGCCGGGTCCGGGAGGCGTCGGGTGCGTGGATCGGACTGCACCCCGACGACGCCGTCATGCTGGAGTCCCGCTACGGCGACACCGACGCGCTCCTCGACGCCATGTCCCACCTCCTCGTCGATGCCGGCGTACCCGAGGACAAGCTGCCCGATCTGGCCCGGGCCTCCATGGCCATCAAGTCGATGGTGACGATGGCGGTCCCCGACGTGCTGTTCGAGGACCAGAAGGTGATCGAGCTCCGGGGCTGGAACCTGCGGACCATCTGGACACCGGGACACTCGCCCGGCCACGTCTGCTTCTACAGCGACGACCGCCGCCTCCTGTTGTCCGGGGACCACGTGCTGCCCCGGATCACCCCGAACATCTCCGTCCACGCCCAGCAGTTCACCAACCCGCTCGGTGACTACCTGGAGTCGCTGGCCAAGGTGCGCGACCTCGCCGGCCGAGGAGGTCCTCCCGGGCCACGAGTACCGGTTCGCGGACCTCCCGGACCGCGTCGACGAGATCACCGCCCACCACGCCGAGCGGCTCGACGAGATCGAACACGTCGTGGCGACCCACCCCGGCAGTACGGCGTGGGAGATCACCCTGCGACTGCGGTGGTCACGGCCCTGGGACACCATCGCGGCCTTCATGCAGCGCCAGGCCAACGGCGAGACGCTCGCCCACTGCGTCCTCCTGGAGCTCCACGGGAGGATCCGGCGCGAGGGACCGTCGCCCGCCCGGTTCTACGTCGCCGGACCCTGACGGGACGGCGCCGGACCGTCCCGCGGCTCCGGTCCCCGGACCCCGCGTCCGACGCCCCCGGTTGGTCGTCGCCCTCCGTGTCGGTGAACGACCCGGCGATCCGGCGCCGTTCGCGCCGGCGTCGACGGACTTCCACGGCGACCGCACCGACGACGAGGACCCCGACGACGGCCAGCGACCACAGCCCGATCTCGGCCAGGACGTGCTCGAACGACACGCCCACGACGTAGCCGAGCATGGTGTAGCCGACACCCCAGCAGAGCCCGCCCAGGATGTTCCACAGCAGGAACGTCCGGTAGCGGATGCCGCTCATGCCCGCCAGGCCCGGGACGACCACCCGGGCCACGGCGATGAACCGGCCCAGGAACACGGCCGGGCCCCCGTACCGGTCCAGGAGCGCCAGGGTGTACCTGACCGAGGTCGTGTCCTGGAGCCGCGGTCGCTGCGACCGCCACAGGTTCGGCGGGCGACGCTGCAGCAGCCACGGCCCGGCCAGCCTGCCGACCTCGTAGCCGACGGAGTCGCCGAGCGACGGCACACACCACCACCACCGCCATCATGGCGCCCAGGTTGACCCGTCCGAGGCCGGCGAGGACCCCGCCGACCACGACCGCCGTCTCTCCGGGGATGAAGAACCCGACCATCAGCGCCGCCTCGGCGAAGGCGAGACCTCCCACGATCGCATAGGCGAGGCCGCCGTTGACGTGGAGCAGCCAGCCGGTGATGCCACCGGGGTCGGCGGCTCCCGACGCCGCCACCAGGACGAGCGCCCCGGTCACCGGGCGAGCGTGACGCCGGTCCAGGTGCGCCGCCGACACGCCGGGCAGGTCATCCACCGGTCGAACGTGCGCCCGGGCAGCCACGCGCCGACCGGCAGCTGCAGGACCAGGAATTCCACGACGCCCACGCGGGTGACGGCACCGCAGGTGGAGCAGGCCACGGCGAGGACCCCTCTCGGTGGGATGGGAGCATCGGCCGTCACCGCGGCCCGGTCCCACTCGGGCTCGGCCGCGGGGGTGGCATCGGAGTACAGGGCGTGCTTGCCCGCCGGCCGGGCGTGTCGGGGTCCGACGGGGCCGGGATGGGTCGGGTCGGGTCGCCGGGCCGACCGCCCCGCGTCGGCGGCGCCGTCGACGTCGGCCCCGGCCTCGGGCTCGACGGGCATCCAGTACAGCGCCCGCTTGCCGAGCGGGTCGGGTCCACCGGTCATCAGCCCGGCGACGCCGGCCACCACGCCCGGTTCGAGCAGAGCTGCGGCGAGGGCACGGTAGGCCGCTGCGCCGGGCGAGTTCGGGGCGTGCTGGAGGATCGACTTGCCCCGGGCGGGCGCCTCCGCGAACCTGATCGACTTGCGAACGGGAGGTTGCAGCACCGGGATCCCGTACCGGGTCTGCACCTCGTCGAAGATGTGCCGTGAGTGCTTCGTGCGGTCGTCGTACATGGTGGCGATCACACCCCGCACGGTCAGCTCGCCGTTGGCGAACGCCCGTACGTCCTCGATCGTCTCGAGCAGCTGCCCCACACCCCGGTGCGACAGGGCCTCGCACTGGAGCGGGATGAGCACCGACCGGGCCGCGGTGAGCCCGTTGATGGTGAGCACACCGAGGGAGGGGGGGCAGTCGATCAGGACGAGGTCGTACCGGTCCAGGACGGGCTCGAGCGCGCGGGCCAGCACGTGCTCGCGACCGGTGCGGGTCAGCAGGTGGACCTCGGAGCCGGCGAGGTCGATTGTGGCGGGCAGGACGTCCAGCCCGTCGACCCCGGGTACGGGCAGGGCGACGTCGGCCACGCCGGCGCGGCGCACGAAGACGTCGTGCAGCGAGCTGTCCAACCGGTCGGGGTCGAACCCCAGCGAAAAGGTGAGGCACGCCTGCGGGTCGAGGTCCACCACCAGGACCCGCCGGCCCAGCTCGGCCGACGCCACCCCGAGGGAGTGGACGGTCGTGGTCTTCGCCACGCCGCCCTTCTGGTTGGCCACGGCCAGGACGTCGGTCACGGGAGGAGTCTACGTGGTCGCCACCGCCCGGTTCGGGGGCCACGTCGGGCCCGGACGCGCGGGCGCGGCGGCCCCGGCGGCGGGGGGTGCCAGGGAGCGACGGACGGCCCCGCGTCAGGAACCGGACATCCCGGTCACGGGCGCCACCGGGTCCGACGACGCGGCGGCACCCAGGAACGGTGCGGCGAAGGCGAACACCCCGCCGTCGGCGCCGACCAGCCGGTAGCCCGAGCCGTTGGCGGTGGCGGCCATGCCCACGATCGGCGCGGCCAGGGGACGCCCGCCGGTCGATCCCAGGTACGGAGCGCCGCCGTAGGCGAAGATCCCGCCGTCGGCGCCGAGGATCCAGTACCCGCCCGAGTTCGGGTCGCGGGCGATCCCGACGATGGGCCGCGCCAGGACGCGACCCCCGAGTGACCCGTCGAAGTGCGCGTCGCCGAAGGCGAACACGCCGCCGTCGGACGCCACCAGCCAGTAGCCCCCGCCGTCCGCGGTGGCGGCCATGCCCACGATGGGCTCGTCGAGGTGGCTGCCCCCCATGGACCCGTAGAACCCGGCGTCGCCGAAGGCGAAGATCCCCCCGTCGGACGCCACCAGCCAGTAGCCCCCGCCGTCCGCGGTGGCGGCCATGCCCACGATGGGCTCGTCGAGGTGGCTGCCCCCCATGGACCCGTGGAACCCGGCCTGGCCGTAGGAGAAGACGCCGCCGTCCGAGGCGACGAGCCAGTAGCCGCCGATCGAGGGTGCGGTGGCCATGCCGACCACCGGCCGGTTCAGGTGGTCGGCACCGGCGGATCCGCAGAACGGCTGACCGGACGTGGGGTAGGTGAAGACGCCGCCGTCCGAGGCGACGAGGTCGTAGCCGGACCGGGCCGCGCTCGGCACCGAGCACGGCGGGACCGAGCCCGGGGTCGGTGTCCCGCCTGCGTCCCCGGTCAGTTGCGGGTCGTGGTGGAACATCGGCCAGGACCCGGCGCCCACCGCCGCCGCACCGTCGGAGTCGGAGATCTCGAAGTGGTCCACCCGGGCCGCCCCGGGGATGTACCCGGCCAGCGTGATCCCCACGTCACCGTCGGGATCGTCGGTGACCAGGGGCGAGTTCTGCAGACCCAGGTCGCCCGCCCCCGGTCCGTCCAGGAGCGCCACGACGGAACCGGTGCGGCCGTCCAGGATCTCGAGTCCGTCGATGGTCGGGACGAGGACGTCGTCGTACCCGGAACGGAACAGGTCGGCCGTCGTCACCGAGCCGATCACCTCGTCGGAGACCGGGGTGGACCAGATCGTGGCTCCCGTGGCCCCGTCCAGCGCGTACACCGTGCCCCCACCGGTGACCCCGCGTGCGGTCCCCTCCACCACCTGGAGGGAGCCGTTCCCGAGCACGTCCGACAGGGCCGGGGAGGAGAACGTGTCGCCGTCGAGCCGGGCGGTCCACACGGGCCTGCAGTGGGTGTCGTACGCCGCGCACGGTGTCGGTGTCGGAGGCACCGGGGAAGAAGTCCCCCGTACCGTCCACGATCCCCGTGGCCCCGCCCGGGAGGAAGCCGCCGACCGCCGGCGACGAGTCGAGCACCTGGTCGGAGCTGGCCCGGCAGATCAGGTTCCCCGTACCCGACAGGATCCGGAGCGTGCCGCCGTCCCGGTACTGCTGCCCGGCGGCGTAGCCCGCGGTCTGATCGGACGCCTGCACGATCTCGTCGCGCCCCGTGCCGTACAGGTCGGCCAGGGCGGACGTGGCGTGGGTGCTGTCGGTGTCGAGGTACGGCCACCCGGGGAGCGGTGTCCCCGTCGAGGGGTCGAGCGCGTAGGCGACCTGGCCGAGCGACCCGGCGACCGCAGAGGGTCCCGTGGTCGCCGCGCCCTGGAGCGTGCCCACCGACAGGCCGGCGAACACGCCTCCGGCCGGGTCGCCGTCGGTCGTCGGATTGACCACCGAGGTGATCCAGCGCAGCGTGCCGTCGGTCCCGTAGGCCTGGTAGCCGCCCCCGTCGGGATAGGCGTCGTTGCCCGAGCCGACCAGCACGTCCGTGCCCGCCGACGTCGTGGCCACCGACGGCGTGGAGTCGATCGGGGCGTTGGCGTGCACCTCGGACCACCCCTGTGGCACCACCGGTGTGGGCACACCGGAGCCGCCGGCTACGGCGCCACCCAGCTCGAAGGCGTCGAGGAACCCGCCCCGGTCCCCCACCAGCACCGACGGCTGGCCACCCAGCACGACCGGGATCGGCGACGACTGGGCGATGGCGTAGCCGGTGCCGATCGGTCCCGTCGACCACGTCTCGGTGATGTCCGCACCGTCGGCCGGTGTCTCCACGACGCCCGGGACCGCCCGGTGCACGACCGGGACGGTCGCCGCCGCGGCGGGGTGTGCGGCGGCGGAGGTCAGGCACGTCGCGGCCAGAGCGGACGTCCCGAGGAGGGAGGCGAGCACGGCGTGGAGGCGGGGTCGTTGCATCGGTTGGGTGCTCATTCGACCTCCGGAGCCTACGGCCTGTTCCCACCTGGTTCCACGCGGCACCCGTCCCCCGTTCCCCGACAACGGTCCGCTCCTCGCGGTCGTCCTCACGGATCCGGTCGGAGGTTCGGCCGGACGTCCGGAGGTTCGGAGGTCCGGTCGGACAGCCACGTCCGGTCGGGTCCCCGGCAGTGTGTGCCCCCGGCAGGAGTCGAACCCGCAACCTGATGGGTAGAAACCACCTGCTCTATCCAGTTGAGCTACAGGGGCGCGACGAGGGCGGGCTGGACCGTGTCCGGGCCGTCATCGACGTGTGCCACACTAGAGGCTCCTTGGTGGCCGTAGCTCAGCTGGTCAGAGCGCCGGGTTGTGATCCCGGAGGTCGCGGGTTCGAACCCCGTCGGCCACCCTCGGTCCCTCGGGACTCGGGATGCTCGTCCGCTCCGGCGGGGGAGGTACCGTAGCCCCGGGGAACACGCGCCTCTAGCTCAACGGCAGAGCAACGGACTCTTAATCCGCAGGTTCTGGGTTCGAATCCCAGGGGGCGCACCGGCCGCACAGGCGCACCGACCCGGACGTCGACCGCATCCACGACGGCGTGCCGTCGCTCGGGTACCACGGTCCACCAGGCTCCACGGTCCACCAGGGTGCACGACGCCCGGGTTCGAGGGGAACGGTGACCGAGCAGGCACCGGTTCCCCGGTGCCGCTCCCCGGAAGGAACCCGTCCGCCACCCCGCCCGGCGAGGTGGGTCGTCCGGTCGGGTCAGGACTGGGCGATGCCCCGCATCGTCCGGAACGACGGCTGGAAGCTGCCGTTGCCGCTGTAGACGGCGGAGATCGACCAGCCGTCCTTGGGATGGGGATTGTTCTTCGCCACCTTGGGCACCGTCATCCAACCGGCGGGGAGGACGCAGGTCGCCACCTGGTCGACGACGGGCTGGATGTTGTTGGCCGAGGCCGGGCTTGCGCTACCCGTGCACGACACCGAGGTGCCGCCGGCGTGGTACTGCGAGGCCGGCGTGAAGACGACGCTGCCGGCCAGCAGACCGGTTGCGGGGCCGTCGGTCACTGTGGCCGTCACGGTGATGGACGCCCCACCGGTCGGGACCGCGCTGAGTGCCAGCTTCACCCGGGTGATGCCCGGCGTGACCGCCACCGTCCCGGACCCCTGGCTGGACCCGAAGGTGCCGTCCCCCCCGTAGTTGGCGACTGCGGTGTAGGGAGAGTCGCCGCCGAGCAGCACGCCCTTGCCGATCTTGCAGCGGGACTTGCCGCCGCGCGAGAGCGTGGTGACCGAGGTGCAGGGGATCGACTTCCCGTCGAGACCGGTCACCGTCCACGAGACGCTGCCCGTGATCTTGATGGACCCGACGGCGGCAGGAGCGACCACCGCCTCGAAGCTGACCGGGGCACCGGACGGCAGCGTCGTCTTGTTGCCCGTGACCGTCGTGGTCGTGGCCGTGGTGCCGTCGGCGAAGGCCGGCGCGGCCACCACCGCGGACAGGCCCACCACGGCCGTTGCCAGTGCTGCGGCCGTGCCCACCGTGCGAAGTGCTCGTCTCAACATGCTTCCCCTCGTGGTCCCTCGTGGTTCGTGGTTCACGGTTGTCGCCCATCATCCTTGCCGGGCGTTCCACGGGTGTCAATCACCCCCACCGATAGGGTCGCCCGTCCACGTCCGGCGGACCGACCCGGTGGAGGATCCGGCTCAGCGGGGCGTGATGCCCCATGATCCGGCCCATCGTCCGCCCGGTCGGAGCACGGTCAGGTCGGTCCCCGAACGGAAGGCGTCCGGAGGGCACGTCATCGGCTCGATCGCCAACGCCCTCCGTCGTGCGGCGGGCTCCAGGGTGTCCCCGCTGAAGACCATCAGGTAGCCGAACCGGTCGTCCGCCCAGACGGTCACCCCGGCCCCACCGTCCGGGTGGTCGAGGTCGACCCGGACCCGGCCGTCCCCGTCCCGGGTGAGATCGCAGTACGCGGTGTCGAGACGGGTCACGCCGATCGGCCGGCCCGCGGTGAAGTCGTACTCCGACCCGGCCACGCCGACCGAGCCCGTGGGCAGGCCCCGCTCGTCGGTCACCAGGCGGCGATGGGCGGGGAGCCGCAGACGGGCCTGGTCGACCGACGGGGTGCCCACCGTGAGGTACGGATGGAAACCGAGCCCGAACGGCAGGTCGCCGGTCGCCGATGTTCTCGGCATCGGTCGACACGGTGAGTCCCTCGCGCCCCAGCCGGTACTCGATCTCCAGGCGGAGGGCGAAGGGATAGGCGGGAGTCGGTCGCAGGTCGCAGCGCAGCCCCACCCGGTTCTGGGCCCTTCCGGTCATGCGCCAGGGGAGCCACCGCACGAGGCCGTGGATGCGCCGTCCGACGGTCCACCTCGTTGAGCGGCGCCTGGGCCGGGACGTCGCCGAACGTGTAGGCACCGTCCCCCAGTCGGTTCGGCCACGGGGCCAGGACCTGGCCCCGGCCGCCGTGGCTCCACTCCTCGGGCCCGAACCCGTCGACGACGGGCCGGTCCCCGACGGTGAACGTGCGCAGCGTGGCACCCACCTCGGTCACGACCGCCCGCTGGTGACCGTGCCCGATCACCCACTGGTCGCCGGTGGCGGCGGTGGTCTCGGCGGGACGCTGGTCGATCGGTGGTGTGCGTGCGGTCATGGGTGCGGCCTGGGTTCCTGGTTGCGGGCGCCGGTCGGCGCCGGATGGCGGTGCGGTCGGTGATGGTGCGGTCGGTGGCGCATCGGCGCCCGTTCCGGGCCGGGCCCGACGCCGGACGGACGCCCGCTCGGGTCCCGCGGGCCACGTCGTGTCGGCGACGTCGACCGGTATGGTAGGCGACGAGGCCGCACCGGCCCGCCGAGACCCCGTCGCGACGAGCCCTGCGCCCAGCGGCGCCGGCGTCCCACGACGGCCGACGAACGGAAGCCCCCCGCCATGCGCATCCTGATCACCAACGACGACGGCGTGTTCGCACCGGGGATCGCCGCCCTGGCCCGCGGCCTCCACGCCGCGTTCGGGGACGCCCACGAGCTGGTCGTCGTGGCCCCGCTGACGGACCACAGCGGCGCCGGGGCCGCGGTCGGGACCGGTCTACGAGCGGGAGTCGATCCCCTACGAGCACGTGGACATCCCCGGCCTGGCCGACGTCCCGACCTTCGGCATCGACGGCTCCCCGGCCCTGTCGGTCATCCTCGGGCTGCATCGAGGGGTTCGGCCCACGGCCCGACCTGATCGTCTCCGGCATCAACCACGGGATCAACGCCGGGCGGTCGGCCATCCACTCGGGAACCGTCGGCGCCGCCCTGACCGGCGCCCAGTTCGGCGTCCGCGGCCTGGCCGTCAGCATCGCCTGGGCGTCGGAGCCCGACTACTGGGACACCGCCGTGGGTCTGGCGTGCCGGATCGTCCCGGTCCTGGCCGATGCCGAGCCGGCGACCGTCCTCAACCTCAACGTGCCGGCCGTGCGGCCGCGACGAGCTGAAGGGCCTGCGCCACGGCCGACTCGGCCGGGTGGGCCTCATCCGGTCGGTCCGTCCCGAGCACACGCCGATGCCGGTCGACGGTCCGGCCGTCGACCGGACCGGTGGCGCCATCGTGCTGGCGATGCGGGGGATGGGCGCCGACGTCGACGCCGACGCCGAACGGGCCGAGCTCGAGCCCGGGTCGGACGCCGCGCTGGTCGAGGACGGCTGGGCGTCACTGACCCCACTGGTCGGCGTCCGCGAGAACACCTCCGACGGAGGTGCGGCGGCACTGACCGCGGCGCTGGCCGCCCACCCCGACCGACGGTAATTCCGGTGCCGCGGTCCGGGAACCGCGCCCACCGAACGGGTGGTCCGGTCCGCCCCCCGGGGACCCGCTGGGCCCGGCCACGAGGCGTCAGCCCAGCTGGTCGTCCAGCCAGTCGAAGGTGACCTGGGCCGACAGGCGCAGGTTGTCCGACTGGCAGTGGGCCGACGCCCCGTCGGACGGGCGGAACACCCGCGAGGTCACCGGGCCGGACGCGCCACCGCACGAGGGCGTCGAACTGGGCCCGGGGCTCGACACCCTCGCGTTCGCCGACCAGGGCCAGCACCGGGCAGGTGACGGCCGACGAGGTCACCGCGAGACGGTACGCCGCCATGGCGTCGCGCCAGGCGTGGAACGACGGCACGCCGAACCGGGTGCAGATGGCCTCGATCCCCCACTGCATCTGCCGGGGCATGAGGTCCTCGGGCACGCCGGCCACGTCCTCGGGCCGGATGTCGCGGTTCATCCGGTAGACGTCGGTCCCGACCCACGCCTCCATGTAGCGGCCCATGTCGACGACCGGCGGGTTGGCCACCAGGGCGCCGCACCCGGAGGTCGGCCGCCGCGACGCGGGCCGCGAAGTAGGAGCCGAAGCTCTGTCCGGCACAGCGCCAGGCGCGCCGGCGTCGACCTCGGGCAAGCCCACGACGGTGTCGAGCACCGCGGCGAGCGGCACCTCGTAGTCCGGCCGGAAGGTCATCGTCGGGTCGGTGCGCATGCAGCCCGAGCTGCCCCGGGCCGTCGAAGACGAAGACGTTCCACCCCCGCTCGGCCCCGGGCACTCCGAGCTGGAAGTAGAGCTCCTCGGCGCTCGAGTCGAATCCGCCCACGCCCGACCACCGTCGGGAGCGCGGCGCCGGCGGCGGCGTCGACGGCAGCCGACCGCGGGCGCACCAGGTAGCCGGGCAGCGCCCCGCCGGTCGAAGGGGACGGCCAGGGGCTCGACCGGCGGGTCGAGCAGCGCGGCCGCCTCGGAGAAGCACGCCCGGCTCCGGCGCCCCGGCGCCGTCCGCAGCGGAACCCGCCGCCGTAGTACTCGGCGGTGCGGTAGTAGGTCGACGCCCGCAGCAGGTGGTCCCGCCCGCTCACCCTCCGGCCGGCGGCCAGGCACGCCCGGCCCTCGGCCTCCACCCGCTGGGCCAGCCGCTCGAAGGCCACGGGTCCAGCTCCGCGGACTCCCGTCGGTGATCTCGGCGACCACGGCCAGGCACTCGCCCACCGTCGAGCCGCCGTAGTCGGCCACGCCCAGGGCCCGGATGAGCTGGTAGTTGAACTCGTCGTCGCGGAATCCCTCCACCCGTACGGCACTGCGGACGACATCGGAGTCTTCGAAGGACACGGCGCTCTCTTCCTCGGGGCGGGACGGTCCGGCCGGTCCCCGCCGCCGGTCATTGTGCCCGATCACCGGCCTACCCTGTGACATGCGCGTCGCCGCCATCCAGACGACGGCCGGGGACGACCGCGAGGCCAACCGGGCGGCCGCCGGTGACCTGGTCGAGGAGGCCGCGGCGGCCGGGGCACGGCTCGTCGTCCTGCCCGAGTACTTCTCGGTCGCCGGCACCCCCGAGGTGATGCGGGCCGGCGCGGAACCGCTGGAGGGGCCGACGGTGGCCTGGGCGTCGGCCCTCGCCGGACGGCTGGGGATCCACCTGGTGGCGGGCAGCTTCCCCGAGGCACCGCGCGGGAACGACGGGCGCCTGTCGAACACCAGCTGCCTGCTCGGCCCCGACGGCGCCCTCCTGGGCGTGTACCGCAAGATCCACCTCTTCGACGTGGCCCTCGGGTCCGTCGACTTCCGCGAGTCCGACACCGTCGCCCCCGGTGACCGACGCGTGTGTCGTGCCCCTGGACGACCGGGACGGGACCGTCCTCGGCCTGACCCTCTGTTACGACGTGCGCTTCCCCGAGCTCTACCGGATGCTCGCCCTCGACGGGGCGACGGTGGTGACGGTGCCGGCCGCCTTCACCGCGACGACCGGGCCCGCCCACTGGGAGCTGCTCCTGCGGGCCCGGGCCGTCGAGGACCAGGTCTTCGTGATCGGTGCGGGTCAGGTCGGCGACCTCCCGCCGGGCATGCCCCGGTGCCACGGGCACTCGATGATCGTCGACCCGTGGGGCGTGGTCCTCGCCGAGCGCGTCGATCCGACGCCCGGGATCGTGGTGGCCGACCTCGAGCCCGAGGCGCTGTGGGAGGTACGCCGACGCCTGCCGGTGCTGGCGAACCGCCAGCCCGCGGCCTACCGTGGACTGCATGGCGACGACCGGGGCACGACGGACTGACCGAACGAAGGCTGCATCGACGCGGGTGCTCCGGGCGCCGGACGACCTGCCCGAGGACAACCCCGGGACCGCCGCACCCTACGAGGTCGGCCAGTTCGTCCACGACAACCTGGAGCTCTACTTCGAGGTCCACGGACAGGGTCCCCGGGTCCTGGTGTTCCTGCACGGCATCCTCATGGACGCCAACATGAACCGCCGGCTGGCCGTCGGACCTGGCGGCCAAGGGCAACCGGGTCATCCTGCTCGACCTGCCCGGACACGGACTGTCGGCCCGACCCCAGCGGGCGTCCTTCCACCGGATGGACACCTACGCGGGCCACGTGGTCGCCCTGCTCGACCACCTCGACATCGACCAGGCGGTGATCGGCGGCGTGTCGCTGGGCGGCAACGTGAGCCTCCTGGTGGCGGCCCAGGCGCCTGAGCGGGTCCGCGGCCTCGTGGTCGAGATGCCGGTACTCGAGTGGGCGCTTCCGGCGGCCGCCATCACCTTCGTCCCGCATGCTGCTGGCGACCCACTACGCCCGCCCGGTCGTCGGCGGGCGTGGCCAAGGTGTTCCGCTCCCTGCCCCGCACGGGCAACGGACCCCTCGACAGCGTCATGAACATGCTCTCGGCGGAACCCCGGGAGACGGCTGCCGTGCTCCACGGCATCCTGGCCGGCCCCATCGCCCCCACCGTCGACCAGCGGGCGGCCATGGACGTCCCGGCACTGGTCATCGGCCACAAGGTGGACCACGTCCACCCGTTCCACGACGCCGAGCAGCTCGCCCGGCGCCTCCCGCAGGGTCAGCTGATCCAGGCCAGCTCGGTCCTGGAGCTGCGGGTCCACCCCGAGCGCCTGACCGAGGAGATCAACGGGCTCCTCGACTCCGCCTGGGCCGCACCGGCCCGCGCGCGCCGGCAGGACCCGCAAGGCCGGCTGACCGCACCGGACCGACGGCCGACCCGGCCGCCCCGGTTCACTCGTCGTGATCGGGGCGACGGGCCCGCTTCCGTTCCGACAACCGGCGCTTGTCCGCCAGCCGGCGTTCCTTGGCCCCCCGAGTCGGCCTGGTCGGTCGGCGTTGCTTGTCCTCCCGGAGCGCGGCGGCCAGCCGGTCGCGGAGGCGCTCCACTGCCAGCTGGCGGTTCCGCAGCTGCGACCGCTCGTCGTCGGCCACCACCCGCACCTCGGGTCCGAGCCGTTCGAGGAGACGGGCCCGCTGATGCGGCCCGAGCGACGGTGACCCGGCCACGTCGAAGCGCACCTCGACCCGGGTCGCCACCTTGTTGGCGTGCTGCCCTCCCGGTCCTCCGCTCGGGCTGAACCGGAACTGGAGCTCGGTCAGCGGGATCCGCAGCGACGACGTGACCCGCACGGTCTCGGGCCCGGAACCGCTGGCCGGATCGGGGACGGGCGTCACCGGTGCACCGTCCCCACCGCCCGACACCCGGTGGCCCCGGGCCCGGCCGTCCGGGCGGGTGGTCGAGCGGGCGCACGGACCGAACCTACCGGCCCGACGGGTACGGGTCCTACACTCCGGGCATGACGACGCCACCCGGGATCCCGCGCTGCCGACGGCCGCTTCGACGGCCAGGTCGTCCTCGTCACCGGCTCGTCGTCGGGCATCGGTGCCGAGACCGCCCGCCGGTTCGCGGCGCACGGGGGCCACCGTGGTGGTGAACTCGGTGTCCTCGGTCGACGCCGGACGGGCCGCTGGCCGCGGAGCTGGCCTCCGCCACCTACGTGCAGGCCGACGTGTCCGACGAGGCCGACGCGGCCCGCCTGGTCGACGAGGTCGTGGCCGCCCACGGACGGCTCGACGTGCTCGTCAACAACGCCGGCACCACCGCCGTCATCCCCCACCACGACCTGGAGGCCGCCGGTCCGGACGTCTGGCGGAGGATCTACGACACCAACGTGGTCGGCACGTGGCAGGTGACCGTGGCCGCCGTCCCCCACCTGCGGGCCGCAGGGCGCGGGCAGGTCGTCAACGTCTCGTCGCTGGCCGGCGAACGACCGGTGGGCAGCTCCATCCCCTACGCCTGCTCCAAGGCGGCACTCAGCCACATGACCCGCCTGCTGGCCAACACCCTGGCTCCCGAGATCCGGGTCAACGCCGTGGCGCCCGGCCTCGTCGACACCCCGTGGACGGCGGACTGGGACGCCGTCCGCGAGTTTGTGCGGGCCCAGGCTCCCCTGCAGCGGTCGGCCACCCCCGCCGACGTGGCGGAGGTCATCATGGGGCTCGCACGGTCGTCCTACGTCACGGGCCAGGTCGTCCTGGTCGACGGCGGCCTCAGCCTGCGCTGAGCCGTCGGTCGCACCGGCGACGCGGTCGGCGACGCCGGGGACGCCGGGCCGGTCCCGGCACTCGTCGACCACCGGTGGGCCGTCCGGACCGCCGGTACGCTCCTGGCGTGCCCACCGACGCCACCGGGCCGCCGAGCGGCTCACCCGTCCCGCCGGACGCGCCCGGGCCGGCCGTGGACGTGGACGCTGCCCGAGCTGGCCCCGGAGCGACTGCCCCTCCTGCTCCACCGGGCCCAGCGGCCGCTGCCCGTGGACACGGCCGTGGACGTCGCGGCACGGTGGCGCGGCGACTCGGATCGGCTGACGGCGCTCCTGGTCGGCGGTGGGTTCGCCGTGGTGTCCGGACCACGCGTCGTCGCCGGAGCCGACCGCCACCCGACGGGCCGGGTGGAGGTCGGGATCGTGCGGCAGCGGACCCTGGCCGACACCGTCGGTCCCGGGATGCGCCTGCTCGTCTGCGGGGTGAACCCGTCGCCGTACTCGGCCGACGCCGGTGTCGGGTACGCCCGGCCCGGCAACCGGTTCTGGCCGGCCGCCCTGGCCGCCGGGCTCGTCGACGTCGACCGGGACCCCGTCGCCGCCCTGGGTGCCGGGCTCGGGATGACCGACTTCGTCAAGCGGGCCACCCGGACGGCCGCCGAGGTCACCCGGGACGAGTACGAGGCCGGGTTCGCCCGGGTGACGGCGTTAGTCGGCTGGCTCCGCCCGGGCGCGGTCTGCTTCGTCGGCCTCTCGGGGTGGCGCACCGTCGTGGACCGCGGCGCCGTGGCCGGACCGCAGCCCGCCCGATGGCCGACCGCCCGGCCTACGTCATGCCGTCGACCAGCGGGCTCAACGCCCGGACGTCGCTCGCCGAGTTGGCCCGGCACCTGGAGGCCGCCGCCGGACTCGCTGCCGCCGACCGGTGACGGGAGGACCGCTGGTCCGCCGCGCCGCGTGGGCCGGGAGCCGGACCCGGCGGCATCGTCCGGCGACCCGGAACGGGCTGGCGACCCGGACCGGGGTCTCAGGCCAGGCCGGGTAGCGGGTCGTAGTGGTCGACCTCGGGCTGGCCGTCGAAGAAGGGCCCGATGTGCGACCGCCACTCGGCGAACGCGGGAGAGCCCCGGAATCCCTCTGTGTGCGCCTCGATCGACTCCCACCCCACGAGCAGGAGGTACCGGTCGGGGGATTCGATCCCCCGGTGGAGGGCGAACGAGACGAAGCCCGGCGCCGCCGAGATGACGTCCCGGGCACGGATGGCCGCGGTCTCGAACTCCTGGTGCGACCCGGGACGGACGGTGATGAGGGCGTGCTCGAGGATCATGCCCCGACGCTACCTGCGTCCGGTCCGGGTAGCGTCGGAGGCCGATCGGCCCGCTTCCGCCGGGACCGGCACCGGTCCCGGGACGTCGTGGGCCGGGCCGTCGAGCAGTGGAGGTGGGTCGTGAAGATCGAGATCTGGTCGGACGTGGTCTGCCCCTGGTGCTACGTGGGAAAGCGCAACCTCGAGGCTGCGCTCGCCGGCTTCCCCCACGCCGACCGGGTGACCATCGAGTGGCGGAGCTTCGAACTCGACCCCTCCACGCCGGCACGGGTCGAGCTGTCGATGGACGAGGTGCTCGAACGCAAGTACGGGATGTCGCCCGACCAGGCGGTGGCGGCCAACCGGCAGATGACCGAGCTGGCCGCCACCGTCGGCCTCGAGTACCACCTCGACCGCGTGCAGATCGGCAACACCTTCGACGCCCACCGTCTCATCCACCTGGCCGCGCGGGAGGGACGGGGCGGCGCCATGAAGGAGCGGCTGCTCCGGGCCTACTTCACCGAGGGGCGGGCCGTCTCGGACCCGACGACCCTGGCCGAGCTGGCCGCCGACGTGGGCCTCGACGCCGGTCGGGTGGCCGAGGTGCTGGCGTCCGACGAGTTCGGCGACGAGGTCAGGGCCGACGAGGCCCGGGCCGTCGAGCTCGGGTCGACGGGCGTGCCGTTCTTCGTGCTCGACGGACGCTTCGGGATCCCGGGGCGCGCAGCCCCCCGACGTCCTCCTGCGCATGCTGCACCGGGTGTGGGACTCCTCGGAGGAGTCGACCCGCGCCCACTCCGGTTGAGCCCGACCGGCCGATCCGTCCGGTGACCTCCGGCGGCCGGTCCACACCCCGTCCCGGTACGCCGCTACCATCGCCGGATGTCCGACCTGCTGGCCCGTACGGCCGACCTCCCCGAGATCGACCTCGACCTCGGGCAACAGCTGGTCACCGAAGGCGGTGTAGCCGGTCCGATCTGGATCCTGGTCTCGGGTTCGCTGCGCGTGCACAAGGCCGGGGTGCTGGTGGGCATGATCTCCCGCCCGGGCTCCGTCGTGGGCGAGATCTCCGTGCTCCTCGGCGCCGACCACGGGGCCACCGTCGAGGCCGCCGAGGCGAGCCGGGTACGGGTGGCCGGTGACGGGCGGGCCTTCCTCGGGGGGGACGTCGAGGTGCTTCGGGCCGTGGCCGTCGGGATGGCCGAACGCCTCGACCTCGCCACCACCTACCTGGCCGATCTGAAGCACCAGTACGGGGACGCTCCCGGGCTGTCCATGGTGTCGGAGGTGCTGGCGACCCTGGCCAACCACCAGCAGCCGCAGGCCCGACCGGGCTCGACCCGGGACCCCGACCCCGAGTACTGACGCGCCTCGGCCGCGGCTCCCGGGGTGGGGGTCCGGCGGCGTCAGAAGACCGTGCGGGCGGGCGGTGCGGCATCGGTGAGGTCACAGACCTCCTGGCCCATGATCGACAGCCAGCGGGCGGTTCCCGCCGTCAGGTCGATCTCGACCCGTGCCGGCACCTTGCCGATCTGCACCCCCGCATTGAAGATCCAGGTGTCGCCGATGCGGTCGACCCACGAGCCGGCCTCGGTGAAGGCGGCCTGGTGGACGTGACCGGTCAGCACCAGGTCCGGACGGTGGTGACCGATCCACCCGAGCACGTCGGGGTCGCCGTAGTCGCGCCGGCCCGTCCAGCACGTGGGCGAGCCCAGGGGTGGCCAGTGGTACACCCAGATCCACCGGGCCGGCCGCCGGGCGGCGTCCCGCTCGAGCAGGGCCTCCACCTCGTCCCGACCCACCGGCCCGTCCCACCACGGACACACGGTGACCAGGGTGTCGCCCACCGTGAGCGAGTCCCCGTCGGTGGCGATGCCCGCGGCCCGTGCCTCGGCCAACCACAGTGCCGCCTGCTCCCCGGCGTCGTCGGGGCCGGTCAGGTCGTGGTTCCCGGAACTGACCGCCACCGTGGCCGAGGCGTCGACCAGCGCGAGGTAGCGGAGCAGCACGACCGCCTGGGCGTCGAGCGGTACCGGCGACGCGACGTCGAGACTGTCCCCCGCCACCACGACCAGGTCGTAGTCCGGGGAGGCGGCCACCACCCAGTCGAGTTGGGGCAGGCGGTAGTGGAGATCGGAGACGAGGAGGATGCGCATGGGTGGTGCGAGCGTCGGACGGTCAGTGGCCGTGGTCCCGCAGCTGGCGGCGGATCCAGCTGTCGGCGTTGCGGGCGGCCTGGCGCGCCAGGGCCGAGTCCCCCATCATCTCGAATCCGTGCGGGGCCCCCGGGAGCACGTGCAACTCGGTCGGGACCCCGGCCTGGAGCAGGCGCTGGGCGTAGGTGAGGTCCTCGTCCCGGAACCCGTCCAGCGATCCGACGCAGAGGTACGCGGGCGGTAACCCGGTCAGGTCCGCGGCCCGGGCGGCCGCGGCATACGCCGGGACGTCGCCCCCGTAGCGGTCCCCGAGGTAGGACCGCCAGCCGAAGGTGTTCGACCGGCGGCTCCATACGTGCAGACCGTCGAGTCGACTGGACGGCGTGACCTGCCGGTCGTCGATCATCGGGTACTGCAGGAACTGGAACGCGACGTCGACCTCACCGCGGTCACGGGCCAGGAGGGCCAGGGCGGCGGCGAGCCCACCTCCTGCGCTCGCCCCGTACACCCCGATGCACCGCGGATCGATCCCGAGTTCGTCGGCGTGGGCGGCCGTCCACACCAGGGCGCGGTAGCAGTCCTCGAGGGGGCCGGGATACGGCGTCTCGGGTGCGAGCCGATAGCCCACCGAGACGGCGACCATCCCCGGATCGAGGCACCAGCGGTCGAACAGCCCGTCGTACATGGTCCGGTCGCCGATCACGTAGCCGCCCCCGTGGATGGCGAGGACGCCCGGGAGCGGGCCGGTACGCCGTCCGGGAGACTGCACGCGCACCGGGACCGGGTGGGCGCGGTCGTCGCCGACCCCTCCGGCACCACCGGGGACCTCCCGCTCGACCCGGGTCACGGCGTCGGACAGCTCCGCCTGCGGGAACGCGAAGCCGCGCATCTCCGACAGGACGTCGCCGTCGAGGTCCGGGATGGGAAACGCCGTCACCCCGGGCGCGAGCTCCGCGTCGAGCTGGTGGTCGAGCTGGTGGTCGGGCTGGTGGTCGGGCTGGTGGTCGTGGGCCATCGGCCTACCCTAGGGTGCGCAGTGCCGGGGCCAACGCCCGCCACTCGTCCATGGGCACCCGACCCAGGCTCGACCCGAGCACCTGCAGGACGACGTGGTCGGCGCCGGCGTCGAGGTGCTCGCGCACGCGGCTGATGACGGTGGCCTCGTCCCCCTGTACGACCAGCGCGTCGGCCAGGCGGTCGGACCCGCCCCGGACGAGGTCCTCCTCGGTGAACCCGAGGCGCAGCCAGCTGTTCCGGTAGTTGGGCAGTCCCGTGTAGATGTCGAGGTGGGCGTGGGCCCGACGGAGCGCCTCGTCCCGATCCTGCCCGAGCACGGCGGCCTGCTCCACCACGAGGAGCGGACCGTCACCCAGCACGCGGCGCGCCGTGTCCGTGTGTCCGGGTGTCACCAGGTACGGGTGGGCGCCGGCCGTGCGGTCCCGGGCGAGCGCCAGCATCTTCGGACCCAGCGCGGCGAGCACGATCGGTGGAGGCACCGGGTCGGCACCGAGGTAGGGCGCCGACTCGAGGTCGTCGAGGTACGCGGTCATGGCCGTCATCGGCGGCCGGTAGACGACTTTGCGGTCCCGCTCCAGAGGGCGTCGGTGGCCGACCCCCAGCCCGGCGACCAGCCGACCGGGATGCAGTGCCTCGACGAGGCGGGCGGCGCCGTTGGCGGCCATGGCCCCCCGGGCGTAGATGTTGGCGATCCCGGTGCCCACCACCATGTGGGACGTCGCGGACAGGTAGGCCTGCGCGGTCGTGAACGCCTCGCGCCCGTACGCCTCGCCGAACCAGAGCGAGCCGTAGCCGAGCGCCTCGATCTCCGCCGCCGCCTCCTGCGCCGCGGGTCCGGGCAGGGCCTCGAGCGAAGCGGTCCAGATGCCGGTCCGGTTGGACCGGAGCGCCTCGATGGCCGCCGGTCCCGGGGTGGCGGGCGGTCCCGGCGGGGAGGGCGAGGGTGTCATCGACGCCACCTTACGGCCCGCGTCCGCCCTGGCCACGCCGCACCGCGTCGGTCCCCTGACCAGCGGGTCCACGCCCGTTGGCGCGTTCCCGGTCGCCGTCCTAGGGTGCGGTGGGAATCAGCCGTCCGCCCTGGCAGGAGGACGGTCGCGGATCGGAGGTCGTGCAGTGGACGGAGTGCGCAGCGACCAGGAGTGCCCGAGCTGCCGTTCGGCCGATGTCCCGAAGCTCATCGTCCGGGGCACCGGCAAGGGGAGTCACGGAACCAGTCTGCAGTGCAGGCGGTGCGGCCACGAGTGGTCCGATGAGCCCTCGTGGAACAGCCGGGCCTCCTGAGCCGCTCCCCGCGGACCGGACGGGCGCCCGCGGGCAGGTCGGTGCCGGGACCCTCGCTCAGCCGGTCCGGAAGGTGCCCGCACCGATCCCTACGGTGGTCCCGATCAGCTCCTCGGCGCACGCCGCCGCGGCCAGTGCCGGGTCGTCGCTGACGGCGACGCATCGGCGGCCGTCGTCCGTGTCGCACACCGCCACGATCCGCGCCGGATCCATGCCTTCGTAGGTCACCGTGTAGGTGGCCACCGTGCCACCGCCGTCGTACCCGTCGATCGTGGCCACCGCCTCGACGACGTCGGTGGCCGACGCCGCCTCGAACGCCAGGTCCGCCATGAGCGGCGGCCGGCCGTCGGGACGGGCCGACCACACCCCCAGCCCGGGCTTGGTCAGCAGCCCGCTCACCGTCGTCACGGCCCCGAGCCGGTCGGGAGCCTCCCGGAGCATCGGGACCACCGTGGCGGTCGACTGGAGCACGAAGTTGTTGAACGGACCGCCGGCGAACGCCATGCCGCCCGTCACCGTCGGTGTGCCGTCGAGCGGGAGTCCGAGCTCGCGCTGCTGCACGCGCACCGCCGCCGGAAAGCAGCTGTAGACCTCGACGACCTCCGCGTCGGCCACCGCGGTCTCGAGCCACGCCGCCGCCGTCTCCCCGAGGACCCGCATCGCCGGCCAGGCGCCGATCCGGCGCCGGCACAGCAACGACACGGCGTGACTCGACTCGAGGCCGACGCGGGGGAAGACCCAGCGGTCGGCCGGGATCCCGTGGCGCCGGGCGGCGCCCACCGAGCACACGACGAGCGCGGCGGCCTGGTTCACCGTCCACTGGGTCGAGTGCCATTTGTTGTACGGGAAGGCGAGCGGGCGGTTGTCCGGCCCGGGCGCGGCCAGCCATGCGGGGTCCACCGTGCGACCGAAGGCGGCATCCGGATTGTCCGCCGACACCGCGGCGAACCGGGCCCACAGTGACGAGATCTCGTCGAGGTGTTCGGCGACGGAGCGTCCCTCGGCCGCACGCAGGGCGTTGTCGATCATGGCGTACTGCTGGACCGGGTCCCACAGACGGTGGGCCACCTCGACCGGTTCGAGGAGCGGCCCGGGACGGACGCGCACGACGTCGGGCACCTGGCCGGGCTGGGGTGTCTCGGTGGGCGGGAGTCCGGCCTTCTCCCGGTCGCGGATCCACCGCTTGGCCTCGCCGCCGACCACCACGGCGACCTCGGACGAGCCCGAGAGGACGGCAGCCAGGGCGTCGTCGATCAGGCTCTGCTGGGGGATCCCGAGCTCGGCCAGGTGGGTGGTGGCCTCCGCCGCCCCGATCCGGTCCGCCACCAGGCGTGCCGGATCCGGGTACGACCAGCTCCCCTGCGGCACGGCCACCCGGTCGACGGCTGCCCCCAGGCCGCGCCCTCCGGCGTCGGCCAGCGCCGCCGACGTCGCCACCGCCATCAGCTCGGCGGCCTCGGCGTCGTCGGACGCCGTGCCCACGCCGACCAGCACCGGGGTCCGGGGATCGGGATCCGCGGTCACCCCACCGCCGTCCCGCCGCGGAGTGGCGGCGCACCCACCGGACGGGACACCCCCCGGCCCCGGCGGTCGCGGAGCATGCGCCCCAGTTCACGCCACGTGACCTCCACCGCCCCCTGGGCGAGGGCCTCGGCCCGGGCGCGCTCCGGCACGTCGTAATGGCCGTGGTGCGGTCGGCCGGGCCGGTGCTGGAACCACGCCCGGCGCATCCCCATCCGCTCGGCGAAGTCGTGGAGCTCCTCGTCGGTGTCGGCCACCAGGTGCGACCACCGATCGTCCACCGGCCCGAGGTGCGCCGGCTGGCGCCAGTCGTCCAGGTACACGGTCACCGCGTCGTCCGTCCCGGCCCCGTCGCCCTCAGGCGACCCGGCCCGGGCCACCCGAGCCGTCGACGACGGGCAGACCCACCTCGGCCCACGCCACCATGCCGCCGGCGACGTTGCGCACGTCGCGGCCGACGCCGGCCAGGTGCAGGGCGACGGACCCGGAGCGCCCACCGACCCGGCAGATGCAGACGATGGTGCGGTCGGTGGGGAGCTCGCCGAGTCGTTCGGGGACCTGACCCATGGGCAGGTGGATGGCGGCGGGAGCGTGGCCGGCGACCCACTCGCCGTCCTCCCGCACGTCGACCAGCAGCGCTCCGTCGGTGACCAGGCGGTCGGCCTCGGCCGGGTCGACGTCGGTCACGGCCGGCGACACGCCGGGTCCGGTGGGTCCGGTGGGATCGGTGGGATCGGGCACCGCCTCACGGTAGCGGAGGCGGCGGCGCGTCCCGCACCTCCACGGCCCGGAGGTCGTCGGAGGTCAGCCGCCGAGATCCATCAGCTCGATGCGCACCCCGTCGGGATCGGTGCAGTACACGAACTCGAGCGACCCGTCGCCGAGTGGGACGGTGGTCCGGGTGGCCCGCACGACCGCACCGCCGAGTGACTCGATGGCCGCCGCGGTCGTCCCGAGGTCGTCCACCCGGAGGCTGAGGTGGGTCAGTCCCCGCTCGTTCATCGGCCGTCGGGATCCGTCGCCGGTGGTCCCGGGTGCGTCGAACGCGAGCAGCTCGACGGTGACACCGTCGCGTGCGATCATCCGGGACCGCAGCCGGACCCCCTCGACCTCCATGAGGGCGGCGAACTCCTCACCCACCTCGTGGGCGGCCACCTCGGTGAACCCGAGACCCTCGCAGTAGAAGCGGAGGGACGCATCGAGGTCCGACACGCAGATGCCGAGATGCGAGAAGGTGATCCCCACGGGGCGATCGGGTGGGCGGGAGCGGCGGGTCGGATCAGGCCGGCTCGGCGGCCAGGGTGGCACCCAGGCGGAGCAGCTGGTCGGTGGCACCGCCGAGCGTGAGCTCGATGTGCTTGGTGTTCAGGAAGAACCGGTGCAGCGGGTACTCGCGGTCGACTCCGACGCCGCCGTGGAGGTGGACGGCGGCGTGCACGACCCGCTGCCCGCCGTCGGCGGCCCAGAACTTAGCGATGGCGACCTCCTTGTCGGCGGGAAGCCCCTCGGCGATGCGCCACGCGGCCTGCCACGCGGTGAGCCTGATGGCCTCGGCGTCGACGTAGGCGTCGGCCGCCCGCTGGCCCACGGCCTGGAACGTGGCGATCGGCTTGCCGAACTGTTCGCGGTTCTTGGTGTACTCGGCCACCAGGGCGAGCGACGCCGCCGCCGCCCCTGCCTGCTCCAGGGCGAGCGCGGCCGTGCTGCGCTGGACCAGCCAGTCGACGATCGCCGGGCCGTCCCCCACGCCGCCGAGCAGTGCGTCGGCGCCGACGGTGACGCCGGAAAGGGTGACGAGTCCCTCCGGTTGGCCGTTGTTGGCCGTCATAGTCTCGACGCCGAGGCCGGTCGCCGAGGCGGGCACGACGAACACCGCCACACCGTCGGGCTCGATGCGTGCGCTGACCAGGAGGGCGTCGGCGAACGTGCCCGACGGCACGCAGGCCTTCACTCCCGTGAGCGTCCAGCCGTCCCCGGCCGGCTCGGCCACCACCGACGGCGCCGACGGCGACCCGCCCAACTCGACCAGGGCGGTGGTCAGCACGGTCTCGCCGGCCACCACTCCGGGCAGCCACCGCTTCCTCTGGTCACCGGTGCCGAACCGGGCGACGGCCGGCGCGGCGGCGGCGAGGCACTCCACGACCGGGACGTAGGCGGCGGTGCGGCCCGCCGCCTCGGCCAGCAGGCCCGTCTCGAGGAACCCGAGACCCGCTCCCCCGACCTCCTCGGGCAGGGCGATGCCGAGCAGTCCGGCACCGGCCAGCTCCGACCACAGCTTGCGGTCGAAGCGGTCGCCCGACGGGTCGGTCTCCATCCCGCGGAGCCGCTCCTGGGTGGAGAGGTCGCCGAAGATGCGGTCGGCCAGCTCGCGGACGGCCTCCTGCTCCTCGCTGAATGAGAAGTCCATGGTGTGTCCTCTTTCCTCGTCTGTGGCGTGTGGTTGCGTCTGTCGTCGGTTCGGCGGGAGGTCGTCCGGCGTCGGGGGTCGGACGGGGGTGCGGTGCGGCCCGGCGGGTGGTCGTGCGGCTCAGCGCAACGACCGGGGCATGCCCAGGCCGAAGATGGCGATGAGGTCCCGCTGGATCTCGTTGGTGCCTCCGCCGAAGGTCAGGATGACCAGGCTGCGCGCGTACATCTCGAGGCGGCCGGCCAGCACGGCCTCCGGCGAACCCTTGGCCAGGTAGCCGGCCTGCCCGACGATCTCCATCAGGAGCTTGAACGCCTCCAGGTAGAACTCGGTGCCGAACACCTTGATCGTCGAGGCGTCGGCCACGTCGAGTCGACCCTGGGTGGCGGTCCACGCCACCTTCCAGTTGATGAGCCGGAGGAACTCGAGCCGGGAGTAGATGCGGGCCAGGTGGACCTGCACCCATTCCTGGTCGATGACCCGACGTCCGTCGGCCAGCTTGGTGGCCTGGGCCCACGCCCGCACGTCGGTCACGGCCCGCTCGATGATCCCCGGCGAGCACAGGGTGACCCGCTCGTGGTTGAGCTGGTTGGTGATCAGCGACCAGCCCTGGTTCTCGCCACCGACCAGGTTCGACGCCGGGACCCGGACGTCCTCGTAGAACGTGTAGTTGATGTTGTGGTCGCCGAGCAGGTGCATCGGGACGACCTTGATGCCGGGCGTGTCCATGGGGACCACGAACATCGAGATGCCCTTGTGCTTGGCGACCTCGGGGTCGGTCCGGGTGGCCAGCCAGATGTAGTCGGCGTCGCCGGCCAGCGACGTGTAGATCTTCTGGCCGTTGATGACGTACTCGTCGCCGTCCCGCACGGCCCGGGTCTGGAGCGAGGCCAGGTCCGTACCCGACTCGGGCTCGGTGTAGCCGATGCAGAAGTGGAGGTCGCCGGCGAGGATCTTCGGGAGGAAGAACTCCTTCTGCTCCTGGGTGCCGTAGTCCATGAGGGTCGGTCCCACCGTGTTGATGGTCAGCATGGGCACGGGCGCCCCGGCCCGCATCGACTCGTCGAAGAAGATGAACTGCTCGATGGGGCCCTTGCCCTGACCACCCCACTCCACCGGCCAGCCGATCCCCAGCCAGCCGTCGGTCGCCATCTGCTTGACCACCCGCCGCATGTCGGGCCCGATCCCGTGGCTGGCGGCGAGCTGCGCCTCGACCTCGGGGGTGAGGAGCTTGGCGTAGTAGTCCCGCAATTCGTTGCGGAGCGCCTGGTGCTCCTCGGTGTAGCCGATCTCCATGGGGTCCCTCCCGGTCAGGTGCGGCCCGCCGCGGGGGCGGTCGGTCACGACTAGAACACGTTACATTCGACCCTGCAGGGGCGCCACCGGGGCCGGCCGGCCTGGGCGGACGGGCCTGGACGGACGTGGACCGGGACCGTGTTCCGGGGTGGACGCGGTGGACCGCGGACCGCGCACCGCGGACCGCGCACCGCGGACCCCCACGTGGGCGCGGGACGGCAGGCACGGAGGGAAGGGCCGGCCGCGGCCCGGGCGGAGGTCGGGGGGTCGGAACTGAGGTCGGGTGCACCCGACCGCAGCCCGGGCCGCTAGGGTTACCATCCGGTAAGTACCGGGGGGCTCCGGACGGGGCCGACACGGTGCCGTCGGCGGCTCCCGATCGCCGTTGCCCACCAGTACGCAGGATCGTCACCACCGAATGCCGCGGTCCCGAGCCGCCCGTCACCGAGGAGCACCACATGCCCGAAGCAGTCATCGTCGCCACCGGCCGGACCCCGATCGGTCGGGCCAACAAGGGCTCGCTCGTCGAGTGCCGTCCCGACGACCTGTCCGCCCTCGTCATCCGCGAGGTGCTGGCCAAGGTCCCCCAGCTCGACCCGCAGACGGTCGAGGACGTCATCTGGGGCTGCGGCCAACCCGCCGGTGAGGCCGGCTACAACCTGGGCCGGGTCGCCGCCGTCCTGGCCGGTCTGGCCGACGTGCCGGGCGTGACCGTCAACCGGTACTGCTCCTCGTCACTGCAGACGATCCGGATGGCCGCCCACGCCATCAAGGCCGGCGAGGGTGACGTGTTCGTGGCCGGCGGGGTCGAAACCGTGAGCCGCTACCTCCACGGCGCTTCCGACGTCGGCCCCCACAACCCCGAGTTCGCCACCGCCGAGGCCCGGACCACCGAGCGCACACCGGCCTCGACGGGCTCGTGGACCCCGCTCGAGGGCGTCTTCCCCGACGTCTACATCGCCATGGGCCAGACGGCGGAGAACGTCGTGGACCTGACCGGTGTCACCCGTGAGGAGCAGGACGAGTTCGGCCTCCAGAGCCAGGTGCGCGCCGTCGCCGCCCAGGAGCGCGGGTTCTTCGACCGGGAGATCATCCCGGTGACCCTGGCCGACGGCACCGTCGTCACCAAGGACGACGGCCCCCGGCCCGGGACGACCCTGGAGAAGCTGGCCTCGCTCAACCCGGTGTTCCGCGAGGGGGGCTCGGTGACGGCCGGCAACGCCTGCCCCCTCAACGACGGCGCCGCCGCCGTCGTGGTGATGTCGGACACCAAGGCCAGGGAGCTCGGGATCACTCCCCTGGCCCGCATCGTCGCCTCGGGCGTGTCGGGTCTCAACCCCGAGATCATGGGACTCGGACCGGTCGAGGCGATCCGCCAGGTACTCCGCCGGGCGGACATGACCATCGCCGACATCGACCTCGTGGAGATCAACGAGGCCTTCGCCGCGCAGGTCGTCCCCTCCGCCAAGGAGCTGGGCATCGGCTACGACAAGCTGAACGTCAACGGCGGCGCCATCGCCCTCGGCCACCCGTTCGGCCAGACGGGCGCTCGCATCATGACCACCCTGCTCAACGGCCTGGACGATGCAGGCAAGACGTTCGGCCTCGAGTCGATGTGCGTCGGCGGTGGCCAGGGCATGGCCATGATCGTCGAGCGACTCTCCTAGGAGGCACCTTCCCCCTGGACGGGGCGGACGTCGCCCCCGCCGTCCGGCTTCTGCCGGTCCGCGAGCCGGTCAGCGAGCCGGACGGTGCAGCAGGGGGTCGGTCGGTCGCCGAACCGGCCGGCCGGCCAGCATGGCGCGGCGCCAGGCCATGCCGGAGAGCGCCTCCAGCACGATGCGGTTGCTCAGGAAGGCCGTGACCTCGGCGTGGTCGAACGGCGGCGACAGCTCGACCACGTCCACGCCGCACAGGGGCAGCTCCATGGCGATGCGGCGCACGGCGTCGAGCAGCTCCCGGGCGGTCAGACCGCCCGGCTCCGGCGTGCCGGTGGCCGGCGCCGATCCGGGGTCCACCACGTCGACGTCCACCGACAGGAAGACGGCGTCGCAGTCGTCGAGCGCGAGGGCGGACGCCTCGGTCAGGCACACGTCGAGCCCGCGGGTCACCACCTCGGTCATCTCGTAGCTCCGCATCCCCTGCTGCGCCATCCAGTCCAGCGTCTCCGGCTCGGGCCAGTAGCCCCGCAGCCCGATCTGGAGGAAGCGGTCCCCGCGCACGGCACCCGACTCGATGAGGCGGCGCATCGGCGTACCGTGGCCGACCAGCAGTCCGAACTGTTCGTTCGCCGTGTCGGCGTGGGCGTCGAAGTGGATCATCGACACCCTGCCCCAGCCCACGTGCCGTGCGCATCCGGTGGCGTCGGGATAGGCGATGGTGTGGTCGCCCCCGAGCACGACGGGGACGGCGCCGCTGCGGGCCACGGTCTCGACCGCCGCCTCGAGCCGCGAGCATGACAGCTCCGTCTCGCCCGACGGCATCTCGACGTCGCCCACGTCGACCACGCCGAGCTCGACCAGCGGGTCGATCCCGAGGGCCAGGCTGGGGCGCATCCCGTCGTGGGGCAGGTAGTCGGTGAACCGGATGGCCTGGGGCCCGAACCGGCACCCCGAGCGGTGGCTGGTCCCACCGTCGAACGGTGCGCCGATGATCACGGCCCCGGCGCCGGCGAAGCTCTCCGGATCGGACAGGTCGGCGGCGGGCACCCCGGCGAACGTGGCGTCGGGTCCGTACATGTTGCCAAGCCGCATCGGAACTCCTCGGGTGTCGCGGCCCGTGAGCCGGTCGTCGCCGTCACCCTATCGGCCCGCCGGCGCGGACCCGTGGGGTCAGTCGGTGACTTCCTCGATGGCGTACTCGGGGCAGTTGGCGACGGCCAGGCGCGCCTTGTCCTCGAGTTCGGGCGGCACCGTGCCGTCGCCGACCACCGACGACAGCCCGTAGTCGTCCACCGAGAACAGCTCCGGGGCCAGGCCGTAGCAACGGGCGTGGCCGGTGCACTTGTCGGGGTCGACGCGGATCCTCATGGGAACACCACCGGGAGCTGGCGGGGACCACGGACCTGGCCGCCGGCCCAGGTGACCTCGGCACCCTCCTCGATCCGGAAGTCCGGGATCCGCTTCAACCACTCCTCGATGGCCACCCGCAGCTCCATGCGGGCCAGGTTCGACCCGGCGCAGCGGTGGATGCCCGAGCCGAAGGCGACGTGGCGGTTGTGCGCCCGGTCCAGGATGACCTGGTCGGGATGCTCGAACGCCTCCGGGTCCCGGTTGGCCGCCGGGAAGTTCATCAGCACCTTGTCCTCGGCATGCATCGGGCAGCCCCGGAACACGACGTCGCCGGTCACGACCCGGGCCATGGTCACCGGCGAGTAGGCCCGCAGGAGCTCCTCGATCGCCAGGGGCATCGCCTCGGGGTCGGTGGCCAGCGTCTTGGCGTCGTCCGGGTGGGTGGCCAGGTGCCACAGCGACGAGCCGATGGCGCTCCACGTGGTGTCGACCCCGGCGATCAGCGTCAGGGCGGCGACGCCGAGGACGACGGAGTCCCCGACGGGAACCCCGTCCACCTCCGCGTGCAGCAGATCGCTCAGGAGGTCGTCCCCCGGGTCCACCTTGCGCTTCTCGACCTCGGCGATGAAGTACTCGATCAGCGAGATCATCCCCTCGCGGCGGGCCTCCTGGTCGTCGGCGAACTCGAGGAACGCCCGCACCCAGCCGGTGAACGTGTCGGACAATTCGAGCGGGACCCCGAGGATGGCGGCGATGACACGCACCGGTATCTGCTGGGCGTAGCCGGCGGCGGCGTCGGCGCGCCCGTCGGCCAGGAACCCGTCGACCAGGCTGGCGCACAGCGCCCGGGTCATGGGCTCGTAGCTCTCGACCTTGCGGTGCGAGAACCACGGCAGCAGGAGCCGGCGGGTCCAGGTGTGGACGGGCGGATCGGCGGAGATCGGCGGCAGCCCGTACTCCAGCACGGGCTCGTCGGGCACCTCCTCCTCGTCCTGGTTGACCGGGATGACCGCAGGGTCGAGCGAGCTGAAGTGCTCGATGTCGTGGGCGAGGTCGACCACGTCCTGGTACTTGGTGGGGAGCCAGGTGCTGCCCCGTCGATCGGTGTGCGCGATCGGACAGGTCCGGCGCAGCTCGTCCCAGATGCGGAACGGGTCGTTCACGTACTCGGGACTGAGGACGTCGAAATCCGTCTTCCAGTCGGCGACCGGACGCACGTCGCTCATCGTTCACCTCACAGGTCAGGAGCGACAAACGATCGCTCGATGTTGCATTGTTGCACGACTCCGGAGCGCGGGTACACCCGCGCACCGCAGATCCGAGGTGGTGGGCCGTCCCCGCCCTGGTCACAGGGGTCGTGGCGGCGGCGGGCCCGGCCCGCGCCATCGGACCGGCCGGCCCGGCCGACCACCCGACCGACCGACCCGGCGGGGTCAGATGGTGAGCCCGCCGTCCACGGACAGGACGGCACCGGTCGTGTACGAGGACTCGTCGGAGGCGAGGAAGGCGATCGACGCGGCGATCTCGGCGGGCGTCGAGAACCCCATCGGCGACATGATCTTGGTCAGCTGCTTCGGGTCGGCGCCCTCGGGCAGGTCGAAGGAGCCGAGCAGCGGGGTGTCGGTGCCACCCGGTGCCACCACATTGGCCCGCACCCCCTGGCCGACGTACTCGGCGGCCAGCGCCTTGGTGAAGAGCAGCAGGCCGCCCTTCGACGCGCAGTAGGCGGCGGAGTACGCCTGGCCCATCAGCGCGGTGTTGGAGCAGACGTTGACGATGGCGCCACCGTGCTCGAGCAGGTGGGGCAGCGTGGCCCGGCACACCAGGAAGGGGCCGGTCAGGTTGACGGCCAGGATCTTCTGCCACCGGTCGAACGGCATCTCGTGCGAGTTGAAGAATCCGCCGATGCCGGCCACGTTGCACACCACGGTCGGCGGTCCGAGATCCGAGACGACGGACGCCACGGTCGAGACGACGGACTCCTCGGAGGTGACGTCGCAGGTGTAGGCCACCGCCGTCCCCCCCTCGGCCGTGATCCCCGCGACGGTGTCGGACACGGCATCGCCCACGACGTCGAGCGCCGCCACCGCCGCTCCCTCGGCGGCCAGCCGGCGGGCCGTGCCCCGGCCGATGCCCGACCCGGCCCCGGTCACGACGGCCACCCGGCCCTCGAAGCGCCGCACCAGGAAGCCGGCGAGGACGGCGTCGGCGGCGTCGTGCTGCTCACCCCCCTGGCCCAACGTGATCTTGTGGCTCGCTACCGGGCTCATGGATTCCCCTTGCTCGTCGGTGCTGCCGGATCGGGGGCGAACCGGTCCCGCAGGGTGTGCTTCAGGATCTTGCCCGCCGGGTTCCGGGGCACGGCGTCCACCAGCTCGAGCTGCTCGGGCACGGCGTTCACCCGCAGGCCCGCCTCGCGCAGGTACCGTCCCATCTCGTCGAAGTCGAACGACCGCCCCTCGGCCACGGCGACCACCGCGCACGCCCGCTCCCCCGTCCTCGGGTCGGGCAGGCCGATGACGGCCACGTCGGCCACCGCCGGATGGGCGTAGAGGAGGTCCTCCACCTCCTTGGCCGAGATGTTCTCGCCGTGGCGGATGATCACGTCCTTCAACCGACCGGTGATGGTCACGTACCCGTCGGCGTCGACCACACCGAGGTCACCGGAGCGGAAGTAGCCGTCCTCGTCGAACGCCTCGGCGTCGAGCGCGGGGTCGAGGTAGCCGCGGATGACCTGGGGTCCCTTCAGCCGGATCTCCCCCTCGATGCCGGGGCCGGCGCGCGTCCCGTCGAGTGCCACCACGATCAGGTCCACACCAGGCGTGGGCCGGCCCTCGGTGTCGGCCAGCTTCTGGTCGGGATCGGTGGTGGACGCCATGACCACGATGGGCGCCTCGGTCAGGCCGTAGCCGGACACGATGCCGACCCCGCCGATCTCGGCCTTCAGGTCGTGATGGAGCTGGGGTGGCTTGGGCGCCCCGCCACCGGGGTACGAACGCACGTGCGGGAACAGGGGTCCGTCGCCCTTGGCCCGCTGGGCGGCCAGGTACGCCATGTGGAACGGGGTGCCCGACCCGGCGAGGGTGACGTCGTTGGCGGCCAGGAACGCCGGTGTCCCGGTCGGGTGGAACGCCTCCGTGGTGAGGAGGGTGCACCCGGTGAGCAACGAGGCGAGCAGCCAGCCGATCCCCCCGATGTGGGTGAACGGGAACACCAGCGCCGACCGGTCGTCGGCCCGGATGTCGAGGCACTCGGCCATGGCCAGCGCCGAGGCCATGACGGTCAGGTCGGTGTGCGGGGCGCCCTTGGGGTCCGCCGTCGTACCCGACGTGTAGAAGAGCCACCGGACGGGTTCGTCCGCCGCCGACGGCGGGACGGGCGCCACCGGGGGGAGCCCCGACGGGTCCCCGTCGGGCAGGGCGCGGTCGACCACCAGGACCGAGAGCCCGGGGCGCTCGGCGGCCAGGTCGCGCCCCATGGCCTCGAAGTCGAAGTCCCGGTACACGGTGGGCACCACCAGGAGCGACGCCTCGCTCTGATCGACGATGAACCCCACCTCGCGGTGGCGGTAGATCGGGATGAGCGGGTTCTGCCTCGCCCCCAGCCGGGCCAGCGCCCCGACCAGCACGAGGGACTCGTTCCAGGTCGGGAGCTCCCAGCTGACGCCGGTGCCGGCGGTCACCCCGTGGTCGGCGCTCAGCCCGGCCGCCGCCCGGAGGCAGGCGTCCCGGTAGCCGGCGAAGGTCAGCTCGGCGCCGGTGTCCTCGTGGGCCAGCACCGCACCGGGCGTGGCCGTCGCCCGGGCCTCGACGAGGCCCCACAGCGTCGGGGCGAAGGCCCATCCGCGTGCGGTGGCCCGCTGCTCCATGGCGTCCCGCTGGTCGTCGTTCATCTCGCGTGCGCTCCTGCTCGTCCCGCTACCGGTCCGACCACAGCTGGTCGGTGTACGTGTCGGTGCCGGGCACCGTACCGAGGAAGGCCGACGCCCAGGTCACGGTGCCCAGGCCGCTGTCGGCCAGGGCGTCGCCGAGCGCGGCGACGACGTCCCACCCGCCGTCGTCCTCGGCGAAGCACATCGCCAGCACCCGCTGGTCGAGCGCCTCGCCCCGGGGCACGTCACCGGGCGCGTCGGCCAGCAGGGGCAGCGGACTGAAACCCAGCACGGTGGCCACCGGGGATCCGGGCAGCCGGGCGGGCAGGAACTCCTCACGCAGCCAGGTGCCGACCTGCTCGCCGGACACGCCGTCGGACGGGTCGACGAAGACCGAGCCCAGGAGCGGGAACCGGTGGTCGAGGGTCAGCTCGGCCGGGACGCCGTCGGCGTCGCGCCGGTGCTCCCACTCGAACCGGTAGAGGCCGGTATGGACGTGGTCGCGGTGCTCGAACATCCGTCCGGCCCTGTGCAGCACGTTGACCTGGTCCACCGCCCACCGGTTCCACTCGTCGTGGTGGCGGTCGAGCACGTAGTAGACGCCGAGGTAGCTCCCCACCTGGGGGTCGGCGACCAGCGCTCCCTCCCCGGTCGGGTAGCGCAGGTCCTTCAGCCGGGCGGTGGCCACGAACCGGGCGCCGGCGAAGTTGTAGGCGCCGATCTGGCACCCGGCGTAGAAGTGGTCCCGCTCGTACCAGCGGTTGTAGTCGACCTCGTGTCCACGGTGCGGCTCCACCAGCGTGAAGAGCATGGTGCCGATCCGGATGGGGTCGTCGGTGACGCCCCCGCTGGCGGGTGTCGAGTTGCCGGTCATCGGTGGTGCGCTCCGTTCGTGTGGGCGGGCCCGGTCGGTCGTGCCGCCACCTCGGCGGCCCGGTCGGCCAGGACCCTCTTGTCTACCTTCATCATCGAGGTCAGGGGGAGACGGTCCACGACCGCGACCCTGTCGGGCGCCTTGTAGTCGGCGAGCGACGCCCGCGCCGTCTCCCGGAGGCCGGCGAGCAGCGTGGAGGCATCCACGTCGACCCCGTCCGCTGGCACCACGAAGGCCACCCCGATCTCGCCGAGCACCGGGTCCGGCGTCCCGACCACCGCCACCTGGCCGACGTCCGGGTGCTCGCCCAGGACGCCCTCGACCTCGGCCGGGTAGACGTTGTAGCCGCCGCGGATGTACAGCTCGTTGGCCCGTCCCACCAGGTGCAGGCGACCGTCGTCGTCGACGTAGCCGTAGTCACCGGTGGTGAGCCAGCCGTCGGGGGCCAGGACGCGGGCGGTGGCGTCGGTGTCCAGCACCAGACCGGCCGCACCCGGGCCGGTGGGCGGCCCGCCCCAGTAGCCGCGCATGACGGCGGCGGAACGCAGGCGCACCCGCCCGACCTCGCCGTCCGGTACCGCCGTCCCGGACCCGTCGGCGACGGACAGCTCCACGCCGGGCACCGGACGGCCGACGGTCGTGGCGACCGCCTCGTCGGGGTCGCCCGGGACGGTCCCGGTCCCGAGGGACGCCTCGGTCGACGTGTAGCGGACGACCACGGGCACCTGCAGCGAGTCCCGCAGCTCGGCCACCAGCTCGGCCGGGACCCTCGAGGCCCCGGTCCCGGCGATACGCAACGTCGACAGGTCGGCGTCGGCCACCTCGGGGCGCTGCAGCACCAGTGCCCACTGCGTCGGGACGCCCTGGGCCACGGTGATGCGCTCGGCCTCCATCACCGGGACGGCGTCCGACGCCCGCCACGGGGTCGGGGTGATCACCGTCGTGATGGCGTTGGCGGCCTCGTCCCACACCCGCGTCATCGATCCGACGTGGGCGAAGGGCAGGGGCGACAGGCGCCGGTCGCCCGGCTCGGACAGGACGTCGGTGCCTTCCGCCACGGCGCGCAGGTTGGCGTGGTCGAAGACGGCGCCCTTGGGCAGGCCGGTCGTCCCGCTGGTCCACACCACGGCCACCGGGTCGTCCGGCGCCACCGTGGGCAGAGCGGACGGGGGAGGCCCGGCGGAGGCGTCGACACACTCGGCCCGGAGGAGCACGGCGCCGGTCGGACCGGTGGGGACGGCCCCGGCGTCGTCGACGATGGTCACGACGGGTCGGGTCCGCTCGAGGATGGACCGCACCTCGGGTGCCGCCAGCCGGAGGTTGATGCCCGACGTGACCGCGCCCAGCCGGACGACGGCCGCGTAGGCGACCATGTACTCGATCGAACTCGGCAGGAGCAGGCACACCACCGTGCCGGGCCCGACCCCGTGCCGGGCCAGCAGGCCGGCCACACCGTCGGCGGCCCGGTCCCACCCGGCGAAGGTGAGGGACCGGCGCGGCCGCTCCTCCGTGGCCGGTTCGACGTAGGCCTCGACCTCCCCGTTGGCCCGGGCCGCGGCCCGCAGGACCTCGGTCAGGGTGGTGTACTCCCCCACAATCTGACGCGCCGTCATATCGGGGGCGACTGTAACAGGGGCGTCCGGGGACGGTGCCGGTGCGCCATGACGGTCGACCGGTCGAGGGCGTGGGACCGGTACGCGCACCGAGGTGCACGCGGTGGGACGGGGACGCGGTGGGTCGTTGACGGGGTGGGGCACGTACGGCGTCCACACCTGTTTGCAATCATTGGTTGCATATCAAGACCTCCGGTGGTACAACGCCTGGGGGGCGTCTCGACGGAATGCGCCACCCGGCCATCGGCGGTGAGGTGCCTTTCCGGCACCGGCGCCGGAGCCCCGATTCCACTCCGTCACCGTGACCCGGGTCACGACGACCGACTCGGCCGGGTCCCGGCGGGAGGCGTTCGGCGCGGCCCGGGTGTCCACCCATCCGACACCGAAGGAGTACCGATGCTGTTCGTCACCAACTACACGATCAAGCCGTTCATCTCGAAGGAGGAGACCGCCGAATTGATGGCGGTGTTCGCCGAGGCCGGCAAGGGTCCCGGTGAGATCGCCCACTACGTCAGGACCGACGGCAGCGGCGGCGTCATCGTGAGCCAGTCCGACGACCCGCTGCCCGACTACCGCAACCTGCTCAAGTACACGCAGTGGCTCGAATTCGAGTCGTCCGTCGTCATCTCGGTCGACGACGCCGTGGGCCCCATCCTGGAGGCGATCGCCTGATCGACGGGCGCGGCCCGTGCCGTACGGACCCCCGGCTCGTGCCGGGGGTCCGTCGCGTCCGGGACCGGTGCGGGGAGGCCGGCGGGGGCCGACGGGTCCGTGGACCGGTCCGGGGCCGGCATCGGCACCGGAGGAGGTCCGCCACCGTCGACGGAGCCTACGGACGGCCGAGTCCGGAGCGGGACACGCGCAGCGGCCCCGGGGACCGCGGTGCCGTCACCGGTCAGAACGTGAGCACGCCCCGGGCGAGCTTGCCCGCCTCCATGTCCTCCACGATCTCGCGGAACCCCTCGAGCGGCTTCTGCTCGGTCACCAGCTCGTCCAGCATCAGCTGGCCCGACAGGTAGAGCTCCACCATCAGCGGGATGTCGTGGTGCGGGCGCGACGACCCGTACCGGCAGCCGAGCAGGCCCCGGTCCACGTAGGCCAGCGCGTTCACGTCGACCGACACCTCGGTCCCCTGGGGAGGGATCCCGATGGCGAGCGCGTTGCCGCCCCAGTCGAGGACGTCGAGCGCGTTGCGCAGGACCGCCGGGTGCCCGACGCAGTCGAACGACCAGTTGACCCCGCCCGTCCACCCGAGGGCTCCAGCCACCCGGGCCGGCCCGGGTGGGACGATCTCCCGGATGGCGGCCACGGCATCGGCCTGCGAGGCGTCCACGAAGTGGGTGGCCCCGAACTGGCGGGCCAGACCCTCCTTCGAGGAGAGGGTGTCCACGGCGATGATCCGACTGGCCCCGGCCAGGCGAAGGCCCTGGATCACGTTCAGTCCGACGCCGCCCACACCGAACACGGCCGCCGTCTCGCCGGCGCGGACCTTGGCGCGGTTGAGCACCGCGCCCACCCCGGTCAGCACACCGCAGCCGATCAGGCACGCCGAGGTGAGGGGGACGTCCTCGGAGATCTTGACCGCCTGGACCTCCTTGACGATCGTCGACTCGGCGAACACCGACGTGGCGGCGAAATTCGAAGCCGGCTCACCTTTGTAGGTGAACGGGGTCGAGACGTTCCCGAGCGTCCTGATGCACCACGTCGGGTGTCCCGTCGAGCACGCACGGCACGTCCCGCAGCTGGCCAGGGTGGCGATGACGACGTGGTCGCCGGGCTTGACCGACGTCACCTCCGATCCGACCGCCTCCACCACGCCGGCCCCCTCGTGTCCGAGCACCGAGGGTGCCTTCCAGGGAATCGTCCCGTTGATCACCGACAGGTCGCTGTGGCAGACGCCGGCGGCGCCCACGGCCACCCGCACCTCGGTCGGGCCGGGGTCGCCGATGGCGAGTTGGTCGGTGACCTCGACGTCGGATCCGGTGTAGACGATGCCTCGCACGGCGTGCTCCTTCTGGTCGGGTGGTTCGGTGTCGGTTGCGGGTGGTCGTTGGGTCGTTGGGTCGGTGGTTCGGTGGGTGGTGGTTCGGTGGGTCGGTGGGTGGACGTGGCGTCAGGCCGGGGTGCTAGGTCCCGTACCGGCTCCGCAGCTCGCGTTTGAGCACCTTGCCACTGGCGTTCGTGGGCAGCGCATCGACGACCTCGACCCGTCGGGGGACCTTGAAGTTGGCCAGCCGGTCCCTGGCGAACGCGGGCAGCTCGAGCGCGAGCCGATCGGTGACCGCATCCGGCGCCGGGACCACGACGGCCAGCCCCACTTCGCCCATCCGGTGGTCGGGTACGCCGACCACGGCCACCTGGGCCACGTCGGGACACCGTCGCAGCACCGCCTCGACCTCGGCCGGGTAGACGTTGAAGCCGCCGCTCACGTACATGTCCTTCACCCGGTCGGTGATGGCGAGGTTGCCTCCGTCGTCGACGAAGCCCACGTCGCCGGTGTGGAGCCAGCCGGCGGCGTCGATGGCCTCCGCCGTGGCCTCGGGATCGTCGAGGTAGCCGGACATCACGTTGTAGCCACGCACGAGGATCTCGCCGGCCTCGCCCACCGGCGCCTCGGCGCCGTGGGCGTCGACGATGCGGACCTCGACGTCGGGTATCGCCCGCCCGCTGGTCCCGGAGATGACCTCCGCCGAGTCCCCTCGACGGCACATGGTCACCGTCCCCGTGGCCTCGGTGAGTCCGTAGGCGGTCAGGACCGTCTCGATGCCGAGGTCCGACCAGAGGGACTCGACGAGCTCCACCGGGACCACGGCGGCGCCCGTCACCACCAGGCGCAACGACGTCAGGTCGAACGCATCGCGCCGGGGGTGGTCGAGGATCGACTGGAAGATCGTGGGCGGTCCCGGCAGCACCGAGATCCGCTCGTCGCTCACGCGCCGGAGCACGACGTCCACGTCGAACACCGGCTCGGGGACCATCGTGGCGCCGGCCATCAGGCACGCCAGGATCCCGGCCTTGTAGCCGAACGTGTGGAAGAAGGGGTTGACGATCAGGTACCGGTCCCCCGCACGCAGCCCCACGACCTCGGCCCAGGTGGCGAACGTCCGGAGGGTCTGTCCGTGGGTCGTCACCACCCCCTTCGGGTGCCCGGTGGTCCCGGAGGTGAACACCAGGTCGCTCACGTCGTCCGGTCCGATGGCCGCGGTCCGTCCGGCGGCCACCTCCGGCTCACACCGCTCCGCGGCGGCCAGGAACTCGGTCCACGAGCGCGTCCGACCCCCGACCGCCGACCCGGGGCGCTCGGACGGTGCTGCGTCGTCGGCGGTGCGCAGGACGACCGTCTGCTCCAGGTCCGGCACGGTGTCACCTGCGGCCACGGCGTCGGCCAGCATGGCCGGGTAGTCCGTGCCGAGGAATCCCTCCACGGTGAAGAGGATCCTGGCCCCCGAGGCCCGCAGGATGTACGCGGCCTCGGCGCCCTTGTAGCGGGTGTTGAGCGGCACGAGCACGGCGCCGGCCCCCACGGCACCCAGCGCGGCGACGACCCACTCGGCACAGTTGGGGGCCCAGACGGCGACCCGGTCCCCGGGCTCGATCCCGTGACCCACGACCGCACGGGTGGCGGTGGCCACCTCCTCGGCCAGCCGGTCGAACGACCACCTGGTCGTGGTGCCGCCCGGACCGTGCACGTCGACGATGGCCTCCGCCTCGCCGAACCTGGCGGCGGCGTCGTGGACCAACGCGGGCAGCGTTCCCCACTCCAGGTCCCCGCGGGGATCCGTCACATCTGACACGCCGTCAGGGTAGTGCATGTCCCCCGCCCGCCCGCCGGCTCGTCCCGGGCGTCCGGTCAGGGGTGCTGACTGCTGACCGACACGACCTCGCCGGTCATGAACGTGGCGTAGTCGCTGGCCAGGAAGGCGATGACGCTGGCCACCTCCCAGACCTCGGCGCCGCGCCCGAACACCTCGCGGGCGGCCAGCACCGCCAGCTCCTCGTCGGCCATCACCTTGTTGAGGAACGGGTGCACCGCCAGGCTCGGCGACACCGCGTTGACCCGTACCCCGTGCGGGGCGGCCTCGACGGCCGAGCAGCGGGTGAGCGCCATGACGCCGGCCTTGGCCGCGGCGTAGTGGGACTGGCCGGCCTGGGCCCTCCAGCCGAGCACCGAGGCGTTGTTGACGATGACCCCGCCGCCGCCCCGCCCGTAGAAGTGACGCAGGGCCGCCCGGGTGCAGCGGAAGGTGCCCGTGAGCGTCACGTCGAGCACCAGGTCCCACTGCTCGTCGGTCATGTCGACCACCTCGACCTGGCCGCCGAGTCCGGCGTTGTTGACGGCCACGTCGAAGCGCCCGTGTTCGGCCACGGCCGCGTCGTACAGTCCCTGGACCTGCGCCTCGTCCGTGACGTTGCACGGCACGGCCAGCGGGCGCACCCCCGCCGACCCCGGCAGGGCGGCCAGGGCGTCCGCCGCCTCCCCGAGGCGCCGCTCGTGGGCGTCGGACACCACCACGGTGGCTCCCTCCTCGATGCAGCGTCTGGCCGTCGCGAATCCGATGCCGGTGCCGGCGGCGGCCGTCACCACCACGACCTTGCCCGTGAGCAGGCCGTGGCCGGCCGGAGGCTCGGGCGCACCGGTCGGTCCGGTGGCGGCGTCGGTCGGTCCGGTGGCGGCGTCGGTCAACGCAGGTCTCCCTTTGGCTCGGGCGGCAGTCCGAGGACCCGTTCGCCGATGATGTTCTTCTGGATCTCGTTGGAGCCGCCGTAGATGGTCTCGGACCGGCTGAACAGGAACGTGCGCTGGAACTCGTCGAGCTCGTAGGGGGCCGCCTCGGCCACCAGCCCGGCCGGGCCACGGACGTCCATCGCCAGTTCGCCGAGCGCGCGGTGCCACGTGGCCCAGTAGAGCTTGATGATGGACGCCTCCGGCGGCGCCACCGGCCCGTCGTATCCCGACAGGCTGCGCAGGGTGTTGTAGCGCAGGATCTCGAGCTCGGCGTAGGACCGGGCCAGGCGCTGCCGGACCACGGGGTCCTCCGCCCGGCCGTTGGCCGCGTGCGGTGGCGATCAGGTGGTCGAGCTCACGCCGGAACGAGAGCTGGTGGCCGAGCAGTCCCACACCGCGCTCGTAGGCCAGGGTGGCGAGCGCCACCCGCCAGCCGTCCCCCGGCTCGCCCACCACCAGGTCGCGCGGCGGTGCGGGCCCCGTCGAAGAACACCTCGTTGAACTCCGACGTCCGGGTCAACTGGGTGATCGGCCGGATCTCCACCCCGGGCTGGTCCATGGGCACGAGGAGGTAGGACAGGCCCTTGTGCCGGCGGAACCCGGCTCGGTGCGACACACCACGAAGCACCAGTCGGACTGGTGGGCGAGCGATGTCCACACCTTCTGGCCGGTGACGACCCAGTCGTCCCCGTCGAGCTCGGCCCGGGTCGCCACGTTGGCCAGGTCACTCCCGGCGTTCGGCTCGGAGTAGCCCTGGCACCACAGTTCGGTGCCGTCCACGATCGCGCGGCAGGAAGCGGTCCTGCTGCGCTTTCGTCCCGTACTGGATCAGGGTGGGCCCGAGCAGCCCCTCGCCCAGGATGCTCACCCGTCCGGGTGCCTTCGCCTTGACGTACTCCTCGTTGAAGATGACCTGCTGGGCGATGGACGGCGCCCCGGCCGCCGAACTCGACCGGCCAACCCAGGCAGGTCCAACCGCCCGCCGCCAGGACCTTCTCCCACTCGAGGCGGACATCGAAGCCGAAGGTCTCGTCGCCGGACCCGCCACGTCCGCCGAGGGCGGCGAACTCGCCCACGACATGATCGGCCAGCCATGTCCGGACCTCCTTGCGGAAGGCCTCGTCCTCGGGTCGGTCTCGAAGGTCCATGCGGGAAGTGCCTGGTCGGAAGGGTCGGCGGGAATCTGACGCGACGTTAGCAAACGGGATTCCGGCGACTTCGGGGTCGCCCGGGCCTGCTCGGGGCGGCCGGGCCGGTCACCGGAGCCGTGGCGGTGGGGGGCGCGCATGGGGGCGTGGGAGGCGGTGGGCGACCGTCGGACGGGCATGCCGTGGGGGACGGGAACACGGCACGCCGCTCCGGTGTTGGGATCCGGTGGACGGGTGTCGACGGCTGCGGGGTCGGCGCCGGCCCCGTGGGCGCTCCTGCGGGCGTGGCGCCGGCCCGACCGGTGCGGCCCGCGTAGGGGCGGCTGGCCGGATCCGGAGCGGGCGTACAGGGCGATGTAACGGGGCCACCGGGTCCCTGGACGGCACCACGAACAACGACGAAGGAGTCCCGATGAGCACCACTGACGAGCCCACCGCCACCGACAGGGTCGAGCTCAGCGACGACGAGTGGCGCGAGCGTCTCACGCCCGAGCGGTACGCGGTCCTCCGCCAGAAGGGCACCGAGCCGGCCTGGTCGGGCGAACTGCTCCACGTCGACGGCAGCGGCATGTTCACCTGTGCCGGCTGCGGCGCCGAGCTCTTCCCCACGTCCTCCAAGTTCGACTCGGGTTCGGGGTGGCCGAGCTTCACCCGCGCCCTGGCCGAGGGCACCGTCGAGGAGCACGTCGACAAGTCGTTCGGCATGCGTCGGACGGAGATCACCTGCGCCCGCTGCGGTGGCCACCTCGGCCACGTCTTCCCCGACGGACCGGCCCCGACCGGGCTCCGCTACTGCGTCAACTCGCTGTCCCTCGAGTTCCGGCCCGCCGAGGACTGACTGCGGGCCGACCGGCTCGCTTCCCGCCGACTCCCACGGCACCCCGCGACCCACGCTCCGCCCTCGACCGGCCCCCGGGTCGGGGGCGGAGGCGCGCCCGGACACGGGGGCCCGAGGGTGGCGGACGGTCGCTCGGCGACCCCGGTCCCGCCGCCGGACCGCTCCCGTCATCCCGCGACGAGTCGCTCCTCCAGCAGCGCGAAGACGGACCCGAGGGCGTCGGCCTCCGCCGCTCCACCCGAACGGACCAGCACCCGGCCGGCGTCGGCGAGCGCCTGGCACGCGCCGAACGCCTCCTCCTTGGACAGGACGACCTGTGCGCCGAACCGGACCTCCGGGTGGGGGTGCGGCGCACCGGCGCCCACCGCCGGGGTGCGGGCCGGACCGGGGAGGTCCGACCCACACGGGCGGTCGATCGGGTCGGTCTCACGCACCGCCCGGCTCCGTGGCGGCGCTGCCGGCGTCGGCCTCCGCCGACGGGCGGACGACACGGTGGACGTCGACCGTGGCGAACCGCAGCGACGGGCCGACCTCGTCCGCCACGATCTCGACCTTGAACCGGCGGTCGCCCTCCTCGGTCTCCCAGCTGCGCTGCTCGAGCCGGCCGGTCACGATGACCCGCATCCCCTTGGTGAGGCTCAGTGCGACGTTTTCCGCGAGGTCCCGCCAGATGACGACGTCGAAGAAGGACGTCGACTCCTCCCACTCGTTGGTCTCCCGGTTCTGCCAGCGGCGGTTGGCGGCGACCCCGAGGTTGGTCGTGGCCTGCCCCTCGCGGGTGTACCGGATCTCCGGGTCCCGGGTCAGGTTCCCGACGATCGTCGTGGTGGTGGCGCTGCTCATGTGTGGTCCCTCCGTGCACCTGGGTGCGTCGCCGGTCGATGCGCGGGGCACCGGTCGGGCCGTCCGCTCGGACGGCGACCACACCCTGCGCCGGACACCTTGCCGGGAACCCGACGCCCCTCTTGCCCGGAGGCCTCGCCCCGGCCGGCGCGGGCGATCGAGCACCTGCGTCCACCTCGTCCTCCCGGACGGCACCGTCGGGGTCCGGGACCGACGGGTACCCGGCAACCACCGGCACCACACCGGTGCACGCGACGCCGGCGGCCCCGTAGGAGCCGGCGGGGAGGGGCGGATCCGCTCGCTACCATGGACCACTGCACCGGCCCCCCTCAGGTGGCGCCGGACCCCGCTCCAAAGGACCGCACCATGGCGACGACGACGACCGGCCCGCTCCACGGGGTGCGGGTGCTGGACATCAGCTCGGTCGTGATGGGCCCGTTGGCCACCCAGATCCTGGGCGACCTGGGTGCCGACGTCATCACCGTGGAGGATCCGAAGGGGACGCTCAGCCGGGTGATGACCGCCGGACCGGTCCCCCAACTGTCGGGGATCGCCCTCAACCTCCTGCGCAACAAGCGCAACGTCGTGCTCGACCTGAAGGATCCCGACGACCGGGCCCGGGCGCTCGGGATCGCCGCCACGGTCGACGTGGTCGTCACCAACCTGCGCCCGGCGACGCTCGGGCGGCTCCGGCTCACCTACGAGGACGTGGCCGAGGTCCGCCCGGACGTCGTGTACTGCCAGGCCCAGGGATACCCGTCCGACTCACCCGGCGCCGACGCTCCGGCCTACGACGACGTCATCCAGGCCGGATCGGGGATCCCGGACACGTTCCGTCGCCAGGGTGGCGATCCCGTGCTCGTCCCGACGCTGGTGGCCGACAAGGTCAGCGGACTCACCATCGCCTACGCCGTGCTGGCCGCCCTGCTGCACCGGGAGCGGACCGGGGAGGGACAGCGGGTCGAGGTACCCATGATCGACGTGCTCACCGCCTTCACCCTGGTCGAACACGCCGGCGCGGCCACCGCGGTGCCTCCGCAGGGGCCACCCGGCTACCCGCGCATCCTCAATCCCGAGCGCCGGCCCCAACGCACCTCGGACGGTTGGATCAACGTCCTCGCCTACACCCGGGAGAACTACGAGGACCTGTTCCGCGAGGGCGGCCGACCCGACCTGGCCGAGGACGACCGCATCCGGAGCGCGCGGTCCAGGATCGCCAACGCCGACAGCCTCTACCGGGACGTCGCCGGCGTCCTGGTCCGGCGCACGACGGCCGAGTGGCTCGCTTTCTGCGCCGAGGCGAAGATCCCGGCCTCCCCCATCGCCACCCTGGAGGAGCTGGTCGACGCCCTTCCGGAGGACGAGCACCCGTCGGCCGGACGGTACAAGGTGATCCCCCAGCCCGTCCGGTTCTCGGCCTGTCCCGGGCCGACCGTCCACCGGCCGGCCGCCCTCAGCGGCCAGCACACCCAGGAGGTGCTCGCCGAGGTCGCCAACTGGCCCCGACGGGCCGGCGGCGCGGCCACCGGAGGCACGGGGGCCGGTGGCGCGGCCACCGGGGAGGCCCCCCGGGGCGGGTCGCCGCGATGACCACGACCTCCCGCACCTTCGGCGACGTGTCGGCGACTCCGACCGGAGACCACGTGGCCGAGGTGGAGATGCACCGACCTCCCGCCAACTACTTCGACGCCGACCTCCTGGCGGGCGTGGTCGACGCCGTGGGATGGGCCGCCGGGTCCGGGGCCCGGGCCGTGGTGCTCTGCTCCGAGGGTCGGCACTTCTGCGCCGGCCTGGACTTCGGGGCCACGGACCGGCCCGAACCGCACGCCCTCGCCGCCCTGTACGCCACCGCACGCCGGCTCGTCGACGGACCGGTCCCGCTGGTGGCCGCCGTCCAGGGTGCCGCCGTCGGTGGTGGACTCGGCCTGGCCCTGGCCGCCGACTTCCGGGTGGCGGCGCCGACGACCCGGTTCCAGGCCAACTTCGCCCGGCTCGGCTTCCACCAGGGATTCGGGATCTCGCTGACGTTGCCCGCGGTGGTCGGGCGCCAGCGCGCACTCGAGCTCCTCACCACCGGACGTCGCGTCGGGGGCACCGAGGCGCACACCCTCGGGCTGTGCGACCGGCTGGACGACGACGTGCGCAGCGGTGCCCGCGCCCTGGCGGCCGAGCTGGCGGCCTCCGCGCCGTTGGCGGTCGCCTCGATCCGTCGGACGCTGCGCCGCGACGTGGTGGACGGATTCGCGGCGATGGTCGACCACGAGCGGGCCGAGCAGCTCCGTCTGATGGCGACGGCCGACTTCCGGGAGGGGATCGCCGCGTCGATGGCCCGACGCACCCCCGGTTTCCGCGGGGAGTAGCCGGACGCGACCGTCCGTGGCACGGAGCGTCAGGCCGCGGTGAGGTCCCCGGTCAACGCCGCCCGGGCGGCGCCGGACAGGACCACGCCGCGCCGACCCTCGGGATACTCGGGGTGGTCGACCAGGACGGTCACCGGGCCGAGGGCGAACGCGGCCACCTCGGCCGGCGTGAACGGGAAGCGCACGTAGTGCACGGCGGAGGTGACGTCGTCCCGGGTGAGCTGGGACCGGTGCTGCTCCTCGGGCACCGATCGGACCTCCCTGGCGCCGGTCCCCTCGCCGATGAGCAGGACCGTCGAGCGCTCCACGCCGACCAGTCGGGGCAGCCACGTACGCAGCTGCTCCTCGGAGGTCAGTTCCAGGAACAGCGTGGCCGACAATTCGCCCGGCGAGGGCAGCAGCCGGTTGTAGACGTCGAGCTCGTGCTGGACCTGCTCGTCGGTGGCCAGTCGCTCGGCTCTGGCCATCTCCTGCACCTGGAACCGCACCGTGGTGCGGCTCTCGAAGGTCAGCGTCACCACCGGCCCGACGGAGACGCGCCGAACCTTCTTCTCGGCGATCACCGCCCGCCGGAACTCGTCGCGCTCCCGCTCGTAGGCACGCAGATCGGCGATGTCGTCGAGGGTCAGGGGGCGGATCGTCACGTCGGCTCCTCGGGGATCCCGTAGGCGCGGGCCAGGAGCTGCACGGGGTGGACCGGCCGCATCCCCGTCTCCTGCTCGATGGCGCCGTTGGCCAGATGGCAGTCGCCGCAGACGACCCGGTTGCCGGCGGCCGCCATCTCGTCGGCCATCGGCCGCGCGACGCTCCGGGCGAGCTCGTAGTTGGCCGCGCGGAGACCCCACGTGCCGTCGACGCCCGAGCACCGCTGCACCAGGGTGGCCCGGATGCCCGCCACCTTCAGCAGGTCCCGGCCCTTCAGCCCGATGTGCTGGGCCTGCAGGTGGCAGGCGACGTGGTAGGTGACCTGGTCGGGCACGGCACCCGACGCCCGACCGGGGAACGCCGTGTCGAGCGACGTCCCCTCCCCCCGGTGCAGGGCCATGAGGTACTCGGCCGGGTCCGCGGTGTGCGCGGCCACCAGCTCGGCGTCCGCCGCCTGCGCCGTTCCCGCCAGGTAGACCGGATAGTCCTTCCGAACGACGTACGCACACGTCGGCTGGGCCACCACGACCTCCCTTCCAGCCGCGCACCTCGGGAGCCAGCGCCGCCACGTTGCGTGCGCGCCGCCCGCCGGAACTCCCTGACGTTCCCCTGGTGCAGCCACGGGGCCCCGCAGCACCTCGTCCCCTCGGGCAGCGAGCAGCTCACCCCGTTGCGCTCGTACACCTTGACCAGGTCCTGGCCGATCCCCGGCTCGAGGTACTCGACGAAGCACGTCGGGAAGACCGACACCGATCCCTGTTCGGGCACGGACGACGAAGGCCATCGGCTCCCGGGCGGAGCCGCGGTGCCGGAACCAGGAGGAGAACCGGGTGCGGGCATAGGGCGGCAGCAGCCGCTGCGATGCCAGCCCCGCCGTTCGCTCCAGCGCCCGGCGGGCCAGGGATCCCGGCGTCCCCGTGAGGGCGTTGGCCACGGGGGCCGCCGCCGTGGCCACCCGTCCCACCAGGTCGGTGCGGGCCAGCACCTGGTCGGTGACCCGCTCACGCACCGGGGTGCCTCGGGCCCGCCGCACGGCCTGCGCGCGCAGCATCAACCGGGGGAAGTCGAGCTGCCAGTCGTGGGGCGGCACGTAGGGACACTTCGGGTAGCAGAGCTTGCACTGGTAGCACTCGTCGACCACCCGGTCCTGCTCGGACGCGGTCATGGCCGGCACGTCCCCGTCGTGCGCGTCGACGATGCCGAACAGCGTCGGGAACGACGGGCACAGGTTGAAGCACAGCCGGCAGCCGTGACACAGGTCGAAGACCCGACCGAGTTCGACGCGGAGGTCGCGCTCGTCGAAGTACGCCGGGTCGTCGGGGGTGTAGGTCGTGGTCATGGATGCTCCGTGTCCGGACGGACCGGTGGGTGGCGTCGGTGCCCCGGAAGTTCGACGGTGTGGGGGGGGTCGGTGGGTGGGGGGTCGGCGGTGCGGGCGGGTGGGGGGTGCCGGCGGTGTGGGCGGGTCGGCGGTGCGGGCGGTGCCGCCCGGCACCTCCCGCGGCCCGTCGGCACCCTCGACGGGGACCTCAGGCGACGGAGGTGAGGCCCTCCGTGAACCGTCCGGCATGGCTCTTCTCCGCGCGGGCCAGCGTCTCGAACCACTCGGCGATCTCGTCGAACCCCTCGTCCCGCGCCGTCCGGGCGAATCCGGGGTACATCTCCGAGTACTCGTAGGTCTCCCCCTCGATGGCCGACTTGAGGTTGTCCTCCGTCGGGCCGACGGCCGCGCCGGTCACCGGGTCGCCCACCTCGCGCAGGAAGTCGAAGTGGCCGAAGGCGTGGCCGGTCTCTCCCTCGGCGACCGAGCGGAACAGCGCGGCCACGTCCGGATAGCCCTCGACGTCCGCCTTCTGGGCGAAGTACAGGTACCGGCGGTTGGCCTGGCTCTCACCGGCGAAGGCCTCCTTGAGGTTGGCCTCGGTCTTGCTGTCCTTGAGCTGGGGCATGGTGGTCCTTTCGGGTCGGTCGGACGGTGGATCGGTCTCGGTCGGTGGGGCGTGGTCCGCGCCGTACGGGGCGCCGGCCGCGGCGGGGCGCGCCCGTCCGACGGTCGACGGGCGACAGCGTGGGCACAGACCACGGAAGATGACCTCCGCCGCGCCGACCTCGAACCCGAGATCGGCGCCTCGGGGCACGGCGAGGGCCGGGAAGTCGACCACCAGGTCGCGGACGCTTCCGCACGCACCGGCACACCAGGTGGTGGTGGGGGTCGTCGACGTTCGGGTCGAACCGGGTACTCCCCGTCCCGACGTCGAGGGTGGTGATCTCCCCCAGGTCGGACAGGTCGTGGAGGGTCTGGTAGACGGTCTTGAGCGAGATCGTCTCCATCTCGAGGACGGCGGCGGCGTGCACGGTCTCGGCCGACGGATGCGTCTCGTCGCCCTGGAGCACGCGGAAGATGCACTGGCGCTGTGCGGTCATCTTGCGTCCGACTGCTCCTGAACCGCTCGGCCAACTCCTCGGGGCTCCGCACACCGCCAACGTACCACCAGTCATTGTTAGTTGACACTTGTTGTAGAAATGGGGATTCCGGGGCGGCGGTCGGGCGGCCGGGGGCGGACGGCGGAGGTGGCCGGCCATCGGGCAGTCGGTACCTGCCCGCGTCCTGACCACCGGAGCGTGCGCCCACCTGTGGCAGGCTTTGGCCATGCCCGGTCCCCCGATCGCTCGCGCCGCGCACCACGACCGGTTCGACCGCGACCGGGCACTGGCCCGGTTGGCCTCCGAGTCGTTCGACGTCCTGGTCGTGGGCGGTGGCATCACCGGGGCGGGCGTGGCCCTCGACGCGGCCAGCCGAGGGCTGAAGATGGCCCTGGTCGAGAAGGACGACTTCGCCTCGGGCACCTCCTCCAAGTCGTCCAAGCTGATCCACGGCGGGCTGCGCTACCTCCAGCAGAACGAGTACCGGCTGGTCTACGAGAACCTCGCCGAACGACAGCGCCTCCTCGACAACGCACCCCACCTGGTCACCCCGCTCCCCTTCCTCATCCCGCTCTTCGGCAGCGCCGGGCGTCGTCAACAAGGGCGTGGCCCGCGTCTACCGGACCGCGCTGTGGCTCTACGACCTCACCGGGGGGGTGCGCATCGGCCGGCGCCACGAGAAGGTCACCCGGGAGCAGGCCCTCGCCCACATGCCCACGCTGCGCGCCGACCGTCTGGTGGCCGGCTTCCTGTACTGGGACGCCCGCGCCGACGACTGCGCGGCTCACGCTCACGCGTCCTGCGCACGGCCGTGCTCGACCACGGCGCCACGGCGGCCAACCACACCCGGTGACCGGACTGACGACCGATGCACCGGGGCCGGGTGCGGGGTGCCACCGTCGCGCCCGACGGGGCCGAGCCGTTCGAGGTCCGTGCCCACGGTCGTCGTCAACGCCGCCGGCGTCTGGTCCGACGAGGTGCGCACCCTCGACGAGGGGCACGACCCGCACTCGATCCGACCGGCCAAGGGCATCCACATCACGGTCCCCGAGGAGGCGTTCCCCTGCGACATCGCCGCCGTCATCCCCGTCAAGGAGGACAAGCGGTCGATCTTCGTCGTCTCCTGGGGCGACCAGGTCTACCTGGGCACGACCGACACCGCCTGGGACGGACCGCTGGACGATCCGTCGTGCACGCCCGAGGACGTCGACTACATCCTCGGCGCGGCCAACGCCATCTCCACCCGCCCGCTCACCCGGGACGACATCACCGGCGTCTGGACCGGGTCTGCGCCCGCTGCTCGCCCCCGAGCAGAAGGGGGGCTCGTCCGAGCGGACGGCGGACCTGTCCCGGCGCCACACGGTGCGCACCTCGCCGGGCGGCGTGGTGACCGTGACCGGCGGCAAGCTCACCACCTACCGGAAGATGGCCGAGGACACCGTAGACGCCGTCACCGCCCAGCTCGGCCGCGAGCGTTCGCGCTGCCGCACCGAAGAGCCTCCGGCTCCACGGCGCCCCCGCCGGCGGGCGGGTGGTCCCGAAGGCGGGTGGCGTGGGCGCCAACGTCCGTCCCGATCCCGACCGACCCGATCGGCTCGCGCTGCCGCCCACCTGGCGGCCCGCTACGGCACCGAGGCCGCCGCCGTCCTGGCCATGGCCGACGGCCGCCCCGAGCTGCTCGAGCCGCTGGTCCCCGGACTCCCCTACCTGGCGGTGGAGGCGCTGTGGGCCGTGCGGCGCGAGATGGCCGCGCACCGTCTCCGACGTCCTCGACCGCCGCACCCAGTCGCCGTACCGCGACGCCCGGGCCTCGGCCGACGCCGCCGCCTTCGTGGCCGCGCTCATCGGTCCCGAGCTCGGCTGGGACGACGGCGCGCTGCCGCGCCGAGGCCGCGTGCCTACGCCGACCACGTACGGGACCGGCTGGTCCGGGCCGGACTCGACCCCGGAACGGGGTGGGCCCGGTCGACACCGGGGCCACCACCGTCGCCGGGCGGGGCGGCGCACCCGGGACGGTCGAGGCATGACCCGGCCCACCCCGGTCACTCCCGTGACGCCGCGCGGACGGCGTGACCGACCGCCTGGCGGCCACCCGGGTGGCCGTCGACGACGCCCTCGCCCGCCGGCTGGCCGACGCCTGCGACACGTGTCGACGCTCGACGACGACCGGGCCGAGGCCGGACGGGACTGGTGGCCGCTGGCCATCGGGTGGGCCGCCGCCGGGGCCGTCCCGTCGCGGCCGGCGCTCGTCGCCCGGCCCACCGACACCGCACAGGTGTCCGCCGTGCTCGCCCTGTGCGACGCCGCCCGGGTCCCGGTGACGCCCGGCCGGCGGGCGCAGCGGGGTGTGTGGCGCCTCCATCCCCGTGTTCGGCGGTGTCGCGCTCGACCTGTGCGGACTGGCCGGCATCGGCGACGTCGACGCCACCTCCCTGGTGGCGGATCTGCGGGCGGGCACCTTCGGGCCCGACGTCGAGGACGGCCTTCGGGACGGCCACGGGCTCACCCTCGGGCACTGGCCCCAGTCGATGGACCTCTCCACCGTCGGCGGATGGCTCGCCTGTCGGGGGGCGGGCCAGTACTCCAACCGCTACGGGAAGATCGAGGACATGGTGCTCGGCCTCGAGGTGGTCCTGGCCGACGGCCGGGTCGTGCGCACCGGCGGCCGGGGCCCGCGGTCGGCCACCGGCCCCGACCTCACCCAGCTCTTCGTCGGCAGCGAGGGCACCCTCGGCGTCATCACCGAGGGCCGGTTCCGCGTCCACCCGGTACCCGACGGCGCAGGGGCGCCGGGCCTTCGGGTTCGCCTCCTTCGCCGACGGCCTCGACGCCTGCCGGCGCATCCTCCGCCGCGGCGCGACCCCCGCCGTCCTCCGCCTCTACGACGCCACCGAGTCCGGACGGTCAACTTCGACCAGCCCGACCACCAACGTGCTCGTCGTGCTGGACGAGGCCGACCCGGACCTGGTCGAGGCCACCCTGGCCGTGGTCGACGCAGGAGTGCGCCGGCGCCGCCGAGCTGGACGTCGGCCCTGGTCGACCGCTGGCTCGCCCACCGCAACGACGTGTCGGCCCTGGCCCCGCTGTGGCGTGCCGGCGTGGTCGTCGACACCGTCGAGGTCGCCGGCCCGGTGGTCGGCGCTGCCCGGCCTGTACGACGCCGTCGCTCGGCGCGCTCGGCGGCGTGGCCGGGCACGCTGGTCGCCTCGTCCCACCAGAGCCACGCCTACACCGACGGCGCCTGCCTCTACTTCACCTTCGCCGGCCGCCCGCCCGACGGACGCGGCGAGGACGCGGCGGCGCGCGACGCCTGGTCGCCGACTACTACCGCCGGCGTGGGACGAGGTCACCCGGGCCACGCATGGCCGCCGGCGGCGCCATCAGCCACCACCACGGCATCGGCCTCAACCGGGCCCGCTTCCTGGCCGACGGCGCTCGGCGGGCGTTCGACGTCCTGGCGGCGGTCAAGGCCGCCCTGGACCCCCACGGGATCCTCAATCCGGGCAAACTCGGGCTCGCCCACCCCCTTCGGCGACGGTGCCCTGGCCATGAGCATCCTCGTCGTCGACGTCGGCACCTCCGGGGTGCAGGGGCGCCGTCGTGCGCCCCGACGCCACCGTCGAGCACATCCACCACGTCCCGGTGCTCCCCGACACCCCGTTCCCCGGGCTCGTCGAGTTCGACGGCCGGGCCATAGCCGCCGCCGTCGTGGAGGTGGCGGCCCGCAGCCTGGCCGACGGCGGTCCCGTCGACGGCGGTCGGCATCGCCAACCAGCGGGCCTCCACCCTGGTGTGGGACCGGACCACCGGCGAGCCCGTCGGCCCCGGCCTGGGCTGGCAGGACCTGCGGACGGTCGGCACCTGCCTCGAACTGCAGGCCCAGGGCATCCGCATCGCCCCCAACGCCTCGGCCACCAAGTTGGCCGCCGTCCTCGACGCCGCCGACCCCGACCGCGCCCGTGCCGAGCGCGGCGAACTGGCCTTCGGGACCATCGACACCTGGGTGGCGTGGATCCTGTCCGAGGGCGAGCTGCACGTGACCGACGCTTCGAACGCCGGGGTCACCGGCCTGCGTCCACGGCGACGGATCCGGGTGGAGCACCGACCTCCTGGCCGCCCTGCGGATCCCCGAGGCGGTCCTGCCGCGCCATCGTCGACTCGTCCGGCGCCCTCGGCACCGCCCGGGCGCTGGTCGGGACGCCACCGGTCGCCGGCATGGCCGGCGACCAGCAGGCGTCGCTGATCGGTCAGAGCTGCACCGTCGCCGGCCAGGCCAAGGCCACCTTCGGTACCGGTGGGATGCTCGACCAGTGCCTCGGCACGACCCGACCGCACCAGGCCGTCCGGGGCCCGGCGGGGACCATCCCGATCATCGCCTGGCGCCGATCGGGTTCGACCACCTGGGGCATCGAGGCCATCATGCTGTCGGCCGGCACCTGCGTGGAGTGGCTCCGCGACGACCTCGGCATCATCGACGACGCCGCCGATTCGGCCACGGTGGCCGCCCGCGTGCGCCGACACCGGTGACGTGTGGTTCGTCCCCGCGCTCCTCGGCCTCGGCACCCCCGTGTGGGACTTCGGGGCCCGGGGAACCTTCACCGGGATCACCCGGGGCAGCGGCCGCCCCGAACTGGTGCGGGCCGTCCTCGAGGGCGTCGCCCACCGCGGTGCCGACCTGCTGGAGTCCGCCGAGACCGACTCGGGCCTGCCCGTCGGCGCCCTGCGCGTCGACGGCGGCATGACGGCGAACGACGTGTTCATCCGGGCCCTGGCCGACGCCTGCGGCCGACCGATCGAGATCTCGCCCGTACTCGAGGCGACCACCCTGGGCGCCGCGTTCCTCGCCGGCATGGCCGTCGGGCACGTGGGCCGGCGAGGACGACGTGGCCGCCGCCTGGGCACCCCGGTGCGAGTCGTCGAGCCGACCCGGCACGGACGCCGAGCGCACGCTGCGGCCCGCGAGCGCTGGCTGGACGCACGATCCCGGGCCGAGGGCGCCGTTCCGGAGCTGTCCGGCATCGACTTCTGACCGTCCCCGGACCCCCGGCCGGGTCCGGACGGGCACCCACCGGGTCGGCACGGTCGCCGTCGGGTGCGTTGTGGAGTCACGAAGTGGCGCCCCTACACTGGTGGGTGCGCCTCCCGCGCATCCACGGATCCCACCGGCGGTCCCACCGGTGGCCCCACCGGCCCCCGCCGGGGAATCAGGAGACCCCATGACCACCGGCATCGAGACATGGGGTGGGTCCGACCTCCCGGGCCCGGTGCCGATCCCCGGTTCGCGTCCCGACGCTCGTGACCGGATGCTCCCGTCGACGTACACGGCGCTGACGGCGCTCGCGGCGGTCCGGACGCGGCCTCGCTCGACGACGCCGTCGCGCTGGCCGCCCAGCTCCACGCCGCCCTGTCCGGGGTCCTCCTGGGCACTCCCGTCGCCGTCACCACCGCGGTCGTGGCCGCCCTGTCGGGGAGCCACCTGCTCATCGAGGACGTGCCGGGCGTGGGCAAGACCGTCCTCGCCCGCGGCGCTGGCCACCGCCCTCGGCGCCGAGCTCTCGCCGGGTGCAGGGCCATCCCGACCTCCTCCCGTCGGACATCACCGGGGTGACCGTGTTCTCCCCCGACACCGCCACCTGGGAGTTCCGGCCCGGCCCCGTCTTCGCCAACGTCGTCCTCCTCGACGAGATGAACCGCACCCCGCCCCGCACCCAGTCCGCCCTCCTCGAGTCGATGGAGGAGCAGCAGGTCTCGGTGGACGGCGAGTCCTGGCCACTCCCCCGTCCCCATCTGGTCATCGGCACCCAGAACCCGATCGGCCAGCTCGGGACCTACCCGCTGGCCGAGAGCCAGCTCGACCGCTTCGGCCTCTCCACGTCGATCGGCTACCCCGACGCCGAGGTCGAGACGCGCCTCGTCCTCCACAGCGGCGGGCGCTACGCCCTGGACACCCTGGCCCCGGTGGCCGACACCGCCCGGTGGCAGCGGGCCATCGACGCCACGGCCGGCGTCCACGTGGTCCACGCGGTGGCCGACTACGCCGTGGCCCTCGTCCGCGCCACCCGGAGCACCGGCTCGGTGCGGCTCGGTGCCAGTCCCCGGGCGGCCATCTCGCTCCTGCGCGGCGCCCAGGCCCACGCCGTCCTGAGCCGGACGCCACTACGTCACCCCCGGCGACGTCCAGGCCGTGGCCGTCCCCTCCCTGTCGCACCGGCTCATCACCGACGGACCGGGCGAAGGACCGGTCCTCGTCGGCCGGGTCATCGCCGACACCCCCGCCCCCACCCTGTGAGCCACGACCGGCCCCCCGGGGGAGGCCGTCGCGCCGGCGGGCGGTGCAGGCGGCCATGGTCGGGGTCGCCGCCGGGCTCGTCGGCGTGACGGTCTCGCGGGCGCTGTTCGGACCGGCCGCCGCCCCCCTGGGCATCGTCATCGGTGCCGCCGCCCTGGCCGGAGCCGCGGCGCTGTCGTGGCGGCTGCACGGGCGCCGCCGACCCGCCGACTCCCCCCGCATCCCCCGCACCGTTCGACTGCGCCGACGGGTCCATCCGCTCGCCTGGATCGGCCCGGTCGCCGGCAGCATCATCACGCTGGCCGCCTGGGCCGCCGTGGCCCACTCGAGCGGCTCCGGCTGGGTCCAGGCCGTCGGCGCCGTGCTCGCCGCGTTCCTGCTCGTCGGGCTGCTCGCGCCGGCATGGCCGGCCCGCCACACCCGGGTGGCCTGCACCGCCGTGCCGTTCGACGGCCGGGCCGGCGAGGCGGTGGCGCTCACCCTGGGCGTGAACCGGCCGGTCCGCCTCCGCGGCGTGTTCCCCGGTGGACGCGAAGGGCAGGCGGGTGGGCGCCCCCGGGGGGACCGAACGGTCACCCTCGAGGTGACACCACAGCGTCGGGGGGTCCTCGACGCCGTGGTGGTGGAGGTCGGGTCGTGCGCGCCCTTCGGTCTGGTGTGGTGGGCGCGGGAGGTCGAGCTCCCCCTGCCCCACCTGCTCCACGTGGCCCCGCGCACCGGCGAGCCCGGACGCCCGCTCGACGTCCCGGACGACCGTCCCGGCGAGGCCCTGACCCGCATCCCGTCCGGGATCGGCGAGCCCCGTGGCATCCGGCCCTACGCGTCGGGCGATTCCCGTCGCGCCGTGCACTGGCCCGCAACCTCGCACGCCGGCGTCCTCATGGTGCCGCGAGTCCGAGCGCCCCACCGACGATCCCGTCTTCGTCGAGCTCGTGCTCCCGGAGGATCCGGCCGCCGCCGAGGGCGAGGCCGAGCGCATGATGGCCGCCGTGTCCGACTGCCTCGCCCGCCGCCAGCCGGTGGTCCTGGCGTCCCGGGAGGACGTCGGCCGGATCGTGCGCCCGGTGGCCGACCAGGTCGATCTCGGGCGCCGGCTGGCACGGGCGGTCCCGGGATGAGCCCCGGGCGGGAGTCGCCGCCGGTGCGGACACCGGAGACCGGGGACGCCGGGCGGGACGGCACCGGGAAGGCTTCGGCCACCCTGTGGCAGCGCTTCGTCGAGGTCAACCGGCCCGGACCGCCGGAACACTCGGTGTCGTTCCGGGCCGCGTCGGTCGCCGCCGTCCTGGTCGGGATCGGTGCCTGCTGGTCGGAGGGACTGCTCAGCCCGGCCATGGCCCTCTTCGCCGTCTGTGCCACGGTGGTGGGGAACGTCCTCGCCTACCGTCGCCGGGCCGACCCGTGGCCCGGGGTCAAACCCGTCCTGGCCGTGTGTGCCATCGGCGGGTTCGTGTGGTTCATCCTGACGGTGTCCCACAACGCCACCCCAGGAGACATCTCGACGGTGGAGACCCCGCTGGCCACCCTGTTCGCCTGGGTCCTGTCGACCCACTCCTTCGACGTCCCGTCGCGCCGCGACGTCACCTACTCGCTGGCGGGGTCCACCGCGCTCGTGGCCGTGGCCGCCGCCCAGTCGGTCGATCTCGGATTGGGGGTGTGGGTCCTGGCCTGGGTCGCCTGCTGCGTGTGGGGCATGGTCGCCATGTGGCAGTCGGTGTCGGAGACGGCCGGCGTGCCGTGGCTCTCCCTCGCCGTCGCCGGCGCACTGGTGGCGGTGGTCGCCGTGCTCCTGGTCGGTGTGCTCCCGGCGCCGAGGGTGTCGGCGTCGCTCATCTTCTCGTCGGCGTCGGGCGCCTCGTCGCCGGTGGACAGTGCGACCGGCCTGACCGACGGTGACCCCTCGCTCCCCGCCCACGCTGCCGACCCGGGAGGTCGCACCGGCGTGGGCGGCTACCTCGGCTTCGCCAAGTCGCTCGACACCGCCGATCGGGTCGCGCTGGGCGACGAGGTGGTCATCCGGGTCCGGGCCACCCGTCCCAACTACTGGGTCGGGCCAGACCTACGACACGTGGAACGGGCAGTCGTGGGAGCAGACCACCAACCCGGTGGGCGGCCAGCGCGCCCAGCGGCTGACCGGCGGCTCGCCCTTCACCATCCCGACCTATCCCGACCAGGCCGCCGGCCAGTCGTCGGGCCAGGAGGACATCCAGACCTTCTACCTGACCTCCGGGGGGCCGAACCTGGTCTTCCACGCCGACAACGCCGAGCGCGTCTACCTGCGTGCCCGCTCGGTCACTGGTCACCCCGGACGGCACCATCACCTCGTCCGACTCGATGGGCCCGGGGACCATCTACACGGTCGTGCTCCGACGACACCGACGCCACCGCCGCCCAGCTCCAGGCGTCCACCGCCCCGATCATCCCGGGCCGCCCGCGGGCCAGTTCACCCCGGTCGTGAGCTCCCCGGGCCTCGGTGCGGACGAACAGGCCCGCTACCTGCAGCTCCCCCACGCCGACCCCCGGGTCGCCGCCCTCGCCGCCTCGATCACCCGCGGCATCGGCGCTCCGGGCGGATTCCGACCCGCACACCTACGACAAGGTGACGGCGATCGAGGCGATGGATGGCCTCCCACGTCCGCTACACGACCGACATCCCCCCACTGCCTGCCGGGACCGACGCCGTCGACTCGTTCCTGTTCGGCACCCGGCGCGGGTACTGCGAGCAGATCTCGACGGCCACCGTGGTCATGCTCCGCAGCCTCGGCATCCCGGCCCGCGAGGCCGTCGGTTACGTGCCCGGGCCCCTACAACCCGATCACCGACCTCTACGACATCCAGGCCAAGGACGCCCACGCCTGGGTCCAGGTCTGGTTCCCCGGCTACGGCTGGCAGAACTTCGACCCGACCGCAACGGTGCCGGCCGCCAATCCCGACGCCCGGCTCCGTGCTGGCCCCGCCGGTTCGGGCGCGGCTACTGGCCCGGCTCCCTGGTCCCCATCGCCGCCGTGGCGGTGGCCGGTGGTGTCGTGGCCTGGGTGTTCCGGCGCCGTAGCCGTCGGCCGGCGACGTGGGCGCACCAGGTGGCCGCCGACCTGTCCCGCGGGGGCGCCCGCATCGGCTGTCCCCGTCGCCCCGACGAGACGCTGACCGCCTACGGCCTCCGCCTCGGGCGGGCCGCCCCCGACGCAGGCCGACGGACTCGCCGCCGTCACGGGTCTCGTGGAGCGAGGCCACCTACGGCGGCGATCGAGCCCTCAGGCCGACGAGATCAGGTCGGCGCTCCGTCACGTCGCATCGGATCCGGTCGTGGTCGGAGCATCGACGGCGTGGTCGGCGCGGTCCGGTCCGTCGGGAGCGGCGGGAACGGCGGGAACGGCGTGAGCGGCGGGAACGGCGGCGGTTCGCCCACCGGTGCCGGCCGGGTCAGGACCTGGCGTGGGCCAGCGCCTCGTCGAACGACGCTCCGGCGGCCAGCAGCGGCCGATAGCCCATCAGCTTGGCCGGCTGGCTGAAGGCCAGCACCCCGCCGAGCCGTCGCCGGACCGGTAGAGGGCGATCATCTTGCCCTCCTCGCCGGAACCGCTCACCACCACCACCTCGTCGTCGGCGTCGGGTCAGGCCGATCATCTGGATCTTGGTCGCGTACTGGTCCGACCAGAAGAACGGCACCGGGTCGTAGGGCGTGGCGGCGGCCGAGCCGGCCAGCAGGTTGCGGGCGGCGGCGGCTCCGCCCTCGGCGGCGTTGGTCCAGTGCTCCACCCGGCGTCGGTCGACCCGTGGTGGGCCGCGTCCAGTTGGCCACGTCCCCGGCGGCGACCACGGACTCGGTCGCCGGTCACGAACAGGGTCCCGTCGCAGGCGCACGCCGTTGTCGAGGTTCAGACGCCGGCACCCTCCAGCCAGCCGACCGACGGCGACGACCCCGATGCCCACGACCACGACGTCGGCCGGCAGCCGGGTGCCGTCATCCAGGACCACCGTGACCGGGTCGACCCCGCCCGGGTCGGACTCCAGGTGGTCGATGGTGATCGAACACCGGAGGTCCATGCCGTTGGCCACGTGGAGATCGGCGCACATCCGGCCCATCTCGTCACCGAGGACCCGGGCGAGGGGCGTGTGGTACGCCTCGAGCAGCGTCACCCGGGCACCCGATCCCCTGGCAGGTGGCAGCCACCTCGGAGCCGATGAAGCCGGCGCCGATGACGACCACCCGGGGTGCGTCCCCGGCAGCCGCAAGGTCGGCACGGATCCCCAGGCAGTCGTCGAGCGTGCGCAGCATCCAGACGCTCGGCATCCCTTCGGTGCCCGGCAACGGACGGGTGGCCGCGCCCGGTGGCCACGACCAGACCGTCGTAGGCGATCTCGCTCCCGTCGTCGAGGACGACGACCCGGGCACCGGTGTCGAGGCCGGTGGCCCGGCGACCAAGTCGGAATTCCAGGTCGAGTGCGTCGTGGGCGTCCGGGGTGTGATGGTGGATGCGTTCGACGTCCCACTTGCCCGACAGCACCTGCTTGGAGAGCGGCGGTCGGTCGTAGGGGACCCGCTCCTCGTCGCCCACGACCACGACCGGTCCGCGGTGGCCCTCGTGGCGGACCTCCTCTGCCGCGCGGAGTCCGGCGAGGGACGCTCCGACGACGACGACAGTTCCATCCGACGACACGGGTACGCTCATGACCGAATGGTAGATCCCGTCGGACCAGGGTCGGCCATCTGAACCGCCACCCGGGGTCACGGGCCGTGGCCACGTCCCTCCCCGTCCCCGGTTCCCCGGGGCCTCAGCCGGAGCCGCCGGGGTGGTCCCGGCTTCCGGGAGGGTCCCCCCGGTCCGGCCGGTCGAGCCCCAGCCCGGGCTCCTGGCCGAAGGGCGGCGGCGGGGTGAACCGCCACCGGGGGTCCTCATCGGTGGGTCCGGTGCGCTCCAGGGCCCACCCCTCGTAGGTCTTGAGCCGGTGGTGGTGCCGGCACAGGAGGGCCAGGTTGTCGAGGCGCGTGTCGCCGCCGGACTCGAGCGGCACCACGTGGTCGATCTCCAGGGTGTAGGCCACCTGGCACCCGGGCACCACGCAGTGGCGGTCCCGGAGGGCCAGGGCGGTGCGCAGGTGCCGGTTGATGGTGCGTCCGAGGTGGGCCACGGCCCGGATGTCCCCGGCCTCGGTGAACACGCAGGCCAGGAAGGCGTCGTCCACCAGGCTGCGGACCACCTCGACCGGGACGGTGCCGTGCCCGTCGAGCTCGCACAGCTCCCCGGGCCGGGCCCGGCCCCGTCGCAGGGCGGCGAGGTCCACCCGCACGAGGACGGTGGCCGGGGGTCCGGCGGCGACCAGGTCCTCCACGCCGCCCAGGTCGGCCGCCTCGGCTTCCGGGTCGCCGTCGGGACCGGACCCGGTGGTGTCGTCGGGATCGGGTCCGTCGGGACCGGGCCGTGGCCGCCGGGTCCCGGTCACCAGGGCGAACAGGGCGTCGGCCCGGAGGGCGGCCTCGGACTCGGGGGGTGGCACCGGGGCCCCCGCCGGCCGGTGGCCGCCCGGGGCCGTCCCGGCCTCCCGGCGGTCCCGGCGCAGGCGCTCGACCACCGGGTGGAGCCGGGCCACCAGCCTGGCCCCCCGTTCGGCCGAGTCCCGCCCGCTGAAGCAGAACGCCCCCTCGTCGTCGGTCCACGAGGTGAACGACCGCTGGGCGTGGATCCGGGCCAGGGTGGCCGCCGGGTCGGCCGAGGCGGCCTGGGTGCGCACGCTCCGGCACCGCTCCTTGACCACCCCGAGGGGGGCCCGGTCGATGCCGGCCAGCAGGGAGCCCTCGGCGTCGGGGTCGCACCCGGCGGCCCGGGTGACCTCGGTGAGCTTGGGACCCGACAGGGTGCCCGAGCGCAGGGCGGCCTCGGTGCCGGGCAGGTCCACCAGGGCCCGTCCGGCCTCCAGGGTGCGCCGGGCCGCCCCGGCCGTGCCCCCCTCCAGGGAGGCCAGCAGCCCGGCCGCCGACCGGTGGCCGTCGGCCTCCCAGCACCCCGACTCGGCGATCCGGGGGGCGAGCAGGGTCTTGCCCCCGCACACCAGGCGCTCCAGGCGGCAGAAGTCCCGGTAGAGGGCGACGGCGTCGGGTCCCACCAGGAGCCCGGGATCGAGGTCGGCCAGGAGCCCGGCGAGGGCGTCGCCCACCGAGGACATCCGGGCCGCCAGGCCGGGCCCCCCGTCGGCCGGACCCACCGGCGACGGACGCACCGACCCGTCCACCACCGACCCGTCCACCGGGCGCACCGACCCGTCCACCGGGCCCGACGACCCGTCGGCCGGCGACGCGCCGACCGCGTCGGGCAGGGTCGTGGAGGAGGTGGCCGGCGTCATGGGACCACCCTGCCCGCGGGGTGTGACGCGGGGAGGGAGCGTCTGCAGGCGGAGGACGACGCCTGCTCAGCCGCCGAACATGGTCATCCACTGCTCGGGGGTCTTCAGCCGGAAGACGTAGTTGTGGGCCCGGGTGTGCCCCATGGTGGCCGAGGGCTCGGCCGAGTAGAAGTGTCCCGGATAGAGCACCGTGTCGTCCGGCACCCGGGCGAGCCTGGTCATGAGCGATTCGTACATGGCCGCCGGGTCGCTCCCCGGGAAGTCGGTGCGCCCGCACCCCTCGAGGAAGAGCGTGTCCCCGGCGATGAGCCTCCCGTCGACCAGGAAGCACTGGCTGCCCGGGGTGTGGCCCGGCGTGTGGACCAGCGTGATCGGCACCTGACCGACGTTCACCACATCACCCCCTGTGTGCTGTACGAGATCGGAGCCACCGACGCCCGTGGAGCGTTCCACCCAAGGCGCCTCGTCCGACTGGACGTGCACCGGAACCTGGGCGACCTCGAGGAGTCGGGTGATCCCCTCGATCCCCCATCCCATGAGATCGCCACCGACGTGATCCGGATGGAAGTGGGTGGCGAGCGCCCCGACGCACCGCATCCCGTCGGCGGCGAGGACACCCAACAATTCGTCGACGCCGTAGGCTGGGTCCACGATCAGGGCCTCGCCCGACTCGCGGTCGCCGACCAGGTAGACGAAGTTCACCATCTGGCGGGCCACCTGGTCTTCGGCGGCGAAGTCCCGGCCGGCCAGGAGCTGGCGGAAGTAGAGCCGACCGGGTCCGGTCGACGTGGGGGTATCGGTGGAGGCGTCGGTCACCGCACCACTGTAGGGTCCGGGACGCAGCGGACCGGTCCCGTGCCGGGGGCCGGATCCACTCGACGAGGTGACCGGGGGATGGCACGACGATGACGACCGCAGGGACGACCGGAGGGACGACCACGGGGACGACGGAGACGGGCGCCCTGGACCACCTCGGTTCGGTCACGGCGATGCTCCGCCACTGGGCGGCCGAGCGTCCCGACGCCCCGATGCTCACCCACGGGACCGAGTCGGTCACCTGGCGCGAGCTCTACGACCGGTCGACACGCGTGGCCGCGGCGCTGGCCGAGGAGGGCGTGACCCGGGGTGGGCGGGTGGCCTACCTCGACCGCAACGGGATCGAATTCTTCGAGTTCTTCTTCGGCTGCGCCCTCCTCGGCGCGGTCAGCGTGGCCGTCAACTGGCGGCTGGCCGCCGCCGAGATCGCCGCCGTCGTCGAGGACGCCGGCGCCACCGTCATGGTGCACGGGCCCGACTACGACGACACGGTGGCCGACGCCAGGAGCTCCATCACGTCGGTCCACCGGTACGTCCCGTTGTCGCAGTTCCGCGAGTGGCGCGACGCCGGCCGTGCCGGTCCGGTGGTCGACCCCGGGTTCGAGCCCGGGCCGGACGACGTGATCACCCAGCTCTACACCTCGGGCACCACCGGGCTCCCCAAGGGCGTCATGATCTCCGGTCGCAACCTGTCGACCATCCTCGCCGGCGCGGTCGAGGTGTTCGGGATCGCCGGCGACACCGTCTCGATGGTCGCCATGCCCCTGTTCCACATCGGCGGCACCGGTTGGGCGCTGTCGGGCATGTCGCGTGGCGGACACTCCGTGATCGTCCGGGAGATCGACCCCGTCGAGATCCTCCACCTCATCGAGGAGCATCGCATCACCGACACGTTCGTGGTACCCGCCGTCCTCATGTTCCTCCTGGCCACGCCGCAGCTGGCCGACACCGACGTGAGCTCGCTGCGCACGATCTTCTACGGGGCCGCCCCGATCAGCGAGGACGTGCTGGTCAAGTCCATCCAGGCGCTGGGGTGTTCGTTCGCCCAGGTGTACGGGCTCACCGAGACGACCGGCGCCATCACGTCCCTCCCACCCGAGGACCACGACCCCGACGGCCCCCGGGCCGGACTGCTGCGCTCGGCGGGCCGTCCCTTCTCGCACGTGGAGCTCCGCATCGTGGACTCGGCCACCGGGGAGGACCTGCCCCCGGGGACGGTGGGCGAGATCCTGGCCCGATCGGACCAGAACATGCTGGGCTACTGGAACAAGCCCGCCGAGACGGCGGCGGTGCTGTCCGCGGACGGCTGGTTCCGCACCGGTGACGCCGGGTGGCTCAGCGAGGACGGCTACCTGTTCCTCCACGACCGGATCAAGGACATGATCGTGTCGGGTGGGGAGAACGTGTACCCGGCGGAAGTGGAGAACGCCCTCCTGAGCCATGAGGGGGTGGTCGATGCGGCGGTGATCGGTGTCCCTGACGAGCGGTGGGGCGAGACCGTCAAAGCCATCGTGGTCCGGGCACCCGGAGCACGGGGGCCGGAGGACGCCCTGGCTGCCGACATCCTGGCCGCCACCCGCGGTCGCCTCGCCCACTACAAGTGCCCGACCTCGATCGACTTCGTGGCCGAACTCCCCCGCAACCCGTCGGGCAAGGTGCTGAAGCGCGAGCTGCGTGCCCCCTACTGGGAAGGTCGGGAGCGCAACATCGGGTGAGTCGGATGAACGACCTCAGCCGGGCCACGTGGCGTGGCACCGGATGCGGGTCGGTACGACCCACCTGTGGCGGAGCTCAGAACAGGCTGTCGTCCGACCCGGGATCACGTGGTCCGGGGTCGCCGTCCTCCGCGTCCGGTTCCACGTCCTGGCCGACCACCTCGAGGCGCGGCACGAGCTCGTCGACCCGCATCCGGGTCCCTCGCAGGCGCCTGTCCAGCTCGTCGACGATCTCGGTGGCCCGCTCGAGCCGGGTGACGAGGCGGTCGACGTCGACGACGCCGGACTCGAACTCGGTGATGATGCCGTCGAGCTCGTCCGAAGCCTCGGCATAGCTCAGGTCGGCCACCGGGGTCGTGGCGTCCTCTGCAGGTGGACGTGGCATCAGGGTGCTCCTGTCTGGTTCGGTCGGGGGGAAGCGGGCGAGGGACCGGTCGCGGTCACTTCGGCGGTCAGGGTGCCGTCGGCCAGCTGGGTCGAGATCTCTGCGCCGGCCACGAGGCCGGCGACCGATCGGAGGACGGCCCCGTCCGGACCGCGGGTCACCGACCAGCCGCGCTCGAGTTGGCGATGGACGTCGTAGGCGCCGAGGAGGCGACGGTGCTGGGTGGCACGGAGCTCGGCCACTTCGAGCACCTGGACGGCCCCGGCGGTGACGCGACCGGATCGGGCCACCAGGCCGGCCCCGGCGGTGGCGACGACGGTGGATGCCGAACGACCGAGGGTGGCCCGCATGCTGACGAGCCGGTCGTCCTGACGATCGAGTTGCGCCCGAGACCCGATGACGAGGGCCCGCCGCCGGGCGGTCACCGCCGCCCCCTCGCGGTCGGCTGCGTGTGCGGCCAGGCGGGCCAGCCGGAGGCCGACGTCCTCGACCCGCTGCCAGGCCGACAGGCAGCGGCCGGCCAGCTCGCGCCCGCAGTCGGTGGGTGTGATGCACGTCCGCTGGGCGACCTCGTCGACCACGGAGACATCGTTCGTGTGCCCGATCCCCGTCCACACGGGTACGTCGGACGTGGCCACGGCGCGGGCCACGATCTCGTGGTCGAATGCGGCGAGGTCGGCCTTCGCACCGCCACCCCGTACCACGGCGATCACATCGACGTCCGCAGCGCCGAGGGCCGTGACAGCGGACGCCAGCTGCGACGGGGCGTCGGTGCCCTGGACGGCGCTCTGCACGTGGGTGACGACGAAGGCGAGGCCCGACGACTCGAGCTGGCCGAGGAAGTCGTGGTAGCCCTCGGTCCCCTGGCTGGCCACGAGCCCGATCCGCAGTGGGACGTCGGGCGTGCGCAGCCGACGCTGCCGGTCGTAGAGGTCCTCGTCGACGAGGGCCTGGACCAGACGGGCCCGCTCCGCGGCCACCCGCCCCATCAGCGCTTCGGTGTCGAGCTCGCGCAGGATGAAGTCGACCGATCCCCGTGCCTTGTAGAGCTCGACCTTTCCCCGGGCCCGGACGACCATGCCGACCTCCAGGGCGATCCCCACGCGATCGAGTCCCGCCTTGACCCCACGCCAGGTGCCGGCCCAGCACTTGGCGTTCAGCTTGGGAGCGCCCGAGTCGTCGGCCTGGGTGGGGTCGACCAGGTCCAGGAAGCAGTGCCCGCTCCGGAGCACGTTCATGGACCGGATCTCCCCGGTGATCCACACGTCGTCGGGAAACGCCGACCGGACCGCCCGGTCGACCCGGTCGTACAGTTCGGCGATGCTGAGTGCGTCCGGCGTGGCGGTGCCGCCGGGCGCGCCTCGAGCCAGCCGCTTCGCTCGGTCGTCCAGGGTCACGGCCCCAGGGTAGATGGCCGGCGCGACGATGGTGCCGACGACCTGTCTGCACCGGCCACGACGGCTGCCGGGGGACCCGAGGACAGGCGGTCGGACGCCTCCGGTGGCCACCGGCCAGGTGTGGGACGATGGAGGGGACGGTGAGCCGGCCGGGTGGCCGCGGTCCGCGTCGTCCGGGGTCCACCCGGACGGGGACGGATCGAGGAAGGTCGGGACTCCACAGGGCAGGGTGCTGGCTAACGGCCAGTCGGGGCGACCTGCAGGACAGTGCCACAGAGAACAGACCGCCGATGGCGAGGCCCGAGGGCAGCGCACAGGTAAGGGTGAAACGGTGCGGTAAGAGCGCACCAGCGGCCGGGGTGACCCGGTCGGCTCGGTAAACCCCACCCGGAGCAAGGTCGAACAGGGGGCACGGGCGGCCCGTCCGGTGCCCGGAAACGGGTGCCACCCCCAGGTAGACCGCTCAGATGGATGGCCACCACGTCCCCCAGGGGACGGACAGAATCCCGCCTACAGGCCGGCTCACCGTCACCTCCTCCCGTTGGCATGCCATCTATAGGCCTCTACCTGGGGTTTTGGGGTCGAGGGTGAAGTTGTCTCGGCATGACACGGCTGGGGTGGTCGCCGGGCCGGGGCCGGACGCCCACGCGTGTACGCAAGTGAGGCGGTGCGCCACCGCGTACCGGGCCCGTCGTCGGGCAGCCAAGGAACAACGGTCTGGAACATGAGGGGGGCGGGTCGCCGGACGGCGGAGCGTCATCCTTGCGCTGGCGGCCCGATCCGGCGAACTCGATGATGTCGAACTCGACCTGCCGCCCCGCTCCGCAGCACCTCGAGCTGTCGACTTCACCAGGTGATCGTCGCCGATACGCACGTGGTCTCGGGGCTGATGCGGGCCGAGCCCTCACCTGCAGTTCGAGCATGGGTGTCAGCACGAGGTCATCACGAGCTGTGGATCACGGCGATCACGGTGGCCGAGATCCTCAACGGGATCGAACGGCTCCCGAGCGGCCGACGGAGGGACACGCTGCCGGAAGGCGGTGAACGTGTTCAGCCGGTTCACCGAGGATGTCCTCCCATTCGATGCCGCCGCAGCCACGGCCTACCCGGAGATCGTCGACCAGCGCGATCGTCGGGGGACGCCGATCAGCGGCTACGACGCGCAGATCGCTGCGATCTGCCGGGCCGATTACGCATCCTCGGCGACAAGGAACGAGAAGGACTTCGCCGGCGTGGGCGTGGAGATCGTCAACCCGTGGTCAGCCGGATAGTCCCGACTCCCGAGTGGCGCCCCGAGCCGGCGTCCTACAGGTAATCCGTGTCAAGCCGACTCCTCGTTCGCTTGGTTGACGAGGCTCTCGTAGCGCATCTCCCGGTCGGTCTGTCCGTGCTCGCGGGCGTGGTTCCGCTGGCGGGACAGCACCGGCACGAACTCCGGTCCGGTCTTGAAGAAGGCGCAGTGTTCGCAGGCTGACTCGTTGCGGCCTCCGAGCTCGGCCGGGCGGGTGCACAGGCCGCCAGTCGCATGCCCCGGTTGGAGGAGCTGGCTCGCGCCGGCACGGGATGACCCCGAGTCGAACCGACCTCTTCGGCGAGGTTGCCCGCCAGGTCCCGGTCGGTGGTGGCAACCAGCTCAGCTGCGCAACCAGTCCCGGATCGGTTGCACGCGCGTCCCGACCAGAACAGCGCAGAGCACGACGAACATGCATCCCAGAGCGACGATCCACATCGCCTGAACTCCGGTTGCCCATGCAGGAAGGACGATGGCAAGGACGACGGCCCCGACGATGAGGCGGTAGGCGTTCATGTGCCACGTGAACCAGCGGCGGTGCATACCCGAGATCCTACTGCCGAGCCAGCGACATCCGGCTGCCGAGCTGGTGGTTCGACGCCCTGATCCGCACCTTCTGCATTGCCCATGGCGTCCGCGATTCGGGGCACCGGTGACGGCGGATCCTGCGGCCATGATCGACAGTGGCGCCGGCATGGGGCATCCCTGACCCGAACGCCCACTCGAGGTCAGGATCCTCGGCGACGAGTATCGTGCGGCAGATGAGGGGTCGATCTCGAAGAGCTGTTGCCCTTGCACTGGTGCTGTCGATCTCGGCTCCCGGTGGTCTGATCGTGTCCACGGCCCAGCGAGCGTCTGCGCAGAGCTTCGTCGGGTCCACGGTGCAACCCCTTCCCTTCGGCGACGCGTCCACCGCCGGAACGGTGTCACTGCGCGCTCAGGCCGAATTCGCCGGGATGGCGGCCACTCCGGATGCCCAGGGCTACTGGTTGGCCGGTGGTGACGGCGGGGTCTTCGCCTACGGCGACGCCGGCTTCTACGGCTCGGCCGGCGCACTCCGGCTCAACCAACCAGTCGTCGGGATCGCCGCCACACCTCGTGGGACGGGCTACTGGTTGGTCGCCTCCGACGGTGGGGTCTTCGCCTACGGCGACGCCGGCTTCTACGGCTCGGCGGGCGCACTCCGACTCGACCAGCCGGTCGTCGGGATCGCCGCGACACCCGATGGGAAGGGCTACTGGCTGGTCGCCTCCGACGGTGGGGTCTTCGCCTACGGCGACGCCGGCTTCTACGGGAGTGCCGCCGGAGCAGAACCGTCCGGTTACACCGGGATGGCCGCCGCCGGCGGAGGTCGTGGCTACTGGCTGGTGAACGCCACCGGCCAGGTCGCCAGCTTCGGCGACGCCCAGAACTTCGGGTCCGCGCCGGACAATCTGACCGGTTCCTACGTCGTCGGGATCACGTCGTCGCCCGATTCCGGCGGTTACTGGTTGGTCGCGACGGACGGTGGCGTGTTCGCCTTCGGTGACGCGCCGTTCGAGGGCTCGACGGGGGGTGAGCAGCTGTTCAGTTCCGTGGTGAGCCTCGCGCCCACACATGACGGACGTGGCTACTGGTTGCTCACCAGGACGCCGGTCCCTCCAGCAGGTGTCCCGACCCTCGGTCGGCCACTCCTTCCCGACTCCGAAGGCCTTGGCCTCGTCGCACCGGGCAGCATCTTCTTCGGCGGTGACCCGACCGGAGCGGTCGGGGACATCCGGTGGGGCTCCTGGGGCGGCTCGCAAGCCGTCGGAACAGGGATCGCGGACTACGAGGCGCCTGGCGAGGCCGTGTACCAGAGCACCCCGCAGACGGCGGTGATCGTCGCCTACGACCGAGGGGCCTGCAGCGGGTTGCTCATGTACCAGATGGTCACCTGGTACTTCCCTCAGTTCGGGCAGAGCTTCACACCCGGCGACTCACCGAACTTCTGTTAGCCCGTCGTCTGGACCGCCCGCTCCGACGAGCTGTCGCCAGTCCTCGAGAGTGACGCTGTCCGGACGACGCGGGCCGGCCTCCCGCACCATGCGGGGTCTCACCGTCGTAGGCGACGGGAGCTACGGGACTGGCCGCACGGGTTCGACCCCAACGTCACCCGCAAGCACATCGACGAGGCGGATCGGATCACCGGGTGGCGGCCATACCGACGATCGGCTCGTTCAGCACGGTTCCCCCCATCGATCCTCGGAAGACGGCGTCCCCGAAAGCGAACACACCACCGTCGTCGGCGCACAGCCAGTAGCCACCTCCGTCAGGCGCGAGGGCCATCCCCACGATGGGAGCTTCAAGATGGCGGCCACCCATCGAACCATAGAACTGAGCGTTCCCACCCGCGAAGACGCCGCCGTCGGAGCTGGCCACCCAACAGTCGGTCCCGGAGCGGTCGGTGACCGCGGCCACGGCGGTGTACTCGGCCGAGAGCGGACCAGCGATACCCACTCCGCACGCCTCGTAGTCGCCGAACGTGTACCCACCCATGCCGTTCGCGTTGGCGAGTGTGTAGCCACGACCGTCGGAGCTCGGGACGAGACCAGTGAAGGGCCAGGGTGGCCCGCTCCCGCTCCGTGGGTTCCGGCTCGGCCAACTCCCGTAGAAGCCGGCATCACCGTAGGTGAACACTCCTCCGTCTGCCCCTACCAGCCAGTAGCCGTGTCCGTCCGGTGTCACCGTGATGCCGACGATCGGAGCGCGGAGGGCCTGGGACGCGGCCGAGCCGTAGAAGGTCGCATCACCGAAGGCGAATACGCCTCCGTCCGACGCGACCAGCCAGTAGCCCTTGCCGTCCGAGGTGCTGGCCATGCCCACGATGGGCTCATTCAGGTGCATGCCCCCCATCGATCCGTAGAACGGTGCGTCGCCGAAGCCGAAGATGCCACCGTCGGCGGCCACCTCCCAGTAGCCCGCGGGGACCGGGGTGGCGACAGCGGGGTGCGCCGAGGCGATCGCCGGGACGAGAAGGATGCCCAGAGTCAGGAGCACGGAGATGATTCCGTCGGAGACCCTCCGGACTGCTCCCTGTCGAGGCATGACGGCTCTCTCCGATCGAAGATTTCGCCCGATTATGGCAGACGGCTGTGGGTGGCGTCGGATCCACTGCGGACCGCGACCTGTCGGAATCGGGCGGCCGCGGTCGCCGGGCACCCGCCACACGTGACGCGTCGACAGCCGGCTGCATAGGTGGGATCAGGGACGCCCCGTCGGATTCGCTCCGACTCGTAGGCTGTGGAGATGATTTGGATTGGTGCGGCCCTCGTTGTCGTCGTCGTCGCGGTGACGGTCTGGCAACTCGCGGGCGTCACGGGTCGAGAGACGTCGAATCATGCTCTGGCCGAGTGGGTCCTCGGTCAGCCCGAGAGCTTCACGACCCGGACGTTCGTGCGGGAGCATTTCCCCTGGCGATGGACGAGCTGGAGTGACCGCTATTCCGGCGGACCGGTACTCAGCGTCAGAGGATCGGGGATCCAGGTCCTCGCCGGTCAGGGGATGGTCCTGGAGAGTCGGCGTCTCTATTTCGACGCCGCCCACTCGACGATGTGGAGGGACAGCGTAGGCTGGGGAGGGACCCCGATCGCGCGCAAGGACTGCATCCGATTGCTGTCGGGAGGAGGACGACGTCGGATCGACCTCGCCCTGACCCCGGAGGCCGGGATCGAGGTGTCGTGGCTGGCACTGAGGCAGGCCGGTGTCACCGAGGTGAGCTAGACCCTCGGGTTCCGGACCCGTCAGGCTCTGGCATCGATGCCAGAGCCGGACACAGATCCCGACGTCGCCGTACCCCCGGAGTGTCTGCCCAGGCGACAAGGGCGGACGCACCGCTTCACCGACCGTGCCGAAGGGTGGGTCCGGAGCGGATGCTCTGTCCCGCTCACCGGCCGGCTCACCGTCAGCACGCCTCGTGTCGGAGCTCCTGGGTCCGGCCACCCAGTCCGACGCGGATCCGCCCGCTGCTGTTGGTCGACCTCCGTACAGGAGCTACCGTTCACCGTCACTCCCCGTCGAACTCCGAGGAGCGATCCGTCCCTTCGGTGGGCCCGCCCACGCCGAGCGCGTCCCTGAGCACTCGCACGGCTTCCGACCGGTCGGTCACTCCGAGCTTCCGGACAACCGCAGCCACGTGGGTCCGCACGGTCACGTCGGCCACGAAGAGTCGTCGGGCGATCTCTCCTGTGGACAGGCCCTCATTCAGCAGGCCGAGCACCTCCCACTCCTTGGACGTCAGCCGCGTCCCACCGGGAAGCAGTCGGCGGAGTCGCTGTGCGGCGTCCAAGGACCGGTACTGGCCAAGTAGCCGCCTCGTGAGCCTTCCGTCGATGGCGGCCTCGCCCGACAGGACCCGCAGGAGTGTGTCGGGTATGCCCTTCGGATCGCCCCCCTTGAGCACGTAGCCCGACGCCCCGGCCGCGAGTGCCGCGAAGAAGTCCTCGTCCTCGTCCGAGACCGTCAGCATGACGATCGCGATGTCGGGCTGCGCCCTTCCGATCACGCTGGCGGCATGGATCCCACCGCCCGGCATGCGGATGTCGAGCAGTGCTGCATCGACGTCGTGCTCGTCGCACACGCGAATCGCCGAGTGCGCATCTGCCACCTCGGCCATCACCGTGAACCCGCGAGCCTCCAAGGAGCGTCGAATCAGCTGTCGGGTGGGCGCGTGGTCATCGGCGACGAGGACGTCCGGACCGGTGCTCACGCCCATTGGACCTCGACGCTCGTCCCTCCGCCGGGCGTGGAGTGAATCTCCAGGGTGCCACCGATCGCCTCCGCGGTCTCCCGCATGCTCACCAGACCGTACCGGCCGCCGCAAGCGGCTCCGGCGACGTCGAAGCCGGCGCCGTCGTCGAGCACGCGAAGCGCCGAGGCGTTCCCGGAGTCCAGTCGGATGCTGATGTTACGGGCATGGCCGTGGCGAACGGCATTCGTCACCGCCTCCCGCACGATCCTGACGATGGACTCCCGGTGAGCCAGATGGATCGATCCGACCTCGCCATCCACCTCGACGCGAACTGCCCGCGTCATCCCCCGAGACGTCCTGGGCGGTCCGACCGAGATCCACGTCCAACGGCAGGGGGTCGGACTGCGTGAGGACCGTCAACGCTCGTCGGGACTCGGCCAGTGCGCGCTCGACGGTCAACGTCAGGTCGTCGATCCATGCGGGTGAGGCGCGTTCCTCCGGTGGCAGATGTGCATACGCGCTGAGGAGTGCCAGCTCCTGGGCGAGTCCGTCGTGCAGGTCCAGCGCCGCGGCTCTCCGTGCCTCGAGGCGCGCGGTCACCGCCACGGAGTTCCAGTAACTCACGATTTCGATGATGGCGCCGACGGCCCAGGCGCACACTGCGGCGAATCGGAGCACATCCCCGGATCGCAACCAGTTCGCTCCACCGACAGGCAGGAGCCCGTAGCTGACCATGGCGAACACGGCAAAGATGCACCCGATCCCGATCCAACCGAGGAATGGATCCGAATCCGACTGAGCCCGCCTCGACAGCAACAAGAACGCGACGAAGAAGAGGAGGGCGCCCACCAGTTGGAGCACGGCCGAACACGACGCCGGCCACGCCGTCCGGGTCAGGAGGCCGCTCCTGGTGATGGGTACTTCGGCTGCCAGGACGACCACTGCCGCCGAGCCGGCGGCGGCGGAGGCCAGCAGCATCCGGCCGCTGCCCGGAGACCAAGGGGCCACCCGGCGATCCCGCCGTCCACTGGCCCGCGCCGCCGCGATCAGGAAGCAGGCCGCCATGATTCTGGTGACGAGTGTCCCCCACACCTCGTAGCGCTCGCTGATGCCGTTGCCGACCGAGTCGGGGGAAATGAGGTCGGGAACGGTACCGAACAGGGTGTGCACCCAGGCCAGGAGCGCCACCGCACAGGCGATCGCAAGGTCGCTCGGATCGCCCGAGCGTCGAAATCTGCCGTAGACGAGGACCGCCACGAGACTGCCGATGATCGCCACCGAGGTGTCGATGACCACCCGGAGGGCGAGATCAGGGTGGTCCACGATCGAGTTGTCCGTGACCACCGCAGTGATCAACACCCCCAGGCCGATCGCTCCGGCCAACGAATTGCGCACCGCCGCGCTCGTCACACCCAAATGGTAGCCATCCACTGACGTTGCTGCCGTTGAGAAAAACCAACACCGCGAGGATGGACACCCGTCGATTCCCATGGTGCGATTACAGATGCCACCTACTGCGGAGCGCTGGGGACCCGCCATCGTGGGTGCCCGGTGGAGGCGACTCATCCGAATCGAGGCGGAGGAACTCAATATGCTGATCGCGGGTTCAGTCGGATTCTGCCTGGTGGCCATCTTCGTGGCCACCGGGCCGGTCGTCTTCATGACGCACCATTCGTTGAGGCACGGGCACGTGGCGTCCAAGCCGGACGGTACGCCGGACGATCGACCACGCCCGGACCAGGCCGCCGCCGATGGGCACGGTTGGTCGGTCTGCCCGGCGTGCAGTGCCGTGGTCGTCGATGGTGAGCGCCATCGGGTCGCCGCTCACCAGCTGATTCGTGCGTGACCTCGGCATTCCCGGAACGCGCGCGCACGGAATCGGGCGTCGCCCGACCCACCTCCCTGTCCGTCCGGACCGGCGGTGCGGGAGCCTTCGGCCCGGGCGGAGGCACGGACCTCGCCGTGGGGTGGCACGAAGATCCGTTCGGCCGTCACGAGATCCGCTGGTTCTCCCAGGGCGACCCGACGTCCTTGGTCCGCGACGGTGTGGCGGAGTCCCACGACCGCCTCGACGCCCGAGTGCCGGGTGACGGACCGGACTGACGGCCCACCGGACGGGCCGGCCAGACGCCGGCGTCTCTGATCCCCGGGATCCCTCTGATCCCCGGGATCTCGGTGCTCCCGGTCCCGGGGCGGCGGTATCCCGCCGGTCTGTCCATCGGTCCCCGCGACGCTTCCGGACCGGAGCGCCACCTCCGGGGCCGTCTGACGAGACTGCCCACCACGGCGATCACCCTCCGCGTCGATCGTCGACGGATCGACCACGAACGGTGGCCCATGCTCACCCGTCGTCGCGGGTCCCATCCGATCGGTGGTGGACGAGCTTCGACGCACCCGTCGCCCACCGAGGACCGGGACGGGGCGACGTGCCGTGGAACCCCGTCCAGCCGCAGTGACCGGCCCCGGGACCGCCCGCGCATCCGACCACCATCCTCGTCGTCCCGACCGAGGTGATCAGCTCCCCGCAGGCTGACCCAGAAGGACGATGGCGTTCTCAGCCGTCGCCGACACCGCCGTTGCACCGCTCACCGTCGTGGACAGGGTCGGCACATCGACACCGGATCCGAGCGCCGGCTCGCCCAGCTGCCCTGCGCCGTTGCTTCCCCACACATAGAGCGCTCCGGACGACGTGACCGCGTAGCTGGACCAGCCCGCGGTCGCCACCCCCGTCACCGTGCCAGGAATGGCGACCTGGGTCACCGGCGCAGACACGGACGTCGCCCCGTTGCCGATCTGCCCATCCGAATCGTTCCCCCAGGCCCACACCGATCCGTCGGTGAGCAGCACGATGGTCTGTCCGTTCGTCGGTGTCGATCCGCCGGCATACACCTGGGCCACCGGGCCGCGGAGCGCCACCAGCTGCGGCGTCTTGAGGAGGTGGGACCTGCTGGCCGGATCGCACTGGCCGAAGTTGTTGAGGCCCCAGCACCACAGGTTGCCGTCGGAGTCGACGGCGTCGGTGAAGTCGTTGCCGGACGACACCGCCACGATGTCGGTGCCGGTCGGGAACTCCACCGTCACCGGGGTCGACGAGGACGCGGTCCCGCCGTCGCCGAGCTCCCCCTGCCGCGTTCAATCCGCAGGCCTCGACGGTGCCGTCGTTGAACAGGTAGACCGAGTGGAGGAACCCGCCGGTGATCTGCTTCACCCCGGAGCCGTCCTGGAGGCCCGTGACGGTCCGGGGCGTCGTCGGGTCGGGTCCGGCGGGACGACAGAGCACCCCGTCGGCGGTGTCTCCCCACGCCCAGACGTGGGATCCGTCGGTGGCGGCGGCCCAGTAGTACCCCTCGCCGACCGAGGTGATCGCGTCACCGACCGGGAGCTTGGGCTGCACCGCATCGGTCGGGTGGGGGACGTTGCTGCCGATGCCGAGCTGACCGTCCTGATCCGCCCCCCAGGCGTACAGGTGACCGCCGACGATCGCATAGGAGGCGCTGTTGCCCCCCACCATGGAGGAAGGAGCACCGCTGAGGCCGGTCACCGACACCGGCGTGGGCATCTCCCCCAGCCCCAGGTTGTAGTCACCGAACGCCTGCACCGGCGATGCCGGGGCGGCGCCGGCCGCTCCACCCGCCATGACGCCTACGGCGACCACCGCGGACACGACCAAGCTGCCCCACACTGCCCTCATCCGGATGCCCCTCCAGTCAAGTGAACCCGGCCCACGCTACCTCGACCTGCGATGCTCCGGCACTTCGGCGTGGTACGGAGACCGGAGTGCGGCGACCGGGGTGCGGGCGCACGACGGGAGGCGGCCGTCCTCCGGCGCACCCTGCATCCGGACGGCGCCGGTACCTCCGTCCCGCTCCCTGGTCGGCTCACCGTGCCCGCGCCGGTGTCCAGTGAGTCGTCCGGGCACATCGCACGGGGTCTCCGGGCACCCCGTTGCGTCCGGAAGGCAGCGTCGGCCGTTCGTCTCACGCAGTGGGTGCCTTGTAGGTGATGAGCCCCTGGAAGAACGTGGCGAGCAGGAGGTCGTCGCCGACGAACACCGGCTCGGCGAACTCCTGACTCCCGGTCGTCTTGAGGGTGGCCAGTAACGCCCCGGTGCCGGCGTCCACGAGGTAGTCGGCGTTCGGTGCGGAGAAGTCGAACGTGGCGACAGACAGCACCCCGGCTCCGTCGAGGCTCGGAGACCCGTTCACCGTGCCGGGCAGTCCCGTCGCCCAGATCACGTCTCCGTTCGCAGGATCGAGTTCCCGGATCGAACCGTTGAAGGCCTGCCCGTCGATGGTGGTCGCCGGACCCGCCATGAAGAGGTCCTTGCCGTTCCACGCCGCGGCGGAGTCGCACTCGTCGTTGTTGACGGCATTGGCCGGCGCGCCGATCTGGTCCTGCCACACCGGCCCGGCGGCAAGATCGTTCTGGCGAAGCACGTAGTAGACGCCGTTCTTGTTGCAGTCGCCGACCAATGCCGTCGGGCCCTTTCCTCCGGCGAGGACCGCACTGAACAGCGTGGGCGACGCCCCGAAATCGGAGTCCGGTCCTCCGGCTGTCGCGGGGATCTGCCACGACCCCATGGGGGCGAGCGTGGAGCCGTTGAGCTCGACGATCGATTCCGCGTACCCTTCGAGCGGGTCGGTCGGATCTCCCGCGCCGGTGCCCACGAACACGTTGCCGTCGGTGGCGACCGCCGCACTCGACCAGATGCTCCCTCCGGTCACCCCGGTCGGTTCCGTCGAGAAGGAGGCGGTGCGAGCGCCCGAGTGCTGGTTGTACTCCACGAGGCCGGAGTCCGGCACCAGCGGGTGATCGCACTGGGAGGACACCCCGATGTAGACATGGCCTTTCGCGACCGTCGGCGACGACCACGGGTAGTAATTGTTGACGGTCGTCGACGGAAGGTAGATCACCGATTGCCACTCGACGGAGCCGGTCGCCGCATCCAACGCGTAGAGGTAGCCCGTAGCCGAGGCCACGTAGATCGTCTCGACCCCGGTGACCGGGTCGTCGGCGACGGAGGCCGTGGAGGAGAACCCCTGGTTGCCGCAGGTCGTCCTGGCCACCGTGCCGATGTCGTCGGACCAGAGCACCGTCCCGGTCAGTTGGTTCAGCGCGTAGAACGTCCCGTTGTACGCCCCGATGTACGCGACACCCCCTGCCACGGCCGGCGCCGAGGTGAACGACTCCGAACCAGGAGGCTTGAAGGTCCAGAGCTTCCTCAGGGCGCCGGCATCGGCCGGAGTCACGGCCACTGCTCCGGCATTGTACGAACTGTGCTGGGGGCCATCGAGGAACGAGGGCCAGTTCCCGCTCGGTGCCGTGGCGGACGCGGTGCCGACCACGGCGGCCGGTCCGGAGAGCAACAGCGCCACGACCACCGACACGGAAAGCGCGCGTGGCCGGCGCCTCCTACGTGATGCGCGTTCATCATCCATCCGATGCCCCCTTGCCCGTGGCTGCTCGAATACACCACGACGGTGCGCCAGGTCGTCGCGGTTGCGGCATCGGCCCGCCGCCATTGTCGGATGGTCCCGACCCGATCGGCCGGAACCGACGTCGGAACCGAACGGGGTGGGCATCGCCGCCGTGAGCCACTGTTGGTGAGGTGGAGTCTGGTCGTCGATCCCGGCGGTGTCAATGAGCTGGCCGTGGATGCACCGCGCGCCTCCGTCGACCGCAACGTCCGACGTGTCGCTGTCGGCGGTGCGGAGGGTGACCCACCTCGCCCATCCGCGGGACCCGTGCGGTCACCGGTCCGGGGTCAGCGCTCGACCGGTTCCCTTCCGACCACCAAGACGTGGTGGTAGCTCAGCCAGTGCAATTGCCTGTGCCGTTGCAGCGCACGGTCCGTGGACCTGCAGACCTTGGACAGGGACGGCCATCGGTACTTCAGGACGCTTCGGTCCAGGATGTGCAGGAAGTGGAGCTCCGCAACCTCGTCGTCGAGACCGCCGAAGATCTTCCCCAGATCGTCGAAGTCGCGTCGGTCCAACGGCCGCTCATCGGCGGTCCCGTAGTTGGCCACGCCGAAACGCCCGACCAGGTGTCCGCGGGTGAATCGCAACAGGGGGTTCGTGAACGTGGTCTCGACGAAGGCGCCCCAGCCGTCCGGAACGAGCATGGAGGCGAGGCGGGAACCGACCAGCGCCGGATCCACGTGGTGGAGTGCGTACCGACCGAACACGCGGTCGACGGCCGGTAGCGGCTCCATCGTGGGCAGATCGGCACAGATGAAGTCGACGGACACCCCCAGCCGCTCGGCGAGCTCGCGTGCGGTGTCGATCGACTCCGGTGTGATGTCGATGCCGATCACCTCCGCACCCCGTGCGGCGAGCAGGCACGACGTGACCCCCTGTCCGCAGGCGAAGTCGAGCACACGTCGACCCGCCAGTGGTTCGAGACAGTCCATTGCGTACTGGGTGTTCCTGTCCAGCCCGGAGTGGTACTGGTCCAGGCAGTCGTCGGTGGTGAAGAGTCTGTGTCCCCAGTAGTCCGACTCACGGGCCGAACGATCACCGGTCACGACTGTCCCCCCGTGACGATCCGCACGCCGCCGACCATAGTCCAGTCACCGCGCGAAGCGACGGGCGACCGGATGGACGCGTACGGCACCGACCCACCCGACCGGGCCCCCGCTGCCGGTGGCGAATCGCCTCCGTCGGCGCTCGCGGCGGGGCGCGCCCTCCGCGGAGCCAGGCGACGGGGGTGGATGGAGACACGGGTCACGGTCGCGTCCTACGGACCGACACCGATGTGGACCGATCCGTCGGGGGCGGCGCCGGCACCCGGCTGCCGAAGCGCCGGTCGTTGCGTCGTCCGGAGATGGGTCTCGGTCAACCCGGTCCGTTGGGGAACTGACGGTAGTACGCGTCGGGCTTCGAAGCGGCGTCGACGACGGCCCACAACCAGACACCGAAGATCACCAGGATGCCGACGAACACCACGGTGAGGATCAGGCCGACGACGAACAGCGAGAGTCCGACCCAGAACTTGGTTGCGTCCCTCTTGTACGTGTAGCACCAATTCCACGGAGCGAGGAACACCGCGAGCAGGATCGCCACCGTCTTGTCCTTCGGGGTCCCGAGCATGGTCCCGCACCGGGGGCACATGGACGAGGTCCCGACGACCATCCCTCCGCACGCGGGACAGACCGCAGATGGCGGGACGGCACCGGCACGCCGGTGGGGGTCCGGGTACGACGAGTGGGAATGCGGTGACGGTGCACCCGGGTACTGCACGGGTGCAGCGTGCGGTGGAGGAGGCGGTGGAGGCTGGTGGGGACGGAGGCGCGGGTCGTACCACCGGCCGTCGGACGCCAGCCACCATCCGGGGCCCTGGGGAACCTCGCTCACCATCGCCTCCGTTCCCCGTCACGCTCGAACTCGTCCGCCGGCCGGGTGCAAGACCCCGTCGGCCGGGTCACGGGGTCGTACCGCCGTCCGCGGCGGCCCGTCGGACCTCCCGCCAGGTCCGTCGGTCGGCGCACGGTGGTCCGTGACCGACGGACCGGCGGGCGGAACCGGACCGGAGGTGACGTGGCGTCTCCTACCGACACCGACGGCTCCTACGTCCCGTCCCCCGCCGGGGACCGATCGGGATACGCCTCCACGTAGTCGGGCGTCGCCGTGCCGTCCGCCAGGTCGGGCGCCGGCACGGCGCGCCCCGTCCCCAGCACGATCGGGATCTCACCGGCCCAGACCGGCAATCCGAGATCATCTCCGTCGTCGACCGGCCCCCCGGTCCGGACTTTCGCCGATCCCTCGGTGATCGGGAACCGGACGACCCGCGTGGCCCTGATCTCGGTGGGACTGGGAGGACGCGCGTGGTGACTGCGTCCGGCGACCATGTGATCGACGGTCGCCAGGAGCGCGGTCCGCTTCTCCTCGGGGTCGTCGACGGTGACGCCGCGCCCGAGGAGCATCACCGAGCGGTAGTTCATCGAATGGTGGAACGCCGAGCGGGCAAGCACCAGACCGTCGAGCAGTGTGACCGAGATGCAGATCTCGTCGCCGGAGGCGGCGACCTGCAGCATCCGGTTGCCGACCGCTCCATGGAGATAGAGCAGATCGCCGATTCGCACGAATGTCGACGGAAGGACGCAGGTCGTGCCGTCGTCGTCGAAGCCGACGTGGCAGATCAACGCCTCGTCGAGGATCCCGAAGATCTCCTGGCGCCGATGTGATCCCCGTTCCTTCTTCCGGCGGAGATCGGTCCTCGCCGTCGGGGACAACGCATCTGACCGCTCGTCGGACATTCCCAACGATTTCGTGTCCGACCGCCACTGTCAAGGACTGGACCCCTCGTCCTCCCGGTCCCGGGGCGCCTACCGGAGCCGGAGCATCGCAGGCAGGTCCCTCATGTCGTCGAAGACCTCCGCTCCCCCGATCGACAGCGCGTCGGCCCGGGTCACGCCTCCGGCGAACGCGAAGACCGTCATCCCGGCGGCCAGTCCCGCGGTCACCCCGGAGACACTGTCCTCGACCACAGCACACCGCTCGGGCGCGGCACCCATCCGGTCCGCCGCGAACAGGAAGACGTCCGGCTCGGGTTTCCCCCGCGCCACCTGCTCGACACTGAAGATCCGCCCGTCGAAGCGCTCGAGCAGTCCGGTCAGACCCAAGGTGAACCGCAGCTTGTCGTGGCCGCCGCTCGAGGCGACGCACGTCGGGACGACGATCTCGTCGAGTGCCTCGGCGATCCCGGGCACCGCGACGAGCTCGCGCTCGAACGCGTCCCGGTAACGGGATTCGAACGTGGCGTCCCAGTCGATGGCTCGACCGAGCTGTCGTTCGACCTCCCGGTGCATGTAGTCGGCGGAACGTCCGACGAACCGCTCGACGACGTCCTCCTCGGTGAGCGACCATCCGAGGTCGAACAGGATCTGCACCTCCGTCCGCACGGCGAGTCGCTCACTGTCCACGAGGACGCCGTCGGAATCGAAGATCACCAATTCGAACGGGCGCCCCCCCATGGGACTACAGCTCCCCTGGGCACGGGCGTCGGACCGACCGGACGTGCCCACCACGGGATTCAGACACGCGAATACCGCAGGTTCACGATGCCGCTCGGAAACGTCTCCACGTCGTCCAGGACGAGCGCGGTCGTCCGCCCGATCGGCGAGAACAGCGGCCTTTCCGAGCCGAGGAGCACGGGGATCTTGGTCAGGAGGAGGTCGTCGACGAGTCCTGCGGCCAGGAAGCTGCTGATCAGCTGCCCACCATCGAGGTAGACGTGCTCCAACCCGAGGTCCGTCCATTCGTCCGCCGCTTCGCGCGGTGGACGCTCCCAGAACGTGACCCCGGGCCGTTCGGTCTGCGGCGGCCGATGGGTGAAGACGTAGATCCTCCCGTCCCCGAAGGGCAGCGGATCGATCGATTCGAGGTGATTCCAGGTGCCTCGGCCCATCGCCATCCCGTCGATGGTGGACATGAAGTCGTCGTAGCCGTAGTCCTCACCATCGGCGGCGGCTGACTCGAGCCAGTCCAGACCGCCGTCCTCGGTGGCGATGAAGTTGTCGATCGACGACGCGATGAACACGGAGATCCTGGGCACCGAAGCAATACTGCCGTCGATCCGCCACCGGGTGCCGGCATGCGGATCCGATGGACCGTGCGGACACCCCGGGGCTGCCGTACTGCGATCGAGGGGTCGCCGGACTCCGGACTTCCCGTCCCGTCGGCGGGACGGGCGGAGATCTCCGTGCACTGACGGCCGGATGGCCCTTCGAACGCCGGCCTAGTGCATCGTCCGGATCGGCGCCCGGAGCTGGGTCGGGGAGGTCACCTGGGGAGTGAGGGTGACCGTCGTGGTGAACAGGAAGACGCCGGCGGGCACTACTTCGAGATAGACCGCTGCGCCGGGAGCGAGCGACGTGGGTGAGGTCACCGTGGTGGTGGTGCCGGCGTCGAGGGTGCCGCCGATCTGCGTGCCCGGCCCGCCCGAGCACGTGCCGGACACCCAGGCGACCGCGCACTGGAACACGGTGAAGGTCGGGCTGAAGATGATCGGCTTGGTGATCGTCACCGAGTAGGACTGGGCGGTCAGGGCGATCGATCCGGTGTTGGTGACGGTCGATGTCTGCGCCGTGTTGGCGGTGAAGGCCATCGACGTCACCGACGCCGTGGCCCCCCAGGTGCCCACCGTGACCGCCTCGGTGCCGGTGGTGCGACCTCCGAGGCCCGTGGCACTGGCGATGGTGGGCAGGAGGCCCACACCGAGCAGTAGGACGGCCGCGACTGCGGCCGTCCTACATGCTCTGCTGTGGGTGAAGCGACGCATCGGGGAGTGGCGACTACTGGTTGGTCGCGATGCCCGTGCGCTGCTGCTCGGTGAAGGTGTAGGTCAGCGTGGTCGACAGACCCTGGACGGTCGCCGCCGGGGCGACGCCGTTCACCGACGTCTCCGTCGCCGCGAGGCCGAGCTGACACCTGGACGTGCGCCACCTGTCCGGTGGCGGCGACCAGGGCGGGGATGTTCGACAGGGCGACCGGGGTCGCCATGTTGCTCACCTGAGTGCTGGCCAGGATGGTCGTGGTCGTCCCCGAGCAGGTGCCCGTGGCGAGTGTCCAGGCAACCGAGCACTGCGTGGCCGAGACCGTCAGGCCTTCACCGGCGACCGATCCGCTGGTCAGCGCGTTGACCGGATTTCCGGCGACACCCAGCGTCATACCCGCGGCGGAGGCGAGCGAGCCCGTGTTGTTCAGGTTGACGTACACGTTGTCCGTGTCGCCAGGGGCCATCTTGCCGGTGAAGTTGCTGAAGCCGACACCGACGTCGGGCGTCAGGGTCAGGTTGAGGCTGCCGGAGGTCACAGCCTCCGAACCGGTGGCCGTGGCCGACAGTCCGGCGTACACGCCGGCCGACGCCAGGAGGGCGACCGACGTGGTGAGCAGACCGGCAACGGCAATCTTGCCGTGCGAGCGCTCCTTCTTGTTGGTATGGCGATGCTTTGACACTGCACTCTCCTTCTATGGGTTCATGTATCTGGTCTGAGGTGCTGCTGGCACTGCGGATGACGGTGCTGCGGGGTGCTGTGAGAACAGCGGGTACTGCGGTACACCTGTGGTCCGTCCGCCGGTGGCGGTGCGGTGGCCGGGGGCTCTCAGGCCCCTCCTGCCGTCGCCCGACGGCTCGACTGCCGGGACGAGGACGACGAGCCGAGCAGCCACCGGGCGCCCGCCCAGGCGGCCACGATGCCGCCCAACACGGCGAGCAGGATCTGACCCGTGCCCCGGATGCCCACCATGAGCCGACCGACGCCGGGGACGGAGCCGATCACGACGCTCACCGAGGGAGCGGTGATCCGGGCGTGCCAGGGATCGACCTCCTTGTTGGCATCACCCTTGGTCGTGATCACCGGGGCCGTCGGCGTCCCCGATACGGTGGCGATCCGGTGGGCGTACGGGACGCTCTCCCCCGGCGGGATGATGAGGACGATCATCCCGGGCTTGAGCGAGGGGGTCGGGACCTGGCGCGTGAAGATGAGCGCACCCGGCCCGTAGTCGGGACGCATGCTTCCGGTCAGGACCGGTCGGACCCCGATGTGGAACGTGACCACGGCGACCGCCAACGCTGCGCTGAGCAGGACGGCGACGACGGCGGCAGCGAGCTTCACGCCGTGCAGGGCGCGCCGGCGGGCCTGGCGGACGCGTATCCGGTCGGTCCGTGGCGGCGGAATGCTGGGAAGTTGCGCCTGGGGTTGCACCCGGTTTCTTTCGGAAGTACCCCCGGGCAGCTTTAGCGAAATACGGGAAATTCCTGGCTGGACGCCCAGGTTGACCAACGGTGCAGGTCAGTGGATCGCAACTGGGATTGCGCAATCACGGTTGCCGGGGCGCCTCACGCGCATGTGCACAGGCGTCCACATCGGGACGACACCCGGTCCTCCGTGTGTCCACCGGTGACAGCGTCCTGCGCCGCATCGATGGTGGTCCCGGTCGAGTCGTTCCGCTCGCCAGGGGTGATCAGACGATGTACGCGCAGCCGTCCCAGGCCGCCACCGGACGGCGCCGTCGCCGGCCCTCGAGCGACAGGTGCAGCTCGTCGGGCCGGGGCCGGATCGGGAGCCTGGCGGCGACGATCACGTCGTCCACGATGAACGGCTCGTACCCGGTCGCCGACGCCGGCGGCTCGACCGTCGCCTGGAGGAACACCACGCCACCGCACCTGAGCTGGGGCCGGCAACGGACCCACACCGTTCCTCCGGCCTCACGGACGAACTCCACCAGCTCGGCTGATGCGGTGACCAGCATCCTTCCAGCGTACCGGCGGGCACCGGGCTCCACCTCACCCGCGGCATCCGGGGTCGATCCCGACGCCTCCGCGGCCGGCCTCCCCGATCCTGTGCGGCTACCCTCGTCAGGTGAGCGAATTGGAGAAGCAGTTCGAGTTCTACCTGGCCAACCAGGACGCGATCGTCGAGGAGTACGCCGACCGTTTCATCGTGATCGCCGGCCAGCGGATCGTGCAGGACTTCGACAACGAGTCCGATGCCCGGACCTACGCCGAGGCGAACCTCGAACCCGACAGCTACACCGTCCAATTCGTGTCCGGGGGGCAGGAGCCGTTCCCCACGGTCTACTGACCGCGGGGATCGGTCGCACCGGCGGCTGAGCTTGCCGGGATGAGCCCCCGGGGCAACGGAACGGCTCCGCCCGGGCCCCACCCGCGCCGGACGACCTGGCTCAAGCACGCCGTCAGGACGGTCGATACGTCCGGAAGGGAGGAGATCCTCCGACCGGGAGTGGATACAGTTGGTCACCGAGCAGTTGCACGAGGGCTGGTGGGAGCACGATGACACGTCCCAACCCGTGGCGCCGGCCCACGGGTTCGTCGGAGCGTCGGGTCGACCGGACATGACACCCGTCCCGGTCCCCGAACTCGTGTTCGACGTCCCCGGAGGTCGCATCGTCCCTCCGGCCGGTTCGGCCCGAGGGGACGCGGCATGGCGAGACGACGTCGACACCTCGTTCGCACACGGGACCGGGCCGGCTCCGACGACCGTGGTCCGGCCGCTGCGGACGCAACGCCCGCCGATCCCGGTCCCCGAGTTGGTCGTCGAATCCGTCACCCCGTGGCCCGCACCGCTGACGGGTGGCGGCACGGCACGAAGCGCCTCCGGATGGTGGTTCGCCGCTGACGGAAGGTGGCACCCGCCGGTCGCGGCGGGAGCGGCAGCGGGCACGGCATCCGGAGCCACCTCGACGGGTGGAGGCCGGCGCGGCCGGCGCATCGCCACGGTGACCGCCGCCCTCGCCGCAGTCGCCGCAGTCAGCGTGCTGGCCTCGGTCGGCTTCCACACCTCCGTCGGACCGTCACGACCGACGACGCACAGGGCGGCCGGCACGGGAGCTCCCCCTTCGACCGCGCCGACGACCGTGCCCACGACGTCGCTGCCACCCGGAGCGCCCGCCGCGGCCGTCCCGGCGACGACCGTGCCGCCTGGGACGTCGACCGCTCCCACCTCGGTCCCGGGGCCGACGGCCACGACACCGGTCACCGATCCACCCGCACCCGCACCGGCACCGCCGCCGCCGGCGCCGCAGTCCAGCTCCGGGGTGGTCTACCAGTACGAATCCGGCACGACGCCGACGTCTGTCGCGGCGCTGGCCGCCGATCCGGCGGCCACGGCCGGGAAGGGTGTCGCCTTCACCGGCGTCATCACCCAGTTCGCGGTGGACAGCACCGGTGGGGCTACCGCGATGTACGTGAGCGATCCGGGCGCTCCGACTCCGGTCGTCCTCGTCCAGATCTCGGTCTACGACGACCCGACCCAGCTGAACATCGGCGACACGGTGGTCATCTGGGGCGACGCGGCCGGCGATGTGGACTTCGAGAACACGGTGGGCGAGCCGACCGACGTCTCCGAGGTGGAGGAGGTCTATCTGTCCGACCGCACCTCGGGTTACCAGGACACGGCCGACCCCGATCCCGGCTGAGCCCGGCCGGGCCTCCGCGCCACTCCCGGCGCCTCGCCCGTCGTCCACGGCGTGACGGACGTGGCGCGACGACGAGGGTGGCGCGCCCGTTGCGTTCCGCCGGATCCCGTCGGGACCCCGGATCGCGTACGCCGCCGGAGATCCGACGAATCCGCCCGGAATACCCGGAACGAACACAGGGTGTGGCCGTGGCGACGCAAGGAGAGGTAAGTCGGTAGCAAAACAGCCCCCCGATGGCATTTCGCCGTCACGCCTCCGTAACATGACGGAAAATTCCAGGTGGGAGCTA
>CAWFDU010000007.1:0-139926 GCA_963814655.1 uncultured Acidimicrobiales bacterium | reverse complement strand
GCAAAGGGCCTTGCGCCGCAAATTTTTCGAGCTGAGCAATATATTCGGTGGCAAAGTTCATTCGCAATGTTACTTTAACTGCCGGGTGTTAGCGGCCGAATGCACCGGCCCTAAATCGTGGACGTGTAGTCGGCCACATTCGGCCGCGGCCGCGCAGACTTGCGCCTGGTTACCGTGCCCACGGCCAGAAAGCAAAGCGGCTGTTCATGCGCGTTCAGCCCGAACAAGGACCTGATCTGCTGCGAGTACAATCCCCGGCCGCTGGCCAGGCCCGCACCGAAGCCAAGCGCATGGGCGACGAGCAGCATATTCTGAATGGCGCAACCCGCGGAAACGATGCGTTCCTGCGGATGGATCGGCCCGAGCCCAGGATCCAGACGCGCGACCACCAGGGCCAGGAAAGGAGCGCGGAAGGCCTTCGACCACGCTTCCTCCATCTGCACCTCGGTCGCGTCGCCATCACGTTGGGCCAGCGCCCCGGCAAAGGCCTCGCCCAGAAGCTGGCGCCGTTCTGGCGGGATGACGATCAGGCGCCAGGGATTCAGCAGTCCGTGATCCGGCGCCGCAGCCGCCGCGCCGAGGATCATTTCGATCTGCCCGGGAGTGGGGCCCGGATCGCCAACATGCTTGGGCGAGATGTGCTGGCGCGAATGAATCAGCGTGAGCGCCGCGTCCAGCACTTCCTGGTCAGGAGTCAAATCCATGCCGGTCGATAATCGAGCTTAGGGCGGTGGTCGGTCCATGCTTCGCCCTCAGCCTATCACGATAGCGCGCTCGCATCCAAAGCAGATGCCGAGCGCCGCTTCGGGAAACAACAGTTCGGATGTTTAGGGCGCCCCTGCCCTGTCATTGAGCCGCAACTGGCGGCGAAGCCGGCGCAGATCCGACCGGATGTTCGCGCGCAGGATTTTGCCCAGCCGATCCCAAAATGGTCCCCGGCTCCGGCAACGCCTTGGGCGCATCGGCGGCAGCCGCCGGCGGAAGTTCTCGGCGTAGAAATAATCGGCGGGCTTACGCCAGGGGTCCACGCCCGCGGGCGCAGACGCGTCGTGCACGCTCGCCTGCACCACACCCGGCGGCACCGCATAGGAGTGATCGGGCACGCCCTTGAGCGCCACGCGCATGTAGTCCTCCCATATCGGCAGCGCGGCACGCGCGCCTACCTCGCCCTTGCCGAGCGAGCGCGGCTGGTCGAAACCGATCCATGCGACCGCGACCTGGCTCGGGTCGTAGCCGTCGAACCAGGCATCCACGTAATTCTCGGTCGTGCCGGTCTTGCCGGCGAGATCCTGCCTGCCGAGGGACTGGGCGCGCGCCGCGGTGCCGGCGCGCACGACGTCCTGGAGCATGCTCGTCATCAGGAACGCGTTGCGCGTGTCGATAACCTGCGCCCGATCCTGCCCGGCGTGGAGCGGCTCGCCTGATACAGAGTACCGCCGCCGACGTTGGCCACGCTGTCGACGAAATGGGGTGTAACGCGGTAGCCGCCGTTCGCGAACACGGCGTAGGCGGCAGCCATCTGCAGCGGCGTGAACGATCCCGTGCCGAGCACCATGCTGGGATAGGACGGAATTTGCTCCAGCGGCAGGCCGAAACGCGAGACAAAGTCACGGGCGTAAGCGCACGCCAATGGCCAGAAGCATGCGGATGGTGGCGACATTGCGCGACTTCGCAAGCGCTTCGCGCACCGGAATCGGGCCGAGGAAACGTTCTCGTAGTTGTGCGGAATCCACTCCGGGCCGCCTGGATACGAAGCGGGCACCACCAGCGGGCTGTCGTTCACGATGGTGGCGGGCGAATAGCCCTTCTCCAGCGCGGCCGAGTACACGAACGGCTTGAAGCTGGATCCCGGCTGGCGAAACGCCTGGGTGACGTGATCGAACTCGCCGCGGTCGAAGTCGACCCGCCGCACAGCGCGCGCACGGCGCCGTCCTCCGGGTCGAGCGCCACCAGCGCGGCTTGCGCCTGCGGCAGTTGCGCGAGCCTCCACCGGCCGCCGGCGCGGCTCAAGCGAATGATCGCGCCGCGCTCGAGCTTCGGTGCGGAACCGTCGAACTTGCGCGCTTCACCCGCAAGGCCAAGCATTTGGCCGTCACGCGTGAGCGCCGTGACTGTCTCGGCATCGGCACGCAGCACCACCGCCGGTTCGAGCCCGTTCACGCCATGCAGCGCGCGCAGGGTCTTTTCGGCTGCGCTGCGGTCCGTGTCAGGCTGGCCGCTCAGCGCTACCCGGCCTTCCGGGCCACGGTAGCCGTGCCGCCGGTCGTAGGCGATGACCCCGGAGCGTACCGCGGCGTTGGCGGCCGCCTGGTCGGTATCGCGCAGTGTGGTGAACACCGAGAAGCCGTCGGTATAGGCGGCTTCGCCATACTGGTCGAACATCATGCGCCGCACCTCTTCGGCGACGTAGGGCGCGTCGACCGCATATTGCGCCCGCCGCGCGCTCCGCTGCCAATCGGCTCAGCGAGCGCCGCCTCGTACTGTTGCCGATCGACATATCCCAGGGCGAGCATGCGGCCGAGCACGTAAGCGCGGCGCTGCGCCGCGCCGTTCGGATCGACGCGCGGGTTGTACTGCGAGGGCGCCTTCGGCAGGCCGGCGAGCGTCGCTGCCTGGGCCAGCGTCAGCTTGTCGAGCGGCTCGCCGAAGTACGCCTGTGCGGCGGCGGCAAAGCCGTAGGCGCCTTCGCCGAGGTAGATCTGATTGACATAGCGCTCGAGGATCTGGTCCTTGCTGAGGGATTGCTCGACCTTGTAAGCGAGCAGCACTTCGGCGAACTTGCGCAGAAACGTCTTGCTGCGCGACAGGTAGAGATTGCGCACGAGCTGCATGGTGATCGTGCTCGCGCCCTGCCGCTTGGCGGCGCCCAGCGTGTCGACGAACGCCGAGCGCAGCATGCCGCTGAAGTCGATCGCACCATGCTCGTAGAAGCGCGCATCCTCGGCCGCGAGAATCGCGTGCTTCAGCGCGGATGGCACATTCTGTATCTGGACCACCGCGCGATGTTCCTCGCCGAACTCGCCGATCAGCGTGCCGTCGGCGGTATAAACGCGCAGCGGAATCGCGGGCCGGTAGTTCGTGAGCGAATCGACCGGCGGCAACCTGGGATACACCAGGACCGCAGCGAGAATTACGATCAGCGCCGCGGCGATACCCGCAAGCATGACGATCAGCAGAGCGTGCGCCACGAAGCGCACAAGCCCGATTGATCTGCTGAAGCCGGCGATTCGCATTGCTGCGGCAGGATAAGCTATATGCGAAATGCTAGGCCGCTGCGTGGCTCGCGCATGGTCGGAGCATCGATGATCGAGCAGACAGAGCGGACGTCAAGGCGCTCCAGGCGCGCCTTCGGCACTATGGAATCGCAGTGTTCGTGCTGACGCTTCATGGCAGCAATGGAAAGGTCACAATAGGGCATTCACGGCGCCGCCGATCGCCGCAAACACCACGACTTGCAGCGGGGAACATTTCCAGAACATCAACAGCCCGAACGACACCAGGGCCAAGGCCATGTCGCTCGTCGATTTGATGGAACTGGTCCATACCGGATCGTAGAGTGCGGCCAACAACAATCCGACGACGGCTGCGCCTACGCCGCGCAGCGCCGATTGTACATGCGTCTTCTGTCGCAGCGCATCCCAGAACGGAAGCGCCCCGATGATCAGGAGGAACGCCGGAAGAAAGATGGCGATGAGGCAGAGCAGTCCGCCGAGGAATCCATTGGGGGCGACCGACAGCACGCTGCCGAGATAGGCGGCGAACGTGAACAGCGGCCCGGGAACCGCTTGCGCGGCACCATAGCCCGCCAGGAACACGCTATCGTCGACCCAACCCGGCAGTACGACCGCGTTTCGCAGCAGCGGCAACACGACGTGCCCGCCGCCGAATACCAATGATCCGGCGCGATAGAAGCCATCGAACGTTGCGAGCGCCTGGCTTCCGGTCACGTACGCCAGTACAGGGAGTCCGAACAACAGTGCGAAGAACAGTACCCAGGCGGTGACCGCTGCTGCTTTCGACACCAGAAACCGCGTATTTTCAGGCTGGTGCAGCGTCACCGGTGGCAGGTAACGCAAGCCAAGCAGCGCACCGAGCACGATTGCAAGAATCTGACCCCAGGCGGAAGGCCATGCGAACACGATCAGCGTGGCCGCGATGGCGAGCGTCGCGCGCAGACGGTCCGGGCACAGCATCTTCCCCATGCCCCATACAGCTTGCGCGACCACGGCGACCGCCACGATTTTCAGGCCGTGAATCCAGCCGGCGTCAGCCGAAAGACCGAAGGCGGTGAAACCGTAGGCGAAGAGCAGCAACGCCAAAGCCGAAGGCATGGTGAACCCCAGCCAAGCGGCGAAGCCCCCGGGAAGCCCTGCCTTGAGCGTGCCCAGGGCGATTCCAATCTGGCTGCTTGCCGGTCCAGGCAGAAAATTGCAGAGCGCTACCAGGTCCGTGTACGCGGTATCGCCCAGCCATTTGCGCTTTTCCACGAATTCGCTGCGAAAGTAGCCTATATGCGCTATCGGCCCTCCGAACGATGTGCATCCAAGTTTGAGGAAAATCCAAAACACGGATGATGGATGAACCTGGTGGCTGGATCTTGCCGGGGCACTTGCTTGCATGAGATTGACGCAACCTCGCATTTGACGGAGCGGGCCGGGTCCTCTCCGACGGGACGCCGCTCAAACCGGGGAGTTGTGGAATCATTATATCGAAGTGGCATCGGATTGCTCATGCAGCCGGGAAGGCGCATCACGCGCGCTTGAAGGTATTTTGCCTTCGCATTGTGATACAAAGGATTGACCGATCATGCAAGCAAACACCTACATGACAACTTCCTATGCCTTGATCGCCTCGGCCTTGATTCTGGTTTCAAACCCAGCTCTGGCAGGACCGCCGTTCATGACGGACGATCCGGCACCGGTCGATTACCGACACAGCGAGTTTTACATCTTTTCCACGATGGACAAGACGCAGGATGGCAAAGATACCGCCCTGCCTGCGTTCGAATACAACTATGGCGCGTTTCCCGATACGCAGTTGCACATCGTCGTTCCGTACGTCACCAGCGCCCCCAACGACGCGGCCTCCCAATCCGGCATAGGCGACGTCGAACTTGGCATCAAATATCGCTTTGTCCAGGAAACGGACACGACGTCGCAAATCGGCATCTTCCCCATGGCGGAGGTTTCCACGGGTGATTCGAACAAGGGACTGGGCAACGGCAAGACCTGGTGGCGTTTGCCGCTGTGGATTCAGAAGAGTTGGGGCGAGTGGACCGCTTACGGCGGCGCCGGCTACGTAGTCAACCGTGCCGAAGGCCAAAAGGACTACCCCTTCGCTGGCTGGCTGCTGCAGAAAGACCTTGGAGAAAAATGGACCCTGGGCGGAGAGGTATTTGGCCGCGACAGGGACACCGTAGACGGCCGGGGCACCACCATTCTGAATTTCGGCGGGTACTACAAGTTCACGCCCGATTTCAACCTGCTGTTCTCGGCCGGTCATAGCGTCGGCGGCGAGAGTCACGCGGTTGCCTATCTCGGCCTTTGGTGGGCCTTCGGCGGGGACGGGAAAGACGAGCAAAGGAGCGGAATGGCGCCTGCAAACTGGTCGATGTCGCAGCGCTAGGGATGCAGGGCGACCGCGCTGATGGCCGAGCTCGAGAAAGAAAGCGCCTTGCGCCGCCGGGAGAATTTTCTGATCGTGGCCGGGAAGGTCTGAGCGGCCGTGCGCCGACTCGCAAACGTTTGCCCGGCGCCGATTGATCGATATCCCGCGTGCGATGTGTCAGACGCAAAGTGCCTGGAAACGCCCGTGCCTATTGGCTTTCCGCCGATTGCACTGGGGTGCCGCGGTGAGTTTCCGCCGCTACCGCTCTTCCGAATTAGCATCTGAGACTCAATCTGCCAGACAGTGCCTGACCAAGTCGGCTCCGATGCGTATGTGAAGGCCCCGTATTGGCCGCAAGTTGCACTACGCTCGCTAACTCAAGATTCATGTGTCCGCTCGCAGACGGTGGCAAGCTGATCAAGCAGTTCGAGCTATTCAGACTTTGCATTCGAAACTGAGAGAGATTCAGGACGTCGATCCGTTTCTTGCCATATATCGCGGATACCGACATCGCCGCGGATTCTCAACGCCTTGATTCCAGAGATGGTTGACGACGACATTGCGCATGGCATCATGTGATAAATTGCAACCATTCGATTCATTAAACGGGCGTCATCCGCATTATGAAGATCCGAGTCTTTCAGCCAATCGATGAAGCGGCGGTTGTCGCTCTGTGGCAAGAGTGTGGTCTTACCCGCCCATGGAATGACCCGCGCGCTGACATTGCACGCAAGCTCACCGAACAGCCCGAGTTGTTTCTTGTGGGCTCGGTCGGCGTTGAATTGGTAGCTACTGCGATGGCCGGTTTCGATGGACATCGCGGGTGGGTGTACTACTTGGCTGTCTCGCCTGGCCACCGCAAACAATCATATGGTCGCGCCCTTATGCAGGAGGCCGAGCGCTTGCTCATGCAACGCGGTTGCCCAAAGGTAAATCTTCTTGTACGTTCGTCGAACGCTGAGCTTATCGAGTTCTATCGCAAGTTGGGATATGTGCAAGACGAAGTGATCAGTCTGGGTAAGAGGCTCATTTTCGACCAGACGCCCAACCTTAGCCGCACCGGACGCGCTGAAGCGCCCCGGTGAGCATGACGTTGGCTGCCGGAAATCCGGTCTCGAACATAATGGGGCTCGAAAATGTTTCATGACATGCGCACATCGATTCTCCAGCGTATGAAAGAACTGGAAGAAATCGATGCGGCCGATCGCCGCAATGGCACGCCGCGCATGCAACGACTGAGGCAAATTCCACCCGATACCGGGAAGTTCATCGCTCTATTGGCAGCGACTGCACCGGCCGGAACGTACCTTGAGGTCGGGACGAGCGCTGGTTACTCAAGTCTCTGGCTGGCCCTGGCATGCGAGAAACTCGGACGGCGCCTCGTCACTTTTGAAGTCTTGCCGGAAAAAGCCCGACTTGCGCGCGAAACATTCTCGCGGGCGGGGGTCGAAAATTCGGTACAGCTCATCGAATCAGACGCTCGGCGAGGTCTCCACGCATACGATGATATCGCGTTCTGCTTTCTCGACGCCGAAAAGGAAGTGTACGCGGAATGCTACGAATTGATCATTCCGCGAATGGTCTCCGGGGGCGTTCTCGTGGCGGACAACGCGATCAACCATCGGACAACTCTTGAACCGATGCTTCAAAGCGCACTGAATGACAGAAGGGTCGACGCCTTAATCGTGCCAATTGGCAATGGCGAGCTCCTCTGCCGAAAGCTATGACAGCGCTCTCTCACGCGCCCGCAGCGGCAACAAACGCCACGCGGCACCAGCGGCTCTCCCAAGCCACGTGCGTGAGGAAATTTGCGAAAGCACGGCGCCTCGTTCGATGAAGCGGCAAGCACGTTTCCCGGCCCGCGCGCCGTTTCCGGCCCGGATCCTGACCATTCAGTTGGCGAAGAGAGGTAAATCGCGTTTGGGTAACACATCGCTCAACCCGGACGCGCGGGCAAGCGCCGCGCGCCGGTTAGCTTTGCGTTGGACGGCAGACAGGCGGAAACCGCAACGAACTGTGAGGTCAGGCTGAGTGATGCTGCTCTACTACGCCCCCAACACCTGTGCATTGGCGTCGCACATAGCGCTCGCGCACGCAGGAGCCCGATACCAGTTAAGGCGCATCGAATTCTCGAAGAATGAACAGCGCTCGCCTGAGTATCTGCGTGTAAACCCAAAGGGCCGCGTGCCGGCCCTGGTCACCGACCGTGGCATTCTGACGGAGACCCCTGCCATGCTGATTTTCATCGCGCAGAGTTTCCCGGCAGCCAAGTTGGCGCCGCTGGATGATCCTTTTGCGCTCGCACAGGTCCAGTCGTTCAACAGTTACCTGTGTTCGACGGCTCACGTCGCGCACGCACACCGAATGCGTGGGTATCGCTGGGCCGATGACCCGGCAGCAATTGAGTCGATGAAAAAGAAGGTGCCTCAGTCCGTCGGGGAGTGCTTTGATCAGATCGAGCGCGAGATGCTTCGAGGCCCTTGGGTCATGGGCGAAAACTACAGCGTCTGCGACATGTACCTCTTTACGCTCGCGCAGTGGCTGGAAGCCGACGGGGTAGATCTGAGCCGATTGCCGAAAGTGGCCGACCACAGACGCCGCATGTCTCAGAACCCGGTCGTCGCAGACGCAATTGCCGCCGAGCTCGCTGCATGAGGGCCCCGTACACGCGACCATTGCTGGCCAACAACTCCTTGCAGCGGACGTGCCGGGGACGGCGCGCCGCTGAAGGCGGCGTTGGGCTGATGCCAAATGCGCAAGGGAGAGTCCAGCGATGAAACCGATGAATCCGAAGATTGACGCCTTCCTGAGGGACGCGACCAGGTGGCGGCAGGAGATGAAGAGGCTGCGCGCGATCGCGCTCGACTGTGGCTTGAGCGAGGAGCTGAAGTGGGGCAAGCCATGCTATGCCGTCAATCAGGGCAACGTGGCAATCGTTCAGCCTTTCAAGGAACAGTGCGCGTTCATGTTCTTCAAGGGGGCGTTGTTGAACGACGCGGAGGGGCTGCTCGAGAGGCCTGGCGAGAATTCGCAGGCGGCCCGCCGGTTAATGTTCTCCAGCGTTGACCAGATCGCCCGGATGGAGCCTCGACTGCGCGCCTTCATTGCAGAGGCAATCAAGGTGGAGAACGCAGGGTTGAAGGTGCAAGGGAAGACGATCCCGGAGCCGATGCCGGATGAACTGGGCGAGATGTTTGAAAAGGTGTCGGGCTTGAAGGAGGCGTTCGAGGCGCTGACCCCCGGAAGGAAGAGGGCCTATATTCTCCATTTTCTCCAGCGCCCGGCACTCCAGGACGCGGATGTCCAGGATCGAGAAGTGCGTCCCACGAATACTTGATGGGAGGGGGCTGAATGACTAAGTGCGCACGAGACCCAGGCAAAGGTCGTGAACAACGAGAGGTCTGGGAGCGCGCCCATCGAAAGCTATGACAGTGACGTCTAACCCTCGCATCGACACCGACCCTCGCCGGCTCCGCTTCGCTCGCGGGCTTCGGGCGGGCTTTACGGAAGGTTAGACCTCGCACAGCTTACCGGGCGCGCTCCGCTGGCTGCGAACGTTGGGTGGCAAATCCGAAACGGGCGTAAAATGCCTCCAAACGTCGAGGTGGCACATGAAATTTACAATTGAACACGAACGCGAAGAAGACGGGCGCTGGCTTGCCGAAGTCCCAGAACTTCCCGGAGTTCTCGCCTACGGAGCCACTGCGGACGAAGCCATGGCGAAAGCAGAAGTGCTCGCTCTGCGTGTTCTTGCCGAGCGCCTTGAGAACAACGAGGCCGGACCGCAACCCATCTCGATCGGGTTCGCGGCTGCATGACCTCTTGGCCATCGTCCAAGGCCAGACAGGTACTCTCTGCTCTTTTACCGAATTGGCTGGACGCTCAAGCGGCAATCCGGTTCCCACAAGACGCTTTCCCGCCCTGGGTGGACCGATGTGGTCTTTGCATTTCACGACGGCGAGACAATCGGTCCGCGCATGCTTGCCCGTATCGCAAAGCGCACCGGTTTAACGCCTGACGACCTATGACGGTCACCGTCGCAAAGGTGATCGAAGGAAACCGACCAAGTGTTTCCTACGAGCAAGGTGTCGAATAACCGCACGATTGACAGCGACACTTCGCCAGCGCTGCTTCGCGCGCCCACTCGTGCGCGTCATCGCGAACGATATGCACAAGTGGCTGCCTGGGTCGCTGCATTGAGGCGTCCTTGCCCGGCTCACGCGCTCCCCGCGCTATTTCGGCGAGCGCGGCGGTATTGACGTGATTGCCAGATTTGGCATGTACGCATCTCGCTGAGCAAGGCGGCTATTGAGGGTAGCATTTTTCATTGTTTGACATTGCGGCCCATGCCGCCGCTTACGGCAAAGCCGGCCCGGCCACCCACTCGCCGCGCAGCAGCTTCTCCAGCCAGAATACGCCGATCACGGTTTTCACGTCGGTGATTTCGCCGGAGCGCACGCGCTCGAGCAGCGCCGCCAGCGGCAGCGTGAGTACCTCCAGGTGCTCGCCGTCGTCGAGCTTGCCGCCGCGATGCTCGAGGCCGCGCGCGAGATAGATCAGGATGCGTTCGGTGGAATAGGCCACGGTCGGATGGATGGTGGCGAGGTAGGTCCATTCGCGCGCGACATAGCCGGTTTCCTCCAGCAACTCGCGCCGGCCGGTGGCGAGCGGCTCTTCGCCCGGGTCGATTTTGCCGGCGGGAAATTCGAGGCAGTGGCTACGCAGCACGTAGCGGAACTGGCGCTCCATCAGCAGCTCGCCCGACTCCAGTACCGGGATGATCATGACCGCGCCGTTGTGTTCGACGTATTCGCGCGTCGCGGCCTTGCCATCGTGCAGGCGGACCGTGTCGCATTTGACGCGCAGCAGCTTGCCCTGGAATACGGTTGCGCTCGCGACTTCGGTCTCGGTAAAGTCCGCGTGTTTCGTCATTTGAGCTTGCGGCAAAGATTGATCTCGTCGCGCAGTTTCAGCGCGGCCGCGCGCGCGGCCTGGGCGTAGTCCTTGCCGCCGCCGGCATAGAGCACCGCGCGCGAGCTGCTGATGACGAGCCCGGTGCCGTCCGCGGTCGCGCCGTTGGCGAGCACCGCGGCCACATCGCCGCCCTGCGCGCCTACGCCGGGCACCAGGATCGGCATGTCGCCGACGATGGCGCGGATCTCGCCCAGCTCCTGCGGATAGGTCGCGCCCACGACCAGCAGCACATTGGCGTTGACATTCCATTCGTGCGCCGCTTTTTCGGCGACGAGCTGATACAGCTTCCTGCCGCCGCTGGGCAGGTCCTGCAGATCGCTGCGCGCCGGGTTGGACGTGCGGCACAGCACGATCACGCCTTTATCCGCGCAATCCAGGAACGGCTTCAGCGAATCGAAACCCAGGTACGGGTTCACGGTGACGGCGTCGGCCTGGTAGCGCTGGAACGCCTCGCTCGCATACATTTCGGCCGTGCTTCCCACGTCGCCGCGTTTGGCGTCCAGAATCACCGGTATCGCCGGATAGTTCCGGCGGATGTGGGCGATGGTCATTTCGAGCTGGTCTTCGGCGCGCGCCGCCGCGTAGTAGGCGATCTGCGGCTTGAACGCGCACACCAGATCGGCGGTGGCATCGACGATCGCCCGGCCGAATTCGAAAACGGGAAATTCCGCATCGGCCAGATGCTGCGGCAGCCGGGCGGGATCGGGGTCCAGGCCGACGCACAGCAGCGAACGCTGCACCGCCCATGCCTGTTTCAGGCGCTGAACGAATTTCATGGCTTGCGCCGCGCCGCCAGCGCGCGCGGCATGCGGCGGGCGGAAACGGACGCAGAGGCTGCGGCGAAAGCGGCGAGCGGCAGCGACAGGCCCGCGCCCGGGTTCACAGCGATTTAATGGAGAAGTAGCACAGCGCCATCAGCGACTGCGGCATGATGCCGAGCGCGAGCACCGCCAGGCCGTTGACCGAAATCAGCACGCTCATGTCCAGGCTGGGCGTGATCGGCGCGGTATCGGTCGGCTCGTCGAAGTACATCAGCTTGACGATGCGCAGGTAGTAGAACGCGCCGATCAGCGAGAACAGCACCGCCACCACCGCCAGCCAGGTCATGCCGGCCCGCCAGCAGCGGCTGCAGCACCGCGAGCTTGGCGTAGAAGCCGACCGTGGGCGGCACGCCGGCCAGCGAGAACATCAGCAGCAGCATGATGAAGGCGAACCACGGGCTGCGCTGCGTTCAGGCCCTTGAAGTCGTCCAGCGTTCTCCGCCTCGAAACCGGCGCGCGACAGCAGCAGGATCATGCCGAAAGTGCCCAGTGTCGTGAGCACGTAGACCATGACGTAGAACATCGCGGCGCTGTAGGCGTCGGCGGCATTGAGCCAGTTGCCGTTGACCACGCCGGCCAGCAGGCCGAGCAGCATGAAGCCCATGTGCGAGATGGTCGAGTAGGCGAGCATGCGCTTGATGTTGGTCTGCGCGATGGCGGCGAGGTTGCCGAGCGCCATCGACAGCACCGCCAGGATCACCAGCATCTGCTGCCAGTCCACCGCCAGCGGCAGCAGACCCATCACCAGCAGGCGCATCGCCATCGCGAACGCCGCCAGCTTCGGCGCCGAACCGATCATCAGGGTCATGGCGGTCGGCGCGCCGTGGTACACATCGGGCATCCACATATGGAACGGCACCGCGCCCAGCTTGAATGCCATGCCCGACACCATGAACACCAGGCCGAAGATCAGCACGATCTTGTTCGGATTGGCCGTGCCGATCGCCCTCGCCACCTCGCGAGATGTCGAGCGTGCCGGTCGCGCCGTAGAGCATCGACATGCCGTAGAGCAGGAGACCGGAAGCCAGCGCGCCCAGCACGAAGTATTTCATCGCCGCCTCGGTGGCGCGGGCCGAGTCGCGGTCGCAGCGCCACCAGGGCGTACAGCGACAGCGACAGCAGTTCCAGGCCGAGGTACAGCGTGAGGAAATGGTTGGCCGAGATCATCACCATGATGCCCAGCAGCGCGAACAGCACCAGCGCGAAGAACTCGCCGCTGCACATGCCGCGGTCGGCGAGGTAGGCGCGCGAATAGACCAGCGTCGTGAACACGGCGATATAGGCCCCGAGCTTCAGCACGTCGCCCATCAGGTCGGCGACGAACATGTTGTTGAAAGTGTAGGTCACCATGCCCTGGGTAAGCACGGCGACGTCGAGCGTGAGCACGGCGCAGCCGAGCAATGCCAGCTGCGTCAGCGCATAAGTCACGAATGCGCAGCCGCTGCGGCAGGAACAGGTCCACCACCAGAACGGCCGAGACCATGACCAGCAGGAAGATCTCGGGATAGGCGGGCAGCAGATTGGGCATGGTGAAATTCATGTCGGGTTCGGGGCCTCAGCAGCTTGCTCACCGCGAGGTGCTGCAGCAGCGCGTCGACCGAGGTGTGCATCACTTCGGTGAAGGGCAGCGGATACAGGCCCATTCCGAGCACGGCGAGCGCGAGCAGCGCCAGCACCAGGAATTCGCGCGCGTCGATGTCCTTCAGCGCGGCCACGTGATCGTTGGCCACGGCGCCGAAGATCACCCGCTTGTACATCCACAGCGTGTAGGCCGCGCCGAAAATCAGCGTGGTCGCGGCGAGAAAGCCGATCCAGAAATTGCTCTTCAGCGCGCCCATGATCACCATGAACTCGCCGACGAAGCCGCTGGTGCCCGGCAGGCCGCAGTTGGCCATGGCAAACAGCATCATCAGCGCGGCGAACTTGGGCATGGTATTGACCACGCCGCCGTAATCGGCGATCTGGCGGCTGTGCATGCGGTCGTACATCACGCCGACGCACAGGAACATCGCGGCCGAGACGAAACCGTGCGAAATCATCTGCACCAGGGCGCCTTCGCGCGCCGTAGACGTTGAAAATGAAAAAGCCGAGGGTGACGAAACCCATGTGCGCGATCGAGGAATAGGCGATCAGCTTCTTCATGTCGGTCTGCACCAGCGCCACCAGGCCGATGTAGACCACCGCGATCAGCGACAGCGTGATCATGAAGCCCGACAGTGCGTGGCTCGCATCGGGCAGCGATCGGCAGCGAAAAGCGGATGAAACCGTAGGCGCCGAGCTTGAGCATGATCGCCGCCAGCACCACCGAGCCGCCGGTGGGCGCCTCGACGTGCGCATCGGGCAGCCAGGTGTGCACCGGCCACATCGGCACCTTCACCGCGAACGCGAGGAAGAAGGCGAAGAACAGCAGGATCTGCGGCGTCATCGCCAGCGGCAGCTTGTGCCAGGCCAGGATGTCGAAGCTGCCGCCGGCCTTGTCGTACAGGTACAGAAAGGCGACCAGCATCAACAGCGAGCCGAGCAGGGTGTAGAGGAAGAACTTCACCGCCGCATAGACGCGGTTGGGTCCGCCCCAGATGCCGATGACCAGGTACATCGGGATCAGCGTCGCCTCGAAGAACACGTAGAACAGCATCGCGTCCAGGGCGGCGAACACGCCGATCATCAGGCCCGACATGATCAGGAAGGCCGCCATGTACTGCGCCACGCGCTTCGTGATCGACTGCCCAGCCCGCAATCACCACCAGCACGGTGATAAAGCTGTTCAGCAGGATGAACAGCACCGAAATGCCGTCCACGCCGAGGTTGTAGTTGATGTTGAAGCGCGGGATCCAGGGCGCGAGTTCGACGAACTGCATCGCGCTCGTCTGCGTGTTGAATCCGGTGTAGAGCGGCAGGCTCACGGCGAGGCCGAGCACCGCGCCGATCAGCGCGATCCGGCGCACCGTCGCGGCATGACGGTCGTCGAACGCGAGCACCGCGACGCCATGCGATCGGGATCCAGATGGTGAGGCTGAGCCAGGGAGCGGAAGTCAGCGACCTTAACCTGGACAAACCGAAAGGTAAGCAAAGTATCCGACTGGCGGAAAAACCTGATCGCACGAACGGGGAGCGCGCCCCTTGTCCAAGGGGACTTCCTTCTGGGCGTATATCCCCCGCGCATGCAGCATTACCCTGTTTTGAGATTTTCACGATTTGTCTCAATCTTGGCCATGAGACTAACGTGGCCAGCCAGAGCGTAAGCAGTACGAATACGCCGATGATCATGGTGAAGGCGTAGTGGTAGATGTAGCCGGACTGGAACAGGCGCACCATGCCGCCGATCCAGCCGACCACGCGCGCGGTGCCGTTGACCATGAACCCGTCGATGATGGCGACGTCGCCGAATTTCCACAGCCCGCCGCCGATCGCGCGCGCGCCGCCGGCGAAGAACCACTGGTTGAAGCGGTCGCAGCCGTACTTCTCCATCAGGATGTTGACGACGAAGCTGAATTTTTGCCGCAGCACGCCGGGCAGAGCGGGATTGACGATGTACAGATACCAGGCGGTCACTGCCCCGGCGAGCGCGAGCCAGAACGGCAGGCTGGTCAGACCGTGCAGCATCATATCGATCACGCCGTGGTACTCGTGCGCCATTTCCGCGAGGCCTTCGTGTTCCGGGGAAATATAGATGGCCGGGCCGAAATAACCGCCGTAGAGCACCGTGCCTATGGTCCAGCCGGCCGCGATCGACGGAATCGCGAGCAGGATCAGCGGCACGGTCACCACCGCCGGCGTTTCGTGCGGGACGTGATCGTGCCCGCCATGCCCGTGCCCATCGTGGTCGTGGCCGGCGTCATGCGGCGCGGAAGCGCTCCTCGCCGTGGAAGGTGTAGAAAATCAGGCGGAACGAATACAGCCCGCCCACGAACACCCCTGCAAGCACCATCAGATAGGCGAATCCCGCGCCCGGCGTGTGCGACAGATGCACCGCCTCCATGATCGAGTCCTTGGAGAAGAATCCGGCGAACGGCGGCAGCCCGGCGTTGGCGAGCGCGCCGATCAGCATGGTGAGGTAGGTGATCGGCATGTATTTGCGCAGGCCGCCCATTTTGCGCATGTCCTGCTCGTGGTGCATGCGCGATGATCACCGAACCCGCGCCCAAGAACAGCGCCGCCTTGAAAAACGCGTGCGTCATGAGGTGGAACATGCCGACCGAATACGCCGATGCGCCCAGCGCCACGGTCATGTAGCCGAGCTGCGACAGGGTCGAATAGGCGATCACGCGCTTGATGTCGTACTGCACCACGGCGAGCAGCGCCATGAAAAACGCGGTGATGCGCGCCGATCACCAGCACGAAGGACAGCGCCGCGTCGGACAGCTCGAACAGCGGCGACATGCGCGACACCATGAATATGCCGGCGGTCACCATGGTCGCCGCATGGATCAGGGCGGAGATCGGCGTCGGGCCTTCCATCGAATCCGGCAGCCAGACGTGCAGCGGAAACTGCGCCGATTTGCCCATGGCGCCGATGAAGAGACAAATACAGATCACCGATATCAGCAGCCAGGGCACGCCCGGGATGATTTCTATGGTGGTCCCGACCATCGCCGGCGCCTGCGCGAACACGGTCGGCGTAATCGAGCGTGCCGAAATGGGCCAGGATCAGGCCGATACCGAGCAGAAAGCCGAAGTCGCCGACGCGGTTCACCAGGAACGCCTTGAGGTTGGCGAAAATCGCGGTCGGCCGCGTGTACCAGAAGCCGATCAGCAGGTAGGACACCAGGCCCACCGCTTCCCAGCCGAAGAACAGCTGCAGGAAGTTGTTGGCCATCACCAGCATCAGCATGGAGAAGGTGAACAGCGGCGATATAGGAGAAGAAGCGCTGATAGCCCGGATCGTCCGCCATGTAGCCGATGGTGTAGATGTGCACCATGAGCGAAACGAAGCTGACCACCACCATCATCAATACCGTCAGCCGGTCGATCAGAAAGCCGATTTCGAAGCGCGTCGCACCCGAGGTCAGCCAGGTATAGACGCTGCCGTTGAAGACGTTGCCGTGCATCACGTCGACGAAAATCACCACTGAGGCGACGAACGCGACCGTCACCCCGAGGATGGTCGCCCGTGCGCGCCGGCGCGGCCGATGGCGCGGCCGCCGAGACCCGCGATCAGCGCGCCGGCCAGCGGCGCCAGCGGCACCAGCAGGTAGAGTTGCTGCATCGATGTCATAGCGTTGTGCCGGATAATGAAGGCGAAGTGCGGCGCAGGCGCGACACCTGCACTGCCCTGCTTCCCGCCTGTTGCGCGTTGCCCATTGGCTTGCCTCAGCCCTTCAATTTGTCCAGGTCGTCGACGTTGATGGTGGCGAGATTGCGGAACAGCACCACCAGGATGGCCAGGCCGATGGCCGACTCGGCCGCCGCCACGGTCAGGATGAAGAACACGAACACCTGCCCGGAAATGTCGTGCAGGTAATGCGAGAAGGCGATGAAATTCATGTTCACCGCCAGCAGCATCAGCTCGATCGCCATCAGCAGAATGATCACGTTCTTGCGGTTGAGGAATATGCCGACGACGCTGATCGCGAACAGCAGCGCGCCGAGGACCAGATAATGCGACAGCGATCACCACAGGCAGCACCGGTAACGAGAACGACTGCACGATCAGTTTTCCTTTTTCTCGGACGGCATCGAAACGATGCGCACGCGGTCGGCGCGCTTCACCGCGACCTGCTCGGACGGGGTCTGGTGCTTGCTGTCCTTGCGCCCGCGCAGGGTGAGCGCGATCGCGGCGACGATGGCCACCAGCAGGATCACCGCCGCCATCTCGAACGGATAGACGTAATCGGTGTAGAGGATCCGGCCCAGCTCCTTGGTATTGCTGTAGGCCGCGCCCGCATCGGCCGGATTGGGCAGGCGCTCCAGGCCGAAGTATTTCCCGCCCAGCACCATCACCATCTCGACCGCCATCAGCACGCCGACCGTGGCCCCGAGCGGCAGGTAGCTCCAGAAGCCTTCGCGCAGGCGGTCGAGGTTGATGTCGAGCATCATTACCACGAACAGGAACAGCACCATCACCGCGCCGACGTAGACCAGCACCAGCACGATCGCCAGGAATTCGGCCTGCAGCAGTATCCAGATGGCGGCCGGCGGTGAAGAATGCGAGCACCAGGTACAGCGCCGCGTGCACCGGATTGCGCGCCGTGATCACGCGCAGCGCCGCGATCACGAGCACCGCCGCGAAAAAGTAGAAAAGCAGGTCTTCGATATTCATCGGCTCTCATCACCTGAACGGCCGCGTCGCTGCGCGCGGTCGCGCGCGATCTCGGCCTTCGTAGCGGTCGCCCACCGCCAGCAGCATCTCCTTGGTGTAATACAGGTCGCCGCGCTTCTCGCCGTGATATTCGAGGATGCGCGTCTCGACGATCGAATCGACCGGGCAGGACTCTTCGCAGAAGCCGCAGAAAATGCACTTGGTCAGGTCGATGTCGTAGCGCGTGGTGCGGCGCGTGCCGTCGGCGCGCTCCTCCGACTCGATCGTGATCGCGAGCGCCGGGCACACCGCCTCGCACAGCTTGCAGGCGATGCAGCGCTCTTCGCCGTTGGGATAGCGGCGCAGCGCGTGCAGGCCGCGGAAACGCGGCGATTGCGGCGTCTTCTCGTCCGGGATACTGCACCGTGATCTTGCGCGCGAACATGTAGCGCCCGGTCAGCGCCAGGCCCTTCACCAGTTCGAACAGCAGGAAGGTCTTGAAGAATTCGTGGATTTTCTCAGCCATGGTTCGAGCCGCCTCATTTCCAGATTTACAACGGGGTCTGCATCCACGCGGCGATCAGACCAGCCAGACGATGGTCAGCGGGATGAACACTTTCCAGCCGAGACGCATGATCTGGTCGTAGCGATAGCGCGGGAAAGTCGCGCGGAACCACAGGAACAGGAACAGCACGCACGAATACCTTGCCCAGCAGCCAGAAAAAGCCCGGGATGGCAGTTGAACACGGCCGAGTCCGAACGGCGCGGCCCAGCCGCCGAGGAACATGATGGTGGTCAGCGATGGCCGATCAGGATCATGTTGGCGTACTCGGCCAGGAAGAACAGCGCGAACGCCATGCCCGAATATTCGACATGGAAGCCCGCGACGATCTCCGATTCGCCTTCGGCCACGTCGAACGGGCGCGCGGTTGGTCTCGGCCACGCCGGAGATGAAGTACACCAGCGAACATCGGCAACGAGCGGCAGCCAGTTCCACGACAGGAAGTTCAGGCCGATGCCGGCGAAATGCCGTTCGCCTGGCCATTGACGATGTCCGTCAGATTCAGGCTGCTGCGACGCCATCAGCACGCACACCAGCGCGAAGCCCATCGCAATTTCGTAGGACGACGATCTGCGCCGCCGCGCGCATCGCGCCGAGGAAGGCGTATTTCGAATTCGACGCCCAGCCGGCGATGATGATGCCGTACACGCCCATCGACGTGATCGCCATCACATACAGCAGCCCGGCATTGACGTTGGCCAGCACCACTGCGGCGCTGAACGGCATCACCGCCCAGGCCGCCATCGCCGGCGTGAGCGCCATCACCGGCGCGAGCACGAACAGGAACTTGTCTGGCGCCGGACGGGATGATGATTTCCTTGAACAACAGCTTCACGCCGTCGGCGATCGGCTGCAGCAGACCGCAGCGGACCGACGCGGTTCGGGCCGATGCGCACCTGCATGTAGCCGATCACCTTGCGCTCGAGCAGCGTCAGGTAGGCCACCGCGCCCAGCAGCGGCGCGACGATGAGCATGATCAGCACCAGGATCCTTGACCAGCGTGCACAGCGCCGCGCCCAGCACCGGACCGAACCAGGTCTGGGCGTAGCCCAGGCCGGCGTCGATCAGCTTGGCGTACAGGTCCATCATTGCTGCGCCTCCACCCGGATTTCGCCGAACATCGGCCCGAGCGCGCTCGTCGCCGGATGCGCGGCGGCGACGCGCACGCAGTCGCGCGGCAGGCGCTCGTCGCAGGCGGCATTGCAAGGTCGCCTCGCCCTGGCCCTGCTTCAGCTTCACGGCTGCGCCCTCCTTCACGCCCAGCTTGGCCATCAGCGCGGCATGCATCCAGCCGCGCGGCGCAGCGGCATCGCGCGTCTGCTGCAGCGAAGCCGCGCGGCGCACGATCGCGTCGGCTGAAATAAATCGGCACGTCGGTCGACTCGCTGCAGGCCTGCGACCGTGTGCAGGCCAGCGGCTGCGGCCGGCGCCTGCAGCGCCATTGCGTTCAGCCGGTTGTCGAGCATGGCGGCGACCTCATCCGGCCTGACGATCTCGTCGCGCACTTGCTTCGCTGCTGTCGTAGTCGAAGCCGGCAAGGCCGAGCAGGTTGCCCAGCACGCGCAGCACTTTCCATGCCGGACGCGCGTCGCCCAGCGGGTTTGACCACGCCGTTGAAGCTTTGCACGCGGCCTTCGGCGTTGACGAAAGTGCCGGAGGTTTCAGTGAACGGCGCGATCGGCAGCAGCACGTCTGGCGTATTCGGCGCATAATCCTTGTACGCCGACAGCGCGACCACCATTTCCGCCGCGTGCATCGCCTCCATCGCCGCGTGCGGATCGTTGCAGTCCAACTCGGGCTCGGCGTTCAGCAGCAGATAGGCCTTGCGCGGTTTGCGCCAACATGGCGGCGGCATTCAATCCGCCCGCGCCCGGGCACCGCCTGCGCCAGATAGGCGCCCACGCTGTTCGCGGCCTCGCCGAGAAAACCGAATCGTCGCGCCCAGCAGCCCGGCCAACTCCTGCGCGAGCAGCGCGCAACTGCCCCGCCTGCGGATGCTGCTCGCGCCAGATTGCCGAGCAAAATGCCGGCGTTGGTGCCCGAAGCCAGGCTGGCGGCGATGCTTGTTCGCGTCCGCGCCGACCTCGATGCCCGCGAGCGCGGCGGGCACCGGCCGCCGTTTCGCCTCGGCCACGCGCTTTCACCACCTGCGCCAGCGACGTCCGGCCATGCCTGCGGCGCGCACGATGACCTTGTTGGCGAGCTTGAGCAGCAGATCGTCATCGTCGTTGCGTGGCATGCAGAGTTGACCTGCGTGCCCGCGCTTGGCCGCCTGGCGCAGACGCGTTGGCGAGCAGCGGATGGTCCTTGCGCAGGAAGCGAGCCGACGACGAGCACGCGGTCGAGCGCGCCGATATCGGCGATCTTCATGCCCAGCCAGGGCGCGCCGGTTTGCCCGGCGTCAGCGGAAAAATCCGACTGGCGCAGGCGGAAGTCGACGTTCTGGCTGCCGATGCCGCGCACCAGTTTGCTGCAGCAGATACAGTTCTTCCAGCGTGGAATGCGGCGCGGCGAGCGCGCCCAGCCGCGTGCGGACCGTGGCAGCGCCTGAACATCTTTCAGCCCCTTGGCCACCACGCCAGCGCCGTCTGCCAGTCCGACTTCCTGCCACCTGCCGTCTGCTTGAGCATCGGCCGGGTCAGGCGGTCGGCGGAATTCAGACCTTCGTAGGCGAAGCGGTCGCTGTCCGACAGCCAGCATTCGTTGATGTTCCTCGTTTTCCAGCGGCAACACGCGCATCACGCGTGTTCGCCTTGTTTGCACGACGAGGTTGGAGCCCAGGCTGTCGTGCGGGCTCACCGATTTGCGGCGCGACGAGTTCCCAGGTGCGGGCGCTGTAGCGGAACGGCTTGCTGGTCAGCGCGCCGACCGGGCACAGGTCGATCATGTTGCCGGACAGTTCGGAATCGACCGTGTGCCGACGAAGGACATGATTTCCGAGTGCTCGCCGCGGCCCATCATGCCCGAGTTCCATCACGCCGGCGATCTCCTGGCCGAAACGCACGCAGCGGGTGCAGTGGATGCAGCGGCTCATCTCCTCCATCGAGATCAGCGGGCCGACGTTCTTGTGGAACACCACGCGCTTCTCTTCGTTGTAGCGCGAGGCGCTCTTGCCATAGCCGACGGCGAGGTCCTGCAGCTGGCATTCGCCGCCCTGGTCGCAGATCGGGCAGTCGAGCGGGTGGTTGATCAGCAGGAACTCCATCACCCCTTTTTGCGCGTTCACCGCCGTACTCGGATTCGGTGAACACCCTCATGCCTTCGGTGACCGGCGTGGCGCAGGCCGGCAGCGGCTTGGGCGCCTTCTCCACCTGCACCAGGCACATGCGGCAGTTGGCGGCGATCGACAGTTTCTTGTGATAGCAGAAATGCGGAATGGCGATGCCGAGCGCGTTCGCGGCGTCCATCACCGTGGCGCCGTTGGCCACCTCGATCTGCCTGCCGTCTATTTCCAGTTTTGGCATCGTAGTCTCAGGCTGCCTTCTCGGCGGCGGCGGGCGCAGCGGTGCAGTAGCCGCCCGGTACGCTCACCATGCAGCGCTGGTGGTCGATGTGATACTGGAATTCGTCGCGGAAATGGGCGATGAAGCTTTTCACCGGCAGCGCGGCCGCGTCCCCGAGCGCGCAGATGGTGCGCCCGGCGATGTTGTCGGCCACGTTGGTGAGCAGGTCCAGGTCTTCCTGCCGGCCTTTGCCGTGCTCGATGCGGTGAACCACCCGATACATCCAGCCGGTGCCCTCGCGGCAGGGCGTGCACTGGCCGCAGGATTCCTCGAAATAGAAATACGACAGGCGCACCAGCGCGCGCACCATGCAGCGTGGTCTCGTCCATGACGATCACGGCGCCCGAGCCGAGCATCGAGCCGGCCTTGGCGATGGAGTCGTAATCCATGTCGGTCTGCATCATGATGTCGCCCGGGCAGGACCGGCGCCGACGAGCCGCCTGGAATCACCGCCTTGATCTTCCTGCCGCCGCGCATGCCGCCCGCCATTTCCAGCAGCGTCGCGAACGGCGTGCCCAGCCGCACTTCGTAATTGCCCGGCCGGTTCGACGTGCGCCCGAAACGGAGAACAGCTTGGTGCCGCCGTTGTTGGGCCTGCCCAGCGCGAGGAAGGCATCGCCGCCGTTCATGATGATCCAGGGCACCGCGGCGAACGTCTCGGTGTTGTTGATGGTGGTCGGCTTGCCGTACAGGCCGTAGCTCGCCGGGAACGGCGGCTTGAAGCGCGGCTGGCCCTTTCTTGCCTTCGATCGACTCCAGCAGGCGCGGTCTCCTCGCCGCAGATGTAGGCGCCCTAGCCGTGCACTGCGTACAGTTCGAAAGAGAAATCGCGTGCCGAGGATGTTTTTGCCGAGGTAGCCCGCGGCGCGCGCTTCTTCCAGCGCCTGCTCGAACGATTCGTATTCGGCCCAGATTTCGCCGTGAATGTAGTTGTAGCCCGTGGCTGATGCCCATGGCATAGGCGCCGATCAGCCATGCCCTCGATCAGCATGTGCGGGTTGTAGCGCAGGATGTCGCGGTCCTTGAACGTGCCCGGTTCGCCCTCGTCGGAATTGCACACGAGATATTTGGGCCCGGTGTACTGCTTCGGCATGAAGCTCCACTTCAGGCCCGCCGGAAAACCGGCGCCGCCGCGGCCGCGCAGCCCCGATTTCTTGACTTCGGCAATGACCGCTCGGGCGTGATTTTCTCGCTCGAAAATCTTCTTCAGCGCGGCATAGCCGCCGCGCGCCTCGTAGTCCTTGAGGTGCCAGTTCGAGCCGTCCAGGCCCTTCATCAGGATCTGACGTCGGGACCGTAGTCGAGCATCACTTCAGCTCCGCGAGCAGTTGATCGAGCTTGTCGTGCGACATGTTGCTGCACATGCGTTTGTTGTTGACCAGCAGCACCGGCGCGTCGCCGCAGGCGCCCATGCACTCGCCCTGTTTCAGTGTGATCGGCCGTCGGCGGTGGTTTCGCTGAAGCCCATGCCGAGGCTTCTGCTTCAGTGTTCGGCGCGCATCGGCCCCGCCGGAAAGCGCGCACGGCAGGTTGGTGCAGACGGTGAGCTTGTGCCTGCCGACCGGGCTCGAGGTTGTACATCTTGTAGAAGCGTCGCGACCTCGTACACCGCGATCGGCGGCATGCCGAGGTAATGCGCGACGTACGTCCATGGTCTCGGTCGAGAGCCAGCCCTTCTCGTCCTGGGCAATCGCGAGCGCCGCCATCACCGCCGACTGCTTCTGCTCGGCCGGGAACTTGGCGATCTCGCGATCGATTCTCTTCAGTGATTCTGCGCTCAGCATGTCATCCACCAAAAAACGAGAACCTGTTGCAAGATTTATCTTGCAACGGGCGATCTAGGGGAGTACGAGGGATATCCCCTCGTTTCCAAATATCTCATTGCGCCGCTACCGGTCGACCTCGCCGAAGACGAAGTCCAGCGTGCCGATGATCGCGACCACGTCGGCGATCATGTGGCCGCGCGACATCTCGTCCAGTCCCTGCAGGTGATTGAAGCCGGCGCCGCGGACTTTCACGCGATAGGGCTTGTTCGCGCCGTCCGAAATCAGATAGATGCCGAACTCGCCCTTGGGATGCTCGACCGCGGCATAGGCCTCGCCCGCAGGCACGTGGAAACCTTCGGTGAACAGCTTGAAATGATGGATCAGCTCTTCCATGCTGCCCTTCATGTCGGCGCGCGCGGGCGGCGCGATCTTGTGATTGTCGACGATTACCGGGCCGGGATTCGCGCGCAGCCATTCGATGCACTGGCGAATGATGCGGTTGGACTGGCGCATTTCTTCCACGCGCACCAGGTAGCGGTCGTAAGTGTCGCCGTTTACGCCCACCGGGATGTCGAAGTCCACGCCGTCGTAGACTTCGTAGGGTTGTTTCTTTCTGAGGTCCCACTCGACGCCCGAGCCGCGCAGCATGACGCCGGTGAATCCGAGCTCGATCGCGCGCTCCGGCGTCAGCACGCCGATGCCGACGGTGCGCTGCTTCCAGATGCGGTTGTCGGTGAGCAGGGTCTCGTATTCGTCGATGTGCCCCGGGAAACGGTCGGTGAAATCCTCGATGAAGTCGAGCAGGCTGCCGGAACGGTTGTCGTTGAGCTTCGCGACCGCGCTTGCGCCGTGAATTTTCGATTTCTCGTAGCGCGGCATGACGTCGGGCAGATCGCGGTAGACGCCGCCCGGGCGGTAGTAGGCCGCGTGCACGCGCGCCCCCGACACCGCCTCGTACATGTCCAGCAGATCCTCGCGTTCGCGGAACGTGTACAGGAACATGGTCATCGCACCGATGTCGAGGCCGTGCGCGCCGAGGAACAGCAGGTGGCTCAGGACACGGGTGATCTCGTCGAACATCACGCGGATGTACTGGGCGCGCACCGGCACCTCGATGCCGAGCAGGCGCTCCACTGCCATGCAGTAGGCGTGCTCGTTGAGCATCACCGAGAAATAGTCCATCCGGTCCATATAGGGCAGGGCCTGGATAAAGGTCCTGGTCTCGGCCAGTTTCTCCGTCGCGCGATGCAGCATGCCGATGTGCGCGTCGGCGTGCTGCACCACCTCGCCGTCCATTTCCAGTATCAGACGCAGCACGCCGTGCGCCGCCGGATGCTGAGGGCCAAAATTCATGGTGTAGTTACGAATTTCAGCCATGTCAGTGCTTGCCCAGATCGCCGTACTGGTCTTCGCGGATGACGCGCGGCGTGATTTCGCGCGGCTCGATCGTCACCGGCTGGTAAATCACGCGCATCTGCTCCGGGTCATAGCGCATTTCGACGTGGCCCGATATCGGAAAATCCTTGCGGAACGGATGGCCGATGAAGCCGTAATCGGTGAGTATCCGGCGCAGGTCGGGGTGGCCGGAGAACATGATGCCGAACAGATCGAAGGCTTCGCGCTCGTACCAGTTGGCGTTGCACCAGATGCCGGAGAGCGTATCCACCACCGGGAAATCGTCGTCCGCGGCGAACACCCGCAGCCGCACGCGCCAGTTGTGTTCGATCGAAAGCAGATGCGAGGTGGCAGCAAAGCGCCGGCCGTCCCATTCGCCGTTGCCATAAGCCGAATAATCCACCCCGCACAGGTCCATGAGCTGGGCGAAGGCGAGGCCGCGATCGTCGCGCAGAGTCCGCGCCGCAGCGACGTAGTCTGCCGGATTGACCACCACGGTGACTTCGCCCAGCGCCTGGGTGAGGCTGACGATGCGCCCACCGAGAGCGGCTTGCAGATTGTTACTTAGTTGTTCCAGCTTACCGGCCATTTAGCGGATGATTGTCTGAGCGTGCGTTAACGGGCGATGGTCTGAGCGAGCGCTAGCGAGCGATGGTATTGGTGCGTTTGATCTTGTTCTGCAGCTGGATGATGCCGTAGAGCAAAGCCTCGGCCGTGGGCGGGCAGCCCGGCACGTAGATGTCCACCGGCACAATGCGGTCGCAGCCGCGCACCACCGAGTAGGAATAGTGATAGTAGCCGCCGCCGTTGGCGCCCGAGTGTCTTCGCCGGCTGACCGGGACCGGGCGGCCGTGCCGCGCGCCGGCGACGCCGAGTCGCGCCGGCGTCCCACGTCGTCCGTGCCGCGGGTCACAGGTCCCAGAACCGCGCCGCGCCCGGTCTCGTCCATGCGGCCGCGCAGCGTCGTCGGCCTCGGCGGCCCGAAACGGCGGAAGCGCGTCGTCGCCCCGGTCGCGGACCCACAGCGCGTCCCCGCCGGTCCGGTCGGGCCGGTACTTCTCGTGGACCAGGGTCCGGATGAGGACCTTGTTGGTCGGGGAGGTCGGCAGGGCTGCCGCCACCCGCACGTGGGTCGGCCGCCACTTCGGGCTCAGGTCGGCCTGCCCGTCGAGCCAGGCGGCGAACGCCGGCGGGATCGAAGGCGGCGCCGTCGCGCAGCACCGAGCGCCACCATGACCCGGTCGCCGGCCTCGGGATCGGGCACCCCGTAGGCGGCGCAGGCCAGCACGTCGGGATGGCGGGCCACCATCGTCTCGATGGGGCCCACCGGGAAGTTCTCGCCGTCGACCCGGATCCAGTCGGCGTACCGCCCGGCGAAGTACAGGTAGCCCTCGGCGTCGAGGTAGCCGAGGTCCCCGCTCCAGTACCAGCCGTTGCGGGTGGCCCGGGCGTTGGCCTCGTCGTTGTTGTAGTAGCCCTCGAAGACCCCGACGCCGGAGGTGTTGACGATCTCGCCGACGCACGCCACCGGGTCGAGCAGCCCGCCCGCCTCGTCGAAGCGTCGCCCGGGGCAGCTCGTTGCCCCGTCCTCGGACGACGATCCTGAGCTCCGGCCCGGCCCGCCCGACCGAGCCCGGCGGGGCGTCGTCGACCCGGGTCACGGCCAGTCCGCCCTCGGTGGCGCCGAACGCGTCGATCACCCGCACCCCGAACCGCTCGCGCGAAGGCCTCGACCACCTGCGGGGCGCCCTCGTTGCCGAAGGCGACCCGCAGCGGTGTTGTCGGCGTCGTCGGCGCCGCTCGGGCTGGGCCAGGATGTAGGCCGAGCGGCTTGCCCGTGTAGTTGAAGTAGGTGGCGCCGTAGCGCCGGACGTCCGGCAGCCAGCCCGGACGCCGTGAACCTCCGGGCCAGGCCGACCGATGGCGCCCGACGCACGACCGAGGGCGCCCATCCGACCATCACCGAGTTGGAGTGGAACAGCGGCATCGAGACGTACCCGATGTCGTCGGGCCCGAGCGCCCATCATCTGGCGCCATGCGGTTGCCGGTCACCAGGATCCGGCGCTGCGAGCAGATCACCGCCTTGGGGGCGGCCGCCGTGCCGCTGGTGAAGATGAGCGCCCACGGGTCGGTCGAGGTCCGGCCTCGGCGTGCGGGTCGTCGTCCGTCACCTCCGCCAGGGCCGCCTCGAGCGTGTCCCCCACGACCAGCACGTCGTCCAGCTGGTCCAGCACGGGGGCGATCAGCTCGTCGTGGCGCGGCTCGTAGACGACCAGCCCGCAGTCGGTGTGGCTGACGTCGTGGAGGAGGTGCTCGCCCCTGCGGGTGTGGTTGACGCCCGACGACGGTGGCACCGGCCAGGGCGGCGCCGCCGAAGGCGAACAGGTACTCGGGGATGTTGTCGAGCAGCACCCCGACGTGCAGCGGGCGACCCGGCCGCCGTCGGGAGCAGGAACAGGTTGGCCCACCGGCACGACTCCCGGTAGTACTCGGCGTGGGTCCACGACCCGGTCCTCGAACCGGACGGCGGGCCGCTCGCCGAGGTCGGGGTCGGCGGCGTTGCGCCGCAGCAGCGCGGCCGCGCTCTCGGCGGGCAGGGCGGCCTGGCCCAGGGCCGGCGCGTCGCTCGACGGGCGGTGTGGTCACGCGCTCGCCCGTCCGTCGTGGCTCTCACATGCACGTCCGCTGCCGGCCAGCACCGACTCCGCGCAGCCCGGCGGCCAGGAGCGCACGGTGGTGGGCGGCGTCGCCGAAGTCGAGTTGCGAGAACTGGGCCCGCTTGATGTAGAGGTGCAGGTCGTGCTCCCAGGTGAACCCGATCCCCCCGTGGACCTGCAGCCCCGAGGCCATGACCCGCTTCGAGGCGTCGGCACACCACACCTTGGCGGTGGAGGCGGCCATAGCCCATCCGGGCTCGCCGGTGGACGCGGCCCATGCCGCGTACCAGGTGGCCGAGCGCATGCCCTCGACGTCGACCAGCATGTCGGCGCAGCGGTGCTTGACCGCCTGGAAGCTGCCGATGGGCGCGCCGAACTGGATCCGGTCCTTGGCGTACTGCGGTGGCCAGCTCGAGCACCCGGTCGGCACCCGCCGAGCAGCTCGGCCGAGGCCGCCAGCGCGCCCGAGGGCGCCCAGGCGGGCCGAGTCGGCGGCGTCACCCAGCCGGACGGCCGGGGTGCCGTCGAGGGTCGAGCCACGACAGGCAACGGGTGACGTCCATGGCCGGCTCGGGCGCGGACGGCCGCACCGTGCGGCCAGGTCGACCAGGTAGACGCCGTCGGGCACGACCACCACGGCCACGTCGGCCACCGGCGCCACCCTCGACCGGACCCAGCCGGCCGGTGAGCTCACCGGCGTCGCCGTCGCCGGCGACGGTCGACGCGTCGTCGCGGCCCGTCCAGGCCACCGCCGCCGTGGCGGAGCCGTCGACCAGGCGCGCCGACCAGCCGTCCTCGTGCGCCGACCGTCGGCCAGTGCGTCGAGGGCCACGCAGCTGGGGGGCGGAGCGGCACCGGGGGCGGTGTGCCGGCCGACCTCCTCGAGCAGCACCGCGGCCTCGACCCAGCCGAGTCCGAGCCCGCCCCGGTCCTCGGCCACGGCCACCGCCGACCACCCCTGGTCGGCCATGGCCCCCCACAGGCTGGCGTCGTACGGCGCGCCGGACGCCAGGTGGGCGCGCACCTGCGTCGGGACCGCAGTGACCGTCGAGCAGCCGACGGGCCTCCGTCCTGGAGGGCACGCTGATCGGCCGAGAGATCGAAGTCCATGGCCGGATAGTATGACCGCGATGCCGCTGTCCGAGTGGGGCCCGTGGACCTGAGTCCGAGCAGCGCCGAGGAGGCGCTCCGGACCGACGTCCGCTCGTGGCTGCAGGAGCACCTCCCCTGGGAGTACGGCCAGGGGCTCCCGCCCCGGTTCGACGACCTCGCCGACGAGGTCGCCTTCGGCCGGCGCTGGCAGGCCGCAGCTGGCCGCCGGACCGCTGGGTGGGGGTGACGTGGCCCGAGGCCTACGGCGGACGGGGCGCGGGGCCCGACCGAGCACTTCATCGTCCAGGAGGAGCTGGCCCGGGCCCGGGCGCCCGAGACTGGTCGGGCCGGATCGGCGTCAACCTGGCCGGCCCCACCCTGCTGGCCCACGGGACCGAGGAGCAGCGCCGGCGCTGGCTGCCCGGCGATCCTCGACCGCCGACGAGCTGTGGTGCCAGCTGTTCAGCGAGCCCGGCGCCGGCAGCGACCTGGCCGGCGTGACCACCCGGGCCACGCCGGTGGACGGCGGCTGGGTGCTGGACGGGCAGAAGGTGTGGACCTCCTACGCCCAGTTCGCCGACTGGGGGGTCTGCCTGGCCCGCTCCGACCCCGACGCCCCCAAGCACCGGGGCATCTCCTACCTGGTGGTGGACATGCACGCGCCCGGGGTCGAGGTGCGGCCCCTGGTGCAGCTGACCGGCGAGGCCGAGTTCAACGAGGTCTTCCTCGACGGCGTGTTCGTCCCAGCCGACCAGCTGATCGGGGCCGAGCACGAGGGCTGGCGGGTCGCCAACTCCACCCTCTCCCACGAGCGGGGCACCAACCCGCGCCAGCTGGTGATCCACATGCAGCTCCTGGAGGAGCTGCTCGCGCCTGGCCGTGGCGCAGCGGCGCGCTCGACGACGTCCGCCTGCAGCAGCGGCTCGCCCAGGCCTTCGTCGAGGTCCGGATCTTCCAGCTCCACAACCTGCGCAGCATCAGCCGGCTGGCCAAGGGGCTCGACCCGGGCCCGGAGGGCAGCGCGCTCAAGCTCTACTGGAGCGAGATGAGCAAGCGGCTGCACGACACGGCGATGGCCGTCCTCGGCGACGTCCGCGCCGCTGTGGAAGGGCGCCGCGCACAACCCGCGGCGACGGGAAGCTGGCAGCGGTCGTGGCTCTACTACCAGGCGTCGTCGGTCTGGGCCGGGACCAACGAGATCCAGCGGACCATACTGGGCGAGCGGGTCCTCGGCCTCCCCCGACCGGCCCGGTCCGGCGGCGGGCGGCGCCCGGCGGACGGCCGGTCGGACCGAGACGAAGGGAGGCGTCGGTGCCCGAGGATGAACCCGTGGTGCTGTACGACGCTGCGTGGCCACGTCGCCACCATCACCATGAACCGGCCGGAGGTGGCCAACGCCCAGGACACCGCCCTCATCGACGGCATCGACGCCTGCCTTCGACCGGGCCGACGCCGACGACGAGGTGCGGGTGGTGGTGCTGGCCGGCAACGGCAAGCACTTCTCCGTCCGGCCACGACCTGAAGGCACTGGTGGGCGACACCGAGCCCGACGAGTGGCGCCAGCATGCGGGCCACGCCCGAGGGGAAGTTCCGCCACGAGCAGGTCATGTACGTCGAGCGGTGCCAGCGGATCTACCACTTCCGCAAGCCGACCATCGCCGCCGTCCAGGGGGCCTGCGTCGCCGCCGGCCTCGATGCTGGCCTGCATGTGCGACCTCATCGTGGCCTCCGACGACGCCACCTTCCAGAACCCCGTGCTCCGGATGACCGGCGCCGGCGTCGAGCTGCTGGTCGAACCGTGGGAGCTGGGCATCCGCAAGGCCAAGGAGTTCCTGTGGACCGGCGAGAAGCTCGACGCCCAGGAGGCCTGGCGCCTCGGCCTGGTCAACCGGGTGGTGCCCCGGGCCGAGCTGGCGCGCGCGGGTCGACGAGCTGGCCGACCGCGTCGCCCTGGTGCCGCCGGCCACGGCCCAGGTGGTGAAGGACTCCCTCAACAACACCGCCACCCTCATGGGCAAGGAGGCGTCGTGGAAGTACCACTTCATGGCCCACCACTGGATGCACAACACCGAGACGGCCACGTCCGCCCTGGCAGGCCCGCCAGGCGAAGACGTCGATGTCCGAGGTCTTCGCCGAGCACCGTGACTGACGGGGCGCCATCGGTCAGGAGCGGGAGGCGGCGAGGACGGCGGACCGGCCGCCGCTGGCCGGCATCCGGGTGCTCGACGTCGGCACCCGGATCAGCGCCCCGTTCTGCGCCGGCCTGCTGGGCGACCTGGGCGCCGACGTCATCAAGGTCGAGGACGCCGCGCGGGGGCGACTTCATGCGCACCATCGGGCCGTTCGCCCCGACCGGTGACGACGGCGGCGGCCCGGCTACTCGATGTGGTGGGCGGTCGAGGGACGCGGGCGCCGGGGCGTCACCCTGGACCTCCGCCGCCCGGCCGGCCAGGACCTGTTCCGTCGGCTGGCGGCCACGGCCGACGTCGTCTGCGAGAACTTCCGGCCCGGGGCCATGGAGCGCTGGCACATCGGCCCCGGCGACTGCGACCCCCGGCTGGTGTGGGCGCGGATCAGCGTGTTCGGCCAGGACGGCCCGAACTCCGGGCGGACCGGGCTCGACCGCATGGGGATCGCCTACGGCGGCCTCCTCCACCTGACCGGCTACCCCGACCGACCCCCGGTGCGGCCCGGGCTCTCCATCTCCGACTACCTGACCGGCACCTTCGCCGCCTCGGCGGTGGCCGCCGCCCTGTACCGGCGGGACGGCCCCGAGCGGCACCGGGCAGGGCGGGGTGGTGGACGCCACGCTCACCGAGTCCGTCCTGCGCGTCCTCGAGTGGACGATCGCCGGCCAGGACCGGCTCGGGATCACCCGCGGACGGGAGGGCAACCGGATGGCCAACTCGGCCCCTCTCGACAACTACCCGACCGTGGACGGCACCTTCGTCTGCGTCGTCGCCGGCTCCGACACCAACTTCCGCCGCCTGTGCGCCGCCATGGGCCGGGCCGAGCTGGCCGACGACCCCGGTTGGTCCACGCTGGCCCGGCGTGCGGCGCGGTCCGACGAGATCAACGACCTGGTGGCGGAGTGGACCTCGGCGCCACACGGCGGCCGAGATCGAGGCGGCGTGCATCGCCCACGAGGTGCCGGTGGCCACCGCCTACACCGCCGCCGACATCCTGGCCGACCCGCACATGGCCGCCCGCGGCGACCTGGTCACCGTGGACGACCCCGTGGCCGGACCGCACCGCCAGCAGGCACCGGTGCCCCGCCTCGACGGACGGGCACCCGTGGCCCCGCGACCCGCGCCACGCCTCGGCGAGCACAACGACGAGGTGTGGCGGGACCTGGTGGGGTTGTCCGCGGATGAGCTCGACCGCTACCGGGCCGACGGCGTGGTCTGAGCGGGGGAGGTCCGCCCGCCGTGCCCCACGTCGCCGTCGTCGCCCCGATGCCCCTCGAACTGGACGCCGTGGCCGCCGCCCTCGGCCTCGGGCCGGGTGACGACGGTGCCTCCCGCACGGGCCGGGTCGGGCGGACCACGGTCACCGCGCTCGGCGTCGGGCATGGGGCCGGAGCGGGCCCGGGCCGCGACCCACCGGGTGCTCGACCGGGCGGAGTCCGGCGGACGCCCCGTCGGGCACGTCCTGGTCGTGGGCGTCTGCGGCGGGCTCGACCCCGACCTGCCCGTCGGCACGCTCCTGCGGCCCGAGGTGGTCGTCGACCACGCCACCGGGGCCCGGTACCGGCACGACCCACCGGGCGGTGGGCCGACGTCCGGAGGGATCGTGACCACCGTGGACGTCGCCTTCGACGACGACCTGAGCCGCGCACTGGCCGCCCAGGGCTTCACCGGGGTGGACATGGAGTCGGCGGCCGTCGCCGGGGCGTGCGAGGCCCGGGGCTGCCGGTGGTCCGTCCACCGGTGCATCAGCGACCGGTACGTCGACCGGCTGCTGGACCCGCGGATCGTGGCCCTCACCGACGGGGACGGGACGGTCGACGTGGACGCGGTCGTCCGCCTCCTCGCGGACGAGCCCGAGCTCGGTCCCCGGCTGCAGCGCCTCGCCCGCGACGCCGAGGCGGCGGCCCGCACCGCGGCCGAGGACGCACTGGCCGCCTGCCGGGCACTCGACGGCGCGGCACCGGCCTGACGAGGGCGAGGGCGAGGGCGAGGGCCTAACAGCGGTAGACGCGCGCCGCGTTCCCGGCGAAGAGCAGTGCCCGCGACGCGTCGTCGAGCCCGGCGGTGACGCGGTCGAACACGTCGTAGAGCTCGTCGTAGGTGCCGTACATCGAGTCCACCGGGAAGTTGCTGGCGAACATGCAGCGGTCGACGCCGAAGGCCTCGATGGCGTACTCGAGCCAGGGGGCGAAGGCGTCCACGCTCAGGGACTCGAGCGGCATGGCCAGCCCCGACAGCTTGCACGACGTGCCGGGGCCGAGATCGGCCAGCGCGTCGATGCCGCCCCGCCACAGCGCGAACTCCTCGTCGGAGCCCGAACGGGGCCACCCGGTGTGCTCCACCACGACGACCAGGCCGTCGACGGACGCGAGTCCCGCCGCCGCCTCCAGCAGCTGGTCGGGGTGCGCCATGAGCTCGAACACCAGATCCCGCTCCCGCAGGGCCCGGAGCACCTCTGGCCGGGGCAGAGGCCCCTCGTACCGGCCCATGGGCCTCACCCCCCGGAAGCGCGGCGCGGCCAGCTGGCGGTCGAGGAGCCCGATGGCCTCGGCCACCGTCTCGGTCGGGGGGATACCCCCGATGATGGCGTCCGGCCCACCCCGGGTCGGTGCCCGTCCGTCGAGCTCGACGGTCTCCTCGACCGAGTGCCGCCCGGTGGCGGCGGCCACGTTGACGAACGCCTCGACGTTCCAGCCGGCGGACTCGGCCCGCAGGTCGTCCACGTCGAAGGGCCGGTACATCCTCGACACGTCGGCGGCCTCCGGCCCCTGCGGATGGGACAGGTACGGGTACCAGTCGGTCCGGGCGGGATCCCACAGGTGGACGTGCGCGTCCACGACACGGGTCGGTCGGTCGGTCATGACGGCGTCCCGCCCGCGGGTACGCCGGTGGCGCCGACGATCTCGCGGAGCCGCTCGTCGAGCCAGACGGGGAGGTCCGGACCGCCGTAGGTGACGCTGCCGACGGGCCGGGGGTGGCTGCGCAGACCGATCCATCCGTCACCGACCACGAGCTCCGCCCCGCCCAGCGCGCCGGCCTCGGGATGGCCCAGCAGGTGGACGACGAGTCCGGCCGCCGTCCGGTCGACGAGCTCCTCGGCGGCCTCGAGCCCCACCGCGAAGGCCGTCACCCGTCCCTCGGTGGCACCGGCGGCCACCCGAGCGTGCTGGGCCGAGGCCTGGGCCCTGCTCCGACCACCCGAGGTGGTGGCGTCGGTGAGGGTCACCAGCCGCACCGCGCGGTCCGCACCGGCGGCGTAGTCGGCGGTCGCCCGGGACCAGCCGGCGTCGGCGTGCAGGTGGTCCACGATGTCCCGGTGCTCGTCGAGCACCCGCCGCCACCCGTCTTCCGCGATGCCCGTCGGCGATGGGCCGGCGACCGCCACGACCACCGCGTCGACCGGTCCGACCTCGTCCACGAGGGCGGTGAGCGCCCCGGCCGCTCCGCCGAAGCCCCGTGCGGGACCGATCTGGTGGCACCTGACGGACCGGGACCCGAGCGCGTCGGCGATCGACGCCGCCAGCCGCGGGCGGTCGGAGACGACGGCGCAGGTCCGCACCGGCATCGGCTCCGTCGGAGGTCCGGCCGGCTCGTCGAAGATCGGTCCGAACCGGGGGTTGCCACCACCGGAGCTGGCCTGGTGCGCCTCCGCCGTGGCGAACGCCGTGGGGACGACGGCGTCGAGCACCCGCTCGAGCGAGACGACGGGGTCGGTGCGGACGACCTCGAGGAGGCGGGGCCCGTCGATCACCGCGACCTCGGGGCCGCCGGCGAAGAGCACCTGTCCGGAGCACCAGCCGACGTCCGGGTCGACGAGGTGGGCGCCGATCGGACCGAGGTCCTCGGGACGCGCCACCGTGAGGAACGAGATCCCTCCCCCTCCCGACCGTCCCGCCTTGCGCGCCCGCTCCAGCGCCGAGGCCATCATCCTGGTCGCGGCGATCGGGGACATGGCGTTGACCGTGACGCCCGCAGGTGCCTGGCGCCCCAGCTGCCAGGTGAGCGCGGCCACCGCCCGCTTGGCGCAGCTGTACGCACCGGCATCGGCGGCGCGCCACCCCGAACCCGACGTGATGCCGAGGACGCGGCCGTAGCCGGCCTCCGCCATGATCGGCAGTGCGGCGCCGAGCACGTTGAGGTAGCCCCTCAGGTGCACGTCCAACACCGCCGACCAGTCCTGCTCGGACCCCTTGCCGAAGTAGGTCTGCCGGGTGATGCCGGCGACGTTGACCACGGCGTCGACCCCCCCGTGCTCGTCGGCGAGCCCGGCGAACAGCTCCCGGACCGCGTCGCCGTCGGTGACCGATACCGACGAGGCCCGGGCGGACCCTCCCGCGGCCACGATCCGGTCGGCGGTGGACGCTTCGGGCTCGGGCAGGCGCTCGGTTCCGTCGAGTGTCACGAGGGGGTCCACGGTGACCACGAACCAGCCGTCACGGCCGAGCTGCTCGGCGATGCCCGCCCCGATCCCTCCCCCACCGCCGGTGACGACGGCCACCCGCTGACGCCGACTCACTGCGCCGCCGGCCGCACCTCGAGTTCCAGGCCCTCGAGGTTCCCCGCCCCGAGCCATCCCTCGAGGCGCTCACGGTAGGCGAACCAGTCGCCCAGGCCCCGACCCAGGTTGCCGTTCCGAGGATTCATCTCCTCGGGGTGCCCCTCGAAGTTGAGGCGCGACGGCGTGCACAGGGCCATTACCGAGCTGGCGTCGACGAAGGAGTCGACGATCTCCTGCGTCCACGCCTCCTCGGCCTCGGCGCTCACGTCGAACACGTCGACGCCCTTCTGGACGAGCTGCCCCACGGTGGCCCCGACGAATTCGGCACCGAGTACGGCCAGCTGGGTGTAGTTGACGGTGACGACGGCCTGCTGGCCCGGGGCCGGCATGACGAACAGGTTCGGGAACCCCCGGCTGGTCATCCCGAACAGGCTGGCGGCACCGTCCGCCCACTTCCGGGCCAGCGTGACCCCGTCGCGACCGATGATCTCGTGACCCACCCGACGCTGGAGCGGGGTCATCTCCGCTTCGAACCCCGTGGCGTAGACGATGCAGTCGACGTCGAACTGGCTGCCGTCCACGACCGGACCGCGTGCCGTGATGCGCTCGATCCCCCCGGGGCAGTCGACGACCGTCACGTTGGGGTGGTTGAGGGCGGGCAGGTACTCGTCGTGGAAGCAGGGCCGTTTGCACAGGTAGCGGTAGTAGGGCTTCAGCACCTCGGCGGTGGCGGGGTCGTCCACCAGCTCCTCGACGCGGCGACGGTGCGCCTCCATGACCGCGTAGTCGACCTCCTCGGCGTGGCGCAGGTACTCCGCCGTCGTCATGCCCTCGGCGCGGGGGACGTTCCGGGTGCGCGGTAGTCGTGCGTCCACCCGTCGTCCACCAGGTCCTCCTCCACCGGGCGACCCATGATGATCGCCTGGAAGTTGTCCATCCGGTCCCGCTGCCAGCCCGGCTCCAGTCGGCGGGCGAAGTCGGGATCCGTGGGACGGTTGCCCCGTTCGCCGATGGCCGACGGCGTCCGCTGGAACACGAAGAGCTCCCGGGCCGCGGCGGCCAGGGGCGGGACGCACTGGATGCCGGTCGCCCCCGTGCCCATCAGGGCGACGGACCGGTCCGCCAGCCCCGTGAGCGGCTCACCCGGGCCTCCGCCGGTGTAGGCGTAGTCCCACCGGGCCGTGTGGAACGAGTGTCCGGCGAACTCCTCCATGCCCGGGATGGCGGGCAGCTTGAGGAGGTTCAGGATCCCGACGGCGAGGACGTACCACCGGCACGTCACCGCGTCGCCCCGGTCGGTGCGGACCGTCCAGCGGCCCGGACCCTCCGTCCACTGCGCCTCGGTCACTCCCGTGTGGAAGAGCGCGTCGTCCACCAGGTCGAACCGGTCGGCGACGGCCTCGAGGTGGTGCAGGATCTCCTCGCCGAACGCGTAGCGGTTGGTGGGGACGAAGTCGAGCTCCTCGAGCATGGGCAGGTAGATGTACGACTCGACGTCGCACATCACGCCCGGGTAGCGGTTCCAGTACCAGGTGCCGCCGATCCCACCCGCCTGGTCGATGATGCGGATCCGCTCGACGCCCGCCCTGCGGAGTGCGGCGCCGGCGAGGATCCCCGCGATCCCCCCTCCCACGATGACGACGTCGACGTCGTCGGCGACCGGGTCGCGTCCGGCGACGGGCGTGAACGGGTCGGCGCGGTACCGGGCGAAGTGCTCGTCGGTGCGCAGATCGCGGATGTCGGCGCGGTGCGGGACCAGTCGCTTGTCGCGCTCGGCGAGGTACTTGGCGCGGACGACCTCCGGGTCGTAGTCCGCGGCTGACGCCCGTGGTTCGGTCACGCCGAGATCCTAACGCCGAAATGCCGTTCTGCCCCTGGGGATCGCGGTGTGCCCGACGTGGCGCGGTCGGAGTGCCGCCCATGGAGAACGCGGATCTCCACCGCGGGATCGACCGGGGCGTCCGGGACGCCGCTCACTCCCCGGCGGGCTCCGATGCGCCGAGGAAGTCCGGGGCCCGGCGCTCCCTGAAGGCGGCCATGCCCTCCGCCATCTCCGGCGACACCGTGCCGAGGGCCTGGAAGTGGGACTCGCGGTCCAGCGACGACGCCAGCGAGGTCTCGAAGCTGGCGTTGAGCAGCTGCTTCGACAGTCCGAGCGATCGGGTCGGCCCACCGGCCAGCCGCACCGCGAGCTCGTCGGCCGTGGCCGCCAGCTCCTCGACCGTGTCGAGGCACCGGTAGGCGAGGCCGAGCTCGACGGCCCGGGCACCCACCACCTCCTCGCCCAGCAGCACCATGGACCGGGCCCGCGGCAGTCCGACCAGCCGCGGCAGCAGGTACGCGCCACCGGCGTCCACGACCAGCCCCCAGCGGGCGAACGACCAGATGAACCGGGTGGTCGCCTGCGTGAGCACGAAATCGCACGCCAGGGCGAGGTGGGCACCGGGACCCACCGCCGTGCCGTTGACGGCGGCCACGGTGGGCTTGTCCAGCTCCCACAGCTCGCGGATGAAGGTCTGCACGCCCTTGCGCAACGCCTCGCTCGTCGAACGGGGGTCGAAGCCGGACGCCCCGGCGCCGGCCACGGTCGACGCCCGCAGGTCCATCCCCGAACAGAACGAGTCTCCCGTACCCGTCACCAGCAGGCAGCGCACACCTGCGTCGTCGCGGGCGGAGCGCACGGCATCGACGAGGTCGTCGCGCATCTCGACCGTGAGCGCGTTGCGGGCGTCAGGTCGGTCCAGGGTGATGCGGGCGACCCGGTCGTCGCCGACTTCGTAGCGGATCATCCCGGGATGCTATCCGTCGTCCCGGTCCGCTAGCTTGCCCGACATGACCGGCCCACCCGTCGACGGAGCCCGTCCGACCGGGGTCGGCCCCGACAAGGTCCGCTCGCTCGACGAGGCCGTGTCCCTCGTCCGTGCCGGCGACGCCCTCCACATCGTGACCAACCACACCCGCTGGACGGCGGCGGCCCGGCACCTCGTCCGGCACTGGTGGGGACGGGACCCCCACTTCACCCTGGTCATGTTGAGCCTCTCCAGCCTGGGGGCCCTGTTCTTCCGCGGTGGCCTCGTGGACAAGGTGGTGACCGGGTACTCCGGCGACGTGTTCCCGAGCTTTTCGCCGAACCCCAACTTCTCGGGTGCGTACCTCCGGGGCGAGGTCGAGGTCGAGCACTGGTCGTTCCTGACCTTCCTCCAGCGACTCGAGGCGGCGGCGCGGGGTCTGCCCGCCGTGACCACGGGATCGCTGGCCGGCTCCTCGATGGCGGACAACCCGGGCTACGCGGAGGTGGACACGCCGTTCGGACCCGTCGGCCTCCTCGAGGCCTACGCTCCCGACGTCACCCTGCTGCACGCCCCGGTCGCCGACCGTCGAGGCAACCTCGCCTTCCAGCCCCCGGGCCTCGAGGGCGTCTGGGGGGCGCTCGCCGCCCGACGCGGCGTGGTCGCCACGGTCGACCGGGTGGTGGACGACATCCGTCCCTGGTCCCACCTGGTCCAGGTCCCCGCCCACCGGGTGCTGGCCGTCGCCGAGTGCCCCATGGGCGCCCACCCCGGCGGTCTCTTCGCCCGGGACCTGCCCGTCGAGCCGTACGGCGAGGACCTCGAGTTCTGGGCGGAGGCCCGGACGGCCAGCCACGGGGACGGGTACGACCGGTGGATCGAGGAGTGGGTCCTCGGGCCCGCCACCCAGGAGGCGTACCTGCGGCAGCTGGGGGACCGGCGCGCATCGCCGGGCTGCGACGCCGGGCCGAGCCCGACTCGTGGCGGGACGACGAGGCCGCCCACCCGCCCGACCTGGAGGCCGATCCCGTCCCCTGGGAGCTCGCCGCCGTGCACGGCGCCCGCTACCTGGCCGACCGCGTCGTCGACCTCGGGGCCGACGCCGTCCTGGCCGGCGCCGGGGTGGCCAACCTGGCCGCCTGGCTGGCCGTCGAGCTCGCCCACGACCGGGGCTCCACCGCCGTGCTGGCCGCCGAGCTCGGCCTGTGGGGCTACCGGCCCACGCCGGCCGACCCGTTCATCTTCAACCATCGCAGCTTCCCGACGGCCACGATGCTGGCCGATGCCGAGACCGTGCTCGGCTGCCTGGTCGGTGGTCCCGGCACCACGCTGGTGGCCTGCCTCGGTGCCGCCCAGATCGATCGGCACGGCAACATCAACTCCACGGTCATCGGGGACACCACGTTCCTGGTGGGTTCCGGCGGTGGCAACGACGTGGCCTCGTCGGCCGACGAGATCGTCGTCATGTCGACCCTCACCCGTCGGCGGCCGTGGCCGACGTGTCCTACGTCACGTCGCCGGGACGTGGGGTGCGGGCGTTCGTGACCGACCTCGCCCTGTTCGAGACGCGACGACGGTGGCGAGCTGGCGCTCACGGCGGTGGCGCCCGGCGCCGGGACGGTGGCGGACCGGGTGGCGCACGTGCGCGGCCCGGTGCCCGTGGGACCTGCACGTGGCCGACCGGGTGGTCGAGCTCGACCCGCCGGACCCGGCGCACATCGAACGACTGCGGCGCTGGGATCCCGAGGGCCGCTTCCTCCGGCCGGGTGGCTGATCCACCCGCACCTGCGGTCGGTGGGCGCTACCCGGCCAGCGGGTCGAGCCAGCCCGGCGACACCGTCGTGCGGCCCGCCACCACCGAGGACCCGATGAAGTTCCGCTGGGCCTCGACCGTCCCGGCCCCGAAGCAGAGTCCCCGGATGTCCCGGTAGGCGCGCTCCACCGGGTACTCGTGGCTGTAGCCGTAGCCGCCGTGGATCTGCATGGCCTCGTCGCACACCAGCTTGGCCGCCAGGTTGGCCGCCGTCTTGGCCAGCGCCGTCTCCAGCGGCGGCGGGGTCCCGCCGGGACCGGCCAGGTGGACGGCCCGGGTCGAGCAGCAGGCGGGCCCCTTCGAGCTGCACCGCCATGTCCGACAGCTTCCACCGCAGACCCTGCAGGTCGGCGATCGGGACGCCCCCCGAGCTGGCGCTCGTTCATGTAGCGGACGGCGTGCTCGAGCGCCCCCTGGGCGGCACCGACGCACATGGCGGCGTTGCCGCAGCGCTCGTGGTTGAGGTGGCCGAGCAGGACCTTGAACGCGTCGGTCGAGCCCGGGTCGCCGGCGACGAGCACGTCGTCCCCGGTCACCACCACCCCGTCGAAGGCCACCTCCGCCTCGGTGGCGGCGTGGATGCCCATCCCCCAGTGCCGGCCGGTCAGCGCCACCCCGTCCCGGTCCATCGGCACCACGACGGCGCCGATCCCCCTGGCCCCCTCGCCGTCGGGCCACCGGCACCACACCAGGATCCCCTCGGCCAGGTGGCCGAGGGTCGAGTAGTTCTTGTAGCCGTGAAGTCGCCACCGGCCCGGTCCGTCGGCGACCAGCGCGCTGCGCATGTCCTGCACGGCGGACCCGGCGTCGGGCTCGGTGATGCCGATGCTCACGATGGCCTCGCCGTCGGCCACCCGGGGGAGCCACCGGTCCTTGAGCGCCGTCGCCACCCAGGTGCTCGATCCCACGGGACGGCCCGTTGAAGGCGAGCTGGCAGCAGATGGCCGTCGACACGTCCCGGCGGGCGATCTCCTCCAGGACGATGGCCGCCTCGACGTCGCCCAGGCCGAGCCCACCCCACTCCTCGCCGATGGTCACCCGGAACAGGTCGGCGGCCGCCAGCGCGTCCAGGGCGTCGCGGGACAGCTCGCCCGTCAGGTCGGCGTCCCGGGCGGCCGGCGCCACCGCCCGCCCGGCCGACGTCGCGGGCGAGGGCCCGCAGCGCCTGCTGGTCCTCCGTCTCGGCGAACGGGTCGGTGCCTCGGGAGGTGGCCACGGCGAACCGGCTTTCTGGCTGGGCGGAACGGACGACTGTCGCACCCGGTACCGGGCCTGGCCGGCTCCGAGGCGTTGCCATAGTATTCCGACGCCGGCGGCGCCCACCTCGCCCATCGGGGACCGGCGCCGGTGGACCATCGAGCCGAGGAGTCGCATGCTGCTGGAGAATCGGGTGGCGGTCGTCACCGGGGCCGGGCGGGGGATCGGCCGCGCAGTTCGCCCTCGAGCTGGCCGCCCAGGGCGCCGCCGTCGTCGTCAACGACCTGGGCGTCAGCCTCCGGGGCGACGCCGAGGGGGAGGACCCGGCCGCCGTCGGTCTGCCGGGAGATCGAAGCCGGCGGCGGCCGGGCGGTGCCGTCGCACGAGTCGGTCACCGACTTCGCCGCCGCCGGGCGCATCGTCGCCACCGCGGTCGACGCCTTCGGCCGGATCGACATCCTGGTCAACAACGCCGGCATCGTCCGGGACCGCACCCTGGTCAAGATGGACGAGGTCGGACTTCGACGCCGTCATCGCCACCCACCTGAAGGGCGCGTTCAACTGCACCCGCCACGCCGCGCCCCTCATGAAGGACGCCGGGTACGGTCGCATCGTCAACGTCACCTCGTCCGCCGGGCTGCGCGGCAACTTCGGGCAGACGAACTACGGCGCCGCCAAGGCCGGCATCATGGGGATGACGTTCGTCTGGGCGCTGGAACTGGCGAGGTCGGGCATCACCGTGAACGCCATCGCACCCGCCGGGGCCACCCGCATGACCGCGGCCCTGGCCGGGGAGGACGGTGAGGTCGACCCCCGCCTGGACCCGGCCATGAACGCGCCGCTGGTGGCCTTCCTCGCTTCCGAACGGGCCGGCCACGTCAACGGGCAGCTCTTCGGGCGGACCGACTTCAGCTACTCGCTGTTCCAGCACCCGAAGCAGATCGCCTGGATGCACAGGGACGGCGGTTGGGACGCGGACTCCGTGGCCGAGCAGTTCGACACCATGCTGGGCCAGCACCTCCAGACGGTGGGCATGGTCATGCCCTCGGGCCTGTCCCAGGACGCGGCCCGGAAGTGACCGGGCCGGTCCCGCCCATCGGCGGGCGCGCGGGCGCCGTGCCGACGTCGCGGACCGGCTGACCGGTGGCGCCGGACGATCCCGCCCACGGAGCGGTCGGGACGGTGGCCGGACTGCTCGAACGGAGGTCGGCGGACGACCGTCCGGCCCTGCGCTTCGAGGGGGACACGTGGTCCTGGCGGGAGGTCGTGGCCGAGGCCCGGGCGCGGGCCGTCGTACTCCACCGGTCCGGGGACGACGGGCCGGTGCACGTCGGTGTGCTGCTGGACAACACGGACGAGTACGTCTTCCTGCTGGCCGGAGCGGCCCTGGCCGGTGCGGTGGTGGTCGGCCTGAACCCCACCCGTCGCGGCGAGGAGCTCGCCCGCGACGTCCGGGCGACCGACTGCACCGTGCTGGTCACCGACGGCGAGCACCGGGGGATGCTCGACGGACTCGATCTGGGTCAGGCCGACGGGCGGGTGTTCGACGTCGACGGCGACCCGTACCGCACCCTCGTCGCCGAGGGCGCCCGTGCGGCCGCGGGGACCCCGCTGCCGGTCCCGGTGCCCGACGACCTCTACCTCCTCGTGTTCACCTCGGGGTCGACCGGGACGCCCAAGGCGGTGCGGATGTCCCAGGGCCGTGCCGCCCGCGCCGCGGCGCGCATGCCGTTCGGGCCCGACGACGTCCTCTACTCGGCCATGCCGCTGTTCCACGGGAATGCGCTGTCGTCGTCGGTGTTCCCGTGGATGGCGAGCGGGGCCACGCTCGTGCTGCGTCGCAGGTTCTCTGCCTCGGGGTTCCTGCCCGACGTGCGCGAGCACGGTGCCACGTTCGTGAACACGGTCGGCCGGGCCGTGGCCCACATCCTGGCCACCGAACCGACCGAGCACGACCGCGACCACCACCTCGCCTACGTGCTCGGGCCCGAGACCTCCGCCACCGACAAGGCCGAGTTCACCCGCCGCTTCGGCGTCCCGCTGTTCGAGGGCTACGGGTCGAGCGAGGGGGCCATCGTGCTGCACCCCGTCGGCGACGGTCGGCCCGGGGCCCTCGGCCGCCTTCCCCGGGGAGCCGAGGCCAAGGTCGTCGACCCCGCCACGGGTGAGGAGCGGGAGGTCGCCGTCCTGGACGCCCACGGGCGCCTCACCAACCCCGGGGCCGCCGTCGGCGAGCTGATCGGACGGTCGCCCCACTCGGCCTTCGAGGGGTACTACAAGAACCCCGAGGCCGAGGCCGAGCGCCTACGCGACGGCTGGTACTGGTCGGGCGACCTGGCCTACCGGGACGCCGACGGCATCTTCTACTTCGCCGGCCGCTCGGGCGACTGGCTGCGGGTCGACAGCGAGAACTTCACCGCGGCCCCGGTCGAACGGATCCTGGGCCGGTACCCCGGCCTGCGGGGGGTCGCCGTGTACGCCGTGCCCGACTGCCGGACCGGCGACCAGGTCATGGCCGCCCTCGAGGTCGACGACCCCGACCGCTTCGACGCCGACGCCTTCGCCGCGTTCCTCGACGACCAGCCCGACCTCGGCACCAAGTGGGCGCCGCGGTACCTGCGGATCGTGACGGCCCTGCCCGTGACCGGGACCGACAAGGTGGACAAGGCCCCGCTGCGCGCCGAGCAGTGGTCGGCACCCGACCCCTACTGGGCACGCGCGGAGCGGACGGCGCGGTACTCCCGGATGACCCCCGACGACGTGGAGGCGCTGCGGGCCGAGTTCGCCGCCAACGGCCGGGAGGGACTGCTCACGGCCTGACGGCGGGTCGGCGGGTCGGCCTGACGGCGGGTCGGCGGGATCAGCCTCCCAGCACCACCGGGAGCGTCCGGGCCCCGTTGACCAGGGTCGACCTGGTGTAGGTGGGCTCGCCGGCCAGGGCGAACCGGGGGTGGCGTTCCAACAGCTCCTCGAAGAACACGCGGGCCTCGAGCCGGGCCAGGCTCGACCCCAGGCAGACGTGCTCGCCGAACCCGAAGGCCAGGTGCGGTGCCGCCGTCCGTCGGCGGACGTCGAAGATGCCGGCGTCGGGACCGAAGGCCGCCTGGTCGCGGTTGGCCGAGGCGTAGAGCATGACCAGGAACGTCCCCGCGGGGACCGGGGTGCCGGCGACCTCCACGTCGAGCGCGGCCGTGCGGCCGAACGCCTGGATCGGGGTGACCCACCGGAGCATCTCGTCGACGGCCGGCGCCACGACCGACAGGTCCCCGACCAGCAGCTCGCGCTGGTCGGGATGCCGGGCCAGGGCTTCGGCCCCGCCGGACAGCAGCGAGCGGGTCGTCTCGTTGCCGGCCACCAGCAGGGTCAGGAGGAATCCGGTGACCTCCCCTTCGTCGAGCAGCCGGTCGCCGACCGGCGTCGTGGCCAGCACCGCGGCCAGGCCGTCGCCGCCGGCCGCGGCCACCCGGGCGCGTTCGGCGAGGAACGCGAGCAGCTCGCCCATCGCGGCGGCCGGCGCGTCTGCGATCCCGTCCGCCGACTCGATGATGGCGTCCGACCACCGTCGCAGCTGCTCGCCGTCGGCGTCGTCCACACCGAGCAGCCCGGCGATCACCGCGATGGGGATGGGCGCGGCCAGGGACCCGACCAGGTCGACCGGCTCGTCGGCCGGCACGGCGTCCAGCGCGGCGCGGACCACGGAGCGGATGCGGTCCTCGAGGGGGGCCACCGAGCGGGGGGTGAACATCCGGTTGACCACCGACCGGTAGGCGGCGTGGAGCGGCGGGTCGAGGTGGAGGATGGAGAACGCGCCGAGTCCACCGCTGTCGGCGTCGCGGAGCGGGTCGTTGACGAGCACGCCACGTCCCGACACGAAGCGGTCGGGGTCGCGGCTGACGTCCCGGACGTCCTCGTACCGGCTGAGCACCACCATGCCGTCACCCGTCGGATGCACGGGAGCGTTGGCGCGCAGCCAGGCCAGCACCTCGTGGTAGTCGGGTCGGAGGTAGAACCCGGGTGTCCCCAGGTCGATCCGCGGACCGCCGTCGTCGCCCCACTCCCCCGTTCCCGACACGGTCCACCTCCCCGGTGGCCCCTCACGTTAGCCAGGTGCGGGTGGTCCGACGCCGACGGCGTGCCGGCCCGCTACGCACGAGGACCGGGTGGTTCGCACTCCGCCTCCGATGGAGCCAGCTCCCGACCCGCCCACCCCCCCACCTCGGCACCCACCTCCGTCGGGAGGAGGTCCGGTGCATCCTGGACGTCCGTGGAGCCCGCGCCCTGGTCATCACCTCCGGACTGGCCGGGGTGGCCGCCTCGCTGGACCTGGACACCGTCCCGCTCCGGCTGGTCGCCGGTGGTCCCGTCCCCGGGTGCACCCGCACGCTGCGCCTGGCCGAGGAGCGGCGCCTCGGGTACGACGGGTCGAGCCTGCGCTCCGTCGTCCACGCCACCGCCCCGTGTCCGGTGCCGGTCGAGCACCGGATGCTCGAGTGGTGGGAACCGATCCTCGACGAGTACCACGCAGGGACCGAGGACGTCGGGTCCTCGTTCATCACCCCCGGCGGATGGCTCGGCCGCCCGGGTTCGGCGGGGCGCCCGCGCGACGAGCTCCACATCGTGGGCGGGCACGGCGGGGAGGTGCCCGCCGGCACGGCGGCCACCGTCCACTTCTCGGGCGGGCACGACGTCGAGTACCACGACGATCCCGACAGGACGGCGTCGGTCCACGACGACCGCGGTCGGCGGGCGCTCGGCGACGTCGGCTGCGTCGACGTGGACGGGTACCTGCGCCTGACCGACCGGTCCGACGGGACCCGGGGCACCGCCCGTACTACCCCCCGGACTCGGTGCCGCGGTTACGTTGGCGCCCATGGACCCGACCACGGCACTGCTCACCGGCCGCGTGGCCGTCGTCACCGGTGGGGGTGCCGGCATCGGCCGCGGCATCGCCCGGGGGTTGGCCGCGTTCGGGGCCACGGTCGCCGTGTGGGAGCGCGACCCGGTCACCGCGGACGGGGCCGCCGACGAGGTCGGTGGCCTGGGGCTGACCGTCGACGTCCGCGATCCCGACCAGGTCGACGACGCCCTGGCCCGGACGGTCCAGGATCTCGGTCCCGTGAGCGTCCTGGTCAACAACGCCGGCGGGGTGTTCCGGTCCGACCTGCTGGAGACCTCGGTGCACGGATGGGACGCGCTCCTCCGGGCCAATCTGGGGAACGTGCTGCTCTGCACCCAGCGGGTCGCACGGACCATGGTGGCCGCCGGCTCGGGCGGCAGCATCATCAACGTCACGTCGATCGAGGGCGTGCGGGCCGCACCCGGCTACGCCGCCTACGCCGCCGCCAAGGCCGGCGTGATCAGCCTCACCCGGACCGCGGCGCTGGAGCTGGCCCCCCACGGGATCCGGGTCAACGCGCTGGCCCCGGACATCACCTGGACCGAGGGGATGGTGGCCGTGGCCCCGGAGGGCGCCGAGGCGCAATTCGGCCGCATCGTCCCGATGGGCCGCGCCGGCCACGTGGACGAGATGGCCGGCGCCGCCGTGTTCCTGGCCGGCGGTCTGTCGAGCTACGTGACCGGGCAGACGCTCCACGTCGACGGCGGCACCGAGGCCGCCGGCGGCTGGTACCACGACCCCGACGGCGGCGGGTACGTGCTCGGACCCCCGCCCGGGGCCCCCGACGTCACCGCAGGAGGCTGAAGCCGCCCCGACCGGACCGGGCCAGCTCGTAGCAGAGGGTGTCGTAGGGCTCGACGATGCCGTAGACCGTCTCGCCCTCGCTGACGAAGCGGGCGTGGTGCTGGTCGAGCCCGCAGATCCGGGACCGGACGTCCGGATCGGTCACGTCGTAGGTCTCCCCGGTCACCACGCCGTCGCCGACCTCCATGCCCTGCCACAGGTCGCCGTCGGGCGTCCCCCCGTTGGGCCCGCCGTACATGGCGCACCGCAGGAACGCGATCTGGTCGCCCAGGCGCTCGAAGGCAACCGTGCGCACGCGCCCGTCGTCGAACTCGTAGTCCACCTCGCCCGAGACCAGGAGGTGGGTGTCGGGCTCGAAGCGCAGCCGGTAGCGGCGGTCACGCAGCGTCCCGGCACCGCGCCGGGGGTCACCGAGGTTGTAGAGCACGTGGTCACCCCAGATGCCGTAGTCGGCGAACTCGACCCACTCACCCGAGTGGGGGTGCTGGTGACCTCCCCAGTTGGCCCGTCCGCCCACCCCGTCGCGGGTGCCCCAGTGGTGGTCCCTGGTGCCGCAGAACCGGTCGGTGGCCACCTCGTGGCGCTCGCCGCCGACCGTCACCCAGCCGGACTGACGGCCGAATCCGTCGTAGCCGGCGACCCCGGCGAACGGTCGCGTCCCGACGATGGAGCCGGCGCCGATGTTGCGGTAGACGGGTCGCTTGGTGTCGAGCCACGCCAGGTCGAAGGAGATGCCGTGGTCGTTGTCGCCGAGCGCGATCCGCCACTCGCGGAAGGGGCTCACCACCTCGAAGGTGAGCGGGCCGACGGTCATGTCCATCCGGTCCAGTCCGAGCTTCCGGTGCGCCCGCACCGTCGTGTGCCGACCGCGGAGGTTCACGATGGCGAAGGCCTCGGCCGTGCCCAGGTTGGGGTAGATCCCCATGCCCGCCACGACCAGCAGGTCACCGGTGTCGTCCTGGGAGGTGAACCACATGCGCTCGTAGGCCCGCGGGTCCGAGGTCCACATGACCCGCACCGGGTTGGGGTGGTTGTGGATCAGGTACTCGTCCAGGCCCGACATCGGGTGGTGCTCGACGTCCGCGCCGAAGGCCGTCCCGCCCGCCGCGCTCACCTGGGCAGACCCAGGATCCGCTCGCCGATGATGGTGCGCTGGACCTCGGAGGTCCCCCCGGCGATGGAGGCGGCCTTGCTCCACAGCCACTGGCGCTGCCAACGGCCGGCCTCGGGATTGTCCGTGGCCGCGCCCCACAGCGGGGCGCTGTCGCCCACGACGGCGAGTCCGGCGTCGGACAGCGTCTGGGTCATGTCGGTCCACGCCAGCTTCACCAGCGACGACTCCGGCCCCGGCTCCTCGCCCCGGGCCAGGCGCGTCATCGTGCGCCAGTTGTGGAGGCGCAGGATCCGCAGCTTGACGTACGCGTCGACCAGCCCGTCGGCCACGAGCGGGTCGTCGATCGCCCCGGAGGCGACGGCCAGGTCGAGCAGTCCCCGGAGGTGCACCTCGTGGACCACCTGCTCCTTGAACGGGAAGGTCGTCCCGCGCTCGTGGGCCAGCGTGGTGTTGGCCACCCGCCACCCGTCGTGGGCACCACCGATGAGCTGGTCCTCCGGGACGAACACCTCGTCGAGGAAGACCTCGTTGAATTCGGCCTCGCCCGTCATGGTCACGAGGGGCCGCACCTCGACGCCCGGTGCGGTCATGTCCACGGCCATGCAGGAGATCCCCCGGTGCCGCGGCGCGTCGGGGTCGGTCCGCACCAGGGCGATCCCCCACCGGGAGAACTGGGCGTAGCTCGTCCACACCTTCTGACCCTCGACCACCCAGCCCCCCTCGGTGGTCACCGCCCGGGTGGTGAGTGACGCCAGGTCCGACCCGGCGCCGGGCTCGCTGAACAGCTGGCACCAGATCTCGGTGGCGTCGAGGATCCCGGGGAGCCACCGGCGTCGCTGGCCGTCGTCGCCGTGGGACAGGAGGGTGGGGCCCACCAGGTTCACGCCGGTGCGGTTGACCGGCTGGGGCGCACGCGAGCCGGGCGTACTCGATGTTGAACAGCGCCACCTCGACCGGCGACGCGCCCCGGCCGCCGTAGGCGGTCGGCCAGTGGATCCCCACCCACCGGTCCGCCGCCAGCCGGGCCTGCCATCGCCGGCCCCAGGCGAACTCCTCGTCGAAGTCGGCGAACGTTCGCGCCGGCTCGACGTTGGCGTCGAGCCAGCGCCGCAGCTCGTCACGGAAGCGGCGCGACTCGTCGGTCAGGGACAGGTTCATCGGATCCAGTTGTAGTGCAATCCGGTCGTTCCCGCCGACAGTCCGGCGACGTGCATGCCATACTCGCCCGAGGAGCGCGCCGGACCGGGGAGACGTCCGACGCGGCGGAACGGCAGCGAGGACGGTGGCCGCCTCCCGGGCGGTGGACGGCCCAGCGACGTGCACCCGGAGGTACCGGGTCGACGACCCGCCGCACCGGGACCACCCGGGGAGCAACGAACCGGGCACCCTGCCCCGGGGCGGCGCCGTGCCGACCAGCATCCATCCGACCACACCGACGACAGGAGCCCGATATGCCCGCCACCACACCGACCGGGGAGTCCCGCCTCCTCATCGACGGCACGTTGGTCGACGCCGCCGAGGGCGGACGGTTCGACAACGTCAACCCGGCCACCGAGGAGGTGCTCGGACAGACGGCCGACGCCACGGCGGTGGACATGGACCGGGCCATCGGCAGTGCCCGGACCGCGTTCGACACCACGTCGTGGTCCACCGACCGTGCGTTCCGCCAGCGGTGCCTGCGCCAGCTCCACGAGGCGATCGTGGGCGAGCAGGAGGAGCTCCGCGCCGAGCTGGTGGCCGAGGTCGGGTGCCCGGTGACCACCACCTACCTGGCCCAACTGGACACCCCCCTGTCCGAGGGCCTGCTGTGGCCCGCCTCCTACATCGACGAATTCGAATGGGAGCGCCCGCTCCCCGACAACGAGAACTTCGGGGTTCCCAGCTGGCAGAAGGTGGTCAAGGAGCCGGTCGGCGTGGTCGGCGCCATCGTCCCGTGGAACTACCCGTTCGAGATCACCGTCGGCAAGCTCGGGCAGGCGCTGGCCACCGGCAACACCGTCGTGCTCAAGCCGGCACCCGACACGCCCGTGGAACGCGACCCGGATCGGCCGCCTCGTCGCCGAGCAGACCGACATCCCGCCCGGGGTGGTCAACGTGGTCGCCTCCTCGGACCACCTGGTCGGCGAGCAGCTGGTCGTCGACCCCCGGGTCGACCTCATCTCCTTCACCGGGTCCTCGGCGACGGGACGGCGCATCATGGCCGCCGGAGCACCGACCCTGAAGCGACTGTTCCTGGAGCTCGGCGGCAAGTCCGCCGACATCATCCTGGACGACGCCGACCTCGAGGCGAAGCTGGCCTTCTTCGGCTTCATGTGCATGCACGCGGGTCAGGGGTGCGCCATGCTGACCCGAACCCTGGTCCACGAGTCGCGCTACGACGACGCCGTCGATCTGGCCAGGACGGCGATGGAGGGCGTCACGTACGGCGACCCCACCGACGAGGGCAACATCATGGGACCGCTCATCAGTGCCCGCCAGCGCGCACGGGTGCTGGACTACATCGAGGCGGGCGTGGCCGAAGGGGCGCGACTGGTGACCGGAGGTGGGCGGCCGTCGCACCTCGACCGGGGCTGGTACGTCGAGCCGACCCTGTTCGCCGACGTCGACAACTCGATGCGGATCGCCCGGGAGGAGATCTTCGGGCCGGTCCTGGTGCTGATCCCCTTCCGCGATGACGACGACGCCGTGCGCATCGCCAACGACAGCGAGTACGGGCTCTCCGGCGGGGTCACCTCGGCGTCGGAGGAGCGTGCCCTCGCCGTCGCCGGCAGGATCCGGGCCGGCACGATGAGCGTCAACGGCGGCATCTACTACCACGCGGCGTCGCCGTTCGGCGGCTACAAGGGCAGCGGCATCGGCCGCCAGAACGGCAGGGAGGGATTCGAGCAGCACCTCGAGACCAAGACCATCGCCGTCGGTCGCTGACGGGTCGTCGCCCGGACGACCCGACCCACCCGGGCGACGGGTGGAGGTGGCCCCGGCCCGTCGCCCGACCCGGGGCCCGGCGGGACGTGCCTGCGCCCTTGAGGTGGCCCGGGGGCGGTGATAACGTCATTCTCAGCAGGAGAGATGCCTCGTGCGGCGTGTCGTCCGCGCCCCTCCTGCGGCCCGCGATCCGGCACCCTGCCGGATGCGGGTGACACCACCAAGGGGGACCACCGTGGCAACACGAGCGCTCAGCTTTCCGATCTTCGACGCCGACAACCACATGTACGAGACCGAGGAGGCGCTGACCAAGTTCCTCCCCTCCGAGTACGCCAAGGCGATCGAGTACATCGACGTCAAGGGACGGACCAAGATCGTCGTTCGGGGCACGATCAGCGAGTACATCCCCAACCCGACCTTCGCCGTGGTCGCCGCACCCGGCGCCCAGGAGGAGTACTACCGCCACGGCAACCCGGACGGGAAGTCCTACCGCGAGCTCATCGGCGACCCCATCAAGTGCCTCCCCGCCTTCCGGGAGCCGGCGCCGCGGTTGCAGCTGATGGACGAGCAGGGGATCGACCGGGCGCTCATGTTCCCCACCCTCGCCAGCCTGATCGAGGAGCGGATGAAGGACGACCCCGACCTCATCCAGGTCGTCGTCCACGCGCTCAACCAGTGGATGTACGAGACGTGGCAGTTCGACTACGAGGGGCGCATCTTCGCCACCCCGGTCATCGCCATGGGCCTGGTCGACAAGGCCCTCGAGGAGCTCGACTGGGTGATCGAGCGGGGGGCCCGCTGTGTCCTGATCCGTCCCGCGCCGGTTCCGGGGCTGCGCGGCACCCTGTCCCCCGGCCTGCCCCGGTTCGATCCGATCTGGGAGCGCATCCAGGAGGCCGGACTGCTGGTCGGGATGCACGCGTCGGACAGCGGCTACACCCAGATCGCCAACTGGTGGGAGTCCAGCTCGGAATTCCTCCCCTTCCAGCCCTCGGCCTTCCGGGCCCTGTCCCAGGGCCGGAGGCCGATCTACGACACCATGGCCGCCATGGTCTGCCACGGGGCCTTCACCCGCTTCCCCGACCTCAAGGTGGCCGCCGTGGAGAACGGGGCCAACTGGGTGCGTGCCCTGCTCGGCGACCTCGACGACGTGTACCACAAGATGCCCCAGGAGTTCGCCGAGGACCCGCGCCAGGCGTTCCTCCGCAACGTCTACGTCAATCCGTTCTGGGAGGACAACCTGCAGGCGCTGGTGGACCTGGTGGGCGCCGACCACGTCCTGTTCGGCAGCGACTTCCCCCATCCCGAGGGGCTCGGCGACCCCATCTCCTACGTCGACGAGCTCGACGGCATGGACGAGGGGGACAAGGCCAGGATCATGGGCGGCAACCTCGCCGGTCTCATGGGCGTGGCCGTGCCCGCCTGAGGCCCCGGAGACGTCCACGACCGGGGCGGGTGGTCGGTGCCCGCCGGCCCCGGCGGTGACCCGGGACCGACCCCGGCCGTGATCAGTCCGACAGCTCGGGTCCCACGATGGCCACGAAGCTCACGCACTCGCCGGGCGCACCACCGAGGTTGTGGGTCAGGCCGAGCGTACGCCCCTCGGACACGGTGGCGATCTGTCGCTCGGGCGGGGCCTCGCTCCGCAGCTGCAACCAGCACTCGAACAGCATCCGCAGCCCCGACGCCCCGATGGGGTGGCCGAAGCTCTTCAGTCCCCCGTCCGGGTTGACCGGTAGCTCGCCGTCCCGGTCGAAGGTGCCGGCGAGCACGTCCTTCCATCCGAGGCCGCGCTCGGAGAAGCCCATGTCCTCCATGAGGACCAGTTCGGTCGGGGTGAAGCAGTCGTGCACCTCGGCCATCGCCAGCGACGCCCGCGGATCGGTGATCCCCGCCTGCCGGTAGGCGTCCTCGGCCGAACGGACCACCTCGGGGAAGGTGGTGTAGTCGTAGTCGGGATCGATGGGACCGCCGCCGGGACCGGCCACGAAACTCAGCGCCTTCACGTAGAGGGGATGGTCGGTGTAGCGGTGGGCGTCCTCCGCCCGGCAGACGATCGCCGCCGCCGAGCCGTCGCTCACGCCGCTGCAGTCGTAGACCCCGAGATCACCGGCGACCAACGGGGACCTCGTGATGGTCTCCATGGAGACCTCCTTGCGGAACTGGGCCCGGGGGTTGACGGCACCGTTCCGATGGTTCTTCCAGGCGATCCGGCTCATCACCTGCTTCATCTCCTCGGGGTCGACCCCGTACCGTTCGGCGTAGGCGGGGGCGACGAAGGAGAAGGCGGCCGGGGACGACAGGGCCGCGTCGGTGCCGTCGCCCACCGGGCGGATGCCGGTGAGACCGGAGTAGCCGGTGTCCTTCAGCTTCTCCACACCGATGGCCATGGCCAGGTCGTAGGCGCCCGACGCCACGGCGTAGCAGGCATTGCGGAACGCCTCGGAGCCGGTGGCGCAGAAATTCTCCACCCGGGTGACCGGCTTGTAGTCGATCTTGAGCGGCTTGGCCAGGGTGACCCCCGACGTGCCCGAGGTCATCGTCCCGAGCCAGAACGCGTCGATGTCGTCCAGGGTGACCCCCGCCGAGGCGATGGCGTCCTTGGCGGCGTCGATCAGCAGGTCGTCGACACCCTTGTCCCAGCGCTCGCCGAACGGCGTGCATCCCATCCCCACGATGGCCACCCGATCGCGGATCCCGTTCGAACTCATCGGTCCCCTCCTCCTCCGTCGTCGTCGGCGCCGGGCGCGTCGACCGGACGCGCCTTCCAGAAGTAATTGTGCACGCCCCTGGCCGTGTTGAGCCTCCGGAAGCTCATCTCCACACGCGTGCCGATGCCGACGGCGTCCGGGTCGGCGTCGGTCATCTCGCAGCGGTAGCGGCCGCCCCCGTCGAAGTCGACCACGGCCCCGATGACCGGCGGCGACAGCGAGAAGGCCAGACGGTCGATGGTGAAGGTGGCCACCCGCCCCCCCACGTCGGCCAACCGGATCCGGTCCATCTCGTCGATGGTGCGGCACCGCAGGCAGACCCGGGCCGGTGGGAGGTGGCGGAAGCCGCAGGACCGGCAGTCGCTCGCCTCGAACCCACCCTTCCACGGCGTGGAGCGCCACGTCGCCGGCGCCCCCGGGCGTTCGGGGTCGGGTCGGCGGGGCGGCTCCCGGTGGAGTCCTCCGCGCCAGGTGAGGAACCGCGTGTAGGGCACGTCGGACCCCGCCGACGCCGCCAGTCCGGCGACGTCGGCCAGTCCGGCCGCCCGGCGGCGCCGACAGGGCGGCGGAAAGGGCGTCGGTGACCCGCAGGAGCACCACGTCGGCACCGTCGGCCACGACCACCAGGGCGAGGAGGTCGCCGGGCTCGGATCGCTCCAGCAGGTCGGCCAGGGCCACGCCCGGCTCGGCCGCACCCAGGTTCCCGACCGTCTGCGCCCGGTCGACGGCCAGCGCCTCGGGGCGGACCCCCAGGGCGTTGCGGACGGCGGCGACGGCCCGTCCGTGCAGGCCGACCACGGCGACCCGGTCGATGTCGGCGGCCGTCACACCCGCCGTCTTGAGGGCGTCGGCCCAGGCCTGGGCGGCCAGCGGGGAGTAGACCTCCTGACCGAACCGCTCCTCCCACACCTTGGAGTCGGACTCCCCCGGCGTGCGCCACCGGTCGAGGAACTCGGCCGTCGTGCCGGCGTGGGCCACCCACTCGGCGACGACGGCGTCGTCCGGTCCGCCGAAGACGAGCGCGGCGGCCCCGTCACCGCTGTCACGCTCCTCGGGCCCTCCGGCCAGTCCGGTCCGCAGGTCGGACAGCACGGCCACCGCCCGGTGGTCGCCGGCGACGGCGTGTGCCGCCCGGAGCGCGCCGACCGAGGAACGCACCGACCCGGCCAGGTCGTAGGCTCCGGCCCATCCGGGCAGTTCGAGTGCTCCGTGGACGGCGGTGGCATTGGTCTTGTCGAGGTAGGCCGGCGCCGGCGTGGCGAAGAACAGGTCCTCGGGGAGGGGGCCGTCGAGAGCCCGCAGCGCCCGGCGCGACGCTTCGACGCCCATGGTCGTGGTGTCCTCGTCGTAGGAGGCGACCGACCGGCTCCCCCGGCCGGCGGGGGTCCCGAGGCCGGCGCCGATGGCACTGCGCTGGAGACGCCAGTACGGGAGGTAGACCCCCCACGAGACGATGCCGGTGGTCATCGGCACGGACCTCGGCCGCCCCGGGCCGGACGCGGGTTCTCGTTCACCGCGACGAGCATACCGGTGGCGTCGGGAACCTACACTGAGCGCTCTGACGCCGATCGCGTCCCGGTGCCGGGCGTCCGGCCCGGTCGGTGGGGCCAGAGGCGAGGAGGGTCATGCGACGCCAGCTGTTCCACGACGAGCACGATGAGTTCCGGGCGAGCTTCCGGCGGTTCGTCGCGGCGGACATGGTCCCCCGGTCCGCCCGGTGGGACGAGGCCGGGATCGTCGACCGCGAGGCGTTCGAGCAGGCCGGCCGGCACGGGTTCCTCGGCATGGCCGTCCCACCGCAGTACGGCGGCGGGGGCAGTGCCGACTTCCGCTTCAACCTGATCGTGGCCGAGGAGCTCCACCGGGTGGGGATGAACGGAGCCGCCCTCGGGTTCGCCCTCCACAACGACATCTGCCTGCCCTACCTCCTCCGCTACGCCACGCCCGAGCAGTGCGGACGCTGGCTCCCCGGTGTCGCCCGGGGCGACCGGATCCTGGCCATCGCCATGACCGAGCCCGGGACCGGCTCCGATCTGGCCTCCATCGCCACCTCCGCCGTCCGGGACGGGGACGAGTTCGTCCTCAACGGGTCGAAGACGTTCATCACCAACGGGATCAACGCCGACCTGGTCGTGGTGGCGGTCAAGACCGACCCCACGCTCGCCCACAAGGGCATCAGCCTGGTGGTCGTCGAGCGTGACGCGCCCGGCTTCACCCGGGGGCGGAACCTCGACAAGCTCGGGCTCCACGCCCAGGACACGGCCGAGCTGTTCTTCACCGACTGCCGCATCCCGGTGGCCAACCTGCTCGGGTCCGAGGGGCAGGGCTTCGCCCACCTGGTGGCCAACCTGCCCCAGGAGCGACTGTCCCTCGCCGCGGGCGGCCTGGCCGGCGCCCGGGCCGCCCTCGACTGGACGACCGCCTACGTGCGCGAGCGCACCGCGTTCGGCGTGCCCGTCGGCTCGTTCCAGAACACCCGGTTCACCCTGGCCGAGGTGGCCACCGAGGTGGAGATGGGCCAGGTCTTCATCGACCGCTGCGTGGAGGCCCTCAACGCCGGCGAGCTGACGGCCGAGGACGCCGCCATGGCCAAGTGGTGGTGCACCGAGATGCAGGGCCGGGTCGTCGACCGGTGCCTCCAGCTCCACGGCGGCTACGGCTACATGTCCGAGTACCCGATCGCCAAGGCCTTCGTCGACGCCCGGGTCACCACCATCTACGGCGGGACGACCGAGATCATGAAGGAGATCATCGGCCGGTCCCTCCAGCTGGGGTGACCGCCGCGGCCACCGTCGCCGGCGGGCGCCCCGAGGAACACGGGGGCGGCCCGGTATAGCGTGGTCCGTCCCTCCGGCGGACCGCGGCGCGGATCCCGACGGCCGGAGGTCGCGATGGACCGGGACCGATCGACGAACAACCAGAGAGGAAGTGAGCGGGGCATGCCCGACACCTCAGAAGCCGGCAAGTTCACCACGTACGAGGAGCTGGACGACGGAACCGTCGTGCGGATCCTGCTGAACCGGCCGAGGACCCGCAACGCGCAGAACCGCGGACTCCTCGTCGAGCTCGACGAGGCCTTCCACCGGGCCGAGCAGGACGACCGGGTACGGGTGGTCATCCTCGGCGGGGTGGGCCCGCTGTTCTCCTCCGGGCACGACATGGGGTCGAAGGAGTCCCAGGCCGAGCGCGCCCCCGGGCCCGACCAGCACCCCTCGATGACCATGAACGGCGCCACCCGGGAGGGGGCCGAGAACCGCATGCTCCAGGAGTGGCACTACTACTTCCAGAACACGCTCCGGTGGCGGAACCTCCGCAAGATCACCGTGGCCCAGGTGCAGGGCACCGTCTACGCCGCCGGACTGATGCTGATGTGGGCGTGCGACCTGATCGTGGCCGCCGACGACGTCTACTTCGCCGACGTCGTGGGCACGCGGCTCGGGATGTGCGGGGTCGAGTACTTCGGCCATCCATGGGAGTTCGGGCCCCGCCGGACCAAGGAGCTCATGCTCACCGGCGACGCCATCGACGTCCACGAGGCCCACCGACTGGGCATGGTCAGCAAGGTGTTCCCCGTGGACGACCTCTCCGAACGCACCCTGGCCTACGCCCGGCGCATCGCCCAGCTGCCCACCATGTCGGCCCTCCTCATCAAGGAGTCCGTCAACCAGACGGTCGACAACATGGGCTTCTACAACGCGCTGCAGGCGTGCTTCACCCTGCACCAGCTCAACCACTCGCACTGGGCCGAGATCCACGAGTCCAAGTACCCGGTCGCCGAGGAACAGGACGGCGTGCCGAGCTGGCGGGTGGCACCACCGGTCCTCCTCTCCGTGAAGGACCAGGTGGAGGGCCCGGTGGCCGGCGGCTGACCCGTCGTCCACCTCGACCGGGTCGACCGTCGTCGGCGCGGGTGCCTCGACCCCCGCCGGGAGACGCCGGCACCACGACCACGAAGGGACGACCATGACGGGCTTCGGAACGTACGCCAGGATCCGGACGGCGCTCGAGGACGGCGTCGCCGTGCTCACGCTGGCCAGCGGCAAGGTCAACGCGCTGGACGTCCAGACCCTCGGCGAGCTCGCCGACGTCGTCGACGCGTGCGTGCAGGACCCTGACGTCCGTGCCGTCGTCCTGACCGGGCAGGGCACGGTCTTCTCGGCCGGGCTCGATGTGGGCGAGGTCCTCGACAACGACGTCGAGCGCACCGGAGATCTGCTCCGGGCGCTCGACACGGCGCTGGTGCGCCTCTTCGCCTGCCCGAAGCCGACGGTGGCCGCCATCAACGGCACTGCCGTGGCCGGCGGATGCATTCTGGCATGCGCCTGCGACAAGCGGCTGATCGCGGAGGGAGCAGGCATCGGGCCCACCGAGCTGCAGGTGGGGGTGGCGCTCCCCGTGGTCGCCGTCGAACTGCTCCGTCACGCCTGCGGCGAACACGCGGAGCAGCTGCTGCTCGATGCCGTGCTCGTGACGGGCGACGATGCCTGCCGACGCGGCCTCGCCCACCGCGTCGTGGACGCAGAGGACCTCCGGTCCGAGGCGGTCGCCCTCGCCGGGAGGTTGGCAGGACACGACGCGGCAGGCGTACGCGCTGGCAAGGGCGACGACCCGCAGGCACGTCCTGGCGACCGCCGACGACGCGGTCTGTCGGTCTCTCGACGCACGTGTGCTCGAGCAGTGGCAGCGCTCGAGCACGCGGTCACGACTCGCGCTGCTCCGCAGGCCCCGCGGGTGAGGGCACGTGCCTCCGGGCGGGCGTCGTCCGGCGGTGATCAGGTACTCTCCACCGCACCACCACGCTCCTGACGGACGGCGACCATGGACCTGAACCTCACCGACGAACAGCACGACGTCGTATCGGCCGTCCACTCCTTCCTCGCCGAGCACTGCCCGTCCTCGGTGGTCCGGGCCAGCGAGCCGGACGGGTTCGACCCGCAGCTGTGGGAGGCGTTCTGCCGGATCGCCGGTCCCACCATCGGCGTGGCCGAGGACCGGGGTGGAGGGGGTGCATCGCTGCTCGACCTCGAGCTCGTCTCCGAGCAGATCGGGAGCCACCTGGCGCCCGTCCCGTTCATCGAGGCCGCGGTGGCCTCGAGGGTGCTGGCGGCGTGCGGTGCACCGGGGGCCACGCACCTGGACGGGTGGGCCGGCCGGCCGGCCACCTTCGCCACCGTCGCGCTCCGACCGGCAGTCGCGGGCACGGCGGTGCTCGTCCCGTACGGGCCCGTCGCGGGCGGCGTGGTGGCCATGGACGGCGACGACCTCGTGCTGCAGGACGCAGCCGGTGATGGCGTGACGACGGCCAACCTCGGTTCGTCGTCGCTGGCCGACCGACGACTGCGGGGCCCGGACCGCACCGCACTGGCCTCCGGCGAGTCGGCCCGAGCGATCTTCGGGCTGGCCCTGGACGAGTGGCGGACCCTGATGAGCGGTGCGCTCGTCGGCCTGGGCGCGGCGGCGCTGGACATCGGGGTCCGGTACGCCAAGGACCGCGTCCAGTTCGGCGCTCCGATCGGCTCGTTCCAATCCATCGCCCGCGACCTGGCCGACGCCGCCACACTGGTCGACGGCGCACGGCTCCTGGCCCGAGAAGCGGCATGGTCCCGGACCGACGACGAGGCGCGGTTCACACCGCTCGCCTCGATGGCCTACCTGTTCGCCGTCCGGGCGGCCCGCCGGGCCAGCAACGTGTCGCTGCACGTGCACGGCGGCTACGGCTTCACCCTCGAGTACGACATCCAGCTCTACTACCGCCGTGCGCAGGCGTGGCCGCTCCGACTCGGCGATCCGCGCCGGGGCACGGCCGGGCTGGCCGACGCCCTGTTCGGTCCGCCGGAGGGCCGGTGATGGACTTCCGGCTCGGTCCCAAGGCCGACGCCTTCCGGGCGGAGGTGCGCGCCTTCCTCGACGAGCACCTGGACGAGGACACGATCGAGCGCGCCCACCGGAGCGGCACCAACCACGACCGGGAGTTCCACCGCGCCATCGGACGGCAGGGCTGGCTGGCCGCCACGTGGCCCGCCGAGTACGGCGGTCAAGAACGGGACCCGTTCGAGATGACCGCCCTCCGCGACGAGCTGCGGCTCGCAGGAGCACCGACGGACGGCATGGGGATGTCGGTCATCGTCTGTCAGACCATCCGCCGCGTGGCCACCGAGGAGCAGAAGGCCGACTTCCTGCCCCGCGCCCTGTCGGGTGACATCTGCTTCTCGCTCGGCTACAGCGAGCCCGACTCGGGATCGGACGTGGCGTCCATCAAGACGACGGCGACCCCCGACGGCGACGGGTGGGTCATCAACGGACAGAAGATGTTCACCACCCTCGCCCACGTCGCCGACTACGTCTTCCTGCTCGCCCGGACCAACCACGAGGTCCCGAAGCACAAGGGGCTGACCATGTTCCTGGTGCCGCTGGACTCCCCGGGTATCGAGATCCGACCGGTCCACACGGTCGGCGGCGAACGGACGAATGCGACGTTCTACGACAACGTCCGGGTGAGCGACCATTTCCGCATCGGGGAAGTCGACCGGGGTTGGGACGTCATGACCGTCGCCCTCACCCTCGAACGCGGCGGCTTCGGGTTGAGCGAGGCCGACCGGGTGTGGGAGCAGGCCGTCGCCTGGGCCCGGGCGACGCGGCGCTCCGACGGGAGCCGGGTCATCGACGACTCCTACGTCCGCGAGCGACTCGCCGTGATGCGCATGAACAACGAGGTCGCCCGGCTGCTGGCCTACCGGACGTCGTTCGTGGCCGCCACCGGCGGACTACCGACCGTCGAGGGCTCGATGCACAAGCTGTTCTACGCCGAGTCCATGACGGCGGACGTGGCCGAGCTGGTCGACATGCTGGGTGCGGAGGGGGCGCTGCAGAGGGGCGAGGACGGGGTCCCGGTCGACGGTTGGGTCGAGCACCTGTTCCGGCACGCGGCGGTGACCACCATCTACGGCGGGACGAGTGAGATACAGCGGTCGATCATCGCCGAACGGGGTCTCGGATTGCCGAGATCCGGCCGCTGAACCGGCACCGACCCGCTCGGTCCCACCCCGGCCCCGATCCCGGCGGTTCCGATCGGGGCCGCCCTCCCGATGGTACGGTTTCCTCGGGTACCGCTGCACGAGAGCGGCGGCCCCCATCGGGAAGGTCGACGGGCAGCTCGTCCCGACCGGTCCGGTCGACCGGGCCGCCGGACCGCCGGCGTCGACGTTGCCGGAGGCCACCGTCCGCGGTGGCCTCCGGGGAGCATGGAGCACGGTCGTCCGGTGGCCACGGACGGCGACGCGAGGGCGATCGAGGCGCTGCCACCCGCCGGCCGCCACCACAAGGAACCGAGGGTACATGTCCAGATACGAGGGCCCCGTCTTCGACGCCGACAACCACCTGTACGAGACCGGCGACGCACTGACCCGCTACCTCCCCAGGGAATACGAGGGATTCGTGCGCTACGTGGAGATCGACGGGCGCACCAAGGTGGCGGTCAACAACCACATCTACGAGTCGATCCCCAATCCCACCTTCGAGGTGGTGGCCCCGCCCGGATCGTTCGCCGACTACTTCGCCGGCAGGAACCCCGAAGGCAGGACGCTACGCGAGATGGCCGGGACGCCGATGCGTTCCATCGACGCGTTCCGGTCGGCCGAGCCCCGTCTCCATCTGCTCGACGAGCTCGGTATCGATGCCGCCCTCATGTTCCCCACCCTGGCCAGCCTGGTCGAGGTCCATCTCCTCGACGACCCCGAGGCGACCTGCACGGTCATCCACGCCTACAACCGGTGGCTGTCCGACGAGTGGCCGTTCGACTACCGGCACAGGATCTTCACCACCCCGGTGGTCAATCCGTGCATCCCCGAACGGGGCATCGCCGAACTCGACTGGGTCCTCGAACGCGGGGCCAGGGTCGTGCTGCTGCGGCCCGGCGCGGTGGCCGGCACGCGGGGCACCCGGTCCCCGTTCCTTCCGGCGTTCGACGAATTCTGGCGCAGGGTCGAGGAATCCGGTGTCCTGGTGGCCATGCACGCCTCCGACTCGGGCTATCAGCGCCACGCCAACGAGTGGGAGGGCGAGGACCGGGCCATGATGCCCTTCGCCCCGCGGCCCTTCAGCGACGCCGTCAACACCGGGCGTCCGATCAACGATGCGGTGACCTCGGCCGTCTGCCACGGCATGCTCAGCCGGTTCCCCGGGGTCCGACTCCTCAGCGTGGAGAACGGCGGGAGCTGGGCGCTGCACTGCCTCAAGGCCATGGAGAAGACCTACGGCAAGATGCCCACCGCCTTCGCCGAGCACCCGCGGGACGTCTTCCTCCGGAACATCTACATCAATCCGTTCTGGGAGGACTCCCTCGAAGCGCTGGTCGACGTGATGACTCCGGACCACATCCTCTTCGGGTCCGACTATCCGCACCCCGAAGGGCTGGCCGAACCGTTCGAGTGGGCCTCGGAGGTGTCCGCCCTCTTCCCGGAGGACGACGTGCGAAAGATCATGGGCGGCAACCTGTACGGACTGCTCGGACTGCCCGTTCCCGCGTGACGGACGGGCGCCCTCCGCGTCACCCCGGGCGCTCCCCGACTGGGGGCGGCGCGTCCTCGTCGGGCCACGGTGGCCACATGGCCCGGAACCCGAAGGTGGTGAGCTCGATGAGCTGACCGTCGGGGTCCCGGACCATGACGGCCCGGCCGCCCATGTCCGTGTCCTCCAGGATCTCACCACCTGCCGGTCCGACCCGTGCGAGGACGTCGTGCAGGTCGGCCACGGCCACGGAGAGATGGGTGAGCCCGGGGTCGTTCATCACCCGACGGGAGGCCGGGCGGGTGCCGGCGTCGGCGAAGTGCAGGAGTTCGAGGACGAATCGACCGTTGACGAGGTAGACGGCCCGGGACCCGATCGGTGGCGGGAGCTGCATGAGCGGTCCGGACGCCTCATCGGGGACGTCGAGGTCCCACCAGTGGACGAATCCCAGGACCTCCTCGTAGAAGTGCCGCGCCCGGTCGAGGTCGGACACGCAGATCCCCACGTGGTTGACCGAGACGACGGACCGGTCTCCTGGTCCGTGCTGCACGGCGTCGTTCCCGCCGGTGGTCACGACGGACGGGAGGACGGGGGCTCCTCCAGGATCACGGTCTTCGTCTCGAGGAACTCCAGCAGTCCCTCGGTCCCACCCTCCCGCCCGATGCCCGACTGCTTGAACCCCCCGAAGGCGATCCCGAAGTCCGTGCGGAACGAGTTGTGGCCGACGGTGCCCGCGCGCAACTGCCCGGCCACCTCCCTGGCCCGGTCCGCGTCCGGCGTGAAGACCGAGGCGTTCAGTCCGTAGATGGAGTCGTTGGCAATGGCCACGGCGTCCCGTTCGTCCGCCGCCGGGATGACACTGAGGACGGGTCCGAAGATCTCGTCCCGGGCGATGGTCGACGAGTTGTCCACGTCGCCGAAGACGGTCGGCTCGACGAACCATCCCTTGTCGAGGTGGGCCGGCCGACCCCCTCCCGTGGCGAGTGTCGCCCCCTCCGCCACCCCCGTGGCGATGTAGCCCAGCACACGGTCGCGCTGCCGGCTGGCGGCGAGGGGGCCCATCTCCGACTCCGGATCGAACTGGTCGCCCACCTTCACCTTCGCGAAGGACGCGGCCAGGGCCTCGACGAGCTCGTCGTGTCGGTGTCTCGAGACGACGATCCGCGTCAGCGACGAGCACACCTGTCCGGTCATCATGCACTCGGCCTGCGTGAGTCGGGACGCCGTCCGGTCGAGGTCGGCGTCGTCGAGGACGACGGCGGCGGACTTTCCACCGAGCTCCAGCGTGACGCGGGCGATGCGTTCGCCGCAGAGGGCGGCGATCCGACGACCGGCGGCCGTCGAACCGGTGAACGTGATCTTGTCGACGCGTGGGTCCCGGACCAGCAGCTCCGACACCTGGCGGTCGGCCGTCACCACGTTGAGCACGCCGGGCGGCAGCCCGATCTCCTCGGCCACCTCCGCCACCAGACAGCCTTCTCCGGGCGCCTCGGGAGAGGATTTGAGCACCACCGTGCAGCCGGCGATGAGGGCAGGGGCGATCTTGTAGCTGATCAGGCTCATCGGTGCGTTCCACGGGATGATGGCGCCCACCACGCCCACGGGCTCCCGGACCAGCAGACCGAAGCCGGGCTGGGAGGGCGTGGCCTCGGCCTCCCAGCCGAACGTGTCCGCCATCGCCGCGTAGGCGTCGAAGGTGGCGGCGGCCCCGGGTCCCGCGTGACAGGCGAGCCGGTGCAGCACGCCCGACTCGCGGGGCCAGATCTGGCCGATCTGCTCGGCACGCGCCGCCAGGCCGGCCCCCAGGGCCCGGAGGTGCTCCGCCCGTCGGGCATGGGTCATGCGGGGCCAGGGTCCCTCGTCGAACGCCAGGCGGGCGGCGGTCACGGCGCGGTGCATGTCCGCCTCGTGCGCTTCGGCGACGCGGAGGAACAGCTCCTCGGTTCCCGAATCGAGCACGTCGATCGTGGCATGCGAACTCGGCTCCACCCATTCGCCACCGATGTAGAAGCGGTCGGCGTGCCGCAGGAGCGTCGCGCTGTGGTCCGTCCGTGCCATGGTGACCTCCTCGTCGTGGGGGCGGTCAGGGCCGCATCCCGTGGTGTCGTGCCCTCGTCGCCAAATCTACAAGGGACCGGTGGCCGCTCGCCGGAGCGCCGCGGCCCGCCCGTCGGCGTCCGCTCCGCACCGGGTCGCGCCTGTCCACGGTCGCCGGGGCACCCTCCACGGCGTCCTCGCCGCCACGATCGCGGGGAGCCCGTGCTCGACGCCGGGCCCGCTCACCGCCCGTAGTCCGTGGTCTCGGCCAGGTCGGCGGCGCCCCGCATGAGGTCGAGCACCACCGGTCCGTAGACCTGCAGCAGGGGGTCGTCCCCGGCCCGCTGATAGCCCTGCTCGAGCACCACCGCGAGCTTCCACTTGGCCAGCACGCAGTAGTAGTCGATGTCGTCGACCTGGCGACCGGACACCTCGGCGTACCGGGCGAGGACGGCCGAGCGGGACGGCATGCCCGTCATGTCGACGTAGGTGATCCCCGGGGGGTCGTCGGTGTCCTCCGGCCAGCCGTTGACCACCCAGGCCAGGTCCAGCTTCGGGTCGCCGACGGTGCCCATCTCCCAGTCCACGATGGCGGCCATCCGGGCCGGCGCACCGTGGCGGTACATGACGTTGGCGAACTGGTAGTCCCCGTGCATGAGACCGGGGACGAAGTCGATCGGCCGGTGGGCGCGCAGCCAGGCCGACGCCTCGTCGAACCCGGGAAGGTCCCGGCCCCTGATCCGCTCGAGGAACGCCGTCCACCGGTCGACCTGGCGCTCGTGGAAGCCCTCGGGATGTCCGAGGTCCGAGAGACCCCTGGCCGCCCAGTCGACCTTCGACAGCAGCGAGATCCCGTCGACGAGCTCGAACGCCAGCCCCTTCCGGGCGTCGAGGTCGGCGTCGAACGGCGCCGGCCACCCGTCCGTGTTCATCGGCGACCAGCCGTCGACGTAGCCCATCAGGTAGAACGTGCGCCCGAGCACGGTCGGGTCCGCGCAGGCGGCGATGGCCGCGGTGTGGGGCACGTCGGTCCCGTCCAGGGCCTCGATGATCCTCCACTCGCGGAGGATCCCGGCATCACGGGTGCCCGGCGCCGACGGCGGGGGGATCCGCAGGGCGGCGTGCACGTCGCCCCGACGGATCTCGTAGATCTCGTTCTGCGTCCCCCCCGACACGTACGCGTGCTCGATCGGTGCTCCGACCCCGAGGCCCTCCCCGTCCATCCAGGTCGCCAGTCGCCCGGTGTCGATCATCAGAGGTTCCCCACCTCGTGCTCGAGGAGCGCGGCGAACTTCTCCCGTGCCGCGTCGCGTCGCCTCGGGAGGTGCTGGGTCGGCCACAGGTCGTCGGTGGCCCGGTGGTCGCGCAGCACCTGGCGGGCGACGGTCACCTTGTGCACCTCGGTGGGTCCGTCGGCGAGGCCCATCACACTGGCCGCGACCATCATCGAGTGGAACGGCATCTCGTTGCTGATCCCGAGCGCGCCGTGGACCTGGACGGCCCGCCAGGCGATGTCGTGGAGCACACCGGGCATCAGCACCTTGACGGCGGCGATGTCCTTGCGCACCTTCCGGTAGTCGTCGTGCTTGTCGATCAGCCACGCCGTGTAGAGCACGTAGAGGCGGAACTGCATGAGCTGCGCGTAGGAGTCGGCGATGTAGCCCTGCACGAACTGCTTGTCGGCCAGCACGCCCCCGGAGACCTGGCGGCTGAGCGCCCGTTCGCACATGGCGTCGAGCGCCCTGGTGGCCATGCCGATGGTGCGCATGGCGTGGTGGATGCGACCCCCGCCGAGTCGGGTCTGGGCGATGGCGAACGCCTGGCCCTCGCCGCCGAGCAGCGCCTCGGCCGGGAGGCGCACGTCGTCGTAGTGGATGAGGGCGTGGGACCCGTGGCCGACGGGCTCTCCGGCCAGGCCGACGTCGCGGACGATGTCGATGCCCGGCGTGTCCGTCGGGACCAGGAACATCGACATGCCCTGGTAGACCGACACGTCGGGATCGGTCACGGCCATGACGATGAGGAACGCCGCCGTCCGGGCGTTCGAGGAGAAGAACTTCCAACCCTGGAGCACCCACTCGTCGCCGTCGCGGTGGGCGCGGGTCTCGAAGAGCGCGGGGTCCGAGCCGCCCTGGGGCTCGGTCATGGAGTAGCAGGAGAAGATGGAGCCCTCGAGGAGCGGGCGCAGGTAGCGCTCCTTCTGGTCCGCCGTGCCGTAGTGGGCGATGATCTCGGCGTTGCCGGTGTCGGGTGCCTGGCACCCGAAGACGACCGGCGCCCACGACGATCCGCCGAGGATCTCGTTCAGCAGCGACAGCTTGAGCTGCCCGTGGCCCTGGCCGCCGAGTTCGGGTCCGAGATGGGTGGCCCACAGCCCCTGGGACCGCACCTGCTGTTTCAGCGGGTCGAGCACGGCCCGCAGGGTGTCGTCGGGAGGCGTGAATTCGAGCCCCTTCCACAGGGTGTCGATCGGCTCCACCTCGGTCGCCACGAACTCCCGGGCCCAGTCGAGCTTCACCTGGTACTCCGGGTCGGTCTCGAACTCCCATCCCATGGGCGTCTCCCCTCGTGGTCGGCCGGCAGAATAACATTCTGTCAATGGAGAATCCACCACTGCCCCCCGGGGAGGACGTGGCCGACCGGATCGCCCGCCAGACCCGGGACCGGCGCGGCCCGGACTACACCGACGAAGTACGCCGGCTCATCGACGCGGGGCGCGAGGTCATGCGCCGGTGCGGGACCGGCTCGCGGCCCCGGGTGGCCGACATCGTGTCCGAATCCGGCCTCTCCAATGACGGCTTCTACCGGCACTTCGCCTCGAAGGACGCGCTCGTGGTCGCCATACTCGACGACGGCACCGAGCGTCTCCTCTCCTACCTGGCGCACCAGATGGCCAAGGAGGCCACGGCCGGGGACAAGGTCCGGTGCTGGGTCGAGGGAGTCCTGTCCCAGGCGGCGGACGCCGACGGCGCAGCCACGACGTTGGCCGTCCTGTGGAACGCGGCCGGCGTCGGCCGTCCGGTCGCCCTCCCCCACACGTCGACCGCGACGCGGCTCTCGCTCCTGCTCCGTGAACCGTTCGCCGTCCTCGGGAGCGACGACCCGGAACTGGATGCCGCACTCATCGCCCACGCCGTGGTCGGAAGACTCACCGACCTCCTGTGGGGGCACGAGGTGCCTGCTCCCGCCGAGACCGGGCGCATCGTGCGCCTTGCGCTGGCCACCTGCGCCTCGGCCGGCTCCGGCGACGAGTGAGCCGGTCAGTCGTCGGTCGCGTACGGCGTGCCGGAGGCCACACCGTGGAGGATGAACTCCCACAGCTGCTCGGCCGGGTCGGGTTCGAGGACCCGGGGTGACGTGCCACCGATCGTCATGGAGAACCCGTTGAACATGATGACCTCGAGCACCATCCCGGCGATGGGGCTGCGACGCAGTCCCGCCCGGATGCACCCGGACGCCTCGGCGTCGTCGAGCACCTCGCCGAACCTGGCGACGAGCGGCTCGAATGCGGAGGCGGCCTCGGTGGGATAGCTCGTCAACAGCTGCTGGGCGAAGTCCACCATCACCCAGGCGGAGGAGAGGGGTCCGGCGACGGGCTCGCCGGACAGCGGCGGGCGGCACAGGCGGTAGTACTCGATGACGAACCGGTGCAGCCGCTCCAGCGGATCGGTCTCCTCGTCGATCTGAGCGCCCAGGTACTCCGTCGTCGACCGCACGGCCTCCTCGAACAGGGCGAGCAGCAGTTCGTGCTTGCCGCCGAAGTACTGGTAGAAGAGGCGCAGCGACTGTCCCGAGCGCTCGACGACCTCGTGGACGGTGAAGTCCCGCCCCGCCTCCCCCTCGATCATGAGTTCGAGGGCCGCGTCGAGGAACCGCTGCAGGCGGTCCTCGGCCCGGGCCCTGGCGGTGAACAACGAGCGCGCCACCGCCTGCTCACGACGGCTCATCACCTGCTCTCCCACCAGGGCCTCTTCGACCTCGAGCTCTCGATCGGCCATCCCGGGCGAGTCTAGTGGCAGCCGTGGAGAGCACCGATTCCCGTTGCGTGACGATGGACTCCGCCACGGCGACCCCGAGATCGTGACACGAGCCCCGAGATCGTGACACGAGCCCCGAGATCGTGACACGAGCGCGTGGTCTCCGTCTCCGGCCCACGGTGCCGGCGGCGGCGGATCCGGCCATCCGTCGCCGCACACCGGACGGACCGGCACGATGCCCCGTCGACGACAGACGGGTGTGGCGTGTGGGATCCTTTCCGTGGACACGCCCGATGTCCGTCGCCGCAGGAGCACCGGCCGTAGGGACAGCGGGTCTCGCTCCGGCCGCAGCGGTGGCCCGGCGGACCCGGTCCCCCGGGCCATCCGGACGGGCCGACGCCGGCGTCCGACCCGACACCGATCATGAGGGGGGATCCGTGACCACGACGGGAACCGACGTCTACTACGACCCGTACGACTTCGCGATCGACACGGATCCCTACCCGGTCTGGGGGCGCCTCCGCGAGGAGTGCCCGCTCTACGTCAACGACCGGTACGGCTTCTACGCGCTGAGCCGCTTCGACGACGTCGAGCGCGCCCTCGGCGATTGGAGGACGTACAGCTCGGCCAGGGGCACGCTCCTCGAGATCATCAAGAGCGGCATGGAGATCCCGCCCGGCTCGATCATCTTCGAGGACCCCCCGGATCACACCGTGCACCGAAGCGTCGTCTCCCGGGTGTTCACCCCCCGCAAGATGAACGCCATCGAGCCCGAGATCCGCAGGTTCTGCGCCCGCACCCTCGACCCAAGAGTGGGTTGCGAGGGGTTCGACTTCATCACCGACCTCGGGGCACAGATGCCGATGCGCGTCATCGGTATGCTGCTCGGCATCCCCGAGCAGGACCAGCAGGCGCTCAAGGACGCGATCGACGACGGACTCCGGCTGGCGGAAGGCACCATGCCCGACCCCTCCGCCTATGCACGTTCCGGGACGACCGGGGCCTTCGACGAGTACATCGACTGGCGCGCCGGACACCCGTCCGACGATCTCATGACCGAGCTGCTGCGAGCCGAGTTCGACGACGGGACGGGGACCACCCGTCGACTCACCCGGGACGAGGTCCTGAACCTGGTCAACCTCCTGGCTGCCGCCGGCAACGAGACGACGACCCGCCTCATCGGCTGGACCGGCAAGGTCCTCGGGGAGCATCCCGACGAGCTCCGCAAGCTGGTGGAGGACCGGAGCCTCGTGCCCTCGGCCATCGAGGAGCTGCTCCGCTTCGAGTCCCCCTCTCCCACCCAGGCCCGGGCCGTCACCCACGACGTGGAGCACCATGGACGGGTTGTGCCCGCCGGGAGTGTGATCCTGCTGCTGAACGGATCCGCCAACCGGGACGCTCGCAGATTCCCCGACGGCGACCGCTTCGACGTGACCAGGAAGGTCGGCCACCATCTTGCCTTCGGGTACGGTCTGCACTTCTGCCTCGGCGCCGCCCTGGCACGGCTCGAGGGCCGGGTGGCACTCGACGAGGTGCTGCAGCGGTTCCCGCGGTGGAGCGTCGACTGGGATCACGCCGAGCAGGCCCGCACGTCGACCGTCCGCGGCTGGGAGCGGCTCCCGGTCGTGTTCACCTGAACAGGGACACCGGAACGGGAGGGTCGCACATGGCGGTGCTCGGGGGAACAGGATCGGGACCGTGAAGGTCGTCGTCGTCGGGGCATCCAGCGGTCTGGGCCGCTGCATCGCCGTCGGACTGGGACGCGCCGGCGATCAGGTGGCCCTGATGGCCCGGCGCGGTGATCGCCTGGAGGACGCGGCCGCCGAGGCGGGAGCGGGTGCGTTGCCCGTGGCGTGCGATGCGACCGACGAGCATTCGTGCCGCCGCGCGGTGGCCGAGGCAGCCGAGGGACTGGGCGGTATCGACGGCCTGGTCTACGCCGCCGGCGTCGGACCGCTGGGGAGGATCGCCGACACGGGTGCGGCGACCTGGCGGCGCACCCTGGACACCAATGTGGTCGGGGCGTCGATGATCACGGCGGCCGCACTTCCCCATCTGGAGGCGGCCCGGGGCACGGCCGTCTACCTGTCGTCGGTCAGCGCCTCGCACACACCTCCGTGGCCCGGCCTGGGCGCCTACGCCGTGAGCAAGGCGGCCCTCGACAAGCTGGTCGAGGCGTGGCGCGTCGAACACCCCCACCTCGGATTCACCCGGCTCACCGTCGGGGACTGTGCCGGCGGCGAAGGGGACGCCATGACCGGGTTCCACTCCACGTGGGACGCCGAGCTCACGACCGAGATGGCGACGCTCTGGCTCGCCCGCGGCTACCTGTCCGGGTCACTGCTCGACGTGGACGAGCTGGTCCGGGTGGTCGGGTGCGTCCTACGGCTCGGGCCGTCGGCCAGCATCCCCACCGTCACCCTCGTGCCCCGACACCCGTCGTGAGCCGGATCGGTGTCGTCTCCCGGGCGCTCCCACCGATCGCCTGGAGTTCGGCGGAGACGCTCGGCCCCGGGACCGCCGACGGTCCGGACCCCCGGGGCCGCCCGGTGCGGCACCGACGGCCACGTCCTGCGCCGGTGGGGTCCGGCACCGCGTTCAGTGGACGGCGAAGCGCAGGGCACCGTCGAGCCGGATGTTCTCCCCGTTGAGGTAGGGGTTCATCACGATCGACTCGGCCAGGAGGGCGAATTCCTCGGGGTGGCCCATGCGCCGGGGGAACACGATGTCCGCCGCCGGGTCCTTCTTCAGGTGCGGCAGGGCGTTCAGCATGATCGGCGTGCCCATGGTCCCGGGGGCGATGGCACAGACGCGGATGCCCATGGGCGCGAGGTCCCGGGCCATGGGCAGCGTCATCCCCAGGATGGCCGCCTTGGCCGCGCCGTAGGCGATCTGGCCGCTCTGGCCCTCGTAGCCGGCGATGGACGCCGTGTTGACGACGACCCCCCGCTGCCCGTCCTCGTCGGGCTCGTTCCCACCCATGGCCGCGCAGACCCAGCGGCTCATGTTGAAGGTGCCTGTGGCGTTCATCTCCAGGGTCCGCACGAACGGGTCCATGGCGTGGGGCTCCCCGTCGCGTCCGACGATCCTCCCACCGGCCATCCCGCCCCCGGCCACGTTGACCAGGGCGGCGATGGGACCGAGTGCCGTGGCCGCCCCGATGGCGGAGGCGACGTCGGCATCGCTGGTGGTGGTCCCGCCCACCCCGACGACGCTCCCGCCGAGCTCGCCGGCCAGCGCGTCGGCACGTTCCGCGTCGAGGTCGAACACCACGACGCCGAGACCGAGGTCCGCGAACCGGCGGACGGTTGCCGAGCCCAGGCCGCCCGCCCCTCCCGTGACGATGGCCGAACGACCCTCGAGATTCATCGGACCGACCCCGAAGGGGGGCGCCGTCCGCGCGTGCCGGCCGAGCGCTCCACGGGAGCACCGCCGGATCGCGGCCACCGACCCGGGACCACCGGACGGACGGGGACGGGGCGCACGCGGACCTCGGACGGGTTGCGGCTCATCGCCGGAACGGTATTCTTGCCGACCACGAACGTCAATTGCAGTGGACCGCCCTCCGCGGGCCGCGTCCAGGGGGAGCGCCATGGGCGACCAGGGGACCACCGATCCGGCGTCGACGGCACGGCCTCCACGTCGATCCCGCTCCGGCGCCGGTCCGACCCGGTGGACGGGCGGCCGCCCGGTGGTCCGCGGCCGGAGCCGGCCGTGCTGCTGAGCCCCACCGAGGATCAGGCGTTCTTCCGCGACACCACGTCGAAGTTCCTGACCGAGAACGCCACGCCGGCGGACGTCCGGCGGCTCCGCGATGACCCCCGGGGCTACGACGACCGGTACTGGCGGCAGGGAGCCGACCTCGGATGGACGTCACTGCTCGTCGGCGAGGAGCACGGCGGCGGCACGATCAGCGGCGACGGCCTGGTCGACCTCTCCCTGGTGGCCGACGAGTTCGGACGGCACGCAGCCCCCGGACCTCTCGTCCCCGCGAACATCGTCGCCGGTGCCCTCGGCGAGATGGCGGCCGAGCGGAACGCCGAACTCCTCGCCGGCTTGCTGACGGGGTCCTCGATCGCCTCGTGGGCCCACCTCGAGCCGAGCCCGCACGACGGACCGGACGACCTCGCCCTCGAGATCCGGGTCGAAGGATCGGACATCGTCCTGAACGGCGTCAAGCGGCCCGTCGAGTCCGCCGCGCAGGCGAGCCACCTCCTGGTGGCCGGCCGGACGGCGTCCGGGTGGACCCAGGTCCTCGTCCCGACGGACACCGCGGGCGTCACGGTGCGACCCATGCACACGGTGGACCTCACCCGCCGCTTCTCCGACGTCGTCTTCGAGGACGTGCGTCTGCCCGCCGAGTCGGTGCTGGGCGAGGTCGGGGGAGCCGGCGCCCAGGTCGAGCGACAGTTCCTCCAGGCTGTGGTCCTGAGCAACGCCGAGACGGTCGGCGCCATGCAGGTAGCGTTCGACACGACCCTCGAATGGGCGTTCGACCGGTACTCCTTCGGTCGCCCCCTTGCCTCGTACCAGGAGTTGAAGCACCGCTTCGCCGACATGAAGGCCTGGCTCGAGGCCGGCCACGCCATCAGTGACCTCGCCACTCGGGCGGTCGGCGCCGGTGTGCCCGAAGCCGCCGAACTGGCCAGCGCGGCCAAGGCGTTCCTCGGGCACTACGGTGCCGAACTCCTGCAGGACTGCATCCAGATGCACGGCGGCATCGGTCTGACCTTCGAGCACGACCTCCACCTCTTCCTGCGTCGGGTGACCCTCGCCCGGACCCTGCACGGAACCCCGGCCCGACACCGGGAACGCCTGGCGACCATCGCCGAGCGCGAGGTCGGCGCGGCATGAGCGCCGGGGACCGGGACGGCCGCAGCACGGCTGCGACGGAGATGGAGGACGTCGAGGCCTTCCGCCGCCGGGCGAGGGCCTGGATCCACGACCACCTGGCCACGGTGGAGCCGGGCGCCCGGGCGGGGCTGCTCCGCAACGACAGCACCGACGAGGAGGAGTTGGCGCGGGTCGCCCACGAACGGGCGCTCCAGCGTCGACTGTCCGAAGCGGGATTCGCCGGCATCTGCTTCCCGACGGCGTACGGAGGCCAGGGATTGACCCCGGCCCACCAACTCGCCTTCAACGAGGAGCTCGTCGGCCACGAGTTCCCGGCACTCCTCCAGGCGCCGACGATGTCGCCGTGTGCCGCGGTCATCCTCGAGTTCGGCACCGAGGCACAGAAGCTCGCGCACCTTCCGGCCATCCTCCGGGGCGACGAGCTGTGGATGCAGTTCCTGTCGGAGCCCGGTGGTGGCTCGGACGTCGCCGGTGCCCAGACGTCGGCCGTCCGGGACGGCGACGAGTGGGTGCTCAACGGATCGAAGGTCTGGACGACCGGTGCCTGGTGGTCGGACTGGGGCCTGTGCCTCGCCCGGACGAATTGGGACGTGCCGAAGCACCGCGGACTCACGGTGTTCATGCTCCCGATCCACCAGCCGGGGGTGGAGGTCCACCGCATCGAGATGCTGAACGGGAACAAGGAGTTCTGCCAAGAATTCCTGACCGACGTCCGGGTACCCGACTCGGACCGCATCGGCGGGGTGGACGACGGTTGGACCGTAGGTATCCGGTGGATGTTCCACGAGCGGATGCTCCACAATTCGCCCTACGTGACCGTACCGTCCGGGGACGCCCACGCCGGGATCGGCTCGTCCTCGGTGCTCCGTGTCGCCCGCAGCAGCGGCAGGCTCGCCGACCCGCGGGTCCGGGACCTCGTGGGTGAGGCCCGGATGCTCCAGCGCACCGCGGAGGCGCTCCGCGATCGACTCACCGAGGGGATGCGCTCCGGAGCCCTGTCCGATCAGTCGGCCGCCATCGGACGCCTCTTCACCGGCGTCGTGTCGACGCGGACCAACAGCATCGCATTCGAGGTCGCGGGTGGCAGCGGTGGGACCTGGACCGACGACGACGGTGCCATGGCCGACTGCGGGATCGACTTCCTGATGCGCCAGGTCGCCACCATCGGGGGCGGGACGACCGAGATGGCGCGGAACGTGATCAGCGAGCGCGTGCTGGGCATGCCGCGTGAGCGCACCCTGGACCGGGACGTCCCCTTCCGGGACATCCCACGGAGCGGTGCACCGTGACCCTCTCCGGCGGACGCCGGCGTGCCCGGACTTCCGCCGACGGACGGCAGCGCCGGTCCGGTCCACCCGCGCCGTCCGGACGCCCCCTTCCCATCCACCCACCGACCACACCGACACCATGGAGGACCTGAGATGAGCACGTTCGACGCATTCCGATTCGACGGCAAGCGCGCACTGGTCGTGGGAGGGGCGTCCGGCATGGGCGCCGCCTCCGCCGAGCTGCTCCGGTCGGCAGGGGCGGACGTGGTGGTGATGGACTTCGCCGAGGTGTCCGCGGAGGGGGTCACGTCCATCCACGTCGACCTGGCCGACAAGGAGTCCATCGACGCCGCCGTGGACCAGCTCGACGGTCCGGTCCATGCGCTGCTGTCGTGCGCAGGTGTGGCCGACGGGACCCCGGGGATCGAGCGGATCAACTTCATCGGCCACCGACACCTCATCGACCGGTTGCTGGCCGACGACGGCCTCCCCCCCGGATCGGCCATCGGCTTCATCTCGTCGGCCGCCGGACTCGGGTGGGAGTCCAACCTCCCCCGACTCAAGGAGTACCTCGCCACTCCGGACTTCGACAGCGCCGTGGCATGGATCGGGTCCCACGGCGGCGCCGACTACATGTCGACCAAGCAGGCCATCTGCGCCTACGTGGCCCTCCAGGCCATGCCGATGCTGCAGCGGGGCATCCGGATAAACGCCACGTGTCCCGGGCCGACCGACACGCCGCTCGCTCAGGCCAACAAGGAGATGTGGTTGGCCTTCGGCGCCGACTACCGTGACGCGGTCGGGGTGGAGGCGGCCAGCCCGCTCGAGCAGGCGTATCCGCTGGTGTTCCTCTGCAGCGCCGCCGCCGCCGCCGTCACCGGCACCACGATGATCACCGACGCCGGGTACCTCGCCGCCGGCGTGACCGGAGCGTTCCCGCCGGCCACGGACGCCGCCAACTTCCTCCTGGGACGCCTCACCTGACACCGGAGGACGTTCCCGACCATCGGCGCGGGCGACCGCCGGGTGCGCGGGCCGGAGGACGGGTCCCGGGCCACAGGGCGCCCGCACCGCCGTCTGGCGTCCACCGACGTCCGACCTCCCCGGTCCTCGCGTCGGCGTCGGCCCGGGTGCGGGGTCCCGGCGCATGCGAGTCCCGTCCACGCAGTGCGGTGCCCGGTCGAGGAGGCACCCTCCACGGGGGTCGGGCGACGGCGGTCGGTCGTTCTGACGGAGCCGGGACCGGCGCCACCCCGCCGGAGGCGGAGTCGACCCGATCCGCCACCTTCGGCGCCCGTCTGCTCGATCGCCCGGGGGACGTGAGGGTTCCGGCCCGGAAGGCGACGACGGGAGGGCGACCGCGGGCCGACGGGTCCCCACGGAGCTGCGAGGTCGGTCGGCCCCCGGGTCGCAGGCGCGGCGGCCGATCCACTCCTCGCCGGGACCGCGCGCCGCAGGACGCCGCACCCCGATCGGTCGCTCAGGTGAACCGTTCCGCCAGTTCCTCGCGGAGCACCCGCCGCAGCAGTTTGCCGGTCTCGTTGAAGGGGAGCTCGGCGCGGACCTCGATCCGTTCGGGCGTACGCGTCGACCGCAGGGCAGCGCGCACGAAGGCACGCAGCTCGTCCTCCTGCACGTCGGCACCGTCGACCGGCACGACGGCGGCGACGACCTTCTCCCCCCAGTCGGGGTCGGGCAGTCCCACCACCGCCGCGGCGGCGACGGCCGGGTGCTCCAGGAGCGCCGCCTCGATCTCCCCCGGCGACAGGTTCTCGCCACCACGCACGATGACGTCGTCGAGTCTGCCGTGCACGAAGAGGAATCCGTCGTCGTCCACCCTCCCCTCGTCGCGGGTGTTGAACCAGCCGTCGACCGACCCCCCGGGGCCACCGTCGTCGTACTCCCCCGCCACCTGCTCGCCCCGGACCCAGATCTCGCCCCGTGCGCCCGGTCCGAGCACGGTGCCGTCCACGTCCCGGATCTCGACCTCGACGGTCGGGAGCGGGCGCCCGACCGACGCGAGCCTGGCCCGGACGCCGGCGTCCTCGCTGGCGGCCGCCTCGCGGTGGTCGTCCGGACCGAGCAGTGCGACGGTACTCGCCGTCTCCGTGAGCCCGTAGGCGTTGACGAACCCGACGTCCGGGAGCAGGGCCATCGCCCGCTCGATGACGGCCAGCGGCATCGGACCGCCACCGTAGGAGAGCGACCGGAGGGACGGGAGCCCGCCACCGTCGGCGGCCAGCACGTCGAGGATGCGGTGGAGCATGGTCGGGACCACCATGGCGTGGGTGACCGTCTCGGCCCGCACCACGTCGACCCAGTCCCGGGCCTCGAAGGTCTCGAGGTGCACGACGCGCCTGCCCGAGTAGGTGGACGTGAGCACAGAGGAGATGCCGGCGATGTGGTACGGCGGCACGCTGACCACCGCGGCCTCGTCCTCCCCGGCGCCGGCGAACTCCACGGTCGAGATCACGTACGAGGTCAGGTTGCGGTTGCGCAGCACCGCCGCCTTCGGATCACCGGTCGTTCCGCTCGTGTACAGCAGGACGGCGACACTGTCGGGGTCGCCCGCATAGGGATCCGCCTCCTCCACCGAGCGGTCGGCCGCCCGGTGGAGGAACTCCTTGCGATCGAGGAACTCGATGCCCGGGATCGGGCCGAGGCGGTCGGCGACACCGTCGCCCGCGATGACCGTGGCCGGCGCCGTACGCCGCACGAGGTCCCGCAGTTGCCCGTCGGTGAGGCGGTAGTTGATCGGGACGAAGGCCTTGCCGGCCAGGGCGGCGCCGAAGAGGGCGATCGGTACGGCCTCGGAGTTGAGGTCGACCATGGCCACCCGATCGCCGGGCAGTCCGGCGAGGACGGTCCCGGCGCGCCGCGATCTGGCGGCCAGCTCGGCCATGGTGGTTCCGCCGTCCGCCGAGCCGAGTGCCACCCGGTCGCCCATGCCGTCGGCGGCCATCTGGAGGAGCATCCCGACGTGCACGCGCGGCAGGTCAGTCCGAGGAGGGCAGGGGCTTGGCGTCCTTCAGCACGAGGAGCTCGTCACCGGCGGAGAGTGCCCCCGACCCGCCCTTCGAGCAGAGCAGTTCGAGCGCTCCCGTCCCGTCGGTGTACCGCTTGCCGATCAGCGTCTCTCCGCCGTAGTCCGGTTCGGCCGACAGCCCCGCCGGCGGCTCCTCGTCGATCGGGACGACCGGGTGACCGCCGCACCGCAGGTCGACGGCGCCGGCCGGCGCCTTGATGACCACGACCTCGGTCTGTCCGACCGCGGACCGGAACCTCGTCCCAGGCTTCAGCTCGACGGCCACGTACGTCCTCCCCCTCTCTCACGTTCCCCACGTCGGAGCACGGTCTGACTGGGCAGCATCCCATGCCCCATGCCACGAGGCAACACCGGCGCGCCGGTCCGGAGGCGCCCCGTCCGCGCCCCCGGGCGGGGCCACCGCCCGTCGGTCCTGCGCAATTTAGTACGACGTCGTAGTAACCTGGGCGGATGACGCCACCTCCCGGCCCGGCCCGCCGCGTGACCGACCTCCACCGCCCGGTCCATCCGGTGCGCTTCGTCACCGCGGCCAGCCTCTTCGACGGCCACGACGCCGCCATCAACATCATGCGTCGCCTCCTCCAGTCCCAGGGGGCGGAGGTCGTCCATCTCGGCCACAACCGCTCCGTGGACGAGGTGGTCCGGGCCGTCGTCGAGGAGGACGCCCAGGGGGTCGCCGTCAGCTCCTACCAGGGAGGGCACACCGAGTACTTCCGGTACCTGGTGGACCGTCTCCGGGAGGAGGGCCGCCCGGACGCGCTGGTCTACGGAGGAGGCGGCGGGGTGATCGTCGACGCCGAGATCGAGGCACTGCAGGCCTACGGTGTCCGGCGGATCTTCTCGCCGGCCGACGGTCAGCGGCTCGGCCTCGAGCGGATGGTCAACATCCTGGTAGAGGAGTGCGACCGCGACCTGGCGGCCGGTGTCCCGCCCACGCTCGCATCGCTGCGGACGGGGGATCGTCGGGCACTGGCCCGATGGATCACCTTCCTCGAGGCGGGTGCCGTCGACGCCGCCACGCTCGGCCGGCTGGAACAGGCCTCGACCCGCGCCGCCGTCCCGGTGCTCGGCGTGACCGGGACGGGCGGCTCGGGCAAGTCGTCGCTCACCGACGAGCTGATCCGACGGTTCCGGCTGGACCAGGAGGACAAGCTGTCGATCGCCGTGCTCGCCGTCGACCCCACCCGTCGCCGGGGAGGTGGCGCGCTGCTCGGGGATCGCATCCGCATGAACGCCATCGACGCCCCCGACGTGTACTTCCGGTCACTGGCCACTCGCCACTCAGGTTCCGAGCTGCCCCGCCACTTCCCCCACGTGGTGGCCGCCTGCGCCGCCGCCGGATTCGATCTGGTGATCGCCGAGACCCCGGGCATCGGACAGGGGGACGCCGCCGTCACCGAGATCGCCGACGTCTCGCTCTACGTGATGACCCCGGAGTACGGCGCGTCCTCCCAGCTCGAGAAGATCGACATGCTCGAGCTCGCCGACGTCGTGGCCATCAACAAGTTCGACCGCCGGGGCGCCGACGACGCATTCCGCCAGGTCTGCCGTCAATGGGCGCGTGACCACCGGGAGGAAGGCGCGGGAACGGGACCGGAGCCCGTGTTCGGCACCATCGCCTCGCGGTTCAACGACGACGGCACCACCGCGCTGTACCACCGCCTGAAGGCCGACCTGATCGACGCGGGCCTGGCTGCCGGCGAGGGGGTGCTGCCGGCCGCCACCACCCGGACGTCCACGCGCACGGTCGCCGTCCTGCCGCCCGACCGGCACCGCTACCTCGCCGAGATCGCGTCGACGATCCGGGCGTACCACGCATCCACCGCCAGACTGGCCGACGAAGCACGCCGGGCACAGCACATCGAGTCAGCGGTGTCGCTCGGGACCGAACACGGGATCGACGTCGACCCGCTGAGGCGGCTGGCGGCCGAATTCGCCGCCGGCGCCGATCCGGAGGGCCCGCGGCTCCTCCGGGAGTGGACCGATCTGCGCGCGTCCTACCTCGTGCCGGATCCGGCCACCTCCGGTACGGCGGCACCGGCCACCGACGTCGTCCGCACGTCGTTGGCCGGCACCCCCGTCCCCCGCGTGGCGCTGCCGCGTACGACCGACCACGGCGACCTGGTCCGCTGGCTGCGCGCCGAGCACCTGCCGGGGCACTTCCCCTTCACCGCCGGGGTGTTCCCGTACAGGCGCACCGAAGAGGACCCGGCCCGCATGTTCGCCGGGGAGGGCGACGCCTACCGCACCAATCGGCGCTTCCACCTCCTGGCGGAGGGACAGCCGGCCACCCGCCTGTCGACGGCGTTCGACTCGGTGACCCTGTACGGTCGGGATCCGGACGAGCGGCCCGACGTCCGGGGGAAGATCGGGACGTCGGGGGTGTCGATCGCCACCATCGACGACATGACGGCGCTCTTCGACGGCTTCGACCTCTGCGACCCCGCCACCTCGGTCTCCATGACCATCAACGGTCCGGCGCCGACCATCCTGGCCATGTTCCTCAACGTGGCCGTCGACCAGAGGCGCTCCCGGTTCGAGGAGGTGCACGGACGACCGCCCACCGACGCCGAGGCCGCGGACCTGCGCACCGAGGTGTTCCGCACCGTGCGGGGCACCGTGCAGGCCGACATCCTCAAGGAGGACCAGGGCCAGAACACCTGCCTCTTCTCCACCGAGTTCTCGCTCGGGGTGATGGCCGACATGCAGGAGTGGTTCATCGCCCAGGGGGTCCGGAACTTCTACTCGGTGTCGATCTCCGGGTACCACATCGCCGAGGCGGGGGCCAACCCCGTCACCCAGCTCGCGTTCACCCTGGCCAACGGCTTCACCTATGTGGAGTCGTACCTGGCCCGGGGTATGGACGTCGACGACTTCGCACCCAATTTCTCCTTCTTCTTCTCCAACGGGATGGATCCCGAGTACACGGTGATCGGGAGGGTGGCCCGGCGGATCTGGGCGATCGCCATGCGGGAGCGGTACGGCGCCAACGAGCGGTCCCAGAAGCTCAAGTACCACGTCCAGACGTCGGGTCGGTCCCTCCACGCCCAGGAGATGGACTTCAACGACATCCGCACCACGCTCCAGGCCCTGTGCGCCATCTACGACAACGCCAACAGCCTCCACACCAACGCCTACGACGAGGCCGTCACCACCCCGACACCGGAGTCCGTACGACGTGCGCTGGCCATCCAGATGATCATCACCAAGGAGTGGGGCCTCGCACTCAACGAGAACCCGCTCCAGGGAAGCTTCGTCGTGGAGGAGCTCACCGATCTCCTCGAGGAGGCGGTTCTGGACGAACTCGACCGGATCAGCGAGCGCGGCGGCGTCCTCGGGGCGATGGAGAACGGCTATCAGCGTGGCCGCATCCAGGACGACTCGATGCTCTACGAGCACCGCAAGCACGACGGCTCGCTGCCCATCGTCGGCGTGAACACCTTCGTGGCACCTGGCGGCGGGTCACCTCCGGCCACCATCGAGCTCGCCCGGTCGACCGAGGAGGAGAAGCGGGCGCAGCTCGCCCGCCTCGGGGACTTCCACCAGCGGCACGCACTCGACCGCGGACCCGCGCTCGACGACCTCCGCCGGGTGGCTCTCGAGGGCGGCAACCTCTTCGCCGAGCTCATGACGACGGTGCGGCACGCCAGCCTGGGCGAGATCACCGACGCCCTGTTCGACGTGGGTGGCTGCTACCGACGCGCGGTCTGATCCGCGGGACCGACCCGCACCCCGGTTCCCCGGTTCCCCGCGTCCCGGCGATGCAGGCCTCCAGGTCGCGGCGGGCGGTGACCGACGACGGCCCGTGCCGGGTGACGTCCCACCCCCGACGCACGTCCGGGGACGGGCCCGCCGTCATCGGCCCGCCGGGGCCAGGCGGGCGCGACGGTCCGGCGTCGGGCACGGACGTCCACGGATCGGTCCGTCGGGGCGGCTCCCCGGCGACGACGACGGGCGCGACACCCCACCCGGCCCCGGGAGCGCCGGATAGCCTTCCGACGATGGACCGCCGACCCCTCCCGTTCGACCCCATCGAGGAGGCACGTGTCCGGTGGTCGGACCGGTGGGATCCCGAGGTCAGCGAGGCGATGGCGGCGGCCACGTCGATCATGCGGGCCCAGCAGATCGTGCTGGCCGCGGTCGACGGGGCGCTGCGCCCGTTCGGTCTCACGTTCGCCCGCTACGAGGGTCTGGTGCTCCTGCTGTTCTCCCGAAGGGGCACGCTGCCGCTCGGACTCATGGGGCGGCGGCTCATGATCCACCCCGCCTCCGTGACCAACATCATCGACCGGCTCGAGGCCCAGGGCCTCGTCCGGCGGAGTCCGCACCCGACCGACGGCCGCACGACCCTGGCCGAGATCACCCAGGAAGGTCGCCGACTGGCGCTCGAGGCCACCCGGGCCGTCAATGCGGTGTCCTTCGGCCTCGGCGGGCTGGGACGGGGTGACCTCGCCGACCTGCGGGACATCCTCGCCAGGCTCCGGCTGGACAACGGCGACTTCGCCGGGTGATCCGCCTGGTCCGGACCGGCGTCATCAGCGGGGCGTCCCCCCCGCCCGGAGGATCGCGGCACCCGGTCCGTGCCGGCCGGTGGGCCCACCGCGTCCACCCGGGTGCAGCCGCGGCACGCCGGCGTCGACGGCGGCGGGTGCCTCGGAACGCTCAGTGCGCCGCCCTGGACCCCGTGGTCGGGGCCCGACCCTCGGCGAAGGCGCGGATCATGTTCTCCTGTACGTAGGACGCCACGAGCTCGCCCGACTCGGCGTAGACGTGGGCGCGGCCGTAGCTGCGGCCCTCGCCGGCCCACGGACTCTCGTGCGAGAGGAGCATCCACCGTCCGGCGTCGACCGGCGCGTGGAAGGTGAGCGTGTGGGTGATGACGCTGGTGGACACGGTGCGGTGGGCCTGGGCCTGGCCCACACCCCGGTGCGGGCGCATCGCCGTCCCGATCAGGAACCCGTCCGTGGCGAACGCCAGCAGCGCCTGGTTGAGGACGGGTCCACCGGGAGCCCCCGGAAACCGGGTCCAGACGTCGAGCTCGGCCGGACCCACGGCGTCCGGGTCCGACAGGTCGACGCCGCCCACGGTCCTGACCTCCCAGAACCCGCTCGAGTGCTCGGAGGCCACGGCATCCTCCGGCCGTCCCACCGCCGGCGCCTCCGGCTGGTGCCGGATGAGGTCGGGGTCGGGCGCGTGGAGCAGCACAAGCGACCGCGTGCAGAGGCGCTCGCCCTGCCGCGCCGTCACCGAGGCGCTGGCGAAGGACCGACCGTTCTGCATCAGGTCGACGTCGAACTCGAGCGGGGCGTCGGTCGACGCGCCCCGGGCGAAGACCGTATGGATCGACTTGACCCGTTTGGTCGGGTCGACCGTGGCGCCGGCGAGGATCGACTGGGCCAGGAGCTGACCGCCGAAGACCACCGCGCCACCACCGAACACGATGCTCGCACCGGTGAACGTGCCCTCGCCCGTCGGCTCGAGGTCGAACACGGCAAGCAGGTCGGCGAGCTCCGGCACGATAGGCCTCCTCGGGTGCTGGATCGACGGGGTGCACGAGCATACCGTCACCGTCCTCCCGGGCCCGGAACGGCGGCACGGGTCCGAGGTGTCGACCGAGATCCGCCTGAGTACTGTGGTCCGGTGATGCCGCCGGTCCCGTGCGGGCGCCACCCGGTGCCCGCCCCGTCGGTGCCCGCGCCCAGGAGACCCCAGCCATGACCGCAGACGCCCTGTCGACCGACGAGCGCGACCCCTCGTCCGACGACGCGGACCCCGCCGCCGCCGTGCGCCGCTCGCTGCGCGCCTGGCTGTCCGAGCACCTCACCTCCGAGGTGGTCGGGGCCGGTCAGCGGTCCCCCGAGGTCGAGGACCTGGAGCTCCTGCGGGAGTGGAACCGACGACTGGCCGACGCCGGCTGGGCGGCACCGGCGTGGCCGGTCGAGCACGGTGGGCGGGGCGCGGACCTCGACGAGCAGCTCGCCTACCTGGAGGAGATGAGCGCGGCGTCGGCGCCCGGTCCGGTGAACGTGATCGGCGTCTCCAACATCGCCCCGGCGATCATGGCCTACGGCACCCGTGCCCAGCAGGAGCGCTTCCTGCGTCCCATGCTGCGGGGCGACGAGATCTGGTCCCAGGGCATGTCCGAGCCCGACGCCGGGAGCGACCTCGCCGCACTCCGCACGCGTGCCGAGGCCGACGGCGACGAGTTCGTGCTCAACGGCCAGAAGACCTGGAACAGCCTCGGCCAGATGGCCGACTGGTGCCAGCTCTACGTGCGCACCGACCCCGACGCCCCCAAGCACAAGGGGATCAGCTGCCTGCTCGTCGACCTCCGCTCCCCCGGGATCGAGATCCGCCCGGTGCGGACCATCACCGGCGAACAGCCCTTCAGCGAGCTCTTCTTCGCCGACGTGCGTGTACCCCGCGACGCGCTCCTCGGCCCCCTGCACCAGGGATGGCAGGTGGCGATGACCACGCTCAGCTTCGAACGGGCAGGCGTCGCCCGGCTCCACCTGGGGCTGTCCCGCAAGCTCGCGCACCTCCTGGCCGAGCCGTCCGCCGCCCGCTCGCTGCAGGATCCGAGGATCCGCGACCGTGTCGCCTCGATCTACGCCGACATCGCCTGCATGCGGTGGATGTGCAACCGTTCGCTGGCCCAGATGCGCAGCGGCCAGCCGACCGGCACCGACGGTTCCCTGGCCAAGCTGGCCTGGGGTCGGGCCGAGCAGCGGCTCGCCGAACTGGCCGTCGACATGGTCGGCATGGAGGCGGGCCTCGACGGCCAGTGGGCCTACAACCTGGCCTCGGCCAGGCAGACGACCATCGCCGGCGGGACCACGGAGATCAACAAGAACATCATCGCCGAGCTGGGCCTCGGACTGCCGCGCGAGCCCAGACCGTCCTGACGCCCGGCCCGGTTGCGCCCCGGCGCCGCCAGTCTGCGGCCATCACGGGGTGGGGAACACCCGGCGCCGCCCGGGCGCCGGTCAGCCACCGCCCGTCGCGACGAGGGTGATCGCCCGTTCGGGGCAGTTGCCCGCCGCGGCGCGGGCCTCGGCGAGCTGGGCCCCGTCGAGCGCACCGTCGACGGTCACGACCCCGAAGCCGCTGTCGTCACTCGTGAACACCGAGGGCGCCACCATGTAGCACCGCCCGTGCCCCGTGCACGCCCCGGCGTCGATCTCCACCCTCATGCGGGCCCCGGCCCCGGGCCGGTGGTGGCCGGACGCACCGACGGCAACGAGTGCGCCGGGCTGCCCTTGGCCCGCCACTCCTCGTAGCGGTCGAGGAATCCCTGGCCGAACGGATCCTCCCCGATCAACGGCATGCCGGCCCGCCATACGGTGAGGTCGTCGGGGGCCAGCTCCCCGGCCCGCAGCACGTGGGCCCGGGTCGTGTCGGCGTCGCCCCGCCGGTGGGCCTCGCCGGCCACGCGGAAGTGCAGTCGCGCCAGCACCTCGTCGTCGGACAGGTCGGCCACCGCGTTGCGGGCCTCGTGCTCGTCCATCGGCAGCTCGCCCCGCCGGACCCACCGCCGCACCAGCTCCTTGTGGGGTGACGAGTCCGCCCCGGTGAAGTCGGCGAAGGTGTCCGAGCCGAACGCCTCGCCGTTGGGCCGGGCGATGCGGTCGTCCTCGTCGATCCACACGACGGTGGGCACGTTGGAGATGGCGTAGAGCTCGGTCAGCAGGTGGTACGGGTCGTAGAGGACCGGCATGGTGAGGCCGTCGGTGAAGGGTCGGACGTCGTCGGCGTGCTGGTCGATCGCCACGGCGATCACGGTGAACCCGTCGGGCGAGAGCTCGTCGTGCAGCTCCTGCCACCCGGGGAGGTCGTAGCGGCAACCGCACCAGCTCGAGAACGTGACCAGCAGCTTCTTGCGCCCCGACCACTCCGCCAGCTCGTGGGGCGTTCCGTCCAGGTCGGGCAGGGTGAACGGCGGGGCGTCGAGGTCACCCAGCGCGGCGCGGCGGAGCTCGGCGGGGAGCGCCACGGCGACGATGCCGGCACCGACGTCGGCCACCAGGGGCTGGCGGACCGCGTCGGCCACCGCGACCAGGTCCAGCAGGCCCCCGATCCGAAGGGCATCCATGTCGCGGACCGGGACGCACGTGTCGTCACGGCAGAGCCCGCTCGGCTTGAGCTCCCACCCGAGGGTCGCTCGGAGATCGTCGGGATCGATCAGGAAGGTGCCGCGACCCTCGTCGAACTCGGCGTCGACGGTGACGGCGCGGTCCGTGATGACGGTGATCTGGCGCAACGCTTCCTCCCCTTCTCCCCTCCCACCGTTGTCCGGACCCGGGTGGCTGTCAACCCGGGGTGCGACGCGTGCGTCCCCCGGGCCCCGCCTCCGGGTCACGCCGGCGCGCTCGAACCCGGCGGCCTCGGCGAACTGGCGGCTCCGTGTCCGGTAACCGCCGCCGCCCTCGGGGGTCGGGGCGCCGGGGGAGAACAGGACCACACCGCCCGCCGGCGTCCGGGCCGATGCCGCTCCGACCGCCTCGGCGAGGTCGCCGGCCACCGAGACGCGACCGGTCGGGAGGCCGGCCGCCAGCAGGGCCTCCACCAGGCGGTCGGCCCCCGGTGGCAGCACGACCACCGACGCCGTCGGCCGGTGGTCCACCAGGGCCTCCACCAGTGGCGCGGGGTCGACCCCCCGGTCGGCCCCACCCGCCACGACGGTGAGGGGCCGGCCGGCGAAGGTCTCCACCGAGGCGGCGGCGGCGAACGGGTTCGATGCCAGGGCGTCGTCGACGTAGCTCCGCCCCTCCCGCACGCCGAGGAGGTGGCAGCGTGACGGCAGTCCGGCGAAACCGTCCACGGCGGAGCCCACGGCGGCGGACGACGGCACCCGGCCGGTCAGGAGGAGCGCTCCGGCCACGGCCCCGCACAGGTTCCAGGCGTTGTGGCGCCCGGGGATCCGCAGCCGGGCGGCATCGGTCAGCCGGACGTCGTCGACCGTCACCCACCCGTCGGTCCCCACCACCACCCGGCCCTCGGGCCCGTAGAGGACCCGGTGGGGATGACCCGCGGTCCGGCGCACCGCTTCGGCGTTGCCGGCGCCGACGGCCAGCGCTCCCGGGCCGTCCGGCCGGCCCGCGTCCACCAGGCGCAGCTTGTCCCGGTAGTAGGGCTCGATGCCCCCGTGCCAGTCGAGATGGTCGGGGGCCAGGCTGGTCAGCACCACGACCCCCGGCGAGACGGTCACGTCCACCGCCTGGTACGACGAGACCTCCACCACGTAGGCACCGGCAGGGGGACGCCCGTACGTGCTGAGGACGGGCACCCCGATGTTGCCGATCAGGGCGACGTCGAGGCCGTCCGCCGCCAGGATGTCGGCGGCCAGTGCGGCGGTGGTGCTCTTGCCCTTCGTCCCGGTGACGGCCACCACCGGCGCGTCGGCGTGGTCCTCGAGCCATACGGCCATGGCCGTCGTCACCGTGGCGCCGGCCCGCTCGGCGGCGGCCAGCTCCGGCCGGTAGCGACTCACCCCGGGGGCGCGCACGACGACGTCCACCGTCGACCAGTCCACGTCGGCCGGCCGCACCACCGGCGGGAACCCGTCGTCCGAGCCACCGTCCGGGTGGTCGTCGACCAGCAACGGTTCGACGCCGCGGCCCCGGGCCAGGGTCACCATGGCCGTGCCCTCGGCCCCCAGGCCCCAGACCGCCAGGCGGCGGCCCAGCACCTCGTCGAGGGTCACGAGGCCCCCGTCATCAGGTCGTCCACGGCGGCGGCCACCACCGGATCGGCGAAGGCGAGGTCGCGGTCGCGGAGTGAGGAGATCGGCCACCCCGGCCTCGGACACGAGGGCCCGGGCCACCGGCGCCAGGGCCGTCACCACCGGGGTATCGCGCCACTGCTCCCGCCCGGCCAGGAGGCGGAGGGCGGCGGCCGACTCGCGCCGCTCCCCCACGCACTCGAACGGCTTGTCCGCCTCGCTCATCAGTGCGGCGAACCCCGGCACCTGGGAGGGGTCGGCGAAGAGGTCCCGCCCGATGATCGCGGTCAACTCGGCGCGCTCCAGGAACGGGGCGAGCATGAGCCCGACGAACCGGCACTTGGGGCAGTTCCCGCACCAGCGCGTGTCGCCGGCGGCGTCCTGGCGGAACGCCGCGTTGCAGCTGCAGAACGTGCGGTGGTAGCGGGTCAGCCCCGCGAACGTCCGCGAGATGGCGAGCTCGGAGTACGGCCGCAGCGCCGAACCCCAGGTCAGATCGGTCGACACCGTGGTGGTCAGCAGGTCGGCCAGGAGGAGCTCCAGTTCCCGGCTCTTCGAGTACTGGTGGTTGACCGACACCCCGTCGACCAGCACGGTCTCCTCGCTCGCCGACCGCTCGACGGCCATGGCCACGGTGTCGTAGCCGAAGACGAACGCGCCGACCGCGGCGACGAGCGAGACGATCGCCGTGATCGGCACGTGCCCGTTGCGCGCCCCGGCGCGGTGCAGCTCGGACAGGATCGGGTCGAGCCGTCGCCGGACGACCAGCAGCTCCAGCCCGGCCCCGGCCGCCAGCTCGACCACCAGCGGATGGGGGTTGACGGCGAACAGGCGGGGCCCGAGGTGGCGCACGGCCTCGATGAGCACCATGGAGTCCTTGCCACCGCCGATGGGCACCACCAGACCCGGGGGCAGGGCGCCGGCCGGGGCGGTCCCGGTGGCGCGCCGGTGCCGTCGGCGGTCACCGTGACCCGACGGGGCACGGGAAGCCCGTTGGCGACGGCGAACTCGCGGAGTCCGTCGTCGTAGAGGTGATGGTGGAAGTTCCTCTCGGCGGCCGTGAGCACCGCACCCTCGACCACCACGTCGGGAGGCGCCGCCGTCTTGTAGTAGCTCGTCCCCGCGGCCACGTGCAGGTGCAGGAGCGCCCGCTCGAAACCCGGGCCCGAGGGCACGAGCCCCCCGGGGGACGCCGTCCCGTCCCCGGCCGCGGTCCCACCGGCACTCCCGACGTCGGGCCCCTCGAAGGTGAGCGTCTCGACGAATTCGACGCCGTCGTCGAGGGCGTAGCGCAGGACGACGGTCCTGGCGGCGGGGTCGTACTCCCGTTGCGTGGCCCGGAAGGCCCGGAACGAGTCGGGCACGAATCGGGCGGGCGTGGTCATCGGGCGGTCAGCGTAGCGGTCGCCCGTCCCCGTCCGGTCGCCGCCGGCGGCGTGCGCCCGCCGGCCTCACCGACGTGGGTCCTGGTGCAGGTGGTCCACGATCTCCAGCGCACTGCCGGTCGACTGCACCACCCAGACCTCGCCCTTCAGCAGGCGCAGGTGGTGACGTGCCTTGGCGCTCCGGTCGGCGGCCAGCGCGTCGAGCAGCACGGTGGCCACGTCCCGGTGCGTGCACAGGACGGCGGTCTCCCCGGCCATCCGCTCCAGCAGGCGAAGGGCGGCGGGCCCGTTCCCCTCCCCCAGCTCGCCCACCGACTCGATGGGCAGTTCGAGGGACTCGGCCAGGGGACGGACGGTCTCGAAGCACCGCACCGCCGGACTGGAGAGGACCCGGCGGGGCCGGTAGGCCGCCAGCAGGGGGACCAGGGCCTCGGCCTGGTCCCGACCCCGGGGCGACAGCGGGCGGTCGAGGTCGTCGCCGGTGTACGCGCTCCGCCGGCCGGCGCGGGCATGTCGGACCACCAGGAGCGGCATGGTCACGATGCTCCCACGGGTCGCGCCCCGGGTGGCTGATGCGGACGGCGGACGCCTCCCCCGCGGGGACCGGACGGACCCCCGGTGCCGGCCGCCTCCAGCTGGCGGCGGCCGGGATCAGGCACCGACGCCGGGGACATCGATGCCGGGCACGTCGGGCAGGGGGAACACGTCGAGCACGCCGGCGTGACGGGCCAGCGAGTGGTAGCGCCGCCCGGCGAACCGCCAGCGCCCGGACGTCCACGCGTAGCGGTCGTGGTAGAGCCCGAAGGCGGTGGTGAACGCACCGGATGCCGCGTCCTGGCGCAGTTCGCACATGAACATCCGGCACACCGCGCTCCCCGAGTCGACCCCTTCGGGAAAGGCGATGTGGGCGTTCAGCACGACGAACTCGAAGAACGAGAAGTGCTCGACGGCCGATCCGATGAACGCCCCGACCTGACCGCCGCCGACGAGACGCAGCGGCTCGCCGGCCCGGCGGTCGATCACGACCTCGGCGTCGGGTAGGAACAGGTGCTCGAGCTCCGGCCACGCCCGCCGGTTCACCACGTCGGCGTAGGCGTGCTGCAGCCTCCGGATCCCGGTGTCGTGCACCGCCTCGGCCGCCAGGTCGTCGTCGATCACCCCCGGGACGCTACCGGAACGATCGGGTCGATCAGCCGGCAGCGGCGCGGCCGAATCCGCCGCCGCCGAAGCCGCCCGCCCCGCCGAAGCCGCCGGCACCGCCGAAGCCGCCGGCACCGCCGAAGCCGCCGGCGCCACTGAGGCCGGCGAGGCCGCGGGTGGTGGTCGACGACGTCGGAACGGGCTCGGCCAGGTCGGCCAGCGAGACCTGCTCGCCATCGGTGACGCCGGACAGGATCTGCGTCCGCTCGGCACCGACGGTGCCGACGGTCACCCGCACCGACTTGGCCGTACCGCCGTCCACCACCGTGACCAGGTGGGTGGTCCCGACCGTGCGGACGGCCGAGGTCGGCACGGTGGTGACCCCGTTCGACCGACGGGTGACGATGTCCACGGTCGCCTCCGCCCCCGAGTACGGGCCGAGGTCGTCCGACTGCAGGGCCACGGTGACCGGATAGGTGGTCGTGGTGGACGACGACGTCCCGAGCACGCCGATGTCCGTCACGGTCCCTTCGACCACCGACGAGCTCGAGTCCGGTGTCACCAGGACGGACTGCCCCACGGCCACGTGGGTGATCGACGTCACCGGGACGGTCGTGGCCACCTCGTACTGCGAGCCGGTGCCGATCACCACCACCTGGGGCGTGGCCGACGGCGAACCCGCCGACACGGACTGGCCGACCGCCAGCGAGACCGAGCCGACCGTACCGGCGATGGTGCTCACCAGGTCGGACTCCGTGGCGTCCTGCTGGGCGGTGGTGACCCCCGCCTGGGCCACGTCGACGTCGGCCTGGTCCACCGCCAGCTGCTCGGGCGTGACGGTCCTGGTACGCGACCCGGACGAGCCGGTCGACGACGAGCCGGTCGACGCCGAGCCGGTGGACGACGTCGCCGCCGTGGTGGTCGCTCGTGCCGTGGTGGTGGTGGCCGTGGTGGCGGCCGCGGTGGTGGCCCCGGACGTGCCGCCGTGGGTACCGCCCGTCGATCCGCCGCCGGCGGACCCGCCGCCGGACCCCGACAGTCCGAGTGCCGCCGCAAGGGCCGCCTCGTCCTTGGTCACCTGGTCGATGGACGACACCAGTGCGTCGTGCGCCGACGAGGCCGCCGCCAGGGCCTCCGCGCACGTCTGGGGGGCGCCACCGCTGCCGCCCGTTCCGCCCGTGCCTCCGGTTCCGCCACCGGGAGGGCCAGCATCCGCCGTCGTGCCCGTGGTGGCCGGTGCCGCCGCACCGGTCGTCCCCGCACTCTCCGAGGCGCACAGCTTGGTCGCCTCGCCCAGCGCCGCCCCCGCCGCGGCGGCGTCCGCGTCCTGCTGGTGCTGGTCGGCCACCAGGGTCGCCTGCAGCGCGGCCACCTGCTGGGTGTCGGTCCCGGAGGCGCCGCCCGCCGCTCCGGTCGACGGAGTCGTCGTCGCCGTGGCCGGGGCCGATCCGGACGATTTCGCGGTCGAGGTCGTCGACGAGGAAGTGGAGGCCTCGGTCTGGGCCAGCTCGTCCGCCGCCAGCGTCGCCCTGGCCGCGGCCAGCGTCGCCTGGGCCGTCACCACGGCGTCGTCCAGCGACGTCGTGTCGAGGGTCGCCAGCACCTGACCCGCCGTCACCGTCTGGCCCACCGTCACGGCGACCGTCCCCACCGTGCCGGCCACGGGGAACGTCAGGTTCGCCTGCTGGACCGGCGTGATGGTGCCGACCTCCGACAGCGTCGCCACCGCGTCGCCGCGGGCGACGGCGGCGGTGCGGTAGGTGGGACCCGAGGGCCGGGTCAGGACGTACGCCACGACCAGCGCCGCGACGACCAGCACCACGAGGAGTGCCCGGAACGGGGTGATCCACGGAGCGCGCCGCGTCGGTCCGGTGGCCTCGGGGACGACCGCGTCCGACCCGGCCCCGTCAGGGACGGGGGCGGACGGTGGGACGACGGCGGACGCGGACGGCTCAGGCACTCGTGGGTGCCCCTCCGGCCGCCCCCGGGCCTCCTCCGAAGCCGCCGCGGAAACCGAAGCCGGTCGAGCAGGAGCCGTCGGTGGGGGTCGACAGGGTCAACGACGTGGCCGTGATGGCCCCCGTCGTGCTGGCGTTCCCCACGGCACGGGCGCACTGGCCGACGGCGATGGCCGACGAGGTGGCCGCGGCCGTCGTGGTGAAGGTCGTGGTCCCGGTCAGGGTGACCGTCACGGTGGTCGCCTTCTTCGTCCGGGGGTCCGTTCCCGACACGGTCACCGCCGATCCGTCGACCGCGGTGACCTGCCCCGACGCCGCGCCGAAGGAGCCGCCCCGGAAGGAGCCGGCGGCGGGCCTGCTCCCCGTCCCCGAGGTGCCCCCGCCGAAACCGCCGTAGCCGCCGGCGGGCCGGCTGCCCGTCCCGGGCGTGCCGCCGGGGGCGCCGCCGAAGCCACCGCCGAAGCCACCGCGACTGCAGGTCCCGTTGGTCGCCGGCGTGATCGAGACCGTGGTGGCGGTGATCGGCTCGTCGAACGCCGCCGTCGACGACGTCGACGTGCCGGTCGGCTTGCCGAACGCGGAGATGCAGGAACCGACGACCACGGAGGCCGCCGTGGTGGTGGAGATCTGGCGGATGGTCGTGGTCGGGGTGTAGGTCACCGCCGTCTGGCCGCTCTCGGAGTTCTGCACCTCGAGGGTGGTGCCGTCGACGGCGGCGATGGTCCCCGAGGCGCCCGGCAGCGTGGTCCGGGGGGCGGACGAGCCCGAGGGCGATCCCGGGGACGGTGCCGCCGTCGTCGGCGTCGTCGACGCGCCGGAGGATCCGCCGCACGCGGCGAAGGCGAGTCCGGCGGCACCGACCACGGAGAGCGCGGCGACCCTGCGGGTGCGGCGCCCCTCGGCGGACGGTCGACGGGTGCTGGTGGGATTCTGGTCGTGCATGGCTGCTTCCTTCGTGGTGCTCGGTGGGGAGGGTCGGATGGGGTCGTTGGTCGGTCGGGTCCGCTCCGGGGTCATTCGCTGCGGAGGGCGTCGATGGGCGGGAGCTTGGCGGCACGCCCGGCGGGGTACACGCCGAAGACGATGCCGATGGCGACGGCGATCACGATGGCGCCGACCGCCGCGGCCGGGGAGACGGTGATGGGGTTCGAGATGAGGTGCGGGAGCACGAGCGCGCCGATGATGCCCAGCACGGCCCCCAGGATGCCGCCCACCGATCCGAGGACCGACGCCTCCACGAGGAATTGGCGCCGGATGACCCGCGGGGTGGCGCCGAGGGCCTTGCGCAGGCCGATCTCCCGGATCCGCTCGGTGACCGACACCAGCATGATGTTCATGACGCCGATGCCGCCGACCAGGAGTGAGATCCCGGCGATGCCACCGAGCAGCACGGTGAGCGTCTTGTCGACCGAGGTGGCCGTCGACAGGACCTGCTGCTCGCTGGTGATGGTGAAGTCGGCCTCGGACGCGGTGGTGATCCCGTGGAGGCTCAGCAGCTCGGCGTCCGCCTCCTGGTAGGCGGCGGACAGCGTGTCGGCCGACGTGGCCTGGACCAGGATCTGGCTGACCGAGTTGCGGGTCGTTCCGCCGAACAGCAGCGCCGAGGCGGTGGTCAGGGGGACCACGGCCTGGTCGTCGGGGTCGGACACCGACGACGAGCTGGACGAGGAGCCGACGCTGTTCAGCACCCCGATGACCGTCATGGGCTGTCCGGCGACGTCCACCGACTGGCCGACCGGGTCGCGGAACCCGAAGAGCTCCTGGGCCGTGGTCGCTCCGAGCACCACGACCTCGGCCCGGGTGGCCAGGTCGTGCTGGTCGATGAACCGGCCCTCGGTCATCGACCGGCCGCGGACCGTCAGCCAGGACGGGTCGCTGCCCACCACGGTGGTCGTCCAGTTGGTGGTGCCGGCCACCAGGCTCTCCGACGCCGACGTGGCGGGCGCCACGGCGTGGATGTCGGGGGCCACCACCTTCGAGTCGAGGGCGGCGGCGTCGCCCGTGGTCAGCGAGGAGGCGGAGCCGAAGCCGCCCCGGATGCCCGACGACGACGTGGTGCTACCGGGGGTCACCGTGAGGAGGTTCGATCCCAGCGCGGTGATCTCCGATCCCACCTGCTGCTGGGCGCCTTCGCCGAGGCCCACGGTGAGGATCACCGCGGTGATCCCGATCATGATCCCGAGCACGGTGAGCGCGGACCGGAGGCGGTGGGACACCACGGCCTCGAGTCCGGTGCGGACGGTCTCGAACAGGTTCATGCCGCACCGGACCCGGGCGCGTCGGTCGGCGGGGCACCGGTGACGGCCGACGGTGGGGCCTCGCTGATCTGCCCGTCCAGGATGCGCATGACGCGCTGCGACGAGTCGGCCACGTCGCCGTCGTGGGTGATCAGCACGACGGTGCGGCCGCTGCGGTGCAGTTCGTCGAGCAGTCCCATCACGTCGTGGGCCGACACCGAGTCGAGGTTGCCCGTGGGCTCGTCGGCCAGGATGAGGTCGGGGTCGGTCACCAGGGCCCGGGCCACGGCCACGCGTTGCTGCTGACCTCCCGACAGCTCGCCCGGGCGGTGGTCGACCCGGTCGCCGAGCCCCACCCGATCGAGGGCCTCGAGGGCCCGGCGTCGCCGTGCGAGACGATCGACGCCGGCGTACAGCAGGGGGAGCTCGACGTTGCGGCAGGCGTCGAGGGATGCCAGCAGGTTGAACTGCTGGAACACGAAGCCGATCCGCTTGTTGCGGACGTGGGCCAGTTCGTCCTCGCTCATCCCGCTCACGTCGTCGCCGGCCAGCAGGACGCGACCCGAGGTCGGGACGTCGAGGCACCCGAGGATGTGCATCAGGGTGGACTTCCCCGAGCCCGACGGGCCCATGATGGCGACGTACTCGCCCGGGTCGATGGTGAACGACACCCCGCGGAGGGCGTCGACCTCGAGGGATCCGCTGCGATAGGTCTTCCAGACGTCGTCGACCTCGATGACGGGGCGCCGGACCACGGGATGGCTGTCGGTACGGTCGAGGCGGACCTCGGCCGTGTCCTCGAACGTGGTCATCCGCCGAATCCTCCGCCGGAGAACCCACCCCCGCCGGAGAACCCACCCCCGCCGGTGAAGCCACCCCCGCCGGTGAAGCCACCTGCCCCGCCGCCGAAGCCCCCGAAGCCCCCCGAGCCGGTGCGGGTGGAGCCCAGCGGTCCGTGGAAGGACACCGTGGTCACGTAGATCTTCTGGCCCGCCTGGAGTCCGCTGACGATCTGGGTGTCACCCGACGCGGCGATCCCGGTCGTCACGGGATGGACGACCTTGGTGCCGCCCTGGTCGAGGGTCACCGAGGTACTGCCGTCGGTGTAGCTGATCGCCGTCGTCGGCACCACCACGACCCCCTGCAGCTCCTTCACGACGATGGAGACGTTGGCGCTGGTCCCGCCGTAGAGACCCGAGGGGCTGCCGGTCACGTCGATGACCACCGGGAAGGACGAGACGCCCGACGAGGTGGTGGCCACCAGGCCGATCGACCCGACGGTGCCGTAGACGGGGGTGGTGGCGCCCGAGGGCGTGATCGTCGCCTGGTCACCCACCAACAGCTCGGAGACGTTCGTGCTGGAGACCGAGGCGTCCACGATGTAGGAGCCGGTCGACACCACCACCACCTGGCCGGAGGAGGAGGACGCCGACGAGGAGGACGAGGACGACGATGCGGACGACGACGCCGCCGACGACCCGAATCCGCCGCTGCCGGACGATCCGGACGATCCGGACGAACCGGTGCCGGCCGTGGAGGAGGTGCCCGACGTCGACGTCGAGCTCGATCCCGTCACCTGCTGTCCCGTGGTGAGGTCGACCGAGGCGACCGTGCCGGCCGTGGTCGCCGTCAGGGTGGCGTCGGACACCGCCGTCTGGGCGGCGGTCACCTGGTTCTGGGCCGAGGCGATGTTGGCCTCGTCGAGGGCGATCTGGGTGGAGCTGGCCGAGTCGGCCTGGTCGGTGGCCAGCTGGGCCTGGTCGTTGGCCAGGGTCGCCTGGGCCTGGGCCAGGGTGGCGTTCAGCGCGGTCGGATCGACCGTGGCCAGGGCCTGACCGGCGGTCACCGTCTGACCGGCGGTGACGTCGACCGCGGTCACCTTGCCCGAGACGGCGAAGTTCAGGTCCGCCGTGGTCGCCGGCTCGATGGTGCCGGTGGCGGCCACCGTCTGGCTGATCGTCCCGGTGGACACCGTCTGGACGGTCGTCGTGGTCACGATGCCCGAGGCCGAGGCGCTCGACGGCCGCGTGGCGAACCAGATCCCCACGCCGGCACCCGCCAGCACCACGACCGCGGCGAGGATCCACCACTTCCTGGACCCACCCGATTCGGTACTCCGAGCCACAGCTGCCTCATGACGGTCGTGCGGCCACAGCCGCCGTTCGTTCCCCTGCGGCCGGACGACAACGCTCCGACCTGGGCTTTCCTGATTCCATTGGACCACGCGAACCTAAGGATTCGATAAGTGCCCCCTGGGGATGCCGTAAGAATCCCCCCGACGGGCAGGACCGGTCCGCGGACTCCCGCGGGCTGCCTAGTGTGGGGACGCCGACCGTCGCACCGCCGTCGGCGAACCGCCACGACCAGGGCGTCGCACCGTCGTCCCGAACCCACCGGAGGTCCCCGTGCACCACGTCAACCTCGGACGCACCGGGCTGCGCGTCTCGCGCGTCTGTCTCGGCATGATGAGCTTCGGCAACGACTCGGAGCGCCCCTGGGTCCTGGACGAGGACGCGGCGGAGCCCATCGTCCGGGCCGCCGTCGAGGGCGGCATCACCTTCTTCGACACGGCCGACACCTACTCGAAGGGCGCCAGCGAGGTCGCCACCGGTCGCCTCCTGCCGAGATACCTGAGCCGCGACGAGATGGTGGTGGCCACCAAGGTGTTCATGCCGATGACCTCCGGGGAGAACGGGGGCGGGCTCTCCCGCAAGCACATCCTGTCGGGCATCGACGCCTCGCTGACCCGGCTCGGCATGGACTACGTCGACCTGTACCAGATCCACCGCTGGGACGACCGCACGCCGATCGAGGAGACGATGGAGGCACTCCACGACGTCGTCCGGTCGGGCAAGGCCCGCTACATCGGCGCGTCGAGCATGTTCGCGTGGCAGTTCGCCAAGGCGCAGTTCGTCGCCGACGCCCACGGTTGGACCCGGTTCGTGTCGATGCAGGACCACTACAACCTGGTCTACCGCGAGGAGGAGCGCGAGATGATCCCGCAGTGCGTCGACATGGGCGTCGGCGTCATCCCGTGGAGCCCGCTGGCCCGGGGTCTGCTGGCCGGCAACCGCACCCGCTCCGGCGAGCGGCGCACCACCCGCTCGGGCACGGACGACTTCGCCGACTACCTCTACGGCCAGCCCACCGACTTCGACGTCGTCGACCGGGTGGCCGAGGTCGCCGCCGACCGGGGCGTTCCCGCCGCCCAGGTGGCCCTGGCGTGGCTCCTGGGCAGGACCGGTGTGACCGCGCCCATCGTCGGGGCCACCCGGCCGGAGCACCTGGCCGACGCACTGGCCGCCGAGCGGCTCACCCTGGACGACGACGAGGTGACGCGCCTCGAGGAGCCCTACGCCCCGCACCCCGTCCTCGGGCACGTCTGATCACCCCGTCGGCCCCGTTCCCGGGTCGGGTCCGTCCCCCGGCACCGTGACCTCGACCGGCACCCGCTCGAAGACGTAGTAGGTGGTCATGGCGCCGGCGATCACGAGCACCAGTGGAGCCCGGACGAAGGCCACCGCGACGGCCACCAGGTAGACGGCGGACCCGATCCCGAAGCGGAGGATCGCCGCCCGGGACGCCTCGGGGGTGAGCGGGACGTCCAGCAGGCCGGCCCGCACCACGTGGACGAACATCAGGCTGAAGCTCAGGCCCATGCCTTCCATCACCAGGGCGTAGAGCACGGCGGCCACCCGGGCGTCCTGACCGCCGGCCCGCAGGTAGTCGGCGAAGGTGGAGGTCACGAACGGGATGGCCACCACGAAGAGGAGCAGCACCAGGTTGGCGTAGAGGGTGAGCCGGTCCACGCCGCCCACCCGGCCGAACAACGAGTGGTGGTTCACCCACAGGACGCCGATGACGAAGAAGCTCACGACGTAGGCGGCGTAGGCGGGCCACCGGTGGCCGAGCTGGTGGAGGAGCGGGCCGTGGCCGGGACCCGCCACGGCCAGGTCCAGGGCCAGGAGGGTGATGGCCACGGCGAACACCCCGTCGCTGAACGCCTCGAGCCGGGCACGGTCCATGATCCGGCGAGTGTACGGTGCCGGGTAGGGCCCGGGCGGAGATCCCGGCACCGAGTAGGAGCGATGGCATGGACGACCTCCGCACCGGCCGACCCGACCGGGTCGACTTCCACTTCGACATCATGTGCCCGTACGCCTACCAGACGTCGCTCTGGATCCGGAACGTGCGCGAGCGGACGGGACTCGAGATCGGCTGGAGGTTCTTCAGCCTCGAGGAGATCAACCGGGAGGACGGCAAGAAGCACCCGTGGGAGCGGGAGTGGTCCTACGGGTGGTCGATGATGCGGATCGGGGCGCTCCTCCGACGCACCGACATGGACCTGCTCGACCGCTGGTACGCGGAGGCCGGCCGGGCACTGCACGTCGAGGGCCGCAAGCCCCACCGTCCCGAGGTGGCCGAGGAGATCCTGGCGTCGATGGGGCTCGACCCGGGGACCGTGCGGGCCGCCATCGACGACCCCACCACCGGGGACGAGGTCCTGGCCGAGCACCGACGGGTCGTGGCCAAGGGGGGGTTCGGCGTCCCGACGCTCGTCTTCGAGGACGACCAGGCTCTGTTCGGGCCGGTACTGGTCGACCCGCCCGAGGGTGAGGACGCCGTCCGCCTGTGGGACCTCACCGTCGGGTGGCTCGACTTCCCCCACGTCTACGAGGTCCAGCGACCGAAGGGTCCGGCCGACATCGACGCCATCGCCACCGCGTTCAGCCCGTACCTCGAGGCCCGCGACTGGTTCTCGGTCGAGAGGCCGACGCCGTGACCGTCCGGCGCCCCGAGGGACCTCCGCGGTGCTGATCGTCGTCGAGCCGCTCGAGGCCGGCTCCCACGACGACCCCGGCCACCCCGAGCGCCCGGCGCGCATCGGCGCCGCCATGCGCGGGGTCGAGGACCTCCACCTGGGTTCCGACCTGCTGGTCGTCGGGGCCGAGCCCGCCCCGCTCGAACACCTGGTGCGGGTGCACACACCGGACCACCTCGACCGCCTCGAGCGGCTCAGCGCCGCCGGCGGGGGAGCCATCGACCAGGACACCTATGCGAGCCACTCCTCGTGGGACGACGCCCGCCTGGCGGCGGGCGCCGGGCTGGTGGCCGTCGAGGCCGCCGCCGCCCACGACGCCCCGGTCTTCGTCCCCGCACGACCGCCCGGCCACCACGCCGTACCCGACCGTGCCATGGGGTTCTGCCTCCTCAACAACGTCGCCGTCACGGCCGGCGCCCTGCGCGAGGTCGGCGAGCGGGTGCTGGTCGTCGACTGGGACGTGCACCACGGCAACGGCACCCAGGACGTGTTCTGGGACGACCCCGACGTGCTCTACGTGTCCACGCACCAGTGGCCCGCCTATCCCGGGACGGGCCGGGCCGACGAGGTCGGCGGCCCCGGTGCCCGGGGCGCCACCCTCAACGTCCCCCTGCCCCCCGGGGCCACGGGCGACGTCGTGCGCCTGGCCTTCGACCGGATCGTGACCCCCGCCGTCGAGGCGTTCGCCCCCACGTGGGTGCTGGTGTCGGCCGGCTTCGACGCCCATCGCGGCGATCCGCTGGCCGATCTGTCGCTCTCGGCGGGCGACTTCGCCGCCCTGGCCGCCGTGGTCGCGGGGTACGCGCCGAGTCCCGGACGCCTGATCGTCTTCCTCGAGGGCGGCTACGACCTCGACGCCCTCCGGGCGTCGGTGGCCGGTACCCTCGGCCGGCTGGTCGGTGCCGATCCCCACGAGGAGGCCCCCACCTCCGGAGGGCCCGGTGCCGGGCAGGTGGTCGAGGCGGCCGCCCGGCGGGCCGCTGCGCTGGAGGACGGATGACCCCCGCCGGGCACAGCCCGATGATCCCCGACCGCTACGCTCACGCCCACAGTTCGCGGACCGCGGGCGATCCCACCTGGAGGACCTCGATGACCACCGACGCACCCGACCACCCCACCGGCGTCATCGTCGGCTACGACGGCTCCGACGCCGCCGGAGCCGCCGTGGACTGGGCCGCCGGCCAGGCGGCTACCTCGGGCGGGCGGCTCGACGTGGTCACGGCCTGGGAGTACCCGACGTCCTGGGGGAACACCATCCCCCTGCCCAACGGCTACGACCCGGCCCAGGACGCCCGGGCGATGCTCGACCCCGTGCTCGACCGCGTCCGGGCGGGACACCCCGACCTCGACGTGCACGCCCACGTGATCGAGGGGCACCCGGCGGACGTGCTGGTCGAGGCGTCCAGGCACGCGGAGCTGCTGGTGGTCGCGAGCCGCGGCCACCGGGCGCTGGCCGGGATGCTGCTCGGCTCGGTGAGCCAGCACTGCGCCACCCACGCCGCCTGCCCGGTGGTCGTCTACCGGGGGCCCGAGCCGGCGGACTGACCCGGACGCGGTGCCGGCTCCTGCGTGCCGACGGTCACCACGTGTCGATGCAGCTCCGCTTCTTGCCGGAGCGGACCGGGGCCGGTGGACACGACCGCAGCGCTGCCAGGATCCGCTGCCGCGACTCCGCCGGATCGATGACGTCGTCGATCTCGTAGGCCGTGGCCACGTTCAGCGCCCTGCCGTGCTCGTAGGCGAGGTCGACCATCGACGCGAACAGGGCCTCGCGCTCCACCGGGTCCTCGACGGCTTCGAGCTCGCGCCGGAACCCGAGGCGCACCGCCCCCTCGAGACCCATGCCTCCGAGTTCGCCGCTCGGCCACGCCACCAGGAACAGCGGCGCCCGGAAGCTGCCGCCGGCCATGGCCTGGGCACCCAGTCCGTACCCCTTGCGCAGCACGATGGTGCACAGCGGGACGGTCAGGCTGGCCCCGGTGACGAACATCCGGCTCACGTGGCGCACCTGGGCGGTGCGCTCGGCGTCCGGGCCGACCATGAACCCGGGGGTGTCGCACAGCGTCACGACCGGCAGGTCGTGGGCGTCGCAGAGTTGGAGGAACCGGGCCGCCTTGTCGGCACCGTCGGCGTCGATGGCCCCACCGAGGTGGGTCGGGTCGTTGGCCAGGACCCCCACCGGACGGCCCTCGATGCGGGCGAGGGCGGTGACCATACCGGCACCGAAGCCACGCCGGAGCTCGAGCACCGAGTCCGTGTCGGCCAGCAGGTCGACGACCGCCCGCACGTCGTAGGCCCGCAGGCGCTGCTCGGGGACCGCGGCGCGCAGCAGGCGCTGGTCGGCGCACGTCCACCCCTCGACCGTCCCCTGGAAGTACGACAGGTACCGGCGGGCCAGGTCGACCGCCTCGCCGTCGTCCGCCGCCACCAGGTCGACCACGCCGTTCGGCACCTGGACCTCGAGGGGGCCCACCTCCTCGGGCCGGTAGGCGCCGAGACCCCCGCCCTCGATCATGGCGGGCCCGCCCATCCCGATCGAGGTCCCCTCCGTGGCGATGATCACGTCGCAGCACCCGAGCAGGGCGGCGTTGCCGGCGAAGCACCAGCCCGACGCGATGCCCACCAGCGGGACCAGACCGCTCAACCGGCCGAAGAGCTCGAAGGCCCGGGTGTCGAGGCCGGTGATGACGGCGTAGTCGGTGTCCCCCGGCCGTCCGCCACCGCCCTCGGCGAACAGCACGAGGGGGAGGCGGAGCCGCTCCACCAGCTCGAACAGGCGATCCTTCTTTCGGTGGTTCTGCTGGCCCTGGGTGCCGGCCAGGACCGTGTAGTCGTAGGAGACCACCGCGCACCGGGACCGCACGTCGTCGAACCGGTCGCCGTTCACCCGCGCCGTCCCGCCCACCAGTCCGTCCGCCGGCGTTCGCTCGAGGAGCTCGGCGACCTCGCGGCGACGTCGCTGGGCGGCGATGGCGAAGCCGCCGTACTCGGCGAAGCTGCCGGCGTCGCACAGGTCGTCGATGTTTTCGCGGGCCGTCCTCCGACCGCGTTCGTGCCGCCGGGCGACGGCGTCGGGCCGTCCGGCGTCGGCCAGCAGTCCCCGGCGGGCGAACAGCTCGGCCAGATCGGCCCGCACGTGGTCGACGTCGACGGCGTCGTCGACGGCGGCCGGACGGTCGGCGTGCTCCCCCGCTACGACGACGGCCAGCCGGTCGCCCGCGCCGACGAGTCCGCCCACCTCCACCGCCACGTGGCGCAACGTGCCCGCCACCGGCGTGCGCACCGCGTGCTCCATCTTCATGGACTCGAGCACGACCACCACCGCCCCGGCGGACACCGGGTCACCCGGCGCGAACGGCACCAGCACGACCGTTCCCTGGAGCGGCGCGTCGAGGGCGATCTCCGTCCCGGGATCGTGGGTGGTGCCCATGGTCGGGGTCCGTCCCGTTCCGCTCAGGCGCCGGGCATGGGGAACACGGACGGCTCGCCCGACGCGGCGTCCACCGCACGGGCCCGCTCGTCGGCGCCCATGGAGGTGTCCCCCGACGCGGCGGCGAGTGCGGTGGCCAGCACGCCGGTGTCCCCGGGCGTGCAGAACGCGTGCACCCCCGGGGTCGACAGGGCGAACCGGACCCCCCGGCCGACGTCGGCCTCGCTGGTGTACGGCTCGTACCACGTGGACGCGGTGGCCTCCCGTCCGCCCCACGGCCGGGCCGCCACCGCCTTGATGGCCATCACCCCGACATCGTGCTCGGCGGCGTGGGCCAGGAGCGCCTCGGCGTCGCGGCGGTAGTCGGGGTCCGCCCAGAGGCGGGCGTTCACCGGGAACATGACCGTGTCGAGGTCGTAGCGACGGAGCGCCTCCAGATGCGCCGACGGGGCCGTGTGCTCGTGGCCGGTGATCCCCACCCACCGCGTCAGACCCTCGTCGCGGGCGGCCAGGACGGCCCGCACGGCGCCGTCCCGGGCGTCGAGCTCGGCCACGTCGGTGACGGCGTGCAGCTGGTACAGGTCGAACGTGTCGCAACGCAGCAGGGTCAACGACTCCTCGAGCTGGGCCCGCACCCCGTCCGGGTGGTGACGGAGCGTCTTGCACGCCACGAACAGGTCGTCGCGGACCGCCGGGATGAGCGGGCCGAGCGCCTCCTGGGCCCGCCCGTACTGGGGCGCGACGTCGAGGTGGTTGACGCCGGCCTCGCGGGCCAGCGCGAACGACGCCGCCGTGGCGTCCGGGTCGCCGGCCCAGAACGCGGCGCCGCCCAGGACGGCGACCGACGAGTGGTGCCCCGTGCGTCCGAGCCGGCGTCGTTCCATCGTGGTCACGCTAGTGCGGCGGTCGGCGGTGGTGGCCCGTGCCGTGGGCCGGGCCGTCAGGCGGTGGCGGCGTCCCGGGCCGCCTCCCACCGCTGGAGCATGGTGCCGAAGTGCATCGGGTTGTAGACGTCCTCCTCCGAGGACCACCGCCCGTCTCCGGCGTAGTGCAGGATGGTGATGTTGTACTCCTGGTGGATGCTGCCGTCGCCCGGATCCCGCATGCGGTTCCACACCTGGCACACCACCCAGCCCCGGTCCTCGTCGACCAGGTACCACTCGATGGGGAAGTACGGCATGTCACGTCCCGGGTACCCGGTCATGGTCTCCTGGATCCACCGGTAGATCGCCTCGCGACCGTGCATCCTCCCGTACAGGTGCTCGATGTACTCGGCGTCCTCGGTGAACAGGTCGGCCCACGGTCGCCAGTCCCCGCTCGTCCCCGCCTCGGCGGCCCGGCGCTGGTACTCGGCGAACGCCTCCTCGATCTCGGCTCTGGGCCACTGTCCCACGACGTCTCCTGACCGGCCCGGCGGGCCCCGCCCACAGTGTGCGCCCCCGGGGACCGGGTGGTCAACGACCACGCCGGCGGCTGCTCCCGGGACGCGGGGCGCTGCTCCCCTACCCTGGAGGGCACCCGACGGTCCGTCGGACCGCGGACGAGGAGGCCCGCCCATGAGCACCGCCTGGAAGGTCCACACCCTGGGCGACCGCGATCCGGTCGCTCCCGTGGAGGACGTCGTCCGGCTCATCGACCTGGCCGGCACGTCGACCGGCGCCGCCTACGGCCGAAGCGACGTGGTCGAGGCCCTCCACGGGCACGAGCCCGCCGTCGTGGCGGTCTCGACCGGCGGCGAGCTCGTGGGGGCGGTCGTGGCCCGGGTCAGCGGCCCCGACGCCCACGTGCTCGCGTTCGCCCTCCACCCCGGGTGGCGGCGCCGGGGCATCGGCTCGGCGCTGCTGCGCCAGCTCGACCAGGAGGTGATCCACCGCGGCGCGGGACGCCTGCTCGCCGTCGTCCAGGCCGGGCAGGTCGGCGAGGACGCCTTCGTGAACCAGGGCTTCACCCACCTCGAGGGCCTCCACCTCTACGCCCGGGACGCCTCGATGGTGCCCGAGGAGCTCGCCCTGGTCGAGCGGTTCGGTGGCTACGTTCCCCAGGACGGGCTGTGGGAGTCGCTCAAGGGGTTCTCCTCGGCCAAGGAGCTGCTCGACCGGCGGGTGGTGGCGCCCCTGGCCCACACCGAGCTGGCCGACCGGCTCGGGCTCCGGCCACCGGCGGCCGTGCTGCTGTTCGGACCGCCGGGGACCGGCAAGACGTCGTTCGCCCGCGCCATCGCCTCGCGACTCTCGTGGGCGTTCGTCGAACTGCACCCGTCGTTGCTCGGCCAGGGCGTCGACGGCGCCCGGGCCCTCCGCGATGCGCTCACCGAGCTCGGTCGGGTGGACCGGCTGGTGTGCTTCATCGACGAGGCGGACGAGATCGCCTCGGACCGGTCCGAGCGTCCCGACAGCCAGCCCCTGGTCAACGAGCTGCTCAAGGCGGTTCCCCTGTTCAAGTCCCGTCCCGACCGGCTGGTGGTGATGGCCACCAACTCCATCGCCGCCATCGACCCCGCGCTGCTGCGGCCCGGGCGGTTCGACCTGATCATCCCGGTGGGTGCGCCCGACGAGGCCGAGCGGGCCGAGCTGGCCGCGGAGTTCCTGGCCGCCGGGGACCCGGTCGACGTGGCGGCACGCACGCCGGGGTTCACACCGGCCGACTTCGCCCTGGTGGCCCAGCGCGCCGCCCAGTCGGCGTTCGACCGGGCGCTGGACGGGCAGGACCCGGCGGTGACCGCCGCCGACGTCCTGCGTGCGGTGGAGCGGACCCGCCCCTCGGTGGGCGCCGCCTCGGCGGAGCAGTTCGCCCGGGAGGCCGAGCGCTTCGCCCGGCTGTGACCCGGTGACGGGCCGCCCGAACCGCCGTCAGCCGGCCGCCAGGCGGTCCCAGGCACGGGCCAGCGCGACCTCGTCGCCGTGGACCTCGACCAGCTTCCTCCGGGACGCGGTCCCCGCGGCGATACGCACGTCGCCGCGGGCCACCCCGAGGGCGGCGGCCAGCGCCGCGACGGTGGCCCGATTGGCCCGACCGTCGGTGGCGGGCTCCCGCACGGCGACGACCAGCATCCCGTCGTGGGTCCCGCCGACCCCCGGGCGCGACGACCGCGGCCGGACCAGGACGGGGCGCTTCACCGGCCCAGACTGCCACGGTCGCCGGGGGGCGCGGGGGTGAGCGCCCGCGAGCTGGTCGTCCTGGGATCGGCCAGCCAGACCCCCACCCGGCACCGCAACCACAATGGCTACCTGCTCCGGTGGGACGGCCGCTCGGTGCTGTTCGACCCCGGCGAGGGAACCCAGCGCCAGCTGCTCCTCGCCGGTTCGTCACCCTCGGTCGATCCAGCACATCTGCATCACCCACTTCCACGGCGACCACTGCCTCGGGCTCCCCGGGATGCTCCAGCGCCTCTCGCTCGACCGGGTCCCCCACCCGGTCGAGGTGCTCTTCCCGGCCGGCGGGCCGGCCTACTTCGACCGGCTGCGCCACGCCTCGGCCTACCAGGACCACCTCGACGTCCGGCCCGTGCCGGTGACCGGCGACGGCCCGGCCACGACCGGCCGGCCGTTCGCCATCGAGGCCGTCCGCCTCGACCACGACCCCGAGACGTTCGGGTGGCGGGTGGTCGAGCCCGACGGCGTCCGGATGCTGCCCGAACGGCTCGGGCCGGCCGGCGTCCGCGGGCCCGACGTCGGCCGGCTCCTGGCCGAGGGGTCGCTCGACCGTCGCCGGCGTGCCGGGTCGGCCTCGACGAGGTGCAGCGAGCCCCGGCCGGGCCAACGGATGGCGTTCGTCATGGACACCGGGATGTGCGACGCCGCCGTCGACCTGGCGGCCGGAGCCGACCTCGTGGTGTGCGAGGCCACCTTCGCCTCGGCCGACTCGGCGACCTGGCCCGGCGGTACCGCCACCTGACGGCGGCCGACGCCGGCCGGGTGGCCCGCGACGCCGGGGCCCGGCGGCTGGTCATCACCCACTTCTCCCAGCGCTACCCCGACGTGCGGGTCCTGGTCGACGAGGCGGCCGCCGTCTTCCCCGACGTCGTGGCGGCCGAGGACCTGCTGCGGGTGCCGGTGCCGCCGAGGCGCAGGAGCGGCTGAGGGTCGGTCCGCGTCGCGCCGGGACTACCAGGCGGCGGCGCCGAAGTACGTGTCGCGCAGGGTCCGCTTCAGGATCTTGCCCGACGCGTTGCGGGGCAGCTGCTCGTCGGCGAAGGCGATCCGGCTCGGCACCTTGAACGGCGCCAGCGACTCGGCCAGGAAGTCCTGGAGCGCGTCGGCGTCGAGGGCGGAGTCCGGGCTGGCGCAGGACCACGCAGGCCACCTCCTCGCCCAGGCGCTCGTGGGGGACCCCGAACACGGCGGCCTCGTAGACGTCGCCGTGCTCGTAGATGGCGCTCTCCACCTCGGCGCAGTAGACGTTCTCGCCGGCACGGAGCACCATGTCCTTGGCCCGGTCCTCGATGTAGAGGAAGCCCTCCTCGTCGATGCGGCCGAGGTCGCCCGAGGCCAGCCAACCGTCGACGATCGTCTCGGCGGTGGCCTCCGGCTTGTTCCAGTAGCAGCGGATGATGTTGGGGCCCCGCATCCAGATCTCGCCGCGGGTGCCGGCGGGGACGGCGGCGCCGTCGTCGTCCCGGATCTCGACGTCCATGATCGGCATGGGCGCCCGGCCGGTCGAGGTGGGGTGGCGTCACGTAGTCGTCGCCGGTGTTGCCCGGTCCGAAGCCGTTGGTCTCGGTCATGCCGTAGCCGATGTTCGGCCGGCCCCGGGCGAAGCCCTTCTCGACCCGGTCGACGAGCTTGGCCGGCGCCGGTGCACCGCCGCCGCCGATGCTGGCCAGCGACGACGTGTCGTACTTGTGCGAACGACGGGCTCTCCAGCATGTCCCAGCTCTGCGTCGGGACGCCGACGAAGGTGGTGACCCGTTCGGCCTCGATGAGCCGCAGCGCCGTGTCGGGGTCCCAGCGGTGCATCATCACCAGCTTGAACTTCATCCCGAAGCAGGAGAGCATCACCGGCACGCACCCCGTCACGTGGAACAGCGGGACGATCAGGATGAAGCACGGGGCGAACGCGCCGCCTTGCCCAAAGGTCCCTCCCTTGCGGGCGGTCAGGATGGTGGTGTTGCACCAGAAGCCCATGAGGCCGTTGAGCACGGCCCGGTGCGTGGACACCGCGCCCTTCGGGAACCCGGTCGTACCCGAGGTGTAGAGGATGGTGGCGTCGTCGTCGGGATCGACGTCGACGACGGGCATCGGGTCGCCCAGGGTGGACCACCTCGTCGTAGCGCATGACGCCGGTCGGGCTGGGCTCCAGCCGGTCGCCCCGGACCATGATCATCGGCACGCCGCGTGAGTGGGCCGGCGCGTGGGCGCGCTCGATCCGTTCGGGGTCGGCGATGAGCAGCGACAGCCCCGAGTCCTCGATGGCGTAGTCGAGCTCGGACTCCGTCCACCACGCGTTGAGCGAGACCGAGACGGCGCCGACCGACAGGATGGCGGCGAACGAGACGATCCACTCGGGCAGGTTGCGCATGGCGATCCCCACCCGGTCGCCCGGGGAGATCCCGTACCCGTGGACCAGGGTGTGGGCCATGGCGTCGACGTGCCGCATGGTCTCGGCGAACGTCCACCGCTCGTCCTCGTAGACGAGGAACTCGGACTCGTCGCCCCGCGCGCCCGGCGAACAGCTGGCCCAGGTTGGCCGGGGCGTGCTTGAAGACCCGGAACTGGCGGCCGGCGACCTCCGCCCCGACGACCTCGAAGAGCTGTCCGGGGCCCGTGACCTGCGCCAGGGCCTCCTCGTACGTGAGCGGCACCGGCGCCACCTCCTTCAGCGAGCGGCTCGCCGGACCGAAGTGACCGGCGGGTAACCAAGTGTAGGTCGCTCCCGGAGGACCTCCCGACGGGTGGTTCCGGTCGCTCCTTTCCGGGACGTTCAGCCCGCCGTCGGCCTCCCGGTCGTCCATCGGGAGGGTGCCCGTCCGTCGGGATCGCGCCCCGGGGGCGGCCCGTCCCGACCGCTTCGTCCGTGCCTCCGTCCGGGGGCCGGGACGAACTCGGTCGGGGCCTCGAAGGCCGCCCGGCGGGCGGCCCGTCGGAACGTGGCCAGCACTGCGGGGCCGACCAGCAGGATGCACACGGCGTTGGTGACCGCCCGCCCGGTGTCCCAGCCGAGCGACGTGGTGGCGTCGAAGAGCAGGTAGCGGTGCAGGTTCACGCTGAACGACGCGCCCGGCACGTAGGCGATCGCACTCTGGGGATCCAGCGAGAACGGCCAGAACGAGAGGTTCACCATGAACCCGTAGCACGAACGCGGCCACGGCGCCGTAGCCGGCGAGCAGGAGCACCTCGCGCCGGCCCGAGGCCGGGGGGAGGAGTCCGGCGACGAGGCCGACCCAGGCGCACCCGAACATCTGGTACGGCATCCACGGTCCGACCCCTCCGGTGATCAGCGCCGACGCGAACAGGGTCGTGCAGCCCGAGCGCGAAGCCGAACCCGGGCCCGAACACCCGCCCGGCCAGCACCAGGAGGAAGAAGACCGTCTCGATCCCGGCCGTGCCGGCGCCGAGGGGTCGCAGCGCCGCGCCGCACGGCCGACAGCACGCCCAGCATGGCGACGGCCTTGGCGTCGATCCCGCCGTCGGCCACACCGGCGAAGACGACGGCGAGCACCAGCAGCAGCAGCGCGCCGAACATCAACGGCGCGAGGGTGGCGTCCCCGACCCGGCCCGGGGCGACCACGAACGGCCAGCAGGAAGGCGACGCACCCGAGGAACGAGGCCATGGCGAGCGTCAGCCCGGGACAGCGCACCCCGATGCGGGATGGCCGCCGTCCGCGGCCCGATCATCACGGCCGCCACCGAGCGCGACCGGACCACCTGGTCCACGGTCAGGAACCCGAGCCGGGGCCAGGATCTTGGCCACCTGGGGGGCGAAGGCGGGCGACGCCGTCACCACGTCCGCCGCCGGTCCGTCGGCGACGACCTCGCCGTCGGCCATCACGACCACCCGGTCGGCGGCGGCCGCCACGAACTCGACGTCGTGGGTGGCGACCACCACGGCGTGACCCTCGCCGGCCAGCCGGTCGAGGATCGTCGACCAGCGCGCGCTTGGCCGGGTAGTCGAGCCCCCGGGTGGGCTCGTCGAGCAGGACCACCGCCGGACCGGCGGCCAGCTGGACGGCCAGCACCAGGGCCAGCCGCTGGCCCTCGGAGAGGTCGCGCGGGTGGGCGCCGTCGGCGATGCCCGGGGCCAGGCGGTCGAGCACCTGCCCGCGCCGTGACCGGAGGGGTCCCCGCCGACCTCGCGGTCGGCCTGGTCGCACTCCTCGGCCACGGTGTCGAGGTAGAGCAGGTCGGCCGGCGTCTGGGGCACCAGGCCGACCAGGGCCCGGGCCTCGGCGGCCGCAGGAGGCCGGATCCGTCCCGGCCACCGTCGACCGTCCCCCGTCTGGCGCGGACCCGACCCCTGGAGCGCCCAGAGCAGCGACGACTTGCCGGAGCCGTTGCGGCCCATCAGGGCGGTGACCTCGCCGGCGTCGAGCTCGAGGTCGACGGCCCGCACGCGCCGACCGGTCCCCGTAGCGGACCGACGACCTTGCGGGCCCGGCAGGACGGCGGGCACCCGGCCGGCGGGACGGCCGGGCGCGGGGCCGGGACCGGCCGCTCGTCCAGCCGCCGGCGCAGCGGGGCCGCCAGGCGGCGGGCGTCGCGCACCGACAGCGGCAGCGGGTCCCAGCCGGCCAAGCCGGCCGAGTTCGACCACCGGCGGGGCCACCTGCGTCGTGCCGAGCATGTCGGCCGGACGACCCGGCTGCCACCGTGCCGTCGGCCCGGACCTCGACGACCGTGTCGGCGTACTGGACGACCCGCTCCAGCCGGTGCTCGGCCAGCAGCACGGTCACGCCGAGGTCGTGCACCAGCCGGGTGATGGCGGCCAGCACCTCCTCGGCCGCCGTCGGGTCGAGCGCCGAGGTCGGCTCGTCGAGCACCAGCACCCGCGGATGGGCGGTCAGCACCGAGCCGATCGCCACCCGCTGCTGCTGGCCGCCCGACAGCTGGTGGAGCGGGCCGGTCGCGCAGGTCGGCGATGCCGAGCAGGTCGAGCGTCTCCTCGACCCGCTTGCGCATGACGGCGGGCGGGACGGCCAGCTGCTCCATGGCGTAGGCCAGCTCCTCCTCGACGGTGTCGGTCACGAAGCCGGCCAGCGGGTCCTGGCCGACCACCCCGACCACGTCGGCCAGCTCCCGCGGGCTTGTGCGTCCGGGTGTCGCGCCCGTCGACGAGCACCCGCCCGGCCAGCGTGCCCCCGGTGAAGTGGGGCACCAGGCCGTTGACGGCGCCGAGCAGGGTGGACTTGCCCACCCCGGTCCGGCCCACCACCAGCGCCAGCTCGCCCTCGCCGACGGCGAGGTCGACGTCGCGCAGCACCGGGCCCGGCGCGCCCTGGTAGGTGATCGAGACCCGGTCGAACTCGATCACGGCGCGACGCCCGATCGCACGCAGGCGGCCGGTGCCGCGCGCCGCTCGGCGACCGGCGGCCGTCCCGTCGGGCGTGCCGGGTCGGACCGGCGGGGGGGACACCACCGCGGCGAGGGCCGCCACCAGGACGGCGAGGGCCGGGACGGTCGGAAGCGTCGGCCACGCCATCGGGTCGGTCGACGGATCGAGGGCGTGCGACCCGGCGCCGAACGCGGCCAGGAGCACCACGGCCGGCACCATCCCGCAGACCACCACCGCCCACTCGGCCAGCGCCACGGATCGGGACGGTACTGGCGTGCGCCGCACCCGTCGACCGCCGAGGACCAGTCCGGCGCAGCACAGGGCGGCACCGGCCGCCATGGCCGGGAGCCCGAGCGCCCCCGGGGCCGAGCCGTCGAGCAGTCCGTAGGCGCCCGAGCAGAGCCCGAGCATGCCGGCCGAGCATGAGGGCGACGGTGCCCCGACGGACACGTCGGGAGGCGTCCCCGGTACGTCCGTAGCCGCGGGAGTCCATCGCCGCCGCCAACCGCAACGAACGGTCGAAGGCGTCCTCGAGGACCGGGATGGCGATCCCCCGGAGGGCGTGGCGCCCACGGGTCGGGCCGCCCCGGAGCTTCCGGGCCCGCCGGACGCGCTGGACACTCTCCACGAGCTGGGGGGCCACGCTGAGCGAGACCACCACGGCCACCCCGAGTTCGTACAGCGCGCCGGGCAGGACCCTGCAGGGCCCGCTTGGGATTGGCCAGCGCGTTGGCCGCCCCCAGGCAGCACAGCAGCGTCCCGAGTCGGAGGCCGTCGTAGACGGCGGCCATCGTCCCCTCGAGCGTCACCGGTCCGCCGAGCTGGACCCCGGCCGCCCACGAGGGGAGCGGGACCTGGGGCAGGCGGAAGAGCACGTGCATCGTCTGCGGATCGATGTCACCGCCGAAGACCGAGCGGAAGAGCACCCGGAGGGCGACCACGCTCATGGCCAGGTACAGGTAGTACTTGAAGGCGCGGGCCCAGGGGGCCTCGGTACGCCGACTGGCCACCACCAGGGCGAGGACGCCCAGCACCAGGGCCAGCAGCAGCGGGTTGGTGGTGCGGCTCGCGGCGGTGGCCAGTCCGAGGGCCCACAGCCACCAGGCGATCGGATGCAGCGTCCTCGGCGTCCGGGCGTGCGCCGGACCCCGGTGCCCGGTCGGGGCGACGTCGGTCACGCCGTCCGGCGCCGTCGCCGGGCGATCAGCCCCGCGGCACCCGCCAGCGCCACCACCGCCAGGACGGCGATGACGGCGGCAACCGGCGAGCCGGCGGCCTCCCCGTGGACCGTCGGGTCCGGCACCGCGGCAACGACCCGCGGAACCGCGGAACCGTGCGGGGGTCCACCGGTGGTCGACGTGGTCGTCGACCCGCCTTCCGCGGAGGCTGCGGAGCCCGGACCGGACGTCGTGGCCGGACCGGACGGGGCTGCGGCACCGGCCACGGGCGCGGCCGGGCTGCCGGGCCGGTCGCCCGCGGTCCCGCCCGGCGGCGTCGTGCCCGCCGGGGCACCGGTGCGGGGCACCGTGCCGGTGGTGGTGGTGACGACCCCCGCCACGGTCGACGTCGTGGTGGTCGTCGGCGGCGGGCCCGAATCCGTGCCCCGGACCTGCGACGGGGTGAACCCCGGTTGTCGTCCGAGGGGCTCGACGAGCCGAAGGTCCATGCTTCCACGCTGCCCGCCCGGGGCACGAGGGTCACCGCACCTGCCGGGCTGTACGTCCACCGGTCGGCACCGGCGTCGGCCAGCCAGAAGGACCAGCTGGCCGAGGCCGGCGGTGTGGTGGTGCAGCTCTGGCCCTGGCGGATACCCGTCGATGAGGCAGATGAAGGCGAGACCGTACTGCGACGTGCCCGTCGGCGTGAATCCCGCCACCTCCAGTGCGTCCAGACCCGTGGTCGTCGTCGGGTCGCATCCCGCCTGGATCTGCCCCCCGAAGGGCCGCAGGTCGACGGCCACCACCACGCCGGCCGTGGCCGAGCAGTCGGCCACGGGGTCCGCCGAGGCGCGCCCGGCCGGACCGGCCACCGCAGCCGCGAGGGTGGCCGCGACCCCACCGAGTACGACCACTGCCGCGGCGGCCAGCCTGCGCCCGCCGTCGCTCCACTGCCGCCCCCTGACCGGTGATGCCATCGTCGCCCTCACCTCCTCTAGTCGGTGGTCTGCCGGGAGGCGGCCACGGCCACGACGGGCGGGCCGGGTGCGGCGGAGGCGAACGAGGCGTCCCCGAAGGCGAAGACCCCGCCGTCGGCGGCCACCTCCCAGTAGCCGCCCCCGTCGGGCGTGGCGGCCAGTCCCACCACCGGCCGGTTCAGGCGCGTGGCGCCCATCGAGCCGTGGAAGGCGGCCGTCCCGAAGGCGAAGACCCCGCCGTCGGCCGCCACCTCCCAGTAGCCGCCGCCGGCCGGGGCGGCGGCGACGGCCACGACATCGGCGACGGCGAGGCCGGAGCCCGGGAGCGAGCCTTCGTAGGCGGCGTCGCCGAAGGCGAAGACCCCGCCGTCGGCGGCCACCTCCCAGTAGCCCCCCCGTCGGGCGTGGCGGCCAGACCCACGACCGGCCGGTCGAGGCGCACGCCGCCCATCGAGCCGTGGAAGCCCGCGTCGCCGAAGGCGAAGACCCCGCCGTCGGCGGCCACCTCCCAGTAGCCGCCCCCGTCGGGCGTGGCGGCCAGACCCACGACCGGCTGGTCGAGGCGCACGCCGCCCATCGAGCCGTGGAAGCCCGCGTCGCCGAAGGCGAACACCCCGCCGTCGGCGGCCACCTCCCAGTAGCCGCCCCCGTCGGGCGTGGCGGCCAGGCCCACGACCGGCTGGTCGAGGTGCACGCCGCCCATCGAGCCGTGGAAGCCGGCTCCACCCAGGGCGAACACTCCGCCGTCGCTGCCGGCGATCCAGTAGGACCCGCTCGACGTCCCGAGGGGAAAGGCGAAGGACATGCCGGCGATCGCCGGCGTGGCCTGAACGCTGGCGGTGATGTCCGGAGCCCCGGGGGCGTAGGCCGACGCGAACGCCCCCGCCCCTGATCCGGAGGTGAGCCGGAAGGCGAGGAGGGCCGTCACCGGGTCGGACGATCCGTGCACCCACGTCGGCGCCACGGGAGACCGGCCGAGGGCGACCAGGGCCTGGATCACGAGTGCGGTGGAGTTCGGATCGGTCTCCTGCGGGACTCCGGGGGCGCTCGGGTAGTACGACCACCCGCCGTCGGGGTCCTGCCCGCCCGTGTAGAAGCCCAACGCGCCGGAGGCGACGGCGGGCGTCACGGCACCCTGTGCGGCCAGGCCCTGGACGGCCTGCGCCGTCGAGTTGGTGTCGGGGCCGGTGTAGGCATCGGCGCTCACCACGCAGCTGTCGGTGGCCTGGTCGGTGAACGACCACCCCCCGTCGGGACACTGCTGGTCGACCAGGTAGCCGACGGCGGCGCCGACGTCGGCGCCGCCCCGCACCCCGGCGCGGGCCAGGGCGGCCAGCGCGAGACCCTGCTCGATAGTTGCCCGCCGAGTAGCCGGCCACCTGGGCGTCGGTGCCGAACCGGCCGCTCGCCTGTTCCGTTCCCAGGAGCCGGGTGACGAGGTCGGACCCCCCGAAGCTCCTCGGATCGACGCCCCCGGCCTCGGCGTCCAGGATCAGGAGGGACAGCTGCCCCGGACCGTCGGCCCCGTTCTGGGTCACGTAGGCGTCGACGTTGGCCTCGAGGTAGGTCAGTGCCGACCGCACCCCCGCCGGGTCGACCCCGGCCGCCGCCAGTGCCAGCACGGTCTCGGCGGTGAAGCTCAGGCTCGGCTGGTCGGAGGCGTTCGGCATCCATCCCCCGGCGGTCAGCTGGCCGGCGAGCCACTGGGCGGACGCCCGGGCGACGGCAGGCTGCGGAAACGTGGGGGTCGTGGCGAGGTCCGCCCGACTGGTCGCTCCGACCGACGTGGCGGGGACGAACGCTGCGCACAGACCCAGGGCGGCGCCCAGGATCAGGAGGCGGGGACGGATGGTCACGGGTGCTCGCTTTCCGGGTCCGAACCCGGGAGCAATCCGTCATCGGACCACGACGACGAGCGACCACCGAGCCCCGGACCGTGTGTCTCGACGATGGGAGCTCGCCCCGACCGGGCATCCCGGCTCACGGTGACCCTGACGGGTGCACCGCCTACGGTTGCGGACCAGCGCCGGAATCTGACCGGCTTCCCCCGCGTCGAGGCACTTCTGCGTTACGGGGGGTGACGTTACCACGCTCTCCCACCCGGACCTCCGGGCCCACCGGGCGGTCGGCGTCGCCACGGCGGCGGGCGCCGGGGGACGCGTCGGTCACCGGTCGTGCCGGGTCGTTCAGGGGGTGCGGGGACGCCGGCGCCACCGGACCCAGGCGGCGGCGACCAGCAGCGCCACCAGGATGCCGCCCAGGAACAGCGGGTCCGCCCCACCACCGCCGCCCGACCCCGCCCGGTGGGAGTCCGTGGCGATCCCGACCTCGGGGTCGGGTGGGATGCTGGTCTCGGGCAGTGACGTGGAGCTCGTGCTGACGGTGGCCGGGTACGTGGAGGTCGTGGTCGTGGTGGTCGTGGGCTCCGACGTCGTCGGGGACGGCCGCGTCGCGCGGGTGCGTGCGGCCGACCGGCCGACGTGGCCGCCTCCGGACGGACCGGTGGTCGGGGAGGACGGCGCCACCGGGCACAGCGCGCTGTAGTCGGCGGCCGCACGCGGCGCGGGGTCGCCGGAACGACCGGTTCCCGGGTCCTGGAAGCGCCAGCCCTCCACGTCGCCCGGGGAGACGTCCCCACCGGCGGCGGATCTGGTGTACCGCCAGGACCCCGACGAGCCGGTGTAGTGCGCCCAGTAGATCTCGCCACCCGCCACCACCTGGTCGCAACCGGAGGACGGGGTCCCGTTGATCGCGCACAGCTGGCCGCCGGGCCCGTACGTGGGAACGCCGAGACCTCGCAGCCCGACGAACGCCGAGAGCGCGTCGTAGCGGCTGTCGGAGGCCGGAACGGCGACGCACCCCTGCACCACCGTGGCGGAGGTCCCCCCGAAGTCGAGGACGACGGCCACGGTCACCTCGCCTGCGGCACCGGCCACGTCGGCGAACGGCCGCAGCGCGAACGGACCGGCGAGCGAGAGGGCCGCGGTTCCGGCCGCCACCAGCAGCGCGCCGCGCACCACACGCCGGACGAGCGGTCCGCCACCGCGGCGTCGCGTCACCGTCCGACTCGTCGTGCTCCCTTCGGAGGCGACCGGTGACCGGCGGCGGATGGGGGACATTGGCCTGCTCGCTTCCGGGCCTCGAACCGGGGGTGCCCGAGGCTGCCCGCCCCCGGCTCCCGAGTCCGTGCCGTGATTCTCGACGGATGGGACGCTCGAGCTCCCGGGGGCAACCCGTCCCGCTGCCCCTCCGTCGGGCGCGTCCGGCTGCGGGCGGGCTCCGGGACCGATCCGGCCTCCCTGCCCGGTGAGCTGAATCTACGCACCCGACTGTAGCAGTCCACCCCGGCGACACCCCGGCGGCACGGCACGGGGGCACGGACGGCACGGGCTCACCCGGACGCCGGGCCCAGCCAGTCGGCCACGACCTCCGCCAGGCACTCCGCCGTGTCGGACAGGGCGCGGGAACGGCCGAACCGCTCGACGAGTGCCACCACGACGGCGCCCGACCGGGTGGCCTCGGACGCCGCCGCGGTGGTGGCGCGCCCCACCACCACCAGGGTGGGGACCCCCCGGGCCCGGGCATCGCCGAGGACCCCGTCGACCACCTTCCCGGCGAACGACCCGTCGTCGAGGGCCCCCTCGCCGGTGATCGCCCGGGCGGCGCCGTCGAGCGCCTCGTCCAGTCCCACCAGGTCGGCCACCAGCCGGAAACCCGACCGGAGGGTGCCCCCGAGGGCGACGATCGCACCTCCCGCCCCGCCGGCCGCCCCGGCGCCGGGCACGCCGCGCACGTCGACGCCGAGCTCGTCCGCCCAGGCGGCCGCCTGGCGACCGAGGCGGTCGGTCAGCGCCACGACGTCCCCGGGGCCGGCCCCCTTCTGCGGGCCGAACACCGCGGCCGCCCGGGTGTAGAGGGTGCGCACGTCGCACGCCCCCACCAGGACGGCTCCGCCCAGACCGCCGGCCACGGTGACGGCGTCGTACAGCCCGCGCCCGCCGTCGGTGGTGGCGGATCCGCCGAGGCCGACCACGACGGTCCCTCCCGGGCCCACCCGCCGTGCCGCGGCCGCCACGAGTTCGCCGGTGCCCCGCGTCGTGGCCCGCACCGGGTCGTTGGCGGCCGGGCCTCCGGCGAGGGCGAGACCCGACGCCCGGGCCAGCTCCACCACCGCCACCGCCTCCCCCACCCGCCACTCGGCGTCGACCGGGTGGCCGTCGGGGCCGGTGACCCGGGTCACCACGTGGTCGGGACACAGTCGCCGCCGCGACGTCCAGCAGTCCCTCGCCACCGTCGGACAGCGGCAGGGCGACAGGTTCCCAGCCCAGTCCGGCGGCAGCGTCCGCCATGGCGGCGGCCGCCTCGACGGCGGTCACCGTGCCCCGGAACTTGTCCGGGGCGACCACGACCCGAGGCATCCCCGGACCCTACCGATCGCCGGGGGACGACGTCCGGACCGTCGCGTCCAACGACGTCAGCCCCGCACCGCGGCGTAGGCGCCGCGGACGGCGGCGGCGTCCACGATGCCGTCCGGCTCCACCACCACGGGCCGCGCCGAGCGCCCACGCCGCCCGGACCTCGTCGAGCGGGCGGCCACTGAGCACGGCGGCGGCCTGGACGGCGGCACCGGTGGCCACCGCCTCACCCACGGTCGGGCACCACCACCGGCCGCCGGGCCAGGTCGGCGAGGACCCGGCGGTACGCGCCGGACCGGGCCCCCCCGCCCACCACCAGGAGCGGCCCGTCGTCGACCGCCGCCACCGATCCGCCAGGGCGTCGAGCGCGTCGAGCAGCCCGCACACCACGCCCTCCACGGCGGAGCGGGCCAGGTCGGCGCGGGTGACCTCGGCCCGGATGCCGGCCAGGGTGCCCGTGGCTCCCGGGCGGTCCGGCGTGCGCTCACCGTCGAGGTAGGGGAGCAGGACCAGACCCGAGGCACCCGGTGGGACGGCCAGGGCCAGCTCGGTCGAACCCCGCCGCGTCACGCCCAGCAGGCGCGCCACGGCGTCGGTCACCCGGGTGGCGTTGAGCGTGCAGACCAGCGGGAGGTAGCCGCCGGCGGCGTCGGCGAACCCCGCCACGGCGCCGGTCGGGTCGGCGGTGGGACGACGGCTGCGGGCGTACACGGTGCCCGAGGTGCCGATCGAGATGCAGACCGCGACCGGGCGCGAGCCCCAGCCCGAGGGCGGCGGCCATGTTGTCGCCCGTCCCCGGCCCCACCACCCCGACCGGCCCGACGTCGAGCGCGACCAGGGCGTCCGCGGTCACCGGCCCCACCGCCTCGGTGGGACCGAGCACCGAGGGCAGGCGGTCGGCCCAGTCGGCCGGTCCCACCACCTCGTCGAGCAGGTCGACCAGCCAGGTCCCGCCCGACGGGTCGAAGTAGCCGGTCCCCGAGGCGTCACCGCGGTCGGTGACCCTGCGGCCGGTGAGCCGGAACGTGAGGTAGTCGTGGGGCAGCAGCACCGAGCGGACCGCCCGGGCCGCCTCGGGTTCGTTGCGGGCCAGCCACGCCAGCTTGGTGACGGTGAAGGCGGCCACCGGCACCGATCCGGTACGGGTGGCCCAGGCGTCGGCGCCCACGTCGGCCACCAGGGCGGCGGCTTCGGGGGCGGACTCGGTGTCGTTCCAGAGCTTGGCCGGCGCGGAGCACGGTCGGTCGGCACCGTCCAGCACGACCATGCCGTGCTGCTGGCCGGCGACGGCGAGGGCGTCGATCCGGTGCGACCCGTCGAGCGTGACCTCGGCGACGGCCAGGCGCAGTGCCTCCCACCACGACTCGGGGTCCTGCTCGGACCGCGGCGGGTGCACGGCGGGGTGGGGGGCACGCGCCGAGGCGACCAGCGTGCCGTCGTCGGCATCGCGCAGCTCGACCTTGGTCGCCTGGGTGGAGCTGTCCACCCCCAGCACGAGCGGCACGGTCAGACCGCCGCCGGCGGAGCGGCCCGGCCGCTCACCCGCCGGCCACGTCGACGGTCACCGAGCCCACCGGCGGCCCGGCGTCGGTGCCCACGTCGAGCACGTAGCGACCGGGCTCCTGGTACCAGCCGCCGTGACGCCGGACGGCGAGGTGGCGAGATCGAACGGCACGACCACCACGGCACGTGCGCCGGCGTCGAGATCCACCCGGCGGAAGCCCACCAGCCGCCGGCGGGGCCGCTCCACCGAGGAGCCGGGGAGGCCGGCGAGGACGAAGACCACCGTGGAGCCGGCCCGGTCACCGGTGTTGGTCGTCCCGACCTCCACGCGCGCCGTCGGTCACCCCGGGCAGGACCTGGCGCACCTGCAGCGTTCCGGGCTCCAGGGCGAAGGTGGTGTAGCCGAGCCCGGCCCCGAACGGCCGGTGGGGGGCGATGCCGTCCCGGTCGAGCTTCCACTGCCCGTGGAACAGGTCGTAGACGACCGCGTCGGCGTCCGGGTCCAAGCCGACCAGATCGGACTCACGGCGCGGGAGCGCGAAGGGCAGGCGGCCACCGGGCTCGCGCCGCGCCGGTCAGGACGTCGGCGAAGGCGCCGCCGCCCTCCATGCCCGGGTACCACACCTGGACCACGGCGGGGACGTCGTCGAGCCACGGCATGACCACGGCCGAGCCCCCCATGACGGCGACCACGGTCCCGGGACAGACGGCCGCCGTGGCCCGGACCAGCGCCTCGTCGTCGGCCGAGAGCCGCAGGACTGCGGCGGTCGCCACCGGGGGCGAACGTGTCCGCCGCCGGTCCGCCGTCGACGCCGCCGGGCACCGGGTCCGCCGGTGGTGGTGGTCCCGGCCGTCGGTCCGGACCGGCGGCCGGGACCGACGGAGGAGCCGGCGGCGGAGGTGGCGGCGGGAACAGCGCGGCCATCGCCTCGCTCGTCCCCACGTCGATGAACTCGCCCTCGTCGTCCTTGGTGCATCCCACCACCACGACGGCCAGGTCCGCCCCGTCCGCCACCGAGGCGTCCGAGTCGTGGTGCACGACGTCGGCCGTCGGGAACGCCGCCCGCACCCCGTCGAGCAGCGTGGACGCCTCGGGTGGGCGGACGTCGCTCGACCCGCCGTCCCCGAGGTTGGGCACGGCGGCCAGCCGGCCGAGGACCGCCACCCGTCCGGGGTCCCGGGCCACGGGCAGGAGGGGGCCCTCGTTGCGCAGCAGCACCATGCCCGCCGCCGCCGCCTCACGGGCCAGGGCCCGGTGGTCGGGCGAGGCCAGCACCGACGGGTCGGGCGGGGTGGCGAGCACGTCGGCGAACCGGAGCAGGGTCGCCACGGTCGCCTCGACGCGGGCCTCCACGTCGGCCGGGTCCAGGTCGCCGGAGGCCAACGCCGCGGGCAGGTGCTGCGCCCGCTGCTGGCGGAAGGGCATCTCGATCTCGAGGCCGGCCCGGACCGAACCGACCGGGTCGTGCAGCCCGGCGATGAAATCGGAGGTGACGAAGCCGTCCCACCCCCACTCGGTGCGCAGCACGTCGGTGAGGAGCACGGGGTTCTCACCGCACCAGCTCCCGTTGACCGAGTTGTACGCCGACATGACCGACGCCACGCCCTCCTCGGCCACCCGGCGGAAGTGCGCGCAGGTAGACCTCGTGCAGCGCCCGGTCGTCCACGGTCACGTCGACCCGGAAGCGGGCCTCCTCCATCGAGTTGCAGGCGAAGTGCTTCATGCACGCCATGACCCGGCTCTGGAGTCCCCTGGTGAGGGCCGCCGCCATCTCCCCCACGTGGTGGGGGTCCTCACCGTAGGTCTCCTGGGCCCGACCCCAGCCGGGGTGCCGGAGCAGGTTCATGCACACCGCGCCGGTGTACGTGGCCCCCGCCGCCGCCAGCTCGGCGCCGATGGCCCGGCCGATCCGCTCCTCCAGCGCCGGGTCGAACGTCGCCCCCCTGGCCATGGAGACCGGGAAGCAGGTGGCCCGGCCGATCACGCAGCCCCGCGGGCCGTCGGCGAACCGGATGCCGGGGATCCCCAGCCGGTCGACGGCGGCGGCCGGCCAGGGGTGGTCGTGGTAGCCGCCCGACACCAGGTCGACGATCCCGTCCCAGAACTCGGTGTCGCCGTCGAGGCACCACAGCTTCTCCTCGTCGGTCATGGCGGCGACGAGGGCGCGGGCCTCGTCGTGGTGGTCGGCCCCGTCCAGGACGCGCGCGGCGGCGGCCGCGAACGGGGTGGGCGCCGGGGCGGCGCCCACCCCGTCACCCGGCCCGCTCACTCCCTCACCTGGCCCGCTCGATGTGGCGGTTCACGAGGTTCTCCAGCAGCTCCTGGCGGCCCGAGGCCGGCACCGGGTCCAGGTCGTCGTCCAGCACGAGACGGTGCAGGTCGGCCAGCGAGGCGCCACCGTCCAGGATGCGGGTCCCGAGCGCACCGTCCCAACCGGCGTAGCGCGCCGAGCGCCGGTCGGCGAGATCTCCCGACCCGAGCAGGGACGCCGCCGCCAGCAGGGCCCGGGCCACCGTGTCCACGGCCCCCACGTGCCCGTGGAACAGGTCGTCCCTGGCCACCGACTGTCGGCGCAGCCGGGTGTCGAAATTGATCCCCCCGGTCGTGAGGCCACCGGCGGCCAGGATCTCGTAGAGGGCGAGCGTGCACTCCTCCACCGAATTGGGGAACTGGTCGGTGTCCCATCCGTTCTGCGGGTCGCCCCGGTTGGCGTCGATCGACCCCAGGAGCCCGTGGGCGGCGGCGGTGGCCACCTCGTGGTGGAAGCTGTGGCCGGCCAGGGTGGCGTGGTTGGCCTCGAGGTTCAGACGCACCTCGCCGTCCAGACCGTGACGGACCAGGAAGCCGGCCACCGTCGACGGCGTCGTGGTCGTACTGGTGCTCGGCGGGCTCGGCCGGCTTCGGCTCGATCAGGATGGTGCCGGGGAATCCGATCCGGTGCTTGTGCTCCACCACCAGGTGCAGGAAGCGGGCCAGCTGCGCCTCCTCGCGGGCGAGGTCGGTGTTGAGCAGCGTGTCGTACCCCTCGCGACCGCCCCACAGCACGTAGTTGGCCCCGCCCATCCGGTGGGTCGCCTCCAGCACGTGGCAGACCTGGGCGGCGGCCACGGCGAAGACCTCGGGGTCGGGGCTGGTCGCCGCACCCGCCGCGTAGCGCGGATGGCCGAAGAGGTTCGCCGTGCCCCACAGCAGTCGGACGCCGGTCCGTTCCATGTGACCGAGCGCCTCGTCCACCATGGCGTCGAGACGGGCGCACGTCTCGGCGAAGGTGTCCCCCACGGGGGCGATGTCCCGGTCGTGGAAGCAGAAGAACGGGCACGCCCAGTTTGGACGTGAACTCGAATGCGGCCGCCATCTTCCGTCGGGCCGCGGCCATCGGGTCGCCCGGCCGCCGTGCTCCAGGGGCGGTCGAGCGTCGCCTCGCCGAAGACGTCGGTGCCGGTCCACACGAAGCTGTGCCAGTAGCAGACCGCCAGCCGCAGGTGGTCCTCCATCCGGCGGCCGGCCACCACCCGGTCGGCGTCGTACCACCGGAAGGCCAGCGGGTCGTCGCTGTCCGGACCGGCGAAGCGGATCGGTCCCACCCCGGTGAAGAACTCGTCCGCTCCGCTCATGACCGTCCCCATGCGGCTCGTGCCCTGCGCATCCGGGCATCTTCGCGTCACCCCCGCGTCGGCGCCACCGGTGGACGGTGCCGTCCGGCCCGTCGCCGCCGGGGGCGGGCGCGCCTGTGTAGGGTCGAACCGATGACGTCCGACCAACAGGAGGCCGAGGCGGCGGAAGGGCGCATGGACGACGGCCCACTGCCCCAGGACCTGCGCGAGGCGCTGCGGTCCGAGTGGGCCCGGGTACTTCGCCCTCCGTTCGAGACCCCGCTGACCGTGGCCATCAACGCCGCCCTCATGACGTCGGCCTGGACGCTTCCTCCCCCCGAAGCTCAAGGACGCCGTCTTCACCCTCCACGGCAGCGTGGCCTTCGCCTTCGTGCTCTCGAGCTGGATGTACTCCGACGTGCCGGCGACCAACATCCTCGCCCCGGACGGGCTGCGGGTCCTGGCCGCCATCGACCAGCCGCTGGTCCTCCGGCGCATGCTGGTGGCCAAGAGCATGGTGCTGTGGTGCTTCGTGGCGCCGATCTGCCTGGTCGTCTCCTTCATCATGGGCGCGGGGCAGTCGGACAAGGTCACCGCCGTCTACTCGGCCGTCGCCATCGGTGTCGTCCCCTTCGGCGTCCTGGCCGTCTCCGCGTGGGTGGGGATCCTGTTCCCGTACCACCCCGTCCCCCTCCGCTACCGGTGGAGCCGGCGACGCCAGTGGAAGCCCATGCTCCTGCGCTGGGGGACGCTCGTGCTCCTCCCCTACGCCGTGGTCCCCGGCCTGACCGTCGCCTTCCTGGCACCGTCGCTGCTCATCTGGGGCCTCACCTCGACCTCGGGCCTCACCCAGAAGCTGCCCGACAACGACATCGGTCTGGGGATCGGCCTGGCCTGTGCCATCGCCGCCCTCGCCGTGTGGGTCGGGCACCACGTCGCCCTGCGCCTGGTGGCCCGACGACGTGACCGCCTGGTCGACTACCTGTCCGATCCGCAGCGCGGCTGACCCCGGGTGGCGGTCCCCGGACCCAGCCCCCACGGGGGTCCGTCCCCGACGCACCGGCGCCTGACAGGCTGGGACCGTGGCCACCTCCTCCCTCGCCGGGCTCGGCGGCATGGGCGACGTCGAACGCCGGGAGATCCTGGCGGCGGGGTTCCGTGCCGCCCTGAGCACCGGGATCCTGCTGCTCGCCTACTTCCTGTTGCCCATCGACCTGCGGCACCGTTCGGCGAACCTCGTCCGGGACGTCGGGGTCATGGCTCGCCTCGGGGTGGCCGTGGCCGTCTTCATCGCCGTCCTGCTGTTCGAGATCCGGGGCATCACCCGGGCCAAGCACCCGATGCTCCGGGCCGGGGTGGCCATGTCCGTGGTCATCCCGCTCTTCCTGATCTTCTTCGCCTGGATCTACCTGAACATGTCCGGCACGGATCCGGCCACGTTCCACGGCCCGATGTCCCGGATGACGGCCCTGTACTTCACCGTCACCGTCTTCTCGACCGTCGGCTTCGGGGACATCACGCCCCACACGGACCTGGCCCGGATGGTGACCACCGTCCAGATGCTCGCCGACCTGGCCGTCATCGCCATCGTGGTCCGGCTCATCTTCGGGGTCGCCAACCAGACGGCGGGCGCCCGGAGCGCCGGGATCGGGGACGACGAGCCGGCGGTGGACACGCTCGACCCCGACGCGCCCGCCTGACGCCACGTCGACCGGGCCCGCGCCGGCCGGGTCGACGTCGGAGCCGATCTGCCAAGATGCCCGGATGCTCACCACCCGCGTGACCGAGCTCCTCGGCGTGGAGCTCCCCATCGTCCAGGCCCCGATGGGCTGGATCGCCCGGTCGGCGCTGGCGTCCGCCGTCTCGAACGCCGGCGCCATGGGCATCATCGAGACGTCCTCGGGTGAGCTCGACGCCGTCCGCGACGAGATCGCCAGGATGAAGGACCTGACCGAGCAGCCCTTCGGCGTCAACATCGCCCAGGCCTTCGTGGCCGATCCCACCGTGATCGTCGACTTCGTCGTCGACCAGGGGGTCCGCTTCGTCACCACCTCGGCCGGCAGCCCCACCCGGTACACGGCCCAGCTCAAGGACGCCGGGCTCACCGTCTTCCACGTCGTGCCGACGCTGCGGGCGGCGGTCAAGGCGGTCGAGGCGGGGGTCGACGGGCTGATCGTCGAGGGGGGCGAGGGCGGTGGCTTCAAGCATCCCCGGCCGGTCTCGACCATGGTGCTGCTGCCCTCGGTGACCTCCGCCGTCGACGTGCCGGTGATCGCCGCCGGTGGGTTCCTCGACGGGCGGACGATGGCGGCCGCTCTCGCCCTCGGCGCCGAGGGCGTCCAACTCGGCACGGTGATGCTCTCCTCGGCGGAGTCCCCGGTCCACCCCAACTGGAAGCAGGCGATCCTCGATGCGGCGGCGACCGACACCGTCCTGTTGAACCAGCACGCGTCGCCCGCGCTGCGGGCGTTGCGGACCGCCCGCTCCGAGGCCCTCGAGTTCGATCACGGACGCGACGCCATGGCCTCGTTCGGCAGCGTGGCCGACCTCTACTTCGGGGGCGACCTCGAGGCGGGCCTCGCCCTCGGCGGCCAGGTCGCCGGGCGCATCGACGCGGTCCGGCCCGTGGCCGACATCGTGCGTTCGTGCGCCGAGGAGTGCGAGGCGGTGCTCGGCGCACTGGCCCGGCGCCACGTCACGACCTGAGCCGCCCCGGCCCGGCCGGACGCCTGCTGCCCGGGGGGGCGTGGCCGGCTCGATCACGGGCGTGGTGGCGATGCTGCCGGCCAGGAACCTGCGGCGGGCCAGGAGCGCGCCCCACTCGTCCGTCACCAGGGTCCCCTTCGTCTGGATCGTGTGAAGCAGCCTCCGTCCGGGCCGTCGGGCCGACTCGGCCGTCCCGCCCGCCCGACGGAGGCAGTCCACGCCCATCGGCGTGGGCTCACCCCACTGCCACGTGCCGGGACCCGGCGGCGGTGCGACGGTGGTACCCGGAGGACGGGGGACGGGGGCCACGGGTGAGTTCGATCGGTGCGGCGTGTGCCCCGGGGGATCCGGGCTCACCCGCTGACGTGGGCCCGGATCACCCCCAGAACGTCGTCAGGCGCATCGATCTGGACGAAGTGTCCGGCACCGGGGATCCGGTCGAGCGTGGCACCGTCGATCTCGGCGGCCCACTGTTCGGCCTGGGACCACGGGAAGATCGGATCGTCGTCGCCGAAGGCCAGGTGCACGGGCAGTCCGGGGGAACGCAGCCGGTGACGGGTCCGGGCCTGCAGGTCGGCGTCGCCCAGCTCCGGCTCGGCGAAGGGGATGCAGACGGGGAACCGGCGTGCGCCCGCCTTCGACGCCTCGTCGGTGAACGGGGCGTCGAAGGCCCGGGCGACGGCCTCGACATCGTGGCCGGGCCGCCGCAGCACGCCGGACACGATGGCACCGACGGGCATGTCGCCCCCGAGCTGCCCGGGATCGAGGGCCATCCGGCGCCACAGCCGGACCCCCTCGGAGTAGGGGAAGCCGTCCTCGTGGAGCCACGTGTTCAGGATGAAGAGCCGCTGGTAGCGGGCGAGGTCGCCGAACGCGGTGCACAGTCCGATCGGGCCGCCCCAGTCCTGGACGACCAGGTGGATCCGCCGGAGGTCCAGCTCGTGCACCAGGTGCTCGAGTGCCCGTCGGTGCCGGGCGATGGTGTACCACTCCTCGTCGGTGGGCTTGTCGGAGCGCCCGAATCCGAAGTGGTCGGGCGCCACCACCCGGAACCCCAGCTCGACCAGCGGACGGATCCAGTCCCGGTAGAGGAAGGCCCACGTGGGCTCCCCGTGGAGGAGGAGGAAGGTCCCCCGGTCCCCGCCCACCGGCCGCTCGTCCACGTAGTGCTGGCGGAGACCGTCCGGGTGGGTCAGGTACCGGGGCGCGAACTCCCACCCGATGCCGTCGAACCGCTCATCTGGGGTGCGCACGTACTCGGTCATCCGCGTCCCGTCCTCCTCGGTGGTGCCCGGTGGCGACCCCATGACGGCCCGGTGGGCCCCACGGTCGCCCGGCACCGGTCGCGTGGGCCAAACTAGCGACGATCCGGACCGCCCACGCCATCGGTGTCGTCCGTCGCCCGCCCGCCGGCGCCCCCGGCGCCCCACCCATCGAGGACGCCATGGACATCGACGCACTTCCCGACCTCTCCTACGGGACCATCGACCGTGACTACGTCGCCCGGCTCGAAGCGCTCGCACCCGAGGACGACGGACCGGTGTGGATGGTCAACCTCATGCGCTACCGGGAGCGCGCCCTCTACGCCGACGGGCGACCCGACGAGATCACCGGGCGCGAGGCCGACGACCGGTATGCGCCGTTCGGGCCGTTCCGGACGGTCGGGGCCGAGCTCGTCCTCCTCTCCGACGTCGAGTCCCAGCTGGTCGGCGACGACCAGGAGTGGGACCGGATCGCCGTCGTCCGCTATCCCACCCGGCGGGCGTTCCTGGACATGCAGGAGTTGCCGGAGTACGCCGACCTCCACGTGCACAAGGACGCCGGCATGGCGTCGACCTTCGTCATCTGCTGCCGCCCGGCGCCCTGGCCCGACGTGCCGGCCGATGCCCCGCCGCTCGATGCCGTTCCCCACCCCTCGACACCGGGCGACGGGCCCGTCGTGCTCCTCCACGTCCTGCGCTACCACGACGGGCGCCGTTCCGAGGACATGGACGTCTACCAGGCCACCGCCGGACGGGTCGCGCTCCCCCAGGGCGTCCGGATCGGCGCCTGGCTCGACGTCGAGGGGACCGTCGTCGGCGACGGCCGGGAGTGGGACGAGGTCCGGTTCCACGTCTTTCCGTCCCGCGCCGCGTTCGAGGCCGTGGCGTTCGACCCCGTCCGCACGGCCGCCCAGGCCGACCACCGCGAGCCGGCCATCGCCGACACCTACACGCTGCTGCTCCGCCCGATGATCGACCGGCTGACCGAGTCGATCCGGGGCTGACCCGGACCGTCCGCCCGTCGCGCCGACCACCCGTGCCCACCGACCCGAGGAGTCCCGTGCCACCCTCCCCCGCCGTCCGGTTCGTCGTCCGGATCCGGGTCCACGACATCGAGGGGTTCACCGCGTGCGTGGCGCGCTGCCTCGCACTCTCCCGAGCCGAGCCGGGCACCCTCCACTACGACTGGTTCCTGGACGAGGCCAGTGGAGAGGCCCGCCTGGTCGAGGGCTACGAGTCCGTCGAGGCCGTGCTGGCCCACGCACGCGGGCCCGTCTTCACCGACGTCGGACCCGAGATGCTGCGGACCTGCACCTTCGTGTCCATGGACGCCTTCGGCGACACGGGAGCACTCGCCGAGGGCCCGCAGCTCTGGCCGACCACCTTCTGGGGTGAGCCCTTCGGCACACTGGCCGACTGACGACCCCGGCTATCCGGCGGTGCCGTTGGCCGTCGCCTTCCTGGCCGGAGCCTTCTTCGCCGTCGCCTTCCTGGCCGGGGCCTTCTTCGCTGCCGCCTTCCTGGCCGGGGCCTTCTTGGCCGGGGCCTTCGTCGCCGCCGTCTTCCTGGCCGGGGCCTTCGTCACCCGGCGGACCGCACGGCGCGCCCCGGTGCCCGACACGGGCGCCCGCTTGGCCGCCTCCGAGCCCGCCTTCACCAGTCGGTGGGCCAGCTGGTTCGACGTGCCGACCAGTTCGTCCGTCATCCGGAAGGCCGAGTCGATGATCCGCTGGCGCTGCCCGCCGTCCGGACCCACGTCCGGGAACGCCTTGTTGACCGTGTCGAGGAACCGACGCACCGCTTCCAGTGCCGTCCGCTCGGCCTCGGCGACCGAGTCGATCACCCGGTCGGCCCCGTCATCACGTGACCTCGCCCGCTTCGTCGCCATCGCATCCTCCTCGTCGTCGCCCGCACCTACCGCGGGGTCACGACCATGGTGCTCGCGCTCCGCGAGCACGCCTAGAGTCCTTCGCCACCTCTTGTGGCGCGTCCGGGCGTCGTCACTGCGGCGTGTGGCACACCGCCTCGACGTTGTTGCCGTCCGGATCGCGGACGAACCCACCGAAGTAGTCCGGGTGGTACTCGGGCCACAGACGGGGTGCGTGCAGCACGACCGCCCCGACGGCGACGGCGGCGTCCACGAACGCCCGGACCGCGTCCCGGTCGGGTGCCACGAAGGCGAGGTGCGCCTCGCGGAAGCCCGACCCCGTCTCGCGGGGACCGATCCACAGCTCGGGCTTGGGGGCCACGCCGTAACCGATGACGCCGGCGTACTCCATCACCCGCGTGGCACCCAACGGGGCGAGCACACGGTCGTAGAACCGGGCGCTCGCGGCCACGTCGGCGCACTGGATGCTCACATGATCGAGCACGGGACCTCCCGTCCGCCCGGCACCCGGCGGCTCACGGGGCGTACCTCCCCAGCTCGGCCCGGGCGAGCTGGCGGCGGTGCACCTCGTCGGGCCCGTCGGCGAAGCGGAGGGTGCGCAGGCCCGCGTACATCCGCGCCAGCGGGAAGTCGTCCGACACCCCGCCGCCCCCGTGGGCCTGGATCGCCCGGTCCACCACCCGCAGGGCCATGTTCGGCGCCACCACCTTGATGGCCGAGATCTCCGTGGCCGCGCCCTTGTGCCCCACGGTGTCCATGAGCTAGGCGGCCTTGAGGGTCAGCAGCCGGGCCTGTTCGATCTCGATCCGCGAGTCGGCGATCCACTCGCGGATCGACCCCCTGGGCGGCCAGGGGCTTCCCGAAGGCCACGCGGCCGAGCACCCGGCGGCACATCAGCTCGAGCGCCCGCTCGGCCATGCCGATGCAGCGCATGCAGTGGTGGATCCGGCCCGGGCCCGAGGCGGGCCTGGGCGATGGCGAAGCCCATCCCCTCCTCGCCGATGAGGTTGCCGGCCGGCACCCGCACGTCCTCGAACCGGAGCTCGCAGTGGCCTTCGCGGTCCGTGTAGCCGAAGACGGGCAGGTTGCGGACGATGGTCAGGCCCGGGGTGCCGCGTGGGACGAGGATCATCGACTGCTGCTGGTGCCGGGCGGCCGTCGGGGTCGGTCTTGCCCATGACGATGAAGATCTCGCACCGCTCCGACGCCGCTCCCGAGATCCACCACTTCCGGCCGTTGAGGACGTACGTCGTCACCGTCCCTGCGATGGAGAGCTGGATGTTGGTGGCGTCCGACGAGGCGACGTCCGGCTCGGTCATGGCGAACGCCGAGCGGATCCGTCCCTCGAGCAGCGGCACCAGCCATTCGTCCTGCTGCCAGTCGCGTGCCGAAGAGGGCGAGTACCTCCATGTTCCCCGTGTCCGGTGCCGAGCAGTTCATCGCCTCCGAGGCGAGGTGGCTCCGACCGGCCAGCTCGGCCAGGTAGGCGTAGTCGAGGTTCGGCACCGGGTCCGGGGTCCAGGGCGTGGCGTGCGGCATGAACAGGTTCCACAGGCCCCGCTCCCTCGCCTCGGCCTTGAGCTCCTCGAGCACCGGAGGATGTGCGTGGGGGTCACCCGACGCACGCATCTGCTCCTCGTAGACGGCCTCCGCCGGGACCACCACCGTGTCCACGAACTCGGCCACCCGTCGGCGCAGGTCCGCACCCCGTTGACTCGGCTCGAAACTCATGGCGCACTCCTCTGTGGGACGGACGGGCACGGGGTGCGGCACGACGTCGCGCCCTGCGTTGCCCGAGGGTAGCCCGCGGCGCGCGGTCGATCGGCCCGTTCCCCAGGGTCGAACGTCACAAGGGGCCGGGTGGCGGTCAAGTTGTGGCGCGGCCGGCCCGACGCCGTTCTTGTGGACCCGACCGGGAGTCGCCGGTGTCCCGTCGGCGGGGAGTCGGAAGCCCGTCCGGCAGGGAGCCCACCGACGGTCCCGTACCCGTCCACCGCCGTGTCCGGAATCGGGCACGGTCGGGGTGGTGCACCGGGCGCCGCACCCGGGCCACGACGGTCCGCGGACCGGTCGCCACGGCGGACCGCCCCGTACAGCTGCACTTCGGCAGCGACGATCGCAGGGAGGTTCCCATGAAGCACCTCAAGTCCAGGAAGGTGGCGGCCGTCGCCCTCACCGTCGGCCTGGTCGTCGGCGGCGGTGGCGCCGCCTTCGCCTACTTCACCTCGGGCGGCACCGGCACGGGGTCGGTCACCGTCGGCTCGACCGGGCCGACCGACTTCGCCGTCACCCAGTCGGGCACCGTCGGCGACCTGTACCCCGGGGCCGACCCGGTGCCGTTCACCGTCCGGGCCCAGAACACCGGCACGGGCGACGAACACGTCGACGCCATCACCGTCGCCGTGGCCAGCGACCCCGAGACGGGGTACGCGCTCGACTCCGCCGGCGACCCGATCGACGGCTGCCAGGCGAGCTGGTTCACCGTCGACTCGCCCGTGTCCGTCGGTGACGGCGGGACCACCCTCAGCCCCGGCGCCTACTCGGAACCGGCCGGTTCGAGCATCGGCCTGACCGAGGCGGGCGTCGACCAGGACGCCTGTCAGGGCGCCGACGTCGGGCTCGTCTTCGGCACCACCGGGGCGTGACCCCGACCTGACCGGTGCCGACCGGGGCGGGTCCCGACGCACGGCCCGGCCGGACCGACCGGTCCCCGTCCGCCACGCCCCCCGTGCCCCGATCACCGGACCGTCGCCATGCCACCAGTCCCCCACCGATGCCGCCACCACGGCCGCCACCCCGGCGGCACCTGCTGCCCACCATCACACCACGTCCACGCCCCCCGGGCCCGGGCCCTGGGCTCCCGGAGCTCCCCGGGAGCACGCCGCCGTCCGGCGACGGGTGGCGTTGGCCGCCGCCGCCGTGGTGACGGCGCTCACCCTCGCGGCACCGGCGGCGTGGGCGTTCCTCACCTCGGCCGGGGCCGGTGCCGGATCCGTCCGGGTGGGCACCCTGGCCGCCCCGTCGGGTGCGACGGCCGCACCGTCCGGCTCCGGGGTGACCGTGACCTGGGACGGCGTCGACGCCCCGGTCGACGGCACCGTCGGCTACTACGTCACCCGCACCGCCGTCCCGTCGGGGGCCACGGTGGACGTCTGCGGGTCCCCCGGGGCACCCCTGCCGTCGTCGCCCACGGCGTGCACCGACCCGTCGGTGCCCGACGGCACCTACACCTATGCGGTGACGGCGTCGTGGCACGACTGGACCGCGACCGCGGCCGCCGGCGGCCCCGTCGTGGTCGGGACGACCGACACCTCCACGTCGCTGGTGCTGTCGCCGGGCACCGTGGCCTACGGAGCCGAGGACGGGGTGACCGCCACCGTCACCGTCACGTCGGCGGGCGGCGGGGACCCCACGGGTTCCGTCACCGTGGCCGCCGGCGGGATCGACCTCTGCGACGTCACCCTGCCCGCCGACTCCTGTTCGCCGGGTGCCACCGCGCTGGTGGCGTCGGACACGTCCTACCCGGTGACCGCCACGTACGCCGGCGACGCCCACCACACCGGCTCGGCGTCGGACCCGCAGCCGCTCACCGTCACCACCGACCCGTGGCCCGACCCGGACCCCCCGTCGATCGCCACCACGTCGCTCCTGCCCGCCACCGAGGGCCAGACCGGCTACTACGACGTGGTCGTGCTCGATCCGTCGGGCCCGCCCGTCACCTGGTCCCTGGTGGCGGGCACGCTGCCCGACGGCCTGGTCCTCGACCCGTCGACCGGCGAGGTCACCGGGGACCTCGGACCGACGGCGGTCACCGAGACGTTCACCGTGCAGGCCGTCGACCCGGCCGGCAGCGCCGCCGACGCCGTCCTGACCCTGGACGTCGACCCCCCGCCGGCGATCACCACCACGTCGCTGGCCCCGGGCTGGACCGGCGAGGCCGGCTACTCCCAGGTCCTGACGGCCACGGGCGGCGCCCCCGTCCTGACCTGGTCCAACACCGGGGTCCTCCCCGACCACCTCAGCCTGGACCCGTCCTCCGGGGTGATCTCGGGAAACCTCGCCGTGGGCGCCTCCACGGACACCTTCACGATTCAGGTCACGGACGCCAACGGGTTCCAGGACTCCCGGACGTACACGCTCGACGTCACCCGGACCTTCGTCCAGCAGAAGACGGCCACCCATGCGGCGGGCAACGCCTCCCAGTACACGGTCACCATGTCGAGTCCGGTCAGTGCCGGAGACGCGTCTGGTGCTCACCCTGACCCAGCCCTGCACCACCGCCGCCGGGGCCCGGGTCGCCTCCCCCGTGACGGGCGCCACCTGGGACGGTGCCGCCTTCGTCGAGGCGGCCGGCACCGGCTGCTCGGCCGACGGGGACGCCGAACTGTGGACGCTGGTGGGGACGGGCACCGCCACGGGCTCCGCCGCCACCACCGTGTCGGTCAGCCTGGCCGTCCCCGCGTCCGTGGCCTTCCTCAACGTGACCGAGTACACCGACGTCTCCGGGGTCGACCCGGGACCGGGGGCCAGCGCCGGTGCCGCCGGCAGCTCGTCGGTGGTCGGACCGGGCGGGGTCACCCCGACCGCGGCCGGGGCCCTCGTCGTCACCGGCGCCTACGTCAGCCGCGCCACGGGTGCCGGACTGGCGACCCAGCTCGCCCCCTTCGTGCTCCTGAACCAGACCAGCCCGGACCAGGGCTTCGGTGCCTGGGTGGTCGACCCCACCCCCACGGGCGTCGGGTACTCCTACACCCAGTCGGGCGTCGGGGCGTGGTCGGCGGCGGCGTGCACGCTGACCCTCACCGACTGATCCGGACGGACGGGCCCCGGGTCCGTGGGGACCACCGACCCCGCCCGACCCGGGACGCCCGCCGGCACCGTCGTGCGGCCCCTGGGATACTGGCGACGTGGACGAGATCCTGCCCGGCGGCGTGGCCAACGCCGGAGCGGTGGTGCGGCGCGGCGGGTTCGTCCTGCGCCCCGCGAACCCGCACTCGGTGCCCGTGCACGCCTTCCTGCGGGAGCTCAGGTCGACCGGGTTCGACGGCGCGTCCTGGCCGGTCGGGATCGAGGCCGACGGGCGCGAGCGCCTGGTCTTCATCGACGGCGACGTGCCCGTTCCCCCGTTTCCGCCCTGGGCGCAGACCGACGACGCCCTGGCGTCGGTGGCCGATCTGCTGCGATCGTTCCACGAGGGTTCGTCCCGGGTCCCCCCCGGTCCGGGCCCGTGGAGCGACGAGCTGGCGGATCCCGCGGGAGGACCCCTGGTGTGCCACAACGACGTGTGCCTGGAGAACGTCGTCTTCCGCGACGGCCGCGCGGTGGCCCTGCTCGACTTCGACTTCGCGGCACCGGGTCGGGCGGTCTTCGACCTCGCCGCGTCCGCCCGGATGTGCGTTCCCGTCGACGACGACCGCAGCGCCGACCGGCTCGGGTTCGCCGCGGCCGACCGCCCGGCTCGGCTGCGTCTCGTGGCCGACTCCTACGGCCTGGACGCCGCGGGGCGCGCCGACCTCGTCGTCCACCTCGACCGGTCGATGCGCAGCGGTGGCGCCTTCGTGCAGCGTCGGGTCGACGCCGGCGACCCGAACTTCATCCGCATGCTCGACGAGATGGGCGGTATGGAGCGGTACGCGCGGCGACGACGGTGGTGGGAGGAGGCGCGGCACCGTTTCGTCGGCGCCCTGTCGTGACCGACCCGACCTGGATGCGGTGCGGACACCCGCCCCGGCACCCGTCGGCCGGGCGTGGGACCCCGGCCGTCACTCGGCCGATCCCGGGATGAGCTCGCGCAGCCGCACCCGACCTCCGGTGCGGAGCACGGCGGTCCGGTAGACCCGGGCCGCCACCAGGGCGACGACCACGGTCGACCCCAGGCTCGCGAGCACGGCGAGCAGGAACTGCCACCAGCTGACCTCGCCGAATCCGACGAGCGTGGGCATGGCGAACGGGGCGGTGGGGGGCAGGTAGGCCAGCACCTCGACGAGCAGCGAGGCGTGTCCCGAGCTCACGCCGACGAGCGAGACGATGTACCCGAAGATGAGCGGGGCGCTCAGGGGAAGCGCCAGGCTCTGCACCTGGTCCTGGCGTTCGGCGAGCGACCCGGCGGCGGCGTAGACCCAGCTGTAGAACGCGTACCCGAGCACCAGCCACACCAGCGTGGACGCCACCACGAGCGGCGCCGCCCCGTGCACCAGGCTCGAGCCCACCAGCTCGGCCAGCACCAGCGCGAAGCCCACCAGGGCCATCGCCTGCAGCAGGGCGACGACGCCGATGCCGGCCAGCTTGCCGGCCAGGAGCTGCACCGGCCGTACGGTGGCGAGCAGCACCTCCACGACTCGGCTCGACTTCTCCTCCATCACGCCCATGAGCGTCCACGTCAGGTACTGGGTGAGGACGACGAAGATGAGGATGACCCCGATCAGCGCCGTCGCCTCCTCCGTCGTCCTGACCGTCTTCGCGGGGTGGAGACTCTCGACCGGCAACGGCTGGGCCCCGGCGACGGTGGCCGCCTGCTCCGGGGTGAGCCCGGCCCGGTCGAACGCCTCCCGCGCCCCCAGCACCGCGGCCACGCTCCGCACGTAGCGCGCCCCGGCGGAGGTGTCGGCGTCCGAGACGGGGTTCTGCACGAGGATCCTCGTCCCCCCGTCCACCACCATGGCGACGGCGCCCGTCCGCAGCGACTCCCTGGCGGTGTCCAGGTCGGGCTCGCGGACGAGGTCGACCGGCAGACCCACGGAACCGGCGAGCTCCTCCAGCTCGGCGTCGACGGCGGGGGTGCCGGACACGACGCCCACCGTCTGGCGGGTGGTCGTCGCCCGGTGGAGGGTGGGGACGACGACGGCGGCCGCCACGACGACGAAGAGGACGGCGGTGACCACCCGCAGCACCCGTCCCCGCAGCCGCTCGCGGATCTCGCGGCCGGCCACCAGGCCGGTGTTCCCGAGCAGCCCCGTCCCGCCGGGTCCCGGCGCGGACCCCCGGGGCGAGGGCGGCCGCCCACGGGTCCGACGCCTCCGTGCGAGGCGGACCAGCAGCACTGCGGCCCCGACGGCGAGGACGACCGCGAGCGTCCTCACCGTCCGACCGCCTCCCGGAACACCTCGGACAGCCGACGGCGCTCGAACGCGAACTCGGTCACACGGCCGGCGGTCCGGGCCGCATCCAGCACGGTGTCGCTGTCGGTCGCGCCGTCGAGCACGAGGCGCACCTCACCCCCGTCGACCTCGGACACGGTGACACCCGGGATCCCCTGGGCCCACGCTCCCCGGCGGTCGCCCTCGAGCCGGACCACCAGGCGCCGTGCGCCGCTCGTCGCCAGCTCGTCGACGGAGCCCTCGGCCACCAGCCTGCCGTGGTCGATGATGGCCACCGAGGCGCAGAGGTCCTCGACGAGGTCGAGTTGATGGCTCGAGAACAGCACGCAACGTCCGGAGCGCGCCCGCTCGACGAGCACCTCGCCGATGGCGTCGATGCCGGTCGGGTCCAGGCCCGCGAGGGGCTCGTCCAGCACCAGCGCGTCGGGGTCGTGCACCAGGGCCGCCGCCAGCTGCACCCGCTGCTGGTTGCCGTGGGACAGGGTCTCCACCTTGCTGGTCGCCCGGTCGGCCACGTCGAGGCGTTCCAGCCACCGACCGGTGGCGGCGGCGGCGGCGGTGCGGTCCATCCCGTGCAGCCGGCCGAGGTACTCGATCTGCTCCGCCACGAGCATGTTCGGGTAGAGCCCCCGCTCTTCGGGCATGTACCCGAAGCGGCGGCGCTGGGCGGGCCCGACCGGCCTCCCGTTCCACCGGACCGACCCGGCGTCGAGCTCGGTCAGCCCGAAGACGGCCCGCATGGTGGTGGTCTTGCCGGCGCCGTTCGGTCCGAGGAATCCGACCACCTGGCCCGAGGGGACCGAGAAGCTGAGGTCGTCGAGGGCGGTCACCGAGCCGAACCGACGGCGCAGACCGTCGAACTCCAGCAGTCCGGCCACGGCCGCAGTCTAGGTCGCACCCCGTCCGCTCCACGGCCCGTCCCGTCCCGACACCCCCGGGGACGGGCGGGTTCCGGGACGTGCCATGATGCCGTGCAGGATGGATCCTGAGCGGCGGCAGTGGCGACAGCAGGTCGAGCAGCGGACCAAGCGCGCCCTGACCGCCCTGCTGTCCCGTGTGCCGGAGTCCGCCCGACGGCACCTGGTCCCCGTCCTGCGGTTCGCCTACGGGTTCCAGATCTCGTCCCGGGCCGTCGCCTGCGCCCGCGATCACCTCGGCCGCGGCGGACGCCTCCTGGTGTTCGGACTGGGGCTCGACAGCCCCACCTGGGAACTCGTGAACCGCGGCGGGCGGACCGCGTTCCTCGAGGACGTCCCCGGGTGGATCGACCTCTCGCGCCAGGAGGCGCCCCATCGCGAGGTGTACGCGATCACCTACGGGACCGTGGTGTCCGAGGCCCTCCACTACGACGATCCGTCCGAGATCCCGCTGCCCGACCTGCCCGGCGAGCTGGCCGGGACCCGGTGGGACGTGGTGGTGGTGGACGGGCCCTACGGATGGGGCACCGACACCCCGGGCCGGGCGGCCAGCATCGCCCTGGCCCGACAGCTGGTGGCTCCCGGCGGGATCGTGATCGTGGACGACTACGAACGGGCGGTCGAGCGCCACATCTGCGACATCGTCTTCGGGCGCCTGGCCGGCACGGTGCTGGACCGGAACCGTCCGGTGGCCCTGTTCCACTGCTGACGGGCCGGATCCCGGTTCACCCGACGGGGCGGACCGCGACGTGGTGTGGCGGCGGCCACCTTCGGGGTCCCGGACGGGACGGTCCGGACGACGACGTCCGTCCGCTCACTGACCGGCCAGTTCGGACACCACCGGTCCCAGCGTCTGCCAGGCGTCCGACTCGATGGACCAGTACGAGATCCCGTACTCCTCGCGTCGCCACCGAAGTTCCTCGGCCATCTCGTCGAGCGTCCCCGCCAGTGCCACCGGGACGTGCAGGGCGTCCGCCGGGTCGACGCCGAAGGCCGGCGCCATCTGGGCGGCCAGGCCAGCTGCGTCGTCGGTGACGACGGCGAACCCGATGAGCGCGTTCAACTCGAGATCGTCGAAGCGGTCGCCCGCCGCCTCCTTCACCCAGGCCACCTTCCGGCGGGTTCGTTCGGGCGTCAGGTCGGCCGCCGTCTCGACGCCGCCGGTCCCCTCGCGCAGGTTGGCGTTGATGCTGACGATGTCGGCGTGCTGCGAGGCGATGGAGAGCACCCGCCTGCCGCCGCCCCCGATGATGAGCGGTGGCCCCGGTCGCTGCACCGGTCGTGGCGTCAGGGTGTGGTGCCGTACCTCGTAGTGCTCACCGTGGAAGTCGAAGGGTCCGTCGGTGCGCAGCAGCCCGTTCACCACCGCGACCGCCTCCTCGAACCGGTCCACCCGGACAGCCGGCCCGTCGTAGGTCAGACCGGCTTCGTCGTAGTCGGTTCGCATCCAGCCGGCGCCGAGGCTCAGTTCGAGGCGCCCTTCGCTGAGCACGTCGAGCGTGGCCGCCTCCTTGGCCAGGACGAACGGGTGGCGGTAGTCGTTGCAGAACACGAGTGCGCCCATGCGCAGCGTCGTCGTGGCCGCGGCCACCGCGGCCAGCGCCGGGACGGGTGCCAGCTGGTCGCCGAAGTGGTCGGGCATGAGCAGCGCGCTGTAGCCGAGGTCCTCGGCCTGGCGCGCCTGCTCGGCCCAGCCCTTGGCGGTGCCGTCGGGCGACGTGCCCAGCTGTGCGGCGAAGCGGAACCTGCGATCGTGCGCCATGGAGTCATGCTGCCCCAGATCCGCTCCCCGTGCCCCCGAGCGTCGGGCGCGGCGAGGTCGTGAGGGGCGGAGCGCCCGCGGAGCGTCGGCGCTCCCCGGAGTCCGCCTGCCGGTGGGGCTCCACGACCGCCGTGGTCCGGGTCCGTTCCTCACCCACTGGCACGCGCGATCCGCGGAAAGTAGGAATGACCCCGTGGGACTGCTCGATCGCCAGCGTGCCGTGATCACCGGAGGCGGCTCGGGCATCGGACGAGCGACGGCACGCCGGATGACCGACGAGGGCGCGGCGGTGGCGATCATCGACATCGACGGCGACGCCGCGCACGAACTCGCCGCGGAGATCGGTGGGACCGCCCACGTGGCCGATGTCACCGACGCCGACGGGTTGGCCGGTGCGGTCGGTGCCGCGGCGGCGGCCATGGGCGGGGTCACGATCATGTTCAACAACGCCGGAGTGGGTGGCCTGTCGCCCCTCCACGAATGGACCCCCGAGGAGTGGCATCGGCTGCTGGCGGTGAACCTGACCGGGGTGTATCTCGGATTCCGGGCCGTCGTGCCGCATCTTCGAGCCTCAGGAGGGGGCGCCGTCGTCTCGACGGCATCCATCAGCGGCACGAGGCCCGCTGCAGGGGAGGGACCCTATGCCGCGGCCAAGGCGGGCGTGGCCGCGCTCACCGCGTCCGCGGCCCTCGAGTACGGTCCGGCGATCCGGGTCAACTCGGTCTCGCCCGGAATGATCGCCACGGCCCTGACCGAACCCCTGCTGCAGTTCCTGCCCGATGAGCGGGCTCGATTCGAGCGGACGACCCCTCTCGGGCGCATCGGGCAGCCCGACGACGTCGCCGACGTCGTGGTCTTCCTGTGCTCGCATCTCGCGCGGTTCATCACCGGGCAGAACATCGTCGTCGACGGGGGCATGACCCTGCACGGCTCGGGTGTGGACGGGCTGCTCGACCAGGTCTTCGGCCACTAGGTAGCGACCGGCCGTCACCCGGCGGGACGTGCCCCCGGGTCGTTCCGGGGCCCGGGCGGCCCGGCTCGGGCGCGGATCCACGAGGACGTGCGTCCCCACCGTCGGGAGGTTGCGGTCATCCGGAGTCCCGACGGGGGATCCGACGGCGCCCGGGTCGGGTTCGGCGAGATCACCCTTCGGTCAGGGGATCGTCGAACAGCGAGAGCTCCTCCTCGTCCGGAGGCTGGAAGATCGTCGCCCACTCCACGAAGTGCGCACGGGTCATCGGCGAGGCCGTCCATTCGCCCGATGCGGTACGACGATCGGCCCGCTCGATCAACTCGTCCAGGGGCGCATCCAGCACGTGCAACTCGACTCCCACGCCCAGAGCCCGCGCCCCGATCCGCTTCTCATCGCGTTCGACCCGGGCCCAGTGGCCCCACTCCAGGATGACGCTCTGTCCCCGCGCGAGGAGCTCCTGGGCGAGAGTCCACAGCTGTCGCTCGATGAGGAGGCGGAATTCCTCGTCCCACGGGTCGTGGCCCAGGCGAGTCGTCCAGTCGTCCTTGTCCAATCTGACCGCCCGGATCCTGGGGGCGAGCCGGCGAGCGAGAGCCGACTTGCCGGACGCCGGAAGTCCGCAGATCAGCACGAGTCGGGCCCGGTTCGCGGCGGCACGATCGTCGGTCCGGTCCGAGCTCACGGAGACAAGGCTACGGGCCCCGGGGCCGGTCGCCCCGCACCGCCGCGCCCGGAGGGGTCGAGGGCGGGGCGGGTTGCCGGGACGACCGCAGGAGGACCCCCCGGAACGAGGCCTGCGTCGTGGAGGGCCCCGGACGCGGGACAGAGGCCCCCGCAAGGGCCTCCGACCTGGAGCGGACGACGGGATTCGAACCCGCGACCCCAACCTTGGCAAGGTTGTGCTCTACCAGCTGAGCCACGTCCGCGTAAGTGCCTCACTCTAGCAGTTGGGCGGTCGACGTCCGAAAGCGGTCGCCCTCCCCGGAGGTGTGCCAACGTGGACGGGTGGCCCTCCTCCCCGACCACCTGGCCGCCGGGCCCCTCGAGCTGCGGCGGTGGGCGCCGGCGACGGCCGAGGCGATGCGGGCCGCCGTCCTGTCCAGCTTCGCCGAGCTCCACCGGTGGATGCCGTGGGCGGCGCAGCCACCGTCACCGGCCGACACCCGGGACGTCGTGGCCAAGGGGATGGCCGACTTCGACGCCGACGTCGAGTGGTCGTACCTGGTGGTGGAGCCGGGCTCCGGCGAGGTCCTCGG
>CAWFDU010000006.1:0-32318 GCA_963814655.1 uncultured Acidimicrobiales bacterium | reverse complement strand
TGAACCGGCCCAGCATCAAGATCAGCTTCCGCGTGTCATCGACACCCCATTGCTCCATCGCTGCCTCCAACAAGTCCTCTCCGAGCGTTGCTCGATCCGCGATGTCATCCGCCATCCGAGCGATCAGGACGATGACTCGATCCACTCCGGTGACTTGGTCGTCTGCGGCGAGAGCTTCTATCTCAGATTGTGAAAGCCCGCTGTTGAGTGCTATTCGAGTGGAAGCGTGCACCGCATAGGCGCAGTTCAAGCGCACCGCGGTTCGCAGAATCATTGCTTCCCGCAATCGTGCGTTAGCTGCGGGGCAGGCGAAGACTGCTTTCATGAGTGCGACGGCTGGGACTGCGAGATCGCCCGACGCTGCAAGTGCGATTGCACCGTTGAGCGTCTTGTCAGGATCGAAATTGGCCCCCGAGAGCGGCTCGCGCTTCTTCGACGGTTGGCATCGGCAAGGAGATCTGGGTCATCGCCGTCCTTCGTGGTTCATGTTGTGAGCGAAGGGTCCACCGTGAGTCCAGCGTCTGGTTCGCATGGGCAGTTTCCCACACGCCCGGAAGTGTTGTTCCGGGCGCAGGAAACTCCCGCGGGCAGCAACGATGCCGGATGGGCTTCCCCGGCGCACATAACGTTCGCCGCAGAACGCAGAGTCCGCAGACCGCAGACCGCAGGGACTGGGAGTGGCGAGGGATGCCAGCGGACCCCGAATCGGCGATCGAGCGCATTGCAGGGAGCACCGAACGACGCGGCAGAACGACGACCGTCGCTACCCTGTCCGTAGCGCAGAACGGCACGTCTCGGCGCGCTCAGCAGCCGGACACCGCCTACATCGAATCCGACGTTCGGACATCGGAAGCGACAATCCAGAGCCGTCGTTCTGACGCGGAGGGGTCCTGGCGGTCTCGACGTCGGCGCGCACGCAGATCGGGCGATCTGGCTGCGTGGCCAAGCCAAGGGGGACGGAGTTGTGACTCATGCTGACATCGCCTCGGTGGCTGACTGTCTGGGGATCCAGGACAGCCGGTGGTGCCACGGCACGGTCGACGGCTTCTCCGTCTGCCAACCCGCAGCTGATGAGCTGGATGGCCGTGCTCAACCACGGAGCTGCAGCTCCTCACGTGGGACGCCCGTCCGCTCAGGCCCCGGCCGGCCAGTGGCCCGGAGGCTCGTGTGACGTCTTTAGGATGACGGGAAGATGAGGAAACGTTCCGTCTGGAAGATCGTCGGGCTCGCCGGCCTGGCCGGTGTCGCCGCCACCGGCGTGGCTGTCGTCCGATCGGAACGTCGACGCAGGGCTTACACGCCCGACGACGTGCGGACCCGACTGCACCAGCGGGTCGCGGCCATCGCGGCGATCACGGATGCCGCCCCGGTGGTGAGCCTCCCGGCCGCTCAGCCAGAGCGCTTCCGCCGCGTGCGCCGCCTGGCCGGAAAGTCGTTCCAGCTCGTGCGCCGTGGCTGAACCGCTCAGCCTGGATGACGCTGTCGAACTGACGCGCACCGGGGACCTGTGGCTGTTCCGGGGCCCGAGCGCCGCCGACCACGCCATCCGAGTTTTCACCAACAGCCCCGTCAACCATGTGGGCATGGCGGTCGTACTCGAGGACCTCCCGCCGCTGATGTGGCATGCCGAACTGGGCCACTCGCTGCTTGACGTGTGGAGCGGCACCTACCACCGGGGCGTGCAGCTGCACGACCTGCGGGGGGCGGTAACCACCTGGATGGAGCGCTACCACCAGAGCGCCTGGCTCCGCCAACTGCACGCCGAGGTGACCCCGGAGATGGAGGACGCTCTGCTGACGGAGATCGCCCGTAAGGACGGCACCCCGTTCCCGGCCACGCTCGCCCTGGCCGGCCGTTGGGCCCGGGGGCGGATTCGCCGCCCGGCCGACGTCGAGGCCAGCTACTGCGCCGAGGTTGTCGCCGGCACCTATCAGGCCATGGGCCTTCTCGCCGACAACCGCCCGGCCAACTGGTACGACCCCGGCCGCTTCTGGAGCGGCGACCACCTCGAGCTTCTTCAGGGCGCCCGTCTGGGCGAGGAGATCACCGTGCTGGGCGCCCTACCCGAGCCGCCCAGGCCCGGCCTGCGGCGGCGCTGACACCCGCTAGATGTAGTGCCCCGAGAGGTTGCGGACACGGCTCATCGGTGGCCCCCCGATGGCGGTGTGGTGCCGATGATGGTTGTAGATGTGGAGCCAGTGGGCAAGCCGGCGATTCGTTGCCCCTCGGAGGTCCAGGTCCGGGCGTAGGCCCACTCCGCCAGCAGGGTCCGATTGAACCGCTCGGCTTTCCCATTGGTCTGCGGTCGATAGGGACGGGTGAAGCTGTGCTTGGCCAGCTGCGAGGGCAATGGCGAAGTCGCTGGAGCGGTAGCAGCCACCGTTGTCGGTGAGGACCCGGTCGACCTTGATGCCGTTGGTCGGCGAAGAACTGTCGCGCCCGGCGCCAGAAGGCCGCCGCAGTGGCTCCCTGCTCGTCTCCGAGCACCTCGGAGTAGGCCAAGCGGGAGTAGCCGTCGACGGCACGTATGGACGTAGGCGTAGCCCACCTTGGTCGCTCTTGTGGTCCTTGACCTTGCCCCGGCCGTGGGCCCGCCACCCTCCACCTCTGGGGATGCGGCCCAGCTTCTTGATGTCGATGTGGACGAGCTCGCCAGGCCGGGTCATCTCGTAGCGACGGATGGGCTCCCTGGTCACCCGGTCGAGGTCCGACAGCCGGGAGAGGCCGTGGCGGAGAAGGACCCGGTGCACCGTGGAAGCGTGCATTCCCACGATGCCGGCGATGCGGGCGGGGCCGAGCCCCCGGCTCTGGCGCAGGCCGACGATCCGCCGCTCGACACTGGCTCTGTCTGGTGGGGGCAGCGCTGCGGGCGACAGGACCGGTCCTCGAGACCAGCGACGCCTTCTTCCTGGTAGCGGCGCCACCAGACGTAGGCCCGGTCCCTCGAGATCCCCATCGACGCCGCGGCGCTGGGCGACCGGCCAGCCTCCCTCGATGCGCTCGCAGAGTCGCAGTCGACCTTCGGGCGTGAGCGGAGCGTTACGGTGCATCTGGAGCCTCCTTGGAGAGCGTGTGCTGTGGACGCTACACACTCGCCTCGGGGGCTCCACCTATGGGTGGACCCTGTCAGCAAGGTCCATGGGCACTACAGCTAGCCGCTGTCGGAGTCACTTGCCGTTAGGGCAGGGTAACTCTTCGACGAGGTAGGGGCCGATCGCCCAGGCCGGCACCGCCGCCTGATCTCGCAGGGCTGAACCGTATGGGCCTCCGATGGCCCTGCATGGCTGCTATGGCTGCCGGACGGCGAAGGAGGCCGGAGTTGCCCCACAACGGCTCGGCGTTCCCCGAGCTAGCCGAGGAACCGGCCGGATACGAGAAGTCCTCCGGAGCTTTGAGATTCCCCGTCGATCAGCCCCTGCCCCCCAAGCTGGTCGAGAGGCTGATCGCGGTGCAGCTACAGCAGGCCTTCCCACAAATACCTGGAGACAGAATGGATCGATCGGGGACTCTGTGCGAAGCGAACCTGCCGAAGGCCTCTAGTCGGCATCTTGTCCTTGTGAGGGGATGGGGAGTAGCCGCACGTCGGCGAATCGAGGACCAAGAGAAAGAGGACCCTATGTCCAGTACTGAGACCGGCTCCGGCAGCACGGATCGCTTCATCGAGTCGTTTCATGATGCCGGAAACGCCTCGCTTGAGGCAGTGCGGAAGTTTCTCGACACCGTGAACGGTGTCTTTCCAGACGCAAGTGCAGACCATGGCCCGCGCCAGAAGATCATCGATTCGGCGTTCAAGATGACCGAGCAGCTGGTCGGCTCATCGACTCAGCTTGCGAAGAAGATCGTCACTGGCAGTCGGGACATCTTGGACGAGGCGAACAAGGAAGGCTGAAGCGTCTCGAAAAGGTTCAAGACCACAGACTTGGTCTGTCACGGTGGGCGGCCTCGGCGGATTGAGGGCGTGAATGTCTGGCCCGTACGGTGCCGGTGTCTCATGGTCAATGAGTACCGACCCGGTGATCGGGGGCAGGGCCAACTGACCCTGGTACGTCCGATCACGATCCGGTCTGCAGCGGCCCGGGCGAAGGCGAAGTATCAACCGCGCACGGATGAGTGCCGAGACTCTCCGTCCCCGCCGAGATTGGGAGCACCCTTATGGGATGCGTGCATGGCATCCCTACAACTTCCACCCCTTTGCACAGTTGATTCCGTGCGAACCGAGCCCACCGTGGTCGGCAAGGGTGCCGGGGTGGTCCAAGAGACCTTTCCCCTACTGAACGCGTCGATAGAGGGGCCGCGACTAAGCGGCACAATGCATGGGAAGACCTACTTCGACTGGATGGCGACCCCGGGCGGAATCGGAATCTTGCGGGTGCGCGCCATGATCGAGACTAACGATGGCGCGTCGATCCAAGTGCGATACGAAGCTCGGGGAGACATCACTCAGGGCACCGATGATGTGAGCGGCCATTCAGCGCCTGTGTTCAGTACCGCAAGTCCTGCATACCTATGGCTCAATCTCGTGCAGGCAGTGGGTAGAGGAACGGTTATCGCCGAGCGATGTCACTGGGATTGGTATGAGGTAGTAGAAGTTCCATCACGGCGTTGATGCAAGACTGACGCGATAGCCGCCGCCGACTCGGTCGCTCCGGTCATAGTGAGGCTCTCAGGCCGCCCTGGTAGGAGTTGACCCGCAAGCCTCCTCCTTACGTCACAACTGGGGGTCAGCGGATGTGGTGTTCGTAGGCCCCGCCTCGTCCTGCGGACCCTGGCGCAGCAAGTCGAGCAGCTGCTCGGAGTCGAATTTGCTGGGCTCCGTCGTACGCAGGAAGTCCCTCAGGATCTTGACGAAGCGGACGGGCTCCTCCACCTGGGGGAAGTGACCCACACCCTCCATCACCTCCAACCTGCTGTCGGGGATGGCATCGTGCGCTAAGTAGGCGTGGTGGAGCGGAATGATCCTGTCATGGTCGCCCCAAACGATGAGCGTCGGCGTGTGCGCGGTCAGGTAGAGGCGGTCTGCGGCGCTCACCGACTGGCCGCCCGGGTCGATCACGGAACGCACGGTACGGACGAAGGCACGGCGGCTATCGCCTTCCGTCAACGACTTGTAGGAGCGCCACATCTCCACCGCCTGGGCGTTAGGAAAACGTCGCCCGCCGAAGAACTTGACGACCGAGTCCCCCCAGTTCCCCACGGATTCTGGGAACAGTACCGGCATCACGTACTCGGCCCCTGGCAGGGTGGCGAGACGGAGGATCCAGTTCACCTCGCGGCCCAAGCCCCCGGCGTCAACAAGCACCAGGCGCTCGCAACGCTCGGGGAATTGATAGGCAAACTGCAGGGCCACTCCACCACCGAAGGATTGCCCGACCACGGTTGCCCGGTCGATGCCGAGGAGGTTGAGGAAGTCCCGCATGGCGCTGGCGAGGTTGCCGAGCGAATAGTCGCCGAGAGGTTTCTCCGACGCCCCGTGCCCGGGGAAGTCCGGGGCCAGCACCGTATAGTCGCTCTGCAACAGGCTCATGGCGGGGACCCACGTGAGAGAGCTGCCGGCGATGCCGTGGAGCAGCAACAGCACTGGGCCCTGACCACCACGGCGGTAGCCGATCTGGTGGCCGTGGATAGAGATGTATTCGACTGCGAACTCTTCTGTGGGGGTGATCTCCTTCATGGCCTCGATGGGTCCGTCGTCCCTGGCATGCCCGCCCGACGGTCGCACATTTGCCATGGTTCCATCATCCTGAGTTGGAGTTGGTTGCGTCGAGGGCCGAAGGTCCCAATCTCATCAACCGCCCAAGTCCCAATCGCATCGCGTTCGGGTGCCAGTTCCGCCATCCAGGTTTGGTGGCAAGTACCCTCCATTTCGGAAATCGCCTGCCCCATACGTGCCTGGGCGCAGGAAACTCTCGCTAGCAGCAAGGATGCCGGATGGGCTTCCCCGGCGCACATAACGTTCGCCGGAGACCGCAGGGACTGGGGTGGCGAGGGATGTCAGCGCACCCCGAATCGGCGATCTTGCGTCTCCGACCGACTTCAGAACGACCGCGTCAGAACGACGGCCGCCGCCACCCTGGCCGCAGCGCAGAACGGCACGTCGGGCGTCCTCGCTGCCGCCAACTATGCCCGGCGTTCGACACCCAAAATGCAGGCCGTAACTCGCTCGGCCAATGCGGTGGCTCTCTCCATTCCGGTGAACACCTCAAGTACCTCTTCGAGTGGAAGTGGGTCTGCGATCAGGTGGGGTTCGATGTCGCGGAGCAGTACGTAGCGGGCCGTACGGTGCCCAGCACGGTGCGCATCGAACACCGGACCCACGAGGGTCAGCCACCGCTCGGCAACCAGGTAAGGGTCAACCTCCGGCTGGTCGGACTCGCCAGTCAACTCGGCCAGTTTGAGAAGACTCGATGCCGCCGACTCGTCACTCCGCTTCCTGGCGGCGTCCGCCCACCTGGTTAGCACTCGGCCCATCTGGTCGAGGGCCCGCTTCATTCGCTGCGGCAGGAGCTGTCGTTCGGCCCGGGTGGCGATGTCGAGGCTTACCCCCAACCACTCCAGTGCGTCCTCGTCCAGGCTCTGTCCGGGTGGATCCTCGGAGAGGTGGCTCCGGAGCCGGGCGGTGACTTCTGAGAGGTCGACGATGCATGTCGGGTTGGCATCACGCTCGACCAGCATCCAACGGGGGGCGCCGTTAGCAGTCGCAGCCACGGCGAAGAACGCCCATGGTCGATGGGTCGACAATGGCGCCACCCGGGCGAGAACCCGTCGAGTGGTCGTCCGGTAGGCGTCGTAGACGTCGCGGGGGATCAGGGGTTGGTCCCCTTCGGTCGAATTGCCGGACGGGCTCAAGGGCATCTTGGATACCGTCGTACTCCTTCGCGGCTAACGCTTCGAACTCCTCGATCTGTTCCTCGACCGGGACGACCGGCGCATCGACAAGGGCAGTGTCGAGGTTGGGTAGCTCGAGATTCTTCCCCAGGTAGGTCTGGCTCTCCGTCACCCGCCGGACCAGCGTCTCGTAGGCCCTGGTGCCGAACGCCTTCCCGTCTCGTGGCCACCAGGCCTCAACGGCCTCATGCGGGCTGTCCATCCTGTCTACCCGGCCGATGCGCTGTTCAGCGACCCGGAGGGTGGTGGGGAGGTCGAGGTGGACGATGCAGGACGCTCCCTGGAGGTTCAGCCCTTCGTTCATGGCGTCCGAACACAGCGCCACCGCCCTGCCGGTGGCGTCGGGGGCGAAGCGCCTGATGACCTCTTTCGCTCCTTGTCCGTCGAGCCAGTTGCCACCAGGATCTTGGCACCGCCGATGTCGGCGCCCAGACGCTGGTGCAGAACGGCCAGGGTGATCGGATGGTGATCGAAGGCGAGTAGCAGGTTGTGCTGACCGGACAATTTCGTCAAGCAGGTCACACTTCGCGTCGTCGCGGGCGGGGGAGAGGCTAGTAGCCAGTTCGAGGATCAGCTCGTATCGGTTGCGTTCGACAGCGCATGCCGCCCGCCACTGTTCGTCATCGGTCATCCACGGTTCGAGTTCGAGTGCCAGCTCAACTTCGGGACAGCCACGCTCGGCGAGCGTATCTAGCCTTCCGATGACGTCACCGCTGTCAGTGGACTTGAACTTCGGCCAATTCGAACCGCTCACTGCTTCGGAGTGCCGGCCACGTGTTCAATAAGGGCGGCTGTCGATGAACGGAGCCCGTCGAGCACGTGGTGGGCGGCCAGGCCCCGGATGGCCGCCATGCGGAAATGGAGCCATTGGTCGTCGCTGTAGAGGTGGCGCAAGGCGGACGGTACCGCGAGGCGGGGCTCAAGCAGTGAGATCCCCCGGAGTTCTTGGGCGATGGAGCGGATCGGCCGCCGATGGACTCGTCCTCAGGCGTCTCCCCGTGACGTAGATGCGGGCGACGTGGTCGGGATAACGGCACACCCGACCGGTCCTTGCGTGGAGGAACGCCTGGGATCCCTGTCGACCATGGCATTGATCTGTGACTTGGTGCGCCGGACCGTGAAGCGCTGAATCTGGCGACGGACGCTGTCATTCTCGTCGGGCGACAGGACGTCCTCACCGGACCGACGCCGGCTGAGCCGATCCAGGATCTGCAGGGAGGAGTCGTCGAAGTTGTCGGGCCCGAGAAGCCCGACCAGGTTCAACAGGTCGCTGGCCCCGTGGCTGATAGGGGTGGCGGTGAAGAGCATGATGTGGTCGGCCTCACTGCCCCGGATCCGTTGAGTCCGGGAAGACCCGGCGTTGAGGAAGTTGTGGGCCTCGTCGACCGCTAGGGTCTGCGCCCGCTGCACTGCTGAGTGTTCCAGTCGGGGAGTGTCACCTCCCCGGCGGGACAGGAGACCCTGGGAGACGGCATTGAGGGTCAGTCCGGTGTCCAGCGCCTCTTGTTCCCAGGTGGCCTTGACCGCTGGCGGGCACAACAAGGTCGTGAGGTCGCCACGCACTCGCCCCGTCGCCCATAGTCGATCCCTCACCGCACGGACCAGATGGGCGCCCATGCGGGTCTTTCCCGACCCCGTGGCATCGGCGACCAGCACACTGCCCACGTTCTCGACTATCCAGAGCGCCTGGGCGATCCCTGCCCTCTGGGACGGCCACAGGGTCTGTCCCCCGGGGGTGACGGTGCTCAGATAGCGGGAGGCCCACTGACCCTCAAGTAGGTCTGCACACGCACGAGCCAATGCCTCCTGCCACGAGACCACGGCGAGCATGGCCTCGAGGAGGGCCAGGAACTCCTCGTTCCAGTCTTCGCCGATCCCCCAGAAGTTCTCGGCGACCGTGGCGGTCTCTTCGTAGCGGGCTCGGTCGGATGCCTGCTCGAAGCGAGCATTGGCCTCGAGCTGGAGGCGAAGGCCGTTGGCAGTGAAGTTGCTCGACCCCAGGGTGGCAGCCGTGTCACCGACGTAGATCTTGGCGTGGAGGCGATGGGACGTACTGTCCACGAACCGGACTCTCAGCGTCCCCACTTTTACGGCGTTGACGGTGGCGAGTACCTGGGCCGACTGACGAAGGGAGATGTTCCTGGTCTCAAGCCAGTATCGGACGGCTTCGTCGGTGAACACCCTTCGGGCCGAGCGCACTCCGAATTGGGCGGTGTTGAACGGCTCGGATCCGAGCACGATCCGCATCTCCGCGCCCGAGGGCTTGTTGTTCCAGCCGGCAACCAGGTGTATCACCTCGGCGATCGAGGAGAAGCCGGCCACCAGGAGCGGGTGAGCGGAGGTCGACAGGTCAGCCCTTACGTGTGCGGCGACCTGTGAGCTGGCTCGATTGACCGGGAACCTGGCGGATTCGGGCCAGGATCGGTCGTCGAGATGCTGAAGAACGTGAGCCGAAGGGTCAAGCCGGAAGAGATCCAGCTGGTCCGTACCTCCGGACGGGTCCGGCCGCCTGCCCGCCCTTCGCATAGGACAACCCTAGGCTGGCCATCGCGTCGTGGACCGGGTTCCGGTGGCCGAGGGGATGTGGGTGGCCCCTCCGCCCAGTGCGACAAGGTGGTCGCCAACTGCTCGCGGAGTGCTGAGTGAGGGAGTCACTCTCGCACGCTGAGAATTCCCATGGGATTGCATCAGAAGCTGGGTGACCACTGTTGTGAATGCTGATTCACCTTGGCATCCGCGGAGGCTTCATCGGCCGACCGTCTCGCGCTTCCCCCCAACTGGCCAACGAACCAGTCGATGATCGCCGAAGTGTCACCTGCTGGCCACCCTTGGCTTCATCGGACCACGGACAGACGAATCCTGGTCGGCGGCGCACGCCATGTTGTGCATTCAGGCAACTGTTGGGAACGTCCACGAGGCCAAGGTGACGGCGGATGGTGCCAGGGTGACGTTCAGCGGAGTCAGGGTGACGCGGATGCCGCCTGTCCCGACCGTGGGAACTGATGAGGGTGACGTTGAGGGTGACGTTGCGGGTGACGTCGGTACGGAGAATTGGCTAGGCCGAGGTGCGAGACCACGGCACGGATCGAAAGTGCCCGACGCTGTGACCGAACGAGAGTCTCACCCGACTGCAGCTGTCCTCCGGCCGTCATGTAACGCCGGGCGATCAGCCATTCGCCCTGATGGGCGGTCTATCGCCGTGGTGCGTCCGGTGATCGACGCTTCGGTGGCCCCGAATTCGCCGGGTCATCCATGAGCGCTTACCCCCACTTGTCGGAATCACTGCCGCAGTTGGCAACGCCGGACGAGGTCGCGCCCCCTCCTGTCTATGACGCCCCTTGGCGTCGTCCGCCAGTGTCGCGCCGGAAAGATCCCGGGGGTCAAGATCGCGGGTCGCTGGCTCGTGCATGTCCGCAAGCTGGCGGAGCAACTCGACGGTGCTCCGATGCCGGACACCGGAGGAGCCACGCCGAAGATCCGTTGACTCGACCCGTCAGGCTTGCGAACTCGGGCCTACCGCTCGACAAACGCCCGCCCGAGCACTTCGGCCGCCTGCCGTTGCCGTTCGTTGGTGGCGTGTCCGTACAGGCTGAGCGTGAGCGATGGATTGGCATGCCCGAGCACCTCGGCGGCGTTCCGTGGATCGATGCCGGCGGCCAGCATCTCCGTGGCGGCGAAGTGGCGGAGCGAGTGCAGGTGCACGTGGGGCATCTCGAGCTCGACGCAGAGCGTGTGGACGACCGACGTGAGGGTGTCCGGATTCACCGGTCGGCTGCCGTCCGGGAAGGTCGAGACGATGAAGGCGTCGTCGACCAGCTCGACATCGGCCGCCTCGGCTGCCTCCTCACACCTGGTCCGCCAATCCTCGAGGATGGCCATGCCGGCTCCGGCGACCGCGATGCGTCGCTCACGGCCGGTCTTGGTGGCCTTCTCGCCCCGCTCCTCCCCGGCCCGGTAGAGCGAGCGGCGGAAGCGGATCGAGTCGCCCTCGACGTCGATCCACCGGAGCCCGCAGAGTTCGCCGCGTCGGCCACCGGTCAGCACCGCCAAGGTCAGCAGCATCCCCCAGCGGGGACCTCGGGCCTGGGCCGCAGCCAGCAACCGCCGGACCTCGTCGGGGGTGGGTACCTGGAGTTCCACCCGCTCGAGCGCCGGGGGCTGGGACCGCTCGGCAGGGTTGCGCTCGATCCACCCCCATCGGACCGCCTGACTGAGGGCGGCCGACAGGATGGCGTGGTGCCGTCGGATGCTGGTCGCCTTCAGCGGCCTCGCCCGGCCCTCGCCGGTGGCGAGCTTGCGGTACCACTCGTCGAGGTGGCGGGGGGTCAGCTCGGCGATCGGCATGTCCCCGAACTCGGGGAAGATCACCGTCTCGGCCGACCGGCGGGCGTCGTGCAGGGTCCGGGGAGCCCGCCCCCGGGCCTCGCTGTGGCGCAGCCACTCGTCGATGAGGGTCCGGACGGTCGCAGACGAGTCGAGCGCGGCCTCGGCCGGCGCCTCGTCCAGCTCCTTCTGCCAGGCTCCGCAGTTTGCGCTGGGCCTCGGTCTGGTTGCGGGCGTCGACGGTCTTGGACAGCTGGCGGGGGTTCCCGGTGATCGGGTCGATACCCACGAAGACACGGCAGCTGCCATTTGCCCGGGCCTCGCTGCCGGATCGTTCCTGTACCCTTGGGACGTCTCGAGTCCTGGGCTGCCTTCCATCCCGGAAATATAGACCAAATATAGGCCAGAGGGGCAAGGAGAGGTGCGAGAGCGGCCGAATCGGACTCACTGCTAATGAGTTGACCTGGGTAACTGGGTCCGAGGGTTCAAATCCCTCCCTCTCCGCTCGTGACGGCCCGGGCCCCTCGACCTCGAGGGGCCCGGGCCGCGCCCGGGCACGGGCACTCCGACCTCGTAGGCCCCGTGCCGTGCCGGGCTCCTGCCCGGCCCCGGCCCGCCGCCGCGTCCCCACCCCGGTAGATTGGACCGGTGGCCGAGCGGTACTGGATCGAGACCTTGGGCTGCCCGAAGAACCAGGTCGACTCGGACAAGTTGGTCGGGACGCTGACCGGGGACGGCTTCGAGGCGGCGGCACTCCCCCGAGGAGGCGGACCTCGTGGTGGTCAACACCTGCGCCTTCATCGAGGCGGCCCGCCAGGAGTCGATCGACACCGTCCTCGCCCTGTCCGACACCCGGCGCCACGGCGCCCGGCTGGTGGTCACCGGCTGCATGGCCGAGCGCTACGGCGACGAGCTGGCCGAGGCCCTGCCCGAGGTGGACCTGGTGGCCCCCTTCGGCGTCCCGCTGCCGACGACCCGTCCGGCCCTCGGACGCACCCCGGTGACCCTCGGGACCAAGCCGGCACCCACCCGCTCCGCCCGCGTTCGACCTGCTGAACCTGCCCCGCCCGCCGGTCGGACTGCGCCGTGGGCGTACGTCAAGGTGGCGGAGGGGTGCGACCGGAACTGCGGGTTCTGCGCCATCCCCTCGTTCCGCGGCAAGCAGCGGTCGCGCCCGGCGACGTCGATCCTCGACGAGGTGGACCAGCTCGGCGCCCGGGACGGCTCGCTCGCCGAGGTCGTGCTCGTGGCCCAGGACCTGTCGTCCTTCGCCCTGGACCGGTCGGGGGGCCGGGTCGAGCCCCGGCTCGACGGCCCGGCCGTCGGCGGCAACCGCCCGATCGTCGACCTCGTCGCCGCGCGTGGCCGAGCGCGTCCGGTGGACCCGCCTCCTCTACCTCTACCCGTCCACCCTCGACGACGCGCTGGTGGAGGCCATACTGGCGACCGGCGTGCCCTACTTCGACCTCTCCCTCCAGCACGTGTCCCGGCCCCTGCTCAAGCGCATGCGGCGGTGGGGCGACGGCGACCGCTTCCTCGACCGGATCCACTCGATCCGCGCCGCCGAGCCGACCGCCGCCTTCCGCTCGTCCTTCATCGTCGGCTACCCGGGGGAGACCGAGGACGACCACGACCGGCTCCTGGCCTGGATCGCCGAGGCCCGGCTCGACTGGGTCGGGCTTCTTCCCCTTCACCGACGAGGCGGGCACGTACGCCGCCGGACCTCGACGGCCAGGTGCCGGACGCCCTCGTCGCCGAGCGCATCCGCGAGTGCACCGAGCTGCAGGACGGCATCACCGCCCGCCGCCGGGAGGACCTCATCGGCTCGACCGTCGAGGTGCTGGTCGACGCACCGGGCGAGGCACGCACCTACCGCGAGGCCCCCGAGATCGACGGCATCGTCACCGTGCCCCGGCGACCTGGCCGCCGGGCTCGTTCGTCGAGGTGGTCGTGGTCGACGCCGACGGACCCGACCTGTCGGCCGTCATTGCCGGGGACGGGTCCGCCGACGGCGCGCCCGCACTGGCCGGATCCGGGACGGGCGGCACGTGAGCGACGGAGCGCTCGGTCCCGGGATCCCGACCGCACCCGGCTCGCCGCGGGCCACGACGTTCGGGCCCTCGGCCCTCCTGACCCCGGCCAACGGCATCACCGTGGTCCGGCTCCTCGCCACGCCGGTGGTCATCGTGCTGATCATGCTGTGGGGGGCCAGCTGGTTCACCTTCGTCTTCGGCGGGCTCCTCGCCATGTCCGACGGCATCGACGGCTGGCTGGCCCGCCGGCAGGGCACCACCCGCTCGGGTGCCTTCCTCGACCCGCTGGCCGACAAGGTCGTGGTGCTCGGGGCCCTGGTGGCGCTGGTGGCCAAGGGCATCGTCTGGTGGCTCCCGGTGGCGATCATCGCCGTCCGCGAGATCGCCATGAGCGTCTACCGCTCCGTGGCCGGCCGGCACGGCATCTCCATCCCCGCCCGCAACTCGGCCAAGTTCAAGACCCTGGTCCAGGACATCGCCATCGGCATGTGCCTCGCCCCACCGCTGGCCGGGCACTGGACCCTGCTCAACGCGCCGATGTGGGTGGCCGCGTTCCTCACGGTGTTCACCGGCGTGCAGTACTACGTCGACGGCCGCCGGGCGGCCGCCGCCCGCGCCGCCGCCGGGTCCGGGGCACCGGGTGTCGCCGACCGGACGGCCTGAGCCACCGTGCGCGTCGAGATCGTCGCCGTCGGCACCGAGCTGCTGCTCGGGCAGATCGCCGACACCAACTCGCAGTGGCTGGGCGAGCACCTGGCCGCGCTCGGCGTCGCGTCGCACTTCCACCAGGCCGTCGGCGACAACCAGGAGCGGATCGTGCTCGCCTTCCGCACCGCCCTGGCCCGCAGCGACGCGCGTCATCGTCTGCGGCGGTCTCGGGCCGACCCACGACGACATCACCCGCGACGCCCTCGCCGAGGTGATGAACGTCCCGCTCGAGCGGGACGAGGCACGTGGTGGGCGGACATCCGGGCCATGTTCGCCAGCCGCGGCCGCGCCATGCCGGAGTCGAACCTGCGCCAGGCCGACGTGCCCCGAGGGGCGTCGGTCATCCCCCAGACCAAGGGGACCGCTCCGGGGCTGATCTGCCCGGTCGGCCACAAGGTCGTCTACGCCGTCCCCGGTGTCCCCTACGAGATGTCGGACATGTTCGAGCGGGCCATCGCCCCCGACCTGCGCCGCCGGATGGCGTGAGCGCGGCGAGTCGTCGAGGGCACGATCGCCAGCCGGGTCATCCGGACGTGGGGGATGAGCGAGTCGGGCCTCGCCGAGACCCTGGCCGACTACATCACCGGCCTCGACGCCGAGGCGGCCGCGGCGTCGGACGGACCGGCCGGGGCGACGGCGACCGTCGCCTTCCTGGCCAGCGGCATCGAGGGCATCAAGGTGCGGGTGACGGTGCGCGCCCCCGACGACGCCACCGCCCTGGCGCTGCTCGACGGGCACGAGGCCGCCGTCCGCGCCGTCCTGCACCGCCGCGGCGGGCGACGTGGTCTTCGGGGTCGACGACGAGGCCATCGAGGACGCCGTGGCCCGCGTGCTGACCGCCGACGGCCTGACGGTGGGACTGGCCGAGTCGCTCACCGGCGGACTGGCCGCGTCCCGTCTGGTGAACGTCCCCGGCGCCAGCCGCTGGTTCCGCGGGTCGGTCGTGTCCTACGCCTCGGAGGTGAAGTACGACGTCCTGGGCGTGCCCGAGGGCCCGGTCGTGTCCGAGGAGGCGGCACGGGCCATGGCCGAGGGGGCGCAGCGGGTGCTGGGGGCCGACGTCGGGCTGTCGATCACCGGGGTGGCGGGCCCGGCCGAGCAGGACGGACAGACCGCCGGGGACGGTCTTCGTCGGGCTGGCCCGACCGGGCCGGGCGACGGAGGCGTTCGCGTTCACCGTCCCCGGGGACCGGGCGCGGGTGCGCCAGTACGCCACGATCGCCGCCCTCGACCTGCTCCGCCGGACCCTCGGGACCCCCGCTCCCGGCTGACCCCGACCGTCAGGGCCGGGTCGTCGTCGTCGACCCGCCGGCGCCGGTGGTCGTGGTGGCCGACGTCGCCGCCGGCGTGGTCGTGACGGGGATCCCCACGGGCGCCAGCTCGACCCAGGTCGACCCCGGATGGAGCGTGATCGGGGCGCCGTCGGCCGCGGTCAGCGTCGCCGGCTGGGTGAGGCTGGACCGGGTCCACGTGCCGGTGATGGCCATGCCGTCGCGGAGCACGACCACCGGTCCGGATCCCGTGGCGGTGACCTCCACCTCGTGGGCGCCCTCGCTGTTCTCGACCCACGGCCCGGTGGACGTGGGGACGGTCATCACGACGACGTTGGCGGTCGACGTCCGGGTCCCGTCGACGAGCGTGTCCGGGACGCCCGAGTAGGAGCGGAGGTAGCTCGACGTCGGCGCGCTCCACGTCCAGGTCACGTCGGACTCGGCGGAGAACGGCACGTGCACGGACGCACCGGAGCCGGGGACGGCGCCGGCCGGGGGCGTCGCCGAGTAGGTGAAGATCGGCGCGGGCGGTGCGGTGTCGGCCGGGTACCGGGCCCACACCGGGGTCGTGGCGGTGAAGGTCGAGTACGGGGCGTAGCGCCCGCTCGGGTGGATGGTGATCGCGTCCATGCCCCCTCCGAGGATGTTCACGTCCCGGAGGGGTGCCGCGGCCAGCAGGTCGAGCACCGGGGTGATCCCGCCGGCGTGCACGAAGACCGGGTCGGACAGCTGCGACAGGATGCCCACGTCGGGCTGGCGGGCCGACCGGAGGTCGCCCACCAGCGCCGCCTCCTGGCACTGGAACACCGCCACCAGTCGGGTGTAGGAGCCCTCCACCGGCTCCTCGAAGACCACGTCGGCCTGGTTGAGCCCGGCCGACGGCCGGTCGCCCGTGTAGTTGCCGATCTTGACGGCCAGCGCCGGCCGGGGCGGGACGACGCCACCGGGCGCCGGGGTCCCGGTCAGCGGGCACGTCGCCGCCACGGGGGCCACCGTCGTGGTCGTCGTGGACGTGGTCGTCGCCGCCGACCGCTTGGCGGCGGAGGGACCGGTGGCCATCGCCGCGGCGATCCCCGCGCCGACCAGCAGCACGGCGACGACGACCACCGCGTACCACCGGCCACGGGACGAGCGGGCCCGCTGCTCGCGCCGTTCCTTCCTGGACAGGACCGCCGGGGCGTCGCCGTCGTCCGGGGGGTGGTCGTCGCCGGCTCCGGGGCCCCCGGGCATGGTCGCGTCGTCGTCGGGCATCCCCGTGACGCTACCGTCAGCACGCTCGGTCACCGGTGGACGGGGATGCCGGTCGCGGCGGCACGGCGGATCCCACATCGAACATGCGTTCGGGTCTACAGTGGCCGGGTCGCACCGCAGCAGGCGTCGCAGCACCGCAGGTCCCACACCCCGGGAGCCGCGGGCCGGTCCCCCGGGGACGGGCCCGGGAGCGCCCCGGAGGGGACGGGCGTCACACCCCTTCCGTACGGTCGGCCGGGTCAAGTGAACGACAGCACCGAGGAGAAGCAGACAAGACATGGAACGTGACAAGGCACTCGACATGGCCCTCGGGCAGATCGAGAAGCAGTTCGGCAAGGGCTCGATCATGCGGATGGGCGAGAACCTCCACATGAACATCGAGGCCATCCCGACGGGGGCCCTCGCCCTCGACCTCGCCCTCGGCATCGGGGGCCTCCCCCGGGGACGGATCGTCGAGATCTTCGGTCCCGAGTCGTCGGGCAAGTCCACGCTCGCCATGCACGTGGTGGCCGAGGCCCAGCGCAACGGCGGCATCTGCGCCTACGTCGACGCCGAGCACGCCATGGACCCCGTCTACGCCAAGGCGATCGGCGTCAACATCGACGACCTGCTGATCTCGCAGCCCGACACGGGTGAGCAGGCGCTCGAGATCGCCGACATGCTGATCCGCTCGGGCGCGCTCGACGTCCTCGTCATCGACTCGGTGGCCGCCCTCACGCCCCGCGCCGAGATCGAGGGGGAGATGGGGGACTCCCACGTCGGCCTGCAGGCCCGGCTGATGTCCCAGGCGCTCCGCAAGCTGACCGGCACGCTCTCGAAGTCGCGCACGATCGCCATCTTCATCAACCAGCTCCGCGAGAAGATCGGCGTCATGTACGGCTCGCCCGAGGTGACCCCCGGCGGCCGGGCGCTCAAGTTCTACTCCTCGGTGCGGCTCGACATCCGTCGCATCGAGACCATCAAGGACGGGGCCGACCAGGTCGGCAACCGCACCCGGGTCAAGGTGGTGAAGAACAAGTGCTCCCCGCCGTTCAAGCAGGCGGAGTTCGACATCGCCTTCGGTCGGGGGATCAGCCGTGAGGGCTCGCTCCTCGACGTCGGTGTGGAACTCGGCTTCATCAAGAAGTCGGGGGCGTGGTTCACCTACGAGGGTGAGCAGCTCGGCCAGGGCCGGGAGAACGTCAAGAACTTCCTGACCGAGAACCCCCAGCTGATGGCGGAAATCGACGAGCGGATCCGCGAGCACCTGGCCGCCCAGAACGCGACCAAGGCCGCCGAGGCGGCGGGCGACGGACTCCCGCCGACCACGGACCTGCTGCTCGACGACGAGCCGATCACCCTCAGCGACTGATCGACCGCACCGACGCCCCGAACCGGGTCCGGCCACCACGGTCGGCCCGGTCCGGGGCGGGGGACGTCGGACCCACTGCCGGCCCGGGCCGCCCTGCCGCGTCCCGGGCCGCCGCAGGCGCGGCCACCGCTCGACCGTCTTGGCGGGTGCGCGCCGGGCGTGCGTACGCTCGGACGGCGGTCGAGCGCCGGGCGACGGTCCCGGTGGACGCGGCCGCGGCAAGGAGCCGTCCCATGGAGTTCGGAATCATCCCACCGGTGCGGACCGGGGCGACGGCCGATCCGGACTGGATGGCGTCGTTCGCGCGCCACGTCGAGGCGTCGGGATTCGAGTCGATCGTGCTGGTCGAGCACGCCGTGGTCATCTCGGACTACACGAGCACGTATCCGTACGCGGCGTCAGGGCGCATGCCCCTGCCGGACGACTGCCGCATCCCCGACCCGCTCGACCTCATGGCGTTCCTGGCCGCGGTGACCGACCGGATCACGCTGGCGACCGGGGTGCTCGTCGTGCCGAACCACCAGCCCGTCGTGCTGGCCAAGCGCATCGCCACGGTCGACGTGCTGTCGGGGGGGCGGGTCCGGATGTGCCTGGGTGTCGGGTGGATGGACGAGGAGCTGCGCGCCACCGGGGCCGACCCCCGGACGCGGGGCCGGCGGATGGACGAGACGATCGAGGCGATGCGCGTCCTGTGGGCCGATTCCGGACCGGACGGTGCCTCGTACTCGGGCGAGTTCGTCCGGTTCGAGCACGCCCACTCGTTCCCCAAGCCGGTGCGCCCCGGCGGTGTCCCCCTCCACATCGGCGGCCACAGCGAGGCGGCCGCCCGGCGGGCGGGCCGCCTGGGCGACGGCTTCCAACCGCTCGGACTGTCCCCGGAGGACCTCATCCTGCGCATCGGCCAGATGCGCGAGGCGGCCGGGGCCGCCGGCCGCGACCCGGACGCCGTCGAGCTCTCCGTGTCGGGCTACCTGCCGACGACCACCGAGGAGGACGTGGCCGCGGCCGCCGCCGCCGGGATCGACCGCATGCTGCTGTCGACCTCCATGAGCCGGGACCTCGCCGAACTGGCCGACGAGGTCTCGGGGTTCGCCGACCGGTTCGGGTTCGCCACGCGCACGTGACGGTCGACGACGACCTCCGCTCGCTGTCGACCGCCTACGCCGCCGCTGTGGACGGCCTGGACGGAGCCGCCTTCGCCGCGCTGTTCACCGGGGACGGCGAGCTGTGGGTCCCCGACCCGCGCCGCGGACCCGATCCGATCCACCGGCGGTCGGGCCGGGCGGAGCTCGAGCGCATCCCCGCGGGCCTGGCCCGCTACCACGTCACCCACCACACCGTCTGGTCGACCCGCTACGCGGTGACCGGTGGCGAGGCCACCGGTGAGGTGACCGGGGTCGCCCACCACCTGGCCGCCGACGGGGACGGTCCGGGCGACCGGGCGACCGGTCGAGCCGTCGACGACGGTCCCGGGACGGACACCGTGTGGTACCTGCGTTACGAGGACGCGTACCGGCGCACCGGGTCGGGCTGGCGCATCGCCCGGCGTGCCCTCCACCTGCGGGATCTCGAGGTCCGTGCCGTCGCCCGCCTCGGTCCGGGCCGGCGACCGTAGCCCCCCGGGTCCCGACCCCGCCGTCCCCCGGTCCCGACCCCGCCGTCCCCGGCGTCCGTCGGTCCGCGGGGCCTACGCTCGGGGCCATGAGCCTGCCCGCCCCCCGTCCCGACCGCACGTGCCTGGTGACCGGAGCCTCCTCCGGCATCGGCGAGGAGATCGCCTCCCTCCTGGCCGGCCGCGGCCTGGGGGTCACCCTGGTGGCCCGGACCGAGCCGAAGCTCCGTGCGCTGGCGGACGCGCTGGTCGCCCGCCACGGGGTGCGCGTCGAGGTCCTGCCCGCCGACCTGACCGACGCCGACGCCCGCCGAGCCCTGCCCGGACGCGTCGCCGACCTCGGACTCGAGGTCAACGTCCTGGTGAACAACGCCGGCTTCTCCACCCTCGGGCCCGTCTACCGCTCCGACCCCGAGCGCGAGATCGCCATGGTGCGCACCGACGTCGAGGCCGTGGTCCACCTGTGCTCGCTGTTCACGCCCGGCATGGTGGAGCGCCGCAGCGGCTGCATCCTCAACGTGGCGTCGACGGCGGCGTTCCAGCCGATCCCCGGCCAGGCCGGCTACGGCGCCGCCAAGGCGTTCGTGCTCTCCTACAGCCACGCCATCCGCGAGGAGCTGCGCCCGAAGGGCGTGACCGTCACCGCGCTGTGTCCCGGACCGGTCGAGACCGGCTTCGCCGAGGCCGCCGGCTTCGACCCCGTGGAGGTGACCGGGTCCATGCCGAAGATGTTCTGGGTGCCGGCCTCCGACGTGGCCCGCACCGGGGTCGACGCCATGGACGCCAACCGCGCCGTGGCCATCCCCGGACTGCCGAACCGGGTCACGGCCGCCGCCGCCTGGCTGTCCCCCCGCAGCGTGCTGCTGCCCCTGCTGGCCCGGGCCCATCCCGGCCTCCACGACGCCTGACCGGCGTGTCGACCGAGCCCTCCGGACGGGAGGCGGCGCCCGTGGCGTCCTGGCTGCGTGCCGGACGGGTCCGTCCGGGACCGGCGGCGAGCTTCGACGTGGCCTGGCTGGTGGTCTTCGTGGTGCTGGGCCGGTCGTCGCACGCCGAGGGCGAGACGGTCGCCGGAGTGGCCCGCACGCTCTGGCCGTTCGTGGCCGGGCTCGCCGTGGCGTGGGGGGCGGCGCGGGCCTGGCGGCGGCCGGCGGCCGTGCTGCCGACCGGGGTCGTCGTGTGGCCGGTGTGCGTGGGCGGCGCCATGGTGCTGCGGGCCGGGTCGGGCCAGGGCGTGGACGCCCCCTTCGTCGCGGTGGCGCTGGCCTTCGTGGGCCTGGGGCTGCTCGGCTGGCGTGCCGTCGCCGGTGCCGCGGCGCAGGTGCGGGCCCGTCCGGGCTGAGCGGTCGGCGCCGGGCGGTCGGGTCGGGGGCGGGACCCGGGCGTAGGCACACGGCGACCTCGCCCCGGGGTCCCGTCACCGCCGTATCGGCAGATCGGGCACCCGACTTGAGCGAATTTCCGGAATTTCTCCGCCTTTTCGCAGATTCGCCTCTGACCTGGGACGACGTGACGCCCATCCCGCCCGTCCGGGGGCGGGACGGCCCGGATCCGGCCCGATTCCGGTCCGGTCGCGGCCGGCGGGCCCCGTCAGCCGCCGAGGAAGGCGGCCAGGTCCGGTGGCACGAAGTTGTGCTCTTCGGTGGTATCGGCCTCGGTCAGCTCGACCATCTTGTCGACCACCTCGACCGGATCCCGCTGGTCGTTGGTCACGAAGTCGCGCATCATCTCGAACAGGGGGGTCGACCCCGCGTTGACGGCGTCGGCACCGAACCACTCCCACATCGAGTCGGCCATGCGGTCGTTGAACCCGGTGAGGTAGGGGCCGGGGTTGAGCAGGCAGACGTCCACGCCCTGGCCGGCCAGCTCGGCCCGCATGGCCTTGCCCATGGCCTCGAGCGCGTGCTTGGTCATCGAGTAGGGCCCGAAGGCCGGCGCGGACAGGACGCCGGCGATCGACGACATGATCACGATCCGCCCGGACCCCCGGGACACCATCCCGGGCAGCACCGCCTGGGTCACGGCGAGCGTGCCGAAGACGTTGACGTCGAACAGCCGGCGGACGCGTTCGATGGGCACGTCGGCCATCGGCCCGGTCTGGCCGGCGCCGGCGTTGTCGATCAGGACGTCGACGTCCCACTCGGCCGCCCTGGCCACGTCGTCGGTGGTGATGTCGAGCTTGACCACGGTCAGCTGCGGCGCCTCGGAGGAGAGGGCGTCGGCCTGCGCCTGGGTCTCGGTGGTGGCGATGACGGTGTGGCCCCGCTCGGCCAGCGCCAGACTGGCCCCCCGACCGAAGCCGGATCCGGCCCCGGTGATCATCACGGTCCTGTGCATCGTCTCGCTCCTCGGTCGCGGCTCACCGCACTCTAGGTCCGGCGTGCGGGACGGCCGGCGGGCCGGGTCCGCACGGCGCCGTCCCCGGGTGCGGTCCCCGCGTCGGGGTCAGCCGCGCCGGAGTCCGTCGAGGGGTGGTGTCGGCCCCTCCGGCGCCGGACCGGCCCGGAGCCGGAGGGCGGCCGTGGCCCCCTCGGGGGCGTCGGCGTCGGACAGGGTGACGCCCCGCAGGATGAGGTCCGTCATGTCGTCGGCGTGCCGCTCCGGGTCGAGCGGGCCGTCCACCGCGTCGAACGCGTGCGACATGGCCGTCAGGGTGTACGGCGCCTCGGCTCCGTGGGCGACCAGGAAGAAGAGCCCGCGCGTGGAGACCGGGCGGATGCGGCCGCTGCGGCGCAGGCGGTCCAGGATGCCGCCGACGGTGTCGAGCATGGGGAGCATGATGGCGTCGACGATGTAGGCCAGCCGGTCCGTGTCGTGCAGCCCCTCCTGGTTCATCAGCCGTCCGAGCTCGGGTCGCAGGTGGGCCGCCCCGAGGAAGGCGCGGACGGTGGCCCGCAGGTCGGCGAGGTCGTCGGCGGGGCTGGCCGCGGCCAGCAGGTGGCTCCGGCGCCGGTCGATGTCGGCCACGAAGGTGGCGAAGCCCTGGTCGATGGCGGCGAAGTAGAGGCGCTCCTTCGTGCCGAAGCGCTGGCTGATCGTGCCGTGGCTGAGCCCCAGGCGGGCGTTGAGCGACCGCAGCGACATGGCGTCGTAGCCCTGGGCGGCGAACGCCTGGAGCGCGGCGGTCAGGATCTCGTCGTCCTGCCGGATCCGCGGCCGGCCGCGGGTCTCCGCCGGGTGGGGGAGGTGGTGCGGGCCGGCCGGGAACCGCCGGGGTGCCGACAGGTCGCCGGGGGCGCCCCCGGAGTCCGTCACGACCGACGGCGCGTCGGCCGACCCTGCGTCGTCCATGCCTATGACTCTACCCACTACCACTCATCGTGAACAGCGATTGACACATGACCAATAATAGCGTACGCTGGCACCGAGCAAGGAGGTGCCCGATGCCGCTGCACGCACTGCTGGACCTCGAGCTGACCGTTCCGGACCCCGGGTCGCTCGCCGCGTTCTGGACCGGACTCGGGATGGAGCGCACCGACGGGTCGACCCTGGGGACGGCCGACCGCCCGTCGCAGCTCCGCCTGGCCGAAGGGCCGTACCGGCACGTGTCCGAGCTGCGCCTCGGGTGCACGGACGAGGCCGACCTGGTGGCCGCCCGCGACCGGCTGGCGGCGCTGGGCGTCACCGCCGTCCTCGGCGACGGGGTGCTCCGGTGCGCCGACCCGCTCGGCGACCACGACGTCGTCGTCGAGGTGGCCGTCGCCGCGCCCCTCACCACGCCGCCGCCCCGGGAGGTGAACCGACCCGGCCGCATCGACCCGCGCCAACCGACGGTCCTCCGCCGCCGTGGCCCCGGCACCGGCCCCGCCGCGCCGCGTCGGCCACGTCGTGTTCGGCTCCACCGACGTCGCCGGGAGCATCGCCTTCTACCGCGACGGGTTGGGGTTCAAGGCGTCGGACGTCATCGACGGGGGCGTGGGCGCGTTCCTGCGGTGCTCGACCGATCACCACAACCTCCTGCTGATGCCGGCCCCCGTGCCGTGCCTCAACCACTACGCCGTCGAGATGGACGACGTCGACGCCATCGGCCTGGCCGGCATGCGGGTCGTCTCCGAGCGGCCCGGTTCGTCGGTCTACGGCGTCGGACGCCACGTGCTCGGGGCCAACCTGTTCTGGTACCTGCTGGATCCCCAGGGCGGGATGTTCGAGCTCTTCGCCGACATGGACCAGATCACCGACGACGAGGCCTGGGCACGGGACGAGCTCCGCGAGGACTGGGACCCGTTCACGATCGCCTCGTGGGAGCCCGGACCGTCGAAGCCCGACTTCTTCCTTCCCGCCGACCTCGCACGAGCTGGCCGAGGCCCGCGCCGCCGCGGGACGCTGACGTGGACCTCGGCATCCGTGGCCGCACGGCGCTGGTGTGCGCCTCCACCCGGGGCCTGGGTCGGGCCTGCGCCGAGTCGCTGGCGGCCGAGGGCGTCGGGCTGGTCGTCAACGGTCGCACCGGGGACGCGGTGGCGGCGGCCGCGGCCGACCTCGCCGACCGCCACGGCGTCCCCGTCTCCGGGGTGGCGGCCGACCTCGACACCCCCGCGGGACGCCGGGCGCTGGTGGCCGCCTGCCCCGACCCCGACATCCTGGTGACCAACAACGCCGGCCCCCCGCCGGCGACCTTCGGCGACGTGACCGCCGAGGCGTGGCTCGCCGCGCTCCAGGCCAACCTGCTGGCGGCCGTCGAGCTCGTCCAGGCCGTGCTGCCGGGCATGCGCGCCCGCCGGTTCGGGCGGATCGTCAACATCACCAGCGCCATGGTGAAGTCGCCCCACCCGCTGATGACGCCCTCGGTGGCCGCACGGGCCGGCCTGACCGGCGTGATGAAGGCCGTGGCCCGCGACGTGTGGCACCGGACAACGTGACGGTCAACAACCTGCTGCCGGAGCGGATCGACACCGCCCGCCAGCGCCAGATGGCCGAACTGGCCGTGTCGCTCCGCGGCGTCACCCTGGAGGACGCGTACGCCGAGATCGCCGCCACCATCCCGGCCGGCCGACTGGGCCGTCCCGAGGAGGTGGGCGACACCTGCGCCTTCCTGTGCGCGGACCGGTCCGGCTACCTCACGGGTCAGAACGTGCAGCTCGACGGCGGGGCCTACCAGGGGCTGCTCTGATGGCCGCACCGGGAGCCGGCGCGGCGTCGACGGTGGCGGGCCTGCCGGCGCGGACCACGGTGCTGGTGGTGGGCGGCGGCCCGGTGGGGCTGGTGGCGTCGGTGCTCCTCGCCCGCCAGGGGATCGACCACGTGGTGGTCGAACGACGGGACGGTCCCCAGACCGCCCCGGCCGCCCACGTGACCAACGCCCGGACCTTCGAGATCCTGCGGTCCGCCGGCGTCGACATGGAACGGGTCCTGGCCGCCTGCCAGGACCCGGCCGAGGGTGCGTGGGTGCGGTGGGTCACCACGCTGGTGGGCGACGAGCTCGGACGCGTCCCCTTCGAGCGCCAGGACCGCATCCACGAGCTCGACGGGGTGACGCCGACCCCGCTGCGCAACCTGTCGCAGCACCGGCTCGAGCCCATCCTGCGGGACCACGTCGACACGCTCGTCGACGGCGTCGAGTGGACCGGATCGACCCAGGACGCCGACGGGGTCACGAGCACCCTGCGCGACGTCGACTCGGGATCGGTGGCCACGGTGCGGAGCCGGTACGTGCTGGCGGCCGACGGCGCCGGCAGCCGGGTCCGGGCGTCGCTGGGGATCGCCATGGAGGGTCCCGACGTCCTGTCGGACTTCGTGATGGTGCACGTCACCGCCGACCTCCGCCATCTGGTGGCCGACCGGCCCGCCACCCTCTACTGGATCATGGACCCCGACGCCGTCGGCGTGCTCGTGGCCCACGACCCGGCGTCGACCTGGGTGCTGATGCGGGAGTGGGACCCGGCCACCGAGGACCTGGCCTCCTACACGCCCGAGCGCGGTGCCGCGCTCTTCCGCGCCGCGGTGGGCACCGGGGACGTCGACGTGGAGGTGGAGCACGTCCGCCCGTGGCGCATGTCCTGCCAGGTCGCCGAGCGGTACGGCGAGGGCCGGATCCTCCTGGCGGGCGACGCCGCCCACCGGTTCCCGCCGACGGGCGGTCTCGGGCTCAACACCGGCGTGGCCGACGTACACAACCTGGTGTGGAAGCTGGCCGCCACCGTCAGGGGCTGGGCCCCACCGGGTCTGCTCGGGTCCTACGGGACCGAGCGACGCCCGGTGGCCGGGCACAACGCCGGCCGCCAGCCTGGACAACGCGCTGCGGATGGTCGAGGTCCTCGCCGCCTGCGGGCACACCGGGTCGCCCGGGGCGGACCGGGCGGCCTTCGACGCGGCCGTCGGCACCGGCGAGGGGCGCGCCGCCATCGCCGCGGCCGCCCGGGACCAGGCCGGCCACTTCGACCTGCTCGGCCTGCAGCTCGGCTCGACCTACCCTCCCGGGCCCGGCACCGTGGTGGACGACGGGTCGCCGGCACCGGCACCGGTGGACGCCGTCCGCACGTACGTGCCCGGCACCCGTCCCGGCGGCCGCCTCCCCCACGCGTGGGTGGCGCGTGGGGGCCGGCGGGTCTCGACCCTCGACCTGGTGCCGCCGGACCGGTACGTGCTGGTGACGGCCTCGGGGGCGTGGGCCGACGCCGCCGCGCCGTGGACCGACGCCGGCACCGTGCCGCTCGACGTGGTGCGCATGGGCGTCGACGTCCTCGACCCCGGGGACGCCTGGGCGGCCGTGTCGGGCATCGGCTCCGGCGGTGCGGTCCTGGTCCGCCCCGATCAGCACGTCGCCTGGCGCTCGGTCGGTGCGGCCGACGAGCCGGCCGCCGTGCTGGCCGCCGTGCTCGGGGGTCTGGGGGCGTCGGGCGGCTGACGCCGGTCCGTCCGCCGGATCCGTCCGCCGGATCCGCCGCCGGTCCGTCCGCCGGATCCGCCGCCGGTCGCGGCCGGCCTCCGGTCAGCCCTCGGCCTGTTCGGCCAGCGCCAGCCACCGCTCCTCGGCGGCGTCCAGCTCGTCCTGGACCGCCGCCAGCTCGGCGCCCAGCCGGGTCAGCTCGAGGTGGTCGGTGGTGGCGACCAGGGACTCGTGCAGCCGGTCGCGGCGGCGCCCGAGCCGGGTGACCTCCTTGTCCGCCTCGCGGAGGAGCCGCCCGACCGGGGTCCCGCCGGCGGGGCGGGGGGCGGCGGTCGGCGCCGGCCCGGCCGGCCGGGGCGCACTGCGTCCCGGCGGAGCCCGCAGGCCGGCCAGCCAGGCGTCGAGCCCGCCGGCCACCGGGGCCACCCCGTCGGGACCCACGGCCAGCACCGACTCGACGGTGCGGTCGAGGAAGGCCCGGTCGTGGCTGACCACGACCAGCGTCCCCGGCCATCCGTCGAGGAAGTCCTCGAGGACGCGCAGGGTGTCGAGGTCGAGGTCGTTGGTGGGCTCGTCGAGCAGCAGGACGTTGGGCCGCCCGGCCAGCACCGACAGCAGCTGCAGCCGCCGGCGCTCGCCCCCCGACAGGTCGGCCACCCGGGTGTGGGGGAGGTCGCCGGTGAACCAGAACCGGTTCATGAGGGCGACGTCTCCGAGCGATCCGGGCGTCCGGTGGGGGCCGGCGACCACCTCGGCCACGCGGGCGCCGGGGTCGAGGTCCGCCCCGTGCTGGTCGTAGTACCCGACGACGACGGTCGGTCCGGTGTCGACGGTGCCCGCCGTGGGCGCGCGCCGGCCGGCCAGGACGTCGAGGAGGGTCGACTTCCCGGACCCGTTGGCCCCGACCACGCCGATCCGGTCACCGGGCCCGAGGAGCAGGTCGACGTGGCGGAGCACGGGGGTGCCGGTCCCGTAGGCGACGGAGACGTCGGTGCACTCGACGACCTTGTCCCCGAGCCGGGCCATGGCCACGTCGAGCCGGAGGTCGCCGGGGCGGGCCGCCTCGGCGGGCCTCCCGGCGATCAGGGCCCGGGCGGCGTCCACGCGGGCCTGCGGCTTGCGGCTCCGGGCCTTGGCCCCGCGGCGGAGCCAGGCCAGCTCGGTGCGGGCCAGGTTGCGACGCGTGGCCTCGGCCCCGGCGGCCTCCTCCTCGCGCCGGGCCCGGGCCTCGAGGTAGGAGCCGTAACCGCCCTCGTGGACGTAGGCCGTCCCCCGGTCGAGCTCGAGCATCCGCGTGGTCAGCCGGTCCAGCAGGTAGCGGTCGTGGGACACGAGCACCAGTCCGCCCGGATAGCCGGCGAGCCACTCCTCGAGCCAGGCCACCGCACCCAGGTCGAGGTGGTTCGTGGGCTCGTCGAGCACCAGCAGCTCGCCCGGGTCCGCCACCACCCGGGCCAGGGCCACCCGCTTGGCCTGCCCCCCCGACAGCGCGGCCACGTCGGTGCCGACCTGTGCGGCCATGTCCAGGCGGTCGAGGGCCGCCGCCGCCTCCCACCCGGCGCCCACGGCGGCGCCGACCGTCCCGGCCGGCAGCTCGGGGATCTGGCCCAGGTAGGCGGTGCGCACGCCCCGTCCCCGCCGGACGACGCCGGTGTCGGGCGCCAGGCGCCCGGCCAGCACCCGCAGCAGGGTGGACTTGCCGGTGCCGTTGATGCCGACCACCCCCAGCCGGTCGCCCGTGGCGACGGTCACGTCCAGGTCGGACAGGAGGACCCGGTCGGCCATCGTGACCCCGACACCTTCGAGATCGACGAGGACGGCCACCGGGCCACGGTACCGCCGCCGGGGATCGGCCCGGTCGGCCGGGTCCCGCCCCGGTGCGGCCCCCGCCGTCGACCGTGCCGGGGGACGCGACGGCGCCGGGCCGTCTCCGGGGGATCCCATGTCACATCCGGGGGACCGGGTGCGTCGACAGGGTGACGGGGACGATGATGAGGGGTCGAGGAGGGTGGCATGGACGATGCCGTGGACGTGCTGGTGGCCGGCGGGGGGATCGCGGGCCTGGCCGCCGCCGTCGTGGCGGCGCGGGAGGGGGCGAGGGTCCGCCTGGCCGAGTCCCACCGGCCGGGGGGTCGGGCCCAGAGCGACGTCCGGCGCGGCTTCACCTTCAACCGGGGGCCCCACGCCCTGTACGACCGGGGACCGGGACGCGCCGTGCTGGAGGCACTGGGGGTGCGGGTGACCGGCGCACGGGCGCCGGTACGTGGCGCACACGCCCTGCGCGACGGGCGCCTCCACCGGCTCCCCGGATCGCCGGCAAGCCTGTGCACCACCGACCTGCTGTCGGTCCGCGGCCGCCTCGCGGCGGCGCGGGTGCTGGCCTCCCTGCGCCGCCCGCCGGCCGCCGGACTGGCGGGACGGTCGGCCGGGGAGTGGGTCTCCCGGGCGGGGGGCGGGGACGAGGTGTCCGGGCTGGTGCGGGCGCTGCTGCGGCTCTCCACCTACGTCGCCGACCCCGACGTGCTGAGCGCGGACGCCGCGGTGGCCCAGCTGCGGCTGGCGACGGGGGGCGTGACCTACCTGGACGGTGGCTGGCAGTCGATCGTGGACGGCCTGGTGGAGGCGGCCGTGGGCGCCGGGGTCGAGCTCGTCGTGGACGGGCCGGTCACCGCGCTCGACGCCACCCCGGACCACCTGCGGGCGACGGTGGGCGGCTCGGTGGTGACGGCGCGCTCGGTGGTGCTGGCCGTGGGCGGGCCCGGGGACGTGCTCCGGCTGCTGCCGGGCGGCGTGCCGGACGACCTGGGACCGCCGGCCGTGGCCGCCTGCGTGGACTACGGGCTCGACCGGCCCCCGCCGGTACGGTTCGTCCTCGGCATCGACGAGCCCGTGTACCTGTCCCAGCACGCTCCGGACGCCCGCCTCGCGCCGGACGGGTGCGCCGTGGTGTGCGCCCTGCGCTACGGCGCCACCGGACGCGAGGCGGCCGACGACCTGGACAACCTGCTCGACCACGCCGGTGTCGACCGCTCGACCGTCCGGGAACGCCGCGTGCTGTCCTCGATGACCGTGGCCCACGCGCTGCCCGACCGGGTCCGGGCCTGGCCGGTCGGCCGGGGGTCCGGGTCCCGGGCGCGCCGGGGTGCTTCCTGGCCGGCGACTGGGTGGGCCCGGTCGGCCTCCTCGCCGACGCCGCGCTGGCGAGCGGCGCCGCCGCCGGACGGGAGGCGGCGCGCCGGTGACCGACCCGACGGCGGCCTTCGAGCGGGAGCGGGCGCGGCTGACCGGCCTCGCCTACCGGATGACCGGCTCGCACCACGATGCCGAGGACATCGTCCAGGAGGCCTGGTTCCGCTTCGGGCGGCACCACGGGGAGGTCGACGTCCCGGCGGCGTGGCTCACCACGACGGTGACCCGCCTGTCGATCGACCGCCTCCGGCGCGTGGCGTCCGACCGGGCCCGGTACGTCGGACCGTGGCTGCCCGAGCCGACGTCGCTCGAGCCGACCCCGGACGAGGTCGTCGACACGGCCGACTCGCTCACCCTGGCGTTCCTGGTGATGCTCGACCGGCTCAGTCCCCTCGAGCGGGCGGCGTTCGTGCTGGTCGACGTCTTCGGCGAGCGGTACGCACAGGTGGCGACGACGCTGGGACGCAGCGAGGCCGCCTGCCGGCAGCTCGTGCACCGGGCCCGCCTGCGCATCCGGTCGTCCCGCGAGTCCTCGCTCGTGCCGATCGACGAGGACCGGCTGCGGCGTCTGGCGGTGGCGCTGGCCGAGGACGACCAGCAGGTGCTGATGGCGCTGCTCTCGCCCGACGTGGTCCTGGTCAGCGACGGGGAGCCACGCAGCACGCGGCCCGTCGCCCCGTCGTGGGCCGCCAGCGTGTGGTGCGGTTCCTGGTGAACCTGACCCGCCGCACCACGGGTGCCCGGGTCACCGAGGGCACCGTGAACCACGCGGCGTGCCTGTTCATCGAAACGCCGGAGCGCACGGTCATCGTCACCGGGGACGTGCTCGGCGACGCGGTGGCCTCGCTCACGCTGCTCCTCAACCCGGCGAAGGTCGACGGCGCGGCGCGGCGTCGGCACATGCGCTGAACGGGCGGCGGCGGAGCCGGCCCTCCCCGGGGGGAGCGCACGGTAGCTTCGGGTGGATGCCGACCGTCACCATCTTCCACAACCCGAACTGCTCGAGCTCGCGGGCGGCCGTCGAGATCGCCGGGGAGCTCGGGGTGCCCGTCGAGATCCGCCGGTACCAGTTGAAGGCCCAGCGGCCCACCGCCGACGAGCTCCGGGCCCTGTTGGCGATCCTCGAGGACGAACCCACCGCACTCGTGCGCCGGGACGCCCGATTCGCCGGGCTCGGCCTGGGCGACGCCGACGTCCGCACGGTGGACCAGGTGGCCGAGGTGCTCGCCGCCCATCCGGACCTGATCCAGCGGCCGGTGCTGGTGGCCGACGGCGCCGCCGTCATCGGCCGTCCCCGGGACCGGATCGCCCCCTTCCTGGAGGCGCACCGCTGAGACGGTGGCATCCGGCGGGCGTCGCCGGCGCGTCGTCGGCCCCACGTCGCCGGCCCCGACGGTCCCGACGGTCCCGACGGTCAGACGAACCTGATGAGTTCGACGGCGACGACGAGCCAGGTCCCGCCGACGACGACCGCCAGCGGCCACAGCCGTCGGCGCGTGCCGAGCAGGACGATCCAGCTGAAGAGGTAGACGTCGTCGAGGCTCCGGAATCCGACGTCGCCGCGCCAGATGGACGGGGACAGGCAGATGGCGAGGAGCAGGAACGCCACCCACGCCAGGCGTTCGTGGAGCGGGGCCGAGGACGACCGGACCGACAGCCCCGCGGCGACGGCGAGGACGACGAGGACGGCCAGCTCGCCGATCCAGAGGAGCGCCGCGACGTGGAAGGGGTGCGGGACGTAGCGGCGGAGGCCGTCGGCGAGGCCGACGAACGGCGTGCCGATGTTGGCCTGTCCGCTCCCGTCGAGCGGCAGGGTGCCGGTGGCGGACAGCACCACCACCTGCCAGGCGGCGAATCCCACGAGTGGCAGCCCCCACGCGAGGTCCGTCGTCCCCGGCGGGCGCGGATCGCGGCCGGTGAGCCACCGGACGATCCGGGTGGCGGCGATGATGGCCACCACGTAGAGGGCCGTCTCCTTGGTCAGGACGGCACCGAGCAGGAGGGCACCCGCCGGCAGCCACCGCTCCCGCCGGTAGGCGTAGAGGCCGGCCACCAGGAACGCCGCCGCGGTGATCTCGGTGAGGTCCCGACCGGCGCTCCAGAGGTAGCCCCAGTAGCCGGCGAGGGCGAGGCCCCACATGGCGTGGCGACCGCTGTCCCGGGCCAGGAGCCCCCCGCCGAGGCCGAGTGCGCCCAGGGCGAGGACGTTGGTGACGACGAGGGCGGCGGGCACCAGGGACCGCTGGCCGGCGGCCACCAGCCACGCGAGGGTCGGGTACCCGATGCGTTCGAAGCGCGAGACCGTGTCCATCCGGATCCCGAACGCGGTCCGGGCCAGATCGGCGGGATCGAGGGCCATCCGGAAGTAGAACGTGCCGTCGTAGCCGCTCCCCGCCATGACGGGGACGCCCCGGGGGAGCGAGCGGCCGACCACGTGCTGGCTTCCCGCCACGATGAAGACCGATGGGTTCCCGTGGGCGACGACCAGCAGCCTGCCCACGACGAACACGGTGGCGGCGGCGACCGAAACGAGTGCGACCGCAGCCGGAGCGTCGCCGCGACGGACCAGTCGACGGGTCAGCCGCGGCGATCCCTCCGTCCCCCGGGCCGCTCAGGGGGTACGCATCCGGGTCGGCGGCGCGCCGGGTCCCGTCCGCCCGGGATGTTCGAGGGGGTCCCGCGGCCCTGTCCCGGAACACCTGCGAAGGCCACGCCCGAGGGTAGTCCGAAGCCGGTGGACCAGGTGGGCAGGCGCCCGGCGGGTACGGGGTGGGGCCACGGGTGTGCCGCTCGCCCGGGAGAGATGCCGGGGTCCCGGCCACCAGCCGTCCCGACGTCCGGTGGGCCGTCCGGGTCTCGATCCCGGCAC
>CAWFDU010000005.1:0-82395 GCA_963814655.1 uncultured Acidimicrobiales bacterium | reverse complement strand
GTGACATTTCGGTAGGCAGTGCCGGGCCCCAGATGTTCGAGGACCAAAAGACGATGGCGTCGTCGCTGGTCTCGATAGTGGAGTTGGCAATGCGTAGGTCCTGGCAGCCGTCGGGGTCAATGCCATCCGCCCAGACGCCTTCTTTGCCGCTGGAATACACGTACACGCCGTCGATGAGGATTCGCTTGCAGGCGTACATGTTGATGGTCCAACTGCGCGAGCGCAGAAACTTGAGGCCGGTGATGCGAACATCCTGGCAACGCAGCAGCAGAACCAGGTGCGGATAGACTTTCTCTTGCGGAAAGCGCGAGGGGACGGCCGGAGCATAGGCTTGCCAGTGGCTTCCATCGACTTCTGGTTACGGCGGATGTTGTCGTCGTTGAAGTTGTTGGGCCGCCACTCGTAGGAGGATTGACCGTCGAGAGTGCCGCGGCCTTCGAGGGCGATGTTGCGCAGGTCCTCGCCTAGGAGCAACGCGGTCTTTACAGGATCGAATTGGCTGCCGTCGAGCGCGGCAAAGACGGTTGCGCCGGCTTTGAGATATAAACGACGCCGGAGCGTAGGTGGAGTGGCCGGAGTGTATTCACCGGGGGGTATGTACCGGTGCCGCCGCCGGAATTGCCGCAGGCGTCTATGGCCGTTGGAGCGCGGGTCGCGCGTCGTCCTGTTTATTGCTGGGCGCGCCGTAGTCTCTGACGTTGTACACCGGTTGGGCGGTGGGTTCTCCCGCGGCCGAGGCGGCTAAAAGCTCGCGGCCAGATAAAAACAATGGCGCACATGCAGCGCTGGTTATGGTGGATGCAAGAAAACCGCGGCGATCGAACAAGAGCACCTCCCGATTGCGATACCCATTGCGATGCGACGAAGCGTGATGCTATTGCCTGGGGCTGAGGTCGACAATAGCGGAACGCGGGATCAGTGGCGGGTGGTGTACTCGAGGTCCGCTGAACAAACCCGCCCAAGCGGAGCTTGACGGGAACCTCGGGAGAGATGCGATGCGGCAATTCTCTAGCGCTTCAGCAAATCTACCGGCTCCCGCACGTCTGTTACCCGGAAATATTTGGTCAGCGCCGGATATTTTTTCGTCACCGCTTCAAACATTGCGTACGCCACGTTTCGGTAAGAGGCGTGTCCGCAGGAGTGGTTCTCAACTCGGAGATGTAAACCACCTCGGCGAAATCCATCTTGAATAACGTTCGCTTGCGAAAGCCCAGCGGAATTGCGTATTGCGCATTCTCCGCGGCTTCGCCGCCTTGCTGTCTCGACAACTTCCACGGCTCCTGCCGTGCGCTGCATCGCTTCATCGTACGTTTCGAGCGCACCGGCGGCGTTTCAGTTCTGGCGGCGTGTCGTAGCCATGGCGAGTCGTGAACTCCTGTCCAATCTGCACACAGCGCCGGTGACGATGCATATCGCGAAAACCGCCGATTCCATCAGAATGTCGAAGCGGAACTGCTGTCCGGCGTGAGAATGCCCGCAGCATCTCGTCGTGTTTGCCGCGATGCCGCAAGCCCACGTCAATGATCTCCCGCCGAATGCGTTCCCCCGCCGCCTCGACCGCCCGCGAATCTGCCGGTAAGGATAATGGCTGTGCTCATAGACCAGCGTCGCCGCCAGTTCTACTTCCAGCGGTTCATCTTCCAGCAGATCAACCAACGGAGCTTGAGCCACCGGCAAACTTCCCATTAGCTCTGCCGCGATCTGCTTCATTCTCGCCTAGTTTCGATTTCGTATCGATTCGGATCTGCATACTTCACCAGCGTTGGCGCGACGCGTACCTCGCGCAACAATTCCTGTTCCGCCCGCGCTCCCCAATTCCGGCGAGACGGCGCGGATCTGGCTGACTAACTCCTGCATCGACTCCTGATTCACGTTGTACGCGGCGAAGTGCCGCATGCTTCAACAGTTCTCCCAGACGGCGCACCTCTCGATGAGTATGCGAAAGTAAATGCGAGACTTGGTTCTCCAGCGTTCGCGCATTGACGATTTCACCCAGCGAAGTATTGGTCGCGAGCGGCAAGAGATAGCGCGAAATATCGAACGCCCGGGCCCGCAGGTTGCGCTCGTAGGCCTCCTGCTTCATGTCGTCCGGCTTGGGGGTGATGCTGGCCAGGTACACGACATGCGCTCCGAAAGCGACTCGTATTCGGTGAACAGATCGTGCATGGTGTGCTCGTATAAAGTTCGGCGCCAGACTTGGTCGTCGCCGAAGTCAGGGCTGAAGTATCCGCTCTTATGGAAATCCTGATAGCGGGTGGAGCGCTCCTGGCCGTCCCAGCGCTGCTCGTCAGCCACGGCGATGGCCGCCAGGATGGAAAGCCTTTCGATGGCCAGCGCGATATGCGCCAGATCGGCGATGGACCGGTGGCCGTACTGAAAATAAAATGTATTGAGAAATTTCTCGGCCTTCTGCTGGCTGATTTCTTTGAGCGATTCCTTCATGGAGAGCGCCGAGCGGGAATACTTGGCCATGGCATAGGCCTGGACCTCGGGCTCTACGCCGTACACCGCGAAGACTTCGACCGCCGGCTCAGAGGCGCCGTTGTTGTTCGATGACACGGATACTCCAGCTGTTTCGGGCATTTCGAATCGCTAACCTCGGGAGAAACTGAATCTTAATGGCCGGGTGCGGGATGTGCAAACCGCTTTTCCTTGCGAGCACATCCCCCTTGCCCTATTCTGCCTGTAGCAACGGGACGACGACCCATGATCAAGCGATTGCCACTGCTGTTGCGGCACGTGATGTACAACCTGCGAGGAGGCTTTCTGGTCCGGCCGCTGGCGATCGCGGCGACGCTGGGTTGCGCAGGAGCGTTGCTGTCAGCCGCGGAAGAATCCTTCCCAAGCTTCAGCGCCTGGGTGCCCAAGCTGCTTTTTCCTTCCCATGCCGATCCGCAAGTAGCACAAGTCATTCTCGGGGACATCGCGATCTCCACCATGACGGTCGTGTCCATCGTTTTTGCCATCCTGCTGATGACGCTGACGTTAGCTTCCATGCAGTTTTCTCCGCGAATTCTCGTCAGTTTTGCACGCGACCCGGTCACGCAGTGGACGCTGGGGATATTTCTCGGCACGTTTTCCTATTGCATGGCGGCGCTTCCCGCGGCGCGCTCTTTTCCTTCGCCATTCTCTCCCGTTGCCACCGTGATGGGCGGGATGGTGCTGGCGTTCGCCTGTGTGCTGGCTGTTGTTTTTCATCCACCACATTTCACAAGCCATCAGCGTGAACCACATTGTGGACCGCATCGCCTCTGAAACTGAGGTTGTGATTGACGGTTTGATGCCCTGGCCCCACCGGTATCCTCGCGCCAGGGACACCTACCCGCTCGATACGAGCGCTTGGCAACCAGCGGTGGCGACCGAGGTTTCCGGTTATATCCGTTTTATTGACATCGTGCGGCTAGTCAATCTTTCCAAGGCTTATCGTGTGCAAGTGCACGCGCTTCGGCGAGTCGGCCATTTTGTTCCCGCCGGAATTCCGCTTCTCGCGGCATCGAAACTGGAACGGCTCTCCCCTGAAGCCGTGGCCGAGTTCCGCGGCGCATTCGACATGGGGCCGACAAGAACCTTGCAACAAGACGTGGAGTTCGGTGTCTTGCAAATCGTGGACATCGCTCTCAAAGCGATCTCTCCTGCCGTAAACGATCCGACTAGCGCAATCAGTTGTGTGGACCAGTTGAGCCGCATCATGATCCGCTTTGCCGCCAGGGAACCGGCGGAGTCTCTGCTCTTTGATCCGCCGGGAGTGCTGCGCGTAAGTATCCCATGGATTGGGTTTGACCGCCTGACCGAGTCTGCCTTCGAGCAAATACGGCTCTACGCCAAGGGAGACGCCGCGGTCAGCCTGCGGCTGCTCCGTGCTCTCACTGACGTCGCGCTGACCACGCAGGACTTGAACTACCGAAGAACTTTAGTCGAGATGGGGAAGCGAGTGGTCGTGGGATGCGCCGAAAAGCTGAACGAGCGGGAACTGGAGGATTTGCGGGTTTGGGAGGCTGCTCTCGAAAAATTTGGGCTGCCTCTTCCCAAGGAGGCCCAGGAAGCGCTGGCTGCTGCCGCAGATTCCCGCGACCCCAGCCCCAGCAAAGCTAGAAATGACAACTAAATCAGGCCACACGGCTGCGGCAGGGGCCTAGACTAAGGCGCGGACTCAATCCTCTCCAGTTATAATTCCGCCTTCCGTGGCAAGGAGAAAGCAATGAACTTTTCTGGACGCGTCGCATTGGTGACCGGCGCTTCACAAGGGATTGGCCGGGCCTGCGCATTGAAGCTGGCTTCGAAAGGCGCGGCCGTGGCGGTGGCCGCCAGAAATCAGGAGAAGCTGAACGAACTGGTGCGGGCGATCGGCGCGGCGGGAGGGAAAGCGGCTGCGTTTGCGATGGATGTCGCGGATGAAGATCAAATCAAGTCCGCGTTCAAGGCGGCGCTGGCGAGTTCGGCAAGATTGACATTCTGGTGAACAACGCGGGGATCACTCGCGACCAACTCGTCATGCGCATGAAGAGGGCTGACTGGGATGCCGTGTTGAATACCAATCTCACGTCCGCTTATCTTTGCATCCAGCAAGTTATCGGCAGCATGCTTAAGCAGCGCTGGGGACGGATTATCAATGTGACCAGCGTGTTCGGGCAGACGGGACAGGCCGGGCAGGCGAACTATGCGTCATCCAAGGCGGGATTGATCGGCTTGACCATGGCGATCGCGCGCGAAGTCGGTTCGCGCAGCATTACCTGCAATGCGGTTGCTCCGGGATTCATCGAGACCGCGATGACTTCCGGACTTAGCGACGAGCTGAAGCAGAGCGCGACCCGAACGGGGGATGGGAGGGGCTCGTGCTTGCAGGAGTTAGCAGTCGGGTCCGCCCCGCCGGGCGCGGGCGGGTCCGCCCGGGAGGTCAGTCGTCGGTGCCGGACGCCTCGGCGCCGTCGGTCGGCTGCTCGCCGAACGAGTCGGGGACCTCGGCGGGTGTCAGGGAGTTGAGCATCGCCTCGATGCCCTCGGGGGGCAGCGGGGGGCTGAAGTAGTAGCCCTGGGCCGTGGTGCAGCCCCGTTGCAGCAGCACCCGGCTCTGCAGGAGCGTCTCGACGCCTTCGGCCACGCAGGACAGCCCGAGCTTGCCGGCCATGGCGATGATGGCCGAGACCAGGCTGCTCTCGCCGTCCTCGGGCCCCAGGACCTGGACGAACGACTGGTCGATCTTGAGGGTGGAGACGGGGAAGGACCCGATGCGGTCCAGGGACGAGTTTCCCGAGCCGAAGTCGTCGATGGTGAACCGGACGCCGAGCCTGCGGAGGCGGTCGATGTTCTCCACGGCCGGGCCGCTCTTGTCGAGGACGACCCGCTCGGTGATCTCGAGCTCGAGGAGGGACGGTTCGATCCCGGTGTCGCGCAACGTCCGCTCGACGCTGTCGTAGAAGTCGGGGCTCGACAGGTCCCTCGTCGCCAGGTTGACCGACAGGCGCAGGGGGTCCATGCCGTGGTCGCGCCACGAGCGCAGCTGGCGGCAGGCCTGCCACAGGACCCAGTTGTCGAGGGAGACGATCAGCTCGCTCCGTTCGGCCATCGGGATGAAGCGCGCCGGGTCGAGGACGCCGAGCGTCGGGTGCTGCCAGCGGATGAGGGCCTCGACCCCGACGATCTCGGCGGTCCGCAGGTCGATGTAGGGCTGGTAGACGAGGAAGAACTGGTTGCCGTCGAGGGCGCTGATCAGGTCGGTGTGCAGCTGGCGGTCGTCGATGGAGCGCCGGCCCCGGTTGGCCGGATCAGGCGTGCTCCGGAACATCTCGAAGGCGTCGCGCCCGTGGTCCTTGGCCCGGTACATCGCCTCGTCGGCCCGGTTCAGCAGGTCGTCGTAGGTGTCCCCGTGCTCTGGGGCGATGGCGATGCCGACCGAGGCCGACGTCGACACCTGCTCGCCGAGGATGGTGAACGGTGTGTGCATGGCATCGAGCGTGCGCTCCGCCAGCTGGTTGATCGACAGCTGGTCGACGAGCCCGGGCAGCAGGATGGCGAACTCGTCGCCTCCCACCCGGGCCACCGTGTCCTGGCTCCGGACCGTCTCGAGCAGCCGTTGGGCGACCTGCCGGATGAGGAGGTCACCGGTGGTGTGGCCGTAGGTGTCGTTGACCGTCTTGAAGTTGTCGAGGTCCACGAAGAACATGCAGACCGGCTCGCCCACCCGCCGCGACCGCACCAGTTCCTGCTCGACGCGGTCCTCGAACAGGCGCCGGTTGGGGAGCCCGGTGAGGGCATCGTGCCACGCCATGTGGGACACCTTCTCCAGCAGCTCCAGGTTCTGGATGGCCGTCGCGGCCTGGTCGGCGAGCCCCCCGAGGCGCTCGTGCAGGTCGGGGTCGTGGATCGTGCCCGGAGCGGCGTCCTTGGCGAAGTTGGCGGCGATCACGCCGAGGAATTCGGCCGAGGCGAACAGGGGCGCGACCACCGAGGCGGGGATCCCCGACTCCTCCATGAGCCGTCGGAGGAGGGGATCGCCCACCGTCGAGGCGTCGAGCACCATCACCTCCCGGCCGTTGATCATCCGCTGGATCAGGGGGTTGTCGATCTCGACGGACAGGCTCGGGTCGTCGTCCGCTCCGGCCTCCGGCGCCGGTTCCCCGGGACGGAGCGCCCGGATGTGCCTGGTCGACCGGGCGGCCGCCCACTGGGGGGCGATCGACCCGAGGTCGGCGTCGGGCGGCGTCATGCCGGTGGTGTAGGCGCCGAGCACGAGGCGTGAGTTCTCCCTGTCCCACAGGTAGACGGTGGCCTGGGCGCAGCCGGTGACGTCGGGAACGGTGTCGGCCAGGATCTGGAGGGCCTGGGCGAGGTTGGTCAACCCGGACAACCGTTCGCTGAACGACAGGATCGTCCGCGCCGTGGAGTCGCTCCGACGGGCGTCGGACAGCACGGTGAAGACGTCGAGCGCATGGGCGGCGTACCGGCTGAAGAGCCGCAGGGCGAGCTCGTCGGTGGCTGTGTACTCGGCACCCGGATCCACGAGGACGGCCAACCTCCCGTAGCGCCGGTGCGAGGACTCGATGTCGAGGACCCGTCGCCCGGGATCGTCCGCGTCCGCGTGCCACAGCTGGGCGGTCATCGCCCGGGCCTCGTCGTCGCGGAGGCCCCGGTGGTGGATCTCGATGGGCAGGCCCGGGGCCACCCGGACCATCAGGAGGAATCGCTCGGCGGGTACGACCTGGTCGGCCCGCTCCGCCAGCTCGGCCAGCAGCCTGTCGACGTCGAGGTCGACGAAGTCGATGGCCCCTGCCGTCGCCCCCTCCAGGAGCTGTTCCAGGCGCTCGACCTCGTGGCGGGCCAGCCCGGCCTCGGTGACGGCATCGGCCCGGTCCCGGGCGAGGTCGGCGGCACGGCCCTCCTGTTCGCGGGCGGCCTCGGCCTCCCAGTGGGCGGCGTCGGCGACGGCCTCGACGAGTGCCGCCCGGGCGGCGGCCAGTTGCTCGACCAGGACCTCCGTCCCGTCGGGATCGTGCGGGGGAGCCTCGCCGCGGCCGGCGTCGTCGCCCGGGCCGTCGAGGGACGCGGTCCGCTCCCCGGTGTCCCCGCCGGCCCGTCCGGTCGCGTCGACGGCGTCGGACCGGTCGGTCGGGAGCTCCCAGCGGACCTCGTAGCGGCAGACCCGTCCGCCCCGTGCCGCGCACTCGTGCTCGGTGACGACGGCGGGCTCGGCTCCGAACAGGGTCGGCAGCTCGCCCAGGAGCCCACGGGTGAGCTCGCACAGGTGGGCGTGGCGGGATCCGCCGTCGACCGGTGCGACCTCGACCACGGCCCGACCGGGGACGACCTCGAGGGCCGCCGCGTCGGCGCCGCCCTGGAAGTGGCTCACCAGTGCCTCGATGTGGCGGAAGGAGTCCTCGGCGGTGTCGAGGGAGCGGATCCGGTCGGCCAGTTCGGCGCCCTCCCCGGTCCACAGCAGGTCCTGGCCGACGTGCAGGGCGACGGCGCCGTCGCCGGTCACGAGACCCGCCGCCGAGAAGAGCGCCACGGCGTCCTCGAGCGGCGTCAGCCGGTCAGGATCGCCGATCACCGGGAACGGCCGTTCCTCGGCGGCCAGGGCGAGCGCCTGGGCCACGCCGGCGTCGCCGGACTCGGCCCGCACCAGGGAGACGAGCGTCTGGACCACGGCCCCGGACACCCCGGGCAGGGGTGGGTCGGGGTGCTCCACGTCGTCGACCTCGAACGCCATGCTCCCCATCCGATCTGTACCTGCGTCTGCGGCTCCGACCGCGACGGCGACCGTCGCGTGCACTCCTGTCTGCTCATCGTCCCCGACCTCCCCGTGCTTTAGCGGCCGGGCCAGCGGCCGGGCCGGCGCCCGCCGTCGCGGCCGGGGCCGCGTCCGGGCCGGCGTCGGCCACGGCGGTCCCACGGCAGCCCGACCGCGGCCCCGCCACGGCGCCGGGCGGCCCCGGACGGCCCGACCCCGGGCCGGCCACCCGGGGACCCGTCCGTCCCGTCCGTCCCGCCCCTACACTCCGATCATGACCATCCACGATGTCTCCCTCCGCACGCTGCAGGGCGAGCCGATCTCCCTCGGCGACTACCGCGGCACGACCCTCCTCGTGGTCAACGTGGCCTCGAAGTGCGGGCTCACACCCCAGTACGAGGGCCTCGAGCGGCTGCAGGCCACCTACGGCGACAGGGGCTTCTCCGTCCTCGGGTTCCCCTGCAACCAGTTCGGCGCCCAGGAACCGGGCAGCCCCGACGAGATCGCCACCTTCTGCTCGACCACCTACGGCGTGACGTTCCCGATGTTCGAGAAGGTCGACGTCAACGGCGACGGACGCCACGCGGTGTACGAGGAGCTGACCGCGTTCGCCGACGCCGACGGCGAGGCCGGGGACGTCCAGTGGAACTTCGAGAAGTTCCTCGTCGGCCCCGACGGCACGGTGCTCCAGCGCTTCCGGCCCATGGTCGACCCCGAGGCCCCCGAAGTGATCGACGCCATCGAGGCGAACCTCCCGGGCTGAGCGGTTGTCCGACGACCCGACGGGCGGTCCCACCAACGACGAGCCGGTGGTCGACCACCTGGCGGAGGTGTGGACGTCGTTCGCCGGGGCGTGCGCCGGGCTGGACCCGTCCGGATGGGAACTCCCCACCGACTGTCCGGGGTGGACGGTCAAGGATCAGCTGTCCCATGTCCTCGGGGTCGAACGGATGGTGACGGGCGAGGGGTCACCCCCGCCGCCCGGGGTCGTGCCCGGGTACGTGCGGAACGAGTACGGCGCACTCAACGAGGCGTGGGTGCAGGCCCGCAGGGGCGTGCCGGGCGCCGACGTGCTCGAGGAGTTCGAGTCCGTCACCGGCCGTCGACGGCGCGAGCTGCCGCGCCCTGCCGGTGGAGCGCTTCGACGAGCTCACCTGGGGCCCCGTGGGCGAGGTGTCCTACCGGGAGTTCCTGGGATCCCGCGTCGTCGACACCTGGGTCCACGAGCAGGACGTCCGCCGCGCCCTCGGACGCCCGGGGGGACGCGACGGCGCGGGCGAGTCCACCGTGCTCGACCGCTGCGCCTCCACCATGGCCTACGTGGTCGGACGGCGCGTGGCGCCGCCGGACGGCACCACGGTGCTGTTCTCGGTGGTCGGCGTGCTCGGGCGCCAGGTGCCGGTGACGGTCTCCGGTGGTCGTGCCTCGGTCGTGGGTCCGCCCGGACCCGAAGGGCCGACGACGACCCTGACCTTCGACCAGGACACCTTCTGGCGGTTGGGGTTCGGACGGATCGACGCCGATCGGGCGCTCGCCGGGGGAGGGGTGCGGGTGGGGGGTGACGTCGCCCTCGGGCGCCGAGTGCTGGGCGCCATGGCCTTCATGGTCTGAGGCCAAGGTCCGGACGGGCGGCGTCCCGTCGGACGGCGGGATGGTCGTCGCGCCGGCCGACCGGCCGCCGGCGGTACGGGAAGTGGGTGCCCCGGGGGCCGGTACACTCCTCTATTCGTATGCGAGCAACAGCTGCGCCCGAGGAGGGCAACAAGGTCCGTCTCACCGTCGAGATCGACGAAGCGGAGATGGACGAAGCCCTCGACGACGTGTTCCAGCGTCTGTCGCGCGAGGTCCGGGTGCCCGGCTTCCGACCGGGGAAGGTGCCCCGCAAGGTGCTGGAGTCCCGGATGGGCGGTCGGGTCGCGCTGCGAGGCGAGGCCATCCGCGAGGCGCTCCCCGAGTTCTACTCCCGCGCCGTCGACGAGACCGAGGTCGACCCCATCGACCAGCCCGACATCGACATCACCGCGGGCGAGGAGTCCGGTCCGCTGTCCTTCGAGGCGGTCGTCGAGGTCCGTCCCACCGTCGCCATCCCCGGCTACGGCGGACTGGTGGTCACCCTGCCGTCGCTGGACGTGACCGACGAGGACGTCGACGCCCAGATCGACCGCCTGCGGGCGACCTCGGGTGAGCTGGTCGACGTGACCCGTCCGGTGCTCACCGGCGACCAGGTCACCATCGACATACGCGGCACCCGCCCGGAGGCGGACGCCGACGGTGACGACTCCGACCTGACGGCCGACGACTTCCTCTACGAGGTCGGCTCCGACGGGGTGATCCCCGGACTCGACGACCAGCTCCTCGGCACCAGGGCGGGCGACACGGTGACCTTCGACGCCGAACTCGAGGCGCTGGGGCAGACCGTGTCGTTCACCGTGGCCGTCAAGGAGGTCAAGGAGCTGTCCCTTCCCGACGCAGACGACGCCTGGGCGTCCGAGGCGTCCGAGTTCGACACGCTGGAGGAGCTCCGGACCGACATCGCCGACACGTCTGCGCCAGCGACGGATCGTCGAGGCCCAGATGGCGCTCCAGCAGAAGACGGTCGAGGCGCTCTGCGAGCTGGTCACCGAGGAGATCCCCGAGCAGATGGTGGTCCAGGAGCTGCGCGAGCGGATCCACGACCTCAACCACCGGCTCGAGGGCCAGGGCATGAGCCTCGGCCAGTTCCTGGGTGTGACCGGACGGTCGGAGGACGAGTTCCTCGAGGAGCTCAAGGCCCAGGCGCTGCAGAGCGTGAAGGCCGACCTGGCCCTGCGGGCCCTGGTCGAGGCCGAGGAGATCGAGATCACGCGAGGAGGAGCTCGACGAGGAGCTGGCCGCCATGGGCACCCGGCTCGACATGGAGCCCGACCAGGTGCGGAACCAGCTCGAACAGGCCGGGCGCCTCTCGGCGGTACGCTCGGACAGGCGCAAGGCCAAAGCGATGCGCTGGCTCGTGGATTCGGTCGAGCTGGTGGACGAGAACGGGGCGCCCGTGTCGCGGGACGACCTCACGGTGAACCAGGGCGAGGAGGACTCGGAGTGAGTTTCACAGAGGCAAGCAGGTCGATCGACGCGCAGGCCTACAGCGTGCCGTGGGTCGTCGAGTCCACCAGCCGGGGGGAGCGCAACTACGACCTGTTCTCCCGCCTGCTGAAGGAGCGCATCATCTTCCTGGGCACCCCGATCAACGACACGGTGGCCAACCTGGTCTGCGCCCAGCTCCTGTTCCTGGAGTCGGAGGAGTCCGACAAGGACATCCACCTCTACATCAACTCGCCCGGGGGCGACATCACCGCGCTGTTCGCCATCTACGACACGATGAAGTACATCAAGCCGGACATGTCGACGTTCTGCTTCGGCCAGGCGGCCTCGGCGGCCGCGGTGCTGCTCGGTGCCGGCACCAAGGGCAAGCGCTTCGCCCTGCCCCACGCCCGCATCCTCCTGCACCAGCCGTTCGGTGGCGTCGAGGGCCAGGCCAGCGACATCGAGCTGCAGGCCAAGGAGATCCTCCGCATGCGGGACCTCCTGAACGGCATGCTGGCCGACGACACCGGCCAGAGCGCCGAGCGGGTCTCGAAGGACACCGACCGCGACTTCATCATGACGGCGACCGAGGCCGTCGAGTACGGCCTCATCGACGAGGTCATCTCGGCCCGGGACACGCTGCCGATGGACGCCATCGGCGCCGCCTAGGGAGTCGTGCCACCGACGGGCCGGACCGCCACGAAGTCCCGACCGCGGCACCCCAGCCGCTAGGGTTGGTGGTCCGGACCACCGGTCCGGCACCGGCCTCGCCGGGGTCGGGCAGCACAGGCAGGACAGCGTTCGGTCGAGCAGCAGGGACCGCCGACAGAAGGGCACGAGGAACCGACGTGGCGAAATTCGGAGACGGTGGCGATCTGGTCAAGTGCAGCTTCTGCGGCAAGTCGCAGAAGCAGGTCAAGAAGCTGATCGCCGGTCCCGGCGTCTACATCTGCGACGAGTGCATCGAGCTCTGCAACGACATCATCGCCGAGGAGCTGGCCGACACCACCGAACTCAGCTTCGACGAGCTGCCGAAGCCCAAGGAGATCTACGAGTTCCTGAACGACTACGTGATCGGCCAGGAGTACGCCAAGAAGATCCTGTCGGTCGCCGTCTACAACCACTACAAGCGGGTCCAGGCCGGCAACAACGGGGCGCACGACACCGACGTCGAGCTGGCCAAGTCGAACATCCTCCTGCTCGGCCCGACCGGCTGCGGCAAGACGCTCCTGGCCCAGACGCTGGCCCGCATGCTCAACGTGCCCTTCGCCATCGCCGACGCCACCGCGCTGACCGAGGCCGGCTACGTGGGCGAGGACGTCGAGAACATCCTGCTCAAGCTGATCCAGGCCGCCGACTACGACGTCAAGCGGGCCGAGACCGGGATCATCTACATCGACGAGATCGACAAGATCGCCCGCAAGTCGGAGAACCCGTCGATCACCCGGGACGTCTCCGGCGAGGGCGTGCAGCAGGCGCTGCTCAAGATCCTCGAGGGCACGACCGCCTCGGTCCCGCCCCAGGGCGGACGCAAGCACCCGCACCAGGAGTTCATCCAGATCGACACGACGAACATCCTGTTCATCTGCGGCGGTGCCTTCGCCGGGATCGACACGATCATCGAGAACCGCATCGGTCGGAAGGGCATGGGATTCCGGGCCGAGGTGCGCAAGGCGTCCGAGCGCGACGACTCCGAGCTGCTCCGCCACGTGCTGCCCGAGGACCTGATGAAGTTCGGGCTCATCCCCGAGTTCATCGGCCGGCTCCCGGTGGTCAGCGCCGTGTCCCACCTCTACAAGGAGGCGCTGATCCGCATCCTGGTGGAGCCCAAGAACGCCCTCACCCGCCAGTACAAGCGGACCTTCGAACTCGACCACGTCGAGCTCGAGTTCACCGACGACGCGCTCGAGGCCGTGGCCGAGCAGGCCCTCCTCCGCGGCACCGGCGCACGTGGACTGCGGGCCATCCTCGAAGAGGTGCTCCTCGAGGTCATGTACGACCTCCCGAGCCGGACCGACATCTCGAAGTGCGTGGTGGACCGGGCCGTCGTGCTCGACAAGGTCCACCCGACCCTCGTGCCGCTGGCTCCGCCGGCCAAGCCGAGCCGCAGCCGCAGGGCCGCCTCGTAGGGACCCGCTGCGATCGCTCCGGGCACCGTGGCGCTCCGCCCCGATCTGCGCCCCCGTGACCTTCGCCGACCTGCCCGAGGCGCTCGCCTGGCTCGACAGCCACATCGACTTCGAGTCGAGCATGCCGCACGCGTCGGACCCTCCCCTCGCTGGACCGCATGCGCTCCCTGGCCTCGCTCCTCGGCGACCCCCACACCGCCTATCCGGTCATCCACATCACCGGGACGAACGGCAAGGGCTCGACGGCGGCGATGGTGCACGTCGCTGCTCGCCGCCCATGGGGCTCGAGCGTCGGGACGTACACCAGTCCCGAACCTGTCCCGGGTCAACGAGCGGCTCGCCCGCAACGGCCAGCCCGATCGACGACGAGTCGTTCACCGATCTCCTCGACACGCTGCCCGCATCGAGTCGCTGATGGACGAGCCGCCCACCCGGTTCGAGCTGCTGACCGCCGCCGCGCTCACCTGGTTCGCCGACGAGGCCGTCGACGTCGCCGTGGTCGAGGTCGGGCTCGGCGGCACGTGGGACTGCACCAACATCGTCGCACGCCGCCGTGGCGGTGGTGACCAACATCAGCTACGACCACACCGAGGTGCTGGGCCCGACGCTCGAGGACATCGCCCGGGACAAGGCGGGCATCTTCAAGGCCGGTTGCCGGGCCGTGGTGGGGGAGACCGACCCGACGCTGGTCGCCCTCTTCCGCTGGACCGCGGACGCCGCCGGGTGCGAGGAGTTCTGGGCCCGCGGCATCGACTTCGCCTGCACCTCGAACCGGCTGGCCGTCGGTGGCCGGCTGGTCGACCTCCGCACGCCCGGGGCCGCCGTACGGCGAGCTGCTGGTGCCGCTGCACGGCAGCCATCAGGGGGACAACGCGGCCTGCGCGCTGGCGGCTGCCGAGGCGTTCTTCGGGACCCGCTGCACGAGGACGTCGTCGAGGAGGGCCTGGCCGCCGTGCGGGTGCCGGGACGTCTGGAGGTCATCGGCCGCCACCCCCTGGTGCTGGTGGACGGCGCGCACAACGCCGCCGGCATGATGGTCCTGGCCCGCTCGCTGTCCGAGGAGTTCACGACCGACGGGCAGACCATCGCCGTGGTCGGCATGCTCACGGGGCGGGACCCGACGGCAATGCTCGGCGCACTGGTGTCCGCCGGGGTGCGTTCGGTGGTCGCGTGCGCACCGGACAGTCCCCGGGCGCATGCCGGCGGGGGACGTGGCCACGGCGGCGGCGGCCCTCGGGATGGAGGTGGCCCTGGCCGCAACGCCGGCGGAGGCGCTCCGTCTGGCCGTCGAGCGGTCGGCGCCCGACGACCGGGTCGTCGTGTGCGGGTCGCTCTACGTGGTCGCCGACGCCCGGGACGCCATGCTCCCCGGGACGTCTGAGGCCGACCGGCCCAGGCGACGGAAGCCGTGCCGGCCGCCGCTGCACCACGACGGCCGTGGCGGGGCCGGTCAGGAGCGGACCCCGTCGTCAGCCACCGCGGTCGGTGTCCCCCCCCTCCCGACCGACCGGGGTGGGCGCCGGCCGGACCGCGGCCCGTCGGGGTCAGGCGCCGGGCGGGTCCACCACGGGGACGACCACGTCGGCGTGCCACCCGAGCACGTACTGGGGACATCCGCCCGGGGTCGGGCAGATCGGCGTGCCGACGGCGTCGAGCCCGGCCGTGCCGTACCCGGTGACCCGGAACACGGTCCTCGACGCCCCGGTCGACGTCCGTCCCTCGGACACCAGGGTGAGCACCGGGGTCGACTGGGTGACGGTGGCGACCGACCAGCTCGTGTGGCGGGTGGACAGCACGACCACCACCCGCTCGCCCTTGGTGGCGAGGACCGTCGTGCCGTTGGAGGCGTAGGTCAGTTTCACCGACTTGGTGACCGGTGGGGCTGCGGGTGCGGCGGCGGCGAAGGTGCCGGTCACCACGAGTGCCAGTGCGGAGCAGGCGAGTCCGACTCCACCGACGGTGAGCTTGGTGCGCATGGGAACCTCCAGGGAACGCGTGATTGCCAGGTCGACCCTGCCCCTCAGGCCAACGGGCCGGTGCCGTCAGCGTTACAGGTGGCCGTCGGCGTCGCCGGCGGGAACCCTCACCCGGGTCGGCGTCGGAGCCGGGCGCCCACCCGGGGCACGAAGGGCAGGGCGGACGCCGCCGATCCCGCCGCCACGGTGGCCACCGTCGCCGCCAGCCACGCCGGATGGAGCCCGACGGCCCGGATGAGGACGGTCAGCACCCACGTGGCGGCCCCGACGAGGGCCACGAAGACGACCCGGTGGGTGTCGATCCAACGGACCACGTCCCCATCGTACGCCCGGATCGCGTCGGGAGCCGTGGTGGTGCCGTGGGGACCGTCCCGGCCGGTCGACGGGTGCCGGCGGTGGCCCGGCGCCGGCGCGCCGACACCCCGCGGAAGTCGGCTAGCCTGCTCCGCTCGTGGGACGAACTCTTGTCATCGCCAAGCCCGACGCCGTCGAACGCGGTCTGTCCGGCGAGATCCTCGGACGCATCGAGCGCAAGGGGCTGCGCCTGGTTGCGGCCGAGCTCCGGACGATCACCGCCGAGACCGCCGCCGCGCACTACGCGGAGCACGACGGCAAGCCGTTCTTCGACGAGCTGGTGACCTTCATCACCCGGTCGCCGGTGCTGGTGATGGTCGTCGAGGGACCCGACGACACCTTCAGGGTGGTCCGCAACCTCATGGGTGCCACCAACCCGGTCGACGCCGCCCCCGGGACCATCCGGGGCGATCTGGCCATCGAGATGGGGGAGAACCTCGTCCACGGGTCGGACTCGGACGAGTCGGCGGAGCGGGAGATCGCCCTCTTCTTCCCCGACCTGTAGGACGCCGCAGGGCGGGCCGCCTGCCCGCTCGACCCACCGGTGGCCGGACGTCCTCCCTGGCCCGGGGTGCGGCCGGGGCACGCCTCGGCACGCCCCGTGCCGCCCTTGTGCCCTCCTGCCGCATCCCGTAGCCTGAGGGGCACATGCCAGCTGCCACGACCTGCCTGCGCAGCGGAAGCCCGGCCTGGTCACGCGCGCCCGCGTCCACCAGGCCGATGATCGACAGAGGAGTGCATCTCTGATGCGCGACAACAGTTTCTCCCTGCTGGGACGCGACATGGCCGTCGATCTCGGCACCGCCAACACCCTGGTGTACGTGCGCGGCCGCGGCATCGTGCTGAACGAGCCGTCGGTCGTGGCGGTCAACACCAAGGACGGCAGGCCGCTGGCCGTCGGCGCCGAGGCCAAGCGCATGATCGGCCGCACGCCCAGCCACATCCAGGCCATCCGTCCGCTGAAGGACGGTGTCATCGCCGACTTCGAGATCTGCGAGAAGATGCTCCGCTACTTCATCCACCGGGTGCACCAGCGGCGGTTCGCCAAGCCGCGGATGGTGATCTGCGTCCCGTCGGGCATCACCGGCGTCGAGCAGCGCGCCGTCATGGAGGCCGCGGAGTACGCCGGCGCCCGGAAGGCGTACATCATCGAGGAGCCCATGGCCGCGGCCATCGGCGCCGGCCTGCCGGTGCACGAGCCGACCGGCAACATGGTGGTGGACATCGGGGGTGGGACGACCGAGGTCGCGGTCATCTCCCTCGGTGGCATCGTCACCAGCCAGTCGATCCGCATCGGCGGCGACGAGCTGGACGAGGCCATCGTCTCCTTCGTCAAGAAGGAGTACAGCCTTGCCCTCGGCGAGCGGACGGCGGAGGAGATCAAGATCGCCCTGGGTTCGGCGTACGAGCTCGAGGAGGAGCTGCACGCCGAGATCCGTGGCCGCGACCTGGTCACCGGACTCCCCAAGACCGTGGTGATCTCCACCCAGGAGATCCGCCAGGCGATCGACGAGCCCGTGTCGGCCATCGTCGACGCCGTCAAGGTCACCCTCGACCGCACCCCGCCGGAGCTGGCCGCCGACATCATGGAGCAGGGCATCGTCCTGACCGGTGGCGGCGCCCTCCTGCACGGCCTCGAGAGCCGCCTCACCCAGGAGACGGGCATGCCCATCGTGGTGGCCCGTGACCCGCTGAACTGCGTGGCGATCGGCAGCGGTCAGTGCTTGGAGGAGTTCGAGGCGCTGAAGCAGGTCCTCATCACCTCGTCGGCCCGCTGACCGCCGGGGCGGCCGTACTCTCGTGGCGATGCCGCGGCGCTCCCGCCGCCCCCGGACGACCCTCCTGATCCTGGTCCTCGCCGCCGTCACCATCATCACGCTGGACGCCCGCGGAGGACTGCACGAGGTGACCTCCGGCGCCCGCTCGGCGGCGTCCGACGCGTTCTCGCCCATCCGCTCGGGGGTCGACGCCGTGGTCGAACCGATCGGGAGCTTCCTGGCCGGCTCCGTGCACTACGGGGCCGTACGTGAGCAGAACCAGAAGCTCCAGGCCGAGATCGACCAGCTCAGGATGGAGCAGGCGTCCCAGGCCCAGCAGTCCGAGGCCCTCAAGCAGCTGTCGGCGCTGCTGAACCTCCCCTACCTCGGCAATCTGCAGACGGTGCCGGCCGAGGTCACCGACTTCGGCACCAGCGACTTCGCCGCCACCATCGACATCGACGTCGGCCGGAGCGACGGCGTCCAGCTGGACATGCCGGTGGTGGGTCTCGGCGGACTGGTCGGCCTGGTCGTGGAGGTCGGCCACCACACGGCCACGGTCCGGCTGATCACCGACGGGCAGTCCGCCGTCGGGACCGTCTACGGGCCGGCGCCGGGGTCGCTCGCCGTCCTGAACGGCACCGGTGCCGGGCGACCGCTGAGCGCCGACCTGGTCCCGTCCAACACGCCGCTGTCCACCGGCGCCGTCTTCACCACCAGCGGGCTGCAGGGCGCGCTCTACCCGCCCGGGATCCCCGTGGCACGCGTCCTGGCCACCCACACCGGCGACACCGCCTCCCAGGAGTCCGTGTCGCTGCAGCCCATCGCCGATCTCACCCATCTGCGCTACGTCTCGGTCGTCCTGTGGGGCCCGAGCGCATGACGGCGCGTGACGCCGCCCGCCTGACCCTGGTCGTCCTCGGGTTCGTGGTCGTCCAGGAGACCGTGATGCTCGACCTGCGCATCGGTGGCGTCCACCCCGACGTCATGGTGCTGCTCCCCATCGTCGCCGGGATCATCGGCGGCCCCGCCCGGGGGGCGACCATCGGCTTCGGCACCGGACTCGTGTCCGACCTGTTCCTCCCCACCCCGTTCGGGCTGTCGGCCCTGGTGGGATGCCTGCTGGGGTTCGCCGTCGGCCTGGCGACGGTGGCGCTCGACCGTACGGCCTGGTGGCTGGCGCCGGTGGTCGCCCTCGGGGCCAGCGCCCTCTACGAGGTCACCTACGGTGCCCTGGGATCCGTGCTGGGCCAGCCCCAGATGCTGCACGTGGCCCTGGCCCGGATCGTCGTGGTGGTGTCGGTGACCAACGCCGTCCTGGCCTGGCCGGCCATGAAGGCCATGTCGTGGGGGATGGCCCAGTCGTCGACCGAGGGGATGCCCAGCTCCGACGTCGGGGTGGGCACGGCGCGGTGAGCGCCCGCGTACCGCCACGGCGGCCCGCTTGGGATACTGGGCGCCCGTGAGCCGCTCCCTGCGCCACCCCTTCGGCGGAAGGGGCATCTTCGGATCGCCCGCCGGCTCGAAGCCGACCCGGGCCAAGGCCCGCCAGCCGCGCCTGCGCCAGAGCCGGTTCTCGGTCGAGTCGTTCCTCGAGGCGCCCGACACCACCGAGGCCCGACCCGGCCTGCGGCTCCGCGTCGTCGGGATCGCCGTCGTCGGACTGTTCGGGGTGCTGGGACTGCGCCTGTGGGCCCTCCAGGTGCTCCAGGCGCCGGCCGCCGCCCAGGCGGTGGTGGCCAACCAGATCCGCGTGGTGCCGGTCACCCCCACCCGGGGCCTGATCCTCGACCGCAACGGCAATCCACTGGTCGACAACGTGGTGACCGAGGAGATCACCCTGTCCCGGGTCGTGGCCCAGCAGGACCCGACGGTGGTCGGCCGGCTGGCGGCGGTCGTGGGGCAGACGCCGGCCCAGGTCCAGGCGGCGCTCGACAACCAGCAGTTCAGCCTGTACAAGCCGGTCCCGATCCTGAGCGACGCGCCGCTGTCCGACGTCGTCTACATCAAGGAGCACCAGTCGGAATTCCCCGGGGTGGCCACGGTGCAGACGACCGAGCGCAACTATCCCCAGACCGAACTGCCCGGCCCCGCCCAGGGCACCTACCCGGCGGCCCAGGTGCTCGGCTACGTCGGGACCATCAACACCGCGGAGCTCCAGTCGCGGAAGTCCCAGGGCTATCTGGCCGGCGACGCCTTCGGCCAGTCCGGGCTCGAGTACCAGTACGAGAGCGAGCTCCACGGCGTACCCGGCAGCCAGCAGCTCGAGGTCGACCCGCAGGGCCAGGTGGCGGGCGTGCTGAAGTCGACCCCGCCGACGCCGGGCGACGACATCGTCACCAACCTCGACACCAACCTCCAGCAGGTGGCCGACAACGCGCTGGCCACCCAGATCGCCTCGCTGCGCAGGACGTACGACCCGCAGTGCAACGACAATTCCGGGTGCTACCCGGCGGCGACCGGCGGGGCCGTCGTGGTCATGAGCCCGCAGACCGGCGCCGTCTACGCCATGTCGTCGTATCCGAGCTACGACCCGTCGGTGTGGGTGGGCGGCATCTCGACCCAGGACTATGCGGCGCTGTCCGACCCGGCCAACAACGAACCCCTGCTCAACCGGGCGATCGACGGTCTCTACACGCCGGGATCCACGTTCAAGCTGAACACGGCGACCGCCGCCCTCCAGACCGGCCTGATCACGCCGGAGTTCACCTACTACGACAGCGGCACCTTCAAGACACCGGGCTGCCAGTACAACAGCACCACCTGCATCTTCCACAACTCCACGGGCGATCCCACGGGCGACTACGACGTGTCCTCGGCCCTGACGGTGTCGAGCGACGACTTCTTCTACAACCTCGGCTACCTGTTCTACGCCCAGCAGTCCAAGTACGGTCCGACCCCCATCCAGGACCAGGCCGCCCAGTACAGCCTGGGCGAGCTGACCGGCATCGACCTCCCCGGTGAGGCCCAGGGCCGGGTCGACAGCCAGGCCGTGCGGCAGAAGCTCCACGCCGAGGCCCCCAAGGCGTTCCCCAACACCACCTGGTACACCGGGGACAACATCGAGATGGCGTTCGGCCAGGCCGGGACGTACATCACGCCCATCGAGCAGGCCGTGGCCTACGCCACGTTCGCCAACGGCGGCACCCGCTACGCCCCGCAGGTGGCCGCGGCCGTGGTCAGCCCGTCGGGCCAGGTGGTCAAGCGGTTCACCCCGCAGGTCACCGGGCACGTGGCGCTCTCGCCCTCGACGTACCAGGCGCTGCTGACCGGGTTCACCGGGGCCGTCCAGAGCCCCGACGGTACGGCCTACGGCACGTTCCGGGGCCTGAACTTCCCCGGCGGGCTCGCCGGCAAGACGGGAACGGCCGACACCGTGGCCGGCAAGGAGCCGACGGCCTGGTTCGTCGGATTCGGTCCGGTGGCGGACCCCCAGTACGTCGTGGTCTGCGTGATCGACCAGGCCGGCTACGGCGCCACGGCCGCCGCGCCGGTGGTCCGGGACCTCTACGCATACCTGGCCGCCCATCCGGTCTCCCCGGTGGCGGTGCCGCCGCCGGCCTCGGCGTCGCGCAGCTCGACCCCGGTGGCGCTCCCCAGCACCCCGGCCGACGGTGCCACCACGACGACGACCACCACGACCCGACCCGGCTGAGGAGCCACGGGACGCCGCCCGGCCCCGGCCACGCCCCCCGGACCCGACCGGACGCCGTGTCCGGGACGGGTCCCCGGTGCCCCTAGGATGGAGGGGGAGATGGAGTCCCTCTGGCCACGGATCGAGCCGCTCCTCGCCCACGTCACCAAGCCGGCCCGGTACATCGGGGGCGAGCTCGGCGCCCAGCAGGTGGAGCACCGCCCCGACGCGGTGTCGTGGCTGCTCGTCTACCCCGACACCTACGAGGTCGGACTCCCCAACCAGGGCCTCCAGATCCTCTACGAGCTCCTCAACGAGCGGGGCGACGCCGTGGCCGAGCGGTCCTACGCACCCTGGGTGGACATGGAGGCGGCCATGCGGTCGGCCGGCGTCCCGCTGTTCTCCGTCGAGAACCACGCGCCCGCCCGGGCGTTCGACGTCCTCGCCTTCAACCTGTCGGCCGAGCTGGTGTACACCAACGTCCTCAACCTCATCGACCTCGCCGGCGTGCCCGTCCGGGCCGCGCTCCGCACGGCCGACGACCCGGTCGTCATCGCCGGGGGGCACTGCGTGTTCAACCCCGAGCCGCTCGCCGACTTCGTGGACTGCTTCGTCCTGGGCGACGGCGAGGAGGTGGTGGGCGAGCTCAACGACGTCCTGGCCGCCTTCCGGGCGGGCCCCGCGCGTGCGACCGGACACGACCGCGGGGACCTGCTGCGGGCCCTCTCGCGTGTCCCGGGGGTCTACGCGCCGCCTGCTACGACGTCTCCTACGACGACGTCACCGGCCGGCAGGCCGCCGTCACCCCCCGGTTCGCGGACACGCCGGACCGGGTGGAGAAGCGCACCATCGGCGACCTCGGCGACTGGCCCTACCCGCGGAACCAGCTCGTGCCGCTCATCGAGGTCGTCCACGACAGGCTCAACGTCGAGCTCTTCCGGGGCTGCACCCGGGGATGCCGGTTCTGCCAGGCGGGCATGATCACCCGGCCGGTGCGCGAGCGCCCGGCCGACCAGGTGCGGACGATGGTGCGCGCCGGCCTGGAGCGGACCGGCTACGACGAGGTCGCCCTCACCTCGCTGTCCAGCGCCGACTACTCGGGGATCGAGGAGACGGTGGGGGGGATCATCGACGACCCGTCCTGCTCGGGCCAGGTGTCGGTCAGCCTCCCGAGCCTCCGGGTGGACGCCTTCACGGTCGGGACGGCCGCCCAGATCCAGCGAGTCCGGCGCACCGGACTGACCTTCGCCCCCGAGGGCGGCACCTGGCGGATGCGCCAGGTCATCAACAAGCTCATCCGCGAGGAGGACCTGTACGCCGCCGTCGACGCCGCGTTCAGCCAGGGCTGGAAGCGGGTCAAGCTCTACTTCCTCATCGGGCTGCCCACCGAGACCGACGAGGACACCCTCGGCATCGTGGCCCTGGCCAAGCAGTGCGTGGCCATCGGCAAGCGCTACCACCCGTCGGTGACCGTGACCGCCTCGGTGGGCGGCTTCGTGCCCAAGGTCCAGACGCCGTTCCAGTGGTTCGGCCAGAACACGATCGAGGAGCTCACCCGGAAGGTCCACCTGCTGCGCGACGCCGCCCGGCCGGTCCGCGGCCTCACCGTCCGGTGGCACGACCCGAAGGCCACGGCGGCCGAGGGCATCGTCAGCCGTGGCGACCGCCGCATGGGGGCGGTCATCGAGCAGGTGTGGCGGAACGGGGGGACCTTCCAGGAATGGTCGGAGTACTTCGACCTCGACCTGTGGACCGACGCGCTGGCCGCCCACGGACTGTCCCTCGAGGAGTCGGTCTACCGGCACCGGACCGAGGACGAGGTGCTCCCCTGGGACCACGTCTCGGCCGGCCTCCACCGCGACTTCCTGTGGCAGGACTGGCAGGACGCCCTGGCCGAGCACGGGCTGCCCGACTGCCGGTGGACCCCCTGCTACGACTGCGGCGCCTGCACCGGCTACGGCGTGGAGCACGTGGTGGCCTCGGCGGTGCCACCGGCGGGCGGTAGTCAGGGGACCGGGCAGGATCTCTCTTCCGGTGGCCAGGTGCCGGTACGATTCCTGTCCACGGCGCCGTCCGGCGCCGCACCGGCCACGGGTCCGGGTGGGAGCGCGGTGGCGCTGGCGACCGAGGGGAGGAGCTGACGTGCGCATCAGGTTCCGCTTCTCCAAGCTGGGCCGGATACGGTTCACCAGTCAGCGGGACGTCGCCCGGATGTGGGAGCGCGCGCTGCGTCGTGCCGGCCTGCCCCTGGCCTATACCGAGGGCTTCTCCCCGCGACCCCAGCTCAGCTTCGGCCTGGCCCTCCCCACCGGGGCGGAGTCGCTGGCCGAGTACCTCGACGTCGCCCTGGACCCCGTCCGGGCCGCCGCCGGCGTCGACGTGGCCGGCCTCCCGGCCACGCTCACCGCGCTGCTGCCCGACGGCCTGGCGATCGAGGAGGCCGTGGTCGTGGAGCGGTCCAAGGACTCGCTCCAGCAGATGGTCACGTCCTGCTCGTGGACCATGCGCCTGAGCGGTACCAGCCGGGACCGGCTGGCCCGGGACGTCGCCGCCCTGCTGGCGGCGGAGGCCGTCCTGATCACCCGGGAGCGCAAGGGGCGCGAGGAGATCGACGACCTCCGCCCGTCCGTGCTCGCCCTGGCCGTCGGCGACGAGGGGTCGGACGGTGCCGCGGACCCGACCGGCCGCACCGTGGGCCTGGTCGCCGAACTCTCCACCCAGCCCCGCGGGGTCCGCCCCGTCGAGCTGGTCCGTGGGCTCATCGCCGTGTCGGGCACTCCGCCCGGCACCGAAGTCGAAGGGACGGTCGCCGACGGCCGTCCCGGACGTATCCCGGTCCTCGACCGGGCCTGCAGGACACAACAGTGGATCGAGCGCGACGGGTTCCGTCGGGAGCCGCTCCTCGGCCGGGTCGTCCCGGCCGGAGCAGACCGCGCCGTGCACGCCCTGGTGCGTGCCTCGTGAGCAGTTTCAGAAGGGAATTCGATGTCAGAAGCACCTCTCGGGCAGACGCCCGGGGCCCAGCCGGCCCCCCCGTCGCCCCCGTCCCCCGCCGAACGGGCGCCGGCCCGCGTCCCGGAGGTCCCGTCCGGCGCTGACGCGGCGGCCGCCCCGTCGGGAGGCCCACGGACGGTGCCGTCGGGCCCGACGGCCCCCGGTGGCCCGGCGACCGCGGAGGGCGCCGGGCGCGCCCGGATCGGGCGCGAACGGCACCGGCGCCGGATCCGCCAACCGCCGCCGCCGGGGATCCCGTGGCGGCAGGGGGAGGGGCCGTTCCGGCGGCCCGGGCGGTCAGGGCGGCGCCCCGGACGGCGACGACGCGGCCGAGGGCGCACCCGGGGCCGCGGCCGCCGGCGATGCCGGAGCCCGTCCGTCGCCCCGCCGCGGGGCTCCCGCCACGCCGGGCCCACCGGAGGGCGGACCCGCCGGCCCGGTGACGGAACCCGCGGCCACCACCCGGGCCCCGGTCCCTCCCGGCGCACCGGTCGACCGGCCCAAGATCGGCGACACGCGGCCGGCCATCGGCGACACCGCGACCGGCACCGGCCGGCCCGGCCCCGGCCCCGGCCGCGACCCCGACCCGGTCCGGTGGGGGGCGGAACCGCAACCGGGGCGCCTCCCGCTCCGGCGGCAACGGCGGCAACGGAGGCGGCGGAGGCGGCGGTGGTGGCGGCGCAGCCACGGCGGCCCGTGCGGGCTCGGGCACGGCCCGTGCGAGCGAGACCCCGGCCAAGGGCGAGGGCAGGCGCGGAGGACGCGAACGCCGGGGCAAGGCGGTGGGCCGCTACCAGATCTGCGTCCACGTGCGTCCGGAGATGACCCAGATCGCCCTGCTCGAGGGCCGTACGCTGGTGGAGCACTACATCTCCCGGGCCTCGGACGACGCCACCCAGATCGACGGGAACATCTACCGGGGGCGGGTCCAGAACGTGCTTCCCGGGATGGAGGCCGCCTTCATCGACATCGGCACCCCGAAGAACGCCGTGCTCTACCACGGCGACGTGCGCTACGACACCGACGACGTGGAGACGCCGAAGGGTGGCGGACAGCCCCGGATCGAGCAGCTGCTGAAGCCGGGTCAGACCATCCTGTGCCAGGTGACCAAGAATCCGATCGGGGCGAAGGGGGCGCGGCTCACCCAGGAGGTGTCGCTGCCCGGCCGGTTCGTGGTCCTGGTGCCGAACTCCACCGCCTACGGCATCTCGAAGCGCCTGGAGGACGCCGAACGCAAGCGCCTGCGCAGGATCGTCGACGCCGTACGCCCGGCGGGGCACGGGCTGATCGTCCGCACGGCGGCGGCGGGTGCCAGCGCCGAGGAGCTCGAGCACGACATCGCCCGCCTGGTCGAGCAGTGGGACGCCATCGCCGCCGACTCGCTGAAGGGCCAGGGCGCCACCCTGCTGTACCGCGAGCCCGCCATCGCCGTGCGGGTGATCCGCGAGGAGCTCAACCGGGAGTACCGGGCCGTCGTCATCGACGACCTCGCCCTCTACGAGCAGGTCCGGGACTACGTGGGCGCGGTCAACCCGGAACTGGCCGACCGGGTGGAGTACTACGACACCGAGGCCGAGGCCCTACCCATCTTCGAGCGGTTCCACGTGCACGAGCAGCTCCACAAAGCGCTCGACCGCAAGGTGTTCCTGCCGTCGGGTGGCTCGCTCGTGATCGACCGCACCGAGGCGCTCACCGTCATCGACGTCAACACGGGCAAGAACGTGGGCACGACCAATCTCGAGGAGACGGTGTACCGCAACAACCTCGAGGCGGCCGACGAGGTGGCCCGGCAGCTGCGCCTGCGCGACATCGGGGGGATCATCGTCATCGACTTCATCGACATGGAGATCCGGGAGAACCGCGACAAGGTCGGTGCCGCCCTCCGCACCGCCCTGGCCAGGGACAAGACCCGCACGCAGGTCTTCGACATCTCGGAACTCGGGCTCGTGGAGATGACCAGGAAGCGGGTCTCGGAGGGCCTCATCGAGTCGATGTCGACCACCTGCGAGGTCTGCGAGGGCAGGGGAATAGTATTCGAGGACCCGGAGCTGTAGGCTGTCATCCCTATGTACGCAGTCATCAGAACCGGAGGCAAGCAGGAGCGAGTGGCCGAGGGCCAGGAGCTCCGCGTGGAACTGTTGGGCGAGGAGCCCGGCACCGAGGTGACCTTCGAGCCCGTCCTCGTCGTGGACGGCGGCACCGTGCTGGCCACGCCGTCCCAGCTGGCCGGCGCCACGGTCACCGCGACGGTCAAGGGCGAGGAGCTCGGACCCAAGATCCGCGGCTACACCTACAAGAACAAGTCGAACCAGAGCACCCGTTGGGGCCACCGTCAGCGGTACTCGACGATCGCCATCACCGGCATCACCGCCGGCTGACCACCCGCCCGACCGCCCCGGACGCCATGCGCCGGGTGGGCTGACCACGAACGACCACAAGGAGCACCTCACATGTCCAAGACCAAGGGTGGCGGATCCACCAGGAACGGGCGCGACTCGAACGCCCAGCGCCTCGGCGTCAAGGTCTTCGGCGGCACCGACGTGCGTACCGGCGCCATCATCGTGCGCCAGCGGGGCACGAAGTTCCACCCCGGCCTCAACGTCGGGCTGGGCAAGGACGACACGCTGTTCGCCCTGGCGGACGGCACGGTCCAGTTCGCGAGCCGCAAGGGCCGCAAGCTGGTCGACGTCGTCCCCGCCGACTGAGCCCCCGGCCCCCCGTGCCCTCCCGGACCCTCGCCTTCGAGGGCTGCGTCAACTTCCGGGACCTCGGTGGGTACCGCACCACCGACGGCCGCGCCGTCGCCTGGCGGCGCCTGTTCCGGGCCGACGGGCTGAACAGGCTGACCTCGGGCGACCGGACCCGGCTGGTCGACCTCGGGCTCACGACGGTGATCGACCTGCGGACCCGCGACGAGGCGGAGCAGCGGGGGAGCTTCCCGGTGGACGACGTGCCCGTCCGCTACGTGGGCCTGCCGCTGACCGACGTCCTGCCGGCGACCGAGGACCTTCCGGACTGGAAGGAGGCGGCCTACGTCGCCACCCGGTACGGGGCGATGGTCTCCGAGGGTGGTCCGGTGCTGACCGAGGCGATCCACGTCCTGGCGTCGGGGGACTCGCTACCGGCCGTCATGCACTGCAGCGCCGGCAAGGACCGGACCGGCGTGCTGTCGGCCCTGGTCCTGGCCTTCCTGGGGGTGCCGGACGAGACGATCGTCGAGGACTACGCCCTGTCGGCCGCGGCCATGGGCCGACTGCTCGATCGGCTGAAGGCCGAGTACCCGGAAGCGGCCGACCAGGTGGAGCGGTACGCCCCCGCCATCCTGCATGTGGTCCCCGAGACCATGGAACAGTTCCTGGCCGCGCTGCGGCTGGAGTACGGGACCTACGACGAGCTCGCCGTGGCCCTCGGCGTGGTGGAGGCCATGGACCGGCTGCGGGCCACCGTCCTGGTCGACGCCTGACACCTCACGCCGGTCCACCGGGAACCGGACCCGGGGCGCGACGCACCCGGGTCCGCCGACCGTGCGCCGCCGGTCGTCCATCCGGCGCCCCGTTCCGGAGGCACCGCCCGCACACGACGCCCCCACACGGGGCGCATACCCCCGATCGGTAGGATCGTCCCATGTCCGGCTTCGTCGACGAGGCGCAACTCCATGTCAAGGCGGGCGACGGCGGGGCCGGCGCCGTGGCGATGCGTCGCGAGGCGCACGTCGACAAGGGCGGGCCCGACGGGGGTGACGGTGGCCGGGGCGGCAACGTGTGGCTGGTCGCCACCACCAACCAGTCCTCGCTCCTGCCGTTCCGCGACCACCCCCACCGGGGAGCGGAGAACGGCGGTCACGGCGGCGGGAAGAAGAAGCACGGGGCGCGGGGCAGGGATCTCGAGGTTCCCGTGCCCGTGGGCACCCGTGCCCGCCGGGCCGACGGGACCGTCCTCGCCGATCTCGCCAACGCCGGCGACCGGTGGCTGGCCGGCGAGGGGGGTCGGGGCGGCCGGGGCAACGCCAGCTTCCTGTCCAACAACCGCCGGGCCCCGACCTTCGCCGAGCAGGGGGAGAAGGGCCACGAGGAGTGGTACGACCTCGAGCTCGCCCTGGTGGCCGACGTCGCCCTGGTGGGCTACCCCAACGTGGGCAAGTCCACCCTGATCTCGCGGATCTCGGCGGCCAAGCCCAAGATCGCCGACTACCCGTTCACCACGCTGGAGCCCCATCTGGGGGTGGTGCGGGCCGACGACGAGGCGAACTTCACCGTCGCCGACATCCCCGGCCTGGTCGAAGGGGCGGCGGAGGGCAAGGGCCTCGGTCACCAGTTCCTGCGCCACATCACCCGCGCCCGGGCACTGGTCATCCTGGTGGAGCTCGACCCGGTGACCGGGGTGGCTCCGGCCGATCAGCAGCGGGTGCTGGTGGACGAGCTGCGGCGCTACCAGCCCGACCTTCTGGACCGGCCCCGCCTGGTGGTCGGGTCCAAGGCCGACCTGGTGGCGCCGGAGGACCTGCCCGGACCGCCGCCGGCCGAGTCGTTCGACCGGTCCGCGGACGGGTCGGCCGCGGTCGTGGAGGACGGGGACGCGTTCCGTCCCGACCTGGTCATCTCGTCGATCACCGGACAGGGGATCCCGGCCCTGGTGGGCCGACTGACCACCCTGGTCGCGGGCGCCCGCACCGCCGAGCCCGAAGCGGACGGGACCATCGTCATCCACCGGCCACTGCCCGAGGGCTTCAGCGTCGAGCGGATCGGCGACCACGAGTTCGCCGTCCACGGCAAGGTGGCCGAACGCGCCGTCGCCCTCAACGACGTGACCACCGACGAGGCGGCCGACTACGTCCAGGCTCGTCTGCGGCGGCTCGGCGTCGACCGGGCGCTGGCCAAGGCGGGCGCGCGCGACGGCGACACCGTGCACATCGCCGAGCTGTCGTTCACCTGGTACCGGGACCAGCCCGAGTTCACGGGGGAGCCGGCCAGCCGTCGACGGAACCGCCGATGAGCGGGATCGCAGGCCGCACCCTGGTCGTCAAGATCGGGTCGTCGTCGGTCACCACCGCCGACGGTCGGGTCGACACCGAGGCCATCGACAAGCTCGCCGGCGAGGTGGCCCAGGCACAGGCCGCAGGTCACCGGGTCGTCGTGGTCACCTCGGGAGCCATCGCCGCCGGTTGGACCAGCCTGTCCGAGGGCCGTCCCCGACCCGCCGACCTGGCCACGCTCCAGGCCGTGGCCGCCGTCGGCCAGCACCTGCTCATGCGGGTGTGGAGCGACTCGCTCGGGAGCCACGGACTGCCCGCCGGCCAGGTCCTGCTCGCACCGCTCGACTTCGTGCACCGCAGCCAGTACCTGCACGCCCGCCAGACCCTGGGCCGCCTGCTCGAGCTGGGTGTCGTCCCCGTCGTCAACGAGAACGACGCCGTGGCCGACGAGGAGATCCGGTTCGGCGACAACGACCGGCTGGCCGCACTGGTCGCCCACCTGGTGTCGGCCGGCCTGCTGGTGCTGCTGACCGACACCGCGGGACTCCTGACCGGGGACCCCCGGAGCGAGACCGACGCCTCGCTCATCGAGGAGGTGGTCGAGATCGACCACGAGTTGGAGGCCATCGCCGGGGGTCCGGGGTCGGCGGTGGGGAGCGGTGGGATGGGATCGAAGCTGGCGGCGGCCAAGATCGCCGTGTGGTCGGGCATCGAGGCGGTCATCGCCGACGCCGCCCGACCGGGGGTGCTCGCCTCCGTGGCGGAAGGCACCCCGGGGATCGGGACCCGCTTTCGGCCACGGGAGGTGGTCCTACCGGCCCGCAAGCTGTGGATCGCCTTCGCCATCGGGGCCTCGGGGTCGATCGAGGTGGACGCGGGGGCCCGGCAGGCGCTCGTCGAGCGGGGGAGGTCGTTGCTGCCGGCGGGCATCGTGTCCGTGCGGGGCGATTTCGGCGTGGACGACGCCGTGGAGCTGGTGGGTCCGGACGGCGGGGTGTTCGCCAAGGGCCTCGTGCGCCACGCCGCCCCCGACCTGGTGGGTTGGGCCGGACACCGCTCCGAGGACCTGCCCGAGGACGTGTCGGCCGAGGTGGTCCACCGGGACGACCTCGTCGTGCTGATCTGACCCTCCGGGGCGGGAGCCCGGAGGCGGTGACCACCACGGGCCGGGACCCCGGCGGCCGGACGCCCGTTCAGCCCGCCCCGAGGATCACGTCGACCGCCTGGGGGATCGTGTCGACGACGTGGTCGGGACGCAGCCCCTCCGTCGTCCACGTCCGACCGCGGGACATCCAGATCGTGGTGAGTCCGGCGTTGGCGCCCCCGCCGATGTCGGCCTCGGCCGAGTCACCGACCATCCAGCCCTCGAGCGGGACCCGGCAGAGGCGGGCCGCCTCCCGGAAGATGGCGAGGTCCGGCTTCCACGAGCCGACGAGGGCGGAGATGCACACGGCGTCGAACTCGTCGACGATCCCGGCCGCCTCGAACTTGGCCCACTGCGACGGAGGTCCGTTGGTGACCACACCCACCTTGCACCCGGACGCCCGCAGGCGCCGGACGGACCCGATCATCGCGGGGTCGGCGGTGTACCGGGCCGGATACTCGACGGCGTAGGCCTCGAGCAGCTCGCCCGTGTCCGTGCCGATGCCCAGCTCACCCTTCACCTCGGCGAAGAACGCGTCGCGGGGTGCGAATCCGTCGGCGTCGGCCCGGGTGATCACCGCGGCGGCGTCGGGGTGGAGGCCGTGGGTCCGGATGAAGCCGTCGGTCCACAGGGCGAACGCCCGCTCGCGGTCCAGCAGGGTGTTGTCGAGATCGAACAGGGCGAGCGGCTCCATCCGCCCAGTATGGACGAGGTCCCGAGGATCCCGGGCCCGGTCGGCCCGGTCGGCCCGATCAGGTCGGATCCGGCGACAGCGCGGTGGGATGTCTGGGCTGGTACAGGCCGACAGCCCCCCCGCCGGGAAGCGGGATCGACGTGACCGATCCCCATCGGGCCTCCTCGACCTCGGAGCAGTGGACGCCCCTCCCGGCAAGCTCGTCCATCTGGCTGCGGAGGTCGTCACACATCAGGTACAGCGCGTGCCCACCGCCCCCACCGTCGTCGGGATGGATGGCCAGCTCCGCCGGGGGGAGGGCGAAGATCAGCCAGCCGTGGCCCGCGTCCACCGAGGGGTATCCCAGCACGTCCCGGAAGAAGGCCCGGTCGGCCGGGGCGTCCCTGCTGTAGATGACCGCGTGCGCTCCGAAGATCACCGTCGTCCCTCCTGACGTGGGGCACCGTGGTCGAGCCTGCCACAGCGGCACGGTCCACGTGGACGGGCCGCGGGAGGAGGGAGGCGGCCGGAGGGCAGCGGCCTTTGGCCCCGGGTGGAAGGCGGCGGAGCGGGACCGCACAACTGCTGCCCGATCGGCAGCCGCCCGTCGGACGCGTGCACCCCGCCATGATCAACGTACCGCGGATCCTGCGCTTGCGGCAAGGACCCCCTCGCTGCGCACAATCTCCGCGACCGGGATGCGGAGACGACGAGGAGGGGGCCGCACATGGCCGAGCATGCGGTGGTGGTCGCCGGGGGCGGCCCGTCAGGGATGATGCTGGCGGCCGAGCTGGCGTTGGCGGGTGTCGACGTGGTCGTCGTCGAACGGCGGCCCGATCACGTCCTCGTCGGCTCGCGGGCCGGAGGATTCCACGCGCGCACGATCGAGGTGCTCGATCAGCGCGGCGTCGCGGACCGCTTCCTGGCGGAGGGTCAGACGGCCCAGGCGGCGATGTTCGGGACGACGGTGTTGGACATGAGCGACTTTCCGACGCGCCATCCCTACTCGCTCGGGATCTGGCAGAACCGGATCGAGCGGATCATGGCCGACTGGATCGCCGAGCTGCGGGTGCGGGTCCTCCACGGATGCGAGGTGACGGGCGCGGAGCAGGACGGCACCGGTGTCGACGTCGGGCTGTCCGACGGCCGGTCGATCCGGGCGCAGTACCTGGTCGGTTGCGACGGGGGGCGAAGCGTCGTCCGGAGGGCGGCCGGCATCGCCTTCCCGGGTTGGGACCCGACGAAGAGCAACCTGATCGCCGAGGTCGAGGTGCGGGAGGAGACGCCGAAGGGGATCCGCACCGATGCCGTCGGCGTGCACGGACTCCACCTGATGGAGGACGGACGCACCGTGCGGGTCGTCGTGACGGAGCGCCACCTCGGATCGGGCGACGAACCCACCCTGCGCGATCTGCGTGAAGCACTCGTCGCCGTCTACGGGACCGATTTCGGGATCCACAGTCCCACGTGGATCTCCCGGTTCACCGACATGACACGTCAGGCCGCGACCTACCGCGCCGGGCGCGTCCTCCTGGCGGGCGATGCCGCGCATGTGCACTACCCGGCGGGCGGACAGGGCCTGAGCCTGGGGGTGCAGGACGCGGTGAACCTGGGATGGAAGCTGGCCCGCGTGGTCGACGGGACCTCGCCGGACGATCTGCTGGACACCTATCAGGACGAGCGGCACCCGGTCGCCGCCCGCGCCCTCCAGTTCACGATGGCGTCAGGCCTGCTCCAGCGCGGGGACGCACGTACGGCGGCGCTCGTCGGGGTGCTGTCGGACCTGGTGTCGATGGACGGGCCCCGTACGCGGCTCGCCGGCATCGTCTCCGGCCTGGACATCCACTACGACCTCGGGGAGGGCCACCCCCTGCTCGGGCGCCGGATGCCCGATCTGGACCTCGTGTCCGCCGACGGACCGCACCGCGTCTTCACCCTGCTGCACGACGCCGAACCGGTGCTGCTCGACCTCGGTGGATCCGGGGTCATCGACATCGCTCCGTGGGACGACCGGGTCCGACTGATCGGCGCCGACTGCGCCGGTCCGTGGGAGCTCCCGGTGCTCGGCGAGGTCACGGCGCCCTCCGCCGTGCTGGTCCGTCCCGACGGCTACGTCGCCTGGGTCGGCGACGGCTCCGACGTCGGTCTGCGTGACGCCCTGACCACCTGGTTCGGCCGGCCGTGACGGGACCCCCCACCCTCCACCCACGTCCGGCGTGGGTCACGCCCGCCGGTCCCGGGGCACCGGCTCCGGCGAGTACCGTTCCGTCCTGGCAGGATTGGGGTGTGGAACGGGTGCTCGGCATCGGTGGGTACTTCCTGCGGGCCACCGACCCGGCCGCCCTGGGCGAGTGGTACCGGGACTGCCTGGGCCTGGACGCCGATGCGCACGGCCCGTGGCACCAGGCCGACGGGCCGACGGTGTTCGCCACGTTCGAGTCCGACACCGGATACTTCGGGTCCCGCTCCCAGCAGACCATGGTCAACTTCCGGGTCCGCGACCTGGATGCGATGCTGGCGCAGCTACGGCGCCGCGGGGCGGACGTGGCCCGTGAGACCCAGGACATGGAGGGAGTCGGCCGGTTCGGGTGGGTCACCGATCCGGAGGGCAATCGGATCGAGCTGTGGGAGCCCGCCTGATCCCGGGACCGTCCGCCTGAGCCGCACCGCGGCACCGACCCGTCCGTCCGTACCGGTGGCTCCGGGCGCGACCGCGTGGTCCGACCGCTCCGACCGACCGCCGGGCCGTCTCCGATCGCGCGAGGATGGATGCGGGAGGGGGCGGACGAGGCGGAGTGCAGGGTGAACGCAGATGTGCTCGACGTCGGGCACCCCCCAGACGCGGTCGGGAACCACGGGGCGGTGCCTGCCGCCCTCGGGCACCGGCGCCGGAGCCGTACCGCCATCGTGGGCGTGGTGGTCGTCGCCCTGCTCGCCGGTCTGGCCTGGGTGTCGGTGGACGAGGTGCGGGTCGACTCGGGCTTCGACCGGGCCCACCGGTCGTTGGAGGAGGCGCGGCGCAGCCTGCAGGGAGTCCGGACCGAGGTGGCCACCGTCACGATGCAACTGCGTGCCGTCGACGGGCAGGTCGCCCTCGACTCGACGGCGCTCTCGCGGGACACGACGCAGCTCCAGGGGCTCGAGTCGGCCCTGGTCGGTTCCGAACGACAGGTGTCGGACCGGACCTCGATGGTCGGGGACCTCCGGACGTGCCTCGGCGGCGTCCAACAGGCGCTCAACGCACTGGCGGTCGGCGACCAGGGCCGTGCCCTCGGCGCCTTCGACGCCGTGACCACGAGCTGCACCGCGGCGGTGACCGCCGATGCGTGACCGTCGGCGCCGGGTCCTGGGCGGCGTCGCCCTGGTCGCCCTGGTCGCGTCCCTGGCCGTGGCCGTCACCACCGACCTGCGGGCGCAGGCGCGGTCGGCGCCACGAGCTCACGGCACTGGCCCTCGCCCGCCACGACCTGATCGCGGCGCACGTCGACCTGGCCGCCACCACCTTCGTGCGTGCGCTGGCCCGGAACCACCGCGACGCCCTGCAGGGCGCGATCCTCTCGACGACGGGACAGCTGGCGACCACGGACCGGGAGCTCTCCCACTCGCGGACCGACGCGTTCCTCCTGGGGATCGACGTGGGAACGCTGCAGACCTGTCTGGGGGGTGTCCGGAGCTCGCTGCTGGCCGTCGCCGCCCACGACTCTCCGGGAGCTGCCGGCGACCTGTCCTCCGTGTCGACGGCATGCGGCACGCTGGTCGACGGGACCAGTGCCGGACTCGTCTATCCGTTCGACTTCCCCGACCCGGACGTCCTCCTGGTGGGGGACACCTACTACGCCTACGGCACCAATTCGGTGGCCGGGGACATCCAGATCATCGACTCCACCGACCTCGTCCACTGGGGCGTCGTCGGGAACGCGCTCCCCACCCTCCCGGGCTGGGCCGTCCCCGGAGCCACGTGGGCGCCGGGCGTGGTCCAGGTGGGCGGGACCTTCGACCTGTACTACGCGGCGAAGGTGGCGGGTCCAGGCGGTGGCGAGGAGTGCATCTCGGTCGCCACCGCCACGGTGCCCGAGGGCCCGTTCACGGACAGCTCCACCGCGCCCCTCGAGTGCCAACCCACCCTCGGGGGCTCGATCGACCCCTCCCCGTTCGTGGACACCGACGGCACCCTCTACCTCCAGTGGAAGTCCGACGGGAGTGGGGACCAGCCGGCGACGATCTGGTCGGAGGCGCTCGACGCCGCGGGCACCGCGTTCGCCGCCGGGCCGACCGCCACGCCCACGGCACTGCTCGTCGCCGACCAGCCGTGGGAGGCGGGCGTGGTCGAGGCCCCCGACCTGGTCCACCTGGAGGGCCGGTACCTCCTCTTCTACTCCGGCAACAGCTGGGACGGCGCCGACTACGCCGTCGGGGTGGCCTCGTGCGCGGGACCGCTGGGTCCGTGCACCGAGCCGTCGGCGCGGCCCGTGCTGTCCGCCGGAGCCGGCGTCGACGGCCCGGGCGGCGAGTCGGTGTTCACCGACACCTCGGGGGCGGCGTGGATCGCCTTCGACGCCTACGTGCCGGGCGCGGTGGGCTACCCGAACAGCCGGGACCTGTACCTGCGGCCGCTGGACCCGTCGGGTGCGGTCCCGGTGGTCGGACCGGCCCCCTGAGCGGTCGGGCCGGGCCCGGTACCCGTCCGGGCGCCTAGGTGACCATCGGGAAGATCGTCGACCGGGCGTCCCTGATGGTGGCGTCGAGGTCGTCGAGGACCTCCCCGATCCGCCGGGCGACCTCGGGGTCGTCGGTGCGGTTCAGCAGGCCGGCCAGCGTCATGCAGTTCGCGGAGATCCGCAGGAGGACGCGGTCGTTCAGCTCTCGGCCGATCCTGTCCCGCTCGACGAGGACCTTCTTGTCGTGCCTGGCCACCTCGAGCTCCCGCTCCGCGTCCACCTGGTCCGTCACGTCCTCCACCCGGTGGATGATGTACGCGAGGGCGCCGGCCGCGTCGAGCACCGGCCAATTGACCGGGCGCCAGTGGCGGACCTCGAACCCACCTCCCCGGTCGTCCGGACGCCGGATGTCGTAGTGCTGGTCGGCCATGGTGTCCGGGGCCAGGGTCCCGGCGACACGCTCCAGGGACGCGCTCAGGTTGGCCACCCCGTCGGCGGTGGGATCGTCGGGATTGTCGGGGAAGACGTCGAAGAGGTACCGCCCGAGGATGTCGTCGCGCCTGGTCATCGTGGCGTGGAGGTACGCGTCGCTGACCGCCACGATGTTCCACCGCGGGTCGAGCACGAGGAAGCAGCCGGGCGCCGCCTCGAACAGTCCCTCGAAGTCCGGGGCCGCCCCCGCCCCGTCCCGATCCGCTTCCGCCATCACGTCGTCGCCATCCTCCGAGTCGGTACCGGACGCCGCCCCATCCTACGGCACGTCGGCCCGAGGTCGCGGGCCGACGTGCCGTCGCCGCTCAGCTCTTGAGGATCCCCCCGATGATCGAGCCCGCCGTGCTCGAGGTCGAGTTCTCCTGCTGCGGCAGGTAGGGGGCGAGGGAGTGGGCCAGCTGCGAGATCGGCATCGTCTGGAGCCACACCATGCCCGGGCCGGTCAGGGAGGCCAGGAAGAGGGTCTCGGCGCCGAACAGGAGGTTCTTGATGCCCTTGACCATGGTGATCTCGAAGCGCATGCCGGCGTCGAACAGCCCGACGTGTCCGGGGATCACCCGGAGGTTCTCCCCCGGGGCGAGGTGGTACTCGACGAGCTCACCGGAGAGCTCGATCCAGGCCGTGCCCCGGCCCGTGACCTTCTGCAGGATGAACCCGCTGCCGCCGAAGATGCCGGCCCCCAACTTCTGCTGGAACCCGATGGAGATGTTCACGTCGGACGTGGCGGCCAGGAACCCGTGCCGGTGGACCAGGTACTCGCGGTCGGGCGCGATGGCGACGGGTCGGATCTCGCCGGGCATCTTGGCCGCGAACGACACCGTGCCCGGTCCCCCGTCGGCGTCGTAGCGGGTGACGAACAGCCCGCCACCGGACACCGTCCGCTTGAGGGCACCCATCACGCCCTTGGATCCCGCGCCCTGGGTGGACGTGGACATCTGGATCGTCGAGGACATCCACGACACCTCTCCCCCGGGGACACCACCGACTGCCCCGGTTGGAGGTCCACGTGCAGGACCGGCATGACGGTCCCGAGGATCTGGTGGCTGACGCCGGCGGCCGCATCGACCGCGGCCGGGTCGTCGGGGGACGGGGGCTCCGTGGCGGACATGTTCGCTCCTCGGGTCGTCGGGGGACCTGCGCGGCCCCGTCGCGGTCATGGTACCCGGGAGGCCTCCGGGGCCGACGGACCGCCCGGACCTGCTGCGCCGTGCCCGTCGGCACGGCCACTACGCTGGCCCGGTGCCCAACAGCCCCGCATCCGAGCTGGTCGAGCTCGGCCGGACGGCCAAGGCCGCCGGACGTCTCGTGGCGCGCGCCTCCTCGGCGGCCCGGGACGGGGCGCTGCGATCCGCCGCCGACCTGCTCGAGGCACGCGCCGACGCGATCCTCGCCGCGAACGCCGTCGACCTCGCCCGCGCCGGGGTCGACGGAGCCGGTGCCACCTCCCTCGACCGCCTGCGGTTGGATGCCGGCCGCATCGCCGGCATGGCCACCGGCCTACGGGACGTGGCCGCGCTGCCCGATCCGGTGGGCGAGGTGGTCGACGGCTGGGTGCGGCCGAACGGCCTCCACGTCGAGCGGGTGCGGATCCCCCTGGGCGTCATCGGCATCATCTACGAGAACCGGCCCAACGTGACCAGCGACGCCGCCGGGCTCTGCCTGAAGTCGGGCAACGCCGTGCTCCTGCGGGGGTCGTCCAGTCGCCATCGAGACCAACCGGGCGGTGGCCGCGGCCCTGCGCGACGGGCTGGCCGAGGCCGGCCTGCCGGTCGGGGCCGTGGGACTGGTGGAGGACACGACCCGCGAGGCGGGCGGTGGACTTCATGCAGCTCGACCGGCATCATCGACTGCCTCATCCCCCGGGGCGGCTCGTCGCTGGTGGCCTCGATCGTCGAGCACGCCACCGTGCCGTACGTGGTCGACGGGATCGGCAACTGCCACGTCTACGTGGACGCCGCCGCCGACCTCGACATGGCCGAGTCCATCGTGGTCAACGCCAAGACGCAGCGGCCCGGCGTGTGCAACGCCGCCGAGTCGCTGGTCGTCCACCGCGCCGTGGCCGCCGACTTCCTGCCCCGGGTGGCCGCCGCCCTCGGCGAGGTCGTCCTGCGGGGCGACGAGGCTGCCCGGGCCGTGCTGCCGGAGATCGGGACCGCCTCCGAGGAGGACTTCGCCGCGGAGTTCCTCGGCCTGACCATGAGCGTGGCCGTGGTCGACGACCTCGACGCCGCCATCGACCACATCGCCCGCTACGGCTCGGGCCACTCCGAGGCCATCGTGACGCGGGACATCGGTGCGGCCGGGCGGTTCGCCGCCGAGGTGGACGCCGCCGCCGTCGTGGTGAACGCCTCGACCCGCTTCGTCGACGGCGGCGAGCTCGGGCTCGGCGCCGAGATCGGCATCTCCACCCAGAAGCTGCACGCCCGGGGCCCGATGGGCCTCCGCGAGCTGACCTCCGTCAGATTCGTCGTCACAGGAACAGGCCAGGTGCGTACATGAGCAGTGACCAGACCGACACGGCCGCGGGCCCCCGAGGCGCCCGCGCCGGGGAGATCACCTCGGGGTTCCCCGAGGCGGGGCCACCGCGGTTCGACTCGATCGACGCCGTGCGCACCGGCCTGGCCGGCGTCGACTACCTGGCCGACGACGGGATCTCCGGCGTCGTCTACCTGGCCGACCGGCTGGCCAAGCCCGTCCTCGTGGAGGGCCCGGCCGGGACCGGCAAGACCGAACTGGCCAAGTCGGTGGCCCGCCTCACCGGCAGCCGGCTCATCCGGCTCCAGTGCTACGAGGGTCTCGACGAGTCCAAGGCCCTCTACGAGTGGAACTACAAGAAGCAGCTCCTGCGGATCCAGGCGGACTCGGGGCAGTCGTGGCAGCAGCTGGAGGAGGACATCTTCAGCGAGGAGTTCCTCCTCACCCGCCCGCTGCTCGAGGCCATCAAGTCGACCGAGCCCGTCGTCCTCCTCATCGACGAGGTCGACCGGGTCGAACTCGAGACCGAGGCCCTCCTGCTCGAGATCCTGTCCGAGTACCAGGTGTCCATCCCCGAGCTCGGCACCGTCCGGGCCAGCCAGATCCCGCTGGTGTTCCTGACCTCGAACAACACCCGGGAGCTCTCCGAGGCGCTGAAGCGCCGGTGCCTCTACCTGCACATCGACTACCCCCAGATGGACCGGGAGCGGGCCATCATCGAGACCCGGGTGCCCGGTATCAGCCAGGCTCTGGCCGACCAGGTGGCCCGCATCGTGCGCTCGATCCGCTCGCTCGACCTCAAGAAGGCCCCGTCGGTCTCCGAGACGCTCGACTGGGCCCGGACCCTGGTCGTCCTCGGCGTGGAGTCCATCGACGCCGAACAGGCCAAGGACACGCTGCACATCCTGCTCAAGTACCGGTCGGACATCGACCGGGCGTCCAAGGAGCTGGCCGGCCTGGACACCACGGGTTGAGTCGGGGCCGACCGTGCTGGACCTCCTGACCGGCTTCGTGGGCGAACTGCGCGCCGCAGGCATCCCCGTGTCGCTCTCGGAGCACCTGGACGCGGCCGAGACGCTCAAGCACGTGCCCCTGGAGGACCGCGAGGCGATCAAGTACACCCTCGGAGCGAGCCTGGTGAAGTCGTCGACGCACTGGCCCGCCTACGAGACGGCCTTCGAGATCTACTTCAGCCTCCGGGGGCCCGGCTACGCGATCGCCGACGGCGACGAGGAGGAGTCCGGAGCCGAGGCGGACGACGGTGCCTCCAGTCAGCCGGGTGAGGGCGGCAGACAGGGCAAGGGCCGGGGCGGTGGCGGGGGCGAGGGCATGACCCCCGAGGAACTCGCCGACATGCTCTACAAGGCGTTGCTGAGCGCCAACAACCCGATGATCCAGGCCGTGGCCCGCCAGGCGGTCAGCCGCTACGGAGGGATGGAGGCCGGTCGACCGGTCGGCGGCACCTACTACCTGTACCGCACGCTGCGGAACCTCGACCTCGACAAGGTCATGGAGCGACTGATCGACCAGGCCCGCCAGGCGACGTCGGCGGAGAACGCCGAGGCCGGACACCGCGGCCCCGATGTCACCCTCACCCCCCTCGAGGAGCGCCTCCTGCGCGACGAGTACCAGGCCAGGATCGACCAGCTCCGCAAGGAGATCGAGAACGAGATCCGGCGGCGCCTGGTGGCCGACCGGGGGAGCGAGGCGCTGGCCAAGTCGATCCGCAAGCCTCTCCCCGAGGACATCGACGTCATGCACGCCACCCGGGACGAGCTCGTGGCCCTGCGCAAGTCGCTGGCCCCGCTGTCGCGCAAGCTGGCCGTACGGCTGGCCCGGAAGCGGCGCCACGGGCGCAAGGGTCCGCTCGACTTCCGCTCGACGGTCCGGCACTCGCTGTCGACCGGCGGCGTGCCCGTGGAGCCGAGGTTCCGCTACCCGAGGCCGTCGAAGCCCGAGATCATCGTGATCGCCGACATCTCGGGGTCCGTCGCCAGCTTCGCCCGGTTCACCCTCCACCTGGTGCACGCCATCAGCGCGCAGTTCTCCAAGGTCCGGAGCTTCGTGTTCATCGACGGCATCGACGAGGTCACCGGGTTCTTCGAGGGGGTCGACGACCCCGCCGAGGCCGTCCACCGCATCAACACCGAAGCCGACGTGGTCTGGGTCGACGGGCACTCGGACTACGGCCACGCCCTGACCGTGTTCTGGGAGCGCTGGGGCGAGGAGATCACGCCCGCGGACCAGCGTCCTGCTGCTGGGCGACGCCCGGAACAACTACCACGCCTCGGGCTCGTGGGTCGTGAAGGAGATCCGGGCCCGGGCCCGTCACGTGTACTGGCTGAATCCCGAGCCCCGTGCCTACTGGGACTCGGGCGACTCCATCGTCGGCGAGTACGCCAACCACTGCGACGAGGTGGTGGAGTGCCGGACGCTGCGCCAGCTGGAGCGCTTCGTCGGGGACCTGGCGTGAGCGGCGGCCCCGGTGCCGGGGGCACGGGTTTCGACGCGCTGACCGGCGCGGGCACCGGCGCGCCCGAAGGTCCCTCGCCCGGGACGCCGCCTCCCGGGATCCGGACCATGGGGGCCACCGCCCCGGCCGCCACCACCGTCGTCCTCATCCGCCACGGCGAGGCCGTGTGCAACGTGACCGGGGTCTGCGGCGGCCCCGTCGGGTGCGAGGGGCTGACCGAGCGGGGACGCGCCCAGGTCGCCGTACTGCGGGAGCGGCTCCTCGAGACGGGCGAGCTGGCCGGAGCGGACGTCCTGTACGCCAGCGTCCTGCCCCGGGCCGTCGAGACCGCCACGATCCTGGCCCCGGCCCTCGCCCGGCGCGGCGGACCGGACCTCCCGGAGGTGCCGCACGTGGTGCAGGAGTGCGGGTTCTGTGAGCTCCACCCGGGGGAGGCCGACGGGCTCGACTGGTCGGCCTTCAGCGAGCGGTTCGGCAACCCGGACTGGGATGCCGATCCCGGGCGGCCGATCGCTCCGGGGGGCGAGAGCTGGACCGGCTTCGTGCGTCGGGTGGCCGGTACCCTCGACACCGTCGCCGCCCGTCATCCCGGGGGGCTCGTGGTGGTGGCCGTGCCACGCCGGCGTGGTGGAGGCGTCGCTGCTGGCCAAGACCCCCGTCGTCGGGGGGCTGGACGGCGCCCGCATGCAGCTCCGGACCCAGCACGCGTCGCTGACCACCTGGGAGGTGGACGACGGACGGTGGAAGCTCCTCGGCTACAACGACGGGGCGCACCACCTGGGCACCGAGGGGGCCGGTGGCCACGCCGAGGGGTTGACGGCATCGGGTCGGTCGTGGATGGGCGTCGGAACCGGCCGGAGGATCGGCTGAGACGGCGTCCGGCGTGCCCGGAGCCGCCGTCCGGCCCGGGGCGGCCCGGCCCCGGCGTGCCGGTGACGTGACCGATCACGGCCTCCGCTACCGGAAGGGTCCCGGCCTCGTCGCCAAGGTGCTCGGATCCGTCGGGATCGCCGCGCTGGTCCACTCGCTCGAGGACCAGGAGGTGGACGCCGCCGACCCCAAGGTCGTGGCATGGACCGAACGGTCGGACGCCCTGCGGCGCCGTGCCCTCGAGCTGGCCGCCTCGGACGCCGACGACGAGGCGTCGAGGCGGGGGCTGGCCGCCGCGGCCGGACGCCACCCCAGGGAGCTCCGCCGGGCGGCCGCCGCCCTGCGCCAGGGCGGCCGGGCCGCGGAGGACGAGACGTGGTGCCGGGCCGAACGGCTGCTGGTCGCCGCAGCCGGTGGCCGTCCGGTCGAACCGCTGACCGGCCAGGAGCGTGCGTGGTTCGATCGGGTGCGCGACCTGGGGGCGCGTCCCACCGCCGACGCCTTCGCCGCCCTGGTGGTCGACGAGCCGGCGCTGGCGGAACTCGAGGACGAGGTCCGGCGGATGGCCGCGGATCCGGCCTTTGCCGGCCTGGACGTCGAAGGGCGCGACGGGACGTTCGTCGACACCGTCGCCGAACGGATGCACGACGTGGTCGGCGGTTCGTCGTCGCCCCTCGTCCGGACCCGGGTCGGCTGGGACGTGGCGTGGGACCACCTGCGCACGGCGGCCGGTCTGGCCCCGCCGGACGACGGCGGTCCCCCGGGGGCGGACCACCTCTAGCTGTAGTGCCCCGCAACGTTGCCGACACGGCGGATGGGAGGCCCTCCCACGGCGGTGTGGTGCCGATGATGGTTGTAGATGTGAAGCCAGTGGGCAAGCCGGCGGTTCCGCTGTCCATCTGACGTCCAGGTTCGGGCGTAGGCCCACTCGGCCAGGAGCGTGCGATTGAAGCGCTCGGCTTTGCCGTTGGTCTGCGGTCGATAGGGCCTCGTGAAGCTGTGCCGGGCCGGCCCGAGCGCCGTGGCGAAGGCACGGGAGCGGTAGCAGGCGCCGTTGTCGGTCAGCACCCGCTCGACGGTGATGCCGTGGTCGGTGAAGAACGCGCTGGCCCGGATCCAGAAGTCGGCGGCGGTCGGGCCCTGCTCGTTGTCGAGGACCTCGGAGTAGGCCAACCGGGAGTAGCCGTCGATGGCGGTGTGGACGAAGGCGTAGCCGGTCCTGGTCACCTTGTTCATTGGCGTTCCCCCGTCCATGGGCTCGCCATCCACCACCTCGGGGGATCCGGCCGAGCTTCTTGATGTCGAGGTGGACCAGCTCGCCGGGTCGGGACATCTCGAAACGCCGGATCGGCACCCTCGTCATCCGGTCGAGGTGGTCGAGCCGGTTGAGTCGGTGACGGACGAGGACCCGGTGGACGGTCGACGGGTGCATGTCCACGATCCCGGCGATCCGGGCAGGACCGAGGCCCCGTGTCCGGCGCAGACCGACGATCCGGCGCTCGGTCGACGCCTTGGTCCGGCTCGGGCACCGGCGCGGTCGACTGGACCGATCCTCGAGGCCGGCCATGCCCTCCTCCTGGTAGCGATGCCACCAGACGTAGGCCCGGTCCCGTGAAATGCCCATGGCGGCGGCCGCGTGGGCCACCGGCCAACCGGACTCGATCCGTCGGCACAGCAACAGTCGACCAGCCGGGGTCAGGCGGGCGTTACGGTGCATCTGAAGCCTCCTTGGTGAGCGTGGGTGTGTGAACAGCTCCACACTCGCCCGGGAGGCTTCACTCAGTGGTGGACCCTGTCAGCAAGGTCCATGGGCACTACATCTAGCGGTCGCGATCCCGTCCCGGAGCAGTCACCGACGTGACCGTCGCACGCCGGACGGTCCACGGCGGGCGACCGACTCCTCAGCAGGCGTAGTCGTTGTCGTACGACGAGGCGTCGAGCCCACCGAGCCGGAGCGGTGCGGACGGGCTGCTGTACTGCACGATCTGCACGGGGCCCGTGGGCAGTCCCGGGTAGAGCGACTTCACGTCGGCGCACGTCGTGGTGGGCAGGATGCCCCAGTCCGCCGCCCAGTAGGGGACGGCGGGCTGGTAGTCGCCGACCAGGTTGCCCCAATTGCCGGGGCTGGCGTAGATGCCCACGCTGTTGAGGCCCTCGTAGTGGAGACCGTCGATGGCGCCCTGCACGAGTGCGGCGGTGCCCGGCTGGTTGCCGTCGAACGATGCATCCTCGATATCGAGCCACCACGCCACCGAGGTCGTCACGCCGGCCGCCCGGGCGTCGTCGAAGGCGTGCACGGCGGCGTCGAACCCGTAGTTGCACGACAGCGGGGACACCGACGTGAGGCACCGGGCATCCGCGCTCGACGGGCTCGTCCCGTAATTCATGTAGATGTAGAGGTTCAGACCGGCACCGGCCCAGGCCGCCTCCTGCGCCAGGCAGGTGTTCGGGAACCCGGGCTCCTCGACCTGGACGATCCCGATCGTGTGGGGAGCCGGCGGGAGCGCGGCGCACGTGCCGAGCCAGACGTCGTAGCCGTAGCTGCCCGACGGGTACGACGATCCGGTGAACGTGCCGTTGCCGCTGCCCTGGGCCATGCCGACCACCGGGGCCGACAGCACCTGGGGCGTCGATCCCCAGTAGGTGGCGTCGCCGAAGGCGGTCACGGCGCCGTTGTCGTTGGTGAACCAGTAGCCCTTCCCGTCGGCCGTGGCCGTCATCGACACGATCGGCCGGCTCTGGGGTACACCGCCGAGCGACCCGTAGTACCGGGCGTCGCCGAAGGCGAACACGCCCCCGTCCGAGGCGACCATCCAGTAGCCCCGATGGTCCTGCGTGGCCGCCATCCCGACCACCGGCTGCTGGAGGGTGAGGTTCCCGGTCGAGCCGTAGAAGCCCGCGTCGCCGAAGGCGAACACGCCGCCGTCGGATGCCACCAGCCAGTAGCCACCACCGTCACCGGTGGCGGCCATGCCCACGATGGGTCTGTTGAGGTGGAGGTCGCCGGTCGAGCCGTAGAACCCGGCGTCACCGAAGGAGAACACGCCGCCGTCGGATGCCACCAGCCAGTAGCCACCACCGTCGGCGGTGGCGGCCATGCCCACCACGGGCCTGTTGAGGTGGAGGTCGCCGGTCGAGCCGTAGAACCGGGCGTCGCCGAAGTCGAAGATGCCCCCGTCCGAGGCCACCTCGCGGTACCCGTGGGAGTCGCTCGGTGAGGTGGGGGCCATGGCCACCACGGGCTTGTTCAGCCGGATGCCGCCGGTCGACCCGTAGAACGGTGTGCCACCGAGGGCGAAGATGCCGCCGTCGTCCGCGACCACCCAGTAGGCCGACACCGAGGTGGCGGCCGGAGGGACGGTCCGCGGGGACGCCGTCGGGCCGGTGGTGGAGGTCGTGGCGGCCGTGGCGGCGACGGCGGCGGGCGCGGGTGAGGGGTCCGCTCCGGCGCCGGTGGACGCCCCCAGGGTCGCCGCGGCGACCAGGGTGCCGAGCACGACCGCGGCGACGGCGCGGCGCCGTCGGGTCCGCGGACGGCCCGTGCAGGGGATGGTCGGGTGGGCGGGCTGCATGGTGCGGGTGCCTCCGTCGGTGGGGCTTCGGGTCCGGTGGACGTCCGGCGGTCGTGCTGTCGGCGTCCGCAGAGGGCCGCCGACCATTGTGGAGTCCCGTTCGGGAGGAAGCAACGACCCCCCGCCGACCTGGGGCTCCGTGGCCGTCGGCACCCCACGGGCACCGGGCGCACCCGGATCCGGCGCCGTCGGGGCCGCGTTCAGTGGCGGAGCAGTTCGGCGATGCGGAAGGCGAGGTCGAGCGCCTGGCGCCCGTTGAGCCGCGGGTCGCACGTGGTCGTGTAGCGCTGTCCCAGCTGTCCCTCAACGATGTCCTCGACCCCGCCCAGGCACTCGGTGACGTCGTCGCCGGTCAGCTCGACGTGCACGCCACCCGGCCACGTCCCGATCTCCCGGTGGATCCGGAAGAAGCTCTGCAGCTCGCCGATGATGTCGTCGAAGCGGCGGGTCTTCTGCCCGCCCTCCGCGGTGAAGGTGTTGCCGTGCATCGGGTCGCACATCCACACGACCGGATGACCCTCGGCCTCGACCGCCCGCAGGAGTCCCGGCAGGTGGTCGTCGACGGCATCCACGCCGAACCGGGTGATGAGGGTCAGACGACCGGGGACGCGGGCGGGATCGAGCCGTTCGCAGAGCGCGAGCACGTCGTCGACCGAGGCCGTCGGCCCCACCTTGGCGCCGACCGGGTTGTGGATGCCGGACAGGAAGTCGACGTGGGCACCGTCGATCTGGCGGGTGCGCTCGCCGACCCACAGCATGTGGGCCGAGCAGTCGTACCAGTCGCCGGTCAGCGAGTCGCGCCGGGTCAGCGCCTCCTCGTAGTCGAGGATGAGCGCCTCGTGGCTGGTCCAGAAGTCGACCTGGTGGAGGGTGTCCTCGGCCGTGAGGTTGATCCCGCAGGCATCCATGAACCGGAGGGCGGCGTCGATCCCCTGGGCGATGTCCTCGAACCGGCGCCCCTCGGTGGAGCTGGCGACGAACTGCTGGTTCCACGCATGGATCTGGCCGAGGTCGGCGAAGCCACCCTTGGTGAAGGCCCGCAGGAGGTTGAGGGTCGCCACCGACTGCTCGTAGGCGGTGACCAGTCGTGCCGGGTCGGGGACGCGGGCGCCGCGCTCGGGAAGGTCGTCGTTGACCATGTGGCCGCGGAACGAGTCGAGGACCTGGTCGCCGACCTGCTCGGTGGGCGAGCTGCGGGGCTTGGCGAACTGGCCGGCGATCCTGCCCACCTTGACCACCGGCAGTCCGGCGCCGTAGGTCAGGACCACCGCCATCTGGAGGATGACCTTGAGCTTGTCGCGGATGCCGTCGGCGGTGAATTCGGCGAACGACTCGGCACAGTCGCCGGCCTGGAGCACGAAGGCCCCGCCCTCGGCGGCCTGGCCGAGGGCCCTGGTCAGGTGCCGGGCCTCACCGGCGAACACCAGGGGCGGCAGGCCGCTCAGCCTGGCGTGCACCTGCTTGAGCGCCGACTCGTCGGGCCAGGTCGGCTGCTGGGCCGCGGGCCGCGAGCGCCACGAGTCCGGGGTCCAGGGTGCGGACGGGTCGGGGGTCGGGGATGCCACCCGCACAGCGTAAAGCCTCCCGCTCTAGGCTCGGACCATGGCCCCGTTCCGCTTCGGCGTACAGCTGTCCCACGCCTCGTCGGGTGCCGCCTGGCGGACCCTGGCCCGGACGGTGGAGTCCCTCGGCTACTCGACCCTCTTCCTGCCCGACCACTTCGGGGAGCAGCTCGCGCCGCTGGTGGCCCTGACCGTCGCCGCCGAGGCGACCACCGACCTGCGGGTCGGCTCGCTGGTGTTCGGCAACGACTACCGCCACCCGCTCGTCCTGGCGAGGGAGATCGCCACCCTCGACCTGCTGTCCGAGGGCAGGGTGGAGGTCGGGCTCGGGGCGGGGTGGATGACGACCGACTACGAGCAGTCCGGCATCCCGAACGACACGCCCGGCGTGCGCGTGGGACGCCTGGCCGAGAGCCTGACGATCATGAAGTCGCTGTGGTCCACGGGGACCTGCACGTTCACCGGCGAGCACTACACGGTGGCCGGTGCCACCGGGGCTCCGCTGCCGTACCGCCGGCCCCACCCGCCGATCATCGTCGGCGGAGGCGGACGCCGGGTCCTCGGGATCGCCGCCGCGAGGCGGACATCGTAGGGGTGAATCCGAGCCTGGCCGCCGGCTACGTGGGACCCGAGGTGCTGGCGACGGCCACGGCCGGGTTCTACGACGAGCGGATCGGCTGGATCCGTGCCGCGGCGGGCGACCGGTTCGACGACCTGGAGCTGCAGTGCCTCACGTTCCTGGTCCGGATCGTCCCCGACCGCGAGGACGCCACGGCCCGCCTGGCCGAGGCGGTGGGAATGACTCCCGGGGAGGTCGACGGATCGCCCGTGGCCCTGATCGGCACCGTCGACCAGATCACCGAGCGGCTCGTCGAGCGGCGGGAGCGCTTCGGCTTCTCCTACGTGGTGGTCCACGAGGCGGAGATGGAGGCCTTCGCCCCGGTGGTGGCGGCGCTCGCCGGTACCTGAGGTGGTCGACGCGGGTCCCGGGCGGAGGTCGGGACGCGAGCGGCGACCACGCATCGGGGTGTTCGGTGGCACCTTCGACCCGATCCACCGCGGACACGTCCAGGTGGCCACGGCGGTCGGCGACGCCCTCGGGCTCGACCGGGTGCTGGTGGTGGTGGCCAACGAGCCCTGGCAGAAGCAGGGGCGGCCGGTGTCGCCGGCCGAGGACCGCTACGCCATGGTGGCCGCCGCCCTGGACGACCGTCCCGGGCTGGAGCCCTCGCGGATCGAGATCGACCGCGGCGGGCCGTCCTACACCGTCGACACCGTCCACCAGCTGCTGGCACGCGATCCGGGGGCCGAGGTCGTCGTGGTGGTGGGCGCCGACGTCGTCTCCACGCTCGACACCTGGCACGAGCACGAGGCGCTCCGCACCCTCGTCACCCTGGCCGTGGTCGACCGGCCGGGAGCCCCGGTCGTCGACCCGCCGCCGGGTTGGCGGGCCGTGCACGTGGCCGTCGACCCGGTGGACGTCTCGAGCACCGAGCTGCGGGCGCGCCTCGGGGCCGGCGAGTCGGTGGAGGACCTGGTGCCCGAGGCCGTCATCCGTTGCGTGTCCGAGCGGGGTCTGTACGCTGTGGGGAGATGACCGTGCGGCTGAACCCCACCGAGTCCGACCCCACACCGTCGCAGGACCCCGCCGCCTCCACCGACCCCGTGCCGGAATCGACCGGCACCGCCACCGTTCCGGGCGCCGACGGCGGCGGCGCGGACAGCCGCATGGCGCTCCGCGAGGCCCGTCGCCAGCGCCGCCGCACCTCGCTCCTGTGTGCCGCGGTCGTCGCCGCGTGCCTGGCCCTTACCATCGTGGTGGTGCTGATGGCACGGGACCGGCCCGTGGGGACGCCGTCCTCGATGGCCGCGGCCGCGCCGTCCGCCCCCGCCCCACCTGCTGCACCCGTCGTCGACGTCAACGCGTCGACGACGGTCCCGACCCGTGGTGCCACGGCACCAGAAGGAGGCAACCCTTGACCACCATCCAGCCCGTCCCCGCCGCACGGCCGGGTTCGCCCGACGTGCCCGACGAGTGCGTCGTGGCGGCCCGCGCCGCCGATGCCAAGTCCGGGGAGGAGACGGTCATCCTCGCCATGGGTGACCTGCTGGGGGTGACCGACGCCTTCGTCGTGACCAACGGGCGCAACACCCGCCAGGTGAGGACGATCGTCGACGAGGTGGAGCGCCAGGTGAAGACGACCAGTGGCCGGTCTCCCAGCCGGGTCGAGGGGAAGGACGACGCCTACTGGGTGCTCATGGACTACGGGGACTTCCTGGTGCACGTCTTCCTGGACGAGGCCCGCGCCTTCTACGACCTGGAGCACCTGTGGAACGACGCCCCCCGGGTGCCGTGGAGTGCCGCCGCCTGACGCGCGGCGGCGTCCCCCCGTCCGTCGCTACGCCGGCGGAGCCTGGGGCAGGTAGTCGGCCCGACCGACCGGGCCCGGCACCTGGGCGCCGGCGGCGGTCGGCACCTGGACCGGCTTGCCACCGATGGCGAAGGTCACCCCCGTCACGCCCGGCTGCTGGGTGACCGTGTAGACGACCTGGGCGACGGCCAGCGTCTGGTCGGGTCCCACCACCTGGATCGGATCGGTGCTGAAGTGCACGGTGGCGATCCCGCCCGACTCGGTGACGGCCACCTCGACCCCGGTGTGGGTCAGGAACGACTGGATACCGGCCGCGGACTCCGTGGTGGTCGGCCCGGCCAGCAGCGCCCCGACCACCTGGCTGAGCGACGCGGGCACGGCCACCTCGCGCGTCACGGCCACGAGGTGTCCGTCGGGCGACACCAGGAAGATCTGCTCGGCGACGCCCACCGCCGGCGGGGTGCCCGGCTGGGTCGTCGTCGTCGTCGGGGGGGCGAGCAAGTGGTAGGGCACGACGGACCGGGCGATCGGTGTCGGCTCGGACGCCGTCGGGATACCGCACGCCGCCACCCCCGAGGCCACGGCGGCGAGGGTCAGTCCGGCCGCGATCCGCCGGGCCCGGCTCACGGCGCACCCCTGCCGCCGGGACCGGCGTCCGCTCCGGCCCCCGCGGGGGAACCGGTCGCGGCCGGGTCCAGCGGGAGCTCCACGACGAAGCGCGTGCCCCTGCCCGGGGCGTCCTCGCTCCACACCCGGCCGCCGTGGAGGCGGACGTGCTCGGCCACCAGCGACAGTCCCAGCCCGGTGCCCTGACCCGATGCACGCTGCCCGGCCCGACCACCGCGGTAGAAACGCTCGAAGAGGTGGTCCCGCTCCGCTGAGGGGATCCCCGGCCCGTGGTCCTCGACGATGACCCGGATGGCGGTCGCCGGTGGCGGTGCGGACCCGGCGACGGGCGGCCGGCGCTCGACGAGCACCTGGGTGACCCCGCCGGCGTACAGGGCGGCGTTCTCCACCAGGTTGGCCATGACCCGCTCGAAACGGCGCTTGTCGACCCGCAGCCGGAGGCCCTCGACGCCGGTCCCGATCCGGACCGGAACGGCGACCGGGCGCCGGACGCCGTCCCGGTCCACGGGTGCGGTGGCGTCCACCGCCCGGCGGACGAGCTCGCCCGGGTCGACCTCGTCGAGGGACAGCTCGGCCGAGCCGGCGTCGAACCGGGAGATCTCGAGGAGATCGTCGACCATGCGGGTGAAGCGGCGGAGGTCCGCGTCGAGGAGGTCCAACGCGCTCTGGGCCCGGGGCGCGAGCTGTCCCCGGTGGCTCTCGAGCACCGACACCGTGGCGGTGAGCGTGGTCAGGGGCGAGCGCAGCTCGTGGCTCACGTCCGAGGTGAACCGGGCCTCGCGCTCGATGCGGTCCTGGAGGTTGGCGGTCATGGCGTTGAACGCGGCGGCCAGCTCCTCGAGGTCGGCGTCGTCCCCGGACTCGACCCGGGTGTCGAGCTGGCCCCCGGCGATCGCCACGGCGGCATCGGTCAGTCCCGCCAGCGGGCGGAGCGCACGCGAGGCGGCCCACCGGCCGACGGCGGCGCCGGCCACGGTCGTCACCAGGGCGGCGGCGGCCAGCGCCGCCGCCAGCGCCCGCAGCGTCCCGGCCAACTCGTCGAGGGAGAACACCTCGAAGTAGGCGGCGTGGACCGCCGGGAGGGGCACGCCGATCACCTCCTGGGGCGAGCCCGCCAGGTCGAAGAGCTGGGACGCCGGGGTGCCCGCCAGGACGAGGTCCCGCTCGCCGGCCGGGATCGCGCTCTGGCCGACCGAGATGGACGTGGCGTACCACTGGCCCCCGGTGTGCAGGACGGAGCGCGACCCGGGCAGGGTGTCGACCGATTCGATGAGCTGGTTCAGGTCGGTGACGGGGGAGCGCAGGGCGTTCTGGACGAGTGCGCCGTTGGCGAACGCCTGGCGCTGCTCGGCCGACTGCCGCTCGTTGAGGAAGGTCTGACGTGCCGTGAAGTAGGTGATCCCGGCCATGAGCGCGGACAGCCCGAAGGCGCCGATGGCGAAGGTGAGCGTCACCCGGGCCCGCAGGCCGAGCCGGCCCGACAGCGGGCGGCGTCCCCGGCGGCCACCGTCCACGGCGACCGTGTCCAGAGGGGACACGGCGTCAGACCGCCAGCTTGTAGCCCATGCCCCGGACGGTGAGGATGAACCGGGGCGCGGCCGGGTCGGGTTCGACCTTGGTGCGGAGTCGGCGTACGTGGACGTCGACGAGGCGGCCGTCGCCGAAGTAGTCGTAGCCCCACACCCGCTCGAGCAGCTGCTCGCGGCTGAGCACCTTCCCGGGGTGGTTGGCCAGTTCGCACAGTAGTCGGAACTCGGTCCGGGTGCAGTGGACCTCCGTGCCGGCGCGGCGCACCACCCCGGCGTCGGGCTCGATCTCGACGTCGCCGAAGCTGACGATTGCCGATCCGGCGTCCTCGTGGCGCGACCGACGAAGCAGCGCCCGGATGCGGGCGGCCAGCTCCTTGGCCACGAACGGCTTGGTCACGTAGTCGTCGGCACCGGCCTCGAGGCCGGCCACCACGTCGTGGGTGTCCGAGCGGGCGGTCACCATGATCACCGGGACGGTGGAGATCCGGCGGAGCGTGCGGCAGGTCTCGAACCCGTCCATGCCGGGCAGCATCAGGTCGATCAGGACCAGCTCGTAGGGCTCGACCCCGAACCGGTCGACGGCGTCCTCGCCGCTTCCCACCCCGTCGACCGTGTAGCCCTCGTCCTCCAGCGCCAGGCGCATGGAGGACCGGATCCGCTCGTCGTCCTCGACGATCAGGATGCGGCTCATGGCCCGATCATGACACGACCGCCCCGTCCCGATCGGGCAGGGCGGTCGTCGTCGGACCCGTGTGCCGGTCTGCGCCGGGCTACGAGGACAGCCAGATCTGCTGGGGCCAGACGGCCCCGCCGATCATGCCGAACGCCTTGTTGCCCGCGGGCGTCGACGGGTTGTTGAAGTTCTGCACCTTGGCGACCGAGCCGACGGCCCACAGGGTCCGGTCGTACCAGACGTAGGGGATGTCCGAGGAGAGCAGGCGGTTGACCTGCTGGTACGCCGCGACCTGTCCGGCCTTGTCGGTGGCCGAGCGACCCTGGATCAGCGCGGTCTGCATGGCCGGGTCGGTGTTGCGGGCCATGTTGATGGCGAACCCGGGCGTCGAAGCGTTGGTCGGCGTCCAGAAGATGTAGTTGAGGTCGGGGTTGACCGCGCCGAACTGGCGCCAGGTGAGCGCCTCGAACGCGCCGGTCAGCGCCACGTTGATGATGGAGTCCTGGAGGATCGGCGACAGCGTCACGGTCATGCCCGCCTGCTGGAGCACCTGCTGGAGGTACTGCCCGATCTGGCTGCCCTTGGGGTCGGGGGTGTGGCCGAGCGTGAACGACGTGGGTGACCCGGAGGACTTCAGCTCGGAGACCAGCTGCTTGGCCTTGGCCAGGTTGTATTCGGGGTAGCCGTTGTCGGAGAGGTAGTAGGGCGACGACGAGGTGAACACTCCGTTCGACGTCTCGTTGACGCCACCGTCGATCACCTTGACGTACTGCTCCGAGCTCGTGGCGTACGCCATGGCCTGGCGCAGCTTGAGGTTGTTGAACGGCGGCTTGGAGAGGTTGAGGATCATGCACCCCATGTCCGGCTCGCCGGCCACGTGTACCGAGTCGTCGCAGTAGTTGTACGACGTGTTGCTCCGCAGCGCCTCGATGTCCGACGAGGTGTCGGTGTGCATGATGTCGATCGAGCCCGACTGCAGGCTGGCCAGGATCTGGTCGGTGTCCGGAATCGGCTTGTAGGTGATGCTGTCCAGGTACGGCATCCCCGTCCGCCAGTACTTCGGATTCCGGGTGGCGGTGAAGTGGTCGTTCGGCACCCACTCCTGGAAGACGAAGGGCCCGGTGCCGACGGGGTTCGTCTGGCTGCCCGACGCCAGCCAGTTGGGCTCGGCCACGAAGGCGAACTGGCTGCCGATGCCCCCGCACAGGTAGTAGTCGAAGGGTACCCACGGGGTCTTCATGGTGATGGTCACCACCTGGGGGCTGGTGACCACGATCGACTCGACGGGGGTCAGGGCCGGCCCGGTGAGCAGGGACGCCTGGTGGGCCTTGAAGTTGGCGGCCACGGCGGCACCGTCGCACGGGCTGCCGTTGTGGAAGGTGACGTCGGGGCGCACGGTGATGGTCCACACCGTGCCCGTCGAGTTCGAGGTGACCGACTCGGCCAGGTTGGGCTGGGGCACGCCGTTGATGTCCAGGATCATCAGGGTGTCGAAGACGGTGCGGGCATAGAGGATGCCGACCTCGTCGAAGGTGCCCTGGGTGGGGGAGAAGCCCTTCTCCTCGGCGTCGACGCCGAACACGAGCGAGCCGCCGGGCTTCGGGGTGGCCGTCGAGACCCCGTCGTTGCGGGACGACGTGCCGCCCGAGGTGGTGGACGTCCCGGAGCCCGAGTTCGAGCTCGAGCAGGCGGACAGCAGCCCGCCGGACGCACCGGCGACGGCGATGCCGGCCCCGGCGACGGCGCTCTTGGCCAGGAACGAGCGGCGGTCGATGCGATCAGTCATGGTCCCCCTTATGGACGGTGGCGTCCGGCGCTCGCCGTCGGCCGTTCGTTGCGGTGCTCCATCGTCGGTGCGGTCCCGTGCCGGGTACGGTCCGGGCGGCCGTGGTGCCCACCCGCCCCCGGCCGTGCACCACTGCTGTCCGGCCAGACGATAGCCCTACCTGCCGACCGGTGGGGGCACGGGTGCCGACGCCGGCCCCGACGGCGGATGGTCGTGCGCCGGGTCGCCCGCCGGTACGCTCCGGGGGGTGGACTGGGAGATCGAGGCCTACCGCCGCTCGGTCGCCGGGCTGTCCCCGGACACCGTCCGGGCCTACGCCTCCGACGTCGGGCGGTTCGCCGACTGGGCCGGGCGCGGCGGCGCGTCGGGCCCGGGCGACGTCGACCGCGTCACCCTGCGGCGCTACCTGGCGTTCCTGGCCACACGTCGGTACGCCAAGGCGACGATCGCGCGGACGGCGGCGTCGCTGCGTTCGTACTTCGGGTGGTGCGCCCGACGGGGCCTGATCACCACCGATCCGTCGGTCCGCCTGTCCGCGCCGACGCCGGAGTCGAGACTGCCCCGCGTGCTGGGCCACGCCGAGCTCGACCGGCTCCTGGACCCGCCGGTACCGTCCGGCGGCGCCTCGTCATCGGCGCCGGACCGGGATCTCCGGGACGTGCGCGACGACGCCGTGCTCGAGCTGCTGTACGCCAGCGGGATCCGCGTCGCCGAACTGTGCGGGCTCGACGTCGACGACCTGGACCTGGCCCGGGGCGTCGTCACCGTGACCGGCAAGGGTGCCAAGCAACGCCAGGTCCTGGTCCACGCCCGGTGCGTGCATGCCCTGCAGGAATGGCTGGACGGCCCGCGGGCGGCCCTGGGCCCGTCGGGGGTCCCCGGGGACGCGCTCTTCCACAACGCGCGGGGGAACCGGCTCGGCCCGCGGGACGTCCGCCGGATCCTGGACCGTCGCTCGCCGGTCCCCACCCACCCCCACGCCCTGCGCCACAGCTACGCCACGCACCTCCTCGACGGCGGAGCCGACCTCCGGGTGGTGCAGGAATTGCTCGGTCATGCGAGCCTCCAGACCACGCAGGTCTACACTCATGTGAGCAAGGAACGCCTGCGCTCGGTGTACTCCGGGACGCATCCACGGGCCTAAGGGGAGAATTGGCGACGCAACTCGACACGGCCGGGCACGGGATCGACTCCCTCTGGGCCGAGTACAAGAAGTCCGGTGCCAAGGCGCTGCGCGACCAGCTGATCGTGCACTACGCCCCGGTCGTCAAGTACGTGGCCGGCCGCGTCTCCGTCGGCCTGCCGCGCCACGTGGACGAGGCCGATCTGGCCAGCTACGGGATCATCGGATTGATCGACGCCATCGAGCGGTTCGAGCCCGCCCGCAACATCAAGTTCGAGACGTATGCGGTGCCGCGCATCAAGGGCGCCATCATCGACGAGCTGCGGTCCATCGACTGGGTGCCCCGTTCGGTGCGGGCCAAGGCACGCGCCGTCGAACAGTCGTACGCCAAGCTGGAGGCGAGCCTGCACCGGACCCCCACCGACGCCGAGGTGGCGGCCGACCTCGAGATGTCCGACGACGAGTTCCAGACCACGCTGCGCAAGATCTCGTTCGTGGGTGTGGTGGCGCTCGACGAGGTGTTCCGCGGGGGCGACCACTCCGACCGGTCGACGCTGGGGGAGACCCTGCCCGATGCCACCGCCGGGCCGCTCGACAGCTACGAGGTCAAGGAGACCAAGGAGGCACTGGTCAAGGCGGTCAGCGAGATGGCCGACCGGGAGAAGACGGTCCTCACCCTCTACTACTACGAGGGACTCACCCTCGCCGAGATCGGTGACATCTTGGGTGTCACCGAGAGCAGGGTGTGCCAGATCCACACCAAGGCCGTCCTGCAGCTTCGGGCCAAGCTCGCCGACCGCCCCGAGGGCGCCGGGCGCAAGCTGGCCGGAGGCACCAAGACGGCTCCCGCACCCGCCGGCGCCTGAGGGGAACCGCCGGGCGGAACCCCGGCCGGGTGGAGGCCGGTGGCCGGGGGCACTAGCATGGGCCCGTCCCGCCGACCGGTGGGGCATCACAGCGTCACCTATCCGGACCCGGCCGCGTCCACGGTCGCCCCGTCACCACGGGGTGCTGCAGTCGGGGATCAACCGTCACAAGGAGCAGGCATATGGCCGTCGTCACCATGAAGCAGCTGTTGGGCGCGGGCGTCCACTTCGGGCACCAGACCCGTCGGTGGAACCCGAAGATGCGCCGGTTCATCCTCGGCGAGCGCAACGGGATCTACCTGATCGACCTCCAGCAGACGATGCAGGGGATCGAGGAGTCCTACGGGTACATCCGGGACCTCGTCGCCGGCGGCGGCACCATCCTCTTCGTCGGCACGAAGAAGCAGACCCAGGGTCCGGTGGCCGTGTACGCCGACGCCTGCGGCATGCCCTACGTGAACGAGCGCTGGCTCGGTGGCATGCTCACGAACTTCCAGACCGTCTCCACCCGGGTCAAGCGGATGAAGGAGTTCGAGGCCATGCAGAAGGCCGGAGACTTCGACGCGATGCCGAAGAAGGAAGCCCTGCGCCACACCCGTGAGCTGGAGAAGCTCCAGCGCAACCTCGGTGGCATCCGCGGTCTCGACAAGCTGCCCGACGCCATCTTCGTGATCGACACGAAGAAGGAGCACATCGCCGTCACCGAGGCGAACAAGCTCGGCCTCCCCATCGTCGCCGTCGTGGACACCAACTGCGACCCCGACGTCATCACCCACGTGATCCCGGGGAACGACGACGCCATCCGCTCGGGCGCGCTGCTCTGCCGGGTGGTGGCCGACGCCGTCACCGAGGGCCGGTTCATCGCCCGGAACCGTCCGGCTCCCAAGGCCGCTGCGGCTCCCGCCGCCCCGGCCCCGGCACCGACGGCTCCCGCGGCACCCGCGGCCCCCGCGGCCGAGGCCCCCGCGGCCGAGGCCCCCGCGGCCGCCACGGCTCCCGCCGCCGAGGTTCCCGCTCCCGCCACGGCTCCCGCGGCCCCTGCCGCCACGGCCCCCGCCGCCGAGGCTCCCGCTCCTGCCACCGAGGCTCCCGCCACCGCCGCTCCCGCTGCCGCCGCCGAGGCTCCCGCCACCGAGGCTCCCGCTGCCGCCGCCGATGCTCCGGCCGCCGGAGCGCCCGCCACGACTTCGACCGAGGAGGTCTGACCGTGCCCGGATTCACCGCCAAGGACGTCCAGAAGCTGCGCCAGCTGACCGGCGTCGGCATGCTCGACGCCAAGAAGGCGCTCGAGCAGAACGACGGCGACATGGACAGGTCGGTCACCTGGCTGCGTGAGCAGGGTCTGGCCGGAACGGCCAAGCGGGCCGACCGGGAGGCGGCCGAGGGCGCCGTCGCCGTCGGCCAGACCGACGACGCCGTGTCGATCGTGCAACTCCGCTCCGAGACCGATTTCGTGGCCAAGTCCGACCAGTTCGTCGGCTTCGTGCGCGAGCTCGCCGACCTGGTGGCCGCCAAGGGCGTCGACGCCGTGTCCGAGCGGGCCGACGAGCTGGACTCGATGAAGATCACGTTGAAGGAGAACATCTCCGTCGGGCGTGTCGTCCGCATCGAGGCCCCGGCCGGCGGCGCCGTGGACTCCTACCTCCACCTGCAGGCCGGCCGCGGCGTCAACGCCGTGGCCGTGGCCGTGGCCGGGGGCTCAAAGGAGCTCGCCCACGACATCGCCGCCCACATCGCCTTCGCCCGACCGCTGTACATCAACCGGGAGGACGTGCCCGAGGCCGACGTGGCCGCCGAGCGCGCCACCATCGAGAAGATCGCCCTCAACGAGGGCAAGCCCGAGGCGTCGTTGCCCAAGGTGGTCGAGGGCCGCCTGAACGGCTGGTACAAGGAGCGGGTCCTGGTCGACCAGCCCTTCGTCAAGGACGAGAAGCAGACCATCGGGAAGCTGCTCGGCGACGCCACGGTGACGGAGTTCGCCCAGGTCGTCGTCGGCGACTGACGACACGGTGGCCGAGCGTCCGCGCATCATCCTGAAGCTGTCGGGCGAGGCCCTGGCCTCGTCGGCCTCGGACGAGACCATCGACGCCGGGGCCGTCGAGCAGCTCGCCCGGGAGATCGCCCAGACCCGCCAGGATCTCGACCTCGAATTGGCGGTGATGGTTGGCGGCGGCAACATCTGGCGCGGCACCACCGGCGCCGGCGCCGGCATGGACCGGGCCACCTCCGACACCATGGGCATGCTCGGGACGGTCATCAACGCCCTGGCCCTGCAGGACGCGCTCGAGCACCACGGTCAGGCCACCCGCGTGCTGTCGGCCGTCCAGATGGCCGAGGTCGCCGAGCCCTACATCCGGCGCCGCGCCATCCGACACCTCGAGAAGGGCCGGGTCGTGGTGTTCGCCGCCGGCATGGGGAACCCGTACTTCACGACCGACACCTCCGCCGCCCTGCGCGCCGCCGAGATCGAGGCGTCGCTGCTGTGCAAGGGCACCCACGGCGGGGTGGACGGGGTCTACACCGCCGACCCCAGGCTCGACCCCGCGGCCACCCGGTACGACGAGGTCTCGTTCATGGAGGTGGTGTCGAAGGACCTGCGGGTCATGGATCTCACCGCCATCACGTTCTGCATGGACAACGGGCTGCCCATCCGGGTCTTCGACCTGATGGAGCCCGGCAACATCCGCAGGGCGCTCAGCGGCGAGTCCATCGGAACGTTGGTCCGATGATTCCGCAGGTCCACACGACCACCGGGTGCGCCGTGACCACGATGGCTACGCTGGTCCGCTAATGGACGACGACCTGATCGCACTCGTGGTGTCCGACGCCGGGGACCACATGGCCAAGGCCGTGGAGCACACCCAGTCGGAATTCAGCGCCATCCGGACCGGCCGGGCCACACCGGCCCTGGTGGAGCACCTGAAGGTGGACTACTACGGGGCCGAGACCGAGCTCAGGCAGATGGCCGGCTTCAGCGTCCCCGAGGCCCGGCTCCTCGTGGTGTCCCCCTACGACAAGAGTTCCCTGCCCGCCATCGAGAAGGCGATCCAGGGCTCCGACCTGGGCATCACGCCGTCCAACGACGGCACCGTCATCCGACTGTCGTTCCCGGTCCCGACCGAGCAGCGCCGCAAGGAGCTGGTCAAGGTCGTGAAGCAGAAGGCGGAGGACGGCCGGGTGGCCGTCCGCAACATGCGTCGCAACGCCCGCCAGGAGCTCGAGGCCATGCAGAAGGACGGCGATCTCTCGACCGACGAGCTGGAGCGGGTGGAGAAGGAGCTCGACAAGCTCACCCAGGATCACGTGGCCGCCATCGACCGGCTGCTCGCCCACAAGGAGCAGGAGCTCCTCGAGATCTGAGCCCACCCGGACGGCGGTCCGGAGACGACCACGGGCCGACCGACGGCCCGGCTACGACACCGGGGAGGACCGACGTCCCGTTCCCGGGGAGGAATCAGCAGCGTGGAGCACGGCCCCGACAAGCAGGACGGCGAACAGGACGAGGACGGGTCCCCGTCTGGTCCCGACGCGGGTCCGCCGACGACCGGCGGTGTGCGCATCATCGGGGCCGAGACCGCGGCGGAGATCACCTCCGAGCTCCCCGTCGTCCCACCCGCCCACATCACCGCGGAACCGTCCACCCACGGATCGGTCCGGATCATCGAGGAACCGGTCGCCGAGTCCGCCGAGTCCGCCGAGCCCGGCGACGCGATCCCGGCGGACGCCGCCCACGCCGAGCTCCCCCACTGGACCGAGCCGGCCACGGGCCAGGTGCCCGCCGTGCTGGCCCGCGACGACGACGGAGCGGGTGACGGGATCCTGCCGCCCACCTGGCGCGAGGAGGACGCCGACTGGACCGCCCACGAGGAGGGGTTCGAACCGGCGATGTTCAGCGACGACCGGTCCTCGCTCGGAGCACTGGACGAAACGGGCGGCGCCGACGAGGAACGTCGTCCCTGGGAGTTCGACCTCGACTCGGTGCGCCCCGGCCAACCCGGGCCCGGCGCCGCGACCGACCACATCACGGAGCCCGTGCCCGTCGTCGGTCCGGTCGACGGACCCGAGGAGCACCCGTCCGGCCAGCCGCCCACCCCCGCCGCCACCGCCGCGCCGGTCGTCACCGGTGAGCCCACCGTGGCCGTGTCGTCGGCCGCCGTGGCCGCGGCCGGTGCGGTGGCACCGTCCGGGCCGTCCGAAGGGGACGCCGGAGCGCACGCCGCTCCCGAGACCGCCGACGAGGCCGACGAGGCCGACGAGGCCACGGCCGCCCGCCCCTCGGGGACGCCCCGGGTCGGTCGGGCCCGCCGCAGCGGACTCCTCCCCGCACGGCTGAAGGCCAAGCGACCCGACGAGGCCGACGAACTGGCCGAGCCGTTGGCCGCCGAGCCGCCCGGTGCGTCCGTGGCCGACGTGCCGGGGGCGGGGCGCCGCAAGACCGGCCTGGCCGGCCTGGCCGCCGCCGACCGGATCGCCGGGCAGGGCCAGACGACCGACGCCCCGGTCGAGCCCGAGCCCGAGTCCGAGCCCGCCGCCGAACCGCGGTCACGACGGTCCCGTCGCCGGGCCGCCGAGGCACGCCCACCCCGGTCGAGCAGCAATTACACGCCCGAGGTGACCGGTGGGTCGCCGCCGGCGAGGGTTCCCGCGGAGCGCGTCCGGCGGGAGCCCGAAGGCGGCACGGGGAGCACCGGCCTCCGCGTCGGCACCGGGGTGGCCGTGGCCGTGGTGGCGCTCCTGGCGTTCAAGCTCGGCACGGTGACCTCCCTCGTCCTCTGTCTGCTGGTGGTCACCTTCGCCGCGGGTGAGGCATTCGCCGTCCTGCGGTCCGCCGGCTGGCGTCCCGCCACGCTGCTCGGCCTGGTGGGGACGATCTCGTTGATGGTCGGCGCCTACACCAAGGGGATCGCCGCCGTGCCCCTGGTGCTCGTGCTCATCACCGCCTTCACCCTCCTGTGGTACCTGTTCGGCGTCGAGCGCGGCTCGGCCGTGTCCGGCACCGCGGGCACGCTCCTCGTCGTGGGCTGGGTGGCACTGCTCGGTTCGTTCGCCGGGCTCCTGCTCGACCCGACCACCTTCCCGGACCGCCACGGCATCGCCTTCCTCCTGGGCGCCATCATCGCCACCGTCGCCAACGACGTGGGCGCCCTGGTGGTGGGCCGCTGGGTGGGCACCCGGCAGTTGGCCCCGAACGTGAGCCCGAACAAGACCTGGGAGGGACTGGCCGGCGGCGCCCTGGCCTCGATCCTGGTCTCCACCGTGTTCGTCGGCGAGATCCACCCGTGGACGGCGGCCAACGCCGCCCTGCTCGGCGTGGTGGTGGCCGTCGTCGCTCCGCTCGGCGACCTGTGCGAGTCCCTGCTCAAGCGCGACCTGCGGCTCAAGGACATGGGCTCGATCCTGCCCGGCCACGGCGGGGTGCTCGACCGGGTGGACGCCCTCATCTTCGTGCTGCCCGCCACCTACTACCTGGTCCGCGCGCGCTCAACATCGGGTGAACTTCGGGCAGGCTGGTGGGATGACACCCCCGACCGGCGGCCCCCGGTGACCCCGTCCGCGGGCACCCCACCCTCGACGGTGTCCGTCGTGGGTTCGACCGGTTCGATCGGGACCCAGACGCTGGACGTGGTCCGCCGGGACCCGGACCGCTACCGCGTCGTCGCCCTGGGCGCCCAGCGCTCGGTCGACGTCCTGGTGGCCCAGGCGAACGAGTTCCGCCCCCGCACGGTCGCCATCGGCGACCCGGCTCTGGCCGCCGACGTGGCCGCGCGTCTGCCGGCCGGCTGCGAGCTGGTCGCCGGCGTCGACGGCCTGGCGGCGATCGCCACCGAGGCCGACGTGGTGGTCAACGGCGTCGTCGGGTTCGCCGGGCTGCACGTGACCCTGGCCGCCCTCGAGGCCGGACGGCGCCTGGCACTCGCCAACAAGGAGTCGATCATCGCCGGTGCGCCGGTCGTCGCCCGGGTGCGACGTACCCCGGGCGCCGAGATCCTGCCCGTCGACTCCGAGCACTGCGCCGTGCACCAGTGCCTCCGCTCGGGCCGTGCCGGCGACGTGGCCCGTCTGCTGCTGACGGCGTCGGGCGGGCCCTTCCGGGGCCGGAAGGCCGACGAACTGGCCGACGTCGGCGTCGACGAGGCCCTCGCCCATCCGACGTGGTCGATGGGTCCGAAGATCACGGTGGACTCCTCCACGCTGATGAACAAGGGCCTGGAGGTCATCGAGGCCCACGAGCTGTTCGGCGTGCCCTACGACGCCATCGACGTGGTCGTCCACCCCCAGTCGGTGGTCCATTCGATGGTCGAGTTCGTCGACGGGGCCGTGGTGGCCCAGCTGTCGCTGCCCGACATGCGCCTGCCCATCGGCTACGCGCTGGCCTACCCGGGTCGCCTGCGCACGTCCTTCGGGGCCATCGACTGGTCGGACCTGTCGCTGCTGGAGTTCGAGCCACCCGACCGGGCCAGCTTCCCCTGCCTCGACCTCGCCTACCGGGCGGGTCGCGCCGGCGACCTCGCTCCGGCCTGGCTGAACGCAGCCAACGAGGTGGCCGTCGCCGCCTTCCTCGACGGGCGGGTGCGCTGGCCGGCCATCGCCGGCGTGGTCGCCGCCACCCTCGACCGCTACGACGGCGGTGACCCGGGGGAGCGGACCGTCGGGGACGTGCTCGACGCCGACGCCACCGCCCGCCGCCTGGCCGACGGGATCGTCCGTCGCGGGGAGCCGGCGTGAGCGCCGTCGACCTGCGGCCGACCGGGTCGCCCGACACCGTGCCACCGGACTCGGGGACCGTCGGAGGGAAGTCGGCCCGCCGCTCCCTCCTCGAGTTGGGCCTGGCCGTCGTGGCCGTCGTCGCCGTGGCCGTCGCCACCCGCCAGGTCGCCCTGCTGATCGTGGTGGCCTGCCTGATCGTGATGATCATGGTCCACGAGCTCGGTCACTTCATGGCGGCCAAGCGGGGCCACATGAAGGTCACCGAGTACTTCCTGGGGTTCGGGCCCCGCCTGTGGTCGTTCCGTCGGGGGGAGACCGAGTACGGGGTCAAGGCCATCCCCCTCGGGGGCTACGTCAAGATCCCGGGGATGACCAACCTCGAGGAGGTCGACCCGGCGGACGAGGCGCGGACCTACCGTGAGCAGCCCTTCCACTCGCGGCTCCTCGTCGCCGTGGCCGGGTCCGCCATGCACTTCCTGATGGCCTTCGTGCTGCTGTGGGTGCTCGTGACCTGTGTGGGCCTGCCCAACGGCGACAAGGTCGCGGTCCAGCACGTGGTGGCCATCGACGGGCGCCCCGGGCCGGCCGAGGTGGCGGGACTGCGCCCCGGCGACGTCATCGTGTCCGTCGACGGCCGGGCGGTCTCCGGCGACGGTGGCTCGCTGGTGACGGCGCTCCACGGCCATCCGGACCAGCCGGTGACGCTGGTCGTCGACCGGTCGGGGACCCGGCGCACGCTGGTGGTGACCCCGGTGAACGGCCGCACGGTCCACGAGTCCGGACTGACCCAGCCGCCGGGCACGGCGCCGTACGGCCTGATCGGGGTCAACCTCGGCGCCCCGGTCGAGCGGGTGGGTCCGCTGGTCGGACTGGCCCGCACGGGGGCCGACCTGGCCCGGATCTCGTGGGCGTCGGTGGTGGGGGTGGCGCACCTGTTCTCGCCGTCGTCGGTGATGCAGCGCTTCGACCAGGTGTCGAGCGCCAAGGCGGCCAGCCAGGCGTCCGCCGACGGCACCCGGGTGCAGTCGGTGGTCGGCGTGGTCCAGACGGCGACGGACGCCGTCCACGCCGGCATCGGCGACCTGCTGATCATCCTCATCTCGATCAACCTCTTCGTCGGGATCTTCAACCTCTTCCCCATGCTCCCGCTCGACGGTGGGCACGTGGCCATCGCCGTGTACGAGAAGATCCGCAGCACCCGCTCCCGGGTCCGGTACCACGCCGACGTGTCGAAGCTGCTGCCCTACACGTGGGCGCTGGTGGCCTTCCTCGGCGTGCTGTTCACCACGTCGTTGCTGTCGGACCTGCTCCACCCCCAGGCCAACCCGTTCGGGTGATCCCGGAGCCGAGCCGAGGGTGGCGGGCCGGTCCGACGGCCGGCCGGTCGGGCACCGCGTGCCGCTCGGCCGGTCGGTGCCGCCCCTAGCATGGGGGGATGGCACACCCGCGAGGCTCCCTGACGGAGCGCAGGCCCACCCGCCGGATCCAGGTGGGTGACGTGGCCGTGGGTGGCGGGGCCCCGGTGTCGGTCCAGTCCATGACCACCACCAAGACCGCCGACGTCGACGGCACCCTGTCCCAGGTCTATGCCCTGGCGGCCGCCGGCGCCGACCTCGTCCGGTGCACGTGCAACGAGGAGGCGGCCGCCGAGGGCCTGGCCCGCATCATCCCGCGTTCGCCGGTGCCGATCATCGCCGACATCCACTTCCACGTGGAGATGGCGCTGGCCGCCCTCGAGGCCGGTGTCCAGGGCCTCCGCCTCAATCCGGGGAACCTGCGCAAGCCCCAGGAGATCAAGCTGGTGGCCGCCGAGGCGAGGGACCGCGGCGTGCCCATCCGCATCGGGGTCAACGCCGGTTCGCTGCACCCGGACCTCTACCAGAAGTACGGGGGCGCCACGCCCGAGGCGCTCGTCGAGTCGGCCCGCACCGAGCTGGCCTACTTCGCCGAGGTGGGCTTCGAGGACGTGAAGATCTCGGTGAAGGCCTCGTCGGTCCCGCTGATGATCGAGTCGTACCGACTGGCGTCGGAGACCTTCGACCACCCCCTCCACCTCGGGGTGACCGAGGCCGGACCGCCGCCCGGCGGACTGTTGAAGGGCACCGCCGGGATCGCCACGCTGCTGGCCGAGGGGATCGGCGACACCATCCGCTACTCGCTCACCGCCGACCCGGTGGAGGAGGCCCGGGCCGGTCGGCAGCTCCTGGAGGCGCTCGGGTTGCGGGAGCGCAAGGGGCTCGACCTGATCGCGTGCCCGAGCTGCGGACGCTCGGAGATCGACGTCATCGCCGTGGCCCAGGCCGCCCAGGCGGCCCTGTCCGACCGTGACCTGCCCATCCAGGTGGCGGTCATGGGCTGCGTGGTCAACGGGCCGGGGGAGGCCCGCGAAGCCGACCTCGGGATCGCCGCCGGGCGCCGGCGCGGCCACCTGTTCATCAAGGGGAAGATCGTCCGGGTCGTGCCCGAGGAGGAGATGGTCGAGGCCCTGGTGGCCGAAGCCGAACGCCTGGTCGCCGAAGGCGTGGAGGCGAGACTGGCCGCCGCGGAGGCGGGGGCGGAGGCCGCGGCCGAATCCGACCGGCGCGAGCTCCTGGACGCCAGGGGTGCCGATGCCAACGCGTCGGAGTCGAAGGTCGAACTGATCCGCAGGCGGTTCGGCGACGAGGGCGCGATCGCCGACTGACCGGGGCGGCCACGGGGCGTCCGGTCCACCCGGGGACCGGACGGGTCGGCGGTAGGCTCTCGGCCCATGCGCATGTCCCGCCTCCTGGTCCGTACCCTGCGAGAGCCCCCGGCCGATGCCGAGGTGGTCAGCCACCAGCTGCTCGTGCGGGGCGGGTTCATCCGCCGCCTGGCCTCGGGCGTGTACACGTTCCTGCCCCTCGGGCTGCGGGTGCTGCACCGGATCGAGACGGTGATCCGCGAGGAGCTCGACGCCGCCGGCGGCCAGGAGCTGCTGCTCCCCGCCCTCCACCCCCGCGAGCTGTGGGAGCAGAGCGGACGGGCCGACCTGTTCGGGAGCGACGCCCTGCCGGCCATGACGCTCGACGCGCGCGGGGGCGCGTTCGTGCTCGGTCCGACCCACGAGGAGGTCGTCACCGTCACCGTCGGCGCCGAGGTCGAGTCGTACCGCCAGCTGCCGTTGACCGTGTACCAGATCCAGGTGAAGTTCCGCGACGAGGCCCGGCCCCGGTTCGGCCTGCTGCGCACCCGCGAGCTGATCATGTGCGACGCCTACTCCTTCGACGTGGACAAGGCCGCCATGCAGGACTCCTACCGGGTCGTCTACGACGCCTACCTGCGGATCTTCGCCCGCATGGGACTCGACGTCTCCCCGGTCGAGGCCGAGTCGGGCGCCATCGGCGGCGACGTCAACCACGAGTTCATGGTCCCGTCGGCGGTGGGGGAGGACCACTTCGTGCGGTGCCCGGGCTGCGGGTACGCGGCCAACGTGGAGGCCGCCACCCGGGGCGGGTCCGGCGACCCCGTCGCACCCGCCGACGACGCACACGGTCTCGTCGAGCACCACACGCCGGGCTGCCCGGGCATCGACGAGGTCGTCACCTTCCTCGGCGACCCGACCATCGCCGCCGGCGACCTGCTGAAGTGCCTGGCCGTGGTGGACGGGACCGGGCGCCCCGTGCTCGTGCTGCTGGCCGGCGACCGCGAGGCCAGACTGCCGACCGGATGGCGGCTGTTCGAGGACGCCGACTTCGTCGCCCACCCGTCCCTGGTCAAGGGGTACATCGGGCCCATGGGCCAGAAGGAGGCCGGCATCACCGTGGTGGCCGACCGGGGCGTGGCCCGCCCGGGGCCGTGGGTGACCGGCGCCAACCGGGTCGATCACCACGTCGGCGGGGTGCTCCTCGGACGGGACTTCACCGTCGACGAGTGGGGGTCCTTCGCGGAGGTGGCGACCGGGGACGCCTGCCCCCGGTGCGGCACCCCGGTCGAGCTGGTGCGGTCGGTCGAGGCGGCCCACACGTTCCAGCTGGGGGAGAAGTACTCGAGCGTGATGCCGGGCGCGTCGTTCGTCGCCGAGGACGGCACCGAGGCGATCTTCTCGATGGGCTGCTACGGCATGGGCGTCTCCCGCCTCCTGGCGGTGCTGGCCGAGGAGCACCACGACGACCGTGGGCTGGTGTGGCCGGAGGAGCTGGCCCCCTTCCGGGTGCACCTGGCCGCGCTCGGCGCGGGACGGGCCCCGCAGGTCGCCGAGGCCGCCGACGCCCTCCACGACCGCCTGGTGGCGGCCGGGGTCGAGGTCCTCTACGACGACCGGGACGTGTCCCCCGGGGTCAAATTCGCCGACGCCGACCTGCTCGGAGTGCCCGTCCGACTGGTCGTGGGGGCGAAGGGCGTCGCCCGGGGGGTCGTCGAGTGGAGGTCCCGGGCCACCGGTGAGGAGCGGGAGGCTCCCCTGGACGCCCCGGTGGAGACCCTGCTGGGCACCTGACCGGTCCGCCACCGCCGCGGCCGACCACCGGCGGCACCACCGCCGGCGCCACGGGTGGTGCGGACCACCTGGTCAGGCTCCCGCGCGCCCCCGGGCACTGCTATACTTTTCACTCTGCCGTTCGGTTGGGGTGTAGTGACGCTGACGAGGCGTGGGCGGCCAGCCCACGCTTTTGTTTTGGTCGGAAACACCCGGACCGGGCGGGCAGCGCAGGCCGGGGCCGCGAGGTCGCCGGCCCGTCAGCTGCAGGAACCGCAACACCACGATCGACGACACCGACGGCACGGGAGAGGAGGAAGCGCAGATGGTCCAGGATCTCTTCGCCGTCCTCCGGCCGGTGGTGACCGCCGCCGGTCTCGAGCTGGTGGACGTCGAGATGAAGGCGGGCGTCCTCCAGGTGACGGTCGACCGCCCCGGCGGCGTCGACCTCGAGGCACTGACGGACGCCAACCGGGCCGTCTCCTCCCTGCTGGACGAGGTGGACCCGATCCCCGGCCGCTACTCGCTCGAGGTCTCGAGCCCCGGCGTCGAACGGCCCCTGCGCACGCCCGCACACTTCGCCAAGGCCGTCGGCGCCACGGTGACGGTCAAGACCCGTCCGCAGGTACCCGGGGAACGGCGGCTCCGCGGCACCCTGGTGGGCTCCGACGACGACGGGTTCACCCTCGCCGTCGACGGTGCCGGCGACGAGCCGGTGCGCCTCGCCTACGCCGACGTCGACCGGGTGAGGACGGTCTTCGTGTGGGGTGGCCAGGCCACCCCGGGCCGGCCGTCGAAGAAGCAGAAGACGGGGCGGGGCAGCATCCCGACGGGTCCGGCGGCGGCCGCCGACCGGTCGGCACCGCAGACCACGCAGGAGAGGAAGCAGGTCGCCACACCATGAGCAAGACGAATTTCGAGTTCCTCGACGCCCTCGGCCAGATCGCCCGCGACAAGGGCATCTCGGTCGAGACGCTGCTCGACGCCCTGGCCAACGCCCTGGTGGCCGCCTACAAGCGCCGTCCGGATGCGGCCGAGGAGGCGGTGGTCACGATCGACCCCGACTCGGGGGAGATCCGCGTGTACGGCCAGGAGCTCGACGAGGACGGCAACGTCGTCCGCGAGTGGGACGACACGCCTGACGACTTCGGGCGCATCGCCGCCCAGACGGCCAAGCAGGTCATCCTCCAGCGCATCCGCGAGGTCGAGCGCGACCTCAAGTACGAGGAGTACGCCGGCCGCGAGGGCGACATCGTCACCGGCATCGTGCAGCAGACCGACAACCGGTACACGCTGCTCGACCTGGGCAAGGTCGAGGCCCTCCTGCCCCAGGCGGAGCAGGTCTCCTACGAGCGCTACGAGCACGGCGCCCGCCTGAAGGCCTACATCGTCGAGGTCCGCAAGACGACCAAGGGTCCCCAGATCGTGGTCAGCCGCAGTCACCCCGGCCTCATCAAGCGGCTGTTCGAGCTGGAGGTCCCCGAGATCTCCTCCGGCGCCGTGGAGATCAAGGCCGCCGCCCGCGAGCCGGGCCACCGGACGAAGATCGCCGTCTGGTCCAACGATCCGAACGTCGACCCCGTGGGCGCCTGCGTGGGCGCCCGGGGCTCCCGCGTGCGCATGGTCACGAACGAACTCCGGGGCGAACGTGTCGACGTCGTCCCCTACTCGGACGACCCGGTCGAGCTGATCCAGTCCGCCCTGGCCCCGGCCCGGGTCCGCGAGGTGCGCCTCGACGACGAGACCGGTACGGCCACGGTCATCGTCAGCGACTACCAGCTGTCCCTCGCCATCGGCAAGGAGGGCCAGAACGCCCGCCTCGCCGCCCGACTCACCGGCTGGCGCATCGACATCAAGAGCGAGACCCAGCTGGCCGAGGAGGAGTCGGGCTACGCCGGCGAGGAGTGGGCCGAGGGCGAGTGGATCCAGAACGAGGCCGGGGAGATGGTGTGGCAGCCCGCCGAGGGCGGTTCGGCCGTGTCGGCCAGCGAGTGGGCCGAGGGTGCCGACGGGGTGGACGAAGCCTCCGCCGAGGACGTCGCCGTGGCCGAGGTCGTCGCGGTGGAGGACGCCGTGGCCGTCGAGGAGGCCGCGGAGGTGCTCGCCGAGACCGCGGACGGGGAGCCGGAGGCCGCCGGCGGCGCCGTGGCCACCGTCGGGGACGCACCGGCCGAGGAGGGTCCGGCATAGCCCCTCGACGGACCTGCATCGGGTGCCGGCGCACGCTGCCGGCGCACGACCTGGTGCGGGTGGTCCGCCTCGGGGACGGTGCACTGGTCCTGGGGAGGACGCTCCCGGGGCGGGGAGCCTGGCTCTGCCGGGGCTCGGTGGCCTGCCTGGAGTCGGCACGGAGGCGTCGGGCGTTCGAGCGGGCCCTGCGGGGACCGGTCGGGGCCGGCGCCGTCGACCGGCTGCGACAGGAGTTGGATGGTCCCACCGGGGACCCGGACCTGACCGGTTCGGGGAGTCCGGTGGCGTGATGTGCGAGGATGGAGGGTCGTATGTGCGCTTTGGCACGTGCGACATCGAAGGAAGGGCAGTAACAGCCGTTGCCGAAGAAGATCCGGGTATACGAGCTCGCTCATGAGCTCGGCCTGACCAACAAGGAGGCCCTTGACCTCTGCCTGTCCCTCGGGATGGGCGTCAAGAGCCATTCGTCGTCCATCGAGGACGCCCAGGCCGACCGCGCCCGCCGAAAGGCCGACCGCGAGGGCCTGCGCCGCGAGGTGCAGCCCGAGGAGCCGGCCGCGCCGGCCAAGAAGGCCCCGGCCAAGAAGGCCGCGGCCAAGACGGCCGCGCCCGTCGACGACCCGACGGCCCCGGACGCCGGTGCCCCGGTGGGCGACGGTCCGACCGCGCCCGAGACGGCCGCGCCCGTCAAGCGCAGCGGCGCCCGACTGGTGACCAGCCGTCCGGCGTCGGAGCAGCCGACGGCGGCCCCGACGCCGCCCCGGCCCGCGCCGGTGGTCCCGGCCGCCGCTCCGGCTCCGACCCCGGCGCCGACCCCGGCGCCGACGCCGGCTCCGGTGGCCCCCGCCGCCGCGACCCCCGCGGCCACGGCACCGTCCGCACCCGTGCCCGCGCCTCCGGCCGCTCCGAAGGCGCCGGCGGTCCCGGCAGCCACCCCGGCCGCTCCCGCCACCGCGCCGGCGGCCCGCCCGGCCGCCGCCCCGACCCCGGCCGCACCCGCCGCCGCCGCCCCGACCGCCCCGGCGACCCCGGCCGCACCCGCGGCCGCTTCGGCCGCACCCGCACCGCCGTCGTCGGCTCCGGCCCGGCCGCCCGTGAGCGCCACCGGCCGTCCGATCCCGCCGCCGCCGGGTGGTCCGCCCCGCTCGATCACCGGAAAGCCGATCCCACCACCCCCGGGGGCCGGAGGACGTCGTCCCGCGCCCGGTGCACCCCGACCCGGGTTCGCCGGACGTCCCGGCGGTCCGGGCGGCGCCGGTCGTCCCGGAGCCCCCCGGACCGGCGGTCCTCCCGGGGCTTCCGGCGGCGGCTACGGCGGTCGTCCCGGCGGCTCCGGCGGTGGCTACGCGGGCGGTCGTCCCGGTGGCGGTCCCGGCGGCGGACCGGGTGGTCCCGGTGGCGGTCCCGGCGGTCGTGGCGGCCCCGGTGTCGGCCGTGGTCGTCCCAACCAGCGCCGTCCCCGTCGTCGGCGCCGGAACCTGGAGGAGCTCGAGCCGACCACGCTGACGGCGTACGCACCGTCCACCGCTCCCGTGCCCGAGCACGAGGTCATCATCGAGCGCGGCTCGACGGCCCGCGACCTCGGTCCCAAGCTCAACCGGTCCGCCGGCGACGTCGTCCGCTTCCTGCTGCTCCAGGGGGAGATGGTCACCGCCACCCAGTCGCTGACCGACGACATGATCGAGCTGTTCGCCGCCGAGCTCGGTGCCGACGTCCGACTGGTCGACCCGGGCGAGGAGCGCGAGGCGGAACTGCTGGCCAAGTTCTTCGACGACGACGACGAGGAGGAGAACGAGGAGGACCTGCGGCCCCGTCCGCCGGTCGTCACCGTCATGGGCCACGTCGACCACGGGAAGACCCTCCTGCTCGACAAGATCCGCCACGCCAACGTGGTGGCCGGCGAGGCGGGCGGGATCACCCAGCACATCGGCGCGTACCAGGTCGAGTGGGAGGGCCACCCGATCACCTTCATCGACACCCCGGGCCACGAGGCCTTCACCGCCATGCGGGCACGCGGGGCCGAGGTGACCGACATCGTCGTCCTGGTGGTGGCGGCCGACGACGGGGTGATGCCCCAGACGGTGGAGGCCATCGACCACGCCAAGGCGGCCGACGTCCCGATCATCGTGGCCGTCAACAAGATCGACCGCGCCGAGGCCGATCCCACCCGGGTGCTCCAACAGCTGTCCGAGCACGACCTGGTCCCCGAGGCCTGGGGCGGTGACACCATCGCCGTCGAGGTGTCGGCCCTGCAGAATCTCGGCATCGAGGACCTGCTGGAACAGATCGTGCTCGTGGCCGAGGTCGAGGAGCTCGTGGCGTCGCCCGAGGGGCGGGCCCGTGGGGTCGTCCTCGAGGCCGAACTCGAGATCGGCCGCGGCCCGGTGGCCTCGGTCATCGTGGAACGGGGCACGCTCCGGGTCGGGGACCCCATCGTGGCCGGCGCCGCCTGGGGCAAGGTCAAGGCCCTCGTCGACGACCACGGCCAGCAGATCAAGGAGGCGCCGCCGTCGACCCCGGTGCAGGTGCTCGGGTTCTCCGAGCCCCCCGAAGCCGGTGACGAATTCCGGGTCGCTGCCCGAGCTCGCCCAGGCCCGTACCATCGGCGAGGCCCGTGCCCACCGCTACCGGGTGGCCGGCCACGTCCCCGCGGCCACGTCGGCGCTGGGCGGCGCCAAGCTCGAGGACCTGTTCGAGCAGATCCAACGGGGTGAGACGGCCACGTTGAACCTGATCCTCAAGGCCGACGTGCGGGGCTCGCTCGAAGCGGTCACCGAGAGCCTGCGCAAGCTCGAGCGGGACGACGTCAAGCTGAGCTTCGTGCACCGTGGCGTGGGTGGGATCACGGAGTCCGACGTGGAGCTGGCCCAGGCGTCGACGGCCACCATCATCGGCTTCAACGTGCGCCCGGACCGGCGCTCGCGGGAGATGGCGGCCAAGGCCGACGTGGAGATCCGGACCTACGAGATCATCTACAAGCTCCTGGAGGACCTCGAGGCGGCCATGCTCGGCCTCCTGTCCCCGGTGTTCGAGGAGGTGGTCACCGGCGAGGCCGAGGTCCGCCAGGTGTTCCGCGTCCCGAGGATCGGCGCCATCGCCGGCTGCTATGTGCGCGAGGGCGTCATCACCCGCGGCTCCAAGGTGCGCTTCCTCCGCGACGGTGTCGTCATCTGGAAGGGCGCCATCACGTCGCTGCGCCGGTTCAAGGAGGACGCCCGAGAGGTGCAGGCCGGGTTCGAGTGCGGCATCGGGCTCTCGGACTACCAGGACCTGAAAGAAGGCGACCTCATCGAGACCTTCGACGAGCGGGAGATCCCCCGGACCTGACCGCACCGCCGGCCCGGCTCGGGCCGGCGCGGCCAGGTCGTCGAGGGAGGGACCGGAGGACCAGTGGCACGTCGTCACGACAACCGGGGGGCGGCCCCCTACGCCCGCGCCCTTCGGGTCAACCAGGTCCTGCGCCAGGTCGTGGCCGAGGAACTCGAACGGCTGGCCGACGCCGACGAGCGCCTGCGGATGGTCACGGTCACCTCGGTCGACTCCACGGCCGACCTCCGCCAGGCCACGGTGTACCTGAGTTCGCTGTCCGCCGACGCCGCGGCCGCCCTGGCCGACCGCCGGGTCCAGGTCCAGCGGGCGGTCGCCCGCCAGACCCAGCTGAAGCGGACCCCGCAGCTGAGCTTCGTCCAGGACCCGGCCGTGGTGGCCGGTGACCGGGTCGAGGACGTACTGCGCCGGCTGCACTCGGCCGACGACGACGACGGAGCGGCACGGTGAGCCCGCCGGCGGACCAGGTCAACGGACTGGTCGTGGTGGACAAGGAGACCGGCTGGACCTCGCACGACGTGGTCGCCCGCTGTCGTCGCATCTTCGGCCAGAAGCGCGTCGGCCACGCCGGCACGCTCGACCCCGACGCCACCGGCGTGCTGCTGGTCGGCCTCGGTCGGGCCACGCGTCTCCTGCGGTTCCTGACCGCCCTCCCCAAGACGTACGAGGCCGAGGTGGTGCTCGGCACGGCGACCTCGACCCTCGACGCATCGGGCGAGGTCACCGGGACCTGGGACATGGAGGACGTCTCGTTGGCCGACGTGCGTGGGGCGGCCGCCGCGCTCACCGGCGAGATCGAGCAGGTCCCGCCCATGGTGTCGGCGGTGAAGGTCGGTGGCCGCCGCCTGCACGCGCTGGCCCGTGAGGGCGTCGAGGTCGAACGGGCGGCCCGGCCGGTGACCGTCCACCGGTACGACGTCACCCCGGGCATGACGCCCGGCGTCTTCCGGATCGAGGTGGTGTGCTCGTCGGGCACCTACGTCCGGGTGCTGGCCGCCGACCTGGGGGCCGCACTCGGGGGCGGAGCCCACCTGCGCAACCTCCGACGCACGCGGATCGGGTCCTTCGCCACCGAGGACGCCCGGCTGGTGGACGAGCTCACGCCGGCGGTGGTGCTGACCCCGGCCCAGGCCATGCGCGACCTCGACCAGGTGGTCGTGCCCCTGGACGCCCAGAGGCTGGTGGCCCGCGGTCTGCCCCTCGACCGGGTACCGCTCGGGGTGTCGGGGGACGGCCCGTGGGGACTGGTCGACGACGGCCACCGGCTGCTGGCCGTCTACGAGGCGACCGAGACGGACCGGATCAAGCCGGCCGTGGTGGTGGAGGCCGCCGGCTGAGGACCCGGTCCGCGGCGCGGCGGGACCGACGCGAGGTGACGCCGCCGGTCGGGGGCGGGCCGGACGCACCCGCGGCGGTAACCTGCAGGACTGTGGAGATCGTGACCGAGAGCGCACCGCTGGCCCCGCCCGCCGGCGGTTCCGCCGTGACCATCGGCGCCTACGACGGGGTGCACCTGGGCCACCGGGCCCTGCTGGCGGAGCTGCGGACCCGGGCCCAGGCGGACGGCCTGGCCACGGTGGTGGTGACCTTCGACCGCCATCCGGCGGCCGTGGTCCGACCGGCGTCCGCACCGCTCCTGCTGTGCGACCTCGACCAGAAGCTCGAGCTGCTGGCGTCGGCCGGTGTCGACCGCACGGTCGTGGTGCGCTTCGACGAGGAGCGTGCCAACGAGTCGGCCGAGGAGTTCGTGACCCGGGAGCTGGTGGCGGGCCTCGACGCCCGGCTGGTGGTCGTGGGGGAGGACTTCCACTTCGGCCACGGACGCAAGGGCAACGTCGCCCTCCTGACCGAGATGGGGGCGGTGGACGGATTCGCGGTCGACGGGGTGATGCTGGCGTCGGCCGACGACGTGGCCGGTGAGCTGGCGCCGCCCGTATCGTCCACCCGGGTGCGCTCGCTGGTGGCGGCGGGCGACGTCGAGGGGGCGGCGACCCTGCTCGGGCGCCCCCACCAGGTCCGGGGCCCGGTGGTGACGGGCGACCGCCGCGGCGGCGCCGAGCTCGGATTCCCGACGGCCAACCTCGCCGTCCCCACGGAGATCTGCCTGCCGGCGCCCGGGATCTATGCCGGCTGGTACGAGCGCCCCGACGCGTCGCGGCACATGGCCGCGGTGTCGGTCGGGCGACGTCCCACCTTCTACGGCGACGGCGGCGACCTGCTGGTCGAGGCCTTCCTGCTCGACTTCTCCGGCGACCTCTACGGTGAATCGGCCCGCCTGTCGTTCGTGCACCGCCTGCGCGACGAGCTGGCCTTCGACTCGGTCGACGATCTGGTGACCCAGATGGGCCGGGACGTGGAGCGGACCCGGACGCTGCTCGCCGCCCTCTGACCCTCCGCCCGCCCGACGCCCGGACCGCCGCCCGGCGCGAGGGTCAGGCCGACCCGCTGGCGGAGCCGGTGACCACCGACGCCACGAGATCCTCCCACGGGACGGCGTCCCATCCGGCCCGCTCGGCCTCGGCACGGGCGACGGCGACGGTGGCGTCCACCAGTTCGAGCTCGGCATCCTCCAGGGGGCCGATCCCGTCGGCCACGGCCATGCCGTAGTGGGCGCCGAAGGCGGCGTCCCGGGCCAGCGAGCCTCGCTCCTCGAGGCGCGCCACCAACCGGTCGAGGCGGGAGCCGGACCGGGAGCCGGCCAGGTCGACGGCCCAGGCGGCACAGACGAGGGCCCGGTGCAGGTCCCCGTGGTGCGTGGTGGCGGCCACCCGGTCGGCGTAGAGGGCCAGACGGGCCAGCGCCGGGTCCGGCAGCACCTTGCCGAGCTCACGGACGAGACCTGCCGCCACCGGTGACGGCATCGACGGGTCGGGCACGTCTCCGAACCTACCTGCGACCGCCGGTCGGCGACCCCGCGCGGGCCGGACGGTGCGGCGTGCCCCACCGGTGGCGGGCGACGTCCGGTCCGTGGCGCTACCCTGCCTGTGCGTCGCGGAGTCCGGGGCGTCGGTGCCGCACATCGGGGGGAGCGCCACATGGGAGATCGGGCTGGCCGGGGGGCGCGCCGTCGCGCCGCGGTCCTGATGGTGGTGGCCGCGTCCCTGGCCGCCTGCGGTGGGTCGTCGTCGGCCGCCACCGCGTCGACGACGACGGGACGGTCGACGACCGGTACCGCCGCCTGGAAGGCTCCCGCCACCTTCAGCGCCCCGCCGGACGCGGGCGTGATCGACCAGCCGATCTCGGCCGACCCTCCCGACATGGCCGCCCACGGCTACGTCGAGCAGGAGTACTTCGCGTCGGGCACGGCCTACGAGCTCTCGGCGACGTCGACGCCGTCGGACGGGCGGTGGACGTTCGACGTCGCCCACCCCGCCCGGTACAGGACGCGCATCCTCGTCCGGCGCCCGACCGACCCGGCGATGTTCGACGGCAACGTGGTCGTGGAGTGGATGAACGTGTCGGCGGGCGAGTCCGCCCCGGACTGGGACTACCTCAACCCCGCGCTCATGGACGCCGGCGCCGCCTACGTCGGGGTGTCCGCACAGGCCCTGGCGGTCAACGGCGGGAAGGCGATCCTCGGTTCCGGACCGAGCCCTGGACTCCGGGGCCTCGAGCCCGCCCGCTACGGGAGCCTGCACCACCCCGGCGACCGCTACTCGCTCGACCTGTTCGCCCAGATCGGCGCGGCGCTGCGGACGCGGGCGGCGTCGGTCCTCGGGGGCCTGCGGCCCACCCACGTGCTGGCCGTCGGCGAGTCCCAGTCGGCGTTCTACCTCACCACCTACGCCGACACGATCCAGGCCGTCGATCCCGTCTACCAGGGCATCTTCATCCACTCACGCGGCGGTGGAGCGGCCCCGATCGGAGGCGGCACCGTCACCTCGGCCGTCTCCGGCCACGTCCGCATCCGGACCGACCTCCACGTCCCGGTGTTCATGTTCGAGACCCAGACGGACCTGGTCCAGCTCGGGTACGCCGCGGCGAGGCAGCCGGACACCGCCGACCTCCGCACCTGGGAGGTGGCCGGGACCTCGCACGCCGACGCCTTCGAGCTCGGCGGGGCCGCGGGCCTGATCGGGTGCACCGTGCCGGTGAACGACGGACCACAGCACGAGGTGGCCCAGGCCGCCGCCGTCGCCTTCCTGCGGTGGGTCGACCACGGGACCCCGCCGCCGGCCCCCGCCCCGTTCACCCTGGCCTCGACCCGTCCGGTCCGGCTCGCCCTCGACGCCCACGGGAACGTGCTCGGCGGTGTCCGCACGCCCGCGGTGGACGTGCCGGTGTCGACCCTGAGCGGCGCGCCGCCGGCGCACAGCAGCGAGCTGTGCGGGCTCTTCGGGTCGGCGCAGCCGTTCAGCCCGCAGACGCTCACCGCCCTCTACGGGTCGACCGCGGGGTACGTGGCGGCCTACACGGCCGACCTGGACCGGGCCATCGCCGCCGGGTACCTGCTCCCGCAGGAGCGGGCGGCCCTGCTCGCGCAGGCCGGACAGGTCTCCATCCCCGCCTAGCGGGCGGTGGCGGTGGTGCCGCTCCGGGAGGTGGTTCAGGGGTTGGGCTTGCGGCCGAGGACCTTCAGCACCCAGGCACCGAGGCCGGCGGGCCGCTCGTAGTGGTGGTGGTCGGCGCCGTGCCCGTCGCGTCCGAAGCTGACGCCGCCCTGGGCGCCCTCGAGCCGGTTCGGCTCCTCGTACTTCGGCACCTTCGGGAGGTGCCGCTGCTTCTTGCGGGGCTTGCTGCCGTCGGAACCCATGCCCACATCCTGGCAGAGCCGGGCCCCGGGTTCAGATGACCGGTGCGTCCCCGAGCAGCGCCGTGCGGAGCTCGCGCTTCAGGATCTTGCCGGCGGGATTGCGGGGCAGCTCCTCTACCTGGAACCAGTACCGCGAGGGGACGTTGAACGCCGCCAGCCGCTCGCGCACGTGGCGTGACAGCTCGTCGGCGGCCACGTCCATCCCCGGGCGCAACACGACCACGGCACCGACCTCCTCGCCCAGGACGGGGTGGGGGACCCCGATGACGGCGCAGTCGGCCACGGCCGGGTGCTCGTGCAGGGCGGCCTCGATCTCGACGCAGTAGACGTTCTCGCCCCCGCGGATGATCATGTCCTTGGCCCGGTCGACGATGTGGACGAAGCCCTCCTCGTCGATGCGGGCGACGTCACCGGTGTGCAGCCAGCCCCGGGTGAACGACGCCGCCGTGGCCTCGGGCTTGTTCCAGTAGCCCCGGACCACGTTGGGTCCCCTGATCCACAGCTCACCGGTGCGGTCCGGGTCGTCGGGGAGCGCGGGGGGTTCCTCGCCGCTCCACTCCTCGGGGACGACGGCGAGGTCGCACACCGGGGCGGGTGGTCCCACGCTGTCGGGCTTGCGGACGTAGTCGTCCCCGGCGTTCATGGTGGTCATCGCCGACGTCTCGGTCAGGCCGTAGCCGTTGCCGGGCGCCCCGGTGGGGAAGTGCTCCTTGATGCGTCGGACCAGGTCGGGCGGGCAGGGGGCGCCGCCGTAGGAGATGGACTGCACCGAGGAGGTGTCGCGGGTGGCGAAGTCGGGCGAGTCGATCACCTGCATGACCATGGCGGGCACGCCGCCGAAGACCGTGATCCGCTCCCGTTCGATCAGCTCGAGCGCCCGTTCGGGGTCGAAGTGGTGCATCATGACCAGCTTTCCGCCGGCCGCCGTGTTGGTGACCAGCAGGGCGTGGCACCCGGTGGCGTGGAACAGCGGCACCGACAGCAGGTTGGCGTTCTGCACGCCCGGCGACGCCGCCACCTGGTCGGCCGTCCGGCGCATGCCCCCCACCGTCGCCACGAAGAACAGGTTCATCAGGTTCGACACGCTGTTGCGGTGGGTGCCCACCGCGCCTTTGGGCCTGCCGGTGGTCCCGGAGGTGTAGAAGATGGTGGCGTCGTCATCGGGGTCCACGTCCACGTCGACCAGGGAGACGTCGTCCGGCGGCGACCCCACCAGGTCGGCGAAGGGCACGACGGGTAGGGCGCCGAGGACGCCACGGTCGAGGCGTCCGCCCACCGCCGGACGGCGACCGCCGCCGTCCGGGTCGTGCTCCTCGCAGGTCACGACGAGGGCCTCGAGCCCCGGGACCTCGGACAGGTGGTGGGCGATGCGACCCTGGCGCTCCTCGTCCACGAAGGCGAGGCGGGTGCCGGAGTCGCTGAGACCGTAGGCGAGCTCCTCGCCCGTCCACCACGCGTTGAGGGGCACGGCGACGGCACCGACGGTGATGACGGCCCAGAACGCCATGACCCACTCCGGAAGGTTGCGCATGGCGATGGCCACGCGGTCCCCGGGCCGGATCCCGAATCGCTCGACGAGCTGGTGGCCGAGCGCGGCCACCGTCCGGTAGTGCTCGGCGAAGGTGACCCGCTCGTCCTCGTAGACGAGGAACGTCGCTTTCCCCGTGGCCGAGGGACAGCTCGAACACGGCCCGCAGTTCGGACGGCGCCGTCTTCCAGGCCCGCAGCGGCACGCCGCGCACGACGACGTCCTCCATCTCGAAGGGCGCCCCGGGCGCGGTGAGGGTGGCGATGACCTCGGCCCGGGACGGAACGTCCCTCGGGCCCTGCACGGTGTCGTCGGCCGGTACGGCCATGGCTGCTCCTCTCGTTGGCGGGTCGTCCGCGACGTGACCGTCCCGCGGGCGCCCGGCGCCGGCTACGTGGTGGGGTCGCGGAAGATCGCCGACCGGTAGTAGGCCAGCTCCGCCAGCGACTCCTTGATGTCGTCCATGGCCCGGTGCCCGCCGGCCTTCCTGGGCGCGGCCGCCAGTGCCGCCGGGTACCAGCGGCCGGCGAGCTCCTTGACCGTCGAGACGTCGACGGAGCGGTAGTGGAGGTACTCCTCGATCTCGGGGAGGTGGGCGGCCAGGAACCTGCGGTCGGTGCCGATGGAATTCCCGGCCAGCGGCACGGTACGGGGCCTGGGCACGTGGGCGCGGATGAATTCGGCGGTCTGCCGTCCCGCCTCGGCCAGCGTCAGCTCGGAGGCCTGGATCTCGGCCAGCAGCCCGCTCGAGGTGTGCATGTCCCGGACGAAGTCGTCCATGGCGGCCAGCTCGTCCTCCGAGGCGCCGATCACCAGGTCGGGACCCTCGGCCACCACGGCCAGGTCGTCGTCGGTCACCAGGGTGGCGATCTCCACGATGACGTGGCGTCCCGCGTCGAGTCCCGTCATCTCCAGGTCCATCCACACGAGCACGGCGTCACGCTACCGGGCGCGGGCCCGGGCACCAAGACGGGCGGCACCCGGTCGGCTGTCGTCGAGGAGTCGGCGCGCGCCGCGCCGGCGGCGGTAGCGTCCGGGACGATGAGCGGACCGACCCGGTGACCCCCGACCCAGACACGACGGCCGGCACGGGTGTCACCGGACCGGGGACGGCCGTGCCGGACGCCGCCGGAGAGGCGTCCGCACCCCTCGTGGTCCACGTCGTCCGGCTCGACCCGGACCTCCCGCTGCCCGGCTACGCCCACGCCGGGCGACGCCGGCGCCGACCTGGTGGCCCGGATCGAGGTGCTGCTCGAGCCCGGCGGCGGCCGGGCCATGGTGCCGACCGGCATCGCCCTGGCCCTTCCCCCGGGATACGCCGGCTTCGTCCAGCCCCGCAGCGGCCTCGCCCTACGCCACGGCGTGACGTGTCTCAACACCCCGGGCCTCATCGACTCCGGCTACCGGGACGAGCTGCTCGGTCCTGCTGGTCAACACCGATCCCGAGGTCCCCTACCGGGTGGAGCGGGGGGACCGCATCGCCCAGCTGGTCATCCAGCGGGTGGCCACGGCCGGGTTCGTCGAGGTCGCGTCCCTGTCCGGCCACCGAGCGTGGCCTCGGCGGCTTCGGGTCGACGGGCCGCTAGGCGTGGCCCGGCTGACCGGTCTCGACGGCGCCTTCCTGGCACTGGAGTCACCCACCACCCACCTCCACGTCATGGGGGCCATGGTCTTCGATCCCGACGGACGTCCCCGGCGGCCTGGGCTTCCGGCGGATCCGGGCCCTGGTGGCCGAACGCATGCCCCTGGTGCCGCCGTTCCGGATGCGGATGGTGGAGGTGCCCTTCGGGCTCCAGCACCCGACCCTGGTGGAGGACCCCGACTCCGACCTCGACTACCACGTGCGCCGGGCCAGCCTCCCGGCCCCGGGGGGTCGCGCGGAGTTGGCCGACCTGGTGGCCGACCTGGCCGCCCGTCCCGCTCGACCGGTCCCGACCCCTGTGGGAGTTCCACGTGGTCGAGGGCCTGGAGGGCGGCCGCGTCGGCCTCGTCTCCAAGGTGCACCACGCCATCGTCGACGGGGTGTCGGGGACCGACGTGCTGGCGGCCTTCTTCGACCTCTCGCCGGACCCGACGCCCCGACCGCTGTTCGGCGGCACGGCGGCACGCCGGCCGACCGGGGACGACGGACGGCGGCCGGGACCGGGGCCGGGTTCCGGGTGACGGAGACGGGGCGGCGGGCCGATCGGGCCGTCGGCCGTCGGCGTCGGGGCGACCGGGGGAGCCCGACCAGCTGCGGCCGTCGCTCGGCGCGCCTGCCCGGCCAGGTCGACGCCGTGGCCCGCTCGGTCGCCCGCACCGTGCAGACGGCCCGGACGCTCAGCCGCCCGCAACCGCGAGGTGGCCGGCACCCTGCCGCCGGCGCCGTTCCAGGCGCCCCAGACCTCGATCAACGGGGCCATCTCGCCGCACCGGCGGGTGGCCTTCGCCGACCTGCCCGCTGGCCGACGTCCGGCGGGTGGCCGCCACGTCTTCGGCGGCACGACCAACGACGTCGTCCTGGCCGTCGACCGCCGGCGCCCTGCGGGCGTTCTTCGCCGGCGCGGGACGAGGAGCCCGACACCTCCCTCGTGGCCCTGGTCCCGGTGTCGGTGCGGACCGAGGCCGAACGGGGCGCGCTCGGGAACCGGGTCTCGGCCATGCTCGTGTCCGCTGGCCACCGGCGTGAGCGATCCCGTCGCCCGGCTCGGTCAGATCCGCGACGGCATGCGGGCGGCCAAGGAGCAGAGCCGGGCCATCGGTCCGGACGTCTACTCGGCGTGGGCCGAGGCCGCCTTCCCGGCGGTGGCCACCCGGCTGTCCCGCCTGGTCACCAACCTCCGGCTGTTCGACCACGTGGGCCCGCTGTTCAACCTGGTGGTCTCCAACGTGCCCGGACCCGACGTGCCCGTCTACCTGGCCGGGGCCCGCATGGAGTCATTCCATCCGCTCGGCCCGATCGTCGAGGGCGTCGGGGTGAACGTCACGGTCTTCTCCTACCAGGACGCGGTCCACGTCGGGGTGCAGGCGTGCTGGGACCTGGTCCCCGACGTGGGGTGCTCGGCGGGCCATGGAGGCGTCGCTGGCCGAGCTGGTGGCCGAGGCGGTCCGCCGGGACCGGCCCGTCCCTGGTGGCACGCCGAGGTGGGCGCCTGAGCCACCGTCAGGTCCGGGTCGCCGGCCAGTCGGCGCGGTCCATCACGTGGATGCGGAACCGGCCGCTGTGGGCGGGGGCGTCCAGGGCGTGGTCGACCTCGCGGTCGATCCGGTACCCGAGGCGGTCGGGCACGGCCGAGCTCGCCACGTTGGCGGCGTCCACCCAGATCTCCACCCGCGCCACGTCGGCCAGGTGTGCGAACGCGGCCGTCGTCAGGGCGCGTGCCGCCTCCGTCGCGTACCCGTGCCCGGTGGCGTCCGTCCGGATCCAGTAGCCGATCTCCACGGTGCCGTGCGGTCCCCGGGAGTGCAGGCCGGCGCAAC
>CAWFDU010000004.1:0-199626 GCA_963814655.1 uncultured Acidimicrobiales bacterium | reverse complement strand
AATATCCCACTATCGAAGTTCTGCACGAGCGCCTGGTCCGACGCGGGAGACGTGGATCTTGTTGAGGTATCCCGGAGCCGACGACACGGCCCCGCCGGTGCCGCTGGCCGCCAGCTTCGTCGAGGTCCCCGAGGAACCGAGGCCGCTTCCGGTCAGGTCCCTGAGGGCGGTGGGTGCGATGGCGGTCTGGAACGTCACCCGCGCGGTGAAGCTGGTGTCGGAGGTGCCGGCCGACACCGTGTTGGTGAACCGGGTGCCCACGGTGGCCAGGATCGGCCCCCCGACGGCCAACAGGAGCATCAGCGCAATGGCGAATCCGACGACCATGCGGCCGAGCCTGATCCGCTTCGCCAGGATCAGCAGCACGATCGCCACGCCCATGGAGATCCACGCGGCCCGTACCTGGGAGAGACCGAGGGTCACCACCGCGACCGACACCGCGGCCACCCGCAGCCGGGGGTTCCCCCGCAGGTCGGCGACGGCGAGGAGGATCAGGGCCACGAGCGCCTCGCCGAGAGGCCCTGCGGTGTCGAGGGTGGAGAACACCCGGACCTGGAGCGGAAGCGGCTTGCCGTCGGTGGTGATCCCCGCCTGGATCATCCAATTGGCGTCCCACTGCGGCAGGACGAAGAACTGGACCAGGCCGTACACCCCGACGATGAGACAGCCCCACAGCGCGAAGTTCCCGATGTTCGCCCGGAGCTCCTCGCGGTCCACCTCCGCACTCAGCACGACGAATCCCAGCGACACCGGTCCGCCGTACTGCAGGAGGTCGGCGATGGCCCCCCTCGTCAGTCCGTGGAGGACGCCCACGCAGAAGGCGTAGGCGACGGCGATGGCCACCAGGCCGAACAGCATCAGGGTGTCCCGGTAGGCCAGTCCGTGCTGGCGACGGGTCAGCACCAGTCCGAGGATTCCGGCGGCGGGCGCGGCGATCATGACCGGGCTGACGCTGTGGTAGGCCGTGTGGAGGTCGACGATGCGACGGATCTCCGGCTGCAGGAGCCACAGCCACAGCACGAATTCGACGTAGGCGGCCAGTCGACCCTTGAGCAGCAGCCACGCCGACGCCACCACGGCCGCCGTCGGGAACCCGTACTCGACGAGGTGTGCGCCCGGGCGCACCATCGCCAGGACCGCGCAGACCCCGATGATCACACCGGCGAGCACCGATCCGGCCCGGTCCCGCGTCGTCGGCTCGGGCCGGTCCCGTCCCGGGTCGTCCGCCACAGGTGACCGGCGTGCGGTGGCCTCGCCTAGCAGTGCCACTTCGCCTCCACGGATACTCCCCTGTCCCTTACCCCGATCGGGAAATCTTATAGGAAGCGACCGCGCGTCGCAAGATGTCATCCCATGGGTATAGACTGCGCTGATGCCTACCATCTCGGAAGTGAGCGAAGCCGATCAGGGGACGGTGTTTCGCGTGGCGAAACGATGGGCGGGACTCATCGTACTCCTGGGCATACTATTTGCCGTAATCGGTGCGGCCGCCGGGTATTCGCAGCGGACCCAGACCGCCACCGCGCAGGTGGCGCTGGCCAACCCGCTGGCCCTGTCGGCAAACGCCGGGTCGATCTCCACGACGCAGGCGGCCCAGACCGTGGCGAACGAGACGCAGTACCTCGAGAGCGATCCGGTGAAGCTCTCCGCGCAGAAGGCGCTCGGCGACAGCTCGGCCACGGTGACCTTCGCCACCGTCACCGGCTCGAACATCGTCGACGTCACCGCATCGGCCAAGTCGGCGAAGACGGCGGCGGCCATCGCCAACGCCTTCGCCACCGCCTACGTCACCTCGCGCATGTCCAGCATCAACGCCGAGATCAAGTCCGCGCAGAGCCAGATCCAGAACCAGATCAACGCGGTGCAGACCCAGATCAAGCCGCTCGACGCCACCCTGGCCGCGGCCGCCACCGCGAACGCGTCGCAGCTCCAGCTGATCACCACCCAGGTGGAGCCCGAGCGCACCGCCCTCCTGACCCAGGAGCAGACGCTCCAGACCCAGCTGAACAACCTCACCGACGCCAGCATCCTCAACAACGCGTATCCGAGCGTCGTGGCACCGGCCAGGCCGACCAAGACCTCCAACCTGTCCACCCTCGGCATCTACACCGTCGGAGGCCTGCTCCTCGGACTGCTGGTCGGGCTGGCGCTGAGCCTCCTGCTCGACCGCAGATACGGCCGGGTCCGCAAGGAGTCGGATGCCGTGGTGAAAGGTGCCGCCATCCCCTTCGTCGCCGCGGTGCAGTCGTCAGGATCGGGCCGGGGGTCCGCTCCGTCGCCCGCCGACGTCACCCGGGCCTACCGCCGCGCGGCCGGCGAACTGATGGGGCACGGCGGTGACGGGCGGGCACCTACGTTCATGATCGCCGCCGCAGGATCCACCGTACGCACCAGTGAGGCATCGAGCGGACTGGCGCAGTCGGTGGCGGCCATGGGGTGGACGATCGGCCTGGTCGACACCGACCTCGACAATCCCGCCCTCGAGCGCGAGTTCGGCGTGAGCCTCCAGCCGGGACTCGCCGAGCTCCTCGACGAGGAGTCCGTGGACCCCGCCGGCGTCGACTTCCCGAGGGTCGGCCCGGACGGCGGCGTCCTCCTGGTCCCCGCCGGAGCGGCGACCGACACGGCGCGCATCCGACTCCTCGGACCGCGGCTCCCCGACGTGATCCACTCCTTCGCCGCCCGGACGAAGATGGTGCTCCTGCGCACGCCCGGGCAGGACTCCGTCGGAGCGGCGGTGCTGACGGGGATCGCCGACGGCGTGCTCGTGGTCGGCGTCCTGGGCAGGACAGCGCCACCGCGAGCTCGAGGACACCGTGCACGAGTTCGAGTCCGCAGGGACGCCGATCGTCGGCGTGTTCCTGCTCTCACCCGAGCGTCCACCGGGCAACGGCCCGGTCGGCGCCCTTCCGGCGGCGGCCGACCAGTCCATGCTCACCAGCTAGGCCTCCGTGGACGCACCAAATTTCCTCATCTGCGGTGCCGCCAAATCGGGGACGACCTCCCTGGCGAACTACCTGCGTCAGCACCCCGACGTGTTCGTGGCCCGCGAGAAGGAGTCGCATTACTTCATCTGCCGTTCGGGGATGCCGACCATGACGGGTCCCGGGGACGACAGCCAATTCGTCCCACTGCTCATCGGAGACGACGACAGGTACCGGCGGTGCTTCAGCGGAGTGCGTGGTGAGCGGGCCGTGGGCGAGGCCTCCGTCTACTACCTGTACCACCCCGAGTCGATCCGGGCCGCGCTCGAGGCCGATCCGGACATGCGCTTCGTGTGCGTCCTGCGCGATCCGGTGGCCCGGGCCTTTTCGGCATACTCCCACCAGCGCAGGGACGGCTGGGAGCCGATCGCCGACTTCGAGGAGGCCCTGGGGCTCGAGGACCGGCGGGTGGCCGACGGCTGGGGCTGGGGCTGGCACTACCAACGGGTGAGCCGGTACGCGCCGCAGATCCGGGCCCTCCGCGAGCAGGTGCCCGATGAGCGTCTGCACGTGCTCCTCTACGAGGACCTGCGTGCCGATCCGGTGGTCGCCATCCGGGAGGTGTTCGAGTTCCTCGACGTCGACCCCGGCTTCGAACCCGATTCGTCGCTCGTGTACAACGCTGTCCGGCACGCCCCGTGCCGAGAGTCTCAATCGGATCCTCACCCACCAGAGCCGCCTCAAGAACGCGGTGAAGCACGTCGTGCCCTACTCGGTCGGGCGCCGGATGGCCGAGCGCGTCCGCAACTGGAACCTCGAAGCGATGGAACTCCCGGAATCGGTGGAGCGGTCGCTGGCGCCGTCCTTCCTCGAGGACACGTCACGCGACGAACTGACGGAGCTCATCGGTCGGGACCTCTCGGGATGGAACGTCTTCCTGGATGCGTAGGCCCACCCTGGCGGGGACGGCACTCGTCGTCGCGCTCGTCGTCGCGGCGTGCGGCGGAAGCGCGCCGCCCGCTGGGGCCGCGGTCGGGACATCCGTCCGTGTGCCGGCGATCAGCGCGTCGGCGTTCTCCGACGATGTCGGCGTCAACGTCCACCTCGGTGCCGAGGGGACGGCGTACGCGAACTTCCCCAAGGTCGAGTCCCTCCTCGTCGGGCTCGGCGTCCACCACGTGCGCACCGCGCTCCCCCGGAACCCGTCGAGGCAGTTCTACGACGAGGTCAAGGCACTGGCCGCCGACGGCATCACCACCGATCTCATCCTGGGATCCGCAGGAGCCGTCAAAGGTGGATCAGCGACGTTGACCCCGGTGGCGCTCGAGCTGTCGCGCATCGTCGACAACGGACTGGCGCCGGCACTGGACGCCGTCGAAGGCCCGAACGAGTGGGACAGCCGGGGCGGGCCGACGTGGGCCGCACAGGTGCGCAGCTACCAGATGCAGCTCTACGCGGGGGTCAGGGCCGACCCCGCGTTGTCGTCCCTCCCGGTGATCGGCCCTTCGGTGGCCAACATCGCGGACGCCGCACAGCTCGGCGACCTCAGCGCCTATCTCGACTACGGCAACGTCCACGCCTACCCGCGCGGCGATCAGCCGCTGAGCCGGCTGTCCGCCGAGCTGGCCGGCGAGCGCACCGTGTCGGGCACGAAGCCGATCATCGCCACGGAGACCGGGTACCAGACCGCCATCCACGGAACGGGCACGCAACCGCCCGTCTCGGACTCGACCCAGGCCGTGTACCTGTCCTGGCTGTACCCGGCGTTCACCACCTCGGGTGTCGCACGAACCTACGTCTACGAGCTGCTGGACAACACCGCCGACCCCTCGCTCACCGTCCAGGAGGACAACTTCGGGATCGTGAAGGCGTCGGGGGTGGCGAAGCCGGCCTATTCGGCGGTCCGGTCCCTCCTGGCCTTGACCGGCGCGGATGCCGCCCAGGGAGGTGGCACCACGTCGGCCACGTCGGCGCCCATCCAGCTGTCGACGGGCGCCGGCGCGCCCGACCACCTGGTCGTGCGTCGGTCCGACGGCGGTTTCGCCGTCCTCCTGTGGTCCGTCGCCTCGGTGCCGCCCGATCTGCCCAGCCTGGACAACCTCCCGGCCGGGACGACCCGGGTCCGGCTGAGCGCTCCGGGCTACGTGGCCACCGTCTACCGTCCGGCCCTGGGTGCCACACCCCTGCGCGCCTATCCGCCCGGTGCCGTCGTCCAGGGGACGGTGGGCCCCGATCTGGCCGTCGTCACCCTGACCCGTGAGGCCCCGGCCGGCACGCCACTGGTACCTGCGTCCACCGCATCGTCGGTGGACGCCTTCGGGTCGGCGAGCCAGCACGCGGCGGCACCCGCCGTCACCACCTCCTCGGCCCTGCCGCTGCTGATCGGGCTGGGGATCATCGTCGTGATCGCCGTGGTGGCGATCGTGTCCCTCGCCCGCAGGCGGAGGAATCCGAGCAGAGGAGCAGGCGCCCGATGAGTACCACACCGGAGGCCGGACCTCCTCGGACCGCACACCCGGGGCCACCCCGCACCGTCTTCGGGCACCAGGTTCCCGAGGGAGTCCTGACCGGCGGCCGGAAGGTGACCGACACCTGGGGGCTGCTCACCCATCGCTTCCGACCCCTGCCCGAATTCATGATCATCGGCGCCAAGCGCAGCGGGACCACCTCCCTCTACTTCCAGCTCCTTCAGCACCCAGGGGTCCTGCCGCTCTATCCGTCCGCGAAGCTGCTGCCCAAGGCACGGGACACCAAGGGCGTCCACTACTTCGACACCCAGGCGGACCGGGGCGACGACTGGTACCGGTCGCACTTCCCCTCGGTGCTGGTCCGCAGCGTGGCCGCCACCCGCCTCGGCTACGAACCGCAGGCCGGGGAGGCGTCGCCCTACTACCTGTTCCACCCGCTGGCGCCCCGACGGGCCTTCCGGACGAATCCGTCCGCCCGGCTCGTGGCGCTCCTGCGGGATCCGGTCGAACGGACCTACTCCCACTACCGCGAGCAGCGGCGCAACGGCGTCGAGCAACTCAGCTTCGCCGAGGCACTCGACGCCGAGTTGGAGCGCACCGACGGCGAGCACGAGCGGCTCCTGGCCGACGACCACGCCGTCAGCTTTCCGCACGAACAGCAGTCGTACGTCGCCCAGAGCGAGTACGTCCACGGGTTCCGTCGGTGGCTGGCACTGTTCGACCGCCGGCAGCTGGCCGTCGTGACCAGTGAGCGGTTCTACCCCGACCCGTCGGGGACGGCCGACGAGCTCTACCGGTTCCTCGGCCTGCCCGAGCTCGGGCGACGTCCCGAGCGCGTGCTCAACGCCGCGCCCAAGGAGCCGATGGATCCCGGCATCCACAGGATGCTCGTCGCCCACTTCGCCCCGTTCAACCGGGAGCTCGAAGCGCTGCTCGGCCAGGATCTCGGATGGCCGAGCTAGCTCGGCCGCGAGGTCGGACCGCGCCCGGTCGACGGTCGACCCCCGCCCCGGGTGTCGACCGTCGTCGCCCGGGGCGGGGGTAGCCGGATGCGACCGGGCCCGGAGGCCGCTCCGCTCCGCGCACTCGATGCCTGCTGCACGGCGAACCGGTGGCCACCCTCGGCGTTCCGACGCGCCGCCGAGGGACGCACCAATTCGGTGTTCGTCGCGCCCGACCTGGGCGTGGTCGTGTCCGTGGCCGCCCCCGGTGTCGACGCCACCGTCGTGGCCCACCGGCTGGAGCTGGCCCGGGCGGTCGGCGGACGGGCACGGTTCGTGCGTCCGCTGGCCGGGGTGGTGCAGCCGGTCGTCACCGACCACGGCGTGGTGTCGGTGTGGGAGTACGTCCCCACCGTGCCGCTCGTGGACTTCGAGGCGGTGGGTGCCGACATCGCCCGATTCCATGCCATCGACGCATCGGTGCTCGGTGCGGGGCCGGCCCCGCTCCCTCCGGCCCGCGTGATGCGGGACACCGCAGGCTGGATCGACTCGCTCGCGCACGCCGGTCGGTTGCGCCCCGCCGACGTCCGTACCCTGTCGACCGTCGACGTTCGGCTGAACGCCGCGCTCGGGCGCCCCGACCTGGACGCGACGGGCCTCATCCACGGGGACCTGTTCTGGTCGAACGTCCTCGTCACCAGGGACGGTGCCGTACTGTGCGACACCGACGAGCTGGGGAGGGGGACTCCGGAGCACGACGTCGCGTTCCTGTTCGATCCCGACCGGCGGACGGACCGGGAGCAGGATCTGCGGGCGTTCGCGTCCGGATACGGCTCCACGGTACCGGACACCACCACGCGGCGCCTCCTGGTGCGTCGCCACCACCTGACCTTCACCTTGCGGCTGGCCGAGGCGGCGGCCACGATCAGGACGCGCTTCTGGCTGGATCAGTGGATGGGCGGATGGCGCCGGGTGGCCGCCGACGACGACGCCCCGCTCATCCCGCCGAGGGAGCACGGACGCCTCTACCAGCTCCGCGTGGCGGTGCGCTCCTCGATCGAGCGACGGGCCGTCGGAGGCCGGCCTACGGCTTGATGTCCAGTGCCACCACGTCGCCACCGACCCCGACGGAGACCGACGAGGTGTCGGCCACGGCCGACTGGGCGTGTGCGGCCAGCGACGGCCGGTACACGGTCACCTTGGCCGCGGCCGAGCCCAGGGTCACCGTCACCGGCACGCTGGGCGCCGGGATCGTCGTCTGGGCCAACGGGTTCCACAGCGGGACGTCCCTCCACAGGAACAGGACGAACTCGCCGTCGCTCTTCTCAACGAGGTAGGTCGACACGGGGTTCGTGCCCGAGTCCACCGAGAGTGGCAGCGATCCCGGCGTGAACGACGGTCCCTTGTCGGCCAGCAGGCGGTCGAAGTTCCGCACGGCGTCGAACTGCGGCTTCGGCTTTCCCGTCACGCTGACGAGTCCGAAGTGATCGTGGAAGTCCGTCAGTCCCGGGTCGGGTGTCTCGTCGTAGAGCTCGTTGATGTTCACATGGGCCACGTGGCGGACGGCATACTCGAGTAGCAGCCGTGGCAGGTAGTCGGCGATCACGGAGTCCGGGGCCCAGGCGTCCCGGCCGGGAGTGGTGATCTTGTCGTGGTAGCCGGCCTCGGTCACCCACACCGGATCGTTGGCGGACACGTACTTCACCCCCGCCAGGGTGGTGTCCATGTCCCAGGTGGGATCGCGCCCGCCCGGGTAGAGGTGGACGTTGCCGTCGGTGATCCACTTGGTGAGATTGCCGAGGGCGATGAAGCCCGAGTCGTTGTCGGAGATCGCCTCGTAGTCGGCCAGCGCCGGGGAGAGCACCTCGACGTTCCGCAGCGTCGGATAGGCGGCCATCGCCACCGACATCGCCTTGGTGAAGGACTGGTCCTGGGCGGCCCACGCCGAGTCTCCCGGGACCAGATTGAGCTCGTTCGGTCCTTCGATGGCGTTGACCGCGGTCGGGAAGTACTTGGCGACAGCGGCGAGGCGCCCGACCATGTCGGACTGCGACGCGCTCTCGGACAGGACCAGGTCCACCTTGATGCCGGCAGCCTCCAGCTCGTTGAAGAAGTCGTACTGGTCGCTCCGGACGAAGTTCGGGTTGTAGGCCAGGTCGTCGCGGACCTCGGTCACCCCCAACTGCTTGAGGAGCTTCAGGGTCGCCGGGTAGTTGCCGTACGGTGTGCTCCCCGCATCGGAGTGGATGTTGACCCCCACGATCCCCAGGAGGGACGAGGCGCGCACCGACGCCACCGACTGGACGGCGTCGAGCACGGGTTCGTGGACCGACGACGTCGAGTGGCCTGTCGGCGCATGGTGCACGCTCCCGGCGCCGAACGACCGCGGGCCGACGGTGCCGGCGATGGCGACGACCCCGGCGACGGCGACCAGCGCCGAGCGCGTCCGGAGTCGCCTTCTCGTTCGGACTGACGCGTCGTGGCTCATGTGCTCCGCACTCCCCTGCCCGTTGTCGACCCGACCTCACCGCCCGACCGGACCGGCACGGACGCCGCCTCGATCCCGTGACGCCGTGGTCCGGACGGCGGACTGCCCGGTCGGCGACGTCGGACTACGTGGCGTCATGCTATGCCATGACGACCCGTGCACCGGGGCAACGCCCGGCCCCGCCGCCCACCTGGGCCTTCGGGGCGTCCGGCCTCCGGGTCGGGGCCCGCCGGTCGGCCCGGCACCGGGACGCGGTGCGACCGGCGCGTGCAGCCGTCCTCGCCGAGTCCGGGGCGCACGACGGCGGGGTCCCTGGGGCGCTCGGCGTCAGGTGTCGCGTGGGGTGGCCCACGGCGGCGGGCCTGACGGACGCGCTCCCCTGCCCGTCAGGTTCCCCCGGGAGGTCAGTTGGCCATGCCCACGATCGGCTGGTTCAGCCGGATGTTGCCCGCCGATCCGTAGAACAGGGCGTCACCGTAGGTGAAGATGCCGCCGTCGCTGGCGGCCATCGTGTAGCCGAGCCCGTCAGGGGTGCGGGCCATGCCGACGATGGGTTGGTTCAGGTTCAGCGACGACGCCGAGCCGTACGAGAACGCGTCCCCGTAGTGCAGGATGAAGCCACCGCCGGTCACCAGCCAGTAGCCCTTGCCGTCCGGCGTGGATGCCATCCCGACGACGGGTCGGCCGGTCGGGGTGCCCGAGCCCGAGCCGTAGAACCCGGCGTCACCGTAGGCGAAGATCCCGCCGTCGGAGGCCACCATCCAGTAGCCCCTGCCGTCCGGGGTCGACGCCATCCCCACGATGGGCTTGTTCAGCACGAGATTGCCCGTGGAGCCGTAGAACCGGGCGTCGCCGAAGGCGAAGACGCCACCGTCGGAGGCCACCAGCCAGTAGCCCCTGCCGTCCGGGGTCGACGCCATGCCCACCGCGGGCTTGTTGAGGTGGATGCTGCCGGTGGAGCCGTAGAACCCGGCGTCGCCGAAGGCGAAGACGCCACCGTCGGAGGCCACCAGCCAGTAGCCCCTGCCGTCCGGGGTCGACGCCATGCCGACGACGGGCTTGTTGAGGTGGATGCTGCCGGTGGAGCCGTAGAAGTTGACGCCGCCGTAGGTGAAGACGCCACCGTCGGAGGCCACCTCCCAGTACCCGAGTGGGCTCGCCGGACCGCCACCGCCTGTCACCTGCTGCCCTCCGCTGGTGCAGGTGGAGGCCAGCGTGCCCGTCCAGGAAAGCGAGACCTGGATCTGCGCCGGCGTGGGTGACGCACCGGTGAGGGCGATCACGAACTGCGGGAGCGTGGTGTAGCGGGTCAGGTTGAGCGGGGCCAGGTTGACCGATCCCGCGGCGGACAGCTGCTGGACCGGGACGCCGGGGAGCGGTGCGGCATTGGAGTTCTCCACGGTCACGGTCCCCGAGGCGTAGGTGCTCCGGGCGGGCGACGTCACCTGGAGCGACACGAAGTTGGCCGGCCGGCACACCGGGGCCGGCTCCACCAGTTCGCTGGAGAGGACCCGCGTCGAACCCTGGCAGGCGCCACCGGTGTACGTGTCGAAGCTCTGGATCTCGGCGGAGCCGTGGTCGGCGTTCGTCCACAGGCAGTTCGGACGGTTCGGGTCCTGGGTCAACGAGTACGTGGACGCCGCGCCCACCATCGGCTTCGGGAACCCGGTGCAGCCCTCGTTCAGCGCGAAGTCGAAGCAGTTGACGGTGTTGGCGTGGGCGTCGGGGACGTACACGCGGGTGCCGAGCACCACGGCGGGTCCGTTGTCGTCCGTGTTGAGCCCGATCGCCGCCGACAGGTTGGCGGGCGAGGTCGCATGGCTGCCGTCGAACCCGTAGCAGGGGGTGGTGACGACCGGCAGGCATCCACCGATCACCGACCCGAAGGTGGAGAGCAGCGGAAACGCCGCCCCCGCGCTCGAGGGGATGCTGATCGGCCAGGCCCCGGTGCACGTGGCGAGGGTCGCCGAGTCGAAGCACGTCATCGTGTCTGTGGACCCGACGAGCTGCACCATGATCTTGGTGCCCACCGCCCCGATCGGGGCCGCCGAGTCGAACGGCGTCAGGATGGCGTCGCCCAGGTCGAACGCGAAGGGCTGGCTCGCACAGGCGGTGTCCGTGGCGAGGTCGAAGCAGAGCATCTGGTTCTCGGACCCCGAGTACGGGCCCGGGACCTCGTTGAAGGCGAACCAGTCGTTCCCCACCTGGACCGGGTCGGACACGCCGGCCTTGAGGTCGATCGGGGCGTCACCCACACCCGACAGGGCGGTGAACCCACAGAAGCGCTGGGCCCCGGTGGCCGCGGCACCCAGCGTCGTGTTGACGCACACCACGCCGGCGGTGAAGTCGGAGGTCCGCACGGCGAAGACGTAGAGGAAGCCGGTGGTCGGGTCGAGGTGCAGGCCCGGCGCGTTCGACGTGGCGAAGTTGTCACCGCTGCCGTCGACGACGACCTCGGATCCCCCCAGCACGGCGACGCATTCGCCTGCTCCAGGCACTGGACCTGCAGCGTGGGCGAGTGGTGGTACACGGCGAACACCTGGGTGGTGCTGAGCGCCACGTCCCAGCCGTCTCCGCCCGAGTAGGCCGAGAAGGCCAGCGGGGCCGGCGTCGCCACCGTCGTCGTGTTGGAGTACGTGGCGAGGGACGCACCGGAGGCGCCGGCCGGCGTGCCGACCAGTCCGAGCGAGCCGGCCACCAGCGCGACGAGTCCGAGGGCACCGACGACCATCGTTCCGATCGACCTGCCCGACGCAGTCATTCTGTTCATGGCACCCACTGTTCGTTCGGCCCGCACGCAGTCGCGCAGGCGGTTCCGGGCGAGTTCGCGGTCCCCGCGTCGGCCGCTCGCACAGTCCGACGGTGTCCGCCTGCCCCTCGCTACGCCCGATCGCGGGCGACCCGCCATCGTATCGCACCGGACCTCGCGTTCGAAAGCACTCGTCCGGGCGCGACGCATCCGGCCCCGCGGCCGCCGGGGTTCCGACCGCAGGCCGGTCGCCCGTGTACTGTGCGCGCGACCGTCCTCGTCCCCGGGAGCACCGATGCCCACCCTGCAGCGCCACGACGAACTCTTCCTCCTCGACCTCGGCGACGGGGAGAACCGCTTCACGATCGAGTGGATGACCTCCGTCACCGACGCGCTCGACGAGGTCGACGCCGCCGAGGGGCCGCGGGCGCTGCTGACCCTCGCCACCGGCAAGATCTGGTCGAACGGACTCGACCTCGACTGGCTGGTGTCGCACCTCGACCGAGCCGGCGAGTACACCGACCAGGTCCAGGGTCTGTTCGCCCGGATGCTGTCGACGCAGGTCCCGACGATCGCCGTGCTCCAGGGCCACACGTTCGCGGCCGGAGCGCTGCTGGCCCTCGCCCACGACGTCCGCGTCATGCGTGCCGACCGGGGGTTCTTCTGCCTGCCCGAGGTCGACATCGCCATCCCGTTCTCCCCGGGGATGTCGGCCCTCGTCCAGGGCCGGCTCTCCCACGCCACCGCGCACGAGGCCATGACCACGGGAAGGCGCTTCGGGGGCACCGAGGCGCAGGAGGCCGGCATCGTGTCGGCCGCCCTCCCCCTCGACGATCTGGTGCCGTTCGCCACCGAGTGGGCCCGGTCCCAGGCGCCCAAGGCCGGGCCGACGCTGCGCACCATCCGCACCACGATGTACCGGGAGGCCATCGAGCTGCTCGGCCAGGCCGTGGTCCTCGACCTCCCCGGCTGAGCCGGGCCGCTCCCGACGTCGGCGGGACGGGCCCATGGGGCCGACGCAACCCGTCCCCGCCGCGGGGCGCTCCACTACCGTGTGCCCCGATGACCGTCGAAGCACGGGACGACAGCGCGCCCGCAGTTCCCGGAGCGACCGGCGAGACCGGAGCGACCGGCGCCCCGGCACCTGACCGGGCCGGGGGCCGCGGCCGGACGGGCGCGGGCGACGAGCACCGGGCGGTGGCCACGGCGGCCGTCGTCGTCTCGTACCTGGCGCTCGCCGTCGTCGTCTACTGGAACGCGTGGTCGGCGGGCGTCGCCACCCACATGCAGCTCGGAGGCGACCAGTACGCCAACGTCTGGTTCCTGAGGTGGACGCCGTTCGCCCTGCTGCACGGGTTGAACCCGTTCTTCACCACGTACGCCAACTACCCGTTCGGGGTCAACCTGGTGACGAACACCAGCTCGCCGCTGCTGGGGCTGCTGGGCACGCCGTTGACCCTGGCGGCCGGCTCGATCGCCACCTTCAACGTGCTGTCGACCCTGGCGCTCGCCGGCTCGGCCACGGCGGGCTACGCCGTGGCCCGCCGGTGGACCACCTGGCGGCCGGCGGCGTGGGTGGCCGGCCTGCTGTACGGCTTCTCGCCCTACCAGATCGGACAGGCGTCAGGGCACCTGAACCTGACCTTCGTCGTGTTCCCTCCGCTCATCCTCCTCGCCCTCCACGAGGTCGTGGTGGGTCGGGGATGGCCGCCGCGGCGGGCCGGGGTGACCCTCGGCCTGCTGGTGGTCGCCCAGTTCTTCGTGTCGAGCGAGATCCTGGCGTCGACCTTGGTCATGGGGGGCGTGTGCCTGGTGACCGTCGTCGTCATCGGCCGGAACTCGCTCGCCGACCACCTCCACCGGGCGGTCGTGGGGCTGGCCTGGGCGGCCGGAGTGGCCGGGATCCTGCTCGCCTACCCGGTCTGGTACACGGTCCGGGGTCCGGGCTCGATCGCCGGTCCGATCCAGCTGGTGCCCGAGGCGTACCGTGCCGACGTGTTGGGACTCGTCTACCCGGGTGCGTTCATGTGGATCGCCCCGGTGTCGCTCACCCGGACCTCGGCGGCGTTCGCCAACAGCATCGTCGAGAACGGGTCGTACCTCGGCATCACGCTCGTGGTCACCGTCGTCGTGTCCGTGCTCGTCCTCTGGCGTCGCTCGGTGCCCGTACGGGTGGCCGCCGTCGGGGGTGGGGTGGCCTGGATCCTCTCGCTGGGTGGGGCGCTCGTCGTGCGGACCGCCCCGGGCGCGGCGCTGACCGGGTTCCCCCTTCCCGAGCGGGTCTTCGCCCATCTGCCGCTCCTGTCGAACACCATCCCGGTCCGCTACTCCCTGTACGTCGCCTTGTTCGCGGCGATGGTCCTCGCCCTGGCCCTCGACGCCCTGCACCGACAGGTCGCGGCACGTGCCCGCGCCGACTGGCTGCGCACGCCTGCCGGCTCCGCCCTGGTCCCCGGGGTGCTCGCCGTCCTCTGTCTGGTACCGGTGGTCCCGGCCGTCCCGCTGGTCGGGTTCGCCGATCCCGGCATCCCGGCGTACTTCTCCTCGACGTCACTCCGGCAGGTCCCGGTCGACTCGGTGGCACTCCTGTACCCGTTCCCGTCGTCGGCGACCCCGCAGGGCGAGCTGTGGCAGGCCGACGCCGACCTGCGGTTCAAGATGCCGGGTGGGTACTTCCTCGTCCCGCAACCACCCGGTCGCACCATCGCCTTCAGCCCGGCCCTCGGGTACGACACGGACACCCTGACGTCGAGGACGCTGATCGCACTGGCGGCGGGCACCCCGCCCCCTCGGACCCCGGCACTGCGAGCGGCACTGGTCACCCAGCTGCGGGGTTGGCACGTCCGCACGCTGTTGGCGTCGACCGCGGGGCTCGCCCACCCGGCCCAGTCCGTCGGGTTCCTGACCTGGCTGGCCGGCGCGCCACCGGTACCCGAACGCGGCGTGCTGGCCTGGAACCACTTCCTGGGTTGATCGCGACGCCGCCGCCGGACCCACAACCGACCGGGGTGCCCCGTCACCGTGCGGCAGCGGCAGCGGCAGCGGCAGCCGATGGTAGGTTGCGACCCCGCGCCGGCGCTGCGGCGCCGACCCAGGGGGAGTCCGTGCACCGATCGACCACCACCGCCGGCCCGGCCGGACGGGACGTCTGAACATGCGCGGCGTCAAGATGACCGCCGACGGGATCCGGCTGGTCGGGCCGACGGCCGAGCCGGCCGAGGGAAGCGTGCGGGTCACGGTGTCGAGCTCCGGGATCTGCGGATCGGACCTGCACCTGGCGGCCATGGGGCCGTCGTGGGCCGTTCTGGGTCACGAGTTCTCCGGGACGCTGGACGACGGCACCCCGGTGGCCGTGCTTCCCGTCGTCCACTGCGGAACCTGCGACCGGTGTCTCGCCGGCGCGGAGCAGCAGTGCCGGGGGGCGCTGGGCGCCATGTACGGAGTCACGCTCGACGGGGGCCTCGCCGACGAGGCGTGGGTGCATCCGTCGTGCGCCGTCCCCCTTCCCGACGGGCTCCCCGTCGCCGACGCCAGCCTGGTCGAGCCGCTCGCCGTGGCTCTCCACGGCGTCCACCGCGCCGGCGTCGTCGAGCGGGATGCGCGTGCTCGTCCTGGGCGCCGGGCCGATCGGCCTGTGCACGATCGCCGCGGCCCGGCACCTGGGTGCCGACGTGGACCTCGAGGGCCGGCGACCGGGTCGGATCGCCGCCGGCCGGCGACTCGGGGCCTCCGCGACCGTCGGCGCCGACTACGACGTCGTGCTGGACGCAGCCGGAACCCAGAGCTCGCTCGACCGGGCCACCGAACTGAGCCGGCCGGGCGGCACGGTCGGCGTCCTCGGGACCCACTGGGATCCGGTGGCCCTCGGCCTGTCCTTCCAGATGAAGGAGCTGACCCTCCTCCCCTCCTTCACCTACGGGCACCACCACGGGGTGGGGGAGTTCGCCGATGCCGTCCGGATCCTGGCCGCCGTGCCCGAACTGCCTGACGCGATCGTCTCGCACCGGTTCGGCCTGGACGACGCCGCCGAGGCATTCCGGGTGGCGGCCGACCGCGACGAGGATCCGATCAAGGTCGTCGTCGAGCCCTAGCGCCTGCCGACGCCGTCGCCGCTCCCCGCGCCGCTCCCCGGCGCGTTCGGACGTGCCGGACGGCCCTAGTCCGTGCCGCGCCGGCGGTCCTAGCGTCGAATCCATGGGGACCGATGGCCCGGAGCGGGTCACTCGGGCCGCTCCTCCGGCGGGGTCGGATCCGGACCGTTCGGTCCGCGCCGTCCGGGGAACGGTTCGGGCGTCGGACCGCCGCCACCGCGACGGGCGGGTCGCCCGCGGTCAGCAGACCCGTCACCTCCTGGTCCAGGCGCTCGTCGATCTCGTCGGCGACGGCGTCACCGAGCCGACGGCCCCTCAGGTGGCGGAACGTGCCGGCGTGTCACGGCGCGTCGTGTTCCACCACTTCCGGACCGTCCGCGCCCTGCTGGTGGCCGGGGTGGCCCTCCAGTGCGAGCGCCACCGTCCCGTGCTGTTCGCCGTGCCCCCACGCGGCCCGCCGCGCCTGCGGGTGGAAGCACTCTGCCGACAGCGGCGGCTCTACTTCGAGGAGCTCACCCCCGTCTACCGGGTGGCGAGCTCCCGGCCCGGGACGGCATCGGCCCTGGCCTCGCTGCTCGCCGGGGACCGCGCCCACATGCGCCGGCAGCTGGCGACCACCCTGGCGCCCGAGGTGGCCGGCGCGGGGCGCCGATGCCGGCGCCCTCCTCGACGCCCTGGAACAGGCGACGGGCTGGGAGACCTGGCGATCGCTCCGGGACGTGCGGGGCAGGACAGCCGCCGCCGCCGAACGGGCCATCGCCTTCACCGCCCTGCAGCTGCTCACCTGAGCGTGCCCGATGGCGGTTGCCGCTCAGCTTCCCTGCGACCAGGGCGTGTGGTTGAACCCGGCGAGCACCGGGCCGCCCGGTCCCCAGCGCGATCCGGGTGAGCGACGCGGTGGCCAGGTAGAGCCGCCAGGCCGCGCTCGTCGCCCATGCCCGAGCGCCCAGCACGCGGCGGCCTTGATGGGCGAGACGTGGCTCACCACGACCACGACGCCGTCGCCCCGGGCCGGCCCGTCGGGCCCGGCGAACAGCTCCTCACAGGCGGACCGGACCCGGACGCCGGCGTCGGCCAGGCTCTCCCCACCCGGCGGGGCGAACCCAGGGTCGACGCGCCACCGGCGCCACACCTCGGCGGGGACCGATCCGAGGGCCTGTCCGTCGTACTCGCCGTAGTCGACCTCGACCCACCGCTCGTCGATCTCGACCGGCAGTCCGGTCCCGAGCGCCTCGGCCGTGTCCCGGGCCCGGGTGAGCGGGCTCGAGATCACCCGGGTGGCACCCGGCCACCGCGCCGGCCAGCGAGCGGGCCTGGTCCGATCCCCGTTCGGTCAGGGGCGAGTCGATGCGGCCGAGCAGCAGACCTGTCGGCGTTGCCGGCGGACTCGCCGTGGCGGACGAGGATCAGCACGTCGACACCGACGGGCGGGGCCATCAGTGGACGAGGATCCGGTCGCACTGCGGACAGGTGGCGAACGTGTCCTCGGGCAGGCTGCGGATCCGCTCCACCTCGACCGACGGCAGGGTCAGGTGGCAGCCGTCGCAACGGTCGCCCACCAGGCGGGCCGCCCCGACACCGCCCAGGTGGGCTGCGCAGCCGCTCGTAGCGCTCGGCCAGCTCGGCCGGCAGTCCCGCGGCCGCGTTCGGTCCGGGCCGCCCCCTCCGTTGCCAGCATGGCCCGCAGCTCGACCTCCGCCTTCGGCCACGGCGGTGCTCAGGCGCGCCTCCTCGAGCGCCAGCGCCGCCGCCTCCGACTCCTGTGCGGCGAGGGCCACGTCGAGCGGCTCCTCCTCCTCCATCAGGACCAGCTCCTCGTCCTCGAGCATCCGCTGCCGCTCGGCCAGCTGACCGACCTCGTGGTCCATGGCCTGGAGGTCGCGGGCTGCGGTCACCCCACCCGAGCGCATGCGCTCCTCCAGTTCGTGACGGCGCGCGGCGGACGCGGCGATCCGCTCCTCGAGCACGCGCCTGGCGGTCGGCCAGATCGTCCACCTGGGCCCGGACCTCGCCGATCGCCGTGGTCAGCGCGGCCTGACGCGTCCGGACCTCGGCCAGTGCCGCCCGCTCGGGCATGGCCTCGATCCGGTGACGCAGCTGGTCCAGTTCGGTGTCGAGCTCCTGCACCTGCAGCAACGTGTCGTACGGCTCAGCCATCGGTCTCCTCGGGAGTCCCGCCCGGCACCTCCACGGCACCGCCGGCGATCAGCCTACGGGCTGCACGCAGCGCGCCGACGAGTGCCTCGTCGGCCGTGGTCACCGCCTCGTCCCAGCCGAACCACGCCACGTCCTGGCTCTCGCCCGGTGGGGGCACCGGGTCGGCGTCGGGACCGAGCACCAGGTAGCGCAGGTCGAGGTGGACGTGGTCGTCCGCCGCGCCGTGCACGTCGACGTGCACCAGCACCGGACCGCGAGCCGGATGGTGGACGGCGAGCCCGGTCTCCTCCCGGCACTCCCGCAGCGCGGCGTCCTGCGGCCGACTCCCCCGGATCGAGGTGGCCGCCGGGCTGGAGCCACCGGTGGAGCCGCCGGTGTCGGTGGAGCAGGACGCCCCGGCGGCCGACCACGATGGCCGAGGCCGTGACGTGGGTCGGTCCCGCCGACCGGTCGAACGGACGGTCGAGCGAGTGCAGTCCGGCCAGGATCTCCTCGACGGCGCGCTCGCTCCCGACCGTCGCCCGGCTCGTGGGCCCCCACTGCGGCCATCACGGCGGCCCGCCGGGGATCGTCCGTCGGAGGTGGCAGCGGGTGCGTCACCCGCACCGACCGCCCTCGCGCCGGTCGCCCGCGGTCGCGCGGACCGTCCCGGGTCGCGGCCGGAGCGTCCCGTGCGGATCAGGCCGACTTGCGGCGCTGGCGGTGGATCCGGCGCCGCTCCCGCTCGGTGGTCCCACCCCAGATGCCCTCGCGCTCCCGGTTGGCCAGTGCATGCTCCAGACACGCCTCGCGTACGGCACACTGAGTCGCAGATGGCCTTCGCCTCGTCGGCCTCCTCGTCGGAGACCGGGTAGAACACGTCAGGATCGATGCCCCGGCAGGCAGCGTGCTTGCGCCAGGTGGCACTCATGGGAACATTCCTTGCTACGGTTGGGATCTCTGGTCGACCGCTAGGGCGATACGTCGGCGACCTGGGAGTACGTGGCCTCCCGACGGAAACTGGCGGAAGGACCAGTATGGCCCACGGGGCACGGCGGTGTCCACATCAGGGCCGCGCCGTGCCCGCGACGCCCGCCACCTGTGGTAACGGCGGTGGCCGCAACGGGTGTGGCGCACCCGCCGGCAGGCGTTCGGTACGAGGCGTCCGCGCCCGGGCCCACCCCCGTCCGGCGGAGCCGGCACCGTGGGGACGCCTACGCCGGTCGCCGTCGCCACACCGCAGCGCGGCGTCGGCCGGCACCGGGCACGCCGGATCGGGGACACGGTCGACGGTGGGTAGGATCTTCCGGCCCGCCGTCCCTCCCGGCAACGTCCGGTACCGAGCTCCCGGAGGAGTGCACCCATGGCCCCAGTCGAACTCGGCGGCAGCACCATCGTCATCACCGGGGCCACCGGCCAGGTGGCCGAGCCCGTGGCCATCGCCCTCGCCGCCACCAACGAGGTGGTCGCTGGCGCCCGCTTCCGCGATGCCGCCGCCCGCGACCGGCTCGAGTCCGCCGGCGTCCGCTGCGTCCCCATCGACCTCGCTCGCCGGCGACGTGTCGGGTCTGCCCGGCCGACGCCGACTACGTCGTCAACTTCGCCGTGGCCAAGTCGAACGAGTGGGAGAAGGACCTTCGGGCCAACAGCGGCGGTCTCGCCTACCTCATGGAGCACCACCGGGCCGCGCGAGGCCTTCCTCCACTGCTCGACCACCGGCATCTACAAGCCGATGGGCCACCACGTGTTCGCCGAAGGCGACCCGCTGGGCGACAACCACGGCGTCTGGCCGTTCCTGCGCACGTACAGCATCTGCAAGATCGCCGCCGAGGCCACCGCCCTGTGGGCGCGCCGACCGCTTCGGCCTCCCCACCACCATCGCCCGGCTGTCGGTGCCCTACGGCGACCGGGGCGGCTGGCCGGCCATCCACCTCGAGATGATGCTCAACGGCACCGACGATCCCCGTCCACGTGGACGCCCCGAGCGTCTACCACCCGATCCACGAGGACGACATCATCGCCATGGTGCCCGGACTGCTGGGCGCGGCGGGCACCCCGGCCACGGTCGTCAACTGGGGCGGGAGCCAGCCGGCCAGCATCGAGGAGTGGTGCGGCTACCTGGGCGAGCTGACCGGGCTGACCCCGACCTTCGCACCGACCACCGAGACCATCGACAGCGTGGAGATCGACCTCACCCGGATGCACGAGCTGGTCGGTCCGACCTCCGTCGGATGGAGGGACGGCATGCGCCGCATGGTCGCCGCCCGCCACCCCGAGCTCCTACGGCACTAGCGCCAGCCTGCCGGACCCCACGTCGGGCCCGGGGGCTCGGGACCCCACGTCGGGCCCGGGGGCTCGGGACCCCACGTCGGGCCCGGGGGCTCGGGACCCCACGTCGGGCCCGGGGGCTCCGCCTCCGGTGACGGCGGGTCGGAGGGGCCCGACCCCGGCTCCTCGGGGCCGGTCCACGCCCTCGGGGTCCCCGGACCGGCCATGCGGCCGACGGTCCACGCACACGGGACGGGCGGCCCGGGGACGACCAGCCGCTGACCCTGCATGAGCACCACCGTCAACCTCCCGTCGGGAGCCGCCCACAGCCACCGGGCCGCGCCGGGGAGGCACGACAGGAGTGGAGCCAGCGACCCCGGCTCACCGGTGTCCATCCGGTGCCACTCGCCGTCGACGTCGAGATCGGAACGGGCCCGTCACCACCACATCGGTGCGCCCGAACCGGAGGGTGACCCCGCCGTCGACCACGAGGGAGCCGAGCACCGGGTCCTCGAGGACGAACTCGCGCCCTCCGTCAGGCAGTTCGCGCACGTGGACACCGTCGGACACGTCCCCATGCTCCCACCGGGGCGGTCGCGGGCGCACGCCGACGGCGACGTCCGCCGGCACGCCCCGGCGGTCAGCGGTGCGGCCAGAGGAGCGCGGCGAGCCGCATGGTGAGGTCGTCGAGTTCGACCGCGGTGGCCTCGTAGCCGGCGACGGGACCTCCGTACGGGTCGGCGACGTCGTCCGCCGGCGAGTGGTGGGCGAGGGAGTCGCGGTCACGGTCGCCCTGTGCCGCCCGGATCCACGCGTTCAGGTCCTGGCCCGGCAGGCGGGGGCCGATGTACTCGCCGCGGTGGACCAGCTCCTTCAACCGGAAGGTGCGCTGCCATGCGGTGGGCATCAGGAGCACCGATTCCTGCACGTGCCGGAGGCTCATCCCGACGACCAGGTCGGCACCGGTGACCGCCTCCGCGCTCAGGCGCACACTGCGGTGACCGGACAGGTCGATCCCGCGGCGGGCCATCACGGACAGCACCTCGTCCGGAACGGCCAGTCCCGACTCCCCGAGCCCCACGGATGCGACGACGGGTCGGTCGACGTGCCCCGCGGACTGCCGGGCGAAGAGCGCGGCGGCCATCGGCGAGCGACAGATGTTGGCGGTGCAGACGAAGAGGACCAGTACGGGTGCATCCTACCGCTGGCGCCGTGCCGCAACCCGGAGTAGCCTCGCCGCACCGTGACCAGCACGACGTCTCGTCCCCCGGTGGCGCTGGTCCACGACTACCTGACCCAGCGCGGCGGCGCCGAGCGGGTGATGCTGACGCTGGCCGACGCCTACCCCGAGGCCGCGCTCCACACCTCCCTGTACGACCCCGACGGCACGTTCCCCGGATTCGCCGGGCACGAGGTCCGCACGCTCCCGCTCAACCGGGTGGGACTGCTGCGCAGGCCACCACCGGCTCGCCCTCCCCTTCCTCGCCCCGTCCTTCTCGCACATGTACGTCGACGCCGACGTCACGCTCTGCACGTCGAGCGGCTGGGCCCACGGCGCCCGGGTCATCGGGTGCCAAGGTCGTCTACTGCCACAACCCGGCCCGGTGGCTGTACCAGGCCGACCAGTACCTGGACGGGATCCTCCCGGCCTTGGCCGCCGCCGCCATGGCCGTGCTCGCCCCGCCCCTGCGCCGGTGGGACCGACGCGCCGCGGCCACCGTCCGACCGCTACCTGGCCAACTCCCGTGCCGTCCGCGCCCGGGTGGCCGACGTCTACGGCATCGACGCCGACGTCCTCCACCCGCCGGTGGACATCGACGTCGAGGGACCCCGCGACGCCGCCGCCGGGGTCGAGCCGGGCTTCTTCCTCTGCGTCTCGCGCCTGCTGCCCTACAAGAACGTCGGTGCGGTGGTCGACGCGTTCGGGGAGCTGCCCGGCGAGCGCCTGGTGGTGGTCGGGCACCGGTCCCCTGGCCGACGAGCTCGCCGCCGCCGCCCCGCCCCACGTGACCCTGCTCGGGCGGGTCGAGGACGACGAGCTCCGCTGGCTCTACGGCGCCTGCCGGGGCCTGGTGGCCGCCTCCTACGAGGACTTCGGCCTCACCCCGGTGGAGGCCGCGGCGTTCGGCACGCCCGACCGCCGCGCTGCGCTGGGGCGGTTTCCTCGACACGATCGTGGAGGGCGACACCGGCGTGTTCTTCGACGAGCCCGCGGCCGGTCCGATCGCCGACGCGGTGCGCGAGCTGTCGGCCGGTGACGTGGCCGGTCGACCGTCTCCAGGCCCTGGCGGGCCGGTTCTCACGGGAGCGCTTCCTGGCCGAGGTCGCCGGGATCATCGCCTCGGTCTCGTGAGCCGGACCGGCCGGGCACCGGGGCGGACGGCCGGTCGGGTCAGGAGGCGCCGCGACCCTTGAAGATCGTCGCCGGGGTCTGCCACAGGATCTGCATGTCCCACCAGAACGACCACGAGGCGACGTAGAGGTAGTCCAGGCGGCACAGCTCGAGGTGCGACAGCTCGTTCCGGCCCGAGACCTGCCAGAGGCCGGTCATGCCCGGGCGGGCCTCGAACCGCTTGCGGGCCCAGCCCTCGATCTCGGCGGCCTCGGCGACCACGAACGGCCGTGGTCCGACCAGGGACATGTCGCCCTTCCACACGTTGATCAGCTGCGGCAGCTCATCCAGGCTGGTGCGGCGCAGGAACCGGCCCGGCCGGGTCACCCGGGGGTCCTCAGCGACCTTGAACAGCGGGCCGTCCACCTCGTTGAGGTGCATCAGCTCCGCCTTGCGCTCCTCGGCGTCCTCGTACATCGTGCGGAACTTGAGGACCTCGAAGGGTTCCTCGTTCGCGCCCGGTGCGGGCCTGGCGGAAGAACACCGGACCCGGGCTGGTGGTCTTGATCAGGATCGCCGTGACGACCAGGACCGGCGACAGCACGATCAGGATGAGCGACGAGAGCACCACGTCGAACGTCCGCTTGAAGAACCGTGCACCGGTCGACAGCGACGCCGGGGCGATGTCGATCATGGGCAGGCCGGACAGGTCCTCCACGTGGCTGCGGGCCGTGATCAGCTCGTAGTACCTGGGCACGATCGACACCCCGACCTGGCCGGAGAGCGCCTTCAGCATCTCGGTGGTGCGCTCGGGATGGGTGCGCGAGAAGCACACGACGACCCGGGCGACGTCGTACTCGCGGCAGAGGGCCGGAAGGTCCTCGAGCTCCCCGAGCACGTCGTTGCGGCCGAGGGGGCTGTCGTCCACGAAACCGACGAACCGCACGGCCGAGTGGGCCCGCAGATGGCTGGCCACGGTCTGCGCCAGCTTGCCGGTGCCCACCACGATGACGGGCACCGGTCCCACCTGGGACCGTCCGAGCATCCAGAAGGAGACGGTCCGGGCCACGGGGACCGCCACCATGGCCACCAGGCACACCGACAGGATCTTGCCCACGCTGATGTCGTGGAACCCGAAGTAGCGATTGGCCAGGTACCCGAGGACGGCGTACAGGAATCCGCTCACCAGCAGTGCGTGGAGGATGTTGCGCAGGTCGGAGAACACGCTCAGCGAGATCCGCCGGGTCGCCCCCTTGTAGAGCCCGTAGACGGCGAAGACCCCGATGAACATGGGGATGATGGCCAGGTCGAACAGGATCACCGCGCCGGTGCGGTCGGTGTTGGACTCGGGGTTGTTCGACACCAGGGCGACGAGCACCGGTCCGACGAGTGCGGCCACGACCAGTCCGGCGACGTCGGCCACCAGCAGGCGGCGGAGCATGTGGCGGCGCACCTTCACCGCCCCGGAGTGGTCGCCCAGGTCGATGGTCAGACCACCCCCCACGGGCACGACGACCGCGTCCGAGCGGGAGGCCTGGAGACGCTTGGCTTCGTCCTCACGAATCGCCATGCCTGCCGGACTGCCCTTTCCTGGACCGGAGGTCGTCTGGGGTTGCGACGGCTCGCTCATCAACGTCACCGCTCCGCCTGCCCTGCCCCAGCGCCCTGTCCGGCCATCGTAGATGCACGAGAAGGCCTGGCACAACAGGTACTGCACTCTGTCCACATCGTGAACACCCTGGTGGGGCGGGTCAGGGGGACACGGCGGCGGCCCGCTCCGAATTCGAGGGCGCGGACGTGGCCGGACGGCCCGCAGGTCCGACCCGGCTCGGGTCGCAGCACCAGTGCGCGCGACGCGCCCGGGGCGAGGTGGAACCAGGAGTCGCTCGCGGCGAAACCCGCCACGTCCACCTGGACGTACTGGGCGAAGCGTGCGGTCGAGACGCGTAGGATCCACGACCCCCCATCGACCGGTTCGAGCCGGGCCTGAAGCCCGACATCGGGCTCGGGGACCCGACCGGGACCTCCGGGCAGGAAGGACGACGCGGCACGGACCTCCCCCGAGGGGGAGGCGAGCTCCACCGTGACCAGCTCGTAGGTCCGTTCCCCGAATCGGTAGGCGTGGCCGAGGTCGCGGAAGCCGTCGAACAAGGACTCGGCCCGCACGGTCAACCCCCCGCGGGCCGGCACGGTCAGCGGGCACGAGGACCCCTCCACCCGGTGGGCGGCCGTGTGCAGCCCGATCTCGAGGGTCCCGGTGAACTCGTCGGCCCGGTCGTTCCACACGTGGATGTCCAGACCGTTGACGCCCTCGTCGGTGACGGCCACGGCGAGCGGGGCCCAGGCCCGCGCCAGCGCGAAGAGCGGCGCCTTCGGACGACCGGCGGCGTCGACCACCCCCCAACCCGGCCCGATCCGCAGATCGCGCCAGGCGATCATCACCATGCCCCAGCACGGCGAGTCCGTCCGTCGCCACTCGGCGGCGGCCGCCGAGACCACCTCGACCACCGCCGCCCGGCCGAGGTCGAGGGCCCTCCCCGGATCGGTCCGGCGGAGCGCTCCCGTGTCCACGCCGAACAGCGACGAGGCGTAGCGGTCCCGCACGTCCTCGAGGTCGAACCCCGAACCCGCGTCGCGGTGCACGGCGCGCTGTCCACGCGTCCCCGGGGTCGGTACCGGGGTCGCCGACGAAGGCATCGGCGACCGTCGCGCGCTCGGGTGGGACGGCGAAGGCGAGTCCCTCGGAGACGAAGCGGGGCGCCGACCGTCGGAGGTCGTCGAGGCCGCGGCCGTAGACGCCGACACCGAAGTAGTGGCTGACGCCGGTGTCCACCTGGAACGGGAGCGTCCCTCCGGTGGGGGACGACGTCAGGTAGGCCAGTCCGGGCGCCCCGTCGGCCACGACGGCGGGGAGCACCGAGTCGATCAGCGCCGAGGGCCACCGGTCGCGGGGGAGGCCGAACATCGCCGGCTGCTCCTCGAGCTCCTGTCCCCCGCACAGCACGGCCAGGCAGGGATGGGCGGCGGCCGTGTCGAGCACCCGGCGCACCTCGGCGGCCACCTCGTCGTGGAACGCCTCGTCGCCCGGGGGATCGACCGGCCCGAGCATGACGTCCTGCCACACCAGGATGCCGGCCCGGTCGCAGGCCTCGAAGAACCGTCCGTCCTCGTAGACGGTGCCACCGGGGATCCGCAGGAGGTTGCACCCCGAGGACCGGGCCAGTTCCACCGAGTCCGTGACCTCGTCGTCGCCGGCCTGGTAGCCGACCGGGTCGATCGGGTACCAGCAGGCTCCCCGGCAGAAGACGGGCACGCCGTTGACCACGAGCCGGCACGCGCCGTCGGACCGGTCGAGGGTGACCGTCCGGAACCCGACGTCGCCGAGGTCCAGCGCGGCGCCGGCGACCACGGCACGTACCGGGTAGCGCGCCTGGTCGCCGTGGGTGTGGGGCCACCAGCGTTCGGCGCCCTCGACCTCGACGACACCGGTCAGGCGCCAGCCGCCGACGTCGGCCGCCGCCGTGAGCGGCGCGGTGCGTCCGGCGACCTGGAGCTCACCCCGGGGCGGATCGGACCCGGGTCCGTCGACGGCCGGCAGCGCCGCGCCGGACACGATCAGCTCGACCGTGACGGTACCCGTGGTCGGTCCCCCTCCCGGCGGACACGAGGCGCGCACCGTGCGACGGACCACCTCGACCGGTCGCGACCGTCGCAGTGCGACGGGGCGCCACGGTCCCACCGGAGCCGGGACGGCGGCCCATCCGGACTGGCGTCCGAGCAGGGTGGTCCGGAGCCAGCGCAGGTTCTGGTCGGTGACCCCGCGGACCTTCCAGCGCGGCCGGGGTCGACGGACCGCCAGCACGGGGTCCAGGGCGGCGAACCGCATCCAGAGTTCGTGTTCCGCCCCGTCGGTCTCCGCCAGGCGGGGCAGGTCCACCCGGTGGGGGGCGAACATCGACTCGGACCGCAGCAGGTGGTCCCCGTCGAGCCACACGTCGGCCAGCGTGGCGAGACCCCCGAGTTCGAGGACCCAGCCACCGTGGGGGGCGTCCGCGCCCTCCGGACCCGTGAAGCGGCACCGGTACCACCAGTCCCGCCCGTCGAGGTCCCCGGCCGAGGGCTCCGGCCGTCCGGCGTCCCGCAGCGCGCCGGCCACCGTCCCGGGCACCGGGGCCGGCAGCCACTCCGGTCCGTCTGCCGGTCGGCCGGGTGCGCTCCACGCTCCCGGCGGCGTCGGCACGCACGTCCACCCGGCGCCGGCCAGGAGATCGGTGGCGCTCCCCCGGTCCTCGCCGCCCCGATCCTCAGGCGCCATAGCGTCGGTCCAGGACGTCCATGGCGACGGCCCACTGCGTCCCCATCGAACCGAGGACCGGCCCGAGGTCGACGGACCGGCCGCGTGCGGCGCGGGCCAGCGTGAACTGGAGGGCCTTCGCTCCCGCCGACACCTCGTAGAGCGCGGCGGCGGCGCGCTCGGCTCCCGGCCCGTCGTGGGCGACCAGCCAGTCGACGAACGCCGCCGCCAGCTCGACGCTGGCGCCGCACTGCCGGCAGGTGGCGAAGGCGTAGCGGTGGAACGTCTCCTCGTCACTGGCGGCCAGCCACGGGAGGTCGGCCACCAGCCGTTCCCCCATGCGGACGACCGGATTGTCCGCGGGGCGCCGGGCGAGATGGTCCCGGGCCAGGGCGAGCACCCGGTCCACCCGGTGGGGGTCGTCCCGCCGGGCCCGGTCGAGCCGGATCGACTCGACGTAGGGTGCCAGCGCGGCCGGGTCGGCGTGGGCCCCCAGACGGAGCACCCCGTCGAAGTCCTCGCCGTCCAGGTCGAAGTGGCCGGCGTTGTGGAAGTAGCCCAGGCGACGCCCCCCACGGTCGAGGGCGGTGGGGACGATCGTCGTCTTGACGTGGACCTCGCGGTAGGCGACGCCCCGGGTGTCGGGCAGGAACCACGAATCGCACTCGACGGTGCACAGCCTGCCCAGGGCGAGCAGCTCCTCCACGTGGTCGACCACGGGACGCCAGACGTTGAGCTCGGCCACCTCGACGCCGTACAGGGTCCTCAGGTCCTCCGGCGGGAACTTGAAGAAGGTCCACTGGTCGCCCTCGAAGTCGCAGCTGAGGGTGAAGGCCGCCGCCGCCACCGGGTCGAGGCCGAGGGCGTGGAGGAGCTCGACCCACACGTCGACGTAGCAGTTCGTCTCCGTCCAGGTCCGTCCGGCGGCGTGCAGCGGGTGCGGGACGAAGCCGGTGCCGTCCCCTCCGGCGGGCGGGATGAGCGCCGGGTGCGCGGGCCGGGTGCCCGGGGCGCCTAGGGCCACAGGACCGACCGGACCCCGGCGGGCCAGTCCGCCGGGCGGGTGCCGTAGCGCTCGAGGAGGGCGAGGGCGATGCGGTCCAGGCCGAAGCCGAAGCAGGCGGTGTGGGCGAGCTCGCCGTCCGGGGTGCGGATGGCGAACGGGCGCGAGAAATGGTCGAGATGGCAGTTCGACGAGGAGATCGCCGTGGTCCGTCGCCCGGCGAGCACCGGCACGACCAGTTCGTACTTGAGCTCCTCGGCGCGCTGGTTGGCGGCCAGCATGCGACCCGGCCGCCCGAAGAACGGGTCGTTGGCCACCACGGACCCGGCCTCGAGTCCCAGTCCGGTGAGCACGTCGAGGCCGCGCCCGATCCACTCGTCGCGGTGGGCGCGGGCCCCTTCGGGGGTCCCCAGGTAGACGAACTCGTGCATCCGGAAGGACTGCATGCGGAACGGGTCGGTACTCGGCTCGTGCCGGAAGCAGTAGCCGACGACCTCGAAGCGGGACCCGCCTTCGGGCAGCGTGCCCGACTGGGTCGGGTACAGCGCGTGGCAGGCCGCCGGGCAGAGCACGAGGTCGGTCGTGGACAGCAGCGGGCCCCGGTCCTCGTGCGCCTCCACCCGTCGCAGGAGCTCGGCGTGGTCCCGCTCGTCGCCCCGGAACGAGTGCACGGATCCCATCTGGTCGGGGAACGACTCGAGGTAGCCGTTCTGCTCGAAGGTGGCCCACGGCATGACCGGCGGGAACCGGAGTTCGACCGCTCCCAGGTCGGCACCGGACGCCGCCGCCAGGCGGTCGACGGCGCCCACCACCGACTCGTAGTCGGCCGACCGGCCGTAGATGCCGTCCACGCCGGTCGCCAGGAGGACACCGTCGGCGAGCAGGGACCGGCGGAAGCCGTCCCAGGGCTCGGCGGTCGTCGGGGCGTCGTCACCGGACGGCGCACCGGGGGTCGTCGTCATCGTCACTCGCCCCGGTGCACCAGGAGGAGCTGGGCGTTGTTGGCCATGATCCGGTCGTTGTTCACCATGAGCGCGGCACCCATGGCGTCGCGTAGGTGGCGCCCGAGGCTGAAGGGGGAGTCCAGCCGGTAGGAGGGGAGCCCGCAGATGAGCATGCACTCGCGGACGATGTCGACGACGAGGGTGGACGCCGACACCTTCAGGGCGTTCATGCCGACGGCGAAGCCGACGGACGCCGACCGTTCGGGGTCCGCGTCCGCCTCCTCGAACCGCACCAGCGAGGCGCGCACCGTGTCCACGAACCCCTGGTGCAGGACCGTGGTCCCGGCCAGCCGTGCCGAGGCGGCCGGTGTCGTGCCCGGTCTGCGCCGGGCCTCGGCCTGGACCGACCGCCGTGCCAGTTCGACCGCGTCCGAGGCGATGCCCAGCCACACGGAGCTCCACAGCAGGTGGGCCACGGGCAACATCGTGCGGGCGGAGATCTCGGCGTAGGGTTCGGCCAGCACGGCGTCGGCGTCGCCGCTCGCCCGCAGCACGAACCCGGTGCTGCACGTCCCCCGGAACCCGAGGGCGTTCCACTCGCCGACCTGTTCGAGTTCCAGTCCGGGCGGTCGGCACAGAACGATGACCTGGTCCGACTCGGGGCTCTGGGCCGTGCGTCGGGCGGTCACCAGCACGGCGTCGGCGTCGTCGGCGTACGAGATGACCGGCGCCTGCTTCTCCACCCGGAATCGCCCCTCGGAGAGCTCGAGGGCGCAGATGCTCGAGCGGACGTCGCCGCCCGTGCCGACCTCGGTGGTGGCCGAGGCGAGGAGGTACTGGCGCTCGCTCAGCTCGCGCTGGTAGTCCACCAGCAGCGGGGTGGTGCCGTGGCGGACGAGGCAGGCCACCTGGATGTGGTGCATGGCGACGACCATCGCACTCGACGCGCAGCGACGGCCCAGGGCCACCAGCCCGTCGGACACCTCGGCGAGGGTGGCCCCTCCCCCGCCGAGGGCGTCCGGCACCAGTGCGGCCAGGAGGCCCTCGTCGCGCAGGGCGGCGATCGTCTCGGACGGGAACCGGGCACGTTCGTCGACGTCGGCGGCCGCGGGGCCCGCCACCCCGTCGGCGACGGCGGACATCCGTGCCGCCACCGACCCGGCGCGGGTCATCCGCGACACGCGGCCCGGTCCGGCCCCGGTGACGGTGTTCATCCGCCGGTCAACTCGACGACGGCCGCCCGGATCGACGCGATCGACTCGAACGTGGACTTCTTCAGCATCTTCTCGGGGAACTCGACGTCGAAGGCGTCCTCGAGCGCCAGCATCACGTTGACGCTGGCGTGGGAGGTCATGCCCGCACCGAACAGGTCGGTGTCGTCGGCCAGCGAATCCACGGGAACGGCCAGTCGCCCGTGCTCGGCCAGCACCTGGCGGATCGTCTCGTCCACGGTCATCGCTCTCCTCCGTCCGGCGTTCGGGTACGGCCACCGGTCGTCGTCGAGGTCCAACCGACGACGACGGCCGCGGCCAGGCCGGCCTCGTGCGAGACGCTGACGGCGAACGCATCGATGCCCGCAGCGTCGGCGAGGGAGGCGGCTCGTCCGGACAGCCGGATCTCACACCATCCTCCCGGCATCCTGTGTAGTTCGATACTACGCCATCCCGGTTGGCGGTCGACGGGACGCAGCACCTTCAGTACGGCCTCCTTGGCGGCGAACCGCGCCGCCAGGGACTCCATGGCGTACGCCGCCCCCGGGGTACCGGACCGTTCGCGTCGGCAGCAGTCGATCTCGTGATCGGTGTAGATCCGGGTGAGGTACCGGTCGCCGAAGTGTCCGACCGCGTCCGCCACCTCGTCGACCGCCACGAGGTCGAGTCCCACCCGCACGCCCGCGGAACCCGCGCTCACGACGCCGCGGCCGGTCGGCGGAGGACGATCGGGGCACCCAGCACCGAGGCGTACAGACTCCGGTAGCGGGCGGCCACCACGGGCCAGGCGAACGCCTCCACACGGGTGCGGCCCGCGGCGGCGATCGATCGGCGCAGTCCCTCGTCGGTCAGGAGCCGCCCGAGGGTGCGTGCCACGGCCACGGTGTCGAAGGGATCCACCAGCAGCCCGTCCACGCCGTCGCGTACGAACTCCGGCGCGCCCCCACGGCTGGAGGCGACCACGGCGGTGCCCGCCCGCCAGCCCTCCAGCGCCACGATGCCGAAGGGCTCCAGTCGGCTCGGCATGACGAAGACGGCGGCGCCGGCCATGGCGGTGGCCACCTGCCGGCGCGACAGCCGCCCCACGAAGTGGACCTGCTCGCCGATCCCGGACTCCTCGGCCTGGGTCTCCAGTCCCCGGAGCGCCGGCCCCGATCCGCCGATCACGAGGTCCGCCGTGCGATCCGCCGGATCCATGGCGGCGTACCCGGCCAAGAGGAGGTCGAACCCCTTCTTGCTCACGACCCGGCCGAGGGCGAGCACGTACCGCCGCCCCACCAGCCGGTCGAGCGGTCCCGGACCGGTGCCGGCGGTGGCGTCCGCCGGGTCCAGCGACACGCCGTTGGGGATCACCACGCCACGTCCCGACGGGAGACCGAACCGGGCGACGGCGTCGTCGAGGGTGAAGGCGGAGCAGGCGGTGACGGCCACCGCGTGGCGCAGCCCGACCCGCAGCGCGGCGCGCAGCGCGAGCGACTCGTCGAAGATGTCCGCGTCGTCCATGAGGGTCTCCCCCTGCAGGGTGACCACGAGAGGTAGGCCCGTCGTCAGGGACAGTGCGGTGGCGTAGGCGCCGTTGGGACCGAAGCACTGGACGTGGAGCACGTCGGGACGGAACGAACGGGCGGCGCGGCGCAGTGCGTGCAGCGTCCGGGGGCCGGCGGCGGCGGTGTGGGCGACGGAGGGCCAGGCGCGGGCGGGCAGGGGCATGGGGAGCCGACGGACGACGAGGCCGTCCCGGACCTCGACGGTCTCGGGATCCCGGTCGTCGGGGTTGCCGGTCCACACCTCCACGTCGTCGCCCGCCGCCACCAGCGCCAGGGCGAGATGACGGGTCAGCTCCTCCACTCCTCCGACCGACGGCGGATAGGCGCTCGGCACGAGCGCGACGCGCGTCACCGCCGTCCCCCGGCGGTGGGGCGGCGGTGCCGGCCGCGCGTCCGCTCCTCCGGTGGTGCGCAGAGGTCGGCGGTGGTGCTCGTGGGTGTCATGTGGTCTCCGGCGGGATGCCTGTCGGATGTGGTTCGGTGCGCGGGGCCGGCCGAGCGAGCTTAGGGAACGGCCGGATCCAGCCACGGCTCCAGGGCCACCAGGGTGGCCCCGGTCGGGACGGGTGCGATCCAGCTCCAGGCGCCGACACCCGGTGACCAGTAGTCCGAGAAGGCGGCGGCGTACCATCCCGAGAGGTAGCCCTGTTCGGCGCAGTCGCACTCCGGGGCCCAGCTGGCGGGATGGACTCCGAGGAGCGACTCGACGGCACCGTGGCCACCCCGGGGCTCCACGTAGGCGGCGTCCACCTCGTGCCCGATCTCGAAGGCCGTGATGGCGGCCAGACGTTCGACGGTCTCCCCCGGGTACACGTAGAGGGTCGAGACCCCACCGGGCCGGCCCCAGGTGAAGGTGGTGTTGCCGTAGAAGCCGGGCGAGGGGGCGTCCGCGATCGACCGGAAGACGATCGAGTAGCCCGGCAGCTGCCGCCACGGGTACCGGACGAGGGCGAGGGCCGCCGCCCCCATGGCCGTGGGCGTGTCGGGCGCGGCCGACGGCGTGGCGTCCGTAGTCGCCGACGGTGTGGCCGGCGCAGGTACCGGCGTCCCGGCCGACGGGGCGGACGCGACCGGTGGCGTGGCGCGGACGACGACCGTGTGGGGACGGGCCCGTGGCGGGCCGTCGGCGGCGGGTGCCCCCGTCGTCGACCTCGGTGCCGGCGCCGCCGTCCGCACCGGCGGGCCGCTGGCCACCAGGAGCAGCGCGCCCAGCACCATGGTGACGAGCGCCAGCGCGATCAGGAGGTCGAGACGGAGGAGCCGACGACGACCGGCCCAGGTGGACCGGGCGAAGAGTGCACGCGCACCGGGCCGACGACGCTCCCTTCCGATGTAGCCCTCGGTGAGCACGAGGTCCGGATCGTCCAGCACGTCCGTGTCCGACCCGCGGCCGAGTTCGGGGACCGGCCACGGCACCGGGCGGACGGTCGCCGGGGCAGGGGCACCCGTCGGGACCGGTCCGGAGGTGGGGGTCCCCCCGGGTTCGACGGACGGCGGTGCGACGGCACCGGTCCCGGCCGGTCCCTCCTGCACCTGGTCGCCCATCGTGTCCACTGCCATGACGGAAAATCGGCACGTGGAGCCTCCAACTGAAGGGGAGGCGACGGTCGCCGTGGTCGCGGGCGATCGGCCCGCCGGGTCCGGGGAGTGGTGGTCAGTCCCCGGCAGACGGGCCCACGTCGGTCCCGGCCGGTACCGTCGTGCCCGTCGCACCGGACCCGGTGGGCGACGTGCCGCGGGCGGCCGCCCGGGTCGTCCGAGCCTGCGCACGCGCCGTGGCCGCAGCCTCGCGCCGCTGGTCGGCGGCGGCCTGGGCATCGGAGCGCTCCTGGGCGACCGTGGCCGCCACCGCGGCGCGCTGCGCGGCGGCCGCCGACGGACCGGCGGCGGAGTGCGCCGGCGCGGCGGTCACCGGGGCCGTCACGGAGGGACCGGCGGCGGCATCCGTCGCCGCCGGCGCGGTCGGTGAGCCGGATCCTGCGGTTCCGGTGGAGTCACCGGCCCGGGCCAGCGCCTTCTGGTAGGCGGCCTCCGCCCGGGCGATCTGCTGGCTCGTGGCGCCGAAGGTGTGGGTGCTGGGGTGCCGGGCGCCGACTGTCGACTTGGGCGCCGCCGGCCCCGCTGCGGGGGCGGGCGACCGGCCCGACGCGGCCGGTGGGACCGACCGGGCCGCGATCATGGTGAGCGGGACGACGACCACGGCGGTCAGGAGCACCACCGACAGGATCCGGCGGACCCACTGGGGCACGACGTCGGGTGGCTCCGACCGGGCGTGCCGGCGGCGGTCGGGACCCACGTACCCGTGCGAGATGATCAGCGTCGGGGCGTAGAGGTCGGCGACCAGCTCCGGGGTGATGACGACCTCGAGGTCCCGGGGGGCGACGACGTCCCCGAGGGGGAGCACGACCAGCGATCCGTCAGCGGTCCGGACCGCCGGGAGCACCTCCCTCCGGTCCGTCCCTCCCTCGGTGGCAGGCCGTGCCCGCACCACCGGAGCCCTCGTCAGTTCCTGGCTGTTCATCACCTGGGGTATCGGCACGGACGGGACGGAGCTGAAGGGACGGGGGCGGTCGCGGCGCCCCGACGGACGGGTTCGGGGTGTCCGTCCGGCGGGGACGGACGGTCAGACGGCGAGGCCGAGCGACCGGTACACGTCGGCCGTGGCCCGTGCCGCCCGGTCCCACGACAGGCCCCCCACGGCCCGGCGCCCTCGCGCCGCCAGGTCGAGCCGTCGGTCGTCGTCGTCGAGCAGCGACCGCAGGGTGGCGGTGAGCCCGTCGACGTCGCCCGGACGGAAGGTGGCGGCGGCGTCGCCGACCAGCTCGGCCACGGCGGGGACCGGCGTGGACACGACGGCCGCACCGCAGGCCATCGCCTCGACCGGGGGGAGGCCGAACCCCTCGTACCGGGAGGCGTAGCCGACCAGGGTGGCCGCCCCGTAGAGGGCGGGGAGCTCCTTGGTGGGGACGAACCCGACCTCGACCACCGAACTCGGGGCCCGGTTCCCCCAGAGGCTGTGGCCGGTGATCACCAGGGCCACCCCGGCACGGGTGCAGGCCCGGGCCAGCGTCTCCAGGTCCTTGCGGGGCTCGATGTTCCCCACGTGGAGGACGAACCGGTCGGGCAGGCCGTAGTGCCGCCGCACCCGGTCGACCTCGTCCGGCGGTGCCGGGGCCATCGTCGGACTCGGCGCCTCGTGGACCACGACGGCGTGCCGGCCGGTGACCGCCTCGATCCGCTCGGCGGTGAACGCCGACACGGCGATCACCGCGTCGGCCCGGCGCAGCGCGGCGCGCAGCACCATCCGCTCGCCGGCCACCCGGAACCGGGGGAACGCCCACGGCACGTCGAAGATGGCGAGGTCGTGGACGGTGGTCACCCGGGGGCAGGACCCGACGAGCGGGAGGTCGACGTCGAGCCCGTGGACCAGGTCGGCCGGACCGAAGCCCTTCGCCCCCTCGAACACCCGCCGGGCGCCGCTGGCGTCGGGAACGATCAGCGGGGTCACCCCGGGGGGAAGCTCCTGGACACCGGACGGCCGCACGGCGGCCACCAGGTCGGCCCGTACCAGCGGGGCCATCGCACCCAGCAGCTCGCGGATGTAGGTGCTCACCCCGCCGCCGACCGCCTCCAGCGGGAGCGCGTTCACGACGAGGCGGGGGACGGCGCTCGGGACGGAGGGGAAGAGGCGCACGACGTTCGAACCCAGGGGCTCGACGGTGGGTACCACGAACCGCTCGAGGCTCCCGGTCTCCGAATCGCGCGTGCTCCACACCATCCATCCGGTATCGGCACGGGAGCCCGGCAGCTGAAGTGCGGGTCGGGCCCCGTCGTCCCGGTGGACCGGGTCACGGAGGCGGTACCCGGGGTTCGGGGTGTCCGTCCGGCGGGGACGGACGGTCAGACGGCGAGGCCGAGCGACCGGTACACGTCGGCCGTGGCCCGTGCCGCCCGGTCCCACGACAGGCCCCCCACGGCCCGGCGCCCTCGTGCCGCCAGGTCGAGCCGTCGGTCGTCGTCGTCGAGCAGCGACCGCAGGGTGGCGGTGAGCCCGTCGACGTCGCCCGGACGGAAGGTGGCGGCGGCGTCGCCGACCAGCTCGGCCACGGCGGGGACCGGCGTGGACACGACGGCCGCACCGCAGGCCATCGCCTCGACCGGGGGGAGGCCGAACCCCTCGTACCGGGAGGCGTAGCCGACCAGGGTGGCCGCCCCGTAGAGGGCGGGGAGCTCCTTGGTGGGGACGAACCCGACGCGCCGGGCCGACGGGGGCGCGTCGGTGTCCCAGAGGCCGTGGCCGGTGGTCACCAGGGCCACCCCGGCGCGGGTGCAGGCCCGGGCCAGCGTCTCCAGGTCCTTGCGGGGCTCGATGTTCCCCACGTGGAGGACGAACCGGTCGGGCAGGCCGTAGTGCCGCCGCACCCGGTCGACCTCGTCCGGCGGTGCCGGGGCCATCGTCGGACTCGGCGCCTCGTGGACCACGACGGCGTGCCGGCCGGTGACCGCCTCGATCCGCTCGGCCGTGAACGCCGACACGGCGATCACCGCGTCGGCCCGGCGCAGCGCGGCGCGCAGCACCATCCGCTCGCCGGCCACCCGGAACCGGGGGAACGCCCACGGCACGTCGAAGACGGCGAGGTCGTGGACGGTGGTCACCCGGGGGCAGGACCCGACGAGCGGGAGGTCGACGTCGAGCCCGTGGACCAGGTCGGCCGGACCGAAGCCCTTCGCCCCCTCGAACACCCGCCGGGCGCCGCTGGCGTCGGGAACGATCAGCGGGGTCACCCCGGGGGGAAGCTCCTGGACGCCGGACGGCCGCACGGCGGCCACCAGTTCGGCCCGTACCAGCGGGGCCATCGCACCCAGCAGCTCGCGGATGTAGGTGCTCACCCCGCCGCCGACCGCCTCCAGCGGGAGCGCGTTCACGACGAGGCGGGGGACGGCGCCGCCGCGGGCGGCGGGCGCAGGCGGCGGGCCGGTCACCGCTCGTAGCCGGGTGGGATCGGACCGCTGCGGCGGGGGGTCGTGCGCGTGGCCACCGGTTCGGCTCCGGGCGGGATGGGGCCCACCCGACCCGCACCGACGACCGGGGTCCGAACCCCGGACGGGCGTTCCGTCCGGTCCGACGGCGAGGTCGCGTCGGCGGCGTCCGGTCCGCCCCGGGCGTGGGCGTCGGCCATCCCGAGCGAGATGCCGGCGATGACGAACGGCGTGATCGACAGGGCGCCGATCCAGAACGTGTCGAACAACCCGTCGACGTAGTGGGCCAGCAGGACCACCAGTCCCAGCGTGCCGTAGACCCGCGGCAGGGCGGCCATCGACCGCATGGTGACCACCACCAGGAAGAGGAAGGCCAGCGACCCGATGATCCCGGTGGAGGCCAGGTTGTCCACGAGTGAGTTGGGCGGTGCGGTGACCGTCAGGTACTGCGGCAGGTTGTAGAAGCGCATGCCGAGGCCCAGCCACGGGCTCTGGTGCCACACGTGGAGGGCGGCGTCGATCTGCCCGAACCGGATGGCCACGGAGTTGAACTGCGGATTGTCGCGGAAGGCCAGGGCGAAGCTGTAGTACACGAGCCCGAGGACGGGCACGGCGATGAACACGATCATCTTGGCCCGGGCCCGCACCTCCGAATTGAGCAGCGCGGCGGTGCCGAGGGCCAGCACGACCAGGATCGCCGACTGGCGCGACTGGGTGGCCAGGAGCCCGAGGAGGCACAGCCCCTCCGTGACCCGGGCCTCGAGCGTGGGGATCCGTGCCCACGACGGGTTGAGCTGGGCCACGACCACGGCGACCCACAGGACCGCCCCGATGGAATTCTTCTGGTAGACGCCCCACTGGGCGGGCTGGAAGTGCAGGGCGACGGCGTGCTCGAGGGTGACCAGGGACAGGACGGTCGCGCCCCACAGGTACAGGCGGAACGCCTGCCGGGCCCGTCCGTGCCAGGCGATCACCCAACCCACCAGGGTGCTCCCGGCCAGGTACGAGAACCGGTGGAACCACTCGATGACGTCCCCGCGGAACGGATGGGCGATGACCACGACGACGAGCACCGCCTGGTACCAGAGGATCCCGACCAGGAAGCGCCGGAGGTTGGTGGCCGCACCCCAGTCGACGTGGAAGAGGCAGACGAGCGCCCCCACGAAGACCAGGAGATCGGCAACACTGAGATTGGTGCTCGACCCCCCGACCCGCTGGATCAGGATGGCCCCGGGCAGCACCACGACGGCGACGAGGATGGGGTCCACGACGAAGATGCCGAAGGCGAAGACGAGGAAGGCCACGGCCAGGCCGGCGACGAGGTCGACCCCGGCCGACACCCCGGCCACGGCGGCCACCGCGGCGACGACGACCCAGCCCAGCACGGCGGCGGCCCGGTCGCCCCAGCGACGGCCGACGTCCGCCCGACGGGCGGCCACCTCGGCCACACCGGCCGGTGCGTCGCTCATGGTTGCGTCCGGATCAGGGGCAAGGGGGGCATGGGGCCTCGGGTTGCGTCCGCGTGGACGCGGACGGCGCCCGGTCCATGGTACCGGTGCACCGGTCGCGCCCGGCTGCGGTCGGTCGGGTGGTCGTCGGATCCATCGGCACCATCACGTCGTACCTCAAGGTCTTCCGTGCACCTGACGATCCACTCGGGGTCACGGGGAACCACCCCGGACCGTGGCGCCCTCTCCCCGGGGGCGGCCCGCGACGACCAGGACGGAGCGACGTGGGACTGCCCACCCGACAGCAGGAGCGCACGGCGACCGTGACCACCGCACCCGGCGCGGGGCCTTCGCTGGTCGTCTGCTCGCTCGAGGAGTGGGGCGAGGTGCACCGTCGGATCCGGATCCTGGTCGACGAGCTCGTCGCCCTCGACCCCGCCCTGCGGGTGCTCTACGTCGCCCCGGCCCGGGACGTCCCCTTCGAACTGGCCCACGGGCGGGTACGGGGCCTGGTCTCCGCGTCGCTCGAACAGGTGCACCCCCGCGTCCACGTCCTACGGCCCCGGAAGTGGCTCCCCCGGGCGCTCGGGCCCGCCGCCGACCGGTCGCTCGCCCGCCAGGTGGCCCACGCCGTCGGTCGGCTCGGCCTGGACGACCCGCTCCTGTGGGTCAACGACGCGGGCTACGCGGAGTTCGCGCTGTCCACCGGATGGCCGACGGTCTACGACGTCACCGACGACTGGCTGCTGGCGCCGATGACCCCCCGCCAGGCGTCCCGGCTGCGCACCGACGACCGGCGGCTCCTGCGCGCCAGCGGCGCGGTGGTGGTGTGCTCACCGGAGCTCGCCCGGACCCGCGGCCGCGACCGCGTGGTCGACCTGATCCCGAACGGGGTCGACGTCGAGCGCTTCCGTACCCCCCAACCCCGGCCGGACGACCTGCCGCCACCCCCGGTGGCCGTCTACGTCGGGACCCTGCACGACCAGCGGGTCGACGTGCCGCTCCTCGAGGAGCTGGCGAGGGCCCGGCCCGCCCTGCAGATCGCCCTGGTCGGCCCCGACTCCCTCGGTCCCGCCTCCTCGGCCGGGCTCGACGGCGTACCCACCGTCCGACGGATGGGTCCCCGGCCCTACGAGCAGGTGCCGGGCTACCTCCAGCACGCCGACGTGGTCCTGGTGCCCCATCTGGTCAACCCGTTCACGGAGAGCCTCGATCCCATCAAGGCCTACGAGTGCGTGGCGACCGGGCGTCCGACGGTGGCCACCCCGGTGGCCGGCTTCCGCGGCCTGGGCGGCCCGGTGGTGGTGTGCGACCGCTCCGCCTTCGTCGGGGCCGTCGGTGCCGTGCTCGACGCCGACCCCGGCACCGAGCCGGCCGTCCCCGACGCCGCGCCGGTCGCCGGCTGGGGCGAACGGGCCGGAGCCCTGTACGACGTGATGGCGAGGGTGCGACGGGCCGGGGGCCGGTCGTGACGCCCGCGCCCACCCTCCGTCGCACCGGGACGCCGACCGGTGGCACCCGGTCGTATCCTTGTCCCTGCCCCAACCCGCCGAAAGCGAGTCCCCGGTGACGTTCCCGCAGATGCTCCACGCCCTCTGGAAGAGGAAGCTCACCGTCGCGGTCAGCGTGGTGGTCGCCGTCGCCGCCTGCCTCGCCTACGCCGGGCTGGCCACGCCCACCTACCAGTCGAGCGCGCTGATCCAGATCAACACGCCGAGCACGACCGGCAGCGGGACGTCGTCCTCGCCCTTCACCCTGCCGGACCCGGTCCAGGAGCTGTCGAGTACGGGCGTGCAGCTGGCCGCCGCCGCCACGCTCCACGACCCCTCGCCCGCGTCGCTGGAGGGTCGGGTCACCGGGACGGTGGACCCCACCAGCGGTGCGCTGACCGTGACGGGGACCGGGTCCACCCCCGAGGCGGCCGAAGCGGTGACCAGGGCCTTCTCCGAGGCGTTCGTCGCCCGGATCGGGGACCTCGCCCAGGCCCAGGTGGACAAGTACACGGCGGCCCTGTCGAAGGTCAACGACAAGCTGGCCGTCCTCCAGGCCGAGCAGGCCCTGGGCGGCACCGGCTCGCTGGTGACGGCGCAGATCACCGCGCTGACCCAGGAGGCCAGCACGCTCGAGGCGACCCAGTCCACCATCCAGATCGGCATGCCCTACGCCGTCGTCCAGGTCGCCGCCACCCCGGGGACGTCGACCGGCCTGTCCACGGCCAAGCTGGGCGCCATCGGCATCGTCGCCGGACTCCTGGTCGGCTGCGGGATCGCCCTCGTCCGCGAGCAGTTCGACGACCGGATCCGGGTGAGCCCCGACCTCGACTCGGCGATCGACGGTCCGGTCCTCGGCGAGCTGCCCGAGGACGCCGACGTCCGGAAGGGGAAGGTCGCCCTGTCGTTGGTCGAGGCCCCGCAGTCCGCCCTGGCCGAGGCGGTCCGCGACCTCCGTACCAGCCTGCGGGTGCTCCTGGTGGACGAGCAGTGTCCGGTCATCACCGTGACCAGCCCCGAGCCCGGTGACGGCAAGACCTTCGTGACCGCGAACCTCGCCGCGTCCTGGGCGCTCACCGGCAGCCGGGTCATCGTCGTCTCCGCCGACTTCCGCAGGCCGCGCCTCGAGGAGGCCCTCGGGATCGACCGCCCCGGCGCCCACGGCCTGTCCGACCTCATCAAGGCCAACTGGAAGCTCGCCGAGCCCGAGGGCGGAGGCCGCGGGCCCGACGCCCCGGGCGGAGGCCGGTCGCCGGCGGGGAGCCGGCGCCGACCCGGGGACACCGCGGTCGGCGACCACCTGGTGGAGACCGGCGTCGCCGGCCTGCGACTCCTGCCGGCGGGCACCGCTCTCGACAATCCGAGCGAGCTCTTCGACAGCCCCGGGATCCAGCCCGTCCTCGACCACCTGCGCCTCCTGGCCGACGTCGTCCTCCTCGACACCCCCCCGGTCCTGGCCGCCCCCGACACCGCCATCCTCGGCGGCCTGACCCACGGGGCACTCGTGGTGGCGTCGGAGGGCAGGACCGACCGTGCCGACCTCGACCGGGCCGCCAACCGGCTGCAGGCCACCGGCTGCCGGGTGCTCGGTCTCGTCCTCAACCACGTGCGGCACGCCACCGCGGGCAACTACCAGGCCTACGCGTACCGCCGATGACGTCGGCGGGGGCGGGTACCCCGACCCCGCCCGATCCGCTGGTCGTGGTGGTGGCCTACCACGCCGCGGACCTCCTGGACCGCTGCCTCGCCGGCCTCGGCGGCGCGTTCGACGTGCGGGTCGTGGACAACTCGTCGGATCCCGAGGTCGCCGCCGTGGCGGACCGCCACGGAGCGGCCGTCACCACCCCTGGTCGCAACCTCGGGTTCGCGGGCGGCGTCAACGCCGGGTGCGCCGCCCGCGACGGTCGCGACGTCCTGCTCCTCAATCCGGACGCCGTGATCACCCCCGGTGCCGTTCGCCGGCTCCACGCCCGACTGGCGGCGGATCCCCTCCTCGCCGCCGTCGCCCCCGCCCAGCACGACCCCGACGCACGGGAGGAGGCGCGCGTGCTCTGGCCCTTCCCGACGCCGGGTGGCGCATGGCTGGAGGCCGTCGGGCTCGGTCGGCTCCGCCGGGGGCCGGGCTTCCTGATCGGCTCCGTGCTCCTCGCTGTCCGACCGGGCCCTGCACGACGTCGGCGCCTTCGACGACCGGTTCTTCCTCTACGCCGAGGAGACGGACTGGCAGCGCCGGGCGGCGGACCGGGGGTGGCGGGTGGCCCTGTGTCCCGAGGTCGTCGCCAGCCACGTCGGTGCGGGCACCGGCGGTGACCCGACCGGGCGGGAGACGCACTTCCAGGCATCGCACGAGCGGTACGTGCGCACCCACCACGGCACCGTCGGCTGGTGGTCCTACCGGCTGGCCGCCCTGTGCGGATTCGGGGGGCGGGCCGTCGTCCTGCCCGGCCGGCGCGGACGCGAGGCGGCGCTGCGGTTCCGGCTCGTGGCGCGGGGGCCGCTCCGGGCCGAGGCGGCCCTGGACGCCACCGCCGCTGCACGTGACCCACGTGGTCGTGACCGACAATTTCGCCGGTGTCGAGCGGTACGTCTGCCAGGTGGCCAACGGGCTGGCCGACCGGGGTCACCGGGTCGACGTCATCGGTGGCGAGCCCGGACGGATGCGGTCCGAGCTCGACCCGGCCGTGTCCCACCGCCCGGCGGTCGGCCTGGCGGCGGGAGCGCGTGCGCTCCTCGGCGCGCGCCGGGCCGCGACCTGGTCCACGCGCACATGACGGCGGCCGAGGCGTGCGCGTTCCTCACCCGGCCCGTCCTGCGGGCCCCGGTGGTGGCGACCCGGCACTTCGCCGCCGGACGGGGCCGGTCCCGGGTCAACCGGACGCTCGCCCGGGTGACGGCGCGGCACCTGGCGGCCGACATCGCCATCAGCGGGTTCGTGGCCCGTTCGGTCGGCGGGCCCACGACGCTGATCCCGAACGGGGTGCCGTCGAGGCCCCAGGCACCGCTGGACGCGCCCGTGGTGGTGATGCTCCAGCGGCTCGACACCGAGAAGGCCCCGGAGGTGGGACTGCGGGCGTGGGCCGCCAGCGGCCTGGCCGGGCGCGGGTGGCGGCTGGTGGTGGCCGGCTCCGGCGCCCTGCGCCCCGGGCTCGAGGCGGAGTGCGCCACCTTCGGGCCGCCCTGCGGTGTCACCTTCGCCGGCAACGTCGACGACACCGACGGGCTCCTGGCCGGGGCGTCGATCCTCCTCGCCCCGGCCCCGGCGGAGCCCTTCGGCCTGTCGGTGGTGGAGGCCATGTCCCACGGCCTGGCGGTGGTGGCCGCGGCCGGCGGCGCCCACCTCGAGACGGTGGGCGACGCCGGGGTGCTGTTCGCCCCGGGCGACGTGACCGCAGCCGCCACCGCCCTCGCCGGGCTGGCCGACGACCGGGCGGCGCGCCGTGCCGTCGGCGAAGCGCTGCGACGGCGCCAGCAGGACCGATTCTCGCTCGCCCGCCACCTCGACCGGCTCGAGGCGCTCTACGGCGAGGTCACCGGTCGGCCGCCGGCCGGTCCGGCCCCGTGACCCGCTCGTAGAGGGACTGCTGGAGCTCGGCCACCCCGGCCCACGAGTAGCGGTCGGCCGCGTCCACACCGGCGGCACGGAGCCGTGCCCACAGACCCGGCTCGTCGAGCAGGCGCGCGAGCGCGCCGCGCAGGGCGGCCGGGCTGTTGGGGGGCACCAGGAGTCCGGCGTCCCCGACCACCTCGGGCAGGGCGCCGCTGGCGCTGGCCACGGCGGGGACACCGGCGGCCTGGCCCTCGACCACGACGCGCCCGAACTGCTCCAACCACCCCGGCACGGGCACCGACGGCACGGCGAGCACGTCGAGGGTCCGGTAGACGTCGGGAAGGGCGGACTCCTCGACGTGGCCGTGGAACGTCACCCGATCGGCGACCCCGAGCCGGACGGCGCGCTCCCGGAGTGCCGCCGCTTCGGGTCCGGCGCCGTAGACCTCGACGTCGAACCGGTCGTCGAGCGCGGCGGCGTCGACGAGCACGGCCACGCCCTTGTGCGGGATCAGACGACCGACGTAGCCGACCCGTAGGCGGCCCGAGGGCGGCCGGCGGTCCGGCGCCCGGAACCGGCCGACGTCGACCCCGAGGGGGAGGAGCTCGAGGGCACCGGTGAGTCCCTTCCGGCGGAGGATCTCCCCCGCCTCGGCGTTGCACGTGTAGGCGCCGGCGGCGTGCCGGAGCGACCAGCGCTCGATCCAGCGGAAGGGCGGCGCATAGCGCTTGTCGATGTTCTGGGCCGAACACACCAGGTACGGGGTGCCACGGCACCGCAACCACCGCAGTGCGAGCACCTCGGCCACGGCCAGTCCGAAGGGCTCCTCGTGCATGTCGACCAGGTCCCAGTGCCCGTCGCCGAGGAGACGCCACAACGGCCGGGGGTCGAACAGGAACAGGTTGGGATGGCGCCCGAGGGTCCGCACGGGGACGGCGAACCCGTCGCCGTCGGGGGCGAAGTGCACCAGGGTGCCGCCCTCCTCCCACGCCGTCGACGTGGCGAGGGTGACGTCCACACCGCGCCGTCGCAGGACCCGTTCGCGTTCGCGCCACGAGGTGATGACGCTGCTGTGGGAGATCCGCAGCACCCGGAGCCCGCGCCGCCCCTCGCCCGACGTGGCGTGCTCGCCGGAAGTCGACACGCGGGCACCGTACCAGTAGGGGGTGACCGCAGGTCCACACGTCCCCGCCGCGCGCCAATTACCACCCAAAGTAGTGGATTGGCCACCTTTTGTGCGTTTGATCTCAAGTGCACCCCGGGTGGGCCGATCTGAGGGTATGGATCGGGCCGGGACCACCTCCAGGGCAACGGGATTCGCCCGGGTGGGCGCACTCGGGACCGTGGCCCTGGTCGTGGCGGCCACGGTCGGTGCCGCGGTCGCCGGGCAGGCCCAGGCGGCGGGTCCGGTCCCCCAGATCGCCGGCAGCCCGGCGGCCCCGACGGCCTCCGAGGTCAGCCCGGTCTGCACCACCACGACGCCGTCCACCGCCCTCGGACCGGCGACCGCGGTGCCGGCCCACCCGACGTCCACCGTGGTCACGCCCAAGGGCGGGGTCGTCGGGTTCAGCGCCACGGCGACCGACCTCTACGTCGACACCGGCACCCGGCTGGTCACCTACACGACGGCCGGAACGACCGTGTCGTCGTTCGCGCTCCCGGCGGGGTTCACCGGCAGCGCCGCCGAGGTGTCCGAGCCGGTGGTCGACCCGACCGGTGACATCTACCTCTCGTCGTACTACGGCACCGCCGTGGACAAGTTCTCCCCGGCCGGCGCACTGCTGTGGTCGGTCGACCCCGGGGCCGGCAACCCGACGGACGTCTTCGCCGTGGGCTCGGGCGCCACGGCTGCGGTGGCGGTCAGCATCGTGCAGGACCCGTCGGCGAGCCTCGTCCTCGACCCGGACACGGGAGCGGTCACCGGCAGCTTCCCGCTGGTGGTCGGCGTCGACGGCTTCGTCACCACCGAGAGCGACGGCGACCTCCTCTACTCGGCCAACGGGTACGTCGAGACGGTGAGCCCCGCCGGCGCGGTGCTCGCCACCTTCGGTGCACCCCACATCGAGGGTGACGACCAGCACACCGGGTCCGGCACGCAGTTCTACTATCCGGCACAGGCGGTCCAGGGCCCGGACGGAACCATCTACACCGCCGACCCGCTGCACACCGTGGAGGCCACCTCCCCCGCCGGGATCCTCCAGGGCACCACGACGCTGGGTGGTGCACTGGACTTCGGAGGATGGGACTTCGCCCTCGTCGGCTCCACGTTCTACTACCAGAGCGGCCCGCCGTTCGACGCGGCGGCCGACGCCGTCTCGTCGTTCCCGCTGACCTCGCTGCAGACGTTCCTGTCCGCCGCGCAGGCACCGTCGGACAGCCTGGGCTGGGGCGCCGGCCTGTCCACGCCGGTGACCGGCAACTACTTCGCACCGGGATCCACCCCGTCGGTGGACGCCACGTTCGACGCGTGGTGGGTGTCGCTGGCGCCCCACCTCGAGCTGTCCTACACGGTCGAGGACACCACCTCGCTGTCCGACGAGACCGTGCCCACGCCCACCGTCGTGCCGCTCCCGACGACGGCGCAGGGCCTGGCGTCGATCCCCATCACCATCCCCGCCGCCGATACCGCCCCCGGGCCCTACGAGGTCCAGGCCGCGCTGCTCGACTCGTCCACGGCGCCGCCCACGACCCTGGGCACGACCTGCCTGCCGTACGCCGTGGGCGCCCCCGGTGACGGTCTCGACTTCGCCACGCTTCCCGCGGGCACCGGCTCCGGAGGCCCGACCGACCCCCGGGGCGTCGCCCTCAACGCCCAGCTGGGGCTGGACTCGCTGCGCTCCGGCTCGGTCGTCGACTGGGCGTCGCTGCTGCCGACGTGCGACCCGTCGTCACCCACCACGGCCACCTGCGGGCCCTCGGCACTGACCTTCGCCTCGGCGGGCACCGGTCCCTTCCGTGCCGCCGAGCTCGCCGAGCAGGACCACGTGACCTACTGGATCCAGGTGAGCGGAGGTGAGCCCGTTCCCACCGCGCTCGTCGACGCCGGGCTCTGGGAGGCCGACGTCGCCGCGCTGGTCGCCCACTACGCCACCGTCCCGGCCGGCTGCGGGGCCTGCGCCCCGGTCACCGACTGGGAGGCGTGGAACGAGTCCAACGACACCGGCTGGCCGAACGGCGCCACCTACGTCGCCAAGGTGCTCGCCCCGTTCGACGCCGCCGTGAAGTCGGTGCTCCCCGGGACGACCTCCACCGTCATCGGCGGCTCCTCGCTCGAACCTGACGTCGGCTGGTGGAAGCAGGTGATCGCGGCCGGCGGACTGTCCGACATGGACGTGGCGGCCATCCATCCCTACACCGGGTCGAACGACAGCTTCGAGGAGGACGGCATGCCCGCCCAGGTGCGCCAGCTGCAGGCGCTGCTCGGCGGCACGCCACTGTGGTTCACCGAGGTGGGCTGGTGGAGCGACGGCGACTACAACTTCCTCGGCCAGGCCGACGACGTCGCACGCTCCCTGATCTGGGAGCGTGCGCTCGGCGTGCCCGTCGAGAACTACTTCTACGACGAGGGCAGCTGGGGCAACGACGGGGTGTCGTTCTCGCTGATCCAGGCGGACCAGTCGGTGGACTACGTGAAGCCGGCGGCGCTGGCCACCATGGCCACCACCCAGGTGCTGGCCGGCCGGCCCTACCTGTCGATGCCCCCGACGGGGATCCCCCAGGGCTACCGGGCCGACTTCGGGCCGACGGTGGGCGGGTCCACCCGGGTGTCGGCCGTGTGGACGGACGGTCTGCCGGTGACGGCGTCGGTCACCCTCACCAGCCCGGGCGGGAGCACCGACCCGATCTCGGTCACCACCGAGTACGGCGACACGACCACCACCCAGGTCACGTCCGGCACGGCGTACGGCCTCCCGCTGTCGGACCAGGTCGCGTTCGTGACCTACCCGTCCGACGACACGCTCACCGTCGGCCCGACCGAGTCGTTCGGGACCGATCTGGCGGCCTCCGCCTCCGGTGCCACGGCCACGGCATCGAGCGGCGACGCCTCGGCGGCGATCGACGGGCTCCCCGCCGGCTACGGGCTCGGGTGGACCTCCGGCCCCGACGACCCGACCCCGTCGTTGACCGTCACGCTGGCCGGACCCTCCACCGTGGACCGGGTCGTGGTCGACACCCAGTCGATGGGCTCGGTCGCTCCCGGCCTGCGCGACTACACGCTCGCCGCCGACGAACCCGGCACCGGCTGGGTCACCGTCGCCACGGAGACGGGACAGTACCGGGACCACGAGGCGCTCCTCACCTTCGCTCCGGTGGTCGCCAGCGCGCTCCGGCTCGCCGTCACCGAGATCGACTACGGCGGCTACTACGGCGGAGGCATCCCCCCGTGGTGGCCGGCGACGCAGCGTGCCGGCGCGTTCGTCCACGTCCTGGAGGCCTACGCCGGGTCCGGTGGCCCCGCGGTCGTCTCGGGCGCCGACCTCCCACCCCTCCTCGGCGGGGGTTCCGGTGGCGGCACGGGCGGCGGTACGACCACGACGACGACCACGACCACGACGACCGAACCTCCGACCACCACGACGACCACTCCTCCGGCGGACCAGACCGGCACACCCGGTGGCGGCCGGGGGCGCACCCGTTCGACCTCCGCCCTCGTGCAGGGCTACTGGCTGACCACCCGGGACGGCGGCGTCTACCCGTTCGGTGACGCACCCGGGCTCGGTTCGGCCGCGGACCTCACGCTCAGCCGACCCGTCGTCGACATGGCGGCGACCCCCGATCGGCTGGGGTACTGGATGGTCGGCTCCGACGGCGGGATCTTCGCCTTCGGCGACGCCGGGTTCTACGGCTCCACCGGTGCGCTGGCCCTCGACCGGCCCATCGTGGGCATGGCTCCCACCCCCGACGGCCGGGGGTACTGGCTGGTGGCCGCCGACGGCGGCATCTTCGCCTTCGGCGACGCCGGGTTCTACGGCTCCACCGGAGGCATCACGCTCGACCGGCCGATCGTGGGCATGGCCGCCACGCCCGACGGCCGGGGGTACTGGCTGGTGGCCTCCGACGGCGGCATCTTCGCCTTCGGCGACGCCGGGTTCTTCGGCTCCACCGGAGGCATCACGCTCGACCGGCCGATCGTGGGCATGGCCGCCACGCCCGACGGGGGCGGCTACTGGACGGTCGCCTCGGACGGCGGCATCTTCGCCTTCGGCGACGCGGGGTTCTTCGGCTCCACCGGGGGTCGGTCCATCAACGCCCCGATCACCGGCATGCAGGCCAGTCCCACCGCCCAGGGGTACCTGCTGGTGTCCCAGGACGGTGGCATCTTCGCCTTCGGGGACGCCCGCTACTACGGGTCGGCGGGCGGCCTCCACCTGTCGAGCCCGACGGTGGCCATCTCCTAGGTCGGCCGGCGTCGCCTCCGGGACGACGGTCCGGCACGTGCACCTCAGCCCGGCGGGGTCGACCCGTCGCGCATCCGGAGCACCCGGGCCGGCACGCCCGCGGCCACGCAACCGGCGGGCAGATCGTGGGTGACCACGGCGTGGGCGCCGACCACCGAACCGGGTCCGATCGTCACCCCTCGGGTGATGGTCGCCTTCGCCCCGACCCAGACGTCGTCGCCGATGGCCACCGGGGACGTCGCCCGGCCCTGGTCGAGGATGGCCGTCGACGCCCCGTCGAACGCATGGTCGTGGTCGCGGATCGACGTGAACTCGCCGAAGAGGCAGCGGGCTCCGATCACCACCTCGGCGTCCGACGCCACCGTGCAGTGGTGACCGAACACGGTCCGGTCGCCCACCACCAGTCGGCCCGAGCTCTCGAGCGTGAAGCCGCGGTCCAGGACGCACCCGGTCCCGAACCGGACGTCGGCACCACGGGCGACGGCGAACCGGGCGCCCGAGCGGACATCGCACCGGGACCCGAAGGTGACCCTCGGGTGGCGCAGGCGGGTGACTGCCAGACCGAGGCGTCGCCGGAGTCCGCCCCGCAGCCGGGCCACCGCACCGAAGTCGGCGCCGGGGGCGCCGTCGGCGGACGGCGCCGGCACGGGCTCCCCCGCCACGGAGGGCTCCGAGGTCATCGTCGTACCCTACCGGGGGGCACCACCAGGGACGGGGAGCGCCCCGTCGGCGCCCGGTGCGCGACCGTCACCAGGAGAAGGTGACCGGGCGCTCGTCGGTGACCTGTTCGTCACCGTAGGTCCACCGCTCGGCCGGCACCCGCGCCGAGGGCACGAGCGTCATCGACCCGTGCGCACCCGGGAGGTGGAACGTCGTCACCACGGTCGCCGTCGCCCCCTGGTGGATCACGAGGGGAGCGGCCACCAGCACCGTCGGACCCTCGGCGCCGAGGGCGGACAGGGCGCCCGCTCCCGTCAACGTGACGCCGCGCGCTCCGGCCGGAAGGTTGTCGGCCACGATGCCCGAGTAGTCACCGTAGGTGAGCGGCAGGCCGGGGAACGGGCCGGCGATGAACTGCGATTCGCCGTCCGGGGTCCGGTTGGACAGGGTGGTGGTCAACGTGACCGTCGTGTCCGAGCGCGAGGACCGCGTGGCCAGGGAGACCGACACGGGGAGGAACTGGTCGAGCTTGTTGCCGCCCTGGTTCACCACGGTGACGGCCAGCGAGTCGGAGGAGAGCGTGCCGCCCGCCCCACTCGCCACCCAGGCCGCCTGGGCCACCGGGTCGGACGACCACACCATCAGGTGCCGGCCCGCCACGGCGCCGGCGACCGCGGAGGCCAGCGTGCGGAGGTCCGTCGTCTGCCCCTGCAGTTGGCGCAGGACGGCGTCGGCGATCCCGCCGAGCGCGTCGGCACGCGTCGAGTTGCCCGCCGAGTCGTCGGTCAGGCCCGCGTACTGGTCGTGCATCAGGTACTGCTCGACGTTGTCGACGGTGATGGTCGTCCCGCCGGCCACGACCGGACCGGTGGCGGACAGGATCTGCCGCAGCCCGACGAGGTCGACGGCCAGCACCCCGTCGACCTGCTGCCCGGTCCGGGCGGCCCACATGCGGGCGGCCAAGGGCGCGGTGACGTCGAACTGGGGCGTCAGACCGAGGTTGCGCCAGTCGACACCGGGCAGCAGCCAGCCCCAGTTCCGTTCCAGGTCGCCGGTGACCGTGACCCGACCTGGAGGCAGGGTGAGATCTCCGCTCTGGTCCAGCTGGCCGAGGTGGACGGTCCCGTCCGACGTGTCCGCCGTCCCCACCTCGAGGTACGCACCCGACCCGGCGCGCATCTCGGCGTTGTTCCCGGCGAGCACCAGGTAGGTCTGCGGCCCCTCGAGGATGGTGGCCACCACGGCCGACACCCCGGCCGCCTTGGTCAGGCGGGCGCGCACGTCGTCGAGCTGGTCGACGAACTGCCGGTGTTTGCGCGCCAGGGGACCGATCAGCGCGTCGTCCGGGCCGGTGTCGATGGCGTCCAGCCGGTGGGCCGCGGCCAGCGACAGGGCCGACAGGCGCCGCAGCGAGCGCACGCGCTCGGGGACCGGCGCCGTGGGGCTGGTCGAGGACGCCGTGGACCTGCGTCAGGAACGTCGCGCCGACGGCGGACACCTGCTGGGCGGCGGCGCTCAGCGACTGGGCCGACCGCAGCTGGCGGCCGAGGACCGGGATCCAGGTGGCCGGGGTCATCAGCGGTCCGACGATCTCGGCGTGGGCGGCGCCGAACTCGGCCTCGGCGGCACGCAGCGACCGCTCGGTGCCGGTGGCGGTCACCGTGGCCGGGTCGAGATGGTCCCGCACGGCGGTGAGCTCGGCCATGCCGCGCTCGTCGTGGCGGTAGGCCGACCAGGCGCCGACGGCCACGTACGCGACCCACGCGCCGAGCACGACGACGACGGCTGCCACGATCCACCGGGTCGGCCGGCTGCGCACTGCTTCGCTCACGCTGTCACTCGATGCTCCAGGGGCGCCGCGTGCACGTCGGGTGCGGGGCCCACGGGCGCAACGGTCGGGCCGTCCCGATCGTACCGGAGGCCGGTCCGACCACGGTGGCGCGCCACGGTCCACCGGAAGGGTGCCGGTAGCATCGACCCGTGTCGCTCTCGACCATCCGCGTGGCCGTCGGGCGCGTCATCCTCGTCGCCGGGGTACTCGTCCTGCTCTTCATCCCCTACCTCCTGTGGGGCACGGGGCTGATCACCGCGCGGGCCCAGGACGATCTCCGCCAGCAGTTCGTCGCCACCCAGCGCCTCCACCACCGAAGCGCGACCGTCGACCCGCCGCGGACGCCGACTTCGCCGCCGACCATCGCCCCCACCGTGGCGGCCCCCGCCGTCGGGAACCCGGTGGGCATCCTCTCCATCCCCAAGATCTCGCTGTCGATGGTGGTGGTCGAAGGTACCGGCCCCGACCAGCTGCGCGCCGGCCCCGGCCACTACCCCGGGACCCCGCTGCCGGGCGAGGCCGGCAACGTGGCCATCGCCGGTCACCGAACGACGTACCTCCACCCCTTCTACGACCTCAACGAGCTGGTGCCCGGGGACCGGATCGACCTCCTGACCGCCCAGGGGTGGTTCGTGTACCAGGTGACGGGGAGTCAGGCGGTGTCCCCCACCGACGTGGCCGTGGTCGCACCGACGACCGACCCCGTACTCACCCTCACCACCTGCAACCCGCGCTACAGCGCGAGCCAACGGCTAGTGGTGTCGGCCGCACTGGTGGCCGACGTGCTGACGACGACCACAGCCGCCCCCGCGCCACCGGCGCGGTCGTCGACCACGTCATCGGACCGGGGGTCCGCCCCCGCCGCCGTGCCCGCCGCCGTCCAGCGGCACTGGTGGCAGGCGATCCTGTGGGGGATCGTCGTGGCCGCCATGATCACCGGCATCTGGGCGGTGGCGGGACGCACGAGGGGCAGGCGGCGGATGGCGGTGCTGGTGGTCGGCCTCGTCGCCTGGCTGGCGGTGGTCTTCGTCTTCTTCGGGGCACTCGCCCCCCTGCTGCCGGCCAGCTACTGACGTCCGGTCAGGAGGCCGAGCGGCGGCGGCGGGCCAGGACCCCACCGACCACGATGGCGCCGGCACCGACGGCGGCGAGCTCACCGACGTCGGCTCCCGTGAACGGGAGCGACGACGACCCTTCGACCGAGGCGGAGGCCTGGTTGGTCCCTGTCCCCGACGTGGACGGCGGCGGCACGGTGGACGCGCTGACCGTGGGCGCCGTGCACCCCGTGTAGCAGGAGGTGCCGGCGGCACCCGCCACCGCGGGCACCGCACACAGCGACGCCACGGCGACGCCCGAGGCGATCATCATCCGTCGTGTCCAGGTGAGCTTCGTCATGGGTACCTCTTCTCGGGGCCGCGCCCCGAATCCTCGTGCCGACGGAACGACCGCCGGACCTGCTCCATCCATCTTGCCGGTCGCCACGCGCACCGGGCAACGCCCCACCGGCCTCGAAGGCAGACTGCAACCGATCGGATACGGTCCGCGTCTAGCCGACCGCGCTCCGTGGTGACACGACCTCCATCAGCGGGCACTCACCCGGGCACGACCTGGCCGAAGGTGCTGCAGAGGCCGAACGCCTCGATCACCAGGAACGCCCCCACCAGGACCAGTACCACCGGGAGACGCCACCGGGGGCTGACCCGGGACATCGGGGTGGGCATGTACCAGGCGGGCAGCAGGCCGCCGTCGAGCTCCAGGTACTCGGCCAGCGGGACGGCGTCCTCGGCGGGTACGTCCATCGGTTCGGCGGCCAGCGCCAGGCGGGTGAGCTCGTCCTCGCCCAGCGGCCCCGCGCCGCCCGTCCGCCCCGGTCCGTCGTCCCGGTCCCCGTGCATTCCCCCACCCCCGCATCCTGGACCCCGGGCCGGACCGCCCGGCGGCGGCACCAGGCTACCGGCCGGACGGGGCCGAGGGGCCGGGACCCGTCAGAGCAGGTGGACGCCGGCCTCGAGCAGGACGATGGCGATCCCCACGAGCACCAGGGCGCACACGTACGCGATCCGACGGGCCAACGGCCGGTCGCTCCCCCCGGCCGTGCCGATGCCGACGACCGCCAGGGCCAGCACCCCGACCACGTCGGCCAGGACGAATGCCGTGTGCATGGTCCACAGGTGGACCCCGGCGAGCACGAAGATCACGGTGGCCGGGATCGCCGCCGTGACGATCGACCACGAGCCCCGGGCCTCGGACGCGAGGTCGCCCACGGTGAGCTGCAGGTGCCCACCCGACCGCTTGGACACCAGGCGCGCCAGGATGTGGGCCATCCAGATGGCGAAGGCGCCGATGATCACCACCGCGGCGGTGGTCAGCTCGCCCGGATGTGCCTCGAAGGTCAGGCCGGCAATCGCCACCAACGTGGCGATGGTCCCGTAGACGTAGTCCGCCAGCCAGTGGACCGCGGCCGGGTGCTCGGGTGGGTGCGTTCCGGCCCGCGGGCCCCCCACGCCATCCTCCTCACCCACGGCGTACCGGGCCACCCTCCACCGGAGGCACGGCGGTGCGGCCCGCGGCACTCCCCTCGCCCGCCGGGGCGATGCGCACCAGGGCGTTGTAGGTCACGACGGCGATGGCCAGGTGCATGAGGACCAGGACCAACACACCACGCGGCGACACCCCCCGCACGAGGATGTACAGGTCGGGCAGGAGCAGGACCAGGGTCACCAGGACGGCCAGGCGCAGGAACACCCAGCGCGGTCTCGAGGTCAGCCGGGTCACGACGGGCCAGCCGGCACAGGCGATGACGACGCCGATCACGGTGAGCTTGCCGTAGTCGGCGAAGTGGAAGTGCACGAAGTGCTTCGTCCCCGGGAACACCGCCTTGCCCACGGCGGCCAGCGCCGCGTCGGCGGCGAGCGAGCCGACCAGGGCGACGACCGTGGCCAACGCCCACCGTCCCCACGAGGGCTGGGGGTCGGCCGGGACGAAGTCGACGTGGCAGGCGTCGAACAACGGGCCGAGGAACGAGTCGGACAGGCCCGAGAGCGGGCCCGGTGACGGTGGGTCGGGGGTCATGGTGCACCAGGATACGGCCCTGTCCGGACGCGGAGGGCGGACCGGCGGGCCGGTGCCGGACGGGGCGCGGGCGTGCCGGGTGCGGCCGCGTCGGGCACCGGCGGGTCATGATGGAGGGGTGACCACGGGCGGCTGCCGGTGAACGGACACCCCACGGCGGGACCGTCCCCGTCCACCGTCCCGACCCGCCAGTGGTGGGTCCTCGGTGCGCTGATCTCGGTGGCCGCGGTGGCCAATCTCAACCTCGCCGTCGCCAACGTGGCCCTCCCCGAGATCGGCGAGCAGTTCCGCGCCTCGCAGACCGAGCTCAACCTCGTCAGCGTCGGCTTCAGCCTCGGACTGGCGGGCACGGTGCTCTACCTCGGCGCCGTGGGCGACCGCTACGGCCGCAAGGGGATGCTGGTGCTGGGTATGGCCGCCACCGTTCCCACCGCCCTGCTGGCGGCCTGGGCCCCGGACATCGGCGTCCTGATCGTGGCGCGGATCCTCGGCGGGGTGGCCGCCGGTATGGCCTTCCCGACCACCCTGGCCCTGATCACCGCGCTGTGGGACGGCCCGGCGCGGACCCGGTCGATCGCCCTGTGGTCGGCGGTCGGTGGCGCCATGATCGCCGTCGCGTCGCTGCTGGCGGGGTGGCTCCTGACGTTCGCCTGGTGGGGCTCCGTGTTCCTCCTCACCGCGCCGCTCGCCGTCGTGGCCCTGCTGGCGGCGGCCGTCGTGGTGCCCGCACACGTCAACGAGACGACCGACCCGGTCGACCATCTCGGAGGGGCGCTGTCGGTCGTGGGCGTCGTGGCCCTGGTGCTCGCCATCAACGTCGCCCCCAGTCCCGGCGAGGGGACCGAGGCCCTGGCGGCGGGGGCCGTCGCCGTCGTGGCCCTGGTCGGGTTCACCGTGCGCCAGCGGGTCGCGCCCGAGCCGCTCTTCGACCTCGGCGTCGCCGCACGGCGGATCTTCTGGGTGGCGGCACTGGCGGGCCTGATCGTGTTCGGCACGCTGATGGGAGCGATGTTCGTGGGCGAGCAGTTCCTGCAGAACGTGCTCGGCTACTCGACCCTGCGGGCCGGGGCGTCGGTGATGCCCGCCGCCGTGGCCATGATCGTCGCGGCGCCGGTGTCGGCCCGGCTCATCGCACGGTTCGGCTCGCGGATCACGCTCCTGTCCGGCTACGCGTTCCTGCTGGCCGCCTTCGTCGTCATGCTCGTCACCTGGACGGCGACCTCGGGCTACGCCGTGGTGGCACTGGCGTTCGTACTCATGGGGATCGGCGTCGGACTGTCCGGCACCCCGGCGTCCCACTCGCTCACCGGATCGGTCCCCGTGCACCGGGCCGGCATGGCCTCGGGCACGGCCGACCTCCAGCGGGACCTCGGGGGTTCGATCATGCAGTCGATCCTCGGGGCCATCCTGACCGCCGGGTACGCCGCCGGGGTGGCGGCCCGGATCTCGGCGTCGGGCCGCTCGGTCGGCGACGCGGAGACCACCGCGCTGGAGCGCTCCTTCTCGAGTGCCGAGGCGCTGGCCCGGAGCCGGCCCTCCGACGCCGCCCAGATCATCGACGGCGCGCGTGCGTCGTTCCTGTCCGGCGCCAACTGGGCCTATGCGGCGGGTGCGATCGCCATCGTCCTCGGCGCGGTGCTGGTCGCCACCTGCTTCCCGACCCATGACCGCGAGATCGCCCTGCTGGAGGCGTACCGCCGGGCCGACTCGGTCGACGACGGGACCTGACCCGGGCCGGAGGCGGCCGCGTCGGCGGTCCGGGCTCAGCCCGGTGGCCCGCCGGCGCCGTCCTCGCCCCCGGGGCGGGCGGGCGACGGCAGGGTGACCGGGCCGTAGAAGGGCGACGGGACCACCGGGCCGGTCCGGTCGCGGGCGCCACGGACACGCGACTCCTCGGCTCCCCCGGGAGCGGGGTCCGACTCCCACCAGATCAGCTTCCTTTTCCGTTGCCGTCCCACGGTCCCTCGGTGGCCTCGTCCCCGGTGCGCCGGACGGTTCCCGGCGGCCGACAAGACGTCGAGCCCCCATGGTGCCGGTCACGGGGTGCATCCGGGGCGCGACGGCGGTGCACCTCGGGTGCAACCCGCACGGCCGGTCGGCGGCACGACCCGTCCCGTGCCGGTCGCCCGGCGACCCGGCGACCCGGCGATCAGGCCATGCCGGGGACGTCGTGTGCGCCGTCGGGGACCGCGAGCGTGGCGGCCTCCTGGACCCACCGCGACGCCAGCTGGCGCGACACCCCCCACGAGCGGCCGATCTCCGCGATCGAGCTGCCCTCCTCGACCGACATGGCCACGAGGGCCAGCCGGGCCTGATGACGGGTAGCCTCGAACTCCTTCATGGCGCCCGTCAGGGCCGATCGCCAGCTGTCGGCGCGCACGGACGGCAGGACGCTCCCCACGGGGACACCGTCGCGCAGCCCGGCGAGGATCTGTCGGCACACCGCCTCGTGGTGCACGAGCTCGCGCCGCAGCGACACCGTCGACTCGATCAGCTCGCCGAGGCCCGTGGCCACCGTGTCCTGCAACGGGTCGTGCGTGAGGGGCCGCTCGTCGACGGTCACGTCGCCGACCCCGTCGAGGTGCGCGCACCCTTCGTCCGTCGTTCCGCCATCGTCGACCTCCGCCCGTCCGCCGTTGCGCCGCCGCCTGCGACGCAGGATTGCACCCACAGGCTACCCGACGGGTGCTGGGCCGCCAGCGGCACCCACCGTCCGTTCCGTCCCGCACCGGACGGTGGGTCCGAACCCCGGGTCAGTTGACCCGGGGCACCCGGGCCAGGATGCCGGCCACCACCTCGTAGCACGAGGTCCCCAACCACTCGGCCACCTGCACGGCCGACACCTCCTCGGACCCCTGGCGGCCGATCAGGACGACCTCGTCCCCCGGCGCGCACGCCGGGGACGTCGGTGACGTCCACCGTCAGCTGGTCCATCGACACCCGGCCGACGACCGGGGCCCGGAGCCGCGCACGAGCACCTGGCGCCAGGTGGCGGGGGCCCGCCGCAGGCCGTCGGCGTAGCCGACCGGCACGGTGGCCACCCTGCTCGGCGGCGACGCCGTCCAGGTGTGGCCGTAGCCCACCGAGGCCCCGACGGCCAGGTCGTGCACCTGGGCGACCTGGGCCTTCCAGGCCAGTGCCGGCCGTAGCCCCGCCACGGTGATGTCGGGGCCCGGCGGCAGCCCGTAGACGGCGATACCCGGGCGGACCAGGTCGAAGCGGGCGTCGTCCCGGCACAGCAGTCCGGCGCTGTTGGACGCGTGGGCCACGTCCGGGGGCGGTCGCGGGCCGTCCAGGTCGGCGAGCACCTCCCCGAAGGCGCCGACCTGGGCGTCGGTGGTGGCGACGCCGGCCGGTGACGGGTCGTCGGCACAGGCGAAGTGGGTGAACACTCCCGTCACCTCGAGTCCCTCGACCCCGGCCAGCGCCCGGCACGAATCCCGGCGGCCGCGTCCGGGGCCACCCCGAGGCGGTGCATGCCCGTGTCCACCTTCACGTGGACCGACACCGTCGAGTCGAGGGCCCGGGCGGCGTGCGCCGAGGGCCCGCGCCGTGTCGAGGTCGAACACGGCCAGGGTCAGGTCCAGGCCGACGGCCTCCCGCCCCTGCCACCCCGGCGTGTACCCGAGCACCAGCACCGGCGCCCGGATCCCGGCCCGGCGCAGCACACGGGCCTCGGGGACGCAGGCCACCCCCAGCCGGGTGGCCCCGTTGCGCAGGGCGGTATGGGCGACCTGCACGGCGCCGTGACCGTAGGCGTCGGCCTTGAGCACCACCATCAGTTCGGACCGGCGGCGCCCGGTCGGCCAGGACGGCGGACGTTGTCGGCCACCGCCGACAGGTCGATCTCGAGCCACGTCGGCCGGTCGGGCTGCACGACCCGGATCGACCGCCAGGCGCGGTCCTGGCGGACCAGGAGGTCGTCGACGGCGTCGGCGTCGGCCACCAACCGCTCGACCACCCGCTCCATGCGCGCGACCGCACTGCCCTTGACCAGGACCACCGTGCCGGGACCGAGCCGACCGGCGACCGCGGCGGCCGCGTCCTCGGGGGTGAAGGTGATGGCCACCCGGTCGGCCGGCAACCCGGCGCGTACGGCGGCGTCGGCCATCCAGGCCGCGGCGTTGCCCTGGGTCACCAGCAGGTCGACGACGTCGGCGGCGTGCGCCCCGACCGACCGGTGCAGCTCCTCGGCCGCCTCGCCGAGCTCCGCCATGTCACCCAGCACGGCCACCCGGGTCGTCGCCGGCAGGCTCGCCAGCGTGTCGAGACCGACGTGGACCGACCGGGGCGCGGCATTGTACGTGTCGTCCAGGACGACGCTCCCGCCCCGCCCCGGCAGCGGCCGGAGCCGTCCGGGCACCCCGGCCAGGCGGGCCATGGCCCCCACCGCGGCGTCGCGGTCCACCCCGAAGCGGTCGGCGACGGCCAGCCCCACCAGTGCGGACTGGACGGTGTGGGCCCCGAGCCAGGGGACCCGGACGGCGGCCCGCCATCCGTCGTGCGCGCACACGGCCGACGTCGCGTCGGCGGCGACCACGACGTCCTCGGCGCGGTAGTCGGCGTCGGCCGACGTCCCGACCGTCACCACCGGCGCCGCGCTGCGGGGCGCGAGGTCCAGGGTCCGGGGGTCGTCGGCGTTCACGATGGCGAGCCCGTCGACCGGCAGGTTCGCCAGCAGCGCGCCCTTCTCCCGGGCCACGCCCCCGACGTCGCCCAGCGCCACCAGGTGGGCGGCGTCGACGGCCGTGACCACCCCCACCTCGGGCGGGGCCATGGCGCACATGGCGTCGATCTCGCCGAAGTGGCCGGTGGCCATCTCGACGACCGCCACCTCGTGCTCGGGGCGGAGCCCACCGAGCGCCACGGCCAGACCGAACCGTCCGCTGTAGTTGCCCGGCGTGCGGAACACGGTGTAGCGGGTGGCCAGGACGTCGGCCACCAGCTCCTTCGTGCCCGTCTTCCCCACCGTGCCGGTGATCGCCACCACCCGCGGGCCCCAGGCCCGGACGACGTGGGCGCCGTAGCGCTCCATGGCCAGCACGGCGTCCTCGACGACCAGCACCGGCAGGTCGTCGGGCAGGCCGGACGGATCGTCGACCAGTGCGGCACGGGCCCCGCGGGCCACGGCTTCGACGGCGTGGTCGTGGCCGTCGCCGCGCTGGGTGCGCACGGCCACGAACAGGTCCCCGTCCTCCACCAGGCGCGAGTCGAAGCAGAACCGGTCGTAGCGGCCGTCGTGGGCCACCCCGCGGACGACCAGTGCGGGGTTCGCGGCCTCCAGGTCGTCCAGGTGGATCATCGGGTGGCCGGCCCGGACATCACACGGCCCGCGGGGACCGGACGTCACCGTGGAGGCGGGCGAACCGCTCGAGCCCGGCCTCCACGATCCGGTCCAGCACCGCCCACGGCGGCGCCGGGTCGTCGTCGGCGAGCCACTGGGAGTAGAAGACGGTCGCCTCGGTCAACCCGCACAGCGAGTTGATCTCCAGCAGGTAGACGACGTCGTCCTGCTTGTCCCAGAAGAGGTCGAGGCGGGCGTAGCCCTCGATCCCGAAGGCACGGGCGATCGCCTCGACACGGGTGCGCACCGACGCCGCCTCGGTCGCCCCCACGAACAGGTCGAGCGCCAGGTTGGTCCCCACGCCCTGCTGGAATTTCTGCTGGAGGGTGAGCTCGTCGGCGGCCACGGTGACGCTCGGCACCGCGGCCACCAGTCCCCGGCCCGGGCGGTCCAGCACGGCCGCGGTCAGCTCGACGAAGCGCTTGGCCGCGAACCACGGGCGCAGGCGTCGCGAGATTCAGGTCGCCGGTGGGCAGCTCGACACCGACGGGGTCCACGAAGGCCCGCTCGACCAGCCACCGCCGGGGCGCCGGCACGGGCATGGCGATCGACGGGGTCCGGCCCCGCAGGTCGGCACGGGCCTCGTCACCCACGAACTCGGGCGCCTCGGACACCACGGCGCCGAAGAACCGCTGCCATGACCTCGGGTCGCCTGCAGCATCTTCACCCCGGTGGAGCAGCCGTCGGTGGCCGGCTTGCACACCAGGGCCTCGTGCACCCAGCTCGTCGCACAGGGACGGCGTAGCGGGCAGCGGCCGCGCCCGGCGTCCGTCCATCCCCTCGAGCCACTCCCCGAGCTCGAACATGTCGACCTGACGCTGGGCCGGGGCGCCGACGCCGGGAAGGTCGAGTGCGCGCACCCGGGCCGCGGTGGCCGCCTTGTCGGCGGCGACGTCCGCCGCCCGCGGCCCCGAACCGTTGTACGCGCCGCCCGAGGCGGTCGAGCGCCAGCTGCAGCCGGCCGTCCTCGCCCGGTCCGCCGTGCAGGGCGAGGAAGACGAAGTCGGCCCCCTCGACGGCGGCGGCCAGCGACGTGGGACGTCCCATGGCCAGCGCCGGCCCGGCCGGTCCGTCGGCCATGGCGAACTCGGCCCGCACCGCCGGCGCCGACCGATTCGATGATCCGCCCGCCGGACGCGGATCGCCGACCAGCGCCTGGATCTCCTCGACGTCGTGGTGGAGCACGTAGAAGAGGCCGATCTCGGTATAGCGGCTCTGGAGGTCCATCAGGAAGAAGCGGACGTCGTTGCCCGACGCCAGCAGCGACAGACCGACGAAGCAGCCGCTCTGCCGGCTGACCTGGCGCTCGCTGGTCGGACCTCCGAGGACCACGTGGATGCGCCGGGCACCGGCCTCATCCGCCGCTGATGCCGCCCGCGGTGACGTCGTCGGCGCCCGCCGGGCGCCGCGCCGAGCAGTCCGAGGATCAGGTGCCGGTGGTCGATGCCCGACCATGGCCGCCTGCTGGAAGACGAAGCTCGAGAACCCCATGCCGCCGATGCCGTTGACGTCGGTCACCACGATCGTGCCGTCGTCGGTGAGGAAGCCGTCGATGCGCGCCATGTGCCGCAGTCCCAGTACGGCGAAGGCGTCGGCGGCCCGGCGGCGGATGTCGTGCAGGACGTCGTCGTCCACCCGCATCGGGGTGTGGTGGATGACACCGGAGCCGTGCAGGTACTTCTCCTCGGTGCCGTAGACCAGGCTGGCCCGGCGGCTTCTCCACCTCGGTCGGGGCCAGCGCGATGGGACCGGCCGCCCGGACCGTCCAGCACCACCACCGAGAACTCGGTGCCGGTCAGGAACTCCTCGACCAGGACGGCGCCGGCGGTGCGTGGCGAAGGCGGCGTCGACGGCCGCGGCCAGCGTCGGTCCGGCGTCGGCGGGACCACGTCGACCCCGAACGACGAGCCGCCGGCCAGGCGGCTTGACGGCCAGCAGTCGGACGCTCCCGACCGTCCCCGGTCGGGCAGGCCGAGCGCCGGGGACAGCCCGGCCAGGTCGGCGGCGAGCGCCGTCGGCGGTCGGCCGTCCCAGGCGGTCGCGGTCGACCGAGCGGTGGGCGGGCACCGGGTAGCCGGCGGCGGCGAGGGCCGTCGTAGCACGCCGTCCTTGTCGAGGGTGCGGCGCGAGCGCGTCGGGCGCGGCTGAAGACGTAGGGGACCCCCCACGACTCGAGCCGCTCGCTGCAGGGCGCCGTCCTCGCCGAACGCGCCGTGGATGAGCGGCACGGCGACGTCGTGGGCCCGGGCCAGGCCGCCACCTCGTCCCAGCCGAGCTCGAGGTCGAGCGCCCGCAGCTGCGTCTCGAAGTCCGCGCAGGTGTTGGCGTAGTAGTAGACGGGCGGCAGCCGGTAGGCCCGCAGCTCCCGGTCGACGAAGACCACGGTCAGCTCGGCCGTCGGGTCGGCCTGGAGGTACGTGACCCACGGCTTGATCGAGCCGGCGCTGACGTCGCGCTCCTCGCTCGGGCCGCCGAAGAAGAGGAGGACCTTCATCGGGCCGTCGCCACGCCGTCCCGCAGGCGGTCCGGCCAGCCGGTCGAGGCCCACCGACCGGCTGGCCTTGACCAGCACCACGCTGTCGGACGGCAGGGCGCTCGACCACGTCCAGCGCCTCGTCCTGGTCGCCCACCGCCGTGCCCCCGTAGGCGGCGCGGCCGACGGCCACGACCTCGATCCCGAGCGACGCGGCCAGCTCGCCGATCGCGCCGGTGGGCGTCGGCCGACCCGTCGCCCAGCTCCGCCATCTCCCCGAGCACGGCGACCCGCCGCGGGGCGTCGAGCGGGGCCAGGCTGCGCAGGGCGGCCGCGATCGAGTCCGGATTGGCGTTGTAGGAGTCGTCGAGGACCCGCAGGCCCGACGGGGTACGCCACAGCTCGGCCCGCAGCCGGCTCCCCTCGGCGCCGGCCACACCGGCGAGGGCGGCGTCGAAGCCGACGCCCGGCACACACGGCGGTGGCCACGGCGGCGGCGGCGTTGGCCGCCTGGTGGCTCGCCCCGGACGGCCAGGTGACCGCTCCCCCGCGCCCCACGGCGACTCGACCCGGACGGTCGGGCGCAGTTCGTCGTCGAGGCGCGACCACCGCCGCCCGGACGTCGCCGGAGGTCGTGCCGAAGGTCACGACGGTCGCCGACGGTGCCGGCGCCGCACGTCGGCGCCGCAGTCGACGTCGTTGAGCGACGGCGTACCCGGTGGCCGGCAGACCCTCGACGAGCGCAGCCCTTCTCGCGACGGACCCCGGCGGCACCGCCGAGGTGCTCGAGGTGGGCCGAGCCGATCGAGGTGATGACGCCGATCGGACGGCCGGGCCAGCTCGCACAGGCGGGCGATGTCGCCGGGGAACCGGGCGCCCATCTCGAGCGACCACGGCCTCGACGCCGTCGGGAGCGTCGAGCAGGGTGAGCGGCACGCCGAGTTCGTTGTTGAACGAGGCACGGGTGGCGTGGGTGCGCAGTCCGGCGGCCAGGCCCGCCGGCCACCAGGTCCTTGACCGTCGTCTTGCCCGACCGATCCGGTGATCCCCACCACCGCGGTCGGGCAGGAGGTCCCGGGCGTGGGCACCGAGCGTCCCACAGGGCGGCGGCGGTGTCGTCCACCACGACCGCCGTGCCGCCGACGGGAGCACGGGACGTGAGGTAGGCGGCGGCGCCGGGCGGCAGGGCGCCGCCGATGAAGTCGTGGCCGTCCCGGGCGGCCACCACCGGGACGAAGAGCTGTCCCGGGGCCACGGTTCGGGAGTCGATCGACGCGCCGTCGACGTCGACGTCCGGGCCGTCGAGCCCGCCGCCGACGGCGTCGGCCAGCCGGGACGCGGCGAACCTCACCGGGCGGACCCCGTCGGGCGGGACCCGGGTCGGGCCGCACCGGTGGCGGGGATCGTGGGTGTGTGCTTGTCCGGACTCATCGTTGTGCGCATCACGACCCCGGTCCCCGCACTCCGCCGCGCCTGGGGCCGGCCGTCGACTGCGAGCGGGTGACGTTCGACCGATCCTACAGGCCGGTGCCCCGCCGACCCGCGCTCCACCTCCGGCGCCGGCCGGTCCGGCCCGCGCTCAGGACGACGGATCCGGCGACCAGTCGGGGTCGACCTCGAAGAACTGGTCCACCAGCGCATCCATGCCCACGCCGAGCACGGTCCAGGGTTGGATCGCGCCACCCGGTCCGGTCGGGAGCTCGATCCCCCGGATCCCGGGAGCCGCCCGGTTCGCGCAGAGCGCAGCCTTCAACCAGCGCGGTCAGCGCCGCCGAGAACTGCCGCACGTCGAAGGGAGGGCGGACCCGCAGCCCGAGGTAGTCGGCCAGTGCCACGGTGTCGGCCGCACTGCGCTCGTCGACGGCGTCGTAGCCGGCCCGCATTGCGTCGTAGACGGGGTTGGGGACACCCGAGCGACGCGCACCCGAGGCGAGGGCCCACGCCCCGATCACCGTGGCCCACGCCCGGGACGTCGTCCCGACCGCGAGGTTGGCCTCCGCAGCCAGTCGCATGACCTCCCGCACCGCCGACCGGCGCGCCTCGGGGGTCGACCGGTCGGCCGCGGCCACGTAGCCGGCCACGGTCTCGATGACGGCACGTTCCTGCTCGGTCACCTCACCGGAGGCCATGGCGGCCAACACCGCGCTCTGGTACTCGGCCAGGCCGTCCCAGATCCGTCCGATGACCGAGGCGTTGGTGACGCGGATCCCGGTGGTGGCGGCGACCCGCTCGAAGACCCGCTTGAAGGTGAGCGCCTCGGCGCCGGTGCCGAGGCCGTCCCTGCGCAGCACCTCCAGCCCGGCGTCGAGCAGGAGGGCCCGCAGCTCGGACCGGGTGCGCCGACCGGCCGCCGGCGGTCGGTGGCCCGCTGCTCCGGCAGTCGTCACGCCCGGGCCCCGGCGGGGTCGCGCCGTGCCCGTACGACGGGGGCCACGGGGCCGGTGCGTCCGTGCGAACTGCCATGGGGTGCCTCGGTGGACCGGGTGCCCGGGCCCGGTCGGCCCGGCTCCACCCGACGGGGAAGGGATCTCCCCCATCGTACCCGTGGCCCGGATCCGGCAGGCGCCGGCCCGGACGCGTGGCGGGTAGCGTCGGAATCGACGACCGCTCCGACGAAAGGTGACGATGATGCTCGTGCGCTGGGCGATCCGCATCGGGATGGGCCTGGCCGGCGCGGCCGTCGGCCTCGTCGTGTCGGCCGCGGTGCTGTCCGGCCTGTCGGTGACCGCCACCGCCCTGGTCGAGGCGACCGTGGTGTTCTGGCTGGTGCACCTGGCGGTCCAGTTCCTCGCCCTGCGGGTGCTGATCCGTCAGCCGTCGGTCGCGCTCGCCGGTCTGCTCGCCATCGCCTCGACCGTCGTGGCCCTGGTCATCGTGACCATCGTCGTGTCCGGCCTGCACGTGCACGGTGCCGACACCTATCTCTTCGCCACGCTGATCATCTGGCTCACCACGGCGCTGGCCGACTTCGTGGGCCAGCGGATGATCCGCGAACGTCGGTTGAACCGGCGCGAGGAGCGCCGCGGCCGCTGACCAGGACCGCCGGGCCCGGCACGCGGCCTGTCGGACGCTCCCGTCCCGTTGCTACGGTGGCGCCATGACGCCGCCCGTCCTGCTGTGCGCCGACGGGTCGGAGGAGGCCCTCGACGCGCTGGCCGCCGGGGTCGACCTCCTCGGGCCCGCCGACGGTTACGTGCTGGTGACCGTGGCCGACGTCCCGGACCCCGAGGTGCTCACCGGCACGGGCCACGCGGGCGCCGAGCTGACGGCGGCGGAGTTCGACCTGGCCGTGGGCCGGGCTCACGAGTCGGCCCGCCGGGTCGTCCGCGACGCCGAGGACCGTCTCGGCATCGACGGCGTCGAGGTGCGGGTCCTCGGAGGCGAGCCGGCCGCGGCCATCTGCGCGCTCGCCACCGAACTCGGGGCGCGTGCCGTGGTCGTCGGATCGCGCGGCCGGGGCGGGCTGCGGCGGGCCCTCCTCGGGTCGGTGTCGGACTACGTCGTGCGGCACGCCCCCTTGCACCGTCGTGGTGACCCGGGCCCGACCCGGCGACTGACCATCCACCACCCGAACCCCGAGGAGGGACACCCGTGCACGCACTGAGCGGCTATCTCGAATTCCCACCGAGGCGCGCGGGAGAGACGCTCGCCGCCCTCCGCGCCGTCAGTGAGCGGAGCCGGCTCGACCCGGGCTGCGTCGACTACTGGTGGGCCGAGGACGTGGAGCACGCCCACCGGTTCCGGTTCTTCGAGTGCTGGGCGACCGTGGAGGACTTCGACGCCCACCAGGCCCAGCCGTACGAGCTGGCGTTCCTGGAGGAGCACGTGGCCCGCATCACCGGCGCCGACGCCCACGTGCTCGACATCGGTGGCCGTCGCCCGGTCCTGGAGGGCTGACCGTTGCCCCGGCCGACGGACCGCGTCCGACCGGACCGGCGACGGGTCGCCTGGTCCTGACCGGCGCCCGGGTGGTGGTCGGCGACGGCACCTGCCTCGGGTCCGCCACCGTGATCGTCGACGGCGAGCGGATCGCCTCCGTCGAACCCGACCGCAGGGGACGGGCCCGGGGCGGCCCGCGACCCGACGACCGCGTCGTGCCCCTCGGCGGGCGGACGGTCATGCCCGGCATGGTGAACTGCCACTTCCACGCGACCTACCACAACCTGGGCGCCGTTCCCGCGCCGTTCGGGCTGGAGGAGCCCATGGCGCTCCAGGTCGTCCGGGCCGTCCGGCACCTGGACCGGCTGCTGTCGGCCGGGTTCACCGGAGCGGTCAGCGCCGGGCCCCGTTCGCCATCGACGCCTCGATGAAGACCGCCGTCGAGCGCGGCCTGATCGCCGGCCCGCGGCTGGTGCCGTGCAGCCGGGACATCAGCACCACCGGGCACGCCGGGGACCGCAGCTTCCCGTCCCACTGGGAGGTCGGTGCCCTCGGCGCCATCCGCCGCAGCGACGGACCCGAGGAGTTCCGCCGTTCCGTGCGCCTCGAGGTCAAGGAGGGCGCGGAGATCATCAAGCTCTTCGTCACCGGTGGCCACGGGACCGTCGGACCCCGCGAGCGGACCGAGCTGTCCGCCGACGAGCTGGGGGCGGCCATCGAGGCGGCCCACCAGCGCGGCGCCGGGTCCGCGGCCACATCGCCAACAAGGAGGCCCTCCTGATGGCGCTCGACCTCGGCATCGACGTCGTCGACCACGGCGACGGCATGGACGACGAGTGCATCGACCGGCTCCTGGCCACCGACACGCCGGTGGTGCCGTCCATGCTGTTCCCGGCACGGATGCTCGAGGCCATGGGCGCTGGCCTCGGGTTCACCGACGGGCTCCGCCACGACCTCGAGGCCATGGCCGCCGTGCTGCCCGCGGCCAATGACGCGGGGGTGCGGCTCGTGCTGGGCGACGACTACGGGGCGGTCAACTTCCCCCACGGGCCCTACGCCGACGAGCTCGCCTACTACGTGGAGGAGGTCGGGATCCCGGCGATGGACGTGCTCACCTGGGCCACCCGCAACGGAGCCGACGTGATGGGGCGGGGTGACGAACTCGGCACGGTGACCGCCGGGAAGCTGGCCGACCTCCTGGTGGTGGACGGCGACCCGGTGGCCGACGTCAACGTCCTGCGCGATCCGGCCGCCCTGCTGGCCGTGGTGCAGGGCGGCCGGCTGGTCGCCGACCTGCTCCCGGCCGACAGGGAACACGACCCGTCCACGCAGGACGCAGGAGCGCCATGGACACCTTCGACCTGATCGCCGCCGAGCGCCGCCGGCTCGCCGACGCCCTCGACCGGCTCGGTCCCGACGACTGGAACGCCCCGTCGCTGTGCGACGGCTGGTCCGTCCACGTGGTGGCCGCCCACCTCAACGTGCCGTGGTCGGTGTCGATGCCGGCCATCCTCCTGTCGGTCACCCGGTCGCTCAGCCTCGACGGCGGCTTCGACCGGGTGGCCCGCACGGTGGCCGGACGCCTCGACCCGGCGGCGTGCGTCGCCGGATTGCGCGAGCACGCCGGGTCCCGGTTCACCCCACCGGGGTCGGGACCCGAGGCCCCGCTGACCGACGTGCTCGTCCACGGGGGCGACATGCTGCGACCCCTCGGCCGGTCGGTCGACGCCGCGCCCGAGGCGCTGGCGCTGTCCGTGCGTTGGCTGGCCGGCGGACGGGCCAAGGGGTTCGTGCCGCGGGGCCGGGTCACCGGCCTGGCCGTCGAAGCGACCGACGTCGACGTCGGGGCCGGCGACGGGCCGGCCGTCGTCCGCGGTCCGGCCCTCGCCCTCTGCGGCGCCCTGTGCGGACGGCGGTCATGGCTCGACGACCTGTCCGGGGAAGGGGTGGACGTGCTGTCGTCCCGGCTCTGACCCGGTCGGTCGGTCGGTCGACGTCGGGCGGCGTCGGGCGGCGTCGGATCGGCGGATCCGAGGACAACTCGGGCGACGGAGGGCTGGAGGCCCCCGACGGCGGCACCTCCACCTACGGGTCGCCGTCCGAGGGCATGCCGTTCCTGGGGTCGGGGGTCCGAGGTGCGCCTCCGGTCTCCGGGCGCACCCGGCGACCGGACCAGGAAACCGGGGGGCGGTGCGTACGTCCCGCCCTCCGGCGCGTCCCTGACGGGGCCCCACGCCCCGGGTGATACTGGGACATGGAGCAGCGGCACCGGTGGGCGCGGTCGTGACGCAGCAGGCGGACGCGGCACGGTGGAGGGTACGCCGGGTGCGGCTCCGCTACCTGGTCATCGGCGCCCTGCTGGGAGCCGCCTGGGGATGGAACGGCGACCTTCCCCCATGGGAGCACGCGTTGCGGTTGGGGATCCTGGTCGTGGTGGTCCTGCCCGCCTTCGCCATGGGGCGCCGATGGTGGTTCCGCCGATCGGGCCGGGACGACACCGGTGCCTCGTCGGCCCACCTCCGCGGCTGGCTGGTCGCCAAGGTCGTCCTGGTCGTCCTGGCGTTCTGCCTCCAGCTGGCGCTGGAGCGGCTGCTGCCGCCCACCGCCTCGGCCGAGATCGTCGGACTCGCCCTGTGCGCGACGGTCGCCGTCGGCGGGCCACTGGTCCACCATCGGCTCGTGGCCGGGTGGAGGCGCCCGGACGGTCGCGCCACCACCGTCCCGGTCCCGCCCGCTGCGGGCTGACGGCACGATCCCGCTGCCGGCGCGCTCGCCTCGACCCGGTGCACGGCGTCCCGCCCGCCGGGTTCGTCGTCACCGGCGGGGGTGGCCGCCCGGGCGCGGAGGCGGGACGCACGGGTCGCTTCAGCCGGTCACGGAACCGGTCGCCGGCGCACCGCAGCCCGAGGTCTGGACGTGCGCCACACCGACCGGCGTCACGGGGAGGCGGTCCCGCCGGCGAACCGTTCGGTGATCCAGTCGACCATGTCGTGGGTGGAGACAGCGATCACCCCGTAGTGGTCGAGCCCGGGGTAGATCCACCGCTCCACGTCGGCGCCGAGACCGCACAGGTGGGCGGTGAGGATCTGCGAGGTGACGACGGGGATCTGCTCGTCGCGCCCCCCTGGATGATGAGGAGGGGAACGGAGGGGACGCTCGTGAACTGCGCGGGGTCGTTCGCCGCCAGGATCGGCGCGAACGAGGCGAGCTGGGTCGGGTTCTCCCTGATCAGCTGCGAGTACGTGTACCGGTCGAGGGTGGTCTGGAGATAGGTGAAGCAGCCCTTCTGCAGGGTGGGGATGAGGCTGATCCCCTTGGGCGTGAGGATCTGCCGCAGCGGGACGGCGGCATCGCCGTAGGCGGTGTTGTAGCCCACGGTCGCCATGTAGAGGTAGAAGCGGTACGGACTCGTCTCGAGGAAGGCGTAGATCGAGGCGAACTGCGTCGGCGGAGCCCCGGCCACCGCGCCGACCATGGTGAAGCCCTGCCGTGCCCCGTAGGTCGCCCCTGCGTCCCACGCGAACATCGCCGTCTGGCCGCCTTCCGAGTGGCCCCACACGACGTAGTCCTTCGAGGTGTCGGCGGCCGCCAGCTGGTGGGCGGCCAGGACGATGTCGATCGTGTTGTCGCCCGAGATCCCCCCGACCAGGTACGGGAGCAGGTCCGGCGGTGTCCCCTCCCCCTGGTAGTCGCTCGCCGTCACCACCCAGCCCTTGTCCAGGAGGGCGTTCAGGCTGGCGTGCGGGACCGTGGTCAGGTCCTCGTCGGTGTAGTCGGTCGAAGGCGCGCAGACGTCGCCCATGCCGTTGGTGCCGTGCGACCAGGTGACCACGTCGCGGCCGGACGGCGGTGCGGCGGTGGGTGGAACGAAGACCATGCCGGTCACGGCGACGTTCCTGCCCCCGATCCCCGTCGACACGTACATCACGCGGTAGGCCGTGGCGTGGAGGTTCCCCACCGACGTCCTCTCGAACTTGAGCAGCGTGCCCGGTGCCCTCGAGGCCGCGCCCGGGGGGACGACGTAGAACGCCGGGAGCCCGTGCGGCGCGGTGGTGGGCGGCGAACCCGACGCCGAGCTGCAGGCCGATGCCACCAGGACCAGGGCGAGCAGCGTGCCGATGACCACCGCTGTCCGCCGGGATCCCGTCATCGCTCTTGGCATCGCACCCCGTTCGTCCGTACGCCTTCGGGGGTGCGGGCGACCCCGGGACGGTTCTAGTGCACCGGTGGGGCCCGTGTCACGACGGCGGGACCCGTGCTCCGAGCGACGGCGTCACCGGTGGTCGACCACATGCCGTCCGCACCGTCGCGGACCCGGAACCCGTCCGAGCACCTCACGCGGCCAGGAACCGGGTGACGACCACGTCGGCCAGCGCGGCGGCCTCACCGTCGCCGGTCACCGCGGCCAGGAACACCTCGCGCTCGAGGGCGTACAGGGTGAGCCCCTCCACCGCCCGCACCGTCGCCACCCGGGGCATGTCGCGCAGCAGGGCGATCTCGCCGAATCCGTCACCAGGTCCCAGATGGTTGACGACCTCACCCCCGACGAGCACCTCGGCCGTCCCCCGTCCGATCAGATAGAAGAGGTCGCCGTCCTCCCCCTCGACCACGACGAGCCCACCCGGGGGCACGTGGATCTCCACGAGGGACCGGGCCAGCTCCTCCTGGACCGACTCACTCAGCGGGGACAGGATCTCGCAGGCGGCCACCAACGGGAGGTGCGGGGGAGCCAGAGTGGTCGCGTCGATCCTCGTCAAGCGCGACATGCCCGCCAGTACCAGCGCGGTCACCGTCGCCCCGAGGACGGCCAAGCCGGTCCGCAGACCGACCGTCGCCATCAGCAACGGCATCAGCAGGGCACCCAGCGCCATCCCCCCGATCAGCACGCTCTCGACCGCTCCGAACACCCGACCCATGACCGCGTCGGGCACGATCCGCTGGAGCACCGTGAACCCGTTGACGTCGACTAGTGAATTCCCGATCCCGACCAGGATCATCACCCCGATCGCCGCCGCGGTCGACGGCCAGGCCGCCAGGACCAGCAGCGGCGCGGCCCACAGCAGGACCCCGAGGCCGAAGTCGAACGAGAGTCGCTTGCGACGGGCCATGGACAGGGCGAGGAACCCACCGACGATCCCACCGATCCCGGTCATGGCGTCCAGGAGTCCGACCGCGGGACGACCCAGTCCGAGGAGCTGCAGGGCCACCGCCACCGTGAAGACGAGGCTCGCACCCGCGAGCACGGTCTGGCAGAAGAACATCCCGACCAGGGTCCGCAGGTCACGGTCGGCTGCGATCGCACGGAAGCCCGCGCCGAGGTCGGCGACGAGGTGGGACCGCTCGTCTGCGGTCCGGTCCTCCGGGACGTCCGACGGCAACCGGAAGACGAAGACGGCCGACCAGGCGAAGGTGACCGCGTCCACGGCGAACACGGTCGGGATGTCGGACACCGCCAGCAGCAGGGCGGCGAGCGCGGGCCCGACGAAGAACCCGAGGCTCTCGATGGTGCTCGACACGGCGTTGGCGGCGGACAGTTCGGCCGGGTCGGCCGCCAACGACGGCAACAGGGCCGCCTGTGCCGGACGGAAGGCCGTGCCCACCACCGCGGTGAGGATGGCCAGTGCATAGACGGACAGCGACGGTGCACCGAGGGCGACCAGGACGGCGGCTGCCGCGACGAGGACCATCCGGACGAGGTCCGCGGTCACCATGACCCGCGCGCGACGGTAGCGGTCGGCGAACGTGCTCATGACCGGCCCGAGCAGCGACATGGACAGGTAGCGGACCACCCCGACGACACCGAGGGCGGTCGGGCCACCACGTTCGAACGCATAGAGGGACAGGGCGACCGCAAAGGCCCAGTCGCCGATGTTCGAGCCCGCGAACGCGAGGTTCAGCCTCCTCAGGTCCGGATTGGCGAACACCCGGCGGAGGGACCTCACCGGCTCACGGACCAGGTCGCCGAGCCGGGCCCACCGCGCCCTCACCCGGGCCCCGCTGGATGCCCGGGCCCATCGCTCGACGCCTCGCGGCGCACACGGCTCCGCGCCGCGAGCCCGTTGCCGCCCGGGGCGTGCCCGCGTGCCCGTGACCAGCGGATGGGTCGGCTCCCCCGTGGGCTCATCGGTGCAGTATGGCCACCCGCCGCCGTCGTGACGGTGATCCACACCCTGGAGACCGTGGCCGCCGGTCGGATCGGGATCAGCCCTCGCCCCGGTGGTCGTCCCCACGTCGCGCGGCGAGCAGGCCGAACGCGGCAGCACCCACGGCGGCAGCCCCTCCGATGAGGAGCGGGGCGCGGACTCCGATCGCGTCGGCGATGGCCCCGAGTACCGGGCCGCCGATCGGCGCGGTACCCACGAGAAGCACGGTCTGCAGCGCTAGTACGCGACCGATCATGTGCGGCTCGGTACGCAACTGGGCGATGGCGGTCGTCGCCGTCATGTAGGCGACGCTGGCCGCGCCGACCAGGGCGGCCGCCACGAAGGCGAGGGCGACATCGGGGACGGCCGAGAGGACGAGCATGGCCACGCCGAGGGCGCCGGCGCCGACCGCGACGGTGCGGACGCCGACGGTGGTCCGCCTGGCCACCAGCAGGGCCCCGACGAGGCCGCCGGCGCTGAAGGCCGAGTACACGAGCGTGTAGGTGCCGTTGCCGCCGTGGAGTCCCTTCACGACGAAGAGGGGGAACACGACGGTGAAGTTGTAGCTCAGCGTCCCAATGGCCAGCAGCATGACGAAGGTGATCCACAGGTCCGGCACGCCCGCGACGTACCGGAGACCCGCGCGTACCTGTCCGGCCGCCCGGAGGGTCACCGGCAGTCGGCGCAGCTCGGCCACGCGCATCATCGCCAGCGCGGTGAGGACCGCGACGTAGGACGCCGCGTCGACCGTGAAGCACCATCCGTAGCCGACCAGGACGATGAGCAGTCCGGCGAGTGCCGGACCCGCGATGCGGGCCATGCTGTTCATGGCGCTGTAGAGCGTCACGGCGTTGGGGATGTCGTCGGTCGGCACCATCTCGTTGACGAACGTCCGGCGTGCCGGGTTGTCCACCGCCAGCAGGGCCCCTCCGATCAGGGCGATGCCGTAGAACGCGGCCAGCGGCGCGTCGTGCATGAACGACAGTGCAGCGAGCGCGATCGATTCGCACATCTCGAGCGACTGGGTGGCGAAGAGCAGGTTGCGCTTGCTGGTGCGGTCTACGAGCACGCCCGCCCAGGCGGACAGCAGCAGGATCGGCCCGTACTGGCACGCCACCAGCAGCCCCAGGGCCAGTCCGCTCCCGGTGCGGTGCAGGATGAGGAGGGTCAGGGCGACATTGGTCAGCCAATTGCCGGTCTGGGAGATCGTCTGGCCGATGAAGAACAGGCGGAAGTTCCGCCAGCGGAGGGACGACAGCGTGCGCCGGACGAAACCCGGCCGTCGGGCGGAGCTGCCGTCGTACACAGGGTCCGGCTCCTCCGACACGTCCATCACTCCGTCCTCCAGCCCGTGAACGACCCGGCGCCCATCCTCCCAGCCGGGGAGGTGGGGTTCCGTGCTCGACCGGCCCCACCGGCACCGTCCGGGCCGAGCTGACGCCTGCCGGGGACCCGGGGCGGGTGGTCCGGGTGGGCACTCCGCCGATACCGGAGATCGTCGGACGGCCGGACCTCCGCGCCGGTAGGTGCCCGTCAGCCGACCCCGGTCGGGCACGGCGTCGTCGGTGCACCCCGAGGTGCACCGTCACGACCCCGGTGCCGCGGGGAGTCCGGGCCCTACGCCGTCACCCCGGTGGCCACCGGTGTCCACCGACCCCCGGCGCGCCCCCCGGTCACGGCACCACGGGCCGCTTCCCTCCGGGCGTGACCACCGCGATGCCCGCCGGATGCGCCGTGTACGACGAGCCGATCCCGGTCACCAACGCGTCGCCGACGGTGGCCACACCTGACCAGACCGGGCCGGGCACGGGGACCGTGGCGATCAGTGAGCCGGACGCCGCGCGGCGCACCTGGAGCACGTTGCCGAGGAGGGCCGGGCCGATGAAGGTCATGCCACCGGCCACCGTGGTGGGAGCGAACGACGGTGGATGCTGGACCTGCCAGGCGATCGACCCGGTGGCGGCATCGAAGGCGTGGACCGTCGGCTGCTCCAGCGACGTGTCCTTCGGATTGCCGGGATCGCACAGGATCTGGGTGTCCTTCTCGAAGTTCCCGTAGTCGCCAAGCGCCGTCGATCCGTACACGCGCGTGCCGTCGTAGGCGGTGGAGGCGATGAACCCCCCGGCGAACCCACCGAACACCACGTTCGTCGTCCACCGCAGTGCACCGGTCGCCGGGTCCAGCGAGTAGTACGAGCCGTTCTTGTTGGCCTCGCCCAGGAACGTGGTCACCCCCCGTGCCGTGACGCCGGCGTTGGCGGTGGCGCCGAAGTCCCAGTCACACGCCAGGGACGGGAGGTCGGGTCGGTAGATCCACGCCAGCTTGCCGTTGGAGATGTGCAGGGCCAGGACCGACTCGGTCAGTGCCTGGGTGTTGACGAAGTCGCAGTCGGCGGTGCCGAAGACGACGAGTCCCAGTGCGGGGAGGACCGTTCCCGACGACCAGACGTTGCCGCACCCGTTGTCCTCCGGCGTGCCCGACGGCCCGTCGTCGTCCTGGAACTCCCACACCGGGTCCCCCGTCTCGAGGTTGGCCGCCGCGATGTAGCCCCGATACCCCTTCTCGCCGTCGGCGTCGGTGGCGAAGAGCACGTCGTTCCCGACGACGACCGGTGAGGAGAAGATCCGTGTGCCGTCCTTGCCGGGATCGGGTGGTCGCTCGGGGTCGCCCGTGTAGTCGTGGCGCCAGAACACGGCCCCGGACTTCGCGTCCAGCGCGTACAGGGTGTAGCCCGCGCCGAAGATCACCAGCGGCGGACGGGCCCCGTCCCCCGGTTCGTACCACGCCGAGGACGTCACGAGCCCGCCGTCCGACGAGTCGTCGCGCGGCGACTGCCCCGGGTACGGGGTCACGGCGTCCTGGGCACTGAGACGGACCTTCCACTTGAGCGCTCCCGTCTCCAGATCGAGGGCGTAGAAGTGGTCGTCCCAGGACCCGGCGTAGACCGTGCCGTCGACGACCGTCGGGGTGGCGGTCACCGCGTCGCCGGTGGGATAGAACCACGCCACCTTGAGCCGGCGGACGGTCGCCGGGCTGAGCGTCGTCCGACCGTGGAAGGTGTGCTGGGCGTCGTGGCCGTAGGTCGGCCAGTCCCACGGACCCGGCCGGGCGGTGGGTCCGGTGCCCTGGGCGACACCGACGCCACCGCAGGCGGTCAGGACCAGGGCGGCGGCGGCCACTGCGGCGGGGCGGCGCCAGGCACGCGCCCACCGCGGCCGTTCATCTCCCGTCATGTCGGTCCTCTCTTCCGGCGAGCCGGTCCCTGCGACGCCTAGCCGAAACCGGCCACGGCCGGAGCGTCCGACGTCGGTCCGGCATCGGGTGACGAGTTCTCGGAAGGCCCGGACAGGGGTGCCACCAGCTTGCCGGTGGGGTACGGGCACGTGTGCTCCGACGGCACGCAGACCGTCACGCTCGTCGGGAAGTCGAATCCGGTGGCCACGGCGACCGGCGTCGACGGCTGCCCATCGGTGAAGGTGACCCGCATCACCCGGCCCCCGTAGTTCGCCGGACCGCAGTTGGACAGACCTCCGGTACAGGTGATGTGGATGTCGACGAAGTACAGCGTGCCGTCGGGGGCGAAGGCCATGCCGAACGGGTTGTACTGGTCGGGGGACGTCCCGAGTTCGGCGATGGTGGTGCCGGGCACGGGGGCGCGGCCCGGTTCCGGCTGGCCGTCGGCGGTGAACCACTGGATGGACGGGTTCCCGATGTAGGTGCTCACCGCGAAGCAGTCACACGTCGGATCCCTGGCCACACCGGACGCGAAGGAGAGGTTCTTCACGAACGCCGTGACCTGCACCTTGCTCCGCGGATAGATCCCACCGGGGCACTGGGAGGCGCTGGTCGGCAGCGACGACTGGGCGAACCGGAGCACGCTGGAGGTCCCGACGTTGGGGACGAGCACGTCACCGTTGTCGGCCAGGGCCATCATCCCCGGCTGGGCGAGACCGCCGGTCCCGTCCGTGTGGTGCGGCCCGTAGCCGCCGGCGGTGGGACCGTAGACGATGCAGTAGCTCGTGTAGCTGGGGGCGAACCACTCCACCAGGCGACCGCTGCTCGGGGGCGGGTACTGCCCCTGGGCGGTGGCGATGTCGTTGGCCAGCACGTTGCCGGACCGGTCGACCACGCAGCCCGTATAGGTCTGGTTGTTGTTGAAGACGCCGTTCGCGGTCGGCGGCGAGTCGCTCCCGATCGTCTGGCCCGGCATCTTGTACGGGCCGGGCACGTAGAGGTCCTGGCCGCTGAAGGAGCCGTTCGGCTCGTCGAGTTCCTCGCCGTCGGCCGGCTGCTTGTAGGGCTTGGCGCTGCCCACGTCGTCCTGCGCCGGCAGCGTGGGGTCGTACCCGACGACGAACCGACCGTCGGGGAGCACGCACATCTGGCCGTTCGGGTCCCACGCCGGCAGCAGCTGGCCCTGGGTGCCCGACGGCATGGACAGGACGTCCTCCTCCTCGTTCTGGTCCCAGTAGACGAGGTACCCGGCCTTGCCCGGCGACCCCCCCTTGACCAGCGGCACGCTGTTGCCGGTCGGCGGCGACGCCGAGGTGCTCCCCGACGAGCACGACACCAACAGTGACCCGCTGCAGACGGCGGCCACCACCAACACCTGGATCCCCCGGATACGCATCTGTCCCCCAACACTGCGCTCGACCGGCCGAGCCGGCTCAGGACGCATCGTAGGAGATGGACCGCCGCCGTGCTCGTGGAGGTGAGGCGCCGGCGTCAGGTCCGCGGGCTCCGGCGTTCCGGGATCCGGCTCGATGGCTGCGTCCGTGTCGTCGACCGGGTCAGGTGGTCAGCGTCCACCCAGACCGAGGTCCCGGAGCAGCGCCCTCGTGAGACCGCCCATCTGCTCCACGGGCAGTCCATCGGGCCGGAACCAGCCCACCTCGGACGTCTCGTCGTCGTCCGGCCGAGGCTCTCCCCGAACCACCGTGGCACCGAAGGCCGTGACGACGTAGGCCGTCCGGTCACCGTTCGGGTACGTCACCTCGTACTCGGGACCTCCGAAGACGCCGAGGATGCCGTCCAGCTCGACGGTGACGCCCGCCTCCTCCGCGGCTTCGCGCACGGCGCCGTCCCGCGGAGCCTCGCCCGGTTCGACCGCTCCGCCGATGGTGGCCCAGTTCCCGGTGTCGATCAGGCGGACGAGCAGGATCCTCCCGGCACCGTCCGTGGGCAGGACCGCCGTCGACGGGAGCAGGAGCAGATCGTGGCCCACCTTGTCCCGGAGTCGGCGGACGTGGGGGGAGATCACGGTGCCAACGTAGCCTGGCGGTCGGAGCGGGCCGGTCGCCCCCGGGACCGCCGACAGGGGCGGCGGCCGACGCCCGTGCCGACCCGCCGAGCACCGGAGACTTCCGCCGTGCGCCGTCTGCGCATGGCCAGGGCGGTGGGCGGTGTCCCGCCCGTGGCTCGGCCCCGAGCCGGCAGTGTCAGGCGACGGCCGGCGGAGCCGGGAGCTGCTGCACCAGCAGCTGCAGGGAGCTCCGCAGCTGGGCGAAGCGCCGCGGCCCGAGGATCTCCGCTATCCCCGACTGGGCGGCGCCCGCCTCGGCGTAGATCGTCTGCTGGAGCCGCCGTCCCGCGGAGGTGAGACGGATCACGCGGGCCCTCCCGTCGGCCGGATCGGGCTCGCGGACCAGGTACCCACGGCGCTCCAGGTGCCCGAGCAGGTCGTTGACCGACTGCTTCGTGATCCCCCGCTGGTCCGCGAGCTGGCTCGGACGCATCCCGTCGAGGCCTGGATAGCGCCAGAGTCCGACGTGTGCGGCGTTCAGATCGTCGAATCCCGCGGCGACGACGCCCGCGTACATCTGCTCGCGGACCCACTGCCAGACGACACCCAGCAGGGCACCGATGTACGGGCTGACCTCGCCACCGGAACGGTCTCCGGCGAGGGAATCGCTTGACATAGTAGTAAGGTTACCATACGATCTACTGGTAAGGGTACCTGACTACCCGGTGAGGGGCGGGCTACGACGAGGAGGTCGCCGACGTGACGACAGCAGTAGTCGACTCCCCCGGGAGCGAACAGGCGCAGGCGTGGTGGTTCCTCGACACCTTGGTGGTCGAGCACCGCTGCGCGCCCCGTATGGGCACCGTCGTACTCGAGATGACCCTGCCGGTCGGCTCGGCGCCTCCGATGCACATCCACGACGACCTCGACGACACGTGGTACGTCCTCGAGGGCCGGATGGCGGTGCGCTGTGGCGGCGACGAGCTCCTCGTCGGCGCGGGCCACTGGGTCTCCATGCCCCGTGGTGTTCCTCACACGTTCCGAGTCGTCAGTGGGTGCGAGGCGCGGATCCTGCTCGTGCACGACAACACCAGCTTCCGTGACCTCGTTCGCGAGCTCGGCACTCCGGCGACGGAGCTCGTCGTGCCGAGCCACCCGGCCTTTCCGCCGGCGGACGAACTGGCGCGCCTTGCGACGTCCCATGACCTGAGGCCGGTAGGGCCTCCCATGAGCGCGGAGGACAGCGAGACGGTGCTGGCACGCGCAGGCTGATCCGTGGGCGGTTCCCTCGGGATCGGAAGGTCGTGATCCCGATGCCTCGTCCTCCCCGGCGCGCGGCGGCACCCGCGGCCGACCGGCGGTTGGGACGGGTGTGACGGACCACGCCTGCAGATCGTCGGAGGGCGTCAGCGCGCACTCCCCACGACACCGACCGTCGATCGGCGGCCAGCGGATGCCTCTTCCACGCGGACGTCGGCGAAGCCAAGCTCACGACATCGATCCATGAAGGCGACGGCCTGGTCCCCGGTCCAGCCGTGACTGGCATGACCCCGGGCCCCGGGACTCGTCCGGCGTTCGATCACGACCAGCACACCGCCCGGTCGGAGCACACGGCGCACTTCCCGCAGCCCGGAATCGATGTCCTTCCAGTGGTGCACGGTGGCGATCGACCAGACGATCGAAGCGGAACCGTCCTGCAACGGGATCGCCTCGGCGACACCTGCGACATACCGCACATCCGTCGGTCTTCGGGTCAGTAGCCTCGCCACCCGGAGCATGACGGGCGCCGGATCGATTCCGGTGACCGTCGCGCCCTGTCGTCCTGCGTAGCGCGGCGACTCCCGGGCCACACCCGACGTCGACGACCGGATCTCGGGCGCGCAGGCCGCTCAGGCGCACGGCCAGTCGAGCGTCGCCTTTCCGCCCGATGGACATGCTGAGCGCAGCCAGGAGACCTCTGACACCGGCACATGCAGGAAGGTCGGCGTGATGATTGGGCGACGAGGGCAGTTCGGCCATGCCCTCACCTTGACAGTTGAACCCGGCTTCAAGTCAAGTGGGTGCATGTCGCAGCCGTTGCTGACGATCGGGCAGGTCGCCGAGAAGGCGCACGTCGCCACGTCGACGGTCAGGTACTACGAGCGCATCGGCCTGGTGGTGGCCGACACGAGGAGGTCCGGGCAGCGCCGGTACCGGGTCGCGACCCTGCGGCGGCTGATCTTCGTGGGCATGCTCCAAGATGCGGGGCTCTCCTTGCCTGACATCGCCGCGATCCTGCATGCGTCTGACGTCGACGAATGGAAAGGCATCGCCCGACGCAGACTGGAGTCACTCGACCAGGAGATCGCCGCCCTCCAGCGGGCACGGACCTACCTTGCCGGAGCGCTGTTCTGCCGATTCGACCACCCGGTCACGGATTGCCAGGTGATGGGAGCCGAGATCGACAGACGGCTGGCGGTCGACCCTTCGGCCTGACGCGCCCACAGCTGGCACTCGGTGACGATGCCACGATGGCGCCGTGAAGCACTACCTGCTCGACAACGGGCGCGCGTAGGCGGGCGAACGGTTCGCGGCGCTCGCCGAGCTGTTCGATCCGTGGACGTTCCGTCACCTAGACGACCTCGGACTGGGCGAAGGGCGGCGGTGTTGGAAAGTGGGGGCAGGAGGACCTTCGGTGCCGCTCGGCTCGGCTGCGCGCGTGGGGGACGAACGGGCGCGTCCTGGCCACGGACATCGACGTGCCGTGGATCGAGGATGCCGCAGATGCCGCCCCAGAGGTCCGCCTCCACAACGTGGTCAGCGACCCTCCTCCACCCGAGCTGTTCGACCTGCTCCACGCGCGGCTGGTGCTGGTACACCTCGAGGACCGCACGGCCGCTCTGCAGGTCATGATCGACGCGCTGTGGCCGGGCGGGTGGTCGGTCATCGAAGACGCAGACCCCGCGCTGCAACTTTTCGCCTGCCCGGACGAGCGCGGCCCGGCCGACGTGCTGGCGAACCGCCTGCGCGCCCAGATGCGAGCCCTGTTGGTCGAGCGCGGCGCGGACCTCGCGTACGGTCGGACGCCACCCCGATCGCCGGATGAGTCGGACCTTCGGGACGTGAAGGCGGAGGCCTGCTTCCGGGTCGGGTCACCCGCGTGCTCGATCCTCGCACCGATGATCACCGGCTGGGGTCGCAAGCCGGACCAGTGGCTCGTCTCCGTGCAGCAGCTTCGGCGCCAGACCCTGACGTGCCGGAGGGACCATGAACCTTCCGGGCGATCAGGGAGTCCGCTCCGCCCGCTGGAGGATCGCCTGCACCACGTCCGACTTCGCCTCGGCGTAGTAGTTCATATCGGGCCAGATCCTGCCCGCCAGACCGCGTTTGACGGAGGCGTACAGTTCACGATCCGATGCGCTTGATCTCAATCGGTCGCGGAACAGGAGGTAACGCTCGACCTCGACGGAGTCGGGTCGGTAACAGTGCAGGTTCACCGGTGGATCGAGGCCACCTCCGCGGAGGCAGCGGTGACCGGGTTCACGGACCCTGAGGTCGTAGCCGATCGCCACGAGGTCGGGGATGTACGTGCCTTCGTCGTCGGGATCGTCGATACCGACGACGATGTCGATCACAGGCTTGGCCGTGAGTCCGGGGACCGCCGTCGACCCGATGTGCTCCATGAGGCGGATACGGTCCCCGAGGGTCGCCCGCAGGCGTCGGGCGTAGCGTCGGAACGAGGCTGGCCAGCCCGGGTCGTAGGCAACCAACTCGACCCAGACCGGCACGACCCCACGGACCAAGATCGCCTCCAGTCGACCGGCCAAGGGCGGCTCCCTCTCCATCTTCCCAGTCTGGCGCATCTCCATCCGGGTGCCGGGGCAGAGGCCCCGGATCGACCCGACCCGGGACGGGCCACAGCAGTCGTCGGACCCGGGGCGATTCAGGCCCGGGTGTGTCGACCCGCGAAGACGTGCCGGACAGCTTCCGGGGAAGGTCAGCTCGACCGTGGATGTGCGGATTCGCACGGGTGGCGGCCGTCGGGGACAGTAGACCTTGGGCTCTTCCGGCAGCTGACGTCGGCCCGCACAATGAGGGGAGGCAACGCGAGAGAGGTGGGTCGCATGAGGCGGAAGCGTCGACTCCGGGGGCCCATCGCATCCGTGCTCTCGATTGGCCTGTTCGTCGCATGCCTGGCGAGCGGTTGCGGCACCGGTTCCTCCGGTCCGTCCACGACGGCCGGCTCCCGGCCCGGTCCGTCGGCCCCGGCCCCGTCGTCGGAGCCACCGACGACCTCCGCTACGCCCAGCGCCGCCGACGACCTCCTCGGCTATTTCGCCGCAGCCGAGGAGTCGGACCGACGGCTGAAGGATGCCGCAGCGGCAGCAAACGGCTCCATCGGTGCGAGTGAGATCACGATCACTCAGTCGACCATCGACACCATCAAGGCGGCAGACCCGTCGCAGGCAGCCGACCAGATCCCCGCCGGGCTTCCACCGGAGGTGCTCCTCCCGGTGCTGACGGTCCAGAGCGATCTCGTCTCCCGCTACTACGCCTTCCGCGGGTTCTTGGTCGCCGATGTCGGCAGCATCCCACGGAAGGCATCGACGCCCGGCTCGATGGACCCCTCCGGCTATCTGCTCAGCTGCCTTGGAAACGGGGGTCCGGCGGCACACTCCTTCGCGGCCGACCTGACTGCCGCCCGAGCTGCGGCGTCCCGTGCGGCACCGGTCAGCCCCGTCGATCCCAGCTCGCAGACGGCTGCCGATCTCGCCATCCGGTTGCACGTGATCGACGGGCAGAATTCGGGGTGCATGAGCTGTGGCGGCTTCCGAACCACCCAATTGCCGCCGATCACCTGGCACCAGGTGGCGGCGCTGTCGCCAGGAGGGAATCCGTGGGACGGAGACATCGGCGGGCTCCTGTTCACGGCGCACTACACCTCAGGACAGGGCTGGGCGATTCAGACCAACGCGTGCTGACGATGCACCCCTGGACCGCTGTCCATCGCTGTTCGTCGGCTGCCCGGGAATGCCCGCCGCACCGGTCCGGTCTTCAGGGGTGCCTGATCGGGCGAGAAGTCTCGGCGATGCGGTCGTGACGACTTGGGACGTTGGGCCCTTCTGGCGGGACCTCGCTTGTGCCAAAGCTGACGGGAGACGGGCGGATGGAGGGCAATGATGCGTCGGAACCCGGGGTTTCTTGGCGGTGCGGCCCTCGTGCTCTCGGGCTGCCTGGTGGTCGGAGCGGTCATGAGCGGGTGCGCCAGCACGTCCTCCACTTCCTCGACCACGCGGACGACCCGTTCCCCGACCACGCAGACCACCAGCTCCTCGACCACAGGGACGACGGCCGCGCCCGCGACGACGGTCACGTCAATTCCACCTCCAGCCACGAGTACCACAGGCCAGGCGACGGTCGGCCTCGGCCCGTACCTGCCACTGTGGCCCTTCGACACCTCCGAGGAGGTGCAGGCGTGGGAGCAGAGCTACAGCTCGGGTGGTCATCAGCCGTGGCATCTTGACGCCGGGCTCACGGCGCAGTCGTTCGTCGACGGGTATCTCGGCTTCACGGAGATCGACACCGTCATCCACACGACCATCGATTCCGGCGGTGCGCACGTGGCGATCGGATTCGCAACCGCTGGCGTGTCCCCCTCGACGGCTGCGGTGATCCACATGGTGCGCTGGGGATCCGGTCCCAGCGCTCCGTGGGAGGTGGTCGGAACCGATGACACCACGCTGACCCTGAGGACGCCCGCCTACGGCTCCAGCGTCACCTCGCCGATGACCGTGGGCGGCACGGTCACCGGCGCCGACGAGCAGCTCGTGGTGACCGTGCATCAGTCCGCGTCGTCGGCACCCCTGGGAACCTCGGCCGGCGTGCCGGCCGGTGGGATCAACGCCCCGTGGTCATCCGTGGTGTCCTACGGCGGCGCCACCGAACCGGTGCTCGCGATCGTCGTGCAGACCGGGGGTCACCTCCAAGCAGTGGAGCGATTCGCCGTCACCGGCCTCCGCAACGGCTGACCGGGTGGAGGACCCTCAGACCCCGAGGACGGCACTGGCGCGGACCGCCGACCGGTCGATCGCCGCTCCCCCGGTCGTCGGTGCGGTTGCCGTCGAGACAAGTGCGAGAGATGCCGACGCCGAAGCCTCCGTCCGGTCGCGAAGATCGGGGGCATCCCACTGGTGCCGCGCCCGGGCGCTGTCCCGACGACCGGGGGCACCGCGACGCGACCCGACACGACGTGCCTTGACTTGCCGGGAGCGTAGTGTACGGTTCCACTAGTTACCTAGTGGAATAGAGGTCGGACGATCGAGTTCTATCTGGATCAGACGTCGGGAGTGACGCCCTACCTGCAGTTGGTCCAGCAGGTCAGGCGTGCGGTCAAGCTCGGACTCCTGCACGACGGCGACCAGCTCCCAACCGTCAAGGAGGTGGTCGGGAAGATCGCCATCAACCCCAACACGGTGTCCAAGGCTTACCGCGAGCTCGAGCACCAGGGACTGGTGGTCGCCCGTACCGGGGTCGGGACATTCGTCGCGGCGGCCGCGAGCGACGGGCCCCCTGGGACACTGCGACCGCTCCGACGGGATCTGGAGCGCTGGATCGCACGGGCCAGGGATGCGGGTCTCGATGCCGAGAGCATCGAAGCCCTGTTCATCGAGTCGTTCAGGGATTCGTCCTCAGTGGACGCACCATGACCTCCGTCCTGGAAGCGACAGATCTCGGCAAGAGATACCGCCGCAAGTGGGCCCTCAGCGACTGTACGTTGAGCATCCCCCAAGGCCACGTGGTGGGACTCGTCGGACCGAACGGGTCCGGGAAGTCGACGCTGCTGAACCTCGCTGCCGGGTAGGTGGGGCGCTAAAAGGTCCTTTCGAACGCCAGGCGCTTGCTGTCGCAAGCAACGGACCCCGCTCATTCCCGAAGGGCCGGATCCGTGGCCCATCGAGGCCACCCATCAGGGACTGGTGCACTGACCACAACAAAAGAGGGCGAGGCCTGTCGGCCTCGCCCTCTTTGCGCCCCTACTGAAGTTGGATGCAACTCCGCTGAAGAACCGATGCAAGTGCGCTGAAGCTCAGATGCAACTTCCACTGAAGAACGTGCGCAACTTCACACTACGAACAGCCGCTGGTCGTCCCGCAGCTCGGGCACACGTAGCAGGACCCGGCCCGCTGCATGGCGTTGCCGCACTGGTAGCAGTACGGGGCGTCCCGCTGCTCGGCCCGGGCCAACGGCCCGCCCGACGGGGTCGGTGCCGCCGTGGGCGTGGGGACGGCCGGTGCGCTGGCGTCGATCACGATGGCGGTCACCGGATCGATCGACCTCGACGATGCCCGACGAGGGCGTCGCCGTCTCCTCCACCCCGGGCAGCGTCGGCTGCATCCGCTCCGCCGTCGAGAGGATGCCGAGCTCGGCCCGCTCCTCGAGCGGCAGGTAGTCCACCGCCAGCCGCCGGAAGATGTAGTCGACCAGGCTGGTGGCGATGCGGAGATCCGGGTCGTCGGTGATGCCGGCCGGCTCGAACCGCATGTTGGCGTACTTGCGGACGTAGGTCGACAGCGGCACGCCGTGCTGGAGGCCGAGGCTGACCGAGATCGAGAAGGCGTCCATGATGCCGGCCAGGGTGGACCCCTGCTTCGACACCTTCATGAACACCTCGCCCGGTCGACCGTCCTCGTACTCGCCCACGGTCACGTAGCCCTCGCAGTCGGCCACCCGGAAGGAGAACGTCGACGACTTGCGCCGGCGGGGCAGCCGCTCGCGCACCGCGCCGACCAGGAGCGTCTCCTGGGTACCGTCCCTGCTCGTGGACGAGGGCGGCCTCGAGCTCGGCGATCTTGGCGCTCAGCTCCCGGGCGTGGGCCTCGGCCTCGGAGCCGGCGACCGCCGGCTCGCCGGCCACAGGTCCTCGGTGGCACCGTCCTTCTTCGTGGTCGACAGCGGCTGGGCCACCTTGCAGTTGTCGCGGTAGATGGCGACCGCCTTGATCCCGAGCCGCCAGGCGTCGATGTGCAGCTGCTCGACGTCCTCCACCGTGACGTCCTCGGGCAGGTTCACCGTCTTCGAGATCGCACCGGAGATGAACGGCTGGACCGCCCCCATCATCCGCACGTGGCCGAGGTAGTGGATGGTGTTGTCCCCCATCGAGCAGGCGAACACGGCCAGGTGCTCGGGCGACAGGTACGGCGCCCCCACGATCGACTTGTGCTCGTCGATGTAGGCGACGATCTCGTCGACCTGGTCGGGCGAGTAGCCCAGCCGGGTCAGGGCACGCGGGCACCGTCTGGTTGACGATCGACATCGTGCCGCCGCCGACCAGCTTCTTGGTCTTGACCAGCCCGAGGTCGGGCTCGACGCCGGTGGTGTCGCAGTCCATCAGCAGGCCGATGGTGCCGGTAGGGGCGAGCACGCTGGCCTGCGAGTTGCGCACGCCGTACTGCTCGCCCAGCTCGACGGCCATGTCCCATGCCTCCTGGGCGGCGGACAGCAGCTCGGTCGGGACCTGCTCCTCGTCGATCCCGGCGACCGCGTCCCGGTGCATCCGCAGCACGCTCGTCATCGGCTCGACGTTCTCGTGGTAGCCGGCGAAGGGACCCATGCGGGCCGCCGTGCGGGCCGAGGTGGCGTAGGCGTGCCCGGTCATCAGCGCGGTGATCGCGGCGGCCCACGCCCGGCCCTCGTCCGAGTCGTAGGGCAGGCCCTGGGCCATCAGCAGGGCGCCGATGTTGGCGTAGCCGATGCCGAGCTCCCGGAACCGGCGCGAGTTCTCGGCGATCTTCTCGGTCGGGTAGTCGGCGTTGCCCGACGATGATCTCCTGGGCGGTGAAGATGACCTCGACCGCGGACCGGAAGCCCTCGACGTCGAACGACGCGTCGTCGCGCAGGAACGTCATCAGGTTGAGGCTGGCCAGGTTGCACGCCGAGTTGTCGAGGTGCATGTACTCCGAGCACGGGTTGGACCCGTTGATCCGGCCGGTGTTGGAGGCCGTGTGCCACGTTGTTGATGGTGGTGTCGAACTGCATGCCGGGGTCGGCGCACTCCCAGGCGGCCTGGGCGAACTGCCGGAACAGGTCGCGGGCGGGCACGGTGCGGATGGTGGATCCGTCGGCGCGCGAGGTGAGGTCCCAGTCGCCGCCGGCGACGACCGCCTGCATGAACTCGTCGGTCACCCGGACCGAGTTGTTGGCGTTCTGGTACTGCAGGCTGATCGAGTCCTTGCCGTCGAGGTCCATGTCGAACCCGGCGTCGCGCAGCACCCGGGCCTTGCGCTCCTCGATGGCCTTGCACCAGATGAAGTCCTCGATGTCCGGGTGGTCGGCGTCGAGGATGACCATCTTGGCGGCGCGGCGGGTCTTGCCGCCCGACTTGATCGTGCCGGCCGAGGCGTCGGCGCCGCGCATGAAGCTCACCGGGCCCGAGGCCGTGCCCCCGCCCTTCAGGAACTCGTGGGACGAGCGGATCCGGGACAGGTTGACCCCGGCGCCCGAGCCGCCCTTGAAGATCACGCCCTCCTCGGTGTACCAGTTGAGGATCGAGTCCATCGTGTCGTCGACCGACAGGATGAAGCAGGCCGAGCCCTGCTGGGGCACGCCGGCCACGCCGATGTTGAACCACACCGGCGAGTTGAAGGCGGCCATCTGGTGGACGATGAGGTGCTTGAGCTCGGCCCGGAAGGCCTCGGCCTCCTCGTCGTCGACGAAGTAGCCGTCCTTGACGCCCCAGTCCGGTGACGGTGTCGACCACCCGGTCGGCCACCTGGCGCAGCGACCACTCGCGCTCGGGGGTGCCGGGGGTCCCCCGGAAGTACTTCTGGGCCAGGATGTTGGTGGCGTTGAGGCTCCACGCTCTCGGGCACCTCGACGTCGAGCTGCTCGAAGGCCACCGAGCCGTCGCGGTAGTTGGTGATCCGGGCGTCGCGCCGTTCCCACACGACCTCGTCGTAGGGGTGGGTGCCGGCGGTGGTGAAGTGGCGGCGGATGCCGATGCCGGCTCGCTGCGGTGCGATGGCCATGGGGTGGACCTCTTTCTGTCGTCGTCGGTGGGGCTGCGGGCTGCCGTGCTGCGGTGTCGTACGAGGAGCTGCGGTGCTGTCTCGGTGCTGCCTCCCGTGCCCCGGGGTGAGGTCGTCCACGTTGTGTCGGTACGGGAGGCTGCCGGGCCGTACGTCCTGCCCCGTCGCCAGGTCCGCAGCCACCGGGTCGTCCCGCCGGCTCCGTCCTGCCCGACCGCCCGGGCCTGTCCCATCGTATCCGGACCGGACGGGCCGAAATTCGACGGAGACACAAGATGTTGTGGTTTACCCTCCCCCGAGGTACGAGATAGTGGGTCTATTACAGCAGTGTAGTTACGCCCCTGTCAACGAACGCCGGCCGATCCGGCACCGTCCGGACCCGCGAACTGCCTGCTCGGAGGGCGTTCGCGAAGGTTTGCAAATCATTGCTGGCCGCGAGCGGCCCCGGGCCGGCGCACGCTCCGCCCGGCCCGCCCAACCCCCGGCGCTCACTACAGTCCCCGTGTGGCCTCCCCGCACCCCCGTCACCATCGCCGTCGACGCCGGCACGACCGGTGTCCGCGCCCTGGTCGTCGACGAGCGTGGCCGGGTGGTCGACCTCGCCTACCGGGAGCTGACCCAGCACTTCCCCCGGCCCGGGCCGGGTGGAGCACGACGCCGACGAGATCTGGCGGCTCGTGCGCGACACGTTCGACGAGGTGGCCGGGCGGCTCGCCGACGCCGGTCGGGTGGCCCGGTCGATCGGCATCACCAACCAGCGCGAGACGGTGGTCGCCTGGGACCGGTCCACCGGGCGCCCCCCTCCACCGGGCGCTCGTCTGGCAGGACCGCCGCACCGCCGACCGGTGCGCGGCCCTCGCCGACGCCGGCCACCTCCCGCTCGTCCGCGAGCGGACCGGCCTGGTCCTCGACCCGTACTTCTCGGGCTCGAAGATGCAGTGGCTGCTCGGAGGAGGGCGGCGTGCCCGCCGGGCCCGACCTGGCACTGGCCACCGTCGACTCCTGGGTCCTCTGGAACCTCACCGGCGGGACCGACGGGCGGGGTGTTCGCCACCGACGTCACCAACGCCTCGCGGACCATGCTCTTCGACATCGTCGTGCGCCGGTGGTCCGACGAGCTGTGCGACCTGTTCAGCGTGCCCGCCGCCGCGCTGGCCGAGGTGCGCCCGTCGCTGCGGCCGCTTCGGCACGGTGGCGCCGACGGTGCTCGGCAGCGGTCGTCGCCCGCTGGCCGGCGTGCCCGTCAGCGCCATGGTCGGCGACCAGCACGCCGCCCTGTTCGGCCAGGCCTGCTTCGACCGGGGCATGACCAAGGCCACCTTCGGCACCGGCAGCTTCGTCCTCATGAACGTCGGCGACACCTGCCCGCCCCCGGTCGACGGGCTGCTCACCACCGTGGCCTGGGACCTCGGCGCCGACGGCGACGTCGCCATCGGCGCCGACGGCGGTCCCCGGGCCGGGCGGTGCCCGCTCGCCTACGCCGTCGAGGGCTCGGTCTTCGTGGCCGGGGCCGGCGTCCAGTGGCTCCGCGACGGGCTCGGCATCATCGCGAGTCGTCGCCGAGCTCGAACCGCTGGCCCGCTCCGTCGCCGTCCTCGGAGGGCGTCGTCGTCGTGCCCGCCTTCACCGGACTCGGCAGCCCGCACTGGGACCCCGGTGCCCGGGGCACCATCACCGGCCTCAGCCGGGGCACCGGCCGGGCCCACCTGGCCCGGGCCATGATCGAGGCCATGGGGTTCCAGGTCCGCGACGTGCTCGACGCCATGGCCGCCACCGGCACGGCCCCGTCGGTGGTCCGGGTGGACGGCGGGGCGGCGGTGATGGACCTGCTCCTCCAGCACCTGGCCGACCAGGCCCGCCTCGAGGTGCTGCGCCCCCGGTCGGTGGAGACCACCGCGCTCGGGGCGGCCACCATGGCCGGTCTGGCCGAAGGTGTGTGGGGCTCGCTCGACGACCTGTCCGGCCTGTGGTCGGCGGAGGCCTCCTTCGCCCCCGGGGACGACCGAGGCGCTCGCCGCGGCGTCCCACCGGTCGTGGCTGCGTGCGGTCGACCGGTCCCGGGGCAGGATCGCCGGCCCCGCCTGATCCGAGGCCGCGGGCACCGGGCGGTGCTCAGGCCAGCTCGCGCCAGCCGTGGTCGGCCAGCTCGGCCATGATGGCGATCCACTGGCGCTCCCGCGAGCGGAACACCGGAGCGGACCGTCCCACCACCAGGACCACCCCGGCCCGCACCAGCTCGGCGGCGGCCACGCCGGGACTCCGGTCGGCGCCGCGATCCCGACTCGTCCGCCCCCACCGGGGGCGCCAGCGGGGTGACCGCCCACAGGGCCATGGCCCGCACCTCGTCGTCCGCCGGCGCCTCACCGTGCGGACGCGGCGACCCGGGTGGTGTCGGCGTCGACGACGGCGGCGAAGTCGGCCGCCAGGCTGCGTCGGACCCGGTCGGCCAGGCGGTCGAGCAGGGCGTCCGGCGACACCTGGACGAACAGCTCGGTGGCGATGTCGAGCAGCTCGGCGTGACGGTCGGGCAGCGGGCCCTCGACGGGCCGCAGGGTCTCGATGGTCACGCCGTCGACCTCCAGGATCTCGTCCCGGAGCAGCCCGAGCAGGTGGTCGCCGGCCAGGCCGACCCCGAGCTCGTCGACGACGACGCCGTTGTCGCGCTGGAGGATGTCGATGGAGACCACGTCCCCGCCGACCGAGCCGATGCGGCTGGCCACGGCGCCGAGCGCGCCGGGTCGGTCGGGCAGCTGGACGCGGATCAGGTAGTTGGGCACCGGCTCAGGGTAGAGGCGGATTGTGTCGGCACGGTTTCGAGCCGGTTACGAACTCAGGCTCCGGGGTCCCCGCCCCGGCGGTCGCCGTCCCGGGGCCGGCGTCCTCGTCCTGCTGGCGTACTCGTCCACGTACTCCTGGCCCGACAGGCCGGCGATGGCGGCATGAGGGCGTCGGTCAGGGCCCGCAGCTCCTCGGGGCCCGGCGCCGCGGCCCCGTCGGCCCCGGGGAGGGTGTCCCCCGGCGCCCGCGACCCGGTCACGACCCGTCGACCGTCGGTCCCGTAGGCCAGCGGGGGCCCGAACCGCACCGTCACCGAGTGGAACGGCCGCATGACCATGGCTCCCGGGCGGCTGGACCCGACCGGGTCCCCACGATGCCCACGGGCACCACCGGCACGTCGCACCCGAGGCTGAGGCGGGCGACCCCGGTCTTGCCCTTGTGGAGGCGGGTGTCCGGTGCCCGGGTGCCCTCGGGGTAGATGGCCAGGACGCCGCCGCCCTGCAGGACCGCGGTGGCCGTGTCGAGCGCCCGCTGCGATGCGTCGCCCCCGCTGCGGTTCATCGGGATCTGGCCGGCGGCCCGGAAGAACCAGGACGTCTTCCAGCTGTCGAAGTACTCGGCCTTGGCCACGTAGGTGACCCGCCGACGGACGACCAGCGGGAGGAAGAACGAGTCGCAGAAGGACTGGTGGTTGGCGGCCAGGATCACCGGCCCGTCGGCGGGGATGTGCTCCCGCCCCTCCACGCGGACCCGCCACAGCAGGTAGAGGAAGGGGCTGATGATCGCCTTCATGATCCAGTAGGCCACGGGCAAACGGTAACCGCTGTGTGTGCTGTACTGCACTGATGACCCGACGCGCCCCCCGCAACCCACCTCCGACGAGGTACTCGGCAGGACCGTCGCCCTGCCCGTCGAGGTCCGCCGCGCCGCCCAGTGGGGCGTCCAGTACCTGGTCCCGGCGTCGGCGGCCCAGCGCATCGTGGACCCGACGGGCCTCGAGGTGACCGGGCCGCTGCCCGGCCGGGCGCTGGTGGCACTGGCCGTCTGCCGCTACGACGACACCGATCTCGACGCCTACCACGAGGTGGCCGTCAGCTTCGTGGTGCGCCGCCACGACGCCGACCGTGGCGTGGGCGGCGCGCGGCGCCTCCGCGAGTTCGGTTCCGGCGACCATCGGCGTCTACATCCACCGCCTGCCGGTCGACCAGGAGTTCACCTGCGCGGCCGGACGGGACATCTGGGGCTACCCCAAGTGGGTCACCACCATCGACATCGACGAACCGGCGCCCGGCGGTGGCCACGGCACCGGCACCACCGTCCGACTGGTCGACGACGGCGTCCACGTGCTCACCCTGACGATGGCGTCCGGCGGGCCGATCCGCCTGCCGTCCCAGGCCCCGCCGAGCTACTCGTTCCGCGACGGGCTCCTGCGGCGGACCCCGTGGACCGTCGCCACCCACGGGGTCACCGGCCGGCCCGGCGGGGCCACCCTCGTCCTGGGCGACCACCCGATGGCCGACGAGCTGCGCAGCCTGGGTCTGCCACGGCGGGCCCTGTTCACGTCGCACGCCGCACGGATGCAGGCGTCCTTCGGCGCCGCCGAGGTGGTGACGGCCGGGTCCTGAGCCCCGCTCCGCCGCCCTACTGCAGGCGGGTCAGCGCCTTGCGCAGGCTGCGGACGCCCTGGCCGATGCGCTGCTCGTTCTCGATCAGGGCGAACCGGACGTGGTCGTCGCCCCCCGGTCCGAATCCCACACCGGGGGAGGTGGCCACGTCGGCCTCCTCGACCAGGAACTTGGCGAACTCGAGCGATCCCATGTCCCGGTACGGCTCGGGGATGGGGGCCCAGACGAACATGGTCCCCCGGGGCGGCGTCACCTCCCAGCCGATGCGGCGCAGACCGTCGCACAGGGCGTCGCGACGCGACTGGTAGATGTCGTTGATCACCTTCGGGTAGTCGGGTGCCTCGTTCATGGCGACGATGGCGGCGATCTGGATGGGCTGGAACGTGCCGTAGTCCAGGTAGCTCTTCAGCTTGGTGAGCGCCTGGACGATCTCGCGGTTGCCCACCAGGAAGCCCACCCGCCAGCCGGCCATCGAGAACGACTTGGTCAGTGTGTACAGCTCGACGCAGCAGTCCTTGGCCCCGGGCACCTGGAGGATCGACGGCGGGGTGTACCCGTCGAAGGCGATGTCGGCGTAGGCGAAGTCGTGGACCAGGACGATGTCGCGCTCCTTGGCGAACTCCACGATCCGGGTCATCCACGCCAGGTCGACGCACTCGGTCGTCGGGTTGTGGGGGAAGGAGAGGACCACCACGCGGGGCTTCGGCCACGCCGACTCCCACGCCTCCATCAGGTTGTCGAAGAACGCCGCCCCGCCCTCGACGCTGTCGACCGTCTGGCCCGACGGGGTGTCGAGGCGGACGTGGCGGATGTCGGCCCCGGCGAACAGCGGGGCGTAGATGTGGATCGGGTACGAGGGCGACGGCACCAGGGCGGTGTCGCCCGGGCCGACCAGGACCCACATCAGGTGCGACAGTCCCTCCTTGGCACCGATCGTGGTCACCACCTCGGTCTCCGGGTCCAGCTCCACGTCGAACTTGCGCAGGTAGAGATCGGCGATGGCCCGGCGGATCTTGGGGATGCCCCGACTGGCCGAGTACCGGTGGTTCCGCGGGTTGTGGGCCGCCTCGGCCAGCTTCTCCACGGCCACGTCGGGCGACGGCAGGTCGGGGTTGCCGAAGCCCATGTCGATGACGTCCCGCCCGTCGTGGCGGGCGGCGGCCTTCAGGTCGTTGATGGTGGCGAAGACGTACGGCGGCAGCCCGTTGATGCGGCGGAAATCCATACGCCACGTTACCGCCGCACCGGTGGGCCGGCCGACCGGTCCCGGCGGTCCCCGCCTCACCGGACGGCGGCGGCGGCCTCGGCCACGACCTCGAGCGAGTCGGGCCAGGCGCACACCGCCCACGTCGCCCCGGCCTCGGCCACGGAGACCAGCATCCCGGAGGCCTCGGCCACGGTGTCCCCCACCGGCCCACCCCACGTCACCTCGACCCCCTGGGACACCAGCCCGGCCACCGGGTCGGCGTCGACCTGCCACACGTTGACCGCCGCCCCCGTGGCCCGGGCCAGGGACACCGTCTCGGGGCGGCCACCCCCCAGCCACACCGGCACACCCGCCGCCGCCACGGCCGCAGCCACGGTGCCGAGGCGTCCCCTGCGCACCGCCGCCGTCTCGAAGGGGATCCCGTAGGACTCGTTCTCCTCGCGGCTCAGCCGGTCCCCCGTGCCGATGCCCGCGACCAGCCGGCCGCCGCTCAGGGCGTGCACGCCGCACAGCACCTCGACCAGCACCTCGTCGGGCAGCAGCCCGATCCGTGCCACCAGGGTGCCGAGGGTGATCGTCGAGGTCGAGGCCACCAGTGCACCGAGGAGGGGGCCGGACGAGAGCGCCGGCCGGCCGGGCTGTCCCATCGGCCACAGGTGGTCGAAGCAGAACACCCCGTCGATCCCGAGCGCCTCGGCCCGGCGGGCGGCGGCCAGCGCGGTGTCCGCCTCGTCGCGGAACTGCGGCAGGGTGACCCCGACCCTCACCGCCGTTCGGGGGACGGGGCCGGGCGCCGCACCGGGGCGGGCCGCACCGCGGTCATGGTGCCGACTCGACCCGTGCCTTCAGGTCGCGGAGGGCGATCGACATGATGCGGCTCTGGGCCCGCATCTTGATGAATCCGGGGAGGGGCACCTTCATCTCGACCTCGAGGTGGTAGGTGACCTCGGTCCTGCCGTCGGGTGTCCCCTCGAACACGTAGCGCCCGTCGAGCTTGTTGGTGATGTCCCCCGCGGTCTGGACCCAGGCGAGCACCCCGGGAGCCTCGCTGTAGTCGTAGGAGAGGGTGTAGCTGGTGCTCCGACCGAAGGCCGCGGCGCGGAAGGTCACGACGCTCGGCCGCCCCTCGGCGTCGCGCTCGTCGATGGTCACCGACTTGATGTCGGCCGCCCACGACGGGTAGCTGGCGAGGTCGGCGCTGACCTCGAAGCAGCGCGCCGGGCTGGCCGACACCACCATGCGTTCAGTGGCTTGTTCGGCCACGGTCGGCCCTCCTCCTCGAATCGTAGGGTGCGGCCCGCACAGGGCTCAGCATCGCGTGTGGTCGAGCGACGCCGCCAGCCTAGGGGCGAGGAGGTCGTAGTCGAAGGATGCCTCCGCCCGGCGCCGTGCCGCCTGCCCCATGGCCCGCGCCGCCGCCGGGTCGTCCAGGAGGTCCCCGATGGCCCGGGCGACGTGGGCGGCGTCGGTGGGGCGGTGCACGAGCACGCCGGTGACCCCGTCCACGACGGCCTCGCCCGCACCGCCCGATGCACCGGCGACCTGGGGGACGCCGGCGGCCGCGGCCTCGAGGAACACGATCCCGAACCCTTCCTGCTCGAGTCCGGCCCACCGGTTCCGGCACAGCATGGCGAAGACGTCCGCCGCGCCCACCAGCCGGGGCAGGTCCACGTCGGACACGCCGCCGAGGAGCCGCACCGGCGCGCCCGACTCGGCCACCCGGCCGGCGAGGCGCTCGGCGTCACGACCCCGACCGGCGATGACGACGGTGAGGTCCGCGGAACCGCGGCGCCAGCAGTGCGGCGGCGTCGATCAGCACGTCCATGCCCTTGCGCGGCACCAGGCGGCTGACGCTCACCACGAGGGGACCCCGGGCCGGCAGCCCCAGGTCGGCTCGGACCTCCACCCGGGTCCCGGCGTCGAGCGGGGTGAACCGGTCGAGGTCGACGCCCGGGGGGATCTCCACCACCGGCGGCATGCCGCGGCCCCGCACCGCCCGGCGGGCCTCGGCGGCCGGGTAGCCGCCGGCCGACACGACGAGGGCGGCGTCGCGCACCACGTGGGCGAGCATCGACCGACTGACGGGCAGCCTGCCGGGGATCGCCACCTCGGCCCCGTGGAGCAGTACGGCATAGGGCGGACCGAGGTGCGGGCCGAGCAGTCCGAGGGGGAACGCCGGGTCGAGGACGACCAGGTCGGCGGCCACCCGCTCGGCGGCAGCACGGATGCGCCGGACCAACGCCGGTCCGGGCACCAGGATCCCCGACGGGACCCGCTCGATGCGGATCCCCCGTTCGGCCTGCTCCGCGTCGAAGGCCCGGGCGCCGGGGTGGGACGAGGCGGTCAGCACGGCGATATGTCGACGGGTCGAGCCGCCGCCACAGCTCCCACAGGTACGCCTGGATCCCCCCCACCTTGGGCGGGAAGTCGTTGGTGACCAGCAGGTGGGTCACGCCGGTGCACCGGTCGGGACCGGCCCCGGGACCAGGTCCGACCGGCCGAGCCGTCCGGCGGCCCACCGGGCGTGCTCGGCCAGGAGGGTCGTCCGCGGACCGCGTCCACCGGGCGAGCACGGCCGCCGTGGCCGGGTCGTGCCCGTCGCCGACGTTGCCGAGGGCGACGAGTGCGTTGCGGCGCAGGTAGCGGGGATCGCGTTCGGCCAGGTACCACCGCCCGTTGCGGGCCAGCAGCCCGGCGTCGTCCGTGGTCAGCAGGTCGAGCAGGTCGACCGCCGCCACCGAGCCGGGCTCGGGGGAGGCCGGGGGCCGGTGGCGGTCGGACGCCCGGTTGACCGGGCAGACCTCCTGGCAGTCGTCGCACCCGTAGATGCGGCCACCGAGGGCGGACCGGTACGCCGGCGGAAAGGGGCCCGGCGCCTGCACCAGCCAGGCCAGGCACCGCCCGGCGTCCACGACGCCGTCGGCCACGAGGGCCCCCGTCGGGCAGGCGGCGATGCACCGACGGCACGTCCCGCACCCCTCCGCCGGATCCGAGTGTCCGCCGGGACGCGTCGGCTCGAGCGGAGCGTCGGTCACGACGGAGCCGAGGACGAACCACGACCCGAGACCGGGCAGGAGGAGGAGCGAGTTGCGTCCGTACCAGCCGAGGCCGGCGCGCTGGGCCGCCGCCCGGTCGACCAGGGCGTTGTCGTCGACGACGACACGGGCCCGCCAGCCCTCGGCCACCAGCCGGTCGGCGATGCGGCCGAGGCCGGCGCGCAGCGGCGCGTAGTGGTCGCGCCGGGCGTACCGGGCGACGACGCCGAGCGGACGGCCGGCCGGCCGGCCCGGGTGCGGGGCGGGGTCCCGTCGGCGGTAGCCCCAGGCCCCCACCACCAGGGAGCGGGCGCCTTCGACCGACCCGGGCCGGATCGGTGGAGCGGTCCGGGTTGCGGTAGGTGAACTGCATGCCACCGTGGAGACCGGCGCGCCGTCGCGCGTCGCAGTGTCGGCGCGGGTCGGTGGCGAACGCCCCGGCCCCGGCGATGCCGACGGCGGCGAGCCCGGAGGACGCCGCCCACCCGGAGCACCTCCTCGGCCAGGCCGCGTCGGGCGCGGGATCGCCGTCGGGATCGGGAGCGGGACGGTCGTGGCCACGCCCCATCGTCGCCGCGGCGGAGGGCCGACCCGGTCGGGCTGCGCGTCCAGCCGGCGGCGTGGACCTCGTGGCGGACGCCGGGCACCAGGCCGGCCCGCTCGAGCAGGCGCACGGCGCGGGCCTCGTCGGCGTCCACCACCAGTGCGTCACCGGGCTCGCGCCCGACGACGAAGGAGACCACGCAGTCGTCGCACACCGTCGCTGTGACGGTGGGCGCACTCGGCGCAGTCGATGGTCAGCGTGCCCCCCGGGCCGGACCCCGGGTCGGGCCGCCGGCGGACCGGGAACGCCACGACCACGCCCGGTCGCGCCCGGGCACCGGCGGTCGTCCCGTTGTCGCTGGTCGTATCGGTGCTGGCCGTCACGGTGGTGCCTCCTGGATCGGTCGGTCGGTGGTCGGTCGGTGCGGTCGGCTCGGTCGGTCTGCTCCGCATCCTGACCGCGGGGTGTGACGACCTCGTGGGGGCACCCGGTGACGTGCGCCTCAAGGCACTGCGGAACCCGGTCGATACCCCTGGTGGGACGGGTCCCGTTCCGCTGTCCGGCGGGCGCGGGCCCCGACCCCGACGACCAGCGGTCGGAGCGGCACCCGGGGGCCCACGGGCGATCCGGCGTCCGTCCCCCGACGGCGCGGAAGGCACCATGAGCCGACAGCCATGAGTCCACAGCGGAGCGGGGTCCCGACGCCGGGACCGGAGGAGGCCCCGGCGGGTCGCCGGGGCCGTTGGGAGCCGGACCCCACCCGTCCGCACCCGCGGGCCATCACGTGGGTCGGCGCCGGCGCCCTCGCCCTCGGGGGCTCCAACCAGTCGATCTTCCTCATCGGCGCCCTCCTGCTCGCCCAGGGCACCATGGCCGTCCCCCTGCTCGCCGTCGGCCTGCTCCTGAGCTACCTGGCCACGCCCGGTTGGATCGAGCTGTCGTGCATGTTCCCCAACCGGGTCGGCGGGATCGCCGCCACCTGCGCCGAGGCGTTCCGGCCCTACAGCGCCGTCCTCGCCAACCTCACCGGTGTCTGCTACTGGTGGGGCTGGGTGCCGACCTGCGGGCTCACCGCCATCTTCTAGCGCCGAGGCGATCCACCAGTGGTACCTGCCCCACGTGTCCGTCGAGCTCATGGCCACCCTGATCGTGCTGGCGTTCACGGCCGTCAACCTGTGCGGCCTGCGATGGGCGGTCCGGGTGGCCAAACCGGTCGCCCTGGTGGCGTTCACCCTGGCCCTGTGCTCGAGCCTGATCCCGGCCGCCACCGGGCACGTCGACTGGCACCGCGCCCTCGACTTCCACCTCGTGTCCCCCTTCGGCGGGGTCTTCGGTCACCTCACCGGCGTCATGGCCGGCCTCTACCTGATCGGCTTCGCCGCCCCGGCCTTCGAGGCCGCGGCCTGCCACATCGGCGAGATGAAGGACCCGGCCCACGACCAGCCGATGGCGATGTGGGTCAGCGGCGCCATGGCCAGCGTCTTCTTCGTGCTGATCCCCGTCGTCTGGCTCGGGGTCCTCGGCCCGGGCCCCCTGGAGGGCGATCTGGCCGCCGTCCTCGGACCGACCTTCGCCCCGGTCTTCGGGGGTCTGGCCAAGGCGTGCGCCGTGGGGTTCGTGGCGTTCAACATGTTCTGCGGCACCCTGCAACCGCTGTCCGGCGCGTCGCGCACCCTGTCCCAGCTGTCCGAGGACGGCCTGCTGCCCCGCACCATCGGCTACCGGAGCCCCCGCACCGACGCCCCCGTCGTCGCCATCGTGGCGACCGCCGCCGCCTCGATCGCCTTCCTGCTCCTCGGCGATCCCATCTCGCTGGTGGCGGCGGCCAACCTGACCTACCTCATCGGGATCGCCCTGCCGAGCGTGGCCGTGTGGCTCCTCCGTCGCAACGAACCCGGACCGCGTCCGCACCTACCGGGCACGCGACCTGTCGATCGTACCTGGGCGTGGCCGCCGCGGTGGCCTGGCTCGCCACCACCGTCCTGGGATTCGAGCAGTTCGGCCTGCCCATCGTCATCTTCGGGCTCGGACTCGCCTTCTCGGGATCGCTGGCCTACGGCTGGCGTGCCCACGGGGACCGCCGGCGGACCGGTGAGCGGGCACTGCGGCGTTCGATCTACGTGAAGCTGACCGGCGCCATGCTGGTGGTCCTGGTCCTCGACGGCCTCGGCTACCTCATCGCCGTCGACCACGTGGCACCGGGGAGCGCCGCACTCGTCGCCATGCTCAAGGACATCTTCGTGGTCGTCGGACTCCTCACCATCTCGGTCGGGCTGGTCCTGCCGGGCATGATCGCCCACACCGCCAACCAGGTGAAGGACGCGGCCCAGGACCTGGCCGAGGGCACCCTGGCCGACCTGACCGCGGCCATGGAGGCGATGGCCGGGCGACGACCTCGACCGGGCGCACGCGGCGGTGACCGCCCGCCGACGTCGTGGTGCGCACGGCCGACGAGTTCGGGCAGATGGCCGCCAGCTTCAACCTGATGCAGAACGAGGCGGTCCGGGCCGCCCTCGCCCTCGACGAGGCCGTGAGCGAGCTCAGTTCCACCGCGGCGAGCTGTCCGCGCCTGGTCGAGGAGCGCACCGTGGCGCTGATCGCCGCCCACGAGGAGATCGAGCAGGCCCACCGGCGGCGCCAGGACATGCACGAACGCATGCGCATCCTGTCCGTCCCGGCTCGGCGCCACCGACCTCGAGGGGGCCGACCTGGCCTCGACCCTCGACCGAGATCGCCGCCGCCGTGGGGCAGGTGCTGGACGTCGACGTCGTGGCCATCTACACCGCCGACGAGGCGGGCCGTGGACTGGGGGACGTCCCGACCGTGTGGCACCCGGATCGCCTGGGCGTCCCGTCCGACGACTCGCTGACGACTGACCGGGCGCACCCGGCGCGTTCCTCGAGGGCGTGGCCGAGCGGCGGGGCACGCTGGCCCTCGCCGACATCGGCCGCCCTCCCGGCGCCGCCCGGGCGCGACGGCACGCCGTCCTTCCTCGAATCGAGCGGCTACGCGCGCCTGGGTCCTGTCGCCGGTGCACGATGCCGACGGCGACCTGCTCGCCCTGCTGGGGCTCGGCCGGTCGGCTCCGCGTGGCGGAGTGGAACGACGACGACATCGCCCTGGTCGACTCGGTCGGCGCCGACCTCGGCCGGGCCATCGTCCAGGCCAGCCTCTACGAGCGCCAGTCCGAGCTCGTGCGCCAGCTCCAGGACCTCGACCGGGCCAAGAGCGAGTTCCTGTCGACCTTCTCCCACGAGCTGCGCACGCCGCTGACGTCGATCCGGGCCTACACCGAGCTCCTCCGGGACGAGGGCGACGAGGTGGATCCCGACCAGGACCGCATGCTCGAGGTGATCGAGAAGAACAGCGTGCGGCTCTCGGTCCTGATCGAGGACATCCTCACCCTCTCCCACCTGAACTCCGCCGTCTACGACATCCACCTCGTGCGGGTCGACGCCAACCCCCTGGTCCGAGCGGTGGTCGAGTCGCTGCTGCCGACGGCGGCGTCCAAGGGACTGAGCCTGGAGGCGCGCACCTGCGCCGGGCCGGGCCATGGTGCTGGGCGACGGCAACCAGCTGGAGCGCCTCCTGCTGAACCTGGTCACCAACGCCGTCAAGTTCACCCCGCCGGGGGGACGGATCCGGGTGGCGACGTCGGCCACGTCCACGTCGGTGGTCCTCTCGGTGACCGACGACCGGGATCGGGATCCCCGCCGGCGAGCAGGAGGCCGTCTTCGGTCGGTTCTTCCGCGGGGCCGAGGCCACCGAGCGAGCTCATCCCCGGGACCGGGCTCGGCCTCGCCATCGTCCAGGCCATCGTCGAGCACCACGGCGGGACGCTGTCCCTGGCGTCCGCGCCCCGGCCAGGGGACGACCGTCCGGGTCCGCCTCCCGTCGGCGGCCGCCGCCGAGGCGTCCCGCCAAGTCCAGGCTCAAGCCCGGGACGAAGGCGCCGATAGAGAGGGGAAGGATCTGGTGCCGATCGGCGTCACGGTGCCGGGCCGCGGTGCCCGCCCGCCGGACGTGGGCGGGCGACCGGGTTCGAGCACAAGCTAAGGAGCAGCAGCGATGACCACCACCCTGAGCCCCGGACAGCTCGCAGGCACGACACGGGTCCTCATCATCGAGGACGACCCCTCGATCGCCGAGGCGGTCCGGCGGGTGGTCGCCAAGCAGCTCGGGACCGGCGTGATCGTCACCGACGGTCGCAACGGTCTGCGCAACTTCTTCGAGGAGCGGCCCGACCTCGTGGTGCTCGACATCGGGCTGCCCGGCATGGACGGTTGGGAGGTGCTCGAGCGGATCCGCGACCTCTCGGAGGTGCCGGTCCTCATCCTGACCGCCCACGACCTCGAGCAGGACAAGGTGCGGGGCCTCACCGGCGGGGCGGACGACTACCTGACCAAGCCCTTCGGCGTCCAGGAGCTGGGCGCGCGGATCCAGGCCCTGCTCCGCAGGAGCCAGGCCGCCTCGACGGCGGTCCCCGAGGAGCCCACCGTCTACCGCGACGGCAACCTGGAGGTCGACTGGCCCGCCCGCGAGGTGCGGGTCGACGGCGAGGTGGTGGGGCTCACCAAGCTCGAGTTCCAGCTGCTCCAGATGTTCGTCCGCCACCCCGGGCAGGCGCTCGCCACCCAGCAGCTCCTCGAGCAGGTGTGGAACGACCCCTTCGGCATCGGCCCGGAGCGGGTCAAGTTCACCGTGCTCCGTCTCCGTCGCAAGCTGGGCTGGCAGGACGACCAGAAGGACGTGCTGGAGGCCATCCGCGGCTACGGATACCGGTACACGCCGGTCGGCGACCGCCACGCGCCGCGCTGACCGCCCGGGCGCCGCGCCGGTTCAGTAGCCGGCGACGGGGTCCACCTGCCCCACCAGGGGGTCACCGTCGGCCAGGCGGGCCACGTTGGTCCGGATCCGCTCCGCCAGCAGCGGCACCACCATCTCGATGGTGTCGGCCGTGTGCGGGGTGACGATGCAGTTGTGGCGACCCCACAGGGGGTGCCCGTCGGGCAGCGGTTCGGGATCGGTCACGTCGAGGGCGGCGCCACCGACGGCGCCGTCGTCGAGGGCCGTCACCAGCGCACCGGTGTCGACGTGGCGTCCCCGGGCCACGTTGACCAGCCAGGCCGACGGCCCCATGGCCTCCAGCTCGGCCGCGGCCGACGATGCCGACCGTCTCGGGGGTCAGCGCCAGGGCGAGCACCACCACCAGAGCCCCCGACAGGGCGTCGTGGAGCTCCTCGACCGGCACGACCCGGTCGGCACCGGCCACCGGGTCCGCCCGTCGGCGGACGACGGTGGCCCGCACCCGGAACGGCTCCAGGAGCGAGAGGAGCGACGTGGCGATCCCGCCACCGCCGACGATGGTCACCTCCTGCCCGTACAGGCTCGTCCCGGCGGGGATCCCCCACGACCGGGCCTCGACCCGGGCGGGCAGGTGGCGCAGTCCGGCGAGGGCCAGGGCCAGGGCGTGCTCGGCCACGGGCTCGGCGTAGGCGCCCTTGGCGCACGTCCACAGCCGGTCGCCGTCCAGCAGGCCCGCCTCCGCCACCCGCTCGACCCCGGCGAACGGCAGCTGGACCCACCGGGCGTCGGGTACCTCGGCCAGCCACGACCGCAGGCCGTCGACGTCGCCCGGGTCGAGCCACACGAGGCTGTCGGGCCGATCGGACAGGTCGACGACCTCGCCTCCAGCCGGCGCGCACGGCGTCGACGGCGAAGTCGGAGGGGAAGGGACCGACGGCGACACGGGGCACGGACATCGCCCCACAGTAGCGAGGACGCCGTGGCCGGGGCGGCGTCGCACCCGCGTCCCCGGTGGGCCGGCCGGCAGCCGGACCGGGTCGCGCATTTGCTTAGATGGGAGTCCTGACCGGCGTCCCAGGGGGGAACGATGCACCTCGAGTTCAATGTCCGATCCTTCCTCGACCGGGCTGCGTCCACCTACGCCGAGCGGGTGGCCGTGGTCGACGAGCCCGACCAGCCGGCCGAGCCGTGGGCGCCGCTGACCTTCGCCGGGATGGCCGACGCGGGCCCGGGCCCAGGCGGCCGGGCTCGACCGCCCTGGGTGTCGGTCCCGGCGAGCGGGTGGCCGTCGTCTCCCACAACTCGGCCCGCCTGCTCACGTCGTTCTTCGGGGTGTGCGGCTGGGGGCGCATCCTCGTCCCGGTCAACTTCCGGCTGGCCCGGTCCGAGGTGGCGTACATCCTCGACCACTCGGGCGCCTCGGTCCTGCTGGTCGACCCCGAGCTCGACGAGGCGCTGGCCGGCATCGGACCGGCGCGGCGCTTCGTCCTGGGCGCCGACGGCGACGCCGGGCTGTACGTGCCCGACACCGAACCCGTGCCGTGGGACTCCGACGAGTCGGCGACGGCCACGATCAACTACACCTCCGGAACCACGGCCCGCCCGAAGGGTGTGCAGCTCACCCACAGGAACTGCTGGGTCAACGCCACCGTCTTCGGCTGGCACACCGGGGTGTGCGACCGCGACGTCTACCTCCACACGCTTCCCATGTTCCACGCCAACGGCTGGGGCATGCCGTGGACGACGGCGGCGATGGGCGTCACCCAGATCGCCCTGCGCAAGGTCGACGGCACCGAGATCCTCCGCCGGATCGACCGTCACGGGGTCACGCTCCTGTGCGCCGCCCCGGCCGTGGTCAACGCGGTGCTCGAGGCCGTGCCCGGGTGGGACGGGGACCTGCCCGGCCGGGGCACCACCCGGATCGTGGTGGCGGGGGCGCCGCCGCCGTCGAGGACGATCGAGCGGATCGAGTCCGAGCTGGGGTGGGAGTTCATCCAGATCTACGGCCTGACCGAGACCTCCCCCGTCCTGACCGTCAACCGGGCCCGGCCGGAGTGGGACGACCTCCCCTCCGACCAGCGCGCCCGCCGGCTCATGCGGGCCGGCGCGCCGGCCGTGGGCACCGAGCTGACCGTCGACGGGCACGGTGAGGTCCTGGCCCGGTCGAACACGGTGATGGCCGGTTACTGGCGGCAGCCCGAGGAGACGGCGGCCGCCATGGCCGGCGGTTGGTTCCACACCGGCGACGGCGGGATCATCGACGACGAGGGGCACCTGAGCATCCTCGACCGCAAGAAGGACGTGATCATCACCGGTGGGGAGAACGTCTCGTCGATCGAGGTGGAGGACGCCATCTTCTCCCTCGACGGCGTGGTCGAGGTCGCCGTCATCGGCGTCCCCCACGAGAAGTGGGGCGAGATGGTGCTGGCCCTGGTGGTGGTGTCCGAGGAGAGCGGCGTGACCGAGGAGGTGGTCATCGCCCACTGCCGGGGGGCGCTGGCCGGCTACAAGTGCCCGAAGCAGGTCGAGCTGCGGACCGAGCTCCCGAGGACGGCCACCGGGAAGCTCCAGAAGTTCCGTCTGCGCGCCCCCTACTGGGAGGGACTCGACCGCCAGGTCAACTGACGGCGCGACCGGGACGGACGCCGGAGACCGCCGGCCGGGTGGGCCGGCGTCAGGCCGTCGGCGTCGCCGTGCCGGTGGGCCGTCCGGCCCGGTCCCGCGCCGCGGCCCCCGCACCCTCCAGCCATGCGGCGAGGTGCAGGGCGGTCCACTCCGGCGCCTCGAGCATCGGGGCGTGGCCGATGTCCGGGGCCACGTCGAGCCGCCAGCCCGCACGGCCGTCGGCCATCCTCCGGCCCGCGGCCAGCGGGACCAGCACGTCCCGGGCGCCGTGGAGGTGGAGCACGGGAACGGTGAGGGCCGCCAGGGCGTCGACGGTCGGTCCGGGGCGGGCCAGGACCCGGGACAGGGACCGCAGCGACGCCAGGTAGGCGGCGTCGGCGCGGGGACGGTCCATCGACTCGGCGAGGACGATGTGGGCGTCCACCACGTCGGTCGGCACCCTCGCCGGGTCGACGCAGGCCACACCGAGTACCCGTCGTACCGCATGCTCGGGGGTGGAGCGCGCCCGGCGGGCGGCCAGGTAGCGCTCGCCCACGCCCGGGAGCGAGCACAGGACCAGGTTGGTGACCACGCGGGGGTGCACCCGGCCGGCCCGTCCGGTCGGGAGGGCCGGGTCGACCAGGACCAGGCCTGCCACCCGGTCGGGAGCGTCCGCGGCGACCAGCGCCGACACCAGTCCGCCCAGCGAGTGCCCGATCAGGACGACCGGCCGGTCGGACAGGAGGGGCAGGGCGCCGGCGGTGACGGCGACGTGACCGGCGACGTCGGCGGTGCGGCCCGCGGCCGGGGTGTGGCCGTGGCCCACCAGGTCGAGGGACACCAGCCGGTAGCGGTCCACGAGGTGGGGGGCGGTGGCGGCCCAGTTCAGATGGCTGCCCCCCAACCCGTGGACGGCGACGAGCAACGGGGCACCGTCCGGGCCCCCGAAGTCGGCGACGTGCACCGGGCCGTCGACGTCGAGCTCGCGTGTCGCCGGGGGCACGAAGGGCGGGGCGCTCACCCCGACGAGGCTACCGGGCACGTGGTCCGGCGCGGCGCGTCTTCAGCCGGGGAGGAAGTCGAGCAGCAGGCGGTTCACCTCGCCGGGTGCCTCGAGCTGCAGCCAGTGACCGGGTCCGTCGATGCGCTCGTAGCGCCACGGACCGGCCACGTGTCCGGACGACCCGAGCATCTGCTCTTCGGTGAGGGCGAAGTCGCCGGTGCTCCACACGCCCATCGTGGGGGCCTGCACCACCGGGAACTCGGGCGTCGGCTCCACCCACGCCGTGGGGGGCACACCGGCCGCGGTACCAGTTGAGCGCGGCCGTCAGCGAGCCGGTCGCCTCCCACCGGGCGATGACCTCGTCGGCGTCGGGGTGGAGGCACCAGGACCGGAAGTTGGCCCAACCGTCCCCGGACAGCCACCGCTCGGCCACCCCCTCGAACTGGAAGAAGAACATGAACCACGACAGGGACATCTGCCCGATCCCCGCGGCACGGAACGCCGCCGGGTGGCCGACGGACAGCGCGGCCAGGTGGTCGACCCGGTCCGGCAGGAACGAGGCCAGCGTCCAGGCCAGGGCCGCGCCCCAGTCGTGCCCGACCACGTGGGCCCGGTCGACGCCGAGCTGGTCGAGGACGGCCACCACGTCGCCCACCGAGAAGAGCAGGTCGTACTGCGCCACCTCGGACGGCGCGTCCGAGGAGCCGTAGCCGCGGAGGTCCGGCACGATGCACCGGAATCCTGCGTCGGCCAGGGCGGGCACCTGGTTGCGCCACAGCGCCCCAGAGTCGGGGAACCCGTGGAGGAACACCACCGGACGGCCCTCGCCCGTCTCCTCGACGTGGATCCGGACCCCGCCGCTGTTGACCTCCATGGTCCCGCCTCCCGCTCCGACGCCGCTCAGCGCTTGTCGCCGGACGGGAAGTGGAGGGCGATCCGGCCGCCGTCCACACCCCGGTCCGGGTCGGGCCACCGGGTGGTGACCGACTTGAGCCGCGTGTTGAACCGTACGCCCTCCATCCCGTGGATGTGGGCGTCGCCGAAGAGCGACTGCTTCCACCCGCCGAACGAGTAGTACGCCATGGGCACCGGGATGGCCACGTTGATCCCCACCATGCCCACCGACACGTCCCGGCGGAACCGGCGGGCTGCGTGGCCGTCGCGGGTGAAGACGGCGGTGCCGTTGCCGTAGGGGTTGGCGTTCACCAGGTCGATGGCCTCGTCGAGGCTGTCCACCCGCAGGACCGATAGCACCGGGCCGAAGATCTCGTCGCGGTAGACGTCCATGTCGGTGGTGACCCGGTCGACCAGGGTGGGCCCGAGGAAGAAGCCGTCCCCGCCCCCGGTGACGGTGATCCCCCGGCCGTCCACGACGACGTCGGCGCCGTCGGCCAGCGCCGAGTCGACGTACCCGGCCACCCGGTCGCGGTGGACCCGGGTGATGAGGGGTCCCATGTCGGACGCGGGGTCGGTGCCCGGACCGGTCACCAGGGCCCGGGCCCGCCGGGCCACGGCCGCCACCAGCGGGTCGGCGTCGCCGACCACGACCACGGCCGAAATGGCCATGCACCGCTCGCCGGCGGATCCGTACCCGGCGGCGACCAGGGCGTCGGCCGTCGCGTCGAGGTCGGCGTCGGGCAGCACCACCGCGTGGTTCTTGGCGCCACCGAGTGCCTGGACCCGCTTGGCCGACGCGTGGCCCCGTTCGAACACGTGGCGGGCGATCGGGGTGGATCCCACGAAGGACACCGCGGCCACCTTCGGGTGGTCGAGCAGGGCGTCGACGGCCTCGGCGTCACCGTGGACGACGGTGAACACCCCCTCGGGCAGACCGGCGTCGCGCCACAGGTCGGCCACCAGGTCCGACGGCGAGGGGTCGCGTTCGGACGGCTTCAGCACGAAGGTGTTCCCGCAGGCGATGGCCACCGGGTACATCCACATCGGCACCATGACCGGGAAATTGAACGGGGTGATGCCGGCCACCACGCCGAGGGGCTGGCGGATCGACGAGGCGTCCACGCCGGTCGACACGTCCTCGCTGAATTCCCCCTTGAGCAGGTGGGGGATGCCGCAGGCGAACTCGACGACCTCGATCCCGCGGGCCACCTCGCCCCGCGGCGTCCTCCAGCACCTTGCCGTGTTCGGCGGTGATCAGCGCCGCCAGGTCGTCACGGTGCTTGTCGGCCAGCTCGCGGAAGGCGAACAGGATCCGGCTGCGCGCCGTCAGCGACGTGTCGCGCCAGGAGCGGAAGGCCCCGGCGGCGGTGTCGACGGCGTGGTCGACGTCCTTGCCGGTGGCCAGGACGACCTCGGCGGTCTGCGCGCCGGTGGCGGGGTCGAAGACGGGGGCGGTACGGGCCGCCGACCCCTCGATGGATGATCCGATCTGCTTCACGGTGTATCGCTCCCCGGGGAGCGGTGCTCCCCCTCAGGTTGTCGGGTGGTACGGGCGGGGACCGTCGCCGGTCCGGGGGCCGCGCCGCGGCCGCGTGCAACAATCGTCCCATGACCGACGGCGACGACGACGGCGCGCCGGACCCGGGGCCGTCCAGCGACCGGGTGCGCCTGCGCCGGCTGCCCGACCAGGGGTCCCACCGCCGGGAGGACCTCCTCGCCGTCCTCGACGCCGGGTTCGTGTGCCATCTGGGCGTGGTCGTGGACGGGTGGCCGATGGTGGTCCCCACCACCTACGGCCGGCGGGGCGACCACCTCATCGTGCACGGGTCGGCCGCCAGCCGGAGTCTGCGGGCGGCCAAGGCGCCGCTGCCGGTGTGCGTGACGGTGACCCTGGTCGACGGGTTGGTGCTGGCCCGGTCGGTCTTCAACCACTCGGTCAACTACCGCTGCGCCATGGTCTACGGACTGCCCGAGCTCCTCGAGGACCCCGTCGACAAGTTGGCCGCCCTCGAGGCGCTCTCCGAGCACGTGGCGCCCGGCCAGTGGGCGTACGCCCGGGCCCCGTCGACCCGGGAGCTGGCCGCCACCACGGTGCTCCGCCTCGCCCTCGACGAGGCGTCCGTCAAGGTGAGCGAGGGGCCGCCCGACGACGACGACGCCGATCTCGGACTCGACGTGTGGGCCGGGGTCGTGCCGCTGACCACGGTGCGCCACCGAGCCGGTACCCTCGCCGGACCTGCGGGACGGGATCGGCGTGCCGCCCCATCTCGCCGGGGGTCCACTGGCCCCCGGTTCGGAGCCGGCGGACGGGATCGGCTGATCGGGGGCGCACGCGGGATCCGGGGGTGGGGGGGACGGAGGGGTCGCGCGCCGGGCGGCTCAGGCGATGAACTTCGCCAGCGGGCGGTAGTCGAGACCGTGGGCCTCGGCCACGGGCTCGTAGACGATCGTGCCGTCGCACCACGTTGACCCCTTCGGCCAGCGCCGGGTCCTCGGCCACGGCGTCCTTCCACCCGTGGTTGGCGATGTTCAGCACGTAGGGAAGGGTGGCGTTCACGAGGGCGTGGGTCGACGAGTGCGGCACCGCCCCGGGCATGTTGGCCACGCAGTAGAACAGCGATCCGTTGACCTCGAAGGTGGGGTCCGAGTGGGTGGTCGGCCGGGTCGACTCGAAGCAGCCGCCCTGGTCGACCGAGATGTCCACGAGCACCGAGCCGTCGCGCATCTTCCCCACCAGTTCGTCGCTGATCAGCTTGGGGGCCTTGGCCCCGACGACCAGCACGGCGCCGATCACGATGTCGGCGTCGGTGCAGACCTCCTCGATGGCGTGGGTGCTGGACGCCACCGTCTCGAGACCGCCGCGGAAGTGGTGGTCGACCTGGCGCAGGCGCTCGAGGTTGCGGTCGAGGATGTAGACCTCGGCGTGCATGCCCACGGCCAGGGTGGCCGCCGCCATGCCGGCCACGCCGGCCCCGAGGATGACGATCTTGGCGCAGCGGACGCCGGGTACGCCGCACACCAGCGTGCCGCGCCCCCGCCCGGACGCATGAGGTGGTGGGCGCCCATGAGGGGGGCCATGCGACCGGCGACCTCGCTCATGGGGGTCAGCAGAGGCAGGGAGTTGTCGGGCAGGCGGACGGTCTCGTAGGCGATGGCCGTGTTGCCGCCGGCGATCAGGGCGTCGGTGCACTCGCGCGAGGCGGCCAGGTGGAGGTAGGTGAAGAGGACCTGGCCCTCCTTCATGCGCCGAGACGCGGGTACTCGACGGCGACGGGCTCCTTGACCCCGAGGACCATGTCGGACGTCGACCCAGATGTCGTCGGGGTCGTCGAGGATCTGCGCCCCGGTGGCGACGAAGTCCGCGTCCGGTATCGACGAGCCCACGCCGGCCGCCTGCTCCACGAGGACGGTGTGGCCCGCGGCGGTCAGCTCGCGCACCCCCGCCGGGGTGATCGCCACCCGGTACTCGTCCGCCTTGACTTCCTTCGGGACTCCGACGATCACTGGCTCGACCTCACTGCTCGGTACTGCACGGCTGGTTCTGGCTGATGCGGTTGACGGCACGCGTCCGGCCCCGGACGCGGTTCCGGCCGGCGGCCGCACCCGATCGGGTCGACCACCGGCCGGACACGGGGTGCTACTCGCCGATCTCGTCGTAGGCGATGACCTTGGTCTTGAAGAACGGGCCCTTGGTCGTGGCCCGGGCGAGGATACGAGGGGGATGCCGAGGACGCAGCGTGACGATGTCGGCGTTGGCGCCGCTCCAGCCGGCCTTGACGATGACGATGACCCCGACGACGAGGAGGACGACCCCGCCGAGGAAGGGGAGCAGGATCCCGCTGAAGAAGAAGCTGGTCTTCTGGAACGCGACCTTGCGGTAGGCCCAGGCGCAGGTGACGCCCGTGACCCCGTAGTAGAACGCGATGAGCACGCCGATGCTCGAGATCAGGTTCGAGAACACGTTGTTGATCGAGCTGACGTTGCTCACCAGCACGATGCCCAGCAACGAGACGAAGGCGAGGATCAGGGTCCCGACCATCGGCGTCTTGAGCTTGCCCTGGATGGTGCCGAACACGCTCGGGAAGACCCGGTCCCGGGCCATCGAGAGCGTGATGCGGGCCGCCGGGAGGAGCGTCGTCTGCGTGGTCGCCACGGTCGAGGAGAGGACGGCCACGAGCATCACGTAGCCGGCCCAGCTACCCGCCGCCCGCTGTGCGAAGTAGAAGAGGATGACGTTCTGGTGGGCGTTCCACTGCCTCGGCGGACAGCAACATCTGCGCGGCCACGATGTTCAGCCGAAGACGAACAGGAGCAGGAACATGGCGATGATCCCCGCGTGGCCCGGCGTCTTGGTGGAGTTCTTGGACTCCTCGTTGAGGTTGGTGGCGGTGTCCCAGCCCCAGAAGAAGAACACGCCCAGCACCAACCCGGCGGACAGGGCGCCGATGCTGGCGATGTTGAACGGATTGAACCATCCGACGTGGAAGCCGCGGGAGCCGACGGGATGGGAGGCGGCGACCTTGATGATCCCCCAGATGGAGAACCCGATGACGGCGACGTACTCGATGATCAGGAGGACCCACTGGAAGTTGGTGGTCCACCGGATGCCCCAGATGCAGATGAACGTGATCAGGGCGAGCCAGAAGGCCGCGGCGACCGCGGCCGTGCCCACGCGAGTTCGCCGTCGAGGCGGAGATCCAACCCCACTCGTTGAAGAGCTGCAGCGTGTACTGACCGGCCACGATCGGCGCCGATACGCAGAACAGGACGCTGGTGGCCACCTGGACCCATCCGTTGAACCAGCCGACGTAGGGGCTGACCAGCTTGGAGAGCCACGAGTAGGAGGCGCCGCAGTCGGGATCCCGCCGGTTGAGGTGGAAGTAGGAGATGGCGATGAACAGCACCGGGACGAAGCTCACCCAGATCACCGCCGGACTCGCGTAGAAGATGCCGCCGGTCAGGAAGAGCACGGCCATGGTGGCGGCCAGGGTGTAGGCGGGGGCCACCGACGACACGGCGACCACCGTCGAGTCGAAGAGGTTCAGGGTGTCCGCCCGCAGGGTCGCACCCGCCTCGTCGCTCGGGACCGGGGCCCCGAACGGTCCGGGTACCTCGGGCGGCTTTCCCGTGCTGTCGACGATGTCCGTACTCATGTGCTCTCCCCTTGCGGCTCGGCCAACTGGCTCTCGGTGTCCCCTACTGGGTACTGCCCACCAGTCCCCCCGGTGGTCCTGCGGTACAACGCCTGCGCCTCCGAGGCGCGGGATCCGGCCGCCCCCGGCCGGATCCCTGGGTTCAGCTCCCGATGAAGCTCATCACGTGCTTGATCCGGGTGTAGTCCTCGAACCCGTACGAGGAGAGGTCCTTGCCGTAGCCCGAGTGCTTGAACCCGCCGTGGGGCATCTCGGCGACGATCGGGATGTGGGTGTTGATCCAGACGCACCCGAAGTCGAGGGCCTTGGCCATGCGCATGGCCCGGCCGTGGTTCTGGGTCCACACGCTCGAGGCGAGCCCGTAGCGGACCCCGTTGGCCCAGTCCACGGCCTCGTCCTCGTCCTAGAACCGCTGCACGGTGATGGCGGGGCCGAAGAGCTCCTCCTGGATGACCTCGTCGTCCTGGTGCAGTCCGGCCACCACGGTCGGTGCGAAGCAGTAGCCGCGCTCCCCCACCCGAGCGCCGCCGGTCACCACCTCGGCGTGGTTGGGCAGGCGCTCGAAGAACCCGCCGAGCCGCTCGAGCTGGGCGGCGCTGTTGAGCGGACCGAAGTCGGCGTCCTCCACGTCGGTGCCGCCCACGGTCTGGGCCCGCGCCTGCTCGGCCAGCGCGGCGACGAAGTCCTCGTAGATCCCCGGTGCGGCCAGCACCCGGGTGGCCGCCGTGCAGTCCTGGCCGGCGTTGAAGTAGCCCGCCATGGCGATGCCCTCGGCGGCCGCCTCGAGGTCGGCGTCGTCGAACACCACCACCGGGGCCTTGCCGCCGAGCTCGAGGTGGACCCTCTTGACGTCGTGCGAGGCCGCCTCCGCCACCTGCATGCCGGCCCGGACGCTGCCGGTGATCGACACCATGGCCGGCGTCGGGTGCTCGACCAGGGCCCGGCCGGTGTCGCGGTCACCGCAGACGACGTTGAAGACGCCGTCGGGCAGGTACTCGGACATGATCTCGGCCATGAGCAGTGTGGAGGCCGGGGTGGTGTCGGACGGCTTCAGCACCATGGCGTTGCCCGCGGCGATCGCCGGCGCCCACTTCCACACGGCCATCATCGCCGGGTAGTTCCAGGGGGTCACGGCGGCGCACACGCCGACCGGCTCGCGCCGGATCATCGAGGTGTGGTCGGCGAGGTACTCGCCGGCCGACTTGCCCTCGAGGTGCCGGGCGGCGCCGGCGAAGAATCGGATCTGGTCGACCATCGGGGGGATCTCCTCCGACAGCGTGACCGCGAGCGGCTTGCCGGTGTTGGCGCTCTCGACGGCGACCATCTCCTCGGCCCGGGCCTCGATGGCGTCGGCGATGCGGAAGAGGGCCAGGCTGCGCTCGGACGGGGTGGCGTCGCGCCAGGTCGGGAAGGCGGCGGCCGCGGCGGCCATGGCGGCGTCGACGTCCTCCGCTGCCGAGAGCGGCGCCTCGGCGTTGACCTCACCCGTGCTCGGGTCCACCAGCTCCGACGTGGCCCCCGATCGGGTCCCGACGTAGGCGCCCCCCACGAAGTTCGACAGGCGCTTGGTGCTCACGGTTGCTTCCTCCCCGGACATCGCAGGACGTCGACGACGGTCGCGTCGACGTCGGACAGGCAGGCCGGTCCTGCCGAATGGGTGTCATCGTGGCCCATCACGGTCGATCTGACAAGTCTTTTCGGAAAAATCTTCATGAACATCCACGGATACCGCTTGTTTTCGCCCGGGAATCCACGTTAACTGTGCATTAACTGCTAGAACTGTCCGGGTATGGGAATGGCCACCGAGAACCACGACGTCCACGCCGTCCGCAGCGTCACCAGCGTCACCAGCGTCACCAGCGTCACCAGCGGTGGAGACGATGCCCGATGAGTTCGTCCGTCCCCACGTCGTCCGCCGCCGGCCTGCTCGACGACGTCAACAAGGCCATCGTCGAGCAGCTCCAGCAGGACGGCCGTCGCACCTACGGCTCGATCGCCGAGGCGGTCGGCCTGTCGGAGGCGGCCGTGCGCCAGCGGGTGCAGAAGATGCGCGAGGCCGGGATCATGCAGATCGTGGCCGTCACCGACCCGCTGCAGGTCGGGTTCCGCAGCCAGGCCATGGTCGGGATCCGGGCCGACGGCGACGCCCGTGAGGTGGCCGACCGGCTGGCCGCCGTGGACGACATCGACTACGTGGTCATGGTCACCGGCACCTTCGACATCCTCGTCGAGCTGGTGTGCGAGGACGAGGACCACATGCTGGACCTGCTGAACGGCGTGATCCGCCAGATCCCCGGGGTCCGCAGCACCGAGATGTTCATGTACCTGAAGCTGAAGAAGCAGACCTACACCTGGGGGACCCGATGACCGAGTACTCGAACGACGCGTTGCAGGCGAGCGCCCACCGGCACCTGTGGATGCACTTCACCCGCATGTCCGGCGCCACCCCGGGCCACGAGATCCCCGTGATCACCCACGGCGAGGGAGTCTGGGTCTACGACCAGCACGGCAAGCGCTACCTCGACGGGCTGTCGGGCCTCTTCACCAGCCAGCTCGGCCACGGCCGCATGGAGCTGGTCGAGGCCGGCGCCGAGCAGGCGGCCAAGCTCGCCTACTTCCCGGTGTGGAGCTACGCCCACCCGAAGGCCGTGGAGCTGGCCGAGAAGATCGCCGGCCTCACGCCCGGCGACCTCAACCGCATCTTCTTCACCACCGGGGGCTCCGAGGCCGTCGAGTCGGCGTGGAAGCTCGCCCGCCAGTACTTCAAGCTGATCGGCCAGCCCCAGCGCTACAAGGTGATCAGCCGGGACATCGCCTACCACGGCGCCACCATGGGCGCCCTGTCGATCACCGGCGTCACCGAGATCCGCACGCCGTTCGAGCCGCTGGTGCCGGGCGCCTTCAAGGTCCCGAACACCAACTTCTACCGGGCCCCGTACTTCGAGGACGACCTCGAGGCCTACGGTCGCTGGGCCGCCGACGCCATCGAGCAGGCCATCCTGTCCGAGGACCCCGAGACGGTGGCCGCCGTGTTCCTGGAGCCGGTGCAGAACGCAGGCGGGTGCTTTCCGCCGCCGCCCGGCTACTTCCAACGCGTACGCGAGATCTGCGACCGCTACGGCGTGCTGCTCGTGTCCGACGAGGTCATCTGCGCCTGGGGCCGGCTCGGCCACTTCTTCGGCGCCGAGCGCTACGACTACGTGCCGGACATGATCACCATGGCCAAGGGCCTGACCAGCGGCTACTCCCCGCTCGGCGCCTTGGCCGTCAGCGACCGGGTCATCGAACCGTTCCTCGCCGGGGCGAGCTTCCTGCACGGCATCACCTTCGCCGGGCACCCGGTGAGCACGGCGGTGGCGCTGGCCAACATCGACGTGTTCGAGAAGGAGGGGATCCTGGAGAACGTGCGCGACAACGAGGCCGAGTTCAAGGCCCAGCTCGACACCCTCCGGGACCTGCCGATCGTGGGCGACGTGCGCGGCGCCGGCTACTTCTACGGCATCGAGATGGTCAAGGACAAGGCGACCAAGGCGACGTTCAACGACGACGAGGCGGAGCGGCTGCTGCGCGGCTTCCTGTCCGGCGCCCTCTACGAGTCCGGTCTCATCTGCCGCGCCGACGACCGCGGCGACCCCGTCATCCAGCTGGCACCGCCGCTGACCTGCGGTCCCGAGGAATTCGCCTACATCACCGAGCGCCTCCGCGCCGTCCTGACCGAGGCGTGGAAGCAGATCTGACCCCGCCGCCGGGCGAGCGCTACCGGCGCCTCTCCCTGTGGTGGGACGGGCTCCCGGGTCCGTTGGACGTCCGTGCGGCGCTCGACGGCGACACCGAGGTGGACGTCGCCATCGTGGGCGGCGGGTTCACCGGGCTGTGGACGGCGTACTACCTGGCGGAGGCCGATCCCGACCTGTCGATCGCCGTCATCGAGCGCGACGTCGCCGGGTTCGGTGCGTCGGGCCGCAACGGCGGCTGGTGCTCGGCCCTGTTCAGCGTGTCCGAGGGGACCCTGGACGACCGCTGCGGTCACGGCTCGGGACGCGCCCAGCGCCTGGCCATGCAGGCCACCGTCCGCGAGGTCGGCCGGGTCGTGGCGACCGAGGGGATCGAGTGCGGATTCCATCAGGGCGGGACCGTCGTGCTCGCCCGGACCCCGGCCCAGCTGGCCCGCACCCACGCCGAGGTGTCCGAGGCCCGGTCCCGGGGGATCGGTGAGTCCGACCTGGCGTTCCTCCCCCCGGCAGAGGCCGCGGCCCGGGTGGGTGCCACCGACGTGCTGGGCGGCACCTTCACCCCGCACTGCGCCGCCGTCGACCCCGCACGGCTCGTCCGGGGCCTGGCCGAGGCCGTCGAGCGCCGGGGCGTCCGGATCGTCGAGGACACCGAGGTGACCGCCATCGGCCCCGGCGTCGTCACCACGGCCCGGGGCACGGTGCGGGCCGGCACCGTCGTCCGGGCGACCGAGGGCTACACGCGCACCCTGGACGGACACGGGCGTGACGTCATCCCCGTCTACTCGCTCATGATCGCCACCGAGCCGCTGGACGACTCGTTCTGGGCGGCGCACGGTCTGGCCGACCGGGAGACGTTCGCCGACCACCGGCACCTGGTGATCTACGGGCAGCGCACCGAGGACGGCCGTCTGGCCTTCGGTGGCCGGGGCGCGCCCGTACCACTTCGGCTCGACCATCCGTCCCGAGTACGACCGCGACGACGGCGTGCACGAGGCGCTGCGCCGCACCCTGGTGGAGCTGTTCCCGGCGCTGTCGGGCGTCGCCGTCACCCACCGGTGGGGAGGACCCCTCGGTATCACCCGGGACTGGTTCTCGTCGGTCGGCATGGACGCGGCGACCCGGATGGCGTGGGCGGGTGGCTACGTGGGCGACGGCGTGTCCACGACCAACCTGGCCGGTCGCACCCTCAGCGACCTGATCACGGGCCGGGCCACCGACCTGACGGCGCTGCCGTGGGTCAACCACCGGTCGCGCCGGTGGGAGCCCGAGCCGTTCCGCTACGTGGGCATCAACGCCGGGCTCCGTCTGGCCGGCAGCGCCGACCGGGCCGAGGACCGTGCCGGACGCGAGACCTGGCACGCGAAGGCGCTCGGCAGGCTCGTCGGGGGCTGACCCGTCGCCGGCGGGTCGCGCCGCTCAGCACTCCCGGGGCTCGCCGTAGGTCCCGTCGTGGCGGCCCGGGAAGATGCCGGCGACCTCGCGGACGGCGGACCGGACGGCGTCCTCGCGGCACATGCCCGACACGTCCACGGTGAGGTGGATCCCCGCCCCGTCCCCCCGGAAGCGGCACACCCGGTTGGCCGAGCGGCACACCGCCTCGAGGAAGCGCGCCGTCGGCTCGTCGAGCGGCCGGGGGATGGTCACGTCGACCTCGTAGTGCATGCGGGCGACTGTAGCGAACAGGTGTTCGCTTTTCCACCCCGCCGACGGGTAGCATCCGGGCGTGGCGATCCCCGTGGACACCCCGACCTGGGCCGAGGGCCTCAACGACGCCCAACGCCGGGTCGTGGACCACCGGGGCGGGCCCCTGCTCGTGTCGGCCGGAGCCGGGACCGGCAAGACCCGGACCCTGGTCAGCCGGCTGGCCCGCCTGCTCGACGACGGGGTGCCCCCCGAGCGGGTGCTGCTCGTGACCTTCAGCCGCCGTGCCGCCGCCGAGCTCACCGACCGGGTGGGCCACCTGACCGACCCGCTGGTCGCCGGCCGGGTGGTGGCCGGGACGTTCCACTCGGTGGCCCACCGGATCCTGGCCCGTTTCGGCGCCGGGCTCGGACTGGCCGAGCAGTTCAGCGTGCTCGGCCCCGGTGACGCCCGGGACCTGCTGGCGCTGGTCCGGGCACCGGTGGCCGCCTCCGGCACCCGCCGCTTCCCCCGGACCGAGACGGTCGGGTCGGTCTACGGACGGACGGTGAGCGCCCAGGTTCCCCTGGAGGAGACCGTCGCCCGGTGGTTCCCCTGGTGCCTCGACGACGTCGAGGGCCTGCGCACGGTGTTCACCGACTACACCGGGCGCAAGCGGGCCCAGCACCTGCTCGACCTCGAGGACCTCCTCCTCTACTGGCGGGCCGCCGTGCGCGATCCCACCGTCGGTCCCGTGCTGGCCGAACAGTTCGACCACGTCCTGGTGGACGAGTACCAGGACACCAACCTGGTCCAGGCCGACATCCTCCGGGCGCTGGGCGCCCACGGGCTCGGGGTCACCGTGGTCGGTGACGACGCCCAGGCCATCTACTCGTTCCGCTCGGCGACGGTGCGCAACATCCTCGACTTCCCCGAGCAGTTCCCCGGGACCACCACCGTCGCCCTCGAGCAGAACTACCGGTCGACCACGCCGATCCTGGCCCTGGCCAACGCGGTGATCGCCGGGGCCTCGGAAGGGTTCCGCAAGCAGCTGTGGACCGACGAGCCCGGTGGCGTCCGCCCGACGCTCGCCACCTGCCCCGACCAGCGGGCCCAGTCCACCGCCGTCGCCCAGGCCGTCCTCGACCACTACGAGTCGGGCGTGCCCCTCCGCGACCAGGCGGTCCTGTTCCGCACCGGCCACCACAGCGACCTGCTCGAGGTGGAGCTCCGGCGTCGGCGCATCCCGTTCGTCAAGTACGGGGGGCTCCGGTTCCTCGAGGCCGCCCACGTGCGCGACCTGCTCGCCCTGCTCCGCATCGTCCAGAACCCGTGGGACGAGCTGGCCTGGATGCGCATGCTCCACCTGGCCAGGGGGGCGGGTCCGGCGTCGGTCGAGCGGATCCTGGGAACGCTCGGGGTGCGCGATCCCACCCGGGGCGGCGCCGACCCGCTGGCCACCTTCTGCGACGGGCCCGCGGGGTGCGGCGGTGCGCCCGCCGCCGCCACCGACCTCACCGTCCTGGCCGACGCCCTCGGAGCCTGCCGCTCCGGGTCCCTGCCCGCCGGGGCCCAGGTGGAGACCCTGGCCCGCGCCCTCGACCCCCTGGTGCGCCACCGCTACGACCACGCCGAGGCGCGGCTCGCCGACTTCGACGCCCTGGCCCGCATCGCCGCCGAGGCCCCCTCCGCCTCCCGGTTCGTCGCCGACCTGACCCTGGACCCGCCCAGCTCGACCGGGGACCTGGCGGGCACGCCGTCGCTCGACGACGACTGGCTCACCCTGTCGACGGTGCACTCGGCCAAGGGCGGCGAGTGGGGCGTCGTCCACCTGATCCACGCCGCCGACGGGGCGTTCCCGTCGGACCTGGCCACCGGCGACGCCGAGGGTGTCGACGAGGAACGGCGACTCTTCTACGTGGCGCTGACGCGGGCCAAGCGCCACCTGCACGTCTACGCGCCGCTCCGCTACCACCACGGGGACCCGGCCGGCCGGACCGATCGGCACAGCTACGCGCTCCGGACCCGGTTCCTGCCGTCCGACCTGGACCCGCTGCTCGACCTGCGGGTCGTGCGGGGCGTGGAGGACGTCGCCCTCCCGCCCGTGCAGGCGCCGCTCGACGGGATCGTCGACGCCGAGCTCGGGAGCCTCTGGTAGCGCACCGCGGCCGCGGGCCCGTCCCGCCGGCACGGCCACGTACACTCGGGACCCGTCGCGCCGGGGACGGGCAGCACCGGCGCGTGACGTCCCACCACTCCGCCCCCGGAGGATCGCATGCCACCACTCGACGGTACGAGCGACTTCGACGTCATCGTCATCGGCGCCGGCTACGGCGGGGTGACGGCGGCGGCGCTGTGCGCGGCGCAGGGCCGGCGGGTGGCGCTCGTCGACAAGACGCCCCGGGCCGGCGGCAAGACCCAGACGCTCCACCGCCGCGGCGACCGCTACGAGATGTTCGGCGCCGTGGGGATTCCCGCCGCGGACTCGCGGTTCCACGAGCTGGTCGACGTGCTCGGGATCGACGACCGGGTGGAGCTGCTCGTCCCCGAGGGGGAGATGGCCGCCGTGCACTACCGTCCGCCCGAGGGCGGGTGGCGCACCCTGCGCTCGGCCCTGCGCCAGACCGGCTCCCCCGAGGAGCTCGCCGAGCTGCGGCGGGTGTTCGGGGCCGACGACGACGACCTGGCCCGGTTGGGTGAGTTCTACCTGTCGATGCTGGCCCTTTCGGACGAGGACCTCACCGCGCTCGACGGCGTCGGCACGGTGGACTACGTCACGCCCTTCGGGCTGCCGACGGGGCTCACCAGCCAGCTCTACGCCACCCTCAACATGCTGTTCGTGGCGCCGGTGGACCGCCTGGCCGCCTCCGAGGCCGTCCTCGTCCTGCGCAACATGGTGCTCGGTGGTGCGGGGAGGTTCCACCGAGGGGGCTACGGGCGGGTGGCCGAGGTGTGCGCCGAGGTCGTCGAGGAGCGCGGCGGGCTGTTCCTGACCGGCACCCGGGTCCGCCGCGTGCTCGTCGAGGGAGGCCGCGCCGTCGGTGTCGAGACGTCACGGGGCACGCTCCGTGCGCCCGTCGTGATCTCCAACGCCGGGGTGCAGCCCACCGTGCTGTCGCTGGTCGGGGCCCAGGCGTTCGCCGGTCCCTACGTCGAGCGCATCCGCAGCCTGGAGCCGAGCTGGGCCATCGCCGGTGTCCGCTACGTCTTCGACACCCGGGTGTTCGACGCCGCGCTGATCCCCGTGTTCAGCGACCAGAGCTGGCTCGACACCGAGCGGTTCGCGGCGATGGAGGCCGGCGAGTGGCCCGAGATACCGCTCATCGCCGTCGACGTGGCCTCCGAGTTCGACCCGGGGATGACCGGGACCCCGGGCCACCAGGTGGCCAACATCCAGGTCTTCGTGTCTTCCGACCCCGAGTCCCCCATGGGTGACGAGGCCGTGCGCCGGGCCCGCGGGGTGGTGGAGGAGCTGTACCCGGCCATCCGGGACCACACCGTGCGCACCGAGCCCTACGGCGCCCGGCAGATCTCCCGGATGACCCGGGACGCCACCGTGCCCGGTTCCGGGGGTGAGGCCGTCGGTCTGGCACAGGTGGTGGGCCAGGTCGGGGCGGGCAAACCGGACGCCCGCACCCCGCTCCCGGGTCTCTACCTCGTGGGGTGCGACGCCGGAGGCAGGGGCTCGGGGACCCACCAGGCCGTCGACTCCGGGTTCCGCGTGGCCGAGATGGTCCTCGACGACCTGGCCTGATCCCGACCCGGCGCCCGCGGACGTCCGCGGGGGTCCGCGGGTGCGCCCGGGCCGGTCACCGGTGCGCCGCGTAGGCCGTCAGCGCGGCCAGCTGGGACGCCGTGCCCACCCCGATGAGCACGTCCCCGGAGCGCACCTCGGCCTCGGGCGAGGGGTTCGGCGTGAAGCTGCCGTCCGGCCGGCGGATGGCCAGGACCAGGCAGCCGGTCCGGTCGTGCACCTGGGTGGACCGCAGGGTCCTGCCGGCCAGCGGCGAGTCCTCCCCAACCTCGAGCTCCTCGAGCCGGAATTCCAGCGAGCCGTCGTGCATGACGACGTCGACGAAGTCCACGACGTGGGGCTGGGTGACGAAGGCGGCCATGCGGTCGCCCCCGAGACGTTGCGGGTTCACCACCCGGTCGGCACCCACCCGGAGCAGCTTCGCCTCCGACGACTCGCCCCGGGCGTGGGCGATGACGTGGATGGTGGGGTTGAAGGAACGGCTGGCGACGGTGACGAACAGGTTGTCGGCATCGGTGTCCAGGGCGGCGATGAGCGTCGCCGCCCGCTCGATCCCCGCCCGCAGCAGGGTGTCGTCGTCGGTCACGTCGCCGGTGACGGTGGGAAGGTCCACCGAGGTGATCCGGTCCGGGTCCCGGTCGACGACCACGATCGCCTGGCCGGCGTTGCCCAGGTAGCGCGCCACCTCGCGGCCGACCCGACCCCACCCGCAGATCACCACGTGCCCCGTCATGGTGCCGATGTCCCGATCCATCCTTCGCCTCCTGATCAATTCCCTCATGTGTCCGTCGATGAGCACCTCCAGCGTCACCGTGAAGGTGTAGAGCGCCGTGCCCACACCGAGCAGGATGAGGACGACGGTGAACACCTTCGTGGCGTCGCCGATCGGTCGGGGGAAGCCGTACCCGACGGTGGAGACGGTGACGACCGTCTGGTAGAGGGCCTCCAGGACGGAGAACCCGAGGATCACGTAGCCCACCGTGCCGACGACCACGACGAGGGCCAGGGCGGCCAGGCCGATCTGGACGCGGCGGAACGGGTTGGCGCTCACCGGGGTCCCGTCCGCCGCGCCCGGCTCACGCCTTGCCCGGCCGGGTGATCTTGGTGTTGATGACCCCCTGGGCGGCCAGCGATCCGGTCTTCCCTCCACCCGGGCCCCGCAGGAGCCACGCCAGTCCGACGGCGAGGAGGGCACCGAGCAGCGGACCGGCGACGTACACCCACCAGCTGGCGAGGTCGACCGAGACGATGTCCGGGCCGAGCGTGCGCACCGGATTCATCGACGTGCCCGACAGCGGACTGGCCCAGAGGCCGGCCAGGGCGATGTAGCTCCCCACCCCGATGGCGCCGAACAGCCCCACCTGCTGCGCCCCCGACGCCGTACCCAGGATGACGCTCACCAGCCCGAGCGTGAGCACGGTCTCCAGCAGGAAGGCGTCGATCGGGGTGCTCGTCGCCGCCGGGTAGGTCGACCCGTACGACGAGGACGCGTGGAGCGCGACCTGGAGGAACCAGGCGGCCAGCAGGGCCCCGCAGAGCTGCACGATCACGTAGGCCGGCACCCGGCGGCCCGGGAAGTCGCGGCGTAACCAGAAGGCGAGGCTGATGGCGGGGTTGAGGTGGGCGCCGGACACCTTGCCCATGGCCAGGATGATCGACATCACCATCAGCCCCGGCGCCACCACGGCCGCGGCCCGCCCCACCGAACCCGGGAAGGCGTGGTCCATCATGGGACCGCCGGCCGCCACCAGCACCAGGAAGAAGGTGCCCACGAGCTCGGCCACCAGGCGGCGCCACTCCTGGGACGGGTCCGCGAAGTTGCGGACCATGAGCGTCGCCCGCTGCTCCGCCGTCGCCAGGAGGGGCGTGGTGTCCGAGTGACCCGGCGCCTCCGGGTCGTTGTAGTCGTGGACGCTCCGGCCGGTCATGGTCGCATCGCGGACGACGCTACCAACGGGGGCCGACCGGGAAGGCGACCCGGGCGGCGGAGCGACCGGTGACGATGCGGGATCAGCCGGCGCCGTAGAAGGCGCTGCCGAAGGCGTAGACGCCGCCGTCGGCCGAGACCAGCCAGTAGCCGCCCGAGCCGGACGGGTCGGCGGTCACCGACGTCACCGGGGCGGCCGGGTCGAGGGCCGTCGTCGGCCCCCGGAATCCCGCGTCGCCGTAGGCGTAGACGGCGCCGGCGTTCGTGACCTCCCAGATCCCCTGCCCGTCGGTGGTGGAGGCGATGCCCACCACGGGCGAGGTCGGCAGCTGCACCGAATCGTCGCCGAGCTGGGGACCGAGGGTCGGCGCGTCGAAGGCGGCGACGTCACCGTCGGCCGACACCAGCCAGTAGCCGCCGGTGGCGCTGTCGAGGGCCATGCCCACGGTGGGCGAGGGCTGGTCGGTGCCCCCGAGCGATCCCGCGAAGACGGCGTCGCCGTAGGCGAACACGCCGCCGTCGGCGGCGACCTCGAAGTACCCCTGGCCGTCGGCCGTCGGCACCAGGTCCACGATGGGCGAATTGAGGTTCAGGCTCGAGGCCGCCCCTTCGAAGGGGGCGGCACCGTAGGCGAACACGCCGCCGTCGGCGGCGACCTCCCAGTAGCCGCCGCCCTTCGGGTCGGCGACGATCTGCTGGATCGGTGCCGCCAGCGTCGCCGGCGAGCCCAGGTCGGTGGCTGATCCGTGGGGCGACACGGCGCCGTCGCCCGAAGCCAGCCAGTAGCCGGTGCCGTCGGCGGTCGAGGCGATCGAGACCACCGGGCCGACGAGGTGACCGACCGGCGTGTAGGCGTTGAACGGGAACGCGGACACCTCGTTCGACGCCGAGGACGACGTGGGTCCGGTGCGCCCCCGGACGGTGAAGTAGTACGTGCGGCCCGGGGTCAGACCGGTGACGAGGTACGAGTCGCCCACCACCGGGGTCGTACCGTTGACCGGGATCGGGAACTCCGTCCCGGGGGCGAGGCCCACGAAGACGTCGTAGCCCGTCGCCGTCGAGCCCGACGGGGCCTTCCACGTCACCAGCGCGGAGTCCACGAACGACTGGGCGGAGGTGGCGAAGGGGGCGGGCGGCGGCGTGGCCGGGGCCACCAGGGTCGGGATCGGGTCGACGGGCACGAGCGGGACGGTGGTCGGCCTGGCGGCGGGGCCGCTCGTCGGGACCTTGGTCGTCGCCTTCGGTGCGGGTGCCTCGACCAGCGACGACGTCCCGGGCAGGGCCGCGGGCTGATCGGCACCCTGGGTGCCCGCGCCGGAACCGGTGCTCGCCTTGGCGCCCTGGCTCCGGCCCGTGGTGTAGGGGTCGGACGGAGCCGAGCCGGGCTGCACGTAGTAGGGGGAGAGGGTGGTCGACGTCGTGCCGCCCGACGCGATGACCGCGGACCGCGAGACCGACGGGGTCGTCGTCGGCACCGTGTACTGCGACGAGTCGGCGTCCGCCGCCGCGGTGGGCGACAGCTTCGATGCGGCGTTGGCCGACGGCGTCGAGGGGATGGCCGCGGGCACCCCGACGGCGACCGCGGCGACCGCGGCGACCGTGCCGGCCAGCATGGCCTTGGACCGTCCGTCGGGCAGGGGGGCCTCGCCCATCAGCCACTGGGTCCACTGCCTCATGGACTGCAACCAGCTGTTCATCGCGGAGCCCCTTCGAACCTGATGGCGCCCCGCGTGCGACGGCGGCGGCACCCCGCCCACACGTGCGCACCGGGCGACCGGGATCCCCCCGCCACACCCCGTCCGAACGGTGGACCGTTGACGTCGCCACTATACCCGTCCAGGCACGATCTGACGAGGGCGACCACACCCGTAGCGGTCTGACCAGGGACGATCCGGATCCCGTCCCCGGGTCGGGGTCCGTCCTACGCTCGGGGCCGGCACCGGGGCACCGGGCCACACCGTCGGGGAGGCGAGCGCATGGCCATCAGGGTGATCCAGTGGGCGACCGGAGGTGTGGGACGGGCCGCGGTGGCGGGCATCGTCGCCCACCCCGAACTCGAGCTCGTGGGGTGCTGGGTCCACAGCCCGGACAAGGTCGGGCGCGACGTGGGCGTGCTGTGCGGGATGGCGCCGCTCGGGGTGGTCGCCTCCGACGACGTCGACGCGCTCCTGGCCCTCGGGGCCGACTGCGTCCTGTACTCGCCCGTCTTGGCCGATCCCGGCCTGGTCGCCCGGATCCTGGCGTCGGGGGCCAACGTGGTCACCCCGCTCAACTGGTTCTTCGCCGGGGGTCGCGACGAGTCGGCCATCGAGTCGGCGTGCGCGGCGGGCGGCACCTCGGTCCACGGCACGGGCATCCACCCGGGCGGCGTCACCGAGCGGTTCCCCCTCATGGTGTCCGCCCTCGCCCAGTCGGTCACCCACGTGCGTGCCGAGGAATTCTCGGACATCCGCTCCTACGACGCGCCGGCCGTCGTCGGGGACATCATGCTCTTCGGCCGGACACCCGGAGAGGCGCGGGCGTCCATGATGCCCGCGATCCTGGGTGACGGCTTCCGGCAGTCGATCGCCATGCTCGGCCACGCCCTCGGCTTCGCCCTCGACCCCGAGCCGTCGATCTCCCACGAGGTGGCCGTGGCCACGTCGCCGATCGACTCCCCGATCGGGCCCATCGTCCCCGGACGCATCGCCGCCCAGAAGTTCCGCTGGGTGGCGACCGTGCGGGGCGAGCCGGTCGTCACCGTGGCCACCAACTGGTTCATGGGCCAGGACCACCTCGACCCGGCGTGGACCTTCGGACCCGAGGGCGAGCGCTTCGAGGTCGAGGTCACCGGTGATCCGTCGGCCCACGTCACCTTCCACGGCTGGCACCCGGACTCGGTCGCCGCAGGTCTCGCCCGCAACCCCGGCGTGGTGGCGACGGCGACGCACTGCGTCAGCGCCGTCCCCTCGGTGGTGGCCGCCCCGCCCGGCATCCGCACGTACCTGGACCTGCCCGCCTACACCGGGCGCGCCGCCGCCCACCTGCGCTGACCGCGGCGGGACCGTTCCGGGGTGGGGTCGGCGCACGGCCCGTTGGGTAGGGTCCCGGCGCCATGGACATCGGCATCGCCCTCCCGACCATGGCCCCCGGCTTCACCCGAGCCACCTTCACCGAATGGTGCCGGGGCATCGACGAGGGGCCGTACTCGAGCATCTCTGCCGGTGAGCGGATCACCTTCCACAACCCCGAACTGCTGGTGGCCAACACCGCGGCGGCGGCGCTGACCGAGCGGGTCCGGGTCGTCACCAACATCGCCGTGCTGCCGCTCCACCGACCCGTCCTGCTGGCCAAGCAGCTCGCCACCCTCGACGTGCTCTCCGCCGGGCGGCTGGTGGTGGGTGTCGGTGTCGGCGGGCGCGAGCAGGACTACCGCTCGCTGGGTGTCCCCTTCGAGGGCCGCCACCGCAGGCTGGACGAGGACGTGGCCGAGCTGCGACGGCTGTGGGCCGGCGGCCCCGCCTTCGACGGAGGCCCACCGGTCGGTCCCCTCCCCCACACCGCCGGCGGTCCGCCGCTGTGGGCGGCGGCGATGGGACCCCGGTCGATGGCCCGCGCCGCCCGGTGGGCCGACGGGGTCACCGGCTTCTCCATCGGCGCCGACCCCGACGAGATCGCCCGGGGCAACCGGCTGGCCGGCGACGCCTGGGAGGCCGCGGGCCGGGACCGGGCGTCCCCGTCTGGTCAGCGGCAGCTTCTACCTCCTCGGCGGACCGGACGCCGACGCCGACCTCAAACGGTTCGCCCGGGCCTACCTGGCCGTCTTCGGCGACCGGGCGGCCGACGCGCTGGCGCAGCTGGTCGGGCTCAGCTCCCCGGCCCGGCTCCTCGACACCCTGGCCGCCGCCGAGGCGGCCGGGTGCGACGAGTTCATCCTGGTGCCGGGGACCGTCGACCCGGACTGCCTGGAGCGCACGACCGCCGCGCTGGCCGGGTGACGGAGGGTCGGACGCACGGTCAGATCGAGAAGTCCTCGCCCTTCCACACGCCCGACTCGGCAGGGCGGATCCCCGGTGGACGGACCCGGCCGTTGACGTCCCGTTCGAGGGCGTCGACCTGGCGCTGCAGCGCGCCGAGCGTCACCCCCACGAGGTCGGGCAGCAGCGCGTCCTCGACGTCGAGCGCGGAGGTGGTGCTCCGTGGGCGGCTGCGGGCGATGACCTGGCCGGGCACCCCCACCACCACCGAGTCGGGCGGCACGTCGCGCACCACGACGGCGTTGGCCCCGATGCGGCTGCCGCTGCCGACCGTCACCGGGCCGAGGATCTTCGCCCCGGCCCCGACGGTGACCCGGTCCCCGATCGTCGGGTGGCGCTTGCCCGCCTCCAGGGCGGTGCCCCCGAGCGTGACCCCCTGGTACAGGGTCACGTCGGCCCCGATCTCGGTCGTCTCGCCGATCACCACGCCGATGGCGTGGTCGATGAAGAGGCCGGGGCCGATGGTGGCGGCGGGGTGGATGTCCACCGCGGTCGTGACGCGGACGAGCGAGGAGACGACGCGTGCGACCAGCGGATGGCCGGTGCGCCAGAGCCGGTGGGCGATGCGGTGTCCCCACAGGGCGTGCAGTCCCGGATAGTTGAGCGCCACCTCGACGGCCGTCCGGGCCGCCGGGTCGCGCTCGCGGACGGTGGCGACGTCCCGCCGGAGCGACTCCAGCACGGTCAGTCGCCGAGTCCCTCGAACAGGGCGGTGCTGAGGTAGCGCTCACCGAAGGACGGGATGATCACGACCACCAGCTTCCCCGCGTGCTCCGGACGCCGGGCCACCTGCACGGCCGCCCAGGTGGCGGCGCCCGACGAGATCCCCACCAGGAGCCCCTCCTCGTGGGCCATCCGGTGGGCGGTGTCGAAGGCGTCCTGGTTCTCGACGGTGACCACCTCGTCGTACACGTCGGTGTCGAGGACGGCCGGCACGAATCCGGCGCCGATCCCCTGGATCGGGTGCGGGCCCTTCGCCCCGCCCGACAGCACCGGCGACGCGGCAGGTTCCACGGCCACCACGCGCACGCCGGGCTTGCGCTCCTTCAGGGTGCGGCCGACGCCGGTGATGGTGCCCCCGGTGCCGACTCCGGCGACCAGGACGTCGACCCCCCCGTCGGTGTCGGCCCAGATCTCCTCGGCCGTGGTGCGGACGTGGATCTCGGGATTCGCCGGGTTCTCGAACTGCTGGGGCATGAAGAAGTCGCCGTCGCCCTTGACGATCTCCTCCGCCTTGGCGATGGCGCCGCCCATGCCGTCCGGACCGGGCGTGAGGACGAGCTCGGCGCCGTACCCGCGGAGCAGCATGCGCCGCTCCTTGCTCATGGTCTCCGGCATCGTGAAGATGCACGGGTAGCCACGGGCGGCGCACACCATGGCGAGGGCGATGCCGGTGTTGCCACTGGTCGGCTCCACCACCGTCGTACCGGGACGCAGCAGGCCGGCCGCCTCGGCGGCGTCGATCATCGACACCGCGATCCGGTCCTTGACGCTTCCGGCCGGGTTGAAGAATTCGAGCTTGGCGACGATCGACGCCCCGGCGTCGTCACCGACGTGGCGCAGGCGCACGAGGGGCGTGCCCCCGATGAGCTGGGTGATGTCGTCAGCGATCCGCATGCCGGTCTCCTTGGTCTGCCGCCGGCTGCCGCCGGTTCGGTCTCCAGATTCCCGACCCAACGTATCGGGTTTTCAGGACGCCCGGTACATCGGTCCGGTGGGTCGTGCCCGCCGCGGCCCCGGCGCCACCCGCGGCCCCGGGAGGTGCCGATCACCCGCCACGCGTCATCCGCCGTCGAGCACCCTCTTGAACCCGACGTGGCTCGACTCGAACCCCTCCCGGGCGTAGAAGCGGTGGGCGTCGGGACGGCGCCGGTCGGACGTCAGCTGGACGCGGTAGCAGCCGGACGCCCGGGCCGACGCCACGGCGGCGGCCAGGAGACGCGCGCCGATGCCACCGCCACGGTGGTCCGGATGGACGTGCATCGACTCGATCTCCGCGCAGCGCCCGCCACGGTGCTGCAGGTGACGGAAGACGATCAGCTGGCACATCCCGACGACGTCACCGTCGACGACGGCGACGAGCACACCGCCGGCCGGCGTGGCGTCGATCTCGGCCAGGGCCTCGCGGTAGGCGTCGAGCGCGCCCGGGTCCTCCTTCCCGTCGACGAGCGCGCCGTGCCGCAGGAGCTCGACCAGACGGGGGAGGTCGTCGGCCCGGGCGTCCCGGACGATCACCGTGTCCACCGCCGCAGTATCGCAGGGGCCCGCCGGCGGGTGCCCGACGGTCCGCTGCGACGGAGCCACGCGTCATCCCCGGCGGCCGTCGCGCCGAACACGGGACATGGGAACCACCACCGCTTCGTCCTTCCAGCAGCGCTCGGCCCGGCTCGAGACCGGCGACCTCGACTTCGACTCGTTCCGCACGCGCCCGCTCGGCCCGGACGTGCTGCGCTGCCTGCGGTCCATGCACGACGTGGAGAGCCACACCGTCTGCTACCTCCGCGACGTGCTGGTGACCCGGGCCCACCGGGATCCCGAGATCACCTCGTTCCTCACCCTGTGGAACTACGAGGAGTACTGGCACGGCGACGCCATCGGCCGGGTCCTCGCCGCCCACGACGAGGTGGCCGGACCGACCCGGATCGCGACCCTCCGTCGACGGCTGCCCCGCTCGGACCGGTGGCGGCCGGTCGGGTTCCAGGTGGCCTCGGCACTGACCCCACACCTGACCGCCGTGCACATGACGTGGGGCGCGGTGAACGAGTGGACGACCCAGGCCGCCTACGCCCGCCTGGCCGCACTCGCCGACCACCCGACGCTGTCGGTGCTCCTGGGCCGCATCATGCGACAGGAGGGCAGGCACGTCGACTTCTACGCCACCCAGGCGTCCAGACGCCTGGCCGCCAGCGGCGGCGCGCGACGGATGACCCGCTGGGCACTGCGCAGGTTCTGGTCACCGGTCGGGACCGGGGTCGTGCCCGGGGACGAGGTCGACTTCCTCCGTCACTACCTGTTCGGCGACGGCGCCGGGCGGGTCCTGGCCGACCGGATCGACCGGCGGGTGGACCGCCTGCCGGGGCTCGACGGGCTCCACCTCCTGTCGGAGGCCGTCGCGGCCTGACCGGCGGCCGGGACCCCCGCGGGCACGGCCCGAACGGCGCCGCGCCCTCCCGCACCCCTCACGGGTCGAGCCGGCCCAGGAACCGTCCGGGCCGCTCCACCGCCGCCCCGAGGTCCTCGGCCTGCCGGCACAGCGCACGGTCCGCGGAGACCAGCGTGACCGGACCGCCGGCACCGGCCGCGACACGGAGGAGCGTGCCGTCGCCGCTCCCGGCGGCGTGCACGACGGTGACCCCACCGGCCACCCCGGCTCCGGCCCCGGCCCGGGCCGCCCCCTCGAGGACCACGACGACCGGGCCGTCGATCCGGCCCGCCTCCACCGCGGCACGCACCCGGGCCACGAACGCCCGGGCCGCCCCCGGCCGGTCCCGCCACCAGCCCGTCGGCCGCGACCCGATCACGTTGGCCGCATCGACGAGGAGCACCGGACCAGTATCGCCGCCGGGGGGCGCCCGGGACCCTGCGCCGCCGACCCGTCGGATGGAACCGGGGTCAAGGAGTCCGGAGCATCCGCCGATGAGGGACCACTGACGACGTGATCGAGCGGGAGTGCGGGGATGAGCGAGGTGTCCGGCGGAAGCGGCTGGTGGCTGGCCAGCGACGGCAGGTGGTATCCGCCCCACCTCCGGCCGGGGCGGCCCACGGAGGTGCCCTTCGCCGACCTGCCCCGCCTGGGCCCCGTCCCTCCCTCCGCCGCGGTGGCACCGGCCGTGGCGACCACCGGTGCCGCTCCCGCCGGGACCCTCGACGCCCCGCACCGGGCGGGTGACGTCGTCGGCCCCGGCAGGCGCCGTCGCCGTGTGCGGCCCGGTGCGGTCGCGCTCGGGGTCGTGGTCGCCTCCGCGGCCCTGGTCGTGGGCGCACGGGGGGCGGGTTGGATCGCCGGAGGCACGGCCGGCACGAACGGCAGCACCCCGACCGTCCCGGCGGGTCCGGCCGGTAGGGCCGCGGCCATCGGTCTGCGGTCCGCGGACCTCGGTCCCGGGTTCACCGCCACGGGCACGGTCGACCCCGTGGCGACCCACGCGGTCCCCGGCCCCTGCACCCCGCTGAGCGGGGGCCCGTGGACCGCCTACCGCTCGTCGCCGTACTTCACGGCGAGCTCCGGCGATCTCACCGTGACGTCCGACGTGGTCCTCATGCCCACGGCCGGCGACGCCCGCGCCGCACTGGCCACGATCGACGCGCCGTCCTACGGCACGACGTGCTTCCTGCCGAGCACCGACGCGTCGGTGACCAGCGCGCTGGCTACCGCGGGGGCCTCGTGCGGCCTGTCGCTGGAGGGGCCGGGCATCGTGCACCTCGACCTGCCCACGGCCGAGGGCCCGCTCACCGGGTACCACTACTCCGCCGACCTCCTCTGCGCCCGGACCGGTCGGTCCGAGCCGTACACCATGGACATCGTCGACCAGGTCGTGGGGACGGTCTTCCTCCAGGCGCGCTTCCGGTCGATCGGATCACCGCCCTCGAGCACGTTCGAGGAGCGGGTGATGCGCGCCATGGCGATCCGGGCGGCGGGGGCGACGCACTGAGCAGGTCGGTCCCACCTCCTGCGATCCGGTCGCCCGGGCGCCAGAGTTCAGGACCCGGGAGGGACCACGGTCGACCAGTTCGCCACCGACGGGGTCGTCACCCCGGCGGGACCCTGGCCGAACAGCCGCAGGATGTTGCCCGTGATCGCCCGCACCTGGCTCGCCGGGCACCCCGGAGCCGTCGGAGCACACGAGCTCATCGCGTGGATCCAGTTCACGGTCCCGGTGTCGAGGACACCCGCCTTGCTCGACGGGTCCGTGTAGTACGTCATGTCGGAGTACGTGTCGCCCGCCCACGTCCCCTCGTCGGTGAAGGCGAGTGACAGCGGTACCGGCGAGTGTCCGAGGACCTGGAGGTCCTGAGGCACCTCCGACGACGCGCCGAGGTGGTCGATGTCGGACATGACCACGCCCGGCAGCTGCGACCCGGCGTGCAGGCCGGTGCCCTCGAACACCCAGGCCGACGGGTCGTACACGACGAACGGGGCGGCGGCCGGGCCGTTCAGGTACCCGCTGTAGAGCTCACCGGTCAGCGACTCGGGGGGCAGGTCCGTCGGGGGCGAGGCGAAGGTGTTCCCGGTCACCTGGTCCGGGTCCCCGGTGGCCCCCAGCGGGTCGGCGGCCGAATCCCGGTAGTCGACCACCAACCGGTCGGGTCCGAGCGACGACGACTCGAGGCGGACGTGGCGGAGCACGGCGGCCGCACCGAAGAACACCACGTTCACCCCCTGGCTCCGGGCGGCGACGACGGCGTGCCGCTCGTCGTACGACCACGTCTCGTCGTGTCCGAGCGACAGGATGGCCCGGTGGGCGAGCGCGAGCGCGGGGTGCTCGGAGAGCGTGACGTCGGTCACGTAGGTGACGTCGAGCCCGTGTTCCTCGCAGTACTGGACCAGGGGGTACTCGTTGCTCAGGTAGTCCGAGGCGCCCCAGCCGCTGGCATAGGGACGGTCCATCGACAGCACCCGGGCCCGGTTGCAGACCGGATAGGTTCCCGATCCGGCGGGGCACGGTCCGGTGCCCTGGTAGAAGGAGAAGCCGCCGTAGGTGTTCCAGCCGACCTCGGTGAAGGTGCGGTTGACCACCAGGTAGGCGGCGGTACTGGTCGGGTTCCACACCGTCAGCGGGATGTATCCCTCCTGGCCCCCGCTCCCGGTCAGCTTGAGCAGGTAGTCCCCCTGCACGAAGGCCCGGGTGACGGGGACGGTCAGCGAGCTCGTCCAGTTGTCGCAGCTGACCAGGTTGATGCCGGGGGTGAGGGGGCAGGCCGGTTGGACGGTCCCGGGCATCGCCGCCGAGGTCCAGACCGCCCTGGCCCCCGTGCCGCGGTACCAGCCCATGCGGTAAGCGGTCACCGTGAAGGACGGCGCCGGCGTGCTGACGTAGAGCGTCACCTTGTCGCCCACCTGGGCGTAGTTCAGGTTCGAGAAGCCCATGATCTGGTTCTCGGGCGCACCCGGGGCGATCCGCCACGCCGTCGTCCCCGGGCGGCGGTTCTCCTGCACGACCCACCGGGCCTCGACGCCGGCGGTGCCCGGGAAGGTCGCGGGGCCGGCGGCGTGGCGGGACCGGGACGCGGTGGTCGGAGGCGACGGGGCCACCGCCGCGCGCACGACGGCGACGCAGGTCCCGACCACGAGGACGAGACCGAGGGCGACCACGGTGCGGCGGATCCAGATCCTGCGATGGGTGGGCGTCGACGAGGTGATCGGGGCTCCTTGGTTCGCTACCCGCCCCGTTCTTAGCAAACCTGCGCCCCCGGACGGGGTCAGGCACGCGCGGGCCTCCCGTCACGTCGGGCGCCGGTCGACCCCTCCGGGCGGTCACCGACGGCACCCACTTGGTACGTTGCACCTCGGTTCCGGCGGATCCCATCGTGCCCACCGAACGAAGGGACGGGGACACCGGCACCCTCGACAACCACCAGTCACAGGAAGGTGCGATCCACGATGCAACCGGCACAAGAGATCCCGACCCTCGGCCCCATCGCCCGATACGAGCAGAACATCATCGAGCGCATCACCGATTTCAACGATCCGCGCCAGGAGTGGCGACGGCTGTTCTCCGAGCTGCTGGGGACGTTCCTCCTGGTGATGGTGGCGGCCGGCGGCGGCATGATGGGGCAGGCCTTCCCCGGTGTGATCAGCAGATCGGCCGCCGTCGTCGCACCGGCCCTCATGGTCATGGGCGTCATCCTGTTCATGGGCAAGATCTCGGGGGCGCACCTGAACCCCGCGGTGAGCATCGCCTTCGCCCTCCGGCGCGACTTCCCCTGGCGGAGGGTCCCCGGCTACATCGTCGTGCAGTTGATCGGGGCCACGCTCGCCGCCCTGGTGCTCCGCTCGGTGATCACGGTGTCGGCGACGTACGGGTCCAACTATCCGGCCCCGGGCCACTCGACGATGGCCGCCTTCTGGATGGAGCTGCTCCTGACCGCGGGTCTGGTGAGCGTGATCCTCGGCACGGCATCGGGCGCGCAGAACATCGGCCTGTTCGGCGCCCTCGGGGTCGGTGGGTACATCGCCCTGGCCGGACTGTGGGGCAGTCCCATCTCGGGCGCCTCGATGAACCCCGCCCGGACCTTCGGTCCCGATCTGGTCGGCACCACCTTCACGGACTACTGGGTCTACGTGGCCGGACCCCTGGCCGGAGCCGCCGTCGCCGTGGGCATCGCCTTCGTCCTCCGGGGGTCCGGTGGTGGCAGGTCGGGATCGTCGGCCGCCCAGGGTGACCTCTTCACCGAGACGTACGAGGCCGGACGGTCCTGAAACGTCACGACCGACGGAGCTCCTCCACGCCCGCACCGCCCCCACGCGTGCTCGGGGCACCGGGGTAGCCCACGGACCGGGTGCACCGTGCCGGCACGACCGGGCACCGCGAGCGACGCCACACCCACCTCGCCGGCACGGGGAACCGACGACCGGCGGGCGACCGGTTGACGGAGGCTCCAGCCGCCCTGACGGTGGTCGGTCCGTCGGCGCCGCCCGTCCGCCGCCCCCGAACGCACGCGGACGGCGGGCGGGCGCGGCACCGACCGGTTCGGTTCAGGGATGCCCCCGTCCCGGTCGGGCGGTGGTCAGGCCTCCGGCAGGTGCGCGCACTGGCCGAGCTCCTGGCCACCGATCACGTTGACCTCACCGGGGAAGCCTCCGGACACGGCCGGGGCGAGTCCCGAGCAGATGAGGTTCCGTCGGATCGTATTGCTGGCGACGTCGATCGTCTCCCCCTTGGCGATCGAGTCGCCGGTGAGGACCACGTCACCACCGATGTGGTTGACGACCACGCCGAGCCATTCCGGAGTCACCCCGACCACCAGGAGATTGCCCCCGATCGTGTTGGTCTTGATCGGCCAGGGACTGCCGGCGTGCTGACCTCCGCCGATCAGCCTGACGTTCTTCTTGACCGTGATGCCGTTCAGCATGACGGTGTTGGCGTCCGAGGCGGTCACGTCTCCGAAGACGGTGATGTTCGAATGCTGGTGCGGATCGAAGGTGCACGCATGTCCCGTCATGTGTCCCGTTGGATTGGGCAGGCAGCCCAGCTGGAGGAGCGAGCCGGCGGCAGCGTTGACGTCGTGTCCGACGGCGATCGTCGACGGTGCGCTCTGTGCGTCGAGCACGGCGCCCGAGGCGACGTCCACGTCGCCGGTCACGAGGACCACGGCATTGGCCGCGACCGCGCACGCGCCCGTCACCGTGATGCTGGCGTAGATCCCCGAGTGGATCTTGGTGAGGTTCCCCGTGGCGAGATCACCACCGGTGCAGGTGTAGGCCGCCGGCGCCGCGCTCGCCGGGGCAGCCGTCGCTGGTGCGCCCGGGACGGCGGCCGCCCCCACCGGGGCCACGAATCCCGCGAGGACCGCGACTCCGAGAAGCATCCGATTTCCGTGCATCATGTTTCCCCACCCTTCTGGTCCGAGCCCTGGGGCCCGCCGCGTCGATCAGGAACGAACACCGTGATCCCGGGCTCGGCCGTGCTCTGCCCCCCAGACACCGTCATGACCCGCCGGATCAGTAGTAATAGTACGACGGTCCGGTCGATTTGCAACCGGGGACACGGGGGTCGTCCGACCGGGCTCCGTCCGCGCGCCGTCACCGGGCGTGGCGGCGCCCACGTGTACGAGGTGGGCTTTCCGAGGACCTCTCCGGGGCCTGCGGATCACCTGGTCGGCCGCTGGTCCGGGACGGGCACGACCGTCCGCTTCGGCGCCTCCGCACGGACAGGTCCGGGACCGGGGTGGTCGGTCGCTGCCGCACGGTGTCCGCGCGCTCGAACACCCTCACGGCCGATCCGCAGCTGCGATCCTGCGGCAGGCCTACTCCGCGCTGATCTCCTCGAGCTTCGCCAGGCTCGCCTCCATGGAGACGACCACCGGACTGGTTCCGTTGATCCAGGCGCCACCGTCACGGAAGACCCCGTCCGGCAGGGGGCCGTAGTCAAGGACCTCGGTGACGAGGGTTGCGTCGTCACCGTCCGGAACGAGCAGGTAGCCCCAGCGGTAGCCGGCTGGAATGCCGACCTTGGACGGATCGTCGTCCTCGGCCCGTGACGCATCTCCGGGGGCCGGCTCCCAGAAGATGCGTCGGGCCCACTCGAACTCCACCACGTAGTTGATCATGAGGTAGTCGTCCCCGAGTCGATGCATCCTCATGGTGAAGGTGTCGCCGGCCCTGGAGACGGGTCGGCCGAGGACGGCTCCCCGGAGCATGCCGGATCCGTCGAACTCCACGTGGCGCTGCGGATCCGCCAGGATCTCGAAGATGCGATCCGCCGGTGCCCCGATTCGGCGTGACGCTCTGATGGACGTACCCTCGTCCGGCATGGTCGGCTCCTCTCCATCGCTCGCGACGTCCCGCAGATGGCGGGCGCACTTCCTCTGACCTGCGTCCCGGGTCGGTGGACCGGGGAGGTGATCCTCACCGTCAGGCGAGCGGGGCGAGGCCGGCAATTGCGACGACGCCTCCAACCGCAAGGTGGCCCCATCCGATGACGGACCGGCAGCTCCCGACCGAGTCGTGTCGACTCGGGACCCGCTCGGCGAACCGGGTTCCCATCATTCGACGATCGGCCGGCGTCCCCACTCCGACGACCACGAAGAGGAGTGCGCCTACCCATGTCCGCAGAACCTGCACCGGGCCAGTATTCCAGGATGACCTCGCCGCTTCCCAGGGGGCTCACCCTGTGGAGGACCCTGACGCCGCCCGAAGATGACCGAGAACGACCGCCGGCGCCCGCTCGACTCGGGGCCGGCCCAGGTGGCGTCGCATCGAGAACCGCGAGTCCGACTGCCGCCATCAGCCGGTGCCCGCCACGTCGCCGTTGACGTGGACGGCCCCGACGATCGGAGGCACGCGCCCGCACGGCGCAGAACGTGACCCCAGGCAGGCTTCGCGGTTCCGGAGCGCACGGATCGCGCTCGCGACGGGACCCACTCCGGACCGACTCTGCAGGCACCCGCTGCGAGAGGCAGGTGAGGGCGCTGCGGCGCCTTCGCAACTATCGTCCCCGTACAGGGGGCACCGCAGGGGGACGAGTCGTTCGTGGAAGAGATCCAGCCGCGCCGGAGGAGCAGGGACGAGCTGCGGAGCCTCCTGCTGTCCACCGGCGGGTCGATCCTCAAAGAGGAAGGGCTGAGGGCGCAACCTTCGGCGGTGACGTTCAAGCGCGTGTTCGACCGGGTTGCCGCCGATACCGGAGTGGTCATCACCAACGCATCCGTCATCCGTCGCCTGTGGGAGAACCAGGAGGACTACCAGACGGACGTGATGGTGACCCTGGCCTCTGACCTCTCCCGGTCGAAGGTCGATGACGTCGCCAGGGTCATCGCCGGCACCGTGGCAGGACTCGACCTCTCCACCCCGGAGGCCCGGAGAGCGGCGCTGGCGGAGATCTGTCGGGTCGCCGCAGAAGCCCACGGGTACCTGCTTCGCCACTCGGACACCTGGACCTTGTGGATGACGCTCTGGTCGATGGCGACGTCGAGCAACCTGCTCGATCGACACGACCGAGTGCTGACGGCACTGATGGACGGCTACGCCGCGGTGAACGCCGAAGCCGAGGAGAGGTTCGCCGGCCTGATGACCTCCTTGGGCTTCCGGATGCGGGAAGGGATGACTATCCGCCACCTGATGAACGCAGCGGGCGCTCTGGCCGAAGGGTGCTCGCTGCGCGACCGGGTCGACTCGGAGTTGCTGGAGATCCCACTCCCGACGGGACCCGATGGCGAGAAGCAGGACTGGACGATCTACGGACTGGGATTGCGGGCCATCACCAATGACTTCTTCGAGGAGGACCCGAGATGCGAGGCGAACGCGGACACCGGTCCGAGTGATCAGCCGGCTCCCCGCCTGGCGACGCGGGTCGCCGAGCCGGCGTCACGAGATTCCGACGGCGCGCCTCGGAGGTGACCGCTGAGCCCGTGGACCTGGTCACCTCGGTAGCGGACCTGGCCCGCGAGCAAGGTCTGGAGGTTGGTGTGCCGGTCAACCTCCGTTCCACCACCAACGTGGTCGCGTGGATGCCTCCGAGCCCCGTCGTGGCGAAGATCGCCGGGGGCTTCAATGCGTCATCCCGGGAAGTCCGGATGGCGACCTTTCTCTCCGGGATCGGAGCTCCGGTGGTGCCTCCGATCGAGATCGGCATTGCTCAGCCGGCCGGCGTGGCGGGCCGTTGGGTCACGTTCTGGCGCTGCGTGGCCGACGAAGGAAGGGCGTCTGCGGCCGAGGTGACGTCTTCCCTCGATGCCCTTCACGCTGCACCGGCGGAGGCTCCTGGCCGAACGACACTCCCCCGTGCTGGCATCGCCCGGAGAACGCGGCGGACCTTCCCGACCATCCCGAGATGCGCGGACTCCTGGCCGCGGACGACCGCGCTCTCCTGACCAGGAGTCGGAGATCGACGGACGTCGTCGTCGCACTCCCGGCGTGGGCCGTCGTGACGCCATCCAGGTGGCGGGACCTAGGATTCCGAGCTCCTGGGCAGGTCCGCGGGCCGAAGTGGTTCCGGTGGATCGCCTGTTCCGATCTCATCATGGGATCGGCCGCCTGATGGAGGTCCGGTCCGCGGTCCGTCGATCGGCTGCAGGCTCGGCCGGCCCTCACGGCACCCACCGAGCCGGCGGTCGGGCCACCCCTCGGACCTCTTGATCGTCCCTACTCAGCGACCAGCGGCTTCTCGGCGGCAACGTAGATGCGACCGGTCTGGTGTTCGGTTGCGAGTGGCTCCCGCCTCAGAGACGTCGTGAGGTGCAGACCGCATCCCCGAGTCGCATCGACCAGCTCGTCGAGGGTGAACAGCGTGGCGACGAACGGGACGACGTGCCCCAGGAACTCGTGCTGCTCCACGAGTCCTTCGCCTTCATGGGCTGAGAACAGCAGCCGTCCCCCTGGACGAAGCACCCGATGGATCTCGGCGAGTGCCGAGCCCAGCTCGTCTCGTGGAAGGTGGATGAGCGAGTAGAAGGCCACGGCTCCACCAAGCGATGCACCGGCGAATGGAAGGTGGCGAAGGTCGGAGACGAGAGCACCGTCAAGCCGTCCGGAGGCGAGCCTCACCATCTCTGCACTGCTATCGACACCGATCACACTCCGACCCAGGTTCCGGACGAAGAGACCGACCTGGCCGGGGCCGCAGCCGAGATCCGCGATCAGTCCGGTCGTGGTTTCGACGAAGTCTCGAAGCATCGCCCGGTCCCCGGGCTTGCCGTCCAGCTCATCGAGGAACGTCGCTTCGTACTCGCTCGCCACAGCGTCGTAGGACGAAGGAAGCCGTTCCCAGACCACGTGGGCCATCGTCCCTCGTCGTACCCGTTCTGTCGAACCACTCCGACAGCAGCGACGCACCGTCCCACCGATCCGGCAACGCCCCCGTCGAGGTCAGGCTCTTCCGGGGGGGGCTCCGGGGTGAAGACAGCGGACAGAACGGTGACGGGCCATCCGTGCCGCGAGGGCACGCTCCGATGAGGTCACGCGTCTTGGTGGGCGTGTGCCCGGGCCGTGGGTCGGCGGGTCGCCGGTGAGTCGGCCCCGGTGGGCGACGGTCAGGGGGTGAGCCAGACCCACGGCCCGGGGTGTCGGCTGCGCGGAAGGTAGTGATGGACCTCGCGGGCGATGCAGTGGGATCGACCCCGCGTACGGGGTCAGTCAGCCCTGCAGCCGCCCCGCCAGCCAGGAGAAGACCACGTCCTGCCACACCATCTGTCCCATCCCTTCGCAGTGTCCCGCGGCACCTTCCGCCCCGGTGAACCGATGGAACTCCTTCTCGCAGGTCAGGGCGTCGAAGAGCTTGCCGCTCTGGCTGGCGAAGTCGCCTTCTCCTTCGGTCACGAGAGTCGGACAGGAGATGTGCTCGGCCAGACCGTCCAGGGAGTAGTTCACGAGCAGCCGGAGCCAGCCACCAAAGCTCCGGGCACCCATCGCAGCCATCCGTGATCCGTAGAACTCACGCCCGCGCGTGTCGCCCAGGAACCCTTCGAGTTGTTCGTCCATGGCGGAGTCAGCCGCCAGGACCTTCTCCCAGTCTTCGGTGCTGAACATGCTGACAAAACGGGACACGAAGTCGTACTGGCCCGGGTCGGCGACGAGGGCACGGACGCGATGCTCCCGGCTCACACCGCGGGGTCCCAGGTAGCCCCCGAGGCTTCGACCCACCAACGCAAGCGCATCGGCCGACACGAAGGCCTGTTCGAGAGCCCAATCCACAACGGGGCTGAGCACGGCCTCGAAATCGGGGCGCATCGTCACGCCGTGCTCGATCAATTGGCCGCCTTGACCCGGACCATCCCACGTCACCGCGTTCCAACCGAGGGACAGGGCACCGTGCGCCCCGTACTTGAACATCTCCTCGCAGGTCCCGTCGAAGCCACCGGGGAGGAGCACCGTGGGTCGGGGAGAGTCGTCCGTGCCGTCGGGCCGAAAGACGTAGCCGTTGAGGGGCACCGGATCGAAGGCGATCGAGATGGGTTCGACCGACCAGGGCAGGAACGGCGTGGCGAGGCGAAAGCAGTCTCGCTGCTGGCGGTACGCACTGGAGACCCGTTCGTCGGAAAGGTCGTGTCGAAGGAAGAAGTACGACTGGCGGCTGTATTCCGAGGCCCGCAGAAAGGCGTGCCCGGCCAGAACCGGGAGGCCCTTCTGTGCGGCTCGCTCGGCCGTCCGCCGGGCCGCGGCGGCCGTCCGGTCCCACTCGTCGTGCCAACCGCCGTAATCACCCGCCTGGACCCGCTGAGCGGTCGCGATGGCCTCTCCGAGGTCCGCCCCACCGACGTAGGTGCCGATGAGGGTCCGCGCCAATTGGGCGTCCATATCGGGGTCTTCGTGCAAGGTCACCGCTTCGCCACCCTTCTCGGAGGCTCCCCACAGAAGTATCGAGGGTCGCCCATCTGGCTTTCGTCGGATCAGAACCTATCCCTTCGACTCGTCCATCCACTGGTCCAAACGTGCCGGTCGAGGTCGGTCGGCCCTCGGTACCGCGCGGGTGCGGGCGAGCGCCGCCGAGCCGGCAGCGAGGATGGACGTGGTGCGCTGACGGCCCACCGCTCCAGACCGAGATCTGTTCGGCGTTCGGATGCGTGCCCGACACCTGCCGGTCGGACGGAGTGACCCCAGAGGAGCCCGCCGCACGGGCCCGTCGCCGTCCTGTCCGTCGTCTTGCCGGTGAGGTGCCACCCACCCCGAGCGAAGGGAACAGATGACGATGACCACCGTCGCGCGACGCATCAGCGGTCGACGACGGGAGCACCGAACGTCTCAGGGGCGAATCGATTTTCGCCAAACCCTGCGGCCTCTCACCTCCCGACGCTCCGATCGGCGGGCACGAGCGCCGTCGACCGGTCCGAAACGGGGACCGCCAGGCCGACCCGGCCATGTGGCACGTCCCGTGCACCCGCATGGTCGACGACCCGCGAAGCCGGCACGGCATCGAACGTCGGATGAAGGACGGAAAGTCCGTGAAGGAAGCGGTCCCCTGTCTCGAGCGCTACGTCGCCAGGGAGGTGTTCGCCGCGCCCCCACGCTCACCGTCCGCTCTCGACCGTCCGTGGGAGCATCGTGGTGGGCTACCCCTGGTAACTCGACTCGGCCGCGTGGACATCGTCGACCAGGTTGCCCAGGGCCAGGTTGACGTCCTGGAAGTGGTAGCCCCAGGTCGGCCCTGCGATCTCGGTGACCAACGGCCTCGTGTCACCTTTCGCCCCCACCGGGGTGACCTGCAGCCAGGAGGCTCCGCCCTGGATCTCGCAGGTGGCAGCGTACTGCCTCGGGTAGTGGAGCCACGGGGTGTCGACCGACGGTGCGGGTGGGATCATCGACGGGATCGGCAGTGGGGTGTCGACCGGCCAATAGGTGTCCAGGTCGGCTGTTCCCCCGCCCAGGGCTGCCGGATTGACGCAGGCCACCTGGACACCGGTCGTGGCCGTCTGGCCGGTGTTGAGGCTGATGCCCTGGCCCGGGATTGCGAAGTTGGCATTGGTCGGGGGCTGCGACGGAAAGCTGGAATAGGCAATGACGCAGCCGCTCAGCTGTGTCGAGGAGCACAGCGGCAGGTTCTGGAACGTGCCCCCGACATTCTGGCCGGTGGGCACGACCACGTTTCCCCCGGCGATGATTGCCGTGACGACGAGCTTGCGCAGGGCCGGTTCGTTGTCGATCTGGGCCTGGATGAGCTTGATCAGCATGACCGACCCCTGCGAATGACCAATGAAGATGATCGGCAGACCGTCGTCGTAGTTCGTGATGAAGTCCGTCCAGGCGGCCAGGACGCTGTCGTAGGCCACCTGGTAGGCGCCGGGATCGGTGGAGTTGGCCACGCCGAGTCCACTGACCGTCACCTGCTCGTACATCGGTGCCCACACATTGCAGACCTTGGAGAACCGTGACGCCTGATCGACTGCATCGGCGATCTCGGTCGGCTGGACCGTGAGGTCGGAGTTCACCGTCGGTTCGATGCTGGCCGTCGGGTACAGGTAGAAGCAGTTGTACTTGCGAATGCTCCTGACGGCATCGGCCTCGACCGATCGCCGACCGGAAGGGGCCACGGTCGTCGTCGCCAGGTCACCGTCACACGGGTTCTGGGCGAGTCCCGGTCGACAGAGCCAGACCGTCCCCGCTCCGTCAGTCTGCGGGACGGTGGTCGTCGTTGTCCTGGCGGCGGAGGCACCCGACGCCTGGGACGAACTGGGCTCACAAGCGGTGACCACGAGGGCGATGAGCCCGAGCGTCAGCATCGCTATCACCGGGAATCGGACGCTGCCAACGGAGTCGCTCCGTAACTCGGCCATGGAGGCAACCGTAGCGGCGATCAGGATCTGTGGAGCACCTGGCAGGTGGCTGTGGGGTCGTCCTCCGACTCGGACGGTTCTCTGCCCCACCCGTCCCGTCGGGGCACCCGATCATCCACCCGACCGGGCCACCCCCGACGCCTTCGCAGGTATCCCCGGGGAGTCCTGTTTGCCCTGTCGGGAGGAGACGCGGGGATGCTTGCCCGTCCCCGTCCTTCCTGGGTCCGAGCAGGCATGCGGTACCGGGGGGTGCTGCATGCGGTCTCGTCCGCGCCGCAAGACGGCAATGCACGACGCAGGCGGGGAAGAGAGGCACGTGCCGCTGCACGTGGCGGTCAGGTCGTGCCGGCGTGGTGCACGAGGCACGGCGCGGGAGTGGTGACCAGCTGCAGGTGCCGGCACACCTCCTCGGGGAGGAGGGCGCGGGGTGGAGATCTTGAAGCGGTCAGGTGCAACCGGCCCCCCGTCCCGGGGACCTCCGGTCACCCGGGTGCCGAAGCCCCGTCGCCGCGGCGCGCCGTGGTCGATCCGCGGCCACGGCTCGGCCCCTCCCTCCCCCACTCCGGTGGTGGGCGCTACCGGACTCGAACCGATGACCTGCTGGTTGTAAACCAGCTGCTCTAACCAACTGAGCTAAGCGCCCGACGGCCTACGAGGCTACAGGGCCGCGGCAGCCAGGAACTCCTCGAGCAGCGCCGGCGTGGCCCCCGCGAACGGTGCGCGCCGTTCGTCGTGGGAGAGCGTCACCAGGTCGCGTCCCCGGGCCTCGCCGAGCACGGCACCCGCTTCGGTGCACACCAGCATGCCTCCGAGGTAGTCCCAACTGCCGAGTCGCGAGCCACCGACCACGGCGTAGCCGTCGAGCACCCCTTCGGCCACCGCGCACAGGTCGAGGGCGGCCGCCCCCAGGCAGCGGTACTGGCTCCATCCGTAGTGCCGGGGCGGGTAGCCGCTGAAGGCCACGATCGCCTCCCCCAGCCGGTCGCACCCCGACGGAGCCACCGGCTCGCCGTCCTTGCGGGCCCCGCCGCCCCGCACCGCCTCGAAGCGCACGCCCGATGCCTGGTTCACCACCAGTGCCGCCCTCGGTCCGTCACCGTCGACGGCGCACAGGCTGGTGGCGTACCACGGGACCCCGTGCGACGCGTTGGTGGACCCGTCCACCGGGTCGACCACCACCACCACCTCGCGGTCGAGCCGGGTCGAGCCCGACTCCTCGGACAGCACGCCGACACCGGCCTCGGCCAGGACGGCCAGTGCCGCGGCGTCGGCGACCAGGTCGTGGCGGTACTGACCGTCCACCGTGCCGGCCGGTCCCCAGTCCTCGAGTCCCTCCAGCGTGTCGGCGACGGCGGTGGCGGTGGCGTGCAGCACCTCGAGCAGCGTGGCGTCGTCCATGCGGGGACCATACCGAGGCCCCGGCGGCCACCGGGGGACGGCCCAGCCGGTAGGCTGATCCTCCTGTGGCAGTCATCGATGTGGCCGGGTACGTGGCCGACCTCAAGGACCATTCGGTCGACCATGGATTCCATGTGCACGACGAGCGGCACTTCGTCGAGACCTACTCGCTGCGCCAGGTCTGGGAGGTGGAGCTCCACCCCGAGGACGGGTGTGGCGGTCCGCTCGACCTCCACCTCGCCCTCGAGGTCGACCCCCGCACGCTGCTCTCGTTCGAGGACGCCGTCTTCGGCCTTCCCGAGGACGAGGACCCGCCCGACGAGTTCCACTTCGCCCTCACCTTCACCTGGGCGCTCCCGCCACTGCCGAACGGACCCGACCTGCTGCGACTGGCCATCGACCTGGCCGGAGTGGGAGGTATCGAGCTCCCCCTCGAGGTGTCCGCCATCGATTCCTACGCGTCGGCCACCGATGCCGCGGAACGGCGCCTGAGCATCGTCGCCCGCACCCCGGTGTCCCTGGCCCGGGTGCTCACGGGTGAGGAGATGATGTGCGAGGTGTTCGACCGCTGCCTGGCCGTCAGCCGCTTCCTCCTCGACTCGGCGCCCAGCTGGCTCGAGTGACCCGCCCGGCCCGGGCCCGTCGGGGCCGGCTGGCCGCCGGCGCCCTGGCCCTGGTGGCATCGGGTATCGCTCTGTCCGCCTGCGCGGCCAGTGCCGGGGACCTGGCCAGGTCTTCCTGCGCCCACGTCAACGCGTCGATCCGTCTCTACGAACGGGCGGCGTCGACGCCCGACCCGTCGACCGCCGCCGGACTCCGGTCCCGGGCCTACCTCGACCTGCTGCAGGCCATCCCCATCGCCGCGCAGGCCGCCTACCACGACATCCAGTGGGAGTCGCTGTCCACCACCTTGTCGGAGGCCAACCGGGTGCCGGAGTCGGAGCTCCTGCCGGCGTTGCGGGCCCAGTGCGCCGACGCCGACGCCTCGGTGTTCGGACAGCTGCCGCCGCCGTCCACCCCCGGCGGCACCGGGGGCTGACCCGGTCTCAGGGACCGCGCGTACCGGAGGACGTCAGCGCCCCCGAGGCGGACACCGTGTCCGGAGGAGCCCCCGTCGTCGTGGTGGACGACGCCGGGGCCAGGCTCCGGCCCTCCCGCTGGTCCCGGCCCACCTGCACCACCGTGGGCAGCAGGCGGGCGGCCAACCACTGGCCGGCGGCGACGGTCGGGACCAGGTGCACCCCGTCGCCGTCCCGGATCTGCACGCCGTCGAGCGTCGTCGCGAAGGTGCCGCCCGGACAGACCATCGCCCCGAAGTCCTCCACCCGCACGTCGGACGGGAACTCGGCGGCCACCTGGCGGACCATGGCGTTGTAGCGGGCCAGCCGCGTGGTCGAGTCCTCCGGCCACGGGAGGCCGTCGGGCTGTTCGCCCGAATCGAAGCACGGCGCCGTCAGGAGGACGGCGTAGGCGCCCTGGGACGTGGCGACCCGGACGGCCTGGGTCAAGGACGCCCGCAGCGCGCTGTCGAAGTTCGGCTCACCGATGTGGCTCCACCGCCCGTCGATCCACCGGTCCATGACCTCCCACCGCCCTGCCAGGATCATGACCACGTTCGGGTGGAAGGCGGCGAGGTTCCCCGCCCACTGGGCCGGCCACTGACCGCTCGTCGGCGTCGTCGGGTTGCACTGGGGCGCCATGGGGTCCGGCACCCCGTGGGCCACGTACAGGGTGGTGCGGAGCAGCCCGCAGGCGACGATGGCCCCGTTGTCGATGTCGACCCCGTAGGACTGTTCCGGTTGGTCGGCGAGCAGGGCGAAGCCGAGGCGCCAGGCCACAGAGTCGCCCAGGACCGTCACCCGGACCGGGACACCCGACGCCGTCGTCCCGATGACCGGCGACGGTCCGGCCGCCTCGGCCGCCGACGGGAGGGTGGCGGCCACGGTCACGACGATGACGGCGAGGAACGCGCCGGATGCGGCCAGCGTCATGCGCCACTCGGCCAGCGTCGACAGGCGGCCCCGGCGGACGGGCAGTTCGACCAGGTAGTAGGAGGCGGTCGCGACCGCCAGGGTCGCCACCAACCGGACGGCCAGCAACGGGAGCCCGTAGAGGTGCGTCCGCTCGGCGTCCAGCAGGAGGAAGAGCGGGAAGTGCCAGAGGTAGACGCCGTAGGAGATCCTGCCCAGGTAGACCAGCGGGGGCACGGCCAGCACACGGGCCAGCGACCCCCCCTGGGCCGTGACGATGGCGAACAGCACGACGGCCACGGCCAGCGCCACCGCCAGTTCACCCCCGAGGAACAGGAACCGGGTGGGTCCGTCCAGCCGGCCCCAGAGCACCACCACCCAGGCCAGGGCCGCCCACCCGGCGACCTGGGCGGCCAGCCGCGCCGTCGAGCTCGACAGCTCCCACGCGGTGATCGCCCGGCCGCTCGGGCCGCGCCGTCGCTGGATGTCCCGGCGGTTGGCGGGCGGAGTGCCCAGCCCCGCCGTGCCGGCCGAGGGGTGCGCCCGGGCCGGTTCGAGCGTGTGGAGGTCGGGCACCGGGAGCGGGACCGGGCGCCGGTGCTGGGCCCACATGGCCAGCCCTGTGGCCAGGGCCGCGCCCACCAGGATGTCCTGGCAACGCGTGTCCGTGCCTTCGTAGAGACGGGTCAGCGACGCCCCGTGGAGGAACGACCAACGCATGTCGACGGCCGACGCCAGCGCGCCCAGCACGGCGGCGGTCAGCACCGGGACGAGCCGGCGCGACGGGTCGCAGCCGGCGGCCGGCGCGAAGGAGGACGAGGACCACCGGCGGCCACACCAGGTAGAACTGCTCCTCGATGGCCAGCGACCACATGTGCGAGAGCGGGGACGGCTGGGCGGACGCGGCGAAGTAGCTGGAGCCCGACAGGATGACGTGCCAATTGGCCACGTAGACCAGCGTGGCCAGCGAGTCGAGGCGGAGCCCCGCGTACTCGCCGGGCGCGGCCACGAACCGGGCGTAGGCGGCCACCGCCACCAGGAGGAGGAGGAGCGCGGGCAGCAGGCGCCGGGCGCGACGGGCCCAGAACTGCCCGAGCCGGACGGTCAGTCGGCGGGCCCACTCCCCCAGCAGCAGGGACGTGATGAGGAAGCCCGACAGGACGAAGAACATGTTGACGCCGAGGAACCCGCCCGAGGACAGCGGTGCACCGCCGTGGTAGAGGAGCACCCCGAGCACGGCGACGGCGCGCACGCCGTCCAGGGCCGGGACGAACCCGAGGGCGACGGTCCGTCCCCGGGGCCGGCTCGTCGCGCCGCGGGCCGCGGCGGGCGCGACCGGTCCCCCGTTCACGGTCGGCGGGTCCCCGACGGGTGCTGGCGACCGGCGGGTGCCGGGGCTGGGTGGGTCATGGCCCGTCCATGTTCGCAGATGGGCGCCGCCGTGCCCACCCCGGATCGTGCGGCCGTCCCGTGCGCCCGGCGGTTCCGGCGCACCCCCGGCGCGGCCCCGCTACGGGCCGAGCCGGGACGCGGCGGTCAGACCGACGGGGTGTAGCCCGCCGGCAGGTTGATGGTCTTCTTCTCCAGGAAGAGCTCCAGCCCGTCCTCACCGAACTCGCGGCCCACGCCCGACTCCTTGTAGCCGCCGAACGGCGAGGAGAAGTCGATCGGGATCGACGAGTTGACCATGTAGGTGCCGGTGCGGACCCGGCGCGCCACGCCGAGCCCCCGGTCGTTGTCGGCGGTGAACACGCCCCCGCACAGGCCGTAGTCGGAGTCGTTGGCGATGCGCACGGCGTCGGCGTCGTCGTCGAAGGGGATGACCGACAGGACGGGCCCGAAGATCTCCTCCTGGGCGATGCGCATCGAGTTGTCCACGTCGACGAACACGGTGGGCTCCACGAACCAGCCGCCGTCGATGCCGGCGGGACGACCACCGCCGACGGCCACCTTGGCGCCCTCCTCCTGGCCGATGGCGATGTAGCCCTCGACCCGGTCGCGCTGGCGCTCGGCGACCAGCGGCCCGACCTCGGTCGCCGGGTCGAGCGGGTCGCCGACCTTCATGGCCCGCACCAGTTCGACGAGGGCGTCGGTCACCTCGGTGTAGCGGTCCCGGGGTGCGAGGATGCGGGTCAGCGAGATGCAGGCCTCGCCGTTGTTCATGATGGCGTTGGGCAGCACGAGGGGCAGCGCCTCGGCGAGGTCGACGTCGCCGAGCAGGATCGCGGCCGACTTGCCGCCGAGCTCCAGGCTGAAGCGCTTGAGGTTGGCTCCGCACGCCGCGCCGATCTTCTTGCCGGCCGCCGTGGACCCCGTGAACGACACCTTGTCGACACCGGGGTGGTTCACCAGGTACTCGCCGACCTCGCGTCCGGCCGGCAGCACGCTGAGCACGCCCTTGGGCAGCCCGGCCTCCTCCAGGATCTCGGCGAAGACGTTGGCGTCGAGCGGGGTCTCGGGAGCCGGCTTGAACACCACGGTGCTCCCCGAGAGCAGTGCCGGGGAGAGCTTGGCTGCGGCCAGGAAGAGCGGCACGTTCCACGGGGTGATGGCGGCCACCACACCGATCGGCTCCTTGGTGACCAGTACCGGGCCGAGCAGGCCGTCCTTGACGGTGTCGAAGGCGAAGGTGGAGCCGAGGCCGGCGTAGTAGTCGAGGATCATCGTCGGGGCGAGCACCTGGGCCATCAGCCCCCACGACACGGGCGAGCCCATCTCGTTGGTGATCAGCTCGGCGATGTCCTGCATCTGCTCGCGGACCAGCTCGGCGGCCTTCGAGAGCACCGCGGCCCGCTCGGTCGGCGTCATCCGCGGCCACGGGCCGTGCTCGAGGGCGTCGCGGGCGGCGGCCACGGCCCGGTCGACGTCGGCGTTCTGGGCCTCGGGCGTCCGTCCCACCAGCTCGCCGGTGGTCGGCGAGTGCACGTCGAACACGGCGGAGGATGACGGCTCCACCCACTCCCCTCCGATGTACAGGCGATCATACGACTTCATGGGCCCTCCCTGGACGGTGACGGATCGGTTCGCTGCGGCTGGTCCCCCACCCGGTCCGGGTCACAGCACAGCCTGCGGCGATCGTAGCCCGGCGTCCCCGGGAACGCCCGACGTCGGGCCGGTGGGGTTACGCTGCGGCCGAGCCGCCCGCGCACGGGCGACGACCCCGGCGACGCCGGGAGAACAGGAGCCCGACGTGCTGTCCCCGCTCGACGACTACCCCGTCCACCAGATCTCGGAGCCGATGCGCCACGTCGGCACCTCGGACCGGAACTTCTACGACCGCTACTACTTCAACATCCACGGCACCGGGGACGTCCACGGCACCGACGAGGAGCTGTTCGGCGTCATCGGCGTGGGCCAGTACCCGAACCTGGGCGTGGCCGACGCCTTCGTGTCGGTGAAGCTCGGCGACGACCACCGGGTGGTGCGGTCCTCCAAGACGCTGGGCGCCGACCGGATGGACGCCTCGGTCGGTCCCATCCGGGTCGAGGTCCTGAAGGGGCTCGAGCAGGTCCGGGTGATCCTGGAGCAGAACGAATGGGGGCTCGAGCTCGATGCCGTCTACGACGGGTTCTGCGACGCGCACCTCGAGGCGCGGCACTTCGACCGCCAGTTCTCGAGGGTCACCTTCGACTCCACCCGGTTCGCCCAGGTGGGCGGCTGGACCGGCACGCTCGGGGTCGGCGACCGCGAGATCGCCCTCACCCCGGACCGCTGGTGGGGCTCCCGCGACCGCTCGTGGGGCATCCGCCCCGTCGGCGAGTCCGAGCACCCCGGTATCCGGGTGACCGACACCTCGTTCGGGTTCTTCTGGGTGTACGCCCCGGTGCGGTTCGACGACCACGCCATGGTCACGATCATCCAGGAACGCTCGAGCGGCGAGCGGATCATGCAGGACGCCCACCGGGTCTTCCCGATCGGCGCCGGGCGCGAGGCCGAGTGGTTGGGCCGCCCCGAGCACGAGCTGCGGTTCCTCCCGGGGACCCGGACGGTGTCCGGGGCCACGCTCTCGTACTTCGGTCCCCACGGACGCAAGACGGCCGAGGTCGAGGTCGAGACGCTCCTCGCCTTCCCCCTCCTCCTCGGCAGCGGCTACGGCCTCGAGGCGGACTGGAAGCACGGCATGTACCAGGGCGACCTCGTGGTCCAGGGTCAGCAGATCCCCCCGGCCGACCCCAGCTACTCCGACTGGGGTCTGACCGAGTACGCGGCCAGGTTCACCTGCGACGGCAAGGTCGGCTACGGCATGTTCGAGTGCGCGGTCATGGGTGCCCACGAGCAGTACGGCTTCACCGGCTGACCCCGGCCGGGCCCCGGCTCAGAGGGGCCGGGTCGGCCCCTCCCATCCGGTGCGGTGCGCGCACCAGGCCCACAGCTCGGCCCCCGCATCGGCGAATTCGCCACCGGGCAGCCGGGTCCAGGGCACCTTGTGCTCCCACCGGCGCCGGCGGTCCAGCCAGAACCCCCCGTTCGACTCGACGCCGTCGGGCGCAGCCGCCAGCCACACCACGGTGTCCGCCCCCTGCTCCGGCGTGCGCAGCACGGGGCCCGCCACGCGGGCGAACCCGGGAAGGGCGTCCCGGACGCCCGGCGTGTCGGCCCAACCCGGATGCATCGCGTGGAAGGCGACGCCCGAACCCTCCGTGCGGCGGACCCACTCGTGCAGCAGCACCAGCTGGGCCCGCTTGGCCCGGGCGTAGGCCACCGTGCCGTCGTACCCGTCCGGACCCATCTCGAGTTCGTCGAGGTCGAACCGCTGGGTGTACATGCCGCCCGACGACACCTGGACGACCCGGGACGGGGACCCCGCCCGGAGCGCCGGGAGCAGGAGTCCGGTGAGCAGGTAGGGGGCGGCGACCTGCGAGGCCACGGTGAGTTCGAGACCCGACCCGGTGACGGTCCGGGTGGCGGTCAGCGCACCGGCGTTGTGCACCAGGACGTCGAGCCGGTCGTGGACGGCGAGGAATTCGAGGGCCAGGGCCCGCACCTGATCGAACTCGCCCAGGTCGGCCAGCAGGTAGGAGACGGACGCCCCCGGCGCCGCCTCGCGCACCGCGGCCACGGCGGCCTCGGCCCGTTCGTGACCCCGTCCGGTCAGGACCACGTCGGCACCGAGCCGGGCGAGGCCCCGGGCCGTGGCCAGCCCGACGCCCGAGGTCGCCCCGGTCACGAGGGCGGTCCGCCCGTCCATCCGTGGCGGGGGGGTCCATCGAGCGGTGCGGCTCCGCACCGCCGGGCCGATCGAGGAGAAGCTGCCCACGACGGTGGCCTCGAGCACCCCGTCCACGGCCGAGGAGACCACCCCCCCGGGCCGATCGCGTGGGGCGGGAGGACCGCCGAGTGCGGCGCGCAGCCCGCCCACGCCCCGGTCGCCGACCCGGGCGAAGAACGGCCCGAGGACCGGATCGACCAGGGCGTAGGGTCCCTTCAACGTCAGCTCGGCGGTGTAGGTCACCACCGAGCCGCCGTCGGCGGCCGGGGCGACGGTGATCGTGTCCTCGGACCGGATCGCCCCCGACTCGCCCAGCAGCACCACCCGGTGCGGACGGTCGAATGCCACGATGCGGTAGTCGAGGGACGTCGTGCGCGAGCCGACCCGGACCTCCAACCGGAAGGTACTCCCCAGGCCCACCGCACCGGCGTCGAGCCGCTCGGCCGTGACCGTGCCCGGGTCCCACCCGGCGGCGTTGGCGAAGTCGGCGAGGTAGTCGAAGGTCTCCTCGGCCGGACGGGCGGAGATGACGGTGCCCCGGTAGCGGGCCATGGCGGGTCCTTCCTGGCGCCCCGGTCGCGGCCCCGGAGGTCGCGGGTCGGTCGGTCGGCGTCGCCCCCGCGAATATAGTGGCTGACCTGCGGCTTCCGATCGGCGTCATCCCGACCAGGCGCCTGCTCCGAACCCAGGTATGGGTCACGGGATCGATGGGGAGCAAGCTGGACGGATGAGGATCGCGATCGTGGGCACCGGGGTGTCCGGTCTGGTCTGCGCCCACCTGCTCGGCAGGCGGCACGACGTCACCCTGTTCGAGTCCGACGACCGCCCGGGCGGGCACGCCCACACCGTCCGCGTCGACCTGCCCGACGGCTCCTACGACGTCGACACCGGCTTCCTCGTCTACAACGAGCGGAACTACCCGGGGCTGGTGGCCCTCTTCGAGGACCTGGGCATCACCACCAAGCCGAGCGACATGAGCTTCGGCGTGTGCGACGAGGTGCACGGGATCGAGTGGAAGGGTTCGTCCGTCGACACCGTCTTCGCCCAGCGGCGGAACCTGGTGCGTCCGGCGTTCCTCCGGATGCTGGGCGACATCGTCCGCTTCAACCGCCGGGCCCGGGCGCTCCTCGACGAGCCGGCCGACCCCTCGGTCTCACTCGGCGACCTGCTGGAGTCGGGGCGGTGGTCGTCCCCGTTCCTCGACTGGTACCTGATCCCGATGGGATCGTCGATCTGGTCGGCGGACCCGTCCACCTTCCTCGACATCCCTGCCGTCACCTTCGCCCGGTTCTTCGCCAACCACGGCCTGCTCGAGTACGGGAACCAGCCGGACTGGCGGACCGTCGACGGCGGGTCGCGGCGCTACGTCGATGCCATCGTCGCCCGACTCGGACGCCGGGTGCGCCTCGACGAGCCGGTCACGAAGATCACCCGGACGGTCGACGAGGTCGAGCTCGCACACGGCGTCGGGGCCCGAGCACTTCGACCAGGTGGTGGTGGCGACCCACAGCGACCAGGCCCTCGACCTCCTGTCGGACCCGTCCCCGGCCGAGCGCGAGGTGCTGGGCGCCATCCGCTACCAGTCGAACCGGGCCACGCTGCACACCGATGTGCGCCTGCTGCCGGCCAACCGCCGGGCGTGGGCCAGCTGGAACTACCACCGGGTCACCGACCAGCCGGGGAGGGCCACCCTCACCTACCGGCTGCGCAGCCTCCAGGGGATCGGGTCGGCCGACGAGCTCCTCCTCACCCTCAACCGCGACGACGCCGTCGACCCGGCCTCGGTGCTCCGGTCCTTCGACTACGCCCACCCCGTCTACGACCGGGCGGCCATCGCCGCCCAGGCGCGCCACGAGGAGCTGAACGGACGGAACCGCACCTGGTACGCGGGCGCCTACTGGGGTTACGGGTTCCACGAGGACGGGGTGCGGAGCGCACGGGCGGTGTGCCGGCGCCTGGCCGGTGAGGACCTGTGACGGCACCCGCCCCGGCACCGACCGCCCCACGCCCCGGGGCCCGGGTCGGCCTGCGCAGCGCCGTCTACGAGGGCCGGGTCGTGCACCACCGCCTGGCGCCCGTCGACCACCGCTTCACCTACCGGATCGCCATGGTGCTCGTCGACCTCGCCGAGGTCGACGAGCTGTGCGCCCTCCACCCCCTGTGGAGCGCCGAACGGGCCAACGCGGTCACCTTCCGGCGCCGGGACTACCTGGGCGACCCGTCGGTCCCGCTCGACGAGGCGGTCCGGGGGCTGGTCGCGGAACGGACCGGGGCGCGGCCGTCCGGTCCGATCGCCGTACTGACCCAGCTGCGCACCTGGGGCTGGCTGTTCAATCCCATCACCACCTACTACTGCTACGACCCGTCCGGCACCACGGTGGAGACCACCGTGGTCGAGGTCACCAACACCCCGTGGCACGAGCGCACGGCCTACGTGCTGCCGGGGACCGGCCTCCACGACGTGGCCAAGGCCATGCACGTCTCGCCGTTCCTCCCGATGGACCTCACCCACCGGTTCGCCGTCGGCCCGCCCGACGACCGCCTGACGCTTGCCGTCGACGACGTACGTGGCGACCGCCCGGTGTTCGCCGCCTCGATGGCCCTCACCAGGGTGCCGGCGTCGCGCCGGTCGCTCGGGCGGCTGCTGTGGCGGTTCCCGCTGATGACGGTGCGGGTGTCCTGGGGCATCTACCGTCAGGCTCTCGTCCTACGGGCCAGGGGCGTGCCCTTCCACCGGCACCCGGGCGCGCCCCGGACGGCCCGAGGTCGCGACCGGACGGTGTCCCCGGCCGTCCACGTCGGGCGCCCCGGACCGGGACGGGAGGACTGACCGTGGCGGAGTTCCCCATCGACCTCCTCGGGACCCGCGGCACCCGGGCGGCCACGTGGTTCCTGCGGTTCGCCGCCTCGCACCTCCGCGGAGGGACCCTGGTGGTGGTCGACCCCGACGGCACCCACCGGTTCGGCGACGGCGACCCCGTGGTCACGATGGTGGTCCACGACCGTTCCGTGTACCGCAGCACACTCCACCAGGGTTCGGTCGGGCTCGGCCGCGACTACGCCGACGGCCTGTGGGACTGCGACGACCTCACCACACTCGTCCGAGTGCTCAGCCGCGGGCTCCGACCGGTCACCGCCGTCCAGGACCGGCTCGGCCAGGTGGTCGGCGCGTCGACGGACTGGCTCCGCCGGCTCCGACCTCCGTCCAGGCACGACGACCGGCACAACATCCGGTCGCACTACGACCTGTCGAACGCGTTCTTCGCCCTCATGCTCGACGAGACGATGATGTACTCCTCGGCCGTCTTCACCGATCCGGGCATGACCCTGGCCGACGCCCAACGGGCCAAGCTGGACCGGTTGTGCGCCAAGCTGGACCTGGGGCCCGCCGACCACGTCGTCGAGATCGGCACCGGCTGGGGCGGCTTCGCCTGCCATGCGGCGGCACGCTACGGGTGCCGGGTCACCACCACCACCATCTCCGACGCCCAGTTCGAGTACGCCGCCAAGCGGGTGGCGGCCGAGGGCCTGGCCGACCGGGTGACCGTGCTCGACCGGGACTACCGGGACCTCACCGGGACCTACGACAAGCTGGTGTCCATCGAGATGGTCGAGGCCGTCGACTGGCGCCAGCACGACACGTTCTTCGGCGCGTGCGCCGGGCTGCTGCACGAGCGCGGCCTCATGGCGCTCCAGGCGATCACCGTGGACGACCGCAGCTTCGAGCGTGCCAAGAACGGCACCGACTTCGTGCGCGAGTACATCTTCCCCGGCGGGTGCATCCCGTCGATGGAGGCCATCACCCGGTCGCTCCGGCGGGCGACGCCGTTGGCGGTCGTGGACGTGGAGGACATCGGCCGGCACTACGCCGAGACGCTGCGGCGGTGGCGCGGCAACCTGGCCGAACGCTCCGGGGAGGTCGCCGCACTCGGCCTCGACGCCCGATTCCGGCGGCTGTGGGACTTCTACCTCTGCTACTGCGAGGGTGCGTTCCTCGAGCGGCACATCTCCGACGTCCAGCTCGTCGCGGCCATGCCGGACTGGGAGGCACCGATGACCGTCCGCCGGACCGCACCCGCCGGCTGACCTGCGGGACGACCGCACGGCCGGTCGACCGCACGACCGACGTCCGGGACTACCCGACGCTGCGGATCTGGTCGGCCTCCCAGAATGCCCGCAGCGAGGCCAGCCTGCCGTCGGGGCCCCGCCGGTAGCAGTACACGCCGTCGACCTCGACCGCGCCGCCGCCGGCGAACCCGATGCGGATCACCCCGACGTTGGCCACCTCGTCGCCGCACTCGAACGACTGGTGGATGTCGAAGCGGATCGACTCGTTGGCGCCGATGACGTTGTCGTAGAACGCGGCGATGGCCTCGGGGCCACGGTGGCCCCGGCCCTCGGGGTCGAACGCCGACGGCCCGACCGGGTCCTCGACCACGGCGTCCTCGGCGAACAGCGCCAGCCACGCGGCACGGTCCCCCGCGGTCACGGCGTCCATCGAGGCCTGGCCGAGCTCGCGAGGGGTCCGCACCGCACCGTCGGACGCCGCTCACCGGTCCGCCTTGGCGATGACGTCGTCGGCGAACCGGCGCAGGTTGTCCAGCTTGGCCTGGAGGGGCTCCGTGTCGGGACCGACCTCGTAGGGCCAGCGGAAGCCCACGATCACGTCGGTCACGCCCTCTTCCTCCAGCCGTCGGATCCCGTCGAGGCTGAACGCGTCGAGCGAGATGACGTGGACCTCGAACGGCCTGTCGGCGGTGCCCTCCTCCTCGCGGAGCCGCCGCAGCTCGGTCAGGAGCCGGGGCAGGTCTGCGGGGTCGCCGCCCCCGTGGAGCCAGCCGTCGCACCGTGCCGCACGGCGCAGCGCCGGGACGGCGTGACCACCCACCAGGAGCGGGAGCGGCTCGGTGGGCACCGGGCTCATCATGACCGACGGGATGTCGTAGCACTCCCCGTGGTACTCGAAGTACCCGCCGGCAGACAGTCCCCGGACGATGTCGACGGCCTCGTCCATGCGCCGCCCCCGTCCCTCCCACGGCACACCGACCAGTTCGTAGTCCTCGGGCCAGGGACTGGTGCCCACCCCGAGCGACAGCCGGTTGCCGGTCAGGACGGCCACCGAGGTGGCCTGCTTGGCCACGATGAGCGGGTGCCGCATGGGCAGCTTCAACACGAAGGTCACGAACCGGATGCGCTCGGTCACCGCCCCCATGGCGGGGATGAGCGAGAAGGGCTCGAGGAACGGCTTTCCCTCGAGGAACTCCCGAGACCCGTCGGGGTTGAACGGGTACGTCGAGTCGGACACCTCGGGATAGCAGAGGCTGTCGGGCACGACCATCGAGTCGTAGCCCGCCTCCTCGGCGGCCACGGCCAGGGGCAGGTAGTAGGTCGGGTCGACCATCGACTCCGCGTACGAGAACCGCATCAGGCATCCCTCCACTCGACGTGGGCCCGGACGGCGCCATCGTCATCGATCCATCCGCTGCTGCCGGCGTGGTCCAGCATGCCGGTGAAGTCGTGCTCCCATCCGTCGCCGAGCTCGACCCCGTCGTCGTCGGCCGCCCGGGCCGCCAGTGCCCGCAGCGCGTCCGGTGGGATCCGTGCGTCGCCGTCCGCGTCGATCCACCCGGCCCCGGCGTCCTCCAGGGCCGCGAGCAGTCGGGCGGTCGCCCGGTCGTCGACCTCCCCGGGGCGCTCGGCCCGGGCGCTGACCGCCAGCGATCCGAAGTCCTCCCACCCCTCGAGCCACACCCGGCCGCCGGCCAGATCCACCAGCACCTCCACCGCGGCGCTCAGTCCAGGGAGGGGCGGGCGATGCCGGCGGCCTGGAGGCGCTCGGCCACCCAGTGCACCCCGTCGGCCTCGGCCATGTGGTCGGCCCAACCCTCCAACAGCTGCTCGATCTCCTCACGGGTGGCGATGGTCCCGAGCACGGTCACGACCAGGGAGTCGACCTTGGCGTCCTCGACCTCGATGTCGCCGAAGGGCGTCCACGTGTCGGCCTCGGGGATGAGCTCCAGCATGGCGTAGAGCTCGCCGGTGTCCGCCACCCAGCTGAGCTCGTAGCGGTTGCCCTTGGCGTCGAACCAGTTGTTGCCGAACTCCACCTCGACCGACCGCCGGCGGCGCTCGTCGGCGCTGTAGAACTCCTCGATGTCCATGGCTCTCCTGACCTGACGTCCGGGATCGGGCCGTGCTCGGGTGTCCCGGTCCCTCCGGGGGACGACGTTAGCCGGTGCCCCCGGGGGCGCCGGAGATGGCGTCGCACCCCCGCCGCGGCCGCGGACGGGCGGTCCGTGGCTACGATCACGTGCGTTCGAAAGGAACCGTGATGAAGCCGTCCCCCGCCCGCACCGCACTCGTCCTGCTCTTCGTGTTCATCGGTTGCTTCGGTGCCGCGTACGCCGCCGCCGGGATGCTGACGGCACTGCCGGCACCGGCGGTCGGTGGCACGTGCGGACCGAGCACCAGCTCCGAGACGGCGCTCGAGGCCCTGGCCAAGCCCGGTTCCATCGGCGCCGGACCCGAGCCGCCGGTGTCCAACGTCACCGCCCACCACCAGTGGTCCACCTTCATCCAGCAGTGCCAGTCCCTCGCCGACCGACGCGGGCTGGCCTCGCTGGCCGTCTTCGTGCTGTCGCTGGCGGTGGCCGCCATCGGTCTGATCTGGGTCCTGCGCAAGCCGAGGTCCGGCGGGGACGGCGAGTCGGTCGGCGGCTCCGACGAGCTGTCGTCCGAGGCGGGACCCGGTGGTCCGTCCGCCCTGGTGGGTGCGGGTGCCGTCGCGGCCGGCCCGCCGTACGCGGGCGTGCCGTCGTACCCGGCCCCGTACGCCGCGCCGCACCAGGCCTGGTCGTCCGCTCCCGCACCCCCGCCCCCGTACCCCTACGGGGCCCCGTCGCCCTACCCGAGCGCACCGGCCCATCCGCCGCAGCCACCGTCCTACCCGTCCGCGCCCGCCCCCACCGCGGCTCCTCCCTATCCGCCGGCTCCGCTCGCGCCGCAGGCGGCACCGTCGTCGTACGCCGCCCCACCACCTCCTCCACCGCCGCCGCCCCCTCCGTACGCCGCCCCGACGACGGCAGCCCCGCCGCCGCCCGATGCACCCGCGGAGCAGCCGGGGTCGGACCCCCCCGCCCCCACCTGATCCGTCGCTCCGTACGGCGTGGCGACCGACGGGAGACCCTGGGCGGGGCCCTGCAGGCCCGCGTCCTCCGGTGCGAGACTGGAGGCGCGGGTCCGGTCTCCGTCCGCCCGCCACCGGCGGGCGACCTGACCGCGACGGCCGGGGGACCGGGAGCCGGAGCCGGAAGAGGAGGGACGATGGACACGACGCCACCGGTCACGACGCCCGAGGAGTGGCAGCGGGCACGCGACGAGCTGCTCGCGGCCGAGAAGGAGGCCACCCGGACTCTCGACGCCCTCGCGGCACGCCGCAGGCGGCTGCCGATGGTCGCCGTGGACGCCGACCGGTACGTGTTCGACGGGCCGGACGGGCCGACCGGGCTCCGGAACCTGTTCGGCTCGCTCCCCCAGCTGGTGGTCTACCAGTTCATGGATGTCGGACCCGACGGCTTCTGTCCTGGCTGCACGCACTTCTCCAACAACGTCTCCACCCTGGACACGCTGGCGGACCACGGCGTCGCCTGGGCGAACGTGTCGGACATGCCCCTGGCCCAGATCGAGGCGTACAAGGCCCGCATGGGGTGGACGATGCCCTTCGTGTCGTCGCGGGGCACGTCCTTCGCCCACGACTGCGGGACCGACGGCGGGTTCCTCCTGAGCGTGTTCCTGCGCGACGGCGACGACGTCTACCGCACGTACTCGACCACCGCCCGAGGCGTCGACCGGCTCCTCTTCGTCAACAACATCCTCGACCTCGTGCCGTTCGGCCGCCAGGAGGACTGGGAGGACTCGCCTCCCGGCTGGCCGCAGCACCCCACCTACGGGTAGCCGACCGGCGCACTACAGTCCGGGCGATGTCCGACGGCCCCGTCGAGTTCGTCCTGTTCGACCTCGGTGGGGTGCTGATCGAACTCGGCGGCATGGGGGCGTTCCAGGTCCTGTCGGGGATGGCCAGCGAGGACGAGGTGTGGCACCGGTGGCTGGCCTGTCCGTGGGTGCGGCGATTCGAGACCGGAGGCTGCTCGGCCCGGGAGTTCTCGCACGGTGTCGTGGCCGACTGGGAACTCGACGTCACGCCCGAGCGGTTCCTGGAGATCTTCGAGGCGTGGCCGATCGGGCCGTTCGCCGGCTCACCGGAACTGCTCGAAGACGTAAGGCGGTCGGTCCCGATCGGGTGCTGCAGCAACACCAACGTCGTGCACTGGTCCCGCCAGTCGCGCGACTGGCCCATGCTCGAGTTGTTCGACCACTCCTTCCTCTCGTTCGAGCTGGGGCTCGTCAAACCCGACGCCGCGATGTTCGAGGCGGTCGCCGAGCGGATCCCGGCCGACCGGGACCGTGTCCTGTTCCTGGATGACCTCGCCCTGAACGCCGACGCGGCGCGTGCCTTCGGCTTCCGCGCCGAACGGGTCCGCGGGCCCGGGGAGTGCCGGTCGGTCCTGACGGAGTTCGGACTGCTCCGGCGATGAGGACCACGGACGACGGCGGACCTCGCGGCTCGGGCCCGGGTGCGCGCCGCGGCGGACGTCGGCGGAGTGTCCGGCGCCCTCCGATCCCGTCGCCGAGGGCGCACCGCGGCGGACCTCGGCGGGGCGACCTCCTGGTTGGGTAGGCAGGGATCGAACCTGCGACCGAGGGATCGTGGGTCGGGTCTGGTACCTTTCACCGTTCATCACCGCTAGCCGAAAGTGCCCGTGACCTGCACCTTTGTTCCTCGCTTTGACCGTCCTCTGCGTGCTCTGGCGGGGAGTTGTCGTCACGTTGCAGTCACTGGAGCGACGCCCCCGACGCCGACGAAGCGAACGGGCGGTAGGGGGATCGTGCGACCCAGCGCGAGTTCGAGGCCGTCTGAATCGATCTTGAGGGCGGAATTGCGATGACTCCAGTCTCGGTTATTGCCTGCCCGTGAACGGCACTTTGAGGTCAATTGCAATCTCTCAGTACTTGGCTACATCAGCAGCCTGAGGCCGCCCTGCCGACGGGAGGAGCGACCGCCACGAACTCCCAGTTGGGAGTTTGCCCTGGAAAGAGGCTCACGGATGCGATCGAACCGTTGGTGAGTTGTTTCGCCCAGGAGACCCCGCCGGAGCTGGTTGTGCCTGTCGAGACTCGGTTCCATCCGAGCGAGGCGAGATGGCCGCCCACCTGAGAGACGAGTTCAGCCGGCGTGCCCTTCCACGCAAACCCTGCCTGCACGACGACCTGTCCCCAACCCTGGGTGCCTGCACGCCCATCACAACTGTCCTGCTGAGGTTCGCTCTTGATCAGATAGGCCTGTGTGAGGTTCGGATTGCTGGCCCACGGAAGACTGGACGTTCCATAGCCGGGGAGTGCCGAAGCAGCCGAAATCAACTGGTTCAACACCTTGCCGCCGGGGTCACCGGAGGTCTGAGTCCGATTGGACAACCACCACCCGCCTGCCGTCAGAAGGACGGGTCTGCTGCACGGTGAGGTGACATCCGAGATGGCTTGCCCGAAGGGGCGGGCTGAGAGGATGTCAGTGTGCCCAGACCCTTTCCGAAAGAGTTCCGTGAGGACGTCGTGCGGGTGGCCCGTGACCGCGGCCCGGGGGTGACCCTCGAGCAGATCGCCGCACGACTTCGGGATCCACCCGATGACGCTGTCCAAGTGGATCCGCCAGGCCGACATCGACGACGGCGTCCGACCCGGTCGTTCGACAGCCGAGAGCGCCGAACTGCGAGCGGCGAATCGGCGGATCCGTCTCCTCGAGCAGGAGAACGAGGTGCTCCGGCGAGCGGCCGCCTATCTCTCCCAGGCGAACCTGCCGGGAAAAGGCTCTACCCGCTCGTGAGTGAGCTCGCCGCCGACGGGATCCCCGTCGCGGTGACGTGCCGGGTCTTGAAGCTCTCCCGCCAGCCCTATTACCGCTGGCTCGTCACCCCCGTGACCGACGCCGAACTCGTCGAGGCCCACCGGGCGAACGCCCTCTTCGACGCCCACCGCGACGACCCCGAGTTCGGCTATCGCTTCCTCGCCGACGAGGCCCGTGACGCCGGCGAGCCGATGTGCCGAGCGCACCGCCTGGAGGATCTGCTCGGAGAACCGCTGGTGGAGCGCCTTCGGCAAGAAGAAGGCCCGGTCGGGCAAGAAGCCCGGCCCACCGGTGCACGACGACCTGGTCAACCGTGACTTCTCCGCCGAGGCCCCGAACGAGCTGTGGCTCGGCGACATTACCGAGCACCGAACGCGGGAGGGGAAGCTCTACGTCTGCGCCATCAAGGACGTCTTCTCCAACCGCATCGTCGGCTACTCGATCGACGACCGGATGAAGTCGCGCATCGCCGTCAACGCCATCGAGAGTGCCGTGGCCCGACGCGGAGACGTGGCCGGATGCCTGTTCCATTCGGACCGAGGATCGCAATTTCGTTCCCGGAAACTCCAGCGGGCGCTCAACCGGCACCGCATGGTCGGCTCAATGGGCCGGGTCGGGGCCGCCGGCGACAACGCGGCGATGGAGAGCTTCTTCAGCCTGCTGCAGAAGAACGTGCTCAACCGGCGCGTCTGGGACACCCGAGAGGAGCTGCGCATCGCCATCGTGACCTGGATCGAGCGGACCTATCACCGACGTCGCCGCCAAGACGCTCTCGGGCGCTTGACCCCTGTCGAATTCGAACTCATCATGTCCACGCCGGTCGATCAGGCCGCGTGACCGAATGTGTCACCAATCCGTGCAGCAGACCCGACGATCACGACGACGACTGCCCAAAGCCAGCGACGGTGGTTCGGCGAGGCATTCGGCGTATCGCTGTCGATCTCCGAATTTGGAGCGCTAACCACTCGATGAAGCTACTTCGGATCAACATTTAGTGTCCCTGAACGCTTAATACACATGTGATCCTTCTGGCATCTCAGTGCATTCTGTTCAGCACTGGGAGCATGCCCGGATGAGCCCATTCCCTGTCCTGGTCCGCACCTCCTCACCGGCCGGAGGGACCCGCTTCCGATTGGGTGATCCGCTTGTCGACTCCTATCTGGAGTTCGTGGCCGGACGGTCTCGGCCGAACACACTGCGGGCGGTCGCCTTCGACCTGAAGACGTTCTTCACGGTCGTCGACAAGGACCCGGTTGCCGTGGTCCCGGCTGACGTCTTCGAATTCCTGGCCGACCAACGAGGTGATCGCACCGTGGTCCGGATCTCCGACGGCGAGTCGGGACTGTCGGCCCGGACCATCGCCCGGCGGCTGTCGTCCGTGTCTGGCTTCTACGCGTATCTGGTGGCTCGGGGCGACACCACGGTGGAGGCGAATCCAGTGCCGAAGGGGCTCTCCACCCGCCGGCGGGGCGGTCGGGTCCGGACGGTGCCCCTGGTGCGGGTGCCCCGCACGTTGCCCAAGATCCTGTCGCCCGGTGAGGTCGACGCGTTGGTGGGTGCGATGCGCACGCATCGTGACCGGGCCATGGTCTTCGCCATGGTGTTGGGCGGCCTGCGCCGTTGTGAGGTGCTCGGATTGCGGCTGTCGGACATCCAGGTGGCCGAACGGTCGGTGTTCGTCACCGAGGGCAAGGGCGGCCACCAGCGGGTGGTGCCCATCTCGAACGCCTTCTTCGCCGAACTGGGCGAGTATCTGGTCAACGAACGGCCAAAGGACGCCTCGACGGATGGGGTCTTCGTGACCCTGAAGGGTCCGAGCCGGGGGCAAGGGCTGAGCGCTCAAGGAGTGGAGACCATCTTCTTGAGTGCCCGGCAGCGAGCCGGACTCGAGCGGGCCACCTGTCATCAGCTCCGCCACACCTGCCTCACCCGACTGCGAGAAGCAGGCATGGCCTTGGAGGCGGTTCAGGCCCAGGCCGGACACGTCTCCATCGAGTCCACCCGGATCTACCTGCACCTGACCAATGACTGGCTGGCCCACGAATACCACCAGGCGATGACGGCCGTCGACGCCCACGCCGCCGAGCTGTTGGCCATGGTGGAGGTGGCCCAGTGAGCATCGCTGAGGTCCTGCCCGAGCCCTGGATCCCGAAGAACGAGTCCCACCGGGAGTGGGCCGTGCTGTCGACACAGGCACCCCAGTTGGCCGCCACCATGCGCCGCTACCTGGTCCAACTCACCACGTTCCTTGCGCCTCGCAGCGTGGACGTGGCCGACTCGACCCTGCGCCAGCTGGCCCGGTGGCTGGTGGCCGAGACCGAGGTTGCAGTCGTCTCCGACGTCACCCGGACCCACGTCGAGGACTACAAGGTGTTCCTCGCCGCCCAGCCCGGCTGCACAGGCCCGACCCTGGCCAAGAACACCCAGCGCCAGCGGCTGCGGATGATCCGGATCTTCTTCGAGCGCCTGATCGAATGGGACTGGCCCGAGGCCCACCACCGCAACCCGATCCTCCATGGGGACATCCCACCTCGGCCCGAGCCGTTGCCCAAGTTCCTCTCCGACGAGGACGCCGCCAAGCTGCTGGCGGCAGCCAAGGCCCACCGGCTGCCCCGCTATCGCCTCGTGGTCGAGCTGTTGTCCCGGACCGGCATGCGGGCGACCGAGCTCTGCGAACTGGCCGCCGACGCCGTCAGCGTGCGCGACGGGTCCCACTGGCTGCGCATCCCGGTCGGCAAGCTGCGCAACGACCGGATCATCCCGCTCCACCCGGAGCTCGTCCCGCTGTTGGAGGAGTGGACGGCGACGAACCGCGTCCACATCCGAGCCCAAGGCCGCCTCCTGGCCGACGAGCACAAGCCACTCGACCGGCGGACCGTCCACCGGATCGTGGCCACCACGGCCAGACGAGCGGGCATCGGTCACGCCCATCCTCACCAGCTCCGCCACACCCTCGCCACCCAGGCGATCAACCGGGGCATGCGCCTCGAGACCATCGCCGAGTTCCTCGGCCACCGGTCGATGGACATGACGCTCGTCTATGCCCGCATCGCCAACCGGGTGGTGGCGGACGAATACGCCTCGGTCATGGAGCAGGTCGACGCGCTCTACGCGACGACGGGGACCTCGACGGACGCTCCGGCTGAGAGAGAAACAACGGCGATGACTCGGCTCCGGACCGAATACGACCGGATGCTCGGCAACGGCATGTGCACCCGCCCGGCCGAGCTCGACTGCCGCATCGAATCAGCCTGCGAGAAGTGTGCCTACTTCAAGACCGGGCCCGAGTTCGTGCCGGTGCTGCTCCGCCAGCGGAACCATGCCCGGGAACACGAACAGACCGACCGGGCACTGCTCTTCGAGAGCCTGGCCGACCGAGCGACTGAGGAGTCGGCTTGACACGGATTACATGTATAACGCCGGGAGCGGGGCGGTTATCGAGTGCCCCCGACCGGTACGTCGGAGCTATCCAATTCGGCTGAACCGCACGCCCTACTGTCCGATGTGGCTCACGATCGCGAGGCACATCTCGTTCCCCGACCCCTCACCCCATGTCACGTAGCGGGGCGGCAGGCGTCGCAGTTGGGGGAGCTCCTGCTCGAGAGTGGGATCAAAGGTGCACTCGACCGAGATGGTGTCCGAGGGCGTAACCAAGACCGGCTTCGCCATGTCGAACGATCGCTGGTAGTCGAAGTTGTACGCCGTGTCGTTCAGGAGCACCTGTTGTCGTGGAGTGCCTGGATCGAGCGTGACCTTCATGCCCGTGCCGAGCAGGTGCATGTGGGGCTGGATGCGCAGGATCTTGCCGGTGAAGCCCACCGGCGTCGTGCACGTCGTGGTGTCGCCGCCGGGGGGATCCGTGACGCTGCGCCCGCAACCTTGTTCCAGCCCGTCCACCATCAGGACGGCGAGTGACCCCCACTGCTGCCCGAGTAGTGCCAGCGACGCGGCCCGGTTACAGAGGGGACCCTGAACCCCTGCCGGGCAGGGGATGTCCGGTGGGGCGGCGATTGGATCGACGTAGAGCGTCGTCAGGTGTGCGGATGCAGCGGGCACGGTCTGAAGCTTCAGCTGGACACGGACGGGCTTGTCGCCTCGAAACAGGTTGTAGTGGACCTGCATGACGATCATGCTGCCTTTGGGGAAGTAGAGCCCTGTGCCCTTGGGTGTCATCTCGAGGCCATGTCCCGGAGCCCATACGGACAACCACTGCCCGACGCCGGCCTCACCGAAGCAGCCCCAACCCTTTCCGTGGTTGTCCGCCGCGATCGCCCTGGGCACGTCGGCTGGGAGGACCTCGAACATGATGGCGTGGTGCACTTCGGGACTGTTCGGAAGGAAGTGGGTGCCCACGATGTAGGAGTTCTGACGGAGGTGGGGGTCGACAAGGGTGCAGTGATAATCGTCCGTCGAGCCGTCAACCGACTGCGGTGTGTAGGCGTGGGCTGACTGCAGGGTGACAACCTGCGACCCCTTCGTCCGGGGGAACACCTGCGCGACGGTGCTTACGCCCAACCCTTGCCGGTCATTGACCGACGATTTCGCCGGGGAAGCGCCCGTCGACCCGCCGCACGCAGCGAGCAGGACGGCCGATGCGACGACGATCGGCCACAGTCGGGTCAGCCCGCGGACGCGTCCCGCCCGGGCGACGTTCATTGCTCCACTCCCCTGAGCGTCAGATCGACGATGTCCTCGGCTTCCTGCCGTGGGTCTCTGGGGAGTGGGTCGAGGGGGAGGATGCCGAACCCGATCACGGCAGCCAGTAGCACGACTGCTACCCGCTCGGTCCTGACGTCCGGTCGGATCCTCCCGAGTCGCTGTTCGAGTTCGAGGTACGACTGCAGCCCGGTGAACGCCACCGGGGGTCCGTACGTGGCGAGCGACTCCATCGAATAGTGCTCTGCCGCCTCCTTTGGATCAGAGAGGATGCCGATCTCCAGTGGAAGGAAGTCCTCTCTGAGTTCCGCCAAACTGCGGAGTGAGTCGACCAGGTGGTCGCGCACCGTCCTCGTTCCCGCTTGCGACGGCAGATTCGCCATCAACGCCATCACCGGAGCGTTCTGCTCCTGGACCGCCGCCGTGCAGAGATCGCGCTTGTGGGCGAAGTGCCGGTAGATGGTGCCCTCAGCGACCCCGGCCTCCGGCTGCCACGGCCCTTGTCGTGGTCCGCTGGTACCCGTCGCGACGGACTACGGCGAGCGTCGCCGCGATGAGCCGCGACCGGGTGTCGTCCCTAACCGCCGCCTCCTTCACGTCCATGGTGCCGTGCCCGTCGGAGCGGTCTTCTCGGCACTGCACCACCCGCGAGTGAACATTCACTCACAATACGTGAGTGGGTGCTCACCGTCAATCGACCGCCAGTGGTTGGCGCCATGCCAGCCGTGTGCCCGGAAGCACTCGATGTCCCAGTGTCGGGTGCTGCGATTCTTTGTAGCGATGAGAAATCAGGACGCAAGGTGTCCCTGATCACCGGGCGTGGGGCCATCCGGCGCATCTGCCTCACCCTGAGGCGGGTCAGGCTCCACGAGCCAGGAGTGCTAATAGGTAACAGTCGAAGGCACCGAATACGATTCGACCGTTCCACGCCTTACGGACCTGCACTAACTCCGGCTCAGCTTGCCCAGAGACAGGGGAACCCATGGAGCGATCTGATATCGAGCGCTTGATCACCGAACTGAACGAAGCGGAGAACTCGCCCGATCTGACGCCAGACCAGAAGTCTCAGGTTGTCGACAAACTGTCCCACCCTGATGTCCAAGGTTGGGCCAATGGGGTTGCGCGTGGCGGACGAGAGGAGGAACGCGAGCAGGAGGCCTTCCTCTGGTCCACCATCGGCGGATACCACCGAGAATTTCGACAAGGTCGTCATTGATCCCCCAATGGCGGCCATCTCCTGGATCGTGACAGGCCGTTTCGGCGAAGACGCCCTTGAGCTGGTGGGCTCAACGATCTTTGAATTCGACGAGAGCGTGCAGATCAGGCGCTTTTGGATGTACTACAACGACCCGCTTGCTTGACCGAGCGGAACGGGCCCCGGGTGTCCCTGATCGATGCTCCTATGGACTGTCAAGAGCGAACTGTGACCGTGGGAGTGCGGCTAACACCTCCCGGGCGACGTAGCGCTTGAGGCAGCGGATCGCCTCCTTCTTGGTCCGCCCGTCCTCCCTTCATCCGGCGCTCGATGTAGTGCTTGGTCCGCGGGTCGTTGACCATGCGGGTGAACACGATGTGCCACAGCGCCGAGTTGGCCTGGCGGTCCCCGCTCCGATTCAGTCGGTGACGTTCGTGCTTGCCACTCGAGGCGTCGAGGGGTGAGACTCCGCAGAGCTTGGCGAAGGTTGATTCGTTCTTGAGACGTTCCGGATTGTCGCCGGCGGCCACAAGGATGGCCGAGGCCACGTCGGTCCTCCGGCCGGTGTGGCGGAAGGCGCTGCACACGGTGAGGATCTTGTAGATCGACAGGTCATGCAGCTCGGCCCGGGGCTACTCGGGCGCGGTCGAGATGAGGCTGCGCATCTGGTTGATGGCCTGGGTCCGAGAGCGCCTGGCCGAGGACCGAGCCACCCGGAGCACCCGCATGGCCTCGACATTTCCGTCCCGAGTCTTGGCCGATCCGGTGGCCTCACCCCCTTGGGCGGCCCGGGCGGCAGCCACGGCGTCGTGGGGATCGGACTTCCCCGTGCGTCGGCGTCGCTGGCGGTTGGGTCGGTCCACCTCGACGACCGCAATCTGGCAGCTCAACAGATGCCGGGTGAGGCCGGCGCCATAGCTGCCGGTCCCTTCGACACCCACGAGGACAACGGTCCCGAACTCCTCGAGCCAGCACAGCAGGTCCCGATAGCCGGCAGCCGTGGCGGCGAAGCTCTCGACACCGAGCTGAGTTCCTCGCTCGTCGAGGGCGGCCGCCACATGCACATCGAGGTGCGTGTCGACCCCTCCAGTGATGCACCGCGCGATAGTGGTCATCGTCATCTGTTCTTTTCGCTCGGGGTGGGTGGCACCGCACCAGCAAGACCATGGACAGGACAGCGATGGGCCTGTGCGGCAGGCTCCTACGAGGTCACTCCGTCCGACCGGCAGGTGTCTGGTACATGTCCGAGCCGGGCCGACGGATCGTCTTCAGGACACTCCGCAAGGACGTCAGCCGGTTTCCATGGAGTCAGACCTGGCTCGGGCATGCACCCAAACGCTGACGAAGTCTCCATCCGGAGTGGTGGACCGTCAGCGCCCTGCGTCAATCCTCGCTGCCGGGTCGGCGATCCACTACGACTCCCTGCAAGTCGCCGTCCGATCCTTTCGCTTTCGGGGCTAAGCCGCCTACCGTTGAAGGATGAAATCCGAAGTCGCCACTCTGCTCAGACCGGTCGTCAGTGTGCGCTCTTAGACTTCCACCACTGTGAGCGGAGAACACCTACCGCCTCCTGGGTGGTATCTCGACCCTGAGGGAAGCGGCAAGCGGCGGTGGTGGGATGGGCAGCGCTGGTATCCGGTGGGGGCCAGCCCGCTCCAAGCCAACAGCGGCCGCTCCCTGCGGGACTTTCGATGGGCCGTCTCGGGTCCCCGATCGAATTCTGTCAACGACATCTTGATGGTGCTTTCGGGCCTCTGCGCACTCGTGTGTCTCATCGTCGTTCTCGTCTTGGACTTCGTGAGTTCCAAGAGCTACCCAAATCTCCTGCCGCTACTAGTCATTGGCGTACCAGTTCTCGTTGCCGGACAGCTGTGGACAATTTTCCTACTCAATGCACGCATGTACCCGGACGGTCCTCCCGCCCGACCAAGATTGTTCTCCCGACAAGTCAGTCTTGACACCGTCTTCGGAGGAGTGCCTAGGTGGGTGCTCGTGATCACGATCGGACTAGCGCTCACCGGCTGGGCGAGCTTCCTATTCCATTCTCAACTTTTACGGCATGCATCAGCGGCTCCGGATCCGGCGGGAGTGCTCCTGTTCTTCTACGCGTTTCATTGGGGAGTGGAAACCTCGGAGCATTTCCGGAGAAAGGGCAGCGGCGGGTCCGACCTTCAACGCGATCAGCATCGGATCTGACGATCCCGCAGACCGCTGAGGTTTCCGTCCGCCAGCCTGCTCCCCAACGCCGGGAGAGCGTCACCGGGCGACGTCATGCACCCGGTTGCCCCGCAAGGACTTTGCGAACCATTTCGTCGGCCACGGCCTGAATCCACTGCCAAGGGATGTCACCGGATTCCGATGACATCCCCAATGCATAGTCAAACGAAAGGGCGCAACCGGTCAGAATCCGGCTGATGCCGTCACCCGCCTTGATGACGGTTCGGTATTCGAAGGCTCGGCTGAGATCGCTTGCGGCCACGTCGATTCCGGCCACTTCGCCTTGACTCGTGATCTTCCCTCGGAATCGTGGGTTCCCTCCGAACGTGATGTCGGCGACGATTGCGGCCCTTGCATCATCCGTGGATGTGAGGGCACCGCTTGCGCCCAGAGCCACAGCGGAGAGTGTCGATTTCGAAAGGACCGAATGGCGCTGACACTCTTGATGGAACGCGCTCTCTCCGCTCTCCCTGCGTCGGTGAAGACCACCCCGGTACGCCACGTGCGTTGATCGACTCGCATCCAACCAGTTCCCGGGAGATCGTTCTCGGTCGGTAGCAAGGCAAGAGTTGTCCTCGCCCCCCGTTTCCTCCCGAGCTGGGCGAGTAGCCATGTCGACTTCGGGATCGATTGGATCGCGGGGTCTCCTGACACCGAATGAGTATCTCAGGGAGTGCCTCTTGACGCCGGGTGCGGGGGATACGGTCGTCCAATGTGTGACGATGTGTAAGTGCGGTGGATCCGATCGTTCAGCTTGATTGCTGGACTCGCATTCTTAGCTGGTTGCAGCGCAACCCCATCCATTGCTCTGGGCGAGCTGACCGGTGGGATCTACATCTGCGGCGGCGTCTCGGATCACGGATGCCCGGGCGTCATCACCAACGGGGAGCCTGCGCGGCCTGTCCCAGGGACGGTCATCGTGTCTGCATCTGGACGAACTGTCGCCAAGATGCAGATTAGTGACGGGCAGAGCTACCGAGTAGGTCTACCGCCCGGTACATACACCGTCAGTGCCGGATCGCATTTCCCAGTGGTTCGGGCCGTCGTTAAGGCGAGCAACACGACCACGGCCAACTTGGTCGAGCAGATTCCTTAGTACCTGGCCCAGAATGCCGGCTATGGGCCTGCACTCGGCCCGACCTCGTAGCTCTTGACCAAGACAACCGAAGTGCTTGCACGACAATTGAAACTGCGCTCCAGTGGAACGTGAGGATACGACGTGGAGGATGAACCAATCGAGGCGGACAAGGAGACTCCACTGCTGAGCGGGTGGATGATCGTCGTCATAATCGCCATCGTTGCCGTGGCCGCTTTGGGGATAACTGCGCTTGCCACTCGCAGCTCAACAACTAGCAGCGCTACGACCACCACTAAGGTCCCGGCGACTACGACGACAACGGTCGCTCCGACCACGACGGTGGCACCCACGACGACCGTGCCGGTTACGACGACATCGGTCCCCGCCCCCACGACGACCGCAATCATCGACAAGATCACTGCTGGGGTCTACGGGCCGGTGGTCTGGCAAACAGGCGATCCGCTCGGCTCCAACCCTGGCCCGTACTACTGCTGCTTCCCACCTCCACCAGGATCACCGCTCGGAATGGACTACAGCGGCTCTCGTGGATGCAGTGGAGGTGCTGACCAGAACGGAAACCTGGTAGGTGGGTACTGGCTAAACGGCAAGGACTGCTGATCCATCGGTCGGAGTGCCCCATATCGCTTAATACACATGTGATCCTTCTGGCATCTCAGTGCATTCTGTTCAGCACTGGGAGCATGCCCGGATGAGCCCATTCCCTGTCCTGGTCCGCACCTCCTCACCGGCCGGAGGGACCCGCTTCCGATTGGGTGATCCGCTTGTCGACTCCTATCTGGAGTTCGTGGCCGGACGGTCTCGGCCGAACACACTGCGGGCGGTCGCCTTCGACCTGAAGACGTTCTTCACGGTCGTCGACAAGGACCCGGTTGCCGTGGTCCCGGCTGACGTCTTCGAATTCCTGGCCGACCAACGAGGTGATCGCACCGTGGTCCGGATCTCCGACGGCGAGTCGGGACTGTCGGCCCGGACCATCGCCCGGCGGCTGTCGTCCGTGTCTGGCTTCTACGCGTATCTGGTGGCTCGGGGCGACACCACGGTGGAGGCGAATCCAGTGCCGAAGGGGCTCTCCACCCGCCGGCGGGGCGGTCGGGTCCGGACGGTGCCCCTGGTGCGGGTGCCCCGCACGTTGCCCAAGATCCTGTCGCCCGGTGAGGTCGACGCGTTGGTGGGTGCGATGCGCACGCATCGTGACCGGGCCATGGTCTTCGCCATGGTGTTGGGCGGCCTGCGCCGTTGTGAGGTGCTCGGATTGCGGCTGTCGGACATCCAGGTGGCCGAACGGTCGGTGTTCGTCACCGAGGGCAAGGGCGGCCACCAGCGGGTGGTGCCCATCTCGAACGCCTTCTTCGCCGAACTGGGCGAGTATCTGGTCAACGAACGGCCAAAGGACGCCTCGACGGATGGGGTCTTCGTGACCCTGAAGGGTCCGAGCCGGGGGCAAGGGCTGAGCGCTCAAGGAGTGGAGACCATCTTCTTGAGTGCCCGGCAGCGAGCCGGACTCGAGCGGGCCACCTGTCATCAGCTCCGCCACACCTGCCTCACCCGACTGCGAGAAGCAGGCATGGCCTTGGAGGCGGTTCAGGCCCAGGCCGGACACGTCTCCATCGAGTCCACCCGGATCTACCTGCACCTGACCAATGACTGGCTGGCCCACGAATACCACCAGGCGATGACGGCCGTCGACGCCCACGCCGCCGAGCTGTTGGCCATGGTGGAGGTGGCCCAGTGAGCATCGCTGAGGTCCTGCCCGAGCCCTGGATCCCGAAGAACGAGTCCCACCGGGAGTGGGCCGTGCTGTCGACACAGGCACCCCAGTTGGCCGCCACCATGCGCCGCTACCTGGTCCAACTCACCACGTTCCTTGCGCCTCGCAGCGTGGACGTGGCCGACTCGACCCTGCGCCAGCTGGCCCGGTGGCTGGTGGCCGAGACCGAGGTTGCAGTCGTCTCCGACGTCACCCGGACCCACGTCGAGGACTACAAGGTGTTCCTCGCCGCCCAGCCCGGCTGCACAGGCCCGACCCTGGCCAAGAACACCCAGCGCCAGCGGCTGCGGATGATCCGGATCTTCTTCGAGCGCCTGATCGAATGGGACTGGCCCGAGGCCCACCACCGCAACCCGATCCTCCATGGGGACATCCCACCTCGGCCCGAGCCGTTGCCCAAGTTCCTCTCCGACGAGGACGCCGCCAAGCTGCTGGCGGCAGCCAAGGCCCACCGGCTGCCCCGCTATCGCCTCGTGGTCGAGCTGTTGTCCCGGACCGGCATGCGGGCGACCGAGCTCTGCGAACTGGCCGCCGACGCCGTCAGCGTGCGCGACGGGTCCCACTGGCTGCGCATCCCGGTCGGCAAGCTGCGCAACGACCGGATCATCCCGCTCCACCCGGAGCTCGTCCCGCTGTTGGAGGAGTGGACGGCGACGAACCGCGTCCACATCCGAGCCCAGAGCCGCCTCCTGGCCGACGAGCACAAGCCACTCGACCGGCGGACCGTCCACCGGATCGTGGCCACCACGGCCAGACGAGCGGGCATCGGTCACGCCCATCCTCACCAGCTCCGCCACACCCTCGCCACCCAGGCGATCAACCGGGGCATGCGCCTCGAGACCATCGCCGAGTTCCTCGGCCACCGGTCGATGGACATGACGCTCGTCTATGCCCGCATCGCCAACCGGGTGGTGGCGGACGAATACGCCTCGGTCATGGAGCAGGTCGACGCGCTCTACGCGACGACGGGGACCTCGACGGACGCTCCGGCTGAGAGAGAAACAACGGCGATGACTCGGCTCCGGACCGAATACGACCGGATGCTCGGCAACGGCATGTGCACCCGCCCGGCCGAGCTCGACTGCCGCATCGAATCAGCCTGCGAGAAGTGTGCCTACTTCAAGACCGGGCCCGAGTTCGTGCCGGTGCTGCTCCGCCAGCGGAACCATGCCCGGGAACACGAACAGACCGACCGGGCACTGCTCTTCGAGAGCCTGGCCGACCGAGCGACTGAGGAGTCGGCTTGACACGGATTACATGTATAACGGAGCCTGACCCGCTTTTCCGGACAGGTTGGCTGACGTGATCATGCCGCGACTTTGGCGGCGGTGTGAAGTGCTTCGAACTCCACCGGGCTGAGATCGCCGATGGAGGTGTGCCGGCGGACCGGGTTGTAGAACGCCTCGATCCACTCGAAGATCGCCGAGGCGAGCTGAGCCCGGGTCTCCCAGATCTGGCGGTCGAGGAGCTCGCGCTGCATGGTCGACCAGAACGACTCCATCATCGTGTTGTCGACCGAGGAAGCGACCCGGCCCATGGAGCCGAGCAGTCCTGCCTCCCGCAGTCGATGCCCGAAGATCCAACTCGTGTAGACGCTGCCCCTGTCGCGAGTGGACGATCGCCCCGGGGTCCGGCTGACGACGCCAGGTGGCCATCTGGAGGGCGTCGACGACGAGCTCGGACCGGATGTGGTCGGCGATCGACCAGCCGACGATGCGACGGCTGAAGACGTCGAGGACGGCACAGCAGTAGACCTTGCCGTCCCTCGTCGGGTGCTCGGTCACGTCCGTGCACCACAGCTGGTCGGGGGCTTCGGCGACGAACTTCCGCTGCACCAGGTCCTCGTGGACGGCAGGTGCCGGCCGGTGACGGCCCTTCCGGCGGTGGCAGATGCCCTGGATGCCGGCAAGCGCATCAACCGGGCGACCCGCTTCTTCCCGATCCGATGCCCCCGACCGAGCTTCAGTTCGGCATGGACCCTCGGCGCCCCATAGGTGGCCCGGGAGGCGGCATGGACGTCCCTGATCTCGTCCAGGAGGTGGGCGTCGTCCCAGTCCCGCTCCGACGGCGGCCTCGACCGCCAGTCGTAGTAGCCAGAACGGGAGACCTCGAGCACCCGGCAGGCCACCGTGACGTCGATGCCGTCACAGCTCAGTTCGTGGACCAGCCGGAACACTATTTTGGGAGGACGTTCTCCCGGGCGAAGAACGCCGAGGCCCGCTTCAGGATCTCGATCTCCATGTCCTTGACCCGGAGTTCCCTGCGGAGCCGGACCAGTTCGGCACGTTCGTCGGTGGAGAGCCCTTGTTTGGCTTGCCCTCGTCGACGTCGGCCTGGTGCAGCCAGTTGCGGAGGCAGGACTCGGAGATGCCGAGATCGACCGCGATCTGAGCGATTGGCTTCTCTCTCAGCCGGGCAAGTTCGACGGCGCGCTTACGGAACTCCGGCGGGTGCGGACGGGGCATGGTGGACTCCTCTCTGAGACGATTCTCGCCTCAGGTTCGGTGTCCGGGCTAGCGGGTCAGGCTCCTAACGCCGTGATGGAGTCAGTTCCCGAAGGCCACCATGGAAGGGGGTTGTGGGTCAGACGGAGTCCGCCGCCTTCGCGTCAGGCGGTCAATGCCAAGTCCTCCCGCTATGGCTCCGAGCAATCCAAACAGCAGTGGCAGCCATGCCCAGACACTGTGGCTCAGGGGTGTGCACTCCTGTACTCCGGTGCCACCTGTACCTGTGCCGCAGCTTTGGAGGACAGTGTGCGGATCAACCTGGACCAGCAGCCAGAGCGCAACCGCCAACGTGATTGCTCCGATGACGACCGCAGAAAGGCTCAAGAGAAGCCAACAAGCAACTCGTCTCATTTGCTAATCCTGACAGACCACCCGCTTCAGTGTCCGGAAGGTCCTGATGGCGTCCCTGATCGCCGGGTCGGTGTCCACGGGACGCAGGCTCATTCGAGTTCTTGGGCGAGCCCGATGAGGATGCCCTCGGGCCCACGGATGTAACAGAGCCGGCACGCGGTCTCGTACTGGACCACCTCACTGCTCACGAGATATGCACCCTGGTGGAAGAGACGGTCGAGTGTGTCATCGATGTCCTCCACCGAGAACATCACTCGCATGTAGCCCAGCGCGTTCGCCGGGGCGGCCCGGTGATCGACGACCACCTTCGGCGCAAGGAAGCGCGACAGTTCGAGTCGACCGTGGCCATCTGGTGTGCGCATCATGGCGATCTCAACACGTTGGTCACTCAAGTCGGTTACGCGCCCGGCCCACTCGCCTTCGACCGAGGCATGGCCTTCGAGTTCCAGGCCGAGTTCACGGAAGAATGCGATCGCCGCTGCGAGATCCTCGACGACAATGCCAACGTTGTCCATCTTGAGGGTCATCTGGCGAGTCTGGGAGTGAGACGAGAATGCCCCATATCGCCGACGGTGTGCCCCGAGTCTCTATGAAATCCGGGGCGGTTCACGGGGCGGTTCAGTTCGTGATTTGAATCGGGCTCCCGCTGGCCCGCCGGCCGGCGTAGACACGCAGCCTCCACACCGCTGGTGCCGCTTCGGTCTTGGTGCCCCTCACAATCACAGTGTGTTCATTCTGTTGTCGGAGCCGATCAAGCCTGACCTAACAAGTGCCTCTGACCTGGTGGGGCAGGCAGGGATCGAACCTGCGACCGAGGGATTATGAGTCCCCTGCTCTGACCACTGAGCTACTGCCCCGTACGGGGCCGGCCCCTTCGCCGGCCCGGTCGGACCCGGGCAGGCAGCGTACCCCTCCCCGCCCGTCGACCCTGGTCCCGGTGCCGCTCATCCACCGAGTCGGCGCGCGGTCACCCTTCCGCCGCCGGCACGCACCTCCACCACGACCGTCGGGCCACCGACCGGCGGGCGGCCGAACGTGGCGTAGGCCGCGGGCGAGCCCACCCGGGGATCGAGCCCCCGGGTGACCAGGAGGTAGGCGGTGCCCGTGGCCACGGCGAGGTCCGACGGCCCGTCTCGCCCGACCACCTCGAGTCGGAAGGGCCCGGTGGGCGCCACCGTGCCGGCGGCGTCGGCTGCCGCCTCGGCGGCACGCACCGCCGGCCACCCGACCAGCGTCGGGGCGGTGCCGTCCATCCGGTCGAGCCCCCGCCACACCACGCCTGCGGACAGCAGCACCAGGACCACCGCCACGCCGACGGCGACCGGACCCTCCCACCGCTCCCACGGCACGGGAGCGGCGCCGGCCCCGGCGGCGCCCGCCCGGCTCCCGGCACGCCAGGAGACCACCAGGTCCCCCGCCGCCCACGCCAGGGTCACCCAGACGGCGGTCCCGACCGGCACCCACAGCGCCCCGAGGTAGCCGACCACGAGGAACTGGGACGCGGGAACGGTGGCGATCGACGCCAACGCGCCGAGCGACAGCGCGAGGGTGAGCGCGGCCATGGCCGACAGCGTCCCGCGCCCGGCGCGCCAGGCGCCGACGGTCACCACGATCAGCGCCGCCAGCACCACCGTGCCCCACCATGCCGGTCCCGAGAACGTGTGGACGACGGCCACGAACAGCGCGGCGCCGGACGGCGGCGGTGGGTGCACCCACGACGGGGGGATGCCCGTCGCCCCGCCGAAGGCGTGGAGCGCCGCCGACCATCCGATCGCCGGTCCCGAGTCCCGTGCCGCCCGGGTGAGCAGGGTCAGGTTGCCCGGGTGGCCGGCCACCTGCTGGGCGAGCGGGGCCGCCCACAGCGCCGCGCCCACGCCGAGGCCCACCAGCAGCCATGCCGGGCCGATCGTGCTGCGGTCCCGGTGGCGGGCGGCCACGCCGACCACCGGGGCCACCAGGCACACGGCCAGAGCGGGCGGGGCGTAGGCGGTCTGGCACTGGGTGGCGACCGTGGCGGCCACCACCGCCACCGGCCACCACCGGAGCCGGCCGGTGGCGGTGGCCACGCCGGCGGCCACCGCCGCCATCAGGAAGAGCAGCGCGCACCAGACGTTCCAGGCCACGTCGAGGTCGACGTCGGTACGGGCCAGCCCGAGCACGAGCACCACCCCTGCGGCGGTGGCCGCCCCCCGCCAGCCCGCCACCGACCACGACGCCTCCACCGTCAGCGCCACGGCCGCCACCGCGCAGACGAGTGCACCCCAGAGCACCCCCTGGGCCGGATCGATCCGCACCGGCACGGCCAGCAGCCAGTCCTGGACCGGGCCGGCCCCGTAGACGGCGTGCGTCCCCGCCGACACGGCCATCTCGTGGCCCAGGAGGGGGGAGTGGGCCGTGAACACCTGGTAGCTGCGCAGGGCCAGCGCGGCGTTGTCGTAGAGCGGCCGCCACCCTCTGGCGAGCTCGACCGCGCCGAGGACGACCAGCGGCACCTCGACGACCAGGTGGCAGGCGACCCGCAGCACCGCGGCGTGGTGTCCGCCCGCACCGGCACCGGCGGGCGCCGCACGGCCCGCCCCTGTGTCCGGTGCTCCGGTGCCGATCGCCTCCACCGGGGCAGTCTGGCCGCTCTCCGGCCGGGTGGCAGGCATCCGACCGCACCGCCGGCGGGCCCGGTCAGCTCCGGGTCCGGGCCCGGTCGGCGACGTGGGCGGCGAACCGGTCGGCGGCGTCGGGGTGGACCGCGAGGAAGAACGCCGGCTCGGCCAGCTCCACCTCCAGCACCCGGTCGGTCCCGTCGTCGAGGGTCACCAGGTCGATCCGCGCGTACAACAGGGGCGCGTCCACCCCGAAGCGGTCGGCCACCAGGCGGGCGACGGCCGCCGACGTGGCCTCCACGACCGCCCGGCGCGCCGGGGTCAGGACCTCGGGGGCGAGGCGCTCGACGTAGGTGCCGCCGACCAGCCCCCCACCCAGGGCGAGCAGGGGTCCCTTGCGCACCGAGTGGGAGATCCGGCCGTCGAACACCAGCGTGCTCACCTCGCCGTCCGAAGCCACCGAGGTGACGGCCGGCTGGACCAGGACGGCCGACCCGTCGGCGAGGATGCGGGCGGCCAGGGCGGCCGCCGCCGGGTCCCCGGCGCCGAACCGGCCCGTGTGTCTGGAGCCCGCGGACACCGCCGGCTTCACCACGACCTCGCCGTCGACGGCGGCCAGGGCGTCGGCCACCGGGCCGGGGCCGGTGCACACCCGGGTCGCCAGGACCGGTACCCCCGCGGCCCCGAGGTCGAGCAGGTACCGCTTGTCGAGGTTCCACGCCACGACCGGCGCCGGATTGTGCAGCCGTCGGGTGCGGCCCACCCGGTCGAGCCAGGTGCGGAAGGCGGCCACGTCGTCCAGGTAGTCCCACGTCGAGCGCACGACGACGAGGTCGAAGTCTCCCCACGGGACGGAGGGGTCGGACCAGACCGGGTGCTCGACGGCGATCCCGGCGGCGGCGCACGCCACGTCGTGGAAGGGTCGGTCGGTGTCGTCGTGCCCGAGCCGCGCGGCGGGGGCCGTGGCGAAGGCCACCCGCACGGTCACGGTCGTCCCCGTCGGTTGCCGCCGACGCGCGCCGGACTCAATTGTGGTGGGGCGGTCGTTCGTGGCGCTGCCGCTCGGCCCAGCAGCGGTCGCAGTCCTCGCACGTCCGGCCGTCGCCGCCGCCCCGGTGGATCCCCGGATGACCGCACCTCGGACAGGGTTCGGCTGTTCCCATCGGGCTCCTCCTGCCTCCTCCGGTCCGCACGGGGCACCGGGGTGGCCGGTGGGGTGGCGGCGACGCCGTCCCCACGATGGCTCCGGGGGTGAGACTCGAACTCACAACCCTCTGATTAACAGTCAGATGCTCTGCCGATTGAGCTACCCCGGAAACGGTGCCGCCACGACGGGGGGCGCCCCTCGAGCGCCCCGACGTGCCAGTGGAGATTAGCCGTTCGCCGGGGTCCCACGGATCGCAGGTGCACGCCGGCGCGAACCGGGGCACAATGGCGCCCGTGAGGTTCCGCATCGCCGCCGCCGCCGCATTCGCCGCCGGATTCGCCCTCGGGTCCCGTACCCGACGTGCCCACCTCCGGGTCGTGGCCGCCGACGGCTCGACCACCCGGGCCCGCAACCGACCGGCCCGGGTGCGTCAGGCCCCCGCCAAGGTGCGGGCCGTGGCCGTGCTCGGCGCGGTGCGGGCCCGCGACGCCGTGGGCGTCCACCTGGGCTGGCGCGACGGCGAGGAGGCCACCGACGCCCTGGTGATCGAGATGGCCGGCGACCTCGCCACCGCCATCAACGGCCGCAGCACCCTCGCCGGCTGACGGCGACGCCCCCCACCCCCGGGCGCGACGAGGTGATCGCCGCACTGGCCGCGGCCGGGTGCGTGGCCGCGGCCGACGAGGCGGACGAGCTGCTGGCGGCGGCGGCCGGCACCGACGCACTCGGGTCCATGGTCGCCCGCCGGACCTCGGGCGAACCCCTGGCCTGGATCACCGGCTCGGCACCGTTCTGCGGCCTGGCCGTCACCGTGCACCGCGGGGTGTACGTGCCCCGTTGGCAGTCCGAGGTCCTGGCCCGCACGGCGGCGGGTCTCCTGCCCGAGCGGGGGACGGCGGTCGATCTGTGCACCGGATCGGGGGCGGTGGCGATGGTGCTCCGCGCGGCACGGCCTGCGGCCCGGGTGGTCGCCACCGAGGCCGACCCGGTCTCGGTGGCCTGCGCCCGGGCGAACGGCGTCGTGGTCCACGAGGGCGATCTCGACGCGCCCCTGCCGCCGGGGTTGGCCGGGACGGTGGACGTGCTGTGCGGCGTGCTTCCGTACGTGCCCACCGGATCCCTCCACCTGCTCCCCCGCGACGTGGTGGCCCACGAGCCGAGGGCGGCGCTCGACGGGGGGGCCGACGGACTGGCGGCGCTCACCCGGGTGATCGCCACCAGCGGCCGCTGGGTGGCCCAGGGTGGCTGGCTCGTGCTGGAAGCCGGTGGCACCCAGTTTCCCGAGGTGGAGGCGATGTTCGGACGGGCCGGGTACCGGTCCGTCCGGGTGCTGTACGACGGCGACGGCGACCCGCGGGGGATGTGCGGGCAGCTCGCCGGACCGGTGGGCCGGCCGACGGACCGGGCGGTCTAGGCCTCTTCGAGGTAGTCGCGCAACAGCTGGGCCGACTCGGGCCGGCGCAGCTTGGCCAGCGTCTTGGCCTCGATCTGGCGGATCCGCTCCCGGGTCACCCCGAAGGCCTTGCCGACCTCCTCGAGGGTCCGGATTTTGCCGTCCTCCAGACCGAAGCGCAGCCGGACGACGTCCTGCTCGCGCGGCGTCAGGTGGTTGAGTGCGTCGCGCAGTGCGGCGTCGAGCATGAGCCGGGCGGCGGCGTCGCCGGGGACGACGGCCTCGCGGTCCTCGATGATGTCGCTGAGGCTGAAGTCCTCCTCGTCACCGATGGGCTGCTCGAGGGAGATGGTGTCCTGGTTGATGCGCAGGATCTCGCGGACCCGGTCCACCGACAGGTCGACCAGGGCGGCCAGCTCCTCGTTGGTGGGCTCGCGTCCGACCTCCTGGTGGAACTGGCGCTGCGCCCACACCACCTTGTGGATCGTCTCCACCATGTGCACCGGGATGCGGATCGTCCGGGCCTGGTCGGCGATGGCCCGGGTGATGGCCTGGCGGATCCACCAGGTGGCGTACGTCGAGAACTTGAACCCCTTGGTGTGGTCGAACTTCTCGACCGCCCGCATGAGGCCGAGGTTCCCCTCCTGGATCAGGTCCAGGAAGGCCAGCCCCCGGTTGCGGTACCGCTTGGCGATCGACACCACCAGGCGCAGGTTGGCCTCGATCAGCTGATCCTTGGCCTCGTGGCCGCGCCGCACCAGCTGCTGGTCGGCCCGCCGTTCGGCCCGGGAGGTGGTGCCGGTGATCTCGTCCTCCTGGAGGCGCATGGCCGCCTCGGTCCCGGCCAGGATCCGCTCGGCCAGCTCGACCTCGAGCGCGGCGTCGAGGAGCTTCACCTTGCCGATCTCCTTCAGGTACATGTGCACCGGATCGGCGGCCGAGCCGCGGAAGCTGTCCCCCTCGGAGAACCCGGGCGACGACGCAGGGGCGCTGGCGCGCGGCTTGCGGGTGGGGGTCTTCTTCGCCGCGGCGGCCGGGGGCACGGCGACGAGGTGGACGGCGGGCTCCGGTCTGGGCTCGCCGACAGGGGGCACGGCCATCGGCACGATGGTCGTCTCGCCCGTGTCGTAGGTGAACTCGATGCCGGCCTCGCGGATCCGCTCCACCACGCCGGAGATCAATTCCGCGCTCAGCTCGACCGACTCCAGGACCGACACGACGTCGTCCTGGGTGAGACCGCCCTTGGCCCGGCCCAGGCGCAGCAGGGCCTCGAATTCCGCGGCGGCCAGCGCGTCCTCGGCGGCCAGGATCTCGGGAGCGGACAGGCCGTCGGCGTCGGGTGCCGCCGTCGTCGGGCCCGCCGGCGCGACGGCCGTGGCCTCACCCACGCCGTCCGTGCCCGGGTACAGCGAGACGACCCGCTTCGAGACGACCCGCTTCGCCGTCATGCGTCCTGTCCGGATGCGTCCGCTCGTGCCCTCACCAGGAGCCACGCTACCAACCGGCGCGAGGCCTGCGCAGCCGTACCCGGATCGTCCAGCTCCTGGAGTCCCACGGCCACCTCGGCGGCCTCCTCCATGGCCCGGTCGGAGGTACGGGCCTCCACCGCCAGCCGGGGCAGTTCGCGGCGGACCACGTCCCGCACCAGCTGGTCGACCACCTCGTCGGGCTCGGAGCGGGGCTCCTCGACGGTGAGCCGGACCAGCAGGGCCTGGACGGGTCGGGGGGCCGAGTCGATCGCCTCGCCGAGGTCGTCGGCCTCCACCAGGGCGCAGAACGCCGCCCGTTGGAGCGGGTCGCTGAACAGCTCCGCCTCGAGGCGGTCCCCGACGTCCTCGGGACGGTGGATGGCGAGCCGGAGTGCCTCGAGGCCCGGCCGGAATTCCGGACTGGTCGACCCCCGGCCCGGCACGGTGCCGTCCCACCCTCCGTCCTCCCACTCGTCCCACTCCGGCTCCGGACCGTCGGGTGGCCCGTCGTAGCCGCGGGGGTCGCGGTCCTCGGGCGCCGCCGGCGGACGGGTCGCCGACCGCTCGGTCCGCCCCGGGAGCGTCCGCGGCCCCTGACGCCGGATCCGCTCGAGCCGGTCGCGGAGCGCGGCCGGCTCGAGTCGGCACCGCTCCGCCACCTGCATCACGTACTGATCGCGGACCAGGTCGTCGGGGTGCTCGGCCACGGCGGCGAGCGCGTGGTCGGCGGCCCGGGCCCGGCCCTCCGGTGTCGACAGGTCGGCGGCGTCCAGGATCCGCTCCAGCCGGAACTGCAGGAACGGCTTCGCCCCCTCCACCGCCGCCCGCAGCGCGGCGGGGTCGCTGCGGGCCAGGTCGGCCGGGTCCGAGCCGGGCGGCAGGGCGGCCACGGCCACGTCGATCTCGAGGGAGCGCTCCCACTCGTAGAAGCGACCGGCGGCCGACTGGCCGGCCCCGTCGGCGTCGAAGGCGAGCACCACCCGCGTGGCGAAGTTCTTGAGGAGCCGGACGTGCTCCTCGGCCAGCGCGGTCCCGCAGGTGGCCACGGCGCGGGGTACGCCGGCCTCGAAGAACCCGATGACGTCCGTGTACCCCTCGCACACGACGACCTCACCCGACGCGATGATGTCCTGCTTGGCCCAGTTGAGCGCGTAGAGGGTGCGGCGCTTCGAGTAGATCGGGGTCTCGGTGGAGTTCTTGTACTTGGCCGGGTCGGTGCTGCCCGGGAGGATGCGCCCCCCGAGGGCCACCGGATTCCCCGACGGGTCACAGATGGGGAACAGGACCCGGGCCCGGAAGGCGTCCTGGAGCCGGCCCCGCTTGTTCACGAATCCGAGGCCGGCGCCGGTGGCGATGTCCTCGGACAGCTGCAGGGCGGTGCACAGTGCGTCCCACCCGTCCGGCGCCCAACCCAGGCGGAACCGTCGCACGATCTCGCCGTCGTAGCCGCGGCTGCGCAGGTAGTCGCGGGCCTGGCCGGCGTCGGCGCCGGTCAGCAACCTCTGGTGGTACCAGGCCGTGGCCCGCTCCATGGCGTCGAGGTAGACCTTGCGCCTCTGGGTGTCCCGACCGGCCGGGCCGTCCTCGCGGATGGTGATCCCCGCCTTGTCGGCCAGCCGGCGCACGGCGTCCACGAATTCGAGGTGCTCCATCTCCCGCACGAAGGTGATGGCGTCGCCGCTCTTCTGGCACCCGAAGCAGTAGTAGAACCCCTCCTCGGCGTTGACGCTGAACGAGGGGGACTTCTCGGTGTGGAAGGGGCAGAGCCCGACCCAGCGCTGCCCCTGGCGCTTCAGCGCGGCGTGCTCGCCGATCAGGGCGACGATGTCGGTGGCCGCCCGTACCCGGGCCACGTCCTCGTCCGGGATGCCCATGGTGTCGACGGTACCGCGTCCACGCGACGCCCGGACCCGGCGCTCCGTCCCCACCGCGACCGGGACGGAGCGCGGTGCGGGCTCAGCGCCTGGCGGTGGCCTTCCTGGCCGTGGCCTTGCCGGCGGTGGCCTTGCCGGCGGTGGCCTTCCTGGCCGTGGCCTTCCTGGCCGTGGCCTTGCCGGCGGTGGCCTTCCTGGCCGTGGCCTTGGAGCCCGGTGCCTTGCCGGCGTCGGCCTTGGCCGCGCGGGCCCGGGTCCGGTCCCGGTTCGCCGTCAGACCGGCGAGGACGGCCTGGGCGGCCGCCAGCCGGGCGATCGGCACCCGGAACGGCGAGCAGCTGACGTAGTCGAGTCCGGCGGCGGCGAACGTCTGGATCGACTCGGGGTCGCCACCGTGCTCGCCGCACACGCCGACCTTGAGGTCCGGACGCGTGGACCGGCCCCGCTCGGTGCCCAGGCGGACCAGCTCGCCCACGCCGTCGGGGTCCACGACCTCGAACGGGTTGCGCTTCAGCAGCCCCTCCTCGAGGTAGGTCGACATCATCCGGCCCTCGACGTCGTCACGGCTGAACCCGAAGGTCATCTGGGTGAGGTCGTTGGTGCCGAAGGAGAAGAACTCGGCCTCCTCGGCGATGTCCGCCGCCCGCAGGGCGGCCCGCGGCGTCTCGATCATGGTCCCGATGAGGACCTCGAGCTTCCCGGGAGCCGACTTCCTGCCCTTCCGGGGCGTCGCCGCTTCGGCCTGGGCCGCCTCGATGGCCGACACGACCCAGGAGCGGGCCAGGGCCAGCTCCTCGCGGGACACGGTGAGGGGGATCATGATCTCGACGATCGGGTGCCCGCCGGCGCCCACCCGGTCGAGGGCGGCCTCCATGAGGGCCCGGACCTGCATGGCGTACAGGCCGGGCTTGATCACGCCGAGGCGCACCCCCCGGGTCCCGAGCATCGGGTTGAACTCGTGCCACGCCTTGGCCGCGTCGAACAGCGCCGACTCCTCCGCCGTGAGGCCGACGGTGGCCTCCTTGATGGCGAGCTCCAGGGTGTCGGGCAGGAACTCGTGCAGCGGCGGGTCGAGCAGCCGGATGGTCACCGGCAGCCCGTCCATGGCCGCCAGGATGTCCAGGAAGTCCGCCTTCTGGGCGATCCGCAGCGCCTCGAGGGCGCGCTCCTCCTCGGCCGGGGTGTCGGCCAGGATCATGCGGCGCACGACGGGCAGGCGGTCCTCGGCCAGGAACATGTGCTCGGTGCGGCACAGCCCGATGCCCTCCGCCCCCAGGTTCCGGGCGTTGGTCGCGTCGGGCCCGTTGTCGGCGTTGGCGCGCACGCCGAGGTGGCCGGCGCGGACCTCGTCCGCCCAGCTGAGGATCAGGTCGAACTCCGGGGGCGTCTCGCCCTGGATCACCGCCACCTGGCCCAGCACCACGGTGCCGTTGGTGCCGTCGACCGAGATCCAGTCGCCCTCGGCGACCTCGATGTCGCCCACGGTGAACGAGTCCGGGCCGATGCGCAGCGCCTCGGCCCCGACGACGGCCGGCTTGCCCCAGCCGCGGGCCACGACGGCGGCGTGGCTGACCAGCCCGCCGCGGGCGGTGAGGATGCCCTTGGCCGCCAGCATCCCGTGGACGTCCTCGGGGGAGGTCTCGCTCCGGACCAGCACCACGTCCTCACCCCGCTCGGCCGCCGCCTGGGCGTCGTCGGCGGTCAGGTAGACGCGTCCCACGGCCGCCCCCGGCGAGGCGCCGAGACCCTTGACCAGGACCTTGTGCCCGGTCGAGGCGAACTGCGGGTGGAGGACCTGCTCGAGGTGCTCACCGGTGATCCGGCCGATGGCCTCGTCCTTGGTCAGGCGGATGCCCCGCTCGGACACCATGTCGACGGCCATGCGCAGCGCGGCGCGGCCGGTACGCTTGCCGACCCGGGTCTGGAGCATCCAGAGCTTGCCCTGCTCGATGGTGAACTCGGTGTCGCACATGTCCCGGTAGTGGTGCTCGAGCCGGCCGAAGATGGCCAGCAGCTCCTTGTGGATCTTCGGGAACTCGTCCGCCAGCGCCGACAGGGGCTCGGTGTTGCGGATGCCGGCCACGACGTCCTCGCCCTGGGCGTTGACCAGGAAGTCGCCGTACTCGCCCTTGGCGCCCGTGGCCGGGTCGCGGGTGAAGCCGACGCCGGTGCCCGAGTCGTCGTCGCGGTTGCCGAACACCATGGCCTGGACGTTGACCGCGGTGCCGAGGTCGTGGGCGATGCGCTCGCGCGTCCGGTAGGCGATGGCGCGGGGCCCGTTCCACGAGGCGAAGACGGCCTCGATGGCGCCCCGCAGCTGCTCGTCGGGGTCCTGCGGGAACGGCTTGCCCGTGTGGCGCTCCACGATCTGCTGGTAGGCGTCGACCAGGTAGCGGAGCAGCTCGACCGGAATCCCCGCGTCCGAGTCGGTGCCGGCCAGCTCCTTGGCCGCGTCGAGCAGGGCGTCGAACTCCTCGCCCGGCACGCCGAGCACGATGCGTCCGTACATGGCCACGAAGCGGCGGTAGGAGTCGAAGGCGAAGCGCTCGTCGTCGGTCTGGCGGGCCAGCCCCTCCACCGACTTGTCGTTGAGTCCGAGGTTGAGGACGGTGTCCATCATCCCCGGCATCGAGAACTTGGCGCCCGACCGCACCGACACCAGCAGCGGGTCGTGGGCATCGCCGACCTGCTTGCCCATCGTCTTCTCCAGGCGGCCCCGGGCCCGCGCGATCTCGGCCGTGAGTCCCTCCGGCCAGCCGCCCTCCATGTAGGCCCGGCAGGCCGTGGTGGCGATGGTGAACCCGGGGGGCACCGGCAGGCCCAGCACCGACGTCATCTCGGCCAGGTTGGCACCCTTGCCGCCGAGGAGGTCCTTCATCTCCATCGGGGGCCTGCGGTGGTGGTGGTCGAAGTCGAAGACGAACGGCATCGGAAAGGGTCTCCTAGGTGGATCCGGGGCGGGGTCGGTCCGCGCACGGGCTGTGCGCCGACCTGCAAGCCTACCCCTGGTCCACCGGGACGACGGACCTCCGCGGAGGTGGTGGACCGTGGACGCGGGACCGGTCAGAAGCTGGCCGGCAGCAGGGTGTCGAGCACGCCGAAGGCCACGAGGACCAGCACGATCCCGGCGACCGCCGCCAGCCCCGCCGCCGCACGTGCCGGCCAGCGTCGCACGGACCGGCGGCGCACGGCGCGGACCGCCACGTACAACGCCACCAGACCGAGTACGGCGGCGCCGAGCTCGAGCCAGGTGCCGGCCGACCGGGCCGGGTCCGCCGACGGCGCGGTGGTCCGGGTCGGCGGGGCGAGCGCCGGCGCGGGCGGTGTCACCAGGTCGGCCACCACGATCAGCCGCTGCGCCGCGCTGTACTTGGGATTGCACGTGGTGAGTGTGAGCTCGGGGGTGGCCGACCGGTCGAGGACGGCCGTGTCCGACGGGGCGACCACGAAGGAGCGGACCACCTCGTACGTGAACCTCCCCTGGAGCGTGGTGATCACGATGGGGTCGCCCGCACCCAGCCGGTCCAGGCCGTAGAAGGGGGCGCCGTGGGTCGTGCGGTGGCCGGCGATGGCCGAGTTGCCGGCCTGCCCCGGCAGCGGGGTGGACGGGTAGTGCCCGGGGCCGACGGCGAGCTGTGGCGCGCCGACGCCCTCCACGATGACCTGGTCGAGCCCGAGGTCGGGGATGGACAGCACGCCGACGGGGTCGCCGGTCGCCGGGTACGGGACGCCCACGGCCGCGCCCCGGGCCCGTGCCGAACGCACGGCCGCCTCGGCCTGTCGGAACTGCGACCGGAGGGCGGACTGGGCGTGGCACTGGCCGACCGCCGTCCCCCACTGCTGGTACGCGGCGAAGGCCAGGACGAGCCCCGCGGCCACCAGCAGCCACCGGCCGACGGTCGCCAGGACCGAGGGCCCGGGCCCCGTCGGCCCCCGGTCGTCCACGGACTCAGCCGTGCGGCTGGTCGTCCCGGCCGGACAGCGGCACCGGCACCCGGCGGCGACGCACGCGGTCGACCCCCAGCAGGACCGCGCCCGCCACGGCCAGGATGCCGGCCGTCCCGAGCGGCAGCCGCACGTCCTCGCCGGTCATGGCCAGGCCCCCGCCGGACGTACCGGTCTCGGACGCGGCCACGCCCCCGGCCTCGGTCGTCGTCGTGGCCGGCACCGTCGTGGTCGTGGTGGCCGGCGGCGTCGCCGTGAACGCGTTGGTGAACGCGCACGTGACGTGGGGGTCCGCGGACGTCAGGGTGACGAGCACGTCTCCCGACGTCGGATCGGTTGCGTCGCCGTTGCACGTGATCCCCTGAGGGGACCACGTGCCCGCCGGCGTGTCGTCCGGTCCGGTCTCGACGACGGAGTACTGACCGAGGTCGAGGGAGTCGAGGGAGTAGTCGCCGGAGACCTGGGTGGCGGTGGTCGGCACCCCGCCTGGGTGGTGGTGGCCGAGTACACCGGGTCGACGGTGTCCCCTTCGTCGGGCGGTGGCGTGGTCGGGACGACGGCGAACTCCGTCGTGCCGGTGCTCCCGGTCGTGGTCTTGGTGACGGTGATGGAACCCCTCGGATCGAACGTGTTGGTGAAGAGGCAGTCGAAGGGCGTGTTCGGGAGTGGCGTCGACACCGGGACCGACACGTGGTAGCTGAGGTCCGTGGCGTCGATGGGCTGCTGGGCGGTGCCGTTGCACTCGAGACCCGACGGCGACCACGAACCCGCGCCGGTGGCGGCGGGCAGGCTCTCGGCGATGGTGTACACGGCGGGCGAGCCCACGATCTGGTCCGTCGTCGTCCCGGCCAGGACGGGGGTGCCGGCCACGGCCGTCGTGGCGCTCCAGCTCAGCGGGGAACCGGCCGGTGGGGTGACGGTGATCGGGAACGGCCCGCCGGCTCCGCCGACGGTCTGCTTGAAGACGCTCAGCTGGGTGACGTTCGGATCGTCGACGTACGTGCAGGTCACCTGGTCCCCGGTCCCGGCCACCAGGTCCGCCACCTCCGGGTCGGTGGTCGAGACGTAGGGGGACCCGGCACTGAAGGGATGGCCGCCGATGGTGCTGGTCCCGAGCGTGCTCGTGCAGGTGACGGAGGCGAAGTTGAAGTCGGGGCTGAACAGGTCGGTCGGGTCGTTCGGATAGTTGGGGTTGGGTACGAGCTCGCGGAAGCTCCACGACGTGTCGGAGGCACGCACGAAGGTCGTCGAGTTCGCCGTCGAGGCGGTGAAGTCGCCGTCCGGGCTGTTGTAGGAGATGTTCCCCCGGAAGTTGAAGACCTCGGGGCTGACCGCCCCCTGTCCCAGCTGCTTGACCACCGTGACGGTGGCCGCCGGCTTCGGCGGGGTGACCGCGTAGTAGTAGCAGAAGACGTGGGTCTGCCCCGACGGGAAGCCGACCCACTCCACGTTGTCCCCGTTGAGGTTGTCGACGGCGCACCGAAGGGCGCCGAACCCGTACTTGCCGGCGCCGAAGGTGGCCGCACCCAGCGGATCGGTCGAGATGCCGCCTTGGACCCACAGCTGGTGGTTCGCCGCCATGGTGACCTGGGCCGCGGTGAGCGTGGTGGTCACCGCGCCGGCGATGGAGGAACCGGTCGGGTTGCCGCCCGTGTCGAGCAGCGGGACGGAGGGTCGGGTCGTGAAGGGCGGCAGCACCGGGTTGGTGACCGTGGACAGGTTGGTGCCGGGCGTCTTGCCGCCGACGCCGTTCCCGAACTGGAACTGCCACCCGGTGATCGGTGTGCAGTCGGGCTGGTTGGCCGCCTCGATCGACGGGGAGATCGGTTGGCCGGACACGTAGGCGGTGTCGGCCCCGAGGTCCTGCAGGCTCTCCTGGATGTTGTTCCGGGCCAGGTTGGCGGTGATGTCCTGGTAGGTCCCGCACTGCCGGGCCACGAACGTGACCAGGTAGTCGTCGGACGGAGCGGCCTGGGCCGGCTGTCCGGCGACCAGCGTGACGGCCGCCGCCACGGGAGCGAGGGCGAGGAGGGCGATGCCCATCCGCCGGAGGTGGTGGGCGCGTCGACGGGGCGGAGGTCGGTCCACGGTGCGAGTCTCGCATACCGGCCCGCCGGCCGACGGCGATCGGGAGGGATCCGGACCTCCGGGAGCACCATGGTTCGATCATTTGATAGATTGATCAAGTGATGAACCCATGACTCCCCGGACGTCGACCCGGACGGACGGGTCCGACCGACCGGTCGTGCCCGCCGGCCCGAGCGTCCCCCTCTCGGAGACGAAGGCCGAGCTGTTCAAGGCGCTGGGTCATCCGGCCCGGATCCGCTGCCTCGAGGTGCTCGCCACCGGTGAGCGCTCCGTCGGCGAACTGCAGCCGCTGGTCGGCATCGAGCTCTCCCACCTGTCCCAGCAGCTCGGCGTCCTGCGGCGTGCGGGACTGGTGACGTCGCGCAAGGCCGGCTCCACGGTCATCTACGCCATCCGGGACCCCGAGCTCGTCGAGCTCATGGCCGTGGCCCGCCGGCTCCTGCTCGGCTCGCTCCAGGAGACCCACGCGCTGCTCGCCGGGCTCGAGGAGCCGGTGGCCGGATCGTGACCGACGACCCGGCGGGTCGGACCGTCCCGTCCCCAGCCGCGCTGCGCCGCCTCCTCCCCGGACGCTCCGACTACCGCGGTCTGTCCCGGTCGTGGCGCCACGACGTCGTGGCCGGGGTCACGGTCGGTGTCGTGGCCCTTCCGCTGGCGCTGGCCTTCGCCATCGCCGCCGGGCTCAGCCCGGCCGTCGGCCTGACCACGGCGATCGTCGCCGGACTGGTCGCCGGGGTGTTCGGCGGGTCGGACCTGCAGGTGTCGGGACCCACGGGGGCGATGGCCGTGGTGCTGCTCCCGGTGGTCGCCCGCTTCGGCGCCGGGGCCGTTCCGACCGTCGGCCTGATCGCCGGCGTGCTGGTCGTCGTGGCCGGCGTGGCCCGCCTGGGCCGCGCGGTGAGCTACGTGCCGTGGCCGGTGGTCGAGGGGTTCGCCGTGGGGATCGCCGTGATCATCTTCCTCGAGCAGGTGCCGGCCGCCCTCGGCGTGGCGAAGCCCTCGGGCGGCGGCACGGCCGTCGTCGCCTACCGGTCGGTGCTCGTCTGGCTGGGCGGACCCTCGGCCCCGGCGCTGGCCCTGGTGGGCATCGTGGCCGTGGTCATGGTGGCGCTCCCGCACCTCCACCGCGCGCTGCCGGCGTCGCTCCTGGCGGTGGTGGTGGCCACCGTCGTGGCCGGGGTGGCCGGTTGGCACGTGACCCGCATCGGGGCCCTCCCCTCCTCCGTCGGCGTGTTCGCCGTGCCCTCCCTCGGCCGGCTCCCCCAGCTGTTCGGCCCCGCCGTCGCCGTCGCCGTGCTGGCCGCCATGGAGAGCCTCCTGTCGGCCAAGGTGGCCGACGCGCTCACCGACACCACCCCCTGCGACCCCGACCGCGAGCTGTTCGGCCAGGGGCTCGCCTCGATCGCCTCGGCCCTGGTCGGGGGGATGCCGTCCACCGGCGCCATCGCCCGTACGGCGGTCAACGCGCGGGCGGGCGCCCGTACCCGTCTGTCCGCCGTCGTCCACTCGCTCACCCTGCTGGCCGTGGTGCTGGCCGCCGGGTCCCTGGTGGCCAAGATCCCGGTGGCCGCGCTGGCCGGCGTCCTGATGGTCACCGCGGTGCGCATGGTCGACCCGTCCAACGTGTGGTCGGTGCTGCGGTCCACCCGCCGAGACGCGCTGGTGCTGGTGCTGACCGCCGTCGCCACCGTCGCCGTGAACCTGATCGTGGCCATCGAGCTGGGGCTGGCCGTCGCCGCGGTGCTCGCCCTGGTGCACCTGGCCCGCTCGGCCACGTTCACCTCCGCGCGCCTGTCCGAGGAGGGGCCCGACGACGGGACGGCGTCGCTGGCCGACGAGCACGTCCTCGTCTACCGCATCGACGGACCGCTCTTCTTCGCCGTCGCCCAGCGGTTCCTGGAGGAGTTCGCCTCGGTGTCCGACGCCCGGGTGGTCATCCTGCGCCTCGCCGACGTGCAGGGGCTCGACGCCTCGGCGGCCCAGGCCCTGGGCGGCATCGTCGACCACCTCGAACGGCGCGGCATCACCGTGCTGTTGAAGGGCGTGCAGCCCGAGCACCTGCGGATCCTGGACGCCGTGGGGTCACTCGACCACCTGGCCACCGAGCACCACGTCTTCGCCGACCTGCCCTCGGCCGTCGACCACGCCCGGGTGCACGTCGCCCGGGCGGCTGCCGCCGACGCCTGACGTCCGGTCGGCGGGGGCCGGACCCACGTCGGGGCCCGGCGACGTCAGGCCGCGTCCATGCGCCGCCGCAGCTCGGCCACCAGCCCGTCGACGGGCACGCGCACCTGATCGGTCGTGTCGCGGTCGCGCACGGTGACGGCGTGGTCCTCGAGCGAGTCGAAGTCGACGGTGACGCACCACGGCGTGCCGACCTCGTCCTGTCGGCGGTAGCGCTTGCCGATCGACTGGGTGGTGTCGTAGTCGCACATGAAGTGCGGCTGCAGCATGCCGAGCACCGACCGGGCCAGCGGCTCGAGGGTCTCCTTCTTCGACAGCGGGAGCACGCCGACCTGGTACGGGGCGAGCCTCGGGTGGAGGCGCAGCACGGTCCGGGCCTCGCCCCCGACCTCGTCCTCGGCGTAGGCCGACAGCAGGAAGGCCATCATCGTGCGGGTGGCGCCGGCCGCCGGCTCGATCACGTGGGGCACGTAGCGCTCGTCGGCGGCCTGGTCGTAGTACTCGAGCCTCTCCCCCGATGCCGCCGCGTGCGCCTTCAGGTCGAAGTCGGAGCGGTTGGCGATGCCCTCCAGCTCGTCCCACCCCCACGGGAACAGGAACTCGACGTCGGCGGTGCCCGACGAGTAGTGGGACAGCTCGCTCTGCCTCGTGGTGCCGCAGCCGCAGCTCGTCGGCGCGGATCCCGAGGTCGAGGTACCAGCGGAAGCGCTCGTCGAGCCAGTACTCGAACCACCGCTCGGCCTCGGCCGGCGGCACGAAGTACTCCATCTCCATCTGCTCGAACTCCCGGGTCCGGAACACGAAGTTCTGCGGGGTGATCTCGTTGCGGAACGACTTGCCGACCTGGGCGATGCCGAACGGCGGCTTCATCCGGGTCGTCTGCAGGACGTTGAGGAAGTTGATGAACATGCCCTGGGCCGTCTCGGGGCGGAGGTAGGCGACCGCGCCCTCGTCCTCCAGCGGGCCGGCGTGGGTCTTGAACATGAGGTTGAACGCCCGGGCCTCGGTGAACTCGGTCGAGCCGCACGCCGGGCACACCCCGTCGATCTTGTCCTCGCGCCAGCGCTGGTGGCACTTCCTGCAGTCCACCAGCGGGTCGGTGAAGGTGGCCAGGTGCCCCGACGCGGCCCACACCGCCGGTGGCGACAGGATGGCGGCGTCCAGGCCCACCACGTCGTCGCGGCGCTGCACCATCGACTCCCACCAGGCGTTCTTGACGTTGCGCAGGAGGTTGACGCCGAGCGGCCCGTAGTCGTACGTCGAGCGGAAGCCGCCGTAGATCTCGGCCGACTGGAAGATGAAGCCGCGCCGCTTGCACAGGCCGACCACCTTCTCCATGAGATCGGCCCGGTCGGGCGGCACGTCGGACGGGGCGTCGGGGGAGGTTTCCGGCTCGGGCATAGGGGGGAATCGTACCGGGTGCGCTCCGGCGCCCGGTCCGGGGACGCCCGCCGCGCCGTCAGCCCGGGTGTGGCTCCACCAGGTAGCCGGTGACGGCGTTGGCCAGCAGCCGGCCCCGCACGGTCAGCACGGCACGGTCACCGGACCGGTCCACCAGCCCGTCGAGGTCGGGGTCCGTCGGGCAGGGCGTCGGAGGGCACCCCGGTCGAGCGTGCGCAGCGCCAGGGCCAGCGCCTCGAACCGGCGGCGGGCGGGCGTCGAGCACCTCGCCGGCCGCCACCGTGGACCGGTCGGCGGCCACCAGGGCGACGTACCGGTCGGGCGTGCGGACGTTCCACCACCGTCGCCCGCCCCGGTGGGAGTGGGCGGCCGACCCGATCCCCCGGTAGTCGCCCTGGCTCCCAGTAGAGCTGGTTGTGGCGGCACTCGTGGCCCGGGCGGGCCCAGTTCGAGATCTCCTCCCACCGGTAGCCGGCCGCGGACAGCACGCGGTCGGCCGTCTCGTACCGGTCGGCCTGCACGTCGTCGTCCGGGTGGCGGTCCGGCGTCCGGGCGAGCGGCGTCCCGGGCTCGACGGTCAGGGCGTAGGCGCTGAGGTGGGGCGGAGGCGACGCCAGGCCGAGCACGTCGGCGAGGCTGCGCTCCCAGTCCTCGTCGCGCTCCCCGGCGCCACCCAGGATGAGGTCCAGGTTCCACGAGGCGAACCCGGCGGCGGCCACCGCGGCGGCGGCCGTCGGTCACGTGCGCCGGTCCGTGGCGCCGGCCGAGGCCCTCCAGCACGTGGCCGACGGTCGACTGCACCCCGAGGGAGATCCGGGTCACCCCGGCCGCCCGGTAGGCGTCGAGCAGTCCCGTCGGTCACGTCCTCGGGATTGCACTCGACGGTGACCTCGGCCCCGGCGGTCCCGGGGCACGGCGTCGAGCACCCGACGCCAGCAGGTCGGCCGGCAGCCGCGACGGTGTCCCCCCGCCGAAGAAGACCGACGTGGCCGCGGGCATCCCCTCCCGCTCGACCGCCCGGCCGAGCTCGGTCACGCAGGCGGCGGCGTAGGCCTCCATCAGGTGGTCCCGGTCGGTGTAGGTGGCGAAGGCGCAGTAGTCGCAGCGGTGCCGGCAGAACGGCACGTGGACGTAGACACCGAAGGGCGGCGTCCGGTCACGTCGCGGGCCCGCCGCCGCGGCCGCTCCGTTGGCCTCCTGCCACCGGTCCAGTGCCTCGACCCGCTCGGTGGCGTGGTCGACGATCGGGGTCGGGTACCCCGGTGTCCCGTGCTCGGGCACGTACCGGGCCACGTAGGCCCCGTCGGGGTCGAACCGCTCGGCCTGGCGCGTCCGGGCTGAAGACCCGGTGGAACGGCGCCGCGTCGGTGCCGGTGCCGGCCACCCACTGCCACCCGTGGTTGTTGGAGGCGAGATCGCCGTCGATCAGCAGGTCGAGGAAGTGGGCGGCCCCCCGGCGCCAGTCGAGGTGGAGGTCCTTGACCAGGAACGAGGCGGTCAGCATCCGGACCCGGTTGTGCATCCACCCCTCGGCGCGCAGCTGGCGCATCCCGGCGTCGACCAGCGGGAACCCGGTGCGCCCCGCCGGCCCACGCCGCGAACCGCGCGTCGGCCTCGGGGCCGGTGTCGCAGCGCAGGTGGGCGCCGACCGGCGACCAGCGAGCTCCCACGCGGAGTCGGGGCGGTGCCACAGCACGTCGGCGTAGAACTCCCGCCAGGCCAGCTCGGAGCGGAACGCGTCGCCCGCCGCGCCCGGCCGGCACGCGGGCCAGCACCTGACGGGGGTGGAGCGTGCCGAACCGCAGGTGGGGCGAGAGCCGCGACGTGCCCGGTCCGGTCGGGCCGGTCCCGGGCCTCGGTCGTAGTCGGCGACGGGCCCGTCGAGGAAGGCCCGTCGAGCACGCCGGCCCGCGGCCGGCCTCCCCCGCCGCGGGCAGGCAGCGGTCGCGACCCCGGCCGGATCGGGGTCGAGCTCCCGCAGGGCGACAGCTCGCAGCGTCCGCCGGAGCCCAGGGCACCCCGGTGGGCGGCGCCGACCGGCGCGGGCCACCCGTGGGCCGCCCAGGCCCGGCGGAACGGGCGTGAACACCCGGTAGGGGCCGCCCCTCCCCGGTCACCACCCGGCCCGGGCGACACCGCGTAGGGCGAGCCGGTGCGCACCAGCGTCCGGCCGGCGGCTGCCAGGGCCCGGCCACCCGGGCGTCGCGCCGGCGGCCGTAGGGGGCGCAGTCCCCGGTGGCGTAGCACGACCGGGGCCCCGGACCTCGGCGGCCACGGCGGGCACGACCGCCTCGGGTCGCCCCCGGCGCAGTGACCAGACGGCCGCCGACGAGCGCGTCGAGGGCGGCCAGCGTGCGGGCCAGGTAGGCCCGCGGTTGGGCCCGCCCGAGCGCCAGCAGCCCGTCGTCCACCACGAACAGGGCGAGCAGCGGCCGGCCGAGCGACCGGGCCTCGTCGGCGGCGGCCAGCGAGGGCGGGGTGGTCGGCGAGGCGCAGGTCCCGCCGGAACCACAGACGACCGATGGCGGGCGGCGGGCCACGGTGCGGCACGGCCGGCACCCGGCGGTCAGGAGACCTGGCCGGCCCGGACGGACCGGAGCCGGCGGTCGAGGTGGGCCTCCATGGCCTCGGTGGCGAGCGCGGTCACCTCGTCGGTGGCGGCGGACCGCGGTCTCGGCCAGCACCCCGGACAGGCCGCCGCCGAGGGTGCGGCGCAGCAGGGCCAGCCCGTCGGGCGACGAGCGGCCGGCCGCGGCGGCACGACCGGCACAGGACCCCACCCTCCACGATGTCGAAGGCCACCAGCTGGGCGTCGTCGTCCTCGCCGCACGAGACGCAGCCGTCGAGGAACGGGGCCGAGCCCTCGAGGGCCAGCACCTTGAGGAAGAAGGCCGGGGCCACCATGGGCGAGTCCCGCTCGGCCAGGGCGGCGAGGGCCCGCGACGGCCATCTCGTAGAGCCGCGGATTGGCGTGGCGCTCCTGGCCCACCTGGTCGACCACCTCGAGCATGGACAGGGCCGCCGACATCCGGTCGAGGTCCTCGCGGACCGGCCGGAAGGTGTCGATGACCTCGACCTGGTTGATGGTGTCGAGGTCGCCCCGGCCCTGCCAGCCGAGGAGGGCGACGTGGCTGAGGGGCTCGAGGCGCGACCCGAACTTCGACGTCGTCCGGCGCACGCCCTTGGCCACGGCCCGGACCTTGCCGTGGTGCTCGGTCATCAGGGTGACGATCCGGTCCGCCTCGCCCAGCCGGATGGTGCGCAGCACCACCCCCCGGTCGCGGAACTGCGTCATCGGCCCGACCCGGGCCCCCGGCCGCCGCCGTCGGCGCCGTCGGGCTCGGTCCCCGGCGTCGGGGATGTCGGCGGGGGTCGGCTCCGGCCCGCCCCGCAGCGAGGCCAGCGGCACGGGGTCGGGTCGGTTGAACCGCGGGGCCGGCACGGCCGGCCCGCCGGCCGCTGATCCAGTTGCCGGCGCCGACCATGACGAGGAGCACGGGCGGGATGACCACGAACGGGGTCGCCGCCGTGAAGCCGGCGTGCCAGGCCACCACGACGCCGAGCGTAGACGAGGAGCCCGAGGACCCAGCCGGTCACGATCCACACGCCACCGGCGTCGTCGCGGACGTGCCCGGGCTCGCCATCAGGTGACGCCTCCGTACCGGCGCTGGCGGCGCTGGAAGTCGCGCACCGCGGCGAACAGGTCGGAGCGGCGGAAGTCGGGCCACAGCACCTCGGTGAAGACGAGCTCGCTGTAGGCCAGCTGCCACAGCAGGAAGTTGGAGATCCGGTGCTCGCCCGAGGTGCGGATGACCAGGTCGGGGTCGGGCTGGTCGGGGAAGTAGAGGTGCGAGCGGATCGCCTTCTCGGTGACCTTCTCGGGCTTCACGCCCTCGGCCACCAGGCCCGGACGGCGTCGACGATCTCGGCCCGGCCGCCGTAGTTGAAGGCCATGGTCAGGGTGCAGCGCCGGTTGTGCTTCGTCAGCTCGATCGACTCGTCCATGCGCTTCAGCACCCGCTTGGGGACCCGCCAGTCGCGCCGGCCGGCGAACCGGATGCGGACGCCCTTGTCGTTGAGCTCGTCGCGGCGGCGCATCAGCAGGCTCTCGTTGAAGCCCATGAGGTAGCGGACCTCGTCGGGCGGCCGGCGCCAGTTCTCGGTGGAGAACGCGTACATGGTGATCCACGGGATGCCGAGCTCGAGCGCGCCCTCGACGGCGTCGAGCAGGGCCGCCTCGCCGGCGGCGTGGCCCTCGGTCCGGGGCAGGCCCCGCCGGGCCGCCCAGCGGCCGTTGCCGTCCATCACGCAGGCCACGTGGACCGGGATCGGCCCGTCGGCGACGTCGGCGGCGGTCAGGACCTCGTCCGCGACCCGGCCCCGTCCTCGGCGCTCCAGCTCATCATCGTGCACCCTGCGAACCTATCCCGTCGGCCGCTCCGGCCGTGCCGATCGGACCGGCCGGCGCCCGGCGCGGTCCGGGTGGCCCGGCCGGCGGTCGCCGACGGTGGTTGAGCGGCGAGAGCCCCGCCGACGACTAGACCCTCCCCATGACCCCGTGGGCCGCCCTGGCCATCTTCGCCGCCGGGCTGGCCGCCGGGACGATCAACGTGATCGTCGGCTCCGGCTCGCTCATCACGTTCCCCACCCTGCTCGCCCTCGGCTACCCGCCGGTGCTGGCCAACGTCTCCAACAACGTCGGCCTGGTCCCCGGGCAGCGCCAGCGCGGTGCGTCGCCTACCGGCGGGAGCTGGACGGCCAGCGGTCCCGGCTGCTGACCCTCGGACGCGGCTCCCTGGCCGGCGGGCTCACCGGCGCGGTCCTCCTCCTGGCCCTGCCCCGCAGCGTGTTCAAGGCGGCCGTGCCCGGCGCTGGTGCTGCTGGCCGCCGTGCTGATGGCCGTCCAGCCCCGGTGTCAGCGCGTGGCTGGCCGCACGGGGCGAGCGCCACGTCCACGGTGGGCGCCCCCTGCTGGTCGGGGTCTTCCTCACCGGCATCTACGGCGGGTACTTCGGTGCCGCCCAGGGGGTGATCCTCATCAGCCTGCTGGCCATCTTCATCGACGACGGCCTCCAGCGCCTCAACGGCACCAAGAACGTGCTGGCCCTCGTGGTCAACGGCGTGGCCGCGGTGGTCTTCGTCCTGGTCCCCCACATCGACTGGTCGGTGGCCGCCCTCATCGCCGCCGGCTCGATCATCGGCGGCCAGCTCGGCGGCCACTACGGCCGGCGCCTGCCGTGCCGACGTCCTCCGGGTCTGCATCGTGGTCGTCGGCCTCGGGGTCTCGATCGTCCTGTTCGTGGAGTGGCACTGATGGGCCGGGGTCCGGGGACATCCCGCCGGAGCGCCGGCGCCGGGCGCCGGAGGCAGTCCCAGTGGCGGAGGCGGCCGGCAGCGTACGACCGAGATCGTCGACGGCGACGTCACCTGGCGGTTCGACGACGCCTTCCTGACGTCACTGGACCTGCCTGTGGGGCCAGGGCTGCCTCGGCATCCATGAGGACGCCGACCCCCGAGCTCGGCGAGGGCTGCTGCTCGGTCGGCGCCGTGCTCGACGGCACCGACGAGGCCATGCGGATCGCCGCCCTGGCCGACACGCTCGCCCCGGACCGTTCCAGTTCCATGCCGAGGCCGCCGCCGGCGGCATCTTCGCCGGCGCCATCGTGGCCGACGGCGGGCCTGCACGGCCACCCGGGTCGTCGACGGCGCCTGCATCTTCCTCAACCGCCCCGGTTCGCCGGGGTGCCGGGTGCGCCCTCCACCTCGCCGCCGTCGAGCCGGCGAGTCCCGCTCGACTGGAAGCCCTCGGTGTGCTGGCAGCTCCCGCTCCGGGTCGAGTGGTCCGACGACGGCAACGGTGGCGAGGTGGCCACCGTGCGAGCGTGGAGCCGCGCCGACTGGGGACCCGAGGGCGAGACCATGGCATGGTGCTGCACCGAGGGCGACCTCGCCTACGTCGGCGACCGACCGGTCGTCGAGTCGCTGGCCGAGGAGCTCGACGCCCTGGTGGGCACGCCCGTCTACGTGGAACTGCGCCGGCGCTGCCGTGACCGGCCGGTCAGCCGCGTCGGACCGCCCGGTAGTGTCGGCGGATGCCCGACGAGGTCACCGCCACCCTGCGCGCGTGGCCGCCGGACTGCCCGGGGGCGGCGAGTCCCGGCCCGGCCAGGTGGAGATGGCCGCGGCGGTGGCGCGGCCGTGGTCGGGTCGGCGCAACCTGGTCGTCCAGGCCGGCACGGGCACCGGCAAGTCGCTCGCCTACCTGGTGCCCGGCGGCCCTGTCCGGTGAGCGGATCGTGGTGGCCACGGCCACCAAGGCCCTCCAGGACCAGCTGGCCGACAAGGACCTGCCCCTGGTGGCCGCGGCCACGGGCAACGGCCTGCACGTTCGCCGTCCTCAAGGGACGGAGCAACTACGTCTGCCGCCAACGGGTGGCCGAGGTCGGCGGTCGGGGCGGCCAGCTCACCCTCGACCCCGGCTCGGCCGACCCGCCCGACGCCGACGACACCCTGACGCCGGCGGCCGACGCCGACGCGTCCGATCCTGCGACCGTCGCCGACCAGGTCCGCAGCCTCGTCCGCTGGGCGGAGGACACCGCCACCGGCGACCGCGCCGAGCTGCCCTTCGAACCGCACTTCCGGGCGTGGGCGATGGTGTCGACCACGGCCGCGAGTGCCCGGGCGCCTTCCGGTGCCCGTCGGGTCGGGACTGCTTCGCCGAGCACGCCCGCGGCCCGGGCCGCCGAGGCCGACGTCGTCGTGGTCAACACCCACCTCTACGGTGCCCACCTCGCCAGCGGCGGGGCGGTGCTGCCCGAGCACTCGGTGGTGGTGTTCGACGAGGCGCACGAGGTCGAGGACGTCATGACCGACAGCCTCGGGCTCGAGGTGGGACCCGGTCGCTTCCGGGCCCTGGCCGCCGCCGCCCGGCACGGCGCTCGACGAGGCCGACCCCGGCGCGGCGCGGGCCGTCGAGGCGGTGGCCGACCTGGCCGACGTGCTCCACCGGGTGCTCCGCCCGTGGTCCGGCCGGAGGGTCCCGCACGGGGAACTGGCCGGCGGGGTGGACCCCGGACCCGTTGCCGCCGACGTCGACGGAGGGACCGGGTCCGGATCCGCGGTGCCCGACGGCACCGAACCGCAGGGTCTGGAGCTCGGACTCGCCCCACTGCCGGTGGCGCCGGGCCGAGGCGCCCGCGCCGGCGCCGCTGTCCACCGCGCGACGCGGTCGGCGGCCGCGGGGGCCGACCCGGACCTCGGCACGCTGCTGGCGCTCGCCACCGGGCGGGTCGGGCGCCTGGTGGACCACCTGCGGCGGGCCGAGCGGGAGGTGGGCGACGGCGAACCGTCGGCCGACCGGTCGCGCCGCGACCGGGTCCTGCTGGCCGCCGGGCACCTGGCCGCCGACCTGGCACGGGTGGCCCTGCTCGGGGACGGGGAGGTGGCCTGGGTGGAGGACGGCGCCCGGGCGCCGTCGCTGCGGGTGTCCCCCATCGACGTCGGGCCCCGTCCTGGCCGAGCAGCTGTGGGGCCAGGTCACCGGCATCCTCACCTCGGCCACCGTCCCCATCGGCCTCGCCCGACGCCTGGGCATGCCGTCGGGCGCCACCGACGACCTCGACGTCGGCAGCCCCTTCGACTACCGCACCCACTCGCTGCTCT
>CAWFDU010000003.1:0-593880 GCA_963814655.1 uncultured Acidimicrobiales bacterium | reverse complement strand
GGGGCAGACATGAAGCGGATCGTACGAATCGGACTGGCGGTCGCCGTGGTGGCGGGCACGTGCACGGTGGCGGTGGACGCCACCCGGGCCGGCGCCATCGACCCGGGGCTGCTCAACGCCTCCGCGGAGTCGTCGTGGCAGGTCAACGCCCCCGGGCGCTCGGTCGCCTACGGCAACGGCGTCGTCTACGTGGGCGGCGACTTCACGGCGGTGCGTCCTCCGGGCGACGCCCCCGGGGTGGGCGAGGTGCCCGCCCTGCACCTGACCGCCTTCGACTCGACCACCGGCGTGCCCGTCAGCGGCTTCTCCCCCACGGTCACCTCCACCAGCTCGGTGGCGCCCACCGTGTACTCCATCTCCCTGTCGGCGGACGGCTCGACCCTCTACTTCGGCGGACGCTTCACCACCGTCGACGGCGTGACCCGGACCGACGTCGCCGCCGTCGACGCCCGGACCGGGGCGCTCCTGCCGTGGGACCCGACCATGCCGGCCACCAGCACCGTGTTCGACGTGACGGCGACCGCCTCGGGGGCGGTGTACCTCGGCGGCCAGTTCGGGGTGGTCGACGGCAAGGCCCACGCCAACGCGGCCGAGGTCGACGCCACCGGCAAGCTGCTGCCGTGGGCACCCTCCTTCAACGGCCCGGTGCACGCCATCATGCTCTCGCCGGACGGCACCGAGGCGATCGTCGGGGGCAACTACGGCACCGCGGACGGGGTCACCCACCGCTCCCTCATCGCCGTCGACCCGGTGACCGGGGCGCTGGACCCCGCCTGGGGTGCGGGCCCCTACATGAGCACCCTGTTCCAGGTGTGGCACATGACCGGCAACGCCGACTACCTCTACATCGGCGGGGTGGACTACGGGGATGCCCAGGGCTACACCGAATTCGACGGGACGGCGGCGCTGTCGTGGGCCACGGGGGCCGTGGTCTGGGCCGACTACTGCCAGGGCGACACCCACGCCGTGGCCCTCATCGGGAACACGCTCTTCGTCGGGTCCCACGCCCACGACTGCAGCGGCGTCCCGGGGGGCTTCCCCGATCTGACCACCCACCACGACCTGACGGCGGAGGACGCCACCACCGGGGAGATGCTCAACTGGTTCCCGAACGACAATGCGTCCGGCAACGAGGCGACGGGGCCGGCGGCGTCGACCACCGACGGCAGCCAGCTCTTCGTGGTCGGCGACTTCACCAAGGTGAACGGCCTCTGGCAGCAGGGCTTCGTGATGTTCGGGCCGGGTGGCAACGGCCCGCCGCCGACGACCCCCACCCCGCCGACGGCCCAGGCCGACCCGGACGGCACGGTGACCGTCGAGCAGCAGACCTCCACCAGCCTCGACGTGGGGACGCTCACCTACACCCTGGTGCGGGACAAGAAGACCGTGGTCGACACGGTGTCGGAGGCGTCGCGCTTCTGGGATCTGCCGGTCGTCACGCTGACCGACACCGCCGCACCGGTCGGGAGGCACACCTACACCGTCATCGTGAGCGACGGGGTCAACCAGGTCACCTCCCGACCGTCCAACACGGTCTACGTGGGCGGCGGCGGCCCCACCACGTGGGCGGGCACCGTGTCGCAGTCCGGCCCGATCTCGTGGTGGCGCTTCGGTGAGTCGTCGGCCGCGGCCGGTGCCCTCGACTCCACCTACCGGACCTCGGGCGGACTCTACGAGGGCGGTGTCAAATTCGGGAAGCCCGGCGCCGTCGCCGGCGACCCCAACACGTCGATCACCCTGGACGGGAAGACCGGCTACGTCACCACCCGGGCGAGCACCCCGGACCCCGAGACCTTCTCGGCCGGCATCTGGTTCAAGACGACCACGACGTCGGGCGGGATGATCTTCGGCTTCGGCGACGACCAGACCGGCCTGAGCAACCTCTACGACCGGCACCTCTACATGACCGACTCCGGTCAGCTCGAGTGGGGTGTGTGGCAGGGATGGACGAATGTGGCGACGTCCACCAAGGCGTACAACAACGGGCGTTGGCACCTGGCCGTCGCCACCATCGGCCCGGCCGGCATGGCCCTCTACGTCGACGGTGCGCTGGTCGGCACCAACCCGACCACCCAGGCCCAGCAGTTCATCGGGTACTGGCGGGTCGGCTACGACAACCTCAACGGCTGGCCGAGCGTGCCGTCGAGCTTCGCCTTCGGCGGCTCGCTCGACGACTTCACCCTCTACCAGTACCAGATGTCCGCCGCCCAGGTGGCCCAGCTGTACGCGGCCTCGGGGGCGTAGCCCCCGCGTCGACCCGGCCGGACGGTGCGGACCGGGGACCGGCCGAATCGACGCCGCACTCCGGGGACGATCCGTCGGATCCGGATCCGGATCCGGATCCGGATCGTGGAGTCGGGAGGTGTGACGCGGTGCGTCCACCCGGGACCGCGGCGCCGGACCCCTCCGGACGGTCCGCCGGCCCCGGAGGCAGGGCGACGAGGACCACGACCGCCCCGCACAGCGCGACGGTACCCCCGACCGCCATGCCCACCCGGCTGCCGCCCATGAAGGCCACCCGCGCCGCGTGGGCCAGCTCCGCTCCGGTGGCGCCGCCGACGCGTTCGGCCACGGCGAGCGCTCCGCCGAGTGAGCCCAGGATGGTCCGGAGGACGTCGGTCGGCACGTGTCGGCCGACGAGGGACGCCGTCAGGTGTTCCTGGTACCGGGTCGACATGGTGCTCCCGACCACGGCGACGCCCAGCGCTCCCCCGACCTGGAGGGCCACGGTGTTGGTGGCGGATCCGACGCCGGAATCCCCGGTCGGCACGGAACCGAGCACCGAATTCGTCGCCGTCGGCAGCAGCAGCCCGGCACCCAGTCCGATGAGCAGCATGCCGGGGACCACCTCGCCGTAGGTCGACGCCACGGTGGACAGCGCGGCGATCCAGCACAGCCCGCCTCCGATGGCCGCGAGGCCAGCGGTGGCGGCGAGCTTGACCCCGATCACGCGGGCGACGACCGGCGAGAGCGGCGCCACCAGGCAGATGACGGCGGCGATCGGCAGGATCCGCACACCGGCCTGGAGAGGGGAGAATCCCAGGTCGAATTGGAGGAACTGGGTCTGGACGAACAGCGCCCCGAGCAACGCGAAGACGCCCAGGGCCTCACCGGCCATCGCCGCCGAGAACCGGCGCTCCGCGAAGAGTTCGAGGCGCAGCATCGGGTGGGAGCTGTGGGCCTCCCAGGTCACGAACGTGCCCATGACGACGATGCTGGCGAACCCCACCGTGACGACGATCCCCGACGTCCATCCCTCGGCCGGAGCCTCGATGATCGCCCACAGCAGGAGCCCGAGGCCGGCGATGGAGAGGATCGACCCGATCGGGTCGGGCCGATCAGCGGCGGGATTCCTCGAGTCGGGCACGAGCACGAGGGCGCCGACCAGGCCGGCCAGGGCGATCGGGACGTTGACGAGGAAGATCGAGCCCCACCAGAACCGGGACAGCAGGAGGCCGCCGGCGATGGGACCGATGGCGACGCCGAGGCCCATGGTGCCCGCCCACGCCCCGATCGCCCGTCCCCGCTCCACCGGATCCCGGAAGACGTCGTTGATGATCGCCAGTGAGGCCGGGATGGCGAGGGCCGCACCGGCCCCCATGACGGCACGGCACGCGATGAGCGGCTGGACGGACGGAGCGAACGCGGCGCCGATCGAACCGCCGGTGAACACGGCGAGCCCGAGGAGGAAGAAGCGCTTGCGGCCGAACCGGTCGGCCAGGCTACCGCCGACGAAGAGGAGCCCGGCGAACGCCATCGCGTACGCGTCGACGATCCACTCGAGCTCACTCGAGGTGGCTTGCAGCTCCCGGACCAGCGTGGGCAGGGCCACATTCAGGATGGTGTTGTCCACGTTTACCATCAGGACGGAGGCGCACACGACGACGAGCACGTTCCACCGATGTGCGTGCTCGCCACTCACGTGGCGTGGCCGCGGACTCACGTGTCCATTCGATCCGAGCGGGCCCCGCGCGACCAGAGTCGAAGGGCACCTGTCCGCCCCGCGACGCGAAGGGACCGGCGCGGAGGTGCGTGGTCGACCGACCGTCACGGGACCGCCCGTCGGGGAGGCTGCCCGCGACCGGCGGACACGGCCCCCTCCCCCCTCGCGTGCATGCGGGTGTGACAGCATGCTTCCCACGGAACGGACGCCGACCCCGAGGGGACGCCGATGCTAGCTGCACCACCGTCGCCACGCCGACCATGAGCTCGTTCGCCAACCCGGCCTGGCTGCCCTTCTCGGTGAGCGAGGCGGCCACCGCCGGCGACGCCACCGGTGGGGACCTGGTGTCCGGACAGGCGTGGAGCCATCTGCTGGACACCCTCCGGCGGGCCGGCGACGTCGTGCTGTCCGACGCCGTCCCCCGGGGTCCGGTCGACATGGCTTCGGGGTTCCGGCACCTCCTCGTCCTCCTGGGCGTCGGCATCGACGAGCTCCTGCGTCGGGGGCTGGACCGGGTGCCAGCGATCAAGCCGTCGGGCCTCGACGCCGCCTACTCCTGGGGCATGGAGTGTCCGGACTGCATCTACGTCGGATCGGCCCTCGACGGTGCCGCCACCTATCGCCTGTCGGGCACGAGGGGCTCGGCCCGGTACGTGGGCCTGCAGGTCATGTCGGGCATGGCCTCGACGTCGAACGCCCTCCTCGACGAGTTCGAGCTCGGCCCCGACGGCAGTTTCGAGATCACCGTGTCGGCCGAGCCCCACGAGGGCAATTGGCTCCCCCTCGATCCCGCCGCCACCATGCTGGTCGTCCGCCACTTCTTCTACGACTGGGAGCACGAGGTCCCGGTGACCATGGCCATCGAGCCGCTGTCGGGTCCCACCGTGGTGGGTGGACCCACCGCGGTGGCACCGCAGACGGCCATCGCCCGGCAACTGATCGCGCTGGGTGACTTCCTCGAGGAGAACCTCGCGTTCTTCCTGGGCTTCTCCACTCCCGACGCCCCCAACACGTTCCTCCCGCCCTTCGACGGATCGGCCATGGGAGCCGCAGCCGAGAACCGCCCCGTGATCGGGTCGTGGCGGCTGGATGCCGACGAGGCCCTGCTCGTGGAGATCACCCCGCCCGAGGGCCTGTACTGGAGCTACTCGCTGGGCAACGTCTGGTGGGAGACCATCGACTACGGCAACCGACAGTCGAGCCTCAACGGGCACCAGGCCGTCGTCGACGGGGACGGGAAGGTACGGGTGGTGGTGGCCCACCGGGACCCCGGCGTCGCCAACTGGCTGGACACCGCCGGGCACAGCGAGGGACCGATCATCCTGCGCTGCGTCCGTACCGACACCGCCCCGGTGCCGACCGCCACCGTGGTGCCGTTCGGCCGGTTGGCCGGCGAGCTGCCGCCCGACACCCGCTGGGTCACCCCGGAGGAGCGGGCCACCGCCATCGACATCCGGCGAAGGGCCGTCAGCAGGCGGTTCCCGAGATGAGCCTCGACGTCGACCGGATCGAGGAGGACGCCCGCGCGCAGACCGGCCTGGACGACACGGGCGGCGACCACTACCGCGAGGGGCTCGAGCGACTGGTGGCATCGATGAACGACGAAGGGGACCTGACCGAGACGGGCGACCTGATGCAGCACGCGCGGCTGACCGCGCTCCTCGCCGCGCGGCTGTCGGTGGAGGAGACCTACCGCCGTCATCCCGAGATCGAGGACGAGCGGATCGACGGCCCCGTCTTCGTCATCGGACTTCCCCGCACCGGCACCACCGCCCTCAGCCAGCTGGTGGCCGCCGACCCGCAGTTCCGGTCGCTCCGACTGTGGGAGTCGGGCTCTCCCGTCCCGCCGCCGGAGACGGCCACCGAGCACACCGATCCCCGCATCGCCACCGCCGAGGGGTACCTGGCCCTGATGGACGAGGCCTTCCCCCTGATGCGGACGATGTACGTGACCGAGGCCACCATGGCCACGGAGTGCCAGGACCTCATGGGGATGAGCTTCCGGACGGCCCACTTCGACGGTTTCGCCCGGGTGCCCACCTATCTCGGGTGGGTGGTCGACACCGACATGACCGGGACGTACCGGTACCACCGGCGGGTCCTGCGCCTCCTCCAGTGGCACTGTCCCCCCACGCTCTGGCACCTGAAGACGCCGGTGCACATGTTCGCACTCGACGCCCTGGTGGACGCCTACCCGAACGCCCGCTTCCTGTGGAGCCACCGCGATCCCACCGAGGTCCTGGGGTCCGTCTGCAGCCTCATCCACTACACCCGCAGCTGGAGCAGCGACCGCGACGACCCCGTCGAGCTGGGTGCCGAGCAGCTCGACCGGTGGTGGGTCGCCGTGCGGCGCGCCATGGAGTTCCGTGCACGGACGGGTGACCACCGGTTCGCGGACATCTCCTTCTCGGACCTCCGCGTGGATCCGGTGGGGGCGCTCGAGCGGGGGCTGACCCGGATCGGCATCCCCTTCGACGACCGCTCGCGGGCGGCGGTCGCCGGGTGGGCCGCCGGTCACGGGCCCGGCGGGCACGGCACCCACGACTACCGCCTGTCCGACTTCGGGCTCGAGGCCGACCAGGTCACGGAGCGATTCGCTCCGTACTGCGACACCTTCGGCGTCGGGTCCTGACGGTCGGCGGCGGCGTCGCCCTCAGACCGTGGTCGACCGGAGCCGCCCCGGTGCCTGCACCGGGTGCCGCTGGCTCCTCGGCACCGGGAACGCGCCGTCGTCCGGGTTCACCTCGAGGATCTGGGCGGAGGTGCACTCGCCGCCGACGGGCGGCGTCGACACGCCGGCGGACACGACCGGCATCGGCGGCACCGACACGTCCGGCGCCGCGAGGACCGGCAGCGTCGACGTCAGGTCGCCGACCGTGGACCTTCGCCAGCTCGACACGTTGGGCACCTCGAGGTCGAACAGCGTCGCCAGGAACTGCAGTTGCGAGGTGTGGTCGAAGACGTCGGAGCAGACCCACCCCCCGGCGGAGAACGGCGACACCACCAGCATGGGAACCCGGACACCCAGTCCGATGGGCCCGGCGATCCCGCCCGACTGCGACAGCGTGGTCGCCGACCGGTCCGTCAGGTACTCGCCGTCGGTGCCCTCCGGGGCGGTCGGCGGGGGGACGTGGTCGAAGAAGCCGTCGTTCTCGTCGTACATCACGAAGAGGACGGTGCTCTTCCAGACCTCGGGATTGGACGTCAGGGTGTCGAGGATCTGCTGGGTGTACCACTCGCCGAGCTGTGCGGGCGCCGGCGGGTGCTCGTCGTAGCTGTTGGGGGAGACGATCCAGGACACCTGGGGCAGTGTGCCGGCGGCCACGTCCGCGGTGAAGTCGTCCGTGTTCGGGTTGGTCGCCGTGAATCCGCCGGCCACATTCGGTCCGAAGTAGCCGAACGCGTTGCGATAGATCGCGGAGGAGGGATCAGCATTGGCGAATTGGTCGAAATAGAGCAGCATGTTCTTACTGACGAACAACGGGGATCCGGGCTGGTAGTTGGAGCCGTACGGGTTGTAGCACTTCCACGAGACACCGCCCTCGGTCAGCACCTCGGGCATCGTCTTCCAGGTGCACGTGCCCTGGTGCTCCGCCAGCGCATCGTTGGTCACGATGATCGGCCCACCGGCCACCCCTCCCGGGTCGACCGTCCCGGAGATCGCCATGAGGCGGTTGGGATGGGTCGGCCCGAGCACCGAGCAGAAGTAGTTGTCGCAGATGGTGAACCGTTCGGCGAGCCGGTAGTAGAAGGGGATGTCGTCCTCGGTGTAGTAGCCCATGGTGTTGGTCCCGAGGGCACCCTCGTAGGTGGACGACGTGTGGGTCGACACGAACGCGTCCATGGTGCCGTGGTGCCACGACGAGTGCTCGGCCGGCCAGGAGTGGTCCAGATCGTAGGTGCACTCCCCCTGCGTCGCCGTGTCCATGTGGAAGGGGAGCAGCACCCCCGGGGGACTCGTCCCGGACGGAGCGCCCGACCATGCCTGGGTGAAGGCGCCGGCGTTGGTGGCGTCGTCGAATCCGGCCACCCCCCTCATGGTGCCGAAGTAGTGGTCGAACGACCGGTTCTCCTGCATCAGGAACACGACGTGCTCGACCCGTCCAGATGCGGACGGTGCCACCTTCAGTGCCCGCCGCACGGACTCCGCCCCCGATCCGGCGCCACAGCCCATCGTGGTGAGGCCGAGTGCCGCGGCCCCCGCCACACCCCCGGCCAGCACCTGACGTCGACTGTACGTCCGCTCGGTCATGCAGGGGTTGTAACACATCGGTCCCGGTGCCGTCGGGCGCACGGGTGGGGGCCGGCCGGGCGTGGTACCTCCCGGTCTCGCCGCGGCAACAACCGTGGACACGGCGGGATCGGTGACCGCGGGTCGCATCATGGAATAGCCGCCATTGTGTTCACGCAATTGACGCAATGAGGAGCACGCGGAGATACGCGAATTCCACATTGCATTTCGTGGAACTTGTGTAAAGGTGGTCCTGTTCGGCGCAGGGGCGGATGACGCTGGCGGCGGGCGAATGTCACGGTGCACGGATGTGCGCGGTGGGAAACGGCGAACAGGAAGACGAGGTATGGGTGTGATGTCCAGGAACAGGTGGCGCGCAGGCGCCGTGTTGTCGGTCACGGGGTTGCTGGTGGCCGTGCTCTCCTCGATGGCGGTGTCGGCTCCGGCCGGTGCCGCCACCGCCGCGGCCAAACGGGCTGCACCTGCCGCGGTGGGTGGCAAGGTGGCGGTCAATGCCGCGGCGATCGCCGCCTACTGGACGCCGGCTCGGATGAAGTCGGCCAGGTCCGTGGACGTGGTCCATGCGCAGGCCGCCCAATTGACGGCGGCCGAGCCGAACAGCCCGGGTGCGGGCACGCCCGGCTCGGTGCCGGGTGGTCTGCCGAAGGGTGCGTCCGCTTCGGCGGAGGCCCCGGTGGGCGACGGATGGACGGGTGGGACCGGATCGTTCGACTCGTTCCCCGTCCCCGCCGCGAGCTACCAGAAGTACCCCTACAAGGTGAACGGCAAGGTGTTCTTCAAGAACGACGGGGTCAACTACGTCTGCTCGGGCACCGTCGTGCCCTCGGCGTCCGGATCGAGCAACGAGGACGAGGTGTGGATGGCCGGGCACTGCCTGACCAACACCGAGTCGCTCACCGGCGTCATCGACAGCAGCCTGACGTTCGTCCCCGCCTACAACGGCTCGGCCTCCGTCCCCAAGCCGCTCGGGCAGTTCGTCTGGACCGGGTCGTGGGAGACCACGACGTCGTGGTTGAACAGCAGGGACTTCAGCGAGGACGAGGCGGCGATCACCGTCAAGCCCGACGCCAAGGGCATCCTCGGGAATGTCACCGGTTGGGCCGGGTTCGCCTGGAACTACAGCCCCTACGAGTCCTTCAGCGCCTTCGGCTACCCGGCCGCGGCCCCGTTCAACGGCAACCTGATGGAACAGGACTGGGCCACCACCTACGAGCTCGACACCGGGGTCGGCGGAGCCGGCCAGCCCCCGATGGGCATCGGGAGTGACTTCACCGGCGGCTCGAGCGGCGGCGGATGGATGATCGGGTGGACCCCGACCGGGCCCGGCTACGTCGACGGCCACAACGACTACACCTACGGATCGGTGGCGGACACCATGTTCTCCCCCTACCAGGACTCGCTCTCGAACCAGGTGCGGTGCTTCGGGGCCACCAGCTGCTGACCCGGGGGGACGACCGACGCCGGACGGAGGTCCGGCGGACGGCCTGACGGGGGCGTCCCCGCCCGGTCGGCCCCCGACGCACGGCGGCCCGCACCTCACGGTGCGGGCCGCCGTCGCGTGCGTGGGGAACGGACCCGGACCGTGGGCCCGGCCCGACGGTCCCCGGTCCCGTGTCGGGGGTCCCGGACCCCCGTAGGATCGGGGCGTGACCGGACGGAGCAGTCGTCCACGGCGGACGATCGCGGCACCGGACCGGGACACGGTCCGCGACGGCCGGCGGTTGCCGGGCACGGACGCCACGGTCCCGCCCGATCGCGGACGCCGGTAGCGACGGATGGAGGGTGACGCCGAGGAGGGCCTGCGACGCGACGTGGGCTTCTTCGGCCTGCTGTGGATCTCCGCCGGCACCACGCTGGGCTCGGGTTGGCTCTTCGGCGCCTTCGTGGCGGTCACCGTCGCCGGTCCCGCCGCACTCGTCGGCTGGGTCCTGGCCTCGGTGTTCATGGCGCCACTGGCCCTCGTCTACGGCGAGTTGGGCGCCATGTTCCCCGAGAGCGGTGGCCCCGGTCGCTTCGACAACCATGCGTTCGGGAGCCTGGCCGGTGCGACCTTCGGATGGTTCTCGTACATCCAGGCGGCGACCATCGCCCCGATCGAGGTCCTCGCCGCCATCCAGTACCTGTCGACCAACTCGTGGGCCGGCGGTCTCTACAACCCGGTCAGAGGCACCCTCAGCGGCCCGGGCTACCTGGTGGCCACCGTCCTCATGGGATGCTTCGTGGCACTGAACCTCCTGGGCATCCGGCTGCTGTCGCGGACCAACTCGGTGATCACCGTGTTCAAGCTGGCCATCCCCACCCTGACCGCCGTGGCCCTGATCGTGGCCGGCTTCCATCCCCACAACTTCGTGGCCGCCGGCGGATTCTTCGTCCACGGCGGTGCCGGTCCCACCCAGGCCGTCCTCAGCGCCATCACGGCCGGGGGCATCGCCTTCGCCCTCATGGGCTTCGAGGGGGCGCTGCAGGTCGGGGGTGAGAGCACCCACCCCCAACGGGACCTGCCCCGGGCCGTGCTCGGGGCGTTCCTCATCTGCACGACGATCTACCTCCTCGTGCAGATCGCGTTCATCGCCGGGCTCCCGCCGTCCCTCCTCGCCCATTACGGCAGCTGGACGGCACTGGCGACGGACCCGAGACTGTCACGGGCGCCCTTCTTCGTCCTGGCCGGGCTGGTGGGCATGGTGTGGCTGGCCTGGGTCATGCGCGTCGACGCGGTGGTGTCGCCCAGTGGTACCGGCCTCCTCTACCTGACCGGCGCGTCCCGGCTCGTCTTCGGCCTGAGCCGGGACGGCTACGTCCCCCGACTGTTCCTGGTGGAGGACGAGCACACCGACGTCCCGCTCTGGGGTGTGGTCCTGTCCGGTGCGCTGGGCCTGCTGTTCCTCCTCCCGTTCCCGAGCTGGGGGAAGCTGGTCAGCGTCGTGACCGGTGCGGTGGTGCTCATGTACGCCGGAGCCCCCCTCGCCCTCGGCTCCCTCCGGCGGACGCGGCCGGACCTGCCGCGTCCCTACCGGCTGCCGGCGGCCGGCCTGCTCGCCCCGGCGTCGTTCGTCTTCGCCACCTTCATCGCCTACTGGTCGGGGTGGCAGACCATCTCGACGCTGATGATCGCCCTCCTCCTCGGATACGCCTTCATGGCGGCGTCACGCGCTCTCCACTGGAACCTCGGGCAGCCGGAGATCGAGTGGGCCTCGGCCTGGTGGCTGTTCCCCTATCTCATCGGCCTCTCGGTCGTCTCCTACCTCGGCGACTTCGGCCGGGGCGGGATCCTGGGCGGGGTCGGCCCCTTCGCCGAGGTCCTGGTGGGCGGACGTGACGTGCTCCCGTTGTGGTGGGACATGGCCTGCCTCGCCGTTCTCGCCCTGGTCGTCTACGCCGGCGCCATGATCCAGGGGGGTCGGGCCCACCGACCGACGCCCGCGGAGGGTGCACCAGCCTGACCAGGGACGGCGGTGCCCGGACCCGGCCGGGCCCGGGCGGGACGCGGGACCGGTGGAGCGGACGGGCGGTCGGACAGGCGGACGGGCACCCTGTACAGTCGTCCATCAGTCGATCCCCTCATCCAGTGCGCCCGCGGGCCGGCGCGTCCTCGGGTCATCGGCACGGACGCAGGGGGTCGGACGCCCGCCGGGCCGTCCCTCCGACGGTCGGCGCCCGTGGTTGAGCCACGCGTGGTGGACGGCGCTGGTGCCGCACCGGCCGCCGCGGCGCGGCGGGAGGACTTCGCCGAGCTGTCCCGACGGGTACGTGAACGCGGACTGCTCGTGCGGCGCGGCGGCTACTACGCGGTCAGGATCCCGGTGGTGATGGCGGCGCTCGGTGCGGTGGTCGTGGGCGTGCTCGCTCTCGGCGACAGCTGGTGGTGCCTGGTCGCGGCCGTCGGGCTCGCCTTCGTGCTGACCCAGATCGGATTCCTCGGCCACGACGCGGGACACCGTCAGATCTGGGCCTACCGTCGGGGCAACGACACGATCGGCCTGATGCTGACCAACCTGCTCAGCGGGTTCAGCTTCGACTGGTGGCTCGCCAAGCACGGTCGCCACCACGCCCACACCAACACCGACGGCAGGGACCCGGACATGACGGCCGGAGCACTCGTCTACACGCCCGAGCAGGCCGGAGCCTGTGGCCGGTTCGGACGCTGGTTCGCCGGGATCCAGTGGCTGATGCTGATGCCCCTCCTGTTCCTCGAGGCACTGAACCTGCACGTGGCCAGCGTCCGGGCCCTGGTCCGGCGGCGCGATCGGTGCCGCGGCGGTCGAGGCCGGGCTGCTGGTGGTCCACGCCGGCATCTTCTTCGTCGCGCCGTTCCTCGTGCTCTCGCCCATGCGGGCGCTGGCGTTCGTCGTCGTGTCCCAGGCGCTGTTCGGCTTCTACCTCGGTGCGAGCTTCCTGCCCAACCACGTCGGCATGGCTACGGTGACCGGCGACGACGACCAGGGATTCCTACGCCGTCAGGTGCGGTCCTCGCGCAACCTGTCCGGTTCGGCGTTCGTCGGGTTCCTGTTCGGTGGACTGGGCAGCCAGATCGAACACCACCTGTTCCCGGCGATGCCGCGGGCCAACCTCCGCCGGGCGCGCCCGGTGGTCCGCGGGTTCTGCGCCGAGCTGGAGATCCCCTACGCCGAGCAGAGCCTGCACCACGCGTACCGTGACGTTCTCGACCATCTCCGGACGGTCGGCACCGACGACGGCGGACCCGCGTCCTGAGGGGACGCCACCGCCCCGATCTCAGAACGCGGTGCCGCTCCTCGGCGACGGCGTCGTCCCGAACAGCAGGTCGGCCCGCAGAAGGCTCCCCGGGGTCAGCTCCTCGACGCGCCCTCCGGCGGCCAGCAGCGACGCCGGGAACCCACCCATGCACAGCGTGCCGAGCGCGGGAAGATCGAGACGAAGGTCCGTCTCCTCGCCGGTCCGGGCCCGCCGGCACGAGGCGCCGTCCGGGCCGGCCTCCAGCACCCAACGGCCGGGAGCGCCGTCGGCACCTCCCTCGGGCGCGTCCGGGGGTGCCACGTCGAGCACCAGCCGGCCCTCGGTCCGGTAGCCACGGCCCTCGAACGCCGCCACCGTGTCGAGGATCCGCACGTAGAGACGGTCCTCGACGGCGCTCGTCCGCAGCCGGCGCGGATCGGTCAGGCGCCACCGCAGGGGCTCGTCCACCGGGCCGTGGCGGACGGTGATCCGGCCCACGAGGTCCAGGTCCAGCACGAAGCGCCAGAGCGCCGCCTCGATCTCGGCGGTGACCCCCCGGAGCTCCTCGACGACGACCTCGGCGCGGTCGCCCCGGAAGACGCTGGCCTCCGGGGTCTCCTCGCCCGCCCGATAGGTCACGTAGCCGCCGTCGCACACGGCATGGAAGTGGGCGGACCTGCCCTTGCGGTCGTGCGGCGCATCGGCGAGCAGTCTGGCCCAGTAGGCCGGGTCCCTGCTCGCCTCGCCCGCTCTCGTGCGGCGCTGGCGGTCGAACAGCGACGGAAGCACCTCGAGGGCCTCGTCCCGGCCGATCAGGGTGATGTCCACGACGGGGGCCGGCACGGCGAAGTCCGAGTCCCGGGTGTCGATCGAGTACTCGACGAGGTCGGCCGCCACCCCGTAGCCGAACCGGCCGTAGATGCTCGACTCGGACGCCTCGAGCCCGGCGAGCGGCTCGCCGCGCTCCCGGGCGTCGTCGTGCAGGGTCCGCATCAACCGGCCTAGATAGCCGCGTCGCCGGTGGGTCGGATGCACCCCCACCGCGGTCACCCCGGCCATCGCCACCGTGGGACACGGCCCCCCCGGGGCCGCCGGAAGGGTGACGTCCAGGCTGAAGAGGGCGGCGTTGCCGGCGAACCTGTCGCCCGCGTCGACCACCCAGGCCCGTTCGAGCGCGGCCATCGCCGCCCACCGCTCGAAGTCCGCGACCTGGTCGGGATCGCCGGCGAACGGGTCGAGGAAGGGCACCATCACCGACTGTCGGAACGCCTCGCCCTCGTCCGGTCGGAGTCTGCGTACGACAGGGTCCATGACCCCAGTCTGCCCACGGTGCCGGGTCGCCGTCACCCCCTTGCGTCGGGCTACGGCGCCACCCCGTCGGCGGCGGCCCTCATCGCGGCGATGTCGAGCTCGGTCATCGTCACCATGGCGGCCATGGCCCGCCCCGCCCGCCCCGGATCGGGGTCGGACAGCAACGCGGGCAGCTCGGTGGGCACGATCTGCCAACGCAGGCCGTAGCGGTCCTTCAGCCGTCCGCAGGCGGTCTCCTCGCCCCCGTCGGTGGGCGCGGCCCAGTAACGGTCGACGTCCTCCTGGGTTGCGCAGTCGACCCAGAACGATCGACTCGTCGAAGTGGTGGTGGTCCGGGCCACCGTCGAGGGCCACGAACCGGTTGCCGTCCAGCTCGAAGTTGACGGTCACGACCGCGCCGGCGGGTCCTCCGCCGCTCGGCCGGGCCGCTCGGCGCACGCTCCGGGTCCGAGCGCATCCGGCACGGGCCGGCCGACGCGGTCCGTCGGACCCCGCGTAGTGTCGTGCCCGCATGGTGTTCGCCCGCGGCTCCGTGTCGCTCCGCCTCTATCCCCACAACGAACTCGACGCTCGGGGGATCCTGCGCGAGCTGTCCGAACAGTCGGCGCTCGGTCTGTCGGGCGGATTCGACGGCGTCATGGTCAGCGAGCACCACGGCGGATTCGCCGGCTACCTTCCCAACCCCCTGCAGGTGGCGTCGTTCCTCCTCGACGGGACGTCGACCGGATGGGTGGCGCCCTGCCCCGTCCTCCTCCCGCTCCGTCCCGTCGCCCAGCTGGCCGAGGAGGTGGCGTGGCTGGCCGCCCGCCACCCGGGACGGGTGGGACTGGGGGTGGCGGCCGGCGCCCTCCCCCTCGACTTCGAGGCCATGGACCTGGCGCCGGAGGATGCGGTTCCGCGGTTCATCGGGGCGCTGCCCCGGATCGTCGCCATGCTCGCCGGTCGCGACCTGCGCCAGTTGGGTGGCGACCGGGCCCTACAGGCGTGCGCCACCTCCCCCGTCCCGGTGCTCAGCGCGGCCGCGTCGCCGGGGGCCGCCCGGCGGGCGGCCCGGTCCGGGGCCGGCGTCCTGTGCGAGGGGATGTCGGACGTCGGGCGGCTCCGACGGATCTGCGACGCGTACGACGCCGCCGGGGGTGACGGGGCGAAGGTGGTCATCCGCCGGGTATGGCTGGGCCCTCCTCCGCGGACGCTGATCGAGCGCCAGCGGGGGGTGTACGACAGCTACGCCAGGTCCGGGTCGGCGTTCGCCGACGACCAGACCATCTCCGGCGACGACCCGGAGGTGCTGGCCCGACGGATCCACAGGGCGTGGGTGGCCTCCGGGGCCGACGCCGTCAACCTGCGGGTGCACCTTCCCGGCGTCCCCCCGTCCGACGCCCGTCGGCAGGTGACCGTGCTCGCCCGCGACGTCCTCCCGCTGCTCCGCTCGCTGTGGGCCCCGGGGAGCGTGGGGGACGGCGGGTCGGCTCCATCCCGCCGAGGTCCCGCCACGCGGACCGACGGGCCGTCGCGTCCGACCGCTCCCCACGTGGAGGGTGCGACAATGGACACCGGCCGCCGGACCGTCGGCCCCGGTACCCCCGACCGTCCGGGGGCCGTCACGCACGAGGAACCACGATGACGCCAGCGCAGAACCCCACCCGCCTGATCGGCCACCAGCGTCGGTTCGCCGAGGCGGTCACCCAGATCGACACCGAACTGGAGTTCGCCTCGGGCGCGGCCGTCGCCGCCCGGCGGGACGAGGTGGTCGCCGCCGCCCGGGCCGCCTACGGGCCGAGCGACGACTTCCGCGGCGTCCGGGACGCGTGGGACGCCGTGTTCCCGGACGGGGTCTACAGCGCCGCCGGGTTGGCCGAGGCCAAGCGGCTGTCCTGAGGAGGGCCCCGGGCGGTCCCTCCCCGGTGCCGGGGCCGGCTGGTTTAGCGTGGGGCCGATGCGACGAGCCCCGCGGCACGGACCGTCCCCCGACGCGCCGTCGCCCGGCTGGGACCGCGACCGTGGGACCGCGGCACCCGGCTCGGGTGACCGCCCGCCCGCCGTTCGGGTCCGCGGGCTCGTGAAGTCGTACGCCGGCACCCCGGCCGTGGCGGGCATCGACCTGACCATCGCCCACGGGGAGATCTTCGCCCTGCTCGGTCCGAACGGGGCCGGGAAGACGACCACGGTGGAGATCCTGGAGGGGTACCGCAGCCGCGACGGTGGCGAGGTGGCCGTCCTGGGCTACGACCCGGGCCTCGAGCGCGCCCGGATGAAGGAGCACATCGGGATCGTGCTGCAGTCGACCGCCGTCGAGCAGTACCTGACCGTGACGGAGACGCTCACCATGTACGCGGAGATGTTCCCGCACCCCCGTCCGGTCGAAGAGGTGGTCGGTCTCGTCGGCCTGGCCGACAGGCGCGACGCCCGGGTGAACCAGCTGTCCGGGGGCATGCAGCGCCGCCTGGACATGGCCATCGCCCTCGTCGGCGACCCCCGGCTCCTCTTCCTCGACGAGCCGACGACCGGATTCGACCCGTCGGCCCGGCGCGAGGCGTGGGACGTGATCACCGACCTCGCCGCGCTGGGCAAGACGGTCTTCCTCACCACCCACTACATGGACGAGGCCCAGCACCTGGCCGACCGGGTGGCCGTCATCGCCGGGGGGCGGATCGTCGCCGAAGGCCCGCCGTCCACGCTGGGCCACCGGGACCGGTCGACGGCCACCGTGCGCTTCCGCCTGCCCGACGGCACCGTGGCCCCGTCGGGCCTCCGACGCCCCGCCCGGGGCCGACGGGTTCGTCGAGATCGAGGTGGACGACGCCGTGTCCGACGTGCACCGCCTCCTGCACTGGGCCGTCGAGGAGGGGATCGACCTCGACGGCCTGGAGGTCCGGCGCCCGTCGCTCGAGGACGTGTACCTGTCGCTGACCGACCATCCGGACGGCGACGACGCCAACGGGGGGTCGTCGTGAGCGCCGCGACCCTGACCGTGAGCCAGCTCCGCTACGTCAACAAGGCGTTCTGGCGGAACCCGTCCCGGGCGTTCTTCACCTTCGCCTTCCCCCTGATGTTCCTGGTGATCTTCACCGCGCTGCTCGGGAACGGGACCATCCACATCGGCACCGCCTCGATCAAGGCGTCGACGTACTACGTGGCCGCCATGGCCTCGTTCGGCGTGATCACCGCCTGCTACTCCAACATCGCCATGACCCTGGCGTTCCAGCGCGACACCGGGGTGCTGAAGCGGATCGACGGGTCGCCACTGCCCGCCGGTTCGTTCCTCGGCTCCCGGGTGGTCCACGCGCTGTTCGTCGCCGTGCTGCTGGTCGCCATCACCGCGGCGTTCGGTTGGGCCTTCTACGGTGCCGAGCTCCCGAGGGGAGTGGTGCTGGTCCGGTTCCTCGTCATGCTGGTGGTCGGTGCCGCGGCGTTCTGCGCGCTCGGTCTGGCCGCCACCGCGGCCATCCCCAACGCCGACGCCGCACCGGCCATCGTCAACGCCAGCATCCTGCCGCTCCTCTTCCTGTCGGGGATCTTCATCCCGTTCGGCAACGGCACCCCCACCTGGATCGTATGGATCGCCCGGATCTTCCCGGTGCGGCACTTCGCCACCGGGATGCAGGCGGGATTCCTCGGCACGCCGTTCGACTGGACCGACGTCGTCGTGGTGGCCGTCTGGGGCGTCGTCGGACTCGTCCTGGCCGTGCGGTTCTTCAGCTGGGAGCCCCGCACCTCGTAGCGGCCGGCCCGGCCCCGGACCGTCCCGGGATCCGTCGGTCCGGACCGCTATCCCGGCCCGAGTTCGTCCTCCGGCCCGTCGGGGCGCCGACCGGGCGGGTGCCCCGGTTCCTCGGTGGCGGTGGTGTCGATGACCGGTCCGGGGCCGAGCGGGCCGAATCGGCCGAATCGGGCGAGGCGTTCCCCCCGCTGCCGTTCCCGGCGCTCCCGGCGCTTCGGACTGAGCGCCAGCAGCAGCCGGTCCACGGCCAGGACGAGGAGGCCGACCACCACCAGGGCGGCGACGACCACCAGGGCCACGAACCCGACGAGGGCCACGACCAGGACGACGGCGACCAGGACGATCCCGCCGACGACCGTGCCGAGGCAGCCGATGCCGGCCGGGGGTCGGGTGCCGTTCGCCACGGACCGATCTTCCCACTCCGGACGGGCGGCGGGCGCCCTACGGTCCAACGGCCCTGGCCCCCGATCCCACCACCGGTGATCCTGTCCCCATGGCCCCGCACGCCGCCGACGCGGCACTCGACCTGGCCGAGGCGGCCACGCTGACGCCGGACGAGGTGCTGGCGCGACTCGGTTCGGGGCCCGGGGGCTCTCGTCGGACGACGCCGCGGACCGGCTGCGCCGGGTGGGGCACAACGTGCTGGCGACCCACGAGGTGCGGGCGGCCGCCGTGCTGTGGCGACAACTGCGCAACCCGATCCTGCTGCTCCTGCTGGGGGCCGCCCTGGTGTCGGGACTGACCGGTGGCGGCACCAACGCCGTGATCATCGCCGTGATCGTGGCACTGAGCGTCGGACTGGGCTTCGTCAACGAGTACCGGGCGGAGGCGGCCATGGACGCGCTCCGCGGCACGATCCGCCATGAGGCCGAGGTGACCCGGGGCGGCCGGACGGCCCGGATCCCCGTGGCGGACCTGGTCCCGGGCGACGTGGTCACGCTCCGCATCGGCGCCCTCGTCCCCGCCGACGTGCGCCTGGTCACCGTGGACGAACTCGAATGCGACGAGGGCGTCCTGACCGGCGAGTCGATGCCGGTGGTCAAGTCGGTGGCACCCGTCGCCGACGGTCGGGGACCCGACCAGCCGGGGTGCGCCTACATGGGGACGATCGTCCACCAGGGTTCGGCCACCGCCGTGGTGGTGCGGACGGGTCCGGGCACCGCGTTCGGCCGGATCGCCGCCGGTCTGTCGGAGCGGCAGGGGCAGACCGCCTTCGAGGCCGGGCTGGCGAAGTTCTCGCGCTTCCTGTTCGGCGTGGCGGCGGTCCTCACCGCATTCATCTTCGTCGTCAACGTGGCCCTCCACCGGCCGATCATCGATGCCCTGCTCTTCTCCCTGGCCATCGCCGTGGGGATCGCACCCGAGATGATGCCGGCCATCGTGACGGTCAGCCTGTCGTCCGGGTCCCGCGCCCTTGCCGCCAGGAAGGTCCTGGTCAAGCGCCTCGTGGCCATCGAGGACCTCGGCAACATCGAGATCCTCTTCACCGACAAGACCGGCACGCTGACCGAGGGTGTCGTCACCTTCGAGCGCGGGCTCGACCCCGACGGCGCCGAGACCGGGCTCCCACTGCTCCTGGGCCTGGTGTGCAACGAGGCCACGGTAGGCCCGCAGGGTCCGGTCGGCGGCAACCCGCTGGACCAGGCCCTGTGGGCCGCACCGGCGGCCACCGCCGAGCTCGTGGCCCGGGCCGCCGCCTACCGCCGGCGGGGGCTCCTGCCCTTCGATCACGAGCGCCAGCTGTGCACGGTGCTGGTGGACGGTCCCGACGGCGGGACACTGGTGGTCACCAAGGGAGCGCCCGAAGTGGTCCTCGAGCGGTGCGACGGCGTGTCCGACGGCGCCCGGTCCACGCTGGAGTCGCTCTTCGCCGGCGGCACCCGCGTCGTGGCCGTGGCCACCCGCGCGGCGGAGGGTCCGACGGGTTGACGGCCGGGGACGAGCGGGGGCTGTCCCTGGCCGGCTTCCTCGCCTTCGCCGACCGCCCGAAGGCCGATGCCGGGGCGTCCGTCGCCACGCTCGGGAAGCTCGGGGTGGAGGTCAAGATCATCACCGGGGACAACGGCCTGGTGGCCTCCACGGTGTGCGCCGAGATCGGCCTGGCATGCGCCGGTGTACTGACCGGCGCCGAGGTCGGGGACCTCGACGACGACGGGCTCGCCGCGGCGATCCCGACCACCACCGTGTTCGCCCGCATCGGCCCCGACCAGAAGTCGCGGATCATCAAGGTGGCGCGTCGCACCGGAAGGGACGTGGCCTTCCTCGGCGACGGCGTCAACGACGCGGTGGCGCTGCACCACGCCGACGTCGGGATCTCGGTCGACAGCGGCACCGACGTGGCCAAGGACGCCGCTGACGTCGTCCTCCTCGACAAGGACCTCGGCGTGCTCGCCGACGGGGTCATGGAGGGTCGGCGGATCTTCGCCAACACCATGAAGTACGTGCTGATGTCGACGTCGTCCAACTTCGGCAACATGTTCTCGGCGGCCGGCGCGTCGGTCTTCCTCTCGTTCCTGCCCATGCTGCCGACCCAGATCCTGCTCAACAACCTCCTGTACAACACCGGCCAGATGGTCATCCCGACCGACCGGGTGGACCCCGAGGCACTCGCCCGGCCGGCGGCGTGGGACCTGACCTTCATCCGGCGCTTCATGTCGGTGTTCGGCCCGGTCAGCTCCATCTTCGACTTCGTCACGTTCTGGGTGATGCTCTCGGTCCTCCACGCCGGCCACGTCGAGTTCCGGACCGGGTGGTTCGTGGAGTCGATCGCCACCCAGACCCTGGTCATCTACGTGATCCGGACGCGACGGGTGCCGTTCTTCCGGAGTCGGCCCAGCCTGCCCATGCTGCTGGTGCCGACCGCGGCCGCACTCGTCGGCGCCGTCCTCCCGTACACGGGACTGGCCCACCTGCTCGGGTTCACCCCGCTGCCGGCGTCGTTCTTCCTGATCCTGACGGGCATGGTCGTCGTCTACCTGCTGCTGGTGGAGCTGGCGAAGACGAGGTTCTACCGGACACCCCACGCCCGGACACCCCACGCCCGCACGCCCCGTGTCGCCACCACGCACGCCGAGCGGATGGAGCGCCGGATCCGGCGACGCGCCTCGCGCTTCATCCGCTCGGCCGCCCAGGAGATCGAAGGCCGGGGCCGCCCGGGAGATCGAAGGCCGGGGCCGCCGGCCGCCGGCGTCGGGCCCACGGTGCCGGGGTCGTCCGGAGCACGCCCCCGGGGTGGGTGACGTGCGGTCGGGGACCGCAGGCGACGTCAGTCGGCCCCGCGCTCCTCCAGCTGCTCGAGGGGTGCTCGCACGGTGCCGGACAGGTGCGGCGTGGCGTCGACCAGCTTCTCGCAGGCGGCCACGATGGCCGGATCGCCGTCGCGCTCGTGGGCGTCGAGGTACTCGCGGGCCTCGCCGACCGTCGCCGGTGTCCATCCCTCCGTCCAGTCGGGCATGCTCCACCGTAACCCACACCGGCGGGGCCCACCCCGGGGGACGTGCGCGGAGCTGTCCGCGGAGCTAAGGACCAAAGTCACTGTCGCGACGGTGCGACGTGTCCGACAATGCAGGCATGTGGATCGACGAACGCGGCTCCGAGGTGCTCCCGATGTCCGAGTGCCGTCGGCTCCTCGCCCTGGCGGCCAAGCGCCACCACCACGGGCACCTGGGGATCGCCACCGGGGACGCGCCCGTCGTGCTCCCCCTCGACTTCGGCGTGCACGGCGCCGATGTCGTCGTCCAGGTCGGGGAGGGCCTGTTCGACCGGATGAACGGACGCCTGGTGGCGTTCCAGGTCGACAACTCGACCGTCGGCCCCGGATGGTCCGACGTCGATCCCGAGGGTCGCTGGAGCGTGCTCGTGCGCGGCCTCGCCCTCGAGGTGACCGAGGCGGCCGCCGGTCCCGGTCTGCCCGAGCCGAGGATCGCCGAGCCCGGGCACCGGATCGTCCAGGTGCGCGCCGACGTCGTCACCGGCCGCCGGATCCGGTCCACCTACGTGCCCTCCGACGGCAGCTGGCGGTGACCCGGCCCGTGGAGGTGGGATCGGCACCCTCCGGGCGGGTCGGGGCGCCCGAACGGGGCGTCGTGGCCCCGGTCGGCCCCGAGGGCATGCTCCCCGGGGACATCGGGCCGGCCCGGCCCTTCGACCCGGCCTGGTGCCTGGAGGCCCCGCCGGGGGCGGCGCCGACCGCCATCGAGAGCCAGCTCTGTGTGGCCGACGGCCTGGTCGGGACGCGGGCGGTGCTCGAGGAGGACCACGATCCCCGGGTGGACCCGGTGCTGGTGTCCGGCCTGTACGAGCCGGCGGAGGTGGGTAACGAGCACCTCCTGCCCGCGCCGTCCTGGGCCACGCTGCCCCTGGTGGACGGGATCCCGTCCGGCCGCCGGGTGCTCGACCTGCGCGACGGCCTACTCCACCGCGACGCGGGAGTGGGCCCCCGGGCCGTCCGGTCGGTGCGGTTCGCCTGCCACGGACGTCCGGGGACCCAGGTCCTGGTGGCCGAGGTGCCCGCCGCGATGCTCGACGGGCACGCCACCCGCGGACTGGCCGGGACCACGACCGACCGCCGGGTCTCACCTCTCGGCGGCGGGGTGGCGGTCGCCGCCTCGACCGCGCTCCGCTCGGCCGACGGCGGGCCCAGCGCCGTGTTCACCCTCGAGCGGGTGGCCGACTACGTGGTCTCCACCCACCGGGCCCCGGCCGCCTCGGAGGCCACCCGCCGGCTGCGGGCGTCGACCCGGGAGGGGCCCGCGGCCCTGCTCGACCGGCAACGGACCTTCTGGGACGAGCGGTGGCGGGTGGCCGACCTCGAGGTGGTGGGTGACGTGGAGATGACCCGGACGCTGCGGGCCTGCCTGTTCCACCTGGCCGGATCGGGTCGCCGGCGCGGGGAGTCGGCCATCGGCGCCCGGGGGCTGACCGGTCCGTCCTACGGGGGCCACGTGTTCTGGGACACCGAGGCGTACGTACTGCCGGCACTGGCCGCCATCGATCCGTCCGCGGCGCGGGCCGCCCTCGAGTACCGGATCCGCCGACTCGGCCCGGCCCGCCTCCGTGCCGCACTGGAGGGTCGGGACGGGGCGCGGTTCCCGTGGGAGTCGGGGAGCACCGGAGACGAGGTGACCCCCGAATGGGGGATCGACCAGAACGGCCAGGTGATCCCCATCGCCACCGGACGCCAGGAGTGCCACATCACCGCCGTGGTGGCGTGGGCGGCGTGGCGGTACGCGGCCTGGCACGGGGGATGGGCGTTCCTCGAGGGACCCGGACGGCCGCTCCTGGTCGACACCGCCCGCTACTGGGCGTCGCGCATCCGGACCGACGCGGCCGGACGCGGCCACATCGACGGGGTGATCGGCCCCGACGAGTACCACGAGGGAGTCGACGACAACGCGTTCACGAACCTGATGGCCCGGTGGAACCTGCACCGGGCCGCCGACCTGGTGGAGCACGCGGGCGGCGACGTCGACGAGGCGTCCGACTGGCGCCGGGCCGCCGATGCACTGGTGGACAACCTCGACCCGGCCACGGGTCGCTACGAGCAGTTCGCCGGCTACGACGCGCTGATCCCGCGACTGGTCGCTGACATCGGGGACCCGCCGTTCCCGGCGGACATCGTCCTCGGCCATGCCGGGGTACGGGCCTCGCAGGTCATCAAGCAGGCCGACGTGCTGATGGCCCACTACCTGATCCCCGACGGGGTGGCGCCCCGCTCGCTGGCCGCCAACCTCGGGCACTACCTGCCCCGCACCTGCCACGGCAGCTCGTTGTCGCCCGGGGTGCACGCCGCGCTCCTGGCGCGGTCCGACCGACCCGACGAGGCGCTCGAGCTGCTCCGCACCGCAGCCGCCGTCGACTTCGACGACCTGTCGGGCAACGAGGACGGCGGGCTCCACATGGCCAACCTCGGTGCGCTGTGGCGGGCGGTCGTCCACGGGTTCGCCGGGCTGTCGATGCCGGGACCCGGTGACCGGTCCCCGTCGGTGGCACCCTGCCTCCCTGCGGCGTGGGAGGAGGTCCGGGTCCGGGTGCGCTGGCGGGGTACGCCGCTCCGCCTCGCCTGCCGACACGACCGCGTGCACGTGGCGAGCGACCGTCCGCTGACGGTCACGGTCCACGGCGACGCGGTCCGGGTCGGGCCCGAGGGCCGATGGGTCTCCTGACCCGGGCCGACGGCACCGCGGTCGACCCGACCACGTTCCGTGCCTGGCTGTTCGATCTGGACGGCGTGCTCACCCGGACCGCCGAGGTGCACGCGGCGGCGTGGAAGGCGACCTTCGATCCCGTCCTCGAGGCCGAGGGGGCGGGACCGCCGTTCGACGTCGGCACCGACTATGTGGTGTACGTGGACGGCCGGGGTCGGACCGACGGAGTCCGCACCTTCCTGGCCGCTCGCGGCGTGCACCTGCCGGAGGGGGGACCCGACGACCCGCCCGGCGCCCGGACGGTGGCGTCGGTCGCCGTCGCCAAGGACGCCCGGTTCCGGGAGTCCCTCGCCGCAGGCGGGGTCGGCGTCTTCGACGGGTCCGTGGCGCTCGCCCGGGACCTGCGGGCCCGCGGGGTGGCGACGGCCGTGGTGTCGGCCAGCCGGAACGCCCGCGCCGTGCTCGACGCCGCGGGCATCGCCGACCTGTTCGTCGCCTGTGTCGACGGTCTGGTGGTCGAGGAGCGGGGCCTGGCCGGCAAGCCCGCGCCCGACAGCTTCCTGGAGGCGGCCCGTCTGCTGGGGGTGACCCCGGGGGACGCCGTCGTCGTGGAGGACGCTCTGGTCGGGGTGGCGGCGGGACGGGCCGGTGGATTCGGACTGGTGGTGGGTGTCGACCACACGGGACACCCCGACGGACTGCTGTCCCACGGGGCCGACGTCGTGGTCGACGACCTGGGTGCACTGGCCGCCGGTGTCGACGGTCGGGCCCCTGACGCGTCCGGATCCGGCCCACCCCGGGTCGAGCGATCTCCGACGTGACCGGGACGAATCTCACACTGAGTAGCGTGACAATCACGCAACGTCGTATTCTGCCGCGCCGCGGCGCGGGCTGCTCCCGACCTGCAACCCACCGCCCTGGCGGGGGCTCCCGCGCCGCAACGAAACTGGACGGGCACAGCCGTTCGCCATGGCGTGGCCCCCGGGCCGACACGGCGGGCGGGGCGGTGATGCAACGGACCGAGGGGTGGCGCAGATGGCGGCGACGACGGAGTGCTCCTGGATCATCGACCGGTCGGACAGGTGGCGGGTCCCCGCCCCCGGCGCCGACACCGACGACGGATTCACGCTCATCGAGCTCCTGGTGGTGCTGCTCGTCCTGGGCATCCTGCTCGCCATCGCCGTACCGACGTTCCTCGGGACCACCGAGACGGCGGACGCCCGGGCCGCCCAGTCCGACCTCTCCACGGCGCTGACCGCGGCCAAGTCCGTGGCCACGGAGGACGGTCAGAGCTTCACCACCGGCGGTACCCCCGTGTCGGAGGCCGTGCTGTCGTCCGTCGAGCCCAGCCTCACGTGGGTCCACGGTTCCGCGACCGCCCCCGGAAAGGTGTCCTGGTACGTCGACGCCGGGGGCGGAGGGATCGTGCTGGCGTCGCCGGTCGACGGGGCGTCCCTCTGCTGGTTCGCGGTGGAGAACCTCTACACCCTCTCGCCGGCGACGGGCAACGGAGCCTACGGCGACACGACCTCGGCGAGCGGGACGGCGGACGAGGCGCCCGCCGCCGCAGGCACCTGGACCGCCTCGGGCCCCGAGCCCGCCGGCGGGTGCAGCGCCACCGGGGCGCTCACCGGAGCCTCGCCCTCCCCGTGGAGCGGCAACGGGTTCTGATCCCGCCCGGCGGTTCCGTCGCGGGTCAGCCGCCCCCGGACAGCATCGCCGTGATCTGTCCGAGGTCGAAGTCGTCGCGCCACACGCTGATCCTCCCGTCACGGACCTCGAACGCGCCCATGACGGGGAGCGGGGCGACCACGTCCCCGACGGTGAAGGTGTCGATGCGCTCGGTCAGCACCACGTCGCCTCGCGCGGCGATGTGGACGGTCTCGATCGTCATCGACTCGCACATGCCGAAGAACGCCTCGATGAAGGCGATGGTCGCGTCGATCCCGACGGCCGGGTCGAGAGGGATGTTGTGGTACACCACGTCGTCGGTGAAGTAGGGCCGCAACGCCTCCGCGTCCCTTCCGTCGAATGCGTCGCAGAACGTGCGGACGACCGCTTCGGCCTCGTCGTCGGTGCCCATGGTTGCCTCCGGGATCGGGAAGACCTCAGGCTAGCGAGCCCGCGACCGTCCGGCGACCTACGCCGGCGCCCGCCAGTGGGGATCGGGCTCCAGGAACTGGTGCACCAGGGCCTCGAGTCCGACGGCGAAGAGCGACCATTCCTGGGGTCCGCCCCCCGGCCCCGTCGACCTGGTCAGCAGTTCGACGCGACCCATGGTCCGCTCCCGCAGCGAGCAGCCCTCGGAGTAGGCGATGACCGCCAGGACGAACTGGTCCAGCGAGAGGTCCGGGCGGAACCGGAGCCCGAGGTCCGCGATGAGGGCACCGAAGTTCTCGCCCCAGAACTCGGCGACGGAGCGGTAGCCCTCCGACAGACCGGCGCGGATGCGTCGGTGCTGGTCGGGCGAGCTCGTGGCCGTGGCCATGGCGACGACGCTGATCCACAGCGGCCACGCGGCCGAGGCGGCGATCGACGTGCTGCTCGCCGTCCCGCCGACGCGGCACACCTCACGGACGGCGGCGGCGCGCGCCGCGGGGGTCGAGAGGTCGAGCTGACCGACGATGGCGGCCAGCACGTCGACCGCGCCGCCGGCCTCGGGCCGCGCCTCGTCCTGGGCCACGGACACCAGGACGTCGGTCTGGTAGTCGGCCTGGTTCTCCCAGATCCGCCGGATCACCGAGGCGTTGGTGATCCGCTCGCCGGTCCTGGCCTCCACCCGGTCGAACACCCGCTTGAACGTGAGGTTGCCCGAGTCGATCTCCAGGCCTTCGTCGGCCAGGATCCCGCGGCCCTCCGCGAGCAGCATCGTCCGCAATTCGTCCCGTGTGCGCCTCGCCCGTGCCATCCCTCGCCTCATTGTGCTCCCGGCGGGAGCAATTGGGAAGGTCGGCGGCGTCGTCCCCGGCGAGGCGTGTCCGGCGGGGCCGGGCGCGTACGGGCGTCGGGCGCGGACGGAGTCGGGGCGGAACCTACGGTTCAGCCCGGGGTGGGAGGCGACGGATGCACCATCTGCGGGAACCGGAAGAGGGTCTCCGGGTCGTACTTCGCCTTGATCGACTGCAGTCTCGGGTAGTTGTCCCCCCAGTACAGCTGCGGATAGACGTGGGCGGGGGTGTGGCGGTTCGGATAGTTCTGGTACGCATGGCCGTTCGAGAGCGGCTCCACCAGTTCGAGGAACCCGTCGAGGCACCGCTCGGCTGCGGCGCGACCCTCCTCGTACATCCAGAAGCTCCACGCGAACACGTTCATGAGGGCCCGTCGGTGCACGAAGGCCGTGTCGTCGGGCGCCGGGGCGTTGACCGCCCCCCCGTAGCTCTCGATGACCGTCATGAGCGACCCGGTGGGAGCGGCGGCGGCGTAGTCGAGCAGCCGCCGCCAGTCGTCGGTGCCCACCGGCTCGGCCACGATCCGTGACTCGATGGCGGCGCGGATGCTGGGCGGCACATCGGGCAGCTCCGTGGGATGGCTCATGAGGTAGTCGTTGAGCTCCTCGTAGGTCCCCGCCCGCCAGATGTCGTGCGTACCGCCGTCGGGGCAGACGGCGGAGAGCGGTGCCAGCGCCGCGGCGCACGCCTGCTCGTCGCCCCGGTGCATGCCCCGGATGAGCAGCTCCGGCGCGAGATCCGACGACGGCTCGCGTGCGAGGTCGAGGATGAAGATCTCGCAGCCCATGTCGGGCACGGCGCCCGGCCCGGTGAAGTGGGACTGCCAGACGGTGAGCGCCTCGGCGGCCACCCCGCGCTCGGCCTCGGTCCCGAGCGGCCAGCGCAGCCCGAACCCCCGGAGCTCGCCGAGTTCGTGGAGCCGGTAGGTGATCTCCAGCAGGACGCCGAAGTTGTTGCCGGTGCCGCCCCGGATCGCCCAGAACAGGTCCGGGTTGGTGTGCTCGTCGGCGGTCAGGATGTCGCCGCCCGCGGTGGCGACGACGCAGCCGATCACGTTGTCGCAGTTCATCCCGTACATCTGGGAGGTGTAGCTGTACCCGCCCCCTTGCATGTAGCCGGCGACGGCCACCGACATGCACCCTCCCCCGGGTACGTGGAGCCCGAACGGGCTCAGTGCCGCCTCGAGCTTGTGGAACTGGGTGCCCGCACCCACCCGTGCCGTGCGGTCCGCCTCGTCCACCACGACGTAGCTGATCCGGCTCACGTCGACGACCAGCTGGTCGTTGACCGAATAGCCGGCGGTGCTGTGTCCCCCCGACCGGCACACGGGCGTGAGCCCGTGGCGCGTGGCGAACCCGAGGCAGAGCACCACATCGCGGGGCACCTCGCAGTAGCAGATGAGCTGGGGGAACGACTCGTCGACGCGGAGGAAGCCCTGCCGGGACTCGTCGTAGTGCTCGTCGGTGGCGAGCACCACGCTCCCGACCAGCTCCGCCGCCAGCGCGGCCGCGGCCTCCGGGGGGAACTTGTTGCTCGAGGGCGGTCCGGGTGGTGTGCGCGACACCGTCCGGCGGAGTGTGGTCCGGTGCTGCGGATTGGGGGTCATGGGCTCGTCTCCTTCGTCGCCGTGCACCTGGTCCGGCCGGATCCCCGCCGCCGTACGGCCCGCCACCCCGACGCCGGTCGGTGCGCGCGGGACGGGTCGGGGTGTGGAGCCGACCGCCGGCGCCGGCGTGCCCGCCGACGACGAGGCGCGGGCGACCGGTGCCCCGCGACAGTACAGCGGCGCCGTCGGGCGTGCCCGGGTGCCTGGGCGCGCCCCACGGCGGAGACGAGTGTTACCCGTGTCAGCACAAACGTTCTCCTGTAGTGTTCCGGCGTGGAGCGGGAGTGCACCGCAGATGACGGCTGAACCGGATGAGGGCGCATTGACCATGGAACCCGAGCGTCGCGCGGTCACGGTCATGTTCTGCGACCTCGTGGGCTCCACGGCGATGTCGGAGCTCCTCGATCCCGAGGAGCTGCTCGAGGTCGTGACCGCCTACCAGGTGGCGTGCCGGGACATCGTCGAGCGGCACGAGGGGCACGTGGCGAAGTACCTGGGCGACGGGGTGCTCGTCTTCTTCGGGTACCCCGAGGCCCACGACGACGACGTGCAACGGTCGGTACGGGCGGGGCTCGAGATCGTGCGGGCCATGGACGACCTGAACGCCCGCGTCGGGTCCGAGGGGGCCGTCCTGGCGACGAGGATCGGCATCCACATCGGTGCCGTGGTCGCGGGCATGCTCGAGCCGGGATCGGGGGAGCTGGTGGTGGTGGGCAGCACCCCCAACATCGCCGCCCGGCTCCAGGACCTGGCCGAGTCCGACTCGGTCGTGGTCAGCGCGGACGTCCAGCGCCTGGCCGAGGGCTACTTCCGGTGGGAGGACATGGGTGAGTTCACCCTGAAGGGGATCGCCTCCCCGGTGCACGCCTACCGCCCGATCGAGGAGAGCAACATCCGGACCCCGTTCGAGCTGGCGCTCCAGAAGGGGCTGCGTCCCCTGGTCGGCCGCTCGTCGGAGCTGGACACCCTGCGCCACGTCTACGACCTCGCCCGGGCGGGGGACGGACAGGTGGTGCGGCTGTCCGGTGACGGCGGCATCGGCAAGTCCCGCCTCCTCCACGCCGTGCGTGAGGACGCCGGGACGGCCGACGGGATCTGGCTGACCGGCCGCTGCACGTCGCAGACCCGGAACACGTCGTTCTATCCCGTGCTCGAGGTGCTCCGCACGCTGCTCGGGATCGCGGCGCGGGACACTCCGGCGGACCGACGTCGCAAACTCGAGGAGGGACTGGACGGATTCGAGTCCCCCGAGGCGTTCCGGCTGCTGGCCGCGCTCCTGTCGGTCGAGACCGGCGACGACGCCGAACCCCTCATGCTGAGTCCCGAACTCCAGCGGCGGCGGACGATGGAGACCGTCGTGGCCCTGCTGGTGCACACGTCCCGCGCCGCACCCCTGGCGGTCACCATCGAGGACCTGCACTGGGTCGACCCGTCGTCTCTCGAACTCCTGGAGATGCTCAGCGGGGCGATCGCCAAGGAGCGTGTGCTCCTCCTCCTCAGCTACCGCCCGACGTTCACCCCGGGGCCGTCGGGCGCGGCCAACGTGGTCGAGCTCCCGCTCGCCCCGCTCGGGGCGGCCCAGGTGCGGGACCTGGTCACCGGGGTGGCGGGCACCGCGTCGCTGCAGCCGGACCTCGTCGACATGATCGTCGAGCGGGCCGACGGCGTGCCCCTCTTCGTCGAGGAGCTGACGAAGATGCTGCTGGAGTCGCCCGAGTTCGCCGGGGACGGGTCGTTCGACCACGGGGGCGCGACGGTGCCGTCCTCGATCCCCATGACCCTGGACAGCTCACTGCGGACGAGGCTCGACCGGCTGGGCGCGGCCAAGCAGGTGGTGCAGCTCGCCGCGGTGGTCGGCCGGGAATTCGACTGGGTGATGCTGGAGAGCTGCGGACTGATCCCGGTCGACCTCCTGGAGCGGTCCCTCGACTCGCTGGTCGAGGCCGAACTGCTCGGTCGGACGGGTACGCCGCCCGACGCCCACTACACGTTCCGCCACGCACTCATCCAGGACGCGGCCTACCAGTCCCTGCTGCGGCGGGCTCGACGGGACTACCACGGCCGCATCGCCGAGGTCGCCCTGGCCGAGGAGTGGGACGTGCTGGCCGAGCAGCCGGAGTTCGCCGCCCACCACTTCACCGAGGCGGGGATGCACGAGGCCGCCGTCCGCCAGTGGCTGCTCGCCGGGACCCGTGCCGTGGACCGGTCGGCCAACGCCGAAGCCATCGCCCACTTCCAGCGGGGCCTGGCCGAGGTCGAGGCCCTGCCCGCCGACCGCAACCGGTGGCAGATGGAACTGGAGCTGGTGATGGGGCTCGGACCCGCGCTCAACACGGCCCGGGGGTACGGGTCGTCGGAGGCCGAGGACGCCTACAACCGGGCGCTCGTGCTGTGCGAGCGCATCGGCGACGCCCCCGAGCTGTTCTGGGTCCTGTGGGGACTCGGCGCCTTCCGCCAGGCCCGCGGGCAGTACCGCGAGTCGCTCGAGAAGGGCCGGCAGATCGAGGCGCTCGCCGCCTCCCGACCCGAGCTCCTGGCCGAGGCGATGTTCGGCGTCGGGACCAGCCTGTTCTACCTCGGCGACCTGATCGGGGCGCGCGATGCGCTGGAGAAGGGCGCCGAGTACTTCATCAGCCGGGTCGGCGAACAGGACGTGTCGCCCACGGGTCACCATGCCGGCGTCATGTCGCTCGGGTACCTGGCGATCGCCCTCTGGCACCTCGGGTACCCGGACCAGGCCGAGGTGCGGATGCAGCAGGGGATCGACCTGGCCGACGCCATGGGGCAGCCCTTCGCCCGTCTCCAGAGCCTGCACTGGGCCAGCTTCGTGGCCTTCCTGGGGCGGGACCGGGCGGCCACCCGGCGCCTGGGCGAGGCGGAGGCGGCCCTGTCGAAGGAGTGGGGGTTCCCCTTCGGCGAGCTGGGCAGCATGATGACCCTCTCCTGGCTGGGCGCCACCGAGGGGAGTGCCGAGGCGGTGGACATGCTGCGGTTCGGGGTCGACGCCTATCGCGGCGTCGGCGCCCGGGTCGGGCTGACCTACTTCCTCGGGATGCTGGCGGACGCCTGTGGCGCCGTGGGCCGGATCGACGACGGTCTCGCCGCCGCCGACGAGGGCCTGCGCGAGCTCGAGGAGACGGGCGAGCGGGCATGGGAGGCGGAGCTCCTCCGGATCCGGGGCGGGCTCCTGGCCGGTCGCGACCCGGCCGCGGCGGAGGAGTCCGTGCGCAGGGCGCTGGCCGTCGCCGGCGGGCAGCAGGCCCGGTCGCTCGAGCTGCGCGCCGCGCTGTCCCTGGCCGACCTCCTCGAGGGGAGCGACCGCCGGGCGGAGGCCGTGGCGTTGGTCGCCGACCTCGCCCCGTGGTTCACCGAGGGGCGGGAGACGGCCGACCTCGTGCGGGCGTGCCGGATGGTCGAGGGGCAGGTCGCGAGTTCACAGGTGTAGTACCCCAAACGACGGAACAACCAGACAGGAGAACATGCATGTCACACGTGGACACATTGGCGGAGGCGGGACTGGTGGATCCGAGTCAGCTCAGCCAGGAGCACAAGGACATCATCGACAACCAGGTGTCTGACGCGGAGGTCAGCGCCCTGGTGAGCGTCCAGGCCAAGCTCGGTGGCGCCGGTTCGATGCACGGACCCCACTCCAGCGTCTTCTGAGCCGTGAGCGGCCCGAGCGCCAGCCTGGTCCTCAAGACGAAGATCGGGCTGGCGCACGGGACCGTGGGCGGCGTCCACGGTCTGCTCTGGGAGCGGGAGGACGCCGCCGACCTGTTCCCCGCGCTGTTGCTGGCCACCTACGACCTGGCCCGGGCCAGCATCCCGTTGATGGAGACGGCACGGTCCCGGTGCGAGTCGATGGTGGAGGCCACCGGTGACGCCGTCGCCGCCGGCCTGATCCCGTTCCTGGTGCGGCACATCGAGGAGGAGCGCGACCACGACGCGTGGCTGCTCGAGGACCTGGGGCGCCTGGGCGTCCCACCGTCCCGGGTGCTCGACCGCGTGCCGTCGCCGGTCGCCGCCCGTCTCGTCGGGTCGCAGTACTACTGGATCCTCCACGACCACCCCGTCGCCCTGGTGGGGTACATGGCCGCCCTCGAGGGCGGCGTCGTCACCGAGGAGTTCCTGGAGGACTTCGTGGCCCGCACCGGCCTCGATCCGGCCGGCGTCCGCACCCTGGTGCTCCACGCCCGCATCGACCCCCTCCACGAGGCCGACCTCGACGACCTGGTGGATCGACTCCCTCTGGCGCCGCGCCACGTGTCGCTCCTCGGGACCAGCGCCCTCGACACCGTCTTCCTCCTCGCCGAGCTGACCCGGGAGGTCCTCGACTCCGCCGACGGTCGCGTCGGCGCCGGGGCGGTCATCGACGGCTGAACAGCACCTCGCGCAGACAGACGGCCCACGCCAGCTCGTCGCGATGGGCGAGCGTACGTGCCCATCCACCCGATGCCGGATCGACGTGCTCCGACAGCTCCGACCACGAATCGAAGCCGAGGGCCCGGGCGATCTCCTCTCCTGCGATGTCCCGGTGGACGGACCGGGGGGTCACGCCGGCCCGCCGGGCCCGTTCGGGGGCCGCCCGCAGGGCGCGCCAGCGGAAGACCGCGGCGTCCAGCTCACCGGCGGCGTCGAGCCCGTCCCAGATCCGCTCGGCCTCGGACCCCGGCCCGCCATCCCCCGCCCCGTCCACCGCACCCGCCACGAGGTCGCCGTGGCGGCCTCCCGCCAGGAGGTACGCCGCCAGGGCCGGCCGGACCTCCTCGACCGGCAGGCCGTCGAGCGGCGAGTGCGCGCGCTCGCGCGACACCTCGGCGGCCACGAAGGGCGCGACGCTCCGCCGCGGCCGGTGGGCGAGCGACGGATCCTCCGCGAGACGCCGGGCGACGCGGCGCAGGGCGGCCACCGCGTCCGACCGCTTGAGGTCGTGGCGACCGAGCAGGGCCTCGAGGCGCCGGTCCGCGTCCTCGATCCCGGCGCGCCGGAGCAGCTGCCGCCAGTGGCGGTCGACGTAGTACGACGCGCTGGGCGACGTCGACGAGCCGCTCCCCGTCCGCGGGATCCAGCTCGCCGGCACGAACCACCCGGGTGACGGCGTGACGCACGTTGACCAGTGCCACCGACGACCGGCTCGGGTCGTCCGGGTCGAACGACACCGCCACCTCGTCGTCGGAACCGAGGCTGCCCCGCCGGAAGAGCCGGTAGACCGAGCCGACGCCCTCCATGCCCGCGGGCCAGCACTCGGCGGCGCGCAGTGCGCCCATGCTCGATGCGCCGACCACCCAGGCACCGTCGCGCACGACGTCGACGACCTCGCGCATCGGTAGCGCCTCGTGCTGGTGGAAGACCCCGTCGATCACCACGAAGGCCGAGTAGCGCAGCGTGCGGTCGCGGTAGAGGTCGCCCCGGCGCACCGGTGGGCGGACGTCCGCCGTGGGCAGGACGGCGGCCACCTCCGCCGCGGTGACGGTCGGCCCCGCGTAGACGACCGGTGGGACCCCGGACGGACGGGCGGCGGTCACAGGAGGTAGCGGAGGCATCGCCAGTCGACGCGGCGACGGTTCACCACGAATGCCGACAGGCCCGGGACGCGCACCCGGACGACCGGGACTCCCAGGTGCGGACGGGTCAGGTCGCAGGCGACCAGGTCCTCGAACCCCGCACGCACGAGGCGTCCGACCACGAAGTGGAAGTCGTCCAGGAGGTCGTCGTGGTGCACGCTGGCGACGTCGGAGAACGGGATGACGTCCCCGGGGGTCAGCTGCGCGGCGCGGCGCGGCGGCGGTGACGGACCGCACCGCGTCGGGCGTCGTGTTGTACGTGTCCCGTGCTCCCTGGATGACCGACAGCCGACCCTGCACCGCCTCGCTGACGGCACGGAACACGGCGGTGGCGGCGTCCGGGTGGGTCCCCATCCCCTGGAAGTGCATGGGCCGCGACCCGGAGGGCGTGAGGTGGTGGGGGTCGGTCAGGAGCGCCTGCACGGTGGCCACGCCGAGGTCGTCGGTGAGGTCCGACACCACCAGCCGCAGGCCGGCACGGCGGATGCGCTCGACCCACGCGCCGGTCGGGTCGGGCAGGGTGGTGAGGTCGATGTCGCGCCGGCGGGGCGCCCGGTCACCGTCGTCGCCGAAGAGCGTGACGAACTCGAGCTGACTCCAGGTGTCGCGTTCGATCACCTCGCACAGCCCGTGCACGGTCGCCTCGAGGTGGGTGTTGCCGGCCGCCAGGCCGTTCGTGTCCACCTCGTGCAGGATGCCCTCCACGGGGGGGTTGCACACCAGGTCGGCGGCCATCCACACCGGTCGGTCGGTGATCAGGTCCCGGCCCTCGACCCAGGTGAACGTCGCGTCGGCACGGTAGGCGGTGTCGCCCGGCAGCGTGCAGTCCACCGGGTCGATGACGGCGGTCCGGGGGTCGGCGGCCAGCTCGACGAAGCTGGCACGCCGGGTGGCGCCGGGCACGGGCGCCTCGGCGCTGACGCGCTCGACGGCCTCCATGACGGCGCTGACCCTGGCGCGCACCGGGTCGCTGCCCTTGCCCATGTGACTGGTCAGGTCCGCGGCCAGCGGCGTGACGGCGGAGAAGGCCGGCAGACCCAGCGGGTCCAGGGGCGTGACGTCGGAGATCCGGGTGATCGGCACGAGGTCCAGGACCCGGAGAGCGTGGGCCTCGGTGACCTCGGGGGGGACGACCCGGTTGGTGCCCGGGACCTTCGGTGCAGGCGTGAAGCTCCACACGGCAGCGGCTCACCCGCCCCGCAGCGCGGCGAGCAGTTCGATCCCGTGCGGGGCCCCGACCCCGCTGCACGCGTCCCAGCCCGGCCCGGCCCGGTAGGCCCCGTTGCAGCCCTCGACGATGTCGATGGCCGCCGAGGTCCGCTCGGCGGTCAGCCGGTAGAGCAACGGATTGAGGTAGCCGACGCGGGTGCCGAGCGAGTCGTTCAACCGTGCGACGAGTGCGGCCCAGAGCGGGGCGGCGGAGCTCGTGCCGGATGCCGGAGCCCGCACCCCACCGGCGACGACGTCGCAGTGGGTGACGGGGTCGGCCACGGCGGCGACGTCGGGTATCCCGCGCCCGACGAACCCACCGGGCGCGGGAGGCACGTCGCGGTCGTCCTGCCAGGGCGGCCGCGGCCGGTGCACGCTGACCCCACCGCCGCTCGCCATGCCGACGGGGGTGGACCACACCACCTCGTCGTGCACGTCGCCGTCCGCGACCACCAGCGAGGTGCCACCACAGGCCAACGTGTACGGACTGGTGGCGGGGAACTCGGTGCGCAGTCCGCCCCCGTCGTCGGTTCCACCCGAGCCGTAGTCACCCGACGCCACGCACACCGTGATCCCGGCGTGGGCCGCGTCCAGCAGCAGCTCGTCGAGACGGGTCTCCAGCGGGCTCCCGGTCTCGAACCACGTCCAGCTGAGGGACACGACGGACGGGCGCAGTCCCTCGGGGTCGAGCACGGCCTGGAACGCGTCCAGCAGGCCGGACTCGTTGTTGTCGGCGAAGTAGACGACGATCTCCGCCCCCGGGGCCAGCGCGCCGACGAGCTCGATGTCCATCGTCACCTCGTAGGTGCCCCGTCCCGCCTCGGGTGGCTGGGAGTCCGGCCGGCCGCCGCTGTCGGCGACTCCGTTCATCCACCGCATCAGCGCGGCGACGTCGTCGGTGGGCTCGGGCCGGTTCGCCGCACCGCCGACGCACACCTCGCTGATCGTCGGCACGGGACCCGGCGCGAAGAACGTCTCGAGGTCCTCGCGGCGGTAGCCGCCACCGAGCTCGATGAGGCCGATCCGCTGGCCCGCGCCCGTCGCCTCGGGGAACCCGTAGCGGGCGGCGAGTTCGGCCGGGGTGAGGACCGTGCGCCGTCGGCCGCCGACGGACGGGGTGGCCCCCCGGCGGGCGACCGGGTGGTCGTGCAGGCCGAAGACGCCCGTCACGACCTCGTGGAGCCCGGCGGGCAGACGCGGCGCGGGCGGTGCGTCGGTGGTCGTGACGCCGGTCGTGGTGATCTCGTGGTGGGGCCGTGCCCCGGTACCGAAGGCCCCGGCCACCTCCGTCGGGGTGCCCTCGACCACGACGCGCGCACGTGGCGCCGATCCCTCGACCACACGGAGGCCGCGCTCGCGGGCGAACGCCTCGACGGCGGCGATGTCCTGCGGGTCCGAGCCGACGGGGGCGACCCGGCCCAGGGCACGCGTCGATGCGGCACGCTGGCCGGGGAGCGTCGCCGCCCAAGCCGGATCGTCGCTCAGCGCCACCGGCGACCGGCGCCGCACCGACACGATGACGCGGACCGGCCCGTCCGGATCCGCCGGTCCGACCGGCCTCCCGGGCGCCGTGACCGCACCCGGATCCGCACGCGGGACACGTCGGTCTCCCGCGTCCGGAGCGCTGCCGTCGACGTGTGCCATGGTGGACCCGCTCAATCCGTGAGGTGTGGACGCCGTGAGGTGTGTCGTGAACGTACCATGGCGGTCGGGTCCCCGATCGGGTGACGGTGCCGGCGCGCCCGCCGGCGGCTCCCGGGTCCCTTCGGTCCCGGCGTGGCAGACTCGGGCCACCGACCGATCGGGGGAGGGACGTGCCATGACCGCCAGGACGACCGACGAATTGCCGCGGGGGCGCCCCGTTCGCCGGGCTCCCGGCTCGCGAGCTGCGCCAGGTGGGGGCCCTGGCGTCACGGGTGAAGGTGCCCTCCGGGGCGACCTTGACCCACCAGGGCAAGCCCGGGCGCGAATTCCTGGTGGTGCTGGAAGGCACCGTCGAGGTGCGGATCGACGGCGAGGTGGTGGCCACGTGCGGCGCCGGCGACTTCTTCGGCGAGATCGCCCTGCTCGAGCACGCGCCCCGCACGGCCACCGTGGTGGCCACGTCCGACGTCGTCGTCGACGTCATCAACAAGGCCGAGTTCGCCACCCTCCTGAGCGACCATCCGGCCATTGCCGCCACGCTCCGGTCCGCGGTGGCCGAGCGCCTGGCCGAAAACGCCGGGCTCGAGGACGGGGACGCCGCCGGTTCCTGAGCACCCGGTCCTGTGCGCGTGGGGAGGGACACCCCGGCGGCCCGCCGGGCGCAGGGCTAGCTTGACGCCATGGCCTCCTCCGCCGAAGTTCACGCGACGCTCGACCACCCGGTCATCGACAGCGACGGGCACATGGCGGAGCACCTGCCGACGCTCGCTCCCTACCTGGAGCAGGAGGGGCTCTCGCTCGAGGACCCGGCGCTCCGGCGGCTGGTCCCGCCCTACGGGGGCACCGACGTCCCCTGGCACGACCAGACGCCTGAGCAGCGCACGGCCACCCGGACGCCGCGAGGTCCGTGGTGGAGCGCCCCGGCCAGGCAGACCATCGACCTGGCCACCGCGCTCTTCCCTGCGCTCCTCTACGAACGCCTCGACGAGATCGGCATCGACTTCGGCGTGGTCTACCCGAGCCTGGGCCTGGTCTTCCTCCACGCCGCCGACGAGCGGTTCCGGCGGGGGGCGTGCCGGGCCCTCAACCGGTGCAACGCCGAGACGTTCGCGCCCGCTGGCCGACCGGCTCACCCCGGTGGCCGCCATCCCCATGCACACGCCCGAGGAGGCGGTGGCCGAGTTGGACTATGCCGTCGGTCACGCTCGGGTTCAAGGCCGTGCTGTGCGCCGGCTACGTCCAGCGCCCGTTCGCGGCGCTGTCCGACGCCGACCCCGAGGTCTCCCGGTACGCGTTCTGGCTCGACCAGTTCGGCCTCGACTCGGCCCACGACTACGACCCGGTGTGGGCCCGGGCCCAGGAGCTCGGGGTGTCGATCGCCTTCCACTCCGGCTTCATCGGCATGACCCCCTACCGGTCCCCGACCAGCTACGTGGCCAACCACCTGTCGATGCTGGCCGAGGGCCAGCAGTCCCTGGCCAAGTCGCTCTTCCTCGGTGGGGTGACCCGGCGGTTCCCCGGGATGAACTTCGCCTTCCTGGAGGGCGGGGTGGCCTGGGCGGCCGCCCTCTACAGCGACATCGTCGGCCACTGGGAGAAGCGCAATCTGGCCGCACTGCGCGCCCACCTGGACCCGGCGCTGATCGACCGGGACCTCATCGTCGAGATGCTCGGCCGCTTCGCCCCCGACGCCCGTCGCCTGCCGGCCGCAGCTGACCCGTCGGCCCGCCGAGCCCGAGGACATGCTCGACGAGTGGGCGGCCTGCGGCATCGAGCGGGCCGAGGACATCGAGGACCTGTTCGCCGAGCGCTTCTGGTTCGGCTGCGAGGCCGACGACCCGATGACCTCGCTGGCCTTCAACACGGCGGTCAACCCGTTCGGCTCGGAGCTGCAGGTGATGCTGGGATCCGACATCGCCCACTGGGACCTGCCCGACGTGTCCGAGGTGCTGGAGGAGGCCCACGAGATGGTCGACAACGGCTGGATCGACCGGGCGGCCTTCCGCGACTTCGTGTTCACCAACCCGGCCCGGTTCTACACGGGCACCAACCCGGACTTCTTCCGGGGGACCGTCGTCGAGTCGGCGGTCGACGCGCTGCTGGCGGGAGGCTGACGTGCACGACCTGGTGATCCGCGGTGGGCGCGTCGTCGACGGCACCGGGCGGCCGTCGACGGTCGCCGACGTGGCCGTCGACGACGGGCGGGTCGCGGCCGTCGGGAGTCGTCGCCGAGGCCGGCCGCGGGAGATCGACGCCACCGGCAGGGTGGTGTGCCCCGGGTTCGTCGACATCCACACCCACTACGACGCCCAGCTCCTGTGGGACACCACGGCCAGCCCCTCGGTCCAGCACGGGGTGACCACGGTGCTCGGGGGGAACTGCGGGTTCTCCATCGCCCCGCTCGGACCCGGTGACGAGGAGTACGTCCAGGCGATGATGGCGGTGGTCGAGGGGATCCCCCGTGAGGCCCTCGCCGGCGGCGGACCCTGGTCGTGGCGGACGTTCGCCGAGTACCTCGACCGGGTCGACGCGCGGCCTGTCGGTCAACGCCGGGTTCCTGGTCGGCCACTCGACCGTGCGCCGGGTGGTGATGGGCGACCGCGCCACCTGGGACGAGGCCGACGCCCGACCAGGTGGCGGCCATGGTCCGCCCTGGTGGAGGAGTCGCTCGACGGCGGTGCCCTCGGCCTCTCGTCGTCGCTCGGCGAGGGCCACCTGGACGGGGACCACCGCCCGGTGCCGTCCAGCAGCGCCTCGTTCGCCGGAGTTCGTGGCCCTGGCCGGCGCCCTGCGCGGCCACCAGGGGACGACCCTCGAGTTCATCCCGACCATCGGACCGATCCCCGACGACCGGATGGAGCTGATGGCCGACATGTCGCTGGCCGCCGACCGGCCGCTCAACTGGAACCTGCTGGGCAGCCTGGCCAGCGAGGAGATCTGGGAGCAGCAGCTGACGGGCGTCCGATGTGGCCGCCGCCCGGGGCGCCCACGTGGTGGCCCTGGCGCTGCCCGACATGATGCGCATGCGGTCGAACACCCTCCTGCCCGGCCTGCCCGGCTGGCGGGACGTGATGGCACTCGACGCCGCCGGCCGCCGGGCCGCCGCCGCCGATCCGGCCACCCGGGCCGCGCTTCGGGCCGGCGCCGAGCGGGTGGCGAGCAGGGCCATCGGCGTGCTCGCCGACTTCATCGATGATGGAGGTGGCCGATGCCGACTCGGAGTGGGTGGGGCGGTCGCTCGGCGACATCGCCGCCGAGCCCGGGGCACCGACGTCGTCGACGTGCTCGATCGACGTGGTCCTGCCCGACGACCTGACGCTCTACGTGGTGCTGCCCTCGCTCACCCCGAGCCTGGGCCGGACCGACGAGGGGTGGGCGGCCCGGGTGGCGGTGTGGAAGGACCCTCGGGTCCTGCTCGGCGGGCTCGGACGCCGGTGCCCACCTCGACCTGATGTGCCACGCCAACTACCCGACCCGGGTGCTCGGCGAGGTGGTGCGGGAACGTGGCCTGCTGACCGTGGAGGAGGCGGTCGAGATGATGACCGACCGTCCGGCCCGGCTCTACGGCCTGCGCGGCCGGGGCCGGATCGAGCCGGGTTGGCACGCCGACCTGGTGGTGTTCGACCCGGCCACCGTGGCCAGCGAGCCGGCCGAGACTGGTGGACGACCTGCCCGGCGGCGGCGGGCGGCTCGTGGCCGGTTCGGTGGGGATCGACGCACGTGCTGGTGGCCGGCGTCGAGGTGGTGGCCGACGGCATCGGCCACCGCGGCGCGCCCGGGCCGGGTCCTGCGGTCGGGCCGGGACACCGAGACGGTGTCGCTGGCCGACGTCAGGCGGTCGCCGCCCCGTCGATGACCAGGGTGGTCCCGCTGACGGTCCGGGCGTCGTCCGAGGCCAGATAGGCGACGGCGGCGGCCACCTCGGCCGGCTCGATGACCCGTCCCATGGGGGAGGCGGCCCGGGCGAACAGCGACAGGTCGGCACCGTCGGGGATCGGTGAAATTGCGGAGGAACGGGGTGTCCACCGAAGCCGGGCACACGGCGTTGACCCGCACCCCGGCCTTGGCCAGCTCGATGGCCATCGACTTGGTCAGCATGACCACGCCGCCCTTCGAGGCGCAGTAGGCGGCGTTGTAGGGGGTGGCCCGCAGTCCGGCCACCGATCCCATGTTGACGATGCACCCGGTCGACTCGACGCAGGGCCGGCAGCGCCGCCTGGGAGAGCAGGAACGTGCCGGTGAGGTTGACCTCGATGACCCGGCGCCACTCGTCGGGCGTCGACGTCGGTGATGGCCGCCGCCCCACCGACGCCGGCCACGTTGGCCAGGACGTCGAGTCGGCCGTAGGCGTCCACGGCGTGGGCCACGGCCGCCGCGCACGACGCGGCGTCGGTCACGTCGCAGTCGGACACCTCCGTCGGAGCCGGCGAGGTCGACGATGTCGGCCCGCACCACGGTGGCGCCGTCCTCGGCCAGGCGGTCGGCGACGGCCGCACCGATCCCGCTCGCTGCGCCCGACACCAGCGCCACCCGTCCCGCGAACCGACCCATGCCCGAAACGTACCCGCTCCGGTCGGCACCGGTACTGTTGCCCGCCATGGGAGCACTGGAGGGGAAGGTCGCCGTGGTCACCGGCGCGGCCATGGGGATCGGCCGTGCGGCGGCGCAGGTCTTCGCCCGCGAGGGGGCGGCCGTGGTGGTGGCCGACGTGGACGAGGCCGGCGGTCACGGAGACGGTCGACCTGGTCGAGGAGGCCGGGGGCCGGGCCGGATTCGTCCGCACCGACGTGAGCGTGCCGTCGGACGTCGAGGCCATGGTCGCCTTCGCCGTGGACACCTTCGGCGGCCTCGACTGCGCCCACAACAACGCCGGTCGTCGCCGCACCCATGGCCCCGCTCGCCGACTACCCGGACGACGGCTGGGACCGGACGCTCGCCGTCATGCTCGACCGGCGTCTACCACTGCATGAAGGCCGAGATCCCCGCCATGCTGGCCCGGGGCGGCGGGGCCATCGTCAACACCGCCTCCGGCGTGGGCCTCGTCGCCTACCGGCACCAGGCCGCCTACACCGCCTCCAAGCACGGCGTCGTCGGCCTGACCAAGGTGGCCGCCCTCGACTACGGGGCCCAGGGCATCCGGGTCAACGCCGTCTGCCCGGGCACGGCCCGGACGCCGATGGTCGACGAGGCCGTCCGCCGCCAGCCCTCGCTCGACGCCCACCTGCGGGCCCTCCACCCCATCGGCCGGATCGGCGAGGCCGTCGAGATCGCCGAGGCCGCGGTCTGGCTGTGCACCCCGGCGGCGTCGTTCGTGCTCGGGGTGGCCCTGCCGGTCGACGGGGGCTACGTGGTCCCGTGAGGACGACGCCCGACGTCGGCCACGGTGCGGCGGCTGGCCGGCCAGGGCCACCTGGTCGGCGACGGGTGGCGCCAGAGCGCGGCGGGCGGCGTCTACCCGCACCGGTACGCGGCCACGGGAGAGGTGCAGGCCGAGGTCGGGCTGGCCGGTCCGGCCGACGTCGACGACGCGGTGGCCGCCGCCCGTGCCGCCCAGCCGGCGTGGGCGGCACTCGGGCCCGATGGCCGGTCGGCCGTGCTCTGCGCGCCCTGGCCGACCTCCTCGACGCCCATCGGGACGAGGCGTCCGAACTGGCCGCCCTGGACAACGGCACCCCGGTGTCGGTCCTGCGACCCGGTCGCTACACGGCGGCGTGGGTCCGCTACTACGCCGAGCTGGCGCCCACCGTCACCGACGAGGAGCTGACCGTCGTCCCGGGGGACCGGCGCGGTGCGCCTCGTGCCCTACGGCGTGGTCGGGGTGGTCCCCCCGTGGAACGGGTCGATGATGGGCATGGGACAGAAGTGCGGGCCGGCCCTGGCCGCCGGCAACGCGGTCGTGGTGAAGCCACCCGAGCTGGCGCCCGTTCGGCATGCTCCGCTTCGGCGAGCTCGCCCTCGAGGCCGGCGTCCCGCCGGGCGTGGTCAACATGGTCGTCGGCGGGGCCACGGCCGGGACGGCGCTGGCCGGCCACCCCGGCGATCGACAAGCTCACCTTCACCGGAGGAGCGGTGACGGCACGGGCGGTGATGGCCGCCGCCGCCGTCCAACCTGACACCGCTCGCCCTCGAGCTGGGCGGCAAGTCCCCCAACATCGTCTTCGCCGACGCCGACCTCGACGCCGCCGCCACGGTGGCCGCCCTGGCGGGCACGGCCCTGCTGTCCGGCCAGGGGTGTGCGCTGCCCACCCGCACCTACGTGCACGAGGACGTCTACGACGACCTGGTGGAGCGGGTCCTGGCCACGCTGGCCGCGCGTGCCGGTGGGCGACCCGCTCGACCCGGACACGTTCGTGGGCCCGGTGGTCACCGAGGCGGCCATGGAGCGGATCCTCGGCGTCGATCGATCGGGCCGGCCGCTGACGGGGCCACCCTGCTCGCCGGCGGCGGGCGACTGGGCGGTGACCTGGCCGACGGGTGGTTCGTCGCCCCGACCGTGTTCGGCGACGTCGACCACGACAGCGACCTGGCCCGCAACGAGGTGTTCGGCCCGGTGCAGGCCATCCTCCGGTTCTCCACCGACGACGAGGTCGCTGGCCAAGGCCAACGACAGCCCCTACGGGCTGGCCGCCTACGTGCACACCGACCGACCCCGGTCGCCTGGCCCGGTTCGTCGACGGGCTGGAGGTCGGGGGTGATCATGACCAACGGCCTGGGGGAGCTGTCGCCGGCCACGCCGTTCGGCGGATGTCGGGCAGAGCGGCTTCGGCCGCGAGGGCGGCTGGGCCGGCTACGAGGAGATGGTCCAGCGCACCACCGTGCTGGGGCCCGCCCCGACGGCGACGCCGGGTGGAGCGCGCATGACCACGGGACCGACCGACCGGTGGCCTTGGTCACCGGGGCCAGCCGGGGCATCGGCAAGGCCATCGCCCGTCACCTGTCCCGGGCGGGCTACGACGTGGCCATTGCCGCCCGGACCCGCCACGAGGGCGAGGAGCGTGAGCACTCCTCGACGGTGGCGGCGTCCAACACCCAGCCGCTGCCCGGTTCGCTCGACTCGACGGCGGCCGAGGTCGAGGCCGAGGGCGGCCGGGCCCTGCCCGTCTACCTGGACCTGCTCGACCGCACGTCGCTGGGCATCGGCCGTGGCCACGGTGCTCGAGCGGTGGGGCCGGATCGACGTCCTGGTCAACAACGGGCGCTACGTGGGACCCGGCCACATGGACCTGCTCCTCGACACGCCGGTCGAGCTGCTCGACCGCCACCTCGAGGCCAACGTGATGGCCCCGGTGATCCTGACCAAGCTGGTCCTTCCCCAGATGGTCGAGCGGGGCCACGGTATCGTCATCAACCTGGCGTCCAGCTCGGGCACCATGGACCCGCCCCGGCCGGCGGGCAGCGGGGGCTGGGGGCTCGGCTACGGCATGTCCAAGGGGGCGCTGCACCGGCTGGCCGGCATGCTGGCCGTCGAGCTGGGCGACCGGGGTGTCCTGGCCTTCAACCTGAGCCCCGGGTTCGTGGCCACCGAGCGCATCGCCATCGACATGGCCGAGTTCGGGTTCGACGCCTCGGCCGGCGCGCCGCCTGACGTGGTGGGAGCGGTGGCCGCCTGGCTGGTGACCAGTCCCGAGGCCGCCGACGCGGAACGGCCAGTGGATCGAGGCCCAGGAGGTCTGCGCCGAGCTCGGGCTGCTGCCCGGGTGGCCGGCGCGGCCGAGCGACTGAGCGGACCACGGGCCACGCCCGAGTCGGGCGATCCTGGCAGGATGACCCGATGGCCACGCGAGTACCCCGTCCCGACCACCGAGGAGCTCGACGCCCTGTTCGACGAGCTCAGTCCAACTGGACGCGGTGGGGCGCCGACGACGAGCGGGGGACCCTCCACTTCCTGACCGACGAGCGCCGGGCGGCGGCGGCCGGCCTGGTGTCGACCGGCGAGTCGTCAGCCTCGCCCACGACCTGGCCACCGAGCCGATGCCCGAGCATCCCCATCCGGTCCAGCACCACATGCTGGCCTCGGGCGACGCCCGCGATTCCAACGGGATCGAGGGCTACGAGGCGGCTCGGGACCACCTGGCCCTCGACGTCCACGGGCTGTGGACCACCCACGTCGACGCCCTGTCCCACATGTTCGTCCGGGGCCGCATGTACGGCGGGCGGCCGGCCAGCGAGGTGCGCAGTGACGGCGCCCGGTCCAACACCGTCCTGTCCATGGCCGACGGGGTGATCGGCCGGGGAGTCCTCCTCGACGTCCCCCGTGCCCTCGGGCGTCGACTTCCTCGACGACGGCGAGGTGGTCACCGTTGCCGACCTCGAGGCGACCGAGGCCCACCAGGGCGTGCGGGTCGGGTCCGGGCGACGTCCTGCTGGTGGCGTGGGGACGCGAGGCAGCGGCGCCGAGTCGAGGCACGGCTTCGACGGGTTCTCGGGGCTGCACCCCGAGTGCCTCCCGTGGCTGGCCGAGCGGGAGGTGGCCGTGCTCGGCAGCGACGGGATCTCCGACCCGATGCCCTTCGTCGGCACCCCCGGCTGGCCGTTCCCCGTCCACCAGATCGGGATCGTGGCCATGGGCCTCCCCCTGATCGACAACGTCCGGCTGGCCCCGCTGGGGGAGCGGTGCGCCGAGCTCGGGCGGTGGGAGTTCCTGTTCACGATGGCGCCGCTGCGGATCCCCAAGGGCACCGGCTGCCCGGTCAACCCGGTGGCCGTCCTGTGAGCGCCCCGACGGTGCCCGGCGGGGAGCCGGCGACCACGAGGAGCTCCGGGCCCTGCTCCAGCGCTACGCCCGGGCCGCCGACGAGCGGGACGTCGAGGCGCTGGCCGCGCTGTTCCATCCGGACGCCGAGGTCACCGGCGCCCGCGGCACCCAGGGGATCGACGAGTGGCTCGACACCATGCGGGCGCCGCGCACGTTCCCCACCAGCATGCACGTGCTGGGCGATCCGTTGATCGACCTGGTGCCCGGCGCCGACGAGGCGGTCCTCGACACCTACGCCGTCGTCTACCAGCTGAGTGACCCGGGCTCCGGCGGCGGGCGACCTCACCCTGGGCATCCGCTACGTCGACGACGTGGTGCGGTTCTGGGGCCGGTGGGTCATCCGCCGTCGGTCGGCCCGCACCCTCTGGATGCGGTAGGCGTCGACGGTCGGGACCCGGCGGTGGCCGGCCGACCTCAGGCGGGTCAGGCGGCGCAGCAGCCGGCCGGGCATGGCGCCGGTGGGCTCGCCCCGGTCGATGGTGACCTCGCCGCCCACCACGGTGGCCAGGAACCCGACCGACCGCTGCTCGAGCCGGCGGCCGCCGGCGGGCAGGTCGTCCACCAGCGCCGGCACGGCCGGGGCGACGGTGTCCGGGTCGAAGACGTTGAGGTCGGCGGCCATGCCCGGGCGCAGCAGGCCCCGGTCGGACAGTCCCCACGCCAGGGCCGGGGCCAGGGTGACCATGCGGACGGCCTCCTCCAGGGTGAACTCCTGGCGGTCCCGGACCCAGTGGCCGAGCAGGTGGGTGTGGATCGACGAGTCGGCGATCTGGCTGAGGTGGGCCCCCGAGTCCGAGAAGGTCATGACCGTGCGCGGGTGGCGCATGGCCCGCAGCAGCACGGCCTCGTCCTGGGGGTAGAGGCTGGGCTGGATGAAGAGCTGGTCGCCGCCGGACGCCGACGCACAGGTCGATCATGGCCTCGGCCGGGTGGACGCCGCGCTCGCGGGCCGACGTCGGCCACCGACGGGTTGGGCGGGAGGCCGTGCTCGTAGACCCGGATGCCCTCGAAGTCGGGCGGGCGGGCCTGGGCGCCGACCCCGGTGTAGGCGGCGTAGTCGGCATGGACGGCCGCGTCCACGTAGGGGCGCCGCCGGTCCGGGTCGCCGAGGACCGGCCAGCTGCTCGGCGATCGGGCAGGGCCCGCAGGTCCGACCACGCCGGGAGCAGGTCGAAGGGCAGCCGGGTCTTGAGGGAGAGCAGCACCGAAATGCCCCGGCAGTGGGTCTGGGCGATCATCCGGGCGCCCCGGGCGGCGGCGTCGTCGAGGAAGTCGATCAGCCAGTCCGGCCCCGCGGGTGGCCACCAGCCCGAAGGTCATCGGCACGCCGGTGGCGGCGGCCAGTGCGGTCATCCGGTCGAGGGCGTCGGCCCGGACCTCGGGGTCGGGTGCGGACATGCCGGCGTCGGCACCCTCGAAGATGCCGTGCCCGAGCCCGCCCATCACGCCGACCAGCGCGGCCACCTCGTCCCACGAGGCCAGCCGGGAGGCCACCGGGCGGCCGTCGGACGTCTCGTGGTGCTTGGTGCGCGACGTGCGAGAACCCGATGGCCCCGGCGCGCAGGGCGTCGGCCAGCTGGCCGCACATGAGGGCGAGGTCGTCCTCGGTCGGCCTCCTCCTCGAAGGCCCGCTCGCCCATGGCCCAGGTGCGCAGGGCCGAGTGGCCGATGTTGGCGGCGTAGTTGATGCCCTTGGCCAGCCGGTCGACGGCGTCGAGGTACTCGGGGAACGTCTCCAAGCTCCAGTCGATGCCCGGCGGCCAGGGCGGCCGGGTCGATGTCCTCGGCCCGCTCGAGGTTGCGCACCACCAGCTCCCGCTGGTCGGACGCGGACCGGGGCGAGGGTGAAGCCGCAGTTGCCCATGACCACCGAGGTGACGCCGTGCCAGCACGAGTTCGACCCGGAGGCGTCCCAGAACACCTGGGCGTCCATGTGGGTGTGCCCGTCGATGAACCCGGGGGTGACGACGTGGCCCTCGGCGTCGATCTCCCGGCGCCCGCGCTCGCCGATCCGGCCGATCGCGGCGATGCGGTCACCGGTGATGGCCGACGTCGGCGCGGTAGGAGCCGAAGCCGGATCCGTCGACCACGGTGCCGTTGCGGATGACGAGATCGAAGGCCATGGGCCATTGTTGCCCAGCGGGCCGTCGCCCACCCCCTGGGCGTCCACGCCGCCCGGCCCGTGGACCGTACGCTGGGGTGATGCGTCCGGGCGGAGGTCGGCGAGAGCAGGGGGCCGACGGTGCGCCACCGGGCGGGTCCCGGACCGCCGCCCGGTCGGCCACGGCGGTCACCGGACTCGTGCTCGCCGTCTACGGATGGTGGGTGAGCGGGCTCGCCGCCTTCACCGTCGAGGCCACGGTGGCCGTCGCCGTTCCCGTGGCCGTCCTGGCGGCACTGGCGGTGGCGGCGCCCACCCGGCCCCGTGGCACCGGCCCCGCGTCCACCGCGCCGGCGATCGGCACCGCGGCCCTGGTCCCGTGGTTCGTCCTGGTGACCGTCGCCGTCGTGCTCGAGGCCGTGGGCCTCGCCGTGGGGGGCCGGTCACCCGGCTTCCCCACCCTCAGCACCGTGGTCGACCACGCCCTGACCACCCGGTGGTCGACGTTCGCCCTGTGCTGCATCTGGCTGGGCACCGGCGCGGTCGGTGCCTTCCGGCTCCTCCCGACCCTGGTCCGCCGGACGTGACCGTCACCGCCGCCTGGGTGGCCCTGCTGGCGGGGGTGGTGGTCTGCGAGGTGGTGTGCCGTCGCTCCGCCGGCCGGTGGGCACCGCTCGAGACGGTGGCGGCGCGGCTGTGGGCCGGGCGGACCGGACGGGTGCTCCTCGTCGTGGCCTGGGCGTTCGTCGGATGGCACCTCTTCGCCCGGCACGGGTCCCCGGCATGACCCGGAGGCGCGGACGTGGCGGGTGAGTGCCGGGGTGGCGACCTGGTCCACCTGTCGCCGGTCGGCGCGCTGGTCCTGGCCGGCCAGGTCGCCTTCGCCGGGTTCCTGGCCGTCGCGGTGGCCCTGCACCCCGGCCTGGTGCTGAAGGCCGACGAGGGCGGGGTCAGCAACTACGGCATCCACCTCGAGACGGCCGGTCCGTACTCGCTCGCCTTCGTCGTGTGCGCCGCGTGCAGCCTGGCGGCCGCCCGTCGGTGCCCCCGGGTCGAGCGGTCGGAGCGGGCGTTCGCCGTCCTCCTCGTCGCCTACGCGGTCCTCCTCCTCCTCACCCTCGTCAGTACCTTCGGCTACACCCTCGACCGCGTCCTCAAGGATGCCCACCTGGTCGTCGGCGGCGCCCTGCTCGTCTTCCAGTTCCTGGCGTCGTCGTGGCTGTACGCCGGCCGGCGCACGGTGCGGGACGCGACGTTCCTCGGGGTCGAGGTCGCCGGGTCCGTGGTGGCCGTCCTCACCGTCCTCGGCGCCTTCCACCTGCTCTTCGCGGGCCAGGCGGTCGCCGCGCTCGGGTTCGGGCTGCTCCTGATCCGCCGGGCGACGGACGTCAACCGGCCCGGTCCGGCCCCGCGCCCCACCGGCCGCCGGCGTCTCCCGGGGTGACCGACCGCGGCGGATCGGCCACCAGCACGCGGGCGTCACCGGTCGTCACGGCGTGCACGACGGCACGGGCGGCCAGCTCCGGTGGATCCGGGGTGAACGCCGTGGCGCCCGGCAGGATCCGCCCCGCCCGCAGGTGCCGGTGGAATTCGGTGTCCGTCACCGACGGGTAGACGACGGACACGGCGATGCCGTCGTCGGCCCACTCGAGACGGGCGACGTCCGACAGCAGGTCGAGGGCGGCCTTGGTGGCCGAATAGCCGCCGAGCCCGCGGACGACGCGCAACGTGGTGGCGGAACCCACGTTGACGATGGATCCGGCACCGCGCTCGCGCATGGACGGCAGCACGGCCTGCATGCCGCGCAGCGGGGCGACGACGTTGAGCTCGAACACCGCCCGCAGGTCGTCCGGGTCGATCTCGACCACCGGCACGTGCAGCCCCTGTCCGGCGTCGTTGACCAGCACGTCGACCCGGCCGAACCGGTCGAGGACCCCGTCCACCAGGCGCTCCACGTCGCCCTGCGCCGTCACGTCGGTCGTGACCGCCACCGCGCCCGCGATGCCGGCGGCCACGGCCGCCAGGCGCTCGGTCCTCCGTGCGGCCAGGACCACCGTCGCCCCCTGTGCCCCGAGGGCGCGGGCGGTCGCCTCGCCGATGCCCGAGGACGCCCCGGTGACGATGCAGACCGATCCGTCGACCTCCATGGCCAGCCTCCTCGGTACCCGGCGGGAGCCGCCGACCCGTCGCCCGCTACTCGGTCCGCGACAGACCGCGGAACGCGAGCACGAAGAACACGCAGGCGAACACCACCACGATGGCCACCTCGCCGCCCATGGAGAGCGTGTGGCCGAAGAGGGTCACGTTGGTGGGGAACCGTGCCCGGGCGGCCGGCGACATGTCCTGGGCGGCGAACACCACCTGCCGGAACGGCGCGATGGCGTAGGTCAGCGGGTTGAGCCGCGTGATCACCGTGAGCCACCCAGGAAGGCCGTTCAGGGGGAAGAGGGCCCCGGACAGGAACAGCATCGGCATCAGCAGCATCTGCATCACCACCTGGAAGGACTCCATCTTCTGGATGCGACTGGCCACGAACACGCCGAAGGTGGTCATGGCCACGGCCATGAGCAGCTCGAGGGCGATCATCTGCACCACCAGGACCGGGGTCAGGTGGATGCCGACGAGCGGAGCCAGCACCAGCATGATCGTCCCCTGGGCGGCGGCGACGGTGGCCCCACCGGCGGTCTTGCCCAGCACCAGGGACACCCGGCTGACCGGGGCGACCAGCATCTCGCGGAGGAAGCCGAATTCCCGGTCCCACACGATCGACAGCGCCGAGAACATGGCTGTCATCACCACGCTCATCGCCACCACCCCCGGGTAGACGAACTGCCGGAAGTTGAAACCGCCGGTCGTGCCGACCAGGCCGCTCATGCCGTAGCCCAGCACGAACAGGAACAGGACGGGCTGCACCAGCCCGCTGACGATCCTGGTCCGGGTCCGGACATAGCGGATGAGTTCGCGCTGCCAGACCATGCCGACGACCCGGGCCTCGTCGGACAGCTGGGTCTCGGGGGACCCGAGGGGGACGGAGGATCCGGCGGGACCGGGAGCCCCGGTGGTGGTGACGACGGCCATCGCTGCTCCTCTACCTCCGGCGGGCGTGCGCCCGGGCGAACATCGGCATGGACTCTCCGTGCTGCTCCCGGATCTCGCGCCCGGTGAAGTGGAGGAACACGTCGTCCAGGGTGGGACGGTGGGCCCGGACCGTGCGCACCGGCACTCCCGCGGCCGCCACGATCGGTCCGACCGCGGCCTCCTCGTCGGCGACGAAGGCGGTGAGCCCGTCCTCGGTCCGCTCGACCGTGTAGCCGGCGTCACGCAGGGCGTCCAGCGCGGCGTCGTCGTCACCGGTCTCGATCGAGACGGTGTCGGTGCCGACCGAGGCCTTCAGCACGTCGGGGTCGTCGAGGGCGATGATCGACCCGTGGTCGATGATGGCGATGCGCTCGGCGTACTCGGCCTCGTCCATGTAGTGGGTGGTCAGGAAGATGGTCACCCCCTCCTCGGCGCGCAGGCGCTGGATGTCGTCCCAGATCAGGGCCCGCGTCTGTGGGTCGAGGCCCACCGTGGGCTCGTCCAGGAAGAGGATGGCGGGGGTGTGGAGCATGCCCCGGGCGATCTCGAGGCGCCGCGCCATGCCGCCCGAGTAGGTCGAGACGAGATCCTTCCGCCGGTCGGACAGCGCGACGAGGTCGAGCACCCGGGTGATCCGGGCGTCGATGCTCCTGTGGGGGACGCCGTAGAGGATGGCGTGGAACCGCAGGTTCTCCTCGGCGGTCAGCTGGTCGTCGAGCGTCTGCTCCTGGAAGACCAGGCCGATGTGCCGCCGCACCGACTTGGCCTGGGTGGCCACGTCGTAACCGGCGACCACCGCCCGACCCGACGTGGGGGAGGCGAGGGTGCACAGCATCTTGATGGTGGTCGACTTTCCGGCGCCGTTCGGCCCGAGGAAGGCGAACACCTCGCCCTGGCCGACGCTGAAGTCGATCCCGTCCACCGCCACCAGGTCGCCGTAGCGCTTGGTCAGGCCCTGGACGTCGACGGCCGTGCCCACCGGCTCAGGCATGCCGACCCCGGTCCGCGAGCGCCCCGCGCCGGCTCTCCCACCGGCCCCGCCGCCCGTCCACCAGCCTCGTTCCGTCCACCTGTCGAGCTTGGTGCCGGCCACCGGAGGCCTGTAGGGCCGAAGGTCATGATCGGCCCCGGGGCACCGACCGTACGGGCCGGCCCGTAGCATCGGCGGCGTGGAGCTCCGCTACCTCTACCTCGGCACCGACGACACCGGAGTCGACCTGGCCGCCTGGCTGTCCGTGCCCGGCTCCCGGCTGCGGTGGAGGTTCCGTCACTTCGGCGCCGACGTGGCCGCCGTCGATCCGGGCGATCCGCCCGTCGTCCTGCTCGCCGACCACCGGCGGGCCGGAACGGTGCTGCCGATCTACGCCGTCGACGACCTCGACGGCGAGTGCGGCCGCCTGGTGGACGCCGGGTGGCGGGAGGACGGGCACCGGCTGGGTACCCCGGAGGGTCCCGCCTCGCTGCTGCGCACGCCGTCGGGGACACCGGTGGCGATCCTCCAGGTGGACCGACCCGATGCCATGGACCTCGCCTGGAGCGATCCGTCGAACGGCCGCCGGGTCACGGGGTAGCAGGTGGTGCCCGACCGCCACCGCGGGGGTCAGGGTCGGGCCTCCGCGCCCGCCAATTCGGTGACCGCCCGGAGTACGGCCCGGGCGGCGGCCAGGTCGTCGGGATCGCACCGGTCCCGGACCTCGTCGTCCAGGAGGCGGACGGTGTCCACCACGGCCCGGGCGAAGCGCCGTCCGTCCGGCGTCAGGGTGACCAGGAGGCGCCGCCGGTCCCTCCCGTCCGGGCGGGTCGCGACGAGGCCGCGTGCCTCGAGACCCGACACGAACTTTCGGGCCGCCTGCCGGGAGACGGTGAGGGTGGTGGCCAGCTCGCCGACCGGACGCGGGCGCTCGAGCAACGTCCGGACCACGCCGGTGTCGGACCGGCGGAAGTCGTCGAAGCCGCGACCCGCCAGCTCGTGGCGCACGCGGCGGACCCAGGCCAGCCGGGCGTGGGCCAGCTGGTCGCCGAAGAGCGGCAGGTCGCGTCGGGTCCCGTCCATGCCCCCAGGCTACCGATAGGCAACCAGGTTGCATGAACGGTGTCGGGGCGCGAACGTGGGGGGTCGACCGGAAGGAGGAGCCGTGCGGGTGCAGACCGCCGTCCGCGGGGGGATCGTGATCCTGTGCGGCCTCGTGGCGGCCGGCTGCGGATCGTCCACCACCGCGTCCACCACGACGGGGACCGGTCCGGGAGCGACGGTGGCGGCCGGGCGATCCGGGGTGGTCTGGCTGTGCCGGCCAGGGGCGACGTCCGATCCCTGCGACGGCGACCTCGCCACCACCTCGGTGCCCGCGTCCGGCCCGCGGACGGCCCGGGACCCTGTCGTCCCGGCCGACCCGCCGTTCGACTGCTTCTACGTCTACCCGACGGTCAGCACCGAGCGAGCCGACAACGCCGACCTGGCGGTCCAGCCCGCCGAGCGCGCCGCGGCGGCGGCGCAGGCGCGACCGTTCTCGCAGGTGTGCCGGGTGTTCGCGCCCATGTACCGGCAGCGCACCCTCGACTCGCTCGCCCGCGGGCTCGGATCCGACCCGGAGGCGGACGCCGTCGCCTACCGCAGCCTGCTGGCCGGGTGGAGTGCCTACCTTGCCGAGTTCAACGACGGTCGGCCGGTGATCTTCCTCGGACACTCCCAGGGGGCGGCCGTGCTGATCCGGCTGCTGGAGTCCCAGGTCGACGGCGACCCGGCGTTGCGGGCCCGGATGGTGACGGCGATCCTCGCCGGGGGCAACGTGACCGTGCCCGTGGGAGCGGTCGTCGGCTCCACCTTCCGGCACCTTCCCCTGTGCACGGCCACGGGCCAGGTCGGCTGCGTCATCGCGTACTCCACCTTCCCCCGCCAGCCCCCGGCCGACAGTCTGTTCGGTCGCCCGGGCACGGGCGTGAGCCTGCAGTCCGGCCAGACGGCCACCGCCGGGCTCCAGGTCGCCTGCGTCGACCCCGCGGCGCTGGGTGGCGGCACCGGGGCGCTCGATCCGCTGTTCCCGACGGCCACCCAGGCGGTGCCGCCACCGCCGGTCGCCACTCCGTTTGTGACCTACCCGGGCCTGTACGCGGCGACCTGCCGGACGGGGGACGGGGCCAGCTGGCTCGAGGTCGACACCCTGTCGCCCGTCGGACCGCGCCCGACGGTCTCGGAGTCGCTCGGCGCCCGCTGGGGCTACCACCTCGACGACGTCAACCTCGCCGCCGGAAACCTGGTCCAGGACGTCCGTTCCCAGGAAGCCACCTTCCAGGACGACCGCCACTGATCCCGGGTCGTCCGCGCCCTCACACGGTGAGGTCGGTGGGCCTCGAAGCGCTGCCGGTCCGGTGGCACCGGAACCAGTACCTCGCCGGATCGGGCCAGAGCAGCCGCTCCCGCTCGTCCTCGAACATCCGCACCAGGTAGGGCGGTCCGCCGTCCGCGCCGTGCACCTCGGTGACGACCCCGAGGAGCTCGCCGTACCCGACCCCGATGCCGGGGCCGACCAGGACGTCCCCCACCTCCGCTCGCATGGCTCACCGATCCTTCGAACCGTGCCCCTCGGTCTCAGGATCGCGCCGACCCGACATCGAGGCAAGGGGCAGTCGCCGCACGCTGCCGCACACGTATCCGCCGCGTGTGAACGACAGTCGTGTAGTTCGACACGCCATCCGTGCCGTGGTCGACGTGCCCCTTGTCAGCGACACACCTGCGGCGGTACCGTTGACAATTGGTGGATACACACGAGTACACACCGGAACCCCCGGACGGGCTCGCCGAGCGCATCCGTTCGTACCGGCACCGTCGCGGGATCACCCAGCGGGAGCTGGCCGACCAGCTCGGGGTGACCCAGCAGTCGGTGGCGCGGTGGGAGCAGGGCTCGCCCCCCAGCCGGCTGATGCAGCGCACGGTGGAATCGGTGCTCGACGAGCCCGGCGCCGGCACCGACGACGGCCCGGCCGCCATGGCCGAGATCATCGGCATCCGCCCACCGGCACCGGCCCTGGTGCGGAGCCGGGGGCTGGAGGAGGCCCGCAAGGCCTACGTCCAGGGCTGCCTCAAGCTCCTCGAGCGTGGCGAGCGGCTGCCGAACAGGGTCCTCCTCGTCCTGGCGGACGAGCTGGGATGGGCCGACGACGACTGAGCCGCCGGCCCGGGGCGTCGCTGACCGGGTCCGACCGTGCGGGTCAGAAGCCGAAGGCGGCCCGCAGGTCGCCGGCGGACGCGGCACCGGGGAGCTCACCCACCCCGGCGATGTCCTCGGCAGCCTTCAGCAGGCTCGCATGCGTGAACGCCGACGTCGACGAGGTGCCCGGGGTGACGTACGGCGAGATGGCGATCATCGGCACGGTGCTCGGGAGGTTGCCGCTCCCCGATCCCTCGTCCCACACGATGACGACGGCCAGGTCGCCGGTCTGGTAGTCGGGGCCCGCGGTGATCACCGGCAGCCAACCGGCCAACCAGGCATCTGCCCGGGCGACGGTCCCGTCGTGCATGTCGTCGTCGAGGTTCGGAGTGACGGTACCGAACGTCGGCAGCGTCCCGGCCGCGAGGTCCGACGCCAGGGTGCCCGAAGTGGGCGTGCCCATCGGCACGTCGTTCGTCGCGCACTGCGCGGCGACATCGGTGTAGTACTCGGCCGGATTGTGCCGCGCTGCGTACTCGGTCCCGGTCGTGGCGCAGTCGCCCGACATCGACTCCGCATAGGCCTTCCAGCCGGACGGCCCGACCTGGTGGAAGATGTTCTCGTTCGGGGTGAGGCACGAACCCACGGGATCGCAGTCGGTGTTCCACGGGGCCGAGGCGTAGCTGTCGCCCGACGTCGACGCCAGATAGTTGGGCAGGCTGGGGTGGGTGAGCGCCCGGTAGTCCAGGGCCCGACCGCAGTCATCGGCGTAGGCGTTGATGGTCGGCGCCGCCGCCGACCCGTAGATGGACGCGGCGCCGTGGTTCTCCTCGTAGACCACCAGGAGCTTGGTCGTCGTCGGGCGACCCGTCCTGGTGCCGCAGAACGGGTAGCCGACCGGCTGCACCAGGAACGGGTCCGCACCTCCCTCGGGGCTCGCACCGCCCGGCGTCACGACGCGCACGTTCTGAGGACCGACCCCCTCCACGGGAGACACGGCGGTGACCATCGTGCTCGAGTCCACCGCGAACGTCGCCGCCGCTCCACCGAACAGCACGCTCGTGGCCCCGGTCAGGTTCGTCCCGGTGATGGTGACCGCTGTGCCGCCCGATGCCGGTCCCCAGGCGGGTGTCACGCCGGTCACCGTGGGGACCGGCGGCCGGATCCGGAACCGGTCGGCCGCGGTCGACGGACTCGTGCCACCCGGGGTCTTCACCCGGATGTTGACCACCCCCTGGGGTTCGGCGGGAGACGTCGCCGTGGCCCGGGTGTCGGAGACGACGGTCACCGCCCTGGCGGCGACGGAGCCGAACAACACCGTGGTGGCCGCGCCCAACCCGGTTCCGGAGATGGTGACCAGCGTGCCTCCGGACATCGGGCCCGACGTCGGGGCCACACCGGTGACGGACGGGACGTCACCGGACGCCGCCGGCAGCCGCTCCCTCCGATCGGTCGACACCGGCACGCCGCCTCGTGAGCCGCCCGGGGACGGGTTCGACGCGGCTCCGACCGGGACCGGGGCCGCGGTGAACGACGCCCCGGCCAGCGCGACCGTCATGCAGCCCACCGCGGGCACCAACCGGTGCCGACGGTGGGTGTCCTCCCGGTGCCCGACGTCCCGCATCCGCCCTCCGATCGTCCCGCGCCGCCCGCGACCGTCGTCCGCCCGGTCCGACATCGCCGAACGGGCCGGGCGACGTGGTCCGGGCGCCACGATCGCACATCACGGCGGACCTCGCCCGTCGGTTCCCTACGGCCGGGATCACCGGAGCCGACGCGCGGCCGGTCGGCCCGCCCCGTTCAGGTGCGGTGGAGGAGGTCCCGCAGGCCGACGAAGATCAGGACGAACGACGCCAGCGTCCAGGTGATGACGGCGTAGAGCGCCAGGGAGTCGGCCGCGGTGGCCCCCAGCAGCACCACCACGGCGCCGAGTCCCAGCAGGACCGCCCCCCGGCGCCGGCGCCTGTCGGACCGGCTGGGGGGAGGATCTCCCCGTGCTCCCCCAGGCCCGTCACGCCGTCGACCGACGTGCCGGCCAGGAGGTCCTCCACGATGTGCCCGAGTCCGAGGGACCGGCCGACGGCGATCCCCAGCGCCGGCTCCTCGTGGGTCAGGTCGCGCAGCCGCTGCACCGTCGCCTTGCCGCGCGGCACGCCCCCGAGGTGGTCCTGGTGGGCGCCGTCCCGGCACCCGGCCGTGGCCTGCGCCACCCGCTCGGGGTCGTCCCGCTCGAGTGCGGTGGCGGCGTCCGACAGCTCCTCGAACCGTGACGCCCGTCCGCGACCCGTCGGCACCGGACCTCCGTCCGGCGGGTCGGTCGTCGGGCCCATGCCGGCAGTCTGCCACCCTCCCGCGGGAACGTTCGGCGCCCCCGGAGCCGGGCCAGGGGATCCAGGGGAGGGTCCACCCCTTGACGGCTCTCGGGTCCGGACTAGGTTACTCTGAGTAGAGTACCCGGCGAGGAGCAATGGATGGGCCCACGCAACCGATCGAACCCGCTGGCCCTGGCCGTCCTGATCTCGCTGTACGAGCGCCCGATGCACCCCTACGAGGTGGCGACCACGCTCCGCCAACGCAACAAGCACGAGAGCGTCCGCCTCAACTACGGATCGCTGTACGCGGTGGTGGCCGCGCTCGAGAAGCGCGGGATGATCGCGCCCGTGGAGACCGCCCGCGAGGGTCGCCTGCCCGAGCGGACCGTGTACGAGCTCACCGACGCCGGACGTGTCGAGACGCACGACTGGCTCACCGACCTCATCGCCACCCCGGTCAAGGAGTACCCGTCGTTCGAGGCCGCCCTCTCCTTCCTGCCCGCACTTCCCCCGGCCGACGTGGTGGACCTGCTGCGCGAGCGGACCCGACGCCTCGAGATCGAGATCGCAAGGTGTCGGGCGTCGGATGCACAGGCAGCCGAGGTCGGACTCCCCGCGCTGTTCTCCGTCGAGGGCCGGTTCCGCTCCGCCCTGCTCGAGACGGAGCTCGACTTCACGGTGCGATTGGCCGAGGACATCGAGTCCGGTGTGCTCGGGGGCGTCGACTGGTGGGCCTCGGTCCACCGGAGCGGCTCCGAGGTGGTCGAGCCGCCCCCGCGCTCCCTCCCGTCGACCATCCCCGCACGACCCCACCCCGAGGAGGGCCCATGACCCCCACCAGCGGTGCCGCCATCTCCACCGACGGACTGGCCAAGACCTTCCCCTCCCGATCCGGACCGGTCGAGGCCGTGCGCGGGATCAGCCTGGAGGTCGGGGCGGGAAAGATCTTCGGCCTGCTCGGCCCCAACGGCGCCGGCAAGACCACCACGATGCGGATGCTGACGACACTCCTGCCGATCGGGTCCGGCACGGCGAGGTCGCCGGGTTCGACGTCGCCCGACGTCCCCGGCAGGTTCGGGAGTCGATCGGCTACGTCAGCCAGCTGGGCGGCGCCGACGAACTCGCCACCGGCAGGGAGAACCTCGTGCTGCAGGGACGGCTCTGCGGGCGTCCGCCGCCGAGATGGGGCCCCGGGTGGACGAGCTCGCCGAGATCCTCGACCTGACGGCGTTCGCCGACCGGCGGGTGACGACCTTCTCGGGAGGCCAGCGCCGCCGCCTCGACATCGCCCTGGGCATCGTGCACCGTCCGATGGTGCTGTTCCTCGACGAGCCGACCACGGGGCTCGGCCCCCAGAACCGCGCCAACCTGTGGGACCACCTGCGTCGCCTGCGCGACCGGGGCACGACGATCGTCCTCACCACCCACTACCTCGAGGGGGCGGACGTGCTCTGCGACCGCCTGGTGATCGTCGACCACGGTCGCGTGGTCGTCGAGGGTACGCCCAGGGACCTGAAGCACCGGGTGGCCGGTGATTCAGTGGTCGTCACCCTGCGCGACGAGGTCGACGTGGCGTCGCGGGGCCTCGCACTGCTCTCCGACCAACCCTAGGTCCGGGAGATCTCGTCGTCCGGCGCCCAGATCCGGCTCTACGTGGAGGACGGCAGTACCGACCTCCCCGCCGTGCTCCGGACCCTCGACGGGGAGGGCATCGGTGTGCGGTCCGTGCACCTCTCCGAGCCGACGCTGGACGACCAGTTCCTCCCCGGCATCCTTGCCCTGCTGGCGTTCGCCAGCGGCATGTCCGGTGGCTTCGGTACGATCTTCGAGCTGCAGTCCGGGGTCATCGAGCGCTTCCGGGTCACGCCGGCGAGCCGGTCCGCCATCCTGATGGGCCCGATCCTGTCGGGCGTGGTGACGATGTTCGTGTTCGACGCCGTGGTCGTGGCCGCCGCCACGGGCTCGGGTTCACCCTCCACTGGCGCGGACTCGGTGTCCTGGTCGTGCTGCTGGCGCTGCTCATGGTCACCATGTCGGCGTTCTCGGTCGCCACCGCGCTCGTCACCAGGGACATCAGCAGCTTCGCCGCCGTCATCAACGGCCTCAACCTGCCCGTGCTCCTCCTGGCCGGCGTGCTGCTGCCCATCTCCCTGGGACCGGCGTGGATGAAGGTGCCCGCCCACCTCAACCCGCCGTACTACGCGGTCGAGGGGGCGCGGGCCCTGTCGGCGGGGGAGTACTCGAGCCCGGCGGTGTGGGAGGCGTTCGCCGTCCTGGCCCCCCCTGCGCGGTCGTGCTGACCTGGGCGACCGGGGTGTTCCGGCGGGCGGTGGCCTGAGGCGGGCTCAGGCCCCGGCCACCCAGCTGACGCCGATGATCTCGGCGCCGCCGTGGGTGCCGATGATCGCGCCGAGCTGGCCGAGGCGGATCGTCTCGCGGGGGAACTTCGACGAGATCAGGTCGAGGAACTCCCCGATGTCGGGCGCGCCGCCGTGCATCACGGCGATGTGGTCGATCGACCCGGCCTCGAGCATCCGCTCGTACAGGAGGTGCATGGCCTTGCGGCGCGTCCTGGGCTTGCCCGACTCGCGGACCGCGCCCCCGGTGATGTCGATCACCGGCTTGACCGACAGCATCGAGCCGAGCATCGCCCTCGCCCCTCCGATGCGGCCGCCCTTCTTCAGGTTCTCGAGGGTGTTGAGGGCGGCGATGACGTGGGTCTTCGGGATGAGCGAGCGCACCTTGGCCAGGACGGTGTCGACGTCGGCCGCCGACCGAGCCGCACGCGCCGCCTCCAGCACCATGGTGCCGAGGCCGCTGGACACCGACCGACTGTCGACGACGTGCACCGGCATCGCCCCGTCCAACGCGTCCGACGCCGTCCGGGCCGACTGGAGCGTGTTCGACAGGTCGCCGGAGATGTTCAGGCACACCACGGCATCGGCCCCGGCCTCGCCGGCCTGGCGGAACGCCTGTTCGAACGCGCCCGGCGGTGGGCAGGCGGTCTGCGGCAGGTCGTCGGCGTCGGCCATCCGGCGGTAGAAGTCGGCGACGGTCAGGTCGAGCCCGTCGGTGAATTCCTCGGCTCCGAACCGGACGGTCAGCGGGACGACCGCGACGTCGAGGTCACCCAGGTCGTCCGCCGTCAGATCCGACGAGCTGTCCGTGACGATGTGCACTCCGGGCATGATGAGGCGCTCCTTGGTGGTGGACGCAACGCCGCACCCACGGCGGGTGCGGCGACGACGCCACGATTCTGCCAGCGTCGCGCGACCGGTGCGTCCGGAACCGCCGCCGGCCCTCCGCCGACGGGCGGCGGGCCGGTCAGGCGGGCGAGCCGTCGACCAGGCCCGTCGTGGCGGGGTGCGGGCGGTCGCCGACGCGGAGGTAGAGAGCGATGGCCCCGCTGGCCAGGGCCGCGTAGAGGCACCAGAGCGAGGTGAATCCGTCAGCGCTGAGCCGGGCCAGGACGGCGACGACCACCAGGTTCGACACGCCGAACCAGAAGACGTGGCGGAAACCCGAGGCCAGCATGGCGCCGCAGGTGGCCACCAGGTAGAGCCCGGTCACGAGGATCCCGTGGTGGATGCCGAGGTCGTAGGCGAGGTGGTACGCGCCCTGACGGGCGGTGGGGTGGGTGCGGAGCATGGTGGCCAGGAGCCAGCCGCCGACCACGACGCCCAGCACGACGAAGGGCACGATCCGCCGCCGCCGGGACGTCGTAGGTTCGATGCCGAGCACCAGGAGCGGGCCGATCACCGGCAGGGCCACGAGGGCGAACAGCAGGTAGACCCACATGGCCACCTGCCCCACCTCGGCGGGGACCACGCCACGCAGGCCCCACCAGACGAACGCCTCCACGACCTGGTGGAGTCCCAGCAGGAGCGGAAGCGCGGCCACGAAGACGTACTCCTCCTTGTCCCCGAGGTGACGGCAGGCGTCCACGCCGATGGCGACGATCACGACACCGGACGCCAGGTCTCCCTCGGGGGAGAAGCACACTCAGGCCGTTCCGCCGACCCGGGGCCCCGGACCGCTGTACCGGCGGCGGGGACCCATGGACCACCGTACCCCGTCCGGCGTCCCCGGCCGGACCTGCGTCGGGGCCCGTGGCGATCAGCCGAACGGTGCCGGGTGGTCGGTGGTGGCCGCAGCCCTGACCGTGTCCCTGATCATGCGGGCGAATCCTCCGCCGTCCATGTAGGTGGTGTGCTCGATCCGGCGGGCGATGCGCCACCCGTCGCCCACCCGGGCGTAGACGTCCTCGTAGACGGCACCCACATCGAAGAACTCGGGCGCGCCGTCCCACTCCACGCCGTTGCGGTTGAACACGTGCACCCGCCCGAGCGCCGAGTCCGGCCCGGTGAACCGGACCTCATGGGTCGAGGTGGTGTGGAGGCAGAAGGCGAACGCGGACATGGCCGACGGCATCCACGCCGCCACCTCCGCCGGTGTGCCGGCGATGCCGCCGGCCGACGTGTAGTCCACGAGGCCGCCGGGCACGAAGAGCCCCTCCCACCGCACCCAGTCCCGGTCGTCCACCGCGTGGGCGTAGGAGGTGGCGAGGTCCTGGATGGCGAGGTGGTCGGCCACCCGGGCCGGGTCGAGCACCCGTCCGTCGTCCCCGGTGCCGTCCGCGCCGTCCGTGGCCGTGGTCATGGTGCCTCCCCGATCGTCGTCGCCGGGTCGCCCCGGCCGTGGTCCCCCGGTCCGGTCGCCTTCACTGGCTCCGGAACGCCGTCTCGACCTGACGGGCGAGGTCGGCGTACGCGGCCCCCCGGTCGGCCTCGACCACCAGGAGCTCCAGGCCACCGCTGAAGGGGACCGTCGGGTCGTAGCCGTCGCAGACGGGCAACGGTCGGCCGCATCCCGCCAGCAGCGACGCCGCCGAATTGGGAGTCCACAACCCCGGCCACTCGTGCGGGAGTCGTACGGCGCCGACGGGGGTGCCGTCCGCCACGCAGGCCACGTCCATGCCGCCGTCCACCCGACGACCGACCAGCTGCAGCTCGGTGGCGCCGACCGGCGTCGGCGCCGTCATCCGGGTCACGTACTCGCTCACGAAGCTGCAGGCGAACGTCAGGCCGCCGTCGTCCGCGAACCAGACCCACCCGCCGTTGTGGTCGCCCTGCTCGGCCAGGACGCCGCACGCGTCGGCACCGAGCGGAGCGTGGAGGCGGGCGGTCACCGTGAACCCGTTCGACAGCACGGGCACGTTGTCCTCGAACACCCGCTCACCGGGAAGGAGGGCGACCCGTTGGGCGCCGGTCGGCCACGGCACGAAGAAGTGGGCGAGCCGGTCGAGGACCCCGTCGCTCAGAGGGAGCACGCCGTTGCGCTCGGCCTCCTCGTACCACCGGGCCACGAGCCGGTCCCGGAGGTCGGGGTGCTCGTCGCCCACGTCGTGGTTCTCGGCCAGGTCGGTACGGGTGTCGAAGAGGTGCCAGTGGTCGTCGTCGAAATTGCTGCTTCCGGCGATCAGCTCGCGGTCGGCGTGGGTGAGCTGGTTCACGTGGTCGGTGACCACCTTCCACCCGTCCTCGTAGAGTGCCCGGCTGCCCCAGCACTCGAAGTACTGGAGGCTCCGGGGCATCGGGCGCGTCCGCTCCGTCGAGCATCGGGCGCAGCGACACCCCGTCCAGGCTCATCTGCGCGATGCCGCCGAGCACGTCCGGTGCGGCGAGCCCCACGGCGTCGAGGACCGTCGGGAGCACGTCGACGGCGTGGCAGTACTGGTCCCGGACGGCCCCGGCGTCCGTCAGTCCGGCCGGCCACGAGATGATGCACGGATCGCGCACCCCGCCCTCGAAGGTGTACCGCTTGAACCGCCGGACCGGCGTGTTGCCGGCCTCAGCCCACCCCCACGGGTAGTGGTTGTAGGCCTTGTGGCCGCCCAGCTCGTCGATCCGGGCCAGGTTCAGGTCGACGTCCTCGTCGCGACCCTGGGCGAAGCGGAATTCGCTGACCGAGCCGTGGGGGCCGGCCTCGCCGGAGGCGCCGTTGTCGGACACCAGCACCACGATGGTGTCGTCGGCCTCGCCCGCCTCCTCCAGGGCGTCGAGCACCCGGCCGATCTGCGCGTCGGCGTGGGTGAGGAACCCCGCGAACAGCTCCATCATCCGGGCGTAGAGGCGCCGGTGACCGGCGGGGAGGCCGTCCCACTCCGGTACGTGGGGGGACGGGTCCGGAAGCTCGGTCCCCCCGGGCACGATGCCCAGGCGGACCTGGCGCTCGAGCGTGTGGCGCCGCCACTCGTCCCACCCGCCGTCGAATCGGCCGCGGTACGGGTCGCTCCACTCCGGGGCAACGTGGTGCGGGGCGTGGGTGGCCCCCAACGCCAGCCACAGCAGGAACGGGCGGTCGGGCTGGTTGCGCCTGAGCTCGCGGAGCCGGGCGACGGCCTCGTCGGCCAGGTCCTCGGAGAGGTGGTAGCCCTCGTCCGGTGTCCGGGGAGGGTCCACGTACGTGTTGTCGCGGACGAGTTCGGGCGCCCAGTGGTTGGCGTCCCCGCCCAGGAACCCGTAGTAGTGCTCGAAGCCCTTGGCCAGCGGCCAGTTGTGGAAGGGCCCCGACGGCGACCGCTGGTCACGCGGGGTGAGGTGCCACTTGCCCACGCAGAACGTGGCGTAGCCGTCCGCCCGCAGGATCTGGGCCATCGTGCCGGCCTCGTCGGCGATCCGGCCCTCGTAGCCGGGGAAGTTCATGGGCAGGTCCGGCAGCATCCCCACCCCCACCCGGTGGTGGTTGCGGCCGGTGAGCAGGCACGCCCGGGTGGGCGAGCAGATGGCGGTGGTGTGGAAATTGGTGAGCCGGATGCCACGGGCGGCCAGCCGGTCGATGGCCGGGGTGGCGATGTCCGAGCCGTAGCAGCCGAGCTGTCCGAACCCGGTGTCGTCGAGCACCACCACCACGACGTTGGGCGCCCCGGCACGGTACGGCGGCGGGGCGGCCGGGGACCGCGAGTCGGTGGTGGTCAGTCCAACGGTCCGCTCCGGATCGGTCGGTGACGCGGTCATGGGAGGAGAGTATGGCCCGCAGTCCGGCCCGAGGTCGTCCGGTGGCGCCGCCACCCCGCCGCCCACCCCGCCGCCGCCGTCGCCAGCTGTTGCGACAAACCCCCCGTCAGCCCGGATGGCTGCGGATCCGCAGTCCTACCATGAGGCGATGAAGGAACTCGTCTACCACCGACTCCTGCTCCCGTCCGTCGAGCGCAACGCCGAGCGCCCGGTGGTCACGGAAGCGACGACGGGCGTCACCTTCACCTACGCCGAGCACCTCGACCGGGTGGAGCGCCTGATCGCCGGCATGCAGGGCCTGGGGATCGGGCGCACCGACCGGTTCGCCGTCATGGCACTCAACTCGCCCGAGTACCTCGCCCTGTACCACGCCGCCTTCCTGGGCGGTGGGGTGATCAATCCGCTGAACCTGCGCTTCGCACCCCGTGAGCTGGTCCACGTACTCCGCGACTCCGATTCGGCCGTCTGCTTCGTCGACCAGGTCTTCGCCCCGGTGATCGAGACCGTGGCCGAGGAGGCGGGCATCGACCACGTCGTGCTCATCGGCGACGGCGACGTCCCCCACACCACCACCTTCGACCGACTGCTGGCGTCCGACCCGGTGCTGCCCGACGAGGGGGAGGAGTCCGACCCGGTCATCCTCATGTACACCGGCGGTACCACGGGCATGCCGAAGGGCGTGCTCCTCGATCAGCGGGCCGAGCTGTTGAACGTGTACCACATCACCGTGGCGATCCAGCGTCGGCGCGACTCGGTCAACCTGCTCCAGACGCCGATGTTCCACGCCGCCTCGGTGTACGCCGCCGTGGGCGGGCCGGCGCTCGGCGGCCACACGGTGATCCTGCCCCTGTTCGAGCCCGGGGCGGTCATGGACGCGGTCGAGCGCTACCGGCCGACCATCACCACCATGGTGCCGACCATGATCGGACTGACCATGGCCCACCCCGATTTCCGACCCGAACGGCTGGCCGGTCTGCGCGACCTGGTCTACGGCGCCTCGCCCATGCCCGAGGCCCTCCTGGCCACCCTGCTCGAGCTGTATCCCGAGACCAACATCTGGCAGGGGTACGGCATGACCGAGTCGGGCTCGGTCGTCACCGTCCTCGGTCCCGAGGAGCACCGGAAGGGCGGGACGTACCTGCGGTCCGCCGGCTACCCCCTGATGGGGGTGGAGCTGAGCATCCAGGACGCCCTGGGACGTCGGCTGCCCGCCGGCGAGACGGGTGAGGTGTGTGCGCGCGGTGGCAACTTCATGATCGGGTACTGGAAGCAGCCCGAGGCGACCGCGGACGCGTTCCGGGACGGGTGGTACCACACCGGCGACGCCGGCTACCTGGACGAGGACGGCTACCTGTACCTGGTCGACCGGGTCAAGGACATGATCGTCACCGGCGGTGAGAACGTCTACTCGTCCGAGGTGGAGAACGCACTGGCCGACCACCCCGCCGTGCAGCAGGTGGCGGTGATCGGCATCCCCCACGAGCAGTGGGGCGAGGCCGTGCACGCCGTCATCGTCCTCCGCGACGGCCACGAGGTCACCGAGGACGAGCTGACCGCCCACGCCCGCGGGTGGATCGCCGGCTACAAGGTGCCGAAGAGCTTCGAATTCCGGGACGGATCGCTACCCCTGTCGGGGGCCATGAAGGTGCTCAAGCGCGAGCTGCGGGCACCGTACTGGGAAGGGCACCATCGCACCGTCAACTGACCGGGTGGGCGGCCGAGGGGCGGCACCTGCGGGTCGCGGGTCGCTGGCCCCGTCCGGCGCGGGCGGGCGTCGTGGCGCCGGAGGAGTACCGATGACCGATCCGGAGGAGTACGACGTGGTGATCGTCGGCGCCGGGTTCGCCGGGCTCTACATGCTCCACCGCACCCGCACCGCAGGGTTCCGCGGCCTGGTCGTCGAGGCCGGGGACGGCGTCGGCGGCACCTGGTACTGGAACCGGTATCCGGGGGCCCGCTGCGACGTGGAGAGCGTCGAGTACTCGTACCAGTTCGACGCTGCCCTCCAGCAGGAGTGGACCTGGTCGGAGCGGTACGCCACCCAGCCCGAGATCCTCGCCTACCTCGAGCACGTGGCCGATCGCTTCGATCTGCGCGGCGACATCGTCCTCGGCACCCGGGTGGAAGCCGCCGTCCTCGACGAGGTCGACGCTCGATGGACGGTGACCACCGACGACGGTGTCGAGCGGTCGGCCCGGTTCGTGGTCCTGGCCACCGGCCCGCTCTCGTCGACCAACCTTCCCGACCTGCCCGGCCTCGACACCTTCGCCGGGACCCTGCTCCACACCGGTCGGTGGCCCCGTGGGCCGGTCGATCTCGACGGGCTCCGCGTCGGTGTGATCGGCACCGGTTCCTCGGGGATCCAGGCCATCCCCGAGATCGCCGCCCGGGCCGGCCGCCTCACCGTCTTCCAGCGGACCGCCGCGTACACCGTGCCGGCGGTCAACCGTCCCCTGACCGACGAGGAGGTGACGGCGGTCAAGGCGGACTACCCGGCCTTCCGGGAGGCCAACAGCCGCATGCCCCTCGGCTTCGGGTCGCGTCAGCCGACCAACGACCTCCCGGCGCTGGCGGTGGGCCCCGCCGAGCGCCGGGCCGTCTACGAGGAGCGGTGGCAGCTGGGTGGCCTGAGCTTCCTGGGCTCGTTCTCCGACCTCCTCGTCGACCGCGCCGCCAACGCCACCGCGGCCGACTTCGTGCGCGAGAAGATCGCCGGCATCGTGGAGGACCCCGAGGTGGCCGAGCGCCTGATGCCCGACACCGTGCTCGGGTGCAGACGGCTGTGCGTCGACACCGGGTACTACCGCACGTTCAACCGGGACAACGTGGAGCTGGTGGACGTGACGGCGACGCCGATCGACGAGGTCACACCCTCGGGGGTACGGATGGGGAAGCGTCACGTCGACCTCGACGTCCTGGTGTGCGCCACCGGGTTCGACGCCATGACGGGCTCGGTGCTCCGGATCGATGTGCGGGGACGGGGTGGGCTGCCACTGGCCGAGGCCTGGGCGGCCGGACCCCACACCTACCTCGGACTCGGCACGGCCGGGTTCCCGAACCTGTTCCTGGTGAACGGGCCCGGGAGCCCGTCGGTCCTCTCCAACATGGTGGTGTCGATCGAGCACCACGTGGAGTGGATCGCCGCGTGCATGGCCCACCTGCGCGAGCGCGGGCTGTCGACCATCGAGGCCGAGGTCGACGCGCAGACGGCCTGGGTGCGGTACGTCGGCGAGGTGGCGTCGTTCACGCTCTTCCCCACGTGCAACTCGTGGTACCTGGGTGCGAACGTGCCGGGCAAGCCCCGCGTCTTCCTGCCCCTGATCGGGTTCCCACCCTACGTGGAGCAGTGCGCCGAGGTGGTAGCCGACGGCTACCGGGGCTTCACGCTGACGTGATCCCGCCTCAGGTCAGGGCGATGGTGCCCGAGGTCACCGGGAGCGCGGCCAGCCCGCTCGAGCGGCACACGGCCTGGAGCTGGGCGGCCGACGGCTGGAAGTAGATCGCCGCGGTCGAGCCCGCCCCCCGGTTCATCCCGGCGAACGATCCGGTCACCGACGACCGTCCCCCCGGGTCGGGGAAGGCGAATCCGCCGCTGCCCGACGGGGTCGAGGTGATGCTGTAGCCAGAGAAGCTCACGGTGCTCGGCCGGATCGTCGCCGGGGTCCAGTGGATGGTGAGCGCCACCGAGCGCAGCGTCAGGACGCCGCTGCACGTGGAGGTGGGACTGGTCAGGGTGACGTCGGCCGAGCCGCTCCCGACGGTCGACGCGCTCGACCCGGTGGTGGTGCAGTCGGATGCCCGCAGGGTGACGGTCGCCCTCTCGGGACCCGTTCCCGTCGCCGTCAGCGGAGGTTCGAAGGCGAGGCGACCGGTCACCGTGCCGCACGAGACCGATCCGGTGGCCACCGCTTTGATGGCGGTGTGGAAGTCGGTGACGCTCGCGCCGCACCCCGTGGACAGGACCGCCGCCACGACGACCGCGCCTGCGGCCGCAGCCCTCCACCGATGTGCCGTCGACACCGCCGTCCCCCTTCCCCCGCGCGACCGTTCGCGCTCCGACCCTAGCGGGGCGCAGCCTGACGGGTGAGGAGCGCCGGTCGCGCCGCGACGACGGTGTCCATGATCCGGCGCATCGATCCGGCCACCCCGTCCTGGGTGCGGTCCGGCCGACCGTTGCGGCACCACCACCGGTGGACGGCACGACCGGTGCACTCAGTCGGTGGGCGGTGCCTCGGCGAAGTCGGCCAGCTCGGCGAGCAGCTGGGCGGCCGGCGGAAGGCCGGGCACGTCGTTCAACAGCGCGGGGTTCTGGCCCTCGGCGATGGTGGCCCAGCGGCGCTCGGCCACCTCCACGAACGCCGGATGCGGGAAGACCCAGAACCGGTCGTCGGTGATGCTGTCGGCGACCAGGTCGGCGACCGTCGCCGGTGTGGTGCCCTCGTCCACGGCCCGGCGCACGTGGCCGCCCAGCACGTCGGCACCGAACGCGTCCGGCGGGCGTTCACCCAGGTGGTCGGGCCAATTGCGGTCCGCATCCATGATCCCGGTGCGGACCCACCCGGGGCACAGCACGCTGACCCCCACGGGCAGGCCGGCGGAGGTAAGGGTGACGTAGAGGTCCTCGGTGAGCGCCACCACGGCGTGCTTGGTGGCGTCGTAGGACGGCGCGAGCCCCGGGAACAGCCCGGCGATGGAGGCGGTGTTGACGATGTGGCCTTCGCCCTGGTCCACCAGGACGGGCAGGAAGGCCCGCACCCCGTGGATCACGCCCCACAGGTTGACGCCCATGACCCACTCCCACGACGACAGCGGACCCGTCCACGGATCGGCCAGGGTGGCGACCCCGGCGTTGTTGCACACGACGTGGGCGGCCCCGAAGCGTTCCAGGGCGGCGGCGGCCAGCGCCTGGACGGCCGACTCGCTGCTGACGTCCGTCGGTACGCCCAACGCCTCGACCCCGTGGGTGGCGACGGTGGCCACCGCCCGTTCGAGCGCCGCCTCGTCGACGTCGGCCAGGACCACGTGCATCCCGCTGCGGGCGAACCGCTCGGCCAGGGCCAGTCCGATCCCACCGGCCGCACCGGTGACGACCGCGACCTTGCCTCGTTCCAGCTCCATCGCTCTCCCTCCGGTCCGCCGGGCCGGTCCCGCACCCGCCGTGTCACCCTACCCAGGGAGGTCCCGCCGCGGAAGGTCGTCGGACGGGATGTTCGCCACGGGTGTTGACGGCCCGACCGGAGCTCACCCGTCCGTGGCGAACGGCAACGACGCGTAGCGGCGCACGTAGGCACCGGGGGCGAACCGGCCGGCGGCGGCGTCCACCGCGAAGTCCGGGAACCGCTCGAGCAGCCGCCCGAGGGCGATGCCGGCCTGGAGCCGTGCGGCCGACGCACCGAGGCACTGGTGGGCTCCGTGTCCGAACCCGAGCGAGTGCCGGATCGTGCGCCGGACGTCGAGCGCTCCCGCGTCCGGCCCGAACTCGCGCTCGTCCCGGTTGGCCGCTCCGTAGTGCAGCAGAACCTTGGCCCCCGCCGGCACCGTCGTCCCGTGCAGCTCGACGGCGCGGGTGGTCGTGCGGGCGAGGTTCTGCACCGGGGTGGTCAGCCGCAGGAGTTCCTCCACGGCGGCTGCCATCCGCTGCGGGTCGTCGAGCAGGAGCCGGCGCTGGTCCCGGTAGCTGGTGAGCAGCTCGCAGGCCCCGCCCAGCAACCCGGTCACCGTGTCGTTGCCCCCGGTGACCAGGGTGAAGACGAAGCCGACGATCCACTCGGTCGACACCTGGTCCTCTCCGGCGCCCACCAGATCGGACACCAGGTCGTCGCCGGGCACGGCCCGTCGACGGTCGACGAGCCCCTTGGCGTAGTCGAACAGCTCCAGTGCGGCCCCGGGAGCCCCGGTGAGGTCGCCCTCCGCCGCCGCCGCCACGATGGCACCCGTCCAACGGTCGAACTGCCCCCGGTCCTCGGGCGGCACGCCCAGGTAGTGGGCCACGACGAAGCTGGGCAGCGGCTTGAACAGCGCCTCCACGATGTCGGCCTCGCCCCGGTCGGCGACCTCGTCGAGCCTGGCGTCGACGAATTCCCGAACCGGTGGACCGATGGCGGTCACCGCCCGCGGCGTCATCGGGCGGCTCACCCGACGGCGCATGGCGGTGTGCTCGGGCGGATCCATCATCACGATGGGGGCGGCCCGACCCGCGAACATGGCCATCGAGTCGGGGTCCGGGGTCAGTCCCCGTGCCGAGGAGAAGGTGCCGGTGTCCCGGGCGGCCGCCGCCACGTCCGCGAACCGGGACAGCACCCAGAATTCTCCGTGCCGCCGGTCGGACTGGCGGTGGGCGGGCGACTCGTCGCGCAGCCGTCGGTACTCGGTCCACGGGTCGCGCCACGCCTCCCCTCCGCGGAACACGTACCGGGGCGGGGCGCCCGCGGTACTCACCGGGCCGCCACCGGCGTCGCCGGACCGCTCATCGGCTCTCGTCCGTCGCGGTGGGCTCGAGCGGTGGCGCCGGGACCACGATGGCCGGCGACTCGGTGCCACCGTCGATATCGAACACCTTGCCCGTGACCCAGGACGACGCGTCGGAGGCCAGGAACAGCACGGCGCAGGCGATGTCCTCGGGCTCTCCGGGGCGTCCGAGGGGGGTGCGGTCGAGGAACTGCTGTCGCAGGTCGTCGTCGGTGAGCACGATCTCGAGCGACCGGGTGGCCACGCCACCGACCCCGAGGGCGTTCACCCGCACCCGCGGCGCCAGTTCGGAGGCGATGTTTCTGGTGAGACGGTCGAGCGCGGCCTTGGCCGCGCCATAGGCGACGAACATCGGCTGGGTCATGGTGGCCGAGCGCGACGAGATGTTGACGACCGACCCCGACCCGACCGTGTCCACCATGCGCCGGGCGGCCAGCTTGGTGAGGGTCAGGGGCGCGGTCACGTTGAAGGCGAACGTGCGCGCCATGAACCCCTCGCTGGTGTCCATGGCCGCCCGCGGCATGGCGCCACCCGCGTTGTTCACCAGCACGTCGAGTCGCCCGAACTCCTCCACCGCCCGGTCGACGAGGTGGGCACACTGCGCCTGGTCGCACACGTCGGTCGGCACCACCAGGGCCGTGCGCCCGCGGTCGCGCACCTGTCCCGCCACCTCGTCGAGGTCCGACACGGTGCGGGCGGCCACCACCACGTCGGCACCCGCCTCGGCCAGGCCCAGCGCGATGCCCCGTCCGATGCCCAGTCCCGCCCCGGTGACCACGGCCACCCGGCCGTCGAGGTCGAACCGGTCAAGGATCACCGGTGCCCCCTTCGTCGGCCCGCGGACGGCCGCCGCCGCGGGACACGGCTCCGACATCCGGGTCATGGTTCATGGCGGGTTCCTCCGGCTGGTCGGCGCCGCGGTGCGCGTGACGCATCCTGCCACCGGCGCGGGGCCGCGTCACGAACCGGTCAGGACTCGACCATCGCTCCGGACGGCGCGCCCGACCGGAACGCGAGCTCGTCGGCGGGCTTGGGCCGGCTGATGCAGTACCCCTGGGCGATGTCGCAGCCGAAGTCGGCCAGCATCTCCAGGGTCTCGGGGTCCTCGATGCCCTCGGCCACGATGCGCAGGCCCATGGAGTGGCCGAGCTCGATGGTCGACCGCACGAGGTCGAGGTCCCGGTGCCCGCTCCCGTCGGTCATGCGGGCGATGAACGAACGGTCCAGCTTGAGCTCGCGTACGGCCAGGTCGCTCAAGTAGGCGAGTGAGGTGACCCCGGCGCCGAAGTCGTCGATGGACACGATGATCCCGAGGTCGCGGAGCTGTTCGATCACGGAGCGTGCCGTGTCGAAGTCGGCGATCACGCTGGTCTCGGTGATCTCGAGGACGAGTCCGTCGGACGACAGGCCGTGGTCCTCGAGGAGGGCCGCGACGCGGTCCACGAACGCCGGCTCCAGCAGGTTGGACGGGGACACGTTGACGGCCACCGTGAACGGGAGTCCGGTGGCCCGCCATGCCGCACACTGCGCCACGGCGGTGTCGAGGACCCATGCCGTGATCCGCTGCATGAGCCCGGCCTCCTGAGCGAGCGGGAGGAACTGGTCGGGGGGGACGAGCCCCAGCCGCGGGTGCCGCCACCGCACCAACGCCTCCACGGCCAGCACCTCGCGGGTGCGGAGGTCGAGCTGGGGCTGGTAGTGGAGCACGAGCTGGTCGTCGTCGATCGCCCGGTGGAGTTCCTCCATGAGCCGCATCTGGTTGTGCTCCTCGTCCAGGCGGTGGACGAAGCCGGCGTAGGGGACCCCTCCCAGCTTGGCCCGGTACATCGCCACGTCGGCGCACCACACGAGCCGGGCACTGTCGGAGGCGTCGTCCGGGGCGATGGCGATCCCGATGCTCGCCCCGATGCTGGCGTGGACCGAGTCGAGGGCGAAGGGTTCGCGCAGACTCTCGGTCAGCCGATCTGCGACCACGGCGGCGTACCCGGCGTCGCCGCCCGCCAGCACGACGGCGAACTCGTCCCCGCCGAGGCGGACCAGGAGGTCGCCCTCGCGCAACGACCCCTCGAGCCGTCCGCCCAGCTGGCGCAGGAGCTCGTCACCGGCCGGGTGGCCGAAGGAGTCGTTGATCTCCTTGAACCGGTCGAGGTCGACGAAGAGGAAGGCCAGGCTCTCGTGGCATCCGGGCCGTCCGTACTCGTCGAAGAAGGCGTCGAGGACGCGGAAGAGGTAGCGCCGGTTCCACAGGCCGGTGAGCTCGTCGGTGACCGACTGGCGGTGGCGCTCGTTGCTGAGCGCCTCCAGGCTGCGGACGGACAGGACGAGCCGGAAGCACACCACGAGCAGGGTGGCACCCGCCAGGGCGAGCGAGAACCGACCGACCGGGATCAGCGTGCCCGCGAACAGGATGGCCAGGGCGGCGGTGGCCGCGCAGGTCGGAAGGGTGAACCCGGTCGGCTCCTCGAGCACGAGCGGATTGACGGGTCGGGAGCGCAGCCACACGGCCATGGTCATGAGCACGATGGCGGTCGGCCAGGCGATGGCGTTCAGCAGCATGCCCAGCGGCGTGGCGCCGAACGAGTGCGAGAGCAGGTTCGAGGAGTCGCCGAAGACGTTGAGCACCATGCCCACGGCCAGCAGGATCCACGGGGCCTTGCTGCGCCCGGCCAGGACGGCGAACCCGCCGACGATGACGCCGAGGAGGAGGGCGTCCCCGATCGGCAGGGCCAGGTCGGCCAGCGTGGCCAGGGTGGTGGGGCCGGAGGCCGTCGACGAACCGGCGAAGATGAGCGCGGCGCACACCGCCGACGCGCCGAGGCCGGAGATCCCGCCGTCGAGCCAGTTGGAGACGGACATCCGTCGGGCCTGGACCCGGAGGAAGAGCACCACGGCGACGTAGGCGAGCGGGTAGAAGGCGATGTAGAAGAGGTCGGCCGGACTCGGCGACGGAGGGGTGGCCCCGCCGACGGACTCGACCGTCAGCACGACATCGCCGATCGCCCAGGCGAGCAGGCTGCAACCGAGGAACACGGCAGCCAGTCGTCCCTTGACGGCGACCAGTCCGCGGGCGATGCAGAGGGCGCTGGCGACGAGTTCGACGGCGCACACCGCCCACCCGTCCAGCCAGGTCCAGTACGACGAGGGCCCCCGGACGAGGAGGGAGACGAGGTAGGCGAGGACGGCGACCGCCAGGACGACGAGGGTGGCCCACACCGCGGACTCGGCCCGGGTCAGCCGCGCCAGCGCGTAGGGGCCCGTCGGGCGTCGTCGGTTGAGGGTCGTCCGGCTCACCGGATGCTCTTCGACCACCCTCGGGGAGTCCTTGAGGGATTCGCACCCGGGGTTGCACCCGAGGTCACCGGCAACGGGTGTGGCAGATCACCGGCCCGTGATCCGGGCGCGGGCGCCACGGGCTGGCTACGTTTGCGCCAGGCGGCAGGAGGGTGGACGTGGACACTGAGAACGTGGCGGTCATGTTCACCGACATCGTCGGGTCGACGGCGCTCTCCCACCGCCTCTCCCCCGACGAGGCCGACGGGGAGCGCCAGCGGCACTTCGCCCTCCTGCGCGGCCAGGTCGCCCGGGCCGGCGGGACCGAGGTCAAGAACCTCGGGGACGGTCTCATGGTGGTGTTCGTGTCGGCCGCCGCCGCGCTGGCCTGTGCGGTGGCCATGCAGCAGGCGGTCGAGATCGACAACCGCGACCGGTCCGACCCGGTCGGACTGCGGATCGGCATCAGTGGCGGCGAGGTCACCCGTGACGAGGGTGACTACTTCGGCGATCCGGTGATCGAGGCCTCGCGGCTGTGCGCAGCCAGCCGCGGCGGCCAGATCCTGGCGGCCGAGGTGGTGCGCCTGATGGCCGGACGCCGCAGCCGCCACCCGACCCGACCCGTCGGCGGGCTGTCGCTCAAGGGGCTCCCCGAGCCCGTCGACACGGTGGAACTCGCCTGGGAGCCGTTGGGGAGCGTCGACGACGGGGTCGTGCCGCTCCCCTCGCGGCTGGCGGAACGGCCGGGCTCGGGCGTGGTGGGCCGGGACGTCGAACTGGAGGAGCTGGCCGCCGCCCTCAAGCGCGTGGCCGCCGGTGGCGGCCGCGAGGTCGTCCTCGTGTCGGGGGAGGCGGGCCAGGGCAAGACGACCCTGGTCGCCGAAGCTACCCGCCGCGCCTGGGCGACCGGCTGCTGCGTCCTGTTCGGGCACTGCGAGGAGGACCTCGCCACGCCGTACCAGCTGTTCGCCGAGGCGCTCGGCCACCTCGTCGCCCACACCGGCGACGGCAACCTCGTCGCCCACGTCGAGGCCCACGGGTCCGAGCTCGTGCGTCTGGTTCCCGCCCTGGCCCAACGGGTTCCCGATCTCCCGGCGTCGACGTCCACCGACACCGACGCCGAGCGGTACCTGCTGTTCGCGGCGGTGTGCGGCCTGCTGGACGCCACCGCGGCCGACCGTCCGGTGGTCCTGGTCCTCGATGATCTGCAGTGGGCGGACAAGGGCAGCCTGCAGCTTCTGCGGCACCTCGCCTCGCTGGAGCAGCCGTCTCCACTGCTGGTCCTGGGCACCTTCCGGGACAGCGAGCTGTCCCACCTCCACCCGCTGCTCGACACCCTGGCCGCCCTCCGGCGGATCGGCGGCACCACCCGGGTCGAACTCGACGGGCTCGACGACAGCGGTGTCGTGGCCCTGATGGAGGCCATCGCCGGATACACCCTCGACGGCCCGGCGATCGAGCTGGCGCACGCCGTCTACCGGGACACCGACGGCAATCCCTTCTTCGTGTACGAGGTGCTCCGGCACCTGTCCGAGTCCGGGGCGATCCTCCAGGACGCCGAGGGCAGGTGGACCCTGGCGGACGCGTGGGCGCAGGTGGCCCTGCCCGAGAGCGTCCGCGAGGTGATCGGCGCCCGGGTGGGCCGCCTCGGCGCGGACGCCGAGCGGGTCCTGTCGATGGCCGCGGTGATCGGTCGCGACTTCGACCTGGACCTGCTGGCGCTGGCGACCGGCCTGCCCGACGACCCGCTCCTCGACGTCCTGGAGCGTGCCGCCGACGTCGCCCTGGTCCGGGAGGTGGACGACGCCCCCGGCCACTACTCGTTCGCCCACGCCCTGATCCAGCACACCCTCTACCAGGACCTGGGACCGAGCCGCCGCGGACGGTCGCACCGCGCCGTGGCGGAGGCGCTCGAGCAGCTGTGCGCAGGCCGACCGGGTCCCAGGGTCGGCGAACTGGCCCACCACTGGGTGTGCGCCACCCGGACGATCGACGTCGCCAAGGCCGTCCGGTTCTCCCGCGAGGCGGGTGACGCCGCGCTCGCCGCACTGGCACCGGCGGACGCGCTGCGCCACTTCCGCTGCGCGCTCGAACTCGTCGCCCACGACCCGGATCCCGACCCGGTGCTCGCCATCGACCTGACGATCGGACTGGGCACGGCCCAGCGCCAGACCGGCGACGCCGGGTTCCGCGGGACCCTGCTCGACGCGGCCCGACGGGCGGACGAGCTCGGCGACACCGACCGGTTGGTGGCCGCCGCGCTCGCCAACGACCGGGGCTTCTACAGCGCGGTCGGGGCCATCGACGGCGACAAGGTCGCCGTACTCGAGCGGGCCGCCGAACTCGTCGCGCCCGGTACCGCCGAGCGGGCCCTGGTGCTGGCCACGCTCTGTTCGGAGCTGGCCTACGGCAGCTCGCTGGACCGTCGCCGGACCTTGGCCGACGAGGCGATCGCCATCGCCCGCGACCTCGACGACGACGGGGTCGTCGTCCGGGTCCTCAACCACGTCCACGTGGCCCTGCAGGTCCCCTCCCTCCTGGTCGAGTCGGTGGAGCGCACGACCGAGGCGCTCGAGCGGGCGGAGCGCCTGGGTGATCCGGTCCAGGTGCTGTGGGCCGCCCACTGGCGGGCGACCGACGCGGCACGCTCGGGAGACGCGGACGAGATGCGCAGGTGCATCGCCCGTCACGGGGCCATGGCCGAGCGGCTCGACCAGCCGGAGCTCACCTGGGAGCACACGTTCCTGAGCGCCGTCGAGGCGCAGTTCGACGGGGACCCCGACCGCGCCGAGGCGCTGGCCTCCGAGGCGCTGCGCATCGGCACCGAGTGCGGCCAGCCCGATGCCGCCACCATCTTCGGCGCCCAGTACATCGTCTCGAGCGGTCAGAAGGGCACCATGCACGAACTCGCGCCCCTGATCGAGGAGATGGCCGCGACCGCACCCGACATCTCGCGTTGGCTGTTCGCCTCGCTGCTGGCCAAGGCCCACGTCGAGGGTGACCGGTTGGAGCCCGCCCGGGAGCTGCTGCAGGAGTTCGCCGACGCCGACTTCGCCCTGCCGCTGGACCAGATCTGGATGACCGGCATGGTCGACTTCGCCGAGGCGGCCGCCGAGCTGGGCGACCCGGCGCTGGCCGGCCCGCTCCTCGACCGGCTGGTCCCGTGGGACGGACAGGTACCGGCGACCGGGGGCTCGGTGCTCGCCCCGGTCAGCCACTACCTGGGAGCGCTCGCCGCCGTGGTGGGTCGGGTGGAGGAGGCGGAAGCCTGGTTCGAGTCGGCGGCGTCCCTCGCCGAGCGCACCGGTGCACGGTTCTTCCTGGCCCAGACCCGCCTGCGCTGGGGGGCGCTCCTGGCGTCCCGGGGCGCGGTGGGCGACGGCGCCCGGGCCCGTCGACTGCTGGAGGACGCCCGGGACGCGGCCTCCGTCCACGGCTACGCGACGGTGCTCCGGCGGGCCGAGGCCGCACTCGCCGGTCTCGGCTGACTCCTCGCCGGCGGCGCGCGGCCCCCAGGCGGGTGTCCACCACCCGGGCGGACTGCTCCCCGGCGTGCCAGACTTCGGACGGCGGCCGCAGGGCCCGCCGGGGGGAGGGAGTGCCATGGGGAACGTCCGCTACGGGGCACGCGCCGTCGACGAGCGGTCCAACCGCGAGGTCGAGGCCACGCGCAGCCCGATCTGGTCGAAGGCGGTCACCGTCGTCTTCCGCACGGATCCCGAGGTCATCGCCGCCGTGCTGCCGCGACCGCTCGAGCCGGCAGCGCCCACCGCCCGCCTGCGCATCGCCGTGGTCGACATGGGCACGGGCCTGCCGACCTTCGGTGCCGGATGGTTCGGGGTCCGGGCCCGCCACGGCGACGTCGAGGGGGAGTACGCGCTGTTCATGCCCATGAGCACGGAGCAGGCGACCACGGGCGGGCGCGAGACCTTCGGTGAACCCAAGAAGATCGCCCGGCTGTCGCTCGACGTCGACGGCGACGCCCTCGAGGCCGAGGTGTCCCGCATGGGCTCGACGGTGGCCCAGGTGACCGGCACCCTCGGCCCCGAGCGGCACGGGTACGAGATCGACAAGCTCGACTTCTACTTCAAGGGCCTGCCCCACCCGTCCGGCGACGGGCTCGACGGCGATCCCGCCCTCGTCTACTGCCGACGCCACGAGACGGCCCGGGTCGTCCGCCCGGTGACCGGGGAGTGCAAGCTGCTCGAGGCTCCTCTCGACCCGATCGCCGACTTCCCCGTGGAGGAGGTCCTGTCCTTCGAGTACGCCGAGCTCTCGTCGTCCCAGCAGGGTGAGATCGTGGAGCAGGTGCCCGCCGAGTGGCTCGTCCCCTTCATGCACCAGCGCTACGACGACCTGAGCGTGCTGGGGGCCCGGTCGTGAGCGCCGTCGGCGGGGACGTCCCCGCTGCGGCCGACGACCGCTACATCGTGGTGTCGGCCGACGGGCACGCCGGACTGGCGTGCGAGGACTACCGGCCCTACCTCGAGTCGCGCCACCACCGGGCCTTCGACGAGTACGTGGCCGAGCGGAACGCCCATCGCCAAGAGTCCCTGAAGATGAACTTCGAGTACATCATGGGCTGGGAGAAGGACAACGAGGAAGGCCTGAAGGGCGCCTTCGACCCCGCGGTGCGCGACAAGGAGCTCGACGCCGACGGGGTGGCCGCCGACGTCCTGTTCGCCGATGCCGACGCGGTGACCGGTGCCGCATCCCCGCCGTTCGGTGCGGGGCTGTTCGCCGGGGCCATCGTCGACCCCGACCAGGCGTTCGCCGGGGCCCACGCCCACAACCGGTTCCTGGCCGAGATGTGCTCGCACTCACCGGAGCGCCGGGGCGGCATCGCCCTGGTGCCCATCACCCACGACATCGCCCGTGCCGTCGAGGAGATCGCGTGGGTGGCGGCCCAGCCGGGCATCCGCGGCATCATGATCCCGACCATGTGGCGCGACCATGCGCCCTACAACGACGAGTCCTACGACCCGGTCTGGGCGGCGTGCGCCGAGGCCGGACTGCCCGTCCACACCCACTCGGGCGAGGCGCCGATGGAGGAGTACGGCGAGCACATCGGCGCCTACCTTGCCGAGGTGGTCTGGTGGGCCGTCCGTCCGGCCTGGCACCTGCTGTTCGGCGGGGCGTTCGAGCGCCATCCCGACCTCACGTTCGTCGTGACCGAGGCCGCCGCCTACTGGGCCCCCGACATGATGTGGAAGTGGGACCAGTACATGGGTGGCGGGCACACCACCAAGAAGATGGCCGCCCTGCTGCAGGGCAAGATCTCCAAGCTGCCTTCGGACTACTTCGGCACCAACATCTTCATCGGCGCCTCCACCATGTCGAAGGAGGAGATCCGCCGGCGCTACGTCATCGGCACCGACGTGGTCATGTGGGGCACCGACTACCCGCATCCCGAGGGCACGTGGCCGAACACGGCCGCCAAGTTGCGGAGCGACTTCGCCGAGGTGCCGGTCGACGACACCGCCGAGCTCCTGGGACTGACCGCGGCCCGGGTCTACGGGTTCGACCTGGACGAGCTACGACCGATCGCCTCGCGCATCGGACCGACGCCGGCGTCGATGGGTCAGGACCCGACGCTGCGCTCCGATCCGGCCGCCCGGGCCGGGGCCCGGTGGTGGAAGGAGGAGTACGGGGTGCGTCCGCCGGGCTGAGGCGGCCGCACCCCCGGTGCGGGTGTCGGGCCCGACCGATTCGACCGGGTCACCAGGAGCGCAGCACCTGGTGACGGTCGAAGGCGTTGCAGGTCGAGTCGGTGGGGTAGTCGTCGACGGCCAGGGGGCTCGCCACCTGGGCCACCGTCGGCCCGATCCGGTCTCCGACGGGCCGCAGGGCATCGAGGTCGAACCCGTAGACGCGGGCGACGTTGTCCTCGAGCATGCGCTTCGTCTCCGCGGGGTCCACGTCGCCGAACGCCGCCCGCAGCGCCAACAGGCTGTAGGGATAGGAGCCCTCGGTGTGCGGATAGTCCGATCCCCACATGATGCGCCCGACCCCGACCTCGTGGCGCACGGCCGACTCGGTGGCCCGCAGGAAGCTGGCCCCCACCCACACGTTGCGGGCGAAGTACTCCGACGGGGTCATCGACATGCCCTGGGCGGCCACGCCGAAGTAGGCCGCCTCGGCCGCCCCACCCATGGTCATCCTGCCGTAGAACCAGTCGAGGGTCTCGAGCCCCCGGGGCAGCCACGCCAGGCCCTGCTCGGTCAGGACGACCTTGAGGGCGGGGTGCCGCTCCAGGACGCCACCGAAGATGAGGTGCCACATGGACCGGTGGGAGAACCACGGGAGCTCGATCAGCATCATGGCCCGGGCCACCTCGGAGTCACCGAAGTCGGGCAGGCCGCCCCCGCCGTGGATGTTCACCGGCACGTCGAGCTCCTCGCACAACGTCCACAGCGGCTCCCACGCCGGCTCCCACAAACCCGGCAGGTCGGCACCCGGTGGCAGGCTCGGCAGCAGGATCCCGCCGAACGGGGCGAAGGTCGCCGCCGCCCACCGCACCTCGGCCAGGGCGTCGTCGATGTCGTTGGCGAAGATCTGGGCCACACCGGCCCGCCGGCCCGGCACCCTGGCGCAGAAGTCGGCCAGCCACCGGTTGTGCGCCTGGACCCCGGCCCACCGGCGCTCGTAGTCGGCCGGCGTCGGGGGGAGGGCCAGCAGGCTGCCCTCCTCGAAGAACGGCGGCACCGTGTTGGGGAACAGCACCTCCGCGGCGATGCCGTCGGCGTCGTTCTCGGCCAGGCGCCGGTCCGAGTCCCAGCTCCGGTAGGCCGTCGCCGCCTGGAGGTCGGCATAGGGATTGACGTAGGCCGCCGCCCAGGCGTCGAATTCGTCGTGCCACCTGGCGGCCAGGTAGGGCCGGTAGTCGGCGATGTCGCCACCGGCGTGGGCGTCGGCACTGATGACGGTGTAGCGGTGGTCGGGTGCGAGCTCGGTCGGCATCAGTTCCCCCTGGTCGTCGGCGTGGGTTCGGGCACTCAGGTCAGCCCCTCGAGCGCCGAGGGCGGCAGTTCCCCCCGGGCGATGGCATCGGCCCGCGCGTGGAGGAGCGCGCCGGCGGCGTCGAGACCGTGGCTGATCACGAAGCGACCGTCCATGACCCCCTGGACGGCGAACCGGCCGAGTTCGTCGAGGTCGACGACGTCGGTCGGGCGCCCGGCGGCGGCCAGCGCGGCCTTGAACTCGGCGAACGTGGTGCCCGGCGCCGGCGGGCGGGGTCGCACCCGGGCCAGCTCGGTCGGCCGGTTCCGCTGGGCCTCCCACAGTCCGGTCTCGAGCAGTCCGCCCGACGGGTAGAACACGGCGGCCCGGAGCCTGGTCCCCTGGGCCAGGAACTGGTGGGCGAGCGCCTCGGTGAAGCAGCTGACGGCCGCCTTCGAGGAGGCGTAGACCGACGCGTAGGGGACCGGGGCGATGCCGCCGTCCCCCGACGAGGTCGTGACGACGATCCCGGGCTCGTCGCCGGCGATCATCCGGGGTACGAATTCGAGCACCCCGTTGGCCGTGCCGAACACGTTGACGCCGAAGCACCACCGCCAGTCGTTCGGCTCCTGCTCCCACGGATTGCCACCGCCGCCCGAGGTCACGCCGGCGTTGTTCCACAGCACGTGGCACGCCCCGAGCTCGTCGTAGACCCGGTCGGCCAGCGCCTGCACCGAGGTCGGGTCCGACACGTCGGTCACCACGCCGCGGACGTCACCCCGTCCCGTGAGTGCGCCCACCGTGGCCTCCAGCACGGGTGCCTCGATGTCGGCGACCACCACCCGGCAGCCCTGGTCGAGGAGCGCCCCGACGATGCCCCGGCCGATGCCGGCCGCGCCGCCGGTGACCACCGCCACCCTTCCCGACAGATCCTCCATCACGCACCCCCGACGTCGACCCCGGGCGGTACCCGGGTGTCCGGCGCTCATGGTGGCACACGGCACCGGACCGCGCTCCCCGGCGCGCCCGGTCGGTGCCGTCGCTAGGCCCAGCTCTCCCGCCAGTAGGTGGGGGAACCCGGGTCGCCGAGCGACATGACGTGGGGTCCGTCGTGGCCCACCGGCCGGGTGCAGCACGCCAGCGTGCCGATCCACGGACCGGCCCCGACGTCGCGGATCGAGCTGCACCGGCGCAGCCGCGGCCTGGCCGGCAGGGCGAGGTCGGTGTCACCGGGCGCCGTGACGGGATCGTCGTGGGCCTCCCAGTGCCCGAGCGGGTCCGTGGTCATGGCGCGCCACCTTCGGCGCGTGCCCGGTCGCCGCATCCTCCGGCCCGCGGCGTGCGCCCGCGGGAGCGGCACCCGGCCACCGGACCCCGCGGCGGGCACCCGCGGGAACCCGGCGACGCCGGGGAGACGACCGGCGCGTCACCGGAGGTCCTGCTAAAGCTCACCGGTGCCCCCGCCGACATCAAGGGGGTACGAGCCCGGTCGCCTTCCGGACCGGGCCACCACCGGTCCGTCCGGTGCCGAGTCCCGCGAAGGTGAACCACGTGTCGCACACCGACAGCCGTGTCCGCAGGTACCGCCACTCGGGTCCCCGGACGCGTCGTCCCGGCCGGCTGGCGGTCGTCGGTCTGCTGACGGCGGCGGTGGCCCTCCTGGTCACCGCCGGCGTCTACGCGGGGCTGGACGCCAGCGCCACCGCCGCCGGGTCGGTCGGCTCGGGGACACTCGACCTCACCGTGGGTCCGGACGTCGGAGCCGGCTTCAGCACGTTCGTGGGCAGGATGGCCCCGGGCGACACCCACAACGTCTTCGTCACGCTCGACAACACGGGCACCCTGGCCAGCGTGGCCGGCATGCGGCTCACCGTGACCGGCGCACCCTCGAACCCCCTGGTGAACGGTACGGCCGCCGGTGAAGGCCTGACCGTCACGCTGACCCGGTGCTCGGTCGCCTGGAACCTCGCCACCGGCGCCTGTCCGGGAACCACGACGAGGCTCCTGGCCGCCACCCGGGTCTCCGCCGTGCCGGCCGGCGGGGTCGCCCTCGCCAACGTCCCGGCACTGGCCGCCCTGACCGGGACGGTGGCCCACGTACGGGTGAGGGTGGGCCTGGTGGCGACCGAGACGTCGACCAACGGGGTCCCACCCCCCCTGACCGTCCAGGGCGAGTCCACCACGCTGACCTTCGGCTTCACCGAGGTCCAGCGCACCGGCATCTCCACCAGCCAGTAGCCGCGGCCCGTCCCCGGCGGAGGTCACCGGGCCGACGCGCGTTCCGGTCGGTACCATGACCCCACCCGGAGCGCGAGGAGGGGACCCCCGATGGCCCACGACCCAGTGGTGGCGGACACCGTGCGCGAGCGCGACTGCCTCGAGCCGCGGTTCGTCATACCCGGGCAGGAGGCCCGGTCCACCGCGGCCCTCGAGGCCTACCGCACGGCCCGGGCGCGCCCAACATCCTGGTCGTCCTGTTCGACGACGTGGGTTGGGGCGACTTCGGGTGCTACGGCGGCGGCGTGGCCGTCGGGGCGCCGACCCCCAACATCGACCGCCTGGCCCGGCGCGGCCTGCTCCTCACGTCCTGCTACTCCGAGCCGTCCTGCACCCCGTCGCGCGCCTCGCTGATGACGGGCCGACTCCCGATGCGCCACGGGCTGCTGCGTCCACCGATGTACGGCCAGCCGGGAGGGCTCGACGGCGAGGTCACCCTCGCCTCGCTCCTGTCCGAGGCCGGCTACGTGACCCAGGCCGTGGGGAAGTGGCACATCGGTGAGAACGTCGAATCGCAGCCGCAGCACGTCGGCTTCGACGACTTCTACGGGTTCCTCTCCGTGTCGGACATGTACACCGAGTGGCGCGACCCGAACTTCTTCCCGGAGATCGTCTACAGCGAGGAGCGCACGAAGTGGGTGGAGAACCTGCCCTTCAACAAGTGCTTCGTCCATGCCACCCGGGGCGGTGAGACCGAGAACGTGGAGGAGGTCACCGTTCCCGTGCTCTCGATGCTCGACCAGAAGTGGGCCGACTACTCGCTCGACTTCATCCGGAGGATGGCCGCCCGGGACGGGGAGCGCGGCGGCCGTGGTTCCTCTACCACTGCACCCGGGGCGCCCACTTCGACAACTACCCCCACGAGCGCTTCCTCGGGTCCTCGCCGGCCAGGCACCCGTACAAGGACACCATCATCGAGCTCGACGACATCGTGGGCCGGCTGGTGGCCGAACTCGAGGCGACGGGCCAGATGGACGACACCCTGATCATGATCAGCTCGGACAACGGCCCCGAGATGGAGACCTGGCCAGACGCCGCCTACTCGCCGTTCCGCTCGGCCAAGGGATCCACCTGGGAGGGGGGCCAGCGGGTGCCCGGCATCGTGACCTGGCCCGGGATGATCGCCGCCGACCGGGCCTCCGACGGGATCTTCTCCCTGATGGACCTGTTCGCCACCTGCCTGAGCCTGGCCGGAGCGTCCGGTTCGGTGCCGACCGACCGCTACATCGACGCCGTCGACCAGACGTCGTTCCTCCTCGACCCCGACGGGGTGTCCAACCGCAAGTACCTCTACTACTGGCTCACCAACGTGTTCTCGGCCCTCCGGGTGGGCGAGTGGAAGTTCATGGTGGCGTCGTCGTCCGACGACGACCGGGACTGCTTCAATCTCGGTGGGTTCACCGGCGTCACCCAGAAGTACTCCCACGGCCGCCTCTACAACCTCTACCTCGATCCCAAGGAGAGCCACAGCTACATGATCCGGAAGCTGGCCTACATCGACAGCTTCACCGGCGGGATCGCCCGCCACATCGGGAGCTTCACGGGACGGTACCCGCCCAAGCACCCGATCGCGGCGATGAGCTGAACCCGGGACGCGCCCCTGGGGTGCCCGTCCTCCGGTTCGCACCGGGGGCGGGAGCACCGACTCGGAGTGTCGACCGTCACGCGCCACGGGGCCTCCTCACCCAGCCGCACCTGCCGTCTCCGCCGCACCCGGTGCCCGTTCTACACCCTGTGCCCACCCGACGCTCGTGCGACGGGCCGGTCGGCGGGCCCACGCCTGTGCGACGCCCCGGAGGCCACCGCGCCGTTGCTCCGTCCGGTGACCGCGACGGACCTGGGACGCCCGACCCGCAGGACCGCTGACCCGACGTCGGTCCTGCCCTGGTGCACGCGGTCCGTCCCCGACGGCGAGGATCTGCCGTCGGGACGTCCGGTCGTCCACGTCAGCGCGTGGGCGAGGTCGGTCTCCACAGGGGTGCTCCATCCCCGGTCGCCGGACGACCGACGACCGACGACCGGTCGGGCCCCCACGACGGGCCCGCGGATGCGCCCACGGGTCCCCGCCCATGGTCGGGGACCCGTGGGGCCGCAGGGTGCCGCTCGGACCCCAGCAGGAGGAATCGTGCCTCCTCCGGTGACGCGGGAGGATCAGCGTCGACTCGTGGGCGGGTGTTCCTGCCCACCCACGAGCCGACGCGCGAGGCGCGGGACCGTGATCAGCCGCCGGGGCTCAGCTCGTGGGGGGCAGCATCGTGCACGCCGGGACGGACTTCACATCGACGCACACGACGTCACCGGGTTCGAGCGAGTGTCCGTCCGCCGCGTAGCGCGATCCGAGGGTGAACACCACCTTCGTGGCCGTCCACAGCTTGAGGACGATCCCTCCGCAGTTGCCGGTGGTGGGCGTGAACAGCTCGCCTTCCTCGAAGGCACCGGACAACCCGCCGCTCCGAGATGCGTCCAGGAGCCAGAGCTGGGAGTTCGGAAAGTCGAGGCCCGTGCCCGATCCACAGTTCGTGAGTTGGGACGGCGAAACTCCTCCCGCCGGCTTCGCTCCGAATCCGGATCCCGTCACCGTGATGACGGGATGTGCGGGCAACGGATATCCGGACGCGGGAATGGAGATGGTGGACACGGTCGGTGGCGGAGGGTCCGCACTCGCTGTTCCCGCTCCGCAGAGTGTGACCACGAGTACCACCGAACCAAGGACCAGCGTGCAGCCCCTACGGCGATTGCGCTTCATGAATGCTCCTTTCCCAGTGCTCTCCGAAGCGGCCTGGACACGGGCGCCCACAGTGGGAGATAGGCGCCGAATGGCGCGCAGCAGGGGGGTCGGATGCAGGTCCACTTCCGCCCAATGCACATCCGCCAGGAAGGTGCTCCGCCTCTCGGAATGCCACGTAGTGAACTGCCTGACAGCGGCGCCACACCCACCAGCGGGGCCGCCCGCACCACGCACCCGCCATTGTCTGCCGGAGCGACCGGCAATGCAACCAGACATTTCGTGACATCGACGCCCGTCGACTTCCACCGCCTCGGGGTGCGAAGAGGCGCATTCCGAACGCATCCGGGTGGGCGGTCGACGAGTGCGCCTCGTCCTTCCGGCGGGCGACCCCGCGCACGGCGGGGCCCCAGCCGTGCGGCACGTCGTCCATCCCCTGCAGCTCTCTTCCGCCGGTCGTGGCGAAGGCGTCGCCGCGACCCGGACACGTATGATTGCCCATCGGGACGTACCGGGGCGGCAGCGCCCGGGTCCGCCCGGCCGAGGAGTGTCGATGGGCGATCTGCGACGGATCAGGAAGCGGGCGGGGGCCCTGCTCGACGGACTGGGCCGCGATCCCGACGAGGTCGCCGCCGCGCTGGCCGCGGCGGGCGTCCGCGGCGTCCCCCGCAGCAACTCGTCCTGCGCCGTCGCGCTCTACGCACAGGCCGTCCTGCGCGCCGACCCGCGGATCCGCTCGGTGGCGGTGGGACCGTGCACCCTGGTGCTCACCCTGACCCGTGCGGACGGCACCCGTCCCGGCGGCAAACTGGTGGTGCAGCTGCCGAGGCCGGTGCGCGGCTTCGTGGCCGGATTCGACTCGCGGCGGTACCCCGACGTCGTCCGGGGGGCGCAGCCTGACGCACTGGCCGCGCCCGGGGGGACACCCGGGAACGACGAGCCGGTTCCCACCGCATAGGGGAGGTCGGGCGGACCCGGCGAGAATTCACGCAACGTCCCGGACGTCCGGGGCGTCGTAATTGGTGATGGGTGAGGTGACCGGCATCGTGGAGGAGGTCGACGGGACGGGGGCGTCGGGCGGACCCGCGCCCGCGTCGGCCGGACCCGCGCCGGAGCGGTCCGCACCGGCGGCAGGACCGGACCACGCCGCGGTGCCGTCGGGTCCGGACCCGTCCGCACCGGTCGCGGAGGCTGCCGGTTCGTTCGGCGAGTTCTACGCCGGGCACTTCGCCGAGCTGGTCCGGCTGGCGGCCCTGCTGAGCGGTTCGGCCGACGCGGCTCCGGACCTGGTCCAGGACTGCTTCGTGCGCCTCCACGGCCGCTGGGCGACGGTGCGCGAGCCGCTCCCCTACGCCCGCCGCAGCGTCGTCCACGCCTGCGCCTCCCACCACCGGCGGACGGCGGTCGTCCGGAGGACGTCGCTGCCCGAGCCGCGCCACGCCGAGCTCGGGGCCGACGAACTCGAAGACGCCCTGGCCGCGCTCCCGGCTCGCCAGCGGGCGGCCGTCGTGCTCCGCTACTACGCCGACCTGCCGGACGCCGACATCGCCCGCGTCCTGCGCTGCCGCGAGGGGACCGTCCGGTCGCTCGTCAGCCGCGCCCTCGCCGACCTGCGAAAGGTGATCGACCCGTGACCGACCCGCTCGAGGACCGCCTCCGTGCCCATCTCGCCGACCGCGCCGCCCGGGTGACGGTCGACCCCGACCCGAACGGCGTGTACGAGCGCTCCGCCGGCCGCCGGCGGATCGGCGCGCCGGTGGTGGCCGGCGTCGCGGCTCTGCTCGTCGTGCTCACGGGTGGCGGCTTCGCCGCCGGGCTGGCCGTGGCCGGCCCGGCCCGCACCCCGGCACCCGGCGTGGCCGCGGAACCGACGACCACGACCCCCGGAGGCGCGTCGCCGTCCGCCGCCGCGGGGGCACCCGTCGGTGGCGTCATGATCCAGCCCGCGCTGACGCCGCTGTTCCTCCGCACCACCGGATCGGGGGTCACCATCCGTGCGTACGAGTCCGCGACCGACGGGTGCGCGTCGTCGTCGGCGTGTCCACCGGTGGCCGGCGGGTACCCGACCGCACCCTGTCCCCGGGGAACGGTCTGCGCGCTCCCGGTGACGAACGGCGTCGCGGCGTCCGGGTCGACCGGCTCAGGCGCCGGATCGTCCGGGGGGAATACGGGTACGACGGGCTCCGCGACCACGACGTCGGACAGCACGACGCCGACCGTCGTCGCCCCGCCCACGACCACCCCGACGACCGGACCGGCGACGACCACCACCACCACGACCACCACGGTGCCGTCCACGGTGTCGGCGTGCCGGCAGCTGACCCTCGAACTGTCGACGGCCCGGGCGGTCACGACGACCTCGCTCGCCGCTCCGACGACCGCCACCCTCGGGGCCGGCACCCTGGAACTGCTCGCAACGGACAGCTTCGGCGGGTCCGAGGGCGCCGCCTCCGGCTACGTCACGGTGGTGACCTCTCCCGACGTCACCACCGTCCGACTGGTCTCGCCCGCGGGTGCCGTGCTGGACGCCATGGCTCCGGCGTCCGGCGTGGCCGTACTGGCCGCCACCGGCGCCACCGCGTTGGCCGGGACCTCGGTGGTGGGCCTCGACGACACCGGCGCGACGGTCGCCACCGTGGCCACCGACCAGCTGCTGCCGGCGCCGTCACCCGGGTGCGTGACCGTGTCTCCCGTGGTGCCGGCACCCACGCCGTCCACCCCGTCCACGACGCCCGGGTCGACGGTCCCCGGATCGACGACGGGCCCGGCGACCACCGCCCCGGGGACCGTCCCGACCCCCGTGCCCGCCGTGGTCCCCTCGGTGGCCGCCACCCCCCGTTCCGGCTGACGCCGGCCCGTCCTCCGCGGCGACCGGTTGGGGGTTGGGCGCGTCGGGGCCCGGCGGGGGAGACTGGTCCCCGTGGCCACCCGTCAGCACGTCCGGACCGATCCGACGGCCGGTATGACCCCGCGGGGGGACGCGCCCGTCCGCCGGGGCGTCGAGGTGCACGGTGTGGTGCAGGGTGTGGGATTCCGGCCGTTCGTGCACCGGCTCGCCACCGGCCTGGGGCTGGCCGGGTTCGTGGGCAACGACGGCGGCGGGGTGTTCGCCGAGGTGCAGGGCTCTCCCGCCGACGTCGACCGCTTCCTCGTCCGACTGACCGACGGAGCGCCCGTGCTCGCCGTCGTCGAGAGCGTCAGGTCCTGGCCCGTACCCGTGGAGGTCGCGCCGGCCGGGTTCGCCGTCGTCGGGTCCCGCGCCGGCGCCGGACCGTCCACCCTCGTCCCGCCCGACGTGGCCACCTGCGAGTCGTGCCTGGCGGAGCTGGCCGACCCGGCGGACCGCCGGTTCCGCTACCCGTTCATCAACTGCACGGACTGCGGGCCCCGCTTCACGATCATCCGGGCCCTGCCCTTCGACCGGGCGTCGACGTCGATGGCGTCGTTCGCCCTGTGCCCGCAGTGCGCGGCCGAGTACGCCGATCCGGCCGACCGCCGGTTCCACGCCGAGCCCACCGCCTGTCCCGTCTGCGGACCGCGGCTCGTCCTCCACCATGGCGACGCGACCGTCCTCGGCACCGACGACGTGCTGGCCGGGGTCCACGCCGTACTGGCCTCGGGTGGGGTGGTGGCGGTCAAGGGCATCGGCGGCTACCACCTGGCGTGCGACGCGTCCGACGCCGATGCCGTGGGCCGGTTGCGCGAGCGGAAGGGGCGGGGGGCGAAGCCGTTCGCCGTGATGGTCCCCGACCTCGACGGCGCCCGCCGGATCGCCGCGGTCGGTCCGATGGAGGCCGACGCCCTCAGGTCGCCGGCCCGGCCCGTCGTGCTGTCGGCTCGCACCACCGGGCGGTCGGTGTCGTCCGGGGTGGCCCCCGGGAACCCGCTGGTGGGGGTGGTCCTGCCGTACAGCCCGCTCCACCACCTCCTCTTCGCCCCCGTGCCCGGGTGCGACGTCCCCCCGCCGCGGACCCTGGTGATGACCTCGGCCAACCTGTCGGACGAGCGCATCTGCTTCGAGGACGGTGATGCCCGGGTGCGCCTGGCCGGACTGGCCGATGCCGTGTGCGCCCACGACCGCCCCATCGTGGCCCCGTGCGACGACTCGGTGGTCCGGGTGGTGGACGGCCGGGTGGTCCCGGTGCGGCGCTCCCGGGGCTTCGCACCGCTGCCCCTCCGCCTGCCCGTGACCGTGGCACCGACGGTGGCTCTCGGGGGGCAGCTGAAGACGACGCTGTGCGTGGCGTCGGGGAGACGGGCGTGGATGAGCCAGCACCTCGGCGACCTCGGCGACCTCGACACGGAGCGGACCCTGGAGGACGTCCGCTCGGACTTCTGCCGCATGTACGGGGTCGAGCCCGAGGTCCACGCCGTCGACCGGCACCCCGGCTACCGGACCCACCGGCTGTCGCTCGAGCGCGGCTGGCCGGGGCGGTTCGAGGTCCAGCACCACCACGCCCACGTGGCCTCGGTCATGGTCGAGCACGGGCTCGACGGCACCCACCCGGTGATCGGTGTGGCCTTCGACGGCACCGGGTACGGCACCGCTCCCGACGGGACCGTCCAGATCTGGGGCGGTGAGATCCTCCTGGCCGACTACGCCGGATACGCCCGGGTGGGGCACCTCGCCCCGCTGCCGCTTCCCGGGGGCGACGCCGCCGTGCGCAACCCGTGCCGTGTGGCGCTGGCCTACCTGGACGCACTCGGGATCCCGACCGACGGATCGATGCCGCCCGAGCGGGCCTGCGATGCCACCGAGCGGGCGGTCGTCGCACGGATGGTGGCCAGCGGTGCGGGCTGCGTGCCCACCACCAGCATGGGTCGGCTCTTCGACGCCGTCGCCTCGCTGCTGGGCATCCGCCACCGGGTGAGCTACGAGGCCCAGGCGGCGATGGCACTCGAGGCGTCGGCGGTCGGAGGCGCCCCGACCGTGCCGCTGGGCTTCGCGCTGTCCGACGCCGGCGTGCTCGACCCCGGCCCGGTCCTGTCGGGACTGGTGGCCGGGGCGGGCGACGGTGTGGCGACCGCCGACCTGGCCCGTTCGTTCCATCAGGCCGTGGCCGACGCGGTGGTGGCCTCGGCCCGCCGGGTCCGGTCCCGCGCCGGTCCGGTGCCCGTCGCACTGTCGGGGGGCGTGTTCCAGAACGCCCTGCTCACCACCCTGGTCCGCCGGGCCCTGGCCGACGAGGGATTCACCGTCCTCACCCATCGGGCCGTCCCACCCAACGACGGCGGCCTCGCCCTGGGCCAGGCCGTGGTGGCGGGCTACCGTAGGAGCTGACCATGTGTCTCGGAATCCCCGGAATCGTGCAGGAGGTCTACGAGGCACGCGGCACGAGGATGGGCGTCGTCGACTTCGGCGGGGTCACCAAGACCGTCTGCCTCGCCTATCTGCCCGACGTCGGCGTCGGTGACTACACGATCGTCCATGCGGGCTTCGCCATCACCCGCCTCGACGAGGAGTCGGCCCTCGAGACGCTCCGCCTGTTCTCCGAGCTGGGCGTGCCGGAGGGTGGACCCGGCACGGGGGAGACGATCCCGTGAGGTACCTCGACGAGTTCGGGGACCCGGCGCTGGCCCGTCGGCTGCTCGCCGGGATCGACGCCGCCGCCACGCGGCCGCTGGGCGCTGATGGAGGTCTGCGGGGGCCAGACCCACTCGATCATCCGCAACGGCATCGACCAGCTCCTGCGCGACCGGATCGAGCTGATCCACGGACCGGGCTGCCCGGTGTGCGTGACCCCGCTGGAGATGATCGAGCGCGCGCTCGAGATCGCCGTCACGGCCCGAGGTCGTGTTCTGCTCGTTCGGCGACATGCTCCGGGTCCCCGGCCGGGGCCGCGACCTGTTCGCGGTCAGGGCGGACGGGGGCGACGTCCGCATCGTGTACTCGCCGCTCGACGCCGTGGCCGTCGCCGAGGCCGAGCCCGACCGCCAGGTCGTCTTCTTCGGCGTCGGCTTCGAGACGACGGCGCCGGCCAACGCCATGGCCGTGTTCCAGGCGCGCGAGCGCGGGACTCACCAACTTCTCGATGCTGGTCAGCCACGTGCTCGTGCCGCCGGCCATCGAGGCCATCGTGGCCTCGCCGGTCGTCGCGGGTGGACGGGTTCCTGGCCGCCGGCCACGTCTGCTCGGTCATGGGCACCGGCCAGTACGAGCCGCTGGCCGAGCGATACCACGTGCCGATCGTGGTCACCGGGTTCGAGCCGCTCGACGTGCTGGACGGGATCCGTCGCTGCGTGCTCCAGCTCGAGGCCGGCCGGGGCGAGGTGGAGAACGCCTATCCCCGCGCCGTCCGGCCCGAGGGGAACCCCGCCGCCCGCGCCATGCTGGACGAGGTGTTCGAGGTGTGCGACCGGTCCTGGCGGGGGATCGGGACGATCCCGGCCAGCGGCTGGCGGCTCACACCGGGGTACGCCGCCTTCGACGCCGAGCGTCGCTTCGACGTCGCCGACCTGGTGGCCGACGAGCCGACCGAGTGCCGGGCCGGCGAGGTGCTGCAGGGCCTCATCACCCCCGACCGCTGCGAGTGGTTCGGGACGACGTGCACCCCGCGGACGCCCGATGGGGGCGACCATGGTGTCCGACGAGGGCGCCTGCGCCGCCTACTACCGGTACCGGCGGGTGACCGCACCGGTGGTGGTCCGGCGTGCCTGACCCCGGCGTGGAGGGGGCGGCCGGGGAGGCCAGCGCGGGCGACGTCGAGGGGTGGAGCTGCCCGACCCCGATCCATCCGGTTCGACCGCGTGGTCATGGGCCACGGCGGCGGCGGCACGCTCACCGCCGAGCTGATCGAGCAGCTGTTCCTGCCCGCCTTCGGGAGCGCCGCCACCACCGCCACGCCGACCGACGCCGCCGTGCTCGGACTGCCCGGGGGGACCCGACTCGCCTTCACGACCGACACCTACGTCGTCCAGCCACTGGTCTTCCCCGGCGGCGACATCGGCGAGCTGGCCGTGTTCGGCACGGTCAACGACCTGGCCATGAGCGGCGCGGTGCCCCTGGCCCTCTCCACCGCCTTCGTGCTCGAGGAGGGACTGGATCTCGATCTGCTCGCCGCAGTGGCGTCGTCCATGGGACGGGCCGCGCTGCGGGCCGGGGTGGGGCTGGTGACCGGCGACACCAAGGTGGTCGAGCGGGGCCACGGCGACGGACTCTACGTGAACACCGCCGGGGTCGGGATCGTGCCCGACGGTGTGGACGTCCGCCCGGGTCGGGCCACGCCGGGCGACGTCGTCCTGGTGAGCGGGCCCCTCGGCATGCACGGCATCGCCGTGCTCAGCCGGCGCGAGGGACTCGAGTTCGGCACCGACCTGCGGTCGGACACCGCCCCGCTCGCCGGACTGGTGGCGTCGATGCTGGCCGCCGACCCCGATCTGCACGTGCTCCGCGACCTTACCCGGGGAGGCCTCGCCGCCGGCCTGTGCGAGCTGGCCACGACGGCCGGGGTCGGGATCGAGTTCGAGGAGGCGGCGGTCCCGGTCCCCGAGGCGGTCCGGGCCGGCTGTGGATTCCTCGGCCTCGACCCGCTGCACGTGGCGAACGAGGGCAAGCTCGTCGCCTTCGTGTCCGCCGATCGGGCCGATGCGGTGCTGGCGGCGATGTGCGCCGTGCCCGAGGGACTCCATGGCGCGGCGATCGGCCGGGTGGTGGCCGACCACCCCGGCGTGGTCGTGGCCCGCACCGGTCTGGGCGCGGCGCGGGTCGTCGACCGTCCGCTGGGCGAGCAGCTCCCCCGCATCTGCTGAGGCCACCGGGACCTACGGGCCGCCGGACGACCCGAGGTCCACCGTCTCACGAGGCACGAACTGGGCGCGGACCGTCGCCGGCGGCACACCGTGGGCCAGCAGCCGGCGGCGGAGGCCCGACGTGTCCGGGTACGGCGGCGATCCCTGGAATAGGGCCGTGGTCACCCCGTCGTCATCGGTGGTCACCGAGACCAGATCCCATCCGGGTGGCACCCAGGCGTCGGCGGCGGCGGTGACCGCCGTCTCGCGTGCCGTCTGACGGGCGACGGTGAGCGAGGTCGAGGTGAGGGGCACCACGACGATCACGACCAGGACGGCGATCACCACCACGGCGTTGCGGCGGTAGTGCGCCCGGCTGGCGGCCGAGCCGTACTGGGGGCTCATCCGGTGGACCCGGTAGAGCGCCATCACCACCGTACCCACGCCCAGGATGGCGGCGACGTTGGTGACGAAGAGGAGCGAGGCACCGCCGGCCTGCCCCCAGCGGTGGGCTTCGAGGGTCAGTCCGACCACCGCCAGCGGCGGCACCAGCGAGATGGCGATCGCCACCCCCGGCAGCGTGTCGGAGATGTCCCGTCGCACCAGGGCGATCGAGCCCACGGCGCCGGTGGCGATGGCGGCCAGCAGGTCGATGAGGGACGGGTCCACCCGGGCGGCCACCTGGGCGTTGTTCTGCGCATCCACGACGCCCGGGACGATGGACCCGAGCAGCCAGCCGACGGCGACGGCGGACGCCGCTCCCGCCACGACCAGTCCCACCGAGCGCAGGAGGTTGCGGCGGTCCCCGAGGACGGCGGCCAGCATCGTCCCCTGGATCGGCACCATCAGCGGAGCCACGATCATGGCGCCGATGACCGTCGCGGTCGAGTCGCCGACGATCCCGGCGGCGGCGATGACCGCCGACAGGGGCATGAGCAGCCAGAACCGCGTGAGCCGGCGACCGGTCTCGGGGCCCTCGAAGAACACCGAGTCCCGCATGGCGTTCAGTTCCTGGCTGGCGATGCTGGGCATGGACGGACCTTCCTCGTTGCGGACCGGTCCCAGGATGACCCAACCTGAGGTGGAGCCGGGGGAGCCCACCGCGCCGGTGCGCCCGGGGACGTTCGGCCCTGACGGCACCCCGGGTCCCGCACCACAATGTGCCCATGGCCACCTCGTCCCCCCACCGGTACTCCGACCACGGCGACCCGCGGGTCGACGCCTACCTGCACGCGGTCATGGAGCGGGTGGTGACGAAGAACCCGGGCGAGTCCGAGTTCCACCAGGCCGTCCGCGAGGTGGTCCGGTCCCTCGCCCCGGCCCTGGAGCAGGAGCCGCGGTACATCCACGACAGGATCCTGGAGCAGATGGTCGAGCCCGACCGGTCGATCTCCTTCCGGGTCAACTGGGTGGACGATGCCGGGATCATCCACGTCAACCGGGGCTACCGGATCCAGATGAGCAGCTCGATCGGCCCCTACAAGGGTGGCCTGCGCTTCCATCCGACGGTGTACCCGGGCATGCTCAAGTTCCTCGCCTTCGAGCAGACCCTCAAGAACTCGTTGACCACCCTCCCCATCGGCGGCGCCAAGGGCGGGTCGGACTTCGACCCGCGCGGGCGGAGCGAATCCGAGATCCGGCGGTTCTGCCAGTCGTTCATGACCGAGCTGTTCCCGTACATCGGGGAGTTCACCGACGTGCCGGCGGGCGACATCGGCGTGGGACTTCGGGAGATCGGCTACCTGTTCGGCCAGTACAAGCGCATCGCCAAGCGCTTCGTCGGGGCCATCACCGGGAAGGGGACCAACTGGGGAGGCTCGATGATCCGCCAGGAGGCCACGGGGTACGGGGCCGTGTACTTCGGGAGCGAGATGCTGGCCGATCGGGGCGAGGGGTTCGACGGGCGGACCTGCCTGGTGTCGGGCAGCGGCAACGTCGCCCAGTTCACCGCGGAGAAGCTGATCGACCTCGGGGCCCGGGTGGTCACCCTGTCCGACTCCGACGGCTTCATCCACGATCCCGACGGCCTCGACACCGAGAAGCTCGAGTGGGTGAAGGTGTTGAAGAACGAGCGGCGGGGACGGATCCTCGAGTACGCCGAGCGCTACGCGTCGGCCACCTACCGCGCCCGGGGTTCCGACGGCGCCGACCCGTTGTGGGACGTACCCGCCGACTGCGCCTTCCCGTGCGCCACCCAGAACGAGATCGACGAGGTGGACGCCACCCGTCTGGTGGCCAACGGCGTGGGCCTCGTGGTGGAGGGGTCCAACATGTCGACGGTGTCGGCCGGCGTCGACCGGTTCCTCGATGCCGGGGTGCTCTTCGCCCCGAGCAAGGCGGCCAACGCCGGTGGGGTCGCCGTCTCCGGTCTGGAGATGGCCCAGGACATGCAGCTCTACCAGTGGACGGCCGACGAGGTCGATCACCGGTTGCGCACGATCATGTCCCGGATCTACGACAACGTGCGCCGGACCGCCGAACGGTACGGACAGCCGGGCAACCTCGTGCTCGGGGCCAACGTCGCCGGCTTCGTCAAGGTGGCCGACGCCATGCTCGACGAGAGCCCGATCTGACCACGGGGCGGCCGGCGCCCCGGGCGGGGGTCATTGCGCCCCGTCCACCACCAGCACGGCCGCGCCCGTCACGTCGTCGTGGGCCAGGTCGGCGAGCGCGCGGTCGGCCTCGTCGAAGCGGTAGGGCACGGCCGAGACCCGGATGCCGATCCGGGCGGCGAGCGCCAGGAACTCGACGCCGTCGGCTCGGGTGTTGGCCGTCACGCTGCGCAGCGTGCGCTCCTCGAAGAGATGCCGTTGGTAGTCGAGCGTCGGGATGTCGGACAGATGGATGCCGGCGACCGCCAGGGTCCCGCCCCGGTCGAGCGCCTCGAGGGCCGGGAGTACGAGGGTGCCCACCGGGGCGAACAGGATCGCCGCGTCGAGGGCCTCGGGCGGCGCGTCGTCGGCGTCCTGGGCACTGGCCGCGCCCAGTTCCAGCGCGAGGGACCGGGCCTCGGCCGAACGGGTCATCACGTGGACGGTGGCCCCCTCGGCCAGCGCCACCTGGGCCGTCAGGTGGGCCGACCCACCGAAGCCGTAGATGCCGAGCCTCCCGCCGGGCGGCAGGTCGGCCCGGCGCAGCGCCCGGTACCCGATGATCCCGGCGCACAGCAGCGGGGCGGCGACGAGGTCGTCGAGCCCCTCGGGCAGCCGGTAGGCGAACGACTCGTCGACCACCGCCCACTCGGCGTACCCGCCGTCGACGTCCCACCCGGTGAACCTCGGGTCCGTGCACAGGTTCTCGGCGCCCGAGCGGCAGAACCGGCACGTCCCGCACGTGTGGGCCAGCCAGGGGATGCCGACCCGGTCGCCCACGGCGAGCCGGGTGCAGCCGGCACCCAACCGGTCCACCCGACCGACGACCTCGTGGCCGGGCACGACGCCCGGGGCGCGGGGGACGAGGTCTCCCTCGGCCAGGTGGAGGTCGGTGCGGCAGACCCCGCACACCCGGACCTTCACCCGGACCTGGCCCGGGAGCGGCTCGGGTGCCGGACGTTCGACGGCCACCAGGGGGCCGCCGTCGATCGGACCCGGTCGGCCCACGGTCCACGCCCGCATCGTCGTCATCGCGTCCCCGCCGCGGGACGGGGCACTCAGGACCCCTCCCGGGGCACGACGACCTGCCGGCCGAGCGCCGCGCCCGTCTCCATGAGGTGGTAGGCCCGGACGGCCTCTTCCAGCGGGTAGGTGGTGACGGTCGGGCGCACCAGACCGCGGGCGGCCAGGCCCAGCAGCTCCACGAGCTCGGGCCGGCTGCCCCAGTAGGTCGTCTGGAGCGACACCTCGTAGGGCAGGGCGAAGAAGGAGAACGGGAAGGTGCCGCCGGCGATCCCGACGACGGTGACGTCGCCCAGGAACCGGCTGACCGCCGCTCCCAGGGCGATCGTCGACTCGGAGCCCACGAAGTCGAGTACGACGTCCGCGCCCCGGCCGCCGGTCGTCTCCCGGATGACCGCCGCGGCCGACGCGTCGGGCTCGACGGTCAGGTCGGCCCCCTCGGTGGCCGCCAGCTCCAGCGCCTCGGACCGGGGGTCGACGGCCACCACCCGGGCCGCAGTCGTGGCCTTCAGGATCTGCACGGCCAGGTGGCCCAGTCCGCCGATGCCGACGACCACCGCGGTCGATCCCGGTACCAGCTTGGGCCACGACCGACGGATGGCGTGGTACGGCGTGAGCCCGGCATCGGTCAGCGGCGCGGCGGTCACGGGGTCGAGTCCGTCGGGCAGCGGGACCAGCAGTCGTGGCGACGGCACCAGCAGGAGGTCGGCCATGCCGCCGTCGAGCCCGAGGCCCCCACCTCCACCGGGGACGGGGGCGGCGGCCACGTCCTCGCAGTAGTTCTCCATCCCGAGCCGGCAACGGGGACACGACCCGCAGCCCCACGGTCCGTAGACGGCCACCGGTTGCCCGGGCTCGACGCCGCGCACGCCCCCGCCCACGGCGTGCACCCACCCGGCGTTCTCGTGGCCGAGCGTGAACGGAGGCTGCCACGGCAGCAGCCCGGGCTCGAAGTCGCGCATCAGGTGGAGGTCCGAGTGGCAGGCGCCGGCCCCACCGATCCGCACGACCACCTGGCCCGGTCCGGGCACGGGATCCTCCACCTCGACGAGCACCGGCTCCGACTTCCACTGCATCAGTCGTAGCGCACGCATGTCGTCCTCCTCGTGCCCGTCCTCGGACGCCCTACACCGGTCGGGGCACCGGTACCGCCGACCGGCACGCGCCCGCGGCCCACCGACGATGGTAGGCCCGCGGCCGGCCGTCCGGCAGGGCCGAAGGGCCACGTCGACGGCCCCGGCGCGCCCGCCCCGCGCCACGTCGGTCCCGGACGTCGACCCGGAGGGAGCCTCCGTGGGGCAGAGTGGTCGCCATGACGCTGTTCACCCTGGCGCTCGGCAACGTCCGGGCGAAGCGGGCCCGGTCCGCCGGCATCGCCGCCGCCGTGGCCCTCGCCGTCATGACCGTGGTCGCACTCTCGGTGGTCAGCAGCGGACTCGAGCAGGCCGCCGCCGCCGTGCTCACCATCGGCAAGGCCGACTTCACGGTGGCCCAGAAGGGCGTCTCGGACATCCTCTACAGCAGCCTCGACGACGCACAGGTGGCATCGGTCCGCCAGACCCCCGGCGTCGAGAGCGCCGTCGGGGTGCTCGTCGAGACCCAGGACCTCGGCCCGGCCAACCCCCTCTTCATCGAGATCGGGATCAATCCGGATGACCTCGCGGCGTTCGGTGTGTCCGTGGTGGCGGGACGGGCCTACGCCCCGGACGCCACGGACGAGGTGATGCTCGGCTGGCGGGCCGCCGAGGATCTCGGCCTCCACGTCGGGGACACGTTCCGGGCCAACGGGACGGCCAACACCGTGGTGGGGATCTATTCGACGGGGATCTCCTACGGCGACCTCGGGGCGATGTTCCCGCTGCCCGCCGTCCAGTCCTACAACCGGGTGCCGGGATCGGTGACGTTGGTCTTCGTCAAGGTCGCCCACGGGTACCCGGTGGCCCGGATCCAGGCCGAGGTCGAGTCCCAGCACCCGGAGCTGACCACCATACGTACCGCCTCCCAGTTCGGACGGGCCGACCGGAACATCGTGTTCCTGCGGGCGGCGGTCACCGGCAGCACCGTGCTGGCGTTGTTCATCGGGGCCATCATCGTCGGGAACACCATGCTGCTCTCGCTGTTCGAGCGGACGCGGGAGTTCGGACTGCTGCGGGCCATCGGCTGGTCCCGGTCCCGGGTCGTGACCCTGGTCGTGTCGGAGAGCCTGCTGCTCGCCGTGGCCGGCTCCCTCCTGGGCATCGGGCTGTCGTACCTGGTCACGTTCGGACTGGAGTCGTTGCCGCAGCTGCACGGTGTGCTCCACGCCAGCTTCACGGCGGGCGCGCTGGCGCGGGGACTGCTCGTGGGCATGGGGATGGCCGTGCTGGGCTCGCTGTACCCGGCCGTCCGGGCCGCCAGCCTGACCCCGGTCAAGGCGCTGAGCCATGAGTGAGACCGACCGCCCGGCGCCGATGGTCGAGACCCACGACCTGGTCAAGATCTACCCGGACGGCGAGGTCCGGGCGCTGGACGGGGTCGACCTCACGGTCGGGCCGGGGTGAGTTCGTCGCCATCACCGGACCGTCCGGGTGTGGGAAGTCGACCCTCCTCAGCCTCCTCGCGGCGCTCGACACGCCGGATTCGGGCACCATACGGTCGGGTCCCACGACCTGACCCACCTCCGGGACCCCGACCGTTTCCGCCGCCAGGGGGTCGGCCTCGTGTTCCAGCTGCACAACCTCCTGCCGAGGCTCACCGTGCTCGAGAACGTCGAGATCGCCATGCTCGGGTCGGACCGGCCGCACGCCGAGCGGGCCGGCCACGCCGCCCGGCTGCTCGAGGACGTCGGGCTGGCCGCACTGGCCGGCCGCCGGCCGCCCCAGCTCTCCGGTGGCGAGCGCCAGCGGGTGGCCGTCGCCCGGGCGCTGGCCAACGATCCACCGCTCCTCCTGGCCGACGAGCCGACGGGCAGCCTCGACAGCCGGTCGGTGGCGACGGTGCTCGGCCTCTTCGAGGGGCTGCGCGCCGACCGGGGCGTCACCGTGGTGCTCGTCACCCACGATCCCGCCGTCGCCGGCAACGCGGACCGGGTCATCCCGATGCTGGACGGGCGGGTGGTCGGCACCTGAACCTTCCGCGCCATGGACCTCCCGGTCAGTGGCGGACCAGGCGCCCCACGAGACGGGCGGTGCCCCGGCGCACCGGGTGCGCACGGTCGACCCGGAGGCGGTCCAGCGCCTCCTGCATGGCGCTGGTCACTTCGTCGGCGCACCGGGAGACGGTGGCCGGATCGTCGGCGGCGTCGGGGCCGAGCTCCGGCCATTGGTGGGGGGGCAGGAACTGCACGGTGATCGAGGAGGGCATTGGCGGCGGTGGCGCCAGCGCCGTCGTGATCCCGAACGGCCCGAGCAGGAGCGGGAACACCTTGATGTGCACGGCCTCGAGGCCGAGCCAGTGGGCGATCCGGTCCCCGCGCGCCACGATCACGACCGCGTCGTGGCTCCCGTGGGCCACCACGGGGACGATCGGCACGCCGGTGCGCAGGGCCAGGCGCACGAAGCCGGTGCGACCCCCGAAGTCGATCCGGTTGCGATCCGTCCACGGGCGGCACGCCTCCCAGTCGCCGCCCGGGTAGTCGAGCACCAGCGCCCCGGCGGCCAGGGCGTCTGTGGCGTCCTCGCCCGACGCGGGGACGGCACCGATGCGTCGGAGGAAGCGGCCCACCAGGGGCACGGCGAAGAGCAGGTCGTAGGTGAGGGTGTAGGCCGGGTGGTCCGTGCCGCGCCGGTCGACGATGGCCAGGGCCGTCACCCAGGTGTCGGGCATGTACCAGGCCGCGTTGTGGTTGCCGATCAGCAGGGCGGGCCCCCGGCCGGCAGGTGCTCGATGCCCCGCACCTCGGGCGAGAAGTAGCCCGTCAGCGCACGCACCCTGCCCACCTGCCGTTCGATGAAGGCGGGGTCGCGTGCCTCGCCGACCCGGGTGTGCTCCCGCTCGATCCGCCCCGCAAGCAACCTCATGGGTCCCCGGGGTGCCGGCGGGGTCCGGTGGTCGCCGTCTGGTCCCTGCCGGGGACGCTCTTCACGTGTCGCCGTCATGATCCCGTTGTCGCGCTCTCCGGCTCCGGGTCCCAGGGCCGAACGGCCCGCCGTCCACCGAGGGCATCCGGTTGGGACATTCGGCTCTACCCGCTGCGGCCGCGATGTCGGACCATGGAGCCATCAGCGGTCGACGGACGGATCCGTGTCCCGGGTGAGCGTCCTGCTGAGGTCCGGAGGTGATGGTCGTGGACGAGGGAGCGACGGGCGGCGAGGCGGCGGGTGGCGCCGAGGCGCATCCGGGCTCCATCACCGTCACCGCACGGACCACCGCCTCCGAGGTCGGGGACCGGGTCGAGGTCTCGTGGGCGCTGAGCGCGGCGCCGGGGCTCGAGTGGACGGAGGTGTTCCAGTTCACCGAGGTCGCCGGGCGCCGGGACCGGTCGACTGGCGTGAGGGCGGTGGGCCCGACGTGGTGCACGACACGGTCCGGTGGTTCGTCCCGGTGGACGAGCTCGACGACGCCGACGACGAGGTGGCCCACCGGGTCGAGGTGGCCAACCGGCGGTGTGCCCGGTGAGCGCGTCGGCCCGACCCCGGGTGGTCCTCCGCCCGGTCACCCACATCGACCGGGGCGGACCGGGACGGAGCGGTGGCGGCTCGCCGGCACCCGGCCGGTTCGAGGGCCGGTTCGTCGACCGGGCCGACGCCGGCTGGCGGCTGGCCGAGCTGCTCGAGCGCTACCGGGACCGCCGACGTGGTGGTCCTGGGCCTGCCCCGCGGTGGGGTCCCGGTCGCCTACCAGGTGGCCACGGCCCTCGATGCGCCCGCTCGACGTCATCGTCGTACGCAAGCTCGGCGTCCCCTTCCAGCCCGAGGTGGCGATGGGCGCCATCGGCGAGGACGGGCGTCCGCGTGCTCGACGAGCGCATCCTCGCCCAGGCCGGGTGTCACCGTGGACGAGGTGGCCGAGGTCGAACGCCGTGAGCGGCACGAGTTGGTCACCCGGCTGGAGCGCTACCGGCGCGGCCGCGACCGCGTGTCGACCTGACCGGTCGGACCGCCATCGTGGTCGACGACGGGGTGGCCACGGGATCGACCGCCCGGGTGGCGTGCCGGATCGCCCGCCAGTTGGGGGCCGCCTCGGTGGTGCTCGCCGTGCCGGTCGGGCCGGACGACACCCTCCGCGACCTTCGCGGAGGCCGACGAGGTCGTGGCCGTGGCCGTTCCCGAGCGGTTCCGGGCCGTCGGCTACCACTACGACGACTTCTCCCCGACCAGCGACGACGAGGTGATCGTCCTGCTCGACCGGGCCGCCCGAGCGGTCCGAGGCGAGTCGGGCGACGGGGCTCCGGACGTCGACGTCGACGTCGCCGTCGCCGGGACGGCGCCGTCCTCGCAGGGGCACCTCCACCTGCCCGATCCCGTCCCGCGCCGTGGTCGTCTTCGCCCACGGCAGCGGGAGCAGCCGGCACAGTCCGCGCAACCGGTTCGTGGCCGACGTGCTCTACGACGCCGGCCTCGGCACGCTCCTGCTCGATCTGCTCACCCCCGACGAGGAGCGTCGACGGGCGCTTCGTGTTCGACATCGAGCTCCTGGCGCGCCGCCTGGCCGGCGGCCACCGAGTGGGTGCGGGCCCGACCCGACGCCCCGGGTGCCGGATCGGCTACTTCGGGGCCAGCACCGGCGCCGGTGCCGCCCTGTGGGCCGCGGCCGACCGGGGACCCCGGATCGGTCGACGCCGTGGTGTCGCGGGGCGGACGTCCCGACCTCGCGCTGGCTCGCCTGCCCGATGCGGTCACCGCGCCCACCCTGCTGATCGTGGGTGGTGAGGACGGGCCGTGCTGGAGCTGAACCGGCAGGCGCTCGGCGCCCTGGGTGCGTCGAGCCGGCTCGCCGTGGTCGAGGGCGCCGCCCACCTGTTCGAGGAGCCGGGCACGCTGGCCGAGGCGGCCTCCTGGCCCGCGACTGGTTCACCCGCGACCTGCTGGGCGTGGACGGCCCGTCGCGGCGCGGGGCACGGATGACGGAACGGCGTCGTGCACGGCGACCGGACCGGGAGCGCTCGACCTCGACGGTGAGATCCGCTCGCTGGCGCGACCGCTGCGCACCGACGGCCGACCTGGGCGGGCTGGTGGCGCGGGCGGGCGGTGACCGGTTCGTCTGCATCGGCGAGGCGTCGCACGGGACCCACGAGTACTACGACTGGCGGTGCGTGCCTCAGCCGTCGGCTCATCGAGGAGCACGGGTTCACCTGGATCGGCGTCGAGGGGGACTGGCCCGACTGCTGGCGGATCAACCGCTGGGTGCGCGGCCTGGCGCGACCAGGACCTGGACGCCAGGGAGCTGCTGGCCGGGTTCGAGCGTTGGCCGACGTGGATGTGGGCCAACGAGGAGGTGGCGGGGTTCCTGGCCTGGCTCCGGGAGTGGAACGTGGACCGTCCCGGACCGGAGCGGGTCGGCTTCTACGGGCTCGACGTGTACTCGCTGTGGGACTCGTTGCGACGGATCATCGGCTGGCTGGAGCGGAACGCCCCCGAGGTCGGTGGAGGCCGCCATGCAGGCATGGCGGTGCTTCGTGCCCTACCGTGAGGATCCCCACGAGTACGCCTGGAGCACCCGCCTCGTGCCCGAAGGCGTGCGAGACCGACGTGGTGGCGCTGTTGACCGAGGTCCGTCGCCGGGCGGTGGCATCCCCGGGGGACGACGAGGAGGCCTTCGACGCGTGGCAGAACGCCGAGGTCGCGGCCGGTGCCGAGCGCTACTACCGGACCATGGTCCGGGGGGACCGGGAGTCGTGGAACATCCGGGACGCCCACATGGTCGACACGGTCGACCGGCTGGCCGCGCCACCTCGGGCCGTCGTCCCGCGGGCTGGTGTGGGAGCACAACACCCATGTCGGCGACGCCCGGGCCACCGACATGGCCCGGGCCGGGATGGTCAACGTGGGACAGCTCCTGCGGGAGCGTCACGGGACGGCCGACGTGGTCCTGATCGGGTTCGCCGCCCACCGGGGCACCGTGGTCGCCGGGGCCGCATGGGGAGAGGCCGAGGAGGTGCTGGTCGTGCCGCCGGCGCGCGCCGGGCAGCCACGAGGACCTCCTCCACCGGCGCACTCGGCTCGCCGGCGGTGCTCGACTTCGCCGGCGACCGGGGCGGCGCCTGGCTCCGGTCGCGGCTCGGACACCGTGCCATCGGTGTCGTCTACCGTCCCCGTCGCGAGGCCGGGAACTACGTGCCGACGGTCATGGGCGCCCGCTACGACGCCCTGCTCTGGTTCGAGGAGACCCGGGCGCTCGCACCTCTCCACCACGAAGGCCGGCCCCGCGAGCCGGAGTTCGAGACCGAGCCGTCCGGCTTCTGACGCTCCGGGGTGGTCCCGTGGTCCCCGGCCCGGATCAGGCGGTCACGTCGACCACGGCGTTCTTGCCGTCCACGTGGACCACCCGCGGCTCGTGGGAGACCAGCTCCTCGTCCCCGTAGTCGCCGTACGTCAGGAGGATCACCGTGTCGCCGACCTGGACCAGGCGTGCCGCCGCCCCGTTCAGGCAGACCTCACCCGGGCCGCCGACGATCGCGTAGGTCTCGAACCGGGCACCGTTGTCGATGTCGAGCACGGTCACCTGCTCGTGTTCGAGGATGTCGGCCGCCTCCAGCAGCACCGGGTCGATGCTGATGGACCCGACGTAGTGGAGGTCGGCGGCCGTCACCGTGGCGCGGTGGATCTTGGACCTGAGCATCCGGCGTCTCACGGCACCAGCGTACCGGGGCGCTCCGGCTCACGGGGCCGTCACCGACGAGGACAGGGGAAGGTGGGACGAGCTGTCGCCCACGGCGATGCGGTAGGTGCCCGACGACGCCGTCCACCCGGTGGACTGGTAGGACCGGAACGCCGACGCGGGCACGACCAGGGTGGCCGTGGTGGCGTGGCCCGGGGCCACGGTCACCGGCGCGAACGCGGCCAGCTCGCCCGGCGGTTCGCCGGCCGACCGGGGAAAGGTGAGGTAGGCCTGCACGACGTCGGTCCCCGCCCGGTGGCCGGTGTCCGCGACGCGCACGAGCAGCTCGTAGCCGTCCCCCGAGCGGGTGACGGAGAGGTGTCGGAGGGCGAACGTCGTGTAGGTGAGCCCGTACCCGAACGGGAAGAGCGGCCGCGTGCCGGTCAGGTGGTCCCACCGGTAGCCCACGGCCAGCCCCTCGCTGTAGGTCGACGTGAGCCCGTTCCCGGGCCACTGCGACGTGGACGACACGGCGGTGGCGGTCGCACTCGTCGGAAAGGTGACCGGCAGGTGTCCGGTCGGGGCGGCGTCACCGGTCAGCAGGGCCGCCGCCGCGGCCCCGTCCTGCTCGCCGGGGTACCACGCCTCGAGGACGGCACCCACCCGGTGCAGCCACGGCATCAGCACGGGCCCACTGGTGTTGAGGACCACGACGGTGCGCGGATTGGCGGCGGCCACGGCCTCGATCAGTGCGTCCTGGTCACCCGGCAGCGACAGGCTGGGACGGTCGAACGTCTCCGAGGCGTAGTCCGAGGCGAACACCACCGCCACCTGGGACGACCGGGCCGCGGCCACGGCCCGGGCGAGGTCGCCGCCGACGTAGGACATCCCGAGGTCGGTGATGCTCGGCACGTCGAGCGAGGTGGCGTCCGCGATCGGTGTCCAGTCGTAGACGAGCTTGTACCGGCGGTGGGCGACGAGGACGACCGAACCCGACCACGTGCCGGCGGCGTGGGGCAGCGGGTCCGAGACCACCGTGCGCCCGTTCAGGTCCAGGGAGGACGCCCCCGTGCCCGCCACCGAGAAGGAGTAGCGGCCGGACCGGGGCACGGTGAGGGAACCGCTCCAGGTGGCCTGGGAACCGTGCCAACCCGCCGGCAGCTCGACGCTGGTGGCCCCGGACGCGGTGGGATCGAGATCGGGGAGGCGGCCCCCGTCCGCGTCGTCGGTGGGTACCCGGTGGGCCCGCTCCCCCTCGGGGTTCGAGTGGACGTCGTGCTCGTGTCCCGGGGGCACGGGGGCGTGCTCGATGGCGGCTGCCGGCACCGGGTCGACCGCGGTGATGGGGGCATAGCCGCCGTGGACCGGGACGATCCGCAGCGTCAGTCCGTGGCCGCCCCCCGACGGCGGGCCGCAGGTCCCCGGTGGGGATCGTGGCGAAGTGCCTGGTGGTCGAGCCGCCGTTGGCGTAGCGCACCGCGGTCGCGGGCCCCAGGCGGGCACGCAGGGCGGCCAGCGGGGTGGAGACGAAGGGCGGCGTGACGTGGGAGGAGCCGTAGCCCTGGATCATGGGACGGGTCGAGGCGTCGGCCCCGATGACGGCGATCGATCGGAGCGTGCGGGTGTCCAGGGGCAGGAGGTTCCCGGCATCGCGTCAGCAGGACGGCGGACCGTTCGGCCGCCGTCAGTGCGTACGCGGCGTGCCCGGCGGTGGCCACCGGGGTGCCGGGTGCCCCCGTGGCCGCCCGCCCGACGATGCCGAAGGCGAACATCTCGGTCAGGATCCGCGTCACGTCGCCGTCCACCGTGTCCATCGACAGCCGCCCGTGGACCATGAGCCCGTACAGCTCGTCCACCGAGGAGGGTTTGAGCAGGTCGACCCGGGACGCCAGGGCCGCCGACGGGTCGTGGACGGCACCGAGGTCCGAGCGGACGAAGCCGGCGAAGCCCCATTGGTCGAGGACGAGCCCGAGGGCGGGGTCCTCGCACTGGAACACGCCGTCCAGCTGCGGATAGGCGCACATGAGGGATGCCACGTGCGCCTGGGTGACGGCCGCCTTGAACGGGGGCAGGTAGATCTCCTGGAGCGCCCGGGTCGGCACCACGTCGTCGAGGGCGCCGCGGTTGGTCTCCTGCTGGTAGGCCAGCAGGTGCTTGGCGTCGGCCATGACCCCCTCGGCCTGGAGCCCCTCGATGTCGGCCACGCCGAGGTCGGTGGTCAGGAGCGGATCCTCGCCGTAGGACTCGTCGGCCCGCCCCGACTGGGGGACCCGGTCGATGTTGAGGTTGGGCCCCTGGCTGACGTCGATCCCCTGACCGCGGGCCTCGGTCCCGAGCACTTCGCCGTACTGCTCGGCCAGGGTCGTGTCGAAGGTGGCGCCGATGGCCAGCGGGGCGGGGAGCAGGCTGACGCCGGTGTCGCCGAAGGCGAGTCCCCACGGGCCGTCGGACAGGGTCAACGAGGGGATGCACAGCCGGGCGACGCCGGCGTTCACGTTCTCGTAGGAGCCCGAGGTGTCGAGGACGACCTCGCCCAGCTTCTCGGCGAGGGTCATCCTGGCCAGCACCAGCTGGGCCAGCGCAGCCGGGCTGTCGCCGGCGGCCATGGCCGAGGCCAGCCACGGGCAGGTGGCGGTGCTCATGGGTGGCGTGGGGAGTCCCGTCGCGCGGCCGGCCCGCACCCGGGGCGCCACCGGGATCCCGCCCGGGGCCGCCGGACCGGGTGCCGCGTCCGTGGGCGTGGCGGTGGTGCCGGCCAGGAGGGCGGCGAGGGCCCCCACGGTGACCGCGCGCCGGAGCGCTCCCGTCCGTCGCCGTCTCCGTCCTCGCGGACCGGGGCGATCGCCCGTCATGCGCCCGGTGCGCCCGTCCCGGACCGGACGTCCGCGACCTGGGTCGGGAGGGGGCGCGTGCGAGGCATCCCGTGATCGTACGGGGCACGGGTCGCGGAGAGGCGACACCGCTCGGTCCGGGTGGGGTTCAGTCGGGCACCCCGGTGAGCCTCCAGCCGAGACCGACCCGCCGCCCGCCGTCGCACGACACCACCTCCCACGCCGCGGGAGTCCACCGGTAGACGGCGGCCTGGCCGTGGCGGCGCCCGAGGGCGAGGGCCTCGTCCTCGGGCAGGCCGCCGACGGCGACTCCCTCCTCGCGGTGGCCGCCGGGCACGTCCCGTCCGGTCGCGGGCAGCCAGTCGAGCCCCCGGGTGGCGAGCTCGCGTACCAGCAGGCGGTGGCGGGCTGCGTTGACGTCGTCGGCCAGTCTGGCGCTGTCCGGATTCCACGCGGTCACCACGGTCACCGGTGCCGCCAGGAGGTCGGGCCAGGCGCCGACGGCCCCGGACGGGTCGGGCACCAGCCGGATCGCCGGGCGGTCGGGTGGCGCCAGGTCCACGACGGCGGAGGCGTAGGACGCCCAGTCGTCGTCGGTGGCCATCGGGACGACGGACCTAGCGGAAGGTGGCGGCCACGGGCAGGTGCTTGACGCCCCCGACGAAGTTGGCCTGGGCGAATTCGGGCTCACCGGCGAGCTCGATGGTGTCGACGGCGCCCAGCAGCCTCGGCAGCATCGTGCGCAGTTCGCGGCGGGCGAACGTCGAACCGAGGCAGAAGTGCTCGCCACCGCCGAAGGCGATCATCCGGTTGGCGTTGGACCGGTCGACGTCGAATTCCATGGGTCGGTCGAACATCCGCTCGTCGCGGTTGGCCGAGGGGTAGGAGAGGAGCAGCCGGTCCCCTTCGGGCACCTCGACCCCCGACAGCGTGGCCGGACGGGTCAGGTACCGCAGGAAGTGGCGGACGGGGGAGGTCCACCGGATCATCTCGTCGACGGCGTTGTTCACCAGTTCGGGACGTGTCTGGAGCAGTGCGACCTGGTCGGGCCGGCGGAGCAGCGCCTCCAGCCCGCCGGACAGCGCGAACGACGTGGTGTCGTGGCCGGCCGTGGCGACGATCGTGTAGTACCAGAGCCGAGCGTTGTTGCCGAGTGGGCAGCCGTCGACCTCGCCGTTGGCGATCACCGTGGCCAGATCGTCGGTCGGGTGGGCGCGGCGCTCCTCGGTCAGCTGGGTGAAGTACTCGTCGAACTGGGCGATGGTGCCGGTCAGCAGCGCCATCGGATCGCTCAGGTCCCCGAGGTACTCGGGGTCGGCCGCTCCGAAGATCCCCTGGGTGAGCTTGAGCATCATCGGCTCGTCCTCCACCGGCACGCCGAAGATGCTCATGATCACCCGCAGCGTGTAGGGCACGGCGATCTCCTGGGCGAAGTCGCAGGATCCCCCGAGCTGGCGGAACTTGTCGACGAACTCGTCGGCGATGGCGTCGATGGCGGCCTGGCGCTTGGCCACGGCGCGGGGACGGAACCAGTCGTTGGCCAGGCCGCGGTGTCCGGCGTGCTCCGAGCCGTCCATGTGGATGAGGGTCTCGCCTTCGATGCCGATCGACTTCAGGTACTCGAACTGGGCATCGGGTCCGAGGATGGAATTGCGGGTGTTGAGGAAGTGCTCGTTGTCGCGCGACACCCGGAACACGTCCTCGTGGCGGGTGACCGCCCAGAACGGCGTGTAGCCCTCCTCCTCGATGCGCAGCACGGGGTCGTCGGCGCGCAGCTCGGCGGCCACGGCGTGCCACCGGGCCTGGTCGGCGTACGCGGTGGGGTCGAGGAAGATGGCTCCTCGGGGATCCGATGGGGTCATGACTGCTCCCGGTGGTGGAGGTGATCGGTGGACGGGTCGGCGGCGGTGCCGCGGGACACGATGCTAGCCAGGCGTCGGGGGTCGGCTGGTCCCGTGGCCGGTGGTCACCGGTCGGCGGGCACGGGCCGTCCGACCGCCTCGCACAGCTCGTCGAGGGCGGTGTGGAGGTGGTCGGCGAGGGCCCACGGATCGGGGAGGCTGGCCGGGCACCCGAGGACGGACACCCCGAGCGAGTCCTCGTAGCTCCACGCGGTGATGTTGCAGCCGATGCCCTCCAGGATGGGTCCCACCGAGTAGAGGGCCTCGAGGACGACGGGTCCGATGCGGATGTGCTCGGTCGGGCCCGCCACGTTGGAGAGGATGACATTGAGCGGTGGGTGCACCACGTTGGCGGCACGGGTACGCGTCCACAGGCGCACCGCCGTCCCGTACAGCTGTGGGGGCACCACGTCGGCCCGCTGCTCGAGGAGGTCGTGCCCGAGGCGGCTGCGCACCTCCTTGGCCGCCCGGACGCCGTCGTGGACCGCGGCCAGTCGTGCGGCCGGATCGGCGATGTCCGTGCCCACCGCCACGTAGATGTTGTCCACGCGGTTGCCGGAGAGCCGGGCGGTGTCGGGATCGGTCGACACCGGGACGCTGGCCACCAGCGGTCGGGTCGGGAGCTCGCCCCGCTCGGCCAGGTAGTGGCGCAGCGCGCCGGCGCACACGGTGAGGTAGACGTCGTTGAGCGTCGTCCCCGTGGCCCGTCGGACGTCACGCAGCACCCCGAGCGGCAGTCGGGTCATGGCGAACGTGCGGGTCGGTTCGAGCGAGACGTTGATCGACGTCCTGGGGATGTGCCGGAGCGGTATCGGCGGCATGGGCGCGAACGAGCGCCGGGCCCGCTCCGAGGCCCGGGCGCTCGACACCGAGTTCGCCACCAGGTGGGGCAACCCCCGGACGCGGCCGGCGTGCTCGCCGAGGGCCCGGGCGACGAGGCGCCGGCGGCGCGGGAGCGGTTCGGGCCTCCACGGGTCGACGGGCGCCGTCGGGTCGGGCGCCGCCATGGCCCCGTCGACGACGTTCTTCAACAGCGCCACGGCGGCCGAGCCGTCGGCCACCGCGTGGTGGAGCTTCACGACCACGGCGACGCGTCCCCCGGCGAGGCCCTCGACGACCCGGATGGCCCACAGCGGTCGGTCCCGGGGCAGGGTCGTCGAGGCGAAGGCCCCGATGGAGGCGGCCAGCGCCCGGTCGTCGCCGGGGGGGTCCACCACGACCCGGTCGACGTGACGGGCGAGGTCGAACCCGGGGTCCTCCACCCAGACCGGGTGGCCGAGCCCGAGGGGGACCGGCACCACCCGCCTCCGGAAGGGCGGCAGGCGGATCAGGAGCTGGGCCAGGACGGCGTACAGGTTCTCGAAGGAGAACCCGCCCTCGAGGTCTCCGGGGTCCGACACCGCCACCTTGATCGTGTGCATGTGGGCCGTCGGGGTCTCCGAGTAGAGGAACTTGGCGTCCAGGCCCGACATCGTCTCCATCAGCGTCCGGACCCCGCGCTCACGCCGCCTCTGCGCTCCTGGGCCCGGCCCCACCCGCCTCGGCCAGGGACGCCTCCACGAACTCGGTGACCTGGCGGGACCACAGGTAGCCCATGTGGTTGCCCGCGTACCACGACACCGCGGGGTCTCCCCAGTGCTCCGCCAGCCGACGGGCCTGACCGGGCGTGGCGAGCCGGTCGCCGTAGCCGGCGAAGATGTAGCGACGGTCGGGTGCCACCAGGGGATCGAAGCACAGCGGCGACACCACCCGGTACACGCGCTCGGCGGTGCCGCCGAGGATCCGGTGCTCGATGGCGCGCACCCGGATGTGGCGCGGGCTGTGACCGTGGAAGAGCCCCGGGAAGTCGACCACCGGGATCCCGGCGACGACGCCGTCGAGTCCGGGCTCGATACCGGCCAGCAGGGAGACCGTGTAGCCGCCGAGGGACACACCGAAGAGGCTGATGGACGTACCGCCCTGTGCCCGTATCCAGCTGATGAGCCGTCGCAGGTCCCACACGGCCTGGGTGAGCCCGTGGACGGCGTTCATGAGCTCGAAGGACAGGAACGGCTCGCCGCTCACGCGGGTGACCCGGCGAGGACCGTGGAGCGGAAGGGCCGGTAGCGCCACGTTCATGCCGAGGTCGTGGTGGATGCGCCCCGCGTGCAGACCGGGGAAGTCCATGAACGGATAGCCCATGCAGAATCCGTGCACGCCGACCACCCACGGCCTGGTCGGGTCGGGGTGCCGGAGGAGGGCGGCCGTGGCGGTGGCGTTCGGTCCGAACCCCGCCCACCGCTCCGCGCCGGGCTCCCCCTCGTGGGGAGCGAATCCGCTGTTCCAGGACACGCGCTCGTAGGCCTGGCCCAGCGCCCAGCCGCGGGACGTCGAGAGGTCCGCATCGCCCAGGGGTGGAGGGTCCCGGTGGTACGTGGTGGGGTCGTCGACCCATCCGCGCGCCGAGTACAGCGCCTCGGCCTCGGCGAGCTCGCCCGCCACCCGTCCGTAGTCGCCGGGCAGGGGGAAGCGGTTCGGTGCCATGGCCACGGCCAGGAGCGCCTCGTCCAGGGCCACCTGCGCGGCCAGGCCCACCGACAGGTGCGGGGCCGGCAGCGACTCGGAGACCTCTCCGCGCCAGAGGGTGGTCCCGACGAACTGCAGGGTCCGGGGCACGGCCCGGCCGACCCGGACGAGCGCGCGGCGGTTCAGGAACCCGCCCACGGCAACCGCCGGGGCGAGCAGCTGCTCGACGGCGGAGGGTCCTCCCGATTCCCCGGACGTCACCTGCCCATCCGCACCGGACCGTCCCGACGACCCGTCCGAACCGACGCCGGGTCCGACCTCGCCCATGGCACTCCTCCCCCTGCCGCTGCGGTCCGCCGACGGTGCCGTCGGACCCGCTACCTGGAATACTAAGGCGGGCGATCGGGCGGGTAAGGGCCGGAAGACCCTTTGCTGACAGGGGAGCACCGATGGAGATGAACCTGGCGGACCTGTTCGAACTGGTCGCCGACGAGGTGCCCGACGCCACCGCGATGGTGTCGGGTGGGCGTCGGCTGACCTACCGCGAGCTCGACCGGCGGGCCGACCGGTTGGCCCACCACCTGGCCACCTCCGGGATCGGCCCGGGCGATCGGGTCGGCGTGCAGCTCGCCAACGGCACCGAGTACGTCGAGTCCATGCTCGCCTGCTTCAAGATCCGTGCCGTGCCCGTCAACGTCAACTACCGCTACGTCACCGGCGAGCTGGCCTACCTCTACGCCGACGCCGGCCTCGTCGGGCTGGTCTTCCACCGGCGGTTCGGGACCGCCGTCGTGGGGGCCCTGGATGCCCTGGCCGGGCGTCGGGCCGTCCTCGAGGTGGCAGACGGCTCGCCCCCCACCGGTGCCGGCGTCGAGTACGAGGAGGCGCTGGCCACCGCCACCGACGGACGCGACCACCCGGTCCGCACGGCCGGCGACCTCTACTGCGTCTACACCGGCGGCACCACCGGGATGCCCAAGGGCGTCCTGTGGCGTCACGACGACATCTTCCTCGCCGCCATGGGAGGGGGCGACCCGTTCGCCTCCGGCAACCACATCACCCGTCCCGAGGAGCTCGCCGGGCGGATCCTACGTCCCGGGGTCACCTCCGTGGCCGTCCCGCCGTTCATGCACGCCGCCGGCCACTGGCTGGCGTTCTCGACGCTCTACGGCGGCGGCACCGTCGTGACCACCCCGGACGGCGGCTTCGATCCCGTCGAGGTCTGGCGCCTGGTCGAGACCGAGCGGGCCAACGCCGTCGTCGTGGTGGGCGACGCCATGGCCAGGCCCCTGCTGGACGTCCTGGCCGCCGACCCCGGTCGGTACGATCTGAGCTCCCTCCTGGCGGTCGGGTCGGGGGGCGCCGTGCTGTCGCCGTCCACCAAGTCCCAGCTGGCCGAGCTGCTCCCGGGTCGCATCGTGGCCGATCGGTTCGGGTCGTCGGAGACGGGCCAGCTCGGGGGCGAGCCACCCGCGGACGACCCGTTCGGACCGCCCCGACTCCGGGTGGACGCACGCACCACGGTGCTCGACGCGGACCTGCGACCCGTGGCGCCCGGGTCGGGGGTCATCGGTCAGCTCGCCCGTGGGGGTCACGTCCCGTTGGGCTATCTCGGCGATCCGGACGCCACCGCGGCCACCTTCGTGGAGGTGGGGGGCGTCCGCTGGGCGCTCCCCGGCGACCAGGCCACCGTGGCGGACGACGGCACGATCACCGTGCTGGGTCGGGGGTCACTGTGCATCAACACCGGGGGGGAGAAGGTCTTTCCGGACGAGGTCGAGGCCGCGCTGAAGGGCCATCCGGACGTGGCCGACGCGCTGGTGGTCGGCCTGGACGACGAGCGCTTCGGCCAGCGGGTGGTGGCACTGGTGCAGGCGCGACCTGACCGCGTGGTGGACGAGGTCGGGCTCGCCGACCACGCCCATCGGCTCCTGACCGGCTACAAGGTGCCGCGGCAATTCGTCCCCGTCGCCGAGATCGTGCGTTCGCCCAGCGGCAAGCCCGACTACCCCCACGCCCGGGCCGTGGCCGAGGCCCTCGTGACCGCACGGGGGGTGTGAGCCGGTGCAGCGCATGGCGGGCATGGACGCCGCCTTCCTCTACATGGAGACCCCGTCGATGCACCTGCACGTGGTCGGCGTGCTGGTGCTCGACCCCGCGGGCGTGCCCGGCGGGTTCACGCTCCGGACCCTGAACCGGGTGCTGTCCGAGCGGATCCACCTCATCCCACCGCTGCGACGTCGGCTGCTGCCGTCGCCGGCCGGGATCGACCACCCGCTGTGGATCGAGGACCCCGAATTCGACCTGTCGGCGCACGTGCGGGAGGCTCCCGTGCCCGGGCCGCTGTCGTGGGTCGGACTCGAGCGGTTCACCGGCGACGTGGCCGGGCGGCCGCTCGACCGGTCGCGCCCGTTGTGGGAGATGTGGCTGGCCGACCTGGACGACGGATCCGTGGCCCTCGTGACCAAGCTCCACCACTCGATGATGGACGGCGGTGCCGGTGCCGATCTGATGGCGTCGATCTTCGACCTCGACCCGGAGGGTGGTGCCGTCGCCGCGCCCGAGGAGGAGTGGGCGCCGGACGTGGTGCCGTCCACGCCGCGCCAGGTCGCCGGATCGGTGGGTTCCCTGCTGTCCCGCCAGCGCCACGTGCCCGCGGCGGTGGCCCACTCGGTGTCCGGGGTGGCCGGAACGGCCCGCACCTGGTGGGGCCAGCGCCGGGCGGGCGACGCCGTGCCGCTGATGGCGCCGTCGACCCTGTTCAACGGGTCGCTGACGCCACGCCGGACGGTGAGCCTCACCCGGGTGGACCTCGACACCGTGCTCGGCATCCGGCGGGCGTTCGGGACCACGGTCAACGACGTGGTCCTGGCCGCATCGGGCACGGCCCTCCGCAACTATCTGCTGGCGCGGGGGCGCCTCCCGGATCGCGATCTGGTGGCGGCGGTACCGGTGAGCGCCCATCGTGCCGACGGGGACCCCGACGTGGTGAACAAGGTCTCGAACATGATGGTGCCGCTGCCGGTGCACCCCGATGACCCCGGTCGGCGTCTGGTCGCCGTCCATGCCAACACCACGAGTTCCAAGGCGCTGCAGAGCGCGTTCGGACCCGACTCGCTCCAGGAGCTGACCGGGTTCACGCTCCCTCCGGTGATGACGGCGGCGGCCCGCCTGTACTCGGGCCTCGGGCTCGCCCGGTTCCACCCACCGGTGCTCAACCTCGTGATCTCGAACGTTCCCGGCCCTCCACTCGACCTCTACTGCGCCGGCGCCCGGGTGCGGGGGATCTTCCCGATGGGACCGGTCATGGAGGGTTCCGGGGTGAACATCACGGTCCTGTCGGAGGCCCGTCATCTCAACGTCGGGATCATGGCGTGTCCCGACCTGCTCGACGACGTCGACGAGCTCGGTCGCGGGTTCGTCGACGCGGTCGACGAGCTCGCCGCACTGGTGCCGACGCCATGACGCCGGCACCGTCGGCCTGCGGTCGCCGGTGGAACGCGACCCGTTCGCACATCGGCCGCACACCTGGGAGCATGGCTCCATGAAGCTGGTCCCCACCCGACGGACCGACTACGCCATCCGGGCGCTGATCCAGCTGGCCAACGGCAACGGGTCCCCGGTCGCGGCAGGCGCCATCGGACTGGCCATGGACATCCCGACCGGATTCCTCCAGCAGGTGCTCGGTCAGCTCCAGCAGGACGGCCTGGTCACGTCCCGTCCGGGTCCGTCCGGCGGCTACGCCCTCGCCCGTCCGGCGGAGGAGATCACCGTGCTGGCCATCGTCGAGTCACTCGAGGGACCCCTCCGGACGTCCGAGTGCGCACTGCGCGGCGGACCGTGCCACTGGGACAGCGTGTGCGCGCTGCACTGGGTGTGGTCGTCCGCACGCGACGCGCTCTGCGACGAGCTGGCGGGGGCCACGTTGGCCCGGGTGGCGGCCGACGACCGGGCCCTGGCCGAGGGCGGTCGCTCCGTGCCGGCGGACTCGCACCGCAGGCCCGTGTGACCCGCTCCTGCGCCGGTCGGCGTGCCCGGCCCCACGCGTCCGATGGCGCGTCCCGACCGGTACCCGCCGACGGTGGAGCGGTTCAGACCCGCTCGGGCGTGTAGACCACCGGCAGCGCGTCGAGCGCGTGCACCAGCGCATGCTCGACGTAGACGGGCTCGAACCCGGGAGCCACGTGCATGTCCGGAAAGCGCCGCACGAGCTCCTCGAACAGCACCCGGATCTCGAGCCGGGCCAGGTTGATGCCCATGCACACGTGGGGGCCGACGCCGAAGGCCACGTGCGGATTGGGGCTGCGATCGAGTCGCAGCGAGTCGGGATCGTCGAACACGTCCTCGTCCCGGTTGGCCGACTGGTAGAGCAGGAGGAGCTTGTCCCCCTTGGCGATGCGCTGGCCGTGCAGTTCGGTGTCCTCGGTGGCCGTCCGCACGAAGCTGATGACGGGACTGACGTATCGGGCGATCTCGTCCGCCATGGTGGCGAACAGCCCGGGCTCGGACCTCAGCCGTTCCCACTGGTCGGGGAACTTCTGGAAGGCGGCCATCCCTCCACCGATGGCGTTGCGGGTGGTCTCGTTGCCGGCGACGAGCAGCACCACCAGGAACATGGTGAGCTCGTCGTGCGTCAGCTCGTCACTGGACTCGAGCACGCCGTCCTCGTCCGCACCGACCAGGATCTTGATCACGTCGTCCGGGGTCTCGCGCCCCTCGCGCCGGGCCGCCCGACGGTCCTCGACCATGGTGGTGACGTAGCTGACGTACTCGTTGAAGGCATCGCCGGCATCGATCGCCATGGGGTCCTCGGGATCGAGTCGGCCCTCACCCCCCATCATCCGGTCGGACCAGTGGCCGAGCTTGACCCGGTCCTCGACGGGCAGCCCCATGAGCTCGGCGATGACCACCAACGGGATCGGCACGGCGATGTCGGCCATGAAGTCGCACTCGCCCCGGGTGGCGATGCGGTCGAGGACCTCGGTGACCACCTGGCGGACCCGGGCTTCCATCGCCCGGATCATCCGGGGGGAGAAGCCCTGGTTCAGCAGACGTCGCTGACGGATGTGGCGCTCGCCGTCGAGTCCGATGAGCGACAGGTCGATGGACTGCGTAGGCCGGACGCCTTCACCCGAGCAGAACAGGTCCGCGTGGGTCGACACGTAGGTGACGTCCTCGAGCTTGGTGAGCACCCACAGCTCCCGCTTCTCGTCCCACGAGATGGGAAGGTCCGCCCGCAGGTGGGCGTAGCCCGGATGCGGATCCAGGTAGAAGCTTCGGTCGACCACGTCGACGTCACAGAGCGGGCGGGTCTCGGTCGGCATGGCGCTCGTGGCCTCCAGTCGTTTCGGCGCCCCGGCGCGGCGCCTTGCGGTGAAGGCTAGAACCGGTTGCAGTAGATGTCCAGCGCGGCACACGGTATTGGGGCCCCGTCCGAGCATCAGACACGCCTGGAGAGGGCGGAATCGATGCCCGGATGACGAGAACAGGTTCCATTTCGGGACTTTCGGCTCTGTTTCCCGCATGGGCGAATCCGTACCGTCGATCTGACGGCGGCGACCCCCCGAGGAGGGCTCATGGACGACGGATTCCCCCGGATCATCTCGGTCGACGACCACGTGATCGAACCGCCCCATGTGTGGCAGACCTACCTGCCGGCCCGGTTCCGGGCGGAGGGTCCCCGCGTGGTCCGGTCGGGTGTGTCCCGGATGGGCAGCGTCGGCGGGGTCTACTCGTGGGACGAGGACCCCACGGCCACGCCGTGCGACTTCTGGCTGTTCGAGGACCTGCGCTACCCGATGACCCGGGTGATGGCCGCCGCCGGCCTGCCCCGCGAGGACGTGACCGTCTCGCCGGTCACATTCGAGGAGATGCGGCCCGGCTGCTTCGACCCCGCGGCCCGACTGGCCGACATGGACACCGCCGGCATCGAGGCCTCGCTCAACTTCCCGACCTTCCCGCGGTTCGCCGGGCAGGCGTTCAGCGAGGGGCGCGACCGGGAACTCGGCTTCGCCTGCATCCAGGCCTACAACGACTGGATGGTGGAGGAGTGGTGCGCCGATCCCCGCCTGGTGCCCATCACCCTCGTCCCGTTCTGGGACCCGGCACTGGCCGCCGCCGAGGTCCGCCGGAACGCCGCCCGGGGGGTGCGGGCCATCGCCTTCTCCGAGATCCCGGCCTACCTCGGCTGGCCGTCCATCCACGACAGGGACCGCTACTGGGACCCGTTGTTCGCCGCGTGCGCCGAGACCGGCGTCGTCGTGTGCATGCACATCGGCTCCGGCTCGCGCATGCCCTCCACCTCCGCCGACGCGCCTCCCGCCGTGCAGTCCACCGCCACCTTCACCAACTGCATGCTGTCCCTGTGCGACTGGCTCTTCAGTGGGCTCCTCGAACGGTACCCGACCCTGAAGATCGCCTACAGCGAGGGTCAGATCGGGTGGATCCCGTACATCCTCGAGCGGGCCGACCACGTGTGGGAGACGAACCGGGCATGGGGCGGCGTCGCCGACCTGCTGGCCGACCCGCCGTCGACCTACTTCGCCCGCCAGGTCTACGGGTGCTTCTTCAGCGACCGGTTCGGACTGGAGAACCTGGCCGACATCGGCGAGGACAACGTGATGTTCGAGTGCGACTACCCGCACTCCGACAGCACGTGGCCCGACACCCTGGACGTGGCCAAGGAGATGGTGTTCGGGCTCGACCCGGTCGTCGTCGAGAAGGTGATGCGGGGCAATGCCATCGAGCTCTTCGGCCTCCGCGACCGCCTTCCCGGGCTCGCGCCGGCCGGCGTCTGAGGGGCGCGGCGTGGGGGAGCACTACCAGCTGCTGATCCGCGACGGCGTGCTGATCGACGGCTCGGGAAATCCGCGCCGGCGAGCCGACGTGGCCGCCCGCGACGGCCGGATCGCCGCCGTCGGGCGCCTCGACGGGGCCACGGCCGACGTGGAGATCGACGCCTCCGGTCGCATCGTGGCTCCCGGCATCATCGATCCCCACACCCACTACGACCCCCAGCTGACCTGGGACCCCTATGCCACGGCGTCCTGCTTCCACGGGGTCACCACGGTGCTGGCCGGGAACTGCGGGTTCTCGGTGGCGCCCACCCGGCCGGACGACCGCCGGTTCTTCGCCGGGCTGTTCGCCAAGGTCGAGGGGATGGCCCCGGCCGCCCTCGACGGAATCAATTGGGAGTTCGAGTCGTTCCCCGAGTTCCTGGAGAGCCGGAACGGTCGGCTCGGGGTCAACATGGCCTGCTACGTGGGTCACTGCAACCTGCGGCGCTGGGTCATGGGTCCCGAGGGCTCGGCCCGGGCGGCAACCCCGTCCGAGGTGCTCGAGATGGGCGAGCTGCTGCGCCAGGCCATGGACGCCGGCGCCGCCGGCTTCTCGTCGACCCACGCCTCGACCCACAACGACGGGGACAACCATCCCGTGCCGAGCCGGTTCGCCGAGCCTGACGAGCTGCTCGCCCTCGCCGACGAGCTGGGTCGGGTGGCACGCGGCACGATCACCTACCTGCCCCGCAGCGCGGTGGGAGGGCTCGACGCCGAGGACATGGACCTGCTCATCGAGCTCGGCCGGGTGAGCCGGTTGCCCGTGATCATCCAGGGGCTCGGCGGCCGCAACAAGGTCGACGCGCCGGGCGCCGGGTGGGACGTGGCGCTCGAGTTCCTGGGGCGGGCGGAGGCCGCCGGTGCCGCCGTGTATTCGCTGTTGTTGGCCCGTCCCTTCGACCGCCTCTTCGACCTGCGGACGGGGACCACGCTCTACGAGGGCGTGCCGGCCTGGGACAAGGTGGTGGCGCCCTTCGTCGACGACAGACGGGGGAAGCTCGGGGACCCGGCCGTGCGTGACGCCATGCGCCATGCCGTCGAGGAGCCCAACCGTGACCCGGCGCGCGGCTCGACGCTGCCCCCTCCCCACTGGGACGTCCTCTTCGTCGGGTCGGTGGGCGACCCCTCCCTCGACCACTACGTGGGGCGGTCGATCGCCGACATCGCCGCGGTGGAGGGGAAGGCGCCGGCCGACGCCATGGTCGACCTGGCGTTGGCCGACGACCTCGCCACCCAGTTCCGCTGGGTCACCGAGACCGAGGAGTGGATGGACGCCGTGCGCGAGGCCCAGCACAGCCCCAACATGATCACCGGCACCTCCGACGGCGGGGCCCACCTCTCCCGTGACGACGGATCCGACTACAGCTCCTACTTCCTGCGCCGGTGGGTGCTCGACCTGGGCGAGTGGACCCTGGAGCAGGGCATCCGCCAGCTGACGTCGGTGCCCGCCACCCTCCTCGGGTTCCGCGACCGGGGCCTCGTGCAGCCGGGGAACTTCGCGGACCTCATGGTCTTCGACCCCGAGGAGATCCGCCGTCCCGGCCGCAAGGAACTCGTCCACGACCTGCCGGGCGACTCGGCGCGGTTCCAGGCGTATCCGAACGGCATCCACGCCACCATCGTCAACGGGGTTCCCATCGTCCTCGACGGGAAGCTGACGGGCCGACTCCCGGGACAGGTCGTGTCCCCGGTCTGAGGACGGACGGACGCTCTCCCCGCGGGCGGCGGCCGGACGACGCGATCCCGGCACCACACCGAGCACAGTCACCGAACAACGTAAGGAGCACAGCATGGAATTCGGGATCTTCCTCCAGGGCTACCTCCCCGGGCGGCAGGCGCACGACCCGGACGCCGAGCACACGGCGCTCACCCGGGAGATGGAGCTCGCCCAGGTGGCCGACCGCAACGGCTTCAAGTTCGTGTGGCTCACCGAGCACCACGGCCTGACCGAGTACTCCCACATGGCCGCCAACGAAGTGCACGCGGGCTACCTGGCCGCCTCGACCGAGCGGATCCACATCGGTGCGGGCATCTTCAACATCTCCCCCCGGGTCAACCACCCGGTGCGGACGGCCGAGAAGGTGGCCACGCTGGACCACCTGACCGGCCGGCGGTTCGAGTTCGGGACCGGCCGGGGTGCAGGCAGCCACGAGATCGCCACGCTCAACATCCACGACAAGGAGTCGACTCGGGCCGACTACGACGACGTCATCCGGGAGATCGTCCGGATGTGGGAGCAGAAGGACTACACGTACCACGGCACGCACTGGGACATGGACGTCCCGCACAACGTCCTGCCCAAGCCGTGGGCCCCGGGCCATCCTCCGTTCTGGCTGGCCGTGGGCTCGCCGGCCACGTGGGAGAAGGCGGGCCGCCTGGGCCAGGGGGCGCTGGGCTTCACCTTCGCCTCGGTGCACGACGTGGCGCCTTGGATCGAGGCCTACCAGAAGGGACTGGCCGAGTGCACCGACCCGGTCGGTGAATTCGTCAACGACAACGTGATGATCACCACGGCCGTCCGCTGCTCGACCGACCGGGCCGTCGCCCGGGAACAGGCCTGTCGACCGGGCAACGGCTATCTCCCGTCGATGGTCTCCCTCTACCACGACACGATGCCGGGGCCCGGCGGGTCACGGTGGCCGAAGCCGCCCCGCCCGCCCCGGGAGGACCAGCTCGACGGGCTCATCGACGGCGGCTACCTGCTGTGCGGTACCCCCGAGGAGGTCTGTGGGCAGCTGCAGCCGTTCGTCGACTACGGCGCCAGCCAGGTGGCCTTCGGCCTCCCCGGGGACGCCACCTCCTACGACGAGGCCATCGAGATCATCGAGACGTTCGGGAGGTACGTGATCCCCGAATTCGACACCGACCCGGTGATCTCCACCGACCGGTACCGCGCCACGGCGACGCCCAGGTTCCCGATGTTCAACCGGGAGCCGATCCGGATCACCACCCTCTATGACCCCGCCCCCGAGGAGTAGACCGGCGGCCCCCGGGCCCGGGAGGGTCGGCCCCGTCCTGCCCGATCGGGCCGACCCTCCCGGACCCGGGGGAGTGGTGTCACGCGCCGGCGCGAGCGGGTCGGTGTCGCCGGCGCGAGCCGCGACGGGGTCCCGACGGCCCTCAGGCGCCGGAGGCCATGACGCAGGCCGCCACCGCCGACGACGGTCCCGATCCCCCGGTACAGCCGGTGAACCGGGCCGTCGACAGCAGCACCGGTGGGGGTGGCCGCGCGGACACCCGCCACACCCACGAACGGGACTCGAGGTGGGGGGCGGTGCCGAGGGCCGCGGTGAGCAGGGCGACCGCGGCGCGGGGGGCGAAGGGTCGGTCGTAGGCGGGCAACCCGGGCTGGTCGGGCTGGACGACCTCGGTCACCCCCCACGCCCCGATGGCGCGGCGCACGGCGAGGATCCCGGCCGGGGTGACCGGCGGCGCGCCGAACGTGCCCGACACGCCCGCCAGCAGCCGTTGGGCCAACGGGTGGCCTCCGACCCCGGCAGGCTCCGAACCGGGCCCGTCCCCGCCGGCCATGGCGAAGACGAGGTGGCTCTGCGACTGCCACGTGAGCGCGCTCTGCAGCGCCGAGAAGGGTGCCGGCACGACGAGCAGGACCTGGTGCGCCGACAGCCGGGGGGCCACGGTACGGAACCACTCCGGCACCACCACCGGCTGGGTGGTCAGCGGAACGGTCCGGGCCAGGTACGCCGCCGGCGGGACGACGGCCACGGCCACGACGGCCAGGGTCACGGCGTCGGTGAGCACTCCGGCCGTCCGGCACCGTCCCCACAGTCCCGGAAGTGCGCTCCGGAGGTGGTCGGCGACGAGGGCCAGCCCGATCCCGACGCACAGCCAGGTGACGAGCAGCAGCCGCACCGGGATGACGTTCTCGGCCACCGGCAGGTGCGCCACCAGGTCCCAGGGCCGCCAACCCGACGGCGAACTGCCGAGCGCCAGGACGGCGAACACGGTGCCGGTCCCGATCGACAGCCACAGGCGACGGTCCCGACGGAAGGCCACCAGGCCGATGGCGAGGACCACCACCATCCCGATCCCGACGTACCCGGTCGACAGCGTCGCTCCCTGGTAGCCCCCGATGCGCCCGAGATAGGCGGCGAAGGCGGGCGACGGCGGCGTCGGCCACACGAACCCGAGGGCGGTGGCGCCGCTGACCGCCACGCCACCTCCCGGGTAGATGGGGCCCGACACATGGGCCGGGCCGACGAGCGCGTACCACACCGGGTAGGCGAGCAGCACCGCCGAGGTTACCGCGGCCGCCGCCGGGCCGCGGACGTCGGGGGCCGTCCGGTCGCCGGATGCCGCCCGGGACGCGGCACCGTGCACGACGAGCGCACCGAGGCCGAGGGCGCAGGCGGCGACGGTGATCAGGAGGACCTCGCTGCTCACGAAGAACTGGAAGGCCACCAGCAGGCCCAGCACCGTGCCGACCAGCACGGGCCTGCGGGTGTGGCGCACGAGCAGCTCGTCCAGGCAGAGGATGATCAGTGGCGGCGCGGCCACGAAGCCCACCACCAGGTGGGCCTCGGCCAGGTTCATCACCACCAGTGGCGAGAAGCCGTAGACGAGCCCCCCGGCGAAGGCCGCCGGCCGCCACAACCGCCACCGGTCGCAGAGCACGTAGACGGCGAACGCGGACGCAGCCGGTGCCACGGTGAGTGCCACGTTCATCGACAGCACCGAGCCACCGACCCACGTCAGCGGGGCGAGAGGCAGTCCGATGGCGAGCTGGCTGGCGTCGTCGAGCACGTTGACCCCGTGCGGGTACCAGAGCAGGGTGGTGACGAACGGGTTCGCGCCCGCGCGGAGCGCGTGGGCGGCGAACTCGACGAACCACAGGGTGAACGAGCTGTCCCCGCACCCGCACACGGTGGTCCGCCGCGGATCGGCCGTCCAGACGTGCCACCACAGGCCGAACGCCAGCGCGAGGTAGCCCGTCGCCGCCAGCGCGGCCGCCCACCACGGACGGTCCCACCGACTCCCGGCCCGCCGGTGGGCGCCGACGGGGCCCCCGATGTCCTCCGGTCCGCCGTTCGGTCCCACCGGCGACATGGTAGGGGCGCCGGGTCGGGGGCAGGAACCGAGGTGTGCCACCGGCGGCGGTACGGTGACGCGATCACCGAACGAGGGGGACCCATGGACGGGAACGAGTTCGATCTCGACGACATCCGTGCCCGGCTCGACGTGGTCGACCGGGACCTCGTGGCCGTCCTGGCCGAGCGGTCCCGGCTGATCACCGAGGTCATCCACTACAAGCGGGCCGAGGGGATGCCGGTCGTCGACCGGGCCCGCGAGGACCGGATGCTCGAGGCCGTCGCGGTCACGGCGGGCGAGGCCGGCCTGGACCCGCGGATCGCGCGTCGTGTGCTCCGTGCGGTGATCGACGCCTTCACCCTCCTCGAGGTCGAGGAGCTGGGCCCCACCCACCCGTGAACGTCACGTCGGTGCCGACCCGGTGGTGGGAGCCGTTGGCGGACGTCGACACGACGCACGGCGTCCTCGGCGTGGTGGAGCCGGCGGTCCTGATCGACCTGCGCCGCGCCGTCCTGCGCGACGGTCGGGCCGACCTGCCGGCCTCCCACCCCGGCGACGGGGACCCCTCCACGCTCCACCTCGGCGTGGTCGCGACCGACGGACGGCCGGTGGGCGGCGTGACCGTGCTCGTGGATCCGTGGCCCGCGTACGCCACCCTCCACCTGGTGCTCCTGGCCGTCGACGCCGGACGACAGGGCCGTGGGGTGGGCGCCTCGCTGGTCGGCGCCGTACGGGGCGCGGCCACGGCCGCCGGGTACGACGTGTGGGCCGCGGCGCGCCTGACGGCGATCGAGTTCTACCGGGGCGCCGGATTCCGGCCGTTCGGCGACGTCTTCACCGGGGCCATGGACCTTCCCCACCGTCGCGTCCTGTGGCGGCGCCCGGGCTGACCGTCGGGCGGATCCAGCCCGGGACCGAAGAGGTTCGGCCGGCGGATCATGGCGTCCATCGGCCGGATCGAGTGGGAGGCCCGCCGGACGGCGTCCTCGTCGAGTCGCGCGTCGGCGCCGAACGCCCGCGCCAGGTCCCACGTGTGGACGAGCGGGTCCACGGTCACGAACCGGTCGATCACCTCACCGTCCGACCTCCGTCCGGCCGGGCCGTCCAGGTCGGTGGCCGAGCCGACGTGCGTCCCGCGTCGACGGTTGACCCGTCGACCGTCGGGTCAGCACCTTCCCGGCGAGCTCCGACTCGATCGCGGGCGGTCGCATCGATGCATGCCCCGCCTCGCGGTGCAGGAGGCAGACGACGGGCACCCGGCTCGCCGTGCACGCATCGAGGGCGGAGCCGAGCCGCGTGGCCCCGGGATCAGGCGCGTCGTCGGGGTTCGGAATGGTCCCAGTCGGCCAACAGGGTGCGCAGCGCGGTCAGCAGGATCAGCGGCTGGTCGAGCATGGCGTGGTGGCCGGCCTCGGGCAGTTCGAGTACCGGAGTGACACGGCCGAGCTCCTCGTACATGAACCGGCCGATGTCCCGCGTCACGAGTCCGTGCTCGGACCGCAGGAGGGCGAACCGGCACCTGACCCGCGACAGGTAGGGGAGGGCGACGCTCCGCATGCCGCCGGTGAACTGGGCGAAGACGTCCCGGTCGAACTTCCACTGGTAGCCGCCCCCGGTCGGGCGCACCGAGCGGAGGGCGACGTGGTGCATGACGTAGTCGAGGTAGTGGTCCTGGGCCGGCACCGTGCGGAAGTGGGCGAAGACGTCCTCGAGGGTCGGGTAGACGCGGGGTCGTCCGAACGCCTCCTTGAGGTGGTACGAGGCGATCTCGGGGTCGGGCTCCGTGACCGGGGAGTCGCAGACGATGGCCCCGCTGACCCGGTCACCGTGGCGGGCGGCGGTGCCGATGGTGACGAACCCTCCCATCGAGTGGCCGATCACCACCGGTGGTCCCGCGATGTCCCCGGCCCCGGCCACGGCCATGACCTCGTCGGTCCACTGCTCGAGGGAGTACGAGTCCCGGTGGCCGCTGTCCCCGTGTCCGGACAGGTCGACGCAGACCACCCGGAACTCGTCGCTGAACGTGGCCGCCACATGGGTCCACCAGTGGGCGTGCGCCCCTCCCCCGTGGACGAAGACCAGTCCGCGGGTGGCGGGGCGTCCGAAGGTGAGGGCGTGGACGGGGCATCCGTCGACGTCGACGGTCAGGTCGCCCCGGGGGACCGCCAGGGCGCGGACGAACCAGCGCGGGGCATCGGGCGACGGCACGTACTCCGCCGTGACGTCGGTCACGGAAGGTGTTCCTTGATCGCGTCGGTCACCTCGTGCTCGAGGGGCCCTCCGGCCAGGTAGTGCCCGAGATTGGTCTCGAACAGGTCGGCCTGGCGGCCGAACCTCCCGAATCCGCCCGCCGCGTTGTGGGGGGTGAGCCGGACCCGGGGGTGGGTCCAGAACGGGTGGTCGCTCGGCAGCGGCTCGGTGGCGAACACGTCGAGCGCCGCCGCCGCCGGCTTTCCGGCGTCCAGCGCGACCAGCAGTGCCTCCTCGTCGACGAGCGACCCGCGGCCGACGTTGACCAACAGGCTCCCCGGCCGCATCGCGGCCAGGAAGCCGGCGTCGACCAGGTGGCGGGTGGCCGCAGTGGCGGGGGCGGACAGGACGACGACATCGGCGTCACCCACCACCTCGGGCAGGCGGTCGGGTGTCACCGTCCGGTCGGCCGGGTCGCCGGCCGACGGCGTGCGCCGGCAGCCGATGACGTGGGCGCCCAGCGCCCGGGCCCGGACGGCCACCGCTCCACCGATGTGGCCGAGACCGACGACCAGCCAGGTGGAGCCCGCCACCTCCCGCCAGTCGTGGATCTGCCAGGTGGCCCCGAGCTGTTGGCGCCGCCACGACTCGGCACCCTGGAACTCGTCGAGCACGGCCCGCAGCACGAACTCGGCGATCGGGAGGCTGTTCACGTGGGCGTTGCACACCCGGACCCCGCGCTCGGCCATCCGCAGGAACGGGTCGGCGTCGTAGCCGGCGGCGGGTGACTGGAACCACCGGAGCGACGGACACCCGACGAGGAAGCGGAAGAAGGCGGCCACCGGTGCGCCGTCGCGGAACAGGTCCGAGGTGCCCCAGGCCGCCTCGGGCCTGGCCTCGGACCACGGGACGGTGGCACCCGAGCCGTCGCGGAGCGTGCCGTCGGTCTCCATGGTGAGCCACTCGACGCCGTCGCGGGCGAGCCGGTCGCCGAAGGTGTCGTGGGCCACCGAGGTGCAGAGGATCAGCATCGCCCGCTCATCTTGCCAGGCACGGGCCCCCGGGCCACCGGAGCGGCGCCGTCGGACCGGTGGTAGCAAAGGGGGCGTGATCACCACCGAACGCCACGGACCCGTCGCCGTCGTCGTCCTGGACCGCCCCGAGGCGCGCAATGCCCTGACCGCGGCGATGATCGGCGACCTGTCGGCCGCCCTGGTCGACGCCGACGCCGATCCCGGGGTGGCTGCGGTGGTGCTCACCGGACGCGACCCGGCGTTCTGTGCCGGCCTCGATCTGAAGGACCTGACCCGCACCTACCGTGACGTGGCCGGTCCCTCCGGTGGGGGTGGGGACGCCCCGGGACCGCGCCTGCGGCGCGGACTCACCCCGGAGACCACGACGCCACGCATCGGTGCCGTCAACGGTGCGGCCGTCACCGGAGGACTGGAGCTGGCCCTCGGATGCGACTTCCTCATCGCCTCCGAGCGCGCCACGTTCGCCGACACCCACGCCCGGGTCGGTGTCCTCCCGGCCGGGGGGATGACCATCCGCCTGCCCGAGCTCATCGGCGTCAACCGGGCCCGCCAGATGTCGTTCACCGGTGACTTCGTCGACGCGCCGACGGCCTGCGCCTGGGGCCTGGTGAACGAGGTCGTCCCCCACGGGGAGCTCCTGCCGCGGGCCCTCCGGCTGGCGGGGGCCATCGCCGAGTCGGACCCGGCCACCGTCGCCGAGCTGCGGGCGATGTACGCCGCGCTGGCCCACCGGGGGGACGAGGAGGCCTACCGGGAGGAGGCCCGGTGGTCGGGCCGGTGGATGCGGGACCGGTTCGACCCCGCCTCCTTCGAGGCGCGCCGCACCGGCATCATCGAGCGCGGGTCGTCCCAACAGGGCTGACCGGGGCCGGGCGGCTCACCGGGGTTCGTAGCCGGCGCCCTTCAGCATCCGTCGCAGGTCCACCACCATCTGGGTGTCGATGTCGGTGCCCCGCGGGGCGTCGAAGGTCTGGGTCTCGGGGCCGAGGGTGACCTTGTAGCGGCCCTCCTTCGCCTCGTCGATCTCGGCGACCGCCTGGAGGAGCGACAGCACGTCGTGCCACTGGATGTTGTGGCTCGTCGGGTGGGTGAAGATCTTGTCCACGGTCCTGCGGTGGTGGGCGTCGAGCCTGGTCCCGTCGGTCATTCCTACCTCCATCGATCGTGCGTCTGCTGTTCACATCGTAGAGGAGCGGCGACGGCCCCCCGGATCGCCGCACCGGCCGGGCCGTCACCCGGAGCCGATCGACGACGGGGGATCCCTGGTGCCGCGCGAACATGGGCCCATGACCGATGCCATGCCGTCCGACGCGGCCGCCGACACCGCCCGGGTCCGCGAGTTCTGGGACGCGCTGTACGCCCGGGACTGGAACGGGATCGCCGCGTTCTTCACCGAGAGGAGCGAGTACACCGACGTGTGCTCGCCGGCGGAGGACGTGGCCCGGGGACCGGCCCAGGTCGTCGCCCGGCTGCGCCTCGGACTCGAGCGGATCTCCGGTTACGGGCACGAGGTGCGGCTGATGGTGGCCGAGGGCGGCACCGTGGTCACGGAGCACGCCGAGACGTGGCGCTGGCACACCGGCGAGGAGGTCACCCTGCCCTTCGTGTCGGTCCAGGAGCTGTCGGAGGGCTCGATCGTCCGATGGTGGGACTACTGGGACCTGTCCACCCTGATGCAGGCGGCGCCGGCCTGGTGGATCGAGGACATCGCCCGGGGTTACACCTGACCCCGGACCACGCGGTGCGATCCGGACCGGATCGTCCCGCTCACAGGACGACGACGGACCGGAGCACCTCGCCGCGCTCCATCCGGTGGAAGGCCTCCTCGACCTCGTCGAGGCCGATGGTCTCGGACACGAAGCGGTCCAGGTCCAGCCGGCCCTGGAGGTACAGGTCGACCAGCATCGGGAAGTCCCGGCTGGGCAGGCAGTCTCCGTACCAGGACGGCTTGAGCCGGCCGCCCCGGCCGAAGAAGTCGATCATCGGGAGGTCGATCCTCATGTCCGGTGTCGGCACCCCGACCTGGACGACGGTGCCGGCCAGATCCCGGGCGTAGAAGGCCTGTTCCAGGACGGTGGGGTTCCCGACCGCCTCGATGCAGACATCGGCACCGTGTCCGCCGGTCAGCGCCTGCACTGCGGCCACGGGATCCCCGGCGGAGGCGTCCACCACGGCGGTGGCGCCGAACTGCCGGGCGAGCTCCAGCTTGCGGGCGTCGAGGTCCACGGCGATGACGGTCGACGCCCCGGCCAGCACGGCGCCGGCGACCGCCGCGCAGCCCACTCCACCACAGCCGAACACGGCGACGGAGTCGCCCGGCCCCACCTCGCCGGTCAACAGGGCCGACCCGAGTCCGGCCATCACCCCGCACCCGAGCAGTCCGACGGCCTCGGGCCGGGCCGCGGGGTCGACGGGGGTGCACTGGCCGGCCGCCACCAGGGTCTTCTCGGCGAACGCGCCGATCCCGAGTGCGGGGGACAGCGGCGTCCCGTCGGCCAGCGTCATCCGCTGGGTGGCGTTGTGGGTGGCGAAGCAGTACTGGGGACGGCCCCGGCGGCACGACCGGCAGTCGCCGCAGACGGCCCGCCAATTGAGGACCACGAACTCGCCGGGGGAGACCGAGGTGACGTCGGGTCCGACGGACTCCACCACGCCGGCCGCCTCGTGGCCGAGCAGGAACGGGAACCCGTCGTCGATCCCACCCTCGCGGTAGTGGAGGTCGGTATGGCACACCCCGCACGCCTGGACCCGGACGATCGCCTCACCCGGGCCCGGATCCGGCACCACGACCGTCGTCACCCGGACCGGCTCGCCCACGGCCGTCGCCACCACTCCCCGGACCTCCGATGCCATGTGCCGCTCCCGTCAGTCGTCTGCGTGGTCGGGCACAGTGTGGCACGCCCGGCCCCACCGTCGACCGGCCCCACCGTCGACCGGGCCCACCCGCCGACCGGGCCCACCCGTCGGGCCGGGACCTGCGGGCACCCTCCTGGTACCGTGACGCCACGGGCACCCGGCGGGGTGGCCCGTGGGCGTGCCGGACGGCCGGCAGCGCCATGACGGACAGGGAGCGGAGTTCGTGGCAGACGATGGAACGGTGGCGGGTTCGACGGACGGTCACGGGGACACCCGCCGCGAGGAGCTGCTGCGCTCGGCCCTGGACGTGATCGCCGAACGGGGGTTCGCCGACACCCGGATCTCCGACGTGGCCCAGCGGGCCGGCACCAGCCCGGCGCTGGTCATCTACTACTTCCGGACGAAGGACCAGCTGCTGACCGAGGCGGTCCGCCTGGCGGAGGACCTCTGGTACGACTACGGGTTCCGCCGGGTGTCGGTCGTGGCCGGCGCGGTGGCCCGCCTGGAAGAGCTGATCGCCACCACGTTCACCCCACCGGCCGAGGTCGGCTTCCCCGATCTCGGCGCGCTGTGGGTCGACCTGTGGGCCCGCGCGCTCCGGCACGACGAGGTGGCGCGGGTGCGCGAGGAGTTCGACGCCCGGTGGCGGCAGGTGATCGCCGACGCCGTCGTCGAAGGTCAGCGGGCAGGCGAGTTCGACCCCGTCGACCCCGACGAGTTCGCCACGGTGCTCTCGGCCCTGCTCGACGGACTGAACGTGCAGCTCGTCCTCGGCGACCCCGCCCTCGGCCCGAGCACCGCGGTCCGCATGGCGATGGAGTTCGCCTCGTGCCGACTCGGATTCGGGCGGGTGGCCGTCGAGCCCGCCGCCGTCTGACCCTCCGCCACGGCGCTCAGGCCGTGGTGGCGAGGATGTCGGCGATCAGCCCGATCGTCGTGTCGGGGTGGAGGAGCGCCAGGCGTCCCACCGCCTCGCCCTCCCACGTCGTGTGCATCACGAAGCCCATCTGCTCGGCCAGCAGCCGGTCCGACCACGCCTCGTAGTCCGACCTGTCCCAGCCGGTCCTGCGGAAGAGCACCACGGACAGTTCGGGCCGACGGATGAGTTCGAGGTGTGGGGTGACCTCGATGAGGTCGGCAACCTCCTGGGTCACGGCGAGCACCGTCTCCACCGCGTCGCGGTAGGCGTCGGTGCCGTGGACGGCCAGCGAGAACCACAACGGCATGCCCCGGGCCCGCCGGGTCAGGTGGTAGGCGTAGTCGCTCGGGTTCCACTCCTCGGGGGCGTCGGTGTGGAGCACCTCGAGGTACGAGGCGTCCTGGGAGTGGACGGCCTTGGCCAGGCGCGGTTCCCGGTAGAGGAGGGCGGCGCAGTCGAACGGGGCGAAGAGCCACTTGTGGGGATCGACGACGAAGGAGTCGACGCGCTCGATCCCACGGAACCGGTCGCGTACCGACGGGGCGAAGAGAGCGGCGGCCCCGTAGGCGCCGTCCACGTGGAACCAGAGCCGGCGCTCCTCGGCCACGTCGGCGACGCCGTCGAGATCGTCGACGATGCCGGCGTTGGTGGTGCCGCCGGTGGCCACCACGGCGATGACGTCGTCACCGCGCGGATGGGTGGCCAGCGCCGCCCGCAGGGCGTGCCCGGTCAGGCGGTGGTCCTCGACCGGCACCAGCAGCGGCTCCACGCCGAGCACGTGCAGGGCCTTGCCCACCGACGAGTGCGCCTCCTCGCTGATGGCCACCACCGGCCGCTCGGGGAGGAGATCGCCCATGCGGTACGCCGCGGTGTCGCGCCCGACCATGAGACCGGACAGGTTCCCGGCCGATCCCCCGGACACGAAGCAGCCCCCCGCCCCCTCGGGAAGGCCGGCCAGGTCGGCCAGGACCCGCAGCGCCTGGTTCTCGGCTGCTACGGGCCCGGCCGCCTCGATCCACGACGTCCCGTGGAGCGACGAGCAGGCGACCACCATGTCGAAGAGGAGGGCGGCCTTGGTCGGAGCCGCGGGGATGAACGCCAGGAATTTGGGACTGTCGCACGACACCACGGCGGTGGCCAGGGTCTTGTCGAAGAGTTCCATGACGACGGCGGGATCGGTGCCGCCGGCCGACATCAGGCCCTCGAGGCTGGCGGCCAGCGACTCGTGCACGGCGCCGCCGTAGTCCAGCGGCACGGGGTCGAGCGACAGGCGCCACCGGCAGTAGTCGAAGATGAGGTCGGTCAGCTTCTCGTCGTAGACGAACATGGGATTGCGCATCGTGGTCCGTTCTCGAGGCGTCGACCCCCCATGATCGCAGACGACGGGCCCCGGACCGGGCCCCCGACCCGACCCGCGATCGGTCAGGCCGACCTGCGGTGGACCGAGACGGCGTAGTCGGCGTCCGGGCCGGGATCGTCGCCGTCCCAGTTCGACCACCGGTGCTCGGGTACCAGGCCCGCCGCCCGGCAGTCCTCGTCGTAGGCGTCCAGCCCGTAGCCCCGGTCCAGCTGGAAGCCGGAGACCAGGAGCCCCGCCGGCGCCAGGTGGCGGGCGCAACCGGCCACCAACGCCCGCTGGGTCCCCGCGGGGGTGAACAGCGGCACGTTCCCGGCCATGACCACGAGGTCGAACGTGCGCCCCAGGGCGGCACCGGCCACGTCGACGACGTGGAATTCCACGTCGGGGGCGAGTGCCCGGGCGGTGGCCACCATCGACGGATCCCGGTCGATGCCCACCACGTCGACCCCCCGTCGGGCGAGTTCCGCCGCCACCCGCCCCGTGCCGCACCCGGCATCGAGGACCGAGCGCGGCCCGAGCCGGCACACGCAGTCGGCCTCGCCGTGGACATCGAACCCGGAGTCGGCCAGCGCGTCGAATCGTCTCTGGTAGGCGTCACCGTCCCACTCGGTGGCGCCCGGCGCCGGGTCGCCCGTTGGGCCCCCTTTGCCGGTCAGTGGTCGCTCCCGTGCGTGGGGTCCGTCGGCAGGGTGTGTGCCCATCGACGGGAGACTACCGCCGCACCCGCAGCGGCCCGGGAGCGGACCGGCGCGTCGCCCGCCGGCGGCGGTCCGGTGACTCAGGTGGCGGAGAGCTCAGGTGGCGGAGAGGTGGGCGGCCCCGGACTCGCCCACCACCACGCACGACGCCAGCGACCGGCACGACACGCCGGAGAGCGCCAGGGGGAGGTCGGCCACCGTCGCGCGCCGCCAGGCGTCCGACCCGGACCCGGTCACGCCGGCCAGGACGACGATGCCGGGCTCGGGCGCCGAGGCCACCGTGGTGCCCACCGCGACGCAGGGCCCGGCTCCGCAGGACACCGCGAGGAGGTCGGCGCTCGTGGCGTACGCGGCGGTGAGGGCGGACGGCGACCACGTCGACCCGCCGTCGCCCGTCGTGAGGATCAGCCCCTGTCCGGTCCGGGTGGCGCCGGTGACCGTCGAGGTCGAGCCGACCGCGGTGCAGTCGCCCGAGGGTCCGGTCGGCGGTGCCGTCGTGGCGGTGCCCGTCGCCGTCGTGCCGGCGGTCGCGGTGGTCGTCGGGGGGATCGTCGTCGCGCCGACGCCCGCTCTCCCGCCCGGCGCGCCGGCCCCACCCGCCACCGCCGTGGCGGTGCAGGCGATGTCGGAGAGCACGCCGGTCCCCGGGGGGAGCGTCTGCAACGCCCACGTGGCCCCAGCGTCGGTGGTGACGGCCACCGCGCCGACCGCGTGGGCCACGTCGACCGGGCTGGTGGCCGCGGCCCAGCAGTCGTCGGGACCCGTACACGAGAGTGCGGTGGCCGCGGACACCGTCGGCGGCAGTGCTCCGCCGGCCGTCCACGGTGCCCCGGGAGCTCCCGCCGTCAGGGTCGTCACCCGGCCGTCGACGTCGGCCAGGGCGAGGCACGTGCCCGCCACGGGGCAGTCGACGGCGGTCACGTCCGAGGTGCCGGCGGGCACCGCTGCGGGCGTCCACGCCGCGCCGGCGTCCGTCGTGGCGAGCACCGCCCCGGTGCCGCCGGCGCCGTCGGCGCCGAACTGGCCGACGGCGGTGCACGCCCGCGTCGTCGGGCAGGCGATCGCCGCCAGGTAGCCGACGGAGGAGGGCACGGGCTGGACCTTCCACGTGGCGCCCCCGTCCGTGGTGGTGACCACCGCCGCCGAAGCGGCGGCCGACGAGCTCCCGACCGCCCAGCACCGGAGGACCGACGGGCAGTCGACGTCGCGCAGCGCCTGGACCCCGGCCGGCAGGACCACCGTGCTGAACCCGCCGACGAAGGGGGCGATCGACGGGACGGGCACCGTCGAGCCGGTGTCGGAGGCGCCGTCTGCGGCATCGGGGGTTCCGCCGCCGCAGGCCGAAGTGGCCAGGACGACGACCAGCGCCGCCACGACGCCCGCCCGTCGGCCCGCTGCCGGTCCGCCCAGGGCTCGAACGACGGCCACCATGCCTCCCTCCCCGGCCGGACGAGCGGGCACGAGCGCCGCCGGTGGTGCGGCCCGGGCCCCGGAGATCTTGCCACGGCCGGCTGCTCCGCCCGGTGACCTCGGGACCGGCGGTGATGACGGCTGGCCCCGGTCCGTGCCGGTTACCGTGACAGCGTGGCCGACCGCACCCCCCACCTTCCCCCGTCGGCCCCCCCGGACCTCCGGTGAACGCGGTCGACGTCGTGCTCGTCGTGATCGCCCTGCTGGCCGCCTACCAGGGCGCCCGGGTGGGGGCGGTGGTGCAGGTCTGCGCCATCCTCGGGTTCCTGGGCGGCCTGTTCCTCGGAGCGCTGGCCGCCTCGGTGACGGTGCGGTGGGCCCACACCCCGACGGCGCGCACGGCGGTCGCGCTCACGACCATGGTGGGCGTCGCCTTCTCCCTCGGCATGGTGGGCCGCATCCTCGGCGGGATGCTGGTGGTACGGGTGCACCCCGGATTCGGCCGGACCCTCGACGGCGTGATGGGCACGGTGGTCGCCGTGGTGGCCGCGCTGGTGACGTTCTGGCTCCTGGCCAGCACGCTGATCAACAGCTCGTCGGCCGCGCTCGATTCGGCGCTGCTCCAGTCCCGGGTGATCACCGCCCTCGACACGGTCCTCCCCCCGCCGCCGTCCGTCTTCACCCAGGCGCAGGGCTTCCTCTCGGCCGAGGGCTTCCCGCCGGTGTTCGCGGCCCTCGCACCGGCATCGGCCCGGCCGGTGCCACTCCCCTCGGACCGCCAGCTGCGCCGGGCCGTGGTGGCGGCCGAGGCGTCGACCGTCAAGGTCGAGGGATTCGGGTGCGGCGTCCTCCAGGAGGGCTCCGGATTCGTCGCCGCCCCGGGGCTGGTCGTCACCAACGCCCATGTGGTGGCGGGCATCCCGGCGCCGCTGGTCCAGGCGGGCTCCCGGATCGCCACCGCCCGGGTCGTCGAGTTCGATCCGACCTTCGACCTGGCCGTCCTGCGGGTGTCCGGGCTGACCGCCCCCGTCCTGCACCTCGACCCGGCCACCGTCGGCCGTGGCACCCAGGCCGCCGTGCTCGGCTACCCCGAGGGCGGTCCCTTCACCGCTGACGCGGCAGGTGTCATGGCGATCTTCGAGGCCCAGGGACGCGACATCTACGGCGGATCCCTCACCGTCCGCGACGTCTACGAGCTCGACGCACTGATCCGTCCCGGGAATTCGGGTGGCCCACTCGTGCTCCCGGACGGCCGGGTGGTCGGCGTCGTGTTCTCGAGGTCGACGGTCGACCCCGACGTCGGCTACGCGCTGACCTCGCCCGACGTCCTCGTCCGGGTGGCCGAGGCCGTCCGGACGACGAACACGGTCGGGACCGGCCGGTGCACGCCGTCGTGAGCTCGACCTGCCCGTGCGGTCGGTCCCGGACCGGGAGCGCCCGCGGCGAGTAGAACTGGATGATGGCGCTCCCCCTCGAGGACTACGGCATCATCGGCGACCTCCACACCATCGCGCTGGTCGGTCGCGACGGTTCGATCGACTGGCTCTGTCTGCCCCGGTTCGACTCGGGTGCCTGCTTCGCCAAGCTGCTCGGTTCCGACGACAACGGCTCGTGGAGGTTGGCCCCCAAGGGATCGGAGCGGGCCACCCACCGGCACTACCAGGGCGACACGCTGGTCCTGGAGTCGGAGTTCGTCACCGACGAGGGGACGGTCCGGATCATCGACTGCATGCCCATCCGCCAGCAGCATCCCGAGGTCGTCCGCCTCGTCGAGGGCGTGCGGGGCACGGTCACGATGGAGATGGTCCTGACCATCCGCTTCGGCTACGGGCAGGTCGTCCCCTGGGTACGGCGAACCGACGGGACGCTCACGGCGGTGGCCGGCCCCGACGCGCTGTCGCTGTGGACCACGGCGCCGACCATGGGCAGCGACCTCTCGACCGTCTCCGAATTCACCGTGTCCGAAGGGCAGTCGGTCCCCTTCTCGCTGTCGTGGTACCCGGCCAACGACGCTCCGCCGCGCCCGGCAGACACCCACTACGCCATCGAGGACACCCGACAGTGGTGGGAGGAGTGGGTGTCCCAGTGCACCTACAGCGGCGACTACCGCGACGCCGTCGTCCGCTCCCTCATCACGTTGAAGGCGCTCACCTACGAGCCCACCGGGGGCATCGTGGCCGCCCCGACCACGTCGTTGCCCGAGGCACTGGGCGGCGGACGCAACTGGGACTACCGGTTCTGCTGGCTGCGCGACGCCACCTTGACCCTCGAGTCGTTGATGCGCGGTGGCTTCTACCAGGAGGCGATGGCCTGGCGGAGCTGGCTCCTCCGCGCGGTGGCCGGCGATCCGGCGCAGGTGCAGATCATGTACGGCGCCGCGGGGGAGCGGCGCCTCGACGAGTGGGAGGTGGACTGGCTTCCCGGGTACGAGGGGTCGCGGCCGGTCCGGATCGGGAACGCGGCCGCCGGCCAGTTCCAGATCGACGTCTTCGGCGAGGTGCTGTCCGCCCTCTACGAGTCGGTGCAACCGGACGACCCCGAGGCCGACGCGGCCTGGGAGCTCCAGCTCATGCTGCTGGACTACCTCGACGAATGGTGGCGGGAGCCGGACGACGGCATCTGGGAGGTGCGCGGTCCCCGCCGGCACTTCACCCATTCCAAGGTGATGGCGTGGGTGGCCTTCGACAGCGCCATCAGGACGGTCGAGGAGCACGGCATGGTCGGACCGGTGGACCGGTGGCGTGCCACCCGTCAGGCGATCCACGACCAGGTGTGCGACGAGGGGTTCCACGCCGAACTCGGGTCCTTCACCCAGTACTACGGGTCCGACCTGCTGGACGCCAGCCTCCTCATGATCCCGCTGGTCGGGTTCCTTCCCGCCACCGATCCGCGGGTGCGCGGGACGATCGAGGCCATCGAGCGGGATCTCCTCGAGGGGGACTTCGTCCTCCGCTACCGGACGGCGGACTCGGGTGGGGTGGACGGTCTGGACGGGAACGAGGGTGCCTTCCTCGCCTGCTCGTTCTGGCTCGTCGACTGCCTCACCCTGCTCGGGCGCGACCAGGATGCCCGTACCCTGCTCGAGCGGCTGCTCGGCCTGCGCAACGACCTCGGGCTCCTGTCCGAGGAGTACGACCCGACGGCGGGGCGGCTGGTGGGCAACTTCCCCCAGGCGTTCTCCCACGTGTCGCTTGTGAACTCCGCGGCCAAGATCACCGGGCACCGCAAACCCAGCATCGACCACGTCTTCCGGGGACTCGCCCGCCAGGCCATGCTGGCGGGACATCCCACCCACGCGGTCCGGAGGCACCTCGGGCCGGCGTCGAGCGGGGTGGGCGGGTCCCGGACGACGGGCGGTGCGTCCGGCGATCCGGTCCGACCGGTGCCCGACCAGTGATGAGGGTCCGGTGAGCGCAGACCACCGTCACGGACCCGGTGGCGGGCGCCGTGACGAGGGTGACGCCATGCCCCCGCCCACCGGAACCAGGATCGCCGAGGGCGTGCTCGAACTGGACACCCTGCTCGGCGGGTGGGAACGGGTGACCGCCGGCTACCTCGTCGAAGGCGACGCTCCGGTCCTCGTGGAGACGGGCAGCCAGAGCTCGGTACCCTCGCTCCTCGCCCACCTGGACCGACTCGGCCTCGGTCCCGGTGACCTGGCGGGGGTGGTGGTCACCCACATCCACCTCGACCACGCCGGGGGCGTCGGTGACGTGGCCCGGGCCTTCCCCGGGGCGACCGTCTACGTCCACCCGAAGGGCGCCCGCCACCTCGCCGACCCGAGTCGCCTGGTCGACTCGGCCGCCCGCGTGTACGGCCCCCTGCTCGACTCCCTCTACGGCAGACTGGACCCGACGCCCCCAGAGCGCCTTCGGGTCCTGGAGGACGGGGACCGGATCCGGGTCGGGACCAACCGGTACCTCACCGCGGTGGACTCCCCGGGACACGCCAAGCACCACCTCGGCCTGCACGACAACTGGAGCGGCACGCTCTTCGTCGGCGACGCGGTGGGGGTGAAGCTGCCCGACGGGGGCGTGCTCCGGCCGTCGACGCCACCTCCCGACTTCGATCTCGACCTCGCCCTCCACTCGCTCCGCCGGTTCGCCGAGCGGCGGCCCACCGGACTGGCCCTCGCCCACTACGGGCTGCTGGCCGACCCGCTCGACGTGCTGGACGAGGCCGACGGGACCCTGCGGCGGTGGGCGGCGGTGGCCGAAGCCGCGTTCCGAGACGGAGGGGACATCGCCGCCGCGCTCTCGGAGGCGTTCGCCTCGGACCTCGACGGCGTGGCCGAGGAGCACCGCGACAAGCTCGAGGTCATGAACGGGGTGCACTCCAACGCCGCCGGGCTGCAGCGCTGGCTGGCGGGCCGGTCCCCGGCGGACGGGCCGGGTGCCGCCGAAGCCTGAGCGGCGGAGGCGCCGGCGGCCCTGCCGATGACGGCGGTCGGTCGAGCGCCGGCCGCACCGGTGCCCCCGGTGGGGCGCCTCTCGAGCCCCGGACTCCGGGAGATCCTCGAGGAACGCCCGGTCATCGGGAATTCGGCCCGCCCACCCTGGAGGGGGGACCCGGGGGTGGGTCCGATCCGAGCATCCGGACGAGTCGGACCCAACGTCCATCCGTCGTGCGACGTCGAGGTCCCGGTCCGCGCTCGCACGGCAGTCGGCCGGTGCTCAACCTCCGACGCGCTTCACCACCGGTTCGAGGCGCTCCCTGAGCCACGCCGTGTCGAGATGGCTCTCGACGGCGTCGGCGAGCTGGTCACAGGTCGCGTCGAGTGCGGTGGGGACGGCGCCGGCAAACGCCGTGAGAGCGGCTGGATCCTCGAACACGCCGTGCACGTAGAGACCGAGCACGTTGTCTCGCCCGAAGGCGCGACCGTCGGGCTCGATCCGGATGGCTCGAGGTGCCCGAGTGACGCCGTGTCGGATCTCGTAGCCCGAGATCCGGCGTCCTCCGAGCCACGACCACGGAGGCGCCAGCGGCGCGAGGCGGAGGGTGCTCCGCGCGGTCCGCTTCGATGGCTCGTAGTGGGTCACCGCGGGGAGGAGTCCGAGGCCCTCCGCCGCTCCCTCCACCTGGTCAGGGTCCTCGATCCGCTGACCGAGCATCTGGAGTCCGCCGCAGATCCCGAGCACGGCAGTCCCGTTTCCTGCGGCTCGGGACACGGCGTCGGCGAGGCCGACGGAGCGAAGCCAGGCGAGGTCGCCGGCGACGTGCTTGGACCCCGGGAGCACGACGAGGTCGGCGCCGGCGAGCTCGGCGGCAGTCCGCACCCAATGCACGCTGGCGACCTGCTGCAACGGTACGAACTCATCGAGGTTGGAGGCATAGGGGCCGCACACGATGGATACACGCGGCCCGTGTCCCGATCCGGCGAGGACGGTCGGACCCTCTTCGTCCGGGAGTCCGTGGTCGATCCAGGGGAGCACGCCGATGGTGGGAACACCGGTAGCCGTCTCCAGGTCGTCGGGCGCAGGTGCGAGCAGCTCGACGTCCCCGCGGAATTTGTTGAGGACGAAGCCCTCGATCCGTCGCTGCCATCCCGGAGGCAGCAGGGCCCAGGTGCCGAAGAGATGGGCGAATGCGCCGCCTCGATCGATGTCGGCGACCAGGGCAACTGGTGCGTCGGCGAGATCGGCCACAGCCATGTTCACGAGGTCGCTCGACCAGAGGTTGGTCTCGGCCGGACTGCCGCCCCCTTCGATGATCACCACGTCGAACTCGTCCGAGAGTGAGCGGAACGCCTCGGTCACATGTGGCCAGAGGCGGCTGGAGCGCTCGCGCCAGGGCGTCGAGGTGAGCGCCTCGCTGACGACGCCGTTCAGGACGACCTGACTGCGGGTATCGCTCTCCGGCTTGAGCAGGATCGGATTGATGCGCACGTCGGGAAGCACTCCCGCTGCCACCGCCTGCAGCCACTGGGCCGTTCCGATCTCGCCGCCGTCGACCACCCGGGCGTTGTTGGACATGTTCTGCGCCTTGAACGGCGCCACCGACATGCCCTGCCGGTGCGCCCACCGGCAGAGCGCGGTGACGAGCAGGCTCTTGCCCGCGTCGCTCGAGACGCCCTGAACCATGAGTGCGGGCACGGGCGCATCCTACGATCCGAGTGCCGCGCCGCTCCCCGCCTCCTGCCTCGGGCGGCACCGGCGACAGGGTCGGCCCCGGCTCGTCGACGCCGTGCCGGGACCACACCCGACGCGGGAGGTCGGACGTCGAGCGTCAGGCGGCTGCCGTCGTGCGCCCCGGGGGACTCGAACCACCCAACCTCCGGATTAAGGATCCGGTGCTCCACCGTTGAGCTAGGGGCGCGAGCGCAGCATACGACCCGAGGGCCCTCGAGGTGGACCGGGACCCGGCAGCCGCGGGTCGCTCTCCTAAGATGGCGGCTCCGCGACGGGCTCCGTGTCCGCCCGCGGGAACCCCGGAACGAGGAACCACCCGTGACAGACGCAACCCACCCGCCGACCGAGGACGCCGTCGCTCCGACGCTCGACGCGCTCATCGCGGAGCGGCGGGCCAAGCGCGAGGCGCTGGCCGTCACGGGCGTCGACCCGTACCCGCCGCGCTTCGACCGGACGGTGCTCGCCGACGAGCTCCAGCGGGGCCACGACGGCCTCGGGCCGGACACCCGGACTGGCGAGCACGTGCGGATGGCCGGCAGGGTGACCGCCGTACGCGACCACGGCAAGCTGGCCTTCGCCACGTTGACCGACGTGTCGGGTCCGATCCAGCTCCTGCTCCAGAAGGGGTCACTGCCCGTCGGGGCGGCGGCCGTCCTCGAGGCCCTGGACCTCGGCGACTGGGTCGGGGCCGAGGGCGAGGTGGTCACCAGCCGCCGGGGCGAGCTGTCGGTGGACGTCACCGGACTGTGGCTCCTCGCCAAGGCGCTCCGACCGCTGCCCGACAAGTGGCACGGGCTGACCGAGACCGACACCCGCTACCGCCAGCGCGAGGTCGACCTCCTGGCCAACCCCGACAGCCGACGGGTGTTCGCCATCCGGTTCGCCGCCGTTGCCGCCATGCGCCGCCACATGGAGTCCGAGCACTTCGTCGAGGTCGAGACGCCGATCCTGCAGACCCAGGCCGGTGGTGCCATCGCCCGCCCGTTCGTCACCCACGCCAACGCGCTCGACCTCGACCTCAGCCTGCGCATCGCCCCCGAGCTGTACCTGAAGCGCCTGGTGGTGGGGGGCTTCGAGCGCGTGTACGAGATCGCCCGCAACTTCCGCAACGAGGGGATCTCGACCCGGCACAGCCCGGAGTTCACCGCGCTCGAGGCCTACCGTGCCTTCGGTGACGCGACCGACGGGATGGACCTCACCGAGTCCCTGGTGCTGGCGGCGGCCGAGGCGGCCACCGGGCGCACCACCTTCGCCACCGGCGCCGGCCAGATCGACCTGGCCGGCCCCTGGCCCCGACGCCCGCTCCTCGAGCTGCTCGAGGAGCGCCTGGGGCGCCGCGTCCACCCGTCCGATCCCGTGGAGGAGCTGCGTGTCGTGTGCGAGGAGCACGGGGTCACGCCCCTGCCCGCGTGGGGACCGGGGAAGCTGGTGTTCGAGCTCTACGACCAGGTGCTGCTGCCCGGCATCGTCGACCCGCTGTTCATCGTCGGGTTCCCCGTCGAGGTGTCCCCCCTCGCCCGCCACACGGCCGACGACCCGACCATGGCCGACCGGTTCGAGCTGTGCATCGTCGGGCGCGAGTTCGCCAACGGCTACAGCGAGCTCAACGTGCCCGAGGAGCAGGCCGAACGGTTCGAGTTCAGCGCGGCGGCCAAGGCCGGAGGCGACGCCGAGGCCCACCCCGCCGATCAGGCCTTCGTGCGGGCCCTCGAGTACGGGCTTCCCCCGACCGCCGGCATCGGGATCGGGATCGACCGCCTGATCATGCTGCTGGCCGAGGTCGACGCCATCCGCGACGTCATCCTCTTCCCCCTGCTGCGTCCCGAGTCCGGCGACTGAGGCGGCCACCGGCCCGGCGCCGGGTGGTCCGGTCAGAACGGCGCCGGTCGGGGTCCCGGTAGAACGGGGGCGTCCGCCCCACGGCGCCGGCCGGCGCAGACCCCCGACGGAGGCTTCGCATGACCACCCTCGAGCAGTCCCGCCACGCGACCGCACGTCCGGCCGGACCGTCCCAGCCCGCGCAGCGGAGCGCCCTGGCCCGACTGGCCGGCTGGTGCCACGATCACCGCTGGTGGGTCCTGGCGCTGTGGATCGTGGCCCTGGTCGGCGTCAACGTGTCCGCCCAGGCGCTCGGCAGCAACTTCTCGAACAATCTGTCCGGCGGCACCCAGTCGGCCCAGCAGATCCTCCAGAAGGCCTTCCCCTCGGTGGCCGGAAGTCCTGTGCAGGTGGTCGTGACCACGTCCGCGCCGTTCGCGGCGGCCGCCGACCGGCAGCGCACCGGGCAGCTCGCCGCGGCGTTGGCACCGCTGCCCCACGTGGCCTCGGTGACGAGCCCGTTCGACCCAGGGGGATCGGCGCAGATCTCGCGTGACGGGCACATCGGCTACGTGCGGGTCAACCTCGACGAGGCGGCCGGCGACCTCCCCACCGCGGCCATCCAACAGGTCATCGACACCGCCCTGTCGTTCGACGTCCCGGGCTACCGGGTGGCGCTCGGTGGCGAGGCCATCGGGCTGGTGGCCGGGGCGAAGCCCGGTCCGGCCGAGGGGGTCGGCATCCTCGCCGCCATCGTCATCATGCTGCTCGCCTTCGGTTCGGTGGTGGCGATGGGCCTGCCCATCGTGACGGCACTGTTCGGCATCGCCGTGGCCTTCGCCGTGCTCGATCTGCTGTCCCACGTCGCGACCACCCCGATCTTCGCGCCGGAGATCATGGCGATGATCGGGCTCGGGGTGGGCATCGACTACGCCCTCTTCGTGGTGACCCGGTACCGGACGGGCCTGGCCGAGGGGCGGGACCCCCGGGACGCCGCCGCGGTGTCGCTCGCCACCTCGGGCCGGGCGGTGGTGTTCGCCGGAAGCACGGTGATCCTGTCGCTGCTCGGGCTGTTCCTGCTGCAGCTGCCGTTCATGCGTGGTCTGGCCATCGGCGCCATCGCCGCGGTCGTGCTGGTGATGGTGGCCGCGCTCACCCTGCTGCCGGCCATGCTCGGGTTCTCCGGCCGGTCCATCGACCGGCTGGCCATCCCCGGCCTGCTCCAGAGCGGTGCGGAGCCGTCCGAGCGCGGGTTCTGGTACCGCTGGAGCCGCACCGTCCAGCGCCACCCGCTCGTGGCCGGCGGGGCCGCCGTGCTCGTCCTGGTCTGTCTCGCCCTGCCGATGTTCTCGATGCGTCAGGCGTTCACCGACGCCGGCAACGACCCCGCCTCGACCACCACCCGCCAGGCGTTCGACGCGCTGGCCACGGGGTTCGGTGCCGGATTCAACGGGCCGCTGGTGATCGCCGCCCGGGTCCCGGAGGGCGGGAAGCCCGCCGTGGAGCAGCTCGGTGCCGAGGTGCGGTCCACGCCGGGCGTGGCCTTCGCCTCACCGGTCGAGTTCGACGCCTCGGGCACCGCCGCCGTCATCGTGGCCTACCCGACCACGTCCCCGCAGTCGGCCGAGACCGAGGCACTGGTCCATCGACTCCGCGAGCGTGTGATCCCGGCGGCGACGGGCGGTACGGGCGTGCAGGCCTACGTGGGCGGGGAGACGGCCGGTTCGGTCGACGCGGCCACCTACCTGTCGAACCGGCTCCCGTGGGTCATCGGTGCCGTGCTGTTGCTGTCGTTCCTGCTCCTCATGGCGGTGTTCCGCTCGGTGGCCATCCCGGTCAAGGCCGTCGTGGTGAACCTGCTGTCGGTTGCCGCGTCGTACGGCGTCATCGTGGCCGTGTTCCAGTGGGGCTGGCTGGGCGGATTCTTCGGCATCGGGGCCACCGGGCCCATCGACCCGTGGATCCCGCTGATGATGTTCACCATCCTGTTCGGCCTCTCCATGGACTACGAGGTGTTCCTGCTGTCGCGCATCCGTGAGGAGTGGCGACGGACGGGTGACAATTCGGTGGCGGTGGCGGACGGGCTGGCCAAGACGGCCCGGGTGATCACCGCGGCGGCCGCCATCATGATCTGCGTGTTCGGATCCTTCGTCTTCGGCGATCCGCTCCACGTGCTCAAGGTGTTCGGTCTCGGGCTCGCCTCGGCCATCCTGATCGACGCCACCCTGGTCCGCATGGTCCTGGTGCCCTCGGTCATGGAGCTGCTCGGCCCGGCCAACTGGTGGATGCCGCACCGCCTCGACCGCGTCGTGCCCCACCTGGGTGTGGAGGTGGACGTGCAGCCCGCGTCACCGGCGACGACCTTCCCGGTGCCCGAACGGGTGGGCTGATCGGCGCGGGGTGGCGGGGCTATCGGCCACGGCACCCCGGTCCCGCAGGGACCGGGGTGCATCCCCGGTGCGGGACCCGGGCGGCCGAGCGGAAGGGGGGGGATTCGAACCCCCGGAGGCTTGCACCTCACACGCTTTCGAGGCGTGCGCATTAGTCCGCTCTGCCACCCTTCCGCCGGCGAGTGTAACGGAGGCGGGGGAGGTCCCCGGACGCCGGGCGCACCGTGCTCCGCAGGGGCGGCGGCGTCATCGTCGGGTCGCGCTGCGGATGGTCGGTTGCGGGGTCCGCCGCGGCGCTCATCCACCCGCCCCGGGGGGCGTCACCTCGACCACGGTGCGCCCGATCGAGCGCCGGGCCCGGTGCTCCTCCAGTGCGGCACCCGCCTCGTGCATGGTGACCCGGCGCCCGACGTTGGGTCGGATGGCCCCTTCGGCCACCAGGCGCAGCAGGTCGGCGTGGATCTCCCCGGCCACGTCCCGACCGAAGGGATGGAAACCGAAGCGCCGCATACCCGGGCCGACCCGGTCGACCCAGGCCAGCATCACCCCGACCAGGTCAATGTTGCCGATGCACGCCATGCGCAGGGGCCGACCGGTCATGCCGTTCCGGTCGTCGTCGGCAAAGCCGACGGCCAGGTACCGACCGCCCCGGGCCGTGCACCGCCACGAGCGCTCCACGAACCCGCCGCCGGCGAGGTCGTAGACCACGTCGGCCCCCTCGTCGTCGGTGGCGGCCAGCACGGCCTCGACGAAGTCCTCGACGGTGTGGTCGACGACCAGGTCGGCTCCCTGGTCGACGCAGTAGGCGCCCTTGTCGGGTCCGCCCGCGACGGCGATCACCCGGGCACCCGCCGCCTTGCCGAGCTGGATCCCGGCCGATCCGAGCCCACTGGCACCCGAGTGCACCACGAGGGTCTCGCCGGCGGTGAGGCGCCCCCGGTGGAACAGCGCCAGGTGCGAGGCCTGGAAGGTCATGAGGAAGGCGGTGGCCTCGGCATCGTCGAAGCCCTCGGGCGCGTCGAACACGGCCACGGCATCGGCCAGCGCGTACTCGGCGATCCCGCCGAGCGCCGTGGTGGTGACGGCCACCACCCGGCGACCGAGCCACTCCCCGGCGCCCGGGCCGGCCTCGACCACCGTCCCGCACACGTCCATGCCCAACGTGTAGGGCGGCGGGGTCGGCACCGAGACCAGCGTGCCCAGGCACCGGTCGATGTCGTTGAAGTTGAGGGAGGCCGCTCCCACCCGGACCAGCACCTGCCCCGGTCCGGGCACGGGACGGTCGACCGTCCTGACCGCCAGGACCTCGGCCGGCGCGCCGTTCCTCGTCACCTGCAGTGCCTGCATGTCGGCCATCGTCCCCCCGTTCCCTCGGCGCCCTCCGACCGGGCGGCTCCCCGGGGGCCGCGGCGTCGGACGGTGGGACCCAGTGTCCCATCATCGGTCCGGACCGGTGTCGGTGGGAGGACCGGTCAGCGCGCCGACGGCGGGGAGCAACCACCGGGTGAATCCGCGCCGGATCTGGTCGGGCTGCGCCCACCGTCCCCCGGGACGGCCGCGTACGAGAGCAGGATCCTGAGCATCCAGTCGACCAGGGCGGCCACGTGGTCCTCGGTCAGGGTCCCGTCGGCGCCGGTCACCCGCCCGCCCGCCGGTCGCCGAAGAAGGACGTCAGGAGGGCGGCGGACTCCTCGGCCCTCACGCCGGCGGTCACGGGCACTTCGTGGTTGAGCCGGGGATCGGCACACAGGTTGTACAGCGAGCCGCACGCCCCGGCCTTCGGGTCGGCGGCGCCGAACACCAGGCGCCCCAGGCGCGCGGCGACCAGCGCACCGGCGCACATGGGGCACGGCTCCAGCGTGACGACGAGCGTCACCCGGCCCAGCCGCCAGGCGCCGACGGCGGCGGCCGCGTCGGACAGGGCGAGCAGCTCGGCGTGGGCCGTCGGGTCCCCGGTTCGCTCCCGCTCGTTGTGCCGGGACGCGACGACCCGGCCGTCCACCAGCGCCACGGCGCCGACGGGCACGTCACCGTGGGCCACCGCCGCCCCGGCCTCGGCCAGCGCCAGTCCCATGGCCTCGTCGTCCCCCCGGACCGTTGCGGGGCGGCCCGGTGGGTCGTGCGGTCCCGCGGTGGTGGCCATGGCGGGATGCTAACGAACCGGGGCGGCCGGCCGGCCCGGTCCGGTCGGTACGCGAGGCTGGCGGGGTGACCGACGAACCACCCGTCCCCCCGGACGGGGCATCCGGCCCCCTCGTCGTGGTCGACGACCCCGACGACCGACGCCTCGCCGACTACCGGGCGCTCAACGAACCGGGGCGGCGGAGACGGGTCGAGGCGGACAGGTCGATCCTCGTCGTCGAGGGGCACCTCGCCGTCGACCGGCTGCTGTCGTCAGGGTACGTCGTGCGCTCCCTTCTGGTGGACGACCACCGGACCGACGTCGACGACCTGGTGCGCGCCGTGCGGTCCCGGGGTGCGCCGGTGTTCGTCGGGACGAGGGAGGTGGTGGCGGCCACGGTCGGCTTCGCCCTGCACCGCGGGGTGGTGGCCGTGGCCGCCCGCCCGCCCGCCGTCGACCCCGACCGGATCCTGTCCGACGGCCGCGCCGTCGGGGACCCTCCGGTGGTGGCGGTCCTCGAGGGGCTCAACGACCACGAGAACATCGGCGCCCTCTTCCGCAACGCCGCCGCCTTCGGGGTGTCGGGCGTACTCCTCGATCCGACCTGCGCCGATCCGCTCTACCGACGGTCGGTGCGGGTGTCGATGGGCCACGTCCTCCACGTGCCGTTCGCCCGCCTCGATCCATGGACGGCAGGGCTCGACCGGGTGCGGCGCGCCGGCTTCGTGGTGGCCGCACTCGCGCCACGTCCGTCGCCCGGCGGGCCCCCCTCCCTGTCCCTGACCGGGCTGCGCGCCCGGGCCCGCGGGGACGGTGTCGGCGTGGCCGTGCTGCTCGGTGCGGAGGGGCCCGGCCTGTCCGCTGCCTCTCTGGAGGCCGCCGACGTGGTCGTGGCCATCCCGATGGCGGCCGCCGTCGACTCGCTCAACGTGGCCGCGGCCGCCGCCGTGGCCTTCTACGCGCTGGGCGTCGGATGAGGAGGCAGCCCGCTCTGCTCGTCGGCCGGTTGCCGGGGACCCTCGAGGCGATCGTGGGACTCGCGGTCGCCGTCCCGCACCAGCGACGTCGCGCGGCCCTGGGAGAACCAGCGGAGCCGGTGGCGACCGAACGGGTCGTCGAACCAACCCACTGCGCTCATCGCTACCCCCCCACGTAGTGGACGCCTTGCCTCGGCACCGTACTACTACCAGACGTAGTAGTACAGTGCCTGCGGCGCGGTTCGGGTGACGCGCCATGGGGCGTGGACCGTCTGCACCACCATCCAGGACGGGTGGTTGTGACGAAGTACTACAGGTGGTAGTACATCACCCGGGACGGAGAGGGTTGGTGGAGGATGGCAGTCGCCGAAGTCGATGTGGAGCAGGTGGTCACCACCGGATCCGGTGCGCCTCCGTCGTCGGCCGCAACGCAGCCCCGGAACCTCCAACGCACGTTCCAGCTCCTGCTGGCCACGGTCTGGCTGTTGGACGCCGTCCTCCAGCTCCAGCCGTTCATGTTCACGCGGGGATCCAACGGCTTCAGCGGGATGCTCAACGGCCTTGCCCCCGGCAACCCGGGATGGGTCGCCCACTCCATCGCCTGGAACGGTTCGATCGTCTACCACCAGCCGATCCTCACCAACGCGGCATTCGCCGGCATCCAGTTCCTCATCGCCTTCGGCATCGTGTGGAGGCGGAGCACGAAAGCGGCCCTGGGGCTGTCCGTGGTATGGGCGCTCGGGGTGTGGTGGTTCGGTGAGGGCGCCGGCGGGGTGTTCCTGGGCTCAGCTACGCCGTTCGGCGGCGGCCCGGGCGGCGTGCTGTTCTACGCCGTACTGGCCGTGCTGCTGTGGCCCGGAGGGAGCTCCGACGAGCCCTTCGTGGCGGCGCGGACCGTCGGTGCCACCGCGGCCAGGGTGACCTGGGCCGTCGTCTGGGGGCTGCTGGCGGTACTGGCACTCGTGGGGTCGGGCCGGTCACCGCAGGCTCTGCACGACCTGGTGGCCCAGATGGACAGTGGTCAGCCGGGCTGGCTCGCCCACATCGATCGGATATCCGCCTCCTTCTTCCTCCACCACGGGGCGACGGCTGCCGTCCTGCTGGCCGTCGTGTGCGTCGTGGTGGCGATCGGCGTGTTCCTGCCGTCCCAGGCGACGCAGGTCGTCCTCGTCGTCGCACTCGTCGTGTTCGCCGTGATCTGGGTGGCGGTCCAGAACTTCGGCGGCATCCTGGCCGGTGGAGCGACCGACCCGAATTCGGGTCTCCCGATCCTCCTGTTCACCCTCGTCTACTGGCCACTTGCCGGCAGGCGCCCGGTGGCGGGTCCGACGACGGCACCGGCGGAGGTCTGACGGTCGTGGGAACCCCGACATGGCTCTACTACCTGTTCGGTGTGCTGATGTTCGCCGTGGCCGCCTACTGCTTCGTGCTGCTGGTGTTGTCCATCACCTCTCGACGACCTGCCGGACGTGACGTCGACGTCTCCCACACCCTGATGGGGATCGCCATGGCCGGCATGTTCGTCCCAGCCTGGGCGTTCGGTCCGAACGGTCTGTGGGTGCTCGCCTTCGCCGTGCTGATGGTCTGGTTCGCCGTGCGCAGCATCCAGTCGGTGCAGCGCTTCGGGCTCCACGTGCCCCATGCGCTGGTGCACGCCGCCATGAGCTTCGCCATGATCCTCATGTACTGGTTCCCGATGGGACTGACCTCGGGCTCGGGTGCGATGTCCATGTCGGGGACGACTGGAGGCGTGCACCTCGACGCCGGTCTGGGCCTGCTGCTGGCGCTGGTCTTCCTCGGCTCGGCGATCTTCACCCTGGCCTCGCCCAACAAGGGAGCATCGCACCACGGCACACACCTGCCGGCCTACGCCGTGAGCGGCGCCGACGGATCCGGTGCACGGGTGGGCCCCCACGGTGGACCGGACGGCGTCGCGGGCACCGTCGAGACGCGGGTCGCCGTCCCCTGGGTGGAGGACCTGAGCCACGTCGTGATGTGCATCGGCATGGCGTTCATGCTCATCTTGATGATCTGACCGGTCGGAGCCGGCCGCCCACGTGCTGTCAGCCGCCCGTGTCGGCGGACTCGAGGGCGGCGTCGTCGAGCGCCCGGCGCAGGACGGCCGCCTGATCGGCGGACAGCGTGCGCGGCGAACGTCACCAGTGCGTCGTCACGGTCAGGACCACCCTCCATCGCCTGGCGCATGAGGACGGCGGCCCGGGCCCCGGGCGAGCCGACGGGGGTGAAGCGGATCTTGCGGCCGTCCATCCGGCGCAGGACCAGTTCCTTGCGGACCAGCCGGTCGAGCACCGTCGCCACCGTCGTGTAGGCGTGCTCGGGTAGTCGGTCGGCGACGTCACGCCCGGTGAGCTCGCCGTCGGTCCCGGCCCACAGGATGTCCATCACCCGCTGCTCGAGCTCACCGAGCCTCGCGCCACCGCAGGAGCACTCGTCGCACGAGCACGGGTCGCACGAGCACATCGGGTTGTCGCATCTTCCGGAACCGGCCACGCGAGCCCTCTCCTCGACGGATGGTCCCGCAATTCTACCGGACGACCTCGAGTGCGGCTCCCTGACCCCGCCGGCCCCAGGGGCCGGCGGGGTCGAACCGCGGATCAGGCCGTGGTGGCTTCGCCGCAGGAGCAGGGGTCGCACGCGCAGGGGCTGCAGCGACACGCGGGGCTCGGACACGCACCCGTGGCGTCGCCGCAGGTGCACGCCGGATTGGTGCAGGTGGTGGGTTCGGTGGTCGTCATTCGTCTCCCTCGGTGCTCGGTGGTGTCATGGTCCGAGGAGCGGTGCCGTGTCTCCACGGTCCCGACTCCTTGCCGCTACACTATACCCGGGTAGGGTATAAGTGCACGCGGACCGCCCGACGCGGCCGTACGGTCGGGGACGGTCAGGAGCGGACCAGACGGGCGACGGCCTCGGTGGCCTCGTCGATCTTCGCCTGGGCATCGGGGCCACCCGAGTCGATGGCCTCCCGTACGCACGAGCTCAGATGGCTGCCCAGCAGCTCGAGCGCCACCGCCTGGAGCGCCCTGGTCGCCGCCGACACCTGGGTGATGACGTCGATGCAGTAGCGGTCGCCCTCGACCATCTGCTGGATCCCGCGCACCTGTCCCTCGATCCGACGGAGCCGCCTCGTCAGCTCGTCCTTGTCCTCGCCGTAGCCGTACACGCGGAACTCCCCTTCGTCCGTTGGGTCGATATACCCCCTCAGGGTACCTGGAACCCGCCCGCGACCGGACCGCCCCACCTGTCCGCAGCCTCCCTCACCCGGCGGTGGACGGCCGGGCTCCGGGACGGGCTGCGGTCTCGGGACCTCCGGCCACCTGGTGATGGTGCGTCGGCTCGTGCATCCCGTCGAACGCGGTGAGCGACGGCTCGGCGGTACGGGCCGCTCGGAGGAGGTCGCGGTGGACGTCCTCGTGCAGCTCGTCGATGGACCGCGCGTGCCGGACGCGGTCGAAGGTCGACTGCATCTGGACCTCGACGAGTCCGGCGACGACGAAAGTGGCGGGTCGCACCACGGGGTCGCCCGGGACCGCTCCGACCCGTTGCGCCAACGCACCGGACACCTCGTCGACGAAGTGGGGCAGCTCGGCGAGCCGTGCCGCGACGAGCGTGGGCGAGCCGGTGGCGACCTCGCAGGTCGGATGGGCGCCGGTCGGATGTGCTGCCGTCGCCGCAATCTTCATCCCCCTCGCCGTCCACTCGTACCCGCGGCGGGTGTGACCGGTCCGGCATCGCCACCCGGAGGCGCCCGCCGGCCGCGTCGCCTGCGGCGCACTCCACCACCGTCCCCGACCGGTCCAGGGCCGCGAGCCGGCGGGGGTCTCGTACCCCTCCGGGATCCAGGTCCGTCAGGGCCCATGAGCGGAGGCGGTGGGATTTGAACCCACGGTGAGTTTCCCCACACACGATTTCCAATCGTGCCGATTCGGCCGCTCTCGCACGCCTCCGTGTCGCGCACGGTCCGGGTCCCGGGCCGTCCGCGGCCCCGACAGGCTACTCCGGCCGACGGAGCGGCCCGCCATGCCCGCCATGCCCGACCGGTCGGCGCACCTACGGCCGGCGAGGGCCGGGAGGGCGACCGGACCGGACCGGACCGTCGACCCGTCCGGTGAGGGGTACGATCGGGCAGCCCCCGGTGCTGGGTGCGGCGGCTGGGTCCTGCGCAACGTCCTCCTGTGAATCGAGTCAGGGTCGGAAGGCAGCAGCTCTCAGCGGGTAAGGCCGTGTGCCGCAGTCAACCTGGCCGTCGCACCGAGCACCGGGGATGCGCCCGCTGCGGGTCACCCCGACCCAGCGGATGGCGACCGGACCGGCCGGTAGGCTCCCGAGCGTGGCCGACACGACCGAGGAGACCCCCTACCAGTCCCTGTACCGGCGCTTCCGCCCGGCGACGTTCGCCGAGGTCCGCGGCCAGGACCACGTCGTGCTCGCCCTGCGCAACGCCGTGCGCGACGGGCGCGTGGCCCACGCCTACCTCTTCAGCGGGCCCCGCGGCACCGGCAAGACCTCGACCGCCCGGATCCTGGCCAAGGCGCTCAACTGCACGGCTCTCCGCGACGGCGAGCCCTGCGGCGTCTGCCCCTCGTGCGTGGAGATCACACGGGGCACCTCGATGGACGTCCACGAACTCGATGCGGCGTCCAACAACGGGGTCGACGCCATGCGCGACCTGGTGTCCCGGGCCGCGCTCGGATCCCCCGGCCGACAGAAGGTCTACATCGTCGACGAGGTCCACATGCTGTCGACGGCGGCGTCCAACGCCCTGCTGAAGACCCTGGAGGAGCCGCCCGCCCACGTCGTCTTCGTGCTGGCCACCACCGATCCCCAGAAGGTGCTGCCCACCATCCGCAGCCGCACCCAGCACTTCGAGTTCCGCCTGCTCGGCCCCGACACCCTCTCGGCCCTGCTCGCCCAGGTGCGCGACGACGCCCACCTCGAGGTCGGGGACGAGGCCCTCGACCTCGCCGTCCGCCGGGGTCGCGGCTCGGCCCGCGACGCCCTCTCGATCCTGGACCAGGTGGCCGCATCCGACACTGTGGACGACGACCTGCCCGAGCTCGACGAGGTGGTCGAGGCGCTGGCCGAGCGGGACGTCCAGCGGGCGCTCGTGGCCGTGGGTCGCCTGACCGCCGCCGGGTTCAGCCCCCAGCAGCTCACGCTCGACCTGGTCGACCACCTCCGCCAGGGCTTCCTCGCCCTCGTCGCACCGGAGCTGGTGACCGTCGCCGGCGCCGAGCGCGACGCCCTGGCCGTCCAGGCCGGCCGGGTCGGTCTGGCCACGCTCGTCCGGGCCATGGAGGACCTGGGTCGGGCCCAGGTGACGATGCGGGATGCGCCCGACCCCCGGGTGAACCTCGAGGTGGCGCTCGTCCGGCTCGTCCACCCCGAAGCGGACGACTCGCCCGCCTCCCTTCTGGCCCGGATCGAACGCCTGGAGCAGTCCGGCACCGGTGCGGCTCCACCGTCGGCCACGGCCACGGCCACGGCCACCGCCACGGCCTCCGCGGCGCCACCGCCCGGCGCCTCCCCGCCGTCGGCCGGCGCCGTCCTCGCCGCCCGGGCCGCGGCCGTGCCGACCGGCCGCCACGTGTCCGAACCGACCCTGGCCGAGGAGCCGCCCGCGTACGCGCCCCCGACCCCGACCCCGACCCCGACCCCGACCTCTTCCGGTGGTACGCGCCCGACCCTCGGCGCACACCGGCGCCGGTCGGCACCGGCGGTCGCACCTCCCGCGTCCGGCTCCCCGGAGCCCACCACGGAGTCGGCGGCCCCCGACGTGCCCGCGCCGCGGTCGGAGCCGGTCCCCCATCCGTCCGAAGTGTCGCCGCCGACCGCGACGACGGCACCCTTCCCGTCGCGTGACGAGCTGGTCCAGGCCTGGGGTGACCAGGTCATCGGACGGTTGCGCCCCAAGGCCAAGGCGCTGTTCCAGGCGGGCCGGTTCGTCGGAGCGGACGGGGCCCGGGCCGAGTTCGGCCTGCCGAACGAGATCCACCGCAACCGGTGCGAGGAGATGCGGCCCGAGGTCGAGGCCGCCCTGGCCGACCGGTTCGGCCGCCCGATCCCGATGGTGCTGGTGGTCGACGGCGGGTCCGGCGACGTCCCGGCGGCTCCGCCCGATCCCGGTGCCGACCGCACACCGCCACCGGGTTCGGCCACCGCCACCACCACCACCACCACCGCCGCCCCGACGCCGGCCACCGGCCCCGACGACGAGGACCTGGCCGCGTTCGACGCCGACGATCTCGAGGTGGCGGAGATCGACAATTCGGCCGAGGCCCGCCTCCTCCAGGCGTTCCCCGGGGCCGAGGAGGTGGTCTAGGTGGCGGTGTTCAACGGTCCGCTGCAGGCCCTCATCGACGAGATGGGCCGTCTACCCGGGATCGGGCCGAAGTCGGCCCAGCGGATCACCTTCCACCTGCTGAAGGTGGCCCCCGAGGACGCCATGCGCCTGGCCGAGGCCATCATCGCCGTCAAGGAGCGGATCACCCTGTGCACGCGGTGCTTCAACGTGGCCGAGGGCGGGCTGTGCGCCATCTGCCTCGACGACCGGCGCGACGGCAACGTGGTCTGCGTGGTGGAGGACCCCCGGGACATCGTGTCGGTGGAGAAGACCGGCGAGTTCTCCGGCCGCTACCACGTGCTGCAGGGATCGCTGAATCCGATCGAGGGGATCGGACCCGAACAGCTACGGGTCCGCGAACTCCTGCTCCGTCTCGACGACGAGGGCGTCACCGAGGTCATCCTCTGCACCAACCCGAACCTGGAGGGCGAGGCGACCGCCATGTACCTGGCCCGCCTGCTCAAGCCGATGGGCCTGACCGTGACCCGCATCGCCAGCGGGCTCCCCGTCGGTGGCGACCTGGAGTACGCCGACGAGCTCACGCTGGGCCGTGCCCTCGAGGGTCGGCGAGTGGTCGACGCCTGAACCTCGGCCCGGCCCGATCGCGGCCGGCCACCGGACTGGGGCACCATGAGGGGATGGGGCCGGCCCCCGACGTCCGCCACCTCTGGATCCTCCGCCACGCCAAGGCCGTGCCCGAGCCCACCTGGGGTGGCCTCGACCGTGACCGGCCGCTCGCCGACCGGGGGCGGGGCGACGCGGCCGCGCTGGGGCGTCGACTGGCCGGGGAGGACCCGCCGCTCGGGCTGACCGGCCAGGTCGCTCCCGAGGTGGCGCTGTGCTCGAGCGCGGTGCGCACCCGCGAGACGGCCGAGCTGGTGCTCGGACCGACCGAGGGACGCGTCCCGCTCGCCGCCTACCGATCCCTCTACCAGGCCACCCCCGAGACGGTGCTGACCTACCTCCGCGAAGTGGACGAGCGCGCCGGATCCGCACTGGTGGTCGGGCACAACCCGACCATGTACCTCCTGGCCCGGGACCTGCTGCCCGACGACTCCGACGACCGGCTCACCCTGGAGTCCGGCGGGTTCCCCACCTGCGGACTGGCCGTGCTCGACCTGCGCGTGGGCGCCTGGGAGGACGTGGCGCCTGGGTGCGGCAACCTGGTCGGCCTGTTCGCCCCGCCCTACTGACGCCATCGGCCTCCGGCCGGCGGGGCGGCGTCCCGGGGGTCCCGGGGGTCCACCCGGAGCGGTCAGAGCGTGCGCAGGATGGCGGCGTCGCCCTGGCCACCACCACCGCACAGGCTCACGGCGGCGGTGCCGCCGCCCCGGCGGCGGAGCTCGAGGAGCGAGGTCAGGGCCAGGCGGGTGCCCGACATCCCGACCGGGTGGCCGAGGGCGATGGCCCCGCCGTTCACGTTCACGATGTCGGCGCCGATGCCGAGGTCGTCCGCCGAGGTGAGTCCGACGGCGGCGAAGGCCTCGTTGATCTCGAACAGGTCGATGTCACCCACGCTGAGCCCGGCCCGCTTGAGCGCGACCTGGGTGGCATGGCTGGGCTGGCTGAGCAGGGACGGGCTCGGGCCGGCGACCTGGCCGTACCCGACGAGCTCGCCGAGCGGCGTCACGCCCAGCTGCTCGGCCCTGGCCTTCGACATCACCACGACGGCGGCGCCGCCGTCGGAGATCTGGCTGGCGTTGCCTGCCGTGATGGTGCCCTCCTTGTCGAACGCGGGACGCAGCTTGGCCAGCGACTCTGCGGTGGTGTCGCCGCGGACGCCCTCGTCGGTGTCGACGATCGTCGGGTCGCCCTTGCGCTGGGGCACCTCGACCGGGACGATCTCCTCGGCGAACCTGCCCTCCGCGATGGCGGCGGCGGCACGCTGGTGGGAGAGGGCGCTGAACTCGTCCTGCCGGGCGCGGGACACGCCGTCGGCGCCGTTGTAGCGCTCGGTCCCGAGGCCCATGGCGCACTGGTCGAAGGCGCAGAACAGCCCGTCGTACATCATCGAGTCGACGAGGGTGCCGTCGCCGATGCGGTAGCCACCGCGGGCCCCGGGCAGCAGGTACGGGGCCTGGGTCATCGACTCCATCCCGCCGGCCACGACGATGTCGGCGTCGCCGGCGTTGATCATGAGGTCGGCCAGGTAGATCGAGTTGAGGCCGGAGAGGCAGACCTTGTTGACGGTGGTGGCGGCGACGTCCATCGGGATACCGCCCTTGGCCGCCGCCTGGCGGGCCGTGATCTGCCCGGCACCGGCCTGGATCACCTGGCCCATGAAGACGTAGTCGACCTGGTCGGGGGCGACCCCGGCGCGCTCGAGGGCGGCGGCGATGGCGAAGCCGCCCAGGTCGGTGGCGGAGAACCCGCCGAGGGCGCCCGACAGCTTCCCGATCGGGGTGCGTGCTCCTGCGACGATGACGGATCCGGACATGGGAACCTCCGCGGCCTGGCGGCCGAATCAGGCGGCGGTCCCCCCATGGGCCCACCACGACAACCGCACATGATACGGCCTGTCGGTGCAGGCGCCATCCGCCGGGTCCGCGCCACCCCGCGAGGGCCCGATGCGACCGGGCTATCCTCATGCCCCATGCAGGACATCCTCAACGCCATCCTCGCCGGCGCGCCGGGCGAGGAGATCGCCGCCCTGTCCGTCCCCGGGACCTACCGCGCCGCCTACGTCCGTCGTGACGAGATGGGCATGTTCGAGGGGATGGCGTCCGAGGACAAGGACCCCCGCACGTCGCTCCACGTGGGCGAGGTGGCGACGCCCGAGCTCGCCCCGGACGAGGCGTACCTCGCCGTGATGGCCAGTGCCATCAACTTCAACACCGTCTGGACCTCGATCTTCGAGCCCCTTCCCACGTTCGGGTTCCTGGACCGGCTCGGACGCGAGGGCGTCTGGGGTGCCCGGCACGCGCTCGACCACCACGTGGTCGGGTCGGACGCCGCCGCGGTGGTGCTGCAGGTGGGCTCCGCCGTGCGCAACTGGAGGCCGGGCGACAAGGTCACGGTGCACTGCAACTACGTCGACGACCAGAGCCCGACGGCCCACGACGACTCGATGCTGGCCGACAACCAGAGGATCTGGGGATTCGAGACCAACTTCGGCGGCCTGGCCGACCTGGCCGTGGTCAAGGCCAACCAGCTGATGCCGAAGCCGGCCCACCTGAGTTGGGAGGAGGCGGCCGTCAACGCCCTGTGCAACTCCACCTCCTACCGCATGCTGGTGTCGAGGAACGGCGCCCCGGTCACCCAGGGCGACAGGGTGCTGGTGTGGGGGGCCTCGGGCGGACTCGGCGCCTACGCCGTCCAGTACTGCCTCAACGGTGGTGCCACCCCGGTCGGCGTGGTGTCGTCACCGTCCAAGGTCGAACTCCTCCACGAGCTCGGGGTCGAGGCGGTCATCGACCGCAAGGCGGCCGGGTACAGGTTCTGGAAGGACGAGTTCCACCAGGACGAGTCGGAGTGGCGCCGGCTGGGCAAGGACATCCGGGGCCTGGTGGGCGACGACGTCGACATCGTCTTCGAGCACCCGGGCCGCCAGACCATGGGCGCCTCGGTGTTCGCCGCCAAACGGGGCGGGACGATCGTGACGTGTGCCGCGACGTCGGGCTACATGATCGAGTACGACAACCGGCACCTGTGGATGAAGCTGAAGACCATCAAGGGGTCCCACTTCGCCAACTACCGCGAGGCGTGGGACGCCAACCAGCTGGTCTGCGACGGCAAGATCATCCCGCCGCTGTCGGCCGTCCACACCCTCGAGCACGTAGGGGACGCTGCCTACCAGGTGCACCGGAACCTGCACGAGGGCAAGATCGGTGTGCTGTGCCTGGCGCCCGAGGAGGGCCTCGGGATCGACGACCACGAATTGCGGGCCGAGGTGGGCGAGGAGCGCCTGACCCTGTTCAGGAGGCACGGGGCATGACCGAGATGCTGCTGACCGAGATCGACCACGTGGCCATCGCCGTGCCCGATCTGGACGCGGCGGTCGCCTACTACGCCGACACGTTCGGGGCCACGGTGACCCACCGCGAGCGGATCGACTCGGACGGGGTCGAGGAGGCGCTGCTCAAGGTGGCCGACAGCTACGTGCAGCTGCTGACGCCGACGGGCGCCGACTCGCCGGTGGCCAGGTACCTGGAGAAGAAGGGACCGGGCATCCACCACGTGGGCTACCGAGTCGCCGACTGCGCCGCCGCCCTCCAGTCCGTCAAGGACCACGGTGGTCAGGTCATCGACCAGGTCCCGCGCCCCGGTTCGAGGGGGACCACCGTCGCCTTCGTCCATCCGAAGGGTGCGTTCGGCACCCTCATCGAGCTGGTGCAGGAGTAGGCGGCCGGGCGGATGGACGGCACCACGCGGGCCCCGGCGGCATCCGACCCCCCCGTGGACGACCCCTGGGCCGACCTGGCCGCCCCCGAGGTGCCGGCGGTCCCGGTCCCGGGCGACGCCGTCAAGCCCACCATGCCCTGGGACGTCCCCGACCGGTCGGTCCCGACGTCGAACGGGCTCCCGGGGGACCCGGCGGTGGACGCGCCCGGGCCGGACGGTGCCCCGACGGCCGAGCCCGGGTCCACGGTCGTCGTCCCGTCGCCGGTGCCCGCCCCCGAGCCGGTGCCCACGGCGCTGGCCGCATCGGCGCGACGCGTGTCGTTCCCTCCCGGGGTGGCGGCCAAGCTCGGTGCCTACGTGTACCTGCTGGTGGACGCCCGCACGGGGCGCATCTTCCACGTGGGACGGGGCCGGGGCGACCGCTGCTTCCGGCACGTGGAGGCGGCCCGTGCGCCGTCCGACGACCCGGCGGCGGACGGTGGACCGGGCGGGCGGTTCGCCGGCCTCGACCGGATCCGGGACGCCGAGTCCGACGGCCGTCCCGTGCGCATCGAGATCCTCCGCCACGGACTCACCGGCTCCGAGGCCGACCTGGTGGTGGCCGCGGTCGACGACGCGCTCGCCCTCGGGACCGCCACCCGGCTCGGCAGCCAGCGGGCCCCGGCGGTCGAGCTCGGCGCCTCGCTGGCCAAGCGGGCCAAGATCAAGCGTGCCCACCAGGTGGTCCTCCTCCGGGTCGGGCCCCACGGGGCCGACGCCGGCTACGCGTCCGCCGCGCCACGGCTGGCGGATCGGCCGGCGTTGGACCGACACCGGGTCGCCGCGGTCGCCCCGGTGGGCCGTCCTGGTGTCGGGCGACCTGGTCGACGCCGTCTACCGCATCGACGGATGGGAGCCCACGCCGGTCCCCGGGGTGGGGGCCGCCGAGCGCTGGTCGTTCGCCGGTGGGCGCGACGCCGACCTCGAGGCCCGCTACGTCGGTCGCAGCGTGGCCGCCTACCTGGGGACGGGAACCCCCAGCCAGGTCACGTACGTGTGGTGCGGGCCACACTGGGTCAACACGGCCCAGTAGCGCCGCCCGGACCCCGGGCGCGGGATCCCCGTCCGCCCCGCGCGTCGCCCGGGACGGCGCCCCCCGCCGCCGTCGTGGTCCCCGTGCACCGGATCGAACCCCTGCGGCGGTTCCGATAGCCTCACCGTCCATGGATCACACGATGACCCAACGGCTCGAGGACCTGGAAGAGCGCCGCGAGCAGGCCCGCAACGCCGGGTCGGCCCGCGCCGTCGAGAAGCACCACGCCAGGGGCAAGATGACCGCCCGGGAGCGGATCGACTACCTGCTCGACGACGGGTCGTTCCAGGAGCTCGACATGCTGGCCCGGCACCGGGCCCACGGCATGGGACTCGAGGAGAACCGTCCCTACACCGACGGGGTCATCACCGGCTTCGGCACCGTCGACGGGCGCCGGGTGTGCGTGTTCAGCCAGGACTTCACCGTGTTCGGAGGTGCCCTGGGCGAGGTCTTCGCGGAAAAGATCCACAAGGTCATGGACCTGGCCTCCTCCATCGGGGTGCCGATGATCGGGCTCAACGACGGCGCCGGCGCCCGCATCCAGGAGGGCGTGGTGTCGCTGCACTCCTACGGCGGCATCTTCCACCGCAACGCCCAGGCCTCCGGCGTCATCCCCCAGATCAGCGTGATCCTCGGCCCGTGCGCCGGGGGCGCGGTCTACAGCCCGGCCATGACCGACTTCATCTTCATGGTCCAGGAGACCAGCCACATGTTCATCACCGGGCCCGACGTGGTGAAGACGGTGACCGGCGAGGACGTCACACTCGAGGAGCTCGGCGGGGCCATGAGCCACGCCACCAAGTCGGGCGTGGCCGCCTTCGTGGCACCCGACGAGAAGGCGTGCCTCGACGACGTCCGCTACCTGCTGAGCTTCCTCCCCTCCAACAACCTGGAGGAGGCGCCGCTGTTGCGGTCGGGCGACGATCCCGAGCGCCTGACCCCCGAGCTGTCCGACCTCATGCCCGAGTCGCCCAACCAGCCCTACGACATGAAGAAGGTCATCGAGGCGGTTGTCGACGACGGCGAATTCTTCGAGGTCAACCACCACTGGGCCATGAACCTGGTGTGCGGCTTCGCCCGCATCGACGGCCGGGCCGTCGGCATCGTGGGCAACCAGCCCCAGATGCTCGCCGGCGTGCTCAACATCGACGCCTCGGAGAAGGGCGCCCGGTTCGTGCGGACGTGTGACGCCTTCAACATCCCGCTCATCACCTTCGTCGACGTGCCCGGGTTCATGCCCGGCACCGACCAGGAGTACGGGGGGATCATCCGGCACGGCGCCAAGCTGCTGTACGCCTACTGCGAGTCGACGGTGCCCCGGGTGCAGATCATCACCCGCAAGGCCTACGGCGGCGCCTACGTGGTGATGAACTCGAAGTCGATCGGCGCCGACCTCGCCTACGCCTGGCCGTCGGCCGAGCTCGCCGTGATGGGCCCCGAAGGGGCCGTCGAGATCGTCTACCGCCGGGACCTGGCCGAGGCCGCCGACCCGGTCGGACGACGCAAGGAACTGGTCGAGGAGTACACCGACCGCTACGCCAACCCGTACGCGGCGGCCGAGCGGGGGTACGTCGACGACGTCATCGACCCCGCCGAGACGAGGAGGATCCTGGTGCGCAGCCTCGCCCTGCTGGTGTCCAAGCGCGAGGACCTGCCCAAGCGCAAGCACGGGAACATGCCCCTGTGAGCGGGAGGGAGCCCGTCGATCCGGCCGTGCTCGCCGTGCTGGCCGCCGCGGCCGACCAGGTGTGGCCCCGTCCGCTGCTCGTGGTCGAAACCGCGCCCTCCGGCCCGCCGCCCTGGCGGTTCAGCGGCCGCTGGTGGACGCGCCCGGCGACCACCCGACGCGACCGTCCCTGGACCGGGGGCTGAACCACACCCACCGATCCAGGGACGCCGTCGAGCACGGTCCCGCCGGAGCTGTCAGATCTCCGCGTCCTCGGGCGTGCGGCGCATGTGCACGAAGCCGAGGATGGTGAAGATCAGCATGACGACCGCCAGGGCGAAGCAGGCGATCGAGGCGTACAGTGCGATCTGCCCCATCTGCCAGAAGGCGTAGGCCTCGAGCAGCAGTCCGCGGAGCGTCGTGCCCTGGAACACCGTCTGGACCTTGGCCTCGGCGGCCGTGTACGCCGGCGAGCCCTTGGGCAGCGCCATCGCCTCCTCCGACAGCTGCGAGTAGGTCTTGCCACCGCCGATCTCCTGGAGGTGCACGGCGATGAAGTGGTCTGCGTAGGCCTCGGCCTGCTTGCCGGTCAGCAGCTGCTGGCCCGCGTACTGCGAGATGACCGGGATCATGCTCGGGGTGATCTCCGTCCCGACCTTCGCGTTGGCGAACGCCGACGCGGGCGGGAAGACGATCTGCTGCTCGGCCAGCTGGTTGTGGACGTTGGAGTTGGCAAAGCTGTACGCCCACAGCCCGAGGCTCCCGGCCACGACGAAGAAGATCGTGAGTCCGGCCCCGACTGCGGTGAGTATGCCGTCGAATGTCCTGCGCTTCATGGTTCTCGCCTCCCTGAGGAGCGCCGTCCGCACGTCGGGGGCCGCTCTGTAGGTCAACCTACGGTTGCGGATCCGTCGCACCTAGGGCCGAAGGTCCCGGAGCATCGGACCAAGGAGCCCTTTCCTCGGAGGCGGTCGTCCGGACGGTCGTCCGGGGGCGGCCGGGTGGCCGACACGCGCCACCGTGCCGGTGCCGAGGGGTCCGGTAGCGTTGCCCGGGACAGGGTCGCCCGTCGGTGCGACCGGGAAGGCCGGTGGTGACGATGGTGATCGTGGTGTTCCGCTCCCGCTACAAGGAGGGCGCCGACCTCGGCGCCTACGGAGCCCTCGCCGCCGAGATGCGGGAACTGGTCGGCACCCAGCCCGGGTTCCTCTCCATCGAGAGCTTCGACGCCGACGACGGCACCCACGTCTCGCTCGAGTTCTTCGAGACCGGCGAGGCGGCGGCGGCCTGGCGGAGCCATCCGGCCCATGTCGAGGCCCAGCACCGCGGCCGCGAGGAGTTCTACTCCTGGTACTCCGTCCACGTGGCCGACGTCATCCGATCCCACGAACTGCAGTTGACCACCCGTGCACCGTCGGTCCGGTAGGCGGACGGCCGACCCGGTGCGGGGCGTCCCGGAGGTCTCGGGTCCCCGCGTGCAGGTGGTCGGAAGGGGACGCCCCACGCTGCGTCGCGCACTGCTCCTGTTCGTGACCGTCCTGGCCGTGGGGATCATGACCACCAGCGTCCGCGCCTACGCCGTCCAGGCGTTCGTGGTGCCCTCGGGGTCGATGGTCCCCACCCTCCAGCCCGGGGACCGGATCATCGTGGACAAGCTGTCGTCGACCGTGCACCGCGGGGACATCATCGTCTTCCGGCGGGCGCCGGGCGACACCGACACCCAGTACCCGGTCCTGGTGAAGCGGGTGATCGGACTGCCCGGCGAGTCGATCTCCCAGCGGGGGGCGACGCTGTACATCGACGGCAGGCCACTGGTCGAACCGTGGCTCCCCGTGCCGACGGGCGACTGCTCGGCGCCCTCGATCCCGGTGCGCACCACCGTCATCCCACCCGGCCGGTACTACGTGATGGGCGACTGCCGAGGCGACTCCGAGGACAGCCGGTACTGGGGCACGGTCCCGGTCGGCAACATCATCGGCAAGGTGTCCGCCGTGATCTGGCGGCACGGGCACCCATGGCTGCACTGGTTCTGAGCGGCACGGCCGGCGGGGTCCGTGCTCAGCCCGGGTCGGTGACGAAGTCGATGAGCCGCTCGACGGCGCCGACCAGGGCGGGCTCCAGGTCCCGGTAGCCGGTCACCGCGGCCAGGATCCTCCGCCACGTCACGCCCGGGTCGCCGGTTCCGAGCGCGTCGCACACCCCCGCCTTCCACTCCGTGCCCCGCGGGATCTCGGGCCAGGCCCCGATGCCGAGCACCGACGGCCGGACCGCCTGCCACACGTCCACGAACGGCGTCCCGGTGACCAGCACGTCGGCCTGCCGGATCCCCTCGGCGATCCGGGACTCCTTGGAGCCGGGTACCAGGTGGTCGACGAGGACGCCCAGCCTGCGGGCCGGACCCGGGCGGAACGCGGCGACGGCCCGGTCCAGGTGGTCGATCCCGTCGAGCCGCTCCACCACCACGCCCTCCACCCGCAGGTCGTCTCCCCACACCCGCTCGACCAGCTCGGCGTCGTGGAGTCCCTCGACCCAGATCCGGGCCGCCCTGGCCACGCGGGCCGGTCCGCCGGGGACGGCGGTCGACCCCGACGCCGTCTCCCCGGCCGGCGCCCGTCCGGCCGGCGGCCGGACCAGGCTCACCGCCCTGCCGTCGACGGCGAACCCACCCGGCGACAGGCGGAAGACCCGCTCCTGACCGGTACGACCCCGCAGCTCGACCCCGCCCCCCTCGATCCGGACCAGGGTGCCGGAGAAACCGCTGGCCCGGTGGACCAGTGTCATCCCGACCACCGCGGGCACCTGCGGGTGGACCGTCGCCGGTCCTGCCCCGCGTGGTGCGTCGATCGGGCCGGACAGGATGCCCGACGAACGGCGCGCCGGGGGGTGGGACGGGACGGACACGCCGGGAACCTACCCGGTCGAACCGCCGGGCCGGTGGGATCCCCGGAGGTGCGCCGGATCCTCAGCCGACGGTGGCGGCCCGGTGGCGCTCCACCAGGTCGACCATGTCCTGCATCATCTGGCCGAGTTCGAAGTCCTTGGGCGTGTAGACCCGGGCGACCCCCTTGCCCAGGAGCACCGCCTCGTCCCCGGGCGGGATGATCCCGCCCACCACCACCGGGGCCTCGACGCCGGCCGCCCGAAGGCGGTCGACCACCTCGGGCACCAGCTCGAGGTGGCTGCCCGACAGGATCGAGATCCCGACGATGTCGACGTCCTCGTCCCGGGCGGCGGCGGCGATCTCGGCCGGCGACAGGCGGATCCCCTGGTAGACGACCTCGAATCCGGCGTCGTGGGCGGCCACGGCGATCTGTTCGGCTCCGTTCGAGTGGCCGTCGAGCCCGGGCTTGGCCACGAGCAGCCGGGGTGGCCCGCCCGATCGCCCGGCCAGTTCCCTCGAGCGGGCCAGCACGCCCCGGAACTCCTCCCCCCGGTGTCCGACACCACCACCGACCCCGGTCGGGGCCCGGTACTCGCCGAACACGTCGCGCAGGGCGTTGGCCCACTCGCCGGTGGTTCCGCCGGCGTGGGCGAGGGCGATGGTGGCCGGCATGACGTTGTCGCTGCCCTCGGCCGCCCGCCGCAGGTCGTCGAGCGCGCGCTGCACCGCCACCCCGTCGCGGGCGGCCCGCCACGCCTCCACGTCCGCCCGGAGGTGCGCCTCCACGGCGGGGTCGACCCGCAGGATCGAGCCGCCCCCGTCGCCGGCCGACGCCAGTGGCGACTCGGCGGTCTCGGTGAAGCAGTTGACGCCCACGACCTCGAGCTCCCCGGTCTCGATCCGCCGCACCCGCTCGGACTGGCTGCCCACCAGGCGTGACTTGAGCTCGTCGATGGCCTCGAACGCGCCGCCCAGGGCCAGGACGTCCTCCAGCTCGGCCCACGACGCCTCGGCCACCTCGGCGGTCTTGCGTTCGATGACGACCGAGCCGTCGAAGATGTCGCCGTACTCCAGCAGGTCCGACTCGAAGGCCAGTACCTGCTGGATCCGCAGCGACCACTGCTGGTCCCAGGGCCGTGGCAGCCCCAGCGCCTCGTTCCACGCCGGGAGCTGCAGGGCCCGGGCCCGGGCCCGCTTGGACAGCGTGACCCCGAGGGACTCGAGGACGATCCTCTGGATGTTGTTCTCCGGCTGGGCCTCGGTCAGGCCGAGGGAGTTGACCTGGACCCCGTAGCGCATGCGGCGGAGCTTGGGGTCGGCCACGCCGTAGCGCTCGCTGCACACGCGGTCCCACAGGTCGGTGAACGCCCGCATCTTGCAGGTCTCCTCGACGAAGCGGACCCCGGCGTTCACGAAGAACGAGATGCGCCCGACCACCGCGGGGAACTCGTCCTCGGGGATCTGCCCCGAGGCGCGCACGGCGTCGAGCACCCCGATGGCGGTGGCCAGTGCGTAGGCGACCTCCTGGTGGGGCGTGGCTCCCGCCTCCTGCAGGTGGTAGCTGCAGACGTTGATCGGGTTCCACTTCGGGACGTTGCGGACGGTGTAGGCGATCGTGTCGACGGTGAGCCGGCGGCTGGGGACGGGTGGGAAGATGAAGGTGCCCCGCGACAGGTACTCCTTCACGATGTCGTTCTGGGTGGTCCCCGACAGGACCCGGGGGTCCACGCCGCGGTCCTCGGCGTTGGCGATGTAGAGCCCGAGAAGCCATGCCGCGGTGGCGTTGATGGTCATCGACGTGTTCATCGACTCGACCGGGATCCCGTCGAGGAGTTCGCGCATGTGCCCCAGGTGGGCGACGGGCACGCCCACCTTGCCCACCTCGCCGGCGGCCGCCGGGTCGTCGGGGTCGTAGCCGATCTGGGTGGGCAGGTCGAAGGCGATCGACAGGCCCGTCTGGCCCTTGGCCAGGTTGGTCCGGTAGAGCTCGTTCGACGCCTTGGCCGTGGAGTGGCCCGAGTAGGTGCGCATCACCCACGGTTTGTCGCGCACCGGGGCTGCCCCCGACGCACCGTTGCCCTGCACTGTCCGGTCGGCGTCGCTCATGCCCTCATTGTGGCCCGAACCCGGCCCCGAGCGGTAGGCCGGGGCGGTGCGCCCGACCCGGACGGGGGTCGGCCCACGTGCGGTGGTCCCGGCCTACTTGCGGTAGTCGAGGAAGCCCTTGCCCGACTTGCGGCCGAGCTCCTCGGCGCTGACCATGCGACGCAGGAGCGGCACGGCGGCGTAGTTCGGGTCCTTGAACTCCTCGTAGAGGGCGTCGAGGATGGCGAGCGAGGTGTCCAGGCCGACCAGGTCCAGGAGGGCGAAGGGGCCCATGGGGAAGCCGCACCCGCCCTTCATGGCCGCGTCGATGTCACCGATCGAGGCGACCCCCTGCTCGTAGAGCCGGATGGCGTTGTTGAGGTAGGGGAACAGGAGCGCGTTCACGATGAACCCGGCCTGGTCCTTGACCTCCACCGGCGTCTTGCCGCAGGCCTCGGCGAACTCCCGGGCCTCGGCGATGGTGGCGTCCGATGCGGTCAGGGGTCGGACGACCTCGACCAGGGACATTACCGGCGCCGGATTGAAGAAGTGGATGCCGCACACCCGGTCGGGCCGACCGGTCACCATGGCCATCTCGATGACGGGCAGGGTCGAGGTGTTCGTGGCCAGGACGGCCTTGTCGTGGGTGATCCGGGCCAGGTCGGCGAACAGGTGCTTCTTGACGTCGAGGTCCTCGACGACGGACTCGATCACCAGGTCGCAGTCGGCCAGTGCGGCGAGCTCCGACGTGCCGGTGACCCGGCCGAGCGCCTCGTCCCGCTCGGCCTCGGTCTTCTTCCCCTTCTCCACCTGGCGGTCGAGCGACTTCTCGAGCGCGGCCAGCGTGGCGTCCGCGGTCGACTGGCTCCGGGACCGCAGCACCACCTCGAAGCCGTTGACGGCGGCCGTCTCGGCGATGCCCGAGCCCATGATCCCCGAACCGACAATTCCCACGCGTGCGATCGACATGGGAGGGCATGCTAGCGGTGGCCGGGAGGTGCCGACGAACCGGGGGACACCGCCGCCCCGACCACCCCCCTTGCCATCGTGGCGGGCCACCGACACGATGGGGACGTGACCGACACCCCGACAGCCGCTCCGACCGACGTCGAACCGGGCGACCCGTACGCCGGCCCGTGGGACGGGCGGCCACGGGGCCCACGGGGTCCCTCCATCCGGCCGGCCCTCTACGACCGCCGGGCGCGTGCGGCCCGGGAGCGGTGGTCGGTGCCCGGCCGCCTGCTGGCGGCGGCCCTGTCCCACCCCGAGGCCGTGATCGCCCTCTGCGGTGACCGGACGCCGATCGAACGGGACGGCCGGGTGCTCAACCGGGGTGTCCAGGCGCTGCTCGGACTGGTCGCCGTCCTCGACCGGGCCACCAACCGGGGCGGCGGCATCCCGGACCCGGTGTCCACCCGGGGAACCTTCGACGCCACGACCCGGATGGTCATGCCGGCGCGCACCGACGTCCACGTGGTCGGGCGCACCGTCCCCGGCCCCGACGGCGGCCCCGATCTCCCGGTGCGCGTGTACCGGCGCTTCGGTGTCGGCGTCGGCGACGCGGGTCGACGACCCGGGGCCATCGCCTACTTCCACGGCGGCGGCTGGGTGGTGGGCGACCTCGACTCGCACGACGCCTCGTGCCGGCTGGTCGCCGCCGTCACCGGGTGCGTGGTGGTCGCCGTGGACTACCGCCTCGCCCCCGAGCACCCGTTCCCGGCCGCCGTGGAGGACGCGCTGGCCGCCTACGCCTGGGTCCAGCGAAGCCACGGCACGCTCGGCACCGCTCCCGGCGTGGTCGGGGTCATGGGTGACAGCGCCGGCGGGAACCTCGCCGCCGTGGTCGCCCAGGAGACCCGGCCCGGCCGACGGTCGGCCGCCGACGACGTGCCGCCGCCGGTCGCCCAGTGCCTGGTCTACCCGGCGCTCGACGCCCGCTTCGTGACCCGGTCGTTCCAGGTCATGGGGGACGGATTCCTCCTGACGCGTGAGGGGATGGAGGCGTACCGGGCCCACTACCTGCCCGACCCGGCCGACTTCGAGGACCTGCGGGCGTCGCCGGTCCTGAACGAGGACCTGGAGGGACTGGCGCCGGCCGTCGTGGTGACCGCCGGGTTCGACCCGCTGCGGGACGACGGCACCGTCTACGCCGGGGCGCTGGCCGGCGCCGGGGTGGCGGTGGAGTACCGCTGCTACGACGACATGGTGCACGGGTTCTTCGGGATGGGCGTGGTCCCGGACTGCCTCGCCCTGGCCACCGAGGTGTGCGACGCGATGGGTCGGCTCATGCGCCGGGCCGCGCCGCGCCGCAGCTGACCACGCACCTGTCGGGCCCTCTCCCGGGACGCCTCTACACTCCGGGCATGGACGCGACCCCCGGGACCCTGGCCCTCGTCGGTGGAGGCGAGTGGCGGGAGGGATGCACCTTCGACGCCGAATTCCTCGAGCGGTCCGGCTCCACCGAGGTGCTCGTGCTCCCGACGGCGGGTGCCTACGAGCACCCCGAACGTCTGGTGGCCCGGGCGGGCGCGTGGTTCGAGACCCTGGGCGGCAAGGTCGAGGGACTGATGGTCCTGACCCGGGCCGACGCCCAGAACGACGGTGCCGCCGACATCGTGCGCCGGGCCCGGCTCGTGTACCTGGCCGGCAGTTCGCCCATGCACGTCCGCAGCGTGCTCAAGCACTCGGCCGTGTGGGACGCCCTGGTGGCGGCGTGGACGCGGGGCGCCGTGGTCGTCGGATCGTCGGGGGCGGCCATGGCGCTGACCGACCCGATGGTCGACGCCCGGGGCGGTGGGCTCACCATCGGACTGGGACTGGTCGGAGGGGTGGCGGTGGTCCCCCACTTCGGCGACCCCCACGACGACGAGCACGGGAAGAAGCTCCACCGGTCGGTGCTGCTGGCGCCCCACGGCACCCCGGTCGTCGGGATCCCCGAGCGCACGGCTCTGGTCCGCGAGCCGGACGGCACCTGGCGGTCGGCCGGTCGGGAGCCGGTGGCGGTGTTCCTCGACGGCGTGCCGGCCGCCGGGGGACTGACCGTGCTGCCCCGCTGACGGTTCCCGGCGCGCCCCTCGGCGTCCGGTCCCGGGGTGGGCTCAGTCGCCCTCGACGATGGTGACCGACTCGATGACGACCGGCTCGGTCGGGGCGCCGGACCGGCTGCCCATCGACTCGATGGCCTTGACGACGTCGAGTCCCTTGACCACCTTGCCGAAGAGCGAGTAGCTCGGGGGGAGGCCGACCCCGTCGGGACCGCTGACGATGAAGAACTGGCTGCCGTTGGTGTTGGGGCCGGCGTTGGCCATGGCCAGGGAGCCGATCTCGTAGCGCCCCGGCGCCGGCAGCTCGTCCTCGAACCGGTAGCCGGGCCCGCCGCGTCCCGATCCCTCGGGGTCGCCACCCTGGCACATGAACCCCGGGATGATCCGGTGGAACGTGACGCCGTCGTAGTAGTGCCAGCGGGCCAGGAAGACGAAGTTGTTGACCGTCTTGGGGGCGGCGATCGGGTTGAGCGAGATGGTCAGCGCGCCCTTGTTGGTGAGCATCTCGGCCGTGTACGTCCTGGTCGGGTCGATGATCATGGGGGGAGCGGCATCGAAGCGCTGGGTCTTGGGGCTGGAACCGTCGGCGGCGGGGATCTCGGGGGCCATGGGGTACTCCTCGGTGGTCGTGGGTGTGGGGGGGTGGGGCGGGTGGCGGTCTAGGAGACCGAGACGGTGACCGACAGCATCCGGTGGGTGACCTTGGGCGGGATGCCGCTCTCGCTGCCGTCGGCGTTGATGGCCTGGACGACGCTCATGCCGGAGGTCACCTGGCCGAACAGCGCGTACTGGGGCGGCAGTGCCTCGCCCTGGCTGCCGGCGACGATGAAGAACTGGTTGCTGGTGGTGCCGTCGGGGGCCGCCGACGTCTTGGCCATGGCCAGGGAGCCGAGCGGGTACTGCGGCGTGGCCGTCGCCGGCACCTCGCCCTGCACCGTGTAGCCCACGGAGCCGCTGGTGGTGCCGGTCGGGTCGCCGGTCTGGTTGACGAACTGCGGGATGACCCGGGCGAACGTATTGCAGTTGTAGTACTTCTTGTCGGCCAGGAACACGAAGCTGTTGACGGCGACGGGCGCCGTCTTGGCGTCGAGGGCCACGACGATGGTCCCGAGGTCGGTGGTGATCGTCGCCGTGTACGTCTTCGACGGGTCGACGGTCATCGGCGGCGCCGAGAACTGCGGGTTCGGGAGCGCCGTCGACGGGTCCGACGGGCATCCGGCGGCCTTCGAGGCGGCGTCGGCCTTGGCCTGGGCGGACGACGTGGGCGGAGCCGTCGTCGTGGTGGTGGCGGCCGTGGTCGTCGAGTGGTGCCACGGTTTGGTGATCAGGAGCGACAGGCCGACCACGACCACGGCGACGATGGCCACGGTGACCACCCGTCGCACGCTCCGCCGGCGCTTGGCCGCCCTCTGCTCGGCCTCGAGGCGCGCCTGGCGACCGGCCTTCTGACGTTCACGCTTCTCGGTTCCCACGGTCCTGCAGGGTAGCCGGTCCGACCGCGGGCCCCGGAGCGGCCCCGGGCGGCCGACGGGACGCCAGGTCCCGGGCTGTAGCCTTGCGGACCATGTCGCTCGTGGTGCAGAAGTTCGGCGGGACCTCCGTCGGCGACGCGGACCGCATACGCGCCGTGGCCGATCACGTGGCCCGGACCCGGCGGAGCGGCGACGACGTCGTCGTCGTGGTCAGCGCCATGGGCAAGACGACCGACGAGCTGGTGCGGCTGGCCGCCGACGTCAGCGCCGTCCGGCCGGAGCGCGAGATCGACATGCTCCTCAGCTCGGGCGAGCGGATCACCATGGCGCTGCTGTGCATGGCCCTGGCCGGGCTGGGGATCGACGCCGTCTCGTTCACCGGGAGCCAGGCGGGGATGATCACCGACACCTCCCACACCCGGGCCAAGATCCTGGAGATCAAGGGCGACCGTCTCCGCGAGACCCTCGCTGCCGGGGCGGTGCCGGTGGTGGCCGGCTTCCAGGGGGTGTCCACCGACAAGGAGGTGACGACCCTCGGGCGGGGCGGCTCGGACACGACGGCGGTGGCGCTGGCCGCCGCGCTGGGCGCCGACGCCTGCGAGATCTACACGGACGTGTCCGGTGTGTTCACCACCGACCCCCGCATCGTGCCCGAGGCCCGCAAGCTCGCCCGCGTCAGCTACGAGGAGATGCAGGAGATGGCGGCCACCGGGGGACGGGTGCTGGCGCTGCGATCGGTGGAGTTCGCCCGCAACCACAAGGTCCCGCTGCACGTCCGGTCGAGCTTCACCTGGGAGCCCGGCACCTGGGTGGAGGAAGAGGAGGAGTCCATGGAGCAGGCAGTCGTCACCGCGGTGACCCACGATCTGTCCGAGGCCAAGGTGACCGTCACCGGGGTGCCGGACACCCCGGGCCTGGCCGCCACCCTCTTCCGCGGGCTCGCCGACCGGAACATCAACGTCGACATGATCGTCCAGAACGTGTCGTTGCACGGGACGACCGACATCTCCTTCACGATCCCCGAGGCGGACCTCGCCGCGAGCACCGAGGTCTGCGAGGCGCTCGTCCCGGTCCTCGGCGCCACCGGCGTGGTGTCGGACGACGACGTGGCCCGGGTGTCGCTGGTGGGGGTCGGGATGAAGACCCACCCGGGGGTGACCGCCCTCACGTTCGAGACCCTGGCCGCCCGGGGGATCAACATCGAGATGATCTCGACCTCCTCCATCAGGATCTCGTGCCTCATCAGGGCCGAGCACGCCGAGGACGCCGTACGCGCCCTGCACGCCGCCTTCGAACTCGCCTGATCCCGTCGGTCCGGCCCGGCCGGTCCCCGTAGAATGGCCCCCATGCGCATCGGAGTCGTCGGAGCCACCGGCCAGGTCGGGACCGTCATGCAGGCGATCCTGGAGGAGCGCGGGTTCCCGGTCGACGGGCTGCGCCTCTTCGCCTCGTCCCGCTCCGCCGGCCGCACCCTGGCCTTCCGCGGCGAGCAGCTGGTGGTGGAGGATGCCGCCACCGCCGACGTGTCGGGCATCGACATCGCCCTGTTCTCGAGCGGCGCCACCGCCTCGCGCGAGCTGGCTCCCCGGTTCGCCGGCGCCGGGGCCGTGGTGATCGACAACTCGTCGGCGTGGCGCATGGACCCCGACGTCCCCCTCGTGGTCCCCGAGGTCAACGAGTCGGCGCTCGCCGCCATGCGGAAGGGGATCGTGGCCAACCCGAACTGCACCACCATGGTGGGCATGCCGGTGCTCAAGCCCCTCCACGACGCCGCCGGGCTCACCCGGCTGGTGGTGTCGACCTACCAGGCCGTGTCCGGTGCCGGTCTCGCCGGCGTGGCCGAGCTCGACGCCCAGCTGCGGGCCACCGTCGCCGGGGCCGCCGGGCTCACCTTCGACGGGTCCGCGGTGACCGGACCCCCCCCGGTGACCTTCCCGGGCCCGATCGCCCACAACGTGCTCTCCGTCGCGGGGTCGCTGGTGCCGGACGGCTCCGGCGAGACCAACGAGGAGCAGAAGTTCCGCGACGAGAGCCGCAAGATCCTGGGGATCCCCGGGCTACCGGTCACCTGCACGTGCGTACGCGTGCCCGTCTTCACCGGGCACTCCCTCGCCGTGGTCGCCGAGTTCACCGAGCCCCTCCGACCCGAGGACGCCACCAAGGTGCTGACCGGTGCCCCGGGGGTGACCCTGAGCGACATGCCCACGCCGCTGGCCGCCGCCGGTACCGACCCCACCCTGGTCGGCCGGATCCGCGCCGCCGAGGGGGGGACGAACGCCCTGGCCCTCTTCGTCAGCGGGGACAACCTGCGCAAGGGCGCCGCACTCAACGCCGTGCAGATCGCCGAGTCGCTGGTCCGGCTCGGCATCGTGGCCTGACCCCGACGACGGCCCGGGTCGCCTCGGCCCGGAGCGCTCAGTCGCCTCCGACCAGGTTCGAACGCGACAGCACCGCCACCCGCTTGGCCAGGTTGACGGCGTGGTCGCCGAAGCGCTCGTAGAAGCGGGCCAGCAGGGCCAGCTCCACGGCGACGGGCAGCGGCATCGTGCCAGCCACCACCTCGACCGTCAGGCTGACGTGCAGGTCGTCCATCTCGTCGTCCAGGTCGTCGACCAGCGCCCACCCCGAGGCCTGCCGCTCGGCGTACGCGTCGGTGGTGGCCCGCCACATGTGCACGGCCACCTCGCCCATCCGCTCGAGCAGGCCCCGGCTGCGGGCCGACAGCTCGGCACCCAGCCCCCGTGCCGCCCGACGGGCGACGTGCTCCGCCAGGTCGCCGTTCCGTTCGAGGTCCGGGAGCATCCTGATGACGGTGACCAGGTAACGGAGCTGGTCGGGTGAGGTGATGCCCGCCACGGTGAGCTGTTTGAGGGTGAGCTCCTCGATGTCGTGGCACAACGAGTCGACGACCTCGTCCCGGTCGGCCAGGGTCTTCGCCGCCTCGCGGTCACCGGCCAGCAGGGCGTGGGTGGCGCCGGACACCGAGTCGCCGACCAGGGCGAAGAGCTGCAGGACCTTCCTGTCGATCTGTTCGAGCGGCGACTCCATCCGACCACCGTACGTCGAGTCCCCGTCCGTCGCCGGCGCCGTGGGGACGCGTGCGCCGGACGGGTGCCGACGGGGAGGTCAGCCGGGGTCGGGTCCGTCCGGTCGGTCGACGCCGGGTGCGGTCTCCTCACCCACGATGATGCGCGGCCCCGAACCCCACGACAGGTAGCGCCACGACCAGTTGACGAACACGACGATCTTGTTGCGGAAACCCACCAGGTACACCAGATGGAGGGCCAGCCACGCCATCCAGCCGAAGGTGCCCCGTACGACCCGGCCGCTGCGGAACTGGGTGATGGCCGCCCGTCGGCCGATCGTCGCCATGATCCCCTTGTCCTTGTAGCGGAACGGCGTGCGCTCCCTGCCGCCGAGGGTGGCCAGGATCTGGCGGGCGGCGTGCCCGCCGGACTGGATGGCGACCTGGGCCACCTGCGGGCACACGGCGGCGGGGTCGTCCCCGGCGCCCCACGGCACGGCGGCGGCGTCGCCCACCGCGTAGACGTCGTCGTACCCCTCGACGACGAGGTCGGGCCCGACGAGGAGTCGGCCGTTCGGCCCGGTCGGCGCGCCGAGCTCACCGGCCACGGTGTGCTCGACCGTGACCCCGCCGGCCCACACGACCGTGCGGGTGGGGATGACCGTCCCGTCGTCCAGCTCGACCGAGTCGGCGGTCACGGCCCGCACCAGGTGTCCGAGCCGGAGCTCGACGCCCCGACCGGACAGGGTGGTGGCCGCGTAGTCCGCCGCCGACCGGCGGAACGGGGTCAGCAGCCGGTCGAGGGCGTCCACCAGGACGATGCGGCCGGCCGACCGGTCGAACCGGAAGCCGTCGTGCTTGACGGCCACGTCGAGGAGCTCGGCCAGCGCGCCGGCCACCTCGACGCCGGTCGGTCCACCCCCGACCACGACGAAGGTGAGCGCGCCGCGTGCGGCCGCCCCGTCCGGATGGGCGTCCACGTCCTCCAGCCGGCGCAGGATGTGATCCCGCAGGCGGCGGGCGTCGGTCAGCGTGTAGAGCGGGAAGCTGTGCTCCGAGGCCCCGGGGATCCCGAAGAATTTGGCCGTGGCCCCGCTGGCCACGATGAGCGAGTCGAACGGGAGCCCGGCGGCACCGTCGAGGAGCACCCGGCGCCGTCCCCAGTCGACGCCGGTGACCCGGTCCATCCGGAACGACACGTTGGCGGCCTTCCCGAAGATGACCCGGATCGGGTAGGCGACGTCCCCGGACTCGAGGCCGGCCGTGGCCACCTCGTACAGGAGGGGCTGGAACGTGTGGAAGTTGCGCTGGTCCACCACGGTGACCTCGACCGGCTCGCCGATCAGGGTCCGTGCGGCGGAGAGCCCGGCGAACCCGGCCCCGACGATGACGACCCGGTGCATGCGCCATGGTGGCACAGGACGTCCCGTCCGCCGGGCCGGGCCGGCGAGCACCCGGTGTGACACCCCGTCGGTACGCTGCGCCGCGACCGCGCCGGACGCTCCGCTCCTGCGGGGCGACGACCCGCCCACCCGGGGCGGGCGTGCCGGCGCCCCAGGGAGGACCGCCATGCTCACCGGACTCGCGATCGGACTCGGGACCGGACTGGTCGTCGGCGTCTGCCTCGGGCTCCTGCTGCGGGCCCGCCAGGTGCACCGTGCCCGCGTGGCCGGGGCCGCCGCCGAGGCCCGCTCGGCCGCCGCCGAGGACGTCCGCCGTCAGATGGCCGGCGAATTCGCCCAGCTCTCGGCCGAGGCACTGGCCCGCAACGCCGACCAGTTCCTCCGGCTGGCCGACACCCGGCTGGGCGAGTCCCGCCAGGCCGCCGACGGCGACCTGGCCCGGCGCCAGGAGGCGATCGAGCACCTGCTGGGCCCCATCGCCGAGCAGCTCGGGCGCTACGACGAGGGGATGCAGCGCCTCGAGCGCGAGCGGGTGCGTGCCACCGCGGCGCTCACCGAGCAGATGCGGCACCTGGCGACCTCCCACGACCAGCTCCAGAAGGAGACCCGGAGCCTGGTGACCGCCCTGCGCAGTCCCCAGACCCGGGGCCGCTGGGGCGAGCTCCAGCTCCGCCGGGTGGTCGAGATGGCCGGGATGCTCGAGCGCTGCGACTTCTCCGAGCAGGTGACCACCGACGGCGACGCCGGCAGGTTCCGACCCGACCTGGTCGTGCACCTACCGGGCGGCCGGAACGTGGCCGTCGACGCCAAGGTTCCGATGCAGGCGTTCCTCGATGCCAACGAGTCCGACGACGAGGGGACCCGTCGGCTGCACCTGGCCGCCCACGGCCGTCAGCTCAAGGCCCACGTGGACGCCCTGGCCCGCAAGGAGTACTGGAAGCGGGTCGACCCGTCGCCCGAGTTCGTGGTCGCCTTCGTCCCCGGCGACCCGTTGCTGACCGCCGCCCTCGAGCACGAGCCCGGGCTCATGGAGTACGCCGTCGCCAACCACGTCCTCCTGGCCACGCCCACCTCCCTCATCGCCCTGCTGCGGGCCGTCGCCTACGGCTGGCAGCAGGAGGCGCTCACCGACAACGCCCGACAGGTCCAGGTGCTCGGCGCCCAGCTGTACGAGCGGATCTCCGTACTGGGTGACCACATGTCCGGCGTGGGCCGAAGCCTCACGGGTGCCGTGAGCGCCTACAACCGCGCCGTCGGCTCCCTCGAGGGTCGGGTCCTGGTCACGGCCCGGCGGTTCGCCGACATGGGTGTCGTGCCGGCGGGGGAGCGCCCCCTCCCCGAGCCGGAGCCCGTCGCCGCCGCCGCCCGCCCGCTCCAGGCCACCGAGCTGACCTGCGGTGATCCCGGTGGCGGTCCGGTGCCCGCCGCCGACCTCCCGGCCTGAGCGGCCCCGACCCCGTCCCTGGGGGCGGATTCGTGGGGGGACCATCCCGAGTATTACGGTCTTGTTGCGATTCTCAGGCTTTTCCAAGGTGGAACGGCTAGAACGTGTGGTGCCCATCACCTCGGAGGTCATCCGTCACGGTGTACGGGCCCGGCATGGGCAGATCCGGCCCGGACAGAAAGCGAGTGACGCGTGAACATCCTGGTTCTCGGAGGAGACGGCTACCTTGGCTGGCCGACGGCGCTGTACCTGTCGCGCAAGGGGCACAAGGTCGGCGTGGTGGACAACTTCGCCCGACGTGGCTACGACCTCGAGATGGGCGTCGACACCCTGGTGCCCATCGTCGGCCTCCAGCAGCGGGTCCGCCGCTGGCGCGAGGTCTCGGGCAACGACATCGACGTGTTCGTGGGCGACCTGACCGACGCCGACTTCGTGAGTTCCACCCTGGCCTCGTTCGAGCCGGACACCGTCGTCCACTTCGCCGAGCAGCGGTCGGCCCCCTACTCGATGATCGACCGCAAGCACGCGGTGTACACACAGGTCAACAACGTGGTCGGCACCCTCAACCTGATCTACGCCATCGCCGAGCAGAACCGCGACATCCACCTGGTGAAGCTGGGGACGATGGGGGAGTACGGGACGCCCAACATCGACATCGAAGAGGGCTACCTCGAGATCACCCACCAGGGCCGGACCGATCTGCTCCCCTACCCGAAGCAGCCGGGCAGCTTCTACCACCTGTCCAAGGTGCACGACAGTCACAACATCATGTTCGCCTGCCGCATCTGGGGGATCCGGGCCACCGACCTGAACCAGGGGATCGTCTACGGCCACGAGACCGAGGAGACCGGTCTCCACCCGGAACTGGCCACCCGCTTCGACTACGACGGCGTGTTCGGCACGGTGCTCAACCGGTTCTGCGTGCAGGCCGTCACCGGCCACCCGCTCACCGTGTACGGGGCCGGCGGGCAGACCCGGGGCATGCTCAACATCCTCGACACCCTGGCCTGCGTCGAGCTGGCCTGCGAGCACCCGGCGGACCGGGGGGATTCCGGGTGTTCAACCAGTTCACCGAGTCGTTCTCCGTGCAGCAGATGGCCGACATGGTGGCCGCCCAGTACTCCGGCCCCGTCACCATCGAGCACCCGCCGACCCCGCGCGTGGAGAAGGAGGAGCACTACTACCGGGCGGCCCACACCAAGCTCCTCGACCTCGGACTGGTGCCGCACCTGCTCACCTCGTCGGTGATCCGCTCGCTGCTGGCCGTGTGCGAGCAGCACAAGGACAAGGTGGACCCGGCGGCGATCCTGGCTACCGTCGACTGGCGGAGCACGTCGTCGAGCCTGCCCACCGCCGGCTCCCACGGTGCCACCGGACCGGCGGGCGAGTCCGCGGCGGCCGAGGTCGGCTGAGCGCACCGCACTGACGGGCCCGGCCGACGGGTCCCCGCACCGGGCCCGGCACTATCGTGCTCGGGATGCCCCGAGCCAGCCGCCGCCGACGCCGCCCGCCCGGGCGAGGGGTCGGCCGGGCGGTCCTGATCGGGATCGCCGCCACCGTGACCGTGGTGCTCGTCGGCGGCTCGCTGCTCGCCGTCCACACCCAGTCCCAGGGCTACCGCGACGCCACCACCCGCGGCTACGCCGCTCTGGCCGACCAGGTCGGCCAGGCCTCCACCCGCACGGGTGCGCAGCTGTCGGCTCTCATGGCGGAGGCGGCCACGCTCACCAACGGGAGGTTCCCCCACACGGCCAGGGGCGTCCTCCAGCAGGGCCTCGACTCCGCGGTGTCGGACACCGCGTCCCAGGCCGCCGAGGCGGACACGATCGCCTCGCCGCCACCCGTCGGCGACCTGTCGACCCGCTTCACCGCCGTGATGCGGCTCCGGGCGACGACCACCGCCCGGCTCCGGTCGACGGTGGACCGCCTGCTCGGCATGCAGCCGCTGCCCGTGGCCGGGGCCCCCACCGTCAGCACTCCGGCCGCGCCGGTCACGCTGATCTCCGCCGACCAGGCCGCCGCCGAGATGTCGGCCGAAGGGCTCGCCTTCGAGCGGTCCGACGCCGAGTTCGGGGCACTCCGGGGGACGGCGACGGCCGGTCGGGACGCGCTCCGCATCCGCCCCTCGGTGTGGGTCCCGCCCCCGGTGGCCTCCGCCCCGCTCGGATCGGCGGCGCTCGGCGCCACCGCGGCCGCCCTGGCCTCGTCGACGCGCGCTCGTCCCCTTCCACCACCTCGTGGTCACCGCCGTCGGGCTCGACCCCGCGGCCGTCCCGAGTGGCGGCGTCGGCATCGTCTCGACCTCCTGCGTCGCACCGGCGTCCACCAGCCCGACCGCGACCCCGACCGTGGTGCCCCCGACGACCACCCTGGCCGCCCTGGTATCGGTCACCAACTGCGGAACCGTGCCCGAGGAGGGTGTCACGGTGACCGTGACCGTCGTCCCCGCCGACCCCCCGGGGTCGGCACCGGCACCGGCCGACGCCTCGGGCGGGAGGAGTCGGGCCGAGGTGGCGCTGGTCCCAGGGGCGTCGGCGGCGCCGGCCCTCACCGCACTGGCGGTGGCCCCGGGCCATCGCTACACGCTGACGGTGACGGCGTCGCTCCCTCCCGGCCAGGTCGATCCGACCGGGACCAGCCAGCAGTTCCTCGTCCAGGTCGCCCCGTGACCGGGCCCGTCCGGCTGGTCAGGGTCGGGGGGTCGAGCATCTAGGATTGGGTGGACGACGAGGATACGAACCGAGCGAAGGGTTTGACGCGAGTGGCCGAGAGCATCACGATCACCGACAACCGCACGGGCCAGTCCCTCGAGATCCCGCTGGAACACGGCGGGGTGTCGGCGACGGACTTCTCGAAGCTGCTCCCCGGCGTCTGGTTCTACGATCCGGGTCTGACGGCCACCGCCGCCTGTGAGAGCGCCGTCACCTACCTCGACGGCGATGCCGGGATCCTCCGCTACCGGGGGTATCCCATCGAGCAGCTGGCCGAGGACTCCACCTTCCTGGAGGTGGCCTACCTCCTGCTCAACGGTGAGCTCCCCACCGAGGCCGAGTTCGAGGTGTGGGAACGGGAGATCACCCTCCACACCTTCATCCACGAGAACGTGCGCAAGCGCTTCCTGGAGGGGTTCCACTACGACGCCCACCCGATGGGCATGCTCGTATCGGCCGTGGCCGCGCTCTCGACCTTCTACCTCGACGCCAAGGACATCTTCGACCCCGAGTCCCGCGACAAGCAGATCATCCGCCTGATCGCCAAGATGCCCACGCTGGCCGCCGCCGCCCACCGCTTCAGCGTGGGCATGCCGTTCGTCTACCCGGACAACTCCCTCCCGTTCACCTCGAACTTCCTGTCGATGATGTGGAAGATCGCCGAGCCCCGCTTCGAGGCCGACCCGGTGCTCGCCCGTGCGCTCGACGTCCTGTTCATCCTCCACGCCGACCACGAGCAGAACTGCTCGACCACGGCCATGCGGGTGGTGGGCTCGTCCCACGCCGACCCGTACTCGGCCACGGCCGCCGCCGCCGCCGCCCTCTACGGCCCCCGCCACGGCGGCGCCAACGAGGCCGTGATCCGCATGCTCACCGAGATCGGGTCGATCGACAACGTCGAAGCCTTCATCGACTCGGTCAAGGCGGGTTCAGGGTGGCCGGCTCCAGGGCTTCGGCCACCGGGTCTACAAGAGCTACGACCCCCGGGCCACGATCATCAAGCGGACGGCGGACGAGGTGTTCGCCATCACCGGGAAGAACCCGCTCCTCGACATCGCCCTCAAGCTCGAGGAGATCGCCCTGTCGGACGACTACTTCATCTCCCGGAAGCTCTACCCCAACGTCGACTTCTACTCCGGCCTCATCTACCAGGCCATGGGGTTCCCGCTCGAGATGTTCCCCGTGCTGTTCGCCATCCCCCGCACGGCGGGCTGGCTGGCCCACTGGCAGGAGATGCTCAACCAGGACTCCAAGATCGCCCGGCCCCGCCAGCTCTACATCGGCGCCGACGAGCGCGACTACCGCCCCATCGGCGAGCGGTAGGTCGCCGGGGCGGATCCGGCACGTGGTCAGTCGCCCGCGCCCCGGGCACGGTCGACCAGGCGCATCAGCCCCTCCTGGACCATCGACACGGCGAGGACACCGTCGCGGGAGAACATGAAGCCCCGGGCCAGGCCCCGCGCCCCGTGGCTGGTCGGGCTGTCCATGTCGTAGAGCAGCCAGTCGTCGGCCCGGAACGGTCGGTGGAACCACATGCAGTGGTCGAGGCTGGCGCCCATGAACTCCGGGTCGTCCCAACCCACGTCGTGGGGGGCGAGCATGGTGTCGAACAGGGACATGTCCGAGGCGTAGGTGGCGACGCAGGTGTGGAGGAGCGGATCGTCGGGGAGGGTGCCGTCGGCCCGCAGCCACAGCCGCTGCACGGGCTCGCCGCTGCGTGGGTGCATCCAGGGGAGGGGGCCGATGTGGCGCTGGTCGATCGGGTGGGGCCGGTCGAACCAGTCGCCGACCTTGTCCTGGTAGGGCTCGAGCCGCTCGCGCAGGGTGGGCAAGCGTCTCGGGGTCGGGCACCTCGGGCATGGGGATCTGGAAGTCGAGGCCCGGCTCGTCGACGTGGAACGAGGCCGACAGGTGGAAGATCGCCCGCCCGTGCTGGATGGCCACGACCCGGCGGGTGGTGAAGCGACCGTCCGTCGCGGATGCGGTCGACCTCGTACAGCACGGGCACGTTCGGGTCCCCGGGGCGCAGGAAGTAGGCGTGCAGCGAGTGGGGCCGACCGACCTCCACGGTGCGCCCGGCGGCCATCAGCGCCTGGGCGGCCACCTGGCCCCCGAAGATGCGCTGGCGCTCCTCGTTGGGGTTGGACCCGCGGAAGATGTTGACCTCGATGGGCTCGAGGTCGAGGAGTTCGACCAGGAGTTCGAGTGCGTCGCTCACGGCCCACATCCTGTCAGGTCGCACCCGGCCCCGACGCCGACGGAGGCTACCGACCGGCCGTCGCGGATCCGCACGCGTCGGCGGGCCCGCGGTCGACCACTACGGTGGCGGCCGTGCCCGAGATCGACCTTCCCCGACCGGTTCCTGTGGGGGACCGCCACCGCCGCCCACCAGATCGAGGGCGGCAACGTCAACAACGACTGGTGGGCCATGGAGCACGACCCGACCTCGGGCTGCGTGGACGTCAGCGGTGACGCCTGCGACTCGTTCAACCGCTACCCCGAGGACATCGCCCTCGTCGCCGGCCTGGGGCTCGGCGCCTACCGCTTCTCGCTCGAGTGGAGCCGCATCGAGCCGGAGGAGGGCGAGTTCTCGCGGGTGGCCCTCGACCACTACCGCCGGATGGCCGCCACCTGCCACGAGCACGGCATCCTGCCCGTCGTCACGTTCCACCACTTCACCCACCCCCGCTGGCTGGCCGCGGCCGGCACGTGGGAGGCGCTGCACGCCCCCGACCGGTTCGCCCGCTTCTGCGAGCGGGTCACCGCCCACCTGGGCGACCTCATCGGCATGGCCTGCACCCTCAACGAGCCCAACGTGGTGGCCACCATGGGCTGGCGCCTCGGCCTGTTCCCGCCCCGCGTCCGGGACCGCACCGCCGGCGACACGCGTCAACGCGGCCATGGTCGTCGGCCCACCGCAAGGCGGTCGAGGCCATCCGCTCCGGGCCCGGGCGACTTCCCGGTCGGGATGACCGTGTCGATGACCGACTTCCAGCTCCAGCCCGGGCGGCGAGGAGTGGCTCGAGCGCCTGCGCGCGGCCCAACGAGGACGTCTTCCTGGAGGCGACCGGCGGCGACGACTTCGTCGGCGTCCAGACCTACACCCGGATGCGGGTCGGCCCCGACGGCGCCCTGCGGCACCGAGGACGGCGTCGCGCACCACCCAGATGGGCTACGAGGTCTGGCCCGACGCGCTGGGGGCGACCATCCGGCGGGCCACCGAGGTCACCGGCGGGCTGCCGGTGTACGTCACCGAGAACGGCATCGGCACCGACGACGACGACGCTGCGGATCGGGTACGTGACGCCGGGCGCTGGCCGGGGTCGGCGCGTGCCTCGACGACGGCATCGACGTCCGCGGCTACTTCTACTGGAGCCTGCTCGACAACTTCGAGTGGGTCCTCGGCTACGGGCCGACCTTCGGCCTGGTGGCGGTCGACCGGGAGACCTTCGAGCGGCGGCCCAAGCCCAGTGCCGCCTGGTTCGGCGGCGTGGCCCGGGCCAACGGCCTCGGACGTCTGACCGTCCCACCGCGGGTCCCGCCGCCGGTCCCCGGTCGCGCCCCAATGTTACGGACGCGTGACGGCTAGAGTCGGAACATGTCCGACGCCGCCGCGCCTCCCGGCCTCGCCCAGCGGCTCGTCCACCTGTGGGAGAAGCGGGACACCCCCGAGGCCCGGCAGCTCTTCCGCTACACGCATGGTGTCGGTCATCTCGACGGCCGTGTCCTTCGGCGTCCTGGCCCTCGTCTTCGGCGTCTTCCACCTCTGGGGCGAGGTCGCCAGCACCGTCTTCGCCAACGCCGTGGCCAGCGTCCCGTCCTACTTCCTGACCCGCAACTGGGTGTGGGGGAAGGGCGGCCGGTCGCACCTGGTGAAGGAGATCATCCCGTTCTGGACGATGTCCGCGCTCGGCAGTCGCCGTTCTCCATCCTCGGCGCCTCGGTCGCCAAGCACGTCGGCCAGCGCCTCGGCTCGAGCCACTTCGAGCAGACGGTCCTCGTGGAGCTGGCCAACCTGACCTCGTTCGCCATCTTCTGGGTGGCGAAGTACCTGGTCTTCAACCGGATCTTCAGGTCCACCCCCTCGAGGAGCTCGACGAGCTCGTCGAAGCCGCCTGACCCGGACCGGACCGTGACGGCCTCCTGGCCAGCCGGCCGCGCCCACCGGGGCGCTCGTCCTGGTCACGGCCGTGTTCCTGGCCAGCGCCGTCGAGATGGTCGAGGCGCTCACCATCGTCCTGGCCGTGGGGTCACCCGCGGGCTGGCGGTCCGCCCTCGAAGGCGTCGCCGCCGCGCTGGCCGTCCTCGCCGCACTGGTCGTCGTGGTGGGGCCGCCGCTCGTGCACTGGGTCCCGCTGTCGGCGCTGCGCCTCGTGGTCGGCGCGCCTGCTCCTCGTCTTCGGCCTGCAGTGGCTGCGCAAGGCCGTCCTGCGGGCGGCCGGCCTCAAGGCCAAGCACGACGAGGACGCCATCTTCGCCGAGCAGGTGGCGCGAGCTCGCCGGCAGGCACGGCCGGCCGTCGGGCCGCGACGCCACCGCCTTCACCGTGGCCTTCAAGGGCGTGTTCCTGGAGGGCCTCGAGGTCGTCGTCATCGTCATCACCCTCGGCAGCACCTCCGCACCGACTGGGCCTGGCCGCCGCGGCCGCCGGCGGCGGCCGCGGTCGTGGTGGCGGGCTGGTCGGGCTGGTCGTCCACCGCCAGCTGTCGGGCGTCCCCGAGAACGCCATGAAGATGGGCGTCGGTCTGATGCTGGTCAGCTTCGGCACGTTCTGGTCGGCGGAGGGGGTCCACGTCGCCTGGCCCGGATCCGACCTGGCCATCCCGGTCCTGGTCGGCCTGCTACGGGCTGGTGGCCTGGCTGCTGGTCGTCGCCACGCCGCACCGCCGGCCGGCCGGTCGCGGGCCGGGCGTCGGCGGGGGAGGCCACCCGTGGCTGACGGGCGACCGCGACGACCGGCCCGCTCGCCGGTGCGCCTGGCTGGCCGCCTTCGGCCGATTCTGGTGGGACTTCCTGATCGGCGACACGCCCGAGCTGTTCGTCGGGGTCGTCGCTGGTCGTCGATCGTGCTCCGCCGCTGCTCTGCCGCATCCGGCCCTGCGCACCCCGGCCGCGTTCCTGGCCCCGGTGCTGGTGTCCGGGCTGCTGGTCGGCTCGGTCCGTCGAGGCCGCCCGGCGCGCCCCGGGACGACGCGTAGCCGGCACCACACCGGTCCCCCGGTGGGGCCACCGGTCAGATCGGCTGGCCCGACCGGCCGCACCAGAGCTCGTTGACGTCGACCCCGGCCGGCGGCCGACGATCCAGCCGACCGCCTCGGCCACGGCCGACGCCTGGAGGGCGAAGGCGGGCGCCCCGGCCTCGCCCCAGAACGGGGTGTCGGCGATGCCGGGCTCGACCAGCGCCACCCGGATGCCGGCGTCGGTCAGCTGGGGCCGGAGGTTGGCGGCGAGGGCGGCCACGGCGGCTTGGTGGCGCCGTAGAGGCTGCCCGGCCGGATGACCCGGCCGGCGACGCTGCCCACCAGGACGACCTGGCCGCCCGGCGCGGGGAGATGGGGGAGCGCGGCCTTGACCAGGAGCGCCGGGCCGAGCACGTTGGTGAGGACCATGGCACGCCACTGGTCCGGGTCCCCGTCGGCCAGGTCACCGGCGGCGGTGAACCCGGCGTTCGCCACCACCACGTCGAGCGCGCCGTGACGGGCGAGGTGCACGGCGACCGACCGTTCGTTGTCGGCCCACTCGGCGGCGTCCGCCACCGCGCCCTGCACGTCGGCCCCGGCCGCCGCGAGTTCGGCCACCGCGGCGTCGAGCGTGGCCTCCGTCCGCCCGGTGATGGTCAGGCCGAAGCCGAGGCCGGCCAGGTGGTGGGCGGTGGCCAGCCCGAGCCCGGTGGAGCCGCCGGTGACGAGTGCGCTGCGTGCGGTGTCCATGGCCCGAGTATGCCGCGGGACGGACGGGTCCCGGGACGGGGCGGCGGTCAGTCCCGGAAGTTGGTGAACTGCAGCGGGATCCCGAAGTCCTCGGCCTTGAGGGCGGCGATGACGGCCTGGAGGTCGTCGCGCTTCTTGCCCGTGACCCGGAGCTGGTCGCCCTGGGTCTGGGACGACACGCCCTTGAGGTTGAGGTCCTTGACGAACCGGTTGATCTTCTTGGCGTGGTCCGAGGAGATGCCGGCCTGGATGCCGAGGCGCTGTCGGGCCGTGCCCTTGGACGCCTCCTCGATCTTGCCGACGTCGAACGACTTGAGGGACACCTCGCGCTTGACCATCTTCTCCTGGAGGACCTGGTAGCAGCGCGCGCAGGCGGTCCTCGGTGGACGACGAGAGGATCAGCTCCTTCTCGTTGAGCTCGATGGTCGAGTCGGTGCCCTTGAAGTCGAACCGGGTGGTGGCCTCGCGGTTGGCCTGGTCCACCGCGTTGCGGACTTCCTGCATGTCAACTTCGGAGACGACATCGAAGGTGGGCATGGCGAAACAGTACCCCCGTGCGAAGCGGTAACCTTGCCCGCCTGCGGGTCGGTGCCCGAGCGGCCAAAGGGAGCAGACTGTAAATCTGCCGGTTCTGCCTTCGAAGGTTCGAATCCTTCCCGGCCCACGCAGCGCGGGCCCCGTCCGGTGTGCGTCCCCCGCCCACCGGCCGGGGCTCCGTCATCCCGGAGTCGGCGTCACCGTCGACCCGGAGGGTCCCGGCTCAGGGTGCGGCGTCCGTCATCTGCGGGGACAGTCGCTCCCGCCACGGCGACTCCTCGAGCGTGGACCACGGGCGCCGCAGGGTGGAGAGGTCGACGAAGAGCGACGCGGCGTGGGCGTCGTGGTCGACCATCGACCCGAGCTGGACCAGACGCATCAGGTTCTCGGCCTCCTCGACGGGGAAGTCACCCGTGGTACCGGTGGCCAGGAAGTCGGATCCCGCCGCCAGGGCCCACGGACCCCGGACCACCTCGGCGACCCCGGCGAAGTACTCGCCGGCCATGCCCGCCGTCTCGCCACCGCGCCGCGCCCGGTCGTCGAGCACCTGCTCGAGGACCCGGGCCTGGCCGGCGGCCGACGACATGCCGTGCCCGAAGAGCGGGTTGGTGTGGCAGAGGCTGTCGCCGAGCGGGAGCAGTCCGTCCGGGAACCGGTCGAGCCGCTCCACGTGGCGGCGCACGGAGCGTGGGAACCGGAACAGCACCGGCCCCTCGAGGAGGGTGGCCGTCCCGACCAGGTCGTCCCAGGTCCGCGAGGGGAGGGTGCGTCCGAACGCCCGCCAACCGGCGGTGTCGACCGGCGGGTGGTCGCCCGACCGGCCGGCCAGGCCGGCCAGCCAGAGGTCGCCCTCGATCCGGGTGACGTACCCGCCACGGGTCGGGGCGGCACCGGCCGGGTCGGGGACCACCAGCATCCCTCCGTCGAGGGCGTCGGGGTCGTCCGGTCGGAGGATGGCGCTGGCGTAGGCGAAGTCGCAGTGGACGACCGACTCGGCGGGAGGTCGGTAGCCCAGCGCGGCCAGCCAGCCCAGCGACCGTCCCGCCCGCCCGGCGGCGTCGACCACCAGGTCGGCCGCCACCCGCTCGCCGTGCTCGAGCACCACGCCGCGCACCGCGTCGTGCTCCATCCGCGGCCCGCGGACCTCGGCCCGGTCGCGCAGCTCGATCCCGGGCAGCGCCCGCACCCGGTTCCGCACGACGTGCTCGAGCAGCGCACGGGACAGCGCCAGGTAGCCGAGCCCCGTGTCGAGCGGATCCCGGCGGGACACGGTGGCCAGGTAGGACGGCCCCTCGGACCGGTGGACGACGACGTCGCGCCCGAACCGCATCGGGTGGGCGCCGGCGGCGGCCAGCTCGTCGCCCAGGCCGGGGAACCAGCCCTCGGCCAGCTCGAGGCCACCGGGCAGGAGGGTGTGGAGGTGCCGTCCCTGGGGGATGCCCGCCCGGTGGACCGGTCCGGTCGGCAGCCGGTCCCGGTCGAGGACGGTGACCCGGTCGAATCGACCGGCCAACACCCGCGCCGCCAGGAGACCGGCCATCCCGGCCCCCATGACGACGGCGTGCCCCCCGCTGCGGGGAGTCATGCCCCGGTCCCCTTCGTCCCGTCGTTCGATCGCATCGGTGCGCGTCCTCTCCCCCGTGGGCGGGGCCCGGGAACCGGGCCGCGGTGGTGCGAGGGCTCCCACCAGGTGCATCGTCCGACCGGGCCTCCTTCTTGAGGCGCCGGGCCGGCGGCCCGTCCCGGGGCCGACGGTTTGGTTACAATGACGTTACGGAATGCGTACGTTCGGATCCGGCCCACCACGGGCGGGACTGTCGGGGGACGTGCCGCCACTCCGGACAGGACCCGGTCGGCATCCGGCCGGTCCTGGAGGAACGGCCGATCCAGGAGACCCCAACCCCATGCCATCGGAACGTACAGCGGCGGAGGCGCCCGAGAACGAGCGGGCCCACGTCGCCGCGTCCGTGGTGCACCACCGCACGGCGGGTCGCCTCCTCCTGTCGGCCGCCGACGTCCTGCGCGACCGGTCGGGCGGGACGTCCGACGCGTTCGAGGTGACCGAGGGGTCCGTCGAGGACCTCGACACACGCGGACTGGTCTGGCGCCCGGCCCTGCTGGGCTTCCTGGCCGTGCTGGCCGTGGCCGTCGGGTCCTCCATGCCCAGCTCGCCGTTCAAGCTCGAGATGCCCGGCGTCTGGTTCTTCGGCGAGCCGAGCACCGCCTCGCCGAGCCACTGGGGCGTCTACTTCTCCCTGGCCGCCGTGTACGGCGGTCTGCTCCTGTTCATGCGGGTGTGGTGGGGCATGATCCGCCTGTACCGCCGCCGCCGCGGCGTGCCGGTTCGGACGATGATGGGGGTGTTCGCCCTGTGGTCGCTTCCGGTGCTGGTGATCGCTCCGCTCTTCAGCCGCGACGCCTACTCCTACGCAGCCCAGGGGGAGATGGTCAGCCACCACATGAACCCGTACCTGTACGGGCCCTTCGAGCTGGGCAACAACTCCTACACCGCCCCCGTCGACCCGCTGTGGGGGAATGCCCCGGCCCCCTACGGCCCCCTCTTCCTCCAGATCGACGGCTTCTTCGCCCGGATCACGTTCCACAACGAGCTCGCCACCATCGTGCTGCTGCGACTCCTGGCGCTGGCGGGCGTGCTCCTCATCGCCGCCTGCGTGTCGCGCCTGGCCCGGCTGTACCACCGGGGCGCGGCCGAGCTCTTCACCCTCATGGTCCTCAATCCGGTGACGATCTTCCACCTCATCGGCGGGGCCCACAACGACGCCCTCATGCTGGGCCTGCTCGTCGCCGGCGTCACCATGGCGAAGGAGAAGCGGCCGATCGTCGGGATCCTGCTCTGCGCGCTGGCGACCGCCATCAAGGCGCCGGCGGCGTTCGGGATCCTCTACATCGGATGGAACTGGCTCGGTTCGGGCGTCCCCGTGCGGGAGCGGGTCAGACCGGTCGTGACGGCCGGGCTGATCGGGATCGGCGTGCTCGGGGTCTTCTCGTTCGTGAGCGGACTGGGCTGGGGCTGGGTGACCATCCTCGGTACCCCCGGGGTGGTCCGGTCGTGGGCCTCGCCCACCACGGGGGTGGCGTTCGTGATCACCGGGGTCGCCCACCTCGCCCATGTCGAGGTCGGCGTCGGGGGGGTGCTGTCGGTCTGCCGGTTCCTCGGACTGGTCATCGCCGGCGTGTCGGCCGTCTGGCTCCTGTTGAACAGCGACCGGATCGGCACGCTGAAGGCGCTCGGCATCACGCTCCTCCTGTTCGTCCTGCTGGGCCCCGTCGTGCAGCCGTGGTACCTGTCGTGGGGCCTGATCCTCCTCGCCCCGGTGGCGCTGGGCCGGCTGCGGTCCCTGGTCATCGGTCTGTCGATGGTCACCGCCTTCATCGAACTCCCCGGGGGGAGCCAGCTGGTGTCGACCCTGTTCCACGGGGACCCGCTGCTCATCGTCCTCACCCTGCTGTGGCTGCTGATCGTCCTGACCGTGCCGCTGTCGTCGTGGGACCGGCGCGGATCCGTGGGCCCCACCGATCCGACCCCTTCGGTGGCCGCCGCCCCGGCCTGACCGGCGCGGACCGGCCCGGTCTCAGGCGCCGGTCCCGACGTCGATGCCGTCGCCGCCGAGCATGAGCTGGAGCACCGCGACGTCGAGCCACCGGTTGAATTTCCGGCCGATCTCCCGCTCCACGCCGACCAGGACGAAGCCGCAGGCCTCGTGCAGCGCGATGGAGGCGGTGTTGCCGCCACCGACCCGGGCGATCATGGAATGGAACCCGTGCAGGTTCCCGAGGCGGACGAGTTCGTCCAGGAGGGCCCGCCCCACCCCCTCGCCGCGGTGGTCGGCGTCCACGTAGACGGAGTCCTCGACCGTCGTGGCGTACGACGGGCGGTCGCGGTAGGTCGAGAGCGACCCGAAGCCGAGCACGGCGCCGTCGTCGTCCACGGCCACCACCGCCGGGTACGTGCCCTGGTGCTCCGCCATCCACGCCGCCTGCTCCCGGTCGGTGCGGGGTCGGAGGTCGAAGGTGGCGGTCGACCCGACCACCTCGGCGTTGTAGATCCTGCGGATCGCCCCGGCGTCCGTGGGCTCGGCCAGGCGCACGTGCATCCGTGGATGGTAGACGGGAGGCCGTCTGTTCAGGTGGGCTGGATGTGGCTATGATCTACGTTCTTGCTGCTCGATCGAGCCGCACTGCCCCTGTAGCTCAGTGGTAGAGCACCGCCATGGTAAGGCGGGGGTCGTGGGTTCAATCCCCACCGGGGGCTCGCCCATGGCGGCGTAGCTCAGTTGGTTAGAGCACACGGCTCATAATCGTGGGGTCGCCGGTTCGAGTCCGGCCGCCGCTACCAGTTCACCGGACCCGGCCGGGCAGGGTCCTCGCAGCATCCCGACCCGGGCGACGGGGACCGGGCCAGGCAGTTCCAGTGCAGGAATCACATCGGACCCGCGGCCGCCGGCCGGGGGAACAAGGGAGTAACCGTGGCAAAGAACGAGAAGCGCATCCAGGTCACGCTGGCCTGTGAGTCGTGCAAGCGGCGGAACTACATCACGACCAAGAACAAGATGAACGACCGCGAGCGGATCGAGATGAAGAAGTTCTGCTCCTGGGACCGTCGCCACACCCTCCACAAGGAGACCCGCTAGGCGGCTGCCGGGGGTCGTCCCCTCCCCGTGGGCCGGGGTGGGGGCCTCGCCTGGGACGCGGGCCGTCCCCGGTGGTAGCCTGGGGAGCCGCCCCTGCGTTCGGAAGTCCGTTCGCGCCACGGCGGTCGACAGAGGGCAGTAGCTCAACTGGTAGAGCACCGGTCTCCAAAACCGAAGGTTGGGGGTTCAAGTCCCTCCTGCCCTGCTCTGCACCCGTCAGTGGTCGTAAGGAAACCAGCACGTGAACCGAGAACAGAAGCGCAGATGCAGCGCCAGGGCCAGGACCCCGAAGGGGAGACCGCGCCCGCACGCACCGCCGCGCCTGCTCGCAAGCCGGTCAAGCGTGAGCCCTTCCGGATCGGCCAGTTCCTCCGCGAGGTACGCTCGGAGCTGCGCCAGGTGGCCTGGCCCAACCGGGCGGAGGTCGTCAACTACACCACGGTCACCCTGGTCACCCTGGTGTCCCTGATGGTCCTCATCTTCATCCTCAACTACGCCTTCGCAAAGGGCGTCCTCTGGCTGTTCAAGCCCTGATCGGTATGACTGTGACCCACGACGGAACCACCGCACCCCTGGGCGACGAGCCCGAATTCGACGAGGCAGCCGCGGCGGCCGACGGGACCCCGGCCGACGCCGCCGTGGTCGACGACGCCCCGGCACCGGTGCTCGTCGACGAGATCACCGGTGAGGTGGTCGAGACCGCCGCCGAGGAGGACCTCGACGACGGGTTCGGCGACGATGGCGACGACGACGAGCCCTTCGTCGTCAGCCCCTACGACCAACCCGGACGCTGGTACGTGGTGCACACCTACGCCGGGTATGAGAACAAGGTCAAGTCGAACCTCCACAGCCGGACCGCGTCCATGGGCATGGAGGACCGCATCTACGAGGTCGTCATCCCGATGGAGGACGTGACCGAGTTCAAGAACGGCAAGAAGGTCATCGTCCAGAAGAAGGTCTTCCCCGGCTACCTGCTGTGCCGGTGCGAACTCGACGACGACAGCTGGGCCGTGATCCGGAACACCCCCGGTGTCACCGGATTCGTCGGCCCCGGCACCAAGCCCACGCCCCTCTCGCGGCGCGAGGTCGAGGGCATCCTCCAGGTGAAGGTCGAGGGCGCCGAGGCGCCCGACGAAGCGCAGCCGTCCCCGCCTCGAGCACGAGGTCGGCGAGACGGTGCGGGTCAAGGAAGGCCCGTTCGCCGACTTCTCCGGCCAGGTCGCCGAGATCAACGAGGACCAGCTCAAGCTGAAGGTGCTCGTCAACATCTTCGGTCGGGAGACCCCGGTCGAACTCGAATTCAGCCAGGTCGCGAAGCTCTAGGGCTTCCCCCCGCCGTCACTCCAGAGGAGACACCCACACCATGGCCCCCAAGAAGAAGATCCTCGCGGTCGTCAAGATCCAGCTGCCCGCCGGCGGCGCCACGCCCGGCGCCCCCCGTCGGCACGGCCCTCGGGCCCCACGGCGTCCAGACCATGGACTTCGTGAAGCAGTACAACGCGGCCACCGAGAAGCAGGCCGGATCGATCGTCCCGGTCGAGATCTCGATCTACGAGGACCGGACGTTCTCGTTCGTCCTGAAGACCCCGCCGGCCGCCGCACTGCTCCGCCAGGCCGCCGGCATCGACAAGGGCGCCTCGACCGCCGGCCGCGAACAGGTCGCCACCGTCACCGACGCCCAGGTCACCGAGATCGCCACCATCAAGCTGCCCGACCTGAACACGACCGACCTCGAGTCGGCGAAGAAGCAGGTGGCCGGCACCGCCCGCTCCATGGGGATCGCCGTCGCCGGCTGAGCCGGACGACCGCCCGACCCGAGAACACGAAAGAGACCCACCAATGTCCAGGGGAAAGAAGTACATCGCCAGCCTCGCCGGGATCGACCGGGAGCACCTCTACTCGGCGGCCGAGGCGGTCGACCTGGTGAAGGCGTCGGCCAAGGCGTCGTTCGACGAGACCGTCGAGCTCGCCATCCGGCTCGGGGTCGACCCCCGCAAGGCCGACCAGATCGTCCGGGGCACCCTGTCGCTGCCGGCCGGCACCGGCCGCACGGCACGGGTGGCCGTGTTCGCCGCCGGGGAGAAGGCGGCCGACGCCCGTGCCGCCGGGGCCGACGTGGTCGGCGCCGACGACCTGGTCGCCCGGGTGGCCAACGAGGGCTTCCTCGAGTTCGACATCGCCATCGCCACTCCCGACCTGATGGGCCAGGTCGGCACGCTCGGTCGGGTCCTCGGACCCCGCGGCCTCATGCCCAACCCCAAGACGGGCACCGTCACCGACGACGTCGAGCGGGCCGTGCTGGAGTTCAAGGGCGGACGGGTGGAGTACCGGACCGACAAGGTCGGCAACATCCACATCCGGGTGGGCAAGGCGTCGTTCGACAAGGCCAGGCTGCTCGAGAACATCCACGCCGTGATGGACGAGATCCACCGGGCCAAGCCCGCCTCGGCCAAGGGGAAGTACGTCCGGGCGGTGACCCTGTCCTCGACGATGGGGCCCGGCGTCCACATCGACCCGCTCCTGGCCCGCCGGGCCGAGGAGGAGCTGGCCGCCACGGCCTGACGGGCGCGGCTGGCCCCGGCCGGCCGCCGTGGGCTAGCATCACCTTTTCCCGATCTACAGAACTGCCGTAGACCTCCGGTGCACCGGTCATCCGGTGCCGAAGGGACCCTGACGGGTCCGCCTGACGAGGCGTTCCGCTCCGAGCACCCGGTGCTCGTGCGTGCCACTCGATGGTGTCTGCGGCCCGAAGAACCAGAGCGAATCGCTCGGTGGAGGCACGATGGACAATCCGAGGGCCGAGAAGGTCGCCGTCGTCGACGAGGTTCGGGAGCGCATGGAGGCCGCCGACGGCGCGCTCCTGACCGAGTACCGCGGGCTGACCGTCGCCGAGCTGGCCGAGCTGCGCCGCGAGCTGACCGCCGCCGGTGGCGACTACAAGGTGTACAAGAACACCCTCGTCCGGCTGGCCGTGGCCGACACCCCCCGTGAAGGGGTCAGCGAGCTGCTGACCGGTCCGACGGCCATCGCCTTCGTCCACGGCGACGTGAGCGCCGTGGCCAAGGCCCTGCGCGAGTTCGCCCGGGCCAATCCGAACCTCGTGGTCAAAGGGGGCGTCGTCGGCTCTGCGCTCATGTCCGCCGCCGACGTCGAGGTCCTGGCCGAACTGCCGTCCCGGGACACCCTCCTGGCCCAGTTCGCCGGCGCCCTGTCCGCGCCGCTGCAGCAGCTCGCCGGCCTCGTCCAGGCCCTGCCCCGCAACCTCGCCTACGGGATCTCCGCCCTGGTCGAGCAGCGCCGGGCCGAGGCGCCCGCCGCGGGGGACACCGGGGCGCCCGAGGTGGTGGACGCGCCGGCCGCGGAGGTCGCGCCCCCGGAGACGGACGCCGCCCCCGTGGTGGACGGGGCTCCCGAAGCCGACGCCGCACCGGCGGCGGACGACCCCGGCGCGGCCGAGTAGCCGGACCAGCCGTCCACCGAACCACCGAACCACCGAACCACCGAATCACCGATCACGTAACGACCCACAGGAACAAGGAGCAAGACGATGGCAGGAACCCTGACCAAGGACCAGATTCTGGACGGCATCGCTGAGCTGTCCGTACTGGAGCTCAGCGAGCTCCTCAAGGAGTTCGAGGAGCGCTTCGGCGTGACCGCGGCCGCCCCGGTGGCCGTGGCGGCCGCCGCCCCCGCGGCCGGCGGCGCCGGCGGCGAGGCCGCCGCCGAGGAGGAGAAGAGCGAGTACGACGTCATCCTCACCGCGGCCGGCGACAAGAAGATCCAGGTGATCAAGGAAGTCCGGGCCCTGACCAGCCTGGGGCTCAAGGAGGCCAAGGACCTCGTGGACGGCGCTCCCAAGCCCGTGCTCGAGAAGGCCAACAAGGAGGACGCCGAGAAGGCCAAGGCCCAGCTCGAGGGGGCCGGGGCCACCGTCGAGCTCAAGTAGTGCCGTCCCGGCCCGGCCACCGCCCGACGGTGTCCGGGCCGGGACGCAGGTCGTCGACGCGGTGGTCCCGGGCGCGCCCGCCCGGGGACGCGGCGGGCCGGAATCCTTGACTGTTCCCCCCGGTTCTCGTACCTTGTGGGGGCCTGGCTCCGGGGTTCCCCCGTATGGGTTGTGATCTCGTGCGCTTCCGGTTATGCTTACTGGTTGCCGTGCCTGCCCCCGTCGCCTTCCTCAGCCGTTCGCGCTGAGTGGCGCGCGCCCCGACGCCCCTGACGACTGCTCCGGCGGCGGTCGTCGACACCGCAGACCCTGCCTAGCCGTGCCGCTTCGAACCCCGCATGACCGCAGTACCCCGTCCTTGCCCCATTCGCCTTGCAACTGGGAGGAGTAGGCCGTTGCCTACACGGTCCAACAGCCCGGAACGTTTTTCGTTTGCCAACATCGACGAGGCGTTGCCGCTGCCCGATCTCGTCGCCATCCAGCGGGACTCCTTCAAGTGGTTCCTGGACCGCGGGCTGGCGGAGACGTTCAACGACATCAGCCCGATCGAGGACTTCACCGGTCAGCTGAGCCTCGAACTCGAGTTCGACCCGACCGATCCCGACCTGCGCCCGCCGCCGAAGTTCTCGGTGGAGGAGTGCAAGGAGAAGGACATGACCTACGCCGCGCCGGTCTTCGTGCGCGCCCGGTTCATGAACGCCGGCACGGGCGAGATCAAGGAGCAGACGGTCTTCATGGGGGACTTCCCCGTCATGACCGACAAGGGCACCTTCATCGTCAACGGCACCGAGCGGGTCGTGGTGAGCCAGCTCGTCCGCTCCCCGGGGGTCATCTTCCAGCCCGGCCGCGACGCCAAGACCGTGTTCACCGGCACCATCCACCCCTACCGCGGTGAGTGGATCGAGTTCGACGTCGAGGCCAAGCCGGGCAAGGACGTCACCGCCGGCTGCCGCGTGGCCCGCAAGCGCCGCCTCTCCCTCTTCGTGCTGCTGCGCGCCCTCGGCTACGAGGACCAGGCCTTCCTGGAGCGCTTCGTGCGCCACTTCGACTTCCTCGAGGGCCAGTGGGAGAAGGAGCAGAACCTCGCCCCCACCCGCGAGGAGGCCCTGCTCGAGATCTACAAGCGCGCCCGTCCCGGCGAGCCGCTGTCGGTCGAGGCCGCCCGCCAGTACTTCGAGAACGCCTTCTTCAACCCCAAGCGCTACGACCTCACCCGGGTCGGCCGCTACAAGCTCAACCGGAAGCTCGGGCCCGAGATCGAGCGCATCTCGGAGCTGCTCGACATCGACCTCGAGCGCCCGTCGCCGACCCAGGGCGTCCTCAGCCCGGCCGAGATCCTGGCCTCCGCCACGTACATGCTCCACCTGGCCAAGCACATGGCCGACGGCGAGTCCACCTACCGGATCGACGACCAGGACCACTTCGCCAACCGGCGCATCCGTTCGGTGGGCGAACTCATCCAGAACCAGGTCCGCGTGGGCCTGTCGCGAATGGAGCGGGTCGTGCGCGAACGCATGACCACCCAGGACGTCGAGGCCATCACGCCCCAGACGCTGATCAACATCCGTCCCGTGGTCGCCGCCGTCAAGGAGTTCTTCGGCACCAGCCAGCTCAGCCAGTTCATGGACCAGAACAACCCGCTGTCGGGTCTGGCCCACAAGCGCCGCCTGTCGGCCCTCGGCCCGGGCGGCCTGTCGCGCGAGCGGGCCGGCTTCGAGGTCCGTGACGTCCACACCTCCCACTACGGCCGGATGTGCCCCATCGAGACCCCCGAGGGCCCGAACATCGGCCTGATCGGCTCGCTGGCCACCTACGCCCGGGTGAACGAGTACGGCTTCATCGAGACCCCGTACCGCAAGGTCGTCAACGGTCAGGTGACCGACGACATCATGTACCTGGCCGCCGACGAGGAGGAGGAGCACGTCATCGCGCAGGCCTCCGCCGCCCTCGACGGCAAGGGCCGGTTCACCGAGGAGAAGGTGCTCGTCCGCCGTGGCCCGCAGGGCACCGGCGTCCGGGTGGGGGCCGCCACCACCTCGTACGGCACCACCTCCGAGATCGACTTCGTGCCACCGGCCGAGGTGGACCTCATGGACGTCTCCCCGAAGCAGATCGTGTCGGTCTCGACCGCGCTGATCCCCTTCGTCGAGCACGACGACGCCAACCGTGCCCTCATGGGCGCCAACATGCAGAAGCAGGCCGTGCCGCTGGTGGTCCCCGAGGCCCCCTACATCGGCACCGGCGTCGAGGCCCGTGCCGCCCGTGACGCCGGCGACGTGATCATGGCCGAGGGCGACGGCACCGTCGCCGACCTGTCGGGTGACCAGATCACCGTCGAGTACAAGGCCGGGGCCAAGGACCGCAACGGCCACGTGCTGGGGACCAAGGTCTACCGCCTGGCCAAATTCCGGCGTTCGAACCAGAACACCGCCATCAACCAGAAGGTCATCGTCGACGAGGGCCAGAAGGTCTCCGCCGGCGACGTCCTGGCCGACGGCCCGGCCACCCACAACGGCGAGCTGGCCCTGGGCAAGAACCTGCTCGTGGCCTTCATGCCGTGGGAGGGCTACAACTACGAGGACGCCATCATCCTGTCCGAGCGCCTGGTGAAGGACGACGTGCTCACGTCGATCCACATCGAGGAGCACGAGGTGGACGCCCGCGACACGAAGCTGGGCGCGGAGGAGATCACCCGGGACATCCCGAACCTGTCCGAGGAGATCCTCGCCGACCTGGACGAGCGCGGCATCATCCGCATCGGCGCCGAGGTCGGCCCCGGCGACGTCCTGGTCGGCAAGGTCACCCCGAAGGGCGAGACCGAGCAGACCCCCGAGGAACGCCTCCTGCGCGCCATCTTCGGCGAGAAGGCCCGCGAGGTGCGCGACACGTCCCTCAAGGTCCCCCACGGCGAGCAGGGCACCGTCATCGACGTCCGCGTGTTCTCCCGCGAGGACGCCCATGAGCTCCCGCCCGGCGTGGAGCAGCTGGTCCGGGTGTACGTGGCCCAGAAGCGCAAGATCTCCGAGGGCGACAAGCTCGCCGGCCGCCACGGCAACAAGGGCGTCATCTCGAAGATCCTCCCCATCGAGGACATGCCGTTCCAGGCCGACGGCACCCCGGTCGACATCGTCCTCAACCCGCTCGGCGTGCCGAGCCGGATGAACGTCGGCCAGGTGCTCGAGTCGAGCCTCGGCTACGCCGCCCGCTGGGGGTGGGAGGGCGCCGGTGACGTCGCCAGCACGCCGCTGCGCGGCACCGAGACCAAGACCCGCCCGCGCACCGATCCGGCGGTGTGGGTCTCCACCCCGGTCTTCGACGGCGCCCACTGGGACGAGGAGGACCAGGCCGGTCGTCATCCGACGATCCAGCAGATCTTCCGCAAGCTCAACCCCGACGGCGAGGACGGCTCGATCCAGGTCAACGACGCGGGCAAGTCGCTGCTCTACAACGGTCGCACCGGCGAGCCCTACGACAACCCGATCTCGGTCGGGTACGTGTACATCCTGAAGCTGCACCACCTGGTGGACGACAAGATCCACGCCCGGTCGACGGGTCCGTACTCGATGATCACCCAGCAGCCGCTGGGTGGGAAGGCCCAGTTCGGCGGCCAGCGCTTCGGGGAGATGGAGGTGTGGGCCCTCGAGGCCTTCGGCGCCGCCTACGCCCTCCAGGAGCTCCTGACCATCAAGTCCGACGACGTGCTCGGACGCGTGAAGGTCTACGAGGCCATCGTCAAGGGCGAGAACATCCCCGAGCCCGGCATCCCCGAGAGCTTCAAGGTGCTCATCAAGGAGATGCAGTCGCTCTGCCTGGACGTCGAGGTCCTGGCCCCCGGGGGCGAGGAGATCGAGATGAGGGAGCTGGACGAGGACGTGTTCCGTACCGCCGAGGAACTCGGTATCGACATCAGCCGGCCTGAGCGCGGGTCGGACGAGGAAGATGCCCGTCGCGCTGCCGAAAGGGGATTCTGATGTTGGATGTCAACGAATTCGACCAGCTGCGGATCGGTCTGGCCACGGCCGACTCCATCCGTGGATGGTCCAACGGCGAGGTCAAGAAGCCGGAGACGATCAACTACCGCACGCTCCGTCCGGAGAAGGACGGGCTGTTCTGCGAGAAGATCTTCGGCCCCACCAAGGACTGGGAGTGCTACTGCGGCAAGTACAAGCGCGTCCGTTTCCGGGGGATCATCTGCGAGCGCTGCGGCGTCGAGGTCACCCGCTCCAAGGTCCGGCGCGAGCGCATGGGCCACATCGAGCTGGCCGCCCCCGTCGTCCACATCTGGTACCTGCGCGGCACCCGTAGCTGGCTGGCCTACCTCCTCATGGGCACCGAGGCCCGTGAGGAGCTGAAGGCCAAGCAGCTGGAGAAGGTCATCTACTTCGCCGCCAACCTGGTCACCTGGGTCGACGAGGCCAAGCGCCACGAGGACCTGCCCGAGCTGGAGGCGGAGCTCCGCTCCGAGATCGCCGACATCGAGAAGAAGCGCGATCTCGACATCGACCGCCGGTTCAAGGCGCTCGAGGGCGAGCTCGCCGACCTCGAGAAGGCCGGGGCCAAGGACGCCGAGATCAAGGCCCGCCAGCGCCTGGTGGACAAGGAGATCGCCGGAGTGCGCGAGCGCTACCAGAGCGAGATCGAGCTGGCCCAGCGCGCCTTCGACGAGTTCAAGAGCCTGCATTCCCGCAAGATCCTCGAGGACGAGCTCCTCTGGCGCGAGATGCGCATCCGCTACGAGGACTACTTCGAAGGTGGCATGGGCGCGGAGACCATCACCCGGCTCATCGACCGGATCGACCTCGACGCCGAGGAGATCAAGCTCCGCGAGATGATCGACGCCGCCGACGGCCGCAAGCCGCTCTCGGCCCAGCGCCGCCAGAAGGTGATCAAGCGCCTCAAGATCGTGACCGCGTTCAACCGCCGCGACGAGCAGGGTCGCCGCATCAACGACCCGCGGGCCATGATCCTCGACTCGGTCCCGGTCATCCCGCCCGACCTGCGCCCCATGGTGCAGCTCGACGGTGGCCGGTTCGCCACGTCGGACCTCAACGACCTCTACCGCCGGGTCATCAACCGGAACAACCGGCTGAAGCGGCTGCTCGACCTGGGCGCGCCCGAGATCATCATCAACAACGAGAAGCGCATGCTGCAGGAGGCCGTCGACGCGCTGTTCGACAACGGCCGCCGCGGACGCCCGGTCACCGGACCCGGCAACCGCCCGCTCAAGAGCCTCTCGGACATGCTGAAGGGCAAGCAGGGTCGGTTCCGCCAGAACCTGCTGGGCAAGCGCGTCGACTACTCCGGCCGCTCGGTCATCGTCATCGGCCCGAACCTCCAGCTCCACCAGTGCGGCCTGCCCAAGCTGATGGCGCTCGAGCTGTTCAAGCCCTTCGTGATGAAGCGGCTGGTCGATGCCGAGTACGCCCAGAACATCAAGTCGGCCAAGCGCATGGTCGAGCGCCGGCGCCCGCAGGTGTGGGACGTGCTGGAGGGGGTCATCAAGGAGCACCCGGTGCTGCTGAACCGTGCCCCGACCCTCCACCGCCTGGGCATCCAGGCCTTCGAGCCCGTGCTGGTCGAGGGCAAGGCCATCCAGGTCCACCCGCTGGTCTGCACCGCCTTCAACGCCGACTTCGACGGGGACCAGATGGCCGTCCACCTGCCCCTGTCCGCCGAGGCCCAGGCCGAGGCACGGGTGCTGATGCTTTCGTCGAACAACATCCTCTCCCCGGCCACCGGACGCCCGATCACCGTGCCCACCCAGGACATGGTCTTCGGCATCTACTACCTGACCCTGGTCGAGGACGGCCTGAAGGGCGAGGGCCGGGTCTTCCGGCACGCCTACGAGGTGGAGACGGCGTTCGACGCCGGCGACATCGACCTGCACGCCAAGATCGTCCTGCGGCCCGAGGCCGGCTCGGCCATGGCCCACTCGATCGCCCTCACCAACGGTGCCGAGCAGGACGGGGACGGCAACCTCGTCGGAGCCGACGGCAAGCCCGTCGACCCCGACGAGCGGGTGGAGATCACCACGACCGCCGGACGCCTGTTCTTCAACACGGCCCTGCCCGACACCTACCGCTACATCAACGACGTGGTGGGCAAGCGCAACACGGCCATCGGCACGATCGTCGAGGAGGTGGCCTCCGGGTTCCCGAAGCGGGAGGTCGCGGCCTCCCTCGACCGGATCAAGTCGCTGGGGTTCCGCTACGGCGCCCAGTCCGGCCTGACCATCGCCATCTCGGACGTCGTCACGCCCGCCGACAAGGGTGAGATCCTCGACCGGTACGAGAAGGAGGCCGACAAGGCCGAGCAGCAGTTCAAGCGGGGCATCATCACCGACGACGAGCGGCGCCAGAAGGAGATCGAGATCTGGACGTCGGCCAACTCCGAGGTCGGGAAGGCCATGGAGAAGACCATGTCCGGCATCAAGTTCAACCCGATCGACATGATGGTCGACTCCGGCGCCCGAGGGAACAGCCAGCAGATCCGCCAGATCGCCGGCATGAAGGGCCTGGTGTCGAACCCCCGGGGCGAGATGATCCCCCGGCCGATCAAGTCGTCGTTCCGCGAGGGGCTGTCGGTGCTCGAGTACTTCATCTCGACCCACGGCGCCCGCAAGGGCCTGGCCGACACCGCACTGCGTACCGCCGACTCGGGCTACCTGACCCGTCGGCTGGTCGACGTGGCCCAGGAGCTCATCGTCCGCGAGGACGACTGCGGGTCGGTGCGCGGCATCTGGATCGACGGGATCGTGCCGGACGGGGCGGGCACCCGCTCCTACCTCGAGACCCGGGTGACGGGCCGGATCCTGTCCGAGCCGGTCACCCTGTCCGACAAGACCAAGCTCGGCGGCGGGACGATCCTGACCGACGAGCTGGTGGCCCGGCTCCGTGACGACGCCGCCGTCGACCGGGTCCGGACCCGGTCGGTGCTGACGTGCGAGGCCGAGCAGGGCATCTGCGCGGCCTGCTACGGCCTGTCGCTCGCCACCGGCGAGATGATCGAGCTCGGCGAGGCGGTGGGCGTCATCGCCGCCCAGTCCATCGGCGAGCCCGGCACCCAGCTGACCATGCGGACCTTCCACACCGGGGGGATCGTGGGCGAGGACATCACCCACGGCCTTCCCCGCGTCGTCGAGCTCTTCGAGGCCCGCACCCCGAAGGGCGCCGCCGTGCTGGCCCGCCACTCGGGCGTGGCCCGGGTCGAGGAGGACGAGTCCGGACGCCACATCACCGTGGTCGCCGACGACGGTGAGGAGCACACCGTGCTGGTGGCCCAGCGCGCCCACCTCGAGGTGGGCGACGGCCAGGAGGTCTCCGCCGGCGACGCACTGGTCGAGGGTCCGAAGGACCCGAAGGAGCTGCTCGAGGTCAAGGGCATCCGCGAGACCCAGCAGTACCTCGTGGAGGAGGTCCAGAAGGTCTACCGGGACCAGGGTGTGTCGATCCACGACAAGCACATCGAGCTGATCGTGCGCCAGATGCTGCGCCGCGTGCTCGTGGCCGAGCCCGGGGACGCCACGTTCCTGCCCGGCGAGCGCGTCGACAGCCGGATCTACGCCGAGGTCAACCGGGCCCTGGTCACCGACGGGAAGCGACCCGCCGAGGGCCGACCCGAGCTCATGGGCATCACCAAGGCGTCGCTGGCCACCGAGTCGTGGCTGTCGGCCGCCTCGTTCCAGGAGACCACCAGGGTGCTGACCGAGGCCGCCATCGAGGGCAAGTCGGACCAGCTCTTCGGACTCAAGGAGAACATCATCATCGGCAAGCTCATCCCGGCCGGCTCCGGCATGGAGCGCTACCGGGACATCCGTCTGGAGATGCCGGGCGCCGAGGCCATGCCGGCCTGGGCCCTCGGCGGCATGGACACCGACACCGAGGACCTGGCCGCCTGGCTGCGGGACACCGGAGGCGACGGCACCCTGGGCTCGTTCAGCTCGGACATCGACGCCAGCTGGCTCGGTGCCGTGCCGTCGGCCGAGGACCTGGCCGGCGGCTCGCCGGACCTGGGCGGCGCCACCGGCCCCGTCGAGGGCGGCACGGCCGAAGCGGGGGCCTGAGCCCCCACCGGACCCGGCCGCCGCCCACCGTCAACGGGGTCGGCGGTCCGGTCCGGGACCGCACCGCCGACCCCGGGGCGCACTTGCCGCGGGGGAGGCGATGCCGTAGCATGGAACCCTTGCGGCCGCATGCCGCACGGTGCAGCCCGCCTGCGTGTCAGCGCAGTGGAGGCGTGCAGGTGGTCGACCGGGGAGTCCCGGGCGGGTCCCCCGCAGACCACCGGAGCAGTCCGTATCAGTCCTGAAGCATCCCTGCAGTCCACAAGCTAGAGGTCACGCGTGCCCACGATTTCCCAGCTCGTCCGCAAAGGTCGGGCCACCAAGCCGACAAAGTCGAAGACACCGGCCCTCCGCGGCGCCCCCCAGCGGCGGGGTGTGTGCACCCGCGTCTACACCCACACCCCGAAGAAGCCGAACTCGGCCCTCCGCAAGGTCGCCCGTGTGCGGCTGACCAGCGGCCTCGAGGTCACCGCCTACATCCCGGGCGAGGGCCACAACCTCCAGGAGCACTCGATCGTCCTGGTCCGCGGAGGCCGCGTGAAGGATCTCCCCGGTGTCCGCTACAAGGTGATCCGCGGCACCCTCGACGCCTCCGGCGTCCGGGAGCGGAACCAGGCCCGCAGCCGCTACGGCGCCAAGAAGGAGTCCTGACGTGCCCCGCAAAGGTCCCGCCGTCCGTCGTGAGCTCATGCCCGATCCCGTGTACCACTCGGTGCTGGTCACCCAGGTGGTCAACCGCGTCCTGAGCCGCGGCAAGCGCACGCTCGCCGAGCGCATCGTCTACGCGGCCCTGGCCGACGTCGCCGAAAAGACGGGCAACGACCCGGTCGCCGTGCTCAAGAAGGCCGTGGAGAACACCCGGCCCGAGCTCGAGGTCCGCAGCCGCCGCGTCGGCGGGGCCACGTACCAGGTGCCCGTCGAGGTCCGGCCCCGCCGTGCCACCACCCTCTCCATCCGCTGGCTCGTCGGCTACTCGCAGCAGCGCCGCGAAAAGACCATGGCCGAGCGCCTGTCGAACGAGATCCGCGACGCCGCCAACGGCATCGGCGCGGCCGCCAAGCGCCGCGAGGACCTCCACAAGATGGCCGAGTCCAACAAGGCGTTCGCCCACTACCGCTGGTAGTCGGCCGTCCCGCCCGCTCCGCCCTCGCCACGAGCACGACCCGAGAGTTGACCCATCATGTCTGACACGCTGACCCGCAACCACCCGCTGGCCAAGACCCGGAACATCGGCATCATGGCCCACATCGACGCGGGCAAGACCACGACGACGGAGCGGATCCTCTACTACACCGGCAAGAACTACAAGATCGGCGAGGTCCACGAGGGCGCCGCCACCATGGACTGGATGGTCCAGGAGCAGGAGCGCGGGATCACCATCACGTCGGCCGCCACCACCTGCATGTGGCACGACACGCTCATCAACATCATCGACACCCCCGGCCACGTCGACTTCACCGTCGAGGTGGAGCGGTCGCTCCGGGTGCTCGACGGCGCCGTCGCCGTGTTCGACGCGGTCGCCGGCGTGGAGCCCCAGACCGAGACGGTGTGGCGCCAGGCCAACAAGTACGAGGTCCCCCGGATCTGCTTCGTCAACAAGATGGACCGCACCGGGGCCAACTTCGAGATGTGCGTCGACATGATCAAGGACCGCCTCGACTGCACCGTCGCCGTGGTCCAGCTGCCGATCGGCGCCGAGGGCGGGTTCCGCGGCGTGGTCGACCTGGTCCACATGCGGGCCCTGGTGTGGGACGACGGCATGGGCGAGGACTGGATCGAGGAGCCGATACCGGACGACCTGCGCGACGCCGCCGAGGCCGCGCACGCCGAGCTGATCGACGTGGTCTCCAACCACGACGACCTCATCATGGAGAAGTACCTCGGCGACGAGGAGATCCTCCCCGAGGACCTGACCCGGGCCCTGCGCACCGTGACGCTCGGCAACCACGCCGTGCCCATCCTCTGCGGCACCGCCTTCAAGAACAAGGGCGTCCAGCCCATGCTCGACGCCGTGGTGGACTACCTGCCGAGCCCGCTCGACATCCCGCCCACCATGGGCACCGTCCCCCGCAAGGAGGGCGTGGAGGTGGAGCGCCCGGCCGACGACTCGGCCCCCTTCAGCGCACTGGCCTTCAAGATCATGACCGACCCCTACGTCGGCAAGCTCACCTACCTGCGGGTCTACTCGGGCACCCTCACCAAGGGCTCGGCCGTCGTCAACTCGACCAAGGACCGCAAGGAGCGGATCGGCCGCATCCTCCAGATGCACGCCAACACCCGCGAGGACCTCGACGCCATGTTCGCGGGGGACATCGTCGCCGCCGTCGGCCTCAAGCAGACCACGACCGGTGACACCCTGTGCGACCCGGACAACCAGGTCGTCCTGGAGTCGCTGACCTTCCCCGAGCCGGTCATCCACGTGGCCGTCGAGCCCAAGACCAAGGCCGACCAGGACAAGCTGTCCAAGGCCCTGTTCGCCCTGTCCGAGGAGGACCCGACCTTCCGGGTCCAGTCCGACGAGGAGACCGGCCAGACGGTGATCTCGGGGATGGGCGAACTCCACCTCGAGGTCCTGGTCGACCGCATGCTCCGCGAGTTCAACGTGGACGCCAACGTCGGCAAGCCCCAGGTCGCCTACCGCGAGACGGTGCGCAAGCCGGCCGAGAAGGTCGAGATGAAGTACGTCCGCCAGACCGGCGGCAAGGGCCAGTACGGCCACGTGGTCATCACCCTCCAGCCCAACCCCGGCGCCGGGTACGAATTCGAGGACAAGATCACCGGCGGCGTGATCCCGAAGGAGTACATCCCCTCGGTCGACCAGGGCATCCGGGAGTCCATCACCTCGGGCGTCCTCGCCGGCTACCCGACCGTCGACATCAAGGTGATCCTGACCTACGGCTCGTACCACGACGTCGACTCCTCGGAGATGGCGTTCAAGATCGCCGGCTCCATGGCCATCAAGAAGGCGGCCCAGCTCGCCGACCCGGTCCTGCTGGAGCCGGTCATGGCGGTCGAGGTGACCACCCCCGAGGACTACATGGGCGACGTCATCGGCGACCTGTCGTCCCGACGGGGCAAGGTCGAGGGCATGGAGCAGCGTGGCAACAGCCACATCGTGCGGGCGCAGGTACCGCTGAGCGACATGTTCGGCTACGCTACCGACCTGCGTTCGCGTACGCAGGGTCGGGCCACGTACTCGATGCAGTTCGCCTCGTACAACGAGGTCCCCGAGTCCATCGCCAAGGAGATCATCGCCAAGGCGCGCGGCGAGTAGGCGGCACGGCACCGGGCACCCGGCACCGTGCGGCCCCGGTCGCACCACCTGTTCCACCAGCACCAGAAGCAGCACCGCAGCACCAGCAGCACCGCAGTCCACCGAACACGAGGAATGACGGAGGCAACCGCCTCCGTCGTGGCGGGCCCGAGGGGGCTACCGTCCGAGATCAGGGAGCATCACCCCAATTATGGCCAAGGCAAAGTTCGAGCGCACCAAGCCCCACGTGAACGTCGGGACGATGGGACACATCGACCACGGGAAGACCACGCTCACCGCGGCCATCACCAAGGTCCTCCACGACAACGACCCGACCACGTCGTTCACGCCCTTCGACCAGATCGACAAGGCCCCCGAGGAGCGCCAGCGGGGCATCACGATCTCGATCGCCCACGTCGAGTACGAGACGCCCAACCGGCACTACGCCCACGTCGACATGCCCGGCCACGCCGACTACATCAAGAACATGATCACCGGTGCCGCCCAGGTGGACGGCGCCATCCTGGTGGTGTCGGCCGCCGATGGCCCCATGCCCCAGACCCGTGAGCACGTGCTGCTCGCCCGTCAGGTCGGCGTGCCCTACATCGTGGTCGCCCTCAACAAGGCCGACACGGTGGACGACGAGGAGCTCCTCGACCTGGTCGAGCTCGAGGTGCGCGAGCTCCTCAACGAGTACGAGTTCCCGGGCGACGACACCCCGATCGTGCGGGTGAGCGCCCTGAAGGCCCTCGAGGGCGATCCGGAGTGGGCCGCCAAGATCACCGAGCTGATGGAAGCGGTGGACTCCTACATCCCCGAGCCCGAGCGTGACGTGGAGAAGCCCTTCCTCATGTCGGTCGAGGACGTCATGTCCATCACCGGCCGCGGCACCGTGGTGACCGGCAAGATCGAGCAGGGCGTGATCAAGGTGGGCGAGGAGGTCGAGATCGTCGGCCTGCGCGACACCCAGAAGACCACCGTCACCGGGATCGAGATGTTCCGCAAGCTGCTCGACGAGGGCCAGGCCGGCGACAACGTCGGCGCCCTGCTCCGCGGCACCAAGAAGGAGGAGGTGGAGCGCGGCCAGGTGCTGTGCAAGCCCGGCTCCATCACCCCCCACACCAAGTTCGAGGCGACCGTCTACGTGCTGAACAAGGAGGAGGGTGGCCGGCACAAGCCGTTCTTCACCAACTACCGTCCGCAGTTCTACTTCCGCACCACCGACGTCACCGGGACCATCACCCTGCCCGAGGGCACCGAGATGGTCATGCCCGGCGACAACACGGACATGACGGTCGAACTGGGCAAGCCGATCGCCATGGACGAGGGCCTGCGCTTCGCCATCCGCGAGGGTGGACGGACCGTGGCCTCGGGCCGGGTCACCAAGATCCTCGAGTAGTTCCCGCCCGAGACCGCACACCACCGAGAGGACGCCGCAACCCATGGCCGCAGAGGGCCCCCGTCAGAAGATCCGCATCCGCCTGAAGGCGTACGACCACGAGATCCTCGATCAGTCGACCGAGAAGATCGTGCAGACGGTGCTGCGCACCCAGGCGAAGGTCCTGGGTCCGGTCCCGCTGCCGACCGAGAAGCACCGGTACACGGTGATCCGGTCCCCGCACAAGTACAAGGACAGCCGGGAGCACTTCGAGATGCGGGTCCACAAGCGGCTCGTGGACATCGTGGAGCACACGCCCAAGACGGTCGACTCGCTCCAGCGGCTCGACCTCCCCGCCGGCGTGGACATCGAGATCAAGATCCAGACCGTCTGACCCGGTGCGGGGGCCGACGGGACCCCGCGGGGCGCGTCCGGGCGGCCTAGCGGAGGCCGGGCCGATGGTATAGAGTTTCCGGTCGGTCTGATTCCGGGCCGACCAAGCGAATGGGACGTGTTCGAGCGCCCGCCGTTCCACGGCGGGGACCCCGGACCACACCAGGCGAGCGCTCCGCTCGGGTTCATCCGAGCGGAGCGTCTGCGTGCGAGCCGGGGCGTACCGGCGGGCAGGGCAGCGGCCGGGTGGGGGCCGGGGAGTGCCGGACCGGCGTGCACCGGACGGACCCGGGGTCCGGCCCGGGGCGCGCCAGGGCCGGCACCGGTCGCAGGCAGCACCAGCAGCACAGGATCGGCACCCACCGGTGTCGAGCAAGAGCGAAGAGTCGAGACGGAGAAGCTCCAGTGGCCAGCAAGGCGATCGTGGGCGAAAAGGTCGGAATGACGCAGATCTGGGACGACCAGAACCGGGCGATCCCGGTGACGGTGCTGCGCGTCGCGCCGGTCCGGGTGGTCCAGGTCAAGACGCCCGAGACCGAGGGGTATGCCGCCCTGCAGGTCACCTGGGGGCACCGCCGTCCCAGCACCCTCACCCGTCCCGAGCAGGGGCACTACGACAAGGCGGGTGTCGATCCCGGCCGGCGCCTGGTCGAGCTGCGCCTCGACGACGCCTCCGGCTACGAGGTCGGCCAGGAGCTGACCGCCGACGTCCTCCAGGCGGGCGAGCTGGTCGACGCCACCGCCGTGTCCAAGGGCAAGGGATTCGCCGGCGCCATGAAGCGTCACAACTTCAAGGGACAGGGCGCGAGCCACGGCAACCACAAGAAGCACCGCTCGCCGGGTTCGATCGGTGCCTGCGCCACGCCGGCCCGCGTGTTCAAGGGCACGAAGATGGCCGGCCGCATGGGCGGTCACCAGGTGACCACGTTGAATCTCGAGATCGTGCAGTCCGACCCCGAGCGCGAGCTCGTCCTGGTGAAGGGGGCCGTCCCCGGTCCCCGCGGCGGCATGGTCCTCCTGCGCGACGCCGTCAAGGCCCCGGCCGTCAAGGGAGGCGCCAAGTGAGCACGGACACCATCGACGTGGAGACGGCGAGCCCGGCCGAGATCCGCCGCTTCCTGCGCCCGGCCCCGGCCCGCCGCACCGTCACACGGCGCAGCATCGACGGCGCCGAGCTGGGCGAGGTCGACCTCGACCCCGAGACGTTCGGCATCGTGCCCAACCAGGCCGTCCTCCACCAGGTGGTGACCGCCCAGCTGGCCGCCGCCCGTGCCGGCACCCAGTCCACCAAGACGCGCGCCGAGGTCCGCGGCGGCGGCATCAAGCCGTTCCGTCAGAAGGGCACCGGTCGGGCCCGGGCCGGCTCGAGCCGCTCACCGGTGTGGGTGGGCGGCGGCGTGGCCCTCGGCCCGAAGCCGCGTTCGTACGCCCAGAAGACCCCCAAGAAGATGAAGGCACTGGCCCTCCGCTCCGCCCTGTCGGACCGGGCCGCCCTCGGACAGGTCGCCCTCGTCGACCAGTGGTCGTTCGAGGCGCCGAGCACGAAGGCCGCCGTCGCCGCGCTGTCCGCCCTCGGACTCACGGGTCGGGTCCTGGTCGTCCTGAGCGAGGACGACATCGTCGCGGACCGCTCGTTCGGCAACCTGCCCGACGTGCAGACACTGCTCGTCGGCGAGCTCAACGCCTACGACATCCTGGTCAACGACTGGATCGTCTTCACCGACGAGACCCTTCCCGCCCCCGAGGTCGTCTCGGCCGTCGAGGTGGACGTGGTCGAGGACGCCGACGGCAACGTCGTCGAGGTCGTGGAGACCGAGGTCGACGTCGTGTCCGACGCCGGCGGGCACGTGACCGAGGTCGTGGAGTCCCGGGTGGACGAGCTGCTCGACGCCGACGGCGAGGTCGAGGCCGTCATCGAGACCCAGGTGGACCTGGAGGTCGGCGACCGCGGCGAGGTCACCGGCGTCACCGAGAGCGAGACCGTCGAGGTCGTCGCCGACGACGAGGAGGAGCAGTCGTGAGGGATCCCCACAACGTCCTGATCCGGCCCGTCGTGTCGGAGAAGTCGTACACCCTGATGGACAACAACGTCTACGTGTTCGTGATCGATCCGTCGGCCACGAAGATCGACGTCCGCCACGCCGTCGAGCAGGCCTTCGACGTGCGGGTCACCAACGTCAACACCCTGAACCGGAAGGGCAAGACCAAGCGCAACCGGCGCGGCGGCGGCATGGGCCACCGCCCCGATACCAAGCGGGCCATCGTCACCCTCGCCCCGGGTGACTCGATCGACCTGTTCGAGAACTGAGAGACCGGGACACCCCATGGCACTGCGATCACGTAAACCCACCAGCGCCGGACGACGGTTCCAGACCGTCTCCGACTTCGCCGAGCTCACCACGGACCGGCCCGAGAAGTCGCTGCTCGCCCCCAAGCCGCGCACCGGCGGCCGCAACAACCACGGTCGCAAGACGTCGCGTCACCGGGGTGGCGGCCACAAGCAGCAGTACCGGATGGTGGATTTCAAGCGCGACAAGGACGGGATCCCGGCCAAGGTCGCCACGATCGAGTACGACCCCAACCGCAACGCCCGCATCGCGCTCCTCCACTACCTCGACGGGGAGAAGCGCTACATCCTCGCCCCGGCCGGCATCCAGGTCGGCGACCGGCTGCAGTCGGGCCAGGGCGCCGAGATCCGCCCCGGCAACGCCCTCCCGATGCGCTACATCCCGGTCGGCTCGGTCATCCACAACGTGGAGCTGCGCGAGGGTCAGGGCGGCAAGATGGCGCGCGGTGCAGGCATGAGCGTCCAGCTCGTGGCCAAGGAGGGCGCCTTCGCCACCCTGCGCCTCCCGAGCACCGAGATGCGCCGGGTGCCCATCGACTGCCGGGCCACCCTCGGCGTCGTCGGCAACTCCGAGGCCGAGCTGGTCAAGATCGGCAAGGCCGGCCGCAACCGCTGGAAGGGCGTCCGTCCCCAGACCCGCGGCGTCGCCATGAACCCGGTGGACCACCCGCTCGGCGGCGGCGAGGGCAAGACGTCCGGTGGCCGCCACCCGGTGTCCCCGTGGGGACAGCCGGAGGGCCGCACCCGTGCCCGCAACAAGGACTCCGACAAGATGATCGTCCGTCGTCGCCGCAAGCGCGGCGCACGCCGGTAGGGAAGACAGAGGGAACGACACACATGCCCCGCAGCCTCAAGAAGGGTCCGTTCGTCGACGACCACCTCCTGAAGAAGGTGGACGTCCTCAACGCGGCCGGCGACAAGAAGGTCATCAAGACCTGGTCCCGGCGCTCCACGATCATCCCGGACATGGTGGGCCACACCATCGCCGTCCATGACGGCCGCAAGCACATCCCGGTCTACGTGACCGAGTCGATGGTCGGCCACAAGCTCGGTGAGTTCGCGCCGACCCGGACCTTCAAATTCCATGCCGGCCAAGAGCGGGCGGGGAGGCGCTGACGTGCCGGGGGTGAAGACCAACGAGCGGGAAGGCACCCGTGCCGTGCTCCGCCACAGCCGGATGTCGGCCTACAAGGTGCGCCAGGTCCTCGACCTGATCCGCGACCAGGACGTCACCCTGGCCGCCGAGATCCTGGCCAACGGCGACCGCGAGGCCGCCACCGTGGTCGGCAAGGTCCTGGCGTCGGCCGTGGCCAACGCCGTCCACAACGACGGACTCGACGCCGAGGAGCTGTACGTGTCGGCCTGCTACGCCGACGAGGGCAGCACCCTGAAGCGGTGGCGGCCGCGTGCCCGCGGGCGGGCCACCCGCATCCGCAAGCGCACCTCGCACATCACCATCATCGTGAGCCGGATGCCTGACGAGCGCATCGCCCGGCGTCGGGCCAAGCAGTCCGCCGCCGGCGCCCAGCGTTCGCGGCGGGTGGCAGGCTCACGCCGGGCCCGGTCCGAGTCCACGCCGACCACCGCACGGGACACCACCGTCGAGGAGACGACGGCGACCACCGACACCGGGGCGGCCGACGTCGAGGTCACCGGGTCGGAGGGTGCGGAGGAGTCCGCCGAGGAGACCAGCACCGAAGAGGCCACCGGGACCGACGAGGTCACGGACGGGGCCACCGACGGCGAATCCGCCGCCGAGGACGAAGACGGCGACACCGCCGAGGAGAAGGGCAAGTAGATGGGCCAGAAGGTAAACCCGTACGGGTTCCGGCTCGGCGTCACGACCGACTGGAAGTCGCGCTGGTTCGAGGAGCGCAACTACCAGAACTGCGTGATCGAGGACTGGGAGATCCGTGACTATCTGATGTCGCAGCTCGAGTCGGCTGCCGTCAGCCGCATCGAGATCGAGCGCACCCGAGACCGGCTGCGGGTGGACATCCACACGGCGCGCCCGGGCATCGTGATCGGTCGGCGCGGCGCCGAGGCCGACCGCCTGAAGAAGAAGATCGAGGAGATCACCGGCCTCAACAACCGGATCCAGCTCAACATCCAGGAGATCAAGCAGCCCGAGCTCGACGCCGCGCTGATCGCCCAGGGCATCTGCGACCAGCTGGCCCGCCGGGTGGCGTTCCGCCGCGCCATGAAGCGCTCGATCCAGACGGTGCAGAAGGCCGGCGCCCTCGGCGTCAAGGTCCAGTGCTCCGGCCGACTGGGCGGCTCGGAGATGTCGCGCAAGGAGTCGTACCGCGAGGGTCGGGTGCCGCTGCACACGTTGCGGGCCGACATCGACTACGGCTTCCGCGAGGCGAAGACCACCTACGGCCGCATCGGTGTGAAGGTGTGGATCTACAAGGGCGACATCCTCCCGTACAAGATCTCCTCCGAGGAGAAGATCACCCGCGAGGCCGCCATGGCCGTCGGGGAGACCTCGGGCCAGGCCGGCGACGCCGCGCCCCGCCGCCTGATCACCGCCGGTGGCGGCCGCCGCCTGGCGGGCCAGGGCGCCCCCGGGAGCGTGGTCACCCTCGACCCCGATGCCACCGAGACCGACGTCCCCCAGGGGCTGGCCGACCACAACCCGGCCGACATCGCCGCCCCGCCGGCCGTGCCCGACGAGCTCGAGCGGATCCTGACCGAGGACGAGGAGATCGAGCGCCGTACCCGCGAGCACCACGAGACCCCGCACTTCCGCAAGGAGGTGGACTGACATGCTGATGCCCCGCAAGGTCAAGCACCGCAAGCAGCAGCGCGGTCGGATGTCCGGCCAGGCCAAGGGCGGCAGCGAGGTCACCTTCGGTGACTTCGGCATCCAGGCCCTCGAGCCGGCCTGGATGACGGCACGCCAGATCGAGGCCGCCCGTATCGCCATGACCCGCCACGTCAAGCGCGGCGGCAAGGTGTGGATCCGGGTCTTCCCGGACCGGCCGGTCACCAAGAAGCCCGCCGAGACGCGCATGGGCTCCGGCAAGGGCAACCCCGAGCACTGGGTCGCCGTGGTCAAGCCCGGGCGCATCCTGTTCGAGCTCGCCGGCGTGGAGCAGGACCTGGCCCGCGAGGCGATGGACCGCGCCATCCAGAAGCTCCCCTTCAAGGCGCGCTTCGTGGTCCGACCCGGCACGCACGGCACGCCGGAGGTGCAGGTCTGATGGCCACCGCCGCCGAGATCAGCGAGTACGACACCGAGGAGCTGGAGCGCCAGCTGGGGGAGACCCGGCGCGAGCTGTTCAACCTCCGGTTCCAGCTGGCCACCGGCCAGCTCGACAACGTGTCCCGGATCAACCACGTCCGCAAGGACGTCGCCCGCATGCTCACCGAGCTCCGCAACCGGGAGATCGCCGAGGCCGAGGGCCTCGCCCTCGAGGAGCTGCCCGCCCACCGGGCGGCGGCCCGCCGCCGGGACGAGGACGCCGCCAAGGGGCGGGACTCGAGCACGGCGTCGGAGCGTCGTGCGGCGGCCCGGGCCGAGGCCGAGGAGCGGATCGCCGACGAGGCGGCCGGGGACGACGAGGGCGACGAGGACGACCTGGACCTGGCTGCCGAGGACGCAGAGGAGACGAACTGATGGCCGACGAGCAGCGTGCCGAGGGCACGACCGAGGAGCGGGCCAACGCCCGCAAGGTGCGCGAGGGCCTGGTGGTGTCCGACGCGATGGACTCGACCGTGGTCGTGGCCGTCGTCGAGCGGGTGCGCCACCCCCGCTACGGCAAGACCGTGCAGCGGACCAAGAAGCTGTACGTCCACGACGGGGAGAACACCGCCAAGGTCGGCGACCGGGTGCGCGGTCGTCGAGACGCGTCCGCTGTCCAAGCTGAAGCGCTGGCGGCTGAGCGAAGTGCTGGAGCGTGCACGATGATCCAACAGGAATCGCGACTTCGGGTGGCCGACAACTCGGGCGCCAAAGAGGTGCTGTGCATCAAGGTGCTGGGCGGCTCCCGGCGGCGCTACGCCTCCATCGGCGACGTGTTCGTGGCGACCGTCAAGGACGCCATCCCGGGTGCGGCCGTCAAGAAGGGTGACGTCGTGAAGTGCGTCGTCGTCCGCACCAAGAAGGAGAAGCGCCGGCCGGACGGCAGCTACATCCGCTTCGACGAGAACGCCGCCGTGCTCATCAACGACCAGCAGCAGCCCCGCGGCACCCGGATCTTCGGGCCCGTCGGCCGGGAGCTGCGCGACAAGCGCTTCATGCGGATCATCTCGCTGGCGCCGGAGGTGCTCTAGATGCGAATCAGGAAGGGCGACAAGGTGCAGGTGCTCTCGGGCAAGGATCGTGGCAAGCAGGCCCACGTGGTGCGCGCCATGCCGGCCCAGGGCCGGGTCATCGTGGAGGGTGTGCACGTGGCCAAGCGCCACGCCAAGCCCACCCGTGCCACCATGCAGGGAGGCGTGATCGACAAGTTCATGCCGATCTCCGTGTCGTCGGTGGCCATCGTGTGCAGCTCGTGCGGGGTCCCCACCCGGATCGGCATGCGCGTCGACGAGCAGGGGCGCAAGGTGCGCGTCTGCCGCAAGTGCGGGGCGGACCTGTGATGGCCTCGACCTCGGCGCCCGAGCGCCCACGGCTCAAGAAGCGCTACGACGAACAGGTGCGGGCCGAGCTCCAGGAGTCCCTGGGCCTCGCCAACATCATGGAGGTCCCGCGCCTCTCCAAGATCGTGATCAACATGGGCGTCGGGCGTGCCACCCAGCAGAAGTCCCTGATCGAGGGGGCGCTCCGCGATCTCGAGATCATCGCCGGCCAGAAGCCGGTGGTGACCCGGGCCAAGAAGTCGATCGCCTCGTTCAAGCTCCGCGAGGGGCAGGAGATCGGCGCCAAGGTGACCCTGCGCGGTGACCGGGCCTGGGAGTTCTTCGACCGGCTGGTGGCGATGGCCATCCCGCGCATCCGTGACTTCCGCGGGCTGTCGCCCCGGTCGTTCGACGGCCACGGCAACTACACCTTCGGGGTGACCGAGCAGCTGATCTTCCCCGAGATCGACTACGACAAGATCGACACCACCCGGGGCATGGACATCACCATCGCCACCACCGCTCGAACCGACGACGAGGGGCGGGCCCTGCTCGCCGCATTCGGCTTCCCGTTCCGCAAGGAGAACCAGTAACCCCATGGCGAAGAAGGCTTTGATCGAGAAGCAGCAGCGCACGCCGAAGTTCAAGGTGCGCGGGTACACCCGGTGCCGCCGGTGCGGCCGCCCGAAGTCGGTGTACCGCAAGTTCGGCCTGTGCCGGATCTGCCTGCGGGTGATGGTCCACGCCGGGGAGATCCCCGGCGTCACGAAGGCCAGTTGGTGAGAGGAGGCGACGAACGATGACGATGACCGACCCGATCGCCGACATGCTGACCCGCATCCGGAACGCCAACACCGCCCACTTCGACACCGTGTCGATGCCGGGTTCCAAGCTGAAGGAGTCGCTCGCCGCCATCCTGGTGGAGGAGGGCTACATCGGCGGGTTCCAGGTGAGCGAGACCCCGGGCAGGCCCGGCAAGACGCTCCAGATCACCATGAAGTACGCACCCGACCGCGCCCGGACCATCTCGGGGATCAAGCGGGTGTCCAAGCCCGGCCTGCGGATCTACGCCCGCGCCGACAAGATCCCCCGCGTCCTCGGCGGGCTCGGCGTGGCCGTCGTCTCCACCTCCAAGGGCCTGATGACCGACCGCGAGGCGCGCAAGCGCCGCATGGGTGGCGAGGTGCTCTGCTATGTGTGGTAGCCGCCGCCTGACCACCCCAGGAGGTGCCCGCTGATGTCCCGCATCGGACGTTCCCCCATCACCGTGCCCTCCGGGGTCACCGTGGCCGTCGACGACGACCACCGCGTGACGGTCAGGGGCCCCCAGGGCGAGCTGGCCCGCCAGGTGCCCGCCGCCATCAGCATCCGCCAGGACGGGGACGTGCTGACGGTCGAGCGCCCCGACGACCAGCGCCAGAACCGCGCCCTGCACGGCCTGACCCGCTCGCTGGTGGCCAACATGGTCACCGGGGTGACCGAGGGCTTCTCGAAGGAGCTCGAGATCGTCGGCGTCGGCTACCGGGCCGTGCCGAAGGGGCCCGGCGCGCTGGAACTGGCCCTCGGGTTCTCGCACCCGGTCAACGTGGACGCCCCGGACGGCGTCACCTTCGAGGTGCCGAGCGCCACCCGCATCATCATCAAGGGAATCGACAAGGAGAAGGTCGGACAGGTCGCCGCCGACATCCGCAAGCTGCGGAAGCCCGAGCCCTACAAGGGCAAGGGCATCCGCTACGCGGGAGAGCGGGTCGTCCGCAAGGCCGGGAAGGCAGCCAAGTAATGGCACGTACCGATCACAAGCTCGAGCTCCGCCGCCGCCGCCACAAGCGGGTCCGCCGGCGGGTCGAGGGCACCGCCGAACGTCCGCGCCTGGCGGTGTTCCGCTCGAACAAGCACATCTCCGCCCAGCTCATCGACGACCTCGCCGGCCGCACCCTGGCCTCGGCGTCCTCGGTGGAGGCGTCCCTGCGGGGCGCCCCGGGCGGCAACATCGACGCGGCCAGGGCGGTGGGCGCCCTCGTGGCGTCCCGCGCCAGGGACGCCGGGATCACCACCGTCGTGTTCGACCGCGGCGGCTTCGCCTACCACGGGCGGGTGGCCGCGTTGGCCGACGCCGCCCGCGCCGAGGGACTGGAGTTCTGAGATGGCCGTGAACAGCAACGAGCTCCAGTTCGAGGAGCGCACCATCCGGGTCAACCGGGTGTCCAAGGTCGTCAAGGGCGGCCGCCGGTTCTCCTTCGCCGCGCTCATGGTGGTGGGCGACGGCAACGGACGGGTCGGTCTCGGCTACGGCAAGGCCAAGGAGGCCGGGCTGGCCGTGCAGAAGGGCATCGAAGAGGCCCGCAAGAACATGTTCGACGTGCCGCTGGCCGGCTCGACCATCACCCACCCCATCGTCGGGGAGAGCGGTGCCGGACGGGTCATGCTCAAGCCGGCCGCACCCGGCACCGGCGTCATCGCCGGGGGTGCGGCCCGGGCCATCCTCGAGATGGCCGGCATCCGCGACATCCTGGCCAAGTCGCTCGGCTCCTCCAACGGCATCAACGTGGCCCACGCCACCATCGCCGGGCTGAAGGGCCTGAAGCGTCCCGACGAGATCGCCGCCCTCCGCGGCAAGCCCGTCGACGAGGTCGTGCCGGCCGCCATGCTCCGCGCCTACCGCGAGCGCAAGCGCGAGGCCGACCTGTTCACGGAGGTGGGTTGACATGGCGTCCCCCACCCACACCCCGCTGTCGACGACGGGCTGGATCCGGGTCACCCAGATCCGGTCGTCCATCGGCACCAAGCCCAAGCACCGTGGCACCCTGCGCGCCCTCGGGCTCCGCGGCATCGGGCGCACCAACGTGCTGCCCGACCGCCCCGAGATCCGTGGGATGCTGGCACGCGTGCCGCACCTGGTGGACGTCACGTCCGCCGGACCCGACGAGAAAGGCTGACCATGAAGGTCCATGATCTCCGCCCCCCGGCGGGCTCGAACCGTGCCCGCAAGCGGGTCGGTCGCGGCATCGGCGGCAAGGGCGGCAAGACCGCCGGCCGCGGCACCAAGGGCCAGGGCGCACGCGACACCATCCCGATGGGCTTCGAGGGCGGCCAGCTCCCCCTCATGCAGCGGATCCCCAAGCTCCGCGGCTTCACCAACCCGTTCCGCGTGGAGTACACGCCGGTCAACGTGGGCGCGCTCGGCGCCGTCGAGGGCGACGTCGCCGACATCCCCGCCCTGGTGATGGCCGGGCTCGCCCACAAGGGCGACCTGGTCAAGGTCCTGGGCGGCGGCGAGCTGACCCGGGCCCTTCGGGTCGAGGCCCACGCCTTCTCGGCGTCGGCCGAGGCGGCCATCACCGGCGCCGGGGGGACCGTCGTGGTCGTCCCGCCGCCCTTCGGGAACGACCGGCCACCGGCCAAGGGCAACGCCCTCACCAACCGCTAGCATCTTCCGAACGCGGCGTCGAGGAGCCCCATGCTTGCCAGCCTGGCCAACATCTTCCGCATCCCCGACCTTCGGAAGAAGGTCCTCTTCACGCTGACCATCATCGCCCTGTACCAGTTCGGGGCGAACGTCCCCGTCCCCTTCGTCAACTTCTCGAAGGTGGCCCAGCTCGAGGCGGCGTCGAAGTCCTCCGGGGTGCTCGGCTTCCTCAACCTGTTCAGCGGCGGCGCCCTGACCCGGATGGCGGTGTTCGGGCTGGGCATCATGCCCTACATCACCTCGAGCATCATCATCCAGCTCCTGGCGACGGTCATCCCCAAGCTCGAGCAGTGGCGCGACCAGGGCGCGGTGGGTCAGAAGAAGCTGACCCAGACCACCCGGTACCTGACGGTGGCCCTCGCCCTCATGCAGTCGACCGGGCTCGTCTACCTGTTCCACAAGGGCGGTGGCGGCCTGTTCGGCACCTCGCAGAACATCGACCTGATCCTCAACTACTCCATCTGGCGCGCCGGCTTCATCGTGCTGACCCTGACGGCGGGCACCGCCTTCGTCATGTGGCTGGCCGAGCTCATCACCCAGCGCGGCATCGGCCAGGGCATGTCGATCCTCATCTTCGCCAACGTGGTGGCCGGGATCCCCTCCGGTCTCAACACCGTCCTCCAGGAGGGAGGACGGGTGAAGTTCGCCACGATCCTGCTGGTCTCGCTCGCCCTGCTCGTCCTCATCGTCTTCGTCGACCAGGGCCAGCGCCGGATCCCGGTGACCTTCGCCAAGCGGGTGGTGGGCCGCAAGATGTACGGCGGATCCAACACCTACATCCCCCTGAAGGTCAACCAGGCGGGCGTCATCCCGATCATCTTCGCCAGCTCGGTGCTCTACATCCCCGTGCTGCTGTCGAACATCATCCCGTCGGCCGCGTTCCGGTCGTGGGTCAACCACAACGTGACCCCGACCAGCGTCTTCTACATCCTCACCTACTTCCTCTTCATCCTCCTGTTCACGTTCTTCTACGTCTACGTCGCCTTCGACCCGCACCAGCAGGCGGACATCATCCGCAAGCAGGGCGGGTACATCCCGGGCATCCGTCCGGGGCAGCCGACGGAGCGGTACCTGGCCCACATCCTCAACCGGATCACCTGGCCGGGCGCCCTCTTCCTCGGAGCGGTGGCGGTCACGCCGTCGCTGCTGATGGCCGCATGGAACATCACCAGCTATCCCTTCTACGGAACGACGCTCCTGATCGCCGTGGGCGTGGCACTCGAGACGATGAAGCAGATCGACAGCCAGCTCATGATGCGCAACTACGAGGGCTTCCTCAAGTAGGTGGCCACCGGCGCCAGGCTCGTCGTCCTCGGCAAACAGGGGGCGGGGAAGGGGACGCAGTGTCTGTCCCTCTCCCATCACTACGTGGTCACCCATGTCTCCACGGGGGACATGCTGCGCGAGGCCGTCAAGCAGGCCACGCCGCTCGGGATCAAGGCCCAGGAGCTGATGGACCGGGGCGAGCTCCTCGGCGACGACCTCATCATGGAGATGGTCTCGGCGCGCCTCGACGAGAGCGACACCAAGGACCGCGGATTCATCCTCGACGGGTGCCCCCGCACCGTGGACCAGGCCCGGATGCTCGCCGACTACCTGTCCCCGGTCGACCTCGACCTGGTCATCGACATCGAGGTGCCGACGTCCCAGGTGCTGCGCCGCCTGGCGTCGCGTCGGGTGTGCGTGGACTGCGGGGCCAACTACTCGCTGACGGCCCGGCCCCTCATCAACTGGACCTGCGACGTCTGCGGGGGCGAGGTCGTCCAGCGCCAGGACGACACCGAGGAGGCCATCTCCCGGCGGCTCGAGATCTACGAGCAGCAGACGGCGCCCCTCATCGACTGGTACCGGGACCGGGGCCAGCTGGCCCAGGTGACCGGCACCGGTTCGCCCGAGGCCGTCACCAAGCGGATCGTCCGGGCCATCGAGGACCGGCGCAACCGCTCCCGCGGCCGCTTCTCGTGACACGGCGGCGTGGGCGTCCCCCTACGATGAGGGACATGTCCCCCCAGAGCACCGGCCCGGCGCCGGTCCGGCCGTGAGGCGCAACGCCGACGAGCTGGCCAAGATGCGCAGGGCCGGCCGCGTCGTCGCCGAGATCCACGAGGCCACCCGGGCGGTCATCCGGCCCGGTGCCACCACCCTCGACCTCGACCGCGCCGCCCGCGAGGTGCTCGACCGTCGGGGGGCGGGCTCGAACTTCCTCGGCTACCACGGGTTCCCGGCCGTGGTGTGCACCTCGCCGAACTCCATGATCGTCCACGGCATCCCCTCCGCCTCGGTGGTGCTCCACGAGGGCGACATCGTCTCCGTCGACTGCGGGGCGATCGTCGAGGGCTACCACGGCGACGCCGCCTACACCGCACCGGTCGGGGAGGTCTCCGACGAGGCCACCCGGCTGATGGAGGTGACCGAGGCCAGCCTGTACGCCGGGATCGACCAGCTCGTGCCCGGCAACCGGCTCCACGAGGTGGGCCGGGCCGTCCAGCGGGTGGCGGAGGCCGCCGGCTTCTCCGTGGTGCGCGAGTACGTCGGCCACGCCATCGGCACGGCCATGCACGAGGAGCCCCAGGTGCCGAACTACTGGCCCGGGACCCCGGGCCCGACCCTCAAGGAGGGGATGGTGTTCGCCATCGAGCCCATGGTCAACGCGGGGGGCACCGGCACGGTCCTGCTGGACGACGGCTGGAGCGTGGTGACCGCCGACGGCCGGCTGTCGGCCCACTTCGAGCACACCATCGCCGTGACCGACGACGGACCCGAGGTCTTCACCGTCCTGTGAGCCGCTGACCTGGACCTACGCACCCCGACGGGGTGGGAGGGGCCGAGGGTCGGGTCGGACTGGCAATTCGCTGGCGAAGGGCTAGACTGGTCATTCGGCTGGCCACGGGTGTGTGGTGGCGTGCCGACCCCGCTCCCGGTGGCGCTGCTCAGGCACGTCCCCGATGGCGGCAGTCCGGACCGCGAGCACCATGGCCCGAGGCGCACGTCGACCCCCGGGCCGACGACGGACGAGAACGACAGAGTACTGAGGAGATTCACCTGCCCAAGCCCAAGGAAGACGCCATCGTGCTGGAGGGGACGGTGGTCGAGCCACTCCCCAACGCCATGTTCCGCGTGGAGCTGGAGAACGGCCACAACGTGCTGGCGCACAGCTCGGGAAAGATGCGGATGCACCGCATCCGCATCCTCCCCGGGGACAAGGTGCAGGTGGAGATCACCCCCTACGACCTGGCCCGCGGGCGGATCACCTACCGCTACAAGTAGACCGGACCGCCGCACGGCGGTGGTCCGGGGAGCAGCCGTCGGCCAACGGGCCCGCGGCACGAGGACGAAGGACGACAGCGTGAAGGTTCGACCGAGCGTCAAGCCGATGTGTGAGAAGTGCAAGGTGATCCGCCGCCACCGGCGGGTCCTCGTCATCTGCGACAACCCCCGCCACAAGCAGCGGCAGGGCTGACGCCCACCAGGCTCGAGTAGAGAGAAAGAAGAACACGTGGCCCGCATCTCCGGCGTGGACATCCCCCGCGAAAAGCGGTTGGAGATCTCCCTGACCTACATCTTCGGCATCGGCCGGACGACCGCACAGCAGATCTGCGCGTCCACCGAGACCAGCCCCGACACCCGGGTCCGGGATCTGACCGACGAAGAGGTCACCCGCCTCCGCAACTACATCGACGCCAACCTGCAGGTCGAGGGCGACCTGCGCCGCGACATCTCCCAGGACATCAAGCGGAAGATGGAGATCGGCTGCTACCAGGGCATCCGCCACCGCAAGGGACTGCCGGTCCACGGCCAGCGCACCCACACCAACGCCCGCACCCGCAAGGGACCGAAGAAGACCGTCGCCGGAAAGAAGAAGGTTCGCAAGTAATGGCCAAGCCCACCAAGCCGGGGGCCGCCCGTCGGCCCCGCAAGCGCGAGCGCAAGAACATCACCTTCGGCGTCGCCCACATCAAGAGTTCGTTCAACAACACCATCGTGTCCATCGCCGACCCGGAGGGCAACGTCCTCGCCTGGGCGTCGGCCGGCAACGTGGGCTTCAAGGGTTCACGCAAGTCGACCCCGTTCGCCGCCCAGCTGGCCGCCGAGCAGTGTGCCAAGCGGGCGATGGAGCACGGTGTGCGCCGCGTCGACGTGCTGGTGCGCGGCCCGGGCTCGGGCCGCGAGACCGCCATCCGCTCGCTCGCCGCCGCCGGCATCGAGGTCGCCGGCATCAAGGACGTCACCCCCATCCCGCACAACGGCTGCCGCCCCAAGAAGCGGCGGCGGGTGTAGGGACGGGAACGAAGGGAACCAAGGACCACCATGGCTCGTTACACCGGACCCGTCTGCCGGCTCTGCCGCCGGGAGCGTACCAAGCTCTTCCTGAAGGGGGAGCGCTGCTACTCCATGAAGTGCCCCGTCTCCGAGGCGGTCACCGACCGCCACAGCCGCGCCTACCCGCCCGGTGAGCACGGCCGCGACCGGATGCGCCAGGGGTCGGAGTACCTCGGCCAGCTCCGCGAGAAGCAGAAGGCCCGCCGCATCTACGGACTGCTCGAGAAGCAATTCCACAACCTCTACGTCGAGGCCTCCCGTGCCCCCGGCATCACCGGTGAGAACCTGCTGGTGATGCTCGAGCTCCGGCTCGACAACGTGGCGTTCCGGGCCGGATGGGGCGCCAGCCGTGCCCAGGCCCGCCAGTTCGTGCGCCACGGCCACGTCCTGGTCAACGGCAAGCGGGTGACCATCCCCAGCTACCGCGTCCGACAGGGTGACACCGTCGCCCTCAAGTCGTCGTCGCGCGAGCTCTTCCACGTGCGCCGGAACCTGGACACGCTCGACCGGTCGCTTCCGCCGTGGCTCGAGACGGTGGGCGACCGCTTCGAGGTGCGGGTGTTCAGCCTTCCGCTGCGCGAGCACATCGACGAGCCGGTGCAGGAGCAGCTGATCGTCGAGCTCTACTCCAAGTAGCCGCGGGCGCCCAGGCGCACCCGACCCCCGCACCACCGACCGAACCCGACCGAACCCGAACCTGCGCACCATCTGCCGAGGAGCCCTACACGCATGCTCATCATCCAGCGACCCACCGTCGAAGCAATCGGCGAAGAAGAGGACAACCGCCAGAAGTTCGCGGTCGGTCCGCTCGACCCCGGCTTCGGGCACACGCTCGGCAACTCGCTGCGGCGCACCCTGCTGTCGTCGATCCCCGGTGCCGCCGTCACCCAGGTCCGCTTCGACGAGGCCCTCCACGAATTCACGACCCTCCCGGGTGTGAAGGAGGACGTGACCGACATCATCTTGAACCTGAAGGACCTGCTGTTCCGGGTCCACAGCGACGAGCCGGTGACCATCCGTCTCGACAAGCGCGGTGCCGGGGCCGCCACGGCCGGTGACCTGCAGCTGACGGCCGACGTCGAGGTCCTGAGCCCCGACCAGCACATCGCCTCCCTCAACGCCAAGGGCCACATCGCCGTGGACCTGACGGTCGAGCGGGGCCGGGGCTACCTGTCGGCCGACAAGAACAAGGGCACCGGCGCCATCGGCGTGATCCCGGTCGACGCCATCTTCTCCCCCGTACGCCGCGTGGCCTTCACCGTCGAGCCCGTCCGGGTCGAGCAGTCCACCGACTTCGACCGCCTGGTGATCGAGATCGAGACCGACGGCTCCCTCACCCCCCGCGAGGCGCTGGCCTCGGCGGGCGACACCCTGCGCACCCTGGTCAGCCTGGTGGCCGACCTCGAGGAGGAGCCCATGGGCCTGGAGCTCGGCGAGTACGGCACCGTGAGCACGGGCTCGCCCGACCTCGACCTCCGCATCGAGGACCTCGACCTCACCGAGCGTCCCCGCAACTGCCTCAAGCGGGCTCAGATCAACACGATCGGCGAGCTGGTCGACCGCACGCTCGACGATCTCCTCAACATCACCAACTTCGGGCAGAAGTCGCTCGACGAGGTGCTCCAGAAGCTCGACGAGCGGGGCCTGTCCCTGCGCGTGAAGGACTGAGGTCCCGCCATGCTCGGCACTCCCAAGAAGGGCCGCCGGTTCGGCGGCAGCTCCGCCCACCAGAAGGCGATGATGGGCAACCTGGTCGCGTCGCTGATCGCGGCCGAGTACCTGGTCACCACCGAGGCCAAGGCGAAGGCCCTGCGCCCCGTGGCCGAAAAGGTCATCACGGCCGCGGCCAAGGGCGGCGTCGCCCGCCAGCGCAACGTCGTCGCCTTCATCCGCGACAAGGACATGACCCACAAGCTGTTCGCCGAGATCGGCCCCCGCTACGCCGAGCGGCCGGGCGGGTACACCCGCATCCTCAAGCTCGGCAACCGTCAGGGTGACAACGCCCCGATGGCCCGCATCGAACTGGTGTGAGCACGCCCCCCGATCCCGGGGGGCGTGACACCGTCGACCACGACGACCGTCCGCCGGTGCCCGTCCGGTGGCGCCTCCGCGTCGCCTACGACGGCTCCGGCTTCCACGGGTTCGCCGCCCAGGAGGGCCTCACCACCGTGGCCGGTACGCTGGCCGCCGCGCTGTCCCGGGTGGCCCGCACCCCGGTCACGCTGACCTGTGCCGGCCGCACCGACGCCGGTGTCCACGCCCTCGACCAGGTCGTGCACTTCGATCTGCCCCCCGAACGCTCGGCCGCCCTCGAGCCGGCCGCCCTGGTCCGGTCGTGCAACAGCCAGACCGGCCCGGCCATCGTCGTGCGCGCCGCGGAACCGGCGCCCGAGGGTTTCGACGCCCGCCACTCGGCCACGGCCCGCCGGTACCGCTACCTGGTGGTCAACGCCCCGGTGGCCGACCCGCTCCTCGCCGCACTGACCTGGCACGTGGCCGACCCCCTCGACCTGCGGGCCATGTCGGCGGCCGCCGACGCCCTGCTGGGCGAGCACGACTTCCGGGCGTTCTGCCGCCGGGTCCCGGGCACCGCGGCCGACGCCCCGATCCCGCGCCGGGTGCTCGACGCCCGGTGGACGAAGCTGGACGGCCGCCCGACCGGGGCCCGCAGCGCCGGGACGTCGGCCCTGGCCGACCACGAGGCGTCGACCGGGGCGGCGCTGGCGCCCGTGGTCGGCGACCTCCTGGCCTTCGAGGTGGAGGCGAACGCCTTCTGCCACCAGATGGTCCGCTCGCTGGTCGGCACCCTGGTGGACGTCGGCCGTGGCCGCAAGCGTCCCTCGGACATGCTGGAGATCCTGCGCACTGCCGACCGGTCCCGGGCCGGCCAGCCGGCGCCACCCCAGGGGCTCACCCTGATGGCGGTCCGCTACTGACGGGCGGCTTGCCCACCCGACCCCATCCGACCTAGTGTGGGAGGTCGCCGGGTCGGGCCCCGGTCGGTCCCGGGCGCCTCGGCGCCCCACCGGCCGCCCACTCCCGAGGCCCCGCACCCGCAGGTGCCCGGACACCCGCCACCATCGACCAAGGATCCCCGTTGCGCACGTACAGCCCCAAGCCCGCTGAGATCACCCGTGCCTGGCACGTCGTCGACGCCGACGGCCTGGTGCTCGGTCGCCTCGCCACCGAGGTCGCCTCGGTGCTGCGCGGCAAGCACAAGCCGACGTTCGCCCCCCACGTCGACACCGGCGACCACGTCGTGGTCATCAACGCCGACAAGGTCGTCCTGACCTCGGGCAAGGCCGAGTCCAAGCTGTCCTACCGCCACTCCGGCTACCCGGGCGGACTGACGGCGACCTCGTACGCCGACCTGATGGTCGACCGTGCCGACGACGTGGTGCGCGACGCCATCCGGGGCATGTTGCCGAAGAACCGACTCGGTCGCCAGATGGCCGGCAAGCTGAAGGTGTACCGCGGCGGGGAGCATCCCCACGCCGCCCAGTCCCCCGTCCCTCTCGAGATCCCCGGGGCGCGCCGTACGGCGTCCGCCCGCAGCGGCGCGTGAGCACCGCGCCCACCGGACCGACCGCCTCCTCGCGACTACGCACCGAACGAAGGAACCGCCAGTGACTGCCCCCATCTGCCAGACCACCGGACGCCGCAAGCAGGCCGTGGCGCGGGTCCGCTTCCGTCCGGGACAGGGCGCCATCACGTGCAACGGGCACACCTTCGAGGAGTACTTCACCTCGGCCACCCACCGGATGATCGTCACCGAGCCGCTCCGGCTGACCGAGACGACCGAGTCGTGGGACATCGACGTCACCATCGACGGCGGGGGAGTGTCCGGTCAGGCCGGCGCCTTCCGGCTCGGGATCGCCCGGGGTCTGTGCGAGCTCGACCCCGAACTGCGCGGCGCCCTCAAGAGGGCCGGGTTCCTTACCCGGGACGCCCGGGAGAAGGAGTCCAAGAAGTACGGCCTCAAGAAGGCCCGCAAGGCGCCCCAGTACTCGAAGCGGTAGGCCCGGTGTCCCGAACCTGGTTCGGCACCGACGGAGTACGGGGCAGCGCCAACACCGAGCTCACCCCCGAGCTGGTCCTGGCACTCGGACGTGCCGTGGCCCGGACCATCACCGCCACCACCTTCCTCGTCGGTCGCGACACCCGCCGCTCCGGCCCCATGCTGCAGGCCGCCCTGTCGGCGGGCCTGTCCAGCGAGGGGGCCGACGTCGTCGACGTCGGCGTGCTGCCCACCCCCGCCCTGGCCTGGCTGTCGACCCGCCGCGACCTGCCGGCCGTGGTCATCTCGGCCTCCCACAACCCGTTCGCCGACAACGGGATCAAGCTGTTCGGCGCCGGGGGGACCAAGCTCGACCGCGACACCGAGACCGCCATCGAGGACGAGCTCCACCGGGTCCTCGACCCGGGCCTGAAGGGCCCGCGCCCCGTCGAGGGACACGGGGTGGGTACCGTGCGCTCCGAGGCCGGGGTGGGCGACGCCTACCTGGAGTACCTGCTCGGGACGCTGGACGGTCGGACCCTGGAGGGCCTGCGTCTGGTCGTGGACAGCGCCAACGGCAGCGCGCTCGGGCCTGGCGGCCCGCCTGTTCGAGGAGGCCGGCGCCGAGGTCGTGGCCATCGGCTGCGACCCGGACGGGACCAACATCAACGCCGGGTGCGGTTCGACCGCCACCGAGCTGGTGTCGAGCGCCGTGGTGGAGCACGGGGCCCACCTGGGACTCGCCCTCGACGGCGACGCCGACCGGCTCCTGGCCGTGGACGCCACCGGAGCGCTGGTCGACGGCGACGCGCTGTTGGCGCTCTTCGCCCGCGACCTGGCCGAGCGCGGACTGCTGGCCGGCAACACCGTCGTGGTGACGGTGATGACCAACCTCGGGTTCCGCCGGGCGATGGACGGCCGGGGCATCCACGTGAAGGAGACCGACGTCGGCGACCGGCACGTGCTGGCCGCCATCGACAAGGAGGGGTTCTCGCTCGGGGGCGAACAGTCCGGCCACATCATCTTCCGGCGTCTGGCCACGACCGGCGACGGGCTGCTGACCGGGCTGGTCCTGGCCGACCTGCTGGCCCGGACCGGCTCGTCGCTGGTCGAGCTGCTCGACGGTCTCGTCGTACCGGTCCCCCAGACCCTGGTCAACGTCACGGGAGTGGACACGTCGCTGTTCGGCCAGGTGGAGGCCATCGGCATGGCCATCGGCCAGGAGCAGGAGGCCATGGGCGGGACGGGCCGGGTGCTGGTGCGGCCGAGCGGCACCGAACCGGTGGTGCGGGTCATGGTGGAGTGCACCGTCCCCGGAGTGGCCGAGGCCACGGCCGCCCGGCTCCACGCCCTCATCCGCCACGAGCTGCTGGCCGCGGCCGCCTCCCGCGAGGCGGAGGCGCAGGCGGCCGCCGACGCCCTGGCCCTGGAGCTCGACGCCGGGGTCTGACGTCGGGCGCCGGGATCCGGGCAGGTGGGGGCCGTGCCACTCGGCGCCCTCCCCGGGGCCGCTACCCTGGGCACCCATGTGCGGCATCATCGGCATCACCAGGGGGCCGGGGCCGGAGAGCGACGACGAGGTCCTCGAGATCCTGGTGGAGGGCCTGGCCCGCCTCGAGTACCGCGGCTACGACTCGGCCGGACTGGCGCTGGTGGGACCGGCGCCCGGGGACGCCCTGTGGCGGGTCCGGGCGGCCAACGGCACCCGATCGCTCGACGACCTGGCCAAGCGGACCGAGTCGGCGCCGCCCCGCCCCTCGGCCGGCATCGGCCACACCCGCTGGGCGACGCACGGCCGCCCGAACGAGGGCAACGCCCATCCCCACGTCGACTGCACGGGGCGGCTGGCCCTCGTCCACAACGGCATCATCGAGAACCACGTCGAGCTGTCCGACGAGCTGATCGCCGACGGCCACCACCTCGAGTCCGAGACCGACACCGAGGTCCTCGCCCACCTGATCGAGTCCCACCTGGCGGCCTGGCCCGACGAGGGGCTGGCCGGGGCGGTGCGGGCCGCGCTGGGCCGGGTGCGGGGCGCGTTCGCTCTCGCCGTCGTCCACGCCGACCAGCCCGACGTCGTCGTGGGGGCCCGTCGGGTGTCGCCGTTGATCATGGGAGTGGCCGAGGGGAGCGCCTTCCTGGCGTCCGACATCCCGGCCATCCTCGGACTGACCCACGACTTCTTCATCCTCGACGACGACCGCGTGGCCGAGCTGCGGCCCGGCACGATCGCCGTGACCGACCTCGACGGCGTCGCCGTGGAGCCGTCCCCGCTGCACGTGGACTGGGACCTCGACGCCGCCCGCAAGGACGGCTACGACGACTTCATGTCCAAGGAGATGCACGAGCAGCCCAAGGCGGTGGCCGACACCCTGCTCGACAGGCTGCTGCCCGACGGCACGCTGGTCCTCGACGAGGTGCGGATCACCAACGAGGAGCTGCGGTCGATCTCCAAGGTGTTCGTGGTGGCGTGCGGCAGCAGCTACCACGCCGGGCTGATGGCCAAGTACGCCATCGAGCACTGGGCCCGCCTGCCCGTCGAGATCGACATCTCCAGCGAGTTCCGGTACCGGAACCCGGTCGTCGACAGGAACACGCTGGTCATCGGGGTGAGCCAGTCGGGCGAGACCTCGGACACCCGGCTGGCCGTCGAGGAGGGCCGCCGCCTCGGGGCCAAGGTGCTGGTGATCACCAACGTGGTCGACTCCTCGATGGCCCGGGGGAGCGATGCCGTGCTGTACACGCGTGCCGGGCCCGAGATCGGCGTCGCCGCCACCAAGACCCACCTGGCCCAGATCACCGCTCTGGAGATCCTCGCCCTGTACCTGGCCCAGGCCCGCGGCACGCTGTCTCCGGCCGACGCCCGAGGCCTGCTGGCGGCCATGGGTTCGCTCCCCGACAAGGTGGCCACCGCCGTCGGACGTTCCGCCGACGTCCGGGCCGTGGCCGAGCGGTTCCGGCGGTCGCCGTCCTTCCTCTTCCTGGGCCGCCACGTCGGGTACCCGGTGGCACTCGAGGGCGCGCTCAAGCTGAAGGAGATCTCGTACCTGCGGGCCGAGGGCTTCCCCGGTGGCGAGCTCAAGCACGGCCCCATCGCCCTCGTCGAACCGGGCACCGTGGTGGTGGCCGTGGTCACGCGCACGCCGGTGTGGGAGAAGATGATCGCCAACCTCGCCGAGGTGCAGAGCCGCGGCGCCTCGGTCGTGGCGGTGGCCAACGACGGCGACGACGAGACGGCCCGGCACGCCGACGCCGTCCTGTGGGTCCCCGCGACCGAGCACCTCTTCGCTCCGATCATCGACGTGGTACCGCTCCAGCTCTTCGCCTACTCGCTGGCCCGGCTGCACGGACTCGACGTCGACCGTCCCCGCAACCTGGCCAAGACGGTCACCGTCGAGTGACCACCGGTCCCGCCGCCGCTCCGGCCGCCGCCGCGGCCCGGGACCTGGCGACCCGGATGGCGGACGTACCGGCCGGGACCGGCGTGGTGGGGGTGGGGATCGACGCCGTCGACCTGGACCGGTTCCGCGCCGTGCTGGACCGGCGACCCCGACTGGCCGTCCGCCTCTTCACCGACGGCGAACGCGCCTACGCCGCGGCGGCACCCGACCCGGTGCCCCGGTTGGCCACCCGGTTCGCGGCCAAGGAGGCGGTCATGAAGGCGCTCGGGGTCGGACTGTGGTCGTTCCGGATGACCGACGTGGAGGTGACCCGCGACGGGCTGGAGGCCCCCGCGCTGGTGCTGCGTGGCGCCGCCGCCCGCCTGGCCGCCGACCGGGGGGCCACCGGCTGGCTCCTGTCGCTCACCCACACCGACACCGTGGCCCTCGCCCTGGTGGTGGCCGCCGGGACCGGCGCCCCCGGCGCCGCCGTTGCGGGGGCGTAGCCGTGCAGCCGGTCCTGACCGTGGCGGAGATGCAGGCCGTGGACGCCGCCGCACTCGCCACGACCCCGCTCGACGAGCTGGTGTCGCGGGCGGGAACCGCGGTGGCGCTCGCCGCCCTCGACCTGCTGGGCGGGGCCTACGGGCGCCGGGTCGTGGTGCTCTGCGGCAAGGGCAACAACGGGGCCGACGGCAGGGTGGCCGGGCGACTGCTGTCCCGCCGCGGTGCCCGGATCCGGGAGGTGGCCCCCGGTGAGGTCGCCGCCATCGGGCTCGACGGGCCTCCGGTCGACCTGGTGGTGGACGCGGCCTTCGGCACCGGATTCCGGGGCGCGTACGACGCGCCGGACGTGGCTCCCGGTGTCCCCGTGCTGGCGGTCGACATCCCCTCCGGTGTGGCGGGCGACACCGGAGGGGTGTCGGGACGGGCCCTGTCCGCCGTGCGCACCGTCACCTTCGTGGCCCCGAAGCCCGGGCTCCTGCAGGGCGACGGCGCCCGCCTGGCCGGTGAGGTGGTGGTCGTCGACATCGGACTGCCGGTGGGGGACCACCGGATCGACCTCGTGGAGGACGGCGACGTCGGCGGGCTGGTGCCCCCGCGGTCCCCGTCGGGCAACAAGTGGTCGGCCGCCGTGGCCGTGGTCGCCGGATCGCCCGGCATGACCGGGGCCGCCGTGATGTGCGCCCGCGCCGCCTACCGGGCCGGCGCCGGCATGGTCCGCCTCGGGGTGCCCGGGGCCGATCCGGCCCTCCTGCCCGCCACCGAGGCCGTCGGGGTCGAGCTGCCGGGGACCGGGTGGGCGGAGCCCGCGCTGGCCGCCGCCGACCGCTGCCGGGCCGTGGTGGTCGGGCCCGGGCTCGGTCGGGCCGACGGCACCGGTGACCAGGTCCGGCGTCTGCTGGCCGGGGCGGTGGTGCCGACGGTCGTCGACGCCGACGGGCTGCACGCCCTGGGTCGCCTCGACGGGCCCCTGGCGGCCGGCGCCCCGGTGGTGCTCACGCCCCATGACGGCGAGTACGGGCGGCTGCTCGGAACGGCTCCCGGACCGGACCGGGTGGCCGCGGCCCGCCGGCTGGCCGAGGTGTCGGGCGCCGTGGCCCTGCTCAAGGGACCGACGACCGCGGTCGCCGATCCGTCGGGGAGGGTCCTGCTGGCCCGGGCCGGCACGCCGGCCCTGGCGTCGGCCGGCACCGGGGACGTGCTGTCGGGGATCATCGGCGCCCTGTGCGCCCGCGGCGTGCCCCCCCTGGAGGCGGCCGCCATCGGCGCCCACGTCCACGGGCGGGCGGGGGCCCTCGGCCACCGCGCCGGGACGGTGGCCGGGGACCTGCCCGAGCTGGTCGCCCGCGTCCTCGACGGCGCCGGCTGACGGTCGGGACCGCGCCGCCGGCGGTCGACCGGCCACGGACCTCGGGACAGGCCGCCACGGGGCCGGGCGGTACCATGCGCCGGTGGCCCACGGATCCCGACCCGCCGAGCTGGCGGCGCTCGCCGTCGAGGCCGCCGGGTGCACCCGCTGCCCGCTGGCCGCCACCCGTACCCAGGTCGTGTTCGGCGTGGGGGACGCCGACGCCGACCTGATGTTCGTGGGCGAGGCGCCCGGACGCGACGAGGACCTGCAGGGTGAACCGTTCGTGGGCCGCTCGGGCCGGCTGCTCGACCGCCTCCTGGCCGAGGAGCTCGGCGTCGACCGCAGCGCCGTGTACATCGCCAACGTGGTCAAGTGCCGTCCCCCCGACAACCGGGACCCCCGGCCCGACGAGATCGCCGCCTGCCGCCCGTACCTGGCCCGCCAGGTCGAGCTCGTCGCCCCGACCGTGGTCGTGACCCTCGGGAACTTCGCCACCAGGCTCCTGCTCGACACCGATGAGGGCATCACCAGGCTCCGCGGGTCCGCCTACCCGGTGGGGTCCGTCCAGCTGGTCCCGACCTTCCACCCCGCGGCGGCACTGCGGGGCGGCGGGGTGGTGCTGGCCCAGATGCGCGCCGACTTCGTCCGGGCCAAGCGGCTCGCCGGTGCCGCCCGATGAGTCCGGTCGTGGAGCTCGCCACCGACTCCGCCGCGTCGACCCGAGCGCTGGCCGCCGCCGTGGCGGTGCGGTGCGTCGCCGGTGACGTCCTGCTCCTCTCCGGTGACCTCGGAGCGGGCAAGACGACGTTCGCCCAGGGGTTCGCCCGGGCGCTCGGGATCGACGAACCGGTCACCAGTCCCACCTTCACGCTCGTGCGCCAGTACGACGTGCCCGACGGACCGGGCGGGATCCGCCTGTTGCTGCACGCCGACGTCTACCGGCTCGAGCACCTGGCGGAGGTGGCCGACCTCGGACTGGGCCAGCTGGTCGAGGACGGCGGGGTGGCGCTCGTCGAGTGGGGCGAGGCTGCCGAACCGGTGCTCGGTGACGAGGCCCTGGCCGTACGGCTCGACGCCGATCCCGACGACGAAGGCCGGCGACTGGTGACCGTGTCGGCCGACGGCGAGGGATGGGCGGTCCGCTGGGACGGCCTGACCGCCACGCTCGGAGCCTGGGCCCGCCGCGGCCGGACGCCGCCCGCGGCCGCTCTCGGCGGGGCGACGGCGTGATCCTCCTCGCCCTCGAGTCCGCCACCGACCTGGTGGGCGCCGCTCTCCTCCGGGACGACGGCGCCGTGGCCGAACGTACCCACGTGGGCGGCCGGGCCCACGGCGAGCTGCTGGCTCCCTGCATCGAGGAGGTGGGTGCCCTGTCGGGGTGCACGCTGGCCGACGTCGACGCGCTGGCGGTCGACGTGGGGCCGGGGCTGTTCACCGGCCTGCGCGTGGGGGTGGCCACGGCCAAGGCGCTGGGCCAGGCCCTCGGGGTGGACATCGTCGGGGTCACCAGCCTCGACGTCCTGGCCGCCGGTGCGCTCGAGGCGGCCGGTCCGCGGCGGGCCGCACGGGTGATGGCCGTGGTGGACGCCCGGCGCCGCGAGGTGTTCGCCGCCGCCTACGACTTCTCGGGTGCGGGTGCGGGTGCGGGTGCGGGCGACGGCTCCGCCACCGGCAACGGTCCGGGCGCGCCGGTGGACCCGGCCGACCACGTCGACGACCGGACCGAGGCCCTGTCCCCCGACCAGCTGGTCGACTGGCTCGACGACCTCGTCGCCGACGGGCCCGTCCTCGTGGTCGGCGACGGCGCCGTCCGCTATCTCGACCTCCTCGCCCCCCGCCGCGGGGTCGACGCCGGGCTGGCCGCCCGGGTGTCGTCCCCGTCCCCCGCCACCCTGGCCCGGCTGGCGGCGGCCCGACTGACCGCCGGTGCCGCCCCGACGGCCCCGGCCGACCTGGTGCCGGACTACCGGCGCCACGCCGACGCCCGTATCAACTGGGAGGAGCGGGCCCCGCAGCGCCCGACCCCGCCCGCGGCGCTCCCGTGACCCCGTCCCGTGGCGGGTCCGACGTGCCGCTCGTCCCCGGCGGCCGGGTGCCGGTCGTCGTGGCGCCGCTACGGGCCCGGGACCTCACGGCCGTCCTGCGCATCGAGGACGCCATCTTCGACGAGCCGTGGTCGAGGCGGCTGTTCGAGGAGGAACTGGCCCAGCGGACGTCCCGCGCGTACCGGGCGGCGTGGGTGGGGGACCGGCTGGTGGGCTACGCCGGCCAGATGTCGATCGACGACGAGGCCCACGTGAACAACATCGGCGTGGACCCGGCCTGGCAGGGCCACCGCCTCGGTACCGTGCTGATGTGCGACCTGGTCCGCACCGCGCTGGCCCGGGGCTCGGCCCACCTCACGCTGGAGGTGCTGGTCGGCAACGAGCCCGCCATCGCCCTGTACCGCCGGTTCGGGATGGCGCCGGTCGGGGTCCGGCCAAACTACTACCCGAAGGGCGGGGACGCCCTGATCATGTGGGTGCGGGACATCGACACCGGCGCGTACGCCCAGCGCCTCTCGGCCGTCGAGGCGTCGCTGGCGCCGCACGTGACCGTCGAGCGGCGGGCGTGACGTCGGTAGGGTCGTGGCCGTGACCGCCATCGCAGCCACCGCACCGCCCGGGTCCGAGACCGGCGTCGGCGACCGGCCGATCCGGCGGGTCCTCGGCATCGAGACGTCCTGTGACGAGACGGCCGCCGCCGTCGTCGAGGACGGCACCACCATCCTGTCCTCGGTGGTGAGCAGCCAGATCGACCTCCACGCCCGCTACGGCGGCGTCGTCCCCGAGCTGGCCGGCCGCGCCCACGTGGAGCTGCTCACCCCGGTGCTGGCCGACGCGCTCGACCGGGCCGGCTCCGACCACACCGGGCGGGGCATCGACGGCATCGCCGTCACCCACGGACCGGGACTGATCGGGTCGCTGCTGGTCGGCGTGGCCGAGGCCAAGGCGCTGTCGATGGCCTGGGGGGTGCCCATGGTCGGCGTCAACCACCTGGAGGCCCACCTGTTCGCCTCGCTGCTCGAGCAGCCCGACCTGGGCTGGCCGCTCGTGGTCCTGCTGGTGTCGGGTGGCCACACGCTCCTGATCGAGGTGACGGCCCCCGGCCACTACCGCCTGCTCGGCGGGACCATCGACGACGCCGCCGGCGAGGCGTTCGACAAGGTGGCCCGGTTCCTCGGCCTCGGCTATCCCGGCGGCCCGGCCATCGACCGGGTGTCGGGCGCGGGGGATCCCACCGCCTACGACTTCCCCCGCCCGATGCCCGGCGACGGGTACGACTTCTCGTTCAGCGGGCTGAAGACCTCGGTGGTGAACAGGGTCCGCAAGGAGCCCGACGCCCCGACGGCGGACGTGGCCGCGTCGTTCCAGGAGGCGGTGGTCGACGTGCTGGTGACCCGGGCCCGGGCCGCCGCCCGCGACGTGGGGCGCGGGCGCTCTGCCTGGCCGGCGGCGTGGCGGCCAACTCGCTCCTCCGGGCGCGCGTGGAGGCGGCGTGCGCCGAGGACGGCATCGGAGCCTTCCTGCCCAGCCGGGCCCTGTGCACCGACAACGCCGCCATGGTGGCCGCCGCCGGGCACTGGCGGCTGCACCACGGAGACCGCAGCCGGCTCGACCTGGGCGCCGACCCCAACCTGCGGCTGGTCTCGACCGGGTAGTTCCGGTGGACGCCCGGGACCCACCCGGGGCTCCCTGGCACTCTCCCCCCGCGGTTGCCAACCCGGCTCGGGCCGGTTACCATTAGCACTCGCAAGCTTCGACTGCTAAACGTGCCACAGGAGGCCCGAACCATGAGTCTGCAGCCCCTCGACGATCGCATCGTCGTCCAGCCCGGCGAGTCCGAGGAGACGACCGCCTCCGGTCTGGTCATCCCCGACACCGCCAAGGAGAAGCCCCAGCAGGGCGAGGTCCTCGCCGTCGGCCCCGGCCGCCGCTCCGAGACCACCGGCGAGCTCATCCCGCTGGACATCGCCGTGGGCGACACCGTCGTCTACTCCAAGTACGGCGGCACCGAGATCACCACGGACGGGCAGGACCTGCTGATCCTCTCGAGCCGCGACATCCTGGCCAAGGTGACCAAGTAATGCCCAAGATCCTCAAGTTCGACGAGTCCGCCCGGCGCGGCCTCGAGGCCGGTGTCAACAAGCTGGCCGACGTGGTCAAGGTGACGCTGGGGCCGAAGGGCCGCAACGTCGTGATCGAGAAGAAGTTCGGTGCGCCCACCATCACGAACGACGGGGTGTCCATCGCCCGCGAGGTGGAGCTCGAGGACGTCTTCGAGAACATGGGTGCCCAACTGGTGAAGGAGGTCGCCACCAAGACGAACGACGTCGCGGGGGACGGCACCACCACCGCCACCGTGCTGGCCCAGGCGCTGATCCGCCAGGGGCTGCGCAACGTGGCCGCCGGCGCCAACCCGCTCGGCCTCCGCAAGGGCATCGACAAGGCGGTCGCCGCCGCCGTCGAGTCCATCCGGAAGCAGGCCAAGGAGATCGACTCGAAGACGGAGATCGCCCAGGTGGCCTCCATCTCGGCCGCCGACACCGCCATCGGCGAGGTCCTGGCCGACGCCATCGACCGCGTGGGCAAGGACGGGACCGTCACCGTCGAGGAGTCCAACACGTTCGGCATCGAGCTCGAGTTCACCGAGGGCATGCAGTTCGACAAGGGCTACCTGTCGCCGTACTTCGTGACCGACGCCGAGCGCCAGGAGGCCGTCCTCGACGACCCGGTGATCCTCTTCGTCAACTCGAAGGTCAGCGCCGTCCACGACCTGGTGCCCGTGCTCGAGAAGGTCATGCAGACCGGCAAGCCGCTGCTGATCGTCGCCGAGGACGTCGAGGGCGAGGCCCTCGCCACCCTGGTCGTCAACAAGATCCGCGGCACGTTCACCTCGGTGGCCGTCAAGGCCCCCGGCTTCGGTGAGCGCCGCAAGGCGATGCTCCAGGACATGGCGATCCTCACGGGCGCCCAGGTCATCTCCGAGGAGATCGGTCTGAAGCTCGAGACGACCACCGTGGACCTGCTGGGCTCCGCCCGCCGGGTCATCGTCACCAAGGACGACACCACGATCGTGGAAGGTGGCGGCACCGAGGGCGACGTCAAGGGCCGCATCGCCCAGATCAAGCGCGAGATCGACGACACCGACTCCGACTGGGACCGCGAGAAGCTGCAGGAGCGGCTGGCCAAGCTGGCCGGCGGCGTCGCCGTGGTCAAGGTCGGCGCGGCGACGGAGGTGGAGCTCAAGGAGAAGAAGCACCGCATCGAGGATGCGCTCTCCGCCACCCGGGCCGCCGTCGAGGAGGGCATCGTCGCCGGTGGGGGCACCGCCCTCGTGCGCTCGCGTGCCGCCGTCCAGACCGTCGCCGACTCCCTCGAGGGGGACGAGGCGACCGGGGCCACCATCGTGCTGAAGGCACTGGCCGCGCCGTTGGAGGCCATCGCCAACAACGCCGGTCTCGAAGGCTCCGTCTACGTCAAGGAGGTGGAGGGCAAGAAGGGCCACATCGGCCTGAACGCCGCCACCGGTGAGCTCGAGGACCTGGTCAAGGCCGGCGTCATCGACCCGGCCAAGGTCACCCGCTCGGCGCTGCAGAACGCGGCCTCGATCGCCGGCCTGCTGCTCACCACCGAGGCACTCGTGGCCGACAAGCCCGAGAAGGCCGATCCGGCCGCCGCCGCCGCCGCTGCCGCCGCCATGGGCGGGGGCATGGGTGGCATGGGCGGCATGGGCGGGATGATGTAGTCACGCCGCCGGCCGCTCCCCGGTCGGCAGCCGCACGGTGCCCCCCCCGGGTGGTCCGTCGCGGTACCTGATGCACGCGGAGGCCGGGCCCCGGGCCCGGCCTCCGTCGCGTGCGGACCCCGGACCGGCGGCGCCGTGCGCGCCGGTCCGTCCCCGTAGTCTCGGAGGCGATGTCGACCGCCGATCCCCGTCACCGGACGGGCCCTCAGGTGATCCCCCGCCCGCCGGTCCACCGACCCGGAGGAGAGGCACCCTGGGCCCGACTGCCCGCCGCCACCCGGGCCGTGCTCCCACTGGCCCGGGTGGTGGACGCCGTGACCGCCCGGGACCGGTCGGGCGACGCCGCCGCCACCGCCAACGAGGTCTCCGAGTTCTCCCGCACCTTCGCCGACGCCTTCCCCGGCGCCAACCCGGCGGCCGTCCTCGTCGCCCTGTTCGAGGAGGAGGGCCAGGCCCGGGTCCTCCTGACCGTCCGGTCGTCGCGCCTGCGGTCCCACCAGGGCGAGGTGGCCTTCCCGGGCGGCAAGCTCGACCCCGGCGAGGGGATCGACGAGGGCGCCTGCCGCGAGGCCGAGGAGGAGGTCGGGCTCGATCCGACGCTGGTGACCGTGGTCGGCCGGCTCTCGGCCATGCCCACGGTGTCGTCCAACACGCTCATGACGCCGGTGGTGGCCGTCCTGGACGGCCGGCCGGTGACCTCCCCCGCCCCCGACGAGGTGGCGCGGGTCTTCGACGTCGCCCTGGCCGACCTGGTCGCCGACGGGGTCTTCGCGGAGGAGCTGTGGGCGGTGCCGGGACGACCGGGAGCGGACGGCACGGCCGGCGGCGAGTTCCCGGTGTGGTTCTTCAGCGTCGCCGGCGAGACGGTGTGGGGAGCGACCGCCCGGGTGCTCACCGAGCTGCTCTCCCTGGTGCTCGGCGTGCCCGGTCCGGCGCGTCGCCGCGCCCGCTGACGGCACGGACGACCCCTCCGTCGGGTCCCGGTCGGGCCCGCGGGCCGGACACGTCCCCTGCGCCCAGGCGGTATCGTGGGGCATGGTCGTCGGCGCCGTGTCGGAGCTGCCGCCGTCCCTGACGCACGTCGAACCGCAACCAGGGTCCGGAGGACAATTCAGTGGCTGAGCTAGAGATTGGCATCTTCAAGTCGGGGCGGAGGGCCTACGGGTTCGACGACATCGCCATCGTGCCGAGCCGCCGCACCCGCGATCCCGAGGATGTCGACATCAGCTGGCAGATCGACGCCTACCAGTTCGAGCTGCCCCTGCTGGCCTCGGCCATGGACGGGGTGGTCAGCCCGGCCACGGCGATCGAGATCGGCCGGCTCGGCGGCCTCGGCGTCCTGAACCTGGAGGGTCTCTGGACCCGCTACGAGGATCCGACGAAGCTGTTCGACGAGATCCGTGAGCTGCCCGCCGACAAGGCCACCTCCCGGATGCAGCAGATGTACGCCGAGCCCGTCCAGCTCGACCTGGTGACCCAGCGGATCAAGGAGATGAAGGCGGCCGGCATCACCACCGCCGCCTCGGTCACCCCGCAGAAGACCGAGTCGTTCGCCGCCGCCCTCCTGGCCGCCGAGCTCGACATCCTGGTGATCCAGGGCACGGTCGTGTCGGCCGAGCACGTCTCCAAGACGGCCGAGCCGCTCAACCTCAAGCGGTTCATCCGCGAGTTCGAGGTGCCGGTGATCGTCGGAGGCTGCGCCTCCTACCAGGCCGGCCTCCACCTCATGCGCACCGGGGCGGTCGGCGTGCTCGTCGGTGTGGGTCCGGGCAACGCCTGCACCACCCGCGGCGTGCTCGGGATCGGCGTGCCCCAGGCCACGGCCATCGCCGACGTGGCCGGCGCCCGCATGCGGCACCTCGACGAGACCGGTGTCTACTGCCACGTGATCGCCGACGGCGGCATGTCCAAGGGCGGCGACATCGCCAAGGCGGTGGCCTGCGGCGCCGACGCCGTCATGCTGGGCTCACCGCTGTCGTCGGCCGTCGAGGCGCCCGCCCGCGGCTACCACTGGGGCATGGCCACGTTCCACCCGACGCTGCCCCGCGGCGCCCGGGTCAAGACGACCACCCGGGGCACCCTGCAGGAGATCCTGCTCGGCCCCGCCCATGAGAACGACGGCCGCATGAACCTGTTCGGCGCCCTGCGCACGGCCATGGCCACCTGCGGCTACCAGACCGTCAAGGAGTTCCAGAAGGCCGAGGTCATGGTGGCCCCGGCGCTCCAGACCGAGGGCAAGGACCTCCAGCGCTCGCAGGGCGTCGGCATGGGCCATTGAGCCCGGTCGTCCCCACCGACGACCCGTGCGAGGGCCCGGTCCTCGTCGTCGACTTCGGGGCCCAGTACGCCCAGCTGATCGCCCGGCGGGTCCGCGAGGCGCACGTCTACTCGGAGATCGTCCCCCACACGGCGAGCGCCGCCGAGCTGGCCGCCCGCCGCCCCGCCGGGATCATCCTGTCCGGCGGCCCCAAGTCGGTCAACGAGGACCCGGCACCGTCGATCGACCCGGCCGTCTACTCGCTCGGGATCCCGGTGCTGGGCATCTGCTACGGCGCCCAGCTCGTCGCCCGGCAGCTCGGGGGCGAGGTGGCCCGCACCGGCCGGGGCGAGTACGGCCGCACGCCGCTCACCGTGTCGGGGGCGTCGCCGATCTTCGTCGACTGGCCCGAGTCGGCCGAGGTGTGGATGAGCCACGGTGACGCCATCACCGCGGTGCCCGACGGCTTCGTCGCCACGGCCGGCTGCCCCGACGCGCCGGTCGCCGCCTTCCACGACCCCGACCGGGGGATCTTCGGCGTCCAGTTCCACCCCGAGGTGGTCCACACCGAGCACGGTCGGGACCTCCTCGAGCGCTTCCTCTACGACATCTGCCACTGCCCGCCCTCGTGGACCCACACCTCGATCATCGAGAGCCAGGTGGCCGCCGTGCGGTCCCAGGTCGGCTCGTCCCCGGTCCTGTGCGCCCTGTCCGGCGGGGTGGACTCGGCCGTGGCCGCGGCCCTGGTCCACAAGGCCGTCGGCGACCAGCTGACCTGCGTCTACGTCGACACCGGCCTGATGCGGGCCAACGAGAGCGAGCAGGTGGAGGAGACCTTCCGACGCCAGTTCCACGTCGACCTGGTCCACGTGAAGGCCGCCGACCGGTTCTTCGAGGCGCTGGCCGGGGTCACCGACCCCGAGCGCAAGCGCAAGATCATCGGCGAGCTCTTCATCCGGATCTTCGAGGAGGTGGCGCGGGACCTGGTGGTCGAGAAGGGCCACCTCGACGCGGACGTCCCCGGTGACGAGCCGTCCGGCTACCTGGTCCAGGGAACCCTCTACCCGGACGTGATCGAGTCCGGCTCCGGCACCGCCGCCACCATCAAGTCCCACCACAACGTGGGCGGGCTCCCCGACGACCTGGCCTTCGACCTGGTCGAGCCCCTGCGCCTCCTGTTCAAGGACGAGGTCCGCGCCGTGGGCGAGGAGCTCGGCCTTCCCCACGAGATCGTGTGGCGTCAGCCGTTCCCGGGCCCGGGGCTGGCCGTGCGCATCGTGGGCGAGGTCACGCCCGAGCGGGCCGAGGTGCTGCGCGCCGCCGACGCCATCGTGGTGGAGGAGGTCCGCAGGGCCGGCCTCTACCGCGACCTGTGGCAGAGCTTCGCCGTCCTGCCGGCCGTGCGCACCGTGGGGGTGATGGGCGACGGGCGCACCTACGCGTATCCCATCGTCATCCGGGCGGTCACCAGCGACGACGCCATGACCGCGGACTGGGCCCGTCTCCCCTACGACCTCCTCGAGCGCCTCTCGTCCCGCATCATCAACGAGGTGGAGGGCGTCAACCGGGTGGCACTGGACATCACGTCCAAGCCGCCCGGCACCATCGAGTGGGAATGACCGCGTGGGGCGGGGTCCCCGGCGACCACCCCGACGACGGCCAGTCGGCCTCCGGGGGCACCCCCCGGCCGCGACCCACCGGGGTCGAGGACCTGGTCGCCGGCCTCACCCCGGACCAGGAGGCGTCCGTCGTCCACCGGGGCGGACCCCTGCTCATCGTGGCGGGCGCCGGCTCGGGCAAGACCCGGGTGCTCACCCGGCGCATCGCCCATCTCATCGCCACCGGCGACGCCGCCCCGTGGCAGATCCTCGCCATCACCTTCACCAACAAGGCGGCCGACGAGATGCGCCGTCGGGTGGCCGAACTGGTCGGGCCCCGGGCCGAGCGCATGTGGGTGTCGACCTTCCACTCGGCGTGCGTGCGCATCCTCCGCGCCCACGGCGACCGGCTCGGGTACAAGGGGTCGTTCACCATCTACGACGACGCCGACTCGCGCCGGCTGGTGGAGATCATCGCCCGCGAGCTCGACCTCGACACCAAGAAGCTCCCGCCCCGGTCCGTGCTCGGCCAGATCAGCCAGGCCAAGTCGCGCCAGCAGGGTCCGGTCGAGTACCGGGCGGCGGCCGTCTCGATCTTCGACCGCCGGATCGCCGACGTCTTCGACCTCTACCAGCAGCGCCTCCTGGCGGCCAACGCCATGGACTTCGACGACCTGCTGGCGAACGCCGTCCGCCTGTTCCGCGAGCACCCCGACGTCCTCGAGCACTACCGCACCCGCTTCACCCACATCCTGATCGACGAGTACCAGGACACCAACGCCGTCCAGAACGCCCTCGCCGTGCAGCTGGCCGGAGGGCACCGCAACATCGTCGTGGTGGGCGACAGCGACCAGTCGGTCTACCGGTTCCGTGGCGCCGACATCTCGAACATCCTCGACTTCGAGCAGGCGTTCCCGGACGCCACCGCCATCACCCTCGACCAGAACTTCCGCTCGACCCAGACGATCCTCGACGCCGCCAACGCCGTCATCACCAACAACGTGTCCCGCAAGCCCAAGTCGCTGTGGACCGACCAGGGGGCCGGCGAGCAGATCGTGCGCTACCGGGCCGAGGACGAGCACGACGAGGCCGAGTGGGTGGCCCACGAGATCGTGCGCCTGCGGTCCGACCAGTCGCTGCGCTGGGGGGACGTCGCCGTGTTCTACCGGACCAACGCCCAGTCCCGCGCCCTCGAGGAGGCCATGGTCCGGGCCGAGGTCCCCTACAAGGTGGTGGGGGGCACGAAGTTCTACGACCGCAAGGAGGTCAAGGACGTCCTGGCCTACCTGCGGGTCCTGGTGAACCCGGACGACGAGGTGAGCTGGCGGCGCATCGTCAACGTCCCGAAGCGCGGGGTGGGCGACACCTCGGTGGCCAAGCTGGCCGGGTTCGCCGGCCAGCGGGGGCTGTCGTTCGGCGGGGCCGTGGCCGAGGCCGGCGAGGCGGGGGTCGGCGGCAAGGCGGGCAAGGCGCTGGAGGACCTGGCCGACCTGCTGGCCGAGCTGCGCGACCTCATGGCCGTGCCCGACCTGGTGGACGAGAACGGCGACGCGGTGGCGCCGGGACCGGTGACCGAGCTCAGGGCACCGCAGGAGGCACCCGCCGGCACCGCCGTCGGCGACGACGGGGCGGTGGGGCTCCTCGGGCCCGGCGAGCTGGTGACGGCGGTGGTCGAGCGGACCGGCTACCGGTCCGAGCTGCTGGCCGAGGGCACCATCGAGGCGCTCGGCCGGGTGGAGAACGTGGACGAGCTGGTCGGTGTGGCCGACGAGTACCGGACCCTGGCCGAGTTCCTGGAGGCCGCCTCGCTGGTGGCGGACTCCGACCAGCTCGACGGCGACGGCACCAGGGTCTCGCTCATGACGATGCACATCGCCAAGGGTCTCGAGTTCCCGGCGGTGTTCCTGGTCGGGATGGAGGACGGCGTCTTCCCCCACCTGCGGTCGCTCGGCGATCCGGTCGAGCTCGAGGAGGAGCGGCGGCTCTGCTACGTGGGCATCACCCGGGCCGAGCGCCACCTCTACGTCTCCCACGCCTGGAGCCGGATGCTGTGGGGAAGCACCAGCGCCAACATCCCCAGCCGGTTCCTGAACGAGATCCCCGCCGAACTGGTGCGCGACGTCGCCGTCGAACGGGGTCGGGACTCCCCGGGCCCGGGCGGTCCCGGGAGCGGCGTCGGCTACGGGAGCTCCTCGGGCTCCTTCGGGCGCCGGTCGTCCGGACCGGCGCGCGAGGGCACGCCGGGACGGTCGGTGTTCGGGTCCGGCGTGTCGCCGGCCGACGGAGGCGTCGACGCCTCCGGCCGACGACGGCCGGCGGCCACCACCGGAGCCGAGCTCCTCGGACTCGAGGTCGGGGACGTGGTGGTGCACGGCCAGTGGGGCGAGGGACGGGTGGTGGCGACCGGGGGCTCGGGCGACGACGCCGAGGCCGAGGTCATCTTCACCTCGGTGGGCCGCAAGAAGCTGCTGCTGCGCATGGCCCCGGTGAAGCGGGCGTAGCGCCACCGGAACCGGCCGCCACCCGTCACGTGGGCGTCAGGATCGCTCCGTACCATGGGCGGGTGACCCACGAATTCCGGCACTGCCCGACCGCGGTGGAGGCCCGCCGTGCACCGGCGCGCCACCGTCCGGGCGGGGCGCGTCCGGCGGCCCGCCGGGAGGTGGGAAGCTGGGGGCAGTCCCCGGGACGCACCGCGCGCACCGGTGACGTCACCCACCGGACGGAGACCGACGACGGACGAGGGACAACGCACGCCGTGACCGCAGAGACCGTACGCGATGCAGCGACCGCCGCCGGCGGCCAGGACGCGCTGCCCTCGATCGACTCCACCCCCCGACGGCCGGTGCCGTCCGCGGGCGGTCGCTCCGCCCGCTCCCTCGTCCGGCCCACCCGCCGCGAGCGCCGGTCCCTGCGCCGGCAGAAGCGACGCGAACGCTCCACCGTCGTGGGCCGGCATCCGAAGACCTCGATCCTGCTCGTCCTCCTGGTGGTCCTCACGCCGCTGTGGGCGTCACTCGGGACGGCGGCCACCGATCCGGCACTCGGGCCGACCGTGGGCGGGCGACTCACCGAGTGGGTCCGCGACCACGGTGGGGGCGGCATCGTGACCTGGGCCGAGAACGCCTGGTACACGTGGCACGCGCCGCCCAGGGGCGGCCGGCCCGCCGTGGGCGCCATCCCGAAGGCGCCCACGGCGACGACGGCGCCGGCGGCCGGCGGACCGCCCCACCTACCGGCGCCGGCGGCCATCACCCCGTTCGTCGCCACGCCCTCACCAGGTGAGGGCGAGTGGCACCCGATCGGGCGCACGGTGGACGGCGTGCCGACCATGTACGCCGCGTACCTCCGGCCGAACGCGGTCTACACCGGACTGGTCACCGGTGTGGCGTGGATGGACACCACCCTGCTCCGCGCCACCCTCTACGCCGGCACCACGATCCCGGGCACCGGTCAGCACTTCGCCACCGTCGCGCCCGTCACCGGGGCGGCCCTCGACTCCCTGGACGCCGCCTTCAACTCGGGCTTCCGTATGCAGGACGCCCAGGGAGGCTTCTACCTCGACGGCGTCACCGCCGTGCCCCTGGTGGCCGGCAAGGCGTCGCTGGTCATCGACTCGTCGGGCGGCGTGCGGCTCGGCTCGTGGGGATCCGAGGTCACCATGACGCCGACCACGGTGGCCGTCCGCCAGAACCTCACCCTGCTGGTGGACGACGGCCGGCCGGTGCCCGGACTGGATGCCAACGACACCACCCGGTGGGGCGACACCCTGGGCAACAGCGTCCACGTGTGGCGTTCGGGTCTGGGGGTGACCGCCGACGGTGCCCTCGTCTACGCGGCCGGATCCGGACTGTCCATCGTCGACCTGGCCGACGTGCTGGTCCGCGCCGGGGCCGTCCGGGCCATGGAGCTGGACATCAACACCGACTGGGTGAACTTCACCCACTTCGACCTCCCCTACGGTGCGCCGGCCACGGCCACCGACGGCACCCTCCTGACCTACGACGAGCAGACGTACCCGTCGCGCTACTTCTCCGCCCTGTCGCGGCGACTTCGTCACCATGTCGGTGCGCCCCTACGCGCCGCCGGCGACGACGTCCCACTTCCATGGCTGAGCGCGGAGCGGCGTAGGGTCGGGCGACGGGCCGCACCGGTCGGCCCCGTGCCGGACGAGACGACGAGGAGGCGGACATGGGCCGTTCGATGCCCAAGCACGTCTACGAGGCCGAGCTGCTCCGCCTCCAGGGTGAGCTGACCACGATGACCGAGTGGATCCGCCGGAACGGGGCCCGGGTGGTCGTGGTGTTCGAGGGGCGCGACGCGGCAGGCAAGGGCAGCGCCATCAAGCGGGTGGCGCAGTACCTGAGCCCGAGGATCTGCCGGATCGTCGCCCTGCCGGCGCCGACCGAGCGCGAGCGCACCGAGTGGTACTTCCAGCGCTACGTCGCCCACCTGCCCGCCGCCGGCGAGCTCGTGCTGTTCGACCGCTCCTGGTACAACCGGGCCGGGGTCGAGCACGTCATGGGGTTCTGCACCTCCGAGGAGTACCACCGGTTCCTCGCCCAGTGCCCGGTCTTCGAGCACCTCCTGATCGAGGACGGGATCACCCTGGTCAAGTACTGGTTCTCGGTCAGCGACGCCGAACAGGAGCGTCGGTTCCAGTCCCGGATCGACGACCCGCTGCGCCGGTGGAAGCTGAGCGAGATCGACCTCGAGGCGCGCCAGCGGTGGTCCGAGTACTCCCGGGCCAAGGACGCCATGTTCCTCCACACCGACACGCCCGAGTCGCCGTGGTACGTCGTGGACGCCGAGGACAAGCGGGCCGCCCGGATCAACTGCATCGCCCACCTGCTCGGCCGGGTGCCCTACGGCCGGGTGGACCAGGGCCGTCCCACCCTGCCGAAGCGGGTGGTGGACGACGACTACCACCGACCGCCGCGGGACCTCTATACGTACGTCCCCGACCACGCACGCACGCTGACGGACTGAACCGCCACCGGAGCGTCCGGACGGTCCGCCCGGTGCCCGGGCGCGCCCCGGCGATCGCGCCCGCGCCGCCACGGGGCGCCTCGGTCACGGGCCGACGCGGTGTCGAGCGGCGTGCGGGGAGCATGCCCGCGGCGGCCCGCGGCCGGGGGAACCCCCTCGCCGGACCGCCGTTCCCTTCTAGGGAACCACGACCGGGTGCTGGACCCTCGCCCGGGGTCCACCGTCGCGGGTGACGGTCTGACCGGTGTACACCTGGTTCGTCGACGTCCCGTCGGCGTCGGTCACCGTGAGCGTCACCAGGTACCTTCCGGCCGTGCGGTAGACGTGGGCGACGGTCGATCCCGCGGCGACCACCTGTGGGGCGGTGCCGTCCCCGAAGTTCCACCGGTACTTCCTGAGGGGTGCTCCGGTCGACACGGAGCCTGACGCGTCGAACGTCGTGGCCGAGCCCGCGTCGGCCGGCGCCGCGGTGAACGCGGCCACCGGGGCCTGGTCCGGCATGACCGCGATGGCCACGGGCGCCTTGCCGGCACGGACGGGCGCACCGGCCGTGTTCGTCGCCGTCGAGATCGGCGTGATGGTGCCGCTGGTGACGTCGCACACGTAGGCGGGGGAGCCGTGCGGGTCGACGGCGATGCCGTCCGGACTGTGGCCGACGGGGACCGGGGTGCCCACCGTGGCGGTGGGCAGCGAGATCGGGGTGACGACGTCGTCCGCCTGGTCGGACACGAAGGCGGTCGCCCCGTTCGGTCGGATGGCGATACCGGTCAGCCAGCCGCCCACCTCGATCGGGGGCCCCGCCGTGTTCGTCGCCGTCGAGATCGGCGTCACCGTGCCGTCGCCCTCGTCGGCCACGTAGGCGGTCGCCCCGTCCGGCGTGACGGCGATGGCACTCGGCCAGACGCCGACCGGGATCGGGGTACCCGCCGTGTTCGTCGCCGTCGAGATGGGCGTCACCGTGTCCGGTGTGTAGTCGGCCACGTAGACCGTCTTCCCGTCCGGCGTGACGGCGACGGCGTCGGCCTCGGTGCCGACGGGGATCGCCGGACCGGCGGCGTCGGTTGCCGTCGAAATGGGCGTCACCGTCCCACTGTCGCTGGCCACGTAGACCGTCTTCCCGTCCGGCGTGACGGCGACGGCGTCAGGACGGCTGCCGACCGGGATCGGGGTGCCCGCGGTGTCGGTGGCGGTCGAGATCGGCGTCACCGTGCCGCTCCTGGTGTTGGCCACGTAGGCCGTGGCTCCGTCGGGGGTGATGGCGATGGCCTCCGGTTGTTGCCCGACGGGGATCGGGGTGCCCGCGGCGTCGGTCGCGGTGAAGATCGGCGTGACGGTGTCGGCCGTGGTGTCGACCACATAGGCACGTGGCCCCGGGGGGGCAGCGGCTGCGGGCCGGACACCCAGACCCACACCCACGAGGGCGCCGGCCACCACCGCCGTGGCCACGACGATGCGGTGCACCCCCCGATCGAGGTGGCCGTGCCGGTCGTGTCCGACGACCGCACCTTCCCGTCCGCCCACCGATCGCCGTCCGCTCATCGCCCACGCCTCCACGTCAGGTGCCCCACGTAGCGCACGGTACGCCGACCGATCCCCGGTCGCCAGAGTCGTTGGTCGGGATCCCGCGTCCGTCCCGGCGTCGCGGGACCCACCCCGGACCGGCGACGCCGACCCACCGGGTCAGGCGCCGTCGGGAGCGTGGACCGGCGACCTCGCCCGCCCGCTCAGCCGGGCATCCGGCGCCAGACGGCCCGGGGGAGCAGCTTCATGACGGCGAAGACCCAGCGCAGGACCGGTGGGGCGTACACCACGTCGGCCCCCGACGCGATCCCGGCGACCACGGCGGCGGCGACGGCCTCGGGTGTGGTCGAGAACGGTGCCGGGTCCATGCCCTCGGTCATCCGTCCGACGACGAATCCGGGACGCACGATGGTCACCCCGACGCCGGATCCCACCAGTGAGTCGCCCAGGCCCTGGGCGAACGCGTCGAGGCCGGACTTGGTCGAACCGTAGATGAAGTTGGCCTTCCTGGCCCGGTCGCCGGCCACCGACGAGATGACCACGATGCGCCCGTACCCCTGGGCCCGCATGCAACGGGCGGCGGCCAGCAGCGCCGCGGCCAGGCCGGTGAAGTTGGTGGTGATCAGCGCGGCGGCCGCCTGCGGGTCGGCCTCGAGCGCGCCCTGGTCGCCCAGGGCACCGGCCGCGGCCAGCACCAGGTCGATGTCGCCGAAGCGGGTGAAGGCGTCCTCGACCACCGCGGGTTGCCGGCCAGGTCGGTGGTGTCGAAGGCCACCGTCTCGACGGTGTCGGCCCCGGCCGCCCGGGCCGCGTCGGCGGCGGCGTCGAGGCGTTCGCTCGGCCGGCCGGCCAGGATCACCGTCCGGCACCGTCCCGGCACGAGCCCGGCCACGACGGCCTGGGCGATCTCGGAGGCGCCTCCGAGGACGAGTACGGACTGGGGGCGCCCGGTGGCGTCGATCATCGTTGCTTCCGTTCCTTGGTTCGGGTGGGTCGGGGGGTGGGGGCGGCCACGTCGGAGCACAGCGCCAGACGGCGCCCGAGGTCGGAGCGGAGCACGCCGTGGGGGTCGACGCCGGCCTTCACCTCCAGGAACCGGTCGACGCCGGGGTACATGGCCCGGAAGGTGTCGGGCGCCAGGCGCGAGTCCTTGGCCAGGTAGATGCGCCCGCCCGCCGCCAGCACCTCCTGGTCGAGGTCGTCGAGGAGGCGGTCGAGGGCGTCGTGGCCCACGGGCAGGTCGAGGGCGAGGGTCCAGCCCGGCATCGGGAACGAGAGCGGTCCCGGGTCGCCGGGACCGAAGCGCTTCAGCACGGCGAGGAACGACGCCAGGCGCACCTCGGTGAGCCGTTCAATGACCCGCCGCACCGTGTCCGCGGCGGCGTCGGGCACCACGAACTGGTACTGCAGGAATCCCCGGCCGCCGTAGAGCCGGTTCCACTCGCCGACCCCGTCGAGCGGGTGGAAGAAGCCGGTCATGTGGTGCGGCTTCCCCAGCTGGCGCCTGGGAGCCTTGCGGAACCAGAATTCGTTGAACGCGCCGACCGTGAGCGGGTTGAGCAGCCCGCTCGGCGGGGTGAGCGGCACCCGTGCCAGCTGACGGGGCACGAAGGCCCGCGCCCGGTCGGGATCGTCGGCCAGCCGGCGGGGGAGGTCGGCGAGCCGGGCATGGTCGCCCCTGGTGAGCACGGACCGCCCCAGACGGCGTCCGGTCGACTGGCAGTCGATCCACGCCACCGAGTACCGGTAGGCGTCGTCTCCGGTCAGCATCTTGTCCATCACGTCGTCGAGGTCGACGGCACGCTCCGTGTCCACGAGCAGGTAGCTGGTCTCGACCGGGATCATCCGGAGGGTGGCCTCGACCACCACGCCGGTGAGGCCCATGCCGCCGGCGGTCGCCCAGAACAGCTCGGCGCCGTCGTCGGCCGACACGGTGCGGGTGCCGGTCGGCGTCACCAGGGTCATGGACGCGACGTGGGAGCAGAAGCTGCCGTCCACGTGGTGGTTCTTCCCGTGGATGTCGGCGGCGATGGCGCCGCCCACCGACACCAGCCGGGTCCCCGGGGTGACGGGGACGAACCAGCCGAGGGGGACGAAGCGCTCCATCAGCGTCTGCAGGCTGGTGCCGGCCCCTACGGTGACCAGGCCGGCGTCGAGGTCGACGGAGCGGACGTCGTCGAGCCAGGTGGCGTCCACCACGGTGCCCCCGGCGTTCTGGGCGGCGTCACCGTAGCTGCGGCCCATGCCCCGGGCCACCAGTCCCCGCGCGGCACGGGGACCGGTCCCGTCGACGGCGGCGGCCATGGCCCCGTCGACGACGGACGGGTGCACGGCGTGGACCACGTCGGCGGCGGTGGGCGCGGTCCGGCCCCACCCGGTGAGCAGCTCGCGGCGGGCGCGGGGCGCGGTCACGAGGCGTAGACCCCGATGGCGAACAGCGCCACCCAGCACACCCCGTAGATCTGGAGCCGGTGGTCGCGCAGGGCCAGCTCCTCGGGGGCCGCCCCCTCGCCGGAGTCGAGCAGGCGCAGCACGTGGAGCAGGGCGATCACGAAGGGGATGATGGTCAGCTGGAACCAGATCGGGTCGTGTCCGGGGTGGACCTGGGCCGCCCGCTCGAACGCCCAGAGGCAGTAGGCGCTCACGGTGACGGCGGCCGACAGGGTCCGCACGGACCGCAGGAACGACGGCGTGTACAGGCCCAGGGTCTGGCGGATGGCTGCGTGGTCGGCGTCGCCCTCGGCGAGCAGCTGCTTCTCCCCGGAGCGCTTGCCGGTGACGATGAGCAGCGAGCCGAACGAGACCACGATGAGGAACCAGTTGGACAGGGCGACCGAGGTGGCCACACCTCCGGCCACCGCCCGCAGGATGAACCCCGCGCTGACGCAGGCGAGGTCGAGGATCGGCTCGTTCTTGAGGCCGAACGAGTAGGCCAGCTGGACGGCGGCGTACGCGCCCATGACCACACCGAGGTGCCACCCGGCGAGCAGCACGGCCAGCGCCACGGCCACGGCCAGCAGCGCGAGCCCGAGGGCGATGGCCAGCGGGACGGGGACCACGCCGGCGGCCACCGGACGGCTGCGCTTGGTCGGGTGCTGCCGGTCGGCGGCGGCGTCGATCGAGTCGTTCAGGTAGTAGGTGCCGGTGGCGGCCAGGCAGAAGATGCCGAAGGCCCCGGCCGCGTGCCACAGCACGGTGCGGTGGAGCAGCACCCCGGCGGCGGCCGGGGCCACGAAGACCAGCAGGTTCTTGATCCACTGGCGGGGTCGGGCCAGCCGGACCAGCCCGCGCGCCACCGACTCCGACGGTGCACCGTGGGTGACGTGCCGGTCGTCGGGTCGGTCCACGGCCTCGGCCGGGGTCGTCACGTGGTCCTCATGGATGGTCGGGTCACTCCCGCGGCTGGGTCGGATCGGGCCTCGCGGATGGGAGGCCGGGCACCCACAGGGTAGGGCCTCGGGACCGGGCGGGTGGACGTCCGGGGGTCCCGGTGGACCCCCGGCGCGGTGCGTCCCGTTCCCGGATGGGCCTGACGGGCCGTCAGCGCCTAGTATCTGCCGCCGTGAAGCGCCCGTATCGAGTGGTAGTGGCAAAACCCGGTCTGGACGGCCACGACCGTGGCGCCAAGGTGATCGCACGGGCCCTCCGCGACGCCGGGTTCGAGGTCATCTACACCGGCCTCCACCAGACGGCCGACCAGGTCGTCCAGGCGGTCGTCCAGGAGGACGCCGACGCCGTCGGGCTGTCGCTCCTCTCCGGGGCGCACCTGACGCTCGTCCCCCGGGTGATCGAGGGCCTGCGCGACGCGGGCCGCGACGACGTGCTCGTGCTCGTCGGCGGGATCATCCCCGAGGCGGACATCCCGGTGCTCAAGGGGATGGGAGTGGCCGAGGTCTTCACCCCGGGCGCCCCGCTGCCCGCCATCGGCGCCTGGCTGGGCGAGGCCCTCGATGAGCGGGAGGGCGGCCAGGTCGCCTGAACCACTCCGGACCGGGCCCGTCCCGCCGGAGCCACACCGACGAGCGCCGTCCGGCCGGGCCACGCCGTCCGGGTGTCCCGGGACGGGTCCCGGGAGCAGCAACCGCAGCACCGTTCGCAGTCAGTCGCAACCAGAACCAGCCGAACAGGCAGAGAGGAACGGATCCGGTGGATCTCTTCGAATACCAGGGTAAGCAGTACTTCGCCCGGTACGGCATCCCCATCTCCAAGGGTGGGGTGGCCGACACGGTCGACGAGGCCGTGGCCCAGGCCGAGGACTCGGGCTACCCGGTCGTCGTCAAGGCACAGGTGAAGGTGGGCGGCCGCGGCAAGGCCGGTGGCGTCAAGCTGGCGTCGGACGCCGACGAGGTCCGGCTCCACGCCGGCAACATCCTCGGCCTCGACATCAAGGGCCACGTGGTCAAGCGCCTCTGGGTCGAGCACGCCTCGGACATCGCCAAGGAGTACTACGCCAGCTTCACGCTGGACCGCAGCGCCAAGAAGCACCTGGGCATGCTGTCCGCCGAGGGCGGCGTGGAGATCGAGGAGGTGGCCGTCACCAATCCCGACGCCATCGCCGTCCTCCACATCGACCCGGTCGACGGGCTGAGCCCGGAGGCCGCCACGGCGTGGGTGGCCCGGGCCGGCCTGGACGAGGAGGCCCGGGAGCAGGCCGCCGAGCTCCTGGTCAAGCTGTACACCTGCTACACCGAGGGCGACTGCGACCTCGCCGAGGTCAACCCGCTGATCCTCACCCCCGAGGGGCGCGTGCACGCGCTGGACGCCAAGGTGACCCTCGACGACAACGCCGCCTACCGCCATCCCGAGTGGGAGGAGTTCGCCGGCAGCGACGTCGAGGACGAGCGCGAGACCCGGGCGAAGGAGCGGGGCCTCAACTACATCGGGCTGTCCGGTTCGGTGGGCATCATCGCCAACGGGGCCGGACTGGCCATGAGCACGCTCGACGTGGTCAACCAGTGCGGCGGCTCGGCCGCCAACTTCCTGGACATCGGGGGCGGGGCCAATGCCGACGTCATGGCGGCGGCCCTCGAGGTCATCAACTCCGACCCGGCCGTCAAGTCCATCCTCGTCAACATCTTCGGCGGCATCACCCGCGTCGACGAGGTGGCGAACGGCGTACTCGGAGCCCTCGACCGGGTCGACATCAGCTCGCCCATCGTGCTCCGCCTCGACGGCACCAACGCCGAGGCCGGCCGTGAGATCCTGGCCGCCCACCTGTCCGATCGCCTGGTCGCCGAGCCGACCATGCTCGATGCCGCCCGCCGGGCGGTCGCCCTTGCTGGAGGCCAGTCGTGAGCATCTTCGTAGACGAGAACACCACGGTCGTGGTCCAGGGCATCAGCCCCACCAGCCAGGGCCTGTACCACGGGCTCCGCAACCGGGCCTACGGGACCCGGGTCGTGGCCGGCACCAATCCGAACCGCGGCGGCGAGGAGATCGAGGGCATCCCGGTGTTCGCCACCGTGGCCGAGGCCGTGGACGCCACCGGGGCCAACGCGTCGTTCATCTCGGTGCCACCCAAGTTCGCCGCCGACGCCATCGTGGAGGCGGCGGCGGCCGGCGTGCCGTTCGTGGTCTGCATCACCGAGGGCATCCCGGCCCAGGACGAGGCGCTGGCCTACAACCAGCTCCTCCGGGACTTCCCCGGCACGCGTCTGCTCGGGCCCAACTGCCCGGGCATCATCTCGCCGGGAAAGTGCAACATCGGCATCACCTCGGGCGACATCGCCCTTCCCGGCGGTCCCGTGGGCATCGTGAGCCGGTCGGGCACCCTCACCTACCAGGCGCTCCACGAGCTCAGCCAGCAGGGTGTCGGCCAGACCACCTGCGTCGGCATCGGTGGGGACCCGGTCCCGGGGACCAGCTTCATCGACTGCCTGGCGGCCTTCGAGGCCGACCCCGACACCCGGGCGATCATGATGATCGGGGAGATCGGTGGCTCCGCGGAGGAGGAGGCCGCCGAGTTCATCGCGGCGTCGGTCACCAAGCCGGTCGTGTCCTACGTCGCCGGGGTCACCGCCCCGCCCGGCCGCAAGATGGGCCACGCCGGCGCCATCATCTCGGGCTCGAAGGGCACGGCGCAGGCCAAGATGGACGCGCTCGCCGGCGCCGGGGTCACCGTGGCCCTCAATCCGACCGAGGCCGGCGAGGCCATGGTCGACGTCGTCCGGAACCTGAGCTGACGACCGCGCCGGGCACCCCGCACCCGGCGGGTGGCGTGCCGTCCGCCGACGCGCTCGCCGGGCGACCGGTGGGCGCGGTGGTGTTCGACCTCGACGGACTCCTGATCGACTCCGAGCCGTTCTGGCGGAGGGCGGAGATCGAGGTGTTCGGCTCCGTCGGCCTCCACCTGAGCGAGGCGGACGTCCGACAGACCATGGGTCTGCGCATCGACGACGCCGTCCGCCACTGGTGGGACCGGGACCCGTGGCCGGGGATGGCGCCGGCCGAGGTCGAGCGGGCCGTCACCGCCCGCGTGGCGGAGCTGGTGGAAGCGGAGGGCCGGCCGATGCCGGGTGCCCTGGACGTCATCGACCTGTGCCGCTCCCGGTCGATCCCGATGGCCGTGTGCTCGGGTTCGTACGCACTGGTGATCGAGGCCGCCCTCGACAGGCTGGGGATCACGTCGTCGATGTCGGCGTGGCACTCCGCCGAGTGGGAGCCGCTCGGCAAGCCCCACCCCGGTGCCTACCTGTCGACCGCGGCCAAGCTCGGCGTGGACCCGACCTCGTGTGTGGCCTTCGAGGACTCCTTCAACGGCGCCATCTCGGCCAAGGCCGCCCGGATGCGGGTGGTCGCCGTACCCGAGCCCTCCGCCCTGGCGTCGTCGCGGTGGGGATTCTGCGACCTGGTGCTCGACTCGCTCGAGCGGTTCGACGACGGCGCGCTGGACGCCCTCGGCCACCCGGCGGGCTGATCGGCCCGGGCGTCGAGGGTCACCGACGGGTACCGGGCGACGGGTCCGGCGGACCCCGCGTGCCCGGACCTCGGTTGCAACTTCGGTTCAGTCGGCGACCGGGGCTTCGGTTCAGGTGCGCTCCGGCCGATGGAACCCTCGACGAGGGGCAGTACCCCAGGGCAGGGGGGTCCGGGTGATGTCACGCCCCGCTCGGTGGGCAGGCCGAGGGGCGACATCACCCGGAGCACCTCGTCCCGTCCCCCGGACGGATACCGGCGACTGCGCCGCCCGCTGCTCCGCGACGGGCGGCCGGTCGCGTCCCGGGGACGGTCCGTGGCCGGTCCCGGGCGCCGGAGGCGCTGGTAGCGTGCGGCCGTGGACCCCGGAACGACACCCGACGGCATGCCGCCACCGGTCCGGATCGGCGTGCTGGTCTCCGGGAGCGGGACCATCCTGGAGGCGATCCTGGACACCGACCTCCCGGTCCGGGTGGTGGCCGCCGACCGTGCCTGCCGCGCCCTCGAGGTGGCCGCCGCCGCCGGGATCCCCACCGCCCTGGTCGACCGTGCCGACTTCGGGGGCTTCGGCACCGGCTTCGACCGCGAGGCCTACACCCTGGCCGTCACCGGGATCCTGGTGTCGGCGGGCGTCGACGTCGTGGTCATGGCCGGGTACGGCACCGTGCTGGCCCAGCCGGTGCACGACGCCTTCCCGGGGCGGATCCTGAACACCCACCCGGCGCTGCTGCCGGCGTTCCCCGGGTGGCACGCCGTCCGCGACGCCCTGGCCGCCGGGGTGTCCGAGACCGGTACCACCGTGCACGTGGCCCACCTGGAGATGGACACCGGGCCGATCCTGGCCCAGGCCATCGTGGCCGTCCTACCGGGGGACACCGAGGCCACCCTGCACGAACGCATCAAGTCCGTGGAGCGGACGCTCTACCCCGCCACCATCCGCACCTTCGTCGACGACCTGGCACCGCGGGCCGTGGGGCGGGGGGCGGCGCCGACGACGACCCATGCACCGGAGGAGACCACCCCATGAAGGCACTGCTGTCCGTGTACGACAAGACCGGGATCGAGGACCTGGCCCGCGGCCTCGCCGCACTGGGATGGGAGCTCGTGTCGAGCGGCGGGACGTCCGCCGCACTGACGGCGGCCGGCATCGACCACGTCGAGGTGGCCGAGCTCACCGGCGCCCCCGAGATGCTCGGGGGCCGGGTCAAGACCCTGCACCCGGTGATCCACGGGGGGATCCTGGCCGACCGCTCGAAGCCCGAACACCTGGACGCACTGGAACGTCTGGGCATCGGGCTGATCGACCTGGTGGTGTGCAACCTCTATCCGTTCACCTCGGACCCGTCGATCGAACTGATCGACGTGGGCGGCCCGACCATGGTGCGGGCCGCGGCGAAGAACCACGACCACGTCGCCGTCGTCGTCGATCCCGCCGAGTACGGCCCGTTGCTCGAGGAGCTGCGCACCGACGGGTCGATCTCGCCCGCCACCCGGCGGCGACTCGCCCGGCAGGCCTTCGCCCACACCGCCGGCTACGACGCCGCCATCGTGGCGTGGCTCGACGAACGGGAGCAGGAGGAGCTGGCCGAGGAGGAGGCGGCCGGGTCCTCGGACCTGGCGCTGGCCACCCTGCTGCCCGAGTCGATCCATCTGACGCTGGAGCGTGCCGGCTCGCTCCGCTACGGCGAGAACCCCCACCAGCACGGCGCCCGCTACCGGGTGGCGGGACAGCGCTCGTGGTGGGACGGGGTCGTCCAGCACGGAGGCAAGGAGCTGTCGTACCTCAACGTGTTCGACGCCGACGCCGCCTGGCGCCTCGTCCACGAACTGCCCTCAGGTCCGGCCGATCAGGCGGTCGCCATCATCAAGCACGCCAACCCGTGCGGAGCCGCCCTCGACCCCGAGCTCGTCGGAGCCTACGAGCGGGCCCTCGAGTGCGATCCGCAGTCGGCCTTCGGCGGGATCGTGGCCATCGGTGGACGGGTGACCGGGGCGGTGGCCGGGGCGATCGCCGCCGGCCCCCAGGCCGACGTGATCATCGCCCCCGCCTACGACGACGACGCCATGGCCCTCCTGTCGTCCAAGCGCAAGGCGACCCGGCTCCTGTCGGCCCCGGTGCCCGAGCCGCTGGTCCGCCAGTACCGGTTCCTGGGCGCCACCGTGCTGGTCCAGGACGCCGACCGCTTCCTGGCGGACCCGTCGACGTGGCAGGTGGTCACGGAGCGCCGACCGACCGACGACGAGTGGCGGGACCTCCGGATCGCGTGGAAGGTCTGCGCCCGGACGACCTCGAACGCCATCGCCGTGGTCACCGGGGCCCAGGCCGTGGGCGTGGGCGCCGGCCAGCAGTCGCGGGTGGTGGCGGCGCAGATCGCCGTGGAGAAGGCGGGGGAGCGCGCCCGGGGAGGGGCGGCCGCCTCGGACGCCTTCTTCCCCTTTCCGGACGGACTGCTCGTCCTGGCCGACGCCGGCGTCGCCGCCGTCGTGCAGCCGGGCGGGTCGATCCGGGACGACGAGGTGATTGCCGCTGCCGACGAGGCCGGGATCGCTATGGTCATGGCGGGTGGCGAGCGCCATTTCCGGCACTGACCGGGATCCGGCGCCACCCCGGCCGGCCGCCGGGAGCCGGGCACGGGCCGCCGACACGACGTGGGACGAGGGATCAGCGGTGAGGGAGACACGATGACGGCGATCCTGCTGGACGGCGAGCTGCTCGCCGCCGCGGGTGCGCGCCGAGGTGACCGACCGGGTCGCCCGGCTCCGCGGTGCGGGGATCACCGTCGGCCTGGGCACCATCCTGGTGGGTGACGACGGCCCGAGTGCCCGCTACGTGGCCATGAAGCACGCCGACTGCGCCGAGGTCGGCATCGCGTCCGCCCACGAGCACCTGCCGGCCGACGTGACCCAGGACGCGCTGGACGCCGTGGTGGCCCGGTTCAACGCCGATCCGGCCATCCACGCCTACCTGGTCCAGCTACCGCTGCCCGGCGGCCTCGACGAGGAGCGGACGCTGCTCGCCGTGGATCCGGACAAGGACGTGGACGGGCTCCACCCGGTCAATCTGGGCCGGCTGGTCATGGGGGCCAACGGCCCGCTGCCGTGCACGCCGGCCGGCATCGTCGAGCTCCTCCACGCCAACGACGTTCCGGTCGAGGGCAAGCACGTGGTGGTCATCGGCCGGGGTCTCACCATCGGCCGGCCCCTGGCCCTCCTGCTGGCCATGAAGCGCCCGGGGTGCAACGCAGCCGTCACCGTCGTCCACACCGGCGTCGACGACCTGTCCGGTCTGGTGCGCCAGGGTGACGTGGTGGTGGCCGCGGCCGGACGGGCCGGGCTGGTGACGGCCGACATGATCAAGCCCGGTGCCGCCGTGGTGGGCGCTGGCACCTCGTGGGAGGGGAAGAAGCTCTTGTCCGACGTCGACGAAGGTGTGGCCGAGGTCGCCGGGTGGATCACCCCGCGGATCGGCGGGGTGGGACCGATGACCCGGGCCATGCTGCTGCGCAACGCCGTGCGGGCCGCGGAGCGCTCGGCATGAGCGAGGTCACCCGCAACGCGCTCGGCCAGGAGACCGACCGGCGCCCGTGGGGCACGTACACCGTGCTCGACGACGACCCCACCTTCAAGGTCAAGCGCATCGAGGTCCTGCCGGGCAAGCGCCTCAGCTACCAGCGCCACGCCCGACGGTCGGAGCACTGGTTCATCGTCCACGGGACCGCGGTGGTCACGGTCGACGGCGCCCGCCGCCAGGTGACCGCCGGTGAGGCGGTCGACATCCCGGTGGGCACGGACCACCGGATCGAGAACGCCACCGACGCCCCCGTGGTGTTCGTGGAGGTCCAGCACGGTGAGTACTTCGGGGAGGACGACATCGTCCGCCTCGAGGACGACTACGGCCGGTCGGGCACATGACCGCAGCACACCGGGACCGCCGACCCCTGATCCGCCTCGGCCTGGCGGCGGCGGGCGCCGCCGCCACCGCCGCCTGCCTGCTCGGTCCGGCGGCACCGGCCCAGGCCGCACCCTCCCCGACCGCCGCCGTCCTCGTCGACACCACGACGACCGTGCCGGAGACGACGACGTCGGTCCCGGCGACGACCTCGACGCTGCCGGCGACCACCACCACCACGTCGTCGACGTCCACCACGACGACCCTCCCGACCACCACCACGTCGACCACCACCACGACCCACCCGTCCACCACCACCACGACGGTGCCCGCCACGACGAAGTCGTCGGGCACCGCGTGGGGCTTGATCGCCCTGGTGGTCGTGCTGGTCCTGGCCATCATCGTCGTGATCGTGCTCCTCGTGACCCGGAACCGGAAGGCGGCCACCGACGCCTGGCGCCGCCGGGCGCTGCCCGCGCTCAGCGACGCCCGGCTCGCCCGCGAGGCGCTGCTGTCGCCGTCGGCCACGGCCGAGGACGCGGAGCTGCGTGGTTCGGTCGCCGTCCAGGTGGAGAAGGCGGCGACGGCGCTCGACCACGCGGGCTCCACCGCCCCCGACCCGGCGGCGGGCGGCTCGGCCACCACCGCGGCCGGGGCGCTGCGGGGTCTGGCCTTCGCCATCGAGGCCGACCGGTTGCTGCGCCACGGCGCCGGCGCCCCGACCGGCGAGCAACTCGCCCAGGCCGACCAGGCCCGACGGGACCGCGACGCCGAACTGCAGGGGGCGCTGGCCCGTCTGCAGGCCCACGTGGCCCCGCCCGGCGATCGGCGCTGACCGGAGCCGACGGGTCCCGCGCCCCGCACGGGCCCTCGTGCCGGGTCGGCGTGCGGCAGTAGTCTGTTCGGACCGTGACCCGCATCGCCGACCTCCTCGAGAAGGGCATGACCTACTCGTTCGAGTTCTTCCCCCCGAAGAACGACGCCGAGCAGGCCACGCTGGTCGCCACGCTGCGCGACCTCGAGCCCCTCGGACCGTCGTTCGTCTCGGTCACCTACCGCGGGGGTGCCGAGTCGCGCCGGCGCACGGTGGACCTGGTCACGGGCATGCTGCGCACGACCAACCTGGTCCCGATGGCCCACCTGATCTGCGTGGCCCACACCCGCCTAGAGCTCGCCGAGATCCTGGTCGAGCTGCGCCGGGCCGGGGTCGAGAACCTGATGGCCCTGGGCGGCGACCCTCCGACCAGGCCCGACGCCGCCGTCGGCGAGCTGGCCCACGCCTCGGACCTGGTCGACCTGGCCCGGGCCATCGGCGGCTTCTCCATCGGCGTGGCCGCCCATCCCCTCGGCCATCCGAGATCGGCCGACCTGACCTCGGACCGTGACCACCTGGCCGCCAAGCTCGCCCTGGCCGACTTCGCCGTCACCCAGTTCTTCTTCGAGGCCCACGAGTACACCTCCCTCGTGGCCGACCTGGCTGCCCGGGGCGTGACCAAGCCGGTGCTGCCGGGCATCATGCCCGTCGAGCGGCTGCGCTCCGTACCCGGCATGGCCCGCATGGGTGCGGCCGTCCCGCCATGGATGGTCGAGCGCCTCGAGGCGGCCGATGCCGAGGGCGGTGCCGAGGCCGTGCGCCGCGAGGGGGTGGCGTGCGCCATCGAGCTGTGCCGGGAGCTCCTCGAGGCGGGTGTGCCCGGCCTGCACTTCTACACGCTCAACCGCTCGAGCGCGACCCGCGAGATCTACTCGGCGCTGGGCCTGGCCAGGGGCTGACGCCGGGCGCGCCCGCGGACCGGTCAGCGTGGGCGGAAGCCGATCCGGGCCCCGGGCAGCCGGGTGATGTCGGCGCCGGCCACCTCGTCGAGGATCCCGTAGCCGACGGCCTCGTCGGCCGACAGGTACCGGCCCCGGGCGGCGTCGTCGGACACGGCCTCGACGGTCCGGCCGGCGGCCTCGGCCAGGCGGGCGCAGAACGCGCGCCACCGTCGCAGGTGCTCGTTCGCCCGATGGCCCACGGACCGCGCGTCCCCGTCGAACTCCACGCGCGGCTCGGCCAGCTGGAGCCGCGCGTGCGGTGACGCGGTCCGCTTGTCGCACACGGCCAGCACGCCGACCACGGGCCCACCGGCGCGTCCCGTGCACCAGGCGTGCACCGGTACGCCCATCAGGTCGATGACGTCCATGAGTGCCAGTGCCGCGTCCACCGATCCGTCGGCGCTGTCGATCTGCAGCTCGACCGGGTCGTCGCCGGTGGCGTCGAGCGTCATCAGCTCGGCCGCCACCTCGGTGGCCATCCGGTCGTCGAGGGTGCCCGACAGCACGACGACCCGCCGGTCGAACTGCTGGCGCCGCATCCACTCGAGCGGGTGCGGCGACCCGGGCGGCTCCAGCGGCCCGATCGGCCCGACCGGGTCGCCGACCGGAGATGGGGTCCACCCGGGCACGGTCACCGTGGCTCCCCGGAGGGGCCGGTCGACTCGCGCAGCGACCACTCCAGCCGTCCGCCGAGCGCCGAGGCGTACCGGTCGACGGTGGAGAGGAGGACGTCGGTGGTCCCGGTCTCGAGCCGGGCCACCGCCGACTGCGACGTCCCCATGCGCGCCGCGACCTCGGTCTGGGAGAGGCCGAGCGAGCGCCGGCGCTCCACCAGCTCGTCGCTCAGCGCACGGCGGCGCTCGGACAGCTCGCGGAAGCCCGGGAACAGCGGCTCGTGGTGTGGTCGGTTCGTCATCGCCCTCCGATGGGCCCGCAGGCCATCGCGTCCATAATATCTCATCATTGATATAGCGTGGGGGAGACGGCACCGCCGGACCTCCCGGTGGAGCACCGACAGGAGGCACGATGACCCTGCGCCCGACCCTCGTCCCCACGGTGCTCGAGGAGTCGTCCCGTGGCGAACGCGCCTTCGACATCTTCTCGCTCCTCCTCCGGGAGCGCATCGTCTTCCTCGGCCAGGAGGTCGACGACCAGATCGCCAACGTGATCATCTCGCAGATGTTGTACCTCGAGGCACAGGACCCCGACAAGGACATCTCGCTGTACATCAACTCGCCGGGGGGGATGGCCTACGCCGGGATGGCCATCTACGACGTGATCCAGCACGTGCGGCCCGACGTCTCGACCATCTGCGTGGGCATGGGGATGTCCGCGGCGGCGATGGTGCTCGCCGGCGGGTCGCCCGGGAAGCGCTTCGCCCTGCCCAACGCCAGGATCATGATCCACCAGGGGTCCGCGGGCACCCGCGGCGCGCCCGAGCGACATGGAGATCCAGCTCCGCGAGGTCCTCGCCCTCACCCGACGCATGGCCGAGATCATCGCCCACCACAGCGGGCGCACGGTCGAACAGGTGGCGGCGGACATCGACCGCGACTACTTCATGGACCCCGAGGAGGCGGTGGCCTACGGGATCATCGACGGCATCGTGGCGCCCCGCCGCGGTCTGGCCGGTGCCGGCCTGGTGGGTGCCGCCGGCTGACGACCGGGCCCCGCGGGCGGCGGCCGTACACTGCGGGGGTGGCACCCACGCCGGCGGTACCCGGGACCGGTGACGACCGGGCGGTGGCTCCGCTCGGGGACGGGACCCGGGTCCTCCTGCGGGTGGCCGCCCACGACGACGGCCCCGCCATCCTCGACGGATTCGAGCGGTGTTCGGCCGACACCCGCTACTTCCGGTTCCTGTCCGGCGGCTACCGGCTGACCGACGAGCGGGTCCACGCACTGACCTGGGCCGACCACCGCCGTCACGCGGTGTGGCTCGCCGAGGACCTCGATGCGCCGGGCACGCCGGTGGCCGGTCTCGCCCGGTTCGTGCGGGCACCGGACGACCCCCGGGTCGCCGAGGTGGCCTTCATCGTGGCCGACGCCTACCAGGGGAAGGGGCTGGGTCGGCTCCAGCTCGACGCCCTGCGGGTGTCGGCCTCCGTGGACGGCATCGCCACCTTCATGGCCAACGTCCTGGCCGAAAACGGTCCGATGACGTCGCTGCTCCTCCACCGCGGCGCCCGCGTGGTGGCCCGGGACGGGCCCGAACTGCGCATCGAGCTCCCCCTCGACGCCCCGGCCCTGCCGCCGGTCGAGCCCCGCCTCGAGCGCGCGCTGCGGGCCGAGGCGGAGGCCGCCACCCGGAGGCGATGATCGGCGTCCCCGGTCCGAGCGCCGGTCGAGCCGGCCGTCGCGGGTCCGGCGATCCCGGGTTCGACCGCCCCGCGACGGGCGGATTAGCCTGCCCCCATGGCAGCCAACCCCCCCATCCACGTGACCGTCACGGGCGCCGCCGGCCAGATCGGCTACGCCCTCCTCTTCCGCATCGCCTCGGGTGCCCTGTTCGGTCCGGACCAGCCCGTGGTCCTGCGCCTGCTCGAGATCGAGCCCGGCATGAAGGCCCTCGACGGCGTGGTCATGGAGATCGACGACTGCGCGTTCCCCCTGGTCAGCGACATCGTGACCACCACCGACCTCGACACCGCCTTCGACGGGACCTCCTGGGCCCTGCTGGTCGGCTCGATCCCGCGCAAGGCCGGCATGGAACGGGGTGACCTCCTGACCGTGAACGGCGGCATCTTCGGCCCCCAGGGCCAGGCGATCGCCAACAACGCGGCCACCGACGTGCGCGTCCTGGTGGTCGGCAACCCGTGCAACACCAACTGCCTCATCGCCCGGTCGAACGCTCCCGAGGTGCCGGCCGACCGGTGGTTCGCCATGACCCGCCTCGACGAGAACCGGGCGAAGACCCAGCTGGCCCAGAAGGCCGGCGTGCCCGTGGCCTCGGTCTCCAACCTCGCCGTGTGGGGCAACCACTCGGCGACCCAGTTCCCCGACTACGCCAACGCCCGCATCGACGGCAAACCGGCGGCGGAGGTCATCGGCGACGACGCCTGGCTCCAGGGCGACTTCCTGACCACCGTCCAGAAGCGCGGTGCCGCCGTCATCGATGCCCGGGGCCTGTCCTCGGCCGCATCGGCCGCCAACGCCGCCATCGACTCGGTCGCCGCCATCCACCACGGCACCGCCGCCGGCGACTGGACGTCGCTGGCCGTCGTGTCCAACGGCGAGTACGGGGTGCCCCAGGGCCTCCAGTTCGGGTTCCCCGTCCAGGCCAACGGAGCCGGGGGGTGGACCGTGGTCGAGGGTCTGACCCACGACGAGTTCGCCACCGAGCGGATCCGGATCACCACCGAGGAGCTCGTGGGCGAGCGCGAGGACGTCGCCGACCTCCTGCCCTGACCGCGATGCGTCCGGCGGGGCGCACACGTAGGGTGGCACCATGCACGACTCCGTCACCGTCCACATGCAGGCCGCACCGGCCGAGATCTGGGACCTGGTGAGCGACGTCACCCGCATCGGCAGCTACAGCCCCGAGACGTTCGAGGCCGAGTGGCTGGACGGCGCCACCGGCCCGGCCGTGGGGGCCAAGTTCCGGGGACACGTGAAGCGGAACGGACGCGGGCCGACCTACTGGACCACCTGCGTGGTCAGCACGTGCGTGCCCGGCATTGAGTTCGGGTTCGACGTGGTCCAGGGCGGCAAGCCCCTCAACACCTGGACCTACCGGATCGACGCGGCCGAAGGTGGCGCGGACGTGACCGAGTCGTTCCGGCTGGCCGACACGCTGCCCCTGCGCATCTACTGGGCGCTGCTCGGGTGGGCCCGGGGTCGGACCAACCGCGACGGCATGCGGGCGACCCTGGAGGCGATCCGGTCCGAGGTCGAGCGGGACCCCTCCTGACGGGTGGAGCCGTCGGGCGCCTCAGCCCGGCGGCCGCGGCCCGTCGTCGCCGAGGAGTCCGTCGACGACCTGGCCCACGGCCCGGCCGGCCCCGGCGTTCCCGGTGACGGTCTCCACGAACAGGTCGCCGTCGAGCCCGTAGAGCAGGGTGTCGGTCACGGCGGTGACCGAGGCGGTGCGGGGCACGTCGCGGATCAGGGCGATCTCGCCGAATCCTTCGCCACGTCCGATCCGGGCGACGGGGACGCCGTCCCGGGACACGTCGAGTTCGCCGTCGCCGACCGCGTAGTACCGGTCGCCGGGGTCACCCTCGCTGATGACCCTGGTCCCGGCGGCCACCCGCACCGGCTCGAGCTCGCGCGCCACGGCCTCGAGCGACGCGGCCGGCAGCGGGGCGAAGATCCGCAGGGAGCGGAGCAGCCGGATCTCCACCTGGGGTACGTCGGCGGAGGCGTCGACCTCGTGGATCCGCTTCCACAGCAGGGCGATCAGGACGAGGGCGGCCACCGCCGGGGTGACGAGGGCGGCGCGGCGGGCCCGCCGCCCGGTAGCCGACGTAGACCAGCACGGAGCCGAGGGCGAGACCCAGGTTCATCAACGACTCGAGGACCGAGAACGCCCCGGCGATGGCGTCCGGCGGGGAGGCCCGCTGCATCAGGGTCTTCCCGGTGGCGTTGTAGACGGCCATGGACAGGCCGACCAGGACGAACAGGGCCAGCGCCGGTCCGGCGCGGGGCACGCCCGCCACCAGGGCCAGCGCCCCCACCGCGCCGAGGAGGGCGAACATCAGGGTGCGGGCCAGTGGATGCCGTCCCACGAGGAAGGCGGTGGCGAACCCGGCCACGAGCTCGCCGGTCCCGATGGCGGCGTTCAGGTAGCCGGCGCCACCGGGACCGAGGTGGAGGATGCCGAGGGCCAGCACGACGCAGAGGTAGTCGAGCGCGCCCGTCAGCACGTAGAAGAAGGTGGTGAGGATCAGGAGCATCCGGGTCCCCCGGTCGAGCAGCGTGGATGCCAGGTTGGCCCGCATCCCCCGCAGGACCGGCTCCGGTTCCGCCTCCCCGTGTGCGCTCCGGTCGGGCGGCGCCCCACGGCCGACGGTCCGGGCCACCCGCATCGCCAGCACCAGTGCGAGCAGGTCGAGGACGGCCATGGCGGCCACGGCGGCCGCCGTCCCCTCCCACGTCAGCAGGATGCCGGCCAACGCCGGTCCGGCCAGTGCCGCGCCCCCCTCGGTCCAACCGGTCATGACGTTGGCCGCGGTGAGCTCGTCGGCCGTCCGCACCACGGAGGGCAGCAGGGCCGACTGGGGCGGACGGGTCATGCAGATCGCCAGCGTGGTCAGCGGGGCCAACGCGTAGACGACGAGGTCGGGTGCCCCGGCCCCGATGGCCACGGCCACGGCGCCGAAGGTCACCACCTGCGTGGCGTAGCCCGCGACCAGCACCCACGCCGGGTCCCACCGGTCGGCGGAGGCGCCGATGAGCGGGGCCAGGACCACGCACGGGAGCAGCTGCACCAGGATGATCAGGAGTTCGGCCGACGCCCCGCCCCGGGCGTAGGCCCAGACCAGCAGGGCGATCCAGATCCCGAACTCGGCGGTGACGAACAGCGCGTAGGCGAAGCCCACGTTGCGCAGCTCCGGATTGCGGAAGGCCGACGCGAAGACGTCGGTGACGGTGCTGACGCGGTCCCGCATCACGTGGAGTCCCCGTTCAGGCCGGGACGAGTTCGACGCGGTTGCCGAAGGGGTCGTCCACGTACCACTGGGGCATGCCGGGGACGTCCTCGGTGCATCGGACCGCGTGCCCGGCGGCTTCGAGCGCCGAGCGGAGCCCGTCGAGGTCGTCGACGGCCAGTGCGGGATGGGCCTTGCGGGCGGGTCGGAAGTCGTCCTCGACGCCCAGGTGGACCCGGAGGCCCTCCCGTTCGAACCAGCACCCGCCCCGGGCCTCGAGCTCGGGAGGTTTGGGCACCCGGGGAATGCCGAGCACGCCCTCGTAGAATGCCGTCGCCCGATCCTCCGCACCCGCCGGCATCGCCAGCTGCACGTGGTCGATCCGCTCCACCCGGTACCCGTCCGCCATGGTCCGAACCTACCCCGCCGACGCGGCGGAGTCACGGGTGTCGCGACGAAGGGGGTGCCCTTCCGGCACCTCCACCAGGTGGATGCGCACCCCGTCAGGGTCGTCGATCCAGGCCTCGACGAGTCCCCACGGCTCGAGCGCCGGCGGGCGGGTCGAGCGCGACGCGGCGTGAGGCCAGGTCGGCCACCGTCGCGTCCATCGAGCGGACCTGCAGCCACACGCCCACTCCGGCACGGCCCGTCTCCGGGCCGGTGCCCGACACCTCGATGTACCCGCCACCGGCAAAGAACACGACCCCCCGGTGGTCGCCCTCGCCGAACTCGCGGGCAACGGCCAACCCCAGGTCGTCACGGTAGAAGGAGAGCGTGCGCCCGAGGTCTGCGGGGCGGAGGAGGATGCGGCTGCTCAGGATGTCCACGTGCGTCTCCCCGTCGGCGGGCCGGCCCCCTGTCTACACCGGCCGACCGGGGACCGGACGCACCGGAACGGGCCGGCGGGCGGTGCGGCACCGCCGGTCAGCTCAGAAGGTGGTGTCGGCGTCGAGGTCGGCGGTGTGGTCCCGGGCGGCGGCCAGGAGCTCCTGGCCCGCGGCCAGCACCGAGAGGTCGCCGCGGACCCTGATACGGCCGGCGCCCAGTGCTTCGGCCGGTACGAGTGCGCCGGTGGCCAGGGCCACGGCATCGTCGTAGTCGAGGGCGATCGTCACGTCGGCCTCCGTGCCGGCGTCCGCCGCGCCGGCTGCGGACCCCAGAGGGCCCAGTTCCAGCGAGAGCGCACCGTCCGTCGCCCGCAGGATCAGCCGTACGTCCCCTCCCGGAGCACCCCGGACCTCCTGGGCCACGGTGAACCGACCGTCGGCGGCAGCCAGCCCGGCGTCCGGTCCGGGGTCCGGCAGACGCACGCCGGCGAGCGCGGCGTTGAAGGCGTCGACCCAGTCGCCGGTCAGGAAGCGGGGCACGTGCGGCCCTCTGGACCCCTGATCACCCGGGGGAGTCGCCGGACTCCGGCGCGTCCGCTTCGGCCACTGGGGCATCGGCCACCGGGGCATCGACCACCGGGGCATCGACCACCGGGGCATCGGCCACCGGGGCATCGGCCACCGGGATGGTCGCCGACGCGTCGTCCTCGTTCGGCTGCGGGACACCGTGCACGCCGCCCGGGGGAAGGACCGCGGCCGGGCCCGCGGCCGGAGCCTCGGCGGCCGCCTCCTCGGCGGTGCGCTTGGTGCGCTTGCGGATCTTGCGTCCGAGCCACGCCACCGGGTCGTACTTGGCGTCGACGACGCGCTCCTTGAGCGGGATGATGGCGTTGTCGGTGATGTGGATGTGCTCCGGGCACACCTCGGTGCAGCACTTGGTGATGTTGCACTTGCCGAGCCCCTGCTCCTCCTGGAGCAGCTGCCGTCGGTCGTTGGTGTCGAGCGGGTGCATCTCGAGCTCGGCCGACCGGATGAAGAACCGGGGACCGGCGTAAGCCGTCTTGTTCTCCTCGTGGTCGCGGACCACGTGACACACGTCCTGGCACAGGAAGCACTCGATGCACTTGCGGAACTCCTGGCTCCGCTCGACGTCGATCTGGGCCATGCGGTACCCGCCGGCCTCCTCCTCGTCCTCCGTCTTGGGCCGTGCGCTGAGGGGCGGGACCCGTTTGGCGACCTCGTAGTTGTAGGAGACGTCGGTCACGAGGTCGCGGATGACCGGGAACGCGCGCATGGGCGCCACGGTCACCGTCTCACCCGGAGGCAGGGTGTCCATGCGGGTCATGCACATGAGCGACGGCCTGCCGTTGATCTCGGCGGAGCACGATCCGCACTTGCCGGCCTTGCAGTTCCACCGGCACGCCAGGTCGGGCGCCTCGGTGGCCTGGACCCGGTGGATGACGTCGAGGACGACCTCGCCCTCCTGGGCGGGCATCACGTACTCGGCGAACTCACCCCCGGTGTCGTCCCCGCGCCAGACGCGCATGGTGACCTCGCCGCTCTGGTCGCTGCGGATGATCTCCTCGGCCATCAGTGCGCCTCCTCGAGTAGGGCCCGCAGCTCGTCCGGCATCACCGGGACCGGCTCGGGCTGGCTGGTGATCGACCGCACCGACGGCGTGCCGCCGACGCCACGCGGGGCGCCCGCCGGGTCCGTGATGCGCTCGACGAAATTGACCTTGGCCATCTCGGGGTCGGCGGTCGGGAAGTCGTCCCGGGTCTGGCCGCCGCGGCTCTCCTTGCGGTTCAGCGCGCCCATGGCCGTGCACTTGGACACGGTGAGCATCGACGGGAGGTCGGTCGTGAGGTTCCACCCCGGGTTGTACGTGGTGCCCCCGGCGACTGCGATGTTGCCGGCCCGCTCCTCGAGCGCCTCGATCTGGCCGAGGGCCTCCTCGAGCTCGGATCCGGTCCGGATGATCCCGACCAGACTCTGCATGGTCTCCTGGAGGGCCTGCTGGATCTCGTACGGGTTCTCGCCGTCCTCGCGTCCGAACGGGGCGACGGCGGCGTCGATCGCCTCCTGGACCTCCCCTTCGTCCACGGTGAACGACCCGGTGCGCCCCTGGGCGAATTCGCCGGCGCCGATGCCGGCCCGGCGTCCGAACACCAGGAGGTCGGACAGGGAGTTGCCACCGAGCCGGTTCGCCCCGTGCATGCCGCCGGCCACCTCGCCCGCCGCGAACAGGCCGGGGACCGTGGCCGCCGTGGAGTCGGCGTCGACCCGGACGCCGCCCATGATGTAGTGGCAGGTCGGACCCACCTCCATGGCCTCGGCCGTGATGTCGACGCCGGCCAGTTCCTTGAACTGGTGGTACATCGACGGCAGCCGCCGCCGGATGTCCTCCGCGGTGCGTCGGCTGGCGATGTCGAGGAAGACGCCGCCGTGGGGGCTGCCGCGGCCGGCCTTGACCTCGGAGTTGATGGACCGGGCGACCTCGTCGCGGGGGAGCAGCTCAGGCGGCCGGCGGCCGGCCGTGTGGTCGTCGTACCACCGGTCGGCCTCCTCCTCGGAGTCCGCCGTCTCGGCCCGGAACATGTCGGGCACGTAGTCGAACATGAAGCGGGAGCCCTCCGAGTTGCGGAGCACGCCGCCGTCGCCGCGCACGCCCTCGGTCACGAGGATGCCGCGCACCGACAGCGGCCACACCATGCCGGTCGGGTGGAACTGCACGCACTCCATGTCGATGAGATCGGCGCCGGCCCACAGGGCCATGGCGTGGCCGTCGCCCGTGGACTCCCAGGAGTTCGACGTGTACATCCAGCTCTTGCCGACGCCCCCGGTGGCGAGGACGACGGCCTTGGCCTTGATGACCACGAAACCCCCGGTCGGACGCCAGTAGCCCACGATGCCGGACACGGCGCCGTCGGCATCGTGCAGGAGGCGGAGCACCTTGAGCTCCATGAAGACCTCCATGCCGTCGGCCACCGCCTTCTGCTGCATGGTGCGGATGAGCTCGAGACCGGTGCGGTCACCCACGTGGGCCAGGCGGGCGTAGCGGTGGCCGCCGAAGTCGCGCTGGAGGATGAGACCGTCGGCGGTGCGGTCGAAGAGCGCACCCCACGCCTCGAGCTCGCGCACCCGGTCCGGGGCCTCCTGCGCGTGCAGCTGGGCCATGCGCCAGTTGTTGAGCAGCTTGCCGCCCCGCATGGTGTCGCGGAAGTGCACCTTCCAGTTGTCCTCGGGGTACACGTTGCCCATGGCGGCGGCCATGCCGCCCTCGGCCATGACGGTGTGGGCCTTGCCGAGCAGGGACTTGCACACCACCGCGGTGCGCAAGCCCCATGGACTGGGCCTCGACGGCGGCCCGCAGGCCGGCACCGCCGGCCCCGATGATGATGACGTCGAATTCGTGGCTCTCGTAGTCGGTCATGTCCTCGTCGCCTTTAGAAGTGGAAGCCGGCGTCGTGGATGGCCCCGCTGGCCACCAGGCGCACGTACAGGTCGGTGAGTGCGACGAAGACCAGGCTCATCCAGGCGAAGAGCATGTGCTTGCCGTTGAGCGGGGTGAGCGCCTTCCAGATCCGGTGCCGGACCGGCGCCCGGGAGAACTGCTTCACCCCACCGCCGCAGAGGTGCCGACAGGCGTGGCAGCTGAGTGAGTACAGCCACAGCAGGACGGCGTTGACGCAGAGGACGGCGGTCCCGACGCTGACGCCCGAGCCGCTGCCCTGGCGGAAGGCCAGGACGGCGTCGTAGGTGAGGATCACGTTGAACACGACGCCGAAGTAGAAGAAGTACCGGTGGGCGTTCTGCAGGAGCAGCGGGAACCTCGACTCACCGGTGTACGAGCCGTGGCCGTCGGACACCGCGCAGGCCGGCGGGGCCAGCCAGAACGACCGGTAGTAGGCCTTTCGGTAGTAGTAGCACGTCATCCGGAAGCCCAGCGGGAAGATCAGGATGAGCAGCGCCGGCGAGATCTCCCACCACGGGATGGTGGGGGTGTGGGCGGCGCCGGGCACGCAGCTGGCCGTCAGACACGGGGAGTAGAACGGCGAGATGAGGTCCCGGTTGAACGAGGCCCCCACGTAGTAGTTCTTGTTCACGAAGGCGGCCCAGCTGGCGTAGGCCACGAACGAGGTCAGCACGACGAAGGTGACGACGGGCTGGACCCAGTAGCGGTCGGTCCGCAGGGTGGCGACGTCCGGACCTCCGCCGGCCCCGCCCAGGACGACCGGGGTGACCGCCGGACTTGCTGATGCGTCCTCCAACGTGGTCAAAGCTCATCTCCCTCATCAGGCCGTGCACGGCCAAGTTATGCGGCCGTTCGGGGCCGTGAAGCACGGGGCGCCGGGCGCCCTGACGCGCGCAGGCCCAGAGGCCCGCCGCGCTGGCAGGCCCTCATCATTCCATCCCTGGGGGCGCGGTGCGAAACCCGCGGGCGGAGGGGCCGGGAGGCCCGGCGCACGGCCGCCGCGCCACGACGTCGACGCCCCGCGTAGGCTCGGGCGCATGACCTCCCCGGAGCACGCCCACCGCCCCGACGACACCGGCACCCGGGTCGACCTGACCACGCGGCTCACGCCGCCGCCCGACATCACCACGCTCGGCCAGCTCCGCCAGGCCGGCTGGACCCCGATGCCGGTGGCCGACGAGATCCGCCGCAACGCCTCCGCCCGGATCGCCGCCGGCGAGCCGCTGGTCACCGGCGTGCTCGGCTTCGAGGACACGGTCCTCCCGCAACTCGAGAACGCCGTCCTCGCCGGGCACGACGTCATCCTCCTGGGGGAGCGCGGCCAGGCCAAGACCCGGATCATCCGCTCCCTCGTGGGCCTGCTGGACGAGTGGCTGCCCGTCGTCGCCCACTCGGAGATCAACGACGACCCGTTCCATCCCATCTCGCGGTTCGCCAAGGACCTGCTGGCCGAGGCGGGGGAGGACCTCCCGATCTCGTGGGTGCACCGCAGCGACCGCTACGGGGAGAAGCTGGCCACCCCCGACACCTCCATCGCCGACCTGATCGGCGAGGTCGACCCCATCCGGGTGGCCGAGGGGCGCTACCTCTCCGACGAGCTGACGATCCACTACGGGCTCGTCCCCCGGCTCAACCGCGGGATCTTCGCCGTCAACGAGCTTCCCGACCTGGCCGAGCGGATCCAGGTCGGCCTCCTCAACGTGCTGGAGGAGCGCGACGTGCAGATCCGCGGCCACCGGGTGCGCCTGCCGCTCGACATCGTGCTGGTGGCCACGGCCAACCCGGAGGACTACACCAACCGCGGACGGATCATCACCCCGCTGAAGGACCGGTTCGGGGCCCAGATCCGGACCCACTACCCGCCGGATGCCGCCACCGAGCTCCGTATCGCCGAGTCCGAGGCCGACCTGCCGGGCCGTTCCGGCACCGGTGGGGACGGAGCCACGGGCGCGCCACGCGTGCTCGTCCCGGAGTTCATGGCCGAGGTCGTGGCCGAGCTCAGCCAGCTGGCCCGGCAGAGCCCCCATCTCAACCAGCGCTCCGGGGTGTCGGTCCGGCTCACCATCGCCAACTACGAGACGCTGGTGGCCAACGCCACCCGCCGGGCGCTGCGCAACGGCGAGGTCGAGGCGGTCCCCCGGGTCTCGGACCTCCAGTCGCTCGTCTCGTCCACCCAGGGCAAGGTCGAGATCGAGTCGCTGGAGGAGGGCCGCGAGGACGTCATCCTGGGGCAGCTCGTGAACGCCGCCGTCCTGCTCGTGTTCCGCCGCCGGGTCCACCTGGCCGAGCCGCAGGCCGTGGTCGGCGCCTTCACCGAGGACACCGTCGTGCACGCCGGCGACGACCTGCCGTCGACGCGCGTACGCCGAGACCCTCGAACGGGTCCCGGCGCTGGCCGCGCCCGTGCTGGCGCTGACCGGTGGATCCGAGGATCCGGCGATGGTGGCGAGCGCCACCGGATTCATCCTCGAGGGCCTCCACCTGACCAAGCGGCTCAACAAGGAGGCCGCCGGCCCCCGCGCCACGTACCGGGGCCGGGGATGACCTGGCGGTACGACTACCGACGGTGGGACGGCTCCCAGGAGTCGGCCGCCGACGACGCCGACGCCGTCCTGGCCCAGCTGACCGACGACCTGCTGGCCAACGGCGACCTGCAGGAAGCCCTGCAGCGCATGCTCAACCGGGGATGGCGCACCCCTGACGGCGACCAGGTCCAGGGACTGCGCGAGCTGCTCGACCAGCTGCGGGCCGAGCGCGAGGACCTGCTCGAACAGGGTGACCTCGGCGGCGCCTACCGCGAGATCGCCGAGGAGCTCCAGGACGTCCTGCGCGAGGAGCGGCTGGGGATCGAACGCCTGGCGTCCGACGCCCGCGACTCGGGCGACCGGCGCCGCCAGGAGGTCACCGACCAGGTGGCGGCCGAGCGCCGGATGGAACTCGACCTGCTGCCCAACGACCTCGCCGGCCAGGTGCGCTCCCTCCAGCACTACGAGTTCGTCTCCTCCGAGGCGCGTGAGCACTTCGAGGAGCTGATGGAGCGCCTGCGCGAGGAGGTCGCCAGGACCTACTTCGACCAGATGTCCGAGGCGCTGGCCAACCCCGATCCGGCCCAGCTGGAGCACATGCGCCAGGCGTTCGACGCCCTCAACCGGATGATCGAGCAGCGGGACGCGGGCGAGCCGCTCGACCCGACGTTCGAGTCGTTCATGGAGCGGTTCGGCGACCTCTTCCCGGGAGACCCGAAGGACCTCGACGAACTGCTGGAGCAGCTGGCCGCCCGTATGGCGGCGGCCCAGGCGATGTGGAACTCGATGTCGCCCGAGCAGCGCGCCCAGCTCCAGGGACTCGCCGAGTCGCTGCTCGAGGACATGGATCTGCGCTGGCAGGTGGACCGGCTCGCCGGCAACCTCCAGCAGGCGTTTCCGGACGCGGGGTGGGACCAGCGCTTCCGGTTCCGGGGCGACGACCCGATGGGCATGGGAGAGGGGACCGACGCCGCCGGACGCCTCCGCGACCTCGACGAGCTCGAGGGCTACCTGCGGGCCGCCAACTCGCCGGCGTCGCTGTCCGAGGTCGACCTGGACAAGGTCCGCCGGAGCCTGGGTGAGGACGCCGCCAACTCCCTCGACCGGTCTGGCCAAGCTGGCCAAGCAGCTCGAGGAGGCGGGGCTCATCGACCAGCGCGAGGGCCGCTACGAGCTGACCGCCAAGGGCACCCGCCGGATCGGCCAGCAGGCGCTGTCCGACCTGTTCTCGCAGCTCACCAAGGACCGGGTCGGCAACCACGCCACCACGTGGACCGGCACCGGCCACGACCGCGAGGAGACGACGAAGCCCTACGAGTACGGCGACCCGTTCAACCTCGACCTGTCGCGCACGGTCCACAACGCCGTGCGCCGTGCCGGCAGCGGGGTGCCCGTGCGCCTCCACCCCGACGACTTCGAGGTCGTCGAGACCGAGGCGCTCACCCGGTCGGCCACCGTGCTCCTGCTCGACCTCTCGCTGTCGATGCCGATGCGCGACAACTTCGTCCCGGCCAAGAAGATGGCCATGGCGCTGCACACGCTGATCACGCACGCGCTTCCCCCGCGACTACCTCGGGCTGGTCGGATTCTCCGAGGTGGCACGGGAGATCGAGCCCGAGGACCTGCCCACGGTCTCGCTGGGACTACGTCTACGGGACCAACCTGCAGCACGGCCTGATCCTGGCCCGCAAGATGCTGGCCCATCAGCAGGGCACCAAGCAGATCATCCTGGTGACCGACGGCGAGCCCACCGCCCACATCGTCCCCTACGACGGGGGACTCGGCTACGACGTGTTCTTCAACTACCCGCCGGTGCCCGAGACCCTGGAGCTGACGCTGGCCGAGGTCCTGCGGTGCACCAAGGCGCAGATCACCATCAACACCTTCCTCCTCGATCCCGACCGGGGCCTGTGGGGCTTCGTCGACCAGCTGTCGCGGATCAACAAGGGACGGACGTTCGCCACGACGCCCGGGGAACTCGGTGACTACGTGCTCGTCGACTTCCTCAACCACAAGACCACCGTGCGCTCCAGGGGGAGACGGGCGGGCTGAACGGGGCCCGGTCGGCGCCCGCCGCCGGACCCGGGACGTGGGGTCGGTCCTACCCGGGTCGGCCACGGCGGCGCGGTGCGCCCGCCCGCCGAGCGGCGCCGTCGCGGCACGCCACGCGGCACGCGTCCAGGTTTTTCTTGCGTTTCCCCGGGTTATGGGGAAGGATTACATACCTGTAGTTACATCCGTGCTATGCGGCTTCACGCGAAGCCGCATGGATGAGTGGGAGGGAGGTCTGGCGATGGACATGGTGTCATTGATGTACGGGCCCCAAGAGCGGACATGGCAGACCAAGGCGAATTGCATGGGGGTCGACCCCGACCTCTTCTTTCCCGAGCGGGGTGCGTCCACCCGCGAGGCGAAGGAAGTGTGCCGTGGGTGCGTCGTACGGGAGGACTGCCTCGAGTACGCGCTGGCGAACGGGGAGAAGTTCGGCATCTGGGGCGGGCTATCGGAACGTGAGCGCCGCCGGTTGCGCCGGCAGCGGGCGATGCAGCGTCGGGCGGCTGCCGCGTCGTAGGCGGAGGGATACCCGGGACCGGACCGCCGACGGTCAGTCCCGACGGGATCCCAGGCGGAATTCGATGGTGTCCTCGGCACGCAGGCCGAGCTCGGGCCCTTCGGGCCTCGGGCACGAGTGCCGAGCGCGGCGTCGGGCAGGAGCCCGACCAGCTCACCCCGCACGACCGTGCAGCCGTGGGATGCGCATCCGCGGTCGACCTCGTCGTAGACCGCGTCCAGCGGCACGCGGCCGGGGTCGACGACGTTGCAGCTGACCTGGGCGCCGTCACCGACCGCGAGCCCCAGCGTGCGCAGTCCGGGCCGGCGCAGGTCGGCGGCGATCGCCCGGGCCGCCGCCACCACCTCCCCGGTCGGACGTCCACCGGGCCGGGCGGCGGTGATCCAGACGTTGTAGGCGATCAGCACGCCGCGGGCACCGACGGCGGTCGCCCCGGCCGTCGGGTGGGGCGTTGCCGGTCCGACGTCGGGCGCCAAGGCGCGCGAAGGCGCCGCGCCGCACCTCGGGCAGGCTCCGCTCCGACCCGTAGAGGAAGCAGGGGATCCCCGAGGGACGCGGCCGACCAGCGGGCGATAGGCGTCGCGTGCGGAACGCACCGACTCCCACCGGGTGGCCGCGCCACGGTGGTCGCGCAGCGGCACGAAGGGGACCACGTCCACGGCTCCGAGCCGGGGATGGACCCCGGAGTGGCGGGAGAGGTCGATGCGCCGGACCGCGGCGGTGGCCAGGTCACGGGTGGCGGCCTCGACGTCGACCAGGGGGCCGGCGAGGGTGAGGACCGAACGGTGGTGCTCGGCGTCGGTGTGGACATCGAGCAGGAGCCCGCCGGCAGCGGCGGCGACGGCGGCGACGACGTCGGGGTCACGTCCCTCGCTGATGTTGACGACGCACTCGGCCGGTGCCGCGCCGACGCCGGCCGGCGTCACCGACCGGTCAGGCGCGGGCGCCGACGACGCTCAGCCCGACCCGGCGACGGCGCAGGATGCGCCGGCGCTCGCGCTCGGACTTGCCGCCCCACACGCCGTGGTCGACGCGCTCGGTCAGCGCGTACTCGAGGCACTGGTCGGCGACCGGGCACTCGGCGCAGATGCGCTGGGCCTCCTGTACGCCGACGCCGTCGCTCGGGAAGAAGAGGGACGGCGACAGGTCCTTGCACTTCCCCACTTCCATCCAGTCCGTGTCCATGGATCCTCCGTGATCCTCAGGGATGCCCCGGCGCCGCCGTGGGCCGTTCCGGCCGCTGGTGCGCTCGCATCCGATGTGGCTCCAGTGTCGCGCCCCGTCGCCGGGAACGGTGCGGAATCCAGGGGTTCTGCGGCTTTCCTCACCGGATTCTTATGTGACACCTGGGCCTTCTTATGTTCGCCCCGACCACGGGCTCCGGGGCGTCGGTCAGGGCTCGCGGTGCCGGTCCGGCCGACCCTCCGGGGCCCGTGCCGCACGTGACGCCCCGACCGGGGCCGGACCCGTCGACCCGCTCCGATCCTCCTGATCGACGGCGCGCCGGCCGGTGTGGTCCCCCGGGTCCGGACGGCGGCCGTGCGCCGCAGCGGTAGGATCGGCCCACTGCCGCTCCAGGAGGAACCACTGCCATGACCCCGGTCACCGATGATCCGACCCTCCCCGAGGAGGAGGCCGAACCGCAGCCACCGGTCGGCCACGTGCGGATCGTCTACCTCGGACCGGTGGCGCCCCACTGGGACGTCCGCTCCGACTTCGGTGACCCGGCGCTGATCGAGGAATTCCGGCGCCGGACCAACGCTCGCCTGGTGCTGCTGCCGCCGCACGACCCGCAGTACCGGCGCAACCGGGAGCGGGTCATCCGGGACGCCGAGCGGGAGAACATCCTGCTCGAGTGGGACCTCGGCCTGCCCGAGGAGGAGCCGACGACCGCCGGGGCCGTGCCCGGCCCTGCGGACGCGCCGGCCGCCGACACTCCGACCTGACCGGTCGGGGCGTCGGTCGCCCGACCGTCGATACGCTCAGTCCCCGGCCGGAGCGTCGAGTTCGGGCAGGTCGATCCGCTCCAGCCAGAGCCCCGGCGCGTCCACCTCGGCCGGCGTCGGCAGGTTCCGGGCCGGGTTCCACAGGCGGCCGAGACCCTCGTCGCCCGCCCGTTCGATCACCCCGGCCACGAAGGAGCGCCCACGGTCGACCTGGGTCTGGTCCAGGTCGAGCCCGAAGAGCGCCCCCGCCGCCTCCTCGCCCTTGCCCCGCTCGGTCCGTCGGCGGTACCAGGCTTCGGCGAGCTGGGTGTGGGAGCCGACCAGCTTGGCGCCGACCACGGTGGCGATGTGGTCGGCGTACGCGTCGACCACCACCGCCAGCGCGGTGAGCTGGTCCGAGGTCCGGCGCGACTCGGGGGTGAGCAGGTCGCCGAGGAGCGCCTCGGGATCGCTGAACATGCCCTGGAGCGACTCGAGGTCCATGCCCGGGGAACCGAGCTCGTCGCCACCGGTGATGCCACGGAGTTTGCCGGCCAGGTCCTGCTGCGCGGCCGCCTGCGACCCGGCGTAGGCGTGGAGGAGTTCCTCGAACCGGGCGCGCACGGCGGGGCGGGTCACGACGGCATTGGTGGCGAGCTCGCGGGCGCAGACCCACAGGAGCGCCTCCTCCTCGGGCAGGCTCCAGTCGTCGGCGAACTCGGCGATGTTCGAGGTGACCAGAAGCAGCTCGTCCGACGGTGCCCACGGAAGGGCCAACGGGTACTGTCCGAGCGTCCGCTGCGACAGGTGGCCGACGACCGAACCCACCTGGAGCCCGAAGAACATCGGGCCGATGGCCGAGGCCCACTGTCCGAGCATGGCGGCCATGCCGCCGGTCGGGTCGAGTGACGGGTCGAGGTCGGTGCCGGCCTCGCCACCGGGCGGAGGAGCCGGCGGTGTGGCCAGCTCGGCGAGCACCGGGCGCCACGACTCGAGCGCCCGGGCCGTCCAGTCGCCGCGGCCGACGGGCACGCACGTGAGGCGACGTCCGTCCGGGGTGACCGGCATACCGGTGGCCTCGATGACGTTCAGTTCGGCCACCCGCGACAGCTGCTCCACCTGGATGCGCTGGAGGGGTTCGACGTTCGACTCGGCGGTGCCCCCGGTGGCGACGTTGAGAGCGAACGCCCGGGTCATCTCCCACGAGTCGGGGCCGTTGGACCCGAGCATGTTCATCAGGTCGCCCAGGAGCGACTGGAACGGGTTCCCGGGGTCGGCGGGGTCGGGCGGTGCCATAGCTGCATGCTACGGCTCCACTCCGGCGGACGGTGCGTCGCCCCGGAGCCGGCCCCGGGGTCCGTCCGTGGCCTACCCGTGGCCGAGGACGGCGGTGGTGTCGACGGTGTCGCCCGAGCGCACGACGGTGAGGGGGAGCTCCGTCCCGGGCGGATCGGCGTAGAGGCGGGTCTCGAGCTCGGCCACCGAGCGGACGGTGGCACCGTCCACGGCGACGATGCGGTCACCCGGCTGGAGACCGGCCTGCGCCGCCGAGCCGCCGGCGGCGACGTCCTCGATCAGGGCACCGGCGTCCGGCGAGCCGCTTCCCGCCGACGGCGGGTCGACGACGGCAGCCCCCAGGACCCCGTGGAGCACCGACCCGTGGGTGACGATCTGCGCGGCCACGTCGCGGACGAGCTCGGCCGGAAGGAACATCGCCGTCCGGCTGCCGCCCGTGCCGGCCACGGCGTCGAGCACCCCGGCCACGGCGCCCGACGGCTCGACGAGGGGGCTGCCGAGGTCGTCGCGGGCGAGCGGCGCATCGATGGCGGTGGCGCAGAACGGCGAACCGGCGCCGTCGCCGGCACCGGCGGCCAGGCCGGCGTAGAGCACGGTGCCGGCGTACAGCCGTGCGGAGGGCGTGCCCGTGCGGCGTGCCGTCTCGGACAGGGCGACGGCGAGCGAGCCGGTGGCCGGGTCCGCGGTCGTCAGGTCGGCCGCCGGCAGATCGTCGGGGATGCGCAGTACGACGATGCCTGTGGTCGGGTCGCTCCCCACGGGTACGGCCGTCCAGCGGGTGCCGTCCCGCTCCACGACGGTCACGGCGGTGGCGTCCAGCACGGTCGGGCGCATCGCCACCACGATGCCTCCGGCCTCGGCCACCACCCCCGTGCCGACGCGGGTGCGTCCGTCGCCGGTGACCACGAGGGCCACGGTGGAGTCCTGCACCGAGGAGGCCAGCGCCACCATCCGTCGGTTCGACGTCAGACGGCTCAGGTTCACCTCGGTGCTGGGCACGCCCGTGAAGACGACGCCGGAGGCCGTGGGGCCGCTGGACTCGGTGCCGGCGGCGACCACCATGCCGGTCACCACGAGGGCCAGCACCACGCAGACGGTCAGCCCGCCGACCATCCAGGTCGCACGCGGACCGGGCCCCGACGGGGACGGGGGTCGGGTGGGGGCACCCACGCCGGCCGCGGCCCGCTCGGACGGGTGCAGCCAGAGCCGGTCGTCGGGGTGGACCCAGCCGCGGAGCGGACCGTCGACCGCGTCGTCGTCCTCGTCGTCCGGCACGCCGAAGTCCTCGTGGTCCTCTCCGTGCACGTGTCGAAGGTTACCGACACCGTGCTGCGAAAGGACGGCGCGCCGGTGCGGACGGTGCCACCGCCCGCCCGGGGGCGGCCCCCCGGTGGGGGCACGGCCCGGGGGTGTGGGCGACCACCTACGATGGTCCGGTGGCACGGGACCTCGCGATCGACCTCGGGACCTCGACCACCCAGGTCTTCGCCAGGGGCCGCGGGGTGATCCTGGAGGAGCCCACGGTGATCGCCCTGAACACCCGGACCCACGAGGTGCTGGCGGTGGGGGACGAGGCACGGCAGCTCATCGGCCGGACACCCGGCTACATCGTCGCCGTCCGCCCCCTCCGCGAGGGGGCCATCACCGACTTCGACATCACCGAGCGGACCATCCGCCTGCTCCTGCGTCGGGCCGGGGTGACCAGGCTGAACCGTCCGCGGGTCCTGATCTGCGTGCCGTCGGCGATCACCTCGGTCGAGCGGCGGGCCGTCAAGGAGGCCGCCCGACGCGCCGGTGCGTCCGCCGCCCACCTCATCGAGCAGCCCATGGCGGCCGCCATCGGGGCGGGCCTCGACGTGCACGAGCCGGTGGGTTCGATGGTGGTCGACGTGGGCGGCGGCACCACGGAGACGGCCGTCATCTCGCTGGGCGGCATCGTGGCCTACCGCGCCGTGCGCTGCGGCGGCTACGACATGGACGCCGCCATCCAGGAGTACGTGCGCCAGAAGTACGGGGTGGCGGTGAGCGAGCGCACCGGAGAGGAACTGAAGATCGGTATCGGCTCGGCACTGCCCTACGAAGGGGAGGCACGGGCCGAGGCACGCGGCCGCGAGGTCGCCACCGGGCGGCCGCGGCCGGTGGTGCTGACGGCGGACGAGGTCAGGTTCGCCCTGGGGGACCAGGTCGACCTGGTCGTCGACACGGTGCTCGGGTGCCTGTCCGACTCGCCGCCCGAGCTGGCCCAGGACATCATCTACGAGGGCATCCACCTGCTCGGGGGCGCGTCCCGCCTGCGCGGCCTGGCCGAGCTGCTCGCCCGCGAGACCGAGGTGCCGGTCCACCTCGTCGACGACCCCGTCGAGTGCGTCGTGCGGGGGGCCGGACTCTGCCTCGACTCCTTCGACAGCCTCCGCCCCATCTTCGCGGCAGCCGAGTCGTGAGCGGTCCGGCGCCCCCGGTGCCGGAAGCTCAGTCGACGGCGAGCAGGTCCTCGGCCACCTGGCGCACCTGCCAGTCGCGGTCCGCGAGGCATCGGTGCAGCGCCGCATCCACCTCGGGCCCCTCGAAGGCGGCGAGCGCCACCGCCGCCCGGCGGCGGATGGCCGGCTTGTCGTCGAGGGCGGCCAGGACGGCGGGCAGCCCGGCCGGGTCGCCGATGGCGCCGAGCGCGGCCACGGCCGCCTCCCGGCACAGCGGATCGTGGTGGCCCCCGTCGGCCGCCGACAGCCGGGCCAACCGTCCGACGACCGCCACCTCCCCCCGCTCGCCCGACGCCCACGCCGCCATCTCCACGACGGACGCGTCGGGGTCGTCGAGGAGCCCGGCCACGGCGACCCCGGGCCGCGTGGCGGCCAGCTCGGCGGCCCGGCGCCGCACGGCGGGGTCCGGGTCGGACAGGGCGGCACCGAGCTCGCCGTCGCCCAGCGCCCCGAGCCGGTCGAGCGCACCCAGTGCCGTGGCCCGGACGGCCGGCGCCGGATCGGACAGCCCGGAACGGGCCCTTCCGGCGTCGCCGGTGTGGCCCGCCGCGGCCACGTCACGCCGCCTCCCGGTGATGTCGTCGGCGCCGGGTTCCGTGGCAGGCTGCACGTCACCACTATGACCGACGCCGAGCAGCCGACCACGCCCCACGCCCCGGCGGCCCAGTCCCCGGCGGGGACGCCGGCCACCGCCGGCCCGGTTCCCACACCGACCGTGCCCCCACCGCCGGGCCCGCCCGCGACCCATCCGTTCCCGGTGGCCGGCGCGCCGGCCCCCCCTCCGCTCCCCGTCGCCGGCGGTCGACGACGGCGGTCGGCCTGGATCTGGGTCTGGGCGGTCGTGGCGGTGCTGGTCGTCGCCGCGGGTGTGGCGAGCCGCATCGACCTCGACTACTACGCCATCCAGCCGGGGACGGCCCAGCCGGTGCAGCCGTTCATCACGGTGCCGGCGTCGAAGGCCCACCCGGTGACCCATCCGGTGCTCCTCACCGACGTCCGCGAGGCACGGGTGACGGCGCTGTCCTACCTCTTCTTCAAGCTGGAGCCGAACACCGCGCTCTACTCGCTGCCGTCCGTGACGGGCGGGACCTCACCCGACGAGCTCGACGCCCAGGGCACCCTCGAGATGTCCCAGGCCGAGGAGGCGGCCAAGACCTCGGCGCTGCGGCACCTCGGCTACGCCGTGCCCGCCACGCCGGCCGGTGCGGTGATCGCCGGGACGTTCGCCGGCACCCCCGCCTACGGGGTCCTGAACGTCGGCGACGTGGTGATCGCCCTCGACGGGACACCGACGCTGACGGCCGAGGCGCTCGGCCAGGCCATCAGCGCCCACCACCCGGGACAGACGGTCGTCTTGTCCGTCCGGCGGAACGGCACGGGAGCGGCCGTGCCGGTGTCGCTCACCCTGGAGCGCACCAGGGTGAACGTCGGCGGCGGGTACGTCACGGTGGACGTCGGGATCGAACCCGAGGACCAGGTCCACTACTCCTACCCGTTCCCGGTGTCCATCGACGTGACCGACATCGGCGGCCCGTCCGCCGGACTGGCCATGACCCTCGGCGTCATCGACGCGCTGAGCAGCGGCTCACTCACCGGGGGCCACACCGTGGCGGCCACCGGGACCATGGACGCCACCGGCAACGTGGGGGACGTGGGTGGCGTGGCCCAGAAGACGGTCGCCGTGGAGAACGCCGGCGCCACGATCTTCCTGGTGCCACCGCAGGAGTACCGGGCCGCACTGTCCGAACGTCGGCCCGGGCTCAAGATCTACGCCGTGTCCACGCTGGACCAGGCGCTGCACGTCCTCCAGGAGAACGGCGGACAGTCGACCCCCACCACGCTCGACGCGGCGCCCGGTCGTTCCGCGGGATGAGCCGCTCGTGCCGCGTGCGGTCGTAGGCTCTGCCGCATGCCCGAGGAACGCCGGATGACCATCACCTCGTCCCCCCATCTCGCCCCCGACGACGTGGCCCGGCACACGTTCGCCTCGGTCCGTCGCGGCTTCGACCCGGCGGAGGTGCGGGACTACCTGGAATCGATCGCCGCCGGCCTGCGGGGCCTGGCCGAGCGCGAACAGGAGCTGCTGGCGCAGCTGGCCGACGCCGAGGGACGGGCCGCCAACCCGGTGATCGACGACTCGATGCTCACCGCGGCGGTCGGCAAGGAGACGGCCCGGGTGCTGCAGAGCGCACACGATGCAGCCGCCGAGATGGTGGGCAACGCCGAGGCCGAGGCCGCCCGGATGCTGGCCGAGGCGACCGAGGTGTCCGAGCGGATGGTGACCGAGGCCACGGAGGTGTCGGGGGAGGCGCAGGCCAGGGCCGACGCACTCCTCGCCGAGCGGCTGGCCGAGGCCGAGGCGGCGTCCGAGGCCCTCCGCCAGCGGACCGAGCTCCAGGTGGCCGCGGCCCTCGACAAGGTGCGGGCCGACGCCGACGAGCTGACCGAGCGGGCCCGGGCCGAGGGTCGGGTCATGGTGGAGGAGGCCCAGGCGCTGCGCGCCCGGGTCCTGGCCGACCTGTCGCGCCGGCGCAAGGTGCTGCACGCGCAGATCGAGCAGCTGCGGGCCGGGCGCGAGCGGCTCGCCGAGACCGTGAACGATGTCAAACGCTCGGTCGAGGCCATCGCCGACGACCTGTTCAACGCCGAGAACGAGGCACGGTTGGCGGCCGAGGTGGCCGGCCGCGAGGCGGTGGCCCGTCCCGACGAGGGGACCCCCGAGGAGCTTGCCGCCCTCCTGCTGGCCGAGGAGGCCGCAGCCGGGGGGACCGGTGACGGGTCGCCGACCGCGTCAGAGGTCGGAGCGCACGCCGCCGTGCCCGAGGCGTCAGCGGACGCCCCGTCGGACGCCACGGTGGAAGCGGCCGACGACGCCGGACCGGGCGGCGGGCCGGCAGGGGAGACCGGACCGGACGGAGCTGTCGACGGTCCACCTTCCCCCGCCCCCCCGGTCGAGCAGGTGGACGCGCTCTTCGCCAAGCTGCGGGCGGCCCAGGGGGACGACGCCGCCACCTCCGGTCCGGCCGCCGGGGCGTCGGCCGACGCCGGCGATGCGGAGGGTGACGGGGGCACGGCCGACGGTCCGCCGGAGGCCCGGAGCCCGCTGGCCGTGCGGCGCGACGACCTCGTCGGTCCGATCGTGACCGCGCTCGCCCGTCGACTCAAGCGGGCGTTGCAGGACAACCAGAACGACCTCCTCGACCGCCTGAGGACCAAGGGCACGACCTGGTCGACGGGGCTGCTCCCGGACGAGACCGAGCAGGTGGACGCCATCGCCACCGCCACCCTGCCGCTGCTCGAGGAGGCCGCCGACGCCGGGGCCGCCTTCGTCGGGGCCGAGGGGCCGCTGTCCGGCGGCCGACCTCCTGATCGCCATCGCCCACGAGCTCGCCGAGTCGGTCGTCGTCCCCCTGCGCAAGCGCCTGTCGGGGGGTGAGGGCCTGGAGACGGCGGAGGAAGCCGTCGTCACCGAGCACGTCGGCTCCGCCTTCCGCGAGTGGAAGGGCGAGCGGGTCGAGCGTCTGGCCGGCGATCACGTGGTGGCCGCCTTCTCGCTCGGCAGCCTGGCCGTCGCCGGCCCGTCCGACACGCCGCTCGAGTGGGTGGCGGTGGCCCCGCCCGACGGATCGCCGTGCCCCGACTGCGAGGACAACGGCCTGAACGGCGCCCAGTCGGCAGGCGAGGAATTCCCCACCGGGCACACGCACCCGCCGGCCCACCCGGGCTGTCGATGCCTGCTCGCGCCCAGCACCCCCTAGGCTGCTGCAGTGCGCACACCGAGCGACCTGCCACCGGCGACCAGACAGGCGAGCCACCGCGGCCGGAGGTGGCTGATCGTCGCCGTCATCCTGGTCATCGTCGTCGTGGTGTTCCTGCACACCTTCGCCGTGTTCTACACCGACGCGCTGTGGTTCTCCTCGGTGCAGCTGCACACCGTCTGGCTGAAGCTCTTCGAGATCAAGGCCGGCCTCATGCTGGTGTTCAGCGCCGTCTTCGCCGTCCTGCTGCTGGTGAGCCTGCTGGTGGCCGAGCGACTCGCCCCCAAGGGTCCGTCGATGGACGCCGAGGACGAATTCGTCAAGCGCTACCGCGAGGTCATCGGCCCCTACGCTCGGTGGCTCCGGGCGGCGGTCGTGGTCGTGCTGTCGCTCATCGTCGGCTCCCAGGCACTCGGGCAGTGGCAGAACTGGATCCTCTTCCGCAACAGCACGCCCTTCGACGCCACCGACCCCCAGTTCCACCGCAACGTGGCCTACTTCGTGTTCACCCTGCCGTTCCAGCAGTTCCTCATCCACTGGACGCTCGTGGCGCTGGTGGTGGTGCTGCTCGTCACCACCCTCAGCCACTACCTCAACGGCGGCATCCGGATGCAGGGGCCGCGCCCGCGGGTGCGGCCGTCGGTCAAGGCCCACCTCTCGGTCATCCTCGGTCTGATCGCCCTGACCAAGGCCGTGGGGTACTACCTGGCCCGGTTCAACCTCGACCTGTCGTCCAACGGCTTCGTGCAGGGCGCCGGCTACACGGACGTGCACGCTCGGCTGCCGGCCCTGGACCTCCTCATCCTGGTGTCGCTGGCCGCGGCGGCGCTGCTCATCTACAACATCCGCCGACAGGGGTGGGCGCTTCCCATCCTGGGGGTGGGACTGTGGTTCCTCGTCGCCCTGACGGCCGGCACGATCTACCCGGCCGCCGTCCAGGCCCTCAAGGTGAACCCGGCCCAGAACACCCTCGAGCGTCCGTACATCCAGCGCAACATCGACGCCACCCGGGCCGCCATGGGGATCCAGCACGTCCAGTCGGTCCCCTACCCCGCCACGTCCGACCTGACCGCCACCCAGCTGTCGGCGAACGCCGACACCCTGGGCAACGTGCGCCTGTGGGACCCGACCCAGACCCAGCCGACGTACGACAAGCTCCAGGACCTCCGGTCCTACTACCAGTTCAACTCGTTGGCGCTCGACCGCTACGACGTCAACGGTGCCGAGACGCCCGTCGTGGTCGGCGTGCGGGAGATCAACGACCAGGACCTGCCGTCCAATTCCTGGGTCAACACCACGCTCCAGTACACCCACGGCTACGGGATGATCGTGTCCCCCGCCAACGTCGCCACGTCCAACGGCGACCCGCAGTTCGCGGTGGGCGGTGTGCCCCCGGTGTCGAACAGCGGACTGCCGGTGGTGACCCAGCCGTCCGTCTACTTCGGACTGAACGACTCCGGCTACGTGGTGGCCAACACCAAGCAGCCCGAGATCGACTACCAGCTCACCAGTGGCACCAACGTCGAGACCCACTACAAGGGCGACGGCGGGGTGCAGTTGTCCAACTTCTTCCGACAGGTGATGTTCGCCGTCCGGTTCAACGACATCAACCTGCTCATCTCCAGCCAGATCACCGACCAGTCGCGGTTGATGTTCGACCGGGGCGTGCAGGCCCGCGTGTCGAAGGCGGCGCCGTTCCTCAGCCTCGACGCCGACCCGTATCCGGTGCTGCTGAACGGGCACATCGACTGGATCCAGGACGCGTACACGACGACGGACAACTATCCGTACGCCCAGAACGCCGACACGAGCGCCGTGGCGGCCGGCAGCGGGCTGTCGGGCACGTTCAACTACGTGCGCAACTCCGTCAAGGTCCTGATCGACGCCTACACGGGCAAGATGACGTTCTACGTGATGGATCCGAACGACCCCATCATCGAGACGTACGAGAAGGCGTTCCCCGGGATGTTCACGCCGGCGTCCAAGATGTCGTCGGAGCTGCGGGCCCACCTGCGCTACCCGGAGGACATCTTCACCGTGCAGGCCTCGATGTACGGCAAGTACCACATCGTCAAGGCCCAGAGCTTCTACAGCGCCGCAGACGCCTGGACCCTGTCGCCCAGTCCGGGATCGGGCCAGCCGGCCCAGGCGCTCGCCACCACCCAGACGGTCAACGCCCAGGGCCAGATCGTCTCGACCGGGCAGCTGGTCCGGATGTCGCCCATCTACCAGGTGCTCAAGATTCCCGGTGAGACGAGCCAGTCGTTCAACCTGCTCGACGCGTTCGTCCCCGTGTCGACGAGCAGCCAGATCCAGACCCTGTCCGGATTCATGATAGCCGGGTCCGACCCCGGCGAGTACGGGCAGCTGAAGATGTTCGTCACGCCGCGGGACAACCCGGTCAACGGACCGGCCATCGTGGCCGCCAAGATCGACGCCACTCCCGCCGTGTCGGGGCAGATCTCGCTGTTGAACCAGAACGGTTCGTCGGTGCTGCTCGGCAACGTGCTCATGATCCCGGTGGCCGACGCGCTCCTCTACATCCAGCCGCTCTACGTCGAGTCGTCGCGCAACTCGTTCCCCGAGCTGCAGCGGGTGATCGCCGTCTACGGCAACCAGCCGGCGGCCATCGGGAACTCGCTGTCGGCGGCACTGTCGACGCTGTTCGCCGCGCCGGTGTCCACCTCGTCGGCGGCCGGGGGGACGTCGACCGCCAGCCTGTCGCCCCAGGCCCGGGCGCTGCTGGCCCAGGCCCAGTCCGCCTACCAGCAGGCCCAGACCGACCTGAAGGCCGGCAACCTCGGCGCCTACCAGAACGACATCAACAACCTGGAGTCGAACCTCGAAGCGGTCCAGGCCCTGACCGGCGGTCCGGAGGCGAGCACCACCACGACGACGACCACGAACGCGGCGTCAGCGGCGATCTCGGGTCTGAGCGGCTGAGCGGCTGGGCGGCCGGGCGCGGCATCCGTGCCCTGCGTACGGGCCGGCCGGGGATGGTCGGATCGGGCGCAGTCGAGGCCGGATGGCCGGTACCGGGATCGCACGGCCCGGACCTCGGGGCGCGCTGGACGGCGACCGGTCATCAGGTGGTAACCTGACGGTCCACCGACGCGGGGTGGAGCAGTCTGGTAGCTCGTCGGGCTCATAACCCGAAGGTCGCAGGTTCAAATCCTGCCCCCGCCACTAGCAGGTGTTCGCGTAAGCGGCACCGTAGCGCTATCGGAAGTCCCGGTTCCTTGGCCCCAGGGCCCGGCAGCCGGGATTTTCCGCGTCCAGGGCCCACGTTCGCGCCGATCGGCCGTCCCGGGGTGGACTGACCGGGTCCTCCGGACGCGACGAAGCGCCCGACCCAAGGAGTCTGGATGGCGACGCTGAGCGTTCGAGGAGCGGGATGCCAGACTCAGGACATGACGGACATCACCCCTGAGGCGCGGACAGTCGAGCATGTGCAGAGGAACGGGCCATGGCGTTGTGATGCTGACCGCGGACAGAGCCGACGTGGGCCCGCCAGATGGGGGACAAGGACGCTCGCCGCCCTCTGCTTGGTGGGTATCGGAGTCGCCGGGGCTGGCTGCGGGACGCAGCCGACAGCTCTCCGCCATGCGGAGTCTTCGTTCAGCTTCAGTGGCGACACGAAGGGTCCGGTGGTGTACATGACCCAGTGCGACCTCGCCCATGACGTCATCACCGCGTCGGGGACCGTCGTCTCGAGTACGGACATCTCGCATGCGGGACTCGTCTTCACCTCGTGGACCGGATCCAAGGTCGTGGCACGTTCGACGACCACCCTGAAGCCCCTCTCACCGGGTCAGGGTGTGCCTTGGCGCATCACCACCCGGACCACCTCCAGCGCCTCGTCCCAACAGTGCGAAGCGAGCGTTGCCGTCGGACCGCCGCCCTACACGAACCCGAGCTGATCATCCGAGGCGCTTCCGTGTCCACCCGCCTGGGCCCTTGCCTCACCGTATGAAAATCGGGCCTCTGGCGTATGAAACGTGCGTCCACCGGGGTGCTCCGGCCCAGGTCAGACCCTTACGCGAACACCCCACGAACAGGTGTTCTCGGAAGTACCGCGACACTGATCACGTAAGTCCCTGCCGTTCGCGGCGGGGACTTCGTGCTTCCCAGAGGAGGGGAGGGTAGGCCGGGGATGTGACGGCGATGCAGGTGCGCAGACGCGAGGAGGCGCACGAGGGGCTCTCGGGGAAAGGGTTGCAAGTCTGCACAGACTTGGTACACTCATGTACATGACTCCCCCTGCCAAGCCCCTGCGGGTACCGATCACCGTCGCTGCTGAGCGAGGCGTCTCCTGGCTGAACGAGCTGGCATCAGAGCGCAGGGTCGTGCTGACCCGCTTCGGCAAGAGTGCCTCCGTGGTCGACTCCGCCGAGCGACTCGACGACACGGCGGCCCGGGTCGACGCAGCCGCCAGCGCAGTGTTGGAGTCGTTCTGCGACGTGGCCCATGAGCGGGCCGCAGCCCGCTCACTGGAAGAGGTCTGCGAGCGCCTGGGGCTCGACGTCGCCAAGGTCCGTAAGCGCTCGGTGCAGCTCGCCGCACAGCACTGAGCGTGCGTCGAGGGGATCGGTTTCCCGGCGGCCAGGCCGAGGCCGTCTTCTCGGACGAGTTCGTCGAGCAGCTCGCCGGCCTTACCGCCAGTGAGCAGATCGACGTGCTATCCGATGTCGCACGCCTGTGTGATGACCCGGCCGGGAAGCACCCACTGCACGCGCCACTGGCTGGTTGGAACACCCTCGATGTGAGCAACGGACACCGACGTGTGGTCTACAAGGCGTCGGTGGTGGCAGGTTGTGGACTGCTCGAGGTTCTCTGTTTGGGGCCTCGGTCAGACAGCGAGGTCTACGACATCGCCGGTGGACTTGTGGACTCCGGCCTCCTCTCCCCGGACGAAGTCACGGCTCTGTGGACGCGCTGGCCGTACTCGATGTCATCGAGGAGGACGTCGGGCTGGACGGCTGGGACTACGCCCCGCCGCCGGCACCAGAGGGCATGGTGCGTGCCGCAGTTACCTCAGGAGTCATCGACGAAGACCTGGCCCGGCTGCTGTCGCTGCCAGAGATCCAAGCAGCGATGGAGCACGGATGGGGAAATGCGGGGCCAGACCCCGACGCCGCACTGGTGGCAGTGCTCGAGGTCGCCAGAGCCCGGGCCAGGCGAAACGGCGAAGGACGGAAGGTCATCGAGGCGCGCGGAGCGCCACGCTGTGGCATCGACATGCCGAGGGCGTCGGCGCGGTGCATTCGCAGACTGGGGCATCCGGGCCCGCACCGGGCGCAGTAGGGCGCTCGGCGCCTGAGCCGCCGTCTCGGCGAGAGTCATAACCACCCGCTGAGCTGGGCTTTTGACCCTCCGTATGAAAAACGGGCCTCGAGCGTATGTAACTGCCGCTGGCCGCGGTGCTCCGTCCCAGGTCAGACCCTTACGCGAACACCCCACTAGGAGCCGCTTGCGAGAGCAGCGGCGATGCAGTTACGGAAGTCCCCGTCGTTCCGCGGCGGGGACTTCGTGCTACCTGGCGGAGGACTTCGTGCTTCCTGGCGGAGGGTAGGGCGGGGGTGTGACGACGACTTCGGTCGAGTGCGGTCGGTCGATGCCGGTTCTCAGTAGGCAGGTGCTGCGTGCGCCTGCCGTCCGTCGCGGTACAGTAGTTGAGCAACCGCTCAAGTAGGAGGTGCGCCGATGGGACGGGCTCGAGGCACGCAGGTCGCGGACATGCGGACGGCCCGGGGCGAGACGACCCGCCAGCAGCTCATCGAGGCCGCCATCGAGACCCTGAAGGATCACGGGTACGCCGGCGCCAGCGCCCGGGTCATTGCCGAGCGGGCCGGGGTCAACCAGGGCCTGATCTTCTACCACTTCGACTCAGTCACCGGGCTCCTCCTGGCTGCGCTCGACGCCGTCAGCGCCACACGTCAGGCCCGCTACAGCGCGGCGGTCGCCGGGGTGGACTCGCCCGCAGGGTTGGTCGACGTGGCCGCCTCCGTCTACCGCGAGGACCTGGACTCGGGGCACGTCGCCGTGTTGGTGGCAATGATCGCCGGAGCCGCCACCACGCCCGGTCTCGGGCTGGAGGTGGCCGAGCGCATTGCCCCGTGGACCGGCTTCGCCCGTGACGCAGTTGCCGGAGTGCTGGACGGTTCACCGCTCGCCGCCCTCGTCCCGGCCGAGTCGGTCGGGTTCGCGGTCGTTGCCCTCTACCTCGGCATGGAGATGCTGACCCACCTCGACGGGGACCGGCAACCGGCCGCTGCCCTGTTCGACCAGGCACTGCAGCTCGCCACGATGCTCGGCGGCCTGGGCGGTCCCGCGGCCGGGAAGGTGGGTGCATGACGCGCACCACCCGTGCACCGCTTCGACGGTCGTCGGTGGTGTGGCACGTCGTCACCCTGGTGGCCGCCTGGCTCTGGGCCGGTGCCGTGGTGACCTTCTACTACGGCTACCACTTCGCGCAGCCCTCGAGTCCGTGGGCCACCTACAACGGCCGCACCTACTACACCCACCCACCGGCCCGGACGTTGGCGCAGGGCGACCACGTCTCGGCCGAGATCGTCACCATCGCGCTCGGGTTGGCCGTCCTCATGGGCACGCTCGACCTCACTGTGCGACTGGCACGCCGCATGCCGGTCCTGGGGGTAGCCGCCATCATCGCCGGCGGACTGCTCATGCTGTTCTCGCTGTTCGGGCTGCTGCGCGGGCTGGTCGGCATCGGCACCGCGGGCGTCCTCGTCGCCCTCTCCGGTGGGTCCCTGAAGTTGACCGCGCCCGCAGCTCCAGGGCCACCGACGTCGGCAGACGGGACGGCGAGGTGGCGAGCGGACCCAACGGGTCGCTACGAGCTCCGCTACTGGGACGGCATCTCGTGGAGTGCCCATGTGTCCACGGCCGGCCATGAGGAGGTCGACCACCTGTGACGGGGAACGGTCGTCGAAGCCGGGCATAACCACGCGCCGACCTGGGCTTTTGGCCCTGCGTACGATAGGAGGGGGTTCGACGTAGGAAACTGCCTCCCACCGAGGTGCGCCGCCCCAGGTCAGACCCTTACGCGGACACCCCGCCAACAGGTGATCGCGTAAGTACCCGCGACACCGTTCACGTGAGTCCCCGTCGTCGCGAGGCGGGGACTTCGTGCTTCTCCGGGAAGGTCAGGTCGGGGGCGTGGCCGTGCCCTGCCGGGTCCACACCGCTCCCGGCCGCAACCCACGTTGCCGGGAAGTGCCGCGGTCAGGATCCGAAGTAGGCGATGCCTCCGATGATCGAGCGCGAGCAGATCGGCCGGTCCGCTGTAGTTGCCGGTCACCCGAAGCGTCGGGAGTCCCTGGCCCGGTGCCACGTGTCCGGGGGTCACGTCGAAGCGGACCTTGCGGCCATCGACCGTGCCGGCCACGGTGAACGGGCTGCCCGAGGGCACCCCCGCAGTCAACGCGACCTTGGTGGGGCCGTACATGCCGTTGATGGCGACGCTGCTCCCGGAGGCCTCGTCGGGGACTGGGTCCACACCCACGGCGGTGCTGCTCCCGCTGGCTGCGCCACTGATGGCCCCGCTTCTCAGGGAGTAGTCAGGGTTCAGGGCGAACTTCCCAACCAGCGAGGAAGGCGCGGAACCGACTCTGTTCTCGAGATGGGTCGTCGAGAGGTAGCCGTCCGCGGACGGGACCTCATCCTGCTGCGTGAGGTGAGCGAGCACGCCGAGGCCGGCGAGTACGCCGGTGATCGTTGCCGTTCCGCTCTCGTGGAGCGAGCCCGAGGCGGCGGCGTGGGTGCCGCCGACGGTGCCGGACACGACCAGGGTGCGGTTCGGGTCGATGGTCAGATCGATCGACGTGTCATCGAGGGTCCCGCCATTCGACGGTGCGCTCGTCGCAGGCGACGAACCGGAGTCACCACCACAGGCAGCCAGCACGACCGCCGAGGTCGCCAGCACTCCCCGCACCAGGAGTGCCCGCCGACTGCATGGATCGCCGCCTGCATCCGCCACGTGGCGATCTTGGCACGTCGCGCCGACGCCTCGGGGTACTCCAGATCCGTCGTTCTCCATGCCCCGACGGTGTCGCAGTCGCCGGCTCGTGCACCCGGCCGTTCACCGCAGCGTTCCAACCGGTCCTCGGGGGAACGGTTGACGTGGCGGAGGACCGGCCACAACCGACTCTGACCAGGACGTTCTCGCTGGCGTAGGAAGTCCGCGCCTCGGGCGTATGCATCCGCTGCCCGACGGGGAGCTCCGGCACAGGTCAGACCCTTGCGCGACCACCTAACTGACAGCCGTCAGCGAGAGCAGCGGCGATGCGGTTGCGGACGTCCCGGCCGGTCGGGCCGCGGATTGGCCGCCACGACGGACACCCGGACGTGACGCCCTCCTCGACGGCCGACCCGTGGTCCCCCGGCACCGTGCCACGGTCGGGGGACCCGGTTCCGTTCAGGTCGGATCCGCCGCCCGACGACGGTTGTAGAGGCGGACCGCCCAGAGGTAGGAGGCGACGGCGATGCCGACGCACCAGGCGATGGCGATGACGGCGTGGGATCCGACGGGCGCGTTGGTGATCAGCCCCCGTACGGTGTCGACCGTCGGCGAGAAGGGCTGGTACTCGGCGAACTGACGCAGCCCGACGGGCATCGTCCCGGTGCGCACGAATCCGCTGCTGAGGAAGACCAGGAGGAACAGGACCATCGGGGTGTTGCTGGCGGTCTCGACGCTCCTGGCGGCCAGGCCGAGGGCCACGGCCAGCCAGATGAGGGCGAAGGCGAACAGCGCGAGCAGCCCGACGGCGGCGAGCCACTCGACCGGGCGTCCGGCAGCGCGGAACCCGAGGCCGAAGGCGACCCCGATGAGGACGCCGAGTGCGGCCATCGTCTGGATCAGGCTGCCGAGCACGTGCCCAGTGAGCACCGAGGCGCGCGCGATGGCCATGGTGCGGAACCGGTCGATGATGCCGCCGGTCATGTCCATGGCGACCATGATCGACGTACCCTGCACGGCTGCGGCCACCGTGACCAGCATGAGCCCCGGCACGACGTAGTCGAGGTAGGCGGCACGTCCCTCGTGCACGCCGAGGCCGGCGCCGAGCTGGCCGCCGAAGACGTAGACGAACAGCAGCAGCAGGACGATGGGCATGCCGATCAACATCAGGGTCATCGACGGGTAGCGCAGCTGGTGCTTGAGGTTCCGGCGCAGCATGACCCGCGAGTCGCTGATCGTGTAGGCGAGCGCGGTCATCGGGGAGGAACCCCTGCCGACGCGTGCTCCACACCGGAACCGGCCGACCCGCCACCGCCGGTGACGCGGGTGCCGGTCACGGCCAGGAACACGTCGTCGAGGTCGGGGGAGTGGATCGACACCCGTTCGACGGCGATACCCCCGCGGTGCAACTCGTCGAGCAGCGCACGGAGCGAGTCCACGGTGCCGTCGTCCGGGACCTGCAGGACGAACTGGTCGTCGTCCGGTGTCGACGACGGGAGCAGCTCCGCCGCCGACCTCAGCAGGTCGGGTCCGGCGAAGTGGAGCCGGACGTGCCCTCCGGGGATCTGGTCCTTCAGCTCGTCGGGGGTTCCCTCCGCCACGATCCGGCCCTGGTCCAGCACCGCGATGCGGTCGGCCAACTGGTCCGCCTCGTCGAGGTTCTGGGTGGTGAGCATGATGGTGACGCCGGCTGCGGCGAGCCCACGGATGATCTCCCACATGGTGAGGCGGCTCCGCGGGTCCAGGCCGGTGGTGGGCTCGTCCAGGAAGATCACCCGGGGCTGACCGACCAGGGTCATCGCCAGGTCGAGCCGGCGACGCATCCCCCCCGAGTAGGCCGACAACAGCTTGTGGGCGGCATCGGTGAGGTCGAACCGCTCCAGCAGCTCGGCCACCCTCCGCCTGCCCGCGTCGCGCCCGAGGTGCCGGAGGTCGGCCATCAGTTGGAGGTTCTCGGCCCCGGTGAGCAGGTTGTCGACCGCCGAGAACTGGCCGGTCACCCCGATGAGGGAACGCACCCCGTCGGGGTCGGAGGTCACGTCGTGGCCCGCCACGCGCATGGTGCCGGAGTCCGCCCGGATGAGGGTGGAGAGGATACGGATGATCGTGGTCTTTCCCGCCCCGTTCGGCCCGAGGAGCGCGAAGATCGTCCCCCCGTCGACGGTCAGGCTCACGTCGTCGAGCACCAGATGGTGCCCGAACGACTTGCACACGTCCACGGCCACGATGCCCGGTGAGCCGGTGCGGTCGGTCACCGCGTACCCGTCTGGCGGGCGTCCGGGGTATCGGGCAGTTCGCCGGCCGCCCGCAGCGCTTCGCGCCGCTCCTTCCACTCGTGTTCGAGCACCGGGAGCCGCTCCACCAGGAAGTCGGCGAAGGCCGCCCACTCCAGCAGGCTCGCGCGGCGCTCGGGAGGGGCGCCCTCCAGCAGACGCAGTCCCTCCCGTGCCAGCTCGCCCTGCTCCTCGTACTCGGAGAGGTCGAAGCCCGTCGCCCGGCGCGACGACATGTCGATGCCGACCCGGTCCATCCGCTCACCCGCGGCCCGGGTCCGTCGGATGAGGCCGAGGGTCTCCAGCGAGGTGACCGCTCCGGCGATGGCGCTGCGACTGGCCAGCAGGGCGTCGGCCAGCTCGGCGATGCTCTGCTCGCGTGGATCGCAGACGGCGAGGTACCCCAGCAGACGACCGACCATCGGGGCCATCCCGTAGCGGCGCGAGTAGAAGCGGCCGGCGTGGTCGGCGAAGGTGATCTCACCATCGGTCGGCATGTCCCCACTCTACACAGATACCTGAGATCACACAGATCCATGTGATCTGAGGCGCATCCTGGCCACCGCGGGGTCTCCGTCTCCACCACCCGGCGTGCGGGACGTCGCGGTGCCGTCCGTCCCGTGCCGGACCCGGACGCGCACGACCTTCGGGGGTCGCGCCGTCCTCAGGACGGACCGCGCCGACCGGGGGGTCGTGGGTTCGCATCCCGTGGGTGCGGCCCCGTGGCGTCGTCGACGGCGCCGACCTCCGCTGACCGCCGTTCCAGGTAGCGGCGTTCCACGTCGGACGGCGCCAGCGGCAGCGCCCGCCGGTAGGCGGCCGCCGCCGCGGCGCGGTCGCCGCGGCGGCGGAGCAGGTCCGCCCTGGTCGCCTCCAGCAGGTGGTACCGCCCGAGGTGGGGGTCGTCGGCGAGCTCGTCGACGGTGGCCAGCCCGGCGTCGAGGTCGCCGGCCATGGCCACCGCCACCGCGCGGTTGAGCCGCACGACCGGCGACGGCACCAGCTCCTCGAGGCGGGCGTAGAGAGCGGCGATCTCCGCCCAGTCGGTGTCGGCGGCACTGCCGGCCCGGGCGTGGCAGGCGGCGATGGCCGCCTGGAGCTGATAGGGCCCGACCGACCTCCGTCGCAGCGCCGACCGCAGGAGCCGGTCTCCCTCGTGGATGGCGGCCGCGTCCCACCGGCTCCGGTCCTGCGCCTCCAGCGTGACCAGCTCGCCGTCGCCGTCCACCCGGGCCCGGCGCCGCGCGTGGTGCAGCAGCATCAGCGCCAGTGCTCCCGCCACCTCGGGCTCGTCCGGCATCAGCTCGCCGAGGGCCCGGGTCGTGCGGATCGCCTCGTCGCAGAGGCCGGCACGGATGAGCTCGGTCCCCGAGGTGGCCGAGTAGCCCTCGTTGAACAGCAGGTAGAGGACGGCCAGCACCCCGGCGGTGCGCTCGGCCACCAGGTGCGGTGGTGGCACCCGGTAGGGGATCCCCGCGGCCGCGATCTTGTGCTTGGCGCGGGTCAGGCGCTTGGCCATCGTCGCTTCGGTCACCAGGAAGGCGCGGGCGATCTCGGCGGTGGTGAGTCCGGTCAGGCTCCGCAGCGTCAGGGCCACCCGACCCTCCAGGGGAAGCGCCGGGTGGCAGCAGGTGAAGGTCAGCCGCAGCCGGTCGTCGGCGATGCCACCGGTCTCCTCCGGCGGTGGCGGTGCGGCGTCCCCCTCCGAGCCGGACCGCGTGGCCGCGTGCCCGATCTCGTCCAGCAGCTCGACGCCGCGGGCGCGTCGGCGCAGCCGGTCGACGGCGCGGTTGCCGGCGACGGTCGTCAGCCAGGCGCCGGGACGCCGCGGGATCCCGTCGACCGGCCAGCGCCGCAGCGCCTCGGCGAACGCCTCCTCCGCGCACTCCTCGGCCAGGTCCCAGTCGCCGGTCCGGCCGATGAGCGTGGCGACCACGCGACCCCACTCCTCGCGGAACGCCGCGTCCACCGCCCGCTGGACGGCCGGCGCCGTCACGTGCCCAGGAACGGCCGCACCTCGATCATGTGGTGCGCGGCCAGGGGGTGGGCCGCGGCCAGCTCGATCGCCTCCTGGCGTCCCACGCCGTCGAGCACCGAGAGCCCGCCGATGAACTCCTTCGTCTCGGCGAACGGCCCGTCGCTGACCAGCGTCCGGCCGTCGCGCACCCGCACCGTCGTCGCCGTGTCCGCGTGGTGCAGCGGGTGCGCCAGCACCAGGATGCCGCGTTCGGTCAGATCCCGGCCCCAGGCGATCCCCTCGCGCACGACCGACTCCTCCACCTCGGGCTCGGCGGGTACGCCGTCCAGGCACATCAGCAGGCAGTGGGGCGTGCCGCGCCGGTCGTCGCCGCGGCCGAAGGCGAGCGCCGCCGGACCGACGTCGAGACCGTCGACGAACGGCCGGATCTCGATGGTGTCGGACCGGGACGCCGGGTGCCGTGCCGCCACGTCGATGGCCTCGTCCAGATCGGCGCAGTCGAGCACGTCGAAGCCCGCCACGAACTCCTTGGTCTCGGCGAACGGGCCGTCGCAGAGGATCGTCTCGCCGTCGCGCACGCGCACCGTCACCGCCGCCGCGGGCAGGTCCAGCTCCCGACCGAGCAGGCGCACGCCGCGGGCGTCCATCTCCTCGACCCACCGGGCGCAGGCATCCTTCGTCCCGGTCGGTCCGTCCGGGGCCGGACGGCCGTCGACGCAGATGAACAGCAGGTAGTGCATCTCAACCCCGCTTCCCGTGGGTGGTGGCGACCGGTCGGGGCCCGTTGGCCGTCACCCACGTCACGGAGGCTAGGGCACCCGTCTCGGCCCGCCCAGCGCGCCGGAGGGCGCGGAGCGGACGGCGACGACGTCTGCCGGGGCCGCGGCGCGCCGTCCTGCGGCGCGCCGCCACCTCGGCGCGCTCGTGCACGGCCGCGGACCCGTGTCGTCGCCAGTCCTCGAACAGCATCGGATGCATCGCTCCCCCCGTGGGTCGGAAGCCGCCGCAGCTCGACGGTCATCCCCACGACGAACGGGATCGCCGGAGATGGACACCCGCAGTGGGACGTGCCTCCGAACGGGCCCGGCTCGGCTACGAGGCGACGCTGGTGGCGTCGGTGGCGTCGGTGGCGTCGGTGGCGTCGGCGGCGACACCGTCGCGGTAGCGGACCGAGCGGTTGCGCACCGAGGGGACCCGTGGACCGGCGAGCAGCCCGCCGGTCAGGTTGAGGGGGTCGGCGCCGGCCACGGTCACCTCGGCGGCCCGCTGCGGGTCCCGGTGCACCTCGCCGAGGAGCCCGGCGGCGTCCGGGGCCGCGTACTGCTCACCGGAGACGCCGGCCACGAACCGCCCGCCCAGCGACCTGGCCCCGGGCCTCGAGCCGCCGCAGGGCCCGCACCACGTCGCGCCAGGGGATCCGGTAGGACTCGCGCTCCCACACCTCCCACGCCACGACGCCCCAGCGGGCCAGCAGCTGCCAGGCCACGGCCTCGGCCAGCTCCTCGGACTCGGGGCCGGATCCCGGACCGGGGCCGACCGGCTCGGGCAGGAGCGACCACCGTCCCTCGCCGATGCCGCTCCCCGGGAGCGTGCGGGCCCGGCCCGAGGGCGGCGCGCCGGGCGACGGCCCGGCCGGGACCCCGGCGGCGGGCCCGGGCGGCCAGCAGGCTCCGCACGGCGGAGAACGCGTCGGCGGTGACGATGCCCCGGGAGACGAGGTCCCACAGCCCCTCGTCGACGTCGGCTGCCGAGCCGCCCGGTGGCTCCGGGGAGCTCGGAGCGGAAGGAGGCGCCCCGTGACCGGAGGACGGCGAGCACGTCGGCCGACGCCCCGACCGACGGCTCGACCACCTCGCGTCCCGCCCGCACCGCGGCCAGCGTCCAGCCCCAGGTCCTCGCGGCACACGAGCGCCAGGGGCGTGGCCGGCGACGGGGTGGCCGTGCCCCGGTGGCCCGGTTCGTCGCCGTCGGCTGCGTGCGTCGGCCCGCGGGGTGAGCCGCCCCCAGGCCACCTGGCCGGCCAGGCACAGCTCGTCGAGCCAGCGGGGGTCGTACCCGGCCACCCGCGCCGGCAGCAGGTGGCGCTCCCACTCGCCGGCCGGCGCCTCGATGCCCTGGAGCTGCTCGATGACCGAGAGCAGGCCGGCCCGCCCCTCGGCCCGGGTCCCGGGGGCGAGGTGCTGCCAGCAGGCCAGGAAGCGCACGTAGGTGGCCACCGGGACCGCCTCGACCCGGCGCCGCCGGCGGGACCGGCTGGCGGCGTGGATCCGGACCAGCAGGTGCCGGGCGCACCAGCGCCCGTCGGGGAGCTCGATGGCCGATCCGTCGGCCTGGCGGCGGGCCAGGCCGGTCCGGGCCCTGGCGACGGTCACCGGCGCGCCCCGGACACCGTGCCCGACGGCAGGGCGGCCGTCGTCGACCAGCCGCTCCACGGTCACCGGCCCGGCCAGGTCGAGGTGGCCGCCCACGCACTCGGCCAGCGCCTCGTCGGCGTCGACCATGGGGTCGGTCAGCGAGGCGTGGACGAGCTCGGCCTCGGCCCGCCGCTCGGTGGCGGCCCAGTGGCCGCCGACCGATCCCGGCCCGCCCGTCGGCCACCAGCTCGGCGAACCACGGCCGCCATGCCGGCACCTCCCGGCACAGGACCAGGGAGAGCAGCAGGTCGTGGAGCTCGTCGGCGTCGCGCGGCCCGGGACGGACCTGGTCGAGCACCTCGGCCTCGGCCGCCGGGTCGAAGGCGGCCAGCTCGCCCGGGGGGACCGGCAGTCCGGGCGGGCAGCCCGTCGGGACCCAGCACCCCGAGCCCGCGGGGCACGGCCACGGCCCGGGTGCGGCGCTCCTCCAGCGGGGCGCCGTCGAGGAAGGTGAAGGGCTTGCCGGTGAGGATCCCGTGGGCCAGGGGCGAGGGCTCGGCCGACTCGACGAAGTGCACGGACACCCGGCCGGCCTCCACCTCGGCGAGGAGGGCCACCAGGCCGTCGGCGTCGAGCGGTTCGGTCAGGCAGTCGTCGACCGTCTGGCGGACGAGCACGTGGTCGGGGACGGCCACCGGGCCGGGCGGGGCGTTCTCCTGGCAGGCGGCGAGTGCCGGCCAGGTGGCGGCCAGCATGTCCTCGGCCTCCATCCGCTGGAGGTGGATGGGCCGGCGGGCGCCGCCGCGCGAGCCGGGGCACGACCAGGGCCCGGTTGAGGTTCCACCGCCAGCGGGCGGCCAGCATCGGGTGGGGCAGCACGGCCTGGACCAGGACGTCGTGGGCGGTGGCGCTCTGCAGCATCGAGGGGACCTGTGGTCAGGGGGAAGCTGTGCTGCGGGCCCGAGCGAGAGCACGACGGTGTCGTCGTCGGCGGCGGCCTGGAGCTCGAAGTCGAACGAGACGCAGAACCGCTTGCGCAGGGCCAGGCCGAGGGCCCGGTTGATCCGTCCCCCGTAGGGGGAGTGGACGATGAGCTGGGTCCCCTCGGCGTCGTCGAACACCCGCTCGACCACCAGGCGCTCGCGGGTGGGCAGCGCCCCGAGGGCAGGCAGGCCGGCGCCCAGGTAGGCCACCACCTGGTCGGCCACCTCCTCGGACACGCCGGCCCGGGCGCGCACGCGCGGCCCGGGCCCCGGTGCCGTCGCCGGCGGCCAGGAGCGGCTCGAGCGCGGCGCGGAGGTCGCCGACCTCGGCGCTCAGCTCGGCGGTGCGGGCCGGGTGCCTCGCCGAGCCAGAAGGGGATGGTCGGCGGGCAGGTCGGCGGCGTCGACCACCCGCACGGTGCCCGTCTCCACCTTGACCACCCGCCACGAGTGGGTGCCGAGGAGGAAGATGTCGCCGGCGGTGGCCTCGACGGCGAAGTCCTCGTGGACCGAGCCCACGGTGACCCCCTCGGGATCGAGGACGACCCGGTAGTCGCCCGTCTCGGGGATGGCCCCGCCGCTGGTGAGGGCGGCCAGCCGTGCCCCCCGGCGGGCCCGGAGCCGGCCGTTGACGGCGTCGTGGTGGAGGTGGGCACCCCGCCGCCCACGCCCGGTCCGGATGCCCCAGGAGGCCAGCTCCACCACCTGGTCGAACCGCTCGCGGGACGAGCCCGGCGAAGGGCGCGGCCCGGCGCACCAGGGCGAAGAGGGCGTCGACGTCCCACTCGCCGGCGGCGGCCACCTCGGCGACGACCTGCTGGGTGAGGACGTCCATCGGGGCCACGGGCGGGTGGAGCACGTCGAGGTGGCCGGCCCGCACCCCGGCCAGGAGGGCGGTGCACTCCACCAGCTCGTCGCGGGTCAGGGGGTAGAGCCGTCCGGACGGCGTGCCCTCCACCTGGTGGTTGGCCCGGCCCACCCGCTGGAGGAAGGTGGCGATGGCCCGGGGGGAGCCGATCTGGCAGACCAGCTCGACCGGCCCGACGTCGATGCCGAGCTCGAGGGAGGCCGTGGCGACGAGGGCCCGGAGGTCGCCCGGCCCGCAGCCGCTGCTCGACGATGCGACGGCGGGCCGCCGAGAGGCTCCCGTGGTGGGCGGCCACCTGGAGCGCGGCGTCGACCTCGCCGCCCGAGGCGGCGACGGCGCCCTCCTCGGCGCCGAGCCGGAGGGCCAGCTGGTGGGCCACCCGCTCGGCCATCTTCCGGGTGTTGACGAAGACCAGCGTGGTGCGGTGCTCGAGCACGTGCCCGGCGATCCGGTCGAGGACGTCGGAGAACTGCGCACCGCTGGCCACCGCCTCGAGCTCGCTGTCGGGCAGCTCGATGGCCACGTCGAGGTCGCGGGCGTGCCCGCAGTCGACGATGGTCGTCGGGGCGCGGTCGGGATCGACGCCGGAGAGCAGGCGGGCCACCACCTCGAGCGGGCGCTGGGTGGCCGACAGCCCGATGCGCTGCAGCCGGCCGCCCCGCTCGGCGACCAGGTGGGCGAGCCGCTCCAGGCTGAGGGCGAGGTGGGAGCCCGCGCTTGTCCCGGGCCAGGGTGTGGACCTCGTCGACGATGACCGTGTGGACGCCGCCCAGCACGGCCCGCGAGGACGCGGCGGTCAGCAGCAGGTAGAGCGACTCCGGGGTGGTGACCAGCAGGTCGGGCGGGCGCCTGCGCATGGCGGCCCGCTCGGCGGCCGGCGTGTCGCCCGTGCGGACGGCCACGGTGAGCTGCGGGCGGTGCCAGACCCAGCCGCTCGGCCTCGGCGGCGATCCCCTCCAGCGGGGCCCGCAGGTTCTCCTCGACGTCGACGGCGAGCGCCCGGAGGGGCGAGACGTAGACGACGCCCGGACCCCGGGGCGGCGCGTCCTCCGGACGGTCGGCGACGGGCTGCCCGACTGGGCCCGGTAGGCGGCGTCGATGGCCACGAGGAAGCCGGTCAGGGTCTTGCCGGATCCGGTCGGCGAGGCGACCAGGACGTCCTCGCCGGTCAGGATCCGCGGCCACGCCCGGCGCTGGGGCTCGGTGGCGCCGCCCGGGAACCGCCGGCGGAACCAGGCCGCCACGGCCGGGTGGAACTCGGCCGGGACGCCGTCGTGGCGTCCGGAGCGGGGGTCCGCGCCGGCGACCCGGCGCCCCCTCCCCCGCGGCGTCGGCGTGGGCGGTGCTCGACGGCGCCCGGGCAGCGGGGTTCCGGATCACCGGGCCAGTCTACGGGCCGGACGTCCCGTCGGCCCCGGCGGAGGACGGTCAGCGGCGGAGCCGGGCACGGCGGAGGGCCAGTTCCCGTCGGGCGGTCTGCAGGGCCCAGGAGGCGTCCAGGTAGGCCAGGCGCCACCTCGACGGCGGGGGGAGTGCGCTCACCATCTCGGGCCGGACGCTCTCGGCGTGCCGGGCCCGGAAGGTCTCGGCGTCGACGCCGGGGAGCACCGGCCGCAGGGCGTCCCACGCGTAGCCCGCGTCGTTGACGAACTCGGGGAAGCTCAGCAGCACGAGGGGGATGTGGTGGTCCGACGCCGTCTTGACCAGCTGGTACAACGATTCGGCCAGCAGGTCCCGCTGGAGGCTGGGCCGCCGGTGGTGCCACAGCCCCCCCGGCGTGCGGAGCCCGTGCTCCGCGAAGACGGCGATCCTGCTGTTGGCGGCGTCGTCCAGCCCCCGCATCGGCACCACGACGGCGTCGATGGTGGACGGGTCCAGTCCCTCGCCGAGGAGCCGCTCCAGGTTGTCGGAGAAGTAGGGGCTCTTGACGACGTAGGGGGAGCGCTCGGGATCGAACCACCCCTCGAGGCCCGCCCGGCTCCGGTCCGAGTAGCGCAGCTGCTCGGAGCCGGCGTCGAGGCCGCACGCCTGCAGGAGCTGCACGAGGACGGTCGTCCCGGCCCGCCCGGTCCCGCCGATCAGCAGGTGGTGGGTGCCCGCCGGACGTTCCCCGCGCGCCGCCCCGTCCCCTCCCGTGGCCGGCGCGCCGCGGTCGGCACCGCCACCGCCCCCGCCGGGGTGGCCGGGGACGCTCACCGGCCGGTTCCGTGTCGTCGCCCGGTGAGGCGACGCAGCAGGCCCCCGGATCCCTCCCCCCGCCCGACGCCGGCGTCGGGACCGGGCGCTGCGGGGCGGTCGGGCCGCAGCCGGTCGTCGGCCATCATCTCCTCGCACTCGTCGTCGAGGGCCCGGGCCACCAGCGCGTCCGCGGACGCCGGCGCCGCCCGCACGCCGGGGGACCGGTCGGGGGGCGCCGTTCCCAGGTAGATGGCGGCGAACGACGACATCACCGTCGCCACCATGTCCTCGCGGACGTTGCGGAGGTCGTCCTCGAAGGCGATGCCGCCGCTCTGGGGGCCGGTCACGATCTCGTAGGCCGGGAAGTAGTCCAGCCTCGGGTCGCTCCGGGCGGCGATGTCCGCGGCCACCCGCAGGACCGACTTCGAGGCGGTGGTGGCCACGAGGACGTGCCGTCCCGAGGCGGTGGCGACGAGGGGGACGGGCGAGACGGTGAGCACGATGCGGATCGTCGGGTTGATCGACGCCAGGAGCTCCGACAGGCGCGCCAGGTCGTCGGCCACCTCGTCGACGGTGAAGTTCACGAACCGGTGGCGCTCGGGGTCGAACGTCCCCGACACCGTCCCCGGGCACGCGGGGAACACGGCACCGTCGTCCGCCGAGCACCACGCCTCGGTGAGGCCGAGGGTGAAGACGAAGACGGTGGAGGCCTCGACCGCGGCCCGGACGGCCTCCAGGTGCTGGGCGGTCAGGGCCCGGAACTCGACCGGCGACAGCGCCCGGTGGGCGAGTCCGGGCCGGAACGGGTCGATGAGGGTACCGTCGGAGTCCACCCAGAACTCCTCCTGCGGGCGGAACGTGCCGAGGGCCCGCTCGAGGAGCTGGACCATCTGGCGGGCCGTGTAGACGTTCCCGTAGCGCGCCGAGAACGCCTCGTAGTAGAGCGCCTCCCTCGACTCGGGCCACTGGGGGTGGGGCGCCTCGGTGACGGTGTACCGGTGGCCCCACGACTCGAGGTAGCGGCGCACGTTGGAGGCGAAGCACGACCCGGCGGACATGAACACGTCGTCCGGGCCGAAGGTGACGGACGGACCGTCGGACAGGGACCCGAGGTCCAGCCCCGGGGTGACGGCCCGGGACCAGAAGGCCCGGTCCTCGGCGGACGAGTACGGATGGTCCATCAGCCCGCCGTCCCCGCGGCCCAGTCGAGGACCTGGGCCAGGTAGTCCCTCCCGTAGGCGGCGTTCCCGTGGGTGGCGTCCGACCCCCAGTACCGTTCCGCCAGCATGCCGGACGCGTCGGCGGTCCCGGCCGGCTGCCCCACCACGTCGAGCCCGTGCTCGGCGGCGAAGGCGGCGTACTCGGAGGCCAGGAGGACCCAGAGCTTCCTGCGCACCTCGTCGGGCACGATCGGCACCTCGCCGGCCCCCACGCCGAGCTCCTCCAGGACCCCGACGAAGTGGGGTGAGTCGGCCAGGCGCGGGCGCACGCCCCGCTCGGGGATCGGCGGCGGCGGACACAGGAACGCGCCGCGTGCCCCCCGGGCCCGGCCGAGCTCGACCACCTCCTGCAGGCCGCCGTTCTCGGTGAGGCGGTCGCGGACGAAGGAGCGGATCACCGTGCACGGGACGAGCGTCGTGTCCGGCCCCGGAACGGGCGTGCCGTCGTCCGACGGCAGGACCACGTCGAAGGGTGGACCGAGGGCGAGGAGGGCCCGCACGTTCATCTGGTTCCCGCCCCACATGAGGACCAGGTGGGTCGGGTCCAGCGCGTCCAGCACGTCCGCCGTGGACGTCGAGCGCTCGCCGGGGGTCCAGCCGTCCGGTCCCCATCGGGAGGTGACGAGATGGTCGCTGCGCTTCATCACGAACGCCATCCCGGGCCCGTCGGCGGGGCCGGTCGCCTCCCGCTCCCGCAGCTCGTACCCGTCCCGCAGCGTCCGCGCATTCGACTGCCCGACGACGACGATGCGAGCCCTCATTGTCCCCCGATCCCCTCCGCGGTCCCCCGGCGTGCCGGACCGTCCTCGCAGCCGGGTCACCCGGCAGGTGCCGGTCCCGGTCCGGGCGGACCGCCCCCTGCTCGTGGGCGGCATCGTAAGGCAGCGGTGGACGGCGGGCAACCGGCGCGGTCTCGTGCGTGCGTCGACGCGGCCGGTGGACGTCCGGGGGTGGTGCCCGGCGAGTTGTACGATGCACGATCGTGCCGCCCCCCGACCCACCGTCCCGCCCGCGCCGGGGCGGACGGTATCGGGCCGTGCGACCGGCGTCCGCCCGACGGGGGGGCGACCCGTGGTGACGCCGTCGGGCCGGCCGGTGGTGATCGTCGGCCTCCCCCGTTCGGGGACCACGTGGACGCTGACGGCGCTCAGCCAGGGACCGGGGATCCGGACCGCGCCGAGCGCGACAACGAGGACAACAACCCGGCGGCCATCTACGCCAAGCGGCGGCTCGGACGGTATCCGCTCCTCGGTCCGGGCGACGCGTCCCCCGACTACCGCCGGCTGTGGGCGTGGATCCTGAGCGGCGCCTACGAGCCCCGCCGGCTCCAGCGGGCCCGGCTGCTGCTCGGCCCCGCCGCCCGGGACCGGATCTTCGACGGGCGTCGCGACCTGGCCGCCCGGCTGGCCGGCACGGTGGCCCGCAACCCCCGCCCCGGCTGGATCCCTCCGGGTGAGACGGCTCCGTCGACGGTGATCGCCAAGTCGATCCATGCCCAGCTCGCCGTCGAGTGGCTGGCCTCGGAGTTCGACGTCACCGTCCTCGTCCTCCTGCGCCACCCGGCCAACGTGCTCGCCAGCTGGCAGCAGGTGAAGCTGAAGGACGGCCGCAACGCGACGCTCGAGACCAGTCCCGGGATCCGGACCCGCTACTGCGACCCGTGGGGCGTGCCGCCTCCGGGTCCGGACCCCGTGGAGCGGATGTGCTGGAGGATCGGGCTGCTCACCGCGGTGCTCGAGGAGGCGGCCGACCGGCATCCGGACTGGCACGTGGTGACCCACGAGGATCTGTGCGTCGACCCGGTGGCGAAGTTCCGGGACCTGTGCGGCCGGCTGGGCCTCCCCTGGACCGAGCAGCGCGAGGCGTACCTGATCGACCACAACATCCCGGGCGAGGGGTTCCGGCTGAAGCGGGTGGCCGAGGAACTCCCGAACTCCTGGGAGCACCGACTCGACGACCACTCGTTGGCCACCCTCGAGGACGTGCTGGGGCGGTTCCCGATCCGCACCTGGACGGCCGCGGACTTCCGTCGCACGGCGGACGACGCGTGACGGACCCGGGTGCGCGCCCGGGGCCGGGTGGTACGGTCGGCGGGATGTCGGACCCGGGCAATCTGTCGAGGTTCCACGGCGGATTGGAGCGGCGGGAGATGGTGCCCTTCGTGCCCGTCGGGGCGCGCACGGTGCTCGACGTGGGCTGCAGCCACGGGCGGTTCGGCGCGGTGCTGAAAGAACGCGACCCGACGGTGCACCTCACCGGGGTGGAGCCCGACCCCGACGCCGCGACGGGAGCGCGGGCCCACTACGACCGCGTGGTCGACGGGTACTTCCCCGACGCCCTGCCCGAGGGCAGTTCCTTCGACTGCATCGTGTTCAACGACGTGCTCGAGCACGTGACCGACCCGTGGTCGATGCTCGGACGGGCCGCCGGGCTCCTGGCGCCGGGCGGCACCGTGGTGGCGTCGATCCCCAACGTCCGGTTCGTGGTGGTGGTGCGGAACCTGCTGTGGCGCGGGCGTTGGGACTACACCGACTGGGGCGTCCTGGACCGTACCCATCTCCGGTTCTTCACCCGGGCCTCGATCGAGGAGCTGTTCGCCGGGGCGGGGCTCCGCGTCCGGCGGCTCACGCCGATCAATCCGGTGCGGACCCGGGGAGCGGGGCTGCTCGTCGGCCGGTTCCGGGACATGCGGTACCCGCAGTTCGCCGTCGTGGCCGACCCGGTCGCGGCGGGCTGAGGGCACCGGTCCGGGTCCCGGGGCTCACGCGTCCGGAGCGACACCCCGGTCGGCCAGCCCCCGGGCGAGCGCCTCGAGCCATCCCGTGCCGAACTCCTGGTCGGGTTCCAGGTAGTTGCCCTCGGCCCACTCGTTCCACGACTTGACGGCGATGATCTGCTCGCCCTCGGGTGCCCGGCGGGCGATGTCGACGGCACCGGCCACCTGCCCGCGGAACCGCTCCGGCGACGAGTGCACGGCGACGACGCCGCGCCGGCCCCTCCGGGGGGTGTCGTCCCAGTTCGGCCACACGCAGGGGATGGCCGTGCAGGCCAGCCCGGCCGGCGGGTCCGATCCGCAGAAGTCGGCGTACTCGTAGCGGTGGGGACCCCGGCGCAGGTGGTGGTAGCGCAGGTACGAGTTCAGGCGGGACACCGGGGTGGGCCGGGCGAAGGGCTTCTCGATGAACACGATGGCGTCGAAACCCTGGGCCGCGGTCTCCTCGGGGTCGAGGAAGGGTCCGCAGGAGACCAGGTAGAGGCCACCGACGTCCTCGGCCATCGACTTCCACCGCTCGACGAAGCCCGCCGGGTCGGGCAGGTCGGGGCTGCGGAACACGAACAGGACGGGCCTCCCGCCGATCCGGACGTAGCGGGGGTCCTCGAACGCCGTGCGCAGGTGGTCGAAGTGGGCCCGGTCGTCCTCGGGGCCCGGGTAGGTCTGCTCCACCATGATCCGCTCCTCGCCGCCCATCCACCGGTCGCTCCAGCTGTGGTTGGCCCAGGCGACACAGAACGGGAATTGCGGCTCGCCGCTGGCGACGACCTCCTCGAACGGGCGCTCGAGGAGACGGCGCCCACCGAACCAGTAGTGCCAGTAGATGAAGCCGGTCACGCCGTGGGTGCGGGCCAGCTCGGCCTGGTGGGCGCGGACCTCGGGGACCCGCAGGTCGTAGAAGCCCAGGTCGGCGGGGAGGTGGGGCTGGTCGTGCCCACGGAACAGGGGCCTGGCCCGGGTCACGTTGGTCCACTCCGTGAACCCGGCCTCCCACCAGGTGTCGTTCTCGGGGATCGGATGGAACTGCGGCAGGTAGAAGGCGAGGACTTCGATGACGGTGGACCCCCCGTGTGGCCAAGACCAGGAACCGCCATGTAATCACAGGCGACCGTCCCCCCGGCGGTGCGGGCGGAGGTCGGGCCCGGGCCTGCGATAGAATCTGACGCACCGTCAGATCAGGAGCGCCCGTGCCCGTCATCCCCCGGATCATCAGCGTCGACGACCACGTGGTCGAGCCCGCCCACGTGTGGGCCACGTGGCTGCCGGCGGCGTACTCGGCCCGCGCTCCCCGGATCGAGCGCCGGGGGATCGGCCCCATGAAGCACACCGGCGGCGGGAACTACGACATCACCTGGGACGACGACGGGCCGCAGGCCGACTGCTGGTTCTTCGAGGACCTCGTCTACGTGCACAAGCGCCACGTGGCCGCCGCCGGCTTCGACCGCGACGACATGACCATGAGCCCGATCACCTACGACGGGATGCGCCCGGGCTGCTACGACCCGAAGGCCCGGCTCGAGGACATGGACATCGGCCACGTCGAGGCGTCGCTGTGCTTCCCGACCTTCCCCCGGTTCTGCGGCCAGACCTTCACCGAGGCCACCGGGGACCGCGACCTCGGGCTCGCCTGCGTGCGCGCCTACAACGACTGGATGGTCGAGGAGTGGTGCGGCGACTCGGGCGGACGGCTCGTCCCCCTGTGCCTCATCCCCCTGTGGGACGCCGGGCTGGCCGCCGCCGAGGTGCGCCGCAACGCCGCCCGCGGGGTGCGGGCCGTCACCTTCTCCGAGATCCCGCCCCACCTGGGCCTGCCGAGCATCCACTCGGGATTCTGGGACCCGTTCTTCGCCGCGTGCGCGGACACGGGGACGGTCGTGAACATGCACATCGGGTCGTCGTCGAAGATGCCCGCCACCTCGGGCGACGCCCCGGTGGCGGTGGCCGCCACCCTCTCGTTCGGCAACGCCATGGCCTCGCTGGCCGACTTCCTCTTCTCGGGCGTGCTGATCCGTTTCCCCGCCCTCCGGCTCGCCTACTCGGAGGGCCAGATCGGATGGCTCCCCTACATCCTCGAACGGGCCGACGACGTGTGGCGTGAGCACCGGGCCTGGGGGGCGTCCGCGACACCATCCCCGAGCCGCCCTCCACCTACTACCACCGCCAGGTGTTCGGCTGCTTCTTCAGGGACCGCCACGGCCTGGAGTCGCTGGACCGGGTCGGGGTGGACAACGTCACCTTCGAGACCGACTACCCCCACACCGACTCGACGTGGCCCGACACCCTCCGGGTGGCCCAGGAGATGATGGCCGGACCTGACCGACGAGGAGGTCGTACAAGATCTGCCGGGGCAATGCGATCCGGATGCTCCAGCTCGACCTCGACTCCGACCTCGACGCGGACGGGCGCCGTGCGGCTGGGTGAGTCGGCCAACGACGCCGCGGCCCGGTTCGGCCGACCGCTCGACGGCGTCCGCATCCTGAGCCTGGAACAGATGCAGGCCCTGCCCTACGCCACCCAGCTGATGGCCCGCCTGGGGGCCGACGTGGTCAAGGTGGAGCAGGTCGGCCGCGGCGACGCCGGCCGTGCCTCCTCGCCGGCGGTCACCCGGGAGAACGGCGAGCGCATCGGGGCCACCTTCCTCCGCAACAACCTCGACAAGCGCAGCATCGCCGTGGACCTGGGGTCCGAGGCGGGCCGTCGGATCGTCCGCGACCTGGTGGGTCGGGTCGACGTGGTGGCCGAGAACCTGGGACCGGGCAAGGCCCGCCGGCTCGGCCTCGACCACGCGTCGCTCGAGGCCGACCACCCCGCCCTGGTCTACCTGTCCATCTCCGGGTTCGGGAGCGACGGCGCCTCCCCCTACGAAGGCCGCCCCGCCTACGCGTCGGTGGCCGAAGCCATGTCCGGGATCTACGAGTACGCCCGCCTGCCCCACCAGCCGCCGGTCCTCAGCCCCACCGGAGGCCTGGGCGACTCGGGGACGGGGCTCTTCGCCGTGATCGGCGTGCTGGCCGCCCTGCGCCAGCGCGACGCCACCGGGACCGGACAGCTCGTCGACGTGTCGATGCTCGATGCCATGGTCGCCCTCTGCGACGTGTCCTACAACTTCGCGTCGCTCGGGTACGGGCGGGCCCCGGACGAGCCCATGCGGCTGCCGATCATCCTGACGTCGTGCCGGTGTGCAGACGGTTGGTTCATCCTCCAGGTGGGACGCCAGCACCAGTTCGCACGCTTCGCGGCGATCGTCGGGCACGAGGAGTGGCTGGACGACCCCCGCCTCGCCACCCAGGACGGATGGAGCGGGCACTTCGAGGAGGTGATCCGTCCGACCCTGGAGGCGTGGTCGGGGGGCCTCACCATGGCAGAGGCCTCCCGTCGCCTCGCCGAAGGGGGGATCGCCGCGGCCCCGTGCACCCGTCCCGAGGACGTGGCCGACGACCCCCACGTGGTGCAGCACCACATGGTGGTCGAGGTCCCCCGCGTCGACGAACCCGACCGACCCGTCCTGGTCGGGGGGAATCCGGTCAAGCTGTCGAAGATGCGCGAGGGCCCCGACCGTCAGGTGCCGCTCCTCGGTGAGCACACCGCCGAGGTGCTGCACGAGCTCCTCGGCGTGGACGACGCCACCGTGGAGGGGTGGACGGCGGCCGGCGTGGTGCAGCCGGCGGCCACCGCCACCGCCGCCGCCGACGGTCGGTCCCCGGGATGACCGACGGGACGACCGACGGGACGGATCCGGGCGCCCGGATCGACCGGCTGGAGGCGTACGAGGCCATCCGCCAGCTGGCGGCGCGCTACGCCGTCGCCGTCGACTCCCGCGACCTCGACGCGCTCGTCGCCCTGTTCGTGCCCGACGTACGGGTGGGGTCCGGAGCCTCCGGGCACGAGGCGTTGCGGGCGTCCTTCGAGGCGTCGCTGCGGGGTGTCGGTGTCACGGTGCTCAACGTCGGGACCCACGTGATCGACCTGGACGGCAGCGACGACGCCACCGGCGTCGTCTACTGCAAGGGTGAGGTCCAGGACGGCGGCCGCTGGATCCACCAGGCCATCGTCTACGACGACCGGTACCGGCGGGTCGACGGGCTGTGGCGGTTCGTGCGCCGGGTGCACCGACTCTTCTACGGTGCGGAGGTGGGTCGGAACCCGCTGGACCTCCCGCCGGCCGACTGGCCGGAGCACCACGACGGCCGGGGCACCCTGCCCGGGGCCTGGCCCAGCTGGTCCGCCTTCTGGGACGCCGGGACCGACGCACCTCCGTGACCTCGTCCGCAGGGGCGCGCACCCTCGCCGTGGATCGGGACGGAGGGTGGTCGTGGGTAGGGCGGTGACGGCGGGAGCCCGCGCCGCGCCGCCCCCGGTCCGCCGCCCGCCCGCCGGACACCCCTGACCGCACGTCTATCGTTGGGCGACCGACCGACCGACCGACGACGGAGCACCGGTGACCGACTCGACCATCATCTACACGCACACCGACGAGGCCCCGGCCCTGGCGACCTACTCGCTGCTGCCGGTGGTCCAGGCCTACGCCTCCACCGGCCGGCGTGGACGTGGAGACCCGGGACATCTCCCTGGCCGGGCGGATCCTCGCCGACCTTTCCCGAGTACCTCGAGCCGACGACCAGCGGATCGACGACGCCCTCGCCGAGCTGGGCCGGATGGTCCGCAGACCCCGAGGCCAACATCATCAAGCTGCCGAACATCTCGGCCTCGATCCCCCAGCTCAAGGCGGCGATCGCCGAGCTGCAGGCCAAGGGCTACGCCGCTGCCCGACTACCCCGACGACCCGACGACCGACGAGGAGCCGCGACGCTCGGCCCGCTACGACCGGTGATCGGCAGCGCGGTCAACCCGGTGCTGCGCGAGGGCAACTCCGACCGGCGGGCGCCGGCGTCGGTCAAGAACTACGCCCGGGCCCATCCGCACCGGATGGGGGCCGTGGTCGCCGGACTCGAAGACCAACGTCGCCCACATGGACGGCGGCGACTTCCGCTCCACCGAGCAGTCGGCGGTCATCGGGCCGGACGGCTCGCTGCGCATCGAGCTGGTGGGCGACGACGGCAGCGACCACGGTCCTGCGCGAGTCGGTCCCGGTGCTCGCCGGCGAGGTCGTGGACGCCTCGGTGATGCGGGTCGCCGCGCTGCGCGCGTTCCTCGACCGCGCAGATCGCCCGGGCCAAGGCCGAGGGCGTCCTGTTCTCGGTGCACCTGAAGGCCACGATGATGAAGGTCTCCGACCCGATCATCTTCGGCCACGTGGTGCGGGCCTTCTTCCCGAAGACCTTCGCCGCGCTACGGCGAGGTGCTGGCCGCGGCCGGCCTGAGCCCGAACGACGGGCTCGGCGCCATCTTCGCCGGCCTCGACGTCGCTGCCCGACGGCGCGGCGATCACGGGCCTCGTTCGACGCCGAGCTGGCCGACGGGCCCGCGCTGGCCATGGTCGACTCCGACCGGGGCATCACCAACCTGCACGTTCCGAGCGACGTCATCGTCGACGCCTCGATGCCGGCCATGATCCGCACCTCGGGCCACATGTGGGGTCCGGACGGCAAGGAGGCCGACACCCTCGCCGTCATCCCCGACAGCAGCTACGCCGGCGTCTACCAGGTCGTCATCGACGACTGCCGCGCCCACGGCGCCTTCGACCCGGCGACCATGGGCTCGGTGCCGAACGTCGGCCTGATGGCCCAGGCGGCCGAGGAGTACGGCAGCCACGACAAGACCTTCGAGATCCCGACCGACGGCACGGTCCGGGTGGTCGACGACGCCGGCGACGGTGGTGCTCGAGCAGCCGGTCGGCCGCGGGCGACATCTTCCGCATGTGCCAGACCAAGGACGTGCCGATCCGCGACTGGGTCAAGCTCGCCGTCAACCGGGCCCGGGCGACCGGCGACCCGGCGGTGTTCTGGCTCGACGAGGGTCGGGCGCACGACGCCAACCTGATCGCCAAGGTCCGGACCTACCTGCCCGACCACGACACCGACGGGCCTGCACATCGAGATCATGGCGCCCGAGCGAGGCCACGGCGCTTCTCGCTCGAGCGCATCCGCCGGGGCGAGAACACCATCTCGGTCACCGGCAACGTGCTGCGCGACTACCTGACCGACCTGTTCCCGATCCTCGAGCTCGGCACCAGCGCCAAGATGCTCTCGATCGTCCCGCTGATCAACGGCGGCGGCCTGTTCGAGACCGGCGCCGGCGGCTCGGCCCCCAAGCACGTCCAGCAGCTCCTGAAGGAGAACTACCTGCGCTGGGACAGCCTGGGCGAGTTCCTCGCCCTGGCCGTCAGCTTCGAGCACCTGGCCCAGCGCACCGGCAACGCGCCGGGCCCAGGTCCTGGCCGACACGCTCGACCGGGCGACCGGGCACGTTCCTCGACGAGGACAAGTCCCCGAGCCGGAGCGCTGGGCGGCATCGACAACCGCGGCAGCCACTTCTACCTCGCCCTCTACTGGGCCCAGGAGCTGGCCGACGCAGACCGACGACGCCGAGCTGGCCGAGGCCTTCGCCGGCCTCGCCGAGACGCTGGCCGCAGCAGGAGCAGGCCATCGTCGACGAGCTGCTCGCCGTGCAGGGCTCGCCCGACCGACATCGGCGGCTACTACCGGCCCGACCCGGTGCTGGCGGCCGCGGTCATGCGGCCGTCGACCACCTTCAACGAGGCGATCGCCACCCTCGGCTGACCCGCGTGCGGTCGGCCCGCGGACGCCCGGATAGCCTGGCGGCACCCACGAGTCCACGAGGAGCAGCCCGATGGTGATGGCCGACCGGCCGGAGGTCCGGACCGCGGCGGCGCCGGTGGTGGCGATCGACACGGTGCTCCTGGCCCAGCAGATGGCCGCGGCCCTGGCCCGCGTCCCCTTCCGGCGGCCGCTCCGGGGCGGTTCGGGCCGACTGTCGAACCTCGGGGCCGTGGTCACCCGCGAGGTGGTCCGCTCGTTCATGGGGTACTGCTCGTCGCTCCCGATCGCCGAGTTCCGCTCGATCGAGCAGCTCCTCGACGAGCTGTGCAAGGTGGTGATGCCCCCGGTCGTGCACGCCCGCGACGTCGAGCACACGGTGACCGGGATCGGCGGCGTGCCCGGGATCCTCTACCGGCCCCGGGACACGGAGCCGCAGGGGGTCGTCCTGTACCTCCACGGCGGCGGCTACATCGGCACGTCGCCCACGATGTACACGTTCTTCACCTCGCGGATCTGCGCCCGCACCCGGTGCGCCGTGTTCGTGGCCGACTACCGGCTGGCCCCCGAATTCCCGTACCCGGCCGGACTGCTCGACGCCGCCCACGTGCTGGCCGCCATGGTGGGCGCCGGTGTGCCCCCCGGTCGGCTGTTCGTGGCCGGCGACTCGGGCGGCGGGGGTCTGGCCACGTCGCTGGCGGTGGCGTCGCCCGAGGACGTGCACCTGGTGGAGCCGGCCGGACTGATCCTGTTCTCGCCCGAGGTCGATCTCCGGCTCGACGAGCCGTCGGTGACCGACAACGCCGAGTCGGACATCCTCCCCTGGAACATCCCGACCTCCTCCTACCTCCACGGGCTCGACGCCTCGAGCGGGTACGTGTCGGCCGTCGACGCCGACCTCGACGGGTTCCCGCCGACCGCGGTGTCGTGGGGTGGCGACGAGATGTTCCGCGACCCGATCCGTCGGTTCGTCGAACGCCTGGAGAAGGCGGGCGTCCCCACCCACGCACACGAGGTGGAGGGGATGTTCCACGTCTTCCAGATCCTCATGCCGTGGGCCGAGGCCAGCCGGGCGATCTACGACCACGTCGCCCGGTTCGTCGAGCTGGTCATGGACGGCACCCCACCGCTGCCCGACGGCGTGGTCGACCGGCTCCCCGGCGCGCCGCTGCCCGTCTGACGCCCCGGCCCGGGCCCCCGACACCGCACGACGCCCGGCAGCTGGTTCACTGGGGCCGATGGCCGCCGACCGACACCTCCGGGACCGCCGCGCCGCTCCCGGGACCCGGTCCGCGCACCGCCGCCGTCGACTGGTGCTCCTCCTGGTCGTGGCGGCCGCCGTGGTCGCCGCCACGGTGGCCTGGGGCGACGCCCTCGGCTCGCAACCGTCGCCCGACGGGGTCGCGCTCGACCCGGCGTCGTTCTCCTCCGGCGCCGTGCGTGGCCTTCGCCCCGACGGCGGGGGACCGCCACACCACGGTCTTCCTCGACGCCGGCCACGGCGGCCTCGACCCCGGAGCGGTGGGCACCACCTCGTCGGGGGCGACCATCGACGAGGCCACCGAGACCCTGCCCGTCGAGCTCGACGCCGCGCGGCTGCTGCGGGCCGACGGCTTCCGGGTGGTGGTGTCCCGCACCGCCGACACGAACGTGGTGCGGCTGACCCCGGCCGACCTGTCGGACGGGGTGCTCAGCCTGCAGGGCGCCCACGACGACGTGGCCGCCCGCGACGTGTGCGCCAACCTGGCCGGGGCCGCCGTCCTGGTCGGCATCTACTTCGACAGCGGCGCCAGCCCGTCGGACGGCGGGAGCGTCACCACCTACGACGACGGCCCGCCCGTTCAGCGCCGCCAACCTGCGACTTCGCCACGCTCGTCCAGCGGGACGTGCTGGCGGCCATGAACGCCCGGGGGTGGCAGATCCCCGACGACGGCGTCCAGCCCGACTCGCAGGAGGGCTCGCTGGTGCCGACCTCCTCGGACACCGCGATCGCCGCGGCCGCGGCCGCCTACGGGCACGTGCTGCTGCTCGGTCCGGCCGAGGCCGGCTTCTTCGCCACGCCGTCGCACGATGCCCGGCGCGCTGATCGAACCGCTCTTCGTGACCGACCCGTTCGAGGGCTCCCTGGCCGCCGAGCCCGCGGCCCAGCAGGTCATCGCCGACGGGGATCGCCCGGGCCGTCATCCAGGAGGAGGCTCCGGGCCGGACCTGACGGGATCCGCCCCGGGGACGCCGGGCGTGCGGGCGGTCGCACCCGGACCCGGACCGCCCAGCGCCTCGACCAGGAGGGCGGCCAGCTGGTCGGGGTCCGTCGAGCCCAGCTCGTCGAACCAGCCCAGCGACCGGCCGAGCCCGGTGCCGACGACGGCGGCCACGGCCACCTGGGCCCGCAGCACGGCCCGGTCGACGCCGGCCGCCGCGTACTCGGCGGCCACCGGCTCCACCATCCGGCGCACGAGCCGGGCCGTGGCCGCGTCGCGGATCTCCGGCGAGGCGTCGTCGCGCACCAGGGCCTGGAGGATGGGGCCGGGTCCCCGTGGGCGGCCGTGCGCCGCAGCACGACACGGGCCACCTCTTCGAGGTCGGCGAAGGGCGCGTCGAGCCGGTCGGGGTCCCCGTGGTCCTCGCCCTCGACCAGGCGGTCGGCCGCCACGGCCGCCAGGTAGAGGTCGGCCTTGGACCCGAAGTAGCGGGCGATGAGCGCCGGGTCCACCCCGGCGGCCCTGCCGATCGCCCGGGTGGTGGTCCGCTCGTAGCCCCGCTGCCCGAACAGGGCCTGGGCCGCCGCCAGCAGGGCGTAGCGGGTGGCGACGGCGTCGCGGGTCCTCCGGGTCCCGCGGTGGCCCGACCCGACGCGGGCGCCGGGGTCACGACCGGTGGTCCCCGGCGTCGAGGTCGAGCTCGTCGACGAGCATGGCGCCTCCCGCCTCCAGGAGGGCCTCCTCCTCCATCCGCGACTCGACCTCGTCGTGGGCGTCGGTGGGCGGGTGCGGACGGCACCGGCGCCGGGTGTCCGGGCAGCGCGAAGGCTGAGCACGGCGGTCAGCACGGCCGCGACGGCCGACATGAGCAGGGCGACCCGGAACCCGTCGACGTCGGGGAGGGTGGCGCCGTGGGGGGTGTAGGCCAGCAGCACGGCGGCGCCGAACGCGCTGCCCACGGACAGCCCGATGTTCCGGAGCACCTGGTAGAAGCCGGTGGCGCTGCCCGTCTCGGCCGGCGGGACGGCGCGGACGATGAATCCGGGCATGGCGGCGAAGGTGAAGCCGATGCCGAGGCCGACGACGCCCATGGTGACGAACGCCTGCCACAGCGACCCGTGGTCGAGGGCGAAGTAGACGGAGGCGCCGCCGAAGACCAGGGCGCCCGACCGGGATCATGCTGCGCACCCCGAACCTGCCGCTCGTAGGGGACGAGCAGCCGGCTGGCCAGGAACGTCCCCACCGACAGCGGGGTGAGGACGAGTCCGGACACCAGCACCGAGGCCCCGAACCCGAACCCGGCCGACGGGGGGATCTGGATGAACTCCACGACGATGGGGACGACCAGGTACATCGACATGCTCATGAGGAAGCCGGCGAGGTCGGCCATGAGCACCGAGCGGTTGGCCAGGTGGTGGAGGTTGACCAGTGGGTGGGCGGCGCGCAGTTCGTGGGGGGCCCACACGGCCAGCAGTCCGGCACTGGCCACGACGATGCCGAGGGTCCGGACCGACGTCCAACCCCAGCCGCCGCCCTCGCTCAGGACCACCGAGATCCCGGTGACGGCCAGGCTCAACAGCACGGCGCCCGGGACGTCGAAGGAGATCCGGGCGGCCGGAGTCCGCCGGGGCAGGACCACGAGCGCACCGCCCAGGGCGCAGGCCACGACGACGGCGCCGAACCAGTAGGCGGCATGGACGTCGAACAGCTGGGCCACCATCGCGGTCAGCGGGTAGCCGAGACCGGCCCCGATGGCGGTGGACACCGACAGCGTGGCGATGGCCCGCGCCGGCCCGGGCGCGGCCAGGTTTCGCCGGGCGATGGCCATGTTGACGGGCAGGAGCCCGAGGCCGACGCCCTGGAGGCCGCGTCCGAGCACGAGTACGACGAACGAGGTCGCCACGGCGGACAGCACGCACCCGCGCCAGCACCACGGCCAGGGTCGTGGCGATCACGGCGCGCTGACGGGCGCCGTCGGCCAGGCGCCCCATGACCGGCGTCGCCAGCGCCCCGGTGAGCAGCGCGGCGGTCAGCACCCACTGGGCGGTGCTCAGCGACACGTGGTCGTCGCCGGCGATGGTGGGGATGAGCGGCGCGCCCAGACTGCTCACGATGGCGACGACCAGCCCGACGAAGACCAGGGTGGGGACGAGGAGGGCGTTGCGCCGGGTCGAAGTCATCAGTTGATGACATACTAGCGGGGCGGCGCCGGGCCGTGACCGGAGCCGTAGCCGCCACAATGGGGGGATGCGCCGGTACATCCTGACCATCACCTGCCCCGACCGGGTCGGCATCGTGGCCGGGGTCACCGGCTTCATCGCCGCCCACGGTGGGTGGGTCCTCGAGGCCGCCCAGCACGGCGATCTCGACAGCGGGCGGTTCTTCCAGCGGATCGAGATCCTGGCCGGGTCGCTGCCCTTCGGGCCCGACGGGTTCGCGGAGCGCTTCGCCCCGCTGGCCGACGAACTCGAGCTCTCGTGGCGCCTGCGGGACACCGACGTCCCGGCGCGGGTCGTGGTCCTGGCCAGCCGGGAGGACCACTGCCTGGCCGACCTGCTGTACCGGTGGCGGAGCGGCGACCTCCCTTGTGACATCCCGCTGGTGGTGTCCAACCACACCGACCTGGCGCCGCTGGTCGAGTCGGCCGGCGTCCGCTTCGCCCACGTCCCCGTGGGCTCGGGCGGAACCGCCGCCGCCTTCGCCGAGGTGTGCGCCCGGTTCGAGGAGGCGGGAGGCGACGTCATGGTCCTGGCCCGCTACATGCAGATCGTCCCGGCCGACGTCTGCGAGCGGTACGCAGGACGGATCATCAACATCCACCACAGCTTCCTGCCGAGCTTCGCCGGTGCCCGCCCGTACCACCAGGCCCACGCCCGGGGGGTCAAGCTGATCGGAGCCACCTGCCACTACGTGACGGCCGACCTCGACGCCGGACCGATCATCGAGCAGGACACCGCCCGCATCTCCCACGCCGACGACCCGGCGCAGCTGGTCGCCCTGGGGAGGGACATCGAGCGGGCCGTCCTGGCCCGCGGTCTCCGGTGGCACCTCGAGGACCGGGTCCTCCTGAACGGCAGCCGGACAGTGGTCTTCCCGTAGGCGTCGGCCCCCGGGGGGCGGACGGCGCCCTCCGGGCGCGGCGTCAGGCCGGGGCCGGTGTGGGCGTCGACGCGTCGACCGGGTTGGAGAGCACCATGCCGTCGACCACGGGACCGTGGCGCAGCAGCCACGTGTCGCGCAGGTAGTTCTGGTGGAGGCGCCACGGTGCGGTCGCCCCCTGCCGGGGCAGGTCGTCGACGGCCCGGGTCACGTACCCCGACGAGAAGTCGATGAACGGCTCCGTGGGGAGCGACGGGTCCGGGGCCGTGGGCGTGCACTGGCGCATGCCGCACGCGTCCATGGTGTCGAGCAACCGGCACACGTACTCGGCCGTCAGGTCGGCCTTGAGGGTCCACGAGGCGTTGGTGTAGCCGAAGGTCATCCGCCAGGTTCGGGACCCCGCACAGCATCATCCCCTTGTAGACGACCGAGTCGCCGGGCACGACCTTCACACCGTCGACGTCGAGGTCGATGCCGCCGAGGAGCTGCATGGACCAGGCCGGTGGCCGTCACGACGATGTCGGCCTCGAGCTCGGCGCCCGACGTCGAGGCGGATGCCCGTCGGGGTGAAGGTGTCGATGGTGTCGGTCACCACGTCGGCCCGCCCGGCGCAGATCGCCGCGAACAGGTCGCCGTCGGGCACCAGGCACAGCCGCTGGTCCCACGGGTCGTAGCGGGGGGCGAAGTCGGTGTCGACGTCGTAGCCCTCGGGCAGCGCCTCGACCACACCCCTGCGGATGCCCTTCTTCACGAATTCCGGGGCCCGGCGGCTGAGCTGGAAGCTGAACTGGGTCAGCAGCACGTTCTTCCACCGGATCGCCGGCGTGGGCGACGCTGGCCGGGAGGTGCCGCCGGACGCAGGTCGGCGACCCGGTCGGTCGGCGGGCCGGGACACGACGTAGGTGGGGGAGCGCTGCAGCATGGTGACGTGCGCGGCCCCGCCCTCGGCCAGGGCGGGCACCAGCGTCACCGCCGTCGCCCCGCTGCCGATCACGACGATCCGCCGGCCGCTGCCACTCGAGGTCCTCGGGCCAGTGCTGGGGGTGGACGATGCGGCCGCCGAAGCTCGTCCTCCCCGGGGAACTCGGGCCGGTAGCCCTCGTCGTAGCCGGTAGTAGCCCGGTGTTGCCCCACAGGAAGCCGCAGGTCAGCCTGCTCGCGCTCCCCGGTGTCGGTGTCCTCGACCTCGACCGTCCAGCGGGCGTCCGGCGTCGACCACGAGGCGCCGACGGCACGTCGCCGGTGGAAGCGCATCCGGTCCTCGACCCCGTGGTGCGGTGCCGTGGCTGCGGATGTAGGCGAGGATCGAGGGGCCGTCGGCGATGGCCTTGTCGCCCACCCACGGCTCGAACGAGTAGCCGAGGGTGAACATGTCCGAGTCCGAGCGGACGCCCGGGGTAGCGGAACAGGTCCCACGTCCCGCCGATGGCGTCGCGGGCCTCGAGGATGGCGTAGGTCGTCCCCGGGCGGTCCGTCTCGAGGTGGCAGGCGGCCCCGACCCCGGACAGGCCGGCGCCCACGATGAGCACGTCGACGTGCTCCATGCGGCGCGAGTCTACGCAGGGTCCGCCCCGCCCCCGGGCGGCCGCCGCGACGCGACCCCGGTCGCGACCGCCCGGGACCCGCGCCGGTGGTCGGCCGGTCGGGGGCTGCAAGAGTGGGCGGCGTGAACGTCCTCTTCGTGACCCTGGACCAGTTCCGGGCCGACTGCCTGTCGGTCGCCGGCCACCCGCTGGTGGAGACGCCCCACCTCGACCGGCTGGCCGCCGCCGGCGTCCGCTTCGCCTCCCACTTCGCCAGGCCGCGCCGTGCGGCCCCGGGCCGGGCCGTCGCTCTACACGGGCATGTACCAGATGAACCACCGGGTGGTGGCCAACGGCACCCCGCTCGAGGACCGGTTCGACAACGTGGCCCGGCTCGCCCGGCGGGCCGGCTACGCCCCGGCGCTCTTCGGCTACACCGACCAGGGCGTCGACCCGGCGACGGTGGCCGATCCGACGACCCGCGCCTCGACACCTACGAGGGCGTCCTGCCCGGGTTCGACGCCGTCCTCCACCTCGACGGCCGGCTCACCCGGCTGGCTGGCCCGGCTCGAGTCCCTCGGCTACGGCACGTTCGAGCCCGACCGGGCGCTCCGAACCGAGCCCGACCGGCCGGCCGAGCACAGCGCCTCGGCCTTCCTGACCGAGCAGCTGCTGGCCTGGATCGACCGCCAGGACGGACCCTGGTTCGCCCACGCCAGCTACTTCCGCCCCCATCCGCCCTACGCGGCGGCCGGGCGGTGGGCCACCCGCTACGACCCGGCCGACGTCGGCGACCCGCTTGCCCCCGATCCCGGGCATCCACCCGGCTCGTCGACGCGGCGCGCACGCATCGACCTGTGCGCGCTGCTCCCGACGACCCGGCGGACATGGCCCGGCTGCGCGCCCAGTACTTCGGCATGGTGTCCGAGGTGGACGACCAGGTCGGCCGGGTGCTCGACCACCTCGCAGGCCACCGGGCAGCTGGACGACACCCTGGTGGTGCTGACCTCCGACCACGGCGAACAGCTCGGCGACCACGGGTTGATCGAGAAGCTCGGCGTTCTACGAGGTCGAGCTACGCCATCCCCTGCATCGTGCGACTGCCCCGGGCCGGCCGGCTCCGCCGGCACGGGTGGTCGGCGCGTTCACCGAGGCCGTCGACGTGCTCCCGACCCTCGCCGAACTGCTCGGGCCAGGAGGTGCCGGTCCAGTGCGACGGCCGTCCCTCGTCCCGTTCCTCGACGGCGCCGACGCCCGAGCGGTGGCGGACGGCGGCCCACTGGGAGTGGGACTGGCGGGACATGGTCATGGGGCCCCTCCGGACCGTCGGGCGGACCCGACCCGCGGCTCGAGCGGGACCAACCTCGCCGTCGAGCGGCACGCCGACCCATGCCTACGTGCAGTTCGGCGACGGGACGTGGCTCTGCTTCGACCTCGCCGCCGACCCGACGTGGCACACCACCACGACCGACCCGTCCGTGGTCCTGCCCCTCGCCCAGTCGATGCTGACCTGGCGGTCGCGGCACCTCGGCGGGACGTACACCCAGCGGCTGCTCGGCCCCGACCGGCGGGGGCTGTGGCCGGAGCTGCGCACCGCCTGACCACGACGGTCCGCCGTGCGGGGTCCGGGCGCGCTCAGGCCGAGCCCGTCGCGGCCGGCAGCCCGGGCCACCACCGCGTCCGGGTCGTCCACCGTCACCACCCAGCGCTCGAACTCCTGGCCGGCGAACTCGACGACCACGGCCGGTCCCTTGCCGTGGACCGCGGCGAAGTCCTTGCCGAACGACCCCGCCGGGTGCCCACGGCGATGCACCCCGGGCATGCCCGGTGCCCGGGCGCCCGGATGCCCCGCAGCTCGGACCAGGGGTCCTCGACCGCCCGGACGGCGGTCGACCGCGGCGAGCGGCGCGTGCAGGTCGCCGCGGAAGCCCTCGAGGTGCTCGACCCGGGACATCGCCAGCGTCGAGGGTAGGTGCCGTCGATGACGAGGTCGGCCATGCGTCGAGCCTATCGGGCGGCGGCTCCAGGCCCCGGGCACCGGCGTCAGGCGCCGCTGCACGTCCCGTCGGGCGAAGGCCGCGCAGCCGGCGACCGACGGACGACGCCCAGGCCACCATCCAGCGAGGTCCGCCGTGCCAGTCGGCGGCACCGACGGCGCCGCCGCCATCTGGTGGAACACCGACGTGTCGGCGACCCAGTGGTCTGAGCGGCCCCGATGCCGCCGACGACGTCCACCAGCAGCGACCACGCCACCACGCCGTAGACGACCGGGGCGGCGGCCCGCGGGGCGACGCCGTAGGCCAGGACGCCGAGGCCGAGCACGCACACCGAGGGGGCCAGGTGTTGAGCCCGGCGCCGCACCACGGCGCCGGCCGTCGACGTGGGCACCGCCGGCGACGGCCCCGGCCAGCGTGGCCAGGCCGGCCAGCAGTGGCGCAGGCGGTCAGGGCCAGCACGGCCACGACGCAGCCGACCGCCGAGCCACCGGGTGCGGGCCACCGGGCGGGTCAGCAGCGGATCGAGCCGCCCGCCCGACTCCTCGGAGCGGGCCGCCGTGACCTGGCCGGCCGCCACGAAGGCCAGCAGCACGGCGACGATGAGGAAGGTGACCCCGAGGTAGGTCGTCGGCCCCGCTGCCCGAGGCGCCCAGCCGGGCGAACACGTCGCGCACCGACGACCCGGAGAGCGTCGCACCCGCGCCTTCGGCCACCAGGCCGAACAGCAGGCCGGCGTGGCCGCCAGCGCCAGCGCCCAGGCGACCAGCGTGGGCCGGACCAGGCGGACGGTCAGGCCCAGCTGACCCGAGAGCAGGCGCGAGTCGGGGCCCGGCCCGGTCCCGGTCGGCGACCGGTGCTCGACCCGATGTCCCGCCGTGGCGGCCAGGCGGACCGTCACGGCGCCGACGACGGCGGTGAAGGCGACCACGGGCACCAGGGGCAGCCACCGGGGCGAGGTCAGCGGGCTCGAGTCCCTCGATCCAGCCGAGGGGCGTGCACCAGACGAGCCAGTGGAGCCCCGCGCCCGAGTCGGCGACCAGTCGCAGGGCGTAGCTCACGCCCGAGGACCGCCCCCGCATACCCGGCGGCCTGGCGGCGGGTGGCGGCCAGCTGGCTGGTCAGGGCGCCGACCGCGGCGAACATCAGGGCGCCGGCCACCAGGGCCAGGGCGAAGAACAGGCCGGCGCCGGGCCCGATGCCCACCTTCGGGCGTCGTCCGGCCCACCGACGAGGACCAGCGGCGGTCACGGCCCACAGGACGCCGACGCCGGCCAGGCAGGCCGCGCCAGCGCCTGGGCCGTGGCCCGGCCGCGCGTGGTGGCCCCGGCGAGGAGCAGCTCCCACCGGCCGTCCTGCTCCTCGCCCCGCAGCAGCCGGGTGCCGGTCAGGAGTCCCCAGACCGCCCCGATGACGGTCAGCGTGAGGAAGATCTTGAAGCACGGTGAACCCGGCGACGGTCTCGAGGTGCGGGGCCGGGCCGAAGAGCGCGATCGTCGGCGCGGTTCGCGCCGAACGCGGCCGCCAGGGCGGCGCGCTCGGCCGCGAGTCCGTAGATGCGTCGAGTAGCTCGACGCCGACGAGGCGACGGACGACGCCGAAGACGTAGCCCCCCAGACGCCCCCGAGCGCACGGCGCGCCGGGCCGTCAGGCCGGCCACGACGGCACTCGGTGCCCGCCGGCCGTCCGCGGTGACCGCCGCGGCCCGGGTGGTCGGACTCCCCGTGGGGTCAGCCATCGGTCGGGGGTCCGGGCGCGACGAGGGCGTCAGTGGTCACCGGCCGGCGCGGCGCCGTCCGCTCCGTAGCGGGCGAGGAACAGCTCCTCGAGCGACGGCTCGCGGCTGAGCAGCTGTCGGTACGCCGGCGCCGCCAGCACCTGGAGCAGGGGCTCCATGGGCCGCGCACCTGGCACCGGAGCACACGGCCGTCGACCGTCACGGCGGACACCCCGGCGACCGCCGTGACGTCGGGGACCGTCCCGGCGAACGTGGCCTCGACGCGTGACGGCGGACAGGTGGCGCAGTCTCGGCCAGCGTGCCCATCTCGATGAGCCGCCCCTCGCGGAGGACGCCGACCCGGTCGCACAGGGCCTCGACCTCGCTCAGCACGTGCGAGGAGAGGAAGACGGTCTGGCCCCGGTCGCGGGCCTCGTCGATGCAGCAGCCGGAACTCCTGGGCCATGAGGGGGTCGAGCCCCGCGGTCGGCTCGTCGAGGACCAGCAGGTCCGGCCCGGGTCATGAGGGCGGCGACCAGCACGACCTTCTGGCGGTTGCCCTTCGAGTAGGCCCGCACCTTCTTCGACGGGTCGAGGTCGAACCGCTCCGACCAGCTCGTCCCGGTAGGCGACGTCCACCGTGCCCTGGACCTGGCCCAGCAGGTGCAGGGTCTCCGCGCCGGTGAGCCCGGGCCACAGCGACGTCTCGCCGCCGACGTAGGCCAGGCGGCGGTGGGCGGCGACGGCGTCGCGCCGGCTGTCCAGCCCGAACAGCTCGGCCGTACCCGAGGTCGCCCGGATCGAGGCCGAGCAGCAGCCGGATGGTGGTGGTCTTGCCGGCACCGTTGGGCCCGAGGTAGCCGACGACCTCGCCCGCCGCCACCTCGAGGTCGAGGTCGACCGAGCGCGTCGGTGCCCCGGTAGCGCTTGGTCAGGCCCCGGGTGGCGGATGACCGGGGCGGCGGCGGACACCGGATCAGCGGCCGTCGCGGACGACGAGGACGGGACAGTGGGCGTGGGTGGCGCAGTGCTCGGTCACCGAGCCGAGGAACGCTCCGGCCAGCTCGCCGTGGCCGCGGCTCCCGAGGCCAGGAGGTCGGCGCCGCGGGAGGCGTCGACCAGCACGTTCGCCGCCCGGCCCTCGACCACCAGTCGCGACGAACTCGACGCCGGGATGGCGGCGCCGCGCGTCGTCGACGGCCTCACGCACCATGCGTGGCTGCGTCCGCCGGACGGGTCGTACTCGGCCGGGATCAGGAGGGTCCGGCCGTAGCCGGTGGGCCACTCCCAGGTGGCCACGACCTCGACGGCCGCACCGGTGGCCGCCGCCCGCCGGGCCGCCCAGTCCAACGCCGCCAGGGACTGCGGGGAGCCGTCGACCCCCACGACGATGCGGTGCGTGCGCTCGATCGTCCTCCGTCGCCATGACCAGCTCCTTCCGTCCTCGTCCGGACCCACCGCCGACCCGTCGGGCGCGGGTCCGTCTCACCGGTGCACGCTACGGCGGGTCCCCACTCCCAGCTAGGGCATTTGGTCCCACTGCCCCCGGCCTACCGGCCGGACGGCGGCCGCCGGTCGGTGAGGTCGGCACCCGCCACACGAGCGTCGTCCCGCCCGCCCCGGCTGGGTCACCTCGAAGGATCCACCCAGGCACTCGGCCCGGCTGCGCATGTTGGGGAGCCCGTGCCCGCCGCCGGCGGCCGGGGTGCCGACCACGCCGCGGCCGTTGTCGGGATCTCGAGCCGGCATGTTCGCGGCCACCACCAGGGACACCGACGCCTCGGATGGCCCCGGCGTGGCGGCCGATGTTGGTCAGCGCCTCGCGCAGCGTGGGGAGGAGCTGCTCGGCGATCGGCGTCGGACACCACGGTGTCCACGGCCCCCGCGAACTCGACCGGCACGTCGAACCCGACCACGGGCCGCATCTCCTCGGCCAGCTCCAGGACGTCGGTGCGGATGCCACGACCGCTGACCTCCGCTCCGCCGAGCTCGAAGATGGTCGCCCGGACCTGGCGGATGGTCTCGTCGATGTCGGCGATGACGGCGTCGATGCTGGCGGCTGACCGCCCGGTCGGCCGGGCCTGCCGTGCCAGCCCCTGCAGCGACAGCCCGATGGCGAAGAGGCGCTGGATCACCCCGTCGTGGAGGTCGCGGGCCATGCGGTCCCGGTCCTCGTAGACGGCGACCTCGCCCGCCCGCTGGTGGAGCCGGGCGTTCTCCATGGCGATGCCGGCCGCCACGGCCAGGGCCTCGATGACCGCCTCGTCGTCCGCCGTGAACTCCTCGGCGCCGATCTTGTCGGTCAGGTAGAGGTTCCCGTAGACGTGGTCCCGGACCTTGATCGGCGCACCCAGGAACGACGTCATCGGCGGGTGCCCCGGCGGGAACCCGACGCTCGCGGGATGGTCGGCGATGACCCGGATCCGGATCGGTCGGGGGTCGTCGATGAGCACCCCGAGCACCCCCTGGCCGGTGGGCAGCTCCCCCTCGAGCAGCCGGGCCTCGTCCTCGGGGTAGAGGCCCGAGACGAGGAACTCGACCACCTCCCGTCCGGTGGGATCGAGCACGCCGAGGGCGCCGTAGCGGGCGTTGGCCAGCGAGCGCGCCTCCGCGACGATGTGGCTCAGCAGGTCGGCGAGGTTGAGGTTCGACTCGAGGAGGAGGGTCGCCTCGAGGAGCCGGCGCAGCGTGGCCGGGTCCTCGATGGCCTCGTACGCGGAGCGCCTCCTCCATCGGTCGTCGGCCACGGTGTCCAACGTAACGCGCGGCGACGGGGTGCGTCCACCGGACGGAGGCGTGCCCCGTGGCTCCCGACGTGGTGGAATGGAGGCCGATGACCATCCGCGTGTTCCTGCTCGACGACCACGAGATCGTGCGCACCGGGCTCCGCTCCCTGCTCGAGTCCACCGACGACCTCGAGGTGGTGGGCGAGGCCGGCACCGTGGCGGAGGCGCTGAGCCGGATCCCGGCGCTCCGGCCCGACGTGGCCATCCTCGACGTCCGCCTGCCCGACGGCAGCGGCGTCGAGGTCTGCCGCGACATCCGGGCGCAGCTGCCGGCGACCGCCTGCATCATGCTCACCTCCTACGCCGACGACGAGGCCCTGTTCGCCTCGATCATGGCGGGCTCGTCGGGCTACGTGCTCAAGCAGGTCGGGGGCAACAGCCTGGTCGACGACGTCCGGCGGGTGGCCGCGGGCGAGTCGCTGCTCGACCCGTCGCTCACCGAGCGGGTCCTGCAGCGCCTGCGGGAGGGTCCGGACGAGGAGCCGCTGCTCGCCTCGCTGACCCACCAGGAGCGTCGCATCCTCGACCTCATCGCCGAGGGGAAGACCAACCGCCAGATCGCCGAGGCCATGTTCCTGGCCGAGAAGACGGTGAAGAACTACGTCTCCAACCTCCTCACCAAGCTGGGCATGGAGCGCCGCACCCAGGCGGCGGCCTACGCCACCCGGTCCACGAACGCAGCGAGCGCGACCGCCGGACGGACGCCGACCGGCACCTGAACCCCGTCCAGCCCGTGCGGCCGCACCGCGCGTCGGGCCGGGTGCGCGGTCCCGACCACCTCCCGTCGGGGAGGTGGTCCTACCGCCCGGCGGTCCCGTCGGCCGTGGTCGACCGGGGCAGGTTCACCCCCCGGTCGACGAGCGCCTGCTCGATCGCGGCCCGGCCCCGCTCGGGGACGTCGAAGCAGCCCACGTCCACGTCGACCCCCCGTCTGCGGGCCAGCCGGATCGAGCGCGGCGTCGTAGGCCAGCTGGTCGGCCACCGCCTGCAGCGCCCACCCCGGATCGGCCCGTTCGGCATGGCTTGTCCATCGCGTGGCGGAGGCGCACCAGCTCGGCCAGGGGACCCTGCGACCGCGTCGGCGGGGTGACGGTCGGGTCCCCCTCGTAGCTGAGGACCACCTCGAGGAGCCGCGAGTACATGGGGTGCACCTGACCGCCGGACGGGTCCGGGGCCGGCCCCACGCGGGATCCGGTCATCACGGGCACCGCTCCTCGTCCCGCCGCTCCCCGTCCCGCCGCTAGTCGCCCGGTCCGCGACGGATGGCGGCCTCGGCGGACTGGTAGGCCTGACGCATGTCGTCGATCAGCTTCTCGATGCCGGCACGCGCCGAGCCGAGGTTGGCCCCCGCGTCCTTCGGCATCTGCTGGAGCTGGTTCATGGCGGCCAGGTAGGCGTTCTGGGCGACGGACGCCCTCGCCCGGACCGTCTCGGCCACGTCCTTCGAGGCCAGGTCGGCCTGCACCAGCAGCTCGTCGATCTTGCCCCGCCATTCCTCGAGCAGCTGCTCGAGCCGCTCCACGGTCGTCGGGTCCTGGGACCCGCCGTGTTCGCCGGCGACGGCACCCTTGTCGGTCGTCGTTGCCATGATTCCTCCTCCGCTGTGTCGTCCGTTGTGGCTACGCCCAGACTGTTCGCCCCGCGGGGGACGCGGTAGGGCCGAACGTCCCGAGGGGCCCCGGGCGGCGGACCCCCGGGACGACGGTGCAGGGACGTCCCGGATGCGGAGGGCCGGGACCCGGCCGTGTCCGGCGGTGCCCGGGGCCGGGGGCGGGGGCGGGGGTCCGGGATGGGGCCGATCGGCCCTAGGGGTCCCGAGGAGATCCCGTCATGATGACGGTGCCCCGGTGGCCCTCGTACCGGTTTGGACGACGGCGGGCGGGGTGGTAAGACGGGGAGCGTCCCTACGAGCGGAGGTGGTGGACATGGGGGTGGAGCCGGATCTGGTCGTGGGCCCACGGCCCACGGCGTCGGTGGTGCGGCCGAGGCCGGAGCTGGGCGAGCCGACGGGCATCGCCGACTGGCGCGGGGACGTGGCGCTCGAGCTCTGGGTGGAGACCGAGGCGACGCCGCCCCGGGTGCGCCTCCGCATGGCGGGCGCCTGGACGCCTCGACCGCGGCCAACCTCGACCCAGGTGGTTGCCGAACTGCTCGCCGACGGCACCCGCGAGGTGGAGCTGTGCACCGAGGGACTGCGGGTCGTCGACTCCTCGGCGCTCGGGGCCCTGGCCGACGTCGAGCGCCAGGTCCGGCAGCGGGGAGGCACCCTGGTGCGCGTCGGGCCCACCGGAGGGCCGTTCGGGCGGCTGCGCAGGCCGACGCCGCCGATCCGCTCCTGACGAGCGGCGGGCCACCGTGGAGGTGGCCCCGGCTCCGGCCGGCACCGGTGGCCGCGCACGCCCGCACGGCGCGCCGCACCCGGCTGCACGGCGCGCCGCACCCGGCTGGCGCCGCGTAGCATCGGGTCGATGCCCGACCCCGATCCCGACCGGCCTGCCACCGCCGCAGGTTCGGCCCGACGGCTATCCGGCGGGCCTCGAGGTCGACCGAGCCGCTCCGCGACGGCTCGACCGTGCACTTCCGCCCGATCCGGCCCTCGGACGGCCCGGCCCTGCCGCCTTCCACGACGACGCTGTCCGCCGAGTCGGTCTACCGGCGCTTCTTCTTCGCGCACCCCCACCTGTCCGCCGGGCGAGGTCGAGCGGTTCACCACGGTCGACTACGTGGACCGGATGGCCTTCGTGGTTCGACGGGGACCATCGTGGCGGTCGGTCGCTACGAGCGGCTGGCCGCGGATACCGACGAGGCCGAGGTCGCCTTCGTGGTCACCGACGACTACCAGCACCGGGGGATCGGCTCCCGGCTCCTCGTCCACCTGGCCGAGGCCGCCCGCGGCCACGGCATCGACCGTTCACGCCCAGACCCTGTCGGACAACCGGGACATGCTCGGCCTCTTCCTGTCCTCGGGCTTCCCCGTGGCGACCACGACGTCCGAGCCGGCGCGGTGACCGTCCGGTTCCCGATCGGCATCTGCGAGGACTACGTGGCCGCCCAGGCGTCCCGGCGGCGGGCGGTGGGCGCTCAGGCCACCCCGGACGACGGCTCCGTCGCACCGCCACCGGCATCGGGGGCGGGCCCTCCACCCGCACCGACGGCACCCGCGTCGGAGGCACCGCCGACGTCGCGACCGTAGCGCCGGACGACCCGACCGTCGTCCACGACCACCACCTCGTCGAACTCGGTCAGATCCTCGTCCCGGTGGGTGATGTAGACCACGGTCGTGCCCTGCGGTGGCGGCCACCACGTCGTGACCAGGCGTCGGGCCGTCGGTCGGTCCAGGCCCGACGTGGGTTCGTCGAGCACGAGGACCGGCGCCCCGGCCAGCAGGGCCCGGGCCAGGGCCACCCGCTGGCGCTGGCCACCGGAGAGCTGGGCGCCCCGTTCGCCGACCGGGGTGTCGATGCCCTCGGGGCAGCGAGTCGATCCACGGGCCGAGCTGGGCGCGTCGGGCCGCCTCGGCGATCTCGGTCGGCGTGGCGCCCGGTCCGGGCGACGGCGATGTTGCCGCCGATGGTGGTGGGGAACAGGTGCGCGTCCTGGCCGACCCAGCCGACCCGGCGCGCGCACGTCGTCCTGGCGCCAGGTCGTCGAGGGACGCGTCGCCGAGCCGGGCCGTGCCCGACTCCAGGCCCCAGAAGCGCAGGAGGACGTTGACGATGCTGCTCTTGCCCGCTCCGCTCGGCCCGACGACGGCCACCCGGCGGCCCTCGGGCACCGCCAGGTCGAGGCCGTCCAGCGCCCGCGGACCGTCCGGTCGTGTAGCGGAGCACGGCGTCGTCGAGGGCCGACGTCGGTGCCCGTCGGGCAGCGGAGCCGGATCGACGGGGTCGTCCACCGGCACCGGCAGGTCGGCCGACCGCCACCAGGCGCGCCGCCGCCTCGCGGTGGTCGGCCAGTCCGGGACACGGCGTCCGCCGCCGGCGCCACCACCTCGAACGCGCCGAGGGCCACCAGCGGGAGCACGGCGACCATGAAGGCGGGCAGCCGGTGGTCGGCGATGGCCGAGGTCGGCACGGCCAGCAGGGCCCGACGACCGCCCCCCGGTGGCACAGCACCACGACGGCGGACACGGCGCCGTCGGACCACGACCGGCGTCGGGCCCGACGCTCGAGTGCGGCGTCGGAGGCCAGCGCCCGCTCCAGGTACTCCTCGTCGCGGCCCATGGCCACCAGGTCCGGCGCCGCGGCCAGCAGCTCGACCACGTCGGCGCCGAGCTCGCCACGCAGCGCGCCCTCGCCCGTCGCCGAGGTGTCGCCGGCGGACCCAGGCCAGGCCCGAGGCCGCGGCGCGCCCGCCGAGCAGGCACACGGCCAGCACCAGGCCGCCGACGGGCAGGACGAGGGTCACCACCGCCACCGTGACCGTGGCGGTGACGCGCGGCCACGAGCAGGGGCGCCACGCCGCGGAGGTAGACGTCCTGGAGCAGGTCCACGTCGGCCGTGGCCCGGGCCAGCAGGTCGCCGTCGCGCCAGCCGGCCACCCCGGCCGGTGACCGTGGGGCGATCTGGTCGTAGAGCCACAGTCGCACCCGACCGAGGGCGCCGAGGGCGGCATCGTGGGACACCAGCCGCTCGGCGTAGCGCAGCGGCCCCCGGCCCAGCGCCAGGAGCTGGACGGCGGCCATCAGCAGGGTGAGGGTGTAGAGCGGCGGCCGGAGGGCGGCCTTGTCGATGAGGGCGCCGGAGCAGGCCAGCAGACCGACCGTGCACAGGGCGGCGGCCGTCCCGAGGGCGGTGCTGAGGAGGAACCGCGGGCCGATCGGGTGCGCCGATGCGCAGGACCCGGGCCAGCGGGCCACGGTCACGGGCCGGCGGAGGGCCGGTGCGGGACGACCGCCGCCGCGGTCGACGCCGCGGTGCTCACGTGCGCACCCCGGTCCCGACCGGCGCACCGCGCGGATCGCCGACGGACGGTCTCGACCACGCTGGCCGCCCACCAGGGTGACCGTGCGGTCGACCCGACCGACGAGTCCGCCCCGGTGGGCGGCCATCACCACGGTCCGTCCCTCGAGCCACGGCGTCAGCAGCGCGCGCAGCGCCGTCCTCGCGGGCGGCGTCGAGGTGGGCGGTGGGCTCGTCGAGCAGGACCACGGGCACGTCGCGCAGCACGGCCCGGCCGATGGCGATGCGCTGGCGCTCGCCGGCGCTGAGGGTCAGGCCGCCCTCGCCGACCGGGGTCGCGAGCCCGTCGGGCAGCCGTTCCACCAGTCCGTCCAGCCCGGAGCGCTCGAGGGCCTGGGCGACCTCGGCCGTCGGTGGCGTCGGGGTTGCCCGAGCCGCAGGTTGTCCTCGAGCGTGCCGCGCACCAGGTCGGGCGCTGGGGGACCCAGGCCACCTGTCGGCGCCACTCGCGCAGCGAGCAGCCGGCCAGGGGATCGGTCGCCGACGGACACCCCGCCCCGGCTCGGGCACCACGAACCCGAGCAGCACGACCAGCAGCGTCGACTTGCCGGAGCCCGACTCGCCCACCACCGCCACGTGCTCGCCCGGGCTGCGAGTGAGAGGTCCACCCCGTCGAGGACGGGCTGCGGCCGGCCCGGCGTAGCCGGACCGTCGACGTCGGCCAGCCGGAGCGGGTGCCGGTGCCGGGTCGGGGAGCGGGCGGGTCGTCGGTCGGCGTCGTCCGACGGCGTCGACGGCGACGGCGTCGGCGTCGTCCAGGACGTCGAGGATGCGGGCGGCCGCCGCCCGGCCCTCGGCGCTGGAGTGGAACTCGGCGCCGGCCCGGCGCAGCGGCAGGTAGACCTCGGGGGCCAGGACCAGGATGGCCAGGGCCGTGCCCAGGGCGAGCGTGCCGTGGAGCAGGCGCAGGCCGAGGAAGAGCGCCACCAGGGCCGTGCCCACCGAGGCCATCGTCTCGAGGGCCAGCGACGAGAGGAAGGCCACCTTGAGGGTGGACATGGTCTCGTCGTGGAGCTCCCGGTTGGCCCGCTCGAGGGTGTGGCCGGCCGTCCTCGGTCCGGCCGAAGGCCCGCAGGGTGGGCAGGCCCTGGAGCAGGTCGTAGAAGGTGGCGGCCAGGCCCGGACAGCCGGGCCCACTGGCGGTCGGCGTTCCGTGTCGCCTCGAGGCCGAGGAGGATCATGAACAGGGGGATGACGGCCACCGTCACGGCCAGGATGACCGCGGAGAACCAGTCGCGGACCACGATGCAGGCCAGGAGCACGACCGGGGTCAGCGCGGCCAGGACCAGCGGTCGGGAGGTACCGGGCGAAGTAGCCGTCGAGGGCGTCGACCCCTGGGTGGCCGAGGCGGCCAGCTCGCCGGTGCGCTCGCCGGCCAGCCACGACGGTCCGAGGGTCACGGCCCGGGTGAGCAGCTGGCGACGCAGGGTCGAGGTGACCTGGGCCGACGTGCGGTGGGCGGCCACCTCGCCGGCCCAGGCGCTGACGGCCCGGACAGCCGAAGGCCGCCGCCGAGGCCCACCAGGAGCGGGGACGGTGCGGGCCGACGCCCGCGTGGTCGATCAGGACCTCCTGGACGATCGCACCGAGCAGGACGGCCTGGGCGACCAGCGCCGCCGTGCCGACGAGCCCGACGACCACGGCGCCCGACCAGGTAGCGGCGGGTGGCCCGGGCCCGACGGAGCAGGCGGGGGTCGACCGGCCCGCGACGGTCGGCTCGGACCGCCGTCGGCGCTCAGGGCGCGCCGCCCTCGTGGGCGACGGCGGCCGTGCCGGCGGCGGCCGAGCCCGCGGTCGTGGCGCCGGTCGACCGGCGTCCGGCGTCGTCGGTGACCGGCAGCACCGCGGCCTCGACCGGATCACCGGGACGGCGCACCCGGGCCCGGAAGACCCAGTACGACCAGCCCTGGTACACGAGCACCAGCGGGGTGAAGATCAGGGCCACGATGGTCATGACCTTGAGCGTGTAGGGCGCCGAGGACGAGTTGCCGATGGTCAGGTTGTAGGCCGGCGAGATGCTCGACACCATGACCCGCGGGTACAGGTTGAGGAAGATGGTGGCCACCAGGCCGACCAGGGCCACGGCGTTGGCGACGAACGCCCATCCCTCGAGCTTCTCCCGCAGGAGCCAGCCGACCGACCGCCACCGCGGCGATGGCCAGGATCGGCACGAACGGCGGGCACGATGCCGGTGTCGTGGGCGTTGTGGGCGTTCACGTAGGTCCACGCCAGGAAGGCGAGCAGGGCGGCGGTGGCCGCGGGGGCCAGCACCTTGGCGATGCCCTCGGGCCCGCTCCTTGATCTCGTCGGTGGTCTTGAGGGTGAGGAACACGCTGCCGTGGAGGGCGAACAGCAGGAGCGTGGTGACCCCGCCCAGCAGGCTGTAGATGTTGAGCAGGTTGAAGAACGAGCCCAGGTAGTGCCCGTTCGGGCCCGATCGGCGTGCCCCGCAGGATGTTGGCGAAGGCCACGCCCCACAGCAGCGACGGGATGAGGCTGCCCCAGAAGATGGCGTGGTCCCAGGCCAGCTGCCACTGGGGCATCGACCCGCTTGGCCCGGAACTCGAAGGCCACGCCGCGGAAGATGAGGGCGGCCAGGATCAGGAACAGGGGCAGGTAGAAGCCGCTGAACAGCGTGGCGTACCAGTTGGGGAAGGCGGCGAAGGTGGCGCCACCGGCCACGAGCAGCCAGACCTCGTTGCCGTCCCACACGGGGCCGATGGTGTTGATCATCACCCGGCGGTCGAGGTCGGTCCTGCCGACCACGGGGAGGAGCATGCCCACCCCGAAGTCGAATCCCTCGAGCACGAAGTAGCCGCACCACAGGACGGCGATGATCAGGAACCAGAAGATCTCGAGTCCGGTGTAGGCGGGTGCGACCGTGGCGATCGTGCATCGTCGGTTGCTCTCTCTCGCTCAGTAGATGAGGGCCGGGACCCGGTCGTCGTGGTGCTCGGAGTCGCCGTCGAAGCTCGGCGTCGCTCGCTCGGTCGTCCGTCCTCGCCGGTCGGCTTGGCCTGACCGTGCTCGTCGACGCTGTCCGGGTCGAGCTTGGCGTAGCGGGCCATGAGGCCGAAGTCGATGATGGCCAGGATGCTGTAGATGGCGGTGAAGCCGACCAGCGTGGTGACCACGTAGCCGGTGCCGATGGGGGAGACGCCCTTCGCCGTCTTGAGCAGCCCGTAGACCACCCAGGGCTGGCGCCCCATCTCGGTGAAGATCCACCCGGTGGCGTTGGCGATGAAGGGGAGCAGCCAGGGCGGGCACCGCCAGTCGGAGGAACCACTTCGAGGTGTCGAGCTTCCGCCGGTAGAGCAGCCAGCATGCCCCAGACGCAGGCCGAGGAACATGAGGATGCCGCAGCCGACCATGATCCGGAAGGTCCAGTAGGTGACCCACAGGACCGGGCACGTAGCTGCCCTTGCCGTACTTGGCCGCCTCCTCGGCCTGGATCTGGTTGATCCCCTGGACGGGGCCGTCCCAGCTGTTGTCGGACAGCACCGACAGCGCGTGGGGGATCCGGATCTGGAAGATCGGGGTCACCGGACAGGTTGCCGATGGTCAGGAGCGAGAAGCTGGCGCCGTTCTGCGGTGTTGTACTGCGCCTCGGCGGCGGCCATCTTCATGGGCTGCTGCTTCTCCATCAGTCGGGCCTGGTTGTCGCCGAAGAACATGGTGGCGACGACGGCGATGACGCCCACGATGAGGGCCAGCTTGGCCGAGGCGGAGAACACCGGGTGCGGGCCGTCGCCGGCCTTCTGGGTCCGACGGAGGTGCCAGGCGCTGACGCCGAGCATCAGCATCGCCGCCGTGACCAGTGCCGCGGTGAAGCACGTGGAGGAAGGAGCTGATCAGGGTGCTGTTGGTCATGACCGCCCAGAAGTTGGTCATGATCGCCCGGTTGCCCTCGATCTTGTAGCCGACCGGGTGCTGCATCCAGGCGTTGGCGGCCAGGATGAAGTACGCCGACAGCATCGTGCCGATGCTCACCAGCCAGATGGAGGCCAGGTGGATCCGGGCCGACACCCGGTCCTTGCCGAAGATCCAGATCCCGAGGAAGGTCGACTCGAGGAAGAAGGCCAGCAGGGCCTCGACGGCCAGCGGGGCGCCGAAGACGCTGCCCACGTAGCGGGAGTACTCCGACCAGTTCATGCCGAACTGGAACTCCTGGACGATGCCGGTCACCACGCCGATGGCGAAGTTGATGAGGAACAGGCGACGCCAGAAGACGGCCATCCGCTCCCACTTGGCCTGCTTCTCCGCGTCGTGCCGCGACCGGTAGGCCGCCGTCTGCATGATGGCCAGCAGCAGGGCGAGGCCGATGGTGAGTGGGACGAAGATGAAATGGAAGACGGTCGTGATACCGAACTGCCAGCGGGAGAGGAGAAGTGTCATCACCGATGATGAAACCAGCGATCCGCGAGGCCACCTAGGGCCGAAGGTCCTGATGTGATCAGGCGCACAAGCGGTGATCGGTCCGGCGATCATCGGTCCCGACGATGCGGGGACCTGGACCGCACGGACGGTCCGACCGGTCCACCTCAGACGAGATACCAGACCCGTCCTCGCCGTCCGGCGGCACCGGTCCCGGTCGCGATCCCCGCGTCGCGCCGGCCGCCGGCGGGCGAGTGCGGCGGCGGGAACCCGACGAGGCGGCCCATCTCCAGGAGCGTCCGGTCGAAGACCGGGTCGACGTCGTCGATCACGTTGTGGAAGTGGCCGAACAGCTCGAAGGAGATCATCCCGAACAGCTGCGTCCACGCCGCCACGGCCCGGACGGCCACCTCGTCGGACACGTCGGGGAAGGCCAGGTCGACGAGCGTGCGCACGGCGGCCCGCCGTCGGCGCTCGAGCGGCGGCAGGTCGTCGGCCGTGTCCGCGGTCGCCCGCCAGGACGCCGGCCCGGGCCGCCTCGTCGACGAGGCGGGCCAGGACCAGCGTGACCCGGCTGGCCGGGCCGACGGTGTCCTCGGGGGCGCGGTAGCCGGGCACCGGCGACCCGTAGACCAGCGCGTACTCGTGCGGGTTGTCGAGCGCCCACCGGCGGACGGCCCGGCCCACGGCCCGCCAGCGTCCGCCGAAGTCGTCGCGCGGGCAGCGCGGCGTCCGCCTCCTCGGCCGCCGCGCCGACGGCGTCGTAGGCGTCGACGATCAGCGCGGTCAGCAGGTCGTCCCGGCTGGGGAAGTAGCGGTAGATGGCCGAGGAGGCCATGCCGAGCGGATCGGGTCACGGCCCGCAGCGACAGGCCGGGCGCGCCCTCGGCGGCCAGCTGCCGGCGGGCCTCGTCCTTGATCTCGGCGGTGAGCTCGGCCCGCATGCGGGCCCGCAGCCCGGTGGAGGGGGGCACGGGACCAGCCTGCCACGATCGAGAGCAATAGATCAATACGAGAGCAGTGCTCTTGCACTTGGCGGCGGAGTTGGTGAATACTGATCATGACAAGAGCAGTGCTCACAGGAGCAGACCTCGACGAACGGCCCACGGACAGGAGGCTGGCCGCATGGGTACGCACGTCATCGTCGGAGCGGGACCGGTGGGGACGGCCACGGCGCAGGCGCTGGTCGCGGCGCGGGTCACGACGTCGTCGTGGTCACGCGGTCGGGCTCGGGGCCCGATCGCCCCGGGGCTGCACCCGGGTGGCGGCCGACGCCTCCGACCCGGCCGCCCTGGCCGCCGCCGTGGGTCGGCCGACGCCCTCTACAACTGCGCCAACCCGCCCTACCACCGCTGGCCGCGAGCTGTGGCCGCCGATGGCCTCGGCGATGCTCGAGGTGGCCACCGCCCCGGGGCGGTGCTCGTCACCATGGGCAACCTGTACGGCTACGGCCCCGTCGACCATCCGATGACCGAGGACGACCCGCTGGCGGCGACCGGCGCCAAGGGCAGGGTGCGGGCCGCCATGTGGGCGGAGGCGCTGGCCGCCCACCGTGCCGGTCGGGTCCGGGTGACCGAGGCCCGGGCGTCCGACTTCTACGGGCCCGGCGTCGTCGACACCAGCCACTTCGGACGCAACGTGGCCCGTCTCCTGGCCGGAAGGAAGACCTGCGTGCTCGGCGATCCCGACGCGCCGCACGCCGCCGACCTACGTCCCCGACGTCGGCCGCACGCTGGCTGTGCTCGGCACCGACGAGCGCGCCTGGGGCCGCCCGTGGCACGTCCCGACGGTGCCGGCGGTGAGCCAGCGGCGAGCTGGCCGAGCGGTTCTGCGACGATCGCCGGCGCGCCGCCGCCCCGGGTCCGGTCGGTCCCTCCGGCGCTGCTGACCGGCGTCGGGGTGTTCGCCGCCCAGGTGCGCGGGCTCAGGGAGACGCGCTACCAGTTCGACCGGCCCTTCCTGCTCGACTCGTCCGCGGCCGTCGCCACCTTCGGCATCGAGGCCGACGCCCATGGACGAGGCGTTCGCCGCCATCGTCCGCCACGCCCGCCGCAGGACGGATGCGCCGGCCGACGGCTCCGCCTCCGGGTCCGGGCGGCCTGACCCGCCTCGTCGCCCGCCGGTCGGGCCACGGCCCGGCGGACGGCACCGGTCCGTCGGGGACCGCGCCGTCCCGCTGCCGTCGGCGTCGCTAGGGTCGGGTCCACCTATGGAGGCGATCCGGACCCACCCGTCGACGGCGACGGGGTGCAGCCGCTCCCGCCCCACCCGTCGACGGCGCAGCCGTGCCACCGGTCGGACGCTCACCCGTGCCGCGGCCGCGCTCGCTCCCGCCTCCTCCTGGCCGGTTGCTCGGTGGTGGCCACGCCCGATTCGCCGACCGGTGACCGGCGGGCCGTTCGTCCCGGCCGGGCCGTTCGGCTACGTGGTCTGCCCGACGGCCGTCACGCCGGTCCAGCTGACCTCGCGCACGGCCGAGGCGGCCATCCCGCTCCCCGTGCGATGGCACCCCCTCGCTCGGAACGTTCGCCATCGGCACCGCGCCCGACGGCCGGACGGCCTTCGTCGCCACCCAGAGCGCCGTCGGGGGCGGCGTCGAGGACGTGCTGATCCCGGTCGACCTGTCGACCCAGCGTGCCGGCCGGCCCATCGTGCTCCCGGGACGGGACGGGGCCCGGGCGGTGGTGGTGACGCACGACGGTCGGACCGTGCTGGCGGCCAGCGGCACGTCCGTCATCCCCGTCGACCCGGCCACACGGGCGGTCGGCCTGCCGCTCGACCTCGGTCCCGGTCGGACCATCGCCGGGATGGCGCTCAGTCCCACCTCGACCACGCTCTACGCGCTGGTGCCCGACGGTGTGGTGCCGGTGGACACGGCCACCGCCCGTGCCGGTGTCCCGGTGGTGACCGGTCTCACCGTCTCGTCGGTGTCCTCGCCCCACGGGCTGGTGGTCAGCGCCGACGGCGTCACGGTCTACGTGGTCGGCCAGGGCGGCCCGGACTTCGGCGGTCGGCTGCTGCCGATCGACGCGGCCACCGGGGTCCCCGGGGCTGCCGACGAGCTTCGACCGGTTCGGCATCGCCGACCCGGCGGCGCTCGCCCTCACCGCGGACGGCTCCACGGTCCTGGTCGCCGACTCGGCCGACAACTGGATCGTGCCGGTGCCGGTGTCCGACCTCGCCGCCGTGGGGACCCCGTCCGGCTGCCGATCGGCCGGAGCGCGGCGGCGGCCGGAACCGACCACCCGAGCGACATCGTCACCGGTCCGGGTGCCACCGGCGCCTTCGTCGTCGCCGGGCTCGACACCGTGCTCCCCTTCACCCCGTCCACGGACACGTTCGGGTCACCCATCCGGGTGTGCGAGGGGGCGTCGTCGATGGCGGTCGCCGGCTGACGCCGGCGGGACCGGGCGCGCCGGCTCAGTCGGTCGGCACCCGATCGGTCGGCACCGCCGGGGGCTCACCCGCCGCCACCAGCAGTTCGTCCAGGGCTTCGGGTACGTACGCCGCCAGCTCCCACACCCTCGGCATGGTCTCGGGGCACGAGATGATCCCCCAGTACAGGACGCCCCGGTAGCTCATGATGGTGATGTTGACGCCGAGGCCGTCCATCACCGGTCCCAGCGGGAATCCGGCCACCATCTCGGCGCCCGCGAGGTACAGCGGGAAGTCGGGCCCGGGAACGTTCGAGACGATCAGGTTGGCGACCGGGCGGTGGCGGTCGGCCAGGTGCATCCGCGCTGTACAGGCGTGCCGCCGCCGCGAACGTGTTGGGTGTGGCGTGCTCCGCCCAGTTGACGAGCATGTCGGCGCCCAGGGCGTTGTGCTCCTCCTTGGCACCCTTCGTGCCCTCGCGGATGGCGACCAGGCGATCGAGCGGGTCGTCGACGTGGGCGGGCAGCTGCACGAACAGCGCCGACACCTTGTTGGAGCCGAAGGGTGCGCCGTTGTCGGGCTGCACCGACACCGGGACCACGGCGACCAGGGGCTTGTCGGGCAGCTCGTCGCCGTCGAGGAGGAACCGGCGCAGCGCCCCGGCGCAGACGGCGAGCACGACGTCGTTCACCGTCGTCCCGGTGGCGTTCTTCAGCCGCTTGACGTCGGCGAGGCCGACCTCGGTGAAGGCCACCTGACGACGGCGGGTGAGGGTCCCGTTGAACGACGTGCGGGGCGCCGACAGGGGGAGGGCGGCCTTGGCCTGGGGGCGCGCGTGCTCGGGTTCCTTGCGGACGCGGCGGACGTTGAGCAGCCGCTGGCCGGTGCGCAGCACGTCCCTGGTCATCTCGAAGGGTCGGAACAACCTGGCGGCCACGGCCTCGCTGATGAGCTCGGCGTTCGACGGGATCCGGGGCGGGGACAGCTCCGCCGGAGGCTCGGGTTCCGGTCCGGGATCGATCTCGAGGTCGAACAGGACCGACAGCAGGGCGGCGCCGGACATCCCGTCGACGGTGGAGTGGTGCATCTTGGCGATGACGGCGATCCGTCCGTCGGCCACGCCCTCCACCACCCAGATCTCCCACAGCGGCTTCGACCGGTCGAGTTGACGGCTGGCGATGTCGCCGGCCAGCTCGGCCAGCTCACGGGGCCCTCCCGGTCCGGGGACGGCCGTGCGGCGGACGTGGTAGTCGATGTCGAACCCGGGATCGTCGACCCACACCGGGTGGCCCAGGCGGAACGGCACCTCGACCAGCAGTCGGCGGAACACCGGCGCCTGGTAGGTGCGTGAGGCGATCTGCGCCTGCATCTTGGCGAACGAGTAGCCGCCCGGCACGGTGGACGGGTCGAAGACGACCACCATCTCGACGTGCATGTGGAGGGTCGGCGTCTCCAGGTACAGGAAGCTGGCATCCAGTCCGCTGAGCTGTTCCACGCCTCTCCCTCCTCGTCCTCGTCGCCCCGCCCCTCGGTGCGACGGGGCGCCCGCCCGCCGCCGCCGTGGCCCCGGGACACCGTCGCGTGGGTGCCGGGCCCCGGAGCGCGGCCGGGTACAGATGATGCCCCACCCCGGCCCCCGGGTCCATGCCGGGTCGCCGGGTTACCGCGTCGGCGGCCGGACGGTGTTTGATGTGGGGGTGCCCTGGGTGTCCCTCGCCTTCGTCCTGGTGTTCGCCCTGCTCGCCGTGATCGACCGCCGCGCCGGCGCGCCGCGAGCCGCTCACGGTCCTGTGCTTCCTCGGGGTGTTCGTGGTCGGCGAGCTCCCCGTCCACACCGCGGTGGTGGTCCTGGCCGGGACGGTGGCCTTCGCCACCGCCGTGCACCGCCACGGTCCGGTGTGGTGGACGGCGCTGGCGATCGGCCTGGTCACGACGGCCGCCTGGCTGGCCCTGGCCGTGGTGGCGTCCCGATCGGCCGACCTGGTGGACGCCGCGCTCGACGATGCCGCCGGCGGTCCGATCGTGGCGGAGGGGATCGAGCTGCGACCGGCCTGGCTCTCCTGGTGGCGGCTCGTGCTCGCCGTCCCGTTCCGGTTCCGCCGCATCCGCCGCATCCGCAACGTCGACTACGTCGGCGACGGCCTGTACCGCCACAAGCTCGACGTGGTGGTGCGCCGGGACGACCCGCCGACCGCCGGCCCCGTGCTGGTCTACGTCCACGGGGGCGCCTGGATCATCGGAGACAAGCGGGAGCAGGGGATACCGATGATGCACGAGCTGGCCGAGCGGGGGTGGGTGTGCGTGGCCGTCAACTACCGGCTCAGCCCCAAGGCGACGTGGCCCGACCACGTCGTCGACTGCAAGCGGGCGCTGGCCTGGGTCCGTGCCCATGTGGCCGACTACGGGGGCGACCCCTCCTTCCTCGCCGTGTCGGGGGGCTCGGCCGGCGGCCACCTGTGCGCCCTGGTCGCCCTGACCCCGAACGAGGCCGAGTGGCAGCCGGGGTTCGAGGACGCCGACACCTCGGTGGACGCCTGCATGCCGTTCTACGGGGTCCACGACGTGACGGGCGACCCCGAGTCGAGTGGCATCCACGGTCCCGGTCTGGTCGACCTGCTCTCCGCGTCGGGTCATGAAGCTCACGCCGGCCGACGACCCGGCCGCGTTCGAGCGGGCGTCGCCGGACCGGCGCATCACCGGGTCGGCACCGCCCATGTTCGTGATCCAGGGGGCGAACGACACGTTGGTGCCCCCCCAGATGGCGCGGCGCTTCGTGGAACGCCTCGCGCGCCACGTCCCGTCGGCCCGTGGCCTACCTCGAGCTGCCGTGCACGCAGCACGCGTTCGACATCCTCGCGTCCATCCGGAGCCGGCACACCACGCTCGGCGTCGTCCGGTTCCTCGAGGCGTGCCGGCAGGCCGGGGACCGGTGACCCCCGGTGCCGGGGCCGCCGAGCCGGCAGGCCCGGAAGCCCGGGAACACGCCCGGACGGCTGGACACACCGCCGAGTTTCTGACGTAGAGTCACATATTCGTGTCGGCCGGGTCCTACCCCGGCCGCACCCACGGAATTCGATCACAAGGGGGAGTTTTGCGTTCAGTGTCACGGAAGCGTCGTTCGGCCGCGCTGGGGCTGGTGCTCGCAGCAGGAATGGTGGCCGCGTCCTGCAGTTCGACCAACTCGTCGTCGACCACGACGACCGCTGCGTCGGGCTCCTCGACCACGGCGTCGCGTCCCATACCGCAGAGCGCCTTCAGCGACCACACCGGCGTGTCGGCCGACGCCGTCCAGGTGGCCAACGTCTCCACGCTCTCGCTCGGACTGTTCAAGGGCGCCCAGGTCGGCGCCCAGGCCTACGCCGACTACGTCAACTCGACGGGTGGGGTCAACGGTCGCAAGATCGTGGTCAACGGAGCCGACGACGGATTCACCGGGGCGGGCAACAAGCAGGCCACCGAGAACGCCCTCCAGAACGACTTCGCCCTCGTCGGCGACTTCTCGCTCGAGGACAGCTTCGGCGGCGCCGTCCTGGCGCAGAACCCCGGGTTCCCCGACGTCTCCCAGGTCCTGGACGACGCCACGAACAAGCTGCCCAACGTCTACAGCCCGATCCCGCTGGCCGACGGCTGGGCCTCGGGACCGATGACCTACTACCACAACAAGTTCACGGCGGACGCCAGCCACGCCGGCGCCTTCCTGGCCGACTCGCCGTCGGCCGCCCAGACCTGGGCGGGGGAGAAGTACGTCGCCGAGAAGGCCGGGTTCACCTTCGTGTCGGAGCAGACCTACGCCACCACGCAGACCGACTTCACCCAGCAGGTCATCGCCATGAGGAACGCCGGCGTCAAGATCATCTTCATGGACCAGATGCCCTCCAACTACGCCGCGTCGGTGCTCAAGGCGCTGCAGGAGCAGAACTACCACCCCCAGGTGCTGCTCGGCGCGGCCACGTACTCCAACCAGCTCGTGACCCAGTCGGGCGGGGCGGCGAACGTGGACGGTGCCTACCTCTCGCAGAACCTCGCCCTCTACCTGGGCACGGACGCATCGGCCGTTCCGGCCGTGGCGACGTTCCTCCACTGGGTCCAGGTGGCCTCGCCGGGATTCAGCCCCGACCTCTTCACCGCCTACGGCTGGCTGTCGGCGGATCTGTTCGCCCAGGCCCTCAAGAACGCCGGCTCCGACCCGAGCAGGGGCTCGCTGCTCCAAGCCCTCTCCAAGATCACGAGCTTCAACGGGGACGGCTTCAACGCCCCCTCCGATCCGGCGACCAGGACGCCGCCGAACTGCTATCTGATCGCCACGGTGACCAACGGGCAGTTCGTCCGGTCGCCGGACAACCCGCCGACGTCGGGGAGCACCAACGGGTTCCGTTGCGACGGGTCCTACATCGTCAAGCCCGGCACCTGAGCGGCCGGGGGCAGGGGGCAAGGACATGGTCCCGGGGGGGATCCTCACGAGGATGAAGGAGGTGGCATGAGCAACTTTCTCCAGTTCACGGTGTTCGGGATCATGCTCGGGGCCGGGTACGCCATCGCCGCCACCGGACTGGTGGTGACGTACACGACGTCGGGGGTCTTCAACTTCGCCCAGGGCGCCGTCGGGATGATCGCCGCCTTCGGCTACTGGGAGCTGGTCTCGGCGCACCACGTGCCCGTGCTCGCCGCGCTGGTCATCATCCTGATCCTGGGGGCGTCCATCTCCGGCGCGTTCGTGGAGCGGGTCCTGATGCGCCGCCTGCACGGGGCGTCGGCCGAGCGGCCGGTCATGGTCACCCTCGGCCTCATGGTGATCCTGACCGGCGTGGCCACCATCGTGTGGTCCCCGACCACCCAGCGCACGGTCGAGCCCATGGTCACCGGCCAGTTCCGGCTGGTCGGCATCAACATCCAGTACCAGTACGTCCTGATCATCGCCGTGGCCGCCGCCGTCGCCGTGGGCCTGCGGGCCCTCTTCTACAGCTCCCGGACCGGATACGCCCTCCGCGCCGTGGTGGACGATCCCGAGCTGCTCGGCATGGCGGGCGTGTCGCCGAACCGCATGAGCCAGTACGGCTGGATCCTCGGCTTCATGATGGCGGCGCTGTCCGGGGTGATGCTGGCGCCCACCCAGACCACGGGCATCAGCATCGAGGCGATGACGCTGCTGGTGGTCAGCGGCTACGCCGCCGCCATCGTCGGGCGCCTGAAGAACATCCCGCTCACGTTCGCCGCCGCCATCGCCATCGGCCTGGCCGAGAACTACATCCTCAACTACGTCGAGCCCCACCTGTCCTCGGCCCTCCAGACCGACGTCACCAGTGCGCTGCCGATGGTCTTCCTGTTCGCCGCCCTGGTCACCCTCCCGTCGGTGCGGCTGCGGGCGGTGGGGCGGCTCACCTCGATGCGCGCCCCACGGGTGGCCGGCGGGCGGGAGTCGCTCGTGGCCGGTGTGGTCTTCCTCGTCGTCGCCGTCGTCGTGGCCGTGGCCTTCGCCGACACCAACATCAAGGGCACCACGCTGCTGACGCTGGGCGGCATGGTGATGACGCTCGGGATCGTCGGGCTCTCGCTGGTGCTGCTCACCGGCTACTCCGGTCAGGTCTCGCTGTGCCAGTTCTCGTTCATGGGCATCGGTGCCTTCGTCATGGGCAAGGTGGCCGGCGGTGGGTCGCTGATCGGCCTGCTGGCCGCCACCGCCGTCTGTGCCGGCATCGGGGCCCTGATCGCCCTGCCCACCATCCGCCTCACGGACCTCTACCTGGCGCTGGCCACCTTCGCCTTCGCCGACGCCGTGGCCACGGGCTTCTTCGCCGACGGTCGCATCTACGGCTCGGGTGGCCTGACCATCTACCGCATCGTGCTGCCCGGCCTGAACCTGGGCGGCGAGCGGGCGGAGTTCCTGATGGTGACCGTGTTCTTCGTGCTCTGCGCCTGGCTCGTGCTGGCCATCCGACGCAGCCTGTTCGGCCGACGGCTGGTGGCGGTCAACGACTCGCCGGCCGCGTACGCCACCGTGGGGCTCGACATCGGGTTCACCAAGGTGGCCGTGTTCGCCATCGCCGCCGCCATGGCCGGGCTGGCCGGCGCGCTCTACGGCACGGTCCAGCAGATCGTGGGGACGACCGACTTCGACATCTTCCCCGGCATCATCTTCGTGCTGTTCGTCACCATCTGGAGCATCCGCACCGTGTCCGGAGCGTTCCTGGCGGCGCTGACCTATGTGGCGCTCAACCAGATCTGGCCGAGCAGCGTGGGGATCTTCGCCGGCCTGGGTGTGATCCTGATCGGGCGGGCGGCCAGCGGCATCCTCGGCATCGAGGCCCTGCACTTCCGGCTCCCCTGGGTGAAGGCGCCCGTGGGCGCCCGAGGCCCGACACCGGTGGGGGCCTTCGGCGGAACGTCCACGGGGAGCGAGGAACTCAGTGCCGCAGGCTGAGTCGACCGTGGACGACGTCCTGACCGTCGAAGGGGTGGCGGTCCGCTTCGGCGGGGTGGCCGCGCTGAGCGACGCCAACCTGCGCGTCCGGGCGGGCACGGTGACCGGGCTGATCGGGCCCAACGGCGCCGGCAAGACCACCCTGTTCAACGTCATCAGCGGTCTCCAGGCGCCCGACCGCGGTTCGGTCCACCTGTACGACACCGACATCACCCGCATGAGGCCCCACAAGCGGGCGCAGCTCGGACTGGCGCGCACCTTCCAGCGACTCGAGCTCTTCGGGACCCTGACCGCGGGTGAGAACGTCCAGGTCGGCCTGGAGTCCTCGGTCAAGTGGTGGCAGTGGCGCCACGTGAAGCGCAGCTTTCCCTGGGCGAAGCGCAGCGCGGCCAACGCCGCCGGCGCACCGGAGGGGGGACCGACCGGACCGGGCTCGATCGCCGTGGAGACGTCCGACCGGCTGCTCGAGGGCGTGGGGCTCGGCGGCATGGCCGGCGAACAGGCCAGTGCCATGCCGACCGGCCTCGCCCGGATGGTCGAACTGGCCCGCGCCCTCGCCATGGCACCCAAGGTGCTGCTCCTGGACGAGCCCGGCTCGGGGCTGGACGACGCCGAGTCCGAGACGTTGGGCGAGCTGCTGACCACGTTGGCCTCGGGGGGCATGGGCGTCCTCCTGGTCGAACACGACATGGAGCTCGTCATGCGGATCTGCGACTACATCTACGTCCTCGACTTCGGCGACATCATCGCCGCCGGCACCCCCCAGGAGATCCGCCGCGACCCCATGGTCCAGGCCGCCTACCTGGGGGCGGTGACCGAGGTCGAGGCCGACGTGGCCGCGGAGGCCTTCGACGGACCCCCGACGGCCGCCCCGACCGGAGGCGTCGGGCCGGCGCCGTCGGGTGGCGGGTCGGCGTGCCAGGACGACGAGGTGGCCGGGTCATGACCGACCAGCGGGTCACCACCCCCGGCGGGACGCCCACCGGCGTGCTCCCCCCGAGCGTCACGGTCCGGGGCCTGCGGGCCGCCTACGGGCGCATCGAGGTGCTGCACGGTGTCGACCTGGAGGTACCGGGGGAGCGTCTTCGCCCTGCTCGGGCCGAACGGTGCCGGCAAGTCCACGCTGCTCAAGGTCCTGAGCGGCCGGATGCGGCCGACGGCGGGCGAGATCCTGGTCGGGGAGACGCACATCGGCAGGATCCCGAGCGAGAAGCTCGCCCGGGACGGGATCTGCGCGGTGCCCGAGGGCCGGGGGATCTTCCCCAACCTGACCGTCCGCGAGAACCTGCGCATCTGGACCTACCGGGGCGGGATCTCGATGAAGGACGTCGAGGAGCAGACCTACGCCACCTTCCCGGTGCTGCAGGACCGGCGGAAGCAGATGGCGGGCACGATGTCCGGGGGCGAGCAGCAGATGCTGGCCATCTCGCGGGCCCTGGTGACCAGGCCACGGGTGCTCTTCCTCGACGAGTTGTCGATGGGTCTGGCGCCGCTGATCGTGGCCGAGCTGTACGACCTGGTGGCGCAGCTGGCCCGCCAGGGGATGACCATCGTGCTGGTCGAGCAGTTCGTGACCACGGCACTGGCGGTGGCCGACCACGCCGCCATCATGGTGCACGGCCGGATCGAGCAGCAGGGCACCCCGGCCGAGATGGGCGAGGCCGCCCACAGCATCTACCTGGCCCACTGAGCACCCGACGGCTCCGCCGGACCGCCGGGCAGGTCGACACCGGGGCGGACGTCCCGGTCAGCGCAGGCCGGACCGCAGCGACGCCAGACCGCGGGTGACGTCGTCGAGATGGTGCGTCGCATCGTGGAGCCCGTGCTCGAGGGAGAGCCGGCCTGCCATCTCGGTCGGCGACGGCCCCGGTCGGCTGCGGTCTCAGGCGGCTTCGGTCCCGGTCGGCCACGGTCCCGGTCGGCATCGGTCTGAGTCCTCCTCGGCCAGCTCCACGTCGACAGCGGGCTCGTCGCCGACGACCGTCACCAGGTCCACCACGCCGCCGGCGTCCCGCAGGTCGCCCTCGGCGGCCCCGAGTGCCTCGAGCCGACCGGCGGTGTCGGTCACCGTGAGCCGGGCCACCGGGGCCCGCATCGACCGCTTCGCCGTGGTCTTGGCCCGGCGCACCAGCCCGAGCACCCCGGCGGCCGTGTCGAGCACGGCGTCCACGGCCGGATCGACCGCCGGGACGGAGCCGTCGGGTGACGCCTCGACGCCGAGCTCGTCGACGGAGGGCCACGGCGCCGTGTGGATGGAGCCCGCCTCCACCACGACCACACCTCCTCGGTCACGAACGGCAGCACCGGCGCCAGCAGGCGGAGCAGCACCGACAGCGCGGCGGCCAGTGCGGCCCGCGCCGACGCGGTGCCGGGATCGGTCGCCTCGCCGTAGGCGCGGGACTTCACCAGCTCCAGGTAGTCGTCGCAGAACGCCCAGAAGAACGCCTCGGTGCGCTCGAGGGCCCGGGCGTAGTCGTAGGCCTCGAAGGCCGCGCGTCGGCCTCGTCCACCACCACGGCCAGGCGGGCCAGCATGGCCCGGTCGATCGGGGCCGTGACCGCGTCGACGGGGGGCACGACCACGTGCCCGTCCCCGCCGGCCAGGCGGCCCAGGGCGAACCGTGAGGCGTTGAGCACCTTGATGGCCAGACGGCGCCCCACCTTCATCTGCCCCTCGTCGAACGCGGTGTCGGTCCCGGGCCGGCCGCTGGCCGCCCAGTACCGCACCGCGTCGGCGCCGTGCTGCTCCAGCAGCGGCAGCGGGGTCGACCACGTTCCCCTTCGACTTCGACATCTTCTTGCGGTCCGGGTCGAGGACCCAGCCGGAGATGGCGGCGTCGCCCACGGCAGGGCACCGTGCTCGAGTTCGGAGCGGACCACGGTCGAGAACAGCCAGGTGCGGATGATGTCGTGGGCCTGGGGCCGCAGGTCCATCGGGAACACCCGGGCGAACAGGTCGGGGTCGTCCTCCCACCCGCCGGCGATCTGCGGGGTGAGCGACGAGGTCGCCCAGGTGTCCATGACGTCCGGGTCGCCCACGAAGCCGCCGGGCTCGCCCACGCTGGGCCCCGGTGAAGCCGGCGGGACGTCGGTCGACGGGTCGACCGGCAGCGCGCCTCGTCGGCCAGGATCGGTGTGTCGTAGACGACCTCGCCGTCGGCGTCGACCGGGTACCAGACCGGGAAGCGGCACGCCGAAGAACCGCTGGCGGCTGATGTTCCAGTCACCGTTCAGCCCCTCGACCCAGGCCCGGAACCGGTGGGCCATGAAGGGCGGGTGCCACACCAGCTCCTCGCCCCGGGCCAGCAGCGCCTCGCGGTGGGGCATGGTCTCCACGAACCACTGTCGGGAGGACACGATCTCGAGCGGCCGGTCGCCCTTCTCGTAGAACTTGACCGGGTGGGTGATGGGCCGGGGTTCGCCGATCAGGTCGCCGGCCCCGGCCAGGAGCTCCACGATCCGGGTGCTGGGCCTGCGTGACCGTCCGGCCGGCCAGCTCGGCGTAGGCGGCGTCGGCCCGGCAGGCTCCTCGGACGCCCAGCCCTCGGTGCCGAACTGCGACCGGCAGCAGCCGGCCGTCGCGGCCCACGACGGTGCGGGTGGGCAGGTCCAGCTCGCGCCACCACACCACGTCGGTGGTGTCGCCGAAGGTGCAGATCATGGCGATGCCCGAGCCCTTGTCGGGCTCGGCCAGCTCGTGGGCGAGCACCGGCACCCTGACCCCGAACAGCGGCGTGGTCACCTCGGTGCCGAACAGCGGCCGGTAGCGCTCGTCGTCGGGGTGGGCGACCAGGGCCACGCAGGCCGGGAGCAGCTCGGGCCGGGTGGTCTCGATCTCCACGCCGCCCTCGGCGCCGAACCGGGGGAACCGCAGGCGGTGGTAGGCGCCGGGACGCTCCCGGTCCTCCAGCTCGGCCTGGGTCGACCGCGGTGCGGAAGTCGACGTCCCACAGGGTGGGCGCGGTGCGCTGGACGACCTGGCCGCGACGGGCCAGCCGCAGGAAGCCCGCGCTGGGACACCCGGCGGGCGCGCTCGCCGATGGTGGTGTAGGTGTGGGACCAGTCGACCGACAGGCCGAGGGTGCGCCACAGGTGCTCGAAGGCCTGCTCGTCCTCGAGGGTCAGCTGGTGGCACAGCTCGACGAAGTTCGGCCGCGAGATGGCGACCGGTTCCTTCGGCGGCTCGTCCGGAGGGACGAAGTCGGGGTCGTGGGGGAGGCTCGGGTCGCAGCGCACCCCGAAGTAGTTCTGCACCCGGCGCTCGGTGGGCAGGCCGTTGTCGTCCCAGCCCATCGGGTAGAAGACCTGCGTCCCCGCATCCGCTGGAAGCGGGCCACCGTGTCGGTGTGGGTGTAGGAGAAGACGTGGCCGATGTGGAGCGAGCCCGAGACGGTGGGCGGCGGGGTGTCGATCGAGAACACCTGGTCCCGCGTGGCGGCGCGGTCGAAGGCGTAGACGCCCTCGGCCTCCCAGCGGGCCGCCCACGCGGCCTCGAGTCCCTCGAGGCCGGGCTTCTCCGGGATGCCCCGGCCGCCCGGTCGGGCGTGGGGTCGGGTCCGTTCGTCTGCTCCGGCATGATCGGGTTACCGTACCCTGCGTGCTCCGACTCCACGACACCGCGACCGGCGAGGTGGCCGCCGCTGCGGCTCCGCGAGCCGGGACGGGTCGGCCTCTACGTCTGCGGACCCACCGTCTACGGGGTCCCCCACCTCGGGCACGGGCGGTTCTCGCTGGTCTTCGACGTGCTCCGCCGCTACCTGATCTTCAGCGGGCTCGACGTCACCTACGTCTCGAACATCACCGACATCGAGGACAAGATCATCGACCGCGCCGCCGCCCAGGGCGTGCCGATCGCCGAGTTCACGGCGGCCAACGAGGCCCTGTGGTGGGAGATCATGGACGCCGCTCGGCGTCCTGCGCCCCGACGAGACCCCGCACGCCACCGCCTTCGTGGACCGGATGATCGACCTCATCGACGACCTGGTGGGCCGGGGGGTCGCCTACGAGACGGCCACCGGCGTCTACCTGTCGGTGCTCGACGTCCCCGGCTACGGACTGCTGGCCCGCCAACCGCTCGAGTCGCTGCGGGCCGGCGCCCGCATCGAGGCCGACGAGGAGAAGCGGTCGCCGCTCGACTTCGTGCTGTGGAAGAAGGCCAAGCCCGGCGAGCCCAGCTGGGACGCCCCGTGGGGGCCGGGCCGTCCCGGCTGGCACACCGAGTGCGTCGTCATGTCCCTCGACCTGCTGGGGGAGGGGTTCGAGCTGCACGGCGGCGGCCAGGACCTCATGTTCCCGCACCACGAGAACGAGCGGGCCCAGGCCGTGGCCGACGGCAAGGAGTTCGCCCGGCACTGGATGCACAACGGCTGGGTCACCGTCGGGGGCGAGAAGATGTCCAAGTCGCTCGGCAACTTCACCTCCCTGGCCGACCTCCTGTCCCGGAGCGACGCCCGCGCCTACCGCCTGCTGGTGCTTCGCTCCCACTACCGGTCCCCGATCGAGGTCACGCCGGACACCGTCGCCCAGGCCGAGTCCGGGCTCGCCCGCCTCGACGAGCTCGCCCGGAGGTTCTCCCTCCCGGACGTGCTCGCCGGGGGTCCGCCCTCCGGCGCCGGCGCCGCCGCCGGTCCCCTGGACGACGACGCCGTCGCCTCGTTCACCGCGGCGATGGACGACGACCTGGACACGCCCGGTGCACTGGCCACCGTGTTCGACCTCGCCCGCCGCGCCAACGCCGCGGCCGACGCCGGCGACGACGCCGACGCGGCGAGGGCGGCCGGCACCGCCGTGCTGCTGGCCGCGGCGCTCGGGCTGCGGCTGCAGGCCGGCGACGAGGACGCGGTGGACGAGGGGGCGTCCGACCTGGTGCGGTCCCGGGACGAAGCACGCGCCGCCCGCGACTGGGCCCGGGCCGACGCGCTGCGCGACGAGCTCGAGGCCGCGGGCTGGCTCGTCGAGGACGGCGCCGGGGGGACCCGCATCCGTCGCCGGTAGGGTCGCCCCCCCGGGAGGCGGGGTTGATGCCCCGGCCGGCGCCACGGCGTACGCGAGCGTCCGGGCGGCGTCGGCGCGACGGAGTTCCACCGGTCGTGAACGCCGTGTGAACAGACGTCGATCGCGGCGTTCCACCCCCGAATCGGGCGTGGCCGACTGCTAGCGTTTTCGGCAGTCGGAGCGTTCCCGTCTGCGGAGGGCGCCGGCCCGCTCCCCCGGGGGCGAGGGCCGGATCCCGGTGCCGGCGGTCGCCCGTGCGCACCATGCAGGTGAAGGAAAGGGGAACGCCACCGTGGCTTCCGGAACAGTGAAGTGGTTCAACGCGGAGAAGGGCTTCGGCTTCATCTCCCAGCCGGACGGCGGCGCCGACGTGTTCGTGCACCACACCGCCATCCAGATGAACGGATTCCGCTCCCTCGAGGAGGGCCAGGCCGTCGAGTTCGAGCTGCAGGAGGGCCCGAAGGGCCTCCAGGCGGTCAACGTGCGGCCCGTCCAGGCCTAGGCACAGCTCCTTCACGCCACGACCCGGGCCGCGCGGTCCGGCCTCCGGTCGGGCTGCTGTCGACCAGAGGCCCGCGTGGCGCGGTCCGGTCTCCGGGGCGGCCACCGGGCCCGCGGGAGCGGCCCGGTCCCACCGCGTCGATCCGGGCCGTCAGGCTCCCGCCGGGAGCCCGCCGGGGGGTGGTTGCCGAGCGCGCGCCATCGAGGTTACTATTGGGTAACTACGAAGAGGCCCGCCGGGACGGCGTGCGTGCGGCCATGGTGCCGACACCGGCCGCGGCAGTGCTGAGGGGCCTCCGGGCCAGAACGGAGCAGTGCACCATGTCCGAATTCTCGCTCGACCTCGACGAGGACCAGCTGCAACTCCAGAAGTGGGTCCACGACTTCTCCGAGAACGTCGTGCGCCCCGCCGCCCACGAGTGGGACGAGCGCGAGGAGACGCCATGGCCGATCATCCAGGAGGCCGCCAACATCGGCCTGTACTCCTTCGAGTTCATCACCAGCACCTTCATGGACAAGAGCGGCCTGCTCATGCCCATCGCCGCCGAGGAGCTCGCCTGGGGTGACGCCGGCATCGGCCTGGCCATCCTGGGTTCCACGCTCGGACTGGCCGGCATCGCCGGAAACGGCACCCCCGAGCAGCTCATGGAGTGGGGCCCCCAGTGCTTCGGCACCCCCGAGAAGATCCAGCTGGCCGCGTTCGCCGTCTCCGAGCCCGACGCCGGTTCCGACGTGTCGTCGCTGCGCACCCGGGCCGTCTACGACGAGGCCAAGGACGAGTGGGTGCTGAACGGGACCAAGACGTGGATCACCAACGGCGGGATCGCCGACATCCACGTGGTGGTGGCGTCGGTCGACCCCGAACTCGGCTCGCGCGGCCAGGCCAGCTTCATCGTCCCCCCGAACACCCCGGGCATCGCCCAGGGCCAGAAGTTCCAGAAGATGGGCATCCGCGCCTCCCACACGGCCGAGGTCGTCCTCGACGACTGCCGCGTACCCGGGCACTGCCTCCTCGGAGGCAAGGACAAGCTCGACGAGCGCCTGGCCCGGGCCCGCGAGGGGAAGCGGTCCGGTGGCCAGGCGGCCATGAAGACGTTCGAGGGATCGCGTCCGACGGTCGGCGCCCAGGCGCTCGGCATCGCCCGCGCCGCGTACGAGTACTCGCTCGACTACGCCAAGGAGCGCAAGGCCTTCGGGCGGGCCATCATCGAGAACCAGGCCATCGCCTTCAAGCTGGCCGACATGAAGACCCGGATCGACGCCTCCCGCCTGCTCGTGTGGCGGGCCTCGTGGATGGGCGCCAACGGCAAGGAGTTCACGTCGGGCGAGGGCTCGATGTCCAAGCTGTACGCCGGCGAGACCGCCGTGCACGTGACCGAGGAGGCCATCCAGATCCTCGGTGGCTACGGCTACGTGCGCGAGCACCCGGTGGAGCGCTGGCACCGCGACTCGAAGATCTTCACCATCTTCGAGGGCACCAGCGAGATCCAGCGGCTCATCATCAGCCGGGCCATCTCCGGGGTGCACATCAGGTAGCTGACCCGGGGTCCCGCGGCCCTTCGGCAACGAGCGGGTTCGGCGGCGGTACGACCTGGTCGTGCAGCCGCATGCCGGGCCGGACACACTTGACCCGTATGGCCAGGGCGAGCGTCAACGGGATCGAGCTCTACTACGAGGAGCACGGGAGCGGCCGAGCGCTGCTGCTCATCCCCGGACTCGGAGCGGACACCCGTCTCTTCGACGGGGTCATCGGGCCGCTCGCCGCCACGTGCCATGTGATCGTGTTCGACCCCCGCGGCGGAGGGCGGACCGACAAGCCGCCCGGCCCGTACACGATCGAGCAGATGGCCGACGACGCCGAAGGCCTCCTCGACGCACTGGGAATCGAGCGGACCGTCGTCGCGGGGTACTCCATGGGTGGGCGAATCGCCCTGAGCCTCGCCCTGGACCATTCGCCACGCGTGCGGCGACTCGTCCTGGCCGCCACCAGCGCCAGCACGCCGCCGAGCCGCATCCTCAGTCGCCGGTGGCTGGCGATGGAGGTGCTGAGCCGGGTCCCGACCCCCGGTGAGCGACAGCCCCGATGGGCCTGGGAGTGCCAGCGCCGGGCTTCCGCCTCCTACGACGCAACCGCCCGCCTGGGTGAGATCACCGTTCCGACCCTCATCCACCATGGCCGGCGTGACCACGTGACGGCACCTGCACTGGCGCACGACATGCACGCGGCGATCCTCGGGTCCTCCCTGGTGGAGGTTCCCGGTGGGCATGTCTCGCTCGTCACCCGAGAGCGCCGCCGCTTCGCGCAGGAGGTGGCGACCTTCGTGGCGAGCTGAGGGTCCCCTCTGCTCCCGCCCCTTTCCGATGGGCCGGTTCCGTGGACGTCGAGGGGGATCGCCACCCCGGTTCGCCCGTGTCGTCCGCGGCTCAGGAGAGGACCGGGGATCACGGCCCCAGGGACCGGTCCCCGATCCGCCGGCGAGACCGGGCGGTGGCTCTGGTGATGGTGCGCCCAGGTGCCAGCGCATCCGGCGTCGCAGGGACTGCGCTCAGGGCCTGGCAGAGCCGCGGTCGAGGGCTTGGCGCACCCGTTCGGCAGACGTCCGGCCCGGGTCCGGCGGACGCCTGACCAGACCCGCGGACCGGCAGCGGAGCGTGCCGTGACGGGTCGACACCACCCTAGGGAGTGGAGGACGAGGGGCCGGGCGGCGCGGTCGGGGTAGTCGACGACGACCCCGATCCCGGTGCGTCGGTGGACGTCGTGGATGCGCCGCTCGAGGTCGTCGTCGACGGGCCGACGACGGTCGTGGCGGTCGAAGCCGGGATCGTCGTCGGCGCCGCCTTGAGGCTGGGCGCTGCCGTGGTCGAGGTGGTGGTCGAGGAGTTCGGGCTGTCGGGCGAGGTGCAGCCGGCAGGAGGCACTCCGGCACCGGTCTGGCCCGGCATGAGGATCGTCCCGGCGCAGCCGAAGTTCGAGAAGCTCGCCGACAGCGTCACCGTGCCCCCGTCGGAGAAGGTGTCGGTCGACTTGACCTGACGGATGAAGCCCGCAGCATCGATGGAAACCACGGCGCTGTTGGTGGTGTAGCCCTGACTCTTCAGCAGGTTGAGTGCCGACGTGATCGTCTGGGCCTCCGCACTCGAGGTGCCGGCAGCTCCGGCCAGTTGGTCCAGATCATTGGAGACGGTGTAATTCGTGACCGCCACCCCGCCGACACTTCCCGAACCGGTCTGGGTCGCCGAGCTGATGGCGGGTTGGATGAGGTCCAAGTAGCCGGTCGGACTGGACATGCCCATCATCGCCACCGCTCCCTCGCGATCACCGAGGGTGCCCTCGGTGATCCCGGCGAAACCGGGCAGCGTCGAACCGGAGGATCCCTGGTCCGACGCCATGGGTGCCAGGCCGGTGTCCCCGGTGCCCTCTTCGTAGACGTCGCTGCCGTTCACCCTGACCACGACGTCCAGTCCGCCCCCGATGTTCGCCGATGCCACCATGGCCAGTGGATCGGTGTTGATCACGCCGCTCCCGTCGACCCCCGGGCTCGGAGAAACGACCGGTCCGTTGCAGACCCGCTCGGTCTTCCACCGGAGCCCGGGAGGCAGCGATCCCGAGCCCGGGGTGACCGTCCCCGAAACCGATCCCTCGGAAGGAGTGACCGGGACGGCGCCCGAGCCGCTGACGGAGAACGAGCCCGAGCCGCTGGACGAGGAGGAAGATCCAGTGGCGATGCCTCCTCCTCCCTCCGCCCCGATGGAGACACCGCTGACACTCCGGGAACCCGTGGGAACGGGCACCCTCACCTCCTGGCAGACGGTCGTCGACGTCGTGGTCGGCGATGCGCTCGAGGCGGGGGTGCTGGAGATGGCATACGTGAAATCGAAGCTGCCGCTGTCGGTGGTGGCACTGAGCGCGGACAGCACCTGGTGCTCGGCTTGGCCGTTCCCGAGCCGAGGATGCGTGCCGGGCGTGTGCGACGCAGTGGGCTTGGGCGTGGAACCACCGGCCACCAGCGCCACGGGCACGGCAACCACGACCAGCATCACGGCTGCCACCGCGGCGATCCCGGCACGGCGCCACGTCCGGGGTCGTTCGGAACCGTGATCGGGTTCCTCGTCGAGCCAGAGTCCGTCTTCCCCCATGGCGACCGTTCCCTCCGTCGACGAACGTGAGCCCCTCCGCCACCCTAACTGACCGATCCGGATCTGGGAAGCGTTGTTTTCCACAGGAGTAAACTTGGTAAGCGAGGCTGTGAGCTGGAGTTTCCCCTTCTCGTCTCGCCGGATCAGCCCCGCTTGGCCGGCAGACGCCACGAGCTGGTCCGCGGCCGTCCGGGCCTTGTCCTCCACCTCCCCGAATTCGTCGACGAGCAGACGGGCGAGATCGTCGGGAAGGTGTCCACCGTCCGATCCCGCCGCATCGGCCACGGCCCGAAACAGGGGAACGGCGAGGAACGCATCTCGCCGGGAACTCGAGGCCTCAGGCTCCACTCCGGCCAGGATCCGGCGGCCCCGCGGGTGAGCTCGAGGCGGCCACCCCGACCGGTGACGACGCCGAACAGGCGGGCGCTGGCCACTCGACTGAGATAGGCGCCGTTGTTCGTTCCGCTGTACCCCAGGGCGGGCGCCAGCAGGTCGGGTGCGATGGAGCCGCCCGCGGAGTCGGCCAACCTGGCCACCTCGAGGGAGGCGGCCAGGTCGTAGCGAACCGATCGGAACCGCGAGCGGGCCATGCCGACAGTCTCGCAGGTCGACCTCGGGCGAGGAGGCGGACCGAGGAGCCGGGAGCAGATCCCCTGCGGGGCTCGACAGCCCGTAGGCTGAGCCCTCGAGCGGAGCGGCGGAGCGCAGGGTGGGACCCGATCGACCACCAAGCCAGGAATCGACCCAAGCAACGCGACGACCTCGGGAGCTCACGGTGACCGGATTGGAAAGCCATGCACCTGGACCACCGACGGACGCCCGGGCCACCGCGACGTTCGCGGCCCTGGAGTCCACGGTCGCGGCGGTGGTCGCCACCACACCCGGTACGATCCGGCTGGCCGTGGCGTGCGTGGCGGCGGGCGGGCACCTGCTGGTCGAGGACCATCCCGGACTGGGCAAGACCACGTTGGCGAAGGCCCTGGCCGGGGCGCTGGGACTCGGATTCCACCGCCTCCAGTGCACGGCCGACCTCCTGCCTGCCGATGTGGTCGGTGCCACCGTGCTCGGGCCCGACGGGACCGAGCCGGCCTTCCGACCCGGACCCGTCTTCACTAACGTGCTCATGGCCGACGAGCTCAATCGGGCGTCGCCCCGATCGCAGTCCGCCCTCCTCGAGGCCATGGAGGAGCACCAGGTGAGCGTGGACGGCGTCACGCACGCCCTTCCGGCGCCGTTCTTCGTGCTCGCCACCCAGAACCCGTTCGACACAACCGGAACGTCGGCGCTGCCGCACGGTCAGCGGGACCGGTTCCTGGTCCGGCTGATGCTGGGCTACCCGAGTCGCGCCCAGATGGACGCCATGCTGGCGGGAGCCGACCCCGCCGACACCGTGCGCCGTGTCCGTCCCTCCGTGACGCCGGAGGAGTTCAGGGGCCTGATGGACGCCGTGGCATCGGTGCGCGTCGCTCCGCCCGTGCGGAGCTACATCCTCGACCTCGTCGAGTGCACCCGCGTCCATCCACTGGTGGCGGTGGGGGCCTCACCGAGGGCCGCACTCGCGCTCACCCGGGTGTCGTCCGCCATGGCCGTGGCGTCCGGTCGAAGCTTCGTGACCCCGGACGACGTGCAGGCGGCCGCCGTCCCGGCGCTCGCCCATCGACTGCTCCTCCAGCCGGGCGTGGAGGTGTCCGGCGGGGAGGGTGAGGCGCTGGTCGCCGAGGTAGCCGCGTCCCTACCCGTCCCGCTCCGAGGCGACTGATCGACCCGTGACGGTCTCGGAGCTGCGACCGACGGTCCGAGGCATCGTGACACTCGTGACGCTCGGCTTCGTGATGGTGACCGCTGTCGTGACCGGGACCCCGGAACTCGCACCGCTCGCCGTCGTCATGGGTGTCCCGTTGGTCGTGAGCCCCTGGCTCGCCCACCGACGGGCTCGCGTCGCCATCACCACGCTGGCGCTCCACGCCCATGTCGAGCCCGGTGCCGTGGAGGCCGGCAATCCGTCCCACGTCAAGCTCTCCGTGACCAACCGGGCGACGGCGGGCACGGCTGCCCCGTCCCTCGGACTTCCGAACGTCGAGGACGGATGGGAGACCGGCGGGACCGATCCCGACCTGGACCCGCGGGTCCGGTGGTTGGCCCCGTCGATGTCGTCGCTCCAGATGCTGGGCGCGCCGGCACCGGGTACCACGGAGTCCTGCTTCCTGGCGGTACCCACCGGTCGTCGTGGTGTCTTCAGCCTCCGTCCACAGCGGTGCTGGGCCCACGATCCGTTCGGTCTGGTCGGAGCACCGGGACCCGTGACCCCGACTGTCGTCGCCGTGGTCCATCCCGTTCCGCTCCGCCTGGATGACCTGGATGTCGGGGCTGCAACCGCGCTGGTCGGGTCGATGTCGACCCTGGATTCGGGCCCAGGAAACGGGCTGGGCGAACTCGAGGGACTCCGTCCCTACGTGGCCGGCGACCGGCTCAGCCTTCTGCACTGGCCGGCCAAGATCCGCTACGGCACGTGGTTCGTCCGCCAATTCGAAGGTGAAGGCACCGCCACGGTGTCGATCGTTCTCGACGATCGGGCGGGCGTACATCGACGGATCGACTTCGAACGACTGGTGTCCGCCACCCTCTGGTCCGTGCTCGAGACGACCCGGACGCGGCATGCGGCCCACCTGGTGACGCTGGCCGGCCGTTCCTACTCGTTCGCACCGAGTGAGCTGGGAAGAGCCGACGCTCGCTTGGCACTCGCCGACCTGCAACCGGTCGCGGTGCGTGCGCCGGCACGGATTCCGGCTCTCCCCGCGGACGCGGTGGTGCTCACCACCCGGACCGGTGCCGAGCGACTGGTGCAGCACCCGCCGGGCTCCGGCTCGGTCGGAGACGGCGGCGACCGCGTCAGCTCGGTGGGCGGCACGGCCCGAATCGTCGTCGTATGAGTCGCAACTGGGCGCGGGAATTCGGGACGGCGGGAGCGTCCCTCGTGGCCGCCTATTCGGTGGCCCGACTGACCATCGGCGCGAGCGCCGCGACCGTCGTCACCGCGCTGATCGGGACCGTCATGGTCGCCGCGCTGTCCCGTCGGCCGCCGGTCGGCCTGGTCGTGGGGGTCGTGGTGGTTGCGGTCGGCGCTCTGTGGTCCGGACTCCACGCCGCCGTGGGGTCGGGGCCACCTACCGTTCGCGCACTTCGGGACCTGCACGCGTCCCTGCAGTCCGCCCGGGGCCTCCTGGAGTCGTTCCACCTGCCGTTGGCCCACACGCCGGGAATCGTCTTCCTGGGCGTCCTGCTGGGCGGGCTCCTCGCGGTGGTGGCGCGGTCGCTCGGGACGCGCCTCGCGGTCCTCTCCCTGATTCCGGCGGTGCTCGTCCTGGCGTGGTCGACGATGCTCCTTCCCACGCCCGGCGCCGCATGGGCCGGCCTCGTACTCGGTGGCTGTGGCCTCGCCCTCTTCGCCGGTGAGTCCAGCCGGGGTCGGAGGACGGTGACCGTGGTCGCCGGTGCCTCACTCGCAGCCGCGGCACTCACCGCCGGTTGGTCCGCCGCCGCAGGGTCGGACGTGGCCTCACCCGGTGGTCCCGAGGTGCCGGCCGTCGCTCCGTCGGCCCTGTCACTGGCCACGAACCTCATCGGGGTGGAGAGTCGCGACGCCGACGTCGTCCTCTTCCGGGCGAAGTCACCGGTCTCCACCTACTGGCAGGTCGCCACCTTGACCACCTACGCGGCCGATGAGTGGCTGCCCGACTCGGCGACCACCGCCTCGATGAACGGACCGGTCCCGACGACGAGCACGCTCCCACCGAGCACTGCGCACGTGTTCTCCTCCGAGGTGACCCTGTACGGGTACAGCGGGCGGCTGCTGCCGGCCCCCCCGATGGCGGTGACGGCGTCCGGGGACGCGTCGCCCCTGGTCACACCTTCGGGGGTGGTCGCAACGGCGCCCGTGCACGCGGAGAGCAGCTACATGGTGAGCGCGGCCGTGCCGTCTCCGGTGAGCGACACCGCGTCATCCCCGTCCCCGTCCAGCGCGGAGACGGCACTCGGACCGATCCCCGGGGTCGTGCGCTCGCTCGCGCGAGGATCACCGGAGGGCAGCCGTCCTCCCTCGGCAAGGCCGAGGCGCTGACGGACTACTTCCGCTCTGGAGCGTTCCACTACAAGGTCGGCGCCGCACAGCCCAGGGGCACGGACCCACTGGTGGCCTTTCTCACCAAGTCCCGCACGGGGTCCTGTGAGCAGTTCGCAGGAGCGTTCGCGGTGCTGGCGAGGGCGTCCGGTCTGGCCACGAGAGTGGCCGTCGGGTTCACTCCCGGCCGATCGGAGCATGGAGTCACCGTGATTCGTGGGAGCGATGCTCACGCATGGCCAGAGGTACTCATCGGCGACACCTGGGTGTCCTTCGAGCCCACGCCCCAGCTTCCCTCCGGCGAGCTCTCCCCACCGGGCGTCCTCGGCCCATCCGGTCTCGGCCAGCCCGATCCGACGGGACAACCCGCGCAACCACCCGTGTCCGTCCCGGTGGTGACGAACCCGACACCGACTCCGACGGCTCCGCTTCCGGCCGTGCCCGCGGCACCGGTGGGTCACGGGGGGTGGTGGTACGGCGTTCCGGCCGCCCTCCTCCTCGGCGCGGCCGCCGTGTCGGCCGCCGTGTCGACGCGTCGACGCCGGAGCCGGATGCCACCCATCGACCGCCTGGCGGCGACGTGGGGATCGATCGACCGGGCACTCGCCCGCCGTAGGGCTGCCCGGCCTGCGTGGCGAACCCCGACGGCACACGTCCGCGAGCTGTCGAGCCGGTCGGGGGGCGATCAGGCCCGTGCCGCCATCGAGGACATGGAAGTGGTCGCCTCCTTGCTCGAACAGGTGGCCTACGGGTCCGTCGACCTCCCCTCCGAGGAGGTCGAACGGGCCGCCCGGGCAGGTGCACGCGCCCGGAAGGCGGTACTCGCCGGCACGCTCCCGACGGCGGTGCACGCTGATCCGACCGTGCGATTCGATCAGCACTCGCACGACGTCGCCGATTCGTAGATCTCCGTCGATCGGCCGGTGTGGGCGAACGCCCCGCAGGGTCCCAGTCGGCGGGCGCGTCGTGGCACGCGGACGGGTCGAACCCCTGGTGGGCTCTCGGACCGCTCCTTCCTGTCGCGCCCCGCCGGGGACACGTCGGGGATGCTCCGACGGCCCGACCTCGAGGCGGACCCTTCACGGGACACCACCTCGGAGACGCCGGGTCCATCCTGCGCGCACGGCCGCACGCCGGCACCCGTGGCAACGGCGGGCACCGCCCCGGGTCGGTACCATCTCCGACCATGGCGGCCGGATCGACGTCTCGGTCCGCAACGCTCGTCGCATTGGCCAGGACCCACCTGGACTGGTTGGGTGCCATCGACGATCCGTTCGCGGGGCAGATGCTCGGCCCCGGTTGGGCCAAGGTCGCATCCGTGCTCCGGATTCCCGGACTCGGACGCCTCGGCCGGAACCGGTCGTTCGCCTACCTGGGCGCCCGAACCCTCTTCTACGACCAGTTCGTCGTCCAGGCGCTCGACGAGGGTGTCCGGCAGGTGGTCGTCCTGGGTGCCGGGTTCGACACTCGAGCCTGGCGATGCGCGCGCCCGGGCGTCGTCTACTACGAGGTCGACCTGCCCGGCACCCAGGAGGACAAGCGGATCCACGCTCCGGTGGGCGGTCCCGTCTACGTGCCTGCAGACGTCACGGATCCCTCGCTCGGCGACTCGCTGGTGGCCGCCGGGTTCCGACCCGGTGCACCGACGGCCTTCACGGCCGAGGGCCTCACCATGTACCTCACCGAACGCGACGTCACGGACCTGTTCGGGCTGCTCTCGGCGATGTGCCCCTCCGGGCGGTTGGCTGCCAACTTCGGCGTGGGATTCGAGCAGCAGGGCAGCCGACGGGGGAGGATCGGCCGACGGGTGATGGCTGCGGGTGGCGAGGAGCTACGTTTCCGTCTCGCACCGCCGGACGCGCGGGGGTTCATGGCGAGGGCCGGATGGACGGTCGAGCGGCAGCTCACGGGCCTTGAGCTGCGGGACACGTTCCTCGGTCGGACGAAATTGGCGACGACGAGCGTCACCACCAGCGGATTCGCAGTGGTGGCGTCGGCCGCTCCCTGAGGTGTCCGGGTCGCCCTCCACCCGGCATCAGGGGCTTCGACTCCCCCCGACGCAGCCGCCACCCCCGGAGCGAGCGGACGCCGTCGGTACGGATCGCCGCTCGTGGTGGTCCACGAGGTGCCGACCCGTCGACGGCACGGCCGGCCCGGTCGTGTCCGTAGGGCACCGCGCCACGCCGATGCCCGTCCGGACCGCCCACGGCGCGCACGTGGCGGACGCGGGTCGCACCACGGCCGTCCCGCCCCTCGGGTCTTCGTCACCGCGACCACCGGGCCGCAGGGTCCCGATGGTGACGGACCTCCGTCCACGCGTTCGGGTCCGCTCGATCCGCCTCGCGTGAGGGACGGTGGGCGGTGGGTCTCCGATCCGAGCTCAGCGCACGACGCGATAGCGGAAGTTCACCACGCCGTTGCCGAAACGGTGCTGGTCGAGCAGGTCCAACCGGATGCGGGCGTCACCGGAGAACGCAGGCTTTCCGCCGCCGACGAGCATCGGATACACGAGGAGGTGGTACTCGTCGACCAACCCGGCGTCGAACGCGCTCGCCGCGAGGGTCGACCCGCCCACCAGCACGTCGCTCGAGGTGGACGCCGTCATCGTCCGGACCGCACCGGGATCGAACCGGTGCTCCAGCCGTGTCCTGGTGGTCGGGGTGGCCTGCAGTGTCGTCGAATACACGATCTTGTCGGCCGCCTGCCAGACGTCCGCGAAGTCGGCCATCAGCTCCGACTGGGCCGCCAGGGTCGGGTCGGTCTCCCACACGGCCATCGTCTCGTACATCCGCCGTCCGTAGAGGTGCGTCCCGACGGGGCGCAGGAGGTCGGTGATGAAGGTGAACACCTCGTCGGCCGGCTCGGTCCAGTCGAAGCTGCCGTACGCGTCCTCGACGTAACCGTCGAGAGACACGTTCGCCACGTAGATCAGCTTGCCCATGCCGGTCCCCAGTCGCTTTCGTACGGCGCCTGCAGGCAACAGTAGATGACGTCACCCGTCCGCGACGAGGGTCGCCGGCCCGCCCGGCGGGGACGCACCGTACGGGACACCACGGCCGTGGGCCATCCCGGGCCGGCGCAGGGGCGCGCGGGTCCTCGCGGTCCGGCGCCGACGGGTGGTCGGATACCGTGTCCCGGTGTCCGACACCCTGGTGACCCTCTGCACGGGCAACGCCGCCCGTTCGGTGATGGCCGGCGCCATGCTCCTCGACGGTCCCCTGCGGATCGTGACGGCGGGGACCCACGTCGTCGAGGGCCAGCCGATGAGCCGCCGTACCCGCGCCGCGCTCGAGGCGGTGGGCTACTCGGCCGCCGGCCACCGCAGCCACCAGCTCACCGAGCAGGACATCGACGGGTCCGTGCTGATCCTGGCCATGGCCGCCGAGCACGTCTCCTACATCCGCCGACGGCACCCCGGGGCGGCCGACCGCACGGCCTCGATCAAGCGGCTGGTCCGCGACCTTCCACCCGGTCCCGAGCCCCTGGCCGAACGGCTCGCCGCGCTCCGGCTCCACGAGGTCGAGGTGGCGGCGTGGGAGGACGTGGAGGACCCCGCCGGCGGGGACGACCCTGTCTACGTGTCGTGCGCGCAGGAGCTCGCCGACCTCTGCGCCCGGCTCCGGCCACTCCTCGGCTGAACCCGACCGCACGGGGAGGGACGAACCCCGGAGGGACCGGTCGGCCTTGGTAGTTTCCACCGGTGGACTCCACACCGTCCGGGTCGGGCCCGACCGGACCGCCGTCCGACGGCACCGGCCCCTGGGCGTGGCTGGTCCGCCACGACCCGGGTCTGCGGGCCACCAAGCGCTCCGTCCGCGCCGCCGTGGTGGTGCCGGCCGTGTTCGCCGTCGCCGAGTACGGCACCGCCAACGGCCAGACGCCGCTGTTCGCCGTCTTCGGCTCCGTGTCCCTGCTGCTCTTCGTCGACTTCGGCGGCCCGAGGCGGATCCGGGTCCGCTCGTACCTCGTCCTGTGGTCGGTGGGGGTGGCCTTCATCGCCGTGGGCACGCTGTGCTCGACGCGTCCCGCGGCGGCCGTGGCGGCCATGGCCGTCGTGTCCTTCGGCGTCCTGTTCGCCGGCGTCGTCAGCGCACAGGCGGTGGCGGCGTCCACCGCCGCGCTGCTGCTGTTCGTGCTTCCGGTGGCCGAGCGCGGCCCCGGCCGCGGCCGTCGGCGACCGGCTCCTCGGCTGGGTGCTCGCCGGCGCCTGCTGCGTCCCCGCCGCGGTGTTCGTCTGGTCCGATCGGTGGCACGACCCGCTGCGCCGCGCCCTGGCCGACGCCGCCTCGGCCGTGGCCGACCTGATGGCGACGGCGGCCCGGCAGGGGGGGTCGGCGGCCGACCACCTCGCGGTGGACCGGGCCCTCGCCACCATGCGTGCGCGGTACGAGGCGACCCCGTACCGTCCGACCGGGGCCGGGCCCACCGACGTCGCCCTCACCAACCTGGTGTCCCGGCTCGAGTGGGCCGGCTCCCGTGCGCTGGCCGCGTCGGCGCACCCGCCGCCGCCGGCCGAGCGTGGGCGCGTCGTGGCGGTGGAGGCGGCGGCCGCCGACGTGCTGCGGGCCGTGTCCGGCCTGTTGGCGGCACGGGACCCGGCCATCCACCCCGGACTGGCCGACACCCTCCGCGCCGGGGTCGCCCGCATGGCGTCGGCGCGCAGCCACGCGACCGACGCCGTGCTCGCGTCGCTGGTGGCCGAGGCCGACAGGCGTGGTCCCGGCTCGGTGGACGCGTCCACGGACCCGTCGGTCGCCCTGGGCCGGGTCGATCCGACGTATCCGGTCCGCATGCTCGCCTTCGCCCTCGAGCTGCTGGCCGACGGGGTCCTGGACGCCATGGGCGCCTCCCGTGCCGGGATCGGCCGGGTGGAGCGGGTGGAGGGGACGGTCCGGTCGTTCGTCCGGGTCGCCGTCGGGCACCTCACCCCGCGGTCGGTGTGGTTCCGCAACAGCGTGCGGGGCGCGGTCGGCCTCTCCCTCGCCGTCCTGGTGGTGGAGGTGACGACCGTGCAGCACGGGTTCTGGGTCGTCCTCGGCACCCTGTCGGTCCTGCGCTCGAACGCCCTCGGCACGGGAGCCACCGCGCTGCGGGCGGTGCTCGGGACGGCGATCGGCTTCCTGGTCGGCTACGTCGTGCTGCTCGTCCTCGGTCCCCACGACGCCCAGCTGTGGATCCTGCTGCCCGTCGCCGTGTTCGTGGCGGGCATCGCACCGACGGCGAGCTCCTTCACCGCCGGGCAGGCCGGGTTCACGGTCCTGGTCGTCCTTGTGTTCAACATCATCGACCCCGTCGGGTCGTCGGTCGGGCTGATCCGCATCGAGGACGTCCTGATCGGTGCCGCGGTCAGCGTGGTGGTCGGCCTGCTGTTCTGGCCCCGGGGCGCCGGCGCCGAGCTGGCCCGTGCGCTGGGAGACGCCTACGCCACCACCGCCGCCTGGCTGTCGGCCGCCGTCGACCAGGTGGCCCGACCGGGCGCCGGCGCCGAGCGGCCGTGGGGTCCCGAGCGCACGTCCGCCATGGCGTCGGCCCGGCGTCTCGACGACGCCTACCGGCAGTACCTGGGGGAGCGCGGGGCGAAGTCGGTCCCCCTGCCGGTGATCACCCGGCTCCTCACCGGGACGGCGCGGATCCGCCTCACGGCGCTCACCCTGGACGGGCTCCCGGACCTCGCCGAGCCCGGCGCTCCGCCTCCACTCCCCGAGGTGGTCACGGCCCGGGCCACGGTGTCGGCCGAGTGCACCGCGGTCGAGTCGTGGTTCGACCGGTTCGCCGGGTCCCTCGGCGTCCGGGGGGCCGAGCTCCCCACCACCCCGCCGGTCGACGAGCGCCTGGCGCCCGAACTGGTGGCGGCGTGGGACGCGGTCCGCCGGGAGGGCCGACGCGAGGGGGTGATCGCCGTCCTCCGCCTGCTGTGGGTGGAGCAGCGTATGGCCGACCTGCGTCGGCTCCAGGCCGACCTGGCCGCCTCCGTGTCCGCCCGGACCACCCGCGGGAGCCGTCCGCGGCACACGGGTGGGGGTGCCAAGACGACGTAGTCAGCGCAGCGTGCGTCGCATGGCCACCCGCGGCCCGAAGCCGTCGAGCCCGACGGCCCGCTCGTACTCGCGGAGCGCGGCCAGTCCGGGGGACGGTTCGGTGACCACCTCGAAGCCGAGGGTGCGGTAGAAGGGCGCGTTGAAGGGGACGTCCCGGTACGTGGTGAGGGTGAGCTCGGTGTGGCCCGTGCCCACGGCCCATCCGATGGCGGCCTCGAGCAGTGCCCGGCCGATGCCGCGCCGTCCGTGGTCGGGGAGGACCGACAGCTGGTCGACGTGTGCCACCCCGTCCACCAGCTCGACGGCCACGAACCCGACGGCCGGATCGCCGACGACGAACACGGCCGCCGCCACCGCCAGGTGGTTCTCCGCCTCGTCGTTCTCGAACGGGCCGATCCCGAACTCCTCGAGGAGCCGGTCGGATGCGAACTCGATCCGGCGCAGATGATCGAATTCCGACGGGTCGGCCGCCCGCACCACGGGCGGGCCGGCGCCCGGGTCTGCAGGGGTGGGCACCCGTCGGTTCAGCGCGAGGTGGACGGGGCCAGCCCGGGGTGGCGGCCCGTGAGGTCGGCGCACTCCTCGCACACCGACTCGGGGATGACTCCCGCCCGCATCAGGAGGGCGAACGCCTTGCAGCCGAGACAGAGGCCGACGGCCGCCTCGAGGAAGGCGGCGACCGCCAGTGCGGCGACGACGACCCAGGTCGCCGCGCCCAGCCCGAAGCCGAACCAGAGCACCAGCGCCGTGGTGGAGAAGAGCACGCCGATGGCCTGGGCGAAGCGCTTCGGCGGCCCGGGCACGAGCTTCGGGCCCCACGGGAGGCGAGGAGCCACCACCCGGGTGGCCAGCTGGCCCAGCGGGCTGAACCGCGGTCCGGAAAGCACCCGCGCCCAGAACCCGTAGGCCAGGGGCACCAGGATCCACGGCTGGCGGAGGGCGAGGGCCGCCCCGCACATCAGGACGACTCCGGTGGCCACCGTGCGGGCCGCGTAGTCGTTGACGGGGTCGGGGAACGTGAACACGCGGATACCTTACCTGTCCGGTCGGGTATTGCGCACGGTGGTGCACCCGGGCGGGCGGGGACCGGCGGGTGTCACCCAGGCACCGGCGTCGCCACGGCGGTAGCGTTGCCGACAGTCCCAGTGCAGTGACGAATCCCGAGGAGGTCCGATGACCGCTCGCCCATCCCTCCGCCGCCGTGTCCACCTCGGCACGGCGATCCTCCTCCTGGGTGGCACGGCGGTGGCCGTGCTCGGCTCCGCCGCCTCGCCGGCCCGGGTGGCCGCCGGCGGCCCACCGCTGCTCATCACGCCGACCGCGCTGGCCTTCGGTGACGTCCCGGTGGGGTCGACCACGGCGGAGCAGTCGGTCTCCGTGACCAACGAGACCACCGCGCCGATCGTCCTGTCCGGTTCGGGCGGCGGCGCCGGTGCGTTCGGAGGCAGCCAGGACTGCCAGGGCCAGACGCTGGCGGCCGGTGCGTCCTGCCACATGTACTACGCCTTCTCGCCGACGGCCACCGGCGCCGACCTCGGCTCGACCAACGGCACCTGGAACGGACAGTCGTTCAAGCTGAATTTCTCGGGGACCGGCACACCCCAGTTCCTGATCGCTCCCACCACCCTGCCCTTCGGCAGCGTGGCCGTGGGTGGTACCGCTCCGGCCCAGACCGTGACCGTCACCAACCGCGCCGACCGGTCCGTGGTGATGTCCGGTTCGGGAGGTGGGGCCGGGGTGTTCGGTGGGAGCCAGAACTGCCAGGGCGAGACGCTGGCGGCCGGCGCGTCCTGCCAGATGTACTACGCCTTCTCGCCGACGGCCACCGGCGCGGCCAGCGGCACGACGAGCGGCACCTGGAACGGGCAGTCGTTCAAGCTCAACTTCTCGGGGAGCGGTACGCCCCAATTCCTGATCACGCCCACCACCCTGGCCATGGGGCGGGTCGCCGTCGGCAAGACCGGACCGGCCCAGACGGTGACGATCACCAACCAGGCCGACCGGTCCGTGGTGATGAGCGGGTCGGGTGGAGGGGCCGGGGTGTTCGGCGGGAGTCAGAACTGCCAGGGCGGGACGCTGGCGGCCGGCGCGTCCTGCCAGATGTTCTACGCGTTCACACCGTCGGCCACGGGCCCGGTGAGCGGATCCACCCACGGAACCTGGAACAGCCAGTCGTTCACGATCAACTTCTCCGGGGTCGGGATCCCGTAGCCGCACTCCACGCCGACGCGCACCCGCCGGCCGGCGCCGGGCCCCGGTCGGCGGACCGCCCGCCCCGGGACGCTCCGGGCCGCTCCGGGCCGCTCCGGGCCGCTCCGGGCCGCTCCGGGCCGCTCCGGGCCGCTCCGGGCCGTCGACCCCATCCGCCCACCCGCCGGCTCCGAATAGCCTCCGTGCGAGCGCGGAGAGCCGGGTAGGTGGTGGAGCTGGACGTGGAGCAGGCGAGCGACGCCAACCTGGTGGTGGCGGTCGGGCGATGGCACGAGCCGGCGCTGGCCGAGATCTACCGCCGCCACGGCGGTGCGGTCCACGCGCTCGCGCGCCGCATCCTCCGCTCCGACCCGCCGGCCGAGGAGATCACCCAGGAGGTCTTCCTCGACCTGTGGCGCAGGCCCGAGACGTTCGACGCCCAGCGGGGCACCCTGCGCTCGTACCTGCTCGCCCGCACCCACGGCAAGTCGGTCGACGTGGTCCGGGCCGAGGAGTCGCGCCGCCGCCGCGAGGAGCGGACGACCCGGGAGACGGCGACCGCCGCCTACGACATCGACCGCGAGGTGTGGGACATGGCCGTGGCCGACCAGGTGAAGGACGCGCTGGTCGCCCTGCCGGACGAGCTCCGCCAGCCGATCGAGCTCGCCTACTTCGGTGGGCACACCTACAAGGAGGTGGCGTCGATGCTGGACGAGCCCGAGGGAACGGTGAAGAGCCGGATCCGCTCGGGCCTCGGCCGGCTGCGGGTAAACCTGATCGAGCGGGGCATCGAGCCGGCGGGGGCGGGACTGTGACCCCCGGGCCGTCGCCGATGAGCCACGCCGAGATCGAGGAGCTGCTCGGCGTCTACGCGCTCGACGCCCTGGACCCCGACACGGCGGCGGTCGTCGCGGCCCATCTGGAGGGGTGCGTCCGGTGCTCGGTCGAGGTGGGGCAGCACCACGAGGTCGCCGGCCTGCTGGCCAACTCCGGGGGCACGGCGCCGGCCTCGCTGTGGAACGGGATCGCCGAGCAGCTGGACGGCACCTCGGACCGGTCGTGGGACCGCCTGGCGGCCAGGCTCGACGCGCCCGGCGCCGCCCGCGACCTCGGACCCGCCGGGGAGGGCGTCGACGCGGACGCCGCCGTGGTCCCGCTCGACCGTGGACGCCGCCGGGCCCGGTGGACCGCCGCCGGGGCCGGGATCGCCGCCGCCGCGGCGGCCGTGCTTGCCCTCGTGTTCGGGCTCCAGGTCCATCACCTGAACGGGCAGGTCGACGCCCTCCAGGCCGGCCCCCGCCTGTCGTCCGCCGAGCGTGCCGCGCTGGCCTCCCCGACCACCCGCAGGATCCCGCTGACGGCGACCTCGGCCACGGCGTCCGGCGACACCCCGGCGACGATCGTGCTCACCGCCGCCGGCACCGGATTCCTCATCGACGACCGCGGCGACGGCTTCGCCCCGCTGCCGGCCGACCGGACCTACCAGCTGTGGGGCGTGGTGCGGGGACGGGCCATCTCGCTGGGCCTGCTCGGGTCCCACCCGGGCATCGTGCCGTTCAGCGTGGCCGGCGGCGCCCCCGTCACCGAGTTCGCCGTCACCGACGAGGCCGCGGGCGGTGTGGTGGCGTCCCGCAACCACCCGGTGGCCGTGGGTGTCGTGCACGTCTGACGCTCCCGACGGTCCGATCGCCCGTCGGCCGACGCCCGACGTTCGACGCCCCGGTTCAGCCCAGCGTGCGCGCGAACAGGGCGTGGAGCCGCTCCCAGTGCCGCTCGGCGGCCGGCTTGTCGTAGAGCGCCCCGCGTCCCGGGAAGCTGAAGCCGTGGTGCACCCCGGGATAGCGCTCGACCCTGGCGCGGGCCCCGACCGCCACGAGGTGCCGCTCGAGGCCGTCGACCATCTCCGGCGGTGCCCACTCGTCGAACTCGGCGCAGGCGAAGTAGAGCTCGGCGGTCGCGTCGGCCGCCCCGGCGGCCGGCGACCCGGGACCGTACAGGCGGATCCCGTGGATCGACGCCGCCGCCCGGATCCGGTCGGGCAGGGCGCAGGCCGCGGCGAACGAGAACGGCCCGCCCATGCAGTACCCGACGCAGCCCACCCGGGAACCGTCGCCGGAGGGATCGTCGTCGACGAACGACAGCATGGCCGCCGTGTCGCTCAGCACCAGCCCGTCGTCGAGCGACGCCATGAGCTCCCACATCCGGTCAGGGGTGTCGGCCGGGTCACCCGAGAAGATCGAGAACGCACGCGCCTCCCGGTAGTAGAGGTTGGGGACCACGACGACGTAGCCGGCGGTCCCGAGGCGCCTGGCCATGTCGCGGAGCTCCTCCCGCATGCCGGGTGCGTCCATGTAGAGGAGCACCACCGGGTGGGGCCCGCCCTCCTCGGGGTGGGTCACGAAGGTGTTCATGGAGCCGTCCGGCGTGGGGAGGTCCAGCTCCCGGTCGATCACCGACGGCTCCGCACGGCCGGATCCGCGCCGTCTAGATCCGGTGGACCTGGCGGAGTCCGGCCCACGCGAAGTCGGCCAGCTGCGCGGCCAGCCGGGCGGCCTCGGCGGAGCGGTCCAGCTCCTCGACCGGGGTGGTGCCGGTCCCGTCGTCCCCCGGCCCGTCTCCGGTGAACCGTTGCGATGCCAACCAGTGACGGCTGGCCCCCTCGGCCATCCCGACCACGGCGTGGGCGAGCAGCAGGCGGTGCGCCGGGTCGAGGCCGGCGTCGATCAGGGGGTCGATGGCCTCCGCGATCGTCTCCTCCACCCGCCGCAGGGCGGCACCGAGCTCGGGATCGTCGGGTGCGTCCCGGCCGTAGAGCAGACGGAAGGCGTTCTCGTTGTCGACCATCAGCTCGAAGTACCCGGCGAATCCGAGCTCCACCTGTTGGCGGGGACCCTCGGCGGCCGCGGTGGACACGACGATCCGGTCGACGAGATCGTGGGAGAACACGTCGAGCAGCTCGAGGTACAGGGCGCGCTTGGAGTCGAAGTGCTGGTAGACGAGGGGTTTGGTCACGCCCGCCGCCTCGGCGATGTCGTCCATGGTGGTTGCCGCGTACCCGTGCTCGGCGAACAGGGCCAGGGCGACGTCGAAGAGCTGGCGACGTCGGGCGTCCGCGGTCAGCCGACGGGTGGCGCGCGCTCCGGGGTCCCGGGCTCCCGGCGGCCTGCGGTGGCGGTGGTCGACATGGCGGTCATGGTAGCCCCGGGGACCGGATCCTTCCCCCTGCCGCCGCCGTCCGGACGGGCTCCGCCGCGGGTACCGGGAGCACGGCCGCGAGGCGGGCGGGGAGCGTCTCGAGCGAGAAGTGGGCCCGGGCCACGGCCAGGTTCCGCTCGAGGAGGCCGGCGTCGGGGTGGTCCAGCCACGCCGCCAGCCGACCCAGGTCGTCGAGCCCGAACCAGTCGAAGCCGAAGGCGGCGAGTTCGCGGGCCACCGGGTAGGGCCCGACGATCAACGGTCGCCGGTGGGTCACCGACTCGAGGCTCGGGTTGCCGAAGCCCTCCCACGTGGACGGCAGCGCCACCACGTCGCAGGCACGGTACGCGTCGTCGATGCCGAACGCGCCGCCCGCCCCGTCGCCGGCGTCGGGCCCTCCGGCTGCGGGGAGCCCCCGGAGCACGGGGCACGGTGCCCCGGCCACCAGCCGGTCGAGCTCAGGGCCGTACCCGTCCTCAGCCGGGCCGAGCAGCCAGTACACGCCACCCAGCCGGGCCGCCGCGGCCAGGCCGCCGGCCACGTTCTTCCTGGCCAGGGCCCGCGTCGGCTGGAGGACGAGCAGCTCGTCCGGCCCGACACCGAGTTCGGCGCGCACGGGTCGCCGGCCCGTCCGCGGTCGGACCGGCCGGTGCCCGGACCCGTTCCCGGACCGGGGACCGCGAACGAGTTGTAGACGGTGGTGGCCCGGATCCCCCGTTCCGCCAGCTGCCGCCTGCTGAGTTCGTTGATGGTCACGTGCCGCCAGTGCCGGTCGTCGGGCGGCGGTGGGTGGTCGGCGAACCGCGGCCGTTGCCAGGGGAGGTCGTGGTGGTGGAGCACCGCGGGCCGCCCGGCCAGGGTCCGGGCCACCACGTCCCACGCCGCCGGGTTGAGGGGGAGCGAGCAGAGGTTCTCGACCACCACGACGTCGGCGGCGGCCAGCGCCCCGCCGACCTCGGCCGGGGTGGGCCCGTCGGGCGCGTCGATCCGCAGGCCGGGGACGGTCACGTCGACCGGCCCCGAACCGGCCACGGTGTACGTGGTGTGCCCCATCCGGCCGAGCGCGCCGCGCCACTTGTCGGCCTCGACGGCCACGCCGTCGGAGCCGCCGAGGCGGAAGGAGAGCAGGGCGACGGTGGCGATGGCGCAACCGTAGTGGTGCGCGGCTCCCCGATCCCCGGCGGTCGACCTCCGGAACGGTGCCGGAGACGCGCCCGGGGGTTGCCGGTGGGGCGCCGGTGCGACCGCCGGGGCCTCCGGGGAGTACCGTCGGTGCGTGTCCGACGCCAGCCCAGACGCCAACCCCGACGCCGGCGACGAGCTGCTCGCCGAGCGGGTCGGTCCCGTGCTCACGCTCACCATCAACCGACCCGAGCGTCGCAACGCCATGACCTGGGACGTCATCGCCGGCCTCCGGCGCGAGCTGGCCCGGGCCAAGGTGGATCCGGCCGTCCGGGTGGTGGTGCTGGCCGGCGCCGGCGACCGGGCCTTCTGCGCCGGGGCCGACCTCTCGGGGATGGCCCCGAAGGATCCGGGGGGCACCGCCGACGAGTACCTCGACCACCACCTGGCCCGGGGCTGGTTGGCCGAGCTGTTCGAGGAGATGTGGGCGCTGGGCAAGCCCACCATCGCCAGGGTGCAGGGCTGGGCCATGGCCGGCGGGTTCGGCCTGGCCCTGGCCTGCGACCTGGTGATCGCCTCGGAGGACGCCGCGATTCGGCGCGCCCGAGCTGAACGTGGGACTGTGGCCGTACATGGTGACGGTCAGCCTGCTGCGGTCGATGCCACCGAAGAAGGCGCTCGAACTCATGCTCACCAGCCGGGTCGTCGGCGCCGAGGAGGCCGATCGCATCGGCTTCGTCACCCGGGTCGTCCCCCGGGACGGGCTCGACGCGGCCGTCGCCGAACTGGCCGCCGTCCTGGCCTCCAAGCCGCCCGGGGTGACGAGGATGGGTCGCGATTCGTTCTACGCTGTGATCGATGCAGCGGCCTCCGAAGCCCTGCCGTACCTCCATGCGATGCTGACCGTCACCAGTCAGACCGCGGAGGCGAGGGAGGGGATCACCGCCTTCGCCGAGAAGCGCCCCCCGTCGTGGCAGGACTCCCCGGGAGTCGACGGGACCGCCTGACAGCAGCACCGGACCGGGCGGACACCGGGCCGCCCACCAGACACGCCCCAGACACGAGATCGACGAGGAGTTCCCACAGCATGACGAAACGAGCACTGATCACCGGCGTCACCGGCCAGGACGGCTCCTACCTGGCCGAACTGCTGCTCGACGAGGGCTACGAGGTCAGCGGGATGGTCCGGCGTTCGAGCACGATCAACTTCGAGCGGATCGCCCACATCCAGGACCGCATCAACCTGGTGGCCGGCGACCTCCTGGACGAGGTCTCGATGATCAACATCCTGAAGGAGATCCGCCCACAGGAGGTCTACAACCTGGCGGCGCAGTCCTTCGTGCAGACGTCGTGGAACCAGCCCGTGCTGACCGGCGAGACCACCGCCCTGGGCGTGACCCGCGTCCTCGACGCCATCCGCACCGTCGATCCCGGGATCCGCTTCTACCAGGCGAGCTCGTCGGAGATGTTCGGCAAGGTCCAGGAGGTCCCCCAGGTGGAGACCACCCCGTTCTACCCCCGCAGCCCCTACGGCGTGGCCAAGGTGTACGGGCACTGGATCACCGTGAACTACCGCGAGAGCTACGACCTCCACGCCTCGTCGGGCATCCTCTTCAACCACGAGTCGCCCCGCCGGGGCCTGGAGTTCGTCACCCGGAAGGTCACCCACGGGGTGGCCCGGATCGCGGCGGGCATCGACCGGACCCTCGCCCTCGGCAATCTCGACGCCGAGCGCGACTGGGGCTTCGCCCGGGACTACGTGCGGGCCATGTGGCTCATGCTCCAGCAGGACCAGCCCGACGACTACGTGGTCGCCACCGGGGAGACCCACTCGGTCAAGGAACTGGTCGAACTGTCGTTCGCCGCCGCCGACCTCGACTGGGAGGAGCACGTGGTGATCGACGAGCGCTTCCTGCGCCCGGCGGAGGTCGACCTCCTCATCGGCGACCCGGCGAAGGCCGAGAAGGCCCTGGGCTGGCACCGCGACGTCGAGTTCCCGCAGCTGGTGCAGATGATGGTCGAGGCCGATCTGGCCCTGGTGAAGAGCCAGCGGGCCTAGCGGTTGGCCATGGCCGTGATGGCGGCGATCCACGCCGACCCGCTCGGCCTCCTGGTCGCCTTCGGCGCCGGGATGCTCTCGTTCCTGTCACCGTGCGTGCTGCCCCTGGTGCCCGCCTACCTGTCCATGGTGTCGGGACTGTCGGCCGCCGAGCTCACCGCGCTCGCGCCGGACACCGGCGCCGGCGCCGACCCCGACCCGGCACCGTCACCGGTGTCGGTGGCCGTCCCGGTGGTGGAGCCGGTGGGGGCACGGGGAGCCCGGGTGCCCCCGGCGGGCGAGGGGACCCCCGTGCCGGCGCGCGCGTCCGCGCCGACCCCGACCCCGGCCCCGGACCGCGAGGAGCTCCGACGTCACCGCGGCCGGCTCCTCCGGGGGATCCTGGCGTTCATCGCCGGCTTCACCGTGGTCTTCACCATCCTCGGGGCCTCGGCGTCGTCGGTCGGGCGACTGTTCCTGACCCACCAGCACGCGCTCGAGGTCGCCTCCGGCATCCTGATCGTCGTGTTCGGCGCCCTGCTGGTGGCCATGGCCGCCGGGGTGTCGCTGCCGATGGTGCTGGCCGGCGAGAAGCGCTTCCTGGTCCGTCCGTCGGTGCTCGGCTCGTGGGCGCCGCCGGTGCTCGGGATGGCCTTCGCCTTCGCCTGGACGCCGTGCATCGGCCCGGTCCTCGGAAGCGTGCTGGCCCTGGCGGCCGGTACCGGAGGGTCCGCCACCGGGGGGATCGCCCTGCTCCTGGCCTACTCGCTCGGCCTGGGCGTCCCGTTCCTCCTCAGCGGTCTGGCCTTCGGCCGGATGACCGACCTGCTGGCCCGCGTGCGGGGCCGGCTCCGGATCGTGGACCTGGTGGGCGGCCTCGTCCTGGTGGCCTTCGGTGTCCTGCTGCTCACCGGCAACGTGGACGTCGTCTCCGCCCACATCTCGAATTGGCTCCGTGACCTGCACCTGAACCGTCTGTCGACCAGCTGAGCGGCTCCCGGACGCCGTCCGCCGCCGGTGCGGGACCCCCGTCTGGCTCCCGCCCGCCCGCCCCCGTAGCATTGGGGCCTGCCCATGGCCGCCGCACCCCCCTCCTCTGCAGTCTCCCTCCGTGACGCGGTCGCGCTGTCGGGCCGGTTCCCCCTGCTCGCCGGGGTCGACCTCGAGGTGGCGGTGGGGGAGGCGGTCCTGGTCGAGGGGCCGAACGGGGCCGGCAAGACCAGCCTGCTGCGGGTGTGCGCCGGCCTGGTCCCCCTGTCGACGGGTCGGATCAGCATCCTGGGCCTCGATCCCGTCCGCCACCGCACCGCCGTCCGCCGCCGGGTGGGGCTGCTGTCGCACGCCTCCCACCTGTACGAGGACCTGACCGTCCAGGAGAACGTGCGGTTCGCCGTGCGTGCCGCCGCCGGCGACCGTGCCCGGATCGACCCCGCGTGCGAGCGGTGGGGGCTGACCGGCCGGCTGGCACGCACGCCGGCCTCCAAGCTCTCGGCGGGCCAGCGTCGCCGCGTGGCCCTCGCCGTGCTCACCGCCCGGTGGCCCGAGGTCTGGCTGCTCGACGAGCCCCACGCCGGACTCGACGCCGCCGCCCGCGTGCTGCTGGACGCGGCGGTCGCCGAGGCGTCGGCCTCCGGTGCGACCGTCCTCATCGCCAGCCACGAGTCGGGCTCGGTGGAGGGCCTGGTCCACCGGGCCGTGACCGTGACCGGGGGCCGGGTGACCGGTGACCGGTCGCTCCGGGACGGCCGGGACGACCGGGACGGACGGGACGACCGGGACGGACGGGGCGCCTCGATGACCGGCGGGGTCGCCCATGTGGCGTGACGCCGTACTGGTCGCCGGCAAGGACCTCCGCATCGAGGCCCGGTCCCGGGTGGGACTGTCCCAGGTCGCGCCCTTCGGCATCGTGGCCCTGGCGCTGTTCGCCTTCGCCCTCGGTCCGGACCGGACGGTCATGGCCGCCGGCGCGCCGGGGCTGTTCTGGGTGGCCGTGCTCTTCTGCACCGTCCTCGCCGTGCAGCGCAGCGTGTCGGTGGAGTCGTCCGACGGTGCCCGCGACGGGCTCCGGCTCTCGGGCATCGATCCGGCCGGACTCTTCCTCGGCAAGGCCGCGGCCGTCGGGGCCCAGCTCGTGGTCCTCGAGGCACTGCTGGCCGTCGGTGTGGTGTTCCTCTACGGGGCGAGGATCCAGACTCCGTGGTTGATCGCCGTGTCGTGCCTTCTGGGCACGGTCGGACTGGCCGTGACCGGCACCCTCTACGGTGCCCTGTCGGCGGGCCTGCGGGTGCGCGAGACGCTCCTGCCCTTCCTGTTCCTGCCCATCGTCGCCCCCGTGCTGCTGGCCGGCACCCGGATCTGGCAGGCGGCGATGGTCGGCGGGGTCCCGTCGGCCGGCACCCAGTGGCTCCGCCTGCTGCTCGTCTTCGACGCCGTCTACCTCGCCGTCGGCGTGCTGCTGTTCGGCCCGATCATGGAGACCGCGTGACCGATCTCGCCCCCGCCCGTCCGACGGACCCGTCCGTGCCGGACACCGTCGTGACCCCTCCGCGGGGACCCTCGCCGCGGACGGGCGACCGAGCGGGTCGTCGGCGCGCTCGCCCTGGTCGGCACCGCGGCGACCGTCTGGCTGGGGCTGTGGGTGACGCCGCCCGACCGGACGCAGGGTGACCTGGTCCGCCTCGTCTACCTCCATCCGGGGGTGGCCTGGGTGGCGCTGTACCTGGCCTTCGGGCTGGCGGCGGTGTCGAGCGTCCTCTACCTGTGGCCCCGGACCCGGTCCCTGTTCTGGGACCGCCTGGCCGCCGCCTCGGTCGAGGTCGGTGTGGTGTTCAACGTGTGCACGCTGGTGTCCGGGTCCATCTGGGGGAAGCCGACGTGGGGGGTGTGGTGGGCGTGGGACGCCCGGCTCACGCTGACGGCCGTGCTGCTGGTCCTGTTCCTCGGCTACCTCGCACTGCGCCGGGTGCCGGCCGAGCCCGAGGTACGGGCCCGCCGCAGCGCCTTCGTGGCGCTGTTCGCCGTGCTGGACGTCCCCCTGGTGCACTTCTCGGTCGACTGGTGGAACACGCTCCACCAGGGCGCGACGGTCCTCAACCCGGGACTGACCCTCAAGATCCACGGCTCGATGGCGTGGACCCTCCTGCTCGGCTTCGTGTCCCTGACCCTCGTGTTCGTGTGGATGCTGCTCGTGCGCTACCGGATCGGGGTGCTCGAGGACTGGCTCGACGCCAACGAGCTGGGCGTCGCCCTGGCCGAGCGCCGGTCCGAGGGCACGGGCCTCCCCGCGGGGGCGCCGGCGACCAGGGCGGGTGGCCCACACCACGACCACGACCCCGATGACGGGGCACCGTCCCGACGGGTGGGTGTGGCCTGATGCGCTACGTCGTCGCCGGGTACGTCGTCGTCCTCGGCCTGCTCTTCCTGTACGCCGTCCAGCTGGCCTGGCGCCGACGCCGCCTGACCCGGGCGGTGTCCCGGGTGGTGGCGGCCGGGGGCGCGGACACCGACGACCCCGCGCCCGGGGAGCTCCACGGACCCCCGGCCACCCCGACGGCGGTGCCATCCCCGTGACCACCGCACCTCCCGCACCCCCCGCCGCCGCGCCCGGTCCCGGCGACCCGGCGGCCGGCCCGCCCCCCGCTGGTCGGACCCCGGCCGCGGCGACCCGGCCGCGTCACACCGTCCGCTACGTGGTGGTGGGGCTGGTCCTGGTCGGGGCGCTGGTGTTCCTGCTGGCGAAGGGTCTGGGCAGCGCGCTCGACTTCTACCTCCCGGCGGACCAGGCCGTGGCCCAGAAGGTCCAGCTTGGCGACAAGACGTTCAACCTGGAGGGTGTCGTCGAGCCCGGTTCCATCCACTCGACGGCGTCCGGGGTCGACTTCGTCGTCACGTCGGGGACCACCCACGTCACGGTGGACAACATCGGCAGTCCGCCGCAGCTGTTCCAGGCGGACATCCCGGTGATCGCGGTGGGCCACTTCGTGGGCGACCGGTTCGCCTCCGACCAGATCCTGGTGAAGCACTCGTCCACCTACATCGCCCAGTACCCGTCGCGGGTGACCGCGCCGAACGGGAGCAAGCGGTGACGGCCCGGCTGCCGGCCCGGGCACGCGGCCCGCGGTGAACGGGGCCCTCGGGCACACCGGCGTCCTCCTCGGCTTTGCCGCCGCGGTCGTCGGCGTCGTCGTCCTCGCCGTCGGCCTGGCGCGTGGGCGCACGTCGACGCTACGCAGCGCGCGGCGTGTACGCGCCGCTGATCCTGCTCGGCGGCGCGATCGCCGTCGCCGCCATGCAGCGCGCGCTGATCACCCACGACTTCTCGCTCACCTACGTGGCCGACAACAACAGCCGCTCGACCCCGCTCCTGTACTCGATCACCGGGATGTGGTCGGCCCTGGCCGGCTCGATCCTGCTGTGGGGCGTCATCCTCGGCGGCTACGCCACGGCGATGGTGTGGCGGTTCCGGTCGTGTGCCGACGACCGTCTGGTGGGCTGGGCCACGCTGGTGATGTACGTGGTCGCCGCCTTCTTCTTCGGCCTGATGCTGGGTCCCGCCGATCCGTTCACCCACGTGGCCGGGGCGGTGCCGCCCGACGGGCTGGGACCGAACGTGCTCCTCCAGGACAACCCGCTGGTCCTGTTCCACCCGCCCGTGCTGTACCTCGGACTCGTCGGCTTCACGCTCCCGTTCGCCTTCGCCGTCGCCTCGCTGGTGACCGGCCGGGTCGACGAGGACTGGCAGGGCGAGACCCGCCGGTGGACGCTGTTCGCCTGGACGTTCCTCACCCTCGGGATCGTCCTGGGGGCCTGGTGGTCCTACCAGGTGCTGGGATGGGGCGGGTTCTGGGCGTGGGACCCCGTCGAGAACGCCTCGCTGCTCCCCTGGCTCGTCGGTACCGCCTACCTCCACTCGGTCATGGTGCAGCAGCGCCGCGGTCTGCTCCGGGTGTGGAACCTGTCCCTGGTGGTGGCCACGTTCAGCCTCACCATCCTCGGCACCTTCCTCACCCGCTCCGGTGTGCTCCAGTCGGTCCACTCGTTCTCGGCCTCGGCCATCGGCCCGCTGCTCCTCGGGTTCTTCGGCCTGGTCCTGGCCGTCGGGGTCGGCCTCATCGCCTGGCGCGGGGACCGGCTCCGATCGCCGGGGGGCATCGACTCGGCCATGAGCCGGGAAGGGGCGTTCCTCGCCAACAACCTCCTCTTCGTCCTCTTCACCTTCGTGGTGCTGCTGGGGACGGTCTTCCCCCTCCTGTACGAGGCGGTCAACAGCGGCGCCCAGGTGGCGGTCGGCGCGCCGTACTTCAACCGGTTGGTGATCCCCCTCGGGCTGGCCCTCCTCTTCCTCATGGCGGTGGCGCCCGCGCTCCCGTGGAGGAAGTCCTCGGCCGAGGTGATGCGCCGCCGCCTGGCCGTGCCGGCCGCCATCGGCGTCCTGGTGGTCGTGGGGTGCGTCGTCGGCGGCGTCACCGGCATCGAGCCCCTCCTGGCCTTCGGACTCGGCGCCTTCGCGGCGGCGTCGGCCGGGCGCGCGCTGGTCCTGTCGGTCCGGGGCGCCTGGCGCGCGGCGCGGACGTCGGGGCAGTCGCCCTCCCGTTCCGCGCTGGCCGGGTGGCGGGGTCTGGTGGGGCGGGCCAACGGGGGCATGGTCGTGCACATCGGCGTCGTGGTCATCGCCGTTGGCCTGGCCGGGGCCACGGCCTTCGGCCACCGTGGCACCCTCGTCCTGGTCCGGGGCGGGACCGGCTCCTTCGCCGGCCACACCGTCGAGTTCGCCGGGACCCGCACCGTGCGGACCTCCTCCCACCTGAGCCAGCAGGCGCTCCTGCGGGTGGACGGGGGCTCCGTGTTCACGCCGGCCATCAGCCAGTTCGGCACCGGTACCCAGGCGGTGGGGACGCCGGCGATCGACTCCGGTGTGACCGCCGACGTCTACCTGACCATCAACTCGATCCCCGACCGGGGCGGCGCGTGGACGTTCGGTGTCGTGGTCCAGCCCCTGGTCATGTGGCTGTGGATCGGCGGAGGGCTCGTCGTGCTCGGCTCGGCCCTGTCGGCCGTCCCCGGCCGCCGTCGCCGCCCGACCGATCCGGTGTCGGCCCCCGTGGCCGGTGCCGCCCCTCCGGTCGAGCCCCCGACCGGACCCGAACCGGTGGAGGCGGGTTCCGTCGGTCTCGAGCCGGTGGGGGCGGGGGACGCACCGTGACGCTGACGGACGGTCGCGATCACCCGGGCGCACCCGGGGTGTCGACCGGTGGCGACGCCTCGGTGGCGCCCGCGGTCCCGTCCCGCCCGCGCCACACCGCCCGCTGGGCCGCGCTCGCCGTCCTGGTGGTCTGCGGCGGGCTGGTCGCCGTACTCGCCACCCGTCCTCCCGCGTCGGTGGCGGAGGTGCAGAGCCCGCTGGTGGGACACGCGGCCCCGCCCGTCCGCGGCCTCACCGTCGACGGCCGTGCGTACGTCCTCCCCCGCGCGCCGGGCGTGTACACCGTGGTCAACTTCTTCGCCCCCTGGTGCGAACCCTGCCAGGAGGAGGGGCCCGAGCTGGTCCGGTTCGCCTTCCAGCACCAGCAGTCGGGTGACGCCCGGCTGGTCGGCGTGGTGTTCGACGACAGCGCCGCCGACGCCCGCTCCTACCAGGCCACCCTGGGAGCCACGTGGCCCACGTTGGCCGACCCGCGGGGGAGCCTCGCCCTCAGCTTCGGGGTCCGGGCGCCGCCGTCGACCTTCCTCATCGCCCCGGACGGACGGGTGGTGGCCTACGTCGTCGCGCCCGTGACCGCCTCGGACCTCGACCAGCTGATCGCCCGGGCGAAGGCGGCCGGGTCATGAGCCGTCGCCACTTCCCCCTGTGGACCCTGCTCGGCGTGGTGCTGCTGGTCGCCCTGCTGGCCGGCGGCGGCGTGTTCTCGTCCACGCCGCCCACCCGCGCCCAGCGGGCCGGGGCCATCGAGTCGGTGATCCGGTGCCCCAGCTGCGAGGACCTGTCCGTCGCCGTGTCGAGTGCGCCCACCGCGGTCACCGTACGCCGGACGGTCGCCCAGCTGATCGCCGCCGGCCGGAGCGACCGGCAGATCGAGGCGTACCTGGTCGCCCGCTACGGATCGGCCATCGTGCTCGACCCCCCGACGAGCGGTTGGTCCGGACTGGTGTGGATCCTGCCCCTCGGCGTGGGGGCCGTCGCCGTGATCGGAGTGGTGGTGGTCCTGGCGCGGCGACGGGCGGGGGCCGCGACCCGGACGCAGACGTGCGCCGCGGCCCGGTCGACCCGGAGACGCTGGACGAGCGCCGCCACTTCCTCGCCCGGTCGCTGGCCGACGCCGACGCCGAGTACCTGGCCGGCGACCTGACCGACGACGACTACCTGGCCCTCCGCCAGCGCGACCTCGCCCGCCTGGCCGCGCTGGCGACGGTCGCGACGTCCGTCCGGTCGGCGCCGTCCCCCTCCTCGCCGGGGGCGACGGCGGCGTCCGGGGGCACGGCGACGCTCACCGAACGGGCTCCCGCGCCGGAGGCGACCGCTGCGCCGGACGCGGCCCCCCCGCCGGCGACCGAGGTCCCGAGCCGGCGCCGCGGTCGCAACGGGTGGTTCCTGGCCGGCGCCGTGGTGTGCTTCGCCGCCGCCCTGATCGTGGCCGTGCCCCTGTTCACCTCGGACCGCCTGCCCGGTCAGACGGCCTCCGGCTCGGTGAGCCTGAGTCCGAGCCAGCAGCTGGCCCGGTCCCTCGACCAGGCCGCCGCGGCGGAGGACGAGGGTCAGCTCGGCCTGGCCGCACAGCTGTACCAGGCGGTGCTCACGGCGCACCCCGACGACGAGGTGGCACTCGCCCAGCTCGGATGGCTCGAGTACCGCATCGGCTCGGCCGGGGCCAGCACCTCGCTCGTGGCCGACGCCCGTACCAAGCTGGACCAGGCGGCGGCCCTCGACCCCGGCGACTACGCCGTCCACCTCTACCTGGGCACCGTCCTCCTCCAGCAGGACGGGAACGCGGCGGGCGCCGTCGACCAGTTCCGCCGGTTCCTGGCGGCCGGACCTCCCGCCACGGTGCTGTCCCAGGCCGCCTCCACGGTGCGGACGGCGTTCGCCCGGGACGGCCAGCCGGTTCCGGCCGGGGTGCCCACCGGCTGATCCACCGGCCCGTGGCCCTGCGGCGGACGCCCGGTGGGCCGACGCACCCCGGTGGGGGTCAGGGGACGAGGACCACCTTGCCGGCCACCGTGCGGTCGATCAGGGCCGCCATCACCGCACCCGCCTCGTCGAGGGGCCGGCGGTCCGGGGCGGTGGGGTGGAGGCGTCCGGCGGTCACCATGCCCATGAGCTCGTCCATCAGGGCCCGGTTGCCCAGCGGGTCCTTGAACGTCCAGCCGCCCCAGTCGACGCCGACCAGGGTGCGGTTGTTGAGGAGGACCTGGTTGATCGGGACGGACGGGATCGGGCCCGAGGCGAACCCGATCACGCAGAAGCGGCCGAGGTGACGGGTGGCCCGCAGGGCCGGTTCCGAGTGGCGGCCACCGACCGGGTCGACGACGACGTCCACCCCGCCACCGGACAGCTCACGGGCCCGGGACTTCAGGTCCTCCTCCTCGTAGGCGATGGTGGCCTCGGCCCCCATGGCCACGGCGGCACCGAGCTTCTCCGACGTGGAGGCGGCGGCGATCACCCGGGCCCCGAGCGCGGTGGCCACGTCGACGGCCGCCAGGCCGATCCCACCGCCGGCCCCGAGCACCAGGACCCACTCGCCCGGGGCCACCGTGGTCCGCCGGGTCAGCGTGAACAGCATCGTGCAGTAGCTCTGGATGAGCGCCGCGGCCGCGGGGCAGGTCGAGGGCTCCGGGGACCGCCACCAACGACAGGGCGGGGACCACCACCTGACCGGCGAACCCGCCGAACCCGCAGAACACCAGCACCCGGTCTCCCACCGACCACGCCTCGACCCCGGGGCCGACGGCGGACACCACCCCGGCGACCTCGCTGCCGGGGACGAACGGGGTCGCGGGCTTGAGCTGGTACCTGCCCTGACAGATCAACCCGTCGACGAAGTTGACCCCCGCCGCGGCCACGTCGACCACGACCGTGCCCTCCGTCGGCACGGGCGTCGGGCGCTCCTCCACCACCAGCGTGTCGAGGGGTCCGAATTCGTTGCAGACGACGGCGCGCATGGTGGTCAACCTAGTGCCGGCCGTCCGCACCCAGCGGGAGAGCGGGTGCCGGCGTTCGGTTCCCCCGGTGCCGGCGTCGGGCGGGTCCGTCGTCTTTAGCCGGCGAGGTCCCGAAGTCGACCCACGACCCCGGCGAAGGCGGTGCCGAATGCGGCGACGTCGCCGTCGGTGGTCGACCACCCGACCGACAGTCGAAGCGACCGCTCGCCGTCGACTCCCATCGCCAGGAGCACGGGGGACGGCTCGAGCGACTCCGACGAGCACGACGAGCCGGAGTGCACGGCCACGCCCGCCTGGTCGAGGCCGAGGAGGACGGGCTCGGCCTCGACCCCTCCGACGCCGACACACACGATGTGCGGCACCCGGTCGACGGGATCGCCGTAGCGCACGACGCCGTCGACGGCGAGCGCCGCGGCTGCCAGCCGGTCGGTGCGTCGGCGGGCGGCGCCGGCCTCCTCGGCGACACGGCCGGGCGTGGCCAACGCCGCGGCGACGGCCCCGAACCCGACGGCGCCGGCCACGTTCTCCAGCCCGGCCCGGCGGCCCCGCTCCTGCTCCCCGCCCACGAGCAGCGGTTCGATCCGGAGGCCGCGCCGCACGAGCAGCGCGCCCGTCCCCGGCCGGGCCGCCCAGCTTGTGGGAGGACACCGAGACCAGGTCGGCCCCCAGGCGTCGACGTCGACCGGGACGTGTCCGGCGGCGGCGGCGGCATCCACGTGGAGGAGGATCGCCGAGCCTCCGGCAGCACGCCGGCGACGGCGACCACGTCCTGGAGCGTGCCCACCTCGTGGTTGGCGGCCTGGCAGTGGACCAGCGCCGGACGGCGACCGTGCTCGGCGACGGTCCGGTCGACGGTGGCCTCCACCGCGTCGCGGATGGATCCGACCCGTCCCGTCGACCTCCGACGGCCACGACGGTGCCGTGGCGCGCCGACGCCTCCCGGACGGCGGCGTGCTCCACCGCGGCACAGGCCACCCGTGGGCCCCGGGCTCGGCGGCCAGCACCCCCCACACGGCGGCGTTGACGGCCTCGGTCCCACCGGAGGTGAGGACGACCTGGCGGGGGCGCACGCCGAACAGCGCCGCCACCTGGTCCCGGGCGTCCTCGAGCGCCACCCGCACCATGCGACCCTCGGTGTGCACCCGTCCCGGGTCGGCGGTGACGCCGAGGTCGTCCCACGCGGCCATGGCGGTCCTGGCCTCGGGGCGCAGCGGCGAGGTCGAGGCGTGGTCGAGGTAGTGGCGGGCCACGGCCGCCGGTCAGACCACGGCGGCGCAGGAGTCGTCGCCCTGGGCCCGGGACGACGACAGCACGACGGGTACCACGGCGGGGTCGTCCCCGCACAGCCCGGCGAGCAGGCCCTTGACCATGCCCCGGTCGACGGCGCACAGCACCGGGTGCTGCGAGGCGGCGTCGCCGAACGGGCAGTTGTCGGCCACCACGGCGGTGGTCGATCCCTGGTCCTCGGCGTGTGCGGCGAACCCGTGGGCGGTCAGCGTGTCGGCGATGGCGTGCATGGCGGTGCGCAGCGACCGCTGGCTGTCGCCCGGGCGACATCTGGCCGGCGAGGGCGCGGCCGTACTCCTCGCCGACCCGCTCGGCCATGCCTTCGGCCGCCTGCGGCCCGAGCATCTGCAGGGCCTCCTGGAGCAGGAGGACGAGGAGGTCGTCGCGGCGGGTCAGCAGGTCCAGGGTGGGATCGTCGCCGATGGCCCGGAAGCGCTTGGACGGCCGCCCGGCTCCGGTGCCGCGGTCCGCCCCTTGGTCACCTCCACGTAGCCGCCGGCCGCCAGGCGCTCGAGGTGGTGCCGGGCGACGTTCGGGTGGAGGGAGAACCGGGCCGCGACCTCCGAGGCGGTGGCACCGGGGTTGGCCCGGACGAAGAGGTAGATCTCGCGGCGGGTGGGGTCGCCGAAGGCCGAGGTGACGGCGGTCACCGCCGCGGCGAACTGGCTGTCCGAGTCCGAGGCGGCAGCCGCGTCGGCGCTGTCCGGGGCGGGCTGCACGTCCCCTAGTCTACCGGGGACGCCGACGTTTCCCTCAGGAGAGCCCCCATGTCCATCGACGAGTCCCAGGTCGCCGCCGCGGTCGCGCACGTGGTCGACCCCGAACTGCGGCGACCGCTGGGAGAGCTGGGCATGCTGGGCCGGGTCCAGACCAGGCGGAGGAGGGTGCACCGTCGAACTGGCGCTGCCGGTGGCCGACTACCCGCAGGTCGAGGAGCTGACGTCCCGGGTCCGGGCCGCGGTGGCGGCCCTGGGCGGAGTCGACGAGGTCCTGGTCGAGACCACGGTGATGGACGAGGAGACCCGCGCCCGGCTGCGGATGCTGCTGCGCGGGGACGCCGTGGACGGCGGGGTCGCTGCACGCCGCCGACGACGGTCACGGACACGGTCACGACCACGGCGGTGGTCACGGGAGCGGCGGAGGCGGGTCCCTCGGCCACGAGGAGGGCCGGCCGAACCGGTTCATGGACCCGCGGTCCAAGACCCGGGTCATCGGGATCTCGTCGGGCAAGGGCGGGGTCGGCAAGTCGTCGGTGACCGTCAACCTGGCCGTCGCCCTGCGAGCGGGCCGGGTACGACGTGGGGATCCTCGACGCCGACGTCTACGGGTTCTCGGTGCCGAAGATGCTCGGCGTCCGCACCGACCCGCTGATCATCGGTGACCTGGTCGTCCCCCCGACCGCCCACGGGGTCCGCTGCCTGTCGATGGGCTTCTTCGTCGCCGACGACACCCCGGTGATCTGGCGGGGCCCGATGCTGCACAAGGCGCTCGAGCAGTTCCTGGTCGACGCCTACTGGGGCGAACCCGACTTCCTGCTCATCGACATGCCCCCGGGCACCGGCGACGTGACGCTCTCCCTGGGCCAGTACCTGACCAAGACCGAGGTCTTCGTGGTCACCACGCCCCAGCCCGCCGCCCAGCGGGTGGCCCAGCGCTCGGCCTACGCCGCCCGCAAGCTCAAGCTGGCGGTCCGGGGGGTGATCGAGAACATGAGCTGGTTCACCGGCGACGACGGCACCCGCTACGAGCTGTTCGGCAGCGGGGGAGGGCAGCAGCTCGCCGAGGAGCTCGGCGTGCCGCTGCTGGCCCGGATCCCGCTGGTGCCGGCCCTGCGCGAGGGTGGCGACGAGGGCGTGCCCGTGGTGGTGGCCGAGCCCGATGGTGAGGCGGCCGCCGTCTTCGCCCAGCTGGCGTCCACGATCGCCTCACTGGGTCCCGCCCGCGTCTACCGGCGGGAACTGACCGTCCGCTGACGCTCCGACCCGGGGTCTACCCTGGGTCGGTGTCCCCGACCAGGGGACACGAGCGGAGGTGGCCGGTGGCACGACGCGGACGGACGAGGCGGTCGACCGGACGCGCCGCCTTCCGGCGGGTCGCTTGCCGGTCGTCGTCCTGTTGTGCACGTCGGTGCTGGTCCAGGCGTCGGGAGGTGCCGTCGCGACCGCCGCCCCCGCGCACGGGGCGTCGGGCCCCGGCTACTGGCTCATCACCGGGTACGGCACCGGCTACGCCTTCGGCGCCCCCTACATGGGCTCCCCGGAGAGTTACGGCAGCGACCAGTGCGTGAACACGACGTCCACGCCGCCCTACGACTGCGATTCGATCGCCGGGGCACCGGGTGGGACCGGTTACTGGATCGGTGCCGGGTCGACCGTCCCGTTCGGGGGTTGTGCATCGCCGTCGTGCACCGGCGTGTACGGCACGGTGTCCGCCTTCGGCGTCCAAGTGCCCTCCGGACCCGGACCGAGTGTCGTCTACGGCATGGCCGCTCCCGTCGTCGGCGTGGCCGCGGCACCGCGTGGTGCATGGCTCGCCGGCGCGGACGGCGGGGTGTTCGCCATGGCGGGCGCCCCGTTCCTCGGATCCATGGGCGGTTCCCACCTCGACGGGCCGATCGTGGGGATCGCCGCCACGCCCGACGGCGGCGGCTACTGGGAGGTCTCCTCGGACGGCGGGGTGTTCGCCTTCGGCGACGCCGGGTTCGAGGGCTCCATGGGGGGACGGTCCCTCGATGCGCCGGTCGTCGGCATGGCGTCGACGGCGGACGGCCGGGGCTACTGGCTGGTGGCGTCGGACGGCGGGGTGTTCGCCTTCGGCGACGCCGCGTTCGACGGGTCCATGGGCGGGAGTGCGCTGGCTGCGCCGATGAGCGGCATCGCCGCCGATCCGGACGGGCCGGGCTACTGGATGGTGGCGTCGGACGGCGGGGTGTTCGCCTTCGGCGACGCGCCGTTCCTCGGCTCCGCCGCCTCGGACGTGCTCGACGCGCCGGTGGTGGGGATCGCGGCGATGCCCGCGGGGTCGACGCCGGTCCCGAACCCGCACCCCGTGTACTGACGGCGACGGCCGACGCTCGGCCCCCGTCAGCTCCAGTCGTCCCGTGTCCGGGGCATCCCACTCGTCCCGTCCGCGTCGGCCACGACCCCGAGCACCTGGTGCACGGCGATGCCGCCGTCGTCGAAGCCGATCGCCGAGCCGGCCATGTACAGGCGCCACACGTCGGCCCGGGCCCGACCGACGAGGGCGACGGCCTCGTCCCAGTGGGCCTCCAGGTTGGCCACCCAGCAGTGGAGGGTCCGGGAGTAGTGCTCGCGGAGGGACTCGACGTCGCGCATCTCGAACCCGGCGCGCTCCATGGCCAACACGACCTGACCGACGTCGATGAGCTCTCCGTCGGGGAAGACGTACCGGCCGATGAAGGTGCGGTTCCCGAGCCGCGATCCTCCCGGCGACGAGATGGCGTGGTTGAGGAGGCGGCCCGTCGGCGTGAGCAGTCGGCGCAACGTGGCGAAGTACTGGCCGGTGCGCTCGGTCCCGACGTGCTCGAACATCCCGATCGACGAGATGGCGTCGAACTCCTCGTCCCGGAGCTCCCGGTAGTCCTGGTAGCGGATCTCCACGGTGTCCTCGAGCCCGGCGGCCCGGACCCGCTCCTTCGCCTTGTCGACCTGTTCGTGGCTCAGGGCGATCCCGACGACGGTCGCTCCGTGGTTGCGGGCGGCATGGATGGCCATGGAGCCCCATCCGCAGCCCACGTCGAGGAGGCGTGCGCCGGGGCGCTCGTCGAGGCCGAGCTTCCGGCAGATCAGCTCGTACTTGGCCGCCTGGGCTTCCTCGAGCGTGGTCGCCGGCGTCACGAACCGGGCGCAGGAGTACGTCCAGCTCGGTCCCAGCACCAGCTCGTAGAAGTCGTTGCCCACGTCGTAGTGGTGGGAGACGGCCCGGGCGTCACGCGCCGGGGAGTGGATCCGGCCGGCGGGGCGGCACTCCTCGGGTGGTGGCGGGAGCGGAACGCCGAGCGCGCCGAGGCGACGGGCGGCCCGCACCGTGGCGGCCAGCGTGCGGGGATCGACGTGGCGGAGGTCGGCCGGCGAGGCGTCGCGGAGGGCCACGAGCACCTCGAAGAGGTCACCGTCGACGGAGAGGTCACCGGCCACGAACGCCCGTGACAGCCCGAGCTCGCCCGGTGCCCAGACGATACGTCGGAGGGCGTCGGCGGAGTGGAGGGTCACGGTCCCCACCGATTCGTCGGGACCGAGCGAGCTCCCGTCCCAGAAGGCGAACCGCACCGGTGCACCCCGTCCCACCAGGGCTCCCACGACCGGTCCGAGCGCGGCCGCCACGCTCCCGGGGGGCGCGTCACCCGGTGGGGCCGCGGTGCCGGGTCGTGGCGCCACGGCGCCGTCGGCCCATCCGGTCCGGGTAGATGCCGCTTGCTCCCGCGTGACCATGTCCACCTCCACGATCGGATGCCGCCCCGATGGGAGCGATTGTACGGCGGGTGCACCCCGGACTCAACGTGGGTCGGAGGCGGATTCCGCGCGACGACGGTAGGCACGGAGACGGGACGCGTCATCGGGGCGGGCCCCGTCGGTGCGCCGGCGGGGCGTCTCCGGTGCGTCGTAGGGGCGCCGGCGGTGCGGGTCGGCACCGGGGCCCCGTCGGCACGGGACGGGTGCCATGCTGGACCGGTGAAGACGCTGCTCAACGTGATCTGGCTCGTGCTGTGCGGCCTGTGGTTGGCCATCGGCTACCTGATCGCCGGCGTGGTGATGTGCGTCCTGATCGTCACCATCCCGTTCGGGATCGCCAGCTTCCGGCTGGCGGCGTTCACCCTGTGGCCGTTCGGGCGCACGCTGGTACCCCGTCCGGATGCCGGTGCGCCATCGTTCGTCGGAAACGTGCTCTGGTTCGTCTTGGCGGGGCTGTGGATGGCGATCGCCCACGTCGTCACCGGGGTGCTGCTGTGCGTCACGGTCATCGGCATCCCGCTGGGGATCGCCGATTTCAAGCTGGCGGCGGCGGCGATCGCCCCGCTGGGCAAGGACATCGTGTCGACCGACGATCCCCGGGCCCTCGCCCGCGGCTGATCGGAACCGTGGGGGGCAACAGCCGTGGACGGTGCCCTCCGGTGCGCCGAGGTGGCGGGTCCACCAGTGCCGCACGGGCCGTGGCAGGCGTCCAGGAGGGAGGTGCCCGTCCGGAGGTAATGAAATCCGGGCGTTGCCCGTTCAACACGTTGCAGGGGGAGCCATGCGTGCGCTCCCCACGACGGGAGGTCTGCGGCGCCGGCAGGGGCGGCTGACCCGCCACAGGACGAGGCCCGGTGGAGCCGGGGATGGCAGGGACGACAGGTGCAGGTATTCCAGACGACGAGTGCTCGCCGGAAGGCAGGGTCCGGTCGGCCCGCCCGCGACCGCGTCGACCCGGATCCGCGCATCCGTCGCGGGGGGGTCCGCGAGCGTGGCACGATGGTATCCATGGGCAGGGGCATCCGGGGCGCGGGCAGGTGGTGGTTGGCCGTCGCGTCCGGAGCCGTCGTCCTCGGTTCGTTCCTCGTCGCCCAGGGTCCGACCGCCGGAGCCGCACCGGTCGCTCCCGTGCCGGGAGCAGGGCAGCCCTCGCCGTTCCAGGGCTACGGCCAGACGTCGCGAAGCACCCACTCGCCATCCAATTCGCTCGACTGGGCCGGGTTCGCGGACACCGGCCCGCTGGTCACCAACGTCACCGGTTCGTGGACCGAGCCCACCGTCACCTGTCCGGCCACCAAGCTCGAGCAGTCCGCCTTCTGGGTCGGCATCGACGGCTTCGCGTCGACCGACCCGACGGTCGAGCAGGTCGGCACCGACGCCGACTGCACCAAGAAGGTCAAGAAGGTGCTGAGCGCGCCGTCCTACTACGCGTGGTTCGAGATGTATCCCGCGCCGCTGGTGCTGCTGGGTCCGTCCTACCCGGTGACGCACGGCGACGCGCTCTCTGCGAGCGTCACCGCCGAAGGTGCCGACTACCTCCTGTCGATCACCGACAGCACGGAACACTGGACCTACAACACGACCCAGGTGGCGCCCACGCCACTGCCGGAAGACACCTCCGCCGAGTGGATCACCGAGGCCCCGACCACCTGCAAGGCGGGCAAGTGCAAGCCCCTGCCCCTGGCCGACTTCGGCAGCGTCGCCTTCACCGGCGCGACGGTCAACGGTCTGCCGGTCAACGGGACGGGGCTCACGTCCAGCCAGATCACGATGACCAAGAACAAGAAGGGCACCATCGTGAAGGCGTCGACCTCACCCCTCGACACCTCGGGTGAGGCGTTCACCGTCACCTGGGTGGAGAACTGATCGCACCGGCCCGACCGGGGTCCGGTCGCGCCGGCCGTGATCAGAGGCGACCGGTGACCCCGATCCCGACGGGGAGCTTGGCCGGATCCCAGCCGAGCAGCGCCACCGCCTGGGAGAAGGCGAAGCGATCGGTCATGCCGGCCACATAGGCGACCGCGGCACGCACGGCCCCGGGCTCGCCCCCACTCAGGCCCAGATCGCCGGTGCCGGCGCCCGGAATGAGGTGCGGGCGGTCGCTGAAGTGCTCGACCAGGGCCTGGAGGACGCCGACCACGGCCTCGCCCTGGGCCACCGAGCTGGGTCGGAGGTAGATGTGCTCGTAGTTGCTCGCCCGGAAGGCGGCGAGCGCCTCGGCCTGGGCGTCGGCCATGCCGATCCGACCCGTCGTGAGGACGGTCGACACCATGGCGTCGATGAAGGTCCCGAGCTGGCGGCCGCGCCGGTCCCCGCAGCGCTCGCGCACCAGCGGGGGCAGCGCCTCCGCGGTGACGATGCCGCTCCTGACCGCGTCCTCGAAGTCGTGGCACACGTAGGCGATCCGGTCGGCCCAGCTCACCACCTCGCCCTCCGGGGTGGACGGTGCCGGACGCGACCACGAGTGGTTGCGGATGCCGTCGAGAGTCTCCCGGCACAGGTTGAGCGACGCCAGGGACACGTCGGCGCCCCACGGGGCGTGGTCGAAGCCACCGTCGACGTAGGGCGAGAGGGCGTCCTCGCTGGCATGGCCCCCGGGTCCGTGGCCACAGTCGTGTCCGAGGGCGATGGCTTCGGTGAGCGCCACGTTCAGTCGGCATGCACGGGCGATGCCCACTGCCACCTGGGCGACCTCGAGCGCGTGGGTCAGCCGGGTCCGCTGGTGGTCGTCGGGGAAGACGAAGACCTGGGTCTTGCCCGCCAGGCGCCGGAACGAGGTGGCGTGCAGGATGCGGTCGCGGTCCCGTTCGAAGCAGGTGCGCCACGGGTCGGGCTCCTCGGCCCGGGCCCTCTCGCCGGCGCCGGTCGACCGCGTGGCGAGCGGTGCCAGCTGGGCCCGCTCGAGCTCCTCGCGTGCCTCCCGATCGAATCCCGCGGCCGGCAGCACGGCCCCGGTGGTGGCGTGGCTGTCCCGGTGGGCGAGGGTCACCCCGTCCGTACCGTGTCCGGCCATGGTCGCCGCCCACCTGCGGTTCCGTTCGCTCTCCCCGGCGATCCCGCCGGCCTCCCCGGCCTCCCCGGCGATCCCGCCGGCCTTCCCGGCGATCCCGCCGCTCCGGTCGCTCCGGTCGCGCCGGTCGCGCCGGCCGGCCGTCACCCCACCGCTCCGGCCCGCGGCGCTGTCCACCTCCGGCATGTCGCCTTCCATACCGCCAGTGTGCCCCACGGGTGCGACGGCGGGACGACCGCACTCCGGGGGGTTGTATCGTCAGGGTAACCGGGCGGTCCCCCCGACCGCCGGGTTCGAGAGGAGCGTGCCAGGTGGACGTACGTATCGGGATCGTGCAGTCGATGAAGGAGCTCGACATCGAGCTGCCCGACGATGCTGACCGAGACAAGGTCCTGGCCGACATCGAGGAGGCGCTCGGCGAGGAGGGCCGCATCCTCTGGCTCACCGACCGCAAGGGCCGCCAGGTGGGGGTGCCCGCGGGCAAGGTCGCCTACGTGGAGCTGGACCCGCCGGTCGGCGACCGTCGCGTCGGCTTCGGGATCTCCTGATCCACTGCGCCGGCTCCCGTCCGCGGACGACCCCGGGCCGGGGGTGACGTGACGGACGCGCACCTGACGCCCGTCCTCGACCGGAAGCTCGTGTTCGTCACGGGCAAGGGGGGGACGGGCAAGACGACGGTGGCGTCGGCGCTGGCCCTGCTGGCCGCGTCGCGGGGCAAGCGGGTCCTCATCTGCGAGATCGACGCCAAGGGTGAGCTCGCCGGGTACTACGAGGCGCCCCCGATGGCGTTCAAGGAGAAGGAGGTCCAACCGGGTCTCTTCGCCATGACGATGGACACCGAGGCGTCGCTGCGCGAGTACCTGAAGCTGCAGCTGCGCATCCCCATCGTCGGGCGGATCGGACCGGTGGCCAAGGCCTTCGACTTCCTGGCGACGGCGGCTCCGGGCGTCCGCGAGATCCTGACCGTCGGCAAGCTGTGCTTCGAGGTCCGGGACAACGGGTGGGACATGGTGGTCGTCGACGCCCCGGCCTCCGGCCACATCGTGGGCCAGCTGGCCGCGCCCCAGGCGGTGAACGGCCTGGTCAAGGTGGGGCTGATCCGCTCCCAGACCGACTGGATGCTCGACATGCTGTCCGATCCGGCGATCACCGGCCTCCTGGCCGTGTGCACCCCCGAGGAGATGCCGGTCACCGAGACCATCGAGCTGGCGGTACGTGTGCGCCAGGAGACGACGGTGGAGCTGGCCGGAGTGGTCGTCAACCGGGTCCTGCCCGAACTGTTCGGTCGCCAGGAGGAGGCGGTGTTCGGGGCGCTCGCCGGACCGGCGCCGCTCGCCGTGCTCGACGACCTGGTCGGCGGCGACGCCGGTCCCGTCCTCGAGGCCGCCCGGCTCGCGGTGACGATGCGCCGGACCCGCGCCACCCACCTCGAGCGGCTGCGCGCCGGGATCGATCCCACGGTCCCGCTGTTGTACCTGCCCTACCTGTTCGCGCGGTCACACGGGCTGCGGACGACCCGCCAGGTGGCCGAGTCGCTCGGCGAGGAGCTGGGGTACTGATGGCGGCCCGCACCACGAGGACCAAGGCGTCGGCCGCCGACGCCGATCCGACGGCACTCACCATGGACAGCCTGCTCGCCACCAAGGAGATCGTGGTGGCGTGCGGCCCGGGTGGCGTGGGGAAGACCACGACCGCGGCCGCGTCGGCGCTCATGGCCGCGGTCAACCACGGTTCCAAGGTGCTCGTCCTGACCGTCGACCCGGCCAAGCGGCTGGCCAACGCCCTCGGACTCGACGGCATCGGCAACGCCGAGCACAAGGTGCCCGCATCGGCCTTCAGGGCCGCCGGGGTCAAGCCGCGGGGCGAGCTGTGGGCGGCGATGCTGGACACCAAGGAGTCGTGGGACTCCCTGATCCGCCATCACGCGCCGGACGAGCAGACCAGGGACGAGATCCTGGCCAACCCCCTGTACCAGAACATCAGCGGTCGCTTCATCCAGAGCCACGACTACATCGCCATGGAACGGCTCTACGAGATCCACCTGTCCGCGGAGTACGACCTGATCGTGGTCGACACGCCGCCCACCCGCAACGCCCTCGACTTCCTCGACGCACCGGAGCGGCTGGCCGACTTCTTTTCGTCGCGGCTGCTGCGGTGGTTGATCGTGCCCTACCGCTCCAAGCTCGTCAACGTCGCCACGAAGCCCTTCTACCAGATCAGCGACCGGATCCTGGGCACCGAGTTCATGTCCGACATCTCGGAGTTCTTCATCCTCTTCCAGACCATGTACGACGGGTTCGTCGAGCGGTCCAAAGCGGTCGGCCGGCTGCTGTCGGACCGGCGGACGACCTTCGTGGTCGTGTCCACGCTGGAGGCCACCCCGCTGCGCGAGGCGGAGTTCTTCGCCGAAGAGCTGACCGCCCGCAAGCTCCACCTGGGCGCCATCGTCCTCAACAAGGTCCTTCCCGACTACCTGCAGGGCCGGGCCGGCACGAAGGTGGCGGAGGCGATGAAGGACCGGGCCGAGGAGCTGGCGGCGGCCCTCGCCCCGGTGATGGGCGCCGGCGACGCCACGCTCGGCGATCCGACGCAGATCGCCCGGGTGCTCACCGAGGTGGCCGACAGCTACCTCAACTTCCAGGTGGTGGCCCTCCGTGAGAAGGAGGAGCGGGCGACCCTCGGCGTGGCCCCCGACGTGCTGGCGACCGTGCCGTTCTTCGACACCGACATCTACGACCTCTCGGGACTGCTCCGCCTGGGCGAGCAGATCTGGGACTGACCCTCCGTCCCGCACCGGGTACCGGCACCCCTGTCGGTGGCCGTACGATGCAGGGGTGACCGACATCGTCGACCCGGACCTGGAGGCCTACGCCACCGAGCACACGACCGCTCCACCACCGCACCTGGAGGCGCTGGCCGCCGAGCTGACGGCCACGCTCGACAGCCCCCACATGATGGTGGGACGGCTCGAGGGCCGGTACCTGGAGATGCTGACGTTCGCCCTGTCGGCCACGTCGGTCCTCGAGATCGGGACCTTCGGCGGCTACTCGGCGCTCGCCATGGCGCCGGGCCTGGCTCCCGGCGGACGGATCACCACCTGCGAGCTGTCCCCCGTGCACGCAGCATTCGCGCGCCGCCACATCGGGGCCAGCCCCTATGCCGACCGGATCGAGGTGGTCGAGGGACCCGCGCTGGACACGATCGCCGCGCTCCCGGGCCCGTTCGACCTGGTCTTCGTGGACGCGGACAAGGCCGGCTACCGCGCCTACTACGAGGCCGTGCTGCCGAAACTCGCCCCCCGGGGGCTGATCGCGGCCGACAACACCCTGTGGTCCGGTCGCATCCTCGACCCGTCGGACACGACGGCCGACACCGTGGCACTGCGCGAGTTCAACGACTTCCTGGCGGCCGACCCGAGGGTGGTGGTGGTCCAGACCACCGTACGGGACGGTGTCACCCTGGTCCGGAGGGCCGACTGAGTCCGCGGGCCGCGCACCCCCGACCGACCACGACCCACCGACCCACCGACCCACCGACCCACGACCCGCGACCCACTGATCTTCCCCTCGCCCACCCTTCGCACATCGTCCCGGCCGCCGGTCGGACCCGAAAGGAACGGACACCAGCGTGCTGGACTACCACCTCCACCTGTGGCCCCACAGCCAGAGCGACGCCCGGACCACCGTGGAGCAGGTGGCGGCCTACTGCGAGCTGGCCGAGTCCCGCGGGATCACCGAGATCGCCGTCACCGAGCACCTGTTCCGGTTCACGCAGGCCAAGGATCGGCTGGGCGGCTTCTGGGACGACCTTCCCGGTGACGCCCTGCGACCCGGCATGGCGGCCTACTGGGACCACCACGCGAGGGTGGACCTCGACGACTACGTGGAGGTCGTGGAGGCGGTCAAGGCCGCCGGCCTTCCCGTCGTGCTCGGTCTCGAGGTCGACTACTACCAGGACCGCATGGAGGACGTCGCCGACCTGCTCGACGGCTATCCCTTCGACGTGCTCCTCGGCTCCGTGCACTGGTTGGGCACCTGGCGGTTCGACGTGCTCTCCGACCCCCAGGTGCTCGCCGAGTGGGACCACCGGGTCATCGACCAGGTGTGGGACGAGTACACCCGCGCGCTCGAGGAGCTGGCGGCGTCCGGGGTGTGCGACGTGCTCGCCCACCCCGACCTGGTGAAGATCACCGGGCGGGTGCCCGACGTGCCCGACGAGTTCTACGACCGCATCACCGAGGCGGCGGTGCGGTCGGGCATGGCCGCCGAGGTCTCCTCGGCGGGCTGGCGCAAGCCGGTGGGCGAGGAGTACCCGGCCCCCCCGCTGCTGAGGCGGTTCGTGGCCCAGGGTGTGCCCCTGACCACCGCGTCCGACGCCCACGACCTGCCCGACGTGGCCGAGCGCGCCGAGGACCTCCGTGACCTGCTGACCGCCGCCGGGGTCACCGAGCTGCGCGGCTACCGACAGCGGAAGCCGCGCGACGTGGCCGTCGGACCCGCGTCGGCGGTGGCCCGGGCCGGCCGGGGCGGGACGACGGGGGACTGACGGTGGCGACCCCGGCCGAGCTCGCCTTCGAGCGGACCAACCTGGACGACGACCAGCTCGCCCACCTGCAGCGACTGCTCGGGACGTGGGGCATCCTGGCCGACCTGTCGTTCTCGGACCTGGTCCTGATGGCGCCGATGGCGCCCGACCCGGCCGACCCCCGGCCCGGAGGCCAGGAGCTGGTGATCCTCGGGCAGATGCGCCCGTCCAACAGCGCGACGGTGGTGGAGCACGACCTGGTGGGCCAGACGGCGGACGCCGACGCGTGGCCCCTGGTCGTCGACGCGTACGGGTCGGGGGAGTCGTCCCGGGGGGAGATGGCGCTGGAGCCGGGCGCCGAGCCGGTCCGTCTCCACTGCATCCCGGTGCGGTACGAGGGTGAGGTCGTGGCCGTGCTGGCCCGGATGTCGGCCGGCGCGGGGCGGCGGCCCGGCCACCTCGAGCGCACCTACCGTGACGTCTTCAACCGGTTCGCGGTGATGCTGTCCGAAGGGACGTTCCCCTTCCCCAGCGAGGAGGTGGCCACCGAGGAGGCGCCCCGGGTCGGGGACGGTGTCGTCCTCGTCGACGAGGAGGGGCGGGTCCGGTACGCGTCCCCCAACGCCACCAACGCGCTCCACCGCATGGGGATGTACTCCCAGATCGAGGGCAGGCGGCTCACGGACCTGGGCATCGAGGAGTCGGCCATCGAATGGGCGCTGGCCTCGGCCCTGCCCGTGGTGGAGGAGGTGGAGCGTCGCCCGGACGTCACCGTCCTCCTGCACTGCATCCCGCTCATCCAGTCGGGGGACGTGACCGGATGCATCGTCCTGATGCGTGACGTCACCGACGTCCGCCGCCTCGACCGGCTCCTCCTCTCCAAGGACGCGGCGATCCGCGAGGTGCACCACCGGGTGAAGAACAACCTGCAGACGATCTCGGCGCTGCTGCGGCTGCAGGCTCGCCGGCTGCCCCCGGGCGGTGGGCGGGTGGCCCTGTTCGAGGCTGAGCGCCGGGTCCGGTCGATCGCCATCGTCCACGAGATCCTGTCCCGCGAGCCCAGCGACCAGGTCCCCTTCGACGAGATCGTGACGTCGCTCATCCGCATGGCCAAGGACTCCGTGGTCTCCCGCCACCTGACCTTCGAGGTGAGCGGGGGGCTGGGCGAGGTGCCGGCCGACGTGGCCACACCGCTGGCCGTGGTCCTGGCCGAACTGGTGCAGAACGCCATCGAGCACGCCTTCCTCGACTTCGAACCCGAGGGCGAGGAGGACGGGACCCACGCCGGCACGCACGATGCGCACGGTGGGAACGGTGGGGACGGTGCCGGGACGATCCGCATCGTCCTGCAGACGGAGGGCGGGATGCTGCGAATCGAGGTCCTCGACGACGGGTCCGGACTCCCGGAGGACTTCGACATCGACGACACGCAGAGCCTCGGCCTGTCGATCGTCCGGGACCTCGTGCGGAGCCAGCTCGACGGGACGATCACCATGCGCAACCGCGCCGCGTCCGGAGCGGGGGAGACGGGCACCCGGGTGTCGATCGAACTCCCGGCCCGGGAGCCGCAGCCGATCGGCCACTAGGCCGGGAGGTCCCGGGCTGCGGACCGCCATCCGGTCAGGCGTGGCCCGCGGTCAGCCTTGGCCCGCGGTCAGCCGTGGCCCGCGGTCACCGGGTCGGAGCGGATGGCGGTTCAGGACGCCCGACGACGGGCGGCCAGCCAGGCCTTCCGGAGCTTCCGGCGCTCCTCCTCGGAGGTCGCCCCCCAGACGCCCGACTCCTGGTTGGTGGCCAGGGCGAAGTCGAGACAGGTGTCCTGGACCTCGCAGCTCCGGCACACCCGCTTGGCCGACTCGATCTGATCGACGGCGGGCCCGGTGGTGCCGATGGGGAAGAACAGATCGGGCTCCGTGCTGCGGCACGCGGCGAACTGGCGCCAGTCGCCTTCGTCCCATTCGACCGTGCGATTCCACATGAGGGCCACGCTGATTCCTCCACATCATCAGTTCGGATGACCCTCTTGTGATTTGTTTCACATAGCTCGGCGCCGAGAGTGTCACCGGCCGTTCAGGGTTCGTTCACTAGAGTATCCAGCGGCCCCCACCCTTGCAAGCACTTCCGGGGCCTCCGACGAGGGATTTGACACAGATTCCCCGATGTCGCGTCAGGTGTTGGGAGGAGTGCGGAGCGTGAGCGGACCGACGGCCGTACAGGCCCACCGGGGGAGCCCCGACCGCGTCGCCGGCATCCGGGAGAACACCGTGGCGGCATTCACCCGGGCGCGGTCGCTCGGTGCGGACGGTGTGGAGCTCGACGTGCGCCTGACGGCCGACGGTGCGCTGGCCGTGCACCACGACCCGGTGATCGAGGACGCGGGACCCGTGCACGAGCTGACCGCCGCCGACCTCCCCCCTTACGTGCCCCTCCTCGACGAGGCGCTGGCCGCCTGCGCCGGCATGGTGGTGAACATCGAGGTCAAGAACCTCCCCACCGAGCCGGCGTTCGACCCGGCCGACCGGTGTGCCGCCGCCGTGGTCGACGTGGTGGGAACGGTCGGCCTCGGCGACACCGTGATCGTGTCGTCCTTCTGGTCGGGGGCGCTGTCCGCCGTGCGGGCCGCCTCCGACCTGCGCACGGGGCTCCTGGTGGCGCCGGGATTCGACACCGACACGGCGATCGCCGGTGCGGTGGACCTCGGGTGCGCCGCCGTCCACCTCCCGGTGGTCCTGGTGACGCCGGCGTCGGTGTACGCCGCCCACGCCGTCGGACTCGCCGTCGCCGCCTGGACCGTGGCCGACCGGGCGGCACTGGACGCGGTGCTCGATGCGGGGGTGGACACCGTGGTCACCGACGACGTGGCGATGGCCCGCCGGGCCGTCGACCTCGCCTGAGGGGCGGGTGCCGGAGGGACGGACCGGTGCCGGACCGGGCCGCACGGCCCCCCCACCAGGGGCACGCTGAGCAGGGACGCCACCCCGATTGGTCGAACGGGTCGGTTTTCGTCAACAATGCACGACTATGAACGTCGTCGTCTGTGTGAAGCAGATCCCGGACCCCGCCGCCCCGCCGGCACTCGATCCGGGATCGAAGAACCTTGTCCGTGACGGAAAGCTCATCCTGGACGATTCCGACGCCTACGGCGTCGAGATGGCCCTGCAGCTCGCCGATGCCGCCGGCGGGGGTGAGGTGACGCTGGTCTCGATGGCCCCGAACGGTGAGGTCTCCGGCCTCCGCACCGCGCTGGCCATGGGTGCGGCCAAGGCCATCCTGGTGAGCGACCCGGTCCTGGCCGGCAGCGACGCCCTGGGCACGGCCAAGGTCCTGGCGGCCGCCATCTCCCGGGCCGAGCCCGACCTGATCCTGGCCGCCACCGAGTCGTCGGACGGCTACACCGGCACCACCCCGGTCCAGATCGCCGAGATCCTGGGACTCCCGTCGGTCACCTTCGCCAAGAAGGTCGAGGTCACCGGCACGTCCGTCAAGGTCGAGCGCCAGACGGAGGCCGGCTACGACGAGGTCGAGTGCCCCCTGCCAGCCGTCGTCACCGTGACGGCCGGCGTGGTCGAGCCGCGCTACCCGTCCTTCAAGGGGATCATGGCCGCCAAGTCGAAGCCGGTCGAGAACCTCACCGTGGCCGACCTCGGCATCGACGCCGGCCAGGTCGGCGCAGCCGGCGCCCGCCAGGAGATCACCGACGTCGCCCCGGCCGAGGCCCGGGCCGCCGGTGAGATCGTCGTCGACGAGGGAGAGGGTCACCTGCGGGTGATCGAGTTCCTCGAGCAGCTCAAGGTCCTCTAGGCCCGGTACAGGAGAACACGCACATGACCATCGCCAAGATCTGGGTCGTCGCCGAAGTCGTCGACGGCGCACCCACCACAACCTCGCTCGAGCTGATCAGTCAGGCCCGCACGCTGGCGGACACCGTCGAGTCCGTCGTCTGGGGCGACGGCGCCGACGCCGCCGGCACCCTCGGCGAGTACGGAGCCACCACCGTCCACGACGTCGGTGACCTCGACGGTGCCCTCCCCGGCGCCCCCGTGGCCGCGGCCATCGCCGCCGCCGTCACCGGTGGGACCGGACCGGACGCCGTCCTGCTGCCCGCCACCTACGACGGCCGCGACATCGCCGGCCGGCTCTCGGTCAAGCTCGACCGCCCCGTGCTCACCAACGTGGTCGACCTGACCGGGTCCGACGGTGTCCTCGTGAGCCAGCACGCCATCTTCGGCGGCGCCGAGATCCTCACCGCCCGGTTCACCGGCGAGGGCCCCGGGATCTTCGTGATCCGTGCCAAGTCGTTCGCCGCCGAGCCCTCGGGCGGCGCCCCGGCCGCCGTGGTGGCCGCCCCGGCGCCCGACACCGGGGCCGCCAACACCGCCCGGATCGTGGCCCGCCACGTCGAGGAGCGGACCGGGCCCAAGCTCGACGAGGCCGACGTGGTCGTCTCGGGCGGTCGTGGGCTGGGGGAGAAGGAGCAGTACGCCATGATCGAGCAGCTGGCCGGCCTGCTGCACGGGGCCGCCGGCGCCAGCCGCGCCATCGTCGACGCCGGCTGGGTGCCCTACTCCCACCAGGTCGGCCAGACCGGCAAGACGGTGAAGCCGACCGTCTACATGGCCTGCGGGATCTCGGGTGCCACCCAGCACATGGTGGGCATGAAGAATTCGAAGAACATCGTGGCCATCAACAAGGACCAGGACGCCCCGATCTTCCAGGTGGCCGACCTCGGCATCGTGGGCGACGTCCACAAGGTGATCCCGAAGCTCATCGAGGCCCTCCAGGCCCGCGGCTGACCGCTTCCGGGGCCCACCCCACCGGCGGCCGATCGGCGCCGGCGAGCCACGAACCTGCGGAACGACCCGGGGCCCGACCCCGGGTCGTTCCGCGTCCGGGGGTCGGGGGGACACGCCGTCCCCGTGGTCGACGGCCACGTGGTCGACGGCCCACGTGGTCGTGTCACGGCCCACGTAGCTGCCCGCCCGCCACCGGCGTCCCCCCCTCCCCCCGGCCCCGGACCCGCCGGCCCGCGAGTCCGCGGAACCGCGCCCCCCGGCGCCCCCGGACTCCATGCTCCGTTGGCGTCCCAGGACGCCGCCCGGACGCCGCCCGGACGCACCCGACGTGGTCACGGGGGCTCCGCGGGCGACCGGGTAGTGTCCGCTGCATCGCCACCTGCCGTCGGCGATCAACGCCCCATCCCCGTCCGCACCCGGCCCGAACGAAGTTCACGTGCTCTTTCCCACCATCGACTTCGCCATCTTCTTCGCCGTGGTCTTCACGGTGCAGTGGCTCCTGATTCCGTACGCGGGTCCGTGGAAGGCGTTCATGGTGTTGGCCAGCTACGTCTTCTACGCCTGGTGGGACTGGCGGTTCATCTTCCTGTTGGCTGCGAGCACCGCGATCGCCTTCCTCGGCGGGCGGATGGTCCACCCGGCCACGGGCCGCGGCGGAAGATCCTCCTCTGGGTGACGCTCACCCTGCTGCTCGGTCTGCTGGTCTGGTTCAAGTACTACGGGTTCGTGGCCGTCAACGTCGACAACGTGACCCACGCGGTCGGGCTCGGCCGACCCGTCCCCCTCCTGGCCGTCACCCTGCCCGTCGGCATCTCGTTCTTCACGTTCATGGCGATCAGCTACGTGGTGGACATCTACCACGGGGTGCTCCGTCCGGCGCGGGGGATCGACGTCACGGTCTACCTCTCGTTCTTCCCCCACCTGATCGCCGGGCCCATCGTGCGTGGGACCGAGCTCCTTCCCCAGATCCGCAAGATGCGCGATCCCAGGGACGTCCACTACGTCGAGGCGTTCTGGCTGATCTCCGCCGGTCTGGCCAAGAAGGTCGTCCTGTCGTCGTACCTGTCCACCTACGTCGTCGATCCGGTCTTCGCCGACCCGCACCAGCACTCGGCCCTCGAGGTCCTGTTCGCCATCTGGGGCTACGCCGTCCAGATCTACGCCGACTTCAGCGGCTACACGGACATCGCCATCGGCCTGGCACTGCTGATGGGCTTCCGGTTCCCGGTCAACTTCCGGCGCCCCTATACGGCGATCGACCTGCAGGACTTCTGGCGACGCTGGCACATCACCCTGTCGTTCTGGCTGCGCGACTACCTCTACATCCCGTTGGGAGGCAATCGCGGCAGCAACGCCCGGGTCTCGTTCAACATCCTCGTGACCATGCTGCTCGGCGGTCTGTGGCACGGCGCCTCGTGGACGTTCGTGATCTGGGGCGGCTACCACGGGGTGGGGCAGATCATCGGCCGGCACCGTCGGGCGGCTCGGGTGGCCCGGGGCGAACCCGCCGAACCGGTGGGTCGCGCCGGCGTGGCCTGGGCCCGGTTCGTCACCTTCCAGGTGGTGTGCCTCGGCTGGCTGTTCTTCCGTGCCGACACCGTCGGTGACGCGTTCGCCATGCTGTGGCGCCTGGTCGTCGGTTGGGGGTCGTCGCCGTTGGTCACGCCACTGGCGGCCCTGGCCATCGTCGCCGGCATCGCCAGCCAGTACCTGCCCGACGACTGGCTCGCCGTCGTCCAGCGCGGGTTCGCCGACCGCCGCCCGGTGGTCCAGGGCGGCATACTTGGCCTGGTGCTCCTGGCCATCACGACACTCGGACCCCAGGGTGTGGCCCCGTTCATCTACTACCGGTTCTGACCGTGTCCCCGCCGCCTCCGCCCCGCACGCCCCGCCCGCCGTCCGCTGCGCCACCCCCGGATACGGGGGACGGGACGGTCCCCTACGACTGGTCGGAACCGGGCCCCGACGGATCGGCGTCGTCGGCACCGCCGCACCGTGCGCACGAGGTGCAGGGGGCGGGTCCCGACCACGGCCTGCAGGGCGACCACGCCTTCTGGGAGCGGCTGCCCTTCGCGGGGGTGCCGTGGACGCGCGTCCTCTTCATCGGGGTGGTCTGCTTCGGCCTGTGGTTCCTGCTGGACGCACCGAGCCTCCAGCGCTCGGCCGAGACGTCCCCCATCGGGACCCGTCGGACCGTGTCCATGGACGTGACCGGTCCCGTGGCCGCGCTGAGCCGGTTCCTCGGCCTCGACAACGTGGTCCGGTGGACGGACGAGGCGCTCGGACGGAGCCCCGGCGGCGGCCCCTCCCTGGCCATCAGGACCCGCCGGCCCCAGCCCCCGCCCCGGCCGACGACCGTGGCGGGTCCGACCACGCCGACGACCCTCCCGCCGCTGAACTACCACCCGACGCCGGCATCGCCGCTGCGCGTGCTGATCGTCGGGGACTCCGTGGGGCTCGACCTCGGCCAGCCGCTGGTCAACGCCCTCGGCGCCTACGGCGACGTCACCACCTACCTCGACGGGCGGATCGACACCGGCCTGACCCGGCCCGACTACTTCAACTGGCCCGCCGAGCTCCAGGTCGACCTGGCCAACCAGCAGCCGCAGCTCGTGGTGGTGATGATCGGGGCGAACGACCCGCAGGGGATCGTCACCCCGACCGGGAGCATCGCCTTCGGGCAACCCGGCTGGGACCAGGCGTACTCCGCACGGGTGGCCGCCTTCATCGCCGAGGCCAACGCCGCCGGGGCCCACGTCCTGTGGGTGGGCATGCCCCCCATGCAGAACCCCGGACTCGACGCCGAACTGCACCACCTCAACAGCCTGGTCGAGGCCCAGGTGGCCGCCACGAAGGACGGAGGAGCCACGTACCTGTCGTCGGTCCCGGCGCTGGGGGACCAGCACCACGACTTCGCCGCCTACCTGACCGACGCCTCCGGGGCGGTCATCAACGTGCGCACCCCCGACGGGATCCACCTGACGCCCGCCGGCGGAGCCCGCCTGGCCGCCGCCGTCGTGGCCGACCTGCAGGAGCACCTGCACATCGAACTCGTCCCTGGAGTCGGAGGCACCGACCGCCGGCAGTGACCCGGTCGTGGGCGACCGGTGGTCCGGGACCAGGGGGACCGTCGGCCCAGGTCGCCGTGTGCCCCGGCGTCGGCCGGACCGTTCAGACCAGCGGCCACGGGTACGGGGGTCGATCGCCGATCGGCTCGGGGAAGACCCCGGACGCCACGAGCAGCGACGCCCGTTCCAGCAGAGCCTCGACCTCCGCGGCGGACAGGAGGTCCTCGAGCTCGTCGGGCACGCCGGACGCGACGAGGTGCTCGAGGTCGGCCACGACCCGTGGGGGCAGGGGAGCCCCGGCGAAGTCCCAGATGACGGTGCGCAGCTTGTGGTGGACGTGGAAGCACAGACCGTGGTCGATGCCCCACAGGCGCCCGTCCGGGCCGTGCAGCACGTGGCCGCTCTTGCGGTCGGCGTTGTTGGCGACGACGTCGAATGCGCAGAAGACCTGGAGATCGTCCTCGTGGCCACCCTCCTCGAACAGGGTGAAGTAGTGCTGCTCGTAGTCGGCGGCGACGAACAGCTGCACCGAACCGGACCGAAGGGCGCGTCGTCACGCAGCACCGTCGGCGGCACGATGCCCCAGCCGAGCGCCTCGGACAGCCGGTAGGCGGCGACCTCTCGCCGGTAGAGCCCGTCGGGGAAGTCCCAGAGCGACTGCTCGCCCGGTGGGGCTTGTAGACGGCCTGGACCGGGCCGATCCTGGTGGCGGGTCCGGGACCGTCCGGGTCGTCGACGCCGTCCCCGTCCCCCGTGCCCTCCAGCGAGACGAGGAAGGTCAGGTTGGAGCTCCACGGCAGACGCCCCTCGACGACCAGCTCGCGGGTGGCGAGCAGATCGGTGGCCTCCTCGAGTGTCGGTCCGGCGTCGGGCCGCCACCCGCTCACACGGCCGGCGGACGGTGGCCGTTGGTCCGGGGGCATTCGTGTCCCGAGGGGTCGAGCGGGGAGCCGCACAGCGGGCAGGGGGGGCGTCCCGACTCGACGAGACGGGTGGCCTGGATGGTGAACGCGGCCGCCTGCTCGCGGGTGATCGACACCCGGGCGATGGCGCCGACCTCGCCTTCGGGCACGAGCTCCTCGATGACCAGGACCACGCGGTCCTCGGCCTCGTCGTAGGAGACGCCGATGGTGCCGACCGCCCACGCCGGATCCATCGGCTCCTCGAGGTCCTGGTCGTCGGGCAGGTGCCCCGGGCGCTGCTGGTCCTTGACCACCCGGGCCAGGAGATCGCCCATGGCGGCCACCTGCTGCTTCTCGACCTTGAGGGTCAGCAGGGTGTCGCCCTGGCGGCACTGGACGAGGAAGAGCCGGCTCCCGACCGGTCCCACCGTCCCCACGCACAGCCGGTCGGCCGACAGGTCGAAGGCGTCGGTCACGTGCGGTTCCCCCTCGTCGCCGGGCCGTCGCCGGCACGTCGTGACCGGCCGCTCATGCGATGGCCAGCGCCGTCAGCGAGTCGGTCGAATTCACCGTCAGGACGAAGGGGCCGTGCACCGTGAAGGCGAGTGCCGACACCGAACAGGGCGCCACCGTCAGGCGCTGGAACAGGTCGAGCGGGGTGCCGGCCGCCTGCGCCACCACGGCCTTGATCGGGTCGGCGTGGGAGACGGCGACCACGGTGCCGCCGGGGTGGCGCTCGACCAGGCGGGCCAGGGCCGTCGACATGCGGGTCTGCATCTCCAGGAACGATTCTCCCGAAGGGAATCGGAACCCGCTCGGGTTGCGCTGGACCGTGGTCCACTCGGGCTTCCTGGCCAGATCGGCCAGCTTCGCGCCGGTCCACGCACCGAAATCGCACTCGAGCAGGCCCCGGTCGGTGCGGACCCGCAGTCCGAGACTCCGGGCGATCGGCTTGGCCGTCTCCTGGGTGCGTTCGAGCGGCGAGGCGTAGACGGCGACAGGCGCACGTCCGCCCCGGTCACGGTCACGGTCACGGTTGCGGTCACGGTCACGGTTGCGGTCACGGGACCGCCCCCGGGGACCGGGACCATCGGATCGGTCGTCGCTCTCGGCGGTGTCGGCGAGCTGGGCGATCCGCGCGGCCACCTCCTCGGCCTGCGAGCGCCCCTCGTCCGACAGGTGGAGGCCGGGGGCGCGTCCGGGGAGCACCTGGCCGGTGGTCGGCGTCCGCCCGTGGCGCACCAGCAGGACCACGGTGGGTCGCTCAGAGGGTTTGGGTCGGCCGGCCACGCCCGCTCACCGTACTCGGTTCGCGTGGGGGCCCGACCGCCCCGAAGCCGCCCGCAGGGTGCCCGATCAGCCATTCCGGGTCGGGGATCGCGGACCCGTGGTCGCGGTCCGCGCGGTACAGCCTCGACGGCCACCAGTTCCATCGTCCGAGGAGCACCGCCGTGGAGGGCACCAGCAGCGTGCGGACCACGAAGGTGTCGAGCAGGATGCCCGCCGCCAGTCCCACTCCGATCTCGATGATCTGCGTGTCGCCCGTGGCGGTCAGGACACCGAAGGTGCCGGCGAGTATCAGGCCGGCCGAGGTGACGGTGGTGCCGGTGGCGCCCACGGCCGTACGGACGGCCGTCCGGATCGGTGCGTGGTGGGCCTCCTCGCGGATCCGGGTCATGACCAGGATGTTGTAGTCCTGTCCCAGGGCCATGATGAAGATGAACATGAAGAACGGGAGTACGAAATTGATCCCGTCCTGACCCCCGATGATGACGAACACCAGGGTGGCGAACCCCAGTGACGCCAGGTAGGAGAGCCCGACGCTCGCCACCAGGTAGAGCGGGGCGACGAGGCTGCGCAGCACGATGGCGAGGAGCACGCCGAGGACCAGGAGCACCAGGGGGATGATGCGGAGCAGGTCCCCGGTGGAGAGCCCGCCCACGTCGGCCGCCACCGCCGCGTAGCCGTCGACGCCGGACTCGGTCGCCCCGATGGAGCGGCCCACGTCGTCGACGGCGGCGCGCACGGCCGGCATGGCCGAAGCGGCCGCCGTGCTGGTCGACGGACCGGCGGCCAGGGCGGTCTGGAAGAGCACCGTGCGGCTGTCGGGGCTGATGAACTGGGTCGACGCTCGGTAGGCGTCATAGGCGGCGGCGGACCCGGTGAACGAGGCCGGTGGAGTGTCCGGGAGCGAGTCGGGCGTCCCGTAGGCGGCCAGCTGGTCGTGGGCGGCGGCCAGCTCCGCGGAGGTCACCGGGGCCCCGTTGGCGTCGAGGGCTCCGGTGACCGAGGAGAACTGACCTGACGCCCGCAGGCCGTCCGCGGCGTCGGCCAGGACCGACGGCTCGTCCCACACCGGTACGGGCAGCCGGTACACCACGTTGGTCGGATCCGACTGGGCCGCCGGGTAGTGGGCCACCAGGAGCGCCTGGCCCCGGGCCGAGTCCGACGTGGCCGACACGGACTGGCTGTCGAACCCCGTCGGAGCGTAGGCCAGCAGCGACAGCGACAGGCCGACGAGGACCCCTACGCCGACCCCCAGGGTGAGGACCGGCCGACCCACCACCCGGGCCGCGACCCGGCTCCAGAAGCCACGGGCCACCGGGCCGGGAACGGGCACCCGGGGCCAGAACACCGCCTTGCCGAAGATGGCGAGCAGCGCCGGCAGGAGGGTGAGGTTGGCGAAGAGCGCCATGGCGATGCCGATGGCCAGCGCCGGGCCGAATCCCTTGTAGAGGCCGAAGGTGGCGATGACGACGGCGGACAGTGCGGCCATCACCGTGAGGCCCGAGAAGGCGATCGACTCGCCGACCTTCTGGAGCGAGAACGCCACTGCGTCGTGGGTGTCGAGACCGCGTCGGATCTCCTCGCGGACGCGGAAGATGAGGAAGAGGCCGTAGTCGGTCCCCGCGCCGAGCAGCACCACCACCAGCAGGACCGGGGTGAGATCGGAGACCTGTACGCCGATGTGGGCCGAGGCGGCGATCACCGGTTCCACGGCGATGAGGGCGACGGCGGAGGGCAGCAGCGCCACGATCGGGGCCAGGAGCGAGCGGAAGGTCAGGAACAGCAGGAGGACGATGAAGAGGACCGAGAGCATCTCGGTCACCGTCTGGGTCTTGGACTGCTGGGCCTGCTGGTCGACGGCCTGGGCGGCGTCGATCCGGTGACGTGGACGGCCAGACCCGTCGGCGCGCCCGCCGCGGCCACCACCTTGCGCAGGGTCGGCGACCGTGCGTGTGGTGGCCGGATCGGCGGACGACGCCGGGACGTCGAGATGCACGACGGCCTGTCTCGCCCGCCCGTCGGAGGACACCCCTGGTCGACGACCGCGGTCACGTGCGGCACGTCCGCGGCGGCGGCCTCGATCCGGTCGAAGGCCGCGGTGTCGGCCTTGCGTGAGCGGTCCGTGGGTCGTGCCCGCCACCAGCACCGCCTGTGAACTGGTGGCGGGCTCGAACGGCGCCGCCAGGTCGGCGGCGAGCACGCTGGGTTCGGAGGCCGGCAGGAACTGCGCGTTGCTGCTCTTCTCGACGCTCGAGATCGACGGCAGCCCCACCACCAGGACGACCGTGCCCACGACCCAGGCGACGACGATCAGCCAGCGGAAGCGGACGGCGAAGCGGCCCAGCCAGGCGAAGAAGTGGCGATCGTCCAGCAAGGGCCCACCCTACGTCCGCGGAGGGTCTGCGGTAATGGGGTAATTGGACCCAATTGCCGGGGCCGAGCGGCCCTGGTGACGGGGTTTAGGGCCCTGGCGACGGGTTGGGCCACCTGTCGGTTCGCCGCGGTGTCCTGCCGGTGTCGGCTGCCGGTGCCGGTGCCGGCACCGGCCGCCCGTGACGGGACCCGCTGGACGTCACGGGGGCCCGGTGTGTGCGCGCTCAGGTGGCGGCGGGCATCCGGCGCGGCATGGGAACCGCCGTCTCGGGCCAGCGCTTGCGGCTCACCCGGGCGAGCCGGTGCAGCAGGGCGATCGGCGCCGGGTCGTCGTCGCCCGGACGGGTCTCCACGGCGCCCGCCGGCGATCATCCCCTGAGGAGTTCCCTCCCCTTGTCGGTGCGGACGATCGTCAGCGTCCAGTCGTGGAACGCGCCGATGCCACCCGTCGAGATGTCGGCGTGCTCGGCGGCGAAATCGGGGCACGAGGTGCACCCCTCCCGGGTCCAGGCGTGGGCCTCCTTGAGCGGGATCTCGTGGAATCCGCCGTCCCTGGTCCAGACCTGGAAGACCCCCTTGATGTTCATCTTGACGATGTCGGCCCGGGCGATCCCGTACTTGGCCTCGAAGAGCTCGGGGAAGATGGCGTCGTCGAACGTCTTCGAGCACAGCAGCCCGATGGTGAGCGACAGCCGCCGGGCGATCTTGCCGGCCTTGCGGGCCTGCATCATGGGCGGCGCCGACGCCTGGCAGCCCATGCCCACCAGGGCGATGCGTTCGGCGCCGCCCTCGATGGCCTGCGGGTAGGCGAGGGTGTTGGCCGAGTAGGTGTAGCGGGACCCGGCGGCGGCCAGGACCTGTTCCCGGGTGGTGGCCACGGTGGGCTTCGCCTTCCAGGTGGTGCCGTCGCCCTTCGAGGTCGGACACCAGGGCGGCGTCGATGACGTCGTGCTCGAGGGCCCAGATCAGCAGAGCCGAGACCAGCCCCCCGTCCTGACCGGCGCTCGTGCACCTCGGGATCGGTGGCCCGGACCAGCAGGACGTCCGACGAGATTCCGGCCACCTCCTCGTCGGTGCGCTCGCGGCCGTGCAGGTGGGTGTCGATCTCGGGCTCCCAGAGTCGGAACCGCGGGCAGGCCCGGGTGCACATCGTGCAGCCCTTGACCCCGTGGGTGCAGCTGTCCGGTCCACCGTCGGCGTCGATGTGGAACGGCTTGTAGCGGCCGCCGGTGTCGTCGTAGGAGAGGACGTCGTACGGGCAGGCCACCACGCACGCCGCACATCCGGTGCACAGCCCGGACGTGACGACCTCGGTGAGCAGTTCGGTCCAGTGCGGCTTTTCGGGCGGCATGGATCGACACCCTACCGTCCGACCCCGGGCGGCAGGGACCCGCCAGGGGCCGACCGGACCGGCTGTGGCTACCCTCGGCGGCGTGCCCGAGATGCTCGAGGTGGAGCGCTACCGGACCCTGGCCGAGGCGGCCTACGGTCGGACGCCATCGTCGGCCGTCCACTCGCCCGACGCTGGTTCCTGAAGGGTGGCGTCGACGGGGCGCTGTCGTCCGGAGTCCTGCGTGGGAAGCCGGTTCGCCTCGCGCCCGCCGGATCGGCAAGCTGCTCCTGCTCGACGTCGACCGACGGCCCGGTCGTCGGCGTGCGGTTCGGCATGACCGGCATCGCTCCTGGTCGACGGCGACGACGCCGTCGGCCAGCTCCTCTACTCGCCCGACCCGACTACGACGCCGCGTGGGACCGTTGGTCGGTGACCTTCGCCGACGGGGGTCGCCTGGTCGTCCACGATCCCCGCCGTCTGGGGGGTGTGTCCCTGGATCCCGACGTGTCCGGCTCGGCCCCGATGCCGCCTCGCTCGGAGCGGCCGGCCTGGTCGCGCGCCCTGGCCGGCTCGTCGGCCCCGCTGAAGGCCCGACTGCTCGACCAGTCCCGGATCGCCGGGATCGGCAACCTCATCGCCGACGAGGTGCTGTGGCGCTGCCGGGCTGTCGCCGTTGCGACCGGCAGGATCGCTCTCGTCCGGTCGAGGTCGCGCCGGCTGCATCGCCACCTCGGTCGGACCCTGTCCGACCTCACGGAACGTGGCGGATCGCATCTGGGCGACCTGATGGACGAGCGCCACCCCGGCGGGATCTGCCCGAGGGACGGGACCCCGCTCCGGCGGGCGACGGTTGGCGGACGGACGTCGTGGTGGTGTCCGGCCCACCAGGTGGGCTGAACGTCACTTCCGGGGAACCGGCCTCGGGTCGGACGGGTCCCGGCCCGGTCGTCGGCCCGGTCGAGCCCCAGGCCGGGCTCCTGGCCGAAGGGCGGCGGCGGGCGTGAAGGGCCACCCGGGGTCCTCGTCGGTGGGTCCGTTGCGCTCCAGGATCCACCCCTCGTAGGTCTTGAGCCGGTGGTGGTGGCGGCACAGGAGGGCCAGGTTGTCGAGGCGCGTGTCGCCGCCGGACTCCAGCGGCACCACGTGGTCGATCTCCAGGCTGTAGGCCACCTGGCACCCGGGCACCACGCAGTACCGGTCCCGGAAGGCCAGGGCGGTGCGCAGGTGCCGGTTGATGGTCCGCCCGAGGTGGGCCACGGCCCGGATGTCCCCGGCCTCGGTGAACACGCAGGCCAGGAAGGCGTCGTCCACCAGGCCGCGGACCACCTCGACCGGGACGGTGCCGTGCCCGTCGAGCTCGCACAGCTCCCCGGGCCGGGCCCGGCCCCGTCGCAGGGCGGCGAGGTCCACCCGGACGATGACGGTGGCCGGGGGTCCGGCGGCGACCAGGTCCTCCACGCCGCCCAGGTCGGCCGCCTCGGCTTCCGGGTCGCCGTCGGGACCGGACCCGGTGGTGCCGTCGGCGTCCGTCGGCGCACCGTCGGTGTCCGTCGGGATCCGGCCGCCGGTCCGGCCGGCCGGGTGCCCGGTCACCAGGGCGAACAGGGCGTCGGCCCGGAGGGCGGCCTCGGACTCGGGGGGTGGCACCGGGGCCCCCGCCGGCCGGTGGCCGCCCGGGGCCGTCCCGGCCTCCCGGCGGTCCCGGCGCAGGCGCTCGGCCACCGGGTCGAGCCGGGCCACCAGCCTGGCCCCCCGTTCGGCGGAGTCCCGCCCGCTGAAGCAGAACGCCCCCTCGTCGTCGGTCCAGGAGGTGAACGACCGCTGGGCGTGGATCCGGGCCAGGGTGGCCACCGGGTCGGCCGAGGCGGCCTGGGTGCGCACGCTCCGGCACCGCTCCTTGACCACCCCGAGGGGGGCCCGGTCGATGCCGGCCAGCAGGGAGCCCTCGGCGTCGGGGTCGCACCCGGCGGCCCCGGTGACCTCGGCGAGCTTGGGACCCGACAGCGTGCCCGAGCGCAGGGCCGCCTCGGTGGCGGGCAGGTCCACCAGGGCCCGTCCGGCCTCCAGGGTGCGCCGGGCCGGCCCGGCCGTGCCCCCCTCCAGGGCGGCCAGCAGCCCGGCCGCCGACCGGTGGCCGTCGGCCTCCCAGCACCCCGACTCGGCGATCCGGGGGGCGAGCAGGGTCTTGCCCCCGCACACCAGGCGCTCCAGGCGGCAGAAGTCCCGGTAGAGGGCGACGGCGTCGGGTCCCACCAGGAGCCCGGGATCGAGGTCGGCCAGGAGCCCGGCGAGGGCGTCGCCCACCGAGGACATCCGGGCCGCCAGGCCGGGCCCCCCGTCGGCCGCACCCACCGGCGACGGACCCACCGACCCGTCCACCGGACCCGACGACCCGTCCACCGGCCCACCTTCGACCCGTCGGCCGGCGACGTGCCGACCGCGTCGGGCAGGGTCGTGGAGGAGGCGGCCGGCGTCATGGGACCACCCTGCCCGCGGGGTGTGACTCTCATACTGGTCAGGTCCCCGAGCAGGACCGGGCCTGACTCGAATGGTGTGGCCGGCCTCGTGACCCGCCGCCGATCCGTCGGCCCGGCTCCTGGTCTGGACGTGCACCTGCCGGTCGGGAGGACGTGAACCGACAGGAGATCGGACCTGTGCCAGGAGCGTCCGGTCCACCGGGCAGCGGACCGTGGAGCCCGTCCTCGCAGTCAGCCCTGGATCTCCTCCAGCACCTTGGCGGCGTGGCCGTCGGCCTTCACGTGGTACCAGGGACGGGCGACGGTGCCGTCGGCGGCGATGAGGAACGTGGAGCGGATGACCCCGATCGTCTTCTTGCCGTACATGGTCTTCTCACCCCAGGCGCCGAACGCCTCGCCGACGGCGTGGTCGGCATCGGTCAGGAGCGTGATCTTCAGTCCGTACTTCTCCCGGAACCTGCGGTGCTTCTCGGCGGAATCGGCGGAGATCCCCAGGATCGGGACCTTCGCCCTGTTGAACGCGGCCAGGTTCTCGTTGAACTGGCACGCCTCCTTGGTGCATCCCGGGGTGTCGTCCTTCGGATAGAAGTACACGACGACCTGCCGGCCGGCGAAGTCCCGCAGCGAGACCGGCTTGCCGTCCTGATCCGGGAGGGTGAAGTCGGGGGCGGTGTCCCCCTCGGCGAGCTTGCCCATGGTGGTTCCTTTCGGTGCGCCTGCTGGTCTGGCTGCACTCTACGGGCGGCCGCCTCGCCCCCGCCCGCCCGCCGCCGCCTCTGCCCCGTCCCGCCCCGCCCCGCCTCCGCCTCCGCCCGCCCGCCCCGCCTCTGCCCCGTCCCGCCCCGCCCCCGCCTCCGCCTCCGCCCCGCCCTCCCGCCCCCGCCCGCCCGCCTCCGCCTCCGCCCCCGCCCCGCCCCTCCTGCGCCCGCCACCGGCCCGTGGTCCACCTCCGACCCACGGGTCGCGCCGGGAGCGGTCCCGTGGGAGACTCGGGCAGCACACCGTTCGAAGGGACGACCTCCATGACCGACTCGACCACCCCCTCCGATCCCGGGACCTCCGCCGCCGTGGCGGCGCACCACCGGACCAAGGTCTACGTGGACGGACCCCAGGGGGTCAGGGTCCCGTTCCTCGAGGTGGCGCTGTCCGACTCGCCGGGCCGTGAGGGAGCCACGCCCAACGCTCCGGTCCGCCTGTACGACACCTCGGGACCCGGATCGGTCCCGACGGTGGGCCTTCCCACGCTCCGTCGACCGTGGATCACGTCCAGGGGCGACGTCCAGGAGTACGAAGGCCGACCGGTCAACCGCCGGGACGACGGCCGTGCCGCCGTGCGACGCGAGGGGGAGGGGGCGGCCGCGTTCCCGGTGGACGGGCGCCGTCCTCTGCGCTCGACGGGTGCACCGGTCACCCAGCTCCACTACGCCCGCAGGGGGGAGATCACCCCGGAGATGGCGTTCGTGGCCACCCGCGAAGGCGTGCCCGCCGAGCTCGTCCGCGACGAGATCGCCGCGGGGCGGGCGATCCTGCCCGCCAACGTCAACCACCCCGAGTCCGAGCCGATGGTCATCGGCTCGCGGTTCCTGGTGAAGGTCAACGCCAACATCGGCAACTCGGCGGTCACGTCGTCGATCGAGGAAGAGGTCCGCAAGTTGACGTGGGCCACCCGTTGGGGTGCCGACACGGTCATGGACCTGTCGACCGGCCCTGACATCCACACCACCCGCGAGTGGATCCTGCGCAACGCTCCGGTGCCGATCGGGACGGTGCCGATCTACCAGGCCCTGGAGAAGGTGGACGGGGCGCCCGAGGAGCTGACCTGGGACCTGTACCGGGACACGCTCGTCGAGCAGGCGGAGCAGGGTGTGGACTACTTCACCATCCACGCCGGGGTCCTGCTCCGGTACGTCCCGATGACGGCGAGGCGCACGACGGGGATCGTCAGTCGGGGCGGGTCGATCATGGCGGCCTGGTGCCTGGCCCACCACGAGGAGAACTTCCTCTACACCCGGTTCGACGAGATCTGCGAGATCATGGCCACCTACGACGTCGCCTTCTCGCTGGGCGACGGGCTGCGCCCGGGCTCCATCGCCGATGCCAACGACGAGGCGCAGTTCGCCGAGCTGTCGACGCTGGGCGAGCTGACCGAGATCGCCTGGCGCCACGACGTGCAGGTGATGATCGAGGGTCCCGGCCACGTGCCGCTCCACAAGGTGGTGGAGAACGTCACCCTCCAGAAGGAGGTGTGCCACGACGCGCCCTTCTACACGCTCGGGCCGCTGACCGTCGACGTCGCCCCGGGCTACGACCACATCACCTCGGCCATCGGTGCCGCCGTCATCGGCATGGCCGGCACCGCCATGCTCTGCTACGTCACACCGAAGGAGCACCTCGGCCTGCCGAACCTGGACGACGTCAAGCAGGGGATGATCGCGTACAAGATCGCCGCCCACGCCGCCGACCTGGCCAAGGGCCACCCCGGCGCCCAGGACTGGGACGACGCCCTGTCCAGGGCCCGGTTCGAATTCCGGTGGGAGGACCAGTTCAACCTGGCCATGGATCCCGACACCGCCCGGGCCTACCACGACGAGACGCTTCCGGCGGCCCCGGCCAAGACCGCGCACTTCTGTTCGATGTGCGGGCCCAAGTTCTGCTCGATGCGGATCAGCCAGGACGTGCGGGACTACGCCGAACGGAAGGGCATGGACCTCGCCACCGCCGTGGAGATCGGTCTGAAGGAGAAGTCGGCCGAGTTCCGCGAGGCCGGCGCGGAGGTCTACCGGGAGCCGTCGGCGACCTGAGCGCCTGCCGACCGGGTCGCCGGCGCAGGCTCCGCGTGGCGCCCGACCCGGCCGTCGGGACCCACCCCCGGGGCGCTCGACCTGGTCACGGGTGGGTTTCCCGGTAGAGTGGGTCCCGTGGTGGACGGGTGTCCACCACCGGGGTCTTCCTCATCGGTGTTCGACCGGCCGTCTCCTGGCCCGGACGACGGCCCGAGGCGGGCCCGCACGCCACCGTGACTCGCACGGAGCGGACGGTCGGCCACGGCCGTCACCAAACGATGAGAGAGAGTGTCTGACCCCATGACCACCCTGACCGATCCGTCGGATCGCGCCGTGGATGCCGTACCGACCGACGGCGCCACCCCCGACGGGACCCCACCGTCCTTCGCCGAACTCGGCGTCGACCCGGCCATCGTCGCCGCCCTCGAGGAGCAGGGCATCCGCGCGCCGTTCGCCATCCAGGCCATGACCGTCGTCGACGCCCTGGCCGGTCGCGACGTGTGCGGCAAGGCCAAGACCGGCTCGGGCAAGACCCTGGCCTTCGGCGTGCCGCTCCTGCAGCGCACGATGGCCCGTCCCGCCACGGAGCCGGGCCGTCCCCGGGCGCTGGTCCTCGTGCCGACGCGCGAGCTCGCCGTCCAGGTGAGCGAGGTCTTCGAGCCCCTCGCCGAAGCGTCCGGGCTCCGCGTCGTCGCCGTCTACGGCGGTGCCGACATCGAGCGCCAGATCAAGAAGCTGCGCCGCGGCGTCGACGTCATCATCGCCACCCCGGGTCGGCTCATCGACCTCGGCGACCGTGGCGAGCTGTCGGTGGCGGACATCGAGACGCTCGTCCTCGACGAGGCGGACCGCATGGCCGACATGGGCTTCATGCCCCAGGTCGAATGGGTGCTGCGCCGCCTCGAGCGCGAGCACCAGACCCTGCTGTTCAGCGCCACGCTCGACGGCGCCGTCGACCGGCTGGTGAGCCGGTACCTGACCGATCCCGTCCTCCACGAGGTCGCCTCGCCCTCCACGACGGTGGAGGAGATGGAGCACCGCTTCCTCGAGGTGCACCAGATGGACCGGGTGAAGGTCTGTGCCGCCATCTGCCGCAGCGCCGACAAGGCCCTGGTGTTCGTGCGGACCAAGCACGGAGCCGACCGCCTGGTCGAGCAGCTGGGGAAGGAGGGCGTGCGGGCCGGGGCCATCCACGGCGACCTGCGCCAGGCCAACCGCGAGCGCACCCTCAAGGACTTCACCGAGGGCAAGCTGCACGTGCTGGTGGCGACCGACGTGGCCGCCCGCGGACTCCACATCGACGCCGTGGACATCGTCGTCCACTTCGACCCGCCCGAGGACCACAAGGCCTACCTGCACCGCTCGGGACGCACGGCCCGGGCCGGTTCGGCGGGACTGGTGGTCTCCCTCGTCCAGTGGAACCAGATCCTCGAGATCGAGCGCATCCAGACCCGCATCGGCGTGAAGATGCCCATCGTCGAGATGTTCTCCAACGACCCCCGCCTGGCCGATCTGGCGGCGTGGACGCCCGAGAAGGCCTGACCCCGTAGGCCCACCGGATCGGCGGCAGGTCCGGGCCGGTAGAACGGCAGCGTCCAACGGCCGGCCCACCGGCCCGCCGGACGCACCCCAACCCGGATCGAGGCACCTGTCCCGGCCGGGCGACCAACCGTCCGAGGACCAGAGGAGCCGCCGTGACCATGCCCGCTGAACCGATCACCGTCGACGACGGCACCGATGCCGTCGAGCGCATCCTGGTCGTGACCGCGCACCCCGACGACGTCGACTTCGGTGCCGCCGGCTCGGTGGCCACGTGGACGGGCCGGGGCGTCGAGGTCTCGTACTGCATCGCCACCGACGGCGACGCCGGGGGTTCGGACCACTCCGTCTCCCGCGCCGAGATGGCCGCCATCCGCCGGGAGGAGCAGTTGCAGGCGGCGCGGGAGGTGGGCGTCTCCGACGTCACGTTCCTCGGGTTCCCCGACGGGCGGGTGACCCCGAGTCTCGAGCTCCGGGCCGCCATCTCCCGGGTCATCCGGATCGTCCGGCCCGACCGGGTGGTGGCCCAGTCGCCCGAGCGCAACTGGTCCCGCATCTACGCCAGCCATCCGGACCACCTGGCCACCGGCGAGGCGGCGGCGTGCGCCGTCTACCCCGACGCCAGGAACCCGTTCGCCTTCCCCGAACTGCTGGCGGAGGGTCTGGCCGAGCACACCGTGCCCGAGCTGTGGGTGATGGCCACCGAGCGGGCGAACCGCGTCGTCGACGCCACCGAGGCCTACCCGCGGAAGCTCGCCGCCCTGAAGTCCCACGTCAGCCAAGTCGGCGACGGTGAGCACCTCGACGACCTCCTGAAGGGCTGGATGGGCGGGACCGCACTGGCCGCCGGCCTGGCGGAGGGCCGCCTGGCCGAGGCCTTCCACGTGGTGAACACCGCCTAGTGCCACCTGCCGCGCCGGTCCCGCCGGAGCGCCGCTGGGCGGTCCTGCAGCACGTGGCCCACGAGGGCCCGGGGACGGTCGCCCGCGTCCTGGACGACCGCGGGATCGGGTTCGTCGTGACCCGCCTGGACGAGGGAGAGCCCCTGCCGGCCGTCGGGACGATCGGTGGACTGGTGGTCATGGGCGGACCGATGGGTGTCCACGACGACGACGCGTTCCGGTGGCTCGCCGGCGAGCGGGACCTGGTCCGCGCCGCGGTCGACGCCGGACTGCCGGTGCTGGGCGTCTGCCTCGGGGCCCAGCAGCTGGCGGCCGCTCTCGGCGCCGAGGTCACCACCGGCCCCGTGGCCGAGGTCGGACCCGGTTCGGTGGAGCTCACCCCCGAGGGTCGGCGCGACCCGGTCCTCGGGCCCGAGTACCACGGGCTGTCCGGCACGTCGGTGCCCTGCGTGCACTGGCACCGGGACACGTTCTCGCTGCCGGAAGGGGCCGTCCACCTGGCCGCCACCCGGGACGTCCCGCACCAGGCGTTCCGCGTCGGACGGTGCGCCTACGGGCTCCAGTTCCACCTGGAGGTCGACGAGGAGCTGGCGGGTGCCTGGCGTCCCCTGCTGCCCGAGGGAGTGGGCCTGGACGCCGCCGAGGTGGCCCGGGTCGGCGCCGTCGGCCACCGGGTGCTGCAACGCTTCGTCGACGTCGCCCGGAACGCGGCGGCGACCGCGGCCGGGGTGGCGACGTGACGGAGCCGGCCGGCGCGGCCCCGGCCACCGTGGACCCGGACGGGGACGACGGGGGACCGGTCAAGCCCAAGCTCCGCGGCGTCCTGCACGAGGTCGCCTTCTTCGTGTCGCTGGTCGCGGGGGCGGCCCTGGTGTGGGCGGCGCCCACCACGTCCTCGATGCTGCTGTGCCTGGTGTACGCCTGCTCGATCTCGCTCCTGTTCGGGGTGAGCGCCCTGTTCCACCGGCACACGTGGGGCCCGGTCGGGCGCCGGCGCATGCGCCGGGCCGACCACTCCACGATCTTCGTCGCCATCGCCGGGTCGTACACGCCGGTGGCGGGCATCGCCCTGACCGGTTGGGCCCGTACCACCGTGCTCCTCGTCGTGTGGATCGGCGCCATCGCCGGGATCACCCTCCGACAGGTGTGGCTCGACGCGCCGAAGTGGGTCATCGCCCTCCCCTACCTGGTCGTCGGCTGGGCGGCGGTCGTGGTGCTCCCACAGCTGTACCGGTCGCTCGGGCCGGCCGGGTTCGCACTGCTGCTGGCCGGTGGCCTGGCCTACTCGGCCGGCGCGGTGGTCTACTCCCTGAAGAAGCCGAACCCGGTACCGGGGGTCTTCGGCTACCACGAGGTGTTCCACGCCTGCACCGTCGTCGGAGCCGTCCTCCACTTCGTCTGCATCGCCGGGTTCGTCCTCCCCCTGGCGAGCTGAGGGCACTCACGGGGTGCTCCGGGACGTCCTGGACCGGGCGTCCGCGACCGGCAGACGTCCGGGGCGGGGGATGCCTATCGTCGTCCCATGGCACTCACCGTCTACGGCGTCCTGGCCCTGACCTTCATGATGGCGATGTACGCACTGGAGCGGCGGGGCGACCGGTTCGTCCTGGCCTTCGCCCTCGGTTGCGCGCTGTCGTCGGTCTACGGATTCGCCTCGGGGGCCTGGCCCTTCGGCGTGGTCGAGGCGGTCTGGACGATGATCGCGCTCCGCCGGTGGCGGACGGGGGTGGCGGTCGGCGCCTGACGGTCCGCCCGGTCGGAGGTGGCCCGCGGGCCCGTCGGCGGCGACGCGGGTCGCGACGTGCGCTGAAACGCCGGACGACCCCGGATCGTTCAATGGAAGGGGCAGTGCAGCGGGGCGCGGGACACCTCCGTCTCCCGAACGACCGACCGGAACCACCTCGGACCGCCTGCGTGCGGAGCAAGGATGTCAAGGCATGAAACGAGCAGCACTCGTCATGGCAGTCGGACTGGCCCTTCTCGGCGTCGGCACCGTCGGCGCCTCTGGCGTGGCGTCGGCCGCGAAGTCGAAGGTCCCGACCGTCAACTCGATCAGCCCCGAGCACGGGCCGGTCACGGGAGACACGACGGTGGAGATCCACGGGAAGAACCTCGGCGGCGTCCTCAGCGTCGACTTCGGCGGGGTCCCGTCGCCGACGGTCACCCCGGTCACGCAGGGCGAGGTTCGGGCGGTGACCCCCCCGGGCGTCGGCACCGTCGACACCACCGTGACGACCGGCCTCGGGACGTCCGCCGTCGTGCCCGCCGATGAGTTCACCTACGTCACGACCCCGTCGATCCAGAAGGTCTATCCCGGCGGCGGGACCACCCTGGGTGGGAACAGGGTGACCATCTCCGGATCCGGGTTCACCGGGGCCACCACGGTGCTGTTCGGCTCGGTGGCCGCCAGCTTCACCTTCGAGTCCGACCAGGAGATCGTCGCCGTCAGCCCGCCCGAAGCGGTGGGGAACGTCGACGTGTCCGTCACCGCGGACAGCGGTACGACCCCGACCGACCCCGCGGACGTCTTCACCTACTCGCTGAAGGTCCCGGAGATCACCTCGGTGGCTCCCGGCTTCGGACCGTTGTCCGGTGACACAACGGTGACGATCACGGGGAAGCGGTTCACCCACGTGGCCGCGGTGGACTTCGGCTCGACCCCGGCGGCCAGCTACACGGTCACCACCCCCCGCACGATCACGGCCGTGTCGCCGCCCGGTGCCGTCGTCGGCCCGGTCGACGTGAGCGTCACCAACGCATCGGGCGTGAGCGCCATCGGGAACGCGTCCGACCAGTTCACGTACCAGTCCGGCGGCTGATCGGCGACCGATCGGGAACCGAGCGTCGCACGGGCACCGACTGGGTGCCGACCGACCGGCCGGGTACGGGTCCGCCACCGACCCGGTCGGTCGCGTCGGTCGCACGGGCACCGCGCTACCGGACGGGGACGCCGCGACCGGTGGGTGTGGTGGGCGGGGCCGGGGCGCCCTCCGGGCGATTGGTCGCCGACGGGCCGGCGTGGGACCCTTGGGGACATGGCCGAACGCACGCAGCTGGTGGTCTGCGAGGGCGACGAGACGGGACAGGAGCTGCTCGACGAGGCGCTGCGGGTCCTCCATCCTTCGGTCCTCGGCATCCCGGTCGACCTGCACCGCTTCGACCTCTCGCTCGGGAACCGCCGTCGCACCGCGAACGCCGTGGTCGTCGAGGCGGCCCGGGCCATGGTCGACGTCGGTCTCGGACTGAAGGCCGCCACCGTCACGCCGCCGCAGACCGGCGACGTCGGTTCGCCCAACCGGATCCTGCGCGAGGGTGTGGGCGGGTCGGTGATCGTGCGGACCGGCCGCCGGATCCCCGGTGTCGTGCCACCGGCACCGGTGGTGCATCCCATCGTGGTGGTCCGCATGGCCGTGGGTGACGCCTACGGGGCCGAGGAGGGCCGCTCGGGCACCGTGGGCGGTCCCGACGAGCAGGCGTGGCGGACCGAGCGGATCGACCGGTCGGTGTGCCGCTCGGTGGCCGAGTACTCGTTCCGGGCCGCCGACCACCTGGGCGCCTGCGTCTTCGGCGGCCCGAAGTGGACCGTGTCGACCGTCTACGAGGGGATGCTGAAGGAGGAGATGGACGCGGCGGCGGCCCGGCATCCCGACGTGCCCTACCGGCCCATGCTGATCGACGCCGCCTACGCCGGGCTGCTCACCGAGGCCGACGACCAGTCCCTCGTGATCCCGGCCCTCAACCGCGACGGCGACTGCCTGTCCGACCTGGTGCTGGCCATGTTCGGTTCGATCGCCGGCGCCGAATCGGTGCTTCTGGCGCTGGACGACGACCTGCACCCCACCGTGGCCATGGCCGAGGCGCCCCACGGCACGGCCCCGTCGCTCGAGGGCAAGAACGTGGCCAACCCCATGGCCATGCTGCTCGCCTGCGCCGCCGCCCTCGACCACGCGCCGAGCGCCGGCGACGGTTCGGTGGCCGCCGCCGCCCTCGCCATCCGGGAGGCGACCCTCGGCGCGGCCGCGGACGGCGTCCGTACGTTCGACCTCGGCGGCAGCGCCTCCACCAGTGGTGTCGTCGACGAGGTGATCCGCCGCATCCGGGCCACCCGGGGGGTCTGAGCGCACCGGTCCGCCCGACCGCGGAACGACCTGCGGCCGGACGGCCGCACGGAGTCCGGTCGGGGACGGTGCCGGTCCGTCGACCGGTACCATCGCTCCCATGTCCCGACGTGCGGTCGTCTTCGACCTCGACGACACCCTCATCGTGGAGGTGTCCTTCGCCATGGCGTCGCTCCGCGAGGCCATCTCGGTGTTCCCGGGCATCGACCCGGCGGCACGGCAGGCCGACGCACTGGAGGCCGTCCGCTCGGTGTGGCGGCGGGGGGCGGACCTCCCCGTCTGTGTCGAGCTCGGCTTCGCCTCGTGGGAGGGGCTGTGGTCCACCTTCGAAGGGAACCACGACATGCTCGACGGGCTCCGCGGCTGGGCGCCGACCTACCGGGCCGAGGCGTGGCCGCCGTGGCCGCCCGGTTCGGTGCACCGGATCCCGGTCTCGCACGGCGGGCCGCCGAGCGGTTCGACGCCGCCCAGCGCCGGGGCCATCCGTCCGTCGACGGCATGGAGGACGCTCTGGCACGCGTCCGGGAGCGGTCACCCGGTCGGACTGCTGACCAACGGCCCCTCCGACCTGCAGCGGCTCAAGCTCGACGCAGGCCGGACTGGTGGACGCCTTCGGCACGGTAGGTGATCTCCGGCGAGGTGGGGGTCGGCAAGCCCGACCCCGCCGTGTTCGCGCTGGTCCTCGACGGCCTGGGCGCCGGGACGGACGGTTCCGTCATGGTCGGAGACAGCTGGGAGCGGGACGTCGAAGGCGCCCTCGGCGCCGGCATGTCGGCCGTCTGGATCGCCGACGGACGGACGCCGCCGACCGAGGATCCGAGGGTGGCGGTCGTGGACTCGGTCGCTCGAGCTTGCCCGACGTCCTGGGCTGACCCACACCCGGGACCAGCACCCGGGACCCGCACGGTCGGAAGGTGGTTCAGCCGGCCATCTGGCGGAGCATGTAGGGCAGGATCCCCCCGTGGCGGTAGTACTGCGCCTCCATCGGGGTGTCGATCCGGAGCCGGGCCTCGAATTCGTCCTGCGGTCGCCGGCGGTGGCGGTCACCTTCACCGTCTTGGGGCTCACGCCGTCGTTGAGTGGTCCGAGCCCGGTGATCGAGAACACCTCGTGCGCCGGTGAGGCCCAGGGACGCGGCGTCCTCGCCCTTCGGGGTACTGCAGGGGCAGTACGCCCATGCCGATCAGGTTGGAGCGGTGGATCCGCTCGAACGACTCCGCCAGCACGGCACGGACCCCCAGGAGCAGGGTCCCCTTGGCCGCCCAGTCGCGTGACGACCCCGACCCGTACTCCTTGCCGGCCAGCACCACGAGCGGGACGCCCTCGGTCGGCGTAGCGCTCCGAAGCCTCGAAGATGGTCGTCTGGTCTCCGTCCGGCAGGTGGACGGTGATGCCGCCCTCGGTGCCGGGGGCCAGCTGGTTGCGCAGGCGGACGTTGGCGAACGTGCCGCGGACCATCACCTCGTGGTTGCCCCGGCGGGTGCCGTAGGAGTTGAAGTCCACCCGGGCGACTCCGTGGTCGGCCAGGTACCGGCCGGCCGGCGTGGTCGGCCCGATGTTGCCGGCCGGTGAGATGTGGTCGGTCGTGACGCTGTCCCCGAGCTTGGCCAGCACCCGGGCGCCGACGACGTCGGTCACCGGTGCCGGGCGTCATGGACAGTCCCTGCAGGAAGGTCGGACGCAGTACGTAGGTCGACGTCGGGTCCCAGGCGAAGGTGTCACCGGTGGCCGTCTCGATCGACCGCCACCGCTCGTCGCCTTCGAACACCGAGGCGTAGCGCTCGACGGAACATGTCCGAGGTCAGCGACGTCCGGATGGCCTCGGTCACCTCCTCGGGCCTCGGCCACAGGTCGGCCAGGTACACCGGCTCGCCGTCGGAGCCGGTGCCGAGGGGCTCGGTGGTGAGGTCGAGGTCCATCGTGCCCGCCAGGGCGTAGGCCACGACGAGCGGCGGCGACGCCAGGTAGTTCATGCGGACGTCGGGGTGGATCCGGCCCTCGAAGTTCCGGTTGCCCGAGAGCACGGAGGTGACCGACAGGTCGCCGGCCTGCACGGCCTCGGACACCCCCGGGCAGCAGCGGGCCCGGAGTTGCCGATGCACGTCGTGCAGCCGTAGCCCACCAGGTCGAAGCCGACGGCGGCGAGCGGTCCGGTGAGGCCGGCACGGTCGAGGTAGTCCATGACCACGCGCGAGCCGGGGGCGAGCGTCGTCTTCACCCACGGCCGGGACCGTCAGGCCGCGGGCCACGGCGTTGCGGGCCAGCAGGCCGGCCGCCACCATGACCTGGGGGTTCGAGGTGTTGGTGCACGAGGTGATGGCGGCCACGACGACGTGGCCGTCGCGGATCTCCCGTCGGTGCCGCCGTCGGCCCGGACGGCGGCGTGGGCTGCGGGCGGCGCGGCCCGAGCGCCGTGCGGAAGGCGTCGACGCCCGCGTCGAGCGGACGAGGTCCTGGGGACGGGCCGGGCCGGCGATGCTCGGGACCACGGTCGCCAGGTCGAGCTCGATGACCTCGGAGAAGACGGGCTCGGGGCCGTCCGCGGTCGTGGAACATCCCCTGGGCCTTGGCGTAGGCCTCGACCAGGTCGACATGGTGCGTCGTCGCGGCCCGAGAACCGGAGGTAGTCGAGGGTGACGTCGTCGATCGGGAACATCGCGCAGGTGGCGCCGTACTCGGGGGACATGTTGCCGATGGTCGCCCGGTTGGCCAGCGGGACCGAGGCCACCCCGGGTCCGAAGAACTCGACGAACTTGCCGACGACCCCGTGCCGGCGCAGCACGTTGGTGATGGTGAGGACGAGGTCGGTGGCGGTGGTGCCCGCCGGCGCCTCGCCGGTGAGCCGGAAGCCGACCACCGGCGGGAGGAGCAGCGACAGGGGCTGGCCGAGCATGGCCGCCTCGGCCTCGATGCCGCCGACGCCCCAGCCGAGCACGCCGAGCCCGTTCACCATGGTGGTGTGGGAGTCGGTGCCGACCAGCGTGTCGCAGTAGGCCCGGCCGTCCTCGGTGGCGAAGACCACCCGCGACAGGTACTCGAGGTTGACCTGGTGGCAGATGCCCATGCCCGGCGGCACGACCCGGAAGCCGTCGAACGCCTGCTGGGCCCAGCGCAGGAGCTGGTAGCGCTCGATGTTGCGGTGGTACTCGATGTCGACGTTCTCGTCGTAGGCGCTGGGCCGGCCCGAGGCCTCGGCGATGACCGAGTGGTCGACGACCATCTCGACGGGCACCAGCGGGTTGATCCTGGCCGGGTCGCCGCCCAGCTCGCGCAGGGCGTCGCGCATGGCGGCCAGGTCGACCACGCCGGGCACGCCGGTCAGGTCCTGCATGAGCACCCGCTCGGGGGTGAGGGCGATCTCGGCGGCGTCGGTGCCCGCCGACACCGTGGCGCCCGGGATGGACGCCCCAGCCGGCGACCGCCTCGACGTCGGAGGCGGTGACGGCCACCCCGTCCTCGTGGCGGAGCAGGTTCTCCAGGATGACCTTGATCGAGTACGGGCAGCCGGGCGACGTCGAAGCGGTCGGCGAGGGCCGTCGATCGCGGAAGATCTCGTAGGTGCGCGTCGCCGACCGCCAGGTCGCCACGGGCGCCGAAGGAGTCGGGGGAGGTGGAGGAGTTGGCCATGCCCCCATTCTGCCGCGTCCCGGGGCCCGGTGGATTCTGGGGCTGCTCAGGTGCGGGTGCGGTACCGGCGGATGGCCAGGGGGATCGAAGACGATGCAGCAGACCGACGGTCCAGAACAGCGACCTGGCACACCCAGAACGCCGTGCTCGTGCCCGTCCCGGTCGACTGCCGGCCCCGACCATGAGGGACCGGCAGGCGCTCACGGTCACGCTGAACGGCTGGTAGGTGGCGAACCCCTGGAGCCAGCTCGGCATCTGTCCAGCGGGCACGAATGCCGCGGAGATGAACGTGAGCGGGAAGATCATGCGGGAACGACATGACCTGGGCCGTCTCGCTGTTCGGGGCGCGACAGGCCGACGATGGCGAACCCCCAGGACAGGGCGTAGGCGAACAGCAGGATCAGCAGGACGCCGGCGGTGTAGGAGAGCACCCCCGTCGGTCGGCCGGAACCCGACCAGCAGGCCGACGACGGTCATGATGATGATCACGAAGACGTTGCGGACGAGGTCGGCCGTCGTGCGGCCGAGCAGGACCGCACCCCGGGACATGGGCAGCGCCCGGAACCGCTCGATGAGGCCCTTCTGGAGGTCCTCGGCCAGCCCGATGCTCGTGCTCACCGAGCCGAAGGCCACCGTCTGCACGAAGATGCCCGGGCATCAGGTAGTTGACGTAGCTGGTGGCGTCGGTGTGGATGGCCCCGCCGAAGACGTAGCGGAACAGCAGCACGAACATGATCGGCTGGACCGTGGAGAAGAACAGCGCCTCGGGGATCCGGGTGACGGCGAGCAGGTTGCGCCGGGTGAGGGTGGCGGTGTCCGACACCAGCCAGCGGATGCTGAGCACGCCGGACCGGGGTGTGCGGAGCCCGGGCGCGGTGGCGGGTGCGACGGCGGTGGTGGTCATGCGAGCTCTCCCGGTCGCGACGGGCATCGGCTCCTCGAGCTCGGCCCGTCCGGCGCTTCCTGCGGCGCCTGGCGTCTGGTCTCGGTCGGCGTCCTCGTCCGGTCCTCGGTCCTCGGTGCGGTGCCCGGTGAGGGACAGGAACACGTCGTCGAGGCTGGGCTCGCGCAGGTTGAACGTCGTGCGGGACGATGCCCTCGGCGTCCAGCGCCCGGAGCGCGATCATGGCGGCCTGGGGGCCGTTGTCCACCGTCACCTCCACCAGGGTGCCCGTTGACCATGAGGTGTGCGGGCCGAGGGCGTCGAGGATGGCGCCCGTGCGCTGGTGCGTCCTCGATGGTGGGCAGACCCGACCTCGAGCACGGTGGCGCCGAGGTCGGCCTTCATCGACTCCGGCGTCCCCTCGGCGATGACCCGGCCGTGGTCGATGACGGCCAGCGGCTGGCCAGGCGGTCGGCCTCCTCGAGGTACTGGGTGGTGAGGAGCACGGTGGTGCCCGTCGCCGACCAGCTGTTCGATGACCTCCCACAGGTCGTTGCGGCTCTGGGGGTCGAGGCCGGTCGTCGGCTCGTCGAGGAACAGCACCGTCGGCCGGGCCACCAGGGCGGCGGCCAGGTCGAGGCGCCGCCGCATGCCGCCCGAGTACGTCTTGAGGGGCCGGTCGCCGGCGTCGGTCAGGTTGAACTGGTCGAGCAGCTCGACGGCCCGGCTCGGCGACGAACGGCGCGCGGGAGATGGTTGAGGTTGCCGACCATCTGGAGGTTCTCGCGTCCGGTCAGGTTCTCGTCGACGGCGGCGTACTGTCCGGCCAGGCCGATGAGGGTGCCGGACCAGGGCCGCCTTCTTCTGGACGTCGTTGCCGAGCACCCGTGCCGATGCCGCCGTCGGCGTCGCAGGATGGTCGTCAGCACCCGGACCGCGGTGGTCTTGCCCGACCCGTTGGGCCCGAGCAGGCCGAACACGGTGCCCTCCTCGACGGCGAAGCTGACCCCGTCGAGGGCGCGCACCTCGCGCTTGCCCTTGAAGGTCTTCCTGAGGTCGTCGACTTCGATGGCGAAGGTCATGGTGTCCCGTCTCGTGTCGGGTGCGGCTGGCGGCGGGTGCCCGCGCGAGCTCGACTGGGCGCTCCGCGTGCGGTCACGGGACGACCGGTGCCAGGTTCCGGTCGCACTCGGGGCCGGTGGACGGCGACCGACGTGGACGGGGCTCATCCTGGAGGGACCGTGCCGTCCCGGTCGGACCGCCGGAGCGGTCGACGGCCGGCCTCCGCTAGCCTCACCTCATGGACAAAGGCGACCTGGCACCCGACTTCGAGCTCCCCGACGAGGACGGGCGCCCCGACGGCTGAGCGAACTGGCGGCGGACGGACCGGTGGTCCTGTTCTTCTACCCGGCGGCCATGACCCCGGGCTGCACCACGGAGAGCTGCCACTTCCGGGACATGAAGGCGGAGTTCGAGGCGGTCGGGGCGCAGCGGGTGGGAATCAGTGCCGACGAGGTGGCCAAGCAGAAGCGGTTCTCCGACAAGCACGAATTCGACTACCCGCTGCTGTCCGACCCCGACGGTGCCGTCGCCACGCAGTTCGGCGTCCGTCGCCGGGTTCGACCATGCTGTCGCCGACGAAGCGGGCCACGTTCGTGATCGGTACGGACCTGCGCGTCCTCGAGGTCATCCAGAGTCGAGGTGCGGATGAACGTCCACGCCGACCGGGCCCTCGAGATCCTGAGAGCCTCCTCGGAGCGGTCCTGACCGGTTCCCGGCCGGACGCGCGGGGCGGGCGTCCCCGCCTCCGGTGACCGCCGATGCGAAGCTGGGGGGATGGAACGGACAGCCGGTGGTGCGGAGCGGACGGCGTGCCCGGGCGGGGGTTGAGCCCACTGCCCGGGTCCGGACCGGATGGAGCAGCTCGTCGAGTCGATCGCCGAGCGGGTGGTCGACCTGGTGATCGACGCCATCGACATCAACGCCCTCGTCGCGAAGGTCGACATGAACGCGCTGCTGGCCAAGGTGGACGTCGACGCCATCGTGTCCAGGGTGGACGTGGACGGCCTGATCGACCGGGTGGACGTCGAGAAGATCATCGACCGGGTGGACGTCGAGAAGATCATCGAGCGGGTCGACGTCGAGAAGGTCATCGAGCGCGTCGACGTCGAGAAGATCATCGAGCGCGTGGACATCGAGAAGATCATCGAGCGCGTGGACATCGACTCGCTGATGGAGAAGACGGAGCTCGGCACCATCATCGCCCGCTCGACGAGCGGCGTCGCCTCCGAGGCGCTCGACCTGGTGCGGGCCCAGGGCGTCGGACTGGACGACTTCGTCGCCCGCTGGGTCAACCGGGTCCTCCGACGGGACTCCAGTGACTGGCCGCAGGGGCCGGCGGCCCTGGTGGCGCCGTCCGCGGGTACCGGGGAGCGACCCGCCCTCGAGGGGGCGGCATGACCGGCCCGACCTCCGGCGCCCCCCCCGGCCCGACCTCGCCGGTGCTCGGGCGCCAGGGTCACTACGCCGGAGCGGTGACCCGGCTGGTGGCGTTCGCAGCCGACCTCGGGGCGTCGTGGGGCGTCTTCACGGTGTCGCTGGCCGCCATCACCTTCGCCGTCCAGCTGGTGACCGGAAAGAAGGTGGACCTGACCAAGGGCGCCATCGCCGGGGCGATCGTCGTGGCCGCGTTCCTCGTCTGGGAATTCGTCTACTTCGCCTACCAGTGGTCGCTCAGCGGTAAGACCGTCGGCATGGCCCTCCTCGGCATCAAGGTGGTGGACGTGGAGGGGGAGCGGCCACGCCCCGTCAGGCGGCCGTCCGCACGCTCACCTTGCCGCTGAGCTTCCTCGCTCTTCGGACTCGGCTTCCTCGGCATCCTGCTGAACAAGGACCGCCACGCCTGGCACGACCGGACGGCGAAGACGGTCGTGGTCTACTCCTGGGACGCCCGCGCCGCCCGGCTGCGGTGGCTGGCGAAGCAGGAGCCGACGACGGCGGCCTGAGTCGGCCGTGGACCGGCTCCTTCCCCCGGGTCCGGCGGTCCTGGCCCCCGGGTCGGTCCACCTTCCCGGCTGGCTCGACGCGGCGCTGCGGGTCGAACTGCTCGACCGGTGCCGGGCCTGGACCGAGGCGTCGGGCGGGGCGAGGCGACCCCGGATGCGCAACGGCGCGTCGATGTCGGTCGCCATGGTCGGCCTCGGATGGCACTGGTACCCGTACCGCTACTCACGCACCCGCGACGACGGGGACGGCGGGCGGGTGCCCGACTTCCCGGCCTGGTTGGGGGACCTGAGCCGGCGGGCGGCGGCCGACGCGGCGGCGGTCGACCCGCTGGCCTGCGCCGACCCCGACGCGTTCGCGCCCGACGTGGCCCTGGTCAACTGGTACGGGCCGGGCACCAGGATGGGCATGCACGCGGACGGCGACGAGGTGGTGCCCGCGCCCGTGGTGTCGTTCAGCGTCGGCGCCACCGCCGTGTTCCGGTTCGGGAACCCGGCGGGTCGGGGCCGCCCGTGGACCGACGTCCCGCTCGAGTCGGGGGACGTGGTGGTGTTCGGCGGCCCGTCGCGCCTCGCCTACCACGGCGTGCCGCGGCTCGTCGCCGGCACCGACGACCCGGCGGTCGGTGCCGTTCCCGGCCGACTGAACGTGACGGTCCGTGAAACGGGTCTGTCGGGCTGAGCCGATCCGGGCGGCTGGTGTCGGCCGCGACGACCTCGGCGGCGCCCGGCCGCGGCCTCCACCGCGGCCCGTGGTCGGGACAGGTGTGTCCCGCCCACTCTGCGTAGCCGAAAGAGGTCCATCACGGCTGCGTTTTTCCTGGTCCGGTAGGTTCCAACGCTATGGGAGCAGGTCGAGGGCGATGGTGGTGCGCCCTCGGGGGCGGCGTGTCCCTCGGGGTCGGCACGATCGCCTACGCGTTCTTCAGCCCGGCCTCGGTGGGCTGTTCCACCAATCTCGTCGTCCTGACCCGCGGTACCGTCACGGCCCGGGGATGCGCGGCCTACTCCGTGGTCGCCCATGTGGGCGTCGGGCTCATCGTGCTGGGTGCCGTGCTGTTGATGGGCTCGTTCGCCCTGGCCGTCCGCAACCGCCGACAGGTGGCCGCCGGGCTGGCCCGGACGGGCGAGGTGTCCGCGCCCGTGGCCGTGTCGTCAGGGCAGGCACCGGAGGTCGCCCCGGCACCCGCCCCGACGACCACGACGCCTCCGTCGGACGCTCCGGTCCCGCCGCTCTCCCCGGCACCGCTGGTCGCTCCGGCCCCCACGTTCGCGCCGGCAGCCGAGCCGGTCCGGACGGCAGCCGAGCCGGTCCGGACGGTCCCCGTCGCACCCGAGCCCGTGGTGGCCCGCACCCGACCGATCGCGCCGGGTGAGGACGTCTACGACGACGAGGCGTACGTCGACCGGCCCGACGAACAGCCTGGCGGAGGTCAGCGGCTGTTGGGCTCGGCCGTGCAGCTTCCACCCGGCTGGTACGGCAACCCGGACAACCCGGGCGGGGCGGTGCAGTGGTGGGACGGCACGAAGCTCACCGACCGTCCCGGCTGACCCCGGTCGGACTCTCGCGGCACCGATGGACCAACCCGTGCGCACGGAGGCCGACACGCGGGGGACGGACCGCAGCCGGCCCGTCGCGCGGGGACGGCCGCCCGGTCCGACACCGACGGCGACCGACGCACCGGATCCTCGGCCGGATGGTGCCCGGCGTCCCGGAGGCTCCTCGGGAGGCGGGATCCGTCCCCGGTGACGGGGTTTCCGGACCGGTGCGGGGTCCGCTGCCGCGCGAGCCCCGGCGGTGCCCCTGGCAGGACTCGAACCTGCGCTTTCGGCTCCGGAGGCCGACGCTCTATCCGCTGAGCTACGGGGGCAGACGGCGGGTCCCCACGCCGGCACGGTGGCGCCGGCCACCCGCTGCAGAAGAGGTAACTCTACTTCGAACGGGGCGCCCCGCACCCCGGCCGGCCCTCCACCCGACTCCACCCGTCCCCACCCTGTCGTCCGCTCCGCCGGGAGACCTTCGATGGGGTCGTCCCCCGACCGCGTATCCTCGGGCCACGATGTCCGCTCCCGACGACGCCCGCACCCACGCCGACCCGCCCGCCTACCGGCCCGTCCACGACCGGCTGGCCGACGCCGTGGCGCCGCCGTCGGCACCGTCGCCGCCGAGGAGGCACTCGACCTGGCCGTCGACCCCGAGGCACGTCCACCTCGAGCGCCCGGCCCGCCGTGAGCACGGCGACTGGTCGACCAACGTGGCCCTGGTGACGGCCAAGCGGGCGGGGACCAATCCGCGGGCCCTGGCCACCGCCGTGGTGGACGTGCTCGAGCGGTCGCTGCCCGTCCCACGTGACCTCCGTCGAGGTCGCCGGTCCCGGCTTCGTCAACTTCCGGCTCGACGACGGCTGGCTGCACGAGGCGCTGGCCGCCGTGCTCGACCAGGGCGAGGACGACTACGCCCGGCCCGACATCGGCCACGGCGAGCGGGTCCAGGTCGAGTTCATCTCCGCCAATCCCACCGGGCCGATCCACGTGGGCAACGGCTGGTGGGGCAGCTACGGCGACGCCCTGGCCCGGGTGCTCGCCCGCAGCGGCCACGAGGTCAGCCGCGAGTACTACGTCAACGACACCGGTGGGCAGATCCGCACCCTCGGCGACGAGCCTGCTGGCCCGCCACCGGGGCGAGGAGGTGCCCGAGGGCGGCTACCAGGGCCAGTACGTGACCGACCTGGCCGTCGAGTACGACGGACCCGACGACGTGACGGTCGCCGGCCGGTGGGCGGCCGACCGGATCCTCGAGCGGATCCGGGCCACCCTGGCGTCGGTGGGCATCGTCTTCGACGAGTGGTACTCGCAGGCCTCGATCGAGGAGAGCGGGGCGGTCGACGAGACCATCGCCCTGCTCGCAGAGCAAGGGCCTCGTCTACGAGCAGGACGGCGCCACCTGGTTCCGGGCCACCGAACTCGGCGACGTCCGCGACCGGGTGCTGCGCAAGGCCAACGGCGACGCCACCTACCTGGCCGGCGACCTCGCCTACCACCGCGACAAGTTCCTCGTCCGCGGCTTCGACCGGGTCATCGACGTCTTCGGCGCCGACCACCACGGCCAGGTGGCCAGCCTGGTCGCCGGCGTCGCGGGCCATGGGGGTCGACCCGCGCCGCCTCGAGGTCAAGCTCGGCCAGATGGTCTCGCTGGTCGACGGCGACGAGGCCGTCAAGATGGGCAAGCGGGCGGGCACCGCCATCGACCTCGACACGGTCATCGCCGACATCGGCCCCGACGCCACCCGGATCCTCAGCCTCATGAGCTCGCTCGACCAGGCGGCCACCTTCGACCTGGCCACCGTGCGCGAGCAGTCGGCCGAGAACCCGGTCTTCTACGTCCAGATGGCCAGTGCCCGCATCGGCGGCGTCGGCCGCAAGGCGGCCGAACGCGGCATCGTGCCGGGCGCCCGCTCGACCGAGGTGGACCTGTCGCTGCTCACCCACCCCCGCGAGCTCGAGGTGCTGCGCTGCCTCGAGGAGCTGCCCGAGGTGGTGGCCGACGCCGCCGTCGACCGGGCCCCGACCAAGGTCACCACCTGGGTCACGGCGCCTGGCCGTCGTGCTTCCACGGCTTCTACCACGACTGCCCGATCCTGGCCGACGACGTCGACCCGGGACTGGCCCAGGCCCGGCTGTGGCTGGTCGAGGCGTCGCGCATCGGGCTGGCCATCGGGCTCGGCCTCCTCGGCGTGCACGCGCCCGAGGCGATGTGACCGATGCCCGTCCCGACCGGTCCGGTCGACCGCGACCCTGCTCCCGCGGACCGCCGCGCGTCGGCGCCGACGGACGCCTGTCGATCGGCGGGTGCGACGTGCTCGACCTCGGCCGAGGCCACGGCACGCCCGCTGTTCGTCTACGACGAGGCCCACCTGCGCGCCGCCTGCCGCGAGGCGGTGGCGGCCTGGGGCGACGGCGTGGCCTACGCCACCAAGGCGTTCCTGTGCGTGGCCATGGCCCGCCTGGCCCACGAGGAGGGCATGTGCCTCGACGTCTCCACCGGCGGCGAGCTCCACGTGGCCCTCACCGCCGGCGTGCCCGCCGACCGCCTCGTCCTGCACGGCAACAACAAGTCGACCGAGGAGCTGGCCGCCGCGCTGTCGGTCGGGGTCGGGCGCATCGTCGTCGACTCCTTCGACGAGATCGACCGCATCGAGCCCTGGTGGCCGACCCACCCGCGCTCGAGGGCGGTCCCGAGGACGCCGAGCCGCCGGTGCGGTCGGCGCCCGAAGGTGCTGGCCCGCATCACCCCGGGGGTCGAGGTCCACACCCACGAGTTCGTCCGCACCGGCCAGGAGGACTCCAAGTTCGGGTTCGGACTGGCGTCGGGGGCCGCCGCCCGTGCCGTCGAGCGGTTGGCCGACCTGGACGCCGGCCGGCGTCGTCGAGTTCGTGGGCATCCACGCCCACCTGGGCAGCCAGGTCTTCGCCCTCGAGCCCGTTCGCGCAGGCCATCGAGGTCCTGGCCGGGTTCTTCGCCCCGCTCGGCCTGCCCGAGCTGGTGGTGGGCGGCGGGCTGGGGGTGGCCTACGTCAACGGCGAGGAGGCGCCGCCCATGGCCGAGTGGGCGGACTCGGTGCGCGCGCGCCTGCCGGAGCGGCCGGCATCGCCGGCGTCGGTCCGGGTGACCGCCGAGCCGGGCCGCTCGATCGTGGCCGCCGCCGGGGTCACCCTCTACCGGGTCGGGACGGTCAAGGACGTACCGGGCCACCGGACCTACGTGTCGGTCGACGGGGGGATGAGCGACAACCCGCGCCCGGTCCTCTACGGCAGCGGGTACGAGGCGTTCCTGCCCCGCGAGACCGACGCCGCTCCGCCCCGTGCCGATCCGGCTGGTGGGCAAGCACTGCGAGACGGGGGACGTCGTGGTGGCCGAGGGGTTCGTGCCCGACGACCTGGCCGTCGGCGACGTCCTGTGCACCCCGGTCACCGGCGCCTACGGCCACTCGATGGCCTCCAACTACAACAAGGTGCCCCGGCCCGCCGTGGTCTTCGTGGCCGACGGCGCGGCGCGGACGGTGGTCCGCCGCGAGACCCTCGACGACCTGGTCCGTCGACGCTGCGACCGGCGTGACCGTGTCCGCGGACCGCACCGACGGGCGTCGCCGTCCGGGCGCCGGACGGCCGGCCTCCGGCGAAGCGGTAGCGTGACCGGGTGACCTCGGCACCCCCGACAGAGCGGACCCTGCGCGTCGCCGTCCTCGGCTGCGGCAACGTCGGCGCCGCCCTGGTGGGCATCCTGCAGGACCGGGCCGACGCGCTGGCCGTGCAGTCCGGGGCCCGCCTCGACCTCGCCGGCATCGCCGTGCGGCGACCCCGACGCCCCCCGGCCCGACCACGTGCCCCGCGCACCTGCTGACCACCGACGCCGCCGGGCTGGTGGCCGACCCGTCGGTCGACGTGGTGGTCGAGCTGATCGGCGGGCTCGAGCCGGCCGGCGCCCTGGTGCGGGCGGCCCTCGACTCCGGCCGGCCGGTGGTGACCGCCAACAAGGCGCTGCTGGCCTCGCCCGACGGCGTGGCCCTGCGCACGCTCGCCCGCGAGCGCGGCGTCGACCTGCTCTACGAGGCCGCCGTGGCCGGGGCCATCCCGCTGGTGCGGGCCCTGCGCGAGTCGCTCACCGGCGAGCGGATCCACCGGGTCATGGGGATCGTGAACGGCACGACCAACTTCATCCTCACCAAGATGGGGGAGCAGGGCGCCGACTACGCGGCCGTGCTGGCCGAGGCCCAGGCGCTGGGTCTGGCCGAGCGGGACCCGACCGCCGACGTCGAGGGGTTCGACGCCGCGGCCAAGGCCGCCATCCTGGCCGGCGTGGCCTTCGGGTACGACGTGTCCGACGACGCCGTGCTCCGCGAGGGCATCACCGGCATCAGCGCCGACGACGTCGCCTTCGCCCGACGGGCCGGGTACGTGATCAAGCTGCTGGCCATCGTGGAGCGGTCGCGGCGACGACGGCCTGTCGGTGCGGGTCCACCCGGCGCTGGTGCCCGACGCCCATCCGCTGGCCGGCGTGCGCGACGCCTTCAACGCCGTGTTCATCGAGGGCGAGGCGGCCGGCGAGCTCATGCTCTACGGCCAGGGCGCCGGCGGCCTGCCCACGGCCAGCGCGGTGGTCGGCGACCTCATCGACGCCGTCCCGCAACCTGCTGGCCGGCACGACCGCGCCCGGCGCCCGACCGCCAGCCGGCCCACCTCGTGCCCGAGGACGACCTCGAGGCCGGGCTTCTACGTGAGCCTCGACGTGGCCGACCGGCCCGGCGTGCTCGGCGCGGTGACCACCGCCTTCGGCGACCACGGCGTGTCGATCCGCTCGGTCGAGCAGGAGGGCGGCGCGCGGACGGCGGGACCGCGGCCCGCCTCGTCTTCGTGACCCACCGGGCCCGCGAGGGCGACGTGCGGGCCACGCTCGACGACCTCGGTGGGCTCGACGCGGTGGAGCGGATCGGAGGCGTCGATGCGGATCGTGGGGGCGGCGTGAGCGCGGACACGCCGGGCGCTGGCCTGGCGGGGCGTGATCGAGGAGTACCGCGAGTTCCTGCCCGGTGACGGACGGCACCCCGGTGGTGACGCTGCTCGAGGGCGGGACGCCGCTGCTCGAGGCGCCCCGGCTGTCGGCCCGGGTCGGGGCGCGGGTGCTGCTCAAGATCGAGGGGGCCAACCCGACCGGGTCGTTCAAGGACCGGGGCATGACCATGGCCATCTCCAAGGCCGTCGAGGAGGGGGCCAAGGCGGTGGTCTGCGCGTCGACCGGCAACACGTCGGCCTCGGCCGCCGCCTTCAGCGCCCGGGCCGGGCTGACCTGCGCGGTCCTGATCCCCGAGGGGCACATCGCCCTCGGCAAGCTGGCCCAGGCCCTCATCCACGGGGCCAAGGTGCTGCAGCTGCGCGGGCAACTTCGACCAGGCCCTCGACATCGTCCGCGACCTCGGCGACAAGGCCCCCGTGACGGTGGTCAACTCGGTCAACCCGTACCGGATCGAGGGGCAGAAGTCGGGCGCCTTCGAGATCGTCGACCAGCTCGGCGACGCGCCCGACGTCCACTGCATCCCGGTCGGCAACGCCGGCAACATCACCGCCTACTGGAAGGGCTACCTCGAGTTCAAGGAGGCGGGCCGGTCCACCCGGCTGCCCCGCATGCTCGGCTTCCAGGCCGCCGGGGCCGCCCCGATCGTGGCCGGCCACCCGGTCGAGCACCCCGACACGGTGGCCACCGCCATCCGGATCGGCAACCCGGCCAGCTGGTACGGGGCGACGTCGGCCGCGTCCGAGTCCGGGGGCGGCATCGCCGCGGTCACCGACGACGAGATCCTCGAGGCCTACCGCTTCCTGGCCACCGAGGAGTCGGTGTTCTGCGAGCCGGCCTCGGCCGCGTCGGTGGCCGGCCTGCTCGACGCCACGGCCTGCCCGGACGGCCTCGGGTCCGGCGTCGACCGTGGTCTGCGTGCTGACCGGGCACGGGCTGAAGGACCCCGACATCGCCATCAGCCAGATCAGCGTGCCGACCGTGGTCGACGCCGACCTCGGCGCCGTCCTCGACGAGCTCTGGCGCTCTGACGCCGCCGGACGGCGCCGGCACCGCGGCGCGCCGGGGTGGGGTTGTTGCCGCGTGCGCCGGGAACCTGTATGCTGGGTCCACCTTCGCTTCCGCAATCGGCCCGTTCGGGCCTGCGGGCGGGACCTCCTGGTTCGATGCTCTCGACCAGCCCGTGCCCGGCGTCGGGGGGAGTTGCCTCCGGGATCCGTCCCGGATCTCCCACCTCCCCACCCCCCTTATTTCCCTGGCTGTGGGGTCCCACCCACCTGCCAACGAGGACATGCTGAAACGAGGAAGCCGATGACTGCCGAACAGCAGCTCGAGCGCTCGGTGTTGGAGAGCAAGGAGCGCGACGAGCTCCATGCGATCGCACAGGCCCTGTCTGTGAAGACCACCACCCGGACCAAGAAGGCCGACATCATCGACGGCATCCTGAAGGCCACCGGCGTCGGCGTCGGCGGACGCCCCGGCCGGCCCGCCGGCCGCCCCCGCCGCCGGGCGACCCGCGGCCGCAGCCGGGCGGCGCACCGACGAGCCGGCACCCGACGGGGCTCGGCGACCGCCGACCAACGGCGCCTCCGGACCGTCGGCGCCCGCCGGACGCCGGCCGGCCGGCCGCACTGTCGTTCGGCCCGGCCGACGACGCCGCCGCGGCGACGTGGCCGCCGAGCTCGACTACGACTTCGACGACCTGCCCAGCCCGGCGGCACCGACCGATGCCGGCAACGGCGCCCGGGCCGGCCACCCCGGCGGCCGAGTCGACGACGGTGGCGACGAGTGGCGCTCCGGCCAGAACGGCGGCGACCAGGGCCGGCAGGGCAACCAGGGCGGCCAGGGCGGTCAGGGCAACCAGAACCAGGGCGCGCAACAACCGCAACCAGAACAACCAGAGCCAGGGCAACCAGGGCGAACCGGCAACAACCAGGGGAACCAGCGGGCAACCGGAACAACCAGGGCAACCGGAACAACCAGAACCAGGGCGGCGGCAACGACGACCTGGGCAACCGCCGGTCCAACCGCCGCCGCCGGGGCCGCGACCGCCAGGGCGGTCCCGAGGGCGACCTGCAGGGCGGCGGCAACCAGGACCAGCAGTACCAGGGCGAGCTGATCCCGGTGCGCGGCCTGCTCGACCTGCGCGACGAGGGCTACGGCTTCCTGCGCTGCGAGGGCTACCTGCCCTCGACCAAGGACGTCTACGTCTCGATCAGCCAGGCCCGTCGCTTCGCCCTCCGCAAGGGCGACAGCATCGAGGGCTTCTGCCGGCCCGCCGGCACCACCGAGAAGTTCCCGGCGCTCCTCCAGATCGACACCGTGTCGGGCCTGGACCCCGAGGTGGCCCGGCTGCGGCCCCGCTTCGAGGACCTCACCCCGCTGTTCCCCGACGAGCGGCTGCACCTCGAGATGCCGGGGGAGAAGGAGAACATGACCGCCCGCATCGTCGACCTGCTGTCGCCGATCGGCAAGGGCCAGCGCGGCCTCATCGTGTCGCCCCCGAAGGCGGGCAAGACCACGGTGATGAAGCACATCGCCCACTCGATCGAGGCCAACAACCCCGACGTCCACCTGATGGTCCTGCTGGTCGACGAGCGCCCCGAGGAGGTCACCGACATGCGCCGGTCGGTCAAGGGCGAGGTCGTGGCCTCCACCTTCGACCGTCCGGCCGACGAGCACACCGCCGTCGCCGAGCTGACCATCGAGCGGGCCAAGCGGCTGGTCGAGGCCGGCCGCGACGTCGTGATCATCCTCGACGGCATCACCCGCCTGGCCCGCGCCTACAACCTGGCCGCCCCGGCCACCGGCCGGATCATGTCCGGTGGCGTCGACTCGGGGGCCCTCTACCCGCCGAAGAAGTTCTTCGGCGCCGCCCGCAACATCGAGGAGGGCGGCTCGCTCACCATCCTGGCCACCGCCCTGGTGGAGACCGGCTCCAAGATGGACGAGGTGATCTTCGAGGAGTTCAAGGGCACCGGCAACATGGAGCTCCGCCTCGACCGGCGCCTGGCCGAGCGGCGGCTCTACCCGTCGATCGACGTCAACGCCAGCTCGACCCGCCACGAGGAGCTGCTCTTCGACCGGTCCCAGCTCCAGCAGGTGTGGAAGCTGCGCCGGGTGCTGAACGCCCTGGCCAACGAGGGCAGCGCGGCCGCCGGGCTCGAGCTCCTCATGGACAAGATCCGCACCACCAAGAGCAACGACGAGTTCCTGGCCGAGATCGCCAAGGGCCCCGCCACCTGACCCCGTCGGGCGGCCGACCACCCGCGGCCCCGCCGGAGCGCCGGACGGGCCGGGCGCCGGTTCCGGTAGACTCTGTCCTCTGCAATCGGGCGTACCCGCTCCGCGGCGCCGCCACCACAGGAGATCGCCATGAAGACCGACATCCATCCCGACTACACCGAGGCCTCGGTGCGCTGCTCGTGCGGGAACACCTTCACCACCCGCTCGACCAAGCCCGAGATCACCCTCGAGCTCTGCAACGAGTGCCACCCCTTCTTCACCGGCAAGCAGAAGCTGGTCGACTCGGGCGGCCGGGTCGAGCGCTTCCAGCGCCGCTACGCCGCCCCGGGCCGCAAGAAGAAGCCGGCCGCTCCCGCCGAGGGCTGAGCCGACGCCGGCCGGCCGGTGCCCGGCCGGCCACCGTCGCCGCCGGTGCGCCGCTCGCGGCTCGGACCGGGTGACGGGCGGGTGACGCTACCCTCTCCCCGTGCTCAACGACCGCCTGAGGGACCGCCTGGTCGACCTCGAGCAGGAGTACGAGTCGGTCCTGGCCGAACTCAACGACCCCGACCTGTCGTCGGACCCGAAGCGCCTGCGCGAGGTGTCGCGCCGCCACCGCGAGCTCGACGAGGTCGTCGGCTGCTTCCGCCGGCTCGAGTCGGCCACGGTCCGACCTCGAGACGGCCCGCGAGATGGTGGCCGACTCCGCCGGCGCCGAGCGCGAGCTGGCCCAGGCCGAGGTGGCCCAGGCCGAGGACGGACGTGGCCCGCCTCGAGGAGGAGCTCCGCCTGCTGCTCGTGCCCCGGGACCCCAACGCCGGTCGCAACGTGATCATGGAGATCCGGGGGCCGAGGGCGGCGAGGAGGCCAACCTCTTCGCCAAGGACCTCTTCGACATGTACACCCGCTACGCGGCGGCCAAGGGGTGGAAGGTCGAGGTCCTGTCGTCCAGCCCGTCCGAGCGCGACGGGCTCAACGAGATCACCTTCCTGGTCAAGGGCGAGGACGCCTGGCTGCGCCTCGAGCACGAGGGCGGTCCCCACCGGGTCCAGCGGGTGCCGGTCACCGAGTCCCAGGGGCGGATCCACACCTCGTCGGCCGCCGTCGCCGTGCTGCCCGAGGCCGAGGAGGTCGACGTCGACATCGACCCCAACGACCTGAAGATCGACGTCTACCGCTCGACCGGGCCCGGCGGGCAGTCGGTCAACACCACCGACTCGGCCGTCCGCATCACCCACCTCCCCACCGGGATCGTGGTGGCCATGCAGGACGAGAAGAGCCAGATCCAGAACCGGGCCAAGGCCATGATCGTCCTGCGCTCACGCCTGCTCAAGGCCGAGCAGGACCGCCAGGCCGCCGAGCTGTCGGAGCAGCGGCGGAGCCAGGTGGGCGGCGGTGGCCGGTCCGAGAAGATCCGGACCTACAACTACAAGGAGAACCGGGTCACCGACCACCGCATCAAGCTGACCCTCCACAAGCTCGACCGCATCCTGATGGGCGACCTCGACGAGCTGACCGACGCCCTCATGGCCGACAAGCGCTACCGGCAGCTGGACGACGGCTGAGGGCGTCGTGGCGACGGAGTCCGACCGCACCGCCCTCCCGGTCGACCGCCGGGCGCCCTCCGGTCGCCCGGCCGTCGGCGGACCCGTCGCCCGACCTCACGGCGGAGGTGGCCGGCCGGGTCGGCTCGCCGACGCGAGGCCGCCTGGATCGTGGAGCACGTCGAGCCCCGGACACGGCCGGGGGACCGTGGATCCCGGTGCCGTGCGGGCCGCCGCCCTCGCCCTGGCCGACCGACGGGCGGCGGGCGAGCCCCTCCAGTACGTGCTCGGCACGTGGGCGTTCCGCACGCTCGAGCTGGCCGTCGACCGCCGGGTGCTGATCCCCCGGCCCGAGACCGAGCAGGTGGTCGAGGTGGCCCTGGGCGAACTGGCCCGGGTGGCGGCGGCGCGGCGGGGACGGACGGGCCGCTGGTCTGCGTCGATCTCGGGACGGGATCGGGGGCCATCGCCCTGTCGCTGGCCGTCGAGGGTGCCGGTCGCGTCGCACCGGCGCCGCTCGAGGTGTGGGCGACGGACCGCTCACGGGACGCCCTGGACGTGGCCCGGGCCAACCTGGCGGACCTGGCGGCCCGCGACCCGGCCGCCGCCGCCCGGGTCACCCTGGTCGAGGGGGACTGGTTCGACGCCCTTCCCGGGGCCCTGGTCCGCCGGGTGGACCTGGTGGTGTCGAACCCGCCCTACGTCGCCGAGGAGGAGTACGCGGCGCTCGACCCGACGGTACGGGAGTGGGAGCCGGTGGGCGCCCTCGTCGCCTCCCGGGGCGTCGCCGGCGTGGCCGGCATGGCCGACGTCGAGTCGGTGGTGGCCGGCGCCGCCCGGTGGCTGCGGCCGGGTGGCGCGCTGGTGGTCGAGCTGGCGCCGTCCCAGGCCTACGGCGCCGTCGACGTGGCCCGACGGGCCGGGTTCTCCCGCGTCGGCACGGCCCGCGACCTGGCCGGGCGCCTGCGGATGCTGGTGGCCGCACGGTGAGCGTCGAGCTCGTGGTGGCGGGCGCGCCGGGCGCGCTGGGCCGGGCGGCGGCGGGCCTGGCCGACGGCGGCGTGGTGGCGGTGCCCACCGACACCGTGTACGGATTGGCCGTCGACCCCACCCAGCCCGAGGCGGTGGCCCGGCTCTTCGCCCTGAAGGGCCGCCCCGACGACGTGCCCCTGCCCGTGCTGGTGGCCGGCCCCGCGCAGGTGGCGCTGGTGGCCGGCCACCTGGGACCCGCGGCGGCCGAGCTGGCCGCCCGGTTCTGGCCGGGACCGCTCACCCTGGTCGTGCCGCGACGCCCGGGGTTCACCGTCGACCTGGGCGGCCCACCGGCGGCGCGGCAGACGGTCGGCGTCCGGTGGCCCGACCATCCGGTGGTCGTCGCGCTGTGCGAACTGCTCGGACCGCTGGCCGTCACCAGCGCCAACCGCCACGGGGCGCGGCCGGCCACGACGGCGGCCGGGGTGATGGCGGAGTTCGCCGGGGCCGACCAGCCGGAGGTCGTCGTCGACGGCGGTCCGTGCGACGGCCTCCCGTCGACCGTGGTCGAATGCCGGGGACCGGCGACCCGCTGCCTGCGCGAGGGGGCGCTGGCCTGGGACGACCTGCACCTCCTGCCGCGCCCGGCGGACCGGGGGACCGGACCCGGCGACGCGGTCCGGGGTTGACGACGGTGGTCGTACCGACGACACTGGAGGGATGCAGCGCCGCCCGTCGCCCCGACGCGTCACCGTAAGCATTATCGACTAGGCACCCACCGTTCCCGGTGTGTGCCCCCTGACCGTCCACCTGGTGGGCGGTTTTTCAATTGCGGGACGGGGCGCACCGGAGGGTCCGACGGGGCCGGGGACCCGCTCCCGACCGACCGGACGGCGGGCAGCCCGGCCGACAGGCCCGACATCGACACGAGCCCGGGACCGACAGGGGTCCGGGACCGACAGGAGAGGGACAGCAGAACGTGAGCAAGTACAAGGTTGGCGTGATCGGTGGGGACGGCATCGGCCCCGAGGTGACGGCCGAGGCGCTCAAGGTGGTCGCCGCCGCCGGGATCGCGCTCGACACCACCGACTACGACCTGGGCGCCGACCGGTACATCCGCACCGGCGACGTGCTGCCCGACAGCGTGCTCGAGGAGCTGCGCGGCCAGGACGCCGTGCTGCTCGGGGCGATCGGTGCCCCGGTCGGCTCGACCGAGGTGCCCCCGGGCACGCTCGAGCGGGGCATGCTCCTGCGCCTCCGGTTCGCCCTCGACCTCTACATCAACCTGCGTCCGTTCCGGGGGGTCCCCGGGTCGCTGGCTCCGGGCTGCGACTTCGTGGTCGTCCGCGAGAACACCGAGGGCACGTACGCCGGAGAGGGCGGGTTCCTCCGCAAGGGCACCCCGTTCGAGGTCGCCACCCAGGGGTCCGTCAACACCCGCCACGGCGTCGAGCGGTGCGTGCGCTTCGCCTTCGACCTGGCCGCCACCCGGGACCGCCGGCACCTCACGCTCGTCCACAAGACCAACGTGCTCACCTTCGCCGGCGACCTGTGGCAGCGCACGGTCGACGAGGTGGCGCCCGGGTTCCCCGACGTGACCCGCGACTACAACCACGTGGACGCCACCTGCATCTACCTGGTGGAGAACCCGGCCCGCTACGACGTGATCGTGACCGACAACCTGTTCGGCGACATCATCACCGATCTCGCCGGGGCCGTCGCCGGCGGCATCGGCTACGCCGCCTCGGCCAACCTCAACCCCGACCGCACCGGGCCGTCGATGTTCGAGCCCGTACACGGCGCCGCCAACGACATCGCCGGAACGGGCCGGGCCAACCCGGCCGCCGCCATCCGCTCGGCCGCGCTCATGCTCGAATTCCTGGGCGAGGCCGACGCCGCCGCCAAGGTGACGGCCGCCGTCACCGACTTCATCGACTCCACCCCCGACCCGACGCTCTCGACCACCGAGATCGGCGACGCCATCGCAGAAAGGCTCTGAGCCATGCCCATCACCCCCACCGAGAAGATCTGGATGGACGGCGAGTTCGTCGACTGGGCCGACGCCGACCGTGCACGTGCTCACCCACACCATGCACTACGGCTCCGGCGTCTTCGAGGGCATCCGTGCCTACCCGACGGACCGCGGCGTCGCCGTGTTCCGCCTGCGCGACCACATCGACCGCCTGTTCGTGTCGGCGTCGGTCTTCCTGATCGACATCCCCTTCAGCGTGGACGAGGTCGTCGAGGCCACCCGCGAACTGGTCCGGGTCAACGGGATGGACGACGGCTGCTACATCCGCCCGCTCGTCTACCTCGGCTACGGCGAAATGGGCCTGAACCCGATGCCGTCGCCCGTGAACGTCTCGATCGCCTGCTGGCCGTGGGGCACCTACCTGGGCGACGAGGGCGTGGCCAACGGGGTCTCGATGAAGATCTCGTCGTGGCGCCGGCACGACCCGAACGCCGTCCCCACCGCGGCCAAGGGCACCGGCATGTACGTGAACTCGTCGCTGGCCAAGGTCGAGGCCATCAAGGCCGGCTACGACGAGGCGATCCTGCTCGCACCTGACGGCAACGTCAGCGAGTGCACGGGGGAGAACATCTTCGTGGTCCGCGACGGCAGGCTGCTCACGCCGCCGAGCTCGGACTCGGGAGCGCTGGAGGGCATCACCCAGAAGTCGGTCGAGACGATCGCCCGCGACCTCGGCCACGAGGTCCACTACCAGCAGCTGATCCGGACCGACCTCTACACGGCCGACGAGGCCTTCCTCACCGGGACGGCCGCCGAGGTGGTGCCGATCCGTGCCGTCGACGACCGCACGGTCGGGGCCGGCACGCCGGGTCCCATCACCCAGCAGATCCAGCAGACGTACTTCGCCACCGTGCGCGGCGAGGTGGACCGCTACAAGGACTGGCTCGACCATGTCGAGTGACGGCCCCACGCTGGCCGACGAGTCCGCCGTCGCCGGACGGGGGAGCGGCCACGGCCACACCCACGGCCACGGCCACCGTCACGGCGGCGGCCACGGCCACACCCATCCGCTCACGCCGGGGCAGGAGGCCCACGCCCACGGCCGTCGGGCCGTCCCGGACCACGACCACGGGGACGAGGACCGTCCCCGGGAGGGGCCGGGTCACGCCTTCGACCTTCCCGACCTGCCCTCGGCCGTCGACGTGTTCGACACCACCCTGCGGGACGGGTCCCAGCAGGAGGGCCTGTCGCTGACCGTGGACGACAAGCTCCGCGTAGCCGAGCAGCTCGACCACCTCGGGGTCACCTTCATCGAGGGCGGCTGGCCCGGGGCCAATCCGAAGGACGCCGAGTTCTTCGCCCGCGCCCCGGACGAGCTGCGGCTGGGGCACGCCACCCTGGTGGCGTTCGGCTCGACCCGGCGGGCCGGTGTGCGGGCGGAGGACGACGAGACGTTGCGCCACCTGGTCGACGCCCGGACCGAGGCGGTCTGCATCGTGGCCAAGTCGTCGGAGATCCACGTCGTCGACGCCCTGCGGACCACGCTCGACGAGGCCGTGGCCATGGTGGCCGACTCGGTCGCCTTCCTGCGGGCCAACGACCTGCGGGTGTTCCTCGACGCCGAGCACTTCTTCGACGGCTACAAGGCCAACCCCGACTTCACCCTGCGGATCCTCCAGGCGGCGGAGGAGGCCGGCGCCGAGACCCTGGTGCTGTGCGACACCAACGGCGGCACCCTTCCCTTCGAGGTGGAGCGCATCGTGGGCACGGTGCTCGACCGCTTCGAGACCCAGGTCGGCGTCCACTTCCACAACGACAGCGGCTGTGCCGTGGCCAACTCCCTGGCCGGCGTGTCGGTGGGCGCCACCCACGTGCAGGGCTGCGTCAACGGCTACGGCGAGCGGGCGGGCAACGCAGACCTGGCCGCGGTGGTGCCCGACCTGTCGCTGAAGCTGCAGGTGACCACCATCCCGCGCGAGCGGCTGTCCCTGCTGACCCCGGTGGCCCACCACATCGCCGAGCTGGTCAACATCGCCCCCAACCCCCAGCAGCCGTTCGTGGGGGCCTCGGTCTTCGCCCACAAGGCCGGACTGCACACGTCGGCCATCGCCCGGCGCTCGGACGCCTATGAGCACATCCCGCCCGAACTGGTGGGCAACGGCACCCGGTTCGTGGTGTCCGAGATGGCCGGCCGGTCCACCCTGGCCATGAAGGCCGAGGAGCTCGGACTCGAGCTCGACTCGGACGCCATGACCTCGGTGCTCGACTCGCTGAAGCGGCTCGAGTACGAGGGGTACCACTTCGAGGTGGCCGACGGCTCGCTCGAGCTCCTGCTGCGGAACTCCACCGGATGGCGTCAGCCGTACTTCGAGCTCGAGTCGTACCGGGTCATCGCCGACCAGGGGGACGGGCTGTCCACCGAGGCCACGGTCAAGGTGCGGGTCGCCGGTGACCGGATCGTCGCCACCGCCGAGGGGAACGGCCCGGTGAACGCGCTCGACGGGGCGCTGCGCTCGGCCATCGGGATCCGCTACCCGGCGCTCGACGGGGTGCACCTCGTCGACTACCGGGTACGCGTCCTCGACTCGGCCAGGGGCACCGGATCGGTGACGCCGCGTCCTCATCGACTCGACCGACGGGGACCGTACCTGGACCACGATCGGGGTGTCGGAGAACATCATCGCCGCGTCCTGGCAGGCCCTGTCCGACTCCGTCGTCTACGGTCTGCTCCACACCGGCGGGGGCGACCGCTGAACTGGACACCGCCCGCCGTGCATGGCACCGTCTGCATGCGCCCGACGTCCCGACCGCAGCCCAGGAGCACCCCGTGACCCAGCCGAGTTTCGTGCCCGTCGTCGAGGCGGACCAGGTCCGCCGTGCCCACCAGCTGCACGTCCCGGCCATCTGGACGACGTCCCGCCCGTCCGAGCTGCGCGGCACGCGCGCGCCGGCCGGCGCATTCCTGGGCACGCCCGGGCCCGACCAGGGGTTCGCCCTCAAGCTCGCCCGCCGGTTCGAGGACCGGCTGGTCCTGGCACCCGGCGAGCACGCCGAGGATGCGGTGTGGGGGTGCACGGCGGTCGCCATGCGCCGGTCGGCCTGCTTCGGCCGGGCACCGGTGATCCACGACCTGACGCTGGCCTTCACCCTGTGGGGATTCCTCGACGGTGCGCCGGCCGACCTGGTGGCGGCACGGGAGCCGCTGTTCCGGGCGGCTGCGCACCACTACCAGGTGCAGCGGTCGATCGCCGACTGCGTGCCCGAATCGACGCTGCGGCTCACGCCCGGGCAGGTGGCGGAGCGGCTGGGCGGGTGGCGGGACCTGGTGGAGCTCCCCGCCACCCACTGACCGGTCGGTCCCCGGCCGGACCGCTCCCGACGGGCCCCGCGCGGCGGGTGCGGCGGTGCCGGCGTCGTCGGCGCCATGGTCGATCCGTCCGACGGTCCGGTGGGTGCAGACCGCCACGGCCACCCCGGGGACCCCGGCTGAGCGGACCTGCGCTGGAGCAGCGGTCGGTCCTCGCTCCCCCCTGGGGTGTTGGGAGCGTCAGCCGGAGACCCCGTACGAGGCGGTCGGGACGGGTGCCGGAGGCCGGAGGCCGCGCCTCAGTGGCGCCACCGGCGCTTCTTGGCCGAGGCCCCGGTGAACTCCCCCACCTCGGCGGGCATCCGCCCGCCCGCGGCGACGAGCACCTGGGACTCGGCCGCCGGCCCGAAGGTCGGCGGGGCGTCGAGGGAGTCCCGCTGCTCGCCGTCGGCGAAGTTGACGGTCACGGCGTTGGCCAGGGCGCTGCCGGCCACCGCCTGCTGGAACAGGTCCGGGAACATGGGCCCCGCCTCCTGGCGGCGGTCGGACTCCGCGACCACCGCCGCACGTGGCGGTACGTCCGAGAGGGACGGCACCGGACGGGGGGCCACCGGCCCGAGCGGAGGCATCTGGACGCCGACCACCGGCGCGTCGGCCGGGGTCGGGGCCGGCGCCGTGGTGGCCGCCGCCGTCTGGTCGGCGCCCATGACCGGAAGCCCGGGCACGGCCGCCGTCGCCGCCGGGGATGCCGCCGGGGGGGTGGGCGCGTGGTCGGGCTGCGGCCCGGCGTCGGTCGTGGCCACCGGGGCGCCGGACGGCACCGCCGTCGGCGCGGCCGGGCCGCCGGTGCCACCCGCTATCGACGGGTGCAGTTCCGGCGGATGCCAGGTGCCGTCGCTCGCCAGCCACCAGCCAGGTCCCAGGGGCTTGTCACTCATGGTTCCGTTCTCCAGGTAGTCGTCGCCCTGCCCAAGGGGGGTTTCCCCCGGCAACACCCCATCGGCGCCCTCCGGGTCCGGCTTGAGCGATTCACCGCCGGTCGAATGTCGGGAGAAGCTACCGGTCGGTAACTTTGTGGCATGGAGAACGCCGCCTTCGCCCTCACCGACACCCACCGCCAGTTCCGTGACTCGCTGCACAGGTTCGCCGACGACCGGATCGCTCCCCACGCCGCCGCAGCCGATCGCGACGCCGCGTTCCCCCGGGCGTCCTTCGACGCCTGCGTCGAACTCGAACTGCCGGCGCTCGGGATACCCGAGGCGTACGGCGGCGCGGGCGCCGACATGGTCACCCAGGCCATCATGGCCGAGGAGATCGCCCGGGTGTGCGCGTCGACGGCGGTCACGCTGCTGATCTCGAAGCTGGCGATGCTGCCGGTCATGAACTGGGCCGGCGAGGAGCTCAGACAGGCCTATCTGCCCAGGGTGGCCTCGGGCGAGATCCAGGGAAGCTACTGCCTCTCGGAGGCGGACGCCGGCAGCGACGTGGCGTCGATGCGGACGCGGGCGGTGCGGGACGGGGACGACTACGTCCTCACCGGCGCCAAGCACTGGATCACCAACGCCGGTGTGTCCGACACCTACACGGTCTTCGCCGTGACCGACCCCGCCGCCGGGCGGCGCGGGATCAGCTGCTTCCTCGTCGACGCCGACCGGGGGGTCGAGATCGCCCCCCACGAGGACAAGATGGGGCTCCGGGGCAGCCCGACGGCCGCCGTGGTGTTCGACGGGGTCCGGGTGCCGGCATCCCACCGGATCGGCGAGGAGGGCAAGGGCTTCACCATCGCCATGCACACCCTCGACCGGAGCCGGCCCACCATCGGCGCCCAGGCGGTCGGCATCGCCCAGGGGGCCATCGACGTGGCCGCCGCGTACATGGGCGAGCGCACGGCGTTCGGCAGGCCCATCGCCGACCTGCAGGGCCTCCGCTTCATGCTCGCCGACATGGCCATGCGCAACGAGGCGGCCCGCACGCTCGTCTACCGGGCGTGCTCGCTGATCGACAACGGTGATCCCACGGGGGAACTCACCACCGTCGGCGCCATGGCCAAGTGCTTCGCCTCCGACACGGCGATGGCGGTGACGACCGACGCCGTCCAGCTGCTGGGCGGCTACGGGTACACGAAGGACTTCGCGGTGGAGCGGTTCATGCGCGACGCCAAGATCACCCAGATCTACGAGGGCACCAACCAGATCCAGCGGGTGGTGATCGCCAAGGGGATCCTGGGGTAGGGAACACCCACGCGGGGGCGTCGTCCCCGGTCCGCGGGATCCCACCCCTCCGGCGGACACGATGCCGGCGACGGACGAACCCGGCTCCGCCGGGACGGCCGGACTACGAGCCGAAGAGGTCGTCGAATTCCGCCAGCGGGACGATGCCCGCAGCCATAGTCGCCAGGACGGGACCGAGCGCGATGAGGGCGTCGGCCTGGAGCTGGGTCACCGCGAGGTACTCGGCATCCTCGATCGAGCTCCACCCATGCTCCAGGGCCAACGTCCACGCCGTACGTCGGGAGACCCGGTCGCCCAACGTCCGGATCCTGGTCCCGGTCATTCGTTCGTGGAGCGCGAGGGCCTCCCGCTCGGAGACCTCGCCCGCCCGGACCCGTCGGAGGAGGAGATCGAGAGCCCGGGAGCGAACCGAGCTGGGCGCCACCAACCGGTGGTCCGCACCGATGCCCGGCGAACCTTCGCACAGGTGGACGAGCGCCGCTGGATCGATGACGAATCGCGCCATGCGGTCACGGTATCCCCGCTCGTGGCCGACCTCGTGCGGGAGGCGCCGGGGGAGTGTCCCACCGCTCCGGCGGTCGGGGCCCGGGGTACGCGTCGATGCGAACGATGCCGGGGACGCGGTGGCCCGTCGCCCCCGTCGACCGCACCCGGATGACGGGGGGATCACGCCCGCGGCACCGTCCCGTCCCCGGGGAGGGATCCCGGACGTGTGTCGAGAGGGGCGGATCAGGGCCCGGAGTCGGCCAGGAGCTCGATCCGGCGTGCGAGGTTGACCGCGTGGTCACCCAGCCGCTCGTAGAAGCGGGCGAGCAGGGTGACCTGGGCGGCGATCGACGCGGGCATCTCCTCCTCGCCGACCTCGCGGGTCAGCCGGTCGTGGAGGATGTCCATCTCCTCGTCCGCCGTGGCGAGCCGATCGGCGACCTGCATGTGTCCACCGAAGGCGGTGGCGGCCTCCTGCCACATCTCGTTGGCGACCTCGGTCATCAGCTGGACGATGCCGCGGCTCCTCGGGGTCATCGCCGCCCCCAGGTTGTCCACGGCCCGTTGGGCGACGTGCTCGGCCAGGTCGGCGCTGCGTTCGAGTTCGGGGATGATCAGGAGGAGCCCGACCAGGTACCGCAGCTCCCTCCCCTGGACGGGGCGCTCCTGGAGCTCCTGCCAGATCAGGAGCTCCACGTCGGAGGTGAGGGTGTCGACCTCCTGGTCGCCGTCGATGACCGACTGGCCGAGCACGACGTCACCGCTCAGGAGGGCGTGGGTGGCACGGGACAGGGCCTCGGAGACGAGAGCGAAGAGCTGGATGACCTTCTGGTCGATGGCGGCCGGGCCCGAGGCGGTCAGATGCATGTCACCGGAAGATTACCCACGACGTGGACTTTCGCCACCCATGTGTCGAAAGTCCCATTTGTTCACGTGTTGTTTGCCTTGCCTTTACCTTACGTCCACCTTGACCCACCACAGTGATGGCCGATGACTTCGAGCACGAATTCGCCGGGCGACGGGGCATCCGCCGCGGGCCCCCTCTCCGTCAGCCACGCCCTGGACGACGCACCGCGGAGCGGGTTCCACCGCCGCACCGTCGTCGTCTCGGGTGTCGGGTTCTTCACCGACGCCTACGACCTCTTCGTCATCGGTACCGTCGCCACCATCGTCGCCACCCAGTGGCACCTGTCGACGGTCGAGACCAGTTGGGTGACCGGGTCTGCCATCCTGGGGGCGTTCATCGGGGCGATCGTGTTCGGGAGGATCGCCGACGTCCTGGGCCGGAAGTCGGTGTACCTCGGGGTCGCCGTCATCATGATGATCGGCGCGATCGCCTCCGCGGTCGCGCCGGGTTTCGCCTGGCTGGTCGTGGCCCGGTTCGTGCTGGGCCTGGGCATCGGTGGCGACTACCCGGTCTCGGCGGTGCTGATGAGCGAGTACTCCAACCGGAACGACCGCGGTCGCCTCGTCGGCATGGTGTTCTCGATGCAGGCCCTCGGACTGATCGTCGGTCCGCTGGTCGGGCTCGCCCTGCTCGAGTCGGGTATGAGCCATGACCTGGCCTGGAGACTGCATGCTGGGCCTCGGCGCCCTGCCGGCGGCCTGCGTCATCTACCTTCGCTCCACGATGCCGGAGTCGCCCCGGTTCAAGGCCCAGGTCCAGGGGAAGGCCGATCAGGCGGGCGAGGACCTGGCGGCGTTCTCCGGTGGCGTGGTCGGGTCCACGGCCGCCGCCAGCCCGACAGCCGCTCCGATGGGCGTGGGCGCGTTCCTCCGGAGCCGTCGGATGCTGGTGCTGCTCCTCGGCACCGCGGGATCGTGGTTCCTCTTCGACTACGCCTACTACGGGAACACCCTGTCCCTCCCGGCGATCCTGAAGGAGGTGTCCCCCACGCGACGCTCGAGACGAAGCTGCTGTGGACGCTCGGTCTGTTCGTCCTCTTCGCCGTGCCCGGCTACCTGCTGGCGGTGGTGGCCATGGACCGGATCGGACACCGGCGCCTGCAGTTCATCGGGTTCGGGGCGATGGCGCTGGCCTTCCTGACCCTGGCGGCGTTCGCCCACCTGACGACCATGGTGGTGCCCTTCCTCCTGATCTTCGGGGTGAGCTACTTCTTCGTCCAATTCGGTCCGAACATGACCACGTTCGTGCTGCCCTCCGAGGTCTTCCCGGTGCGCATGCGGACCACCGGGCACGGAATCGCCGCCGGGGTCGGGAAGCTCGGCGCGTTCGTCGGGGTCTTCCTCGTCCCCCAGCTGCAGAAGCAGTTCGGCCTGCGGGGCATGCTGGCCATCGCCGGCACCGCCGCGGTCCTCGGCTTCGTCATGACGAAGGTCCTACCCGAGCCGGCGGGGCGCTCCCTGGAGTCGATGCACGACGGGCACGAACCTCCGAGGATCACGCCGCCCGAGGTGTCGCCGGTCCAGGTCGCGGGCGCCTTCGACCACGGTCGGGTGGAGTTCCCGCTCGTGGTGAGGCAGGTGCCCGAGCCCCGGACCGCAGCCGCCGGCCAGCCGGGCGTCAGGGAGCCCCTCGACGGACCGTCGCGGTGACCCACCGCCCGTCGGCGTCGTCACCCCGTGGGTGACCTCGTCGACCCGGGGCCCTGGACCGGGTGCAGATCCCGGGGTCCTTTGGTACCGTTTGCCACGGGGAATCGGGTGAAGCAGCGGGTGTCGGGCGCCACCTCCTGATCGGGCGACGCGGACCTCTCGACTGGGCAGCCGGTGCTGCGGACCCCGGGGCGAAAGGACGGTCGGACCATGGTGCTGCGAGCCGGTCGCGACAGCACGGACTCCCGAGGGCACGGGCGCCGGGGCATGCGCCGCCGGCGGGGGCCGCTGTGGACGGCCTTGGGTGTGCTCGGCCTGGTGGTCGTGGGCCTGGTCCCGGTGGTCGGGGCCCCGAGCGCCGGTGCGGCCAGCACCGTCGTGTTCACGGTCAACGACACGGGCGACGCGCCGCAGTCGGGGCCGGCCGCGACCTGCACCACGGCCACCGGCACGTGCACGCTGCGGGCCGCGCTGGCCGACGCCAACGCGTTGAAGGTCCCGGTGGTCATCGACTTCGACTTCCCCGGCACCGGTCCCTTCACCATCACCCCGGCGACCACCCTGCCGCCGCTGGCCGACCCGGCCGGCATCACCATCAACGGCTACTCGCAGCCCGGGTCGAGCCCCAACACCCTCGACCAGGCCGACAACGCCGTGCTCCAGGTCCAGCTCGAGGGCCTGGGCGAGACGGGCATCGACGGGCTCCACGTGTCCCAGGGCTCCAACCTGATCGCCGGGCTGTCGATGTTCAACTTCCGCCGGGCCATCTGGATCTACGGGTCGACGACCAACTACAACCAGATCGTCGGCAACTTCCTGTGCACCAACGCGGCGGGCACCTTCCGGGCCACGGTGAACAACAGCGCGGTGATGGGCCTCTTCATCTACCAGGCGTCGTCCCACAACGCCATCGGCGAGCCGGGCGACGCCAACCGCAACGTCGTCTCGGGGTGCGGCCACTACGGGATCAACATCTCCTACCTGGGGGCGGATGACAACACGATCCAGAACAACATCGTCGGCCTCAACCCGTCGGCCACCGCCGACCTGGAGAACGTCTGGCACGGGATCCACATCGACTACGGGGCGGACTCGAACCTGGTGGGCGGCCTGGCCCCGGGCGACCGCAACCTGGTGTCGGGCAACGGGGGCGACGGCATCGAGATCTCCCACGGCCCCGACAACAAGTACAACCAGGTGATCGGCAACTGGGTCGGCATGGACGCCACCGGCGACAACGCCCCCGCCTACGCCGAGAACCACCAGTGGGGCGTCCGCCTCGAGGGGACCTACTCGTGTCCCGCCCCGTGCGCGCCGGCCCCCGGGTACGCCACCGTGGAGGACAACGTCATCGGCAACAGCGGGTACGGCGGCATGGAGATCGACAAGGGCCAGCAGCACGACACCGTGGCCGACAACACGTTCGGCCTGACGGCCGACGGCGGCCCGGCCCCGGACCCGAACTACAGCATCCAGATCCAGCACGGTGCCTACGCCAACGTCATCGGCCCGGGCAACGTCATGACCAACTCCAAGGACGGCGTCCAGATCCAGGCCACCGGCACCCAGCCACCCGACTCCAGCCAGGCGTCGACCATCGACAACACCATCACCCAGAACTCGATCTACGGGAACACCGCCCTCGGGATCGACCTGTACCCGTACAACGTCATCAACATGAACGGGATCGGATCGGCCGCCGTGGCGGACGACATCCAGATTCCGGTCATCACCGCGGCCCACCCGACCTCCGTCACGGGCACCACGTGCGCCGGCTGCACCGTCGAGGCCTACCTGTCGGACCGCACCGTGACCGGGGGGAGCATCCTGGCCTACGGCGAGGGTGAGACCTACCTCGGGTCGGCGGTGGCCGACGGTTCGGGGAACTTCACCGTCACCGTCACCGTCACCGGCATCGGCGGGCTGGCGGTCACCGTCGACGCCACCGACACCCAGGGCGACACCTCGGAGTTCTCCAAGAACGTCATCGCCAAGACGACCTGAGGGTCCGGACGACATCTTCGTGCCCACCGACGTCGCCGTCCCGGACGTCCTCGCCGGCCCGGACGGGGAGCGGCGGGCGCTCGCTCCCCTGCTGGACCGTCCGGGAACCGGTCTGCTCGGGACCGGTCCGGGTGCTTCCGGCGCTGGCCGGCGGTGCCGTCGTCGTCGGCACCGCCCTGACGGCGGCCTCGCTCGGAGGCAGGCGGTTCGCCCCGCTCCTGGCGGCGGTGGCCGAGGCGTGCTCGCCGGTCGTGCTCGGCTCGGCCCGTCTGGCGGGCACCACGATCTACGACCTCTGCACCTGGACCTTCACCGTGTGGCTCGTCCTGGAGGCCGTGCTGCGGCACCGACCCCGGTGCTGGTTCGCGGCCGGCGTGGTCGCCGGCATCGGTCTCGAGCACGAGGACCTGGTCCTCCTGCTGCCGGTGGCCCTCGCCCTCGGACTGGTGGTCACGTCGCGCCGGGCGGTGCTGGCGACGTGGTGGCCGTGGGGGGGTGCGGCCATCGCCACCGTGCTGTGGAGTCCCAACGTGGTCTGGCAGATCGCCAACGGCATGCCCACCGTCGCCATGACCCGGTCCCTCCGGGCGGAGCACTCCGGACTGCGTGACCACCTGGCGTTCGTCCCCACGCAGTTCGCCCTCGCCGGGCTCCTCGTGGCCCCGCTCGTGGTCGTCGGCGTCATCCGGTTGGCCAGGCGACGGGACCTGCGATTCGCCGCCGTGGTGGCCGGGTCCGTCGTGGTGTACGTCTTCGCCGTCCTACCCGGACGTCCGTACCGTGGCCGCGGTCCACCGCCGGCTGCCCCCGGCCGAGCGGGCGCACGCCTCGGTCTTCACCTCCAATTACGGCGGAGCGGGGGCGGTCGCCCTGTACGGGCCCGCCGAGGGACTTCCCGACCCGATCTCCGGCCACAACACCTACGGGCACCGGGGCCCGGGGACGGCACCCGACCGGGTGGTCGTCGACGTGGGGGACGTCGGCTCGCCCCGCATCCACTTCGACCGGTGCCGGCGTGCCGCGACCGTCCACAGTCCCGAGGACGTCGACAACGACGAGGACGGAACGGGCATCTGGATCTGCACGGGCCCCCACGGAACCTGGCGGTCGTTCTGGGGTGACGTCCGGCACGACGGCTGACCGTGACGCCTGGACCCCGCTCCCCGGGGTCCGGCCGACGCGGCCCGGCCCGGCCCCGACCCTCGGGCGGGCGGAGGGGTCCGGTCCACCCGGGGACCGGCAACGCGGACGCGGCCCGGACGTCCGGGACCCGGTTAGTCTGCCTCGCCGACGGCGACGCGGCACTGGACAATGGAATCGTTCCTTCATTAGAATCGTTCAGGTAACTATGGAGACAGCCACCGACAACCGACGGGCGCTCGAGACGGCGGGACTCCGCGTCACCGCGCAGCGCCTCGCCGTCCTCGGGACGCTGCGGTCGGGTCGGGTGCACCTGACCGCGGAACAGGTCCTCGAGGAGGCGCGGGCGCAGCTGGGCGCCGTCTCCACCCAGGCCGTGTACGACGCGCTCGGATCACTGTGCCGGCACGGTCTGGCCCGGCGGATCGAGCCGGCGCGCAGTGCCGCGCTCTTCGAGGCCCGGGTGGCGGACAACCACCACCACGCCGTCTGCCGGCAGTGCGGCGCGGTGACCGACGTCGACTGCGCCGTCGGCTCGGCGCCGTGCCTCCACCCGTCGTCCACCGACGGCTACCGCGTCGACGAGGCCGAGGTCATCTACTGGGGGACCTGCCCGAACTGCCAGCGAGCGCCCGCCGGACCATGAGCCGGGGCGCCGCCCCGGTGGGCCGCGCGCCGAGCGAAGCAACCGACTACCCGACCATCCGAGAACCGGACAACACAGCAAGGAGCAGACAATGGCGAACGAGTGGGGCCCCCTCGGGGCACTGATCGGCGAGTGGGAGAGCGACAAGGGGGGACTCGACACGGCGTTCTCCCATGCGGAGGGCAAGGTCCTCGGCACGCCCTACCTGGAGAAGGTGACGATGAAGCCCTTCGGCCCGGTGGACAACGGCAGTCAGCACCTCTACGGCCTCGACTACAGGACGGCCATGTGGCGCGGGGACGAGGACAACCCCTTCCACACCGAGGTCGGCTACTGGCTCTGGGACGCGGCGACCGGCGAGGTCCTGCGCGGCTTCGTGGTGCCCCGCGGCATCACCGTGCTCGCCGGGGGCACGGCGTCGGCGGACGCCACCGAGTTCACCTTGACGGCGGCCAAGGGGGGCGAGCTCTACGCCATCGGGGAGAACGGCTACCTGGCCCAGAACGCCAGCACGCTCTCGTACGAGGTCACCGTCACCACCGGTGACGGCACCTGGTCGTACAGGGAGGACACGGTCCTGCAGATGAAGGAGATGGACGGACCGTTCCACCACACCGACGCCAACACCCTCACCAAGGTTGGCTGAGACCGGGAGGACGTCATGACGACTCTGGCCACCACCGTCCACGTCGGAGCGACGTGGAGCATCGCCGTGCTCATCCTGCGCCTCACGCTCGGGGGCATGATCCTGGCCCACGGCATGAACAAGCTGTTCGGCGGAGGCCGCATCCCGGGCACCGCGCGGTGGTTCGAGTCGATCGGCATGAAGCCCGGGATCCTCAACGCCTGGGCGGCCGCCATCACCGAAGTGGGAAGCGGCGTGCTGCTGATCCTGGGCCTCGTCACCCCGCTGGCCTGTGCCGGCCTGGTGGCGCTCATGGTCGTCGCCATCGTGACCGTCCACCGCAAGAACGGGTTCTTCGTCTTCAATGCCGGACAGGGGATCGAGTACTGCCTGGTGATCGCCCTGACGGCGATCGCGCTCGGGGGACTCGGCTCGGGGCGGTGGTCCCTGGACCACGCGCTCGAAGATCTGGACGTTCAAGCCGTGGGTCGGGCTGGTGGTCGCCGCCGGAGTGGGGATCGGCGGGGCCGCACTCCAGCTGCTGGCGGTGTACCGGCCCCCGAGGGACGCGACCTGAGGACCGGACGGGGTCAGCCGGCAGGGGGACCGGAGCCGGTGGCGAGGCCGTCCACCAGCCGGTCCACCAGCTGGTCTCCCATCAGGTCACCCAGCATGGTGGCCAGGCGGGTCAGGGGGAACGACCCGATCATCCGCAGGGTGTCCGCATCGGCCAGCAGGGGGGTGAGGTCGCCGCCGGGACCGTCGCGGAGCGCGTCCACCACGAGACCGTGGCCGACCGGGTGGTCCAGCCACTCGGCGAGCGTGCTGTGGCGCCCGAGCGGGAGCGGCGGGCGGGGTCCCCGGACCTCCACGGTGGTGGACACCCGGATGTCCCGGCACGACGCCCCCACGGACACCTCGAAGGCGCCGGGCTCGAGGACCCAGCCGTGCGCCCGGGTCGACCACTGGGACAGGTCCCGCTCCGACAGGCGGAACGGCACGACCGCGGACTCACCGGGGGCGAGGCGGATCTTGGTGAACCCCCGGAGCTCCCGGACGGTCCGCGGTGCCGGGGTGTCGGGGGAGCCGAGGTACAGCTGGACGACCTCCTTGCCGGCCCGCTCCCCGGTGTTCGTCACCCGCACCCGTACCGCCAGGCGCCCCGCGCCCCGCCAGTCCTCCGACGGCGCGGCAGGATCGAGGACGTCCACCTCGAGGTCGGTGTAGGCGAAGGTCGTGTAGGAGAGCCCGTGCCCGAACGGGTAGCCCACCTGCCGGTCGACGAGGTCGTAGTAGCGGTAGCCGACGAAGACCCCTTCGCCGTAGACGACCTCGCCGTCCCGGCCGGGGAACGTCGGGTAGGCCGGTGTGTCGGCCAGCCGGAGCGGGATGGTCTCGGCCAGCCGGCCCGACGGAACCACGTCTCCCACCAGCACGTCGACGACGGCGGCACCGCCCGCCTGGCCCCCGAGCCACCCCTCGAGGATCGCACGGGCACGGTGCGCCCACGGGGCCGTCGTCACCACCGCACCGTTGGCGAGCACGACCACCACCCGGTCGTTGACGGCGGCCACCGCCTCGAGCAGGTCGACCTGCTCGTCGGGGAGGTCGATGTGCACCCGGTCGAACCCTTCCGACTCGAAGCTCGGCGGCAGCCCGAGGAAGACCAGGACCAGTTCGGCCGCGGCCGCGACACCGACGGCCTCGTCCCGCAGCACCTCGGGGTCGGCCCCGTCGTCGTCCACCCCGAATCCCGGGGCGAAGTCGACCCGCACCCGTTCGCCCAGCCGTGCCCGCAGCGTCCCGAGCGCGTCGTCGACCCGGGTGGGGTTGACCTTCGAACTGCCCGCCCCCTGGAAGCGGGGGCTGCGGGCGAACTCGCCGACCACGGCGACGTGGCGGAGGTCGGGGGACAGCGGGAGGAGGGGCCCGTCGTTCTTCAGCAGGACGGCGCAGTCGCCGGCGACCCGGCGGGCCAGGGCGTGGTGGGTGTCGACGTCCGCCGGACCGGTGCCCCCGGTCGGGTCGACGGCGTCGGCGGGTGTGCGACCGACCAGCCGCAGCAGCCGCTCCACGGCGCGGTCGACCACGGCCGGGTCGATCGTCCCCGCCTCCACCGCGGCCTGGACCCGTTTCGGTCCCGCACCGTGGGAGGACGGCATCTCGAGATCGAGTCCGGCCGCCACCGCCGCCACCGGATCGTCGACCGCGCCCCAGTCCGACAGGACCACCCCGTCGAAGCCCCACTCGTGGCGCAGGACCTCGGTGAGCAGCCACGGGTCCTGCGAGGCGTACACCCCGTTGATCCGGTTGTAGCTGCACATCACCGTCCACGGCGCGGCCGTGCGCACGACGTGCTCGAATCCGGCCAGGTAGAGCTCCCGCAGCGTCCGCTCGTCGACCTCGGCGCTGATGCGGAGCCGGTCGGTCTCCTGGTTGTTGACGGCGAAGTGCTTGAGCGACGCCCCGACGCCGCGGCTCTGGAGACCCTCCACCAGGGCGGAGCCGAGGACGCCGGACACGAGCGGGTCCTCGGACAGGTACTCGAAGTTGCGACCGCACAGCGGGGTGCGCTTGATGTTGATGCCGGGGCCGAGCACCACGGCGACGCCCTGGGCCCGTGCCTCCTCCCCGATGGCCTCGCCCACCAGTCGCACGAGGTCCACGTCGAAGGACGAGCCGAGGGCCGCCGCCGTCGGGAAGCACGTGGCCGGCACGCTGTCGCCGGCTCCGACGTGGTCCCCCGGCCCGGGCTGCTTGCGCAGCCCGTGGGGTCCGTCGGTCACCATGACCGAAGGGATGCCCAGTCGGTCGACGGCCCGGGTGTGCCAGAAGTCGGAGCCGGAGAGCAGGGAGACCTTCTCCTCGAGGGTCAGCCCGCCGAGGAGTGCTGCGATGTCCGAGCTGGGCACGGGATCCTCTCTGGTGGGTCTGCCTCGCGACTCCGGCGGCCGCTGCGCCGGAGCCACCCTAGGCGTGGGCCCGGCCGCCCGCCCGTCGGGCGGGGGACACCGTCGGTCAGCCCTCGGGCCAGGTCGGACGCTGACCGGACACCGAGCCCGTCCACCGGGCCGGTCGGCGTTCGAGGAAGGCCAGGACGCCCTCGCGTGCGTCGGGGTGGGCCATCAGCTCGTGGTGGAGGGAGGTCTCGCGTCGCTCGACCTCGGAACGGGTCCGACCCCACGTGTCCCACAGCAGTCCCTTGCTGGCCGCCACGGACAGCGGTGCGGCGGCGTCGGCGACGTCGCGGGCGAGGGCGAGGGAGGCGGCCAGCACCTCGTCGTTGGGCAGGACCGACCGGCACACGCCCAGCTCCCGCATGTCGTGCCCGTCGAACGTGCGGCCCGTCAGGAGGATCTCGGCGGCGGCCGACTGTCCGACGATCCTCGGGAGCGTCCAGTGGGAGTACGCGTCCCCCATGACCCCCCGGCGCACCTGGACGATCCCGTAGGTGGCGTCCGCGGCCATGATCCGGATGTCGCACTGCAGGGTCAGGGTGAACCCGAGCCCCACGGCGTGGCCGTTGACGGCGGCGATGACCAGCTTGCGCACCCGCCACGGTGGCACGGCGAGCCCGCCTGCGCTGAAGCCGACGTCGTCTCGGGCGGCGAAGGTGTCCGCGCCCTCGGTCAGGTCGGCCCCGGAGCAGAAGGCGGGCGGCGTGCCCGTGACGACCACGGCGCGCACGGCGTCGTCGGCGTCGCACCTGGCGAGCGTGTGGTCGAGCTCGTCACCCATGCCGTCGCCGAAGGCGTTGCGCACCTCGGGCCGGTCGAGCGTGATCAGGGCCACGCCGTCGGCGACCTCGAAGCGGATGGTGCGGTAGTGCATGGGGCGCTCCTCCTGACGTGCGGTGCCGGGTGGCGCGGTGGCACCCTTCGGCGCATGCAGTCTTCCCGGCGGGGACCAGGCGTGCAGTCCACCGGCGCACACGTGATCCCTGGAGGGGCCCGCGGGCGGTCCGGCGCCGCCGGGGCGGTCCGGATGCGGTGCCGCCGTGCGGTGGCAAGATGGCCGGCGGGGGTCCCGGTCCGTCGCTCCGGCCCTCAGGTCCGACCGACGGACCGACCGCCCGAGCGACCGAGGACGGACCCCGACCGATGAACTTCGACGACAGCCCCGAGGACACCGCGTTCCGAGCGGAGGTGCGCGCCTGGCTCGCGGACCACGCCGAACCCCGGCGGGGCATGGGCGACTGGTCGCTCGACCACCAGCACCCCGACTACGTGCACCGGTGCCGCGCCTGGCAGCACACGCTCTACCAGGGCGGATGGGGGGCGATCACCTGGCCCGTCGAGTACGGGGGGCGGGGTGACACGGCCTGGCGCCAGGCCATCTTCAACCAGGAGGTGGCGGCGTTCGACGTGTCGGTCGGGGTGTTCTCGGTGGGGATCGGCATGTGCGGGCCCACGTTGATCGCCCACGGGACCGAGGCGCAGAAGCACCGCTACCTGGGAGCCATGCTCCGGGGCGAGGAGGTGTGGTGCCAGCTCTTCTCGGAGCCCGACGCCGGCTCCGACCTCGCCGGCCTGACCACCAGGGCCGTGCGCGACGGGGACCGGTTCGTGGTCGACGGGCAGAAGGTGTGGACGTCAGGCGCCCAGCACAGCGACTGGGCCATCCTGCTGGCCCGGACCGATCCGGACGTGCCGAAGCACCGGGGCATCACCTACTTCCTGGTGGACATGAGGACACCGGGCATCGAGGTGCGCCCGCTCCGGCAGATCACCGGGCACGCCCACTTCAACGAGGTGTTCCTGAACGAGGTGTACGTCCCCGTCGACAACGTCGTCGGCGCGGTCGACGGGGGATGGGCCGTCGCCCACACGACCCTGGCCAACGAGCGCGCCCTGATCGGCGGCTACGGACGGGGAACGACGCTGGCCCAGGTGGTCGACCTGGCCCGCTCCTGCGGCCGGGTCGACGACCCGGTGATCCGCCAGGGCCTGGCCGCCTTCTACACGCGGACCGAACTGCTCCGGTTCATGAACCTGAGGATCCAGACGGCGCTGTCGCACGGCCGCGTCCCCGGACCCGAGGCGGCCACCACCAAGCTGTTCGTGTCCGAGCACATGAGCCTGACCGGGGACCTGCTGCTGGCCATCGAGGGCGCCGACGGGATGCTCTCCGGTGACGACGCCCCCGACCGCGGTGCCTGGCAGACCGCGTTCCTCAACCAGTGGATGCCGAAGTTGGGGGGCGGCACCGACAACATCCAGAGGAATTCGCTGGGGGAGCGGGTCCTGGGCCTCCCCGTGGAGCCCCGGACGGACAAGGACGTGCCCTTCCGGCTGTCCGTGGGTCGACCCGGATGACGCGACGTCCGGGGACCGGTGCCGCCGAGCGGTCCCCGTGGCCCGCACCGGGCCGGAACCGTGGTCAGGCGGCCCGCACCCCGGCGGGGACCGTGGTGACGGTCGCCGTCCGGGCCGCCCGCCGGCGCATGGACCACCCCGGGCCCCGCAGGACGTGGGAGAGCCGTTCGACCCACCCCGACGACGAGGCGATGTCCCGGGCGAGGTCGACGTACTCGTGGGAGGCGATGACCGCGGGGTTGAACGAGTCGATGTTGGTGGTGAGTCCGTAGACGACGCGCTCGTCCTCGGGTTCGAACGTGCCGAACATCCGGTCCCAGACGATGAGGATGCCCCCGTGGTTCCGGTCGAGGTACCGGCGGTTCGACCCGTGGTGGACCCGGTGGTGGGACGGCGAGTTGAAGGCTCGTTCGGCCCGGCCGATACGGTCGATGGCCTCGGTGTGGATCCAGAACTGGTAGATGAGGTTGATGCCGCGCGCCGTGGCCACCGCCTCGGGCGGCACACCGAACAGGCACAGGAGGCCGTAGGGGAGCATCGTGCCGAGCGCGTCGGCCACCGGCTGGCGGAGTGCGGTCGACAGGTTGTAGCGCTCGCTCGAGTGGTGCACCTCGTGGACGGCCCACATGTAGCGGCTGGTGTGCATGAACCGGTGGTTCCAGTAGTAGATGAAGTCCCACCCCAGGATGGCGGCGGCCAGCGCCGTCGGGCCGGAGCCCAGCGACGGGACGATGCGTCGCTCCCACAGGCGTTCCGGCGTGGTCGCCGTCGCCCATGCGCTGGTGATCGCCACCCCACCCACGGCCACCGCGGCCACGGCGCCGACCGCGGCCACCTTCCTGGCGGTGGATGCACGGTCCGACGCCGACGCCGACGCCGACGCCGGCGCACCGGCCTCTGCCGAGTCGGCGCGGCGCTCGGCACGGCGGGCGACCACGTCGGCCACCGTCGTCACCGCGGCGGCGGCGACGGCGGTACCCACGGCCACCCTGGCGAAGCGGCCCCGCCCCGGGGTGATCGGCCGCAGCAGGTTCGGGACCACGAACGGGGCCAGGAGGCTGAGGGCACCCATGGACAGGCTGGCCAGCGTGTCGCGGCGCTCGTAGTCGCCCGCCGAGGACGCACCGCCCCGTGCCAGGCGACGCCGTTGGGCCCAGTACTCGAGGCCCATCGCCGCGACGTACCCGGGCACGGCCACGACGGTGAGGTCGACGGCGTCCGTTCCGGGTCTGGACGGGCGGACCACGGTCAGGACCGTCCGGTGGCGGTCACGCCGGTGCCCGCCGGCTGGTTCGACGATCTCAACGGATCCTCCCTCGTTGACCCACCGGGGCCCGCCCGGCCGTGACGGGTGTCGCACCCGGCGGACCGGGCGTGGCACCCCCCCCCGGGGGGCACAGTACCGCACCCTCCGGAGGTCCCCGGGATCGCCACGGCGGTGGCGGTCCGCTCAGGCGACGGGCGCCGGCAGCGGGCGCAGCGGGCGCAGGGCGGACTCCATCCTGGACAGTTCGGCCAGCATGCCGGCGGCGCCCATGGCCAGGACGTCGTTCGGCACGAACCGTCCCTCGTCGTCCAGGAACTGGGCGACGAACGGGATGTTGACGGCCTCGGTCACCGGCGTCATGCGCAGGGCGGCCACGACGGGCTTGAGTGCCGTCATCGCCCGGGTCCCGGCGGCCACGCCGCCGTAGCTCACGAAACCGACGGGCTTGTAGTTCCACTCGACGTGCAGGTAGTCGAGTGCGTTCTTGATGGCGGCGTTGTAGCTGTGGTTGTACTCGGGCACCACGAACACGAAGGCGTCGGCCCGGGCGACGGACGCGCTCCAGGCCACCGTGTGCGGGTGGAGGTACCGGCCCGCCATCGGGTGGCCCGGCTCGTCGAACAGGGGGAGTGCGACGTCGGCCAGGTCGACCAGCTCCACCTCGAATGCGCCCTCGGCCCGGGCGACGCCGTCGAACCACTGCGCCACCGGCAGCCCGACCCGGCCGGGCCGGGTGCTCCCGACGATGATCTGGAGGAGGGGCTGGGACACGTCGGCTCCTTGCGGACGGCGACCCGCGGGAGCGGACCGGAGTGATTGTGTACGCAACTATCCTAGCCGGACCGGAGCGGACCCCGGACGCCGCCCCGGGCCGTCCCGTCCGCGGCGTCCCCCGGTCCGGCCGTCGCCATCTAGAACCGGTTCTATACTGCTGCCGCCGGGATCCGGGCGACGTTGCCGGCCCGACGCCAGTCGTAGCACCACGCCAACCACCAGAACGCACAACAGGGGGATCCTCCATGGCCCAGCCGGTGATCGTCGAAGCCGTCCGCACGCCGATCGGGAAGCGCAACGGGTGGCTCTCGGGCTTCCACGCCGCCGAACTGCTGGGCACCGCCCAGGTCGAGCTGGTGAAGAAGGCCGGCATCGACCCGGGAGCGGTGGAGCAGATCGTGGGCGGGTGCGTGACCCAGGCCGGCGAACAGGCCTCCAACGTCACCCGGACCGCCTGGCTGAGCCAGGGCATGCCCTACGAGGTGGCGGCGACCACCGTCGACTGCCAGTGCGGTTCGGCCCAGCAGGCGAACAACTTCATCGCCAACCTGATCAGTGCCGACGCCATCCACGCGGGCATCGCCTGCGGTGTCGAGGCCATGAGCCGCGTCGGGCTCGGGGCGAACGCCTTCAACGGCCCCGGCCGCTCGCGCCCCGACGACTTCCCGTGGGACATGCCCGACCAGTTCGGCGCGGCCGAGCGGATCGCCCAGAAGTACGGCATCACCCGCGCCGATGTCGACTGGCTGGGTCTGGAGAGTCAGCGCAAGGCGGCCGTGGCCGTGGCCGAAGGTCGGTTCGACCGGGAGATCGTCCCGGTCGAGGCACCGGTCATGGGCGCCGAGGGCCCGACCGGTGAGGTCGGCCTGATCAGCCGCGACCAGGGCCCCCGGGAGACGACGGCGGAGGGGCTGGCCGGCCTCAAGCCGGTCCTGCCCGACGGGATGCACACGGCCGGCAACAGTTCGCAGATCTCCGACGGCGCCGCCGCCGTGCTCTGGATGTCCCAGGAGCGAGCCGGCGAGTCCGGTCTCCGACCCCGGGCCCGCATCGTGGCCCAGACCCTCGTCGGATCCGACCCCTACTACCACCTCGACGGCCCCATCGCCGCCACGTCGGACGTGCTGAGGAAGGCCGGGATGACCATGGCGGACATCGACCTCTTCGAGGTCAACGAGGCCTTCGCCTCGGTCGTCATGTCGTGGGGCAAGGTGCACGAGGTCGACTGGGACAAGGTGAACGTGAACGGCGGCGCCATCGCCCTCGGCCACCCGGTCGGGTCCACCGGCGCGCGACTGATCACCACGGCCCTCCACGAGCTCGAGCGCACCGACACGAACCTGGCCCTGATCACGATGTGCTGTGGCGGGGCGCTCGCCACCGGCACCATCATCGAGCGGATCTGAGGACCGACGGACGCCGTTCCCGGGTCGGCCGGTCCGGACGCGCCCGGGACACCTCCGCGCGGTGATTGGCTAGAGGCATGCGCCTCCCGATCCGGATCCCGGCGAAGGCCGCACTGCGGCTCACGCTCCTCGTCACCCTGGTCGCCGCCGCGGCCTGCTCGGGCGCGTCGACCTCCGGAGCCGCCGGCCGGGGCGCCGGACCGGGCGGATCGGACGCATCACGGGTCGCCCCCACCTCGACGTGGACCACGTTCGGCCAGAACGGCCTGCGCACCGGGGTCGACGTCTCGGGAACGTCGTTCACCCCCGCCCGCACGGCGTGGACGTCGCCCGTCCTCGACGGCGACGTCTACGGGCAGCCGCTCATCGACACCGGCCGGGTGTTCGCCGCCACCGAGAACGACACGGTCTACGCCCTCGCCGCCGACAGCGGCGAGGTCCTGTGGCAGCGTCATCTCGGGGCGCCGTTCGACCCGTCGACCTATCCCGGCGGGATCTGCGGCGACATCAGTCCGGTGGGGATCACCTCGACGCCGGTCATCGACACCGCTCGCAGCGAGATCTTCGTCGTGGCCGCGGAACAGTCCGGAACCGAAGCCACCCACCGCCTCATCGGCCTCGACCTGTACACCGGCACCGTCCTCCTGAACGAGGCGATCGACCCGCCCTCGGTCACGTCCCCGGCCCACGAGCTCCAGCGGACGTCGCTGGCGCTCACCGACGGCCGGGTGATCGTCGGCTTCGGCGGCAACGACGGCGACTGCGATCCGTACCACGGTCTGGTGGTCTCGGCGCCGGAGGACGGGTCGACCCCGACGACGTTCGTGGTGGCCGACCGGCCGGGGGACAGCCAGGGTGCGGTGTGGATGGGAGGTGCGGCGCCCGACGTCGATGCCCAGGGCGACCTCTGGGTGGCGACGGGCAACAGCGCCGACAGCTCGAGCACGGCCAGCGACCAGAGTGACAGCGTGCTCAAGCTGAGCCCGACCCTCCAGCTGCTCGACTCGTTCACGCCCTCGACCTGGCACACCGACAACGAGACCGACGCCGACCTGGGGTCCACGTCACCGGCGCTGCTGCCCGACGGGACGGTGTTCGAGGTGGGCAAGCTCCGCACCGCCTACGTGCTCGACCGGTCACATCTCGGGGGCATCGGGGGTCAGCTCCACTCGACCGCGGGATTCTGCGGCTCCGATCCCGACGGCGGCTCCGCCGACTGGAACGGCACGTTGTACGTCCCGTGCCAGGACGGGCTGCGGGCCGTGACGCCGACGGCCGGTGCCGCGCCGGTCGCCTCGTGGAGGACCACCAGTCCGGCGCACGGGTCGCCCGTCGTGGCCGGCGGACTGGTCTGGTCCATCGGGGGAGGCGACCTCTGGGCCCTGGATCCGGCGACGGGGGCACCCGAGCAGTCGTTCCCCACCGGTGGCTCGTCCAGTTCGTTCCCGTCCCCGGCGGCGGCCGACGGACTGATCGTGTCCCCGGACGACAGCGATCGCCTCCTCGCGCTGGACGGACCGGCCGGGCTTCCCGGCCCGCCGGCGGCACGGCCACCGACGCCCGGCTACTGGGTCGGCGCCTCCGACGGCGGCGTCTTCTCCTTCGGCTCGGCGGCCTTCTACGGCTCGACCGGCGCGCTCCACCTGACGCGTCCGGTGGTCGGGATGGCCTCCACCCCGGACGGACTCGGCTACTGGCTGGTCGCCGCCGACGGCGGCGTCTTCGCCTTCGGGGACGCGGGCTTCTACGGCTCGACCGGCGCCCTCCACCTGAACCAGCCGGTCGTGGGGATGGCCCCGACGCCCGACGGCCGCGGCTACTGGCTGGTCGCCGCCGACGGCGGCGTCTTCGCCTTCGGTGACGCAGGGTTCGCCGGCTCGACCGGCGCGCTCCACCTCAACCGTCCGGTCGTCGCCATGGCGGCCGGACCGGACGACCACGGCTACTGGCTCGTGGCGTCCGACGGCGGCGTCTTCGCGTTCGGGTCCGCTCCCTTCGAAGGCTCCACCGGCGCCCTGCCCCTGGTCGCGCCCATCGTCGGCATGACCGCCTCGCCCGCGTCCGGGGGCGCCGGCTACTGGCTCGCGGCCTCGGACGGCGGCGTCTTCGCGTTCGGCACGGCACTGTTCCACGGATCCATGGGTGGCCGGCCGCTCGTGCGACCGATCGTGGGGATCGCGGCCACGCCCACAGGTGGCGGCTACTGGCTGGCGGCCTCCGACGGCGGCATCTTCGCGTTCGGCGACGCGCCGTTCGAGGGGTCGACGGGGAGCCTTCCGCTGGTCGCGCCGGTGGTGTCCGTGGTCCCGGGACCGGTGTCCGGTTGACCGCCGATCTGCACGCATCCGCCGGCATCGGGCGCGGAAAGTAGAATGCGTTCTAGATTCTGACCGTCGCCGGCACCCGTGGGAGGCACGGCGACACACCGCAGCGCTGCGGCGCACGAGGGGGACCGGCGGAGGACGCCACCCCGAAGGGAGCAGCACCATGATCGAGACCGAGCACCTGAGCTACGAGGTCGTCGGCACGACGGCCGTCGTGACGATGAACCGCCCCGAGGCGAAGAATTCGCTGTCGGGGCCGATGCTCGTCGGCATGGTCGACGCCTGGACCGAGATCGATGCGAACGACGACATCCGCTGCGCCGTCCTCACGGGGGCCGGGGGGACCTTCTGCTCGGGGATGGACCTGAAGTCCATGTCGGGACCCGGCAACGAGGAGGTGGCGGCCCGGATGGCCGCGGACCCCGACCTGCACTGGAAGGCCCTCCTGCGTCACCATCAGCTGCGCAAGCCCCTGATCGCCGCCGTCGAGGGCTACGCCGTGGCCGGTGGGACGGAGATCCTCCAGGGGACGGACATCCGGGTGGCCGGGGAGAGCGCGGTGTTGGGGCTGTTCGAGGCCAAGCGCGGGCTCTACCCCCTGGGTGGCTCGGTGGTCCGGCTGGTTCGGCAGATCCCCTACACGGTGGCGATGGACCTCCTCCTGACCGCCCGCTCCATGAGCGCCACCGAGGCCAAGGAGGTCGGGCTGATCGGCCACGTCGTGCCCGACGGCACCGCCCTCGACAAGGCCCTGGAGATCGCCGCCGTGATCGGGTCCAACGGACCCCTCGCCGTCGAGGCCATCAAGACGTCGCTGCGCACGACCGACGGCATGTCGGAGGCCGACGCGCTGGCGGCCGATCTGGAGATCGGCTGGCCGATCTTCGCGTCCGAGGACGCCGCCGAAGGCATGAAGGCCTTCGCCGAGAAGCGCCCACCGGTCTACCGGCGAGCGTGACCGGTCCGGCCGGGGGCGGCAGCCCCCTCCCGTTCGCGGACGACCATCCCGACACCGCCCGGCTGCGACTGGCCCAGGCGCTCCGACCGCTCATCTCCATGACGGTGACGGGCACGCCCGACGACGTCGCCCTCGAGTCCGCCGCCGAGGCGGTCGAACGCATCGTCGCCGAATTGGCCGCCGGCGCGGGCACGGAACGCCGGACGCGCCTTCCACCGGACACGGGTCGGTCGACCGTCGAGTACTTCCCGACCAGTCCCGTCGCCGGGATACTCAATCCCATCGCTCCGCCCCTCGTGCTGGAGGTGGTGGAGGGCGCCGACGGAGGAGCATCCGGGATCCGGGCCGACGCCTGGTTCGACTATCCCTACGAGGGCCCGCCCAATTGCGTGCACGGGGGCGTGATCGCCGCCACCTTCGACGAGATCCTGGGGGCGGCCAGCATCGTGTCGGGCAATCCGGGCATGACGGGCACGCTCACCATCCGCTACCGGAAGCCCACGCCGTTGCGTGCCGACCTCCGGCTCGAGGCACGCTTCCTCGACCGCGACGGGCGCAAGATCCGCATCTGGGCCGGCATGTACCACGGCGACGTCCTGACCGCGGAGGCCGACGGGTTGTTCATCGAGGTGCCGCCGCGCCAGATGCTGGCCATCGCCGAGTCCAACGCCCTCGGGCCCGACGACGGGCTCCTGGACGCCATGCGTCGGGGGATCGACGCCCTGGAGGGATCGGCCGGCGGCGCAGACCGCTCCGCCGGGGACTGAGCGCAGGACCGGTGTCGGCGGGCGGGCTACGGGTGCGGGACGCCACGGCCGACGACGCCCCGGCGGTCGCCCGGGTGCACGTCGACTCGTGGCGGGCCGCCTACGTGGGACTCCTGCCCCGTGCGGTGCTCGACGGGCTCTCGGTGGCCCAGCGCACCCGGCACTGGCGCCGGGTGCTCGGACCGTCGTCGCCCGAGCGGGTGGTGATGGCCGAGCGCGAGGGGAGGGTGCTCGGCTTCGCCCACGTGGGTCCGGCGCACGATGCCGACACGACGCCGTCGACCGGTCAGCTCCACACGATCTACCTCGACCCGGGGTGCTGGGGCACCGGCGTGGGGCGCGCCGTGCACGACACCGGACTGGCCCGGCTGCGCGACGACGGCTACCGGGATGCCGTGCTGTGGATGCTGTCCACCAACGCCCGGGCCGACCGGTTCTACCGTCGCCAGGGGTGGGAGCGCGACGGGCGGATCCGGGTCCAGCAGTTCGGCGGGGCGGTCGTCATCGACCACCGGTGGACCCGGGCGTTGCCGCGGGACTGAGCCGCCGGGCTCGCGACCCCGGAGCGCCTCAGATCTTCTCGCGGCCCGCCCAGTACGGGTCGCGGAGCTTGCGCTTGTAGAGCTTTCCGTTCGGGTCCCGGGGCATCTCGTCGGTGAAGTCGATCGACTTCGGCGTCTTGAACCGGGCCAGACGGGTCGAGCAGTACTCGAGGATCTCGGCCGCCAGCTCGTCGGACGGCTCCACGCCGTCGGCCGGCTCGACCACCGCCTTGATCTCCTCGCCCCAGTCCTCGTGGGGGATGCCGAACACGGCCACGTCGCCGACCTTCGGGTGCCCGAGGAGCACGTTCTCGATCTCGGCCGGGTAGATGTTGGCGCCACCGGAGATGATCATGTCGATCTTGCGGTCCCGCAGGAAGAGGTAGCCGTCCTCGTCGATCAGGCCGACGTCGCCGACGGTGAAGAACTTGCCGATGCGGTTGCTCCTGGTCTTCTGCTCGTCCTTGTGGTATTCGAAGTCTCCGGTGGACATGGACATGTAGACGGTGCCGATGACGTTCGGCTCCTCGATCCTGTTGCCCTCGTCGTCGAAGACGGCGATCTCGGAGATCGGCCACGCCCGCCCGACGGTACCCGGCTTGGTGAGCCACTCCTGGGCGGTCACCAGGGTGCCGCCGCCCTCGGACGCCGCGTAGTACTCGTCGATGGCGTCGCCCCACCAGTCGATCATCCGGTGCTTGACGTCGACCGGGCACGGGGCGGCGGCGTGGATCATGTGGCGGAGCGACGACACGTCGTAGCGGGCACGCGTCTCCTCGGGCAGCGCCAGGAGCCGGTGGAACTGGGTGGGCACCATGTGCGAGGTGGTGACGCGGTACTTCTCGATGAGGCCGAGCATCTCCTCGGGCAGCCACTTGTCCATGACCACGATGGTGTGGCCCAGGTGGATCGAGGCACCCGAGAAGCGCATGACCGCGGTGTGGTACAGCGGCGAGCCCACGATGTGGACGTTGTCGTCCTGGGGCTGGATGCCGAACAGGAAGAGGATGCCCGACTGGCCGAGTGCGGCCTCCTCGGGCGACAGTCCGCTCAGCTTCCGGAAGACACCCTTGGGGTTCCCGGTCGTGCCGGAGGTGTAGTTCATGACGTCGCCGATGGTGCGGTCCTCGGGGTCGGTCGTCGGCTGGGCGTCGCGCATGCGGGCGTAGGAACCGAAGCCGGGGATGTCGCCCACGGCGAAGCAGATCGACGACGGCAGCTCCGCCTCCTCGGCGGCGTCGAGGGCCACGTCGGCGAACCGTTCGTGGGCGACGAACGCCTTGGCCCCGGAGTCCGTCAGGATGTAGGCGACCTCGGGGGCGACCAGGTGGTGGTTGATCGGCACCAGGTACCAGCCGGCCTGCAGCGCGGCCAGATAGAGCTCGAACATCTCGACACCGTTCGGCAGCAGGGTGGCGACCACGTCCCCGGGCTGGAGGTTCATGCCGCGTAGGCCGTGCACGACCTGGTTCGTCCGGCCGAGCAGTTCGCCCGAGGTGTACTCGGTGCCGTCGGGCGCAACCAGTGCCAGGTGCTCCGGTTGCTCGTGCGCCAGTGCCCAGAAGCCGAGATCGCCCATGTCGTCGCATTCCCCCGTGTCGTCGTCGCTGCGGAGCCGCCGGAGCGGCGGGCGTACGCCACCGCGGTCCCGTCGTCCGGCCCGGGAGCCGTCGGAGGTGGGGAGCTGGGTGGCGCCGACCCGGTGGGGACGCTAGAACAGGTTCCAGTAGGTGGTCAACCTCCCCGCGGGTGGCGCGCGCTCCGACGACGCCCTCGCCGGGGTTCCGGTCCGCCGTCGACGCAACGTGACTTCCGTCACCACGACGAACATGAGGAGCAGCACACGATGACAGCATTCCTGGACGGCAAGGTCGTCGCCATCACCGGAGCCGGTGGGGGCATCGGACGGGCCGTGGCCCTGGCCGCCGCGGCCGAGGGCGCGCGGGTCGTGGTGGCGGACATCGGGGTGTCGATGGCCGGTGAGGACCCGAAGAGCGAGGTGGCCGAGGCCGTCGTCGCCGAGATCGAGGCGGCCGGGGGCGAGGCCCTCGCCGTCGCCGAGAGCGTGACGACGCTGGCCGGCGGTGAGCGCATCGTGGGTGCGGGCGTCGATCGCTGGGGCCGCATCGACGGGATCGTCGCCGTGGCCGGGATCCTGCGGGAGCGGATGCTGTTCAACATGGCCGAGGACGAGTGGGACGCGGTCGTCGAGACGCACCTGAAGGGCCACTTCACCGTCTTCCGGGCCGCCTCGGCCGTCATGCGCAAGCAGGAGGGCGGCGGGTCGCTGGTCGCCTTCACCTCGGGGGCCTTCGCCGGGAGCGTCGCCCAGGCCAACTACGCCGCAGCCAAGGGCGGGATCGTGTCGCTCGTCCGGTCGGCCGCGGCCGGACTCCACCGTTACGGGATCACGGCCAACGCCATCGCCCCCGTCGCCCGCACCCGCATGTCGGCCAACGTCCCGATGGACCTCGCCGAGATGGGCGACCCCGAGGACGTGGCCCCGATGGTCGTGTACCTCCTGTCCGACCGGGCCAGGCACGTCACCGGTCAGGTCTACACGTCGGTGGGGCCGAAGATCGCCGTGTGGAACCAGCCCCGCGAGGTGCGGGCCGTCTACGCCGACGGCCGGTGGACGCCCGAGCAGATCGCCGAGCGCCTGGACTCGACGGTGGGACAGGAGCGGATGCCCCTGTTGGACCAGCTCGAGGCCTACCGCAAGGCCGCCGAGGCCAAGGCCGCCGCGGAGGCGGGGGCGAAGACCGCCGACTGACGGGCCCCGGACGAGGAGGCCGGGCGCGGCGTCGGACGGGACCGGCGGGTCACTCCCCGTCCAGGTCCGGCTCGTCGAGGACGCAGAACTCGTTGCCCTCGGGATCGGCCAGCACCACCCAGGACTCGTTGCCGCGCTGGCCGATGTCGGGACGGGTGGCGCCGAGTGCCTCGAGCCGTTCGACCTCGCGTTCGTGGTCGTCGGGTACCAGGTCCAGGTGGATCCGGTTCTTGCCGGCCTTTCCCTCGGGGACCCGCACCAGGAGCAGCGGGCGGACCGTGCCGGCGTCCGGGTGGTTGTCGGACGGCTCGATCCAGACGTCGCCGTCCTCGTCGACCCGCCGCTCCCAACCGAGGACGGCGCTCCAGAACACGGCGAGCGCCTCGGGATCCAGAGCGTCGATGGTCACCGTCTCGATGCGCAGTCCCATGGACGCCTCCCCTGGCAGCCGTCGGACGGCCGACCGATCGGCACGAGCCTAGGCGACCGGCGGCACTGGGGTCCCGGCGGCGGCGGTCTCGCCGGGTAGGGCGGACCCGTCGACGGCGTCGTCCGGGAGCACGACGTCCGGTCGCGACGTCGCGCCACCGCCGGTAGGGGCCGAGGCGGGTGGCGAGCAGGACACCGCCGGCGATGATCAGGGCGATGCCGGCCAGCTGCACCAGGAAGGACCCCAGTGCACCGTCGGTTCCGTGCAGCCACAGCTGTTCGTCGAGGAACCGTTCGATGCCCCACAGGATCATGCCCACACCGATGACGATGCCGGAGGGTGGCAGCGGGGCGGTCGCCGCGGTGAGCGTCGATCCGTCGGACGCGACCCTCGGTCCCCGTGCGCTGAGCCGACGTTCGACGAGCAGCAGGATCCCGAAGATGGCGAAGTCGCAGACGGCCTGGAAGATGGGCACCGGTACCCTTCGTCCCACCTGGCCCGCGTAGTACATGCCGTACCAGGCATCGGTGCGGGCCCCGCCGCCGGCGACCATCAGCTGGGGGCCGAGCAGTCGGCCCATGCCCCAGCACGCCATCAGCACCGGCGCCATCAGGTCGGCGAAGCGGAGACCCGGAAGCTGCGGGCAGCGGCGGCGCTGGATCACGATGGCGACGGGCACGGCGGCGATCAGGCCGCCGAACGAGGACAGCCCGCCCTGCCACACGGCGATGATGTCGGCCGGATGGGCCGTGTACTCGGACAGGTGGGACAGGACCTGCATGGCCCGGGCCCCGAGGATGGCGGCCACGATGACCCACACGAACATCCCCGTGACCCACTGCCACGGGTAGCCGCGGTTCCGGAGCCGGCGCTCCGTGTAGCGGAGCCCGAACCAGAAGGTGAGGGCCAGTCCGATCCCGTAGGTGTGCACCTCGAGGAACCAGATGTGGAAGGCGACGGGAATGGGGTGCATGGTCGGTCGGCGGTCGGTCCCGGAGGGTGCCTCCGGTTCCGGCCTGGCTCTCAGTATGCCCCAGGGGGCCGGTAGGGTGGCTTCGGCGCACGGTCCCACTCGCCGGGACGCGTGTCCCGGTGTGCCGCAGACGGCGGCCGCCGACCGAGCGAAGGGTCGCGGGTGACGCCATGGGGTCGATGACGGGCAAGGTGGCGGTGGTGACCGGCGGGGGCTCGGGGATCGGCCGGTCGACGGTGGCCCGCCTGGCGTCGGCCGGGGCGTCGGTGGCGGTGGTGGACCTGGACGGCGCGTCGGCCGAGACGGTCGCGGCCGAGGTCGACGGCCTCGCCCTGCAGGCGGACGTGGGGCGTTCCGACGAGTGGCCGGGCATCGTGGCCGCCGTGACCACGCGGTTCGGGGGCGTCGATCTCGCCCACCTGAACGCCGGGGTCACCACCGGCGAGGCCGACCTCACCGCGGTGACCGACGAGATCTACCGTCGGGCGACCGGGGTCAACGTGGACGGGGTGTTCTTCGGGATGCGTGCCCTGGTGCCCGCCATGGAGGCCCGTGGCGGCGGGTCCATCGTGGCCACCGCGTCGCTCGCCGGCCTCATCGGATTCTCGCCCGACCCGGTCTACTGCCTCACCAAGCACGCCGTCGTCGGCCTGGTGCGCTCGTTGGAGCCGCAGCTGGCGGCCAAGGGGATCACCGTCAACGCCGTGTGCCCGAGCATCGTCGACACCCCGCTCATCGCCGACATGCGCGAGCTGCTCGAGTCGAGCGGCTTCCCGCTGATCGACGTCGAGTCGGTGTCCTCCGCCGTGTTCGACCTGCTCGCCGGTGAGGTCACCGGGCAGGCGCTGGTCATCCAGGCCGGCCGCGAGCCCCTCCCGTTCCGGTTCGCCCGGCCCCCCGGACCGCGTGCCGGCGGCACGGTCGGTCAGATGCCACCCAAGGAGTTCGCTGCCCACGACCAGGGGTGAGCGCAGCGGACCCCGACGTCGGGCGGCGGCACGCCGGCGGGGCCGGCGTCAGCCGTCCGGGGTGGGAGGGATGAGGGCCCAGCCCCTCCGCCGCAATTCGTCGACCAGAAGCTGTTCGGGCACCCGCTGCAGCTGCCGGGCCAGGGTCACGGTCCGGTCCGGGGCCCGACGGGGCACCGCTCGGACGGGGTCGGTCGTGCGCCTCACCTGCGTGGGACGGTCATCGGTGTCGACCCCGGATCCGTCCGACGAGCGTTCGGCCTCGGCCTCGAGCCGTGCGATCAACCCGTCGGCCTCGTCCCTGGTGAACCTCCCGCCGGCCTGACGCTGGGTCAGGCCGAGGGGCCCCCGGGCGTCACGGAATCCGGAGTGGCCGGCGGCCACGACCAGCGCGGCCAGATCGCGGAGCTGACGTGCGGTTGCCGGAGGTCCCGACGGTTGGCCGAACGCCATGGGTCGGGTCGCGGTGCGCTGCCCCGGGGTTGCGGACGGAGGCCGGGGAGGGCCGTCGACCGCAGGGGCGCAGCGTCCGGGCTCAGACCACCCGGCCGACGCCGGCCAGACCGTCCGTGCGGACGCCGGTGATCCAGACGCTGGCCCCGGTGTAGGGGGCTTCGATCATGGAGCCGCCGCCCACGTACATGGCGACGTGCTCGTCCCCGCCCGGTCCGTAGAAGAGGAGGTCGCCCGGCTCGATGTCGGCCATCGAGATGTGCGTGGTGTCGGCGAACTGCGCCCCCGAGTAGTGGGGGAGGCTGATGCCGACCTGGGCGTAGGCCCACATGACCAGGCCCGAGCAGTCGAATCCGGCCGGGGTGGTGCCGCCCCAGACGTAGGGGACGCCGATCTCGCGCTCGGCGGCCTGCACCGCGCCGGCGGCTCCCGGCGACAGCGGGGGGGCGGGTGCCGTGGGCGTGACCGTCGCCGAGCCGCCACCTGACGACCCGCCCGACGAATTCCCGCCCGACGAGGTCCCTCCCGACGATCCGCTGCCGGCGGAGGTCGTGTGGCGGGCGGCGGCGGCGGCCTGGGCCTGGGCGGCCTGGGCGGCGGCGACCTTCTGGTTGAACGCGGCCTGGGCCGCGGCCTTGGCGGCGGCGGCCTCGGCGGCCTGCTTCTGGGCGACCAGCGCCTGGATGTTGGCGTCGACGCTGTCGAGCGTGGACTGGTCCTGGGCGGCCAGCTCGGTCGCCTGGTGCTGCGAGGCGGTGAGGCTGTCGCGGGCCGCCTGCGCCTGGGACTTCTGCTGTTCGAGCGAGGTCTGGGTGGCGGCGAGCTGGGCCTGGGCCGTGTGGAGGTGGTCGATCGTCGACGTCACGTTGCCGGTGGCGATGGACGAGTACTCGGACCGGATGCCGCTCGTGTTGACGTTGGACGTGAAGAGCTGGGTCGTCGTGTTGGACGTGCCTTCGCTGGTGTAGTCGGCGAGGGCCTGGGCGCGCAGTTGCGATTCGTCGACCGCGACCGTGTGCTGGTCCTTGGCCATCTGGGCCTGGCTGGCGGCGATCTGGCTCTGCAGCTGGGCCAGCTTGTAGTCGGCCGAGTTGACCTGTCCGGTGAGCGCGGCGATCTGCGCCTGGGTGGCGTTCAGCCTGGCCGTGATCGCGGCGGCCTGGGCCTGTGCGTCGGAGATCTGGTCCGCGGAGGCAGGCGTTGCGATCGACACCGCTGCGGACGTGGCTCCGAGGAGAGTGGCCACGGCGAGTGTCGCTACGACCCGGTTGCGTGTCCGACGGGGGCGTGCGGGGCGGGCACCTGGCTCGACCGTCGAGTACTGCTCGGCGTGAGTCATATGCGGGCAGATGGTAGCCGTTGGCCAGGGGGGTCACAAGGACCCCCCACCGACCCAAGGCTTTGACCTGGGAGTTCTCCCTCGCCGACGGGTGCCGGATGGTTGCCGGGCGGTGACCCCGGCCCTCGTCGGACCCGCCGCCCGGGCCGTCCGCCGGCGGGTCCCGCGAGTAGGGTCCCGGACATGGGAGCACGCATCGAATTTCCGAGTGACGGGACCACTGCGCAGGGCTACCTGGCCGAGCCGGACGGAGGTCCGGGCGGGACGCCCGGCGTCCTGGTCATCCAGGAGTGGTGGGGCCTCGTGGATCAGATCACCCGGACCTGCGACCGTTTCGCCGCTGCCGGGTTCACCGCCCTCGCCCCCGACCTCTACCGGGGGACCGCCGTCCCGCTGACGGAGCCCGACGAGGCGGCCAAGCACATGATGGCGCTCGAGATGGGCGTCGCCGCCACCCACCTCAGCGGCGCGGTCGACGAGCTGCTCCGGCGCACGGGCAGGTCGTCGGTGGGGGTGGTCGGGTTCTGCATGGGCGGCGGACTGGCGCTGGTGCTCGGGTGCCGGAGGCCCGACGCCGTCGCCGCGGTGGTGCCGGCCTACGGCGTGATCCCGTGGCCCGACGCCCGGCCCGACTACTCGACGATGACGGCCGCAGTGCAGGGCCACGTCGCCGGGTTGGACGCCTCGTTCACCCCCGAGTCGGCCGCGGCACTCGAATCCGAACTGCGGGGACTGGGGCGCGAGGCGACGTTCCACGTGTACCCGGGCGTCGACCACGCGTTCTTCAACGAGGACCGCCCCGAGGTGTACGACGCGACCGCCGCCGAGCTGCTGTGGGAGCGCACCGTCGCGTTCCTGCACGCGCAGCTCGACTGAGCGGCCGGGGCACCGCGGGTGGACGGCGCCGTCGTCGGGGGCGGGCTCGTCGAGGCCTACCTGAACCTGGGCCTCCGCCTGGGCCGACACATCGACGGCGCGGTCGACGCGTACTACGGCCCGGCGGCGCTGGCCGCGGCCGCGGCCGCCGAGCCCGTCGTCCCGCCCGGACGCCTGGCGGCGGACGCCCGGGCGCTGCTGGCCGACCTGTCGTCCGGTGCGCCGCTCGACGGGCCCGGCTCCGAGGACTCCTCGGCACCCGCCCGGCGGCACTGGATCAGCGCACAGGTGGTCGGGATCGCCACGACCTGCGCCAGACTGGCGGGCGAGACGATCGCTTACGCCGACGAGGTCGAGGCCTGCTACGGCGTCCGCCCCACCCGCGTGGACGAGGAGGTCCTGGTCGACGCCCACCGCCGGCTCGACGAGGTGCTGCCCGGCTCCGGTCCGCTGTCCGAACGGCTCGTGGCCTGGCGCGAGGCGCACGCGGTGCCGGTCGAGTCCCTGCGCCGGGCGGTCGACTCGTTGGCCGAGGACCTGCGCGCCCGCACCGACGAGCTCTTCGGTCTGCCCGAGGGCGAGCACGTCGACTTCGAGCTGGTCTCCGACGAACCGTGGTCAGGCTTCAACTACTACCTCGGCGGGCTGCAGAGCCGGGTCGCCATCAACACCGACCTGCCCGTGCTGTCGACGGGGCTCGCCCACCTGGTCGCCCACGAGGCCTATCCGGGCCACCACACCGAGCACACGCGCAAGGAGGTGGGACTGGTCCGTCGCCGCCAGTGGTGGGAGGAGTCCATCTTCCTCGTGGGCACGCCGCAGTGCCTGCTGGCCGAAGGGCTGGCCGACCTCGGACTGGAGGTGGCGTGGGGTCGGCACCCCGAGCCCGAGGTCGCCGCCCACCTCCACCCGCTCGGGATCCGCTACGACACCGAGGTGGTGGCCGCGGTGGCCGACGCGGGCGAGGCGCTCGGCGCGGTCCGCACCAATGCGGCCTTCCGTCTCCATGAGGACGGTGCCGATCCGGACACCGTGATCGACGAGGTGGTCCGGTGGGGACTGATGCCGCGGGACCGCGCCGCCAAGGCGGTCGAGTTCCTGACCCATCCGACGTGGCGGGCGTACCTCACCTGCTACGTCGAGGGATTCCCGCTGTGCCGTGCGTTCACCGTGGGCGATCCGGCCCGGTTCGAGCGGCTCCTGTCGGAGCAGCTGACCCCGCAGGACCTGACCGACCAGATCGCCCGCGACGCCGCCGGATCCGCCGACCGACCCGACGCCGGGTGACGCGACGGAGCCCGACCCCGGGCGGGGCCGGGCTCCGGGTTCGGGTCAGGGCTGGATGACCAGGGCGGTGGCGTCGCCCTGGAGGCCCACGGTGAACGTCGCCGTGTCCGTCGCCGAGGCCTGGGCGCTCGACGACACGGACGGGCGGTACTCGGTGATCGACCCGACGGGGGCACCGAGGGTGACGGTCACCGGCGTGGGGGGCACGGTCACCGGGGTCGGCGGGTTGGTGGCGGTGTTCGAGACCGCCACGTTCTGCCAGAGGTAGAGGACGTACTGCCCGGTGCTCTTCTCGAGGAGCATGGACGAGACCGGGGTGGAGCCCGACGACACCGAGTAGGTGAGTGGGGTCAGGGGGAAGCTCGCCGACGTGTCGTCCAGCAGGGTGTTGAAGTTCTCGAGGGCCGTGAACTGGGCCTTGGGGACCCCGTCGAGGCCGACGAGGCCGAAGTGGTCGTGGTAGTCCGTCAGGCCGGGATCGGCGACCTCGTCGTAGAGCTCGTAGATGTTGACCCGGCCCGCGCCCCGCTGGTGCCACTCGAGCAGCAGCCGGGGGAGGTAGACGGCGGCCTCGGCGTCGGTCACGTCGTAGTTCCCGGGGGCGTCGTTGACCGCGTCGTGGTAGCCGGCCTCGGTCACCCAGATCGGCTTCGAGCCGGACACGCTCTTCTCGGCCGCCATCGAGGCGTCCATGCTCGTCGTCGGGACCCGACCGCCGGGGTAGACGTGGATGTTGCCGATGTCGAGACTGGCCGACAGGTCGCCGAGGGCGAGGAAGTCCTGGTCGCCGTCGGCGAGAGCGAGGGCGTCGTTGAGGGACGGTCCGACCACCGGGACGGAGCCCAGGCTGGGCGTGGACCGGACCGCCGGGTAGAGCGCCTTCTGGTAGGCGATGTCCTGCGCCGCCCAATTCGACTGGCCGGACCCGTCCAATTCGTTCGGTGCCTCGATGGCGTCGACATCGGACGACAGGCTGCTCCCGACGGCGGCGACCCGGGCCGACAGGTCGCTGGTCGACGCCGAGGGCGACAGGATCAGGTCGACCCCGATGCCCTCGGTGTGCAGGGCGTTGAAGTACCCGACCTGGCCGGGCTGGAGCCCGAACGACCCGTAGGCGAGCGTGTCGCGGACGTGGCGCACGCCCAGCTCGCCGAGCAGCTGCTCGGTCTGGGCGAAGTTGCCGTAGGGCGTCGAACCGTACGACGAGTGGGTGACGACCCCTTCCATGTTCAGCAGGCTGAAGGCCGATGTCGGCACGGTGGGCGCGGCCGGGGTCCCCGTCGCCGGCGCCGAGGGGGCGCTGGTGCCGCCCGCGTCCGTGGCGGTCACGGTCGCCGAGTACGCCATTCCGTCGGTGAGTCCCCCCACCGTCGCCGTCGTGCCGCTGACCACGACCGGCGGGACCCCGCCGACCGTGACGTCGTAACCGGTGGCGCCGGGCACGGCGGTCCACCGGACGTCGAGGGCACCGGCCGCGGGGTAGGCGACCACGCCGACGGGTGCGGACGGGGCGAGCACCACCTGGACCGGCGCCGACGGCGCCGATGCGCCGGAGGTGTCCTGGGCGGTCACCGTGTAGCGCAGGGTGGTGCCCGGCGCCTCGACCGCATCCGTGGTGCTCGTGCCGGTGGTCGTGGTGAGCGCGCTGCCGTTGACGTACACCGTGTAGCCGGCGGCTCCGGTGACCGGGTTCCAGGTCACGGTGGCACCCGTCGCGGTCACAGCGGTGGCGGACAGGCCGGTGGGCGCGGCGGGCAGGGTGGTCACCGTCACGGAGGTCGACGGCTGGCCGGAGCCCGCGGCGTCGGTGGCGATCACCTGGTAGGCGACCGCGCTGCCGCTCGGGGACGACGCGTCGGTGTAGGTCGGCGCCGTGGCGGTGCCGACCAGGATGTCCTGCGCGTAGACCAGGTAGCCCGTCGCCCCGGTGACCGGGTTCCAGGTCAAGGTGGCGCCGGATGCGGTCACGCCGCCGGCGACCAGCCCGGTGGGCGCGGCCGGCAGGGTCACCACGCCCGTGGTCGCGGTCGCTCCGGTCCCCGAGGCGTCGACGGCGGCCACCTGGTAGTCCACGGTGCTCCCGCTGGCGGCCGACGTGTCGGTGAAGGACGCGGTCGTGGTGGTGCCGAGCGGGCCTTGCGGGGTGGAGACGACGTAGTGGGAGGCGCCGGTGACCGGGTTCCAGGTCAAGGTGGCGCCGGATGCGGTCACGCCGGAGGCGCTCAGTCCGGTGGGCGCGGCGGGCAGGGTGGTCACCGTCACCGGCGTGGCGGACGCACCCGATCCCGAGGCGTCGACGGCGACGACCGTGTAGGTGACCGTTCCGCCGCTCGGTGACGACGCGTCGGTGTAGGTCGTCCCCGTGGTGGAGCCGAGCGGGCTCCCCTGGGCGTAGACCAGGTAGCCCGTCGCCCCGGTGACCGGGTTCCAGGTCAAGGTGGCGCCGGATGCGGTCGCGCCGCCGGCGACCAGCCCGGTGGGCGCGGCCGGCAGGGTCACCACGCCCGTGGTCGCGGTCGCTCCGGTCCCCGAGGCGTCGACGGCGGCCACCTGGTAGTCCACGCTGCCTCCGCTGGCGGCCGACGTGTCGGTGAAGGACGCGGTCGTGGTGGTGCCGAGCGGGCCTTGCGGGGTGGAGACGACGTAGCCCGTCGCCCCGGTGACCGGGTTCCAGGTCAAGGTGGCGCCGGATGCGGTCACGCCGGAGGCGCTCAGTCCGGTGGGCGCGGCGGGCAGGGTGGTCACCGTCACCGGCGTGGCGGACGCACCCGATCCCGAGGCGTCGACGGCGACGACCGTGTAGGTGACCGTTCCGCCGCTCGGTGACGACGCGTCGGTGTAGGTCGCCCCCGTGGCGGAGCCGAGCGGGCTCCCCTGGGCGAAGACGACGTAGCCCGTCGCCCCGGTGACCGGGTTCCAGGTCAAGGTGGCGCCGGATGCGGTCACGCCGCCGGCGACCAGCCCGGTGGGCGCGGCCGGCAGGGTGGTCACCGTCACCGGTGGGCCCGACGCGCCCGATCCCGAGGCGTCGACGGCGGCCACCGAGTAGGGCACCGCCGAGCCGGCCGCTGCCGTGGTGTCGGTGTAGGCCGTCCTCGTGGCGGTCCCGATCACGATGTTCTGGACGTAGACCAGGTAGCCCGTGGCCCCGGGCGTCGGGTCCCAGGTCAAGGAGGCACCCGACGCGGTCACGCCGCCGACGGTCAGCCCGGTGGGCGCGGCCGGCAGGGTGGTCACCGTCACCGGTGTGGCGGACGCACCCGATCCCGAGGCGTCGACGGCGACGACCGTGTAGGCGACCGCACTGCCGCTCGGGGCGGTCACGTCCGTGTAGTCGACCGCGGCGGTGGTCCCGATCCGGGTCCCGTCGGAGGACACGATGTAGCCGGTCGCTCCGGTGACCGGGGCCCAGGACAGGGTGGCGCCCGACGCGGTCGGATCCGAGGCGACCAGGCCGGCGGGGGCGGCGGGCAGGGTGGTGACGTCGACCGACGCCGCCGGACCGGCGCCGGAGGCGTCGACGGCGGCCACCGAGTACGGCACGGTGGTGCCGGGTGCGGCCGTGGTGTCGGTGTACGTGGTCGCCGTGGTGGCTCCGACGGCGATGCCCTTCGCATAGACCAGGTAGCTCGAGGCGCGGGGCACCGGGTTCCAGTTCAAGGTGGCGCCGGAGGCGCTGACGGCGGATCCGGTCAGGTCGGCGGGCGTTCCCGGGAGTGGCGGCATCGGTGTCGCGGCGACGGCCGCAGAGGCGGCGGAGGGACCCGAGGCGTCGGTGGCCTCCACGCTGAGCGTGTAGGTGGTGCCGTCCGTCAGGCCGGTCAGTACGGTCGAGGTCGCCGTGGTCGTGCCGGCCGGAGCCGATCCCGAGAGCACGGTGTAGCCGGTGGCACCCGCGGCGGCCGACCAGGACAGGGCGATCTGCCCGTCGCCGGCGGTGGCGACGAGTCCGGTAGGGGCCTGCGGGAGCGAGGTGACGTCCAGCGGTGCCGTCGGGGCGGACCGACCCGCGGCGTCGTGGGCGACGACCGTGTAGTCGGTGGTGGACCCCGGCGCGCGCGAGGCGTCGGTCGCGGGAGGTGCCGCGACGCCCTTCCACATGGACCCACCGGCGAAGACGCTGTAGCCGGTGGCGCCGGGGACGGTCGCCCAGGTGAGGGTGGCGCCGTGGGCCGAGACCGCCGTGGTGGCCAGTCCCGTCGGCGTGGCCGGGACGCAGCCGCCGGCGCTCGACCGCACCGTGCACACGGGCGCGGTGCTGGGCGTCGCACCGCCCGCGGCGGTGGCGACGGCCGGTACGGTGCCGGCGATGCCGAGGGCGCAGCCGATGGTGAGCGCTGCGGTGCACGCAACGAGGCCGCGTCGGGTCAGAGGGTGCTTCGGTGATGTAGCCATGAGGTGCCTCCTCGCATCACTCGGGCTGTTCACTCCACGTATGCGGGATCCATCGACCGGGCCGCGTGGTACTGAGAGAGGCCGTTGGTCACATCTCCTCCGGTCTCCAGGCGCGGCACGGCGCACAGCTGCGGCCGAGAGCACTCCGGTGCACGGCACCGACCGTCCGGATGCCCCTGCCGGGCGCCCGCGGGGTCGCGCCCGCCCGCCGGAGGGCGTCGGTCGGACCACGCCGAACGCCGGTTTTGGCCCGGGACCGTCAGCGCCCTACGATCTGCGCCATGTCCGAACGCTCACGCAATCTGCCGCGCCGCTCCTGCATGTCCTCCCCGGGGTCCAACGAGCGCTTCCTCGCCAAGGCCCCCACGGTCGCCGCCGACATGAGCTTCCTCGACCTCGAGGACTCGGTGGCGCCGCTGGAGAAGGAGGCCGCCCGGGCCAAGGTGGCCGAGGCGATCCGCACCCTTCCGTGGGACGACCGGGTCCTGTGCGTCCGCATCAATGCGTGGGACACGCAGTGGACGTACGCAGACGTCATCGAGGTCGTGACGAACGCCGGCGAGCGGCTCGACGAGCTCATGCTGCCGAAGGTGCAGACGGCCGCCGAGGTGGTCGCCCTCGACCTCCTGCTCACCCAGGTGGAGAAGACGTGCGGGCTCCCCGTCGGGCACGTCGGCATCGAGGCCCAGATCGAGACGACCCGGGGGCTCATCAACGTCGAGGAGATCTGCGCCGCCTCCCCGAGGCTCGAGACCATCATCTTCGGCCCGGCCGACTTCGCCGCTTCGATGGAGATGCCGGTGCTCACTGGTGGCGTGGCCATACCCGAGTACCCCGGCGACCACTTCAACTACGTGTTCTCGAAGATCCTCATGGCCGGACGCGCAAACGGGCTCCAGGTGATCGACGGGCCCTTCCTCAAGATCCGCGAGCTGGACAGCCTGCGCGAATTCGCCCAGCGGACCCGGGTCCTCGGCTACGACGGCAAGTGGGCGTTGACCCCGGACCAGGTCGGTGTCCTGAACGAGGTCTACTCGCCCACCCAGGAACAGTTCGACAAGGCGTGGGACATCCTCGACGCCTACCGCAAGGCCACCGAGGACGACCGGACCGGAGCCGTGATGTTCGGCGACGAGATGATCGACGAGGCGTCCCGCAAGATGGCCACCAAGTTCGTGACCCGCGGGGAGCGGGCGGGACTCAGCCGCTCCGCCGGTTGACCGCGGGCCGACCGGGCACGGCCCGCGCCCGGCGCGGGTCCGGCGCGGACGGATGCCGTCGAGCAGCGTGCGCACCAGGACGTCGGCCAGGGCGGCGTCCAACGGTTCGTGCCCCAGGGCGAGCCGGTAGTAGATCGGTCCGTACAGCTGGTCGAGCACCACGGGTACGTCGATGTCGGCCCGTACCTCACCGCGGGCGATCGCCCGGTCGAGGACGGCGGCGGACGCGTCGCGGCGTGGTTGGAGCCAGCGGGTGCGGAGGGTGTCCGCCAGGTCGGAGTCGGTCTGGGCCCGTCCGATCAACTCGGCCATGATCCTGCCGGCCCTTCCACGGAAGGCATGGACGAGGAGCCGGATCTGTCCGGTCAGGTCGGTGGCCAGATCGCCGGTGTCGGCATACGAGCCCGTCCGGCGGTAGCGGTGGAAGTAGGCGTCCACGGCCACCGAGCCGCGGGACGGCCACCACTTGTAGATGGTGGCCTTGGAGACGCCGGACCGTGAGGCGACGGCCTCGATGGTTGCCGCCGCGAGCCCGCCCTCGACGAGCAGATCGGCGGCGGCCTCCAGGACGGCGACACGGGCCCGCTCGCTGCGGGGCCGCCCGGGACGGGCCCGGGCCGCCCCCGGTGCCGACGCCCCGACGGGGTCCCGACGGAGGTCCCGACGGAGGTCCCTGCTCCCCCGATCGCCCGCGGCGGCTCCACACCGGGATGATACATCCTGTACGGAACGTTCAGGAATAGGGCCGCCGGGCGTGGCGTTCACCTGTGCATGGAACCGACCGCGCCCGGTGGAGCCACGCCCACCCGGGCGGGAGCGGACGGACCCGTCGGTGTCGGCATGTCCCGCGGGCTGGTGCTGGTCTTCGCCGTGGCCTGCGGACTGTCCGCCGCCAACCTCTACTACGCCCAGCCGGTCCTCGACACGATCACCCGCTCCTTCGGCACCAGCGAGGCCACCGCCGGCCTCGTGGTGACGTTGTCCCAGGTCGGCTACGCGCTGGGTCTCGCCCTCCTGGTGCCGCTCGGTGACCTCCTGGCCCGGCGCCGGATGATCCCGGCCGTGCTGCTGGTCACCACCGCCGGACTGGCCGCGTCGGCCGCCTCGCCGACCGTCGAGGTGCTGGTGGCGGTGGCCGTGATCGTCGGGGCGGGGTCGACCGTGGCCCAGATGCTGGTGCCGATGGCCGCCTCGCTGGCCTCCGAGGCCGACCGCGGGAAGGTCGTCGGCCAGGTGATGAGCGGGCTCCTCCTCGGGATCCTGCTGGCCCGCACCGTCTCCGGGCTCGTCGCCGGAGCCGCCGAGCTGGCGCGCGGTCTACGTCATGGCCGCCGCCGTCTCGGTGGTCATGGCCGTGGTCCTGGCGCGGGTGCTCCCCGATGAGGTGGCCCGGCCTTCGATCCGCTACGGCACCCTGCTCCGGTCGACGGTGGCCCTGGCCCTGTCCGAGCCGGTGCTCCGGCGGCGCATCCTGTTCGGTGCCCTCGGGTTCGCCGCCTTCAGCGTGTTCTGGACGACCATGGCCTTCGTCCTTTCCGGGTCGCCGTACCACTACGGAGACACCGCCATCGGGTTGTTCGGGCTCGTTGGTGCGGCCGGAGCACTGTGCGCCAACGTCGCCGGCCGCTGGGTCGACCGCGGGTGGTCCCGGTCCACCACCGCGGTGTTCGCCGGACTCGTCGCCGTGTCGTTCCTGCCGCTGTGGGCGGGCGGGCACGACCTCTCCTGGATGATCGTCGGCGTGCTCGTCCTCGACGTCGGCGTGCAGGGTCTGCAGGTGACCAACCAGTCGCTGATCTACCGCCTCGCACCCGCGGCACGCAGTCGGGTCAATTCGGCGTACATGGTCTGCTACTTCGTCGGAGGTGCGCTCGGTTCGGCCACCGGGAGCTGGATGTACGGCAGCCACCGGTGGTCCGGGGTCTGCCTGCTCGGCGCGGGGATCGGGATCGCCGCCGTGGTGCTGGCGGTGGTGGATGGCGTGGGTCGCGGCGTGCCGGCGGCGTCCCCGGTCGCCGGTCGGGTGGCCTGAGTCAGACCCGTCGCCCGCCGTGGATCGGGCCTCGTCCCCGCCCGGGGACGGCTCAGGCGGAGGTCCAGACCGCCGCCGACGTCCCGAGGGGCCCCGCCGGCAGGTCCCACCGCAGCGGCGCCCCTCCGACGACCACCGGCGCCGGCAGTCTGCGCGCGTCCCCCACGCGGTGCGCTCCACCGGGTCGTCCACCGACGGCGGGGTCGGATCGACGCCGTCGGCCTCGGGGACGGGTGCGGCTCCGGCGTCGACGAGCAGGCGGGCCGTCCTGGCCAGTGAGGCCCGCCAGCGGCTCCCGGTCCCGTCGGACCGGCGCAGGGCCAGTCCGGTCAGGGCCGAGGCGGCCAGCAGGTAGCCGGTGGCGTGGTCGAGTGCCTGGACGGGCAGGGGAGCGGGACGGTCGCCGCCGGTGACCACCCTGCCCACCTCGGCGATCCCCGAGCTCATCTGGACGAGGCTGTCGAACCCACGGCGACCCGCCCACGGGCCCGTCCAGCCGTAGGCGTCGAGGCTCACGTCGACGAGACCCGGACGGACGTCGGCGCGTAGGTCGGCACCGAGTTCGAGGCGCTCGAGGGCGTCGGAGCGGTATCCGTGGACGAGCACGTCGGCGTCCGTCAGCAGGCCGAGGAACCGGTCGCGTCCCTCGTCGGTGTGCAGGTCGAGTCGGCTGCACCGCTTGCCGAGGGTGACCTCGGGCACGACACCGGGCTCGTCCCAATCGGGCGGGTCGACGCGGAGCACCTCGGCTCCCCATCCGGCCAGGAGCCGCGTCGCCACCGGGCCGGCCAGCACCCGGGTGAGGTCGAGCACCCGGATCCCCTCCAGAGGGCGCCGGCGGGGTCCGGGCCCGCGGTCCGCGCCCGCCGACGTCCGCTCCAGGGCCACGAGGGGTTCGGCGGCCACGGCGACGCCCTGGGGATGGGCGTCCCAGTCCGTGGGCGACCGCATGGCCGCCGCTGCGCCGCCGGCGCCGACCACCGCGGACTCGAGATCGACCGCGGTCCATCCGGCGACGGCGGCGGTGACCGCGCGCACGTTCGGCCGGTACGTCGAGGACCCCGAGCGCGGCGTCGCGGTGGTGCGGTGCGTTGGTGTGGAGCCTGATCCAGCCGTCCGCGGTCGCGTAGTCGCCGGCCACAGGGTCCCACGCCGACGGCAGCTCCCAGCCCTCGGGGCGGATCGAGAACGCGAACCAGGCCGACGCCAGGTCGCGGTCGACGGTGACGGTCGGTGCCGCCCCGCCGTCGAGGGACACCAGGCGGGCCAGCGCGACCCCGGCTGCGGCGACCGATGCCTGGGCCAGATCGCTGACGGCGAACACGGAGGGCAGCGATCCGCCGTCCGGGAGACCCACGACGGGCGGGCTCCCCGGGCCGTCCAGGGCGTCGAGGAACTCGTCGAGGAGGGCCCGGGCCCGGTCGGTCACCCTCCCATGGTGGGGCGGTCGAGCGACCGCGTCAACCGGTCCCGTCGGGGTGGGACGGCATCAGGGGTAAAGGGATGACGACGGGGTGTCGATAGAGCCCGCATGGAATCGACCGTCCACTTCGATACCGACGACCCCGAATTCAGCCGCGGGTTCGAGATCGGCATCCTGTGGGAGCGCCTCAGCTCCGACGGGGCCTGCCACATGGCGGTCAGCGCGGCCAACGCGGAGATGGTGCTGCGGGTCGCCAAGGCCTTCGACTGCGTGTTCAGCGGCCAGGAGCTGGCCGACGACATGATCTCGGTCGAGCTCCACCGGGTCAGCACCGACTCGTAGGGTGGCCTACGGGTGGTCGGGACGGTCCGGAGGGGCTGACCTACGACCAACTGGTGGTTGGACCGACCGAGCAGGTGCGGACCGACCGCCTCCTCCACGTGCTGTCGGACGCCACCCGGAGGGACATCGTCACCCGGACCATGGGGCGGGTGCGCTCGGTGGCCGACCGGGCCGGCCGCTACCCGATGAGCTTCGCCGCCGTCCGGAAGCACGTCGTCGTCCTGGAGCGGACGGGGCCGTTGGCCGAGCGGCGCGACGGCCGGGAGCAGCTCGTCCGTGGCGACGTCGCCCCCGTCCCACCGACCACGAGCAGCGCCCCGGCGGTCGCTCGGTCCACGCCGGGTCCGGTCCCGCCGCCGGGGCCGCCCGGGCTCAGGCGGCGGCGAGCAGCCGCCGGGCGATCACCTTCAGGCAGAGGGTCTCGTCGGCCCCCTCGAAGATCGACAGCACCCGGGCGTCGACGAAGTAGCGGCTCACCGGGTACTCCTCGGCGTAGCCCATGCCTCCGTGGATCTGGAGCGCCTCGCGGGTGACCCACTCCGCGGTCCGGCACACGTAGGCCTTGATCATCGAGGCCTCCAGCACCCCCTCGCCCTTCGACATCAGTCGGGCGACCTCGTAGGCGAACTGGCGCGACGCCTGGATCAGCACGGCCATGCGGGCGAGCTTCACCTTGGTGAGCTCGTACTCGGCGATCGGAGCGCCGAAGACCACCCGGTTGGCGGCGTACTCGGCGGCGGCCTCGTAGGCGGCCTGCATCAGCCCGACGGCACGCGCCGCCGTCTGCAGGCGCCCGTTCTCGAATCCCTGCATCTGGAGGTAGAAGCCCTGGCCCAGTCCGCCCTCCCCCCCGATCAGGTTGGCGTCGGGCACGAACCAGTTCTCGAGGGACACCTCGTAGGAGTGCATGCCCCGGTAGCCGAGCGTGTCGATGGCCCGACCCTCCATCCTCCCGCCCGAGTCCGACGGCCGGCCGGCCTCGCCCGGCTCCTGGGTGAACGTGAATCCGTGGCCGTCGGCCGGGGGCTTCTCCACCAGGAAGATCGAGAGGCCCCTGTGGCCCTTCGAGCGGTCGGGGTCGGTGCGGGCCAGCAGCAGCAGCACGTTCGCCCGGGCCGCGAACGTGCACCACGTCTTGACCCCGTTGAGGATCCACCCGCCCTCGACCCTGGTGGCCGGCAGCATCACGCCGGCGACGTCCGAGCCGAAGTCCGGCTCGGTCACGGCCACGGCGCCGAGGACCTCGGCGGTGGCCAGCTTGGGCAGCCAGTGCCGCTTCTGCTCCTCGGTGCCGCCCTTCACGATGGCCCGGGTCAGGATCTCGGGCCGGGTGATCAGCGAGCCGCCGGCGCCCAGCGACCCCCAGGTCAGCTCCTCGGTGGCCACCACCATGCTCAGGTAGTCGGCGTCACCCTCGGCCGCGAACCCGCCGTACTCCTCGGGCACCGACATGCCGAAGCCGCCCATCTCGGCCATGCCCGTCGATGATCTCCTCGGGGATGTCGGTGTTGGCCCGGTGGATGTGCTCGGCCCGGGGCCGGATCTGCTCGGCGGCGAAGCGGTGGAAGGTGTCGCGGACCAGTTCGAAGTCGGCGTCGAGGTGGCGCTCGCCCTGGGTCTCGGCCAGCGACGCCAGGAAGGCCGGGTCGCGGTAGGTGGCGACGAAGGACTCGGCCGGCGCCATCCAGTCGCCGGTCACGCCCCACTCGGCGGTCCGGCCCACGAGACGGGCGCCCAGCTCGGCCAGGGCGTCGGCCACGAAGGCGCAGGCGATGCGGGCCTCGGTGTCGCCGTGGGCGCCGTAGGCGAGGACGGACTCGGCGGTCCGCACGGCGGCGGCGGCGTGGGAGACGTCGTAGGCGAGCACCTGGGCGGTGTCCGGACCACCGGCGGCGCGCCAGGGCGTCGATGCCGGCCTCGACGACGGACCGGGCCACGGCGGTGGCGTCGGCGGCGGCGATGCAGGTCGGGGTGGGGCTGGCCGGTCGGTGGTCACCGCACAAGGATACCGGGCCGTCCGGGTGCCCGGGCCCGGCGGCCGACCCGCCGGGACGGGGTCGGGTCAGCCGTCGGGCACCTGGGCCACCACCGTGACGAGGGGCGGGAGCACGACCGGGTCGTCGCCCGGGTCCACCTCGGTGAGCATCTCCACGTAGTCGGCGACCGGTCCCGGCCCGGCTCCCGCCGGCGCCTCGGCCCAGGCGTCGACGATGACCAGGCCGGCCTCGCGGGCCGAGGGAGGGGAGGAGCGGCACCGACGTCGGGGTGGCGGGCGTCGGGCATCGAGAAGGGCCGGCCGGCGATCCGCCCGGCCGAGGTGATCGGCTCCTGGGCCACGACCCATCCGCCCGGGACGGACGGCGGCCGCCATGCGTCGCAGCACGACGGCGGGGTCGACCACGTGGAGGAGCAGGAACCGGCAGAAGGCGAGGTCGACCGGCTCGGGCAGGCGGAGGTCCTCGCCGGCCTGGGTGATGGCCAGCACCTGGCTGTGGGCGGCGGCGGCCGAGGCCACCTCGTCGCGGGTCGTGCGGATCGGAGTCGACGGCGTAGACCCGGCCCTCGTGCCCGACGATCTCGGCCAGGGCCACCGATGACGTCGCCCCCGCCGGCGCCCACGTCGACGCAGGTCCAGCCCGGGTCCGATGCCGAGGCGGTCGAGGGCGGTGGCCAGCGGCCGCCGGTAGACGTCGTCCCGCAGGCCGCGCAGTTCCATCGTCCCAACGTTACCGGCGCGGCCCGGCGCCCGCCCGCCGGTCCGGCCGGCGGGTGCCGGCGGGGCGGCTCGGGAGAACCGGTAGCCTCACCGTCCGTGAAGGTAACCATGATGCTCTGTGACTCCGCCCAGGTGGCCGACGGCAAGCTCTACGTCCTCGGCGGCGGCTGGAGCATGACCGGCCCCGACCCCGTCCCCTCGGCCATCGCCCTGAAGATCGACGTGGGCTGGCACGAGGCGGAGTCCGCGCACCACTGGGAGCTCTACCTGGAGGACGCCGACGGGCGGCCCGGTCCTGGTGCCGACGCCGGACGGCGAGCACCCGGTCGAGGTGCGCGGCGAGTTCACCGTGGGCCGACCGACCGACGTCCCCGAGGGCTCGCCGGTCGACGTCGCCCTCGCCGTCAACCTCGGCCCGCTGCCGCTCGCCCCGGGGACCCGCTACACGTGGCGGATGGCCATCGACGGCGACAGCCACCCGGACTGGGTGCTGGCCTTCACCACCCGGCCGGCGCCGCCCGCGGCATGACCGGGAGCGACGGTCGGCCGGGCAGGCGGTGGCACGTCCGGATCCGTCGGCCGGGTGCCGCGGATGGTCGACCGCCGCCCGGGGCGGCTGGACGACCCGCACCGCCGCCTACTATCGGCGGTCATGACGACGTATGACCGTCCCGTTCGGCCGCTACTTCGAGGACTTCACCCCCGGCGACGTCTACCGGCACTGGCCGGGCAAGACGATCACCGAGGCGGACGACCACCTCTTCTGCATGATCACCATGAACCACCACCCGCTGCACACCAACGCGTGGTTCGCCGAGAACGAGTCGGTCCAGAAGAAGAACGTCGTGGTGGGCAACCTCGTCTACTCGCTGACCCTCGGGATGAGCGTCCCCGACGTCAGCGGCGCCGCCATCGCCAACCTCGAGGTCGAGTCGCTGCTGCACCGTGCGCCGACGTTCCACGGCGACACCATCTACGCCGAGACGCAAGGTCATCGAGAAGGCCGAGTCGAAGTCCCGCGACGACCGGGGCGTGGTGACGGTCGAGACCAAGGCGTTCAACCAGCACGGCGACGAGGTCTGCTTCTTCCGCCGCAAGGTCATGGTCTGGAAGGAGGCGTTCGCCCCGCCCCGCCGACGTCCCTACGGGGACGACGTCTGGGGGTGACCCGGCGGTCGCCCCGGACGCGCCGCGGGTGACGCCGCCCGTGCGGCACCCGGACGGTCCGCGCGGACGGATGCCGCCGTCCCGCCCGCCCCGCCAGGTGCGGGCGCTCGGCGCGGCCATCGAGGCCTGGGGTCGGTCCGACGGCGGAACGACCCGCCGCGACGACCTGCCCTGGCGTTCCACCCGTGACCCGTGGGCGGTGCTGGTGAGCGAGACGCTCGCCCAGCAGACCCAGCTGTCCCGGGTCGTGCCGGCCTACCACCGCTTCCTCGCCGCCTTCCCGACGCCGTCGAGCTGCGCGGCCGCGCCGCTCGGCGACGTCCTGCGGGCCTGGGAGGGCATGGGCTACAACCGCCGGGCCCGGAACCTCCACCTGGCCGCCGCGGCGGTGGTGGAGCGGCACGGCGGTCGCGGTGCCCGACGACCTCGACGCCCTGCTGGCGCTGCCCGGGGTGGGCCCCTACACGGCCCGCGCCGTCCTCGCCTTCGCCTTCGGGCGCGACGTGGGGTCGTCGACACCAACGCCGGACGGGTGCTCGTCCCGCTGCCGTCGGCCGGCCGGCCGCTGCGCCCCGTCGAGGCCCAGGCCTGGTCGACGCCATGGTGCCGCCCGGCCGGGGCTGGTCGTTCGGCCAGGCCCTCCTCGACCTCGGGGCGACGGTGTGCACGTCCCGGTCCCCGGCGTGCGGGCCTGCCCGCTGCGCCGACGCTGCCGGTGGGCCGTGGCCGGCCGGCCCGACGCCCGACCCGGCCCGGGGCTCGGCCGGGGTGTCGGTCGTCCCAGGCCCGTTCGCCGGGTCCGACCGCCAGGGCCGGGGCCGCCTGGTCGCCGCGCTGCGTCCGGACCGGTGGCCGCGGACGACGTCGCCGCCGCGGCCGGCTGGCCCGACGACCCGGCGACGGGCCGTGCGGGTGCCTGGACCCGGCTGGTGGCCGACGGCCTGGTGGCCCACGCGGCCCGACGGTCGGTGCGACTGCCCGTGAGCCGCATCCGCGCCCCGCCGTAGCCTGTCCACCGGGCCCGCACCGGCGAGTGGCCAACTTGTCGGAGGTACGGACGCCAGGCGTCGACGGCCCGCTCACGAGGCGACAGGGGGAGGACCATGGGCGCACGCAGCGGGTGGCAGCGGTAGCCGCCCTGCTGGCGACGGTCGGCCTGTCGGTCGTGGCCGGTTGCGGGGGACCCCCGGCGAACGTCGTCGCCGGTACCGACGCACCGAGGGCGACGGCCGTGCCCACCGGCACGGGACACCCACCGCCCTCGGGCGCGCCCGTCTCGGTGGCGGAACGGGTCGTCACCGTCCCCACGCCCGCCGGCGCCGGCCACGCCGGCCCGCTACGACCAGGTCCAGGTCCGGCAGTTCGGCCCGTCGACGGCACCCACGTGCTGGTCCTGGTGCCGGGGACGTACGGCGGGGCCGGGCGACTTCGACCTCGTCGCGCCCTACCTCGTCCAGCACGTGCCGGACCTCCAGGTGTGGTCGGTCATGCGACGCGAGGGCGCGCTGCAGGACGAGTCGCTCATCCAGTCCACGCTGGCGGGCGACGACCACGCTGACCCAGGCGTTCGACTACTACCTCGGCTGGACCACCGACCCGTCGATCACCGTGCACTACCAGCCGCTCGACGACGCCCGATTTCGCGTTCGCCGCCCAGTGGGGCCTCGGCGTGGCCCTGGACGACCTCCATGCGGTCGTGCTGGCCGCCCGTGACGGCGGCGAACGGACGGTCACGCTCGGCGGGCACTCGCTCGGTGGCACGGTGGCGGCGGCGTACGCCGCGTGGGACTTCGACGGCCAGCCGGGCTACACCACCATCAACGGCCTCGTCTGCATCGACGGTTGCGCCGGCTCGGCCATCGGCGTTCGGTGCGCCCGAGACGCTGGCCTCGGCCCAGCGCCGCCGTGGCCGAAGCTGTCGACCAAGGGCCCGTGGTCCGACGCACTGGGCCTCGGGCTGCCCTGGGCCACCGGGGTCTTCAGCCAGTTGGGCGGCTCTCGCCGCCCTGCAGGACCCCGACGGGTTCGGCGACCCTGTTCCAGTCGTTCCCGCTCCTGCCGAAGGCCCTCGACCCCGCCGAGCCGGTGACCTACGAGGCCCTGTTCGGACACGCCTTCGACTACCGGACGTCGCCGACCTACCTGCGGCTCGACCAGGTCCACTCCGGCGTGGTGGCCGGCACCGGATCGACCCCGGCCGTGGGTACCGGACGGCATCACCCCGGTGAGAACGTGGCCGCCGTGTTCGCCCAGTCGCCGCTGTCGGCCGTCGACTGGTACTACCCTGAGCGCCTCTCGATCGACGCCGGTGCCGCCGCACTCGCTCGCAGCAGACGCCCGTCGCCACCTATCTCGGGCTTCGGCTGTTCCACACCGCCCAGGTCGACGTCCCGCTCTACGCGTTCCAGACGTCGCTCGGCGGCACCCACGACGCCGTCGCCGACAGCGCCCACGCCTACCAGGGGAGTCGAAGATCCCGAGCGTGACCGTGGTGAGCCGGACGACCACCTACAGCCACCTCGACCCGCTGCTGGCCGCCCCGGGCAGAACGACTTCCTGGCCACCGTCGTGCCGTGGCTGCGCACGATCGACCGGTAGCCGTGGCTGCGCACGATCGACCGCGGCGCGGGGTGGCGCCGTGAGCCGGGCGGTGGGCTATGCGCCGGGCAAGGAGCTGGACGTGTACGGGCCCGACGGCGCCCGGGGCACGCCGGTGGCGCTGCTGTGGCACGGCTCCGGCCCCGACGAGCGGGATGCGCTGGCGCCCCTGGGCGCGGCGCTGGGCGAGCGGGGCGTGCTGGCGTTGGTCCCCGACTGGCAGTCCGACGACTTCGCCGCCGGTTCGGCACAGCTCCTGGCGTCGGTGGCGCTGGCCCGCGAGTGGTCGGCCGACCTCGGCGTCGGCCCGGGACGGCTCGTCCTCGTCGGCTGGTCGCTCGGTGCGGCCGCCGCGGTGTGGGTGGGACTGCACCCCGAGGCGGTCGGAGGGTGGTCGCCGGCCTCGGTCGTGGGACTGGGTGGCGCCTACTTCGGGTCGCCGTTCGGCGACGACGTCTTCGCCGGGAGCGGGCACGCGGCTGGGTACGGTCCCGTCGGTGGGCCGGCGGTGCTGGTGCACGGGACGGCCGACACCCTGGTGCCGCCCGAACGGTCCGCCGAGGCGGCGGACCGGCTGGCCCGGCTGGGGTGGACGGTACGGCTCCGCCAGGTCGACACCGATCACGCCGGTGTCATCGGGACGGTCTACGACCGCGGTCGGCGTCGCTGCGTGCCGAGCGACGACCCCGGACGGATCGTCGCGCTCGCCGCGGTGGCGGACCTGGTGGCCGGCGTGGCCCGGGGGCGGTAGCGGCGACCGCCGACGGTGGGAGTGCGTCGACGGTGGGAGTGTGCCGACGGTGGGAGTGCGCCGACGTGGCCCGGGGCCTAGTCGAGTACGTGGAACCCGATCCGGTAGAGGAGCGTCCCGTCGTGGATCGGACCGGCGTGGGCCGCCCGCCGCCGGAGGGCCTCGAGGTCCGACTCGCCGCTGTCGCGGAGGTCGTCGTCGTCGATCGAGGCGAAGGGGACGAGCTCGACGGAGTCGACCCGGATCCGCCCGTCACCCACGCGGTAGGCACCCCCGGGCTTGACCTGCGGCCGCCGCCAGAGCCGGAACGTCACGGTGACGTCACCGGAGAGCACACGCGCCCGCAGTTCCCGGCTGAACTCCACGACCCGAGCCTACGGCGCCCGAGGTGGACCGCTGTGGCCACCGTCCTCGGCGCGCGGGCGACGTGACCGCGGTCCGGGCGCCGCGGGCGCGCCCTCGTGCCTACCGGGACCCGAGGAACGCGCAGGACGTGGTCGTTGACCTCGTCGGGCCGCTCGAGGTGGAGGAAGTGGCCCGCGCCCTCGACGACCGCGAGCTCCGAGCCCGGCGCCGAGGTGGTCGGTGACCGGCCCGATGATCTCGAGCCCCATGCAGCCGTCGGCCGCGCCGTGGAGGTACAGCGTGGGTCGGGGGCCGGTGGACGCTCCGGCGGCCGCCGCGGCGGCCGCGGCCGGATCGTCCGGCGGCGGGCCGAACATGGCCCGGTAGTAGCCGATGGCGGCCGACAGCCGCTCCTCGGTCGCCGAGCGACTCCTTGACCCGGGCGGCGTCCCACGACCCGTCGTAGCCGGGGGACCAGTCGGCCCACAGCCGGTCGATGAAGGCCATGGTCGTCCAGCCAGACGGCGAACTCGGCCAGCGGGCGTCTGGAAGAAGAAGACGTACCAGCTGCGCCGGAGCTGGTCGTAGTCGAAGAAGCCGAACCCCATCGACGCCGGCGGCGGCACGGCCATGGTCACGACCCGGCGCCAGCGGTCGGGCTCGTGGGCGGCGCCGGGTAGGCGAGGAGCGCGCCCCAGTCGTGGCCGATGATGACGGCCCGCCGTCGCCCCCCAGGGCCTCGTGGAGCGCGCACAGGCGTCGAGGGCCAGTGTGCCCGTGTCGTAGCGCCCGTCGGCCGGCACGGCCGTCGGCGCGTAGCCCCGCAGGAACGGGGCCACGGCGTGGTAGCCGGCGGCGGCCAGCGCGGGGGAGCAGGTGGCGCCAGGTGTGGGCGGTGTCGGGGAACCCGTGCAGGCAGAGGGCGAGCGGACCGTCGTCCGGCCCGTCCTCAGGTAGGCGAACTCCAGTGCCGCGGGCCGTGACCGTGCGGATGCCCGCGGCGGCGGGGGGAGTCTGGTCCACTGGCGGGAGGGTAGCTCCGGAGCGGACCGCCGCCGCCGCGGCTAGCCTCGACAACCTGTGCGAATCACCTACTTCGGCGTCCGGGGCTCGTGCCCGTGCTCGTCCGACCAGCAACGTCGCTACGGCGGCAACACCTCCTGCGTGCTGGTCGAGGTCGACGGCGAGCCGCCGCTCGTGCTCGACATGGGCACGGGACTGCGCGCGCTGGGCCACCACCTCAACGCCGCCCTGGTGCCGGCCGGCGAGCCGCTGCGCGGCAACTGCCTGCTGACCCACCTGCACTACGACCACGTCCTCGGCACGCCCTTCTTCCCGCCGATCCGCGACCCGGGGGCGCTCCTGGAGATCTACGGACCGGCCCAGGTCGACGACTCGCTGCAGGTCGACCATGGCCGGCATGGTCAAGCCGCCGTTCTTCCCCGTGCACATGGCGGACTTCCGCGGCGAGCTCCGCTACCACGACCTCGAGGGCCGATGACGAGTTCCAGTTGGGGGGGATCTCCGTCAAGGTGCGGACCATCCCCCACATCGGCAACACGCTCGGCTTCCGCATCGAGGCCGACGGCGTGGCCGTCGCCTACCTGCCCGACCACCAGGCGCCGCTCGACCGCAACACGGTGGCCGAGCCGGTACTCGACCTGTGCGACGACGTCGACCTGCTCATCCACGACTCCCAGTACACCGAGGACGAGTTCGTCGAGCTCTTCGACTGGGGTCACTCGACGCCGGCCTACGCCGTGCACGTCGCCACCCAGGCCGGCGCCAAGCGGCTCGACATGTTCCACCACGACCCCGGGCACACGGACCGCCAGATCGACACCATGCTGCGGGCCGCCCGCCAGGTCGCCCAGTCGATGGGCAAGGTCGAGGTGAACGCGGCCAAGGAGGGCGGGACGTTCGAGCTCCGGAAGCGGTGACGGTGTCCGCCGACGGCGATCAGGTCGCCTTCGCCTTCGACCCCGGCCGGTTCAAGGACGCCATGAGCCGGTTCGCCACCGGCGTCACCATCGTGTCGGGCATCGAGGACGGTGAGCCGGTCGGCTTCACCTGCCAGAGCTTCGTCTCGCTCTCGATCGACCCCCCGTACGTGGCCGTCGCCCCGGCCCGGACGTCGACGAGCTGGCCCCGGATCGCCCGCGGCGGCAGCTTCTGCGTCAACGTGCTGAGCCGAGGGCCAGGAGGAGCTCTGCCGCGGGTTCGCCGTGTCCGGAGGGCCGAAGTTCGACGGTGTCGCCTGGCACCCGGCCCCCGGCACCGGCTCGCCGGTCATCGAGGGCAGCCTGGCCTGGGTGGACTGCCGGGTCGAGCTGGTCCACGACGCCGGCGACCACGAGCTGATCCTGGGCCGGGTGCTCGACCTCGGCGTCGGCGAGGGTGCTCCCCTCCTCTTCTTCCGGAGCCGCTTCGCTACGGTGTCGCACGACGCCACGCTGGACCAGCGCACGACCGGGGGTAGCCGCATGCCGAAGATCATCGAGTCCGACGTCATCCGCGACGTCATCGTCGTGGAGCCCGACGCCCACGGCGACGAGCGGGGCCGGTTCGTCGAGACCTACCGCCGCAGCTGGTTCCCCCTGGGTCGCGAGATGATCCAGGGCAACCGGTCGACCAAGCAGGCCGGAGCCGTGGTCGGGCTCCACTACCACCTGCACCAGTCGGACTACTGGTACGTGCTGGCCGGCACCGCCCGGGTCGTCCTGCACGACCTGCGCCAGGGCTCGCCGACCGACGGGGCCACGCTGTCGCTCGACCTCTCGGGCGACCACGACCGGGGCCTGTTCATCCCACCGGGCGTGGCCCACGGGTTCGCCTCGCTGACCGACCTGACGCTCTGGTACCTGGTCGACGGCTACTACAACCCCGAGGACGAGCTCGGCGTGGCCTGGGACGACCCGGCGATCGCCGGCGACTGGGGCGTGGCCGACCCGGTCCTGTCGGACCGGGACCGGGTCAACCCGCGCCGGTCCGACATCCCGACGGGCCGCCAGCCCTACCTGGGCCTGCGCACCTGACCGACGGGGTCCGGCGGGACGCCACCGGCCACGGACGTTCTGGGAGACTCCGGCCATGACCGACACGATCCGCCCCGGACCCACCGCCGACCCGCTCGGCTCACCCGGCACGGGCGTCCTGATCACCGGGGGCGGCTCCGGTATCGGACGGGCCACCGCCGTGGCCCTGGCCGAGGTGGGCCGTCCGGTGGCCGTGTGGGACGTCGACCGGGAGGGGGCCGAGGCGACGGCGGCCGGCTGCCGCGCCCTCGGTGTCGCCGCCCACGCCGTGGTGTCCGACGTGGCCGACTCGGCCGCCGTCGGCGCCGCGGTGTCGGCGGCCGCGACGGCCCTCGGATCGCTCGGCGGGTTCGTGCACGCCGCCGGCGTGCCGGGTGCGGCGATGGTCGACGACCTCGACGACGCCGTCTGGGACGCCACCCTCAACGTCAACCTGCGGGCCGCGGCGGTCATCTGCCGCCACCTGCTGGCGCCGTTCCGCGAGGCCGGCCCGGGGTCGGCGGTCGTGCTCGTCTCGTCGATCGAGGGGCTCTTCGGGAGCTCGATGCTCACGGCCTACTGCGCGTCGAAGGGCGGGGTCCTGGGTCTGATGCGCTCGCTGGCCCAGCGATTCGCCGGCGAGGGGTTCCGGGTCAACGCCGTGTGCCCCGGTGCGGTGGCGACCCCCATGCTCGAGCCGGCGTTCGCCCTGCCCGGGTTCCGGGAGCGGATCGAGGAGCGGACCCCGCTGGGACGCGTCGTCCACACCGGACGAGATCGCCGGGCCGATCCGGTTCCTGCTGTCCTCGGAGGCCTCGTTCATCACCGGCACCCACCTGACGGTCGACGGCGGGATGACGGCGGTCACGGCGATCTGAGGGCGTGACCTGGGCCGACGCCCCCGGCGACGGGCCCGCGACCGACGATCGGGGCCGGGTCGCTCCGCGACCCCCTCCGGATTCGGGGTTGAATAGACCGGATGTGGGCCGTGGCGTTCGTCCTCGTGGTGCTGGTGGTGGTGGCCGTCGCGGTCGTCCTCGTCCGCCGACCCCGGGGGGACGACGTCCACTCGGTGCGCAACTACAACCACGCCCTCGGCACCCTCGAGCACCTGTCGGAGCGGATCGGGCCGCCGACGGTCCGACCGATCGCCCGCCACGTCGTCCCGGGCGGCGCCCGCGAGCCGGTCGTTCCCCCCGTGCCCGTGCGGGGCACCGACGGATTCCCCGATCCCGACGCGCCGATCGTCTTCGACGACGCCCGTCCGCTCGACCGCACCCGGGCGTCCGGTGGGGACGCACGGAGCGGTCCGCGCAGCGACCGGGCCCAGCGGATGGCGCTCGACTCGATGAACCACCGGCGTCGCGGTGGCACCGGGATCGTCGTGGCCGTGGTGGTCGTGGCGCTGTTCGCCGCGCTGGCGGTGCTCGGCGCCCACCGCTCGCACCCGCGTGCCCACACGTCGACGACGACGGGCCGACGGTCGCAGGGCGCGGTGGCCACCACCCGGCCGAGGCCGGCCCGTTCGACGCCCACCACACGTCCGACGCCGACCACCCTGCCGACCCGGTTCACGGCGACCACGACGTCGTCCACGGGCACGTCGGCGACCTACACCGTGCCCAACGCGTCGTACCAGATCACGGCGACGGGAACGGGTTCGTGCTGGGTCGAGGTCGACTCGGCGTCCGGTTCCACGGTGTGGGCCGGCGAGCTGTCCGCGGGCACGAGCCAGAACGTGCAGGCATCGGGCACGACCACGGTGCAGTTCGGGACGCCCACCCTGAGCCTTTCCGTCGACACCGTCCCCGTAGTCCTCCCCAGCCCCCTGCGCACGCCCTTCGTGGCGACGTTCACGCCCTCGGCCGCCGCTCTGGCGGTGGCCGCGGCGCATCCCACCACGACCACGACCGCGCCCGCGCCGACCGCCTCGACGACCGGCTCACCGACGTCGTCGGCAGGCTGAGCGCCCGGCTGCCTGGCCCGGCCGGACACCGGCCGCGCCGCCGCACGGCCTGGCGGGTGCCGCCCGTGCCGCCCGTGTCAGTCGGGTGCCGTCACCGGGTAGGGGACGGGGCGTGATTCGCCGAGCCCGAGGGCGTCGAGCACGAACGCGTAGACGAACGCCTCGTCCTTCCAGGCGTCGTAGCGGCCCGACGGTCCGCCGTGTCCGGCTCCCATCTCGGTCTTCAGCAGCACCCGGTTCTCCGGGTTGGCCGTGCGGAGCTTGGCCACCCACTTGGCCGGCTCCCAGAATCCGACCCGGGGGTCCGAGAGCCCGGCGGTCGCCAGGATGTCGGGGTACCGGACGGGACGGCCGTCGGCTCCGGTCGACGCCACGTTGTCGTAGGGCGAGTACGACTTCATGACCGCGTAGATCGCCGGATCCTCGACCGGATTGCCCCACTCCTCCCACTCGAGCACGGTGAGGGGGAGCGACTCGTCGAGGATGGTGGTCAGGCAGTCGACGAAGGGGACCTCGGCCACGATCGCCCGGAAGAGGTCGGGCGCCAGATTGGCCACGGCGCCCATGAGCAGCCCCCCGGCGCTCCCTCCCCGGGCCACCAGGCGGTCCGGGGACGTCCAGCCGTCGTCCACCAGGTGGCGGGCGCAGGCGACGAAGTCGGTGAACGTGTTGGGTTTGGCGGCGAACTTGCCCTCCTCGTACCAGTGCCGTCCGAGCTCGCCTCCTCCCCGGACGTGGGCGATGGCGAACACGAACCCGCGGTCGAGGAGGCTCAGACGCAGGCTCGAGAACGTGGGGTCCATCGAGGCCTCGTAGGAGCCGTACCCGTACAGCAGGCACGGCGCGCCGCCACCGTCCTCCCCGGATCCGCCCCGTCCGGCCGGGTCCCCGGGCTCGGGGACCAGGTCGGGGCGGTGGACGAGCGAGATCGGGACCTCGGTGCCGTCGGGTGCGACGGCCCAGCGTCGGGTGGTGCGGTACCGGGCCGGGTCGAAGTCGCCCAGGACGGGCTGGCGCTTGAGCAGGGTGAGGCTCCCGTCGGACAGATCGAGGTCGTAGACGGAGCGGGGGGTGGCCAGCGACGTGTAGCCGTAGCGCAGGACGGTCGAGTCGTACTCGGGGTTGGACTCGCCCCAGATGGTCGACGGAGACTCCGGCTGCGCGACGGGGGTGGAGACGCCGGTGGCGTGGTCGACGACGCGCATCCGGGTCTCGCCGCCCTCGCGCTCGTAGACGGCGAGGTGGGTGGCGAACGGGTCGACGGCGTCCAGGCGGACGCCGGGACGCGGGCCGATGACCTCGGTCCAGTGGTCGCGCGACGGGGCGCCCTCGGGCGCCTCCATGAGCCGGAAGTCCTCGGCGCCGTCGTTGGTGACGACGAGGAAGCGGGCGGGCCGACCGGTGGCGGGATCGCCCCGGTCGTGGTCGACCGAGTACTCGACCCCCTCACGACGCGGCTCGACGACGGCGAACGTGCCGGTCGGGTCGTCGGCGTCCAGGACCCGGACCTCCGAGGTGATCTTGGAGTCCAGCCCGCAGAGGACGAACCGGTCGTCCTTGGTGCGGCCCACGCCGAGGTAGAAGTGGTCGTCCGGCTCCTCGAGCACGAGGACGTCGCCGGCCGGGTCGGCCCCGACGACGTGGCGCCAGAGCTGGTACGGGCGCATGGCCTCGTCGACCCGCACGTAGAACACGGTGGCGTTGTCGTTGGCCCAGGCCGAACCGTACGAGGTGTCCTCGATCGACTCCGCCGACTCGCGGCCGGTGGAGAGGTCGCGGAAGCGCATCGTATGGCGCTCGCCGCCGGTGACGTCGGTGGAGTAGACGAGCCAGCGATGGTCGGGGCTCACGGCGAAGGTGCCGAGGGCGAAGTAGTCGTGGCCCTCGGCCAGGAGGTTCTCGTCGAGGAGGACCTGTTCCGCATCGTCGGGACCGTCGGCCGGCCGCCGGCAGTGGATGCCGTAGCTGCTGCCCTCGACGGATCGGCTGTAGTAGCGCCACGGCCCCTTGCGTACCGGGACCGAGAGGTCGGTCTCCTGGATCCGGGACACCATCTCGGCGTACAGGGCCTCCTGGAGGGGCTCGGTGGCCGCCATGGCCGCCGCCGTCCAGGCGTTCTCCGCCTCCAGGTGGGCGATGACGGCGGGATCCTCCCTGTCCCGCAGCCAGTACCAGTCGTCCTGGCGGACGTCTCCGTGGGCCTCGAGCGAGACCGGTCGGCGCTCGGCGACGGGGGGAGACGACGGGTCGACGACGGTGGGGGCGTGGGGGCGCGGGGCGGGCTCGTCGGGCATCCGCCCACAATGGCACGGTGGCCCACGGGGCTGTGCGGGCGGCGGGCCGGAGTTGTTACTATCTGGATAGGGGTAATTGCCCACACCCGCCCTCCTACCGACCGGGAGCACCCATGACGGCCACCGACCTCGACCTCGGGAAGTACAAGCTGGGGTGGTCCGACGAAGAGGACTACGTCTTCAAGCCCAAGAAGGGGCTGTCCGAGTCGATCGTGCGCGAGATGTCGGCGATGAAGAAGGAGCCGGAGTGGATGCGGGACTTCCGTCTCCGCGCCCTGCAGCGGTTCGAACGGCGGCCGATGGCCGAGTGGTTCGCCGTCAACATGCCCGACCTCGACTTCGACGACATCTACTACTACATCAAGCCCACGTCGGGTCAGGTGGAGGACTGGAACGACCTGCCGGACGCCATCAAGAACACGTACGAGAAGCTCGGGATCCCCGAGGCCGAGCGCAAGTACCTCGCCGGGGTCACCGCCCAGTACGAGTCCGAGGTGGTGTTCCACCGCAACCGCGAGGACCTCGAGGCACTGGGGATCATCTTCTGCGACATGGACACGGCCGTGCGCGAGCATCCCGACCTCGTGCGCAGGTACTTCGGCACGGTCATCCCCCCCAACGACAACAAGTTCGCCGCGCTCAATTCGGCCGTCTGGTCGGGCGGGTCGTTCATCTACGTGCCCCCGAGCGTCGTGGTCGACCAGCCGCTGCAGGCGTACTTCCGGATCAACGCCGAGAACATGGGCCAGTTCGAGCGGACGCTGATCATCGCCGACGTCGGCGCCCAGGTGCACTACATCGAGGGCTGCTCCGCGCCCGTCTACACGACCGACTCGCTGCACTCCGCCGTGGTGGAGCTGGTGGCGCTCGAGGGGTCGCGGATCACGTACACGACCATCCAGAACTGGTCGAACAACGTCTACAACCTCGTCACCAAGCGGGCGCGGGCCGAGGCCGAGGCCCACGTGGAGTGGATCGACGGCAACATCGGGTCCCGGCTCACCATGAAGTACCCCAGCGTCTACCTCATGGGACCGAAGGCTTCCGGGGAGGTGCTCTCCGTGGCCTACGCCGGCGCCGGGCAGCACCAGGACGCCGGGGCGAAGATGGTGCACGCCGCCCCCGAGACGACGTCCACCATCATCTCGAAGTCGATCTCCAAGGACACCGGCGTCACCACCTACCGGGGGCTCGTCCACGTCGACGAGGGGGCGAAGCACGCCAAGAGCTTCGTGCGGTGCGACGCCCTCCTCCTGGACGACGTCTCGGTCTCGGAGACGAAGCCGTACATGGAGGTCGGCGAGCGGGACGCCCGGATCGGCCACGAGGCCACCGTCTCCAAGGTGGGGGACGACCAGCTCTTCTACCTCATGAGCCGCGGGCTGTCCGAGACGCAGGCCATGGGCATGATCGTCAACGGGTTCATCGAGCCGATCACCCGGACCCTCCCGATGGAGTACGCGGTCGAGTGGAGCCGGCTTATCGAGCTGCAGATGGAGGGCTCCGTCGGCTGAACGGCCCGGGCGTCCCGACAGGGTCATCCCGAGAGGCCACAATGGTCACGGAGACGACGAGGGAGCCCCCATTGCCGATGCGTGAAGAGTGCAAGCACTTCCAGAGCCGGACCTACGACTCGGGCGAGGTCGCCCGGTTCTGCGTGCTGGACCTGGCTCCCGAGGCCCCGTGGAGGTGCCCGACCGACTGCCCGTCCTACGCACCGCGCCTGGCCGACGTCGGATGGGCGCACGGCTCACTGGTCGAGCCCGCCATCGAGCCGATGCCCGACGTCCCCGGTGACGAGGCGGCCGCCCTCCTCGACCAGGCCGAGGACATCATCAACGCCGTGGCCCCCGACGTCCTCGCCGAGGTCCGCCAGGAGGACGAGCGGAGCGGCCGCAGGTGGTGGCGCCGGAAGCGCTGACGCCCCGACCGGGTCCGGTCAGTTCCCCGTGAAGACGGGAGGGCGCTTCTCCACGAAGGCGGCCATGGCCTCCGCGAGGTCGTCCGAAGCCAGGAACGCGGCGTTCCAGGTGGCGACGTAGTCGAGTCCCTCGGCGACCGTCCGTCCCTCGCCGGCCACGAGTACGGCCTTGGTCCCCTGGACGGCGAGTGGCGGGTTGGCGGCGATCTCGGCGGCCATGGCCCGGGCATCGGCCAGGACGGTCCCCGCGTCCGCGCTCACGTGGTTGACCAGGCCGATGGACTCCGCTCGGGCGGCCGAGATGTCCTTCCCCGTGTACGCCAGCTCCGCCACGTGCCCCTTGCCGATGATGGCGGGCAGGCGCTGGAGACTGCCGATGTCGGCCACGATGGCCACCTTGGTCTCGCGCACCGAGAACTGTGCGTCGGCGCTCGCCAGCCGGATGTCACAGGCGGCGATCAGATCCACGCCGCCGCCGATGCACCAGCCGTGGACGGCGGCGATCACCGGCACCGGGCAGTCGGCGACGGACGTCACCGAGGCCTGCAACCGGGCGATCTCCGCCCGCGACCGCCGGGCGCGTGACGCGACCGACGGCCGCGGCCCGTCGGTCGGCTCGGCCCCCCCGGCGATGCCGGCCATCGCCACCAGGTCGAGCCCGACCGAGAAGTGGGGGCCGCGGGCGGCGATCACCACGACCCGCACGGACGGGTCGTCCCCGATGGCGGCCATCGCCCGCGGCAGGTCGTCCCAGAACGCGGGGCCCATGGCGTTGCGCTTCTCCGGGCGGTCCAGCCAGAGGGTGGCCACGTGGCCGTCGACCTCGAGGGCGAGCACCTCGGACGAGAAGGAATCGATGGTGGAAGTGGTCATGGACGCTCAGCGTAGGGCGTGACCGGCCCGGGACGCCCCCCGGGTGCCTCCCGGGTGGGGACGGCGATCCCCGCCACCGGGCGGCGGGACCGTCCGTCCGGCCCGGTAGTATCGGTGCCGAGGCTCGTCGACCGGGCCTCGCATCGCGAGAGGTCCGACCCTGCCCACCTTCACCCCCGAGATCGCCGCCGGACTTCCCGGCGATGCCTGGCTGCGCCGGCGCAGGAGCGCGGCCGCCGAGGCCTTCGCCTCGTCGCCGCTGCCGACCGAGAAGGACGAGGTCTGGCGCTACAGCCGCATCGACCGACTCGACCTCGACCGGTTCCGACCGGTCGGGGCGACCCGGTCCGGTGGCGACCCGGTGGGCGTCCCCTCGGACCGCATCCACGCCCTGGCCGGCGCCCTCGGCCCACGCTGCGGCCTGGTCGTCACGGTGGACGGCGTGCTGGCCACCGTGGCCTCGACGGTCGACGACGACCTGTTGGTCGTCGGTCGGGCCGCCGACCTCGCCGACGGGGAGTCGCTCCTCGGCGCGGTGCTCGGCGACCCCCACGACTACCCGCTCCTGAACGACGCCTTCGCCGTCGACCCGATCGTCGTCGACGTCAGGCCCGGCGCGGCGGTGTCCGACCCGGTGGTCATCGTCCACGTGGTCACGGGGACGGCCGGGTCGGCGGTGTTCCCCCGCACCGTCGTGCGGGCCGGTGAGGGATCGTCCGCCGGCGTGGTCGAGCTCGTCGTCGACGCCGCCTCGGGCCTCCTGGCCGACGGGCACACGACGTGGAGCGTCGACGTCGGGGAGCCGGCCGAGCGCCTGGTCGTCCCGGTGACCGAGCTGCAGGTCGGCGACGACGCCTCGCTGGCCTACGTGTCGGTCCAGTCGCTCGGTCCGGCCACGTGGCAGCTTGCCCACCAGGCCAGCAGGATCGGTGCCCGCTCCACCCTGTCCAGCTACGCCGTCGCCCTGGGTGGCGGCTACGCACGCCTGCGCACGGACTCCGCACTGGTGGGCGACTCGGGCGCCAGCCGGCTGCGCGCGGCGTTCATCGGCCGCCACGACCAGATGCTGGACTTCCGCACCCTCCAGGACCACCGGGCGCCCCGGACCACCAGCGACCTGCTGTTCATGGGCGCCGTCGCCGAGACGTCCCACTCGGTCTACAGCGGGCTGATCCGGGTCCGACGGGGTGCGGTCAAGGCGGACGCGGTCCAGACCAACCACAACCTCGTGCTGGACGAGGGAGCCCACGCCGACTCGGTGCCCAACCTCGACATCGAGGAGAACGACGTCAGGTGCAGCCACGGGTCGACGGTGGGCCCGGTCGACGAGGACCAGCGTTACTACCTGGAGTCCCGTGGCATCGAACCCGCACGGGCGGAGCAGCTGATCGTGGCCGGGTTCTTCGAGAGCATCGCCGACCAGGTGCCGCTGACCGGAGCGCGCGACCTGGTGGGCCGGTCGCTGGCCGAGCGGTCGGGGGTGTCCCGTGGCTGAGGGGACGGGGGTGACGACGGCCCGCCTGTGCGCGGTGGGTGACCTGGCCCCGGGGGAGGCCCGTCGGTTCGACGTCGCCGGGCTGCGGGTGGCGCTGGTGCGGATCGGCGACGAGTTCCACGCCGTCGGCGACCGGTGCAGCCACGAGGACTTCTCGCTCGCCGACGGCGAGGTATGGGCCGACGAGTGCGAGATCGAGTGCTCCAAGCACGGATCCACGTTCGACCTGCGCACCGGCGCCCCGTGTTCGCTGCCGGCCACCCGTCCCGTGCCCGTCTACGACGTCGTCGTCGAGGGCGACGACGTGTCGGTGGTGGTCCCGTGAGCTCCACCGGGCTGGTCGTCGAGGACCTGCGGGCCGGCATCCCGGGACGGGAGATCCTGCAGGGGTTGAGCCTGACCGTCCGCCGCGGCGAGGTGCACGCCGTGATGGGCCCCAACGGTTCCGGCAAGAGCACGCTCGCCCACGTGCTGATGGGCCGCCCCGGCTACGAGGTCCTCGGTGGATCGGTCACCCTCGACGGGGTCGACCTGCTGGCCCTGCCCACCTGGCGGCGTGCCCGTGCCGGGCTCTTCCTGGCCATGCAGCATCCGATCGAGGTGCCCGGCGTGTCCCTGGTCGACTCGCTCACCTCGGCCCGCCCCATCGACGACGCCGCCGCCGACGTGCCCGGGCGGCTCCGCACCGAGGCGGCCCGCATCGGCTTCGACGAGCGCTTCCTCGACCGACCGATGAACGTCGACCTGTCCGGGGGCGAGCGCAAGCGGAACGAGACCCTGCAGCTCGGCGTCCTGCGCCCGAAGTTCGCCGTCCTCGACGAGATCGATTCGGGCCTCGACGTCGACGCCCTCGCCGACGTGGGCCGGCGGGTCCAGGAGGCTACGGCCGAGTGGGGGCTGGGGGTCCTGGCCATCACCCACTTCCACCGGCTCCTCGACGTCCTGCGCCCCGACGTCGTCCACGTCCTGGCCGACGGCCGGGTCGTGGCCACGGGCGGTGGCGAGCTGGCGGAGACGGTCGACCGGACGGGCTACGCCGCCTTCACCTGAGCCGTCCCGGCAGGACGGGTCCGGCCGGGACCTGATCACCCGTCCGGACCGGGGGTTGGTAGCGTCGTGCAATGGCCCGCCGAGACCGACGCCGGGGAGGCGCGCACAGCGCCGGGCGGCGGAACGGGGGCGACCCCGTCGCCGAGCCGTCCCCGACCGCGGCAGCAGACCCCCCGTCCGCCTCCGCACCCGACCCCGCCGACGACGTGGTCACCGGGGCGTCGACGTCGTCCACGGCGGCCGTGGCGGCGGACCCGGGCGTGCCGCTGACCCGCAAGGAGCGTCGCGAGGCCGCGGCCGGGGGGGCCGCGTCGGGGGCGGCCGGGAAGAGGCGCACCAAGCCGAAACGCACCTGGCTGGACTGGGTGCTGCTCACCGGGGTGGTCCTGGTGTCCCTGGCCATCGTGGCCGTCGGATCGGGATACGCCTACGTGCAGTACCGCTTCAGCCAGGTGACCAAGGTGACGGTCAGGCACCTGCGCACCGCGCCGGTCGGGGCGCCGTTCAACGTGCTGCTCATCGGGTCGGACTCCAGGTCCGGCTTCGACTCGACCGACCAGAACGCCTACGGCAACACGTCGACGGCCGGCGGCCAGCGGAGCGACGTCGTCAAGATCGTCCACGTGGTTCCGGCCACCGGAGGCGTGAGCGTGCTCTCGATCCCCCGGGACACCGTCGTGTCGGTGGCGGGCGACACCAGCCAGATCGGCAAGTACAACCGGATCAACGCGACCTACAACGACGGCCCGGACCAGCTGGTCCAGACCATCGAGGCCAACTTCGGCATCCCGATCGAACACGTCGTCCAGCTCAACTTCATCGGGTTCCGCGGTGCGGTCGACGCCATCGGGGGGGTCGACCTCGACTTCCCCGACCCGGCCCGGGACACCTACACCGGGCTGAACATCACGACGACGGGGTGCCAGCACCTGAACGGCGGGTACTCGCTGGCTGTCGCCCGCAGCCGCCACTACCAGTACTTCGAGAACGGCTACTGGCAGTACGACGGCACGAGTGACTTCGGTCGGATCCAGCGCCAGAACGCCTTCCTGAAGGCGCTCATCAACCAGGCCGAGAAGCAGTACAACCCGCTCACCCTCAACGCCTTCATCGGCTCGGTCGTCCAGGGCGTGACCATCGACTCCACCTTCACCGTCAGCGAGCTGGTGTCCCTGGCCCGCGAGTTCCACACCTTCGCCTCGACCTCGCTGGCCACGACGACGCTCCCCACGTACTCGTCGGAGTCGTCCGTCTTCGGTGCACTCGGCTCGGTCCTGTACGTCCAGCAGCCCCAGGCCACGCAGGTCATCAGCCAATTCCTGGGGGCTCCCGCCCCGGTGCCGACGACGCCGCCGCCGGGGCCCGACGGGGCGGTGTCGACCACCACCACGACCACCACCGCCCCGTCGGCCACCTACTCGACGGGTGGGAGCACGCCGGCCACGACGGCTCCCGCGGTCACGACCACGACCGTGGACACCAGCTTCGACCCGACGCCCTGCTGAGGTCGACGGCCGGACCGCCGGCCGGTGGGGTCAGGCCGGCGCGGTCAGGCCGGACCGCCGGCCGGTGGGGTCAGGCCGGTGCGCCGACGGCCTCGTCCAGGCCCTGGGCGAGGGTGTTCCAGCTGAGCGTGGCGCACTTGATCCGCACCGGGAACTTCACCACGCCCTGCAGCGCGGCCAGTTCGCCGAGGGACTCGACGTCGATGGGCACGGCCTCCGGTTCGGGCTCGACGGCCGGCTCCGACCCACCACCGGCCGCCACGGCGGCGGCGGGCAGGGTGGCCTCGTGGATGGACATCATCCCCTTGAAGGTGGCGATGAGCTCACGTGCCTCCGCCACGGTCCGGCCCTTGACTGCGGCCGACATGAGCGAGGCCGACGACTGGCTGATCGAGCACCCGGTGCCGGCGATCTTGATGTCGGCGACCACCCCGTCCTCGACGTCGAGGGTGACGACGATCTCGTCACCGCACAGCGGGTTGAATCCCTCGACCCGCACCGCCGGGGGCGACTCCAGCTCCCCCCGGTTCCGGGGCGACCGGTAGTGGTCGAGGATGATCTCGCGGTAGAGGTCTTCGAGACCGGGCATCAGACCGACATCCCTTCGTCGTCGTGGTGTGTCCGCACCCGGGGTCGTGCCCGCCTGGCGGTGCTCACGAGAAGAACCTGCCTGCGGCGTCGAGCGCGTCGACCAGGGTATCGACATCGTGCTCGTCGTTGTACGGGCCGAACGAAGCCCGTGCCGTGGCCGTCACGCCCAGGCGCCGCATGAGGGGCTTGGCGCAGTGGTGTCCGGCGCGCACGCACACCCCGTACTCGTCGAGGATCTGCGAGACGTCGTGGGGGTGGACGTCACCGAAAGCGAAGGAGAGCACCCCGCCCCGCTGTGCGGCGTCGGGCGGACCGAAGATGCGGATGCCGTCCCCGAAGCGCGCGGACAGCGCGTCGAGGGCGTAGGCGGTGAGCGACACGTCGTGGGACCGTACCGCGTCCATGCCCACGGCCCGCAGGTAGTCGACGGCGGCACCGAGCCCGACGGCCTCGGTGATGGGCGGCGTGCCGGCCTCGAATCGCCAGGGGATGTCGTTCGGGGTGAACCCGTCCTTGCGCACGTCGAGGATCATCTCGCCTCCCCCGAGGAACGGGGGCAGGTCGGCCAGCAGCTCCTCGCGTCCCCACAGGACGCCGATGCCGGTGGGACCGAGCATCTTGTGGGCGCTGAACGCCAGGAAGTCGACGCCCAGGGCGGCGACGTCGGTGGGCAGGTGGGGTACGGACTGGCAGGCGTCGGCCACCACCACGGCCCCCGCGGCATGGGCGGCGGCGGCCAGTTCGGCCACGGGGTTGATCGTGCCCAGGACGTTCGACATGCACGTCACGCCGAGCAGCTTGGCCCCGTCCAGCACGGCGCCGAGGTCGCCGAGCGCCAGCTGGCCGTCATCGTCGATCGGCAGCCAGCGCAGCTCGATGCCCCGCTCGGCCGCCAGCATGTGCCAGGGCACGATGTTCGCATGGTGCTCCATCTCGGTGAGCACGACGACGTCGCCCCGTCGGAGGTGGGTCCGCCCCCAGGCATGGGCCACCAGGTTGAGGGCCTCGGTGGCGTTCTTGGTGAAGACCACCTCGCGCCCGGGGTCGGGGGCGCCGATGAACCGCCCCACGTTGACCCGCGCCGCCTCGAACCGCCGGGTGGCCTCCTCGGCGATGGCGTAGACGCCGCGGTGCACGTTGGCGTGGGTCGTCTCGTCGTACTCGCGCATGGCGTCGAGGACGGCCGTGGGTCGCTGAGACGATGCCGCCGAGTCGAGGTACGTGATCGCCCGCCCGTGGACCTCGCGGGCGAGCAGGGGGAACTCCTTGCGCAGGCTGGCGGCGTCGAGGTCCCGAGCGGCCGTCCCGGTCCCGGTCAGCTCCGCCATGCGTCGTACCCCTCGGACTCGAGCCGGGCACCGAGCTCCGGGCCACCCTCGTCGACGATGACGCCGTCGACGAGCACGTGGACGCGGTCGGCGTCCAGCTCCTCGAGCATGCGCTGGTAGTGGCTGATCACCAGGACGCCGAGGTCCGGACGCGTGCCGCGGACGGTGTGGACCCCGCGGGCGACGGTGCGCAGCGCGTCGACGTCGAGGCCCGAGTCGGTCTCGTCGAGGACGGCGAGCTCCGGCTCGAGCATCGCCATCTGGAGGATCTCGTTGCGCTTCTTCTCCCCACCGGAGAACCCCTCGTTGAGGTGGCGCTCGCCGAAGGCCGGGTCCATGCCCAGCTTCTCCATCCACTCCATCATCAGGAGGCGCACCTCGAGCACGGAGAGGTCCGTTCCCCGGCGGGCGGAGAGGGCCTGGCGCAGGAACTGGATGACCGGGACGCCCCCGATCGCCTCGGGGTCCTGGAAGGCGAGGAAGATCCCGGCCTTGCCCCGCACGTCGGTGGGCCACGCCGTGATGTCCTCGCCCCGGAAGCGGATCGTCCCGGCGGTGACCTCGTAGGCGGGGTTGCCGAGCAGCACGTTGGCCAACGTCGACTTGCCGGAGCCGTTGGGACCCATGATGGCGTGGACCGTGCCGGACTCGACGCGCAGGTCGATGCCGCGCAGGATGGGCTGGCCCTCGACGGACACGTGGAGCCCCTCGATCCGGAGGAGGGGCGCGGCGTCGTCGCGGGAGCCGGTCTCGGGTGCGTCGGACTCGGGGTGCACGACGTCGAGTGTAGCCCGTCATCGGTATTTCCCCTACGGCGGTAGGGGGAATCCGTCCCCCGACCCGGATCACCGCCGACCACGCCTCCCACCAGGATGAATACCGGACACGACAGGGGCGGCGGTACGGTACCGGGATGCCCGACCCCTGGAATTACGCCGGTCCGGTCACCCAGCTCGGCTCGGGCGCCGGCGCGGTGACCCTGGTCGACGAGTCGACCTTCGCCATCAGCGGCGGTGCCGGGGACATCACCCCCGGGGCGGCCCAGGGACTGTTCTTCCGGGACACCCGGATCGTGTCCCGGTTCGAGGTGCTGGTGAACGGCGCCCGGGCCGAGCCCCTGGCCGCGGTCACCGACGATCCCTTCAGCGCCACCTTCGTGTCCCGGAACCTGCCGGCACCGGGACGGGCCGACTCCACGCTCATGGTCTTCCGGAGCCGGCACGTCGGCCAGGGGATGCGCGAGGAGCTGACGCTGCGGAACTTCTCCGACGAGGCCACCGCCTGCACCGTCGAGGTCCTGGTGGACGCCGACTTCGCCGATCTCTTCGCCGTCAAGGAGGGTCGGGTCGCGGCCGGGGCCAACGCCGGGGCGGTCACCAGCTCGGTGGCCGACCGACCGTCCCGGTCCGCCGACCGGGGCGCCCCCGGCGGCACGACCCCCGAGGGACACGGCGCCGGCCCACGGGCGGCGTTGACCTACACCTACCGCCGCGGACTGGTGGCCCGGGGCGTGGAGCTGGGGACGAGCGGGGCGGCGTCGGTGGCCCCCGGCCTGGTGACCTACGAGGTGGTGGTGCCGGCGCGCGGGGAGTGGACCACCTGCATCGAGGTCGGCCCCGTGATCGACGGCACCGTGTTCGAGCCCAAGTACCTGTGCGGCCAGCCCGTCGAACGGGCCACGCCCACCGAACGGCTGGCCGAGTGGCGCCGTCAGGTGCCGAGGGTCGAGACGGACCATCCGGCGCTCAAGGAGGTCGTGGCCCGCAGTGCCGAGGACCTGGGGGCGCTGCGGATCTTCGACCCGGACTTTCCCGAGCGGGTCGTGGTGGCCGCCGGCGCCCCCTGGTTCATGACGGTGTTCGGCCGCGACTCGCTGCTGACGGCGTGGATGGCGCTCCTGGTCGACCCCGACCTGGCCAGCGGGGTCCTCCAGACCCTGGCCAGGTTCCAGGGCACCGAGGTCGACCCGCGGCACGAGGAGGAGCCCGGCCGGATCCTCCACGAGATGCGATTCGGCGACGCCGCGTCGCTCTCCCTCGGCGGCGGGAGCATCTACTACGGCACCGCGGACGCCACCCCCCTGTTCGTGATGCTGCTGGGGGAGATGCGGCGGTGGGGCGTCGCCCGCGAGCTGGTCGACGAGCTCCTGCCCAACGCGGCACGGGCCATCGAGTGGATCGAGCGGTTCGGTGACGCCGACGGTGACGGCTACGTGGAGTACCGGCGGGCGACCGACCGTGGCCTGGCCAACCAGGGGTGGAAGGACAGCTGGGACGGGATCCGCTACGGCGACGGCCGGGTGGCCGAGGCGCCCATCGCCCTCGCCGAGGTGCAGGCCTACACGTACGGCGCCTACCTGGCCAGCGCCCACTTCGCCTTCGAGGCGGGCGACACCGTCACCTACGACCGGTTCCGATCCAAGGCGGCGCACCTCAAGACGAATTTCAACCGCGACTTCTGGATGGAGGACCGGGGCTGGTTCGCGGTCGGCCTCGACGCCGACAAGCGGCCCATCGACTCCCTGACCTCGAACATCGGCCACTGCCTGTGGACCGGCATCGTGGACGAGGACAAGGCACGCCAGGTGGCCCAGGCGCTGGTGTCCCCGGCCATGTTCAGCGGCTGGGGTGTGCGCACCCTGTCGAGCGGGAACGGCGGCTACAACCCGATCAGCTACCACTGCGGCTCGGTCTGGCCCCACGACACGGCCATCGTGGCCGCCGGCCTGGCCCGCTACGGCTTCGACGGGGCCGCCCAGCAGCTCATCTTCGGTCTGGTCGACGCGGCGTCGGCCCAGGGCGGACGCCTGCCCGAGCTGTTCAGCGGACTGGACCGCCGGGAGCTCGACGTCCCCGTCGGCTATCCGACCTCGTGCTCACCCCAGGCGTGGTCGGCCGCCTCGCCACTGCTGTGCCTCCGCACGCTGCTCCGGCTGGACCCGTGGATCCCCTACGGCAAGACGTGGTTGTGCCCGAACCTGCCCGAGGGCGTCGGCTACCTGAAGGTGGAGGGCATCCCGCTGGCCGGATCCCGGGTCACCATCGAGGTGGGGCACGAGGTCCCGGGCGGCGTGTCGGTCACCGGCCTTCCGCCCGAGATCGAGCTCATCCGCGAACCCCGGCGCCCGTCCACGGCGGTCTGAGCCCGACGGCGGTGCCGGTGGGCCCGGGACCGCGGACTACCGGCCGCGGCCTACCACCCGCGCTCGACCCACTCGGCCAGGTGCGGGGACTCCGCCCCGATGGTGGTGCCCGTGCCGTGGCCCGGGAGCACCAGCGTGTCCGGGCCGAACGGGGCGAACAGGCGCCGCTCGATCGACTCGATGATGGTGGCGAAGTCGGCGTCCTCGAAGGACGTGTTGCCGGGTCCACCCGGGAACAGCGTGTCCCCGCTGAACAGCAGCGGGGTCCCCTCGACGGCGAAGCACATCGACCCCGGCGTGTGGCCGGGCGTGGCGATGGTGGCCACGCGCAGCCGACCGACGGTCACCGTCGACTCGTCCTCCAGGATCTGGTCGTACGAGGGGAGCATGGCGGCGTCGGCCCGGGTGACGGCCACGTCGATCCCGGCGTCGCGGACGGCCCCGACGGCCTGGATGTGGTCCCAGTGGCCGTGGGTCTCGACGACCTGGCGCACGTGGAGGTCACGGCACAGCTCGAGGAGCAGGTCGTGCTCGTTGGCGGCGTCGATGAGCAGGGAGTCGCCCGACTCCCGGCAGCGCACGATGTAGACGTTGTTCTCGAGCGGTCCGACCACCACGCGGTGCACCTCGACGGCGGTGTCCTGGTAGTCGATGATCGTGTCGGCCATGGTCGCCACCTCCTCCTCGCCGCCGAGCGTAGCGGGGCCCGGTGGGCCGGCGGTCCGGGCCACGCCCCCCGTTGGTCACCGTCGGCGGGGTTCTGGTAGACAAACAGGGCACGGTGCCCCGGTGCGGGCACCACACGACGTCCCCGGTGGGGACTCCACCCGATGGAGAGACTATGAACTTCGCCTTCAGCGAGGAGCAGGACGAGCTCCGCAAGTCGGTGCGCCGGTTCCTGGACGACAAGTCGCCGGAGACCGAGGTCCGTCGGCTCATGGAGACGACCGAGGGCTACGACCCCGAGGTCTGGACGCAGATGGCGGAGCAGCTCGGACTCCAGTCGTTGATCATCCCCGAGGAGTACGGCGGCTCCGGATTCAGCTACGTGGAGCTCATCGTGGTCCTCGAGGAGATGGGCGCCGCCCTCCTCTGCGCACCCTTCTTCTCCACCGTGGCCCTGGCCGCCAACGCCCTCCTCACCTCCGGTGACCAGAAGGCGCAGGAGTACCTGCTCCCCGGGATCGCCTCCGGTGAGACCATCGCCACGCTCGCCTTCACCGAGGACTCCGGCCGCTGGGACGCCGACGGCATCACCCTGGCCGCCTCGCCCACGGACGACGGCTGGTCGCTCGACGGCCACAAGTCGTTCGTGATCGACGGCCACGTGGCCGACCTGGTGCTGGTCGTGGGCCGGACCGGGGCCGGCCTGTCGCTGTTCGGGGTCAAGGGCGACGCCGGCGGGCTGACCCGCACCCCGCTCGCCACCATGGACCAGACCCGCAAGCAGGCCCGCCTGGAGTTCGCCGGCACCCCGGCCTGGCTGATCGGCACCGACGGGGGCGCGGCGGCCGGACTGTCCAAGACCCTCGACCTGGCCGCCGTGGCGCTCGCCGCCGAGCAGGTGGGCGGCGCCCAGCGCTGCCTCGAGAGCTCGGTCGAGTACGCCAAGACCCGGATCCAGTTCGGCCGTCCGATCGGCAGCTTCCAGGCCATCAAGCACAAGTGCGCCGACATGCTCCTCGAGGTCGAGTCGGCCAAGTCGGCGGCGTACTACGCCGGTTGGGCCGCCTCGGAGGACTCCGACGAGCTCCCGGTCGTGGCCAGCCTGGCCAAGTCGTACTGCTCGGAGGCCTACTTCCACGCGGCGGCCGAGACCATCCAGATCCACGGCGGTATCGGCTTCACGTGGGAGCACCCCGCCCACCTCTACTTCAAGCGGGCGAAGTCGTCGGAGCTCATGCTGGGCGACCCGGCCTACCACCGGGAGCTGCTGGCCCAGCGCATCGGCATCTGAGCCGGCACCCCACCCGGTAGCGTGTGCACCGGGTCCCCCCGACCGGGCCGCCACCGGGGTCGCCGCGACCCCCCGGCCCTCCCCCGTCCCGGAAGCGAGTGAGATGCGCAAGATCCTGAGTTTCGTCCTGTTGGGCGTCCTGACCGTGGCGGGGCTCGGCGCGGCCGCGGTGGGGGTGGTCCAGAGCCAGAGCGGGACCGCGCTCGGACAGGCCCAGAAGATCACGCTGAACTCCCCGAACTACAGCGAGTACCTGGTGGAGAAGACACCGCAGGGCAACGAGTCGGCGAGCCTGGTGTACCAGGCGCCGGACCGACTCGGCGGCTGGCTCGAGAGCGAGGGGAGGCGGACCTACCTCGTCATCATCGGCTCGACGGAGTACGTGAGCGTGCCGCGCACGGCCAAGACCGCCAAGGGCCCGCTCACCTTCTACACGCAGCAGTCGACGGGCGCCCAGGCCGTGGACCCGGCCCACACCTATCTCGCGTACTGGGACTGCCGGGGGGTCCTGCCCTGCCCGAGCAGCCGGTCCGGATCGGTGACGACGGTGACGTTGACCCAGAGCGGGCAGACGGAGAAGCTCCAGTTCACGGTCCGGGGGAACTACGTGTCCCGGTTCGCGGCCGCGGCCCAGGGCGCCACCCTCGGCCTCGACCTCTCGCGGCTGGGCACCTCGCCGCCGGTGGCGCTGCCCGCGGGAGCCAAGATCCTCCGGACGCCGCCTCCGGGCGCGGGCTGAGCGGACCGGACCGCCGCCCCCGGGCGACCGTCGGGGTCGACCAGCGTCAGCCGGTGGTGGTCGGACTCGTCGCCGGGCCGTCGTCGTCGTCGACCGCCCGGTCGATGGCCGAGCGGAGCTCCCGGGCCGCCCGCTCGGGATCGTCGGCCCCGACCAGCCACCGCACCACGACGAAGTGCCGGACGCCGGAGGCGGCCAGGCCGGGGACGCACCCGGGCTCGACCCCACCGGTCACCCACACCGGCCACGGCGACCGGATGACGGCCTCGGCGACGTAGTCCGTCCCGGTCCCCGGACGACCCGGCTTCGTCGGCGTGGCCACGACCGGCCCCGCCGACAGGTAGTCGACCGGCGCCGGGAGCGTCCCCGGGGCGGACCCGAGGGCGGCGCCGAGCTCGCCCGGCGCATGGGTCGAGAGGCCGACGAGCGCGTCGGCGCCGACGAGGGCACGGGCCGTGCCGGCCGGTACGTCGTCCTGGCCCACGTGCACGCCGTCGGCACCCATGGCCGCGGCCAGATCGGGACGGTCGTTGAGCACGAAGGGGACACCCTCGGCCGTGCACACCCGTTGGACGGCGGTGGCCCGGCGCACCAGCGTGGCGTCGTCCAGGTTCTTGTCCCGGAGTTGCACGACGTCCACGCCGCCCGCGATGCACCGTCCGACGAAGCGCTCGAGATCGGGGCGGTCCGGTGTGCACAGGTAGAGGCGCCGGCGGGCGAGGCCCCAGCGGTCGCCGGCACGCGGGCCGCCCCCGACCTCGCCGGCGGTCACCCGGGGTGGGGGAGCGCGGCCCGGGCTTCGGCCTTCATCGTCTGCTTGAACTGGCGCACCTTGGCCAGCGCCTCGGGTGAGTCGATGTCGGCGACCGAGCGGAACGATCCGGCCTCGCCGTAGACGCCGGCGGCCGCCTCCCAGCCCGGGGGACGGACGCCGAGCTGTTTGCCCAGCAGGGCCACGAAGATCCGCGCCTTCTGGTCGCCGAAGCCGGGCAGCGCCTTGACGTGGGCGAGGAGTTCCTCGCCGTCGTCGGCGGTCGTCCAGATGGCCGCCGTGTCACCCCCGTACGTCCCCACCACGGTGGCGCACACCTCCTGCACCCGGCCGGCCATGGACCGGGGGAACCGGTGCAGCGCGGGCTTGACCGCGAAGACCTCGGCCAGGGCGTCCGGGTCCATGGCGGCGATGGCACCGGGATCGAGCGTGCCGCCCAGGCGCTGCCTGAGCTCGGAGGGCGCCTTGAAGGCGCGCTCCATCGGGATCTGCTGGTCGAGCACCATGCCGATCAGCAGGGCGAGGGGTTCGGCCGCGAGCAGTGCGTCCGCATCGGTGTCACCGGTGAGCCAGAGCACACGTCCAGGCTAGTCCGGGGAGGGTCCGGCTCCGTCAGGTCAGGAAGACCAGGGGTCGTGGGTGTCGGGGTCGATGCCGTAGGCCACGACGGCCTTGGCCACCGTGCCCGGGGGCACGGCACCGCCACGCTCGAGACCGCCGAGCACGGCCACGACCACGTGGGCGGCATCGACCTCGAAGAACCGTCGGAGCACCTCGCGGTGTCGGACCGGCCGAACCCGTCGGTTCCGAGGGACGTGAAGGGCCGGGGTATCCACCGGGCGACCTGGTCGGGCACGGCCCGCACGTAGTCGGTGACCGCCACCACCGGGCCGTCCCGTCGGCCCAGGCACCCGGTGACGAGCGGGACGCGGGGCGGCGTCCCGGGGTGGAGCCTGTCGTGTCTCTCGGCGGACAGCGCATCCTCGCGGAGCGACTTGTAGGAGGTGACCGACCAGGTCTCGGCGGCCACGCCCCACTCGTCGGCCAGCAGCAGGCGGGCCTCCTCGGCGGCACGCCACGCGGTCCCCGAGAACAGGATGCTGGCGCCGGGGGCGTCCGTGGGCGTGTCCGTCGGGGGGCCGGCGAACCGGTAGAGGCCGCGCACCGTGCCGAGGCGCACCCGCCCGGCCTCCGCCGGGTCGTCCGGAAGCGCCGGCATCGGGTAGTTCTCGTTGTAGAGGGTCAGGTACCAGTAGCGGTCCTCGGCCTCCGGCCCGGTCATCCGCCGGATGCCGTCCTCCACCAGCACGGCGACCTCGTAGGCGAACGCCGGGTCGTAGGCGGCCACCGACGGGTACGCCGAGGCCAGCAGGAGCGAGTGACCGTCCTGGTGCTGGAGGCCCTCCCCGTTCAGCGTGGTGCGTCCGGCCGTGCATCCGAGCAGGAAGCCGCGGCCACGGCTGTCGCCGAGCGCCCACAGGAGGTCGCCCACCCGCTGGAAGCCGAACATGGAATAGGAGAGGTAGCAGGGGACGAGGGACTCACCCCAGGTGGCGTACGAGGTGGCCGCCGCCGTGAACGTGGCCGTGGCGCCGATCTCGGTGATCCCCTCCTGGAGCACCTGGCCCGCGGCCCCCTCGGCGTAGTGGAGGGCGAGGCCGGCATCGACGGGCGTGTAGCGCTGTCCGTCGGGTGCGTAGATCTGCACCTCGCTGATGAGCGACTCCAGGCCGAAGGTGCGGGCCTCGTCGGAGACGATGGGGACGACGCGTCGACCGATGCCGGGATCCCGGGTGAGCGACCGCAGGAGGCGGGCGAAGGCCATCGTCGTCGACACGGCCTGACGTCCCGAGCCGGCGTGCAGGTCGGCGAAGGTGTCCGTGGACGGCGCGGGGAGCGGCGCGGCGCGCACCTCCCGGCGGGGCAGGGGCCCGCCCAGCGCGCGTCGCCGCTCGGCCAGGTACCGGGCGACGGGGGAGTCGGGGTCGGGGCGGCAGTACGGCGGGAGGTCGGCGTCGAGGTCGCCCTCGGCGATCTCCTCCTGGAGCGAGAGCCGGTCGCGCAGCGCGCGGAGCTGACCGCGGGTCATCTTCTTGATCTGGTGGGTGGCGTTGCGGGACTCGATCTCGGGACCGAGCGTCCAGCCCTTCACCGTCTTGGCCAGGATGGCCGTGGGGGCACCCGTGTGCTCGACGGCGGCCCGGTAGGCGGCGTAGAGCTTCCGGTAGTCGTGGCCACCCCTGGGGAGGCTCTGCAGTTCGGCGTCGCTCAGGTGCGCCACCAGGGCGGTCAGCCGCGGGTCGGGACCGAAGAAGTGCTCCCGGATGTAGGCGCCCGACTCGGTGGCGTACTTCTGGAACTCGCCGTCCACCGTCTCGTTCATCCGGGCCAGCAGCAGGCCGTCGACGTCGCGGGCGAGGAGGTCGTCCCAGGTGCGGCCCCAGACGACCTTGATCACGTTCCAGCCCGCGCCGCGCAGGGTGGCCTCGAACTCCTGGATCACCTTGCCGTTGCCCCGGACCGGACCGTCCAGCCGCTGCAGGTTGCAGTTGACGACCAGGGTGAGGTTGTCGAGGTGCTCGCGACCGGCCATGCCGAGGAGGGCCATGGTCTCCGGCTCGTCGAACTCGCCGTCGCCGACGAATCCCCACACCCGGCTCTGCGAGGTGTCGGCGAGGCCACGGGCGGCGAGGTATCGGGCCAGGTGGGCCTGGGCGATGGCGTTGACCGGACCGAGGCCCATCGAGACCGTGGGGTACTCCCAGAAGTCCGGCATCAGGCGGGGGTGGGGGTAGGACGACAGCCCGCCGCCCCCCACCTCGAAGCGGAAGTTGTCGAGCTGGGCCTCGGACAGCCGGCCCTCCACGAAGGCCCGGGCGTAGATCCCGGGTGAGGCGTGGCCCTGGAAGTAGACCTGGTCACCGGGACCGTGGTCCTTGCCCCGGAAGAAGTGGTTGAACCCGACCTCGTAGAGGGCGGCGGAGCTGGCGTAGGTGGCCAGATGGCCGCCGATGGCGTCGGAGCGGATGTTGGCCCGGACCACCATGACCGCCGCGTTCCAACGGATGTAGCGCCGGATGCGGCGCTCGATGTCCTCGTCACCCGGGAACTCGGGCTCGGCGTCCGACGGGATGGAGTTGACGTAGGGGGTGGTCACCGTGGCCGGGAAGTCGACCTGGGCCTCGCGGGCCCGCTCCAGGACCCGCATCAGCAGGTACCTCGCCCGGTTGCGCCCGTGCACCCGGACCACGTCGTCGAACGCGGCCAGCCACTCCGCCGTCTCCCCCGGGTCGACGTCCGGGAGCTGGTGGGCCACGCCGTCGAACAGCATCCCCCTATGTTCCCACCGTGGCGGTCCCGCACCGGGTCATCGACGACCCGACCACCCCACACGACCGGCCTCCGGGACGGACGGAGCCCCGACGGGCGGTGGTCGGGCATGCTGGGGCCATGGACGACGCCTCCACCATCGCCTACACCGACGGTTCGTGCCTCGGGAACCCCGGGCCCGGGGGATGGGCGTGGGCTGTCGACGGCGGACCGTCGGACGCCGGCGGCGAGCCGCACACCACCAACCAGCGTATGGAGGTCCTGGCCGTCATCCGGGCGCTCGAGTCGCTCCCCGGCCCGGTGCACGTGGTGAGCGACTCCACCTACGTGGTGAACTGCTTCCGCCAGCAGTGGTACGTCGGATGGAGACGGCGGGGGTGGAAGAACTCCCAGGGCAGGCCGGTGGCCAACCGGGACCTGTGGGAGCGGCTGTTCGCGCTGGCGCTCGACCCGGATCGCCCGGTGACGTTCGCCTGGGTCAAGGGGCATTCGGGCGACCGGATGAACGACGTCGTCGATGCCCTCGCCACCGCCGCCGCGGCCCGCCAGGACCCGTCCGGGCCCCCACCGGACACGGGTTTGGGCCAGGGGCGGCTGCTCCCGTAACCTCTCGGCATGGAGATCAACGGAAGTTCAGCAATCATCACCGGAGGTGCGTCGGGACTCGGTGAGGCCACGGCCCGCAAACTGGCCGCCGAGGGCGTGCGCGTCACCGTGTTCGACCGCAACGAGGAGCGGGCCAAGGAGGTCGTGGCCGAGATCGGCGGGACCGCCAACTACGTCGCCGGCGACGTCACCGACCCCGACGACTGCCAGAAGGCGGTCGACCAGGCGGCCGACGGCGGCAAGCTGCGCATCGCGGTCAACTGCGCCGGGACGGGCTGGGTCGGCCGGGTCATCAACCGGGACGGATCGCCCCACGATCTCGCCCCGTTCAAGTTCATCCAGGACCTCAACGTGATCGGCACGTTCAACGTGATGACGAAGGCCGCGTCGGCCATCGCCCAGGTCGAGCCCCAGGAGCACGGCGAGCGCGGGGTCATCGTGAACACCGCGTCGGTGGCCGCCTTCGACGGACAGATCGGACAGCTGGCCTATTCGGCGTCGAAGGGCGCCGTCGTGGGCATGACCCTGCCGGCCGCCCGTGACCTCGCCGTGGTCGGGATCCGCGTCCTGGCCATCGCCCCGGGACTGTTCGACACGCCGCTGCTGGCCATGCTGCCCGACGAGGCTCGCGACGCGCTGGCCCAGTCGGTCAACTTCCCCAAGCGGCTCGGCAACCCGGCCGAGTACGGCGAGCTGGTGGCCCACATCGCCACCAACAGCTACCTCAACGCCGAGGTCATCCGGCTCGACGGCGGCATCCGGATGCCGCCCAAGTAGCGGGACCGCCCGGGTGGGCCGCGGCCCGGACGCTGGGTCCGGGCCGGTGCCCACCGCAGGACGGTGGGGCCGCCCGCCCGGTCCGGACGGCGGGCCGGCGACGGAGGATAGGGTCGTGGCGAACCGATGACGACTACCGCGCCCACTCCATCCGCCGGCCCCGTGGACGGGATCGTGGACGTCATCCGCACCCAGGGACTGACCAAGGTGTACCCGGGGTCGGACTTCCGTGCGGTCGACGACCTCGACCTCGTCGTGCACCACGGCGAGATCTTCGGCCTCCTCGGCCCGAACGGTGCCGGCAAGACGACGACCGCCGGCATGCTGACCACCCGGGTGGTCCCCAGCTCGGGCACGGCGCAGGTCGCCGGGATCGACGTGGTCGCGCACCCGGCGCTGGCCAAGCAGATCCTCGGGATCGTGAGCCAGCAGAACACCCTCGACCGCCAGCTCACGGTGTGGGAGAACCTCTACTTCCACGGTCGCCTGTTCGGCATCCCGGCGAAGGAGTCCCGGCGCGAGGCCGATCGGCTCCTCGAGCAGTTCCAGCTCCGCAATTGGGCCACCGCCTCCGTCTACGCCCTGTCGGGCGGGATGGCCCAGCGGCTCATGGTGGCCCGGGCGATCTTCCACCGGCCCGCCGTGCTCTTCCTCGACGAGCCGACGGCCGGACTCGACCCCCAGAGCCGGCTGGCCCTGTGGGACGTGCTCCGCGAGCTGAACGACGGCGGGCAGACGATCCTCCTGACCACCCACTACATGGAGGAGGCCGATCAGCTGTGCGGCCGGGTGGCGATCATGGACAGGGGCCGGATCCTGGCCCTCGACGTGCCCGACGCCCTGAAGCGGAGGGTCGACGCCGACACCATCGTGACGGTCACGTCGTCCGGCGATGCCGACGGCCTGGCCCGGGCGCTCGCCGACCGGGTGCCCGGAGTGACCCGGAGCCGGACGATCGACGGTGGGGTCGAGCTCCACGTGAAGGGGACCGAGCGGCTCCTGCCCGTCGTCGTCTCCGGCGCCGAGGACGCAGGGTTCCCGGTGCTCGACGTCTCGGTGACCGAGCCCACGCTGGAGACGGTGTTCATCAGCCTCACGGGCAAGGAACTGCGCGACTGATGGCCGTCGTGGACGCCCCCGCGACAGGCCAGCCGGTCCATCTGCGTCCCGAGCACTCGACGCTGACCGCCGGCCGGCTGGCGCTCTGGGCGCTCATCCTCCGGGACCTCCTGGTGCTCCGCAAGCACCTCTTCGAGTTCGTGGCCCGGACGCTCATCCAGCCGTTCCTCCTGTGTTTCGTGTTCCTCTACGTGTTCCCCAAGATCGGCCAGGGGATCGGCGGTGCGGCCCCGGCGGCGCAGTCGGCGTTCGCGACGATCCTCGTCCCGGGTGTGGTCGGCATCTCCATCCTGTTCCAGGGCGTGCAGTCGGTGGCGCTGACCATGTCCCAGGAGTTCGGATACACCCGCGAGATCGAGGACCGGGTCCAGGCCCCCTGCCCCATCTGGCTCGTCGCCATGGCCAAGGTCCTGTCGGGGGCGGCCCAGGGCCTCCTGTCGGCAGCGCTCGTCCTCCCCATCGCGTCGGTGGTCCACGCCAAGGGCGTGGAGGCCCACCTGTCCCTGCACTGGTGGGTGATCGTGACCGCCGTCCCTCTGGCGTGCGTGACCATGGCGGCGCTCGGCCTCCTCCTCGGCACCAGCTTCGAGCCCCGCAACATCGGGCTCATGTTCGGATTCATCATCCTGCCGGTGACGTTCCTCGGAGGCACCTACTACGCCTACACCCGGCTCGCACCGGTGCGGGTGGGCGGATGGCACTGGTTGCAGACCCTGGTGCTCGTCAACCCGCTGATCTACATCAACGAGGGGATGCGGGCGGCGTTCACCGATGCACCCCACATGCCGCTGTACGTGGTCTATCCGGTGCTCGTCGTCTTCCTCGGCGTCTTCCTGGGCATCGGGCTCCGCAACTTCCGCCGACGGGTGCTCTCCTGACCTCCGGGGAGCGTTCCGTCGAGACCGGCCGCGGGTACCTGCTGGACAACCGGCTCGACGGTGCCGCCACCCGGCTGGCCGCCATCGCCGAGCTGTTCGACCCGGTGACGACGCGCCATCTGGCGGCCACCGGCGTGGGGCCCGGCTGGCGATGCTGGGAGGTGGGGGCGGGCGGCCCCACGGTGAGCGCGTGGCTCGCCCGCAGGGTGGGACCGACCGGTTCGGTGCTGGCCACCGACATCGACCTGTCCCGGTTCGGGGCGTCCCCGCCCGGTGTGTCGGTCCGGGTCCACGACGTGGTCGCCGACCCCCGCCCGACGGCCCCTTCGATCTCGTCCACGCCCGACTGGTCCTGGTGCACCTGCCCGCCCGTGCCGAGGTGGTGACTTCGCTGGTGGGCGCACTCCGCCCCGGAGGGTGGCTGGTGCTCGAGGACGCCGACCCCGAGCTGCAGCCGTTGGCCTGTGTCGACGGGGACGGTCCCGACGAGGACCTCGCCAACCGCATCCGGTCGGGCTTCCGAACGCTGCTGGCCCGACGGGGCGCGGATCTCGGCTTCGGGCGGACGCTACCCCGGCTGCTGCGTGCCGCCGGCCTGGTGGACGTCACCGCGGACGCCTGGTTCCCGATGGTGGGCCCGGTCGGCCCCGTCCTCGAGGGGATCACCGTCGAACAGACCCGCGCCGGCCTGGTCGCCGCCGGTCTGGCCACCGACGACGAGGTGGACCGGCACCTCGCCAACCTGGCGGCCGGTCGGCTGGAGGTCACGACGGCTCCGCTGGTGTCCGCCGCCGGACGTCGACCGGAGTCCGACGGCGACTGAGCGGGGCGTGCCGCGGTCGGCACCGTTGCGACCGAGGTGGGGACCGGGTGGGGACCGGTAGGCTGGGCGAGACGGGCGCCGACAGGACACACCACCGCCCGAGCCCATACATGACGTCCCGATGGAGGTGGTTCCCACGGAACCCGAGGTGGCAGGTGAGCAGACCGCAGCGGGGGGAGCAGGCGTAGCACCGGGGGAGTCGGGCCACTACGAGGTCGTCGTCATCGGCGGAGGGCCGGGTGGCTACGCCACCGCGCTGTACGGCGCGGCGGCGGGACTGTCCGTCGCCCTGGTCGAGCTGGACAAGGTGGGCGGCACCTGCCTCCACCGGGGCTGCGTGCCGGCGAAGGCGTTCCTCGAGACCGCGGCCGTGCACCGCACGGTGCGCTCGGCCGCCGAGTTCGGGATCATGGCCGGTGCCGACCAGACCGGCCCGACCGTCAAGTTCTCGGTCAGCCAGGAACGCAAGCAGCAGGTCGTGGACCAGCTGTTCGGCGGCCTGTCCGGGCTCCTGAAGGGACGGGGTGTGACCGTGTTCAACGGGTGCGGCACGCTGCTCGGCGGCCACCGGGTGCGCATCGTGGGTACCGACGGGACGACGACCGAGGTGACCGGCGACGACATCGTGCTGGCCGCCGGCTCGGTTCCCCGGACCATCCCCGGATTCGACATCGACGGCTCCGTGGTGCTGACGTCGGACGAGGTCCTCGCCCTCGACGCGCTCCCCGCCTCGGTGGCGGTCGTCGGCGGCGGCGCCATCGGCTGCGAGTTCGCGTCGATGTTCGCCGACCTCGGCTCGAAGGTCACCGTCTTCGAGGCCCTCCCGACCATCCTCAACGGGTGCGACGAGGACGTGGTCCGCACGGTCGCCCGCTCGTTCAAGAAGCGCGGGATCGACGTCCTGGCCGGGGTCACGCTCCACGGACACACGCCGGTGACGGGGGGCGGCACCGTGGTCTCCTACGGCGACGGTGGCCAGCTGGCCGTCGACGCCGTGGTCGTCTCGGTCGGTCGCCGGCCCCGCAGCGAGGGCCTCGTCTCCGAGGAGGCCGGGGTCGCCATCGACGAACGGGGGTTCGTGGTGGCCGATGCCGTCATGCGCACCTCGGCACCCGGTGTGTGGGCCGTGGGCGACGTCGTCGGCGGCACCCCGCAGCTGGCCCATGTGGCCTTCGCCGAGGCCATCGTGGTGATCAAGTCGATCCTGGGGGAGCCCGTCCTGCCCGTCGACTATGCACGGGTGCCCTGGGCCATCTACTGCCACCCCGAGGTGGCCTTCGCCGGCATGACCGAGGCGGCCGCCCAGCGCGGCCGGCATCGACGTGGTGGTCAAGAAGGACCCGTTCGGCGGCAACAGCCGTGCCCGCATCATCGGGGACACCGAGGGCATGGTGAAGCTGGTGGCAGAACGACGACCGGACGGCAGCACGGGCCGGATCCTCGGCGTCCACCTGGTCGGGCCCTGGGTCACCGAGCAGCTCGGTGCCGGCTACCTGGCCGTGAATTGGGAGGCCACCGCCGACGAGGTGGCGCAATTCGTCCAGCCGCACCCGTCGCTCTCCGAGACGTTCGGCGAGACCGTGCTGGCACTGACCGGAAGGGGACTGCACGTTGCCTGACGTGACCATGCCGCAGCTCGGCGAGACCGTGACCGAGGGGACCATCACGAAGTGGTTCAAGGCGGTGGGGGACCCGGTCGCCCGCGACGAGCCGCTGTTCGAGGTGTCCACCGACAAGGTCGACTCCGAGGTGCCGTCACCGGCCGCCGGCGTGCTGACCGCCATCCTGGTCGAGGAGGGGGACACCGTCGACGTGGGGGTCTCCCTCGCCGTCATCGACGGGGACGGCGCGACCGCCCCGTCGACGCCCGCGCCCGGGTCGGCAGCGTCCCCGTCCCCGGCGCCACGGGTGCTGCCCGACGAGCCGGTGACCGCCGGGCCCACCACGCCGCTGCGACCGCAGCCCGCTCCATCGGAGCCGACGTCGATGCCGCCGCCGGTTCCGACGTCCCCGGCCGCCCGCCCACCGGCGCCGGCCGTTCCGCCGGTCGCCGGCCCCGTTCCCCCGGGACCCGTCGACCAGTCCCAGGTGCTGTCACCGGTGGTGCGGCGCCTGCTGGACGAGCACGGGCTCGATCCCGCGTCGATCCGGGGCAGCGGCCTCGGCGGCCGGATCACCCGGACCGACGTCGAATCGGTCATCGAGCGCGGTGCGACGCCTTCACCGGTGCCGAGCATGACCGCCGCCCCGACCGCCCCGACCGCCCCGACCGCCCGGTCAGCGGCGCCGACCGCACCCGTCCCGCCGGGGTCGGGGGCCGTAGGCGCACCGCCCACCGTCGCTCCGGCCGGTGGCGCACGCGACGAGGTCGTCCCGTTCACCAACATCCGGCGCCGGACCGCCGAGCACATGGTCCGGTCCAAGGCCACCTCGGCGCACACGCTGATGGTCAAGGAGATCGACTACGAGCGGGTCGAGCAGGTCCGCCGGCTCCACGGTGAGCGCTTCCGGGAGGAGGAGGGCTTCACCCTCACCTACCTCCCGTTCGTGGCCCGGGCTACGGTCGAGGCCCTGGCCGAGTTCCCGCACCTGAACGCGTCGGTGGGCGACGACGCCCTGGTCGTGCACCACGACGTCAACCTCGGGATCGCCGTCGACCTGGACAACGAGGGACTGATCGTCCCCGTGGTGCACAGGGCCGAGGAGCTCAACCTGCGGGGCATGGCCCGTCGGATCCGTGACGTGGCCGACCGTGCACGCACCAAGCGGCTCAGCCTCGACGACATCAGCGGTGGGACGTTCTCGATCACCAACGCCGGTCCGTTCGGCACCCTGATCACCGGGGCGATCATCAACCAGCCCCAGGTGGCCATCCTGTCCACGGACGGCGTCGCCCGGAAGCCGGTGGTGGTCGAACTGCCCGACGGCACCGAGTCGATCGGGATCCACTCGGTGGGGCTGGTCGCCATGAACTTCGACCACCGCGCCGTCGACGGCGCCTACGTCGCCCGGTTCCTGGCCCGCCTGTCGTCCATCCTCGACGACCGCGACTGGGTCGGCGAGCTCTAGCCCGCCGTGACGGTGCCGACGTCCCGGACGACCACTGCAGGATCCCTCCGATGAGGGCACGCTGGCTCGGGCGCGTACCCTACGCGGAGGCCTGGGACCTCCAACGGGCCATCGCCGCCCGGAGCGGCGACGACTACCTGCTGCTCCTCGAGCACGGCCCCGTCTACACGCTCGGCGTGAACGCCGACCGGTCCCACGTCCTCGTCGACCCCGCGTCGGTCGGCGCCGACCTCGTCGAGGTCGACCGGGGTGGCGACGTGACCGTACCACGGACCGGGACAGCTGGTCGGCTACCCGGTCCGCTCGCGTCGGGCGCCGGACCCCACCGCGGGCCCGAGCACGTCCGCCAGGTCGAGGAGGTGGTCATCGAGGCCGCTGGTCGCGCCTCGGCATGGCGCCGGAACGGGTGGGGCGGCTCGACGGGCTACCCGGGGGTGTGGGTGGACCCCTCGGCCGCCGGCGCCGGGGCCGACGGACCCCGCAAGATCGCCGCCATCGGGGTGCGGCACGCCCGGGGCCGGACCACCCACGGGTTCGCCCTCAACGTGACCACCGACCTCGTCGATGTTCGGGCACATCGTGCCGTGCGGGATCGCCGACCGACCGGTCACCTCGCTGGCCGCCGAGGGTCTCGACGTCTCCATGGACGACGCGGTGGCGGCCGTGCTCGCCGCCGCACGGATCGGTGTGGGGCGCGATCGACGACGTCGCCGCCGTGACCGACGGGGCGACCTCGCACGGTCGGTCCGGTGGCGGTGCCCGTGGCGCTTCGGTCGTCGCCCGCGGGCGTCCGGCCAGCCGCGCTCGGAGCGGCGGCTGGTCCGTTCGGGGGTCGACCCGGCGGCGGGCGTGGCGCTGTCGGCCCGCAAGCCCGAGTGGCTCCGTGTCCGGGCCACCATGGACGGCGGACTACCTCGGACTCCAGCAGGCTCCGCGACCTCGGCCTCGTCACCGTGTGCGAGGAGGCGGGCTGCCCCAACATCTACGAGTGCTGGTCCGACGGCACGGCCACGTTCATGATCAACGGGTCGCGGTGCACCCGGGCGTGCGGCTTCTGCCAGGTCGACACCCGCCACCCGCTCCCGCTGGACCCGGCCGAGCCCGACCGGGTGGCCGAGGCCGTGGCCCGGATGGGCCTGGCCCACGCCGTGATCACCTGCGTGGCCCGCGACGACCTCGCCGACGGTGGCGCCGGCGCCTTCGCCGACACCATCGCCGCCGTCCGGCGGGCGAGCCCGGGCACCGCGGTCGAGGTCCTCATCTCCGACGTCAAGGGCGACCGCGACGCGCTCGGCACCATCCTCGACGCCCGCCCCGACGTGCTCAACCACAACATCGAGACGGTGGCCCGGCTGCAGCGGGCGGTCCGGCCGTCCGCCGGCTACGCCCGCAGCCTGACCGTGCTGGCCCGGTCGGCCGCGGCCGGGCTCACCACCAAGTCGGGCATCATCCTCGGCATGGGGGAGCGCGAGGACGAGGTGCTGGCCACCCTGGCCGACCTGCGGGCGGTGGGCGTCGGACATCGTGACCCTGGGCCAGTACCTGCGCCCGAGCGCCGTCGCACCTCCCGGTGGCCCGCTGGTGGACGCCCGAGGAGTTCGACGGCCTGCGCGCTGGCCGGCATGGCCCTCGGCTTCGCCCACGTGCAGGCGTCGCCGCTGACCCGCTCCAGCTACCACGCCCGTGAGGCGGCCGACGCCCGCCGAGCGACCGGCGCGACCGTCGGCGACCGGCCGTGCCCGTGCCACGTGGCGTGCCCGGTCCGGTGGCCCGTGACAGGAGCGCGGTCGTCGCAGGCGGTGGCCGCCCGAGGCCGCCGGATCCGCCGGGTGCGGGAGCGGATGGTCGAGCTCGGGGTCGACGCCCTCCTGCTGTCCCACGGCGCCGACCTGCCGTGGCTGACCGGGTACCGGGCCATGCCGCTCGAGCGGCTGACCCTGCTCGTCCTGCCGCTGGCGGGCGACCCGGTGCTGGTGGTGCCCGGGCTGGAGGCACCCCGCGTGCCCGACACGGCCGGTCTCGTCGATCTGCGTCCGTGGTCGGACGACGAGGACCCGGTCGACCTGGTCGTCGACCTGCTGCGCCGGAGCCGGTCGGCGCCGCCTCGCCGTGTCCGACCGGGCGTGGGCCACCACCGTCCTGGCCCTGCAGCGGCGGCTGCCCGACGCCGAGTGGATCGAGGCGTCGACGGTCACGTCGCCCATCCGGGCGGTCAAGGACGCGGACGAGCTCGCCGCGCTGCGGGCCGCCGGCGCGGCGGCCGACCGGGTGGCCGGTGTCCTGCAGTCCGGCGGGATCCCGCTGGTCGGCCGGACCGAGGCCGAGGTCTCGGCCGACCTCGGGGCACTGCTGGTCGCCGAAGGCCACCGGCGCCGTCAACTTCGCCATCGTGGGCAGCGGACCCAACGCGGCCAGCCCGCACCACGAGCCGGGCGAGCCGGGTCATCGGCCGAGGCGAGACCGTCGTGTGCGACTTCGGCGGCGACACTGTCCCTCGACGACGGGCCCGGCTACTGCTCGGACATCACCCGGACCGTCGTCACCGGCACGCCGACCGGCGAGGTCGCCGACTGCTACGCCGTGCTGCTCGAGGCCCAGCAGGCGGCGGTGGGCGTCGGCCCGCGCCGGCGTCGACCGCGGCGTCCGTCGACCGCGGTGGCCCGGGACGTCATCGCGTCGGCCGGGCTCGGCGCACCTCTTCGTGCACCGCACCGGGCACGGCATCGGCATCGAGGAGCACGAGGACCCGTACCTGGTGGCCGGCAACGACGAGACCCTGGTGCCCGGACACGCCTTCTCGGTGGAGCCGGGCATCTACCGGCCGGGCCGGTTCGGCATGCGGCTGGAGGACATCGTGGTCATCGGGGCGGACGGGGCGCCCGAACCGCTCAACCGCGCCGACCACGGCCTGGTGGTCCTCGGATCCTGAGGGTCGGTCGACGTCCCGGCGGGCGACCGTAGGGCACGGAGGGGAGCGAGCACATGGATCTGGGCATCGAGGGCAAGGTGGCGCTGGTCACGGCCGGCTCGCGGGGCCTCGGGCGGGCCACCGCCGTGGCGCTGGCCGCCGAGGGCGTGCGGGTGATGCTGTCCGGCCGCGACGCCGGCGACGCTGGAGCGGGCCCGCGACGAGCTGCGTGCCGGCGGCGCCGACGTCGAGTCAGGCGCCGGGGACGTGACCGACCCGGCGAGCCCGCCCGCCTGGTCGCCGCCACGGTCGAGCGCTTCGGAGCGCTGGACATCCTGGTGGCCAACGCCGGCGGCCCGCCGCCGGGACGGGCCCTCGACCTCGACGACGAGCCCTCGAGGCGGCGCTCAACGCCAACCTGCTGACGTCGGTGCGGCTGGTCCGCGAGGCGCTGCCGCACATGCGGGCCGGCGGGCTGGGGTCGGATCTGCTGCATCACGTCGTACACGGTGCATGCAGGCCGTCACCGGTGCTGGCACTGTCCAACACGGCCCGGGCCGGACTGTGGGCGTGGACTCAAGACGGCCGCCCACGACCTGGCCGCGGAGGCGAGCGGGATCACCCTCAACATGGTCTGCCCCGGCCCGCACGCCACCGACCGCATGAAGGAGCTGGGCGGCGGCGGGGTCATGGGCGACCCGGCGGACTTCGGCGCGGTGGCCGCATTCCTGTGCTCGGCCCAGGCCGGCTTCGTCAACGGCGCCGCCGTCGTCGTCGACGGCGGAGCCACCCTGGCGCTCTGATCCCGCCCGTCGGGTGGCTCAGGTCGACCGGTCGGACGGGGGAGGTGGAGGCATGGCCGGCAGCCGGGGTGGTGGCACCGTACGGGGCCGCCGCGGCGACGGTGAGCCGGACGACGACGGTCGCGATCCTCGCGGCCCCGGCCCCGGCCGCCGGCCCCGGCCCCGGCCCCGGCCCCGGCTCGGCCGTCGGTGGCTCGACCATGGAGGCCCGGCCGGAGGTGGGGACGGGGGGCGGCCCGGCCCGACCGGCGACGGGTCGGCCGGACCGAGCGAGACGGATCGCACCCCCGTGGGCCCGGTCCCCGGACCGACGACCGTGACCGCGGTGACGCCGCGAGAGGCGGACGGCTCGCCGGCGGTACCCGGGTGCGTCCGGTGCACGGGTGGGGCGGCGGTCGGGCGGCAGCGTCGGGCGGCCGGTCGGGCGGTGGGTCGGGCGGTGGGTCGGGGCGCGGCGAAGGTCGGCGACATCGGCTGCGGGGTGCGGCGGAGCGCGCTCGACACGGACCCCGGTCGGGCGCTCGGATCGGTGCCGTCTGCGGGGCTGCGGCCCGGCGGCCCGAACCGGGCGGCGTTCCGGTCGAAGAAGGCGGAACCGCCGGCGCGGCGCCGGCGGTCCGCCGAGGCGCCGGTGGAGCGGACGACGAGGAGGGCCGCAGCCAGGACGGCGGCGCCGGCCAGCAGGCCGATTTCGACCGTCGAGGTCCCGGTACGGTCCCGAACTGCTCGGTCACCAGGACGAGCAACCTCCACACGCAGATGCTACGTCCGGCCCCGGAGCGGCGGGTCGCGGTTCGAGTGCAGGACGGTTGCGATCACGGCGGCCGACGACGGCTCCGGTCCCGGGCCGGTGGGACCCTCGGGCCCCGTCAGGCCACGAAGTACTTGGCCTGGGGATGGTGGCAGATGATCGCCGTGGTGGACTGCTCGGGGTGGAGCTGGAACCCCTCGCTCACCTCGACGCCGATCCGCTCGGCACCGAGGAGCTCGACCACCTTGGCGTTGTCCTCGAGTCGGGGCAGGCCGGGTAGCCCCACGAGTAGCGGCCACCGCGGTACTTCTGGCGGAACAGCCCGGTCAGGGTGGGACCGTCCTCGTCGGCGAAGCCCAGCTCCTCGCGGATGCGGTGGTGCCAGTACTCGGCCAGCGCCTCGGCCATCTCGACGCCGAGGCCGTGCAGGTAGAGGTACTGCTGGTACTCGTTGGCGGCGAACAGGCGTGCCGTCTCCTCGGACACCCGCGCGCCCATGGTCACCACCTGGAAGCTGGCCCAGTCCTCGTCGCCCGAGTCGACGGTGCGGAAGAAGTCGGCGATGCACAGGTAGGGGTCCTCGACCTGGCGGGGGAAGGTGAACGCGCATCCGCTCGGCCGTGCGTGACTCGTCGGTCCAGATGACCAGGTCGTCCCCGTCGGCATTGGCCGCGAAGTGACCCCACGCCACCTGGGGGACGAGCAGCTGCTCGGCCTTGGCCGTCGCCAGCTCCTCGCGCAGCTCGGTACCGCACCCGTTCCTTGAACGCGGGGTCGTCCTCGCCTCCTTCGGGCCGGAAGCCCCACTGGTTGCGGAACAGGGCGGTCTCGTTGAGGTAGGCGGCGATGTCGTCGATGGCCATCCCCTTGGCCACCCGGCTGCCGACGAAGGGCGGTGGGAACAGCGGGTTGTCGGCGGCCACCCCGGGCGCCCGGGCGGGCAGGAGCTCGCCGCGGGCACCGGGCCTCCTCGGCGGCCTGCCTGCGCAGCTCGCTCTTGCGGGGGCCGAGGTCCCGACCACCGAGGTCGGTCCCGAACCCGGGGTCGTCCTCGCCGGTCTTGCCATCTCGACCAGCCGGTCCATCGTGCGGAGACCCTCGAAGGCGTCCTTGCCGTAGAACAGCCGACCGTCGTACACCTTGCGCAGGTCCCGCTCGACGTAGGTGCGGGTGAGGGCGGCGCCCCCGAGGATCACCGGGATGTCGGACAGGCCCGCGCCGGTTGAGCTCCTCGAGATTCTCCCGCATGATCAGCGTGGACTTCACCAGGAGCCCGCTCATGCCGATGGCGTCGGCGCCGAACTCCTCGACCGCCGCCACCATCTCGGTGATGCCGATCTTGATGCCGAGGTTCCGGACGGTGTACCCGTTGTTGGTGAGGATGATGTCCACGAGGTTCTTGCCGATGTCGTGGACGTCGCCCTTCACCGTGGCCAGCACCATGGTCCCCTTGCCGCCCTGGTCGGCCTTCTCCATGAACGGCTCGAGGTAGGCGACGGCCGCCTTCATCGTCTCGGCGGAGCCCAGGACGAAGGGCAGCTGCATCTCGCCCGACGCGAACAGCTCGCCGACGGTCTTCATGCCGGCCAGCAGGAACTCGTTGATGATCACCAGCGGCGTCAGGTCCTGGGCCATGGCCTCGTCGAGGTCGGCCTCGATCCCGTTCCTGTCGCCGTCGATGATCCGCTGTTCGAGCCGACGCTCGACGGACCAGTCCGACCGGTCCTCACCGGAGGACGCCGTCGATGCCGTGGCGCCCTCGAAGAGGGCCAGCAGCTCGGTCAACGGGTCGTAGCCGTCGGACCGCCGGTCGTAGACCAGGTCGAGGCAGACCTCGCGTGGCCGCGGTCGTCGATGCGTGGACAGCGGCAGGATCTTCGACGCGTGCACGATGGCGGCGTCCAGCCCGGCCTCGACGCACTCGTGCAGGAAGACGGAGTTGAGCACCTGGCGTGCCGCCGGATTCAGACCGAAGGACACGTTGGACAGCCCGAGCACGGTGTAGACACCGGGCAGCTCGGACTTGATCCGCCTGATGCCCTCGATGGTCTCGATCCCATCGCGCCGGCTCTCCTCCATGCCGGTCGAGAGCGGGAGCGCGAGGGGGTCGAACAGGAGGTCCCCGGGGCGGAGTCCGTACCGCTCGGTGGCGATGTCGTGGATGGCCCGGGCGGCGCGCACCTTCCAGTCCGCGGTGCGCGGCCTGGCCCTCGGTGTCGATGCAGGTGCACACGACGGCGGCGCCGAACTCCTTCGCCAGGGTCAGGAACGAGTCCAGGCGGGTCCCGGCGCCGTCACCCTCCTCGAGGTTGACCGAGTTGATCACCGCACGGCCGCCGATCCACGACAGCGCGGCCTCGACCACCGGCGCCTCGGTCGAGTCCACCATGAGCGGAGCGGTCGACTGGGTGGCGAAGCGCGAGGCCACCTGCTCCATGTCGGCCACGCCGTCGGCCCCCGTGTAGTCGACGCACACGTCGATGAGGTGGGAGCCCTCCTTCACCTGCTCCTTGGCCATGGCGACGCACGTGTCCCAGTCACCGTCGAGCATGGCCTCGCGGAACTTCTTCGAGCCGTTGGCATTGGTCCGCTCGCCCACCACCAGGAACGAGCTGTCCTGGGTGAACGGCACGTGCGTGTAGATCGAGGCCGCCCCCTCCTCGCGCTCGGGGGAGCGGGACGCCGGGGTGAGGTCGGCGCACGCCTCGACGACCGCGGCCAGGTGGGCCGGCGTGGTGCCGCAGCACCCGCCGATGACCGACACGCCGAGCTCGCTGACGAACTGGCGGTGGAACTCGGCCAGCTGGTCCGGTTCGAGGTCGTAGTGCATGGCACCGTCGACGACCGACGGCAGCCCGGCGTTCGGCAGGCAGGAGACCGGGATGGTGGCGTGTCCCGTCAGGTGGCGCAGCGCCTCGAACATCTCCGAGGGCCCGGTGGCGCAGTTCAGGCCGATGACGTCGACGTCCATGGCCTGCAGCGCCACGAGCGCGGCGCCGACCTCGGTCCCGGGAAGCATGGTCCCGGTGAGTTCGATGGTCACCTGGCACTGGACGGGGAGCCGCACGCCCGCCCGCCGCATGGCCCGACGGGCGCCGTTGATGGCCGCCTTGGCCTGGAGCAGGTCGAAGACCGTCTCCACGATGATGAGGTCCGCCCCTCCCTCGACGAGCGCGTCGCACTGCTCCTCGTACGCGTCCCGCAGGTCGGCGTAGCGGGTCTGACCGAGCGTGGGGAACTTCGTGCCCGGACCGATGCTGCCCGCCACCCACCGGGGCCGGTCGGTCGTGGCGAACTCCTCGGCGGCGTTCCGGGCCAGCTGCACGGCGGCCAGGTTCAGCTCCCGTACCCGGTGACCCTGCCCGTACTCGGCGAGCACGGGGGCGAAGGCGCCGAAGGTATCGGTCTCGACGACATCGCAGCCGACCTCGTAGAAGGACCGGTGGACCTGCTCCACGGCGTCGGGACGGGTGACCACCAGGAGCTCGTTGCAGCCCTCGAGCTCGGCACCGCCGAAGTCGTCGGCGGTCAGGCCGGCCATCTGCAGGTTCGTCCCCATGGCGCCGTCGAAGACGACCACGCGCCGGGCGACGGCCTCGAGATAGCTGGATTCGGTGCGGTGGGCGGCCATAGCCCTCCAACGATACCGGGGGACGGGACCCGACCGGCCCCTGCGGCCCGACGGACCGTGGCGACGGGCCGACCGGCGCCGTTCGTTTAGCATCGGGGCGGTGAGGACGGCGTGCTGAGGATCTACACCCGCACCGGCGACGACGGGACCACGGGACTCCTCTACGGGGGCCGCGTGCGCAAGGACGCGGCCGTCATGCAGGTCACCGGCACGGTGGACGAGGCCCAGGCCGCCATGGGCGTGGCCCGGGCCGAGGCCGAACCCGGCTCCGAGCTCGACGAGCTCCTCATCCTCCTCGAACGGGAGCTGTACGTACTCATGGCGGAGGTGACGACCGACCCGTCGCACCGGTCGAAGCTGGTCGCCGGCACGACCCTGGTGACCGAGGCGATGGTCGACGCGCTCGAGGAGCGGATCGACGGACTGATCTCCCGGGTGTCGATGCCCACGGAGTTCGTGATCCCGGGGGCGAACCGGGCGTCCGCCGCACTCGACCTGGCCCGGACGATCGTGCGCCGCGCCGAGCGCCTGCTCGTGGCCGACCCCATCGAGGACTCCCTCGCGGGCCGCTACCTGAACCGGCTGTCCGACCTGCTGTGGGCCCTGGCCCGGTGGGCCGAGGGCCAGGACCACCCGTTGGCCCGCGGTGCCCCACGCCGGTCGGGAGCCGGGGCGGCCGACCGCACCGCGGACTGACCGGACCCGCAGCGCGGCCCGTTCCCGGGCCCCCACGCCGTCGCACCACCCGACCGACCCTCCGAACCACCGAACCCCCGGTTCCCGAGCAACCTGGAGCACCGACGTGATCGACGTGACCACCCTCCCCGCCGACGGACCTCCCGACGACCTGGCCGTCGTGGGCCTCCCCGTCCACGGCACACCCGACGGGCCCGTACCGGCCGTGGACCCCGGAGCGGTGCCGGGACCGGCACTGCCCGCCGCGCTCGATCCCGAGTGGTGCGAGCGGCAGGGATTCTCCGGAAAGGCGGCCCAGGTCCTCGTCCTCCGCGCCGCGTCCGCGGCCGCGGGCGGCGACCCGGTGGTCGACGTGGCCCTGGTGGGTGTCGGTGCCGAGGACCGGCTCGCCGGGGACGCCGGGCTGGAGACCGTACGGAGGTCGGCCGCCGCCTTCGTGCGCGCCGCCGGTTCGGGGGGCAGTGCCCTGCTGGTGCTCCCGGACGTGGGCGGGGTGGCGCCCGTCGAGGTCGCCGCCGCCGCCGCCGAGGGTGGTGCACTGGCGTCCTACCGGTTCGACCTGCTGCGCAGCGCCGATCCGCCGCCGGCGTTGGCGACGCTGGTGCTGACCGGCTCCGACCGGGACGCGGTGGCCGAGGGCGCGGCCCGGGGCGCTCGGGTCGCCCGCTCCGTGGCCCTCGCCCGTGACCTGGTCAACGAGCCCGCCGGCACCCTCACCCCGCAGCGGTTCGCCGACGTGGTGGCGGAGCGGTTCGCCGGGCGGCCGACGCTGGACGTCGAGGTGTGGGACGAGGTCCGGATCACCGACGAGCGGCTCGGGGGCCTGTTGGGCGTGGCGGCCGGATCGGCGCGCCCGCCCCGGCTGGTGCGGGTGGAGTACCGCCCCGAGGACCCCTACGAGTTCGAGGGCCGGACACCCCGCCTGGCGCTGGTGGGCAAGGGCATCACCTTCGACTCCGGGGGGCTCTCGCTCAAGACGGCCTCGGGGATGGAGACCATGAAGACCGACATGGGTGGCGCCGCCGCCGTCGTGGCCGCGTTGGACGCCGTCGCCGCCCTGGGCGGTCGACTGCCGATCACGGCGTGGACGCCGCTCACCGAGAACCTGCCGAGCGGTACGGCGATCAAGCCGGGCGACGTGCTGACCACCCGCAGCGGGAGGACCATCGAGGTCCTCAACACCGACGCCGAAGGACGACTGGTCCTGGCCGACGGCCTCACCCTGGCCGTCGAGTCCGGCCCCGATGCCGTCGTCGATCTGGCCACGCTCACCGGGGCGGCCGTCGTGGCGCTGGGCAAGGAGATCGCCGGTCTCCTCGGGAACGACGAGGAGCTGGTCGACGCCGTGCGCAACGCCGGCTCCCGCGCCGGCGAGCCGTCGTGGCCGCTCCCGCTCCACGCCGACTACGCCGTCCACATCGAGTCCGAGGTGGCGGACATGAAGAACACGGGCCGGCCGGGGCAGGCGGGCACGATCAGCGCGGCGCTCCTGCTCCAGAACTTCGTGGCGGACGTGCCGTGGGCCCACCTCGACATCGCCGGCCCCTCGCGCACCGACGAGAACCGGGGCTACCAGACGAAGGGGGGGAGCGGGTTCGGTGTGCGCACGATCGTGGCGCTGGCCACCTCCGAGCCGTTCGCGCGCTGGCTGGCCGCCCGACCCCGGGACTGATCGCGTCGGGACGGACGGCCCCGTGCGACGACCGGGACAGCGACCGGCCCCTGCACTACCGTCTGCCTCGTGAAGATCGCCGTGCTCGGGGGTGGATCGTGGGGTACGACGGTGGCGTCGCTGGTCGCGCCACGCCACGACACGGTGCTGTGGGCCCGCGACCCCGAGGTCGCCCGTGCCGTGCGGGAGGACCACGAGAACCCGGCCTACCTCCCTGGGTTCGGACTCGACCCGGCGCTGTCGGCCACGTCGGAGCTCGAGCAGGCCGTCTGCGGTGCCGACCTGGTGGTCGTGGGCGTGCCGACGTCGGGTTTCCGCCGGGTCCTGACCGACGCCGCCGAGGCCATGCGTCCCTGGATCCCCGTCGTGAGCCTGTCGAAGGGCCTGGAGCGAGGCTCCCACCTCCGCATGACCGAGGTCGTGAAGGAGGTCGTACCGGGTCATCCGGTGGCCGCCCTGACCGGACCGAACATCGCCAGCGAGATCCTGTCCGGCAAGGCCGCGGCCGCGGTCATCGCCACCGAGGACCTCGAGGTCGCCAGCGCCATCCAGGCCGTCTTCACCCGGGGGGTGTTCCGGGTCTACGTCAACGACGACGTCATCGGGTGCGAGCTCGGTGGCGCGCTGAAGAACGTCGTCGCCATCGCCGCCGGCATCGGCGAGGGTCTCGGCGTCGGCGACAACACGCGTGCGGCCGTCATGTCCCGGGGCCTGGCCGAACTCATCCGGCTGGGAGAGGCCATGGGGGCCAGACCGGCCACGTTCGCGGGCCTGGCCGGCATGGGCGACCTGATCGCGACCTGCGTCAGCCCGCACAGTCGGAACCGTGCCGTGGGCGAACAGCTCGGCAAGGGACGCAAGCTCGCCGACATCCTCGACGAGATGCACATGGTGGCCGAGGGCGTCAACACGGCCAACGTCGCCCTCGAGCTGGCCGAGCGACACGGCCTCGACCTCCCCATCTGCCGGATGATCGACAAGGTGGTCAAGGGGGAGATGGAGCCGATCGACTCGTACTGGGGGCTCACACCGGCGGGTCACGAGGCCGAGCCGGGCTGACCGCGGGGATCACTCCGTCCCGGGCACCCGGCCCGGGTCACCCGGCCCGGTCGGGAAGATCGGGGGCGCAGGACTCCACCGGTCGGTCGCCCAGCACCGGGTGGACGGGCCGGATCGGGACGGTGGCCGGAGGGGTCGGGTCCTGTCCACCGGGCTGACCGGCCCCGCCGGCCGTGGTGGTGTCGGGACCGCCGGCTGCGCCACCGCCGGCCCGCCGCCGACCCTCGCAGACGGCGCCGGCGGCGTGGAAGGCCACCGCCGGGTGGAACTGCCACTGGGCCAGGCGCCGTTCGATCGACGGTCGGTCGTGCCCTGCGTCGGCCAATCCGGTGGCGAGTCGGAGGGCCCGCCGCCGCATCTGCTCGACCTCGGGAAGTCGCTGCTCGGACACCCAGCGCCGGTGGCTCCGCTGGAGCGATTCGGGCAGCCTGCCGAGGTGGCGCAGCGGGAGCGGGGGGACCCGGGTCCTCACGGCCAGCTCGCCGGCACCCTGGGCCCGGGCGAGCTCGAAGGTGACCAGTCGGGCCAGGGCGCGGCGGAACGGCGAGTTCTTTCCCATCTTGTCGCCGAGGCCGAGCGCCCGGGCGGTCTCGGCGAGGTGCAGGTCGTATCCGTCGCCGTGCACCTCGAGCCCGTAGTTCAGCCGGCGGAGCAGCCAGGTCGTGCTCGGGCCGATCACGCCGAGCCAGTAGAGCTCGACGTACCGGCTGCACGGGTGCACGCCATGGGGATCGGCGACGGGGTCGACCCAGGGGACGATCCGCAGCACGGGCCCCGCCGGCGCCGGTGCCGCCGCGGCGTGCCGGGGGCCCACCGTGGGGGCGGCCGTGGTCGTCCGGGACGGTGGCCGGGGCGGTCGTGCCGATGGGGGGACGACAGTGGGGGTGGACACGCGTGGCTCCTCGGGATCGGGACCCGTGGGACCCCGGGCGGGGTCCGGTCGGATCGGTCCCGGTGAGCGTGGACCCGCGTGCTTGCCGGTGACCTTGCCGGTGGTGCCGTGCCGCGGCGACGGCGGCGACGGCGGCGAGTGAGGCTACGTGGCGCCGAGTGGGCTCTACGTGGCGTCGAGCGGCTGCCAGCGGGCCACCGAGTAGGACAGCATGAGGGGCACGTCCACCGCGAACAGCACGAGCATGCAGGTGAACAGGATCAGCAGCCGGGCCGGGGTGTGGTCGTAGACGAAGACGTACTCGAGGATGCCGGCGATCACGGCGTACGCGAGGAGGGCCCAGCCCAGCACCCGGAAGAACACCGGCCAGGCGAACTCCTTGATGCGGGCGACGAGGACGGCGTTGACGAGCAGCAGCACGGCCGCCACCGCGAGGAGCACCGTGGGGACGGTCAGGTGCGCACGACGGCCGTACTGTGCGGCCACGACGATCCCGCCGGAGACGACGATCGCCAGCGTGACGACGGCGATGGGCATGACCGGCGGCAGGTCGGCCTGGCGGAGGTCCTCGGCGTCGGGTTCGCCGAGCCCGGGCGGCGGCGTGGGTGCGGTGGTCGTCGTCATCGGCTGGCCAGGAACGTCATGATCAGGATGGTGGCGATCTGCAGCAGGCCGGTGATCCCGGCCGTGTAGATGAACACCTTCATGAGCCGACCGATCCGCTCCCCGTTGGGCCGTGGCTTCTTCAGCTCGAAGAGCACCGCCAGGTTGGCCGGCTCCAGGAGTCCGAGGGCGATGACCGCCATGATGCCGACGATGATCATCGAGGCGACGATCCATCCGTGGTGGGGGTAGGCGGCCTCGAGGTTGCCCACGTGGCGGGCCAGCTGGAAGCCGGCACCGAGGGTCATGGCCACCAGGGTGGGCATGATCAGCAGCATCTTCGGCATGAAGCGGGTGGTGAACTCGATCCGCGCCGGGACCGGCATCGATCCCATGATCGGGCCGAGCACGAGGCCGAGGAAGAGGTCGAGGCTCGTCCACAGTCCGCCTCCGGCCACGTGGAAGAACTCGAGCGCCCAGAGGTTGTTGGAGGCGATGGCCACGATCAGTCCGACCAGGACGGCCGCGACGATCGGCAGTCCCCGAACCGGCACGATGTTGAAGTTCGGTACGGGCGGCGGGCCGTGGCCGGCGGCACCTGGTGGCGGCGCGTCAGCCGGACGGGCGCCGGCGGCGCCGTCGGTGTGGACGACGGAATCGACGGCGGTATCGGTCATGGTCGGCTCCCTGGGTGGTGGTCGTGGGCAGGCGGGCACCGAGGTGCCCTGGCGTCGACGGTCCGCTGCCCCTCCACCGGTCCGCCGACCTGGGTCGCATCGTACGCCGCGTTTCCGGCTCGTGCCCGGATCGCCGCGACCGCGGTCGGTCCAGCCCGGCAGCTACCAGTGCCCGCGGTGGACGGCATCGCCGAAGGTGCGTCTCGGTCGGGCGGCCGACGACGACGGAGGGTCGGGGACGGCGGGCACGCCGAGGAGCACGGCGCCGAGCCAGGCCCGTCCGTCGGGCACGCCGAGCGCCCGCTTGAGCGGCTCCTCGCCACGGAAGTTGCCGAGGAAGGCCGCCCCGACGTCCCGATCGGCGGCCGCCAACAGGAGCGTCTGCACGGCAAAGGCGGCGTCCACGTGCCAGTAGGGAACGACCCACTCGACCTCGGCCCCGTCGGGACCCACCTTGTCCGGCTCCCGGTAGCGGTCGGCGTAGGCGGCGGGGTCGCTGAACACCAGGACGGCGACCGGCGCCCGGGAGAGTCCGGCGAACCGCCGGGACCGCGCCCGCCAGGCGGCGTCCGTGGCCGCTCCCCAGAACCGGGCCGTCTGGTCCGGACCCTCCAGGACGACGAACTCCCGGCCCTGGGTGTTGCCGGCCGAGGGGGCCCGAAGCGCCAGCGCCACCAGGTCGTCGACCACGGCCGGATCGAGCGGCTCCCCGGTGAAGTTCCGGGTCATCCGTCGTCGCCGCACCGCATCGCGCAGTTCCACCCGGCGCACGCTACCGGGCACCCGCCGGCGGAGGCGCTTGTGGGGCCGGGTGGGCGTCGTTAGGGTCGCCCCATGAGCGAGCCCCGCCTGTCCCGTCGGGCACTGCTGGGCGGCGTCGCCGGGGCCGCGGCCCTGGGGTTGGCCGCCTGCTCGTCGTCCTCCCCCTCGTCGGCGGGATCGACGACCCCCACGACCGGGCACCCGGCGACGGGTGGCCCGGGGACCCGGCCGAACCCGGACGCCCCCGCCGGCTCCGACCAGTTGCCGCTGATCCGGAACATCGTCGTCGTGATGATGGAGAACCACTCCTACGACAACGTGCTCGGGATGCAGCGGCGACGTGGCGACGGCTTCACCCTGGACCGCGACGGCAGGCCCACGGCCTCCAACCCGTGGCCGGCCTCGTCAGCCGTCCCGCCACCCGGGGGCGACTCCGTCCTGTCGGCCTTCCCGATGCCGAACCCGTGCCAACCCGACGGTCAGCCCTCCAACAGCTGGGACGTCTTCTGGTCCTCCTACGACGGCGGCAAGCTCGACGGATTCGCCGCCAGCCCGAGCGGACCGGTGTCGATGGGCTACGTCGCGCCGTCGGTCCTGCCCTTCACCAACTCCCTGGCCGCCACCTTCCCGGTCTGCGACCGCTGGTTCTGCTCGGTCGGGGCCCAGACCTATCCCAACCGCCGCTTCCTCATGGCCGGTACGTCACTCGGGCTGCTGGACGACACCTTCCCGGCCGGGTCGCCGCCCAACGGCACGATCTTCCAGTCGCTCGACGCCCACGGCATCACGTGGAAGAACTACTACTCGTCACTCCCCTCGTCGCTCATCTGGTCGTACCAGGCGGGCCTGCCCGGGTTCTCCTCCCACCTCGTGTCGAGCGCCACGTTCCTGACCGACGCCGCCGCCGGCACACTGCCGGCGTTCAGCCTGGTGGACCCGAATTTCGGGACCCAGTCCGAGGAGGACCCCCAGGACGTCCAGTACGGGGACCAGTTCCTCGCCGAGGTGGTCAACGCCGTCCTCACCTCACCGCAGTGGCCACACACGCTGCTGGTCTGGACCTACGACGAGTCGGGCGGCTACTACGACCACGTGCCCCCGCCGGCCGCCGCCGTCCCCGACTCCGTGCCGCCAGACGTGCCGCCGGGGGGCACGCCGGGTTCGTTCGACCGCTACGGCTTCCGGGTGCCGGCCGGCATCGTGTCGCCCTACGCCCGGCCGGACTACGTGTCCCACGTGGTCCACGACCACACCTCGGTACTGAAGCTGGTCGAGACCAAGTGGAACCTGCCGGCCCTCACCCACCGGGACGCGGCCGCCGACGACCTGCTCGACTCGGTCGACCTCACCCGGCCGCCCCACTTCCTGACGCCGCCCGCGCTGTCGGCCGCGGCCGACCCGGCGCCCCTGGCCGGGTGCCTGTCGACGGGACCGGGGACCATCCCGCCGGCGAGTGCGGTGCGGCCGGCCTGACCGACGCGACCGGGTGTCTCCGCAGGTCAGCGGTCCGGAGGGCGCGGCGCGGACCTCGTGGCCGGGCGGCCGCGAGGCGATTCGGGACCGCCGGCGGGACGTCGTCGTCGGCGGGGGAATGTCGACCCCGCTGGTAGTGTTTATGCCTGTCGTAGCGCCGACTCCGAGGAAACGAGACCGCCGTGCCCACCTTCCGAGAGATGCTGGCCGCCGCAAAGGCCGCCGTCCGTGAGATCACCACCGCCGAGGCCGAGGAGGAGCTCGCGCGACCCGGCACCGTCCTGCTCGACGTCCGCGAGCCCGACGAGTACGAGCAGGGCGCGCTGGCCGGCTCGGTCCACCTTCCCCGGGGCAACCTCGAATCGTCGATCGAGGGCCGGATCCCCGACAAGTCCGCCCACGTGCTGGTCATGTGCGCCGGTGGGGTCCGCTCCGCCTTCGCGGCGGACACCATGCAGCAGCTGGGCTACACCGACGTCGCCTCGATCATGGGCGGGTTCAACCGGTGGAAGGACGAGGGTCGGGAGTGGTCCGCGCCCAGGACCCTCTCGCCCGAGCAGCGCAACCGCTACCAGCGGCACCTCCTGCTCCCCGAGGTGGGGGAGACGGGCCAGCTGCAGCTGCTCGACTCGAAGGTCCTGCTCCTCGGGGCAGGTGGTCTCGGCTCGCCCGCCGCCCTCTACCTCGCCGCGGCCGGAGTGGGCACCCTCGGCATCATCGACATGGACGTGGTCGACGCCTCCAACCTGCAGCGCCAGATCCTGCACAACACCGATCGGATCGGCGAGCGCAAGGTCGACTCGGCCAAGAAGACGCTCACCCTGATCAACCCGGACGTCAACGTGGTCACCTACGACGTGCGTCTGGGCGCGGACAACATTCTCGACATCATCGACGGGTACGACGCCATCGTGGACGGCACCGACAACTTCCCCACCCGGTACCTGGTCAACGACGCCAGCCTGTTGAAGCGCATCCCGGTCATCCACGGTTCGATCTTCCGGTTCGAGGGCCAGGTCACGGTGTTCAACCCGTACGAGGGGCCGTGCTACCGCTGCCTGCTGCCCGAGCCGCCCCCGGCCGAACTCGCCCCGAGCTGCTCCGAGGCCGGCGTGCTCGGCGTGCTCCCCGGCATCGTGGGATCCCTGCAGGCCGTCGAGACCATCAAGCTGCTCCTGGGCATCGGCGACAGTCTCGAGGGACGTCTCCTGGCCTACGACGCGCTCGAGCAGAGCTTCCGCACGTTCAAGGTGCGCCGCGATCCGCAGTGCCCGGCGTGCGGCGCCGACGCCGGCGAGCTCGTGATCGCCGAGTACGACGACCTGTGCATGCCGCACGTGATCGAGGCGCCGGCCGGCTGACCCCGGCTGACCCCGGCCGACCCCGGCCGACCCCGGCTGGCGGGGGTGGTCGTCCGACCGTGGAGCACGCCTTCGGTGGGGTCCCGAACCGCGGGACTCCGGGGGTCCGTCAAATTCCCCCCGTGCCCCGAGACCGTAACCTGTGGCCCATGGCAACCGACCACTCCTCCGGCAAGCCCTCGAACGAGCGCGTCACCGACTCCGGCATCACCATCAAGCAGGTCTACGGGCCCGACGACCTCGCAGGATGGGATCCGGCCGAGCGGTTGGGCGCCCCCGGCTCGTTCCCCTACACGCGTGGGATCCGCCCCGACATGTACCGGGGTCGCCTGTGGACGATGCGCCAGTACGCCGGCTTCGGCACCGCCGAGGCCACGAACGAGCGGTTCAAGTTCCTGCTGGACGCCGGCCAGACCGGGCTGTCGTGCGCCTTCGACCTGCCCACCCAGATGGGCTACGACTCGGACCACCCGCGTGTCGGAGGGCGAGGTGGGCAAGGTGGGCGTGGCCATCGACACCCTGGAGGACATGCGGCTGCTGCTGGCCGGCCTGCCGCTCGACAAGGTCACCACCTCGATGACGATCAACGCCACCGCCGCCATCCTGCTGCTCTTCTACCAACTGGTGGCCGAGGAGAACGGCATCGACCCGAAGCTGCTGGGCGGCACCATCCAGAACGACATCCTGAAGGAGTACGTGGCCCGGGGCACCTACATCTACCCACCCCGGCCGTCCATGCGGCTGGTCACCGACACCTTCTCCTACTGCGCCCGGACACCTGCCCGCCTGGAACACGATCTCGATCTCCGGCTACCACATCCGCGAGGCGGGTTCCACGGCGGTCCAGGAGATCGCCTTCACGCTGGCCAACGGCATCGCCTACGTCGAGGCGGCGCTGGCCGCCGGTCTCGACGGTGGACCGGTTCGCCCCCCGCCTCAGCTTCTTCTGGAACGCCCACAACAACCTGTTCGAGGAGGTGGCCAAGTACCGGGCCGCCCGGCGGATGTGGGCCAGGATCATGACCGAGCGGTTCGGCGCCAAGGACGAGAAGTCCCTGCTGCTGCGGTTCCACACCCAGACGGGCGGCTCGACCCTCACCGCCCAGCAGCCGGAGAACAACATCGTCCGGGTGACCGTCCAGGCCATGGCCGCCGCGCTCGGGGGCACCCAGAGCCTCCACACCAACGGGTTCGACGAGGCCCTGGGACTGCCGACCGAGCACGCGGCCAAGATCGCCCTGCGGACCCAGCAGATCGTGGGCTACGAGTCCGGGATAGCCGACACCGTCGATCCCCTCGCCGGCTCGTGGTTCGTGGAGTCGCTGACCGACGAGGTCGAGCGGGCCGCGTGGGACTACCTCGAGCGCATCGACGCCATGGGCGGCGCCGTCGACGCCATCGAGGCCCAGTACATGCAGCAGGAGATCGAACAGGCCGCCTACGCCTACGCCAAGGCGATCGACAGCGGCGACAAGGTGGTCGTCGGGGTCAACAGGTTCGTCGACGAGCACGGCGCGCCGACCGACGTCTTCCCCATCGACGCCGAGCTCCAACGCTCGCAGGTGGCCCGGGTCGGCCGGGTGCGGGCCGAGCGGGACCAGTCCGGCGTCGACGCGGCGCTGGCCGACGTGGAGGCGGCCGCCCGCGGCACCCAGAACCTCCTCGACCCGATGAAGGTGGCCCTCGCCCGGATGGCCACGCTGGGCGAGGTGTCCGACGTGCTGCGGGGTGTGTTCGGGGAGTTCCACCCCAACGGCTGACGTCGGCGGTCGGTACTGACGGAGTCGGTGCCGCCGGTGTGGGTGTTCACCGGGTCGGTGGCGCGGTGTCCGTGTCCCGGGCGGTCCACTCCGCGGCGAGCACGGCATAGATCAACTCGTCGGACCACTCACCCTTGACCCATTCGTTCTCGACCAGATGGGCCTCGTGGCGCATGCCGAGCCGTTCGAGCACCGCGGGCCGAGGCCGCGTTCCGGGCGTCGAGGCGTCCGGACACCCGATGGGCGCCGAGGACGGTGAAGGCCAGGTCCACCATGGCGGCGGCCGCCTCCGTGGCGTAGCCGTGACCGTGGTGCTCGGGGACGAAGGTGTAGCCGATCTCCGCCTGCCGGTGGACGTCGCCCATCCACGCCACGCCGACGTCGCCGACCAGTTCCCCGCCGGTCGACGGTCTCGACGGCCAGGTTCATCCACCCGCCCGGTCCGTGGATGGCGGCGTCGCGTGCGGCCAGCCGCTCGTCCGCGTCCACCGGGTCGAGCACGTCCAGTAGTGGTAGCGGACCACCTCGGGATCGGCCATCAGACGATGGAAGACGCGCCTGTCCGCATCGTCGTCCGGTCGCCACGGCCGCAGGAGCAGCCGGGCGGTCCGGATCGGCACGTCGGGCAGGATCGGGTAGCGGTGGGCCGGTCGCCCGGGTGCCGCCCCACCGGTCGCCGGGTCGGCAGGCATTCCCGTCAGCGGTGCCGGCCAGCAGGCGCTCTCGCAGGGGGCCGGGTACGTGCGGCGTCGATGGCCGTCCAGGCCATGGCCAGGGCGCCGTCGCGCACGGCGGCGTCGGCCGACGGGGTGACGCAGGCGGCGGCGAACTCCGGCTGGTGGTTGACGGCACCGCCGCGACTCGATGGCCAGGAGCGGATGGATGGTGGGCACGGCGAGCGACACGTTGGCCATGTCGGTCGAGAGCGTGGGACGGGGCGCGCCCTCGTCGTCGAGCGTCGAACCGCCGGCCGAGCACCTCGGCGTTGGACCGGTACCCGCCCAGGAGGTCCGGGTCGCTCTCCATGTGGGAGTAGTCGGGGGCGAGCGGGACGAACGACACCTCGGCGCCGGTGGCCAGGGCTCCCGCCCGGAAGCAGGCCTCGCACCCGCGGCACGCAGCGCCTCGAGCCCCTGGAGGGTGAGCGACCGGGCCATGAACCGGCCGGTCACCCGCGACGGGATGATGTTGGCGGCCTCGCCGCCGTCGGTGACCACCCCGTGGACCTGGTCGCCGGGCGGCAGCTGCTGGCGGAGCAGCCCGAGGGCGACCTGGGCGACGACCATGGCGTCCCCGGCGTTGACGCCCTGCCACGGGGCGGCCGAGGCGTGTGCCGTCCGACCGGTGAAGTCCACGTCGAAGTGGGAGACGGCCAGGCACGTGGCCTCGAGCCGCTCGGTGGGCCAGGGGTGGACCATCATCGCCGCGTGGACGTCGTCGAAGACGCCCGCGCTCCAGCATGACCACCTTGCCGCCGCCGCCCTCCTCGGCCGGGGTGCCCAGCACCCGCACGGTCAGGCCCAGCTCGTCGGCCAGCGGGAGCAGCGCCGAGGCCGGCGCCGACCGCGGTGGCGGCGATGATGTTGTGCCCGCAGGCGTGGCCGACGTCGGGCAGCGCGTCGTACTCGGCGCAGACGGCCACCACGAGTGGGCCGGATCGCCGGCCTCGGCGGTGAACGCGGTCGGGAGGCCGGCCGTGCCCCGGGTCACCGCGAAGCCGCCCCGTTCCAGCGCGTGGCCGTGACGTCGGCCGAGCGGACCTCCTCGTACGAGAGCTCGGGATCGGCGTGGATGGTCGTGGCTGAGCCCGAGCAGGTCGGGGAGGACGCCGTCGACGGTCACCGCGGCCGCGCTGCTTGGCCGCGTCGTCCGTGCCGTTGCCGGCGTCGTCGGCCGCAGGTGTGCGGGTGTCGGTCATGCGGACTCCTCCGACTCGGTGTGGCGCCCGGCGCGCGGCGGGCGGCGCTCGGCGCCCGCCGACCGGCCGCTATTCGATGACGGCGATCACGTCGCCCGGGCCCGACCGAGTCGCCCGGGGCCACCCGGACCTCCTTGACGGTCCCGGCCTTCTCGGCGTTGACGTTGTTCTCCATCTTCATGGCCTCGAGGACGCAGACGGTCTGGCCCACCTCGACCGTGTCGCCCTCGGCCACGAGGACCTTGACGATGGTCCCCTGCATGGGGACGGCCACGGTCCCCGACCCGCCACCGGCGGCCGCGGCCTTGGGGCGCTTGGGGCCGGTACCCCGACCGCCGGCGGACCCGGCCTGTCCGGCCGTCCCGCCCGAGACGGCGACGGCGTCCCCGAGGTCGGGGACCCACAGCTTGACCTGGTACCGGCGGCCGTCGACCTCGGCCGTCACGTCGCGGAGCACTCGGGGAACGGACTCCTCGCCGTCCGTGGGTGCCGGCGGCTCCGGATCGACGGGGACGGCGACGGTCGACAGGTCGAGCGACTGCTCGACCCAGTTGGTCGAATGTTCCCCGGCCACGAAGTCGGGGTGGCTCAGGATGGCCACGTCGGCCGGAAGGGTGGTGGCGACGCCCTCGATGACCGTCTCGTCGATGGCCCGCAGCATCCGGCGTCGGGCTGATTCGCGGTCGTGGCCCCACACGACCAGCTTGGCCACGAGGTTGTCGTAGAACTGGCTGACGGTGTCCCCGGACTCGTAGCCGGCGTCGAGCCGGACGCCGGGCCCACCGGGGGCCACCATCCGCGAGATCGTCCCGGGGGACGGGGTGAAGGCGCCGCCAGCCGGGTTCTCCGCGTTGATCCGGACCTCGATGGCGTGGCCGTTGCGCTGCACGTCGTCCTGGGTGAACCCGAGGGGCTCGCCCGAGGCGACCCGGAGCTGCCACTCGACGAGGTCGAGCCCGGTCACCAGCTCGGTCACCGGGTGCTCCACCTGGAGTCGGGTGTTCATCTCGAGGAAGAAGAACTCGCCGTCCTGATAGAGGAATTCCACGGTCCCGGCGTTGACGTACCCGCACGCCCGGGCCACCTTGACCGACGCCTCGCCCATGGCGACGGCGCACGTCGTCGGGGAAGTTGCGGGGCCGGGCTCTCCTCGACGAGCTTCTGGTGGCGTCGCTGGGCGGAGCAGTCGCGCTCGCCGAGCCACAGCGCGTTGCCGTGGGTATCGCAGATCACCTGCATCTCGACGTGGCGCGGCCAGGCCAGATAGCGCTCCACGTAGCATTCGTCGCGACCGAAGTAGGCGAGGGACTCGCGCATGGCCGACTCCAGCGCCTCGGGCGCCGTCGTCGGGACCGGAGACCACCTTCATGCCGCGGCCGCCGCCGCCGAACGCCGCCTTGATGGCCACCGGCCAGCCGAACTCGTCTCCGAACGCCACGACCTCGTCCGGCGACGCCAGGACGTCGGTCCGCCCAGGCACACCGGACACCCCGGCACGCTCCGCGGCGTGACGGGCGCTGATCTTGTCGCCCATGACCTCGATCGCCTCGGGCGGCGGACCGATGAACGTCACCCCGCGCTCGGTGATCGCCCGGGCGAAGTCGGTGTTCTCCGAGAAGAAGCCGTAGCCGGGGTGGACGGCGTCGGCGCCGCTGCGCTCGATGACGTCCAGGATGGCCTCGGTGTTCAGGTACGACTCGGCGGCGGTCTGGCCACCGAGGGCGTAGGCCTCGTCGGCCAGGCGCACGTGGAGGGCGTCGCGGTCGAGCTCGGAGTAGACGGCCACGGTGGCGACGCCCAGCTCCCGGCACGTCCGGATGACCCGGACGGCGATCTCCCCCCGGTTGGCGATGAGGACCTTCTTGAGCACGCTGCGCCTTTCGGAATCGGAGTGGCAAGGACCAACGGGCCGATCGTCGCCGGCAGGGTGGGTCCTCGCCCCACGGTGGGGACTCCCCACTCTGTCACGCCCACGGCGGGCGCCCCGGCACGGGATCCCGGACCGGTCCCACAGCCTGGCACGGGCCGTAGGGTGTGTGCCATGCCGGCATCCAGGTTCACCGACGTACGCCGGTTCGGGACGATCGACTCGACGAACCGGTACCTGCTCGACGAGGCCCGGGCCGGCGCCCCCGAAGGCGTCGTGGCCGTCGCCGACCACCAGACCGCCGGTCGCGGCCGCCTCGGCCGTACGTGGGAGGCGCCCCCCGGGAGCAACCTGCTCGTGTCGGTACTGCTCCGTCCGGAGCTCGACCCCGCCGACCGGCACCTGGCCACGGCGGCGGTGGCGCTGGCCGCGGTCGACGCGGTGGAGGCCACCGGGTCGGCCGGCGGCCGACGGGGTCCCCGCCGGAGGGGCACGTCTCCGTCAAGTGGCCGAACGACCTGGTGGCCGCGGACGGCCGGAAGCTCGCCGGAGTCCTGGCCGAGGCCGATCTGCTGGCCACCTCCGCCTCGTCGCCCCCCCCGGTGGTGGTCGGCATCGGGGTCAACGTCAACTGGCCCGCCGACGACGAGGACCTGCCCCCCGGGCTCCGGGGTTCGGCCACGTCGCTCCGGCAGCTGTCCGGCAGGGAGGTGGACCGGGAGGTGCTGCTGGCCGCCCTGCTCGACAAGCTCGAGGCGCGGGTGTCGGCGCTCGCCACCCCCGCCGGCCGGGTCCGACTGGCCGGCGACCTCCGGTCGGCGTGTTCGACGCTCGGCACCCGGGTGAGGGTCGAACAGGCCGACGGGTCGTTCAGCGGCACCGCGGTGGCCGTCACCGACGCCGGCCACCTCCAGGTCGAGGTCGCCGGCGCCCTGCGCACCGTGGTGGCGGGCGACGTGGTCCACATCCGTCCCGGCGCCTGAAGGCGCGGGACCCTGCGGCTCCGCCCGGCCGCCGCCGACCGCCGCGACCCGACCGACGTGCCCGGGTACCGCGCCCCACGCTGCGCCCGCGACCCGACCGCCACCCGAACGGGGTCACCCCCGTCCAGAACCCACCCGTCGGTCCGCCTGATCGCGCACGCGCACGCGCACCCCGAGCCGCGGTATCGGGTGTGTCGGGCGTATCGGACGCGTCGAACCCACGGCTACGCTGGTCCGCTATGCGCTTGCTCGTGACCGGCGGAGCCGGGTTCATCGGTTCCAATTTCGTCCGCTACTGGGTCGAGCGGCACCCCGACGACGCCGTCGTGGCCTTCGACGTGCTCACCTACGCCGGGAACCGCCCCAACCTGGCCGACGTCGAGGACCGGATCAGCTTCGTCCAGGGAGACATCGGCGATCTCGACGCCGTCTCCACCACCCTCACCGACCACGAGATCGACGTCATCGTGAACTTCGCGGCGGAATCGCACAACAGCCTGGCCATCCTCGATCCGACACGCTTCTTCCAGACGAACGTCATGGGCACGCAGACCCTGGCCGAAGCGGCCCGTCGCCACGGGGTCGCCCGGTTCCACCACATCTCGACCTGTGAGGTCTACGGCGACCTTCCGCTGGACTCCGACGAGGTCTTCACGGAGGAGACGCCGTACCGTCCGCGGACCCCCTACAACGCCTCGAAGGCCGGCGGCGACCACGCGGTGCGCGCCTACCACGAGACCTACGGGCTCCCCTCGACGATCACCAACTGCTGCAACAACTACGGGCCGTACCAGTTTCCCGAGAAGGTGATCCCCCTGTTCACGGCGCGGGCACTCGACGACGCGCCCCTTCCCCTCTACAAGTCGACCCAGAACACCCGCGAGTGGCTCCACGTCGACGACCACTGCCGGGCCATCGAACTGGTCCTGCAGCACGGCGTGGTGGGTGAGACCTACAACGTCGGGAGCGGTGTCGAGGCGTCGATCGAGCAGATCGCCGACGCGGTCCTGGCGGCCACGGGCAGGCCGTCGTCGCTCAAGGAGATCGTCCCGGACCGGCCCAGCCACGACCGACGGTACCTGCTCGACTCGTCGAAGATCCGCAGGGAGCTCGGGTGGGAGCCGACGGTCCCGTTCGAGCAAGGACTGGCCGACACCGTCGCCTGGTACGGCGAGCACCGCTCGTGGTGGGAGCCGCTCCGCGACCGGGCCCCCGTCGTCGAGGGTGCTTGGTCGGGTCCCGAGCCCGGCGCCCCGGCCCGGTGAGCACCACCCCTCGGGTGCTGGTGACGGGGGGCAACGGCCAGCTGGGTCGGGACCTCCGGGACGTACTGGCCGGCGGCATCCCCGTCGGCGGCGTCCCCGTCGAGAGCCTGGAGGGTTCGCTCCTCCCGCCGGTCGGGCCGGGGTCGTTCGAGGTACTGAGCACCGACATCGACACGCTCGATCTCGTGGACCGTGAGGCGGTTCGTCGGACGGTCGCGGAATTCCGTCCCGACCTCGTCCTGCACGGAGGGGCCTTCACCGCGGTCGACGCCTGCGAGTCCGACCCCGACACGGCGTTCGCCGTCAACGCCCTCGGCACCCGCCACGTGGCCGAGGCGGCGTCCCGGGTGGGTGCACACCTCGTCTACGTCTCGACCGACTACGTCTTCGACGGCGCCGCCGACCGTCCCTACGTCGAGTGGGACGCCCCCGGCCCGCGCTCGGTCTACGGGCGGAGCAAGCTCGGCGGCGAGCACGAGGTGCGGACGCTGTCTGGCGCCTCGGGCACGGTGGTCCGTACGGCGTGGGTGAACGGCGCCCACGGGGCGAACATGGTGAAGACCGTCCTCCGGGCGGCTGCGGCCTCGTCCGACGGAGTCCTCCGCTTCGTCGACGACCAGCACGGCTGCCCGACGTTCACCGCCGACCTGGCCCGGGCGATCGTCCGTCTCGGGATCGACCGGAGGCCGGGCACGTTCCACGTGACCAACCAGGGCGCCACGAGCTGGTTCGGCTTCGTGCAGGCCACCATGTCCGCCGCCGGCCACGACCCGTCACGGGTCGTGCCGATCGCCACCGCCGATCTGGACCCGCCCCGCGCGGCACCACGGCCCGCCAATTCTCGGCTGGACAACGCCGCGCTGCGGCTGTCGGGCCTTCCCGCCATGCCCCCCTGGGAGGACGCCCTGGCCCGCCTGGTGGCGGCGCTGGACGTGCCCGTCTGAGCGTCGGTGGACCCGGCCGCGGGCCGGACACCGGCTTTCCTCGTGGCACGGGATGCTGCAGGATGGCACCGGAGCGATGTCCACCCGGGGGACGAATTCACTCAGGGATCCGACGCCGGGCGTCGATACACCCCGGCGACGACCAGCCACCCGAACCGACCGACCACCGCACCAACCGCCGCACGGCCGCCCCAGCGGGTGGCCTCCGACCACATGAGGGGACGTGACCCGCGATGTCCGTGAGCTCGATGCTCTTCGCCAACGGCGACGACCAGGGGAACGGTCGCGCCGGTCCGCCCGGCGACTCGGCGTTTGGGCGTCCCCCCGCCGGACCGGTCCACACCGTGGCCGTCATCGGCGTGGGCTACGTGGGCCTGCCGACGGCGGCCACCCTCGCCCACCTCGGGCACAAGGTCACCTGCGGTGACGCCGACCCGCGCAAGATCGAGATGCTCCGCCGGGGCGAGGTGCCCATCGTCGAGGAGCACCTGGAGGAGCTGGTGCGCGAGGGTCAGCGGTCGGGCAACCTGAGCTTCGTCCACGGCGCCACCGAGGCGGTGGCGGGTGCGGAGTTCGTCTTCCTGTGCGTGCCCACGCCCCAGGGCGAGGACGGCTCGGCCGACCTGTCCTACGTAGAGGCCGTCGCCGCGGAGATCAGCCCCCACCTGGCGCCGGGCACCGTCATCGTCAACAAGTCCACGGTTCCGGTCGGCTCGACCCTGGTCGTGGAGCGGGTCCTCGGGCGCACGGACGTGGAGGTCGTCTCCAACCCCGAGTTCCTGCGCGAGGGCACGGCCGTCGCCGACAGCCTCCACCCCGAGCGCATCGTCGTGGGCGCCGACGACCAGGCCGCCGCCGCCCGGGTGGGCGAGCTCTTCGTCGGCACGCGGGCGCCGCTCCTCATCACCGACGCGGCGACGGCCGAGACCATCAAGTACGCCTCCAACGCCTTCCTCGCCACCAAGCTCAGCTTCGTGAACGCCGTGGCCGGCCTGTGCGAGGCGGTCGGTGCCGACGTGCGCGACGTCATCCTTGGGCTCGGCTACGACAAGCGCATCGGATTCGAGTACCTGAAGCCCGGGCCCGGCTGGGGTGGGAGCTGCCTGCCGAAGGACACGAGGGCGCTGGTGCACATCGCCGAACAGGCCGGCTACGACTTCTCGTTCCTGAAGGGTGCCATCGCCACCAACGACGAGCAGTTCGAGCGGGTGGTCGACAAGGTGCGCACCGCCGTCTCCTCGGTCGGCGCGACCACCGTGCCGACGGGCCCGTCCACGACCCCGGCGCCCGCGTCCGCGGCCCAGGACGTGTCGACGACGACGGCCGACGGGACGCGCGGGACGGTCGCCGGTGGTGGATTCACGGGCGCCGTGGTCGCCGTCTGGGGCCTGACCTTCAAGGCCGGGACGGACGACCTCCGCAACTCCCCGGCCGTGGAGATCGCCCGGCGGCTGGTGGACGAGGGCGCCGAGGTGCGGGCGTTCGACCCGACGGTGGCGGTGCCCGAGGGCGACGGGTCGGTCCCCGTCCCCGGGATCGAGCTCCCCGCCGACGCCCCGGGATCGTTGCTGGCCTACCCGGACGTGTACGCGGCGTGCCAGGGCGCCTCGGTCGTGGTCGTGCTCACCGAGTGGGACGAATTCCGCTGGCTCGACTTCGCCAAGGTGCGCGACGCCCTCGTCGCCCCGGTGCTCGTGGACGCCCGGAACCTCCTCGACCCGGCCCAGGTGCGCCGGCTCGGGTTCTCCTACGTCGGGATCGGTCGACGATGAGCGGGCGGAGGGGCGGTCGGGTCGTCGTCCTCGGCGGATCGGGGTTCCTCGGCTCGCACCTGTGCGACCTGCTGCTCGGACGGGGTGACGCAGTCGTGTGCGTCGACGACTTCTCGACCGGTCGCCGGGCGAACATCGCCCACCTCGAGGGCCGGGCGGACTTCGAGCTGGTGGAGGCCGACATCTCGACCGGGATCTCCGTCGAGGGCGACGTCACGGCCGTGTGCAATCTGGCCAGCCCTGCCTCGCCTCCGGACTACCTGGCCCTTCCCCTCGAGACCCTCGCCGTGGGCAGCGAGGGCACCCGACACGGCCTCGAGCTCGCCGGGCACCACGGCGCGCGGTTCCTGCTGGCATCCACGAGCGAGGTCTACGGCGACCCCGAGGTGCACCCGCAGTCGGAGGGGTACTGGGGGAGGGTCAACCCGGTCGGCCCCCGTAGCGTCTACGACGAAGCCAAGCGGTTCGCCGAGGCGCTCACGATGGCGCACCGTCGGGCGCGGGGATCCGACGTGGCCATCGCCCGCATCTTCAACACCTACGGACCGCGCCTCCGGCCCGACGACGGCCGGGTCGTCTCCAACTTCCTGGTGCAGGCGATGCGGGGCGAGCCGCTGACGGTCTACGGCGACGGCAGCCAGACCCGCAGCCTGTGCTACGTGGAGGACGAGGTGCGAGGCCTCGTCGCCCTCCTCGACTCCGACCTCACCGGGCCCGTCAACATCGGCAATCCCGACGAGTACACGGTCCTGCAGCTCGCCCGGACCGTGATCGACCTCCTCGGATCCACGTCCACGGTGGAGCACCGACCGCTCCCCACCGACGACCCCACCCGCCGCCGGCCGGACATCGCCATGGCCCGTTCCGAGCTGGGCTGGGAGCCGACCACCTCCCTCGAGGACGGACTCGCCCGCACGGCCGCCTACCTGGCCGATGACGCCGGCCTGCCTTCCGGGGGCGCGGCGATCCCGGGCACGCCGGCGTGAGACGGCGCCGGGGCGCAGGCGGGGGAGCGCGTCGGGCCGCGGGGGTGCGGGTGCACCGGGGCAGGGGCACCCGCACCGGGGTGAACGGCCCCCCGGGGTGAACGGCCCCCCGGGGTGAACGGCACGACGGGCCGATGGTAGAGAATGGGCGCACCCCGGTCGCCGGGGGAGAGCGAGGAGCGCCGGAGCATGGCTGAGGCCGAAGGTATGGAAGCGAGCGGATCCCACCCGGGTGCCGAGCCGGCCCGCACCCCGCGCACCTACTCGCTGCTGTCGGTGATCGTCCCCGTCTACAACGAGCGGGTCACGGTGGCCGAGGTGATCCGGCGGATCCGGGCGGTGGACGTGCCCGTCGACGTCGAGGTCATCGTGGTGGACGACGGTTCGTCGGACGGGACCGACAAGGTCCTGACCGCACTGGCGGACTCCACCGTCCGGGTCATCACCCACCCGGTCAACCGGGGAAAGGGTGCTGCCATAAGGACCGGCATGGGCTCGGCCCGGGGGGATCTCCTGCTGATCCAGGACGCCGATCTGGAGTACGACCCCGAGGACTGGCCCCGGCTGCTCGAGCCGATCCTGCGGGGCAAGGCCCGGGTCGTGTACGGGAGCCGGTTCACGGGTGAGCGGATGAACATGCTCCCGCTCCACTGGATCGGGAACCGGTTCCTGTCGTTGGTGACCAACCTGCTCTACTCCTCGACCATGTCGGACATGGAGACCTGCTACAAGCTCTTCGACCGCCAGGTCCTCGAGGGGCTGACCATCGAGTCGGACAAGTTCGACTTCGAACCCGAGATCACGGCGAAGGTGCTCCGCCGCGGATTCCGAATCTACGAGGTCCCCATCTCCTACGCCGGACGCGAGCTGAGCGAAGGGAAGAAGATCACCTGGCGGGACGGCATCGGCGCCCTGCGCGCCCTCATCAGGTACCGGTTCACGCGGATCGAGCCGTGAACGACACCGCGGGCGGCGCCGGTGACGGCGGCGCCGGGGGGCGGACGGACGGGCGGTGCGCCGACTCCACGGAGCCGTCGACGGCCGACCGCGTGGCCGCCGTGGTGGTCAACTACGAGTCGGGTCCGGCGTTGGCGCGGTGTGTCACCGATCTGCGGGCGGCGGGACCCGCTGAGCTCGTGGTGGTGGACAACGGATCGAGCGACGGCTCGCTGGCCGCGGCAGTGGCGGCCGTGCCCGACCTCGCGGTGGTCGTCCCGGGGCGCAACCTGGGCTACGGCGCAGCCGTCAACCGGGGTGTGGCCGCCACCACGGCGCCACTGGTCCTCGTGTGCAACCCCGATCTCGAGGTGCCTTCCGGCGCGGTGGGTCGGCTGGTGGCCGCGCTGGAGTCCGATCCGGAGCGCGCCCTCGTGGGTCCCCTGATCCGCACCCCGGAGGGGGGCCGCTACCCGTCGGCCCGCCACTTCCCGTCGATGGTCGACGCCGCCGGCCACGCACTCCTCGGCCTGTTCGCACCGGACAACCGGTTCACCCGCGCCTACCAGCGCAGCGAGCTCGACGACGCCACCGACGGCGTGCGGACGGCCGACTGGGTCTCCGGAGCCTGCTTCCTGGTGCGGCGGGCGGACTTCGAGTCCGCCGGCGGCTTCGACGAGTCGTACTTCATGTATGCGGAGGACGTCGACCTGTGCTGGCGCCTCGGCCGGATGGGTCGCCGCGTCGCCTACGTTCCGACGGCTGAGGTCACCCATCTCCAGGGCCTCTCCACCGACCGCCACCCGTACCGGATGATCCTCGAGCACCACCGGTCGCTGCTGCGGTTCGCGGCGCGGTCCTCGACGGGTTGGCGGGTGGCACTCCTCCCACTGGTCGCCGTGGGCGTGGGAGTCCGGGCCGGACTCGCCTGCCTGGCCCGGGTGATGGGTCCGTGACCACCATCCGGTGACCGGTCCGGCCCGGGGCCGCCGCGGCCGACGTGGCCGACGTGGTCCGATGGACCCGCTGTCGGTGGTGCCGACCGGACGTTGTAGGGTGTCGGACGATCATGGCCAACAACTCGACGGGCAAATGGGTGCAACGCGCCGCCACCACGGGTGGCGGCCGTACCTATCGCGGGCAGACGCCCGTCAACTACTACGCGGCACTTGTGATCATCATCATCGTGGGGCTCGGCCTGGTGGCGCTCAGTCGGTACCAGCTGAGCCACCGGACGACCACGTCGGCCGGCCCGCCGACGACCTCGCAGACCTGGTACGCCGGACTGGCCATCGATGTGTGCGGCACGACGCAGCCCAATCTGCCGTCCAACTCGTCGAAGGCGAGCGGTGGGTTCACCGCCAACGGCGACGGCGTCGTGACCATCGCCCCGAAGAACAGCTCGCAGACCGGGGCGAACGCCACACTCGGCCGGTTCGTGGACAACTACAAGGGACTGGAGCTGAGCGACACCTCCCTCAGGTACCCGGGCAAATCCACCTACACCGACGGCGACGTGTGCCCCAAGGGGAGTCCCGACTCGGGCAAGCCCGGGGTCGTGATCGTCTACACGTGGCCCAACTTCACGTCGAAGCACGGTTCGGAAACACCGGGAGATCCCCAGAACCTCCGGTTCCAGAACGGCCAGCTCATCACCATGGCCTTCGTCCCGGCCGAGACCACGGTGCCGAAGCCGCCCGCGGCGGTCATCACCAGCCTGATCACCGCGGACGAATCGGGTCCGACGACGTCGACGACGACTCCCACCGTGACGTCGACCACCGCCCCGACCAGCACGACGGCGACGACGGCCGCGGGCGTCACCACGACGACGAAGCCAGGCGGCACGGCAGGGTGAGGGCCGTCGTCCTGGTGGGCGGCGAGGGAACCCGACTCCGTCCGCTGACGTTGACCGCTCCGAAGCAGATGCTTCCGATCGTCGAGCAGGCGATGGTGGAGCGGGTCCTCGGGCACCTCGCGTCACACGGCATCGACGAGGCGGTGCTGTCGCTCGGTTACCGGCCCGACGCCTTCAGCGACGCCTACCCGGACGGGGTGATCGCCGGGGTCCGGTCGACCTACGCCGTGGAGCCCAGCCCCCTCGACACCGCCGGCGCCATCCGGTTCGCCGCGGCGTTCGGTGGGATCGACGACACCTTCGTCGTGCTGAACGGCGACGTCCTCACCGACTTCGACATCAGCGAGCTGGTGGCGTTCCATCGCGAGCGGTCGGCCGAGGGAACCATCGCGCTCACCCCGGTCGACGACCCGAGCAGCTTCGGTGTCGTCCCGACCGACGCGGACGGCAAGGTCACCGCGTTCATCGAGAAGCCACCCCGCGACGAGGCGCCGACCAATTTCATCAACGCCGGGATCTACGTGCTCGAACCGTCGGTGCTCGACCGGATCGCACCTGACGTGCGGGTGTCGATCGAGCGGGAGACGTTTCCGGCCATGGTGACCGACGGCACGCTCTTCGCTCAGGGTTCGGACGCCTACTGGCTCGACACGGGGACTCCGGACGCCTATCTCCGTGCCCACCGGGACCTGCTGAGCGGGAGACGGGGTGTGGCGCCGTCACCGGGCGCCGTCGCCGATCCCGAATTGGGAGCGGGTGTATGGACGATCGGCGACGTCGACGCGTCCCCTGGGTCGGCGACGCGCTCGCTCCTCGGCCGGGGGTCCTCCGTGGCACCGTCCGCGAAGGTCACGGACTCGGTCGTGGGCGCCGGCGCCGTGGTCGAGGACGGTGCGGTGGTGGCCGACTCCGTGCTGCTCCCCGGGTCCCGGGTGGCGGCCCGGGCGTCCGTCGACCATTCCATCGTCGGGCCCGACGCCATCGTCGGGCAGCGGTGCGTGGTGACGGGCGTGTCCGTGATCGGTGCCGGCGCGGTCATCGCCTCGGGCAGCACGCTCGACGGCGAACGCTACCCCCAGGGGAGCTGACGATGCGCGCGCTGGTGACCGGAGGCGCCGGATTCATCGGCTCCACGCTGGTCGACCGTCTCCTCGCCGAGGGTCACTCCGTCGACGTCATCGACGACCTGTCGACCGGCTCGCTGACGAACCTGGCCGCGGCCCGGGCGTCGACGGACAATGAGCTGTCGTTCCACCGACTCGACATCAGGTCACCCGAGGTGGTGGAGCTCATCGGTCGTCGTGCACCCGAGGTGGTCTTCCACCTCGCCGCCCAGGCGGACGTACGGGTGTCGGTGGCCGATCCCGTGTTCGACGCGGACGTGAACCTGATCGGCACGCTCAGGATCCTCGAAGGGGCGCGGGCCGCCGGTGCCCAGCGGGTGGTGTTCGCCGCCAGCGGGGGGACGCTGTACGGGGAACCCGACGTATCGGAGCTCCCGCTCAAGGAGTCGCTGCCCCAGCATCCGTTGTCGCCGTACGGTGTGTCGAAGAAGGCCGCACTGGACTACCTGTTCGCCTACCGCGAGCTCCACTCGCTCGAATTCGCCGCACTGGCACTGGCCAACGTCTACGGACCTCGCCAGGATCCGCACGGCGAAGCCGGAGTGGTGGCGATCTTCGCCGAACGGCTGCTGCGGGGTGAGACCATCACCATCTTCGGTGACGGGGAACAGACCCGGGACTTCGTGTACGTCGACGACGTGGTCGATGCCTTCGTGCGCGCCGCCACCAAGGGCGGTGGACTGGTGTGCAACATCGGCACCGGACGGGAGACGTCGGTCAACACCCTCTTCGGGGAGATGGCCACCCAGGCCGGCGTCGAGGTCGAGCCCGAGTTCAAACCGCTACGGGCCGGAGAACTCGCACGTAACTGCCTCGATCCGGCCCGGGCGGGGATCCAGTTGGGCTGGGCCCCGTGGACGGAGCTCGGCACGGGAACGGCGGCGACGATCGGATTCGTACGTGACCGCCTGAAAGGCGACGGGGCCATCTGAACCGCCACCCGGGGTCACGGGCCGTGGCCGCGCCCGTCCCCCCGTCCCCGGTCCCCCGGGGCCTCAGCCGGAGCCGCCGGGGTGGTCCCGGCTTCCGGGAGGGTCCCCCCGGTCCGGCCGGTCGAGCCCCAGCCCGGGCTCCTGGCCGAAGGGCGGCGGCGGGGTGAACCGCCACCGGGGGTCCTCGTCGGTGGGTCCGGTGCGCTCCAGGGCCCACCCCTCGTAGGTCTTGAGCCGGTGGTGGTGCCGGCACAGGAGGGCCAGGTTGTCGAGGCGCGTGTCGCCCCGCCGGACTCGAGCGGCACCACGTGGTCGATCTCCAGGGTGTAGGCCACCTGGCACCCGGGCACCACGCAGTGGCGGTCCCGGAGGGCCAGGGCGGTGCGCAGGTGCCGGTTGATGGTGCGGCCCGAGGTGGGCCACGGCCCGGATGTCCCCGGCCTCGGTGAACACGCAGGCCAGGAAGGCGTCGTCCAGCCAGGCTGCGGACCACCTCGACCGGGACGGTGCCGTGCCCGTCGAGCTCGCACAGCTCCCCGGGCCGGGCCCGGCCCCGTCGCAGGGCGGCGAGGTCCACCCGCACGAGGACGGTGGCCGGGGGTCCGGCGGCGACCAGGTCCTCCACGTCGCCCAGGTCGGCCGCCTCGGCTTCCGGGTCGCCGTCGGGACCGGACCCGGTGGTGCCGTCGGGTCCGGGCCGTGGCCGCCGGGTCCCGGTCACCAGGGCGAACAGGGCGTCGGCCCGGAGGGCGGCCTCGGACTCGGGGGGTGGCACCGGGGCCCCCGCCGGCCGGTGGCCGCCCGGGCCCGTCCCGGCCTCCCGGCGGTCCCGGCGCAGGCGCTCGACCACCGGGTGGAGCCGGGCCACCAGCCTGGCCCCCCGTTCGGCCGAGTCCCGCCCGCTGAAGCAGAACGCCCCCTCGTCGTCGGTCCACGAGGTGAACGACCGCTGGGCGTGGATCCGGGCCAGGGTGGCCGCCGGGTCGGCCGAGGCCGCCTGGCCCGCACGCTCCGGCACCGCTCCTTGACCACCCCGAGGGGGGCCCGGTCGATGCCGGCCAGCAGGGAGCCCTCGGCGTCGGGGTCGCACCCGGCGGCCCGGGTGACCTCGGTGAGCTTGGGACCCGACAGGGTGCCCGGCCCGCAGGGCGGCCTCGGTGCCGGGCAGGTCGCACCAGGGCCCGTCCGGCCTCCAGGGTGCGCCGGGCCGCCCCGGCCGTGCCCCCCTCCAGGGAGGCCAGCAGCCCGGCCGCCGACCGGTGGCCGTCGGCCTCCCAGCACCCCGACTCGGCGATCCGGGGGGCGAGCAGGGTCTTGCCCCCGCACACCAGGCGCTCCAGGCGGCAGAAGTCCCGGTAGAGGGCGACGGCGTCGGGTCCCACCAGGGCCCGGGATCGAGGTCGGCCAGGAGCCCGGCGAGGGCGTCGCCCACCGAGGACATCCGGGCCGCCAGGCCGGGCCCCCCGTCGGCCGCACCCACCGGCGACGGACGCACCGACCCGTTCACCGGACGCACCGACCCGTCCACCGGGCCCGACGACCCGTCGGCCGGCGACGTGCCGACCGGTCGGGCAGGGTCGTGGAGGAGGGGGCCGGCGTCATGGGACCACCCTGCCCGCGGGGTGTGACGCGGGGAGGTAGCGTCTGCAGGCGGAGGACGACCGCGTCCGAACGCCCGCCTCCAGCAGGTAGGATGATCGAACCTGCAGCGCGGTGTCCTGCGCGTCTGTCGGTTCCCGAGGCACACTCCGGTGCTTCCCCTGTAGCCCGAAAGTGTCCTCCATGACCTCCCCTGCCCCTTCCTTCGCCGTGCTCGGCGTGCCTCCGATATCGTCGCCGCACTGGACGCAAACGGGATCACCTCGCCGTTCCCCATTCAGGAGATGACGATTCCCGATGCCCTCGCCGGGCGGGACGTGTGCGGCAAGGCGCCCACCGGTTCCGGCAAGACCCTGGCCTTCGGCATCGGTGCCGTCGCCCGGCTGAAGGGCAAGGGCTCCAGTCCGAAGCATCCGCGGGTGCTGGTCCTCACCCCCACCCGTGAACTGGCTGCCCAGGTGGCCTCCGAACTCCAGGTCCTGGCTGAGCCCCGGGGACTCAGGGTGGACTGCTTCTACGGAGGCGTCGGCTACGGCCCCCAGCTCAAGGCGCTGTCCCGTGGTGTCGACGTGGCCGTCGCCTGTCCCGGACGCCTGGGCGATCTGCTCGAACGGGGCAGCATCCGGCTCGACGCCGTGGAGATCGTGGTCATCGACGAGGCTGACCGCATGGCCGACATGGGCTTCCTCCCCGACGTCCGCAGGATCCTGGACCTCACGCCGGACGGCCGCCAGACGCTGCTCTTCTCGGCCACCCTGGACGGCGACATCGACGTCCTGGTCCGCCGCTACCAGCACGACCCTGCACGCCACGAGATCGAGGTGGACGAGGACGACGCCAGTGCCGCCGTCCACCTCTTCTGGCGCGTACCCTCGGGCGATCGGGTCGAGCGCACCGCCGAGGTCGTCACCGCGGCGGGTCCGACCATCGTGTTCTCGCGGACGAAGCACGGGGCCGACCGCATCGCCCGCCAGCTCGAGCAACGGGGGATCCGCGCCGCGGCCATCCACGGTGACCGCAGTCAGAAGCAGCGCGAGAAGGCCCTCGATTCCTTCGTGCGCGGGGCGGTCGACGCGCTGGTGGCGACCGATGTCGCAGCGCCGGGGCATCCACGTGGACGGGGTGAACGCCGTCGTCCACTTCGACCCGTCGGCCGACCCCAAGGATCACGTGCACCGCTCCGGTCGGACCGCCCGGGCCGGTGCCACCGGCGTCGTCGTGAGCTTCGTCACCCCGGACAAGACCGGAGCCGTCAAGAAGCTCCAGCGCGAACTGGGTGTCCCGATCGGCACCACCGAGGCCGACCTGAAGGCGATCGAGACGGTCCTCGGCCCACCCCCGCAGCGACGGGTGGTGAAGGAGCGCGAGCCGGACCGTGACCGCGAGCCGTCCCGGAATGCGAACCGCGGTGGCGTCCGGGCCTCGCGGCCGTTCAAGAACCGCAAGCCGGGCGCCCGCACCGGTCCCCGCAACGACGGTGGCTCCCGCGAGGGTGCACCGCGAGACGGCGGCACGAGGGACGCGTGGGGCAAGCCCTCCGGATCCGCCAAGCCGGGCAGGCCGGCCCGGTCGGGCAAGTCCGGACATTCCTCCACCTCAGGCAGACCGGGTACGGCCGGCAAGCCCTCGGGGTTCGGCAAGCCCGGCAAACCGGGAACGCACTCGGCGTCGGGCAAGCCGGTCTCTGGAGGCAAGCACGGCAAGTCGACCTCCCGCGGCCATGCCGGTGGTGCCCCTGCCGGTGCGAGGCGGGGCGGTGCGGCCGGTTCCCGTCCGACCAACCAGAGCGCGGGGCGCTCCAACCGGGGTCGCTGAACCGGCGTACGGGCTCCGCCGCGTCCGACCCGGACGGGCTCCGCCATGCTCCGGCACGATCTACAGTCGGCCCATGGCCTCCGACACGAAACCGTCCGTATCCGTTCCCGACGGGCCGCCCCCTGGCGGACTCCTGATCGAGGACCTCGAGATCGGAACGGGGGAGGAGGCTGTCGCCGGCAAGCCCGTCACCGTGCATTACGTGGGGGTCTCCTGGTCGACGGGCGACGAGTTCGACTCGTCGTGGGGTCGTGCCGAGCTGTTCAGCTTCCCCCTGGGTTCGGGTCACGTGATCCAGGGTTGGGACCAGGGGGTGGTGGGCATGAAGGTCGGTGGTCGCCGACGCATCACGATCCCTCCCGAGCTCGGCTACGGCAGCCGGGGCGCCGGCGGTGTCATCGCCCCGAACGAGACCCTGGTGTTCGTGGTCGACCTCTTCGACGTGGGCTGACCGGCCCGTGGCCGGCAGGCCCCGCATCCCACCTCGGGCACCGGCTCCACGCCCACCGGCACCGTCGTCCCGCTCCGGTTCGCACCGGTACCGCATCCGCTGCTGACCGGCTCCACGCCCACCGGCACCGTCGTCCCGCTCCGGTTCGGACCGGCTCAGCGGAAGAGATCGCCCACCGGGTTGCGAACCACGTCGGTGGCGACCGATCCGCGTCGGAGCCACGTCGGATCCACGCCGCGCACGACCGCGGCAGGAATGGAACGGTCCTTCCCCATGACCAGTTCGGCTGCCCCCGCCACCTCGTCGACCACGCAGACCTCGGTGGCCTCGAGCATGCGACCCGTGGCGTCGGGAGTGCCCCGGAGATCCACCACACCCGCGATCCCGGCGATCCCGATGGCCACGTCGGTCACGCCGTTGCGCCAGGTGCGCCCGAACGTGTCCGAGATCACGACGGCCAGGTCCACCTCGAGGAGGTGGGCCAGCGTCTCGCGGATCCTCCGGGCCGATCGGTCCGAATCGACGGGCAGCAGCGCCGCGGTGCCCGACTCCACGTTCGAGAGGTCGACGCCGGCATTGGCGCATACGAATCCGTGGCGGGTCTCGGTGATCAGGAGGTCGCCCCGGCGTCGAAGTATCCGGACCGACTCCGACTCGACCAGCACCCGCTTGGCCTCCGGATCGTCGGGGTCGACGGGGACGAGGCGGCCTTCCGCCTTGGACACGACCTTCTGGGTCACGACGAGCACGTCGCCGTCGGTGATCCACGGGACCTCCCGGCCGTCCCTCCCGGTGACGACGAGGGCTCCGGCCAGAACGGCGGCCAGGTCGTCGCCGGGCCGGACCTCGCCCACACCGGTCACGGGGACGACGGACAGCGCGCCGGGCGGCGTCCGGTCGACCCCGGTCGGCACCGTCGACCGCACCCACGCCGTCAGCCCCGGGCATCGAGGACCACCCGGGCCAGCGCCGCGGCGCGGGACACGTCGGACATGATGGTCGGGGCCACCACGCAGCGGACGCCCTCGGCCTCGACGGCAGCGACCTGCGCCGCATCGGCCTCGTCGATCACGAGGGTGGACACCCAGGGCGAGTACCAGCGGGCGATCCCCACCACCGAGGACTCGGAGCCCATCTCGACGAGGAGCCGGTCGGCAGGTCCCTTGAGGGCGGCACCGGCGACGATCGGCGAGACGGCGACCGTGTCCTCGCGCCGGGCGGCAAGGGCGTCGGCCACGCCGGGCACGGCCAGGACGGGCCCGATGGAGACGACCGGGTTCGACGGGCAGACCACCACGGTCCTGGCTCCGGCGATGGCCTCCAGCACCCCGGGGGCCGGTCGTGCGTGATCGGCCCCGGTGAAGGCGACCCCGGTGACGGCGACTTCGTGACGGAGCTTGACGAAGTACTCCTGGAACGCGACCTCGGTGCCGCCGACGAGCGTGAGCCTGGTGCGCAACGGGTCGTCGGTCACCGGCAGGAGCCGCACCCCGACGTCGAAGCGGCCGGCCAGTTCGTCGGTGACCTCACCGAGGGTGGCACCCTCGGTGAGTCGCTGGGTCCGGTAGAGGTGGGTCGCCAGGTCACGGTCCCCGAGGTTGAACCAGGTCACCCCGCCGAGGTGCGCCAGCGACTCCATGACCCGCCACGTCTCACCGGTCAGTCCCCAGCCGGTCTCCCGGTTGATGGCATCGGCGAGCGTGTAGAGCACGGTGTCGAGGTCGGGGGAGATGTGGAGGCCGTGGAGGTCGGTGTCGTCACCGACGTTCACGATGGCGGTGATCTCGGTAGGGGCCACGATCTCGACCATGCCCCGGAGCAGCCTGGCCGCCCCGACCCCGCCCGACAGGGCGGTGATCAGCGGTGCGACGGGAGGCGTCGCTGCGGAGGTCATCGGGGCAGGCTACCCGGACCCGGCGCGGGCACCCGGACCGCCGGGCTCCGTCCGGCGCGGGCCCCGTCCCGGGCGTCCCCGTCGCGGAGCCCACCACCGGATGTGCAAGGCTCACGAGGTGCCGCCGGAGCGACCAGCGACCACCGCCACCGATCGGTCGTGTGCCGCTACCGACCGGCTCTCGGTGGGATTCGACGCAACGCCGCTCCTCGGCCGGCCCACCGGTGTCGGGGTGTTCTGCTCGGGGGCACTCGACGGGTTGGCCCGGCGGGACGACGTCGTGGTGTCCGCGTACGCCGTCAGCTGGCGCCGTCGCCGGGGGATCGCCTCGCGGGTGCCGGCGGGAGTGCGCACCGACCAGCACCCGATGCCGGCCCGTCCCCTGCACGCCGCCTGGGCCCGCGGCTCCCTGCCACCGCTCGAGTGGTTCGTGGGTGGACTCGATGTGGTGCACGGCTCCAACTTCGTCGTCCCGCCGACGAGGCGGGCGGCCAGGGTGGTCACCGTGCACGATCTGACCGTGTCCCTCTACCCCGAACTGTGCGACGGACCGACGCTCGCCTATCCACGCCTGATCCGGCGGGCCGTGGCCGAGGGAGCCTGGGTCCACACGCCGTCCGAGTACGTGGCCGCCGAGGTGGTGGCCGAGCTCGGGGTGGACCCGGCCAGGGTGCGGGCCGTCCATCACGGTGTGCCGGTCCCCGCGGACCGGGTCCCCGCCGACCGGGTCCCCGCGGACCGGGACACCTCCGACCGGGTCACCTCCGGTCGGGACCGGGACCGCCACCGCGGACCGGGTCCCCGCCGGTGGCGCGACGCTGCGACTGCCGCCCGGATGCACCCGCTACGTGCTGGCGGTCGGGACGGTCGAGCCCCGGAAGGACTATCCCCTCCTGGTGCGGTCCTTCGCCGCGGTGTCCGCCGCCCATCCCGACACCGCGCTCGTGATCGTGGGTGGCGACGGGTGGGGTGCCGATGCACTCGCCCGCGCGCTGGCGGAGTCGCCCGTCCGGCGGCGCGTGGTGCGCCCCGGGTACCTCGACGACGGGGCCCTGGCCGTCACCCTGTCCGGGGCGGCCGTACTCGCCTACCCGTCGAAGTACGAGGGATTCGGGTTCCCGCCCCTCCAGGCGATGGCCGCAGGGGTCCCGGTCGTGGCCACGGCGGGCGGCGCCGTACCCGAGGTGGTGGGTGACGGCGCCTGGTTGGTGGACCCCGGCGACGGGGACGCCCTCGCCGCAGCGCTGGTGCGCGCCCTCGACGGGGGAGCCGACGTGATGGCGCTGGCGGAACGGGGCCGGGCGCGGAGTGCCACGTTCACCTGGGAGGCGTGCGCGGCGGGTCTGGCCGGCCTCTACCGCGACGCCGCCGACGACCGTGGCCGGGCCCGTGGCCGGACCCGACGCCGGACCGACCGGTGAACCGGCTCCGGGTCCTCGTCCTGGTCGAGCAGCTCCGGCGTTCGGCGGCCGGCGGCATCGGCACCTACGTCCTCGGGCTGCTGCAGGGCCTCGACGAGTTGGCCGCCGCCGATCCCGGTGACGCGCCCGAACTGCTGCTGACCGCGTCGCGGGCGACCGAGCACCCCGACCCGCTGGCCGGACTGGGACACCGTCTGCGGGCGTCGCCGCTCCCGGGACCGCTGCTGACCCGGGCCTGGGACCACGGGCTGATCCGGGTCCCAACGGGCATCGACCTGGTCCACGCCGTGTCCCTGGCCACGTTGGAACCTGGAGCCACCCCCTTGGTGGCGACCGTGCACGACCTGCTGTGGCGCCGGATCCCCGATGCCTATCCGGCCCGGGGCCGTCGCTGGCACGAAGCGGCGCTGGCCCGGGCCCTCCGGCGGGCCGACAGGTTCGTGGTGCCCGCCGAGGTCGTGGCCGACGACCTGGTGGCCGCCGGTGCCGACCGGGCACGGATCACCGTGATCCCCATGGGCTCGGACCACCTGCCGCCGCCCGACGTGGCCGCCGCCGCGTCCCACCTGGCCGAGCTCGGCATCGACGGACCGTTCCTGCTGTGCGTGGGCACCCTGGAGCCGCGCAAGAACCTGCAGCGCCTGGTCGAGGCGTACGGGACGGTCCGCGACGCCCTGCCCGAGCCGTGGCCCCTGGTCATGGTGGGACCTTCGGGTTGGGGCGAGCAGGTGGCGCCGACGACGGGTGTGGTCCACGCCGGGTCCGTGTCCGCCGAGGAGCTCGCGGGGCTCTACGCGGCGGCGCGGCTCCTGGCCTACGTGCCGCTCATCGAGGGGTTCGGACTGCCGCCGGTCGAGGCCATGTCGCTCGGCACCCCTGTCGTCGCCAGTCCGCTGCCCAGCACGGGCGGCGCGGCCTACGAGGTCGACCCGAACGACACCGCGTCGATCGCCGAGGGGCTCCTGCGCGTGGCGACCGACGAGCCGGTCCGCGAGTCGCTGATCGCACGGGGGACCGAACGGGCCACCGAGCTGCGGTGGTCGTCGATCGCCCGACGCCACCGCGACGTGTGGGAGCAGGCCGCGGACGAGCGGGGGTCGCGCGGTGCCCGGTGACGGCGGGGTGCGGGTCGCGCTCGACGTCAGTGCCGTGCCCGAACGGCCGGTGGGTGCGGGCCACTACATCCTCCAGCTCGCCCGCGGACTCGCGTCCCGGTCCGACGTCGACCTCGTCGTGTGCAGCCGGGCCGGCGACCGCGGTCGGTGGGCGCCGCTGGTGTCGGACGCGGATCTGCTGGCGGCGGCGCCGGACGCCCGCCCGCTGCGCCTCGCGTGGGAGCAGCTCCGGCTCGGACCGTTGGTGGCCGGGAGCGGCGCGTCGGTGCTCCACGGCCCCCACTACACGATGCCGCGTCGGTGCCCGGTCCCGTCGGTGGTCACGGTGCACGACCTGAGCTTCTTCGACGAGCCCCGCTGGCACGAGCGCTCCAAGGTGCTGCTCTTCCGCCGGGCGATCACGCGGGCCGCCCGGGAGGCGGCGGTGGTGATCTGCCCGAGCCGGTTCACCGCGGAGGAGCTGCACCGCTGGTGCACGGTGGACGCGGAGGTGGTCGTGGCGCCGCACGGGGTGGACACGGGCAGGTTCCGGCCCGACGAGCCGCACCCGGGAGCGGACACGGCACGGCTGGCCGCACTGGACCCCGCACTGGCGGAGGGCCGACCCCTCCTGGTGTTCGTGGGCACCCTCGAGCCCCGCAAGGACGTGCCGACCCTGGTGCGGGCGTTCTCCGTCGTCTCGGTCGCCCATCCCGACGCGCTGGCTCGTACTCGCCGGTGGGGCGGGCTGGGGCGCCGACGAGGTCGAGGCGGCCGTGTCCGCCTCGGGGGTGGGCGACCGCATCGTGCGCACCGGGTACGTGGCCGACGACGACATCCCGGCGCTCCTGCGCTCGGCTACGGCGGTGGTGTACCCCTCGCGCTACGAGGGGTTCGGGCTGCCGGCGCTCGAAGCGCTGGCCTGCGGTGCTCCCCTGGTCACCACGCGGGGCACGGCCATGGAGGAGGTGGCGGGGGCGAGTGCGCTGCTCGTCCCGCCGGGGGACGTCGACTCGCTGGCCGACACCCTCGACGGGGTCCTCCGGGGCACGGAGGACGACCGGGCCGCGTCCGGGCGTCGGTCGCTCGGATTCGGGATCGTCGAGGGGCACACGTGGGAGCGGAGCACCGACCTCCACGTGGCCGCGTACCGGCGGGCGACCTCGGGGAGCCCCGCGAGCCAGTAGGGTGACCCGTCGTGCGCTCTCTGATCACCGGTGGCCGCGGCTTCGTGGGCACGTGGCTCGCCGATCACCTGCGTAGCGACGGCGACGAGGTCGTCCAGATCGACCAGGAGGTCGAGATCACCGATCCCGGCGCGCTCCTGGCCGCCGTGACCGACGCCGCTCCCGACGCCATCTACCACCTCGCCGCCATGACCCACGTCGGACAGTCGTGGGACGAGCCCCTCCGCGTGCTCGAGGTCAACGTGCTCGGGACCGCGGCCCTGCTCGGGGCGGCACGCGAGTGCGGCACCGATCCCCGCGTCCTGGTGACGAGTTCGGCCGAGGTCTACGGTGCGGTCACCGACCCGTCGCAGCTCCCCCTGTCCGAGCGGTCGCCCACCGCGCCGCTCACCCCGTACGCCGCCTCCAAGCTGGCCGCCGAGGCGCTGTGCACGCAGGCGTGGCTCGCCCACGGGCAGCGCGTGGTGGTGGTGCGCCCGTTCAACCACATCGGCCCCGGGCAGTCGCCGAACTTCGCGGTGTCGGCCCTGGCCAGGCGCATCGTCGATGCCGAGCGCTCCGGCGCCGCGGAGATCCCGGTCGGCAACCTGTCGGCCCGGCGGGACTTCACCGACGTCCGGGATGTCGTCCGCTCCTACCGGATGCTGATCGAGTCCGGCGTGCCGGGCACCGTCTACAACGTGTGCTCCGGCGTGGACGTGTCCATCCAGGAGATCGCCGACCGGCTGCTGGCGACGGCGGGGAGTTCCGTGCGGATGGTCCAGGACCCGTCGCTGATGCGGCCCGTCGAGGTGCCGGTGCTCCGTGGCGACCCGTCCCGGCTGCAGGAGGCGACGGGCTGGTCGCCCGCGATCCCGTTGGACCGGACGCTGGCCGACGTGCTGGACCACTGGCGGGCCGTCGCGGACTGAGCGGCCACGGTCCCCGTCACCCTCCGGACGGCGCCCGGACGCGGAGAACGGCCCGCTCGGAGCGGGCCGTTCTCCCGGGACCGAGGGGGGTCGGTCCGCATCGTCCGGGGCACTGCGGCCGCCGGAGGTGCGCCGGGTGGAGGGGGGGATCCGACCCGGCGACGGTGTGCCCCGCTCAGCCGACCGCGGTCGGGCGCAGGTTGCGGATCTGGGTCCGGGCGTCCTTGGCCTGGACGTGGGCCTTCTTCGTGAGGTCCCGGGCCTGTGCGGGCAGCCGGTCCTCGAAGGGAGCGAAGACGGCCTCGACCCGCTCGATGATCTCCTCGACGCGGTCCATGAGGTCCTCGACGTGGGTGTCCACCGAGTGGACGGCTTCGGTGAGGTCGCCGCGTACCGACGACACGCGCTCGGCGATCGTGGACGGCTCCTGCAGCTTGGCCGCCAGCTCGCGGCGCTGGACCTGGGCCTGCTGGAAGCCGAGCACGCCGGCGCCGATGACGACGTAGGTGGCGTCCCTGGCGACGTTGGCGATGTCCTTGGCGGCCTTGCTGAGGTCGGTGCTGAGGTCGGGCATGGTGTGCTCCTCCGGTTCGTGATGGGGATCCGTCTGGTCGACTGCGCACGGTGGTCGGATCTGCGTCCACATCCGTCCGCTGTGCTCGGATACAACTGTATACGAGATGATAAACAGTTGCAAGCACCCCGCGAGCACGTCGTGCCCGTCTCCGTGCCGGGGGTGCGGTGCCCGTCGGACCCCCGGTCGGCCGGTCCTGTCGGCGCCGGAATGCCTCCGGGGGACCCCTCCGGCCCGATAGCCTCTGACCCCTGATGGAAACACTGGCACCGCCGGTTGTCGCCGTCATCGTCGCCCACGACCCCGGCCCGTGGTTCGAGGAGACGCTGGCTTCGATCGCCTCACAGGACTACGGGGAGCTGTCCGTACTCGTCCTGGATGCCAGTGGCGGCGAGGGGGTGGCGGCACGGGTCGCCCCGGTGCTGCCGTCCGCCTACGTGCGGCGCATGGACGCCAACCGCGGGTTCGGGGCGACGGTCAACGAGGTGCGGTCGATGGTCGACGGTGCCGCGTACTACCTGGTCTGCCACGACGATGTCGCCCTGGATCCGGACGCGGTCCACCTCCTCGTCGAGGAGGCCTTCCGGTCGAACGCCGGGGTCGTCTCGCCCAAGGTCGTGAGCTGGGACGATCCCCAGCTCCTGATCCACGTCGGCCTGAACGTGGACAAGGGCGGGTCCGTCGCCGAACGGGTCCAGCCCAACGAGATCGACCACGGCCAGCACGACGCCGTGCGGGACGTGTTCGCGGTGCCCGGAGGCTGCAATCTCATCCGGGCCGACCTCTTCGACGAACTCGGCGGGTTCGACCCGGCCATCGTCGCCATGGGGGAGGACCTCGACCTGTGCTGGCGGGCCCAGGTGGTCGGTGCCCGCATCCTGGTGGCACCCGACGCCCGCGTCCGGCACCTGGAGGAATTGGCCTCGGGGGCGGTCCCCCTCGACCCGTCGCTGCTGGAGGCCGGGACCACGGCGGACGCGGCCGGCGGCACGGACGGGTCGTCCCGGGCGCCCGCCACCGCGGGGACGGACCTCCACGCCGGGGGGACGGACCTCCACGCCGGCGGGGACGACCTCGGCCCACGGGGCCGACCGGCCCCAGGGGACGACCGGGTCCGGACGGTCCCGGTACCCGGTCTCGCTCCAGGAGCTGCAACGCCGGCACGAGCTCCTCGCCGTGTTCACCTGCTATTCGAAGCGCCACCTCCTGCGTGTCGTCCCCCAGGTGTTCCTGCTCGCGCTCGGCGAGGTCGTCGTGGCCGAACTGGCCGGCAACCGGACGCGGGCCCGCGCCGTGGTGCGGGCCTGGCGGTGGAACCTGGCCCGGATCCCCGAGGTGCGGGCCAGGCGGGCCGGTCTCCAGGCCAAGCGCCGGGTGGGCGACAAGGAGATCCGCCTCCTTCAGGTGCGGGGGAGCGCGCGGCTGTCGGCCTACCTCCGCCGCGTCTTCCAGTTCGGGTTCCACGGCGCCCACGCGGACGAGCTGGCCGCCGCCGAGGCCGCCGTCCCGGTGGTACCCGCCTCCCAGGTGGCGGAGACGGAGGCCGGCGCCGGCGACACCGCGGCCGGACGGGTCAGTGGTCGGGCACGCCTGGCCGTGTGGACGGTGGCGGTGGCGGTCGTCGTCGTCGGCTCCCGCGGGGTCCTCACCGGTCGCCTTCCGGCGCTCGGCCAGTTCACCCCGTTCCCGTCGTGGTCGTCGACGCTGTCGCAGTTCTTCACCGGCTGGCACCCCTCGGGGGTCGGCACGACGGCCCCGGCGGCCCCGGCCCTGGGGATCGCCGGCGTGGTGGGCACCGTCCTGCTGGGGGCGATGGGACTCACCCAGAAGGTCCTGGTCTTCGGCTGCCTGCCGCTCGGCGCCTGGGGGGCGGTGCGACTGCTCCGTCCGTTCGGGTCGCAGCGGGCGTCGATGGTGACGGGCCTGGCCTACCTGGCCGTACCCCTCCCGTACGACGCCATCGCCGTCGGCCGGTGGGGCGCCCTGGTCGTGTACGCCGGCGCACCGTGGGTGCTGGCCACCCTGGCCCGATCGACCGGACTCGAGCCCTTCGTGCGGCGGGTCCACGCCCCGGTCCCACCCGGTGGCGCCACGGCACCCGGGGTCGGTGCGGCCGCGGCGGCGCCCGGGGCGTGGGCGTCGCGCCACGGCCTGCTCGGCGGCGCCCTGGCGCTGGGCATGCTCGAGGCCCTCCTGATCTCCTTCGTGCCCGCCGGTGGGATCGTGGTCGTGCTCGTCGCCGTCGCCGTCGTCCTGTCGTCCCTGCTGTTCCGCGACCTCGCCGCCACCGGACGGGCGGCACGCCTGGCCATCGGGTCGACGGGCATCGCCGTCGTCATCTGCCTGCCGTGGGCCGTCGGGGTGGTGTCCTCCGGCCGTGGCGTGCTGGCCGTGTTCGGCGTCCCCACGCCCGCGTCGGGCGCGGCGTCGCTGGAGCGCCCTGCTGCGCTTCGCCGTGGGACCCATCGGCGGGTCGCCGTTGACCTGGGGATTCCTGGTCGCCGCCCTGGCGCCGCTGGTCCTGGCCCGCGGGGAGCGGTTCCGCTGGGCGGCCCGGTTCTGGTGCATCGCACTGGTGTTCTGGTTCGCGGCCTGGGTGATCGGGCGCGGCTGGACCGGTGCACTGGCGATCGACCCGATGGTGCTGCTCGCGCCGGCGGCGGCGGCCACGGCCGCCTCGATCGGACTGGGTGTGGCCGCCTTCGAACGTGACCTCCGCAAGGCCGAGTTCGGGTGGAGGCAGGTGGCCACCGCCTTCGGCGTGGCGGCGGTGGCGCTGGCCTCGTTGCCCACGCTGGTGTCGGCGCTGCCCGGTCGGTGGGAGCTGCCGATCAACGACTTCTCGCAGTCGGTGGCGTGGATGCACGCGTGGACCGTCGGCGGCTCCTTCCGGGTCCTGTGGCTCGGCGATCCCCGCAGCCTCAACCTCGGGAGCTGGGCCGCGGGGGACGGGCTCGCCTACGCGACGTCCGAGGACGGCGCGCCCGACGCCCGTTGGCTGTGGAACGGCACCTCGCCCGGACCGGCCGCCGACCTGGGCGACGCCGTGGAGCTCGCCCGTACGGACCGGACGGACCGGCTCGGGAGCCTGCTGGCGCCGGCCGCCGTGCGGTACGTGGTCGTGCTGACCTCGGTGGCTCCGGAGATCTCCGGCCAGCAGAGCCCGACCGAGTACCCGGTCCCGGCGGACCTGCTGGCGGGGCTCGGGCACCAGCTGGACCTCAAACCGGTCCTCTTCGGCACCGGGATCACGGTGTACTCCAACGCCGCCTGGGTCCCCCAGCGTGCCGAGGTGGCCGGTGCGGCCGGAACCGCGCGCGCCGTCGCCATGCCGCTGGCCGCGGGGCCGGGCACACCGGTGCTCCCCGGGGCGACGCCGGTCCTGCCCGGCCCGGCCGCGGCCCGCTCCTACCAGGGCCCGCTCGCCCGCGGCACGGTCGTCGCCTCCGTCGCGCCCGCGGGACGCTGGCGCCTGACGACGGGGTCGGGTGCCGTCGCACCCCGCTCCCCGGCCTACGGCTGGGCCGCCTCGTACGCGGTGGCGTCGCCGGGCACGGGAACGCTCCGGTTCGCCGGGGGGGTCCTGCCACCGGTCCTCGGGATCTACTCGGTGCTCGTGTGGACCCTGGCCCTGGCCGCCCTCGTGGACCGGCGGCGCATCCGCCGCGAGTGGGAACGGGTCGGGCGACCCCGCTCCTGGTCCCCGGGGAGGTCCCGCGACGGGGACCTGCTGGAGGACGCCTGGGTGCTCGAGGGGGGTGAGCACGGATGACCGGCGCGCTCCCGCCCGACGGCCCGGACCCGGACGGCGCCGATCCCGGCGCCGGCGACACCGCGGGGACGGTCCCCGACGGTGGGCCGGGCGTCGACCCGGTCCGTGACCGCGACCCCGGGGTGGGGGCGGTGCGCCTGGAGCCGACCGAGGTCCTGTCGCGCGTGGCACGACGCCGCCGGGCCCAGCGACCGGTCCCGGGACGCACGTCGGCACTCGTCGCCGTGGCCGCCGTGGTCCTCGGGGTCGGCATCGTGTCGGCCCTCGTTCCGCCTCCCGCACCGGCCACGGCCCCAGCCCCGTCGGACGGCGTGTCGGTGGCCCCGGTCGACGCCCGCACCTCCTCGTTCTTCTGCACCACCGGAGCGGGTGCCGACGCCGGCTCGGGGGCCGCACCGACGATCGTGGTGACCAACTCGACGGACGCCGTGGCCACCGGTGTCGAGACGGCCGTCGCCGCGTCCGGCGGCGTTCCCGTGCGCACGTCGGTCGTCGTGCCCGCCGACGGCACCGTGGCGGTCGACCCCGCGGCGGGTCTGCCGTCCGGCGCCTCGGCGGCGACGTTCGCCTTCGTCGGCGGCGGGGTCACCGGCACGGCGGTGGTGTCCGGACCGCAGGGCTGGAGCACCGCCCCCTGTGCCACGCAGGTCAGCCCCCAGTGGGACTTCGCCGGCGGCTCGACCACCTCGGGGCTGCTGGACCTCTCCCTCTACGACCCCACGGCCGCGCCGACGGTCGTGGACGTGACGTTCCTGACCGCCGGCGGGACCGTGCTCGATCCGCAGGCGTACCAGGGCCTGTCGCTCGCCCCGGGCGAGGTCACCGTCGAGACCCTGGGCGCCTACGTCCAGCAGCAGCCGGTGGTGGCGACCCTGGTGGAGGCCACGTCGGGGGCGCTGGTGGCGACCGAGCTCGACCAGCTGGCCGTGCCGTCGGGGTCGGGTCTGGCACTCCTCGCCGGGACGCCGGGTCCGTCGGCGACCTGGCGGTTCGCCCAGACCGCCGTGGTGGCCGGCGGCAGGGTCGTCGTCGACATCGCCAATCCCGGCGCGGGGCCGGTCACCGCCGAGGTGAGCGCGGCGTTGCCCGGGGCCATGGTCGTACCCCACCGCGTGGCCGTCCCGGCCAGGACCGTCCTCCCCTACGCGGTGTCCTCCGTCGCCGGATGGCCCCTCGGGTCGTCGTACTCGCTCACCGTCACCGCCTCCGCCCCGGTCGTCGTGGGCCGGGTGGTGGTGGCGCCGTCGGGAACCCCGGTCCCCCAGGCGGGACTCGTGGGCGGCACCACCGTGTCGTCGACGACCTGGTTGGTGGTCGCCCCCGGGGCTCCGGGTCACCCGGCGGCACCCCGGGCGACCCTGGTCCGGGTGGCGGTCCAGGATCCGGGGCCGGCCCCGGTCGACGTCACCGTCCGCCGCCTCGGTGGTGGGGCCACGGTGGCCACGGCGACGGTGCCGGGCGGCGGCGTGACCGTCTTCGGCTACGCCGTGGTGGGCGGCCTGCGGCCGCTCGTGGTCGCGGCGACCGGCCCGGTCGACGTCCTGATGGACGGCGCACCCGCCGGTGCCCCGGGCATCGTGTCGTGGCCGGGGTTCGCCCTGGGCTCCTGAGCCCGCCTCCGTGCCGGTGGGCCACCGGTCCGACCGGCCGAGGGCCCGGGCGCTCCGGTGCCCGCGGGCCCGACCCGGGGCCGGCGACGGCTCAGCGGGAGGTGGGGGGCGGAGGCGGCGGCGGCCACGGCGCCTGGGTCGACGTCCAGGGCGCCGGTGCCGGGGGCGGCGGCCAGTGCCCCGCCTGCGGTGCCGCGCCGTTGGCGGGAGGGGCTCCCGCCGCGGGCCTCGGTGCGTCCCCGTCGGCCGGGTCGGCGCCGGCGGCATTCGACACGGAGCCCGCCGGTTCGGCCGTCGGGGGCGAGTCGGGTGCCGTTCCCGCCCCGGTGGCGGTGGAGGGCACCTGTGCCGGCGGTACGGGACCGTCGACCGGGGCCGCGTCCGTCGGAGGCCCGTCCACGTTGTCGGCACCCGTCGGCCCGTGCTGGCTCGCCACGAAGATGGGGGGCACGGACTTGACGCCGGGAGCGTGGACCGGGCGACCGTAGGCGGTGTCCACCAGGTGTCCGACGGTCTCGCCGTCGATGGTCTCCTCGTCGAGGAGCGCCCGGGCGACGGCGTCGAGCCCACCGCGGTGGCGGGCCAGCACCTCGAGGGCGCGCTGCTCCGAGGCGCGGAGGATGAGCTCGACCTCGTCGTCGATCACCTGGCTGGTGTGCTCGGAGTAGTCCCGGGTGTGCATCAGGTCCTCACCCAGGAACACCTGGCCCTGCGAGCCCCACGCCATCGGGCCGATCTTGTCGCTCATGCCCCACTCGCGGACCATCTTCCTGGCCAGTTCGGTGTTGCCGACGAGGTCGTTGCTGGCGCCCGTCGACAGGTCGCCGTAGACCAGGAGCTCGGCCGCCCGTCCTCCCATGCGCACGGCCAGCGAGTCCTCGATGTGCTGGCGGGGGTGGATGTGGCGCTCCTCCATGGGGAGCTGCATCGTGACGCCGAGGGCCATGCCCGTCGGCAGGATCGTCACCTTGTGGACCGGGTCGGCGTCGGGCAGGACGTAGGCCAGCACGGCGTGACCGCCCTCGTGGAAGGCCACCCGCTCCTTCTCGGCGTTGGACAGGACCAGGCTCTCGCGGCGCTGGCCCATGAGGACGCGGTCGCGGGACGCCTCGAAGTCCTCGTTCTGGATGACGGCCGAACCACGGCGTACGGCGTGCAGCGCGGCCTCGTTGACCAGGTTGGCCAGGTCGGCACCGCTCATCCCCGGGGTGCCCCGGGCGACCTTGCCCAGGTCGACGGTGGGGTCGACCCGCTTGTCCTTGCAGTGGACCTGGAGGATCGGGAGCCGCTCGTCGAGATCGGGCAGCGGCACCACGATCTGGCGGTCGAAGCGGCCGGGCCGCAGGATGGCCGCGTCGAGGATGTCGGGCCGGTTGGTGGCGGCCATGACCACGATCCCCTCGGTGGGGTCGAAGCCGTCCATCTCCGAGAGCATCTGGTTCAGGGTCTGCTCCCGCTCGTCGTGCCCGCCACCGAGGCCCGCGCCCCGCTTGCGGCCGATCGAGTCGATCTCGTCGATGAAGACGATGGCCGGCGCCTGCTTGCGGGCGGTGGCGAACAGGTCGCGCACCCGGCTGGCGCCGACGCCGACGAACATCTCCATGAAGTCGGAGCCGCTCACCGACATGAACGGCACGCCCGCCTCGCCGGCGACGGCCCGGGCGAGCAGCGTCTTGCCGGTCCCCGGGGGCCCGACGAGCAGGATGCCCTTCGGGATCCGCGCGCCGATCTCCTTGAACCGGGCGGGTGTCTTCAGGAAGTCCACGACTTCGCTGATCTCGAGCTTCACCCCGTCGTAGCCGGCGACGTCGTCGAACGTGGTCGACGGTCGCTCGGTCGAGTACAGCTTCGCCTTCGACCGTCCGATCGACATGATGCTGCCCATCTGCCCCTGGGCGCGCCGGGTGAACCAGATGAACACGCCGAAGATGAGGGCGACCGGAAGGAGGTAGTACAGGATCGAGACGCAGCGGGTTCTGGGTCGACGTGACGTACTTGGCGTTCGGTCCGAGGGTCTTCAGGGACGCCTGTTCGGAGTCGGTCACCGGGCTCGGCCCGTTCACCGTGTACTGGGTGCCGTCCGCCAGCGTCCCGCTGATGATGCCGCTGCTCTGGTCGACGGTGGCCGTCTTGACCTGCTTGCCGTCCACCTGGTTCACCCAGGAGTTGTAGGTGAGCTGGGTCGTGTTCGGACTTCTTGATGGCGTTGGACCCGAAGACGACGGCGACGACCAGGGCCACCATGACGGCGATCAGGATGATCCGGTTCTTGTTCTGCCCGGGCGGTTCCTGGCCGGTCCCGTCAGGGGAGGCCGGTCCGCCGGGGATGTCGGGGCTGGGCGGGGTCACCCCATCATGCTACGCGCCACCGGGGGGCGTTGACGCATCGCCCGGCCCGCGGACGCAGTCGCCGGAGGCGGACCGGAGCGTCGTCTCCGGGCGCGGTGCCCCGCCGGGGGGATCGGTCGGTATCGTGGGAGGGTGAACGACCGGCCCGAACAGGCGGTGGATGCCACGGGGCCGCGTCGCACCCCAGCCCGCTGCGCCCGGTGACGGGCTCCCGACGGTTGCGCCCGCGTCCGGATCGGCGCGCCCTGCTGTCCGGCGACGTGTCGCTCGGCCGGCAGCTCGACGCCGGCGGCGTACCGAGGGACAGCAGCGCCGCGTGGCTGTGGATGCTGTACGCCGGCACTGGGGTTCCTCGGGGGACAGGTGCTGGCCGCCGTGACGGTGGGGATCGCCGCCGCCTTCGCCGGCCAGTACCACCAGCTGGTGGCCCTGTCGAAGCTGGCGGAGCCCCCGACCTGGTACGTCGTCTCCACCCTCTTCGGGCTGTGGGGCGGATTCCTGGGGGCCGCCGTGCTGGCGAGCCGGCTGCGGGGCACCAAGCACCTCGGGACCGACCTCGGGATCCGCTTCCGGTGGATCGACCTGCTCGGGATCCCGATCGGGATCGCCGGCCAGTACCTCGTCGCCCTCGTGTACCTGCCGATCCAGTCCCACGTCCACGACTTCCACCAGAAGTTCAGCGCCCCGGCCCAGCGCCTCACCGGCAGCTCGCACGGTGTCTCGTGGTTCGTCATCGCCGTGGCCACCGTGGTCGGCGCCCCGTTCTTCGAGGAGCTGTTCTTCCGGGGTGTGATCCTGCGTGCCCTGGCGCGCCTGTTCGGCCGGTGGGGCCGCTGGGTGGGTCCGGGTCTGGCCATCGCTGGTCAGTCGGCCTGCTCTTCGGGGCCGCCCACGCCGAGTCGCTGCAGTTCGCTCGGTCTGGCTCTGTTCGGCGTCGATCCTCGGCCTGGTGTCGTACCGGACGGGCCGGCTCGGGATGAACATCGTGGCCCACGCCGCGTTCAACCTCATGGCCCTCACCGCCGTGGTCCTCCCCGCGGTGGTCGGCCTGCGGGGCCTGGCCTGAGATGACGGTGGGGGAGGCCGGGGGGCCGGGAGCGGTCGCGCCCGGCGCCGGCGACCCACCCGGCGCCGACGGTCCCTACGGTGACCGGGGCGCGGTCGCCACGGGGTCCGGAGGCGACGCCGCCGTCGGTGCCGACGGTACCGACGAGCGCGCCACGGTGCGCGCCGCGGTCCCGGTCCGCGTGCCCTGGTGGGTGCGGGCCACCCGTCGGTCGTCGTGGCCCGCGTGGTCCAGTGCCGTCGCCGTCGTGGGGGTCATGGTCGTCACCCTGACCCAGCTCCACCCGAACCTGCTGTTCCTCGACACGACCGCAGCGGGAGGCGACACCGGTGCCCACGTGGCGCTCCCCGCCTTCTTGGAGTCACAACCTGCTGACCCACGGCCAGGTGACCGGCTGGGACCCGGGGTGGTACGACGGGTTCCCCCTCTACACGTTCTACTTCCCCCTGCCGGGGCTGCTCACCGTGGCCCTGAACGCCGTCGTCCCCTACGACGTGGCGTTCAAGCTGGTGACGGTGCTCGGGAGCCTGCTGCTCCCCCTCTGCGCCTGGGCGTTCGGTCGGCTGGCACGGATGCGTGACCCGATACCGGCGTGCCTGGCGGCGGCGACCCTCCCGTTCCTGTTCGAGCCGAGCTTCTCGATCTACGGGGGGAACCTGCTCTCCACCCTCGCCGGCGAATTCTCCTTCTCCCTCAGCCTGTCCCTGGCGCTCCTCTTCCTGGGGGTGGTGGCCTCCGGCCTCCGTACCGGGCGGCACCGGGCGCTGGCCGCCGTCCTCCTGGCCGCCACCCTCCTCTGCCACCTGATCCCGGCGCTCTTCGCCGTGGCCGGGGCCGGCCTGCTCCTCCTGCTGGACGCCGACCTGCCCCGGGCGATCGGACGGAGCCGGCGTGCGGTCGCCGCCGGGCACCGGTGGGGCGGGCGGGTGCTGTGGTCGGTGGCCGCCGGCCTGGTGGGGCTGGGACTGTGCGCCTGGTGGCTCGTCCCGTTCCTCGTCGAGCAGCCCTACACGACGGACATGGGCTACACCAAGGTGTTCGGCTATCCCCACCTCCTGTTCCCCGGCTCCTTCCGGTGGGTCCTGGCACTCGACGCCGTCGCCGTGGTCGCCATGGTGGCCCGACGCAGCCGCATGGCGCTGTTCCTGCTCCTGATGGGCGGGCTGTCGGCGGCGGCGGTGATCCTGGATCCGGCGAGCAAGCTGTACAACGTCCGGTTCCTGCCCCTGTGGTTCCTCTGCCTGTACCTCCTGGCCGGGTACGCCGTGGCCGAGGTGGTCTCGGCCGTGGCCCGGCTGGCCCGCAGGCGGCGCCTCAACCTGTGGGTGGGTGACCTGCGGCGGCGGCTGGCCTCGACCGACGGTTCGGGCTGGTCGCCGGGTCGCCGGGTCACGCCGTACCGCCGCCCGGTACCGGCCGCCGCGGCCGCCGGCGCCGTGGTCGGTCCCCTGGTGGCCCTGCTGGGCGCGTGCCATCGCCGTGGTGCCCCCGCTGGCCGTGCCCGCCACCGCCCTCGCGAAGATCGGCGTGCACGTCGGGCCGGACCAGCCGAGCGCGTGGGCGGCGTGGAACTACAGCGGCTACGAGCGCAAGCCGGACTACCCGGAGTTCGCGGCCGTCCTCCAGATGATGCGCCAGGTCGGGGCGGAGCAGGGGTGCGGGCGCGCCATGTGGGAGTACGACCCGTCGTTGAACCGGTTCGGGACCACCGAGTCGCTGATGCTGCTGCCCTACTTCACGGACGGGTGCATCGACAGCCAGGAGGGTCTCCTGTTCGAGTCGTCGTCGACCACCCCGTTCCACTTCATCACCCAGGACGAGGTGTCCCCCAACCCGTCCATGGCGGTCGTCGACGTCCCCCGTGGCGCCTACGGCGGGCTCGACGTTCACCTCGGGATCCAGCATCTCCAGGACATGGGTGTGCGGTACCTCCTGACCTCGTCGACCACGGTCCAGGACGCCGCGGCTCGCTGGACCCGGCGGCCACGCTCATCGGGAGCACCGGCCCGTGGGCGACCACGTACAACGGCGAGTCCCTCGACACCACCTGGAAGGTGTACCGCATCGCCGACAGCCAGCTGGTGGTGCCGCTGACCGACCGGCCGGTGGTGTGGTCGGACGTCGAGCCGAACCAGTCCTGCTGGCTGCCACCGGCGGTGGCGTGGTTCAACACGCCGTCGCGGTGGAACGTGGTGCCCGCCGCCGACGGTCCCGCAGACTGGACCCGGGTGACCGCCGCCGATGGCCATCCGGCCGCGGTGCCGGAACCGAAGACCACGGTGTCGGACGTGCGCCAGACCGACAGCTCGATCTCGTTCCACGTCGACCGGGTGGGGGTCCCGGTCGAGGTCCGGGCGTCCTACTTCCCGAATTGGCACGCCACCGGAGCCGAGGGTCCGTACCGGGCGGCCCCCAACCTGATGGTGGTGGTGCCGACGAGCAACGAGGTGACGCTCACCTACGGGCGGTCGTCGGCGGACGACCTCGGCCAGCTGCTCACCGCCCTGGCCGTGGCCGCGGCGGTGCTCCTCGCCGCCGTGGACCGGCGGGCCGCGGCGGGCACGTCGCGCCGCCCGGGCCGCACGCCGTGGCGCGGCGGCGGAGCCGGCGGGGACCGGTCGGTGACCTACCGCGCTCGGGATGTTCCCGCTGTCCACCGTGCTCTTCCCGGAGGCCGGCCTGCCCCTCCACGTGTTCGAGGAGCGGTACCGGACCCTGATGGCCGCTGCCTCGCGGCCGACGGCGAGTTCGGTGTCGTCCTGATCGCCCGGGGCTCCGAGGTCGGCGGCGGCGACCAACGGACCGACGTCGGCACCGTCGCCCGGATCGCCAACGTCGCCGAGCTCGACGACGGCCGGCTGCTCGTCGTGGCCACCGGCGTCCGGCGGGTCCGGGTCGAGGAGTGGCTGCCCGACGATCCCTATCCCTGCGCCGTGGTCGCCGACCTGCCCGGACTCCGGCGGCGGCGTGCCCGGTCGAGGTGCTGGCGGCGGCCGAGGGATCGCTGCGTCGGCTCCGCTCCCTGCTGTCCGAGCTCGGGGACGTTCCCGCGCTGCCCCACAGCCTGCGCATCACCGGCGACCCCGACCGAGGTCGGCTGGCAGCTGTGCGACATGGCGCCCCTGGTCTCGCTCGACCTCCAGCGCCTGCTGGCGGCCGACGGGCTCGAGTCCCGCATGCGGCTGCTCGTCGGAGCTGTGCGACGCCATGAGCGGCGACGTCGTCGGCCTGCTGCTCGGCGGCGAGGTCGGGGGGCCCGGCGACCCGTCCTGACCCGTCCTGACCCGCGCCGGCCCGGATCCCGGGTCAGGGCACCTCGCGCTGGACCAGGAACGCGGTGATCCCGTCGGCGAGGCCCTGGGCCGCCCGTTGGCGCCACGCCGGGTCGTCCTGGAGTGCGGCGTCGGCCGGGTTCTGCATGTTGCCGCACTCGATCGAGCACCTTGGGTACCGTCGACAGGTTCGAGACCGCCGAGGTCGGACCGGGGCACGATCCCGTCGGATGCCGGTGTAGTCCGCCACCGGCTCGCCCGTGGCGGCCAGGAACCCGTCGCGCACGTCGTCGCCCAGCTGGGCCGGACGGGCCCACGATGGACCGGTCGTCGCTGACCGAGCTGACGACCGGCACGGGCACGTCGACGGCGAAGCCCCGGCCGCCGACGGGCCCGCCGTCACCGTGGATCGAGACGGCGGCGTCGGACCCGGCGGCGTTGCCGATGGCCGCCCGGATGTTCACGCACGGTCCGACCCCGGTGTCCGAGGTCCGGGTCAGCACCACCGTGGCCCCGCCCGCCTGAGGAGCGCGGCCAGCCGGGTGGCCACGTCGAAGTTGAAGGCGTGCTCCGGGTAGCCGGCGGCGGTCGAGGTCCCGGCGGTGTCGCACGGCTCGGTGAACCCTCCGCCGTCGATGGGCCGTCGATGAACCCGGGATCGGCGCCGTTGCCGCCGTCGTGCCCGGGGTCGATGGTGACCACCTCGCCGACGAGGGGCGGGACGCTGACCGCGCCGAGGTACGGCGGCGCCGCCGAAGGCGTAGACCCAGCCGTCGGCCGACACGATCCGGTAGCCCGTGCCGCTGGTGTCGAGCGAGACGGCGGCACGCCGCAGCAGGCCGACCGCCGAGCCCGAGAACGGTGCCCCGAACGAGAACACCCCGCCGTCGCCGGCCACCAGGCGGTAGCCGCCGCGCCGGCCGCCTGCATGCCCACCACCGGCGAATCGAGGGTGAGGGCAGCCGGTCGATCCCTGGAAGCCGGCGTCCCCGAAGGCGAAGATGCCGCCGTCGGAGGCGACCAGCCAGTACCCGCCACCGTCCGGCGGTCGCCGCCATGCCCACCACGGGACGGTTCAGCGCCTTGCCGCCCATGGATCCGTGGAAGCCGGCGTCCCCGAAGGCGAAGATGCCGCCGTCGGAGGCGACCAGCCAGTAGCCGCCACCGTCCGGCGTGGCCGCCATGCCCACGATGGGGCGGTTCAGCGCCTTCCCGCCCATCGAACCGAGGAACCCGGCGTCGCCGAAGGCGAAGATCCCCCCGTCCGAGGCGACCATCCAGTAGCCCGCCGTCGGAGGCCGTCGGGGTCATGCCGACCACCGGTCGGACCAACGGGAGGGCCCCGGCCGAGCCCTCGAACGGGGCACCGAAGGCGAAGACGCCGCCGTCGGACGCCGCCAGCCAGTACCCGCCGGTGGCACGGTCGCCCGCCGAGGCGACGACGAGGTGGGTGCTGGTCACCACCTCGTCGCGGGGTGCCCCGTCAGCGACGAGGACCACCCGCCGTGCCGGGGCGGACCGGTGCACGACGGCCGGCGTGCGGCCGCCGCCCGCGGCCCCGTGGTCGTCCGCCCCGTTCCGGCCGCCCCGGTGACCCCCGCCACCCCGGTCGCCAGGGCCGCGCCGGCGGCCAGGGCCAGCACCCCCGCGACCAGGGCGCACGCCGTGCTCCCGCGGCGGGTGCGGCGTCGTCCACGGGTGCCTCCGGCGGTTCGGTCCATGCACTGATCCTTCCACGGGGGCCCGCCGGGGGCTGGCCTAGGATGAGCCGACCATGTCCTCCCTCTCCAACGTCTTCAAGGCCTACGACATCCGCGGGCGTCGTACCCGACGAGCTCAACGCCCTCCAGTTCCGGGCCATCGGGGTGGCGGTCGCCCGCTTCACCGGGGCGCCGACGATCCTCGTGGCCCGCGACATGCGCGAGTCGGGGGTGGCGCTGTCGGAGGCCTTCGCACTCGGCGCCCGCTCCGAAGGGGCCGACGTGGTCGACCTCGGTCTGGCCTCGACCGATCTCCTCTACTTCGCGGCGGGCAGCCTCGACGCGCCGGGCGCCATGTTCACGGCGTCGCACAACCCGGCCCGCTACAACGGGCTGAAGCTGTGCCTAGTCGGGGGCCCGGCCGATCGGCCGCGACACCGGCCTGGCCGAGATCCAGGCCACGGCCGAGGCCCTGCTCGACGAGTGGTCCGCCACCGGACCGCCCGATCCCGACCCGGCGGAGCTGGGCGCACTCGAGCACCGGTCGGTCCTCGACGCCTACGCCGACCACGTCCGGTCGTTCGTCGACGTCGTCGGCGCTGCGGCCCCTGCGGGTGGCCGCCGACACGGCCAACGGCATGGGCGGCCTGGTCGCCCCCACGGTCTTCGCTGGCCTCCCCTTCGAGGTGGAGATCCTCTTCCCCGAGCTGGACGGCAACTTCCCGAACCACCCGGCCGATCCCATCCAGCCCGAGAACCTGGTCGACCTCCAGACGGCTCGTGCTCGAGACCGGCGCCGACGTGGGGCTGGCCTTCGACGGGGACGCCGACCGGGTCTTCCTGGTGGACGAGCGGGCCGAGCCGGTGTCGGGGTCGCTGACCACGGCGCTGGTGGCCTCCTCACTGCTCGACAAGCACCCGGGCGCCACCGTGCTCTACAACTGCATCTGCTCACGGGTGGTGCCCGAGGTGATCGCCGAGAAGGGCGGGACCGGGATCCGCACCAAGGTCGGCCACAGCTTCATCAAGCAGGTGATGGCCGAGACGGGTGCCGTCTTCGGCGGGGAGCACTCGGGCCACTACTACTTCCGCGACAACTACCGGGCCGACTCGGGGATCATCGCGGCCATGCTCGTCCTCGAACTGCTGAGCGTCACCGGCAAGCCCCTGTCGGAGCTGTTGGCACCCTTCAAGCGCTACGCGGCGTCCGGGGAGATCAACACCGTGGTCGACGACCCCGCCGGCGCGGTCGAGCTGATGGCCGCCGAGGTGGAGGCGGCCGGCGGGGCACTCGGCACCGCCGACCGCCTCGACGGGCTGACCGTCGACCGGGGTGACTGGTGGTACAACCTGCGCCCGTCCAACACCGAGCCCCTGCTCCGCCTCAACGTCGAGGCCCCCGACGAGGCGGCGTGCGCCGAGCGGGTGGCCGAGGTGCAGGCGGCCATCGCCCGAGTCCTGTCCGCCTGACCCCCGTCCCGTGGCGCCCACCGGGCGCGGCGGCACCGACCCATCCGCCCCGCTCCGTGCACCACGCGGAACCGTGAACCACCCAGAGAGGACCATCCGATGACGCTCGACCCGCTCCTGATCGACGTGCTCGCCTGCCCCGAGGACAAGGGCCCGCTGCTCTACTTCGCCGACGAGGACCTGCTCTTCAACCCGCGGCTCCACCGCACCTACCCGGTCCGCGACGGCATCCCGGTGATGCTCATCGACGAGGCCACGACGGTGGACGCCGCCGAGGACGCCCGGCTGGTGGCGAAGGCCGAGGCCGGCGGGGCCGTCACGACGGGCACGCCGGCCGCTCCGTGACCCCCTCGCCGCTTCCCGTCGACTCCCGCGGCCTGTGGGAGGCCGCTCTCGACCTGCCCGAGCAGGTGGTGTCCGCGGCCGAGGCCGCCCGCGAGGTCGACGAGCTGCCCGGGCACGACGAGGTCGAGAACGTGGTGGTCCTCGGGATGGGGGACAGCGGCATCGTGGGTGACGTGCTGACGGCGGTGGCCGCGCCGTTCATGCCGGTCCCGGTGACCGTGGTGAAGGGGTACGTGCCGCCCGACTACGTGGGCACCGGATCCCTGGTGGTCGCCGTGTCGTTCTCGGGCGACACCGAGGAGACCGTCGAGGCGGCGACCGCCGCCTACGAGGCGGGTGCCGCCCTCCTGGTGGTCTCGGGCGGCGGCGAGCTGGTGCGGCTGTCCGGCGAGTGGGACGTCCCCCTGGTGCCCGTCCCGGTGACGATCCCCGAGGCCCGCACCGCCCTCGGCGCCATGGCCGTCCCGCCCCTGGTGGTGCTGGAGCGCATCGGCCTGTTCCCCGGCGCCCAGCAGTGGATCGACCAGGCCGTCGCCCAGCTGGAGCGCCGGCGCGACCAGCTGGACCGACCGGACAGCGTCGCCGAGTCGGTGGCCCGCCGGATCGGCCGTACGATCCCCCTGGTCCACAGCTCCCAGGACCTGGGCGCGGCGGCGGCACTCCGGTGGAAGAGCCAGGTGAATCTCAACGCCAAGGCGCCGTCCTTCTGGAACGTCCACCCCGAGCTCTGCCACAACGAGGTCGCCGGATGGGGCCAGAACGGCGACGCCACCAGGCAGCTGGTGACCTTGGTCAACCTGCGCCACGACGCCGAGCACCCGCAGGTGAGCCGGCGTTTCGACCTGGTCACCGACGCTCTGCGCGAGGTCATGGCCGACGTGGTGGAGGTCCGGGCCGAGGGCGAGGGAGACCTCGCCCAGCTGCTCGACCTGGTGCTCGTGGGGGACGTGGTGTCGCTCCTGCTGGCGGGCCACGAGGGGATCGACCCGGGGCCGGTGCCCGTCGTGGACGACATCAAGTCCGCCCTGGCCGGCGGCGCCTGAGCCCCGCACCGAGGCTGACCAGGGGGTTCCTCGGCTCCAGCTCCCCGGCGGGGGCCGGAGGGCGTGTGTCGACCAGATGACGCGGGCGTGGCGGCGGCGTGAACTTCGCCCGGGTCGGTTACCTTTCGCGTCCCGCGGGCGTACAGTGTCTGCGTGAGCGACGTGCGGGTCTGTGGTTGCAAGTCGAAGCCAGTCGCAGGCGAAACGACCCACGTAAGGCAACTCATGGTTGCTGAGCATGGTGCGGCTTAGGAGTAAGTCCTGCCCGCGGCGTCCCCGGCTGTCGGGGACGGGTGGAGAGGGGATGACGCGTGCCCGTAGCGGCCCCGCAGGGCTCCCGGCCGGTGACGGTCGGGGCCGCCGGGGTCCGGCCGCAACTCCCCCCGCAGGCGAGTGTGGGGTCAAAGACCAGGTCAGCCGCACGCCGCTCACGTACCTCATCCCCTCACCGACCGACCAGGAGGACCGGCCACCACTTGCGGTAACACCAGCACCGATGCCGAGGAGGCGAAACAGTGGACGTAGTCATCACGCATGGTAGGAAGATCGTGTCCGACGAAGTTCGTGCCCTGACCGAGGAGAAGGTCCGCCACGTCGGCGAGCACTGCCCCGGCCTGGAGCGTGCCGAGGTCCACTTCTCGGAGGAGCACAATCGCAGGATCCACGATCGGGAGTGCTGTGAGGTGGTGATGTCCGGACACGGTCGCACGATCCGGGCCCGTGCCGCGGGGCAGGCCCCGCTGGCCGCGGTCGACCTCGTGGTCGACAAGCTGGAGCACCAGATCGAGCGGACCAAGGGTCGCATCGTGGGCCGGTCGCAGCCGCGCCACCGGTTGGCCCCGACCGAGACCCTCTTCCGCCGGGTGCGCACGGCCTGAGCGACCGGGCGGTCCGGACCGGTACCCCGACGGGGACGTCCGGGCCGGACCGCCGGCCGGGGCCGCGTGCGGTGCTGGCGGGGAGGCCGCCGACAGTAGAGTGGGTCCCCCATGAGCATGTTCACGAAGGTCCTGCGTGCCGGCGAGGGCAAGAAGGTGCGCCGTCTGGCCGAGCTGGTGCCGCTCGTCAACGCGCTCGAGCCG
>CAWFDU010000002.1:0-247500 GCA_963814655.1 uncultured Acidimicrobiales bacterium | reverse complement strand
CTGTTGCAAAATTGGCAAACAAGACAGTCAGGGTCAGCCAAAAGCCAAGCAGGATGAAGTAAGAGATGGGAAAAATCCCTTTTCTCTTTCAACGCTGCTTGGACCACAAATAACAGGGTCAAAAAAGCCCCCAGTTCGACTACGAACATCACAGGATTTTTCCATTGGATGTCGGGGCGCAGCATCACAAACTACTGTTTTAGGGCTTCAGAAAATCTGTTTGCTCCAAAGCTTTGGCCTGGCAAGGCGTATGGATTGTGGAGCCAACAAATCTTCTTTTTGCATCTTCAACCTCCAAAAGGCATCGGGCCCAGGTGTTCAGCGACAGGACCAAGTGCTGCTGCAGGAAGAAAAAGCAGTCCACCGATGATCAGGATCGTTCCGATCAAGAGCCAAAAAAATGTCATCGTGTCATCGCGCAGCGTCCCCAGTCCAAAAGGCGCACTCTTCTTGGCGCCTGAAGAAGCTGCCAATGCAAGCGGGGCGATGATCGGCAAAAACGGCTGATCACGATGACGATTCCAGCAGAGATATCCCAGGCAATAGCCTCCGGAGCGGGATTTGAGTTATTAAAAAAACCGTAGGTCATACCGAGGCCGTCGAATGCAGAACCGTTATTGGCCGTAGCCGAAGAGAACTGGTAAAGGATTTGCGAGAAGCCGTGCGCACCGGGGTTGCTTATTGCCGCAAGCCCCCAGGTCGTCACAGGCGAAAAGCCCCGTGGGCATAAGAATCAAAATCGGATGAATCAGGATGGCGATCATTGCAAATGTCACCTCGCGGGCGCCGATTTTCTTCCCGAGATATTCCGGCGTTCTTCCCACCATCATGCCTGCGATGAATATCCCGACGATGATAAAGGTCAACATGTTGATCATCCCCACGCCTTTGCCGCCGTACACGCAGTTGAGCCACATTCCGGCCATAGGCGAAAGCGCGGCCAGCGGGTTCAGGCTGTCCATCTCGGCATTTACGGCGCCGCATGTCACATCGGTGGTGAGGGCATTAAAAGTTGCGCCGGCAGAAGTGCCGAAACGCATTTCCTTGCCTTCGAGATTGCCCAGGTGCTGTTCGACTGGCAGGCTCGGCAACTGCCGGCATACTCACCGTAAGCTTTCCTCCGGGAGATGCCGCATTGAGGACTTCGAATTTCTGTTCCTGCGCTTGTCCGGTTAGTCCGGGATTGGGTTTCAACGTATCGAAATAGACCGACCAGACGATTGTGGCGGCCATCATGACACCACATGACAGAAAAATATCACAAGGGAGTGCCGGAACCTTTTCTAGCATTCGGCCATACATCAACACCAGAGCAAATGGGAAAATCATCATCGCATAGGTATTGAAAAAATTCGACAATACCGGTGGGATTTTCGAACGGGTGCGCGGAGTTCATGCCGTAAAATCCGCCCCCGTTGGTTCCGAGCATCTTCATCGATTCGAAGGCTGCGACCGGCCCCACGACAATCGTTTGCGGTTTGGCCTCGCCGTGGCCGCCTACCCATCGCCCCTGCTTCAAGTGTCGAAACATCGTTCGAGGTTTGAAAGGTCATCGGACTGCCCTGGGTTATGAAAATCAGGCCGAATATAAAGGCGGCGGGCACGAACATGTAAACCAGCACACGCCACATATCGACGAAGAAGTTGCCCACCGATGAATCGCTTCGCAGGGCGCGGATGATCGCGGTCAAGCGCAAGCCCTATCGCAGCCGACAGGAAAAGATTGAAAATCCCGAAAAAAATCTGGCTGAAGTTCGAAAGGTGCTGGTCGCCGGAATAATGCTGGAGGTCCGTGTTGGTCATAAAAGAGACGACGCTATGGAAAATAGTGGTCGGAGATAACAGAGTCTTGCCTTCGGGATTTAGCGGCAGTACGGCTGGAACGCGAGGACCAGAAAACCAAAAATGAACATCCGGTATTGAAAATTAAAAGAGAAGCTGCATACTGCTTCCAGTTCTGCGGTCCGCAGTCCAGATGCTTTTCCACCCACCCGAAAACAGCCAGGGGCCTGTACTTGCCGTCCATGATCCAGGCAAGGTATCTGCTCAATGGAATAGCAATGAGAGTTGCAGTGATGAGCAGAGCGAAGGGAAGAAGCCAAATGCGGATCATCTCCATAAAGCTCCTAGAACCATTCCGGCCTGATCAGAGAAACAGTCAAATATACAAACAAAAACACTACCAAGACGACGGTCAAATAGATCATTTTTTCTCTAAATTTTTTCACATGCTTTTTTAAACAAATAACAAACGCCCATTAAAATAATGCCTAAAAAAAACATGGTGGGCAGCCAGAAGAATAGATTCACAAAAACCCCTATATTAAAATAATTAGATATAGGGAGTGGGGTTTTTACACAAGACGCTATTGGAATAAAATGATTAGGAAGAAAGCTCTGCTATTTCTCTTCGATAAACTCATAGGAAAGGATGCTTAAACAGGTTGTTCTATTAGCCGCACTTGTTGGAATTAGCAGTTAAAAAATACTTTTGGTCGAGTTCAGCTGGCTGATTGACACGAAGATCTGGCTGTCCTGTTTTTGAGGAAAACTCTGCATATCGGTAATTAAATCCTGGTCCGATCATATAGTTCCCGCTGTCATTTTTGACATTGACGCCACCACTATCACAGCCAAAATAGGAAACGCCATCTACGATTCGGATCGTTCCAATCGTACCGCGTACACCCATCGTAGCTGTTGGAGTTGTGAATGAATAATTATCAGGATTTGTCTTAGCAATTTTTCCGCTGATGAATCGAAGCCCACCTTTGGCAACGTTATTGGAAAAATTGTTATCGGTCGAGTCGGATTTATATTTATAATTTTGGATCGTATAGTCACTGTCGGGGATCACACTGAGAAGTGTGCCATCTGTAAAACGGATTTTGATGGAGGAGTCTTTTTGAGTAACGATTTTGTCTTGCTCATAGATGGAAGCACCCCGCTCTAATGCAGATTGAGCCCCCTCTCTAAACACGTCCACTGAGCCAAAGACTCCAATGACTGTCCCAATGCTATCAGCAAGACATAGGATCGGTGCTAGCAGGATCAAGAAAAATATTCGCATGAGAAAGACTCTTTTTTAATAACTACCAATAATCCCAAAGTGAATTTTACTAAAATTCCTTCCTATTTCCGGCCCTTTATGGAGTTTAATTCCCCAATCTAATCGACAAGAAAGGTTGTTGCCAAGGAGATAGCGTATCCCTGGTCCAACGCCACCTAGCCATTGATATTTTTTTTGTCCAGGAACAGGGGTGATATCAGCGCCGTAGGAATAATCAAGAAAAACCAACATATGCATGGCGTCGGCAAGATCAGCTTTCTTTTTTGTGAATACACGCCAAGAAGGACTATGCAGTTCGCTGATGAGCAGCATTGCATCATCTTGGTTGACGATTCTTTCGTCGTAGCCGCGCACTGTAGAATATCCGCCAAGTCCAAACTCCTCGCTAGGTAAAAGAGTTGTCGAGCTGACTTGTCCTTCCGCTGAGGCAACAAAAACAAAGGATTTTGGAAGCAGAAGTCTATAGTCAAGCGATGCAACACCGTAGATCCACGTGTTTTTTGCTCCTGGGCGAAGACCGTTGTAATCTTTGTTGCTCGAAGTAGTGGTCCCGCCGTCGCACGGCGGCCTGCACGGACACGATGTCCTGGTCGAACATCCAGAGCGCCACGGCGTACTTGTGGATCATGTCGTCGAACAGGTGTCCGCCCGGGCTGGTCGCCGTCATCCTCCACAGGTAGCCCTCGGCCTCGAGTCCGGACTGGAAGTCCGAGTCCGTCTGGCCGACCACCGTGCGCAGGCGGAGCTGGGTGGGTCGTCCGATGGCCCCGTCGGTCACCAGCTTCTTGGCCAGCTCGAGGGGCGGGTAGTGGCGGAAGCACTCGCTCACGCGGAGCGACCACCCCGGCCGCGGCGGCCGCCTCCGCCATGGTCGCGGGCCTCGCCCACGGTGTTGGCCAGCGGCTTCTGGCACGACACGTGCTTGCCCGCGGCCACGGCGGCCAGGACGTGGTCGCGGTGGAGGAAGGTCGGCGTGAGGATCTCCACCGCGTCGATCCCGGGATCGGCCAGCAGCTCGTCGAGGTGGGTGTAGGACCGGTCGGCCCCCCACGCCCGGGCGGCCTCCTCGGCCCGGTCCTCCTTCGGATCGCAGACGGCGACGACGTCGCACCGCTCGTCCTCGAGGTACCCGGCGACGTTGAGCGATGCGATGTTCCCGGCCCCGACGATGCCGATCCGCGGGTGGGGGATCAGGGCGGGGGTCGTGGGCATGGCGGCCAGGCTACCGCCGGGCGCTCCCGCCGCGCCGGTCCGGTGGACCCCCGGTCGCCGCCGGTCACCCCCCGCCGACGCCCTCGTCGGCGTGGGGTCCGGGGAGTCCCCGCCGGAGCTCGTCCTTCACGACCTTGCCGGTGGCGTTGCGGGGCAGCGCGTCGACGAAGTACCAGCGCCGCGGCACCTTCGACCGGGCCACGTGCCCGAGGGTGTGGTCGCGGAGCTCGTCGGCGTCCGCCCCGTGACCGGGACGCAGGACGACGCAGGCGACGACGTCCTCGCCCAGCACCGGATGGGGGACCCCCAGGACGGAGACCTCGTGCACGGCGGGGTGGAGGGCGATGGCGTGCTCGACGTCGGCGGGGTGGATGTTGTTCCCGCCCCGGATGATGACGTCCTTGCTCCGTCCGACGATGTACAGGTACCCGTCCTCGTCGATCCGGCCGAGGTCGCCGGTCAGGAGCCAGCCGTCCACCCAGGTGCGGGCCGTCGCCTCGGGGTCGCCGTAGTACTCGCGGGGGCGGCCGGGGATGCGCATCCGCACCTCGCCGACCTCGCCGGGGGCCACGGGTCCACCGTCCGGGCCGACGCAGACGATCTCGGCGGGGGGCAGCGGTCGGCCGACGGAGCCGGGCCGGCGGACGGCCTCCCCGGGGGGCATCATGCAGTACACGGACCCGGCCTCGGTCATCCCGTAGTTGTTGGACACGAGGGCCGTCGGCAGTTTGGCCTGCAGCCGCTCGAGGACGGCGGGGGCCAGGGGCGCGCTGCCGACCGTGCACAGCTGGACGGAGCCGAGGTCGGCCTCGTCGAAGTGCGGGTGCTCGAGCAGGAGGGCGGCCATGGCGGGGACCAGGAACACCGAGCCCGGGCGCTCGCGCTCGACCGTCTCGAGCCAGGTGCCGGCGTCGAAGGTGGCGAGGTAGATGCCGCGCAGTCCGAGCTTCATGGGGGTGAGGACGAAGGAGATCCCGGCGAACGTGTAGGGCGGGCTGGCGTGCAGCCAGGACCCGCCGCTCCACGTGGGTTCCCGGAAGGGCACCAGCGACGAGTTGTCGTGGCGTACCGCCACCGCCTTGGGGTGGCCGGTGGTGCCCGAGGTGTAGAGGATGTCGGCGAGGTCGCCGCGGTCGCGGGGGATCTGGAAGTAGGTGGCGTCGGCATCCAGCACCTCCGACCAGCCGACCCGTCCGTCCGACGGCGGCACCGGGGAGGGGGCCGCGTCGTCCTCGCCGGCCGAGGGGACGTCGACCACCAGCCGGGGCACCCCCGGCTCGTGGCGGTCGAGGAGGGTGTGCTCGACGAACGCCACGGACGCTCCCGAGTGGTCGAGCATCCGGGCCACCTCGGGGCGGGTCAGCTGCGGGTTGAACGGTACGGCCACCGCCCCCGCGCGGTGGACGGCGGCGTAGGCGGCCATCCACCGGAGCGCGTTGGGGGCCTGCAGGTGCAGGGCGATCCGGTCACCGGGAAGCACGCCGGCGTCCACCAGTCCGCGGGCCAACCGGGTGGCGGTGGCATCCCAGTCCGCGAAGGTCATGGATCCGGAGCCGACGACGGTGTAGGCCGTCTCGTCCCCGAACGCCCCGGCCACGGCGTGCAGCTGCTCGGACGGGAGGAGGGCCACCGTCAGCCTCCGTCCCCGGACCGCGGAGGCGGTGTCGTCCGGGCTGGTCCGGGCGCGTCGATCACTGGACGGCCAGGGCGTGCTCGGCCTCGGCCCCGGGGTCCTCCCAGGGCGGTCCGTCCACCTCGACGACGACCTCGTCGAGTCCGCCGGTGAAGCGGAACGGGGCGGCGTAGCGGCGGGTCACCGGCAGGCCGTCGCTGTACCCGCAGGTCAGGCCGGCACCGGTCAACGAGAACCGGGTGACGGTGAACCGCGGGATGTCGACCTGCGCGGTCTCCACGCCGTCGACCAGGAGGTGGCCGGTGCCCCGGTGCTCACCGGTCCGCTCGAAGTGGAACTCGATCTCGTGGCGCCCCGGCGTCATCGGTTCGGGGCTCTCGACCCGGTGCTCCTCGAGGGCGACGAAGTTGTGGGCGTAGGCCGGACGTCCGTCGGTCACGTAGAGGCTCCAGCCGCCGAGTCCGGAGCCGAGGGCCAGGATCACGCCCTCGACCGGGGGCACGCCCGGTCGGGGCTCGGGCACGTCCACCACGGCCCGGATGCGGTGGTCGCGGTTGCGGACGTTGACGGCGACGGGCTCGGGCACCACGGCGGTGTCGCGTCGGTAGACGTACCGGCGGCGGGGCGGCACGGCGACGGGGCGCCCGAAGACCAGGTCGGAGAAGGGCCGGTTGTCCAGGGGGAGGACGCCGTAGGTCCGCGCCTCCTCCCACCACCGGGCGACCATGGCCGCCAGCCGCCCGGGCTCCCGGTCGGCCAGGTCGTGGCACTCCGAGGGATCGACGGCCACGTGGTAGAGCTCCCACCGGTCGTCCTCGAACTCCACAGACGTGTCCTGGACCGGGTGGTAGGTCACCGCCTTCCACCCGTCCTCGTACAGGGCGCGGCAGCCGAAGATCTCGTAGTACTGCACCCGGTGGTGGTCGGGGGCGGCCGGGTCGGTGAGGCTGTCGGCGAAGGAGACGCCGTGGATGGGGGTCTGCGCCACGCCGCCCAGGGTCGCGGGCGCCTCGACGCCGAGCACCTCGAGCAGGGTGGGGAGCAGGTCGATGGCGTGGACGTACTGGCCGCGGCGGCCGCCGGTGCCGGCGGTGCCGGCGGGCCAGTGCACGATCATCGGGTCGGCCACGCCGCCCTCGTGCACCTCGCGCTTCCAACGGCGGAACGGCGTGTTGCCCGCCACCGTCCAGCCCCAGGGGTAGTTGTTGTGGCAGAGCGGCCCGCCGATCTCGTCGATGCGCTCGAGTCCCTCGGCCACCGAGCGGGGCGCCATGTTCCACGGCCGCAGGTCGTTGACCGATCCGGTGGACCCGCCCTCCGAGCTGGCGCCGTTGTCCGACAGGACGACCAGCACGGTGTTGTCGAGGTCGCCCGTCCGTTCGAGGTGGTCGACCAGCCGGCCGAGCTCGTGGTCGGTGTGGGACAGGAATCCGGCGAACGCCTCCATGTACCGGGCGTAGAGCCGCCGTTCGTCGGCGGTGAGCGAGTCCCACGCCGGCACCCAGTCGGGCCGGGGCGAGAGCTCGCATCCGGCGGGCAGTATCCCCTCGGCGACCTGACGCTCGAAGGTGGCCCGGCGCCAGGCGTCCCACCCGGCGTCGAACCTGCCGCGGTAGCGCTCGATCCACGGGGCGGGGGCCTGGTGGGGCGAGTGGCACGCTCCGGGGCAGAAGTACAGGAAGAACGGCTTGTCGACGTCCACGGCGCGGAGGTCGTCGATCCAGTCGATGGCGTGGTCCACCAGGTCCACGGTGAGGTGGTAGCCCTCCTCGGGCGTGGCCGGGGGAGGCACCTGGTGGTTGTCGGACACCAGCGCCGGGACGAACTGGTGGGTCTCCCCCTGCAGGAACCCGTAGTAGCGCTCGAAGCCGCGCCCGAGCGGCCAGCTCCGGCGGCCGGCGGCCAGGTGGCTGTCGTTCTCCGGGGCCAGGTGCCACTTGCCCACCGCGTACGTGGCCCAGCCGCGCTCCTCCAGGATCTCGGAGAGGAACCCGTTGGCACGGGGGATCGTGGCGTCGTAGCCGGGGAACCCGGTGGCCAGCTCGGCGATGCGGCCCATCCCGTTGCTGTGGTGGTTGCGGCCGGTGAGCAGGCAGGCCCGGGTGGGCGAGCACAGGGCGGTGGTGTGGAAGTTGGTGTACTGCAGGCCGGACCGGGCCAGTCCGTCGATCACGGGGGTGTCGAGGTCGGAGCCGAAGCAGCCGAGCTGGGCGAAGCCGACGTCGTCGAGGACCACGAGCACGACGTTGGGGGCGCCGGGCGCGGGGCGTCGCGGCGGCGGCCACCACGGGACCGACCCGTGGAAGTCGTCGGCGACGACCCCCTGGAATTCCCCCGGTTCCACGGGGCTACCGGTGCCCCGCGTCCGGCGGGGTGGAAGGGGTTCGGGCACGCATCGTCCAGCAATCTAGGCGACCGTCGCCGACCTGGCCCGGTGGTGGGGCTCACCCCGCCCCGACGACCGTGCGGCGGTAGCATGACCGCGTCCCGACGGCCCGCCATCCGGCCCCGACCGTCCCCGCCGACCGCACCTGGAGGTCCGTCCATGACCCGATCCGTGGAGAACGCCCCGGCCGCCGTGTTGGCCGCGGCCAAGGAGATGCTGGCCAAGGGGCTCGTCGAGGGCACGGCCGGCAACATCTCGGCGCGGCAGGAGGACGGCACCGTGTGCGTGACCCCGTCGTCGATCGACTACCAGGAGATGGCCCTGGACGACCTCGTCGTCGTCGACCTCGACGGTGCCGTCGTGTCAGGGCACCGGTCGCCGTCGTCGGAGCTGCCGCTCCACCTGGCGGCCTACCGGGCCTTCGACGACGTCGGCTCGGTGATCCACTCGCACCCCGTCTACGCCACCATGTTCGCCGTGGCGCGCTTGCCCATCCCGTCGTGCATCGACGAGTTCACCATCTACGTGGGCGGCGACGTCCGGGTGACCGAGTACGCCATGAGCGGCCGTCCCGAGGTCGGGGACAACGCCGTGGCGGCCCTGGAGGGCAGGGGCGCGGCACTGATCGCCAACCACGGACTCGTCGCCGTGGGCCCCTCGCCGTCCAAGGCCATGCACATCACCGCCCTGGTGGAGCGCAGCGCGTTCATCATCTGGGGCGCCACGCAGCTCGGACCCATCCACCACCTGCCCGAGGGGGTCGACCGGAAGTTCGCCGGCGTGTACGACTACATGCGCCAGAACGCGTGAGCACGCCGACCGGTGGCCACGGGGACGTCGACCCGGCGTCGGGTCGGGTCCGGGCGCGCCTGGCCGCGCTCGGGCTGCGCCTGCACGGTCCGCACCCACCCCACGACCCGCTGGACGCCGTGGTGGTCCACGGGGGCGTGGCCCGCACGTCGGGCCAGCTGCCCCGGATCGACGGCGAGCTGACCTGCGTGGGGACCCTGGGCGACACCGTGGGGGTGGAGGAGGGGGCGCGGGCCGCCGCGGTGTGCGCCCTCAACGCCCTGTCGGTGCTCGAGGCGGCACTCGGTTCGCTGGACCGGGTCGAGCGGGTGCTGAGCGTCACGGGCTACGTCGCCTCGACCCCCGACTTCCACCGGCAGCCCGCCGTGGTGGACGGGGCGAGCGGGGTGCTCGTCCAGGCCTTCGGCGACGCGGGACGCCACACCCGGTCGGCCGTCGGCGTCGCCGCTCTGCCCCGGGGAGGGGCCGTGGAGATCGAGGTCACCGTGGCGGTGTCCGGATGACGCGGGCGGCGGATCTGGCCGCGCTGGGCGCCGCCACCCTGGGCGAGTGCGGGGCACGGCCCATGCCCCCGCGGATCCGGCCGGTGTGGACCGGGGCCGCGCTGGCCGCTCCGGCCTACCCCGTGCGGTGCACGCCCGGCGACAACCTGGCCGTCCACGTGGCCGTCACCCGGGCACCGGCGGGCGCCGTCCTCGTGGTCGACGTGGGCGACGTGAGCGACCGCGGGTACTGGGGTGAGGTGCTCACCACCGGGGCGCTCGCCCGCGGGCTCGGTGGCCTGGTGATCGACGGCGGCGTGCGCGACGTGGCCGCCCTGGAGGCACTCGGTTTCCCGGTGTTCTCGCGGACGGTGGCCCTCCGTGGCGCCACCAAGGTCGCGCGCGGGACCGTGGGGTCACCGGTGGTGGTCGCCGGGGTCGCGGTGGACCCGGGGGACTGGGTGGTGGGCGACGTCGACGGCGTGGTGATCGTCCCCGGGGCCCGGCTCGACGAGGTGGTCGAGGCCGGTCGGGCCCGGGCCGCGGCCGAAGACGGCTACTTCGCCGCCCTCCGCGGGGGTGCCACCACCGTCGGGATCCTGGGGCTGGACCCCTCGCCCGTCGAGGACGGCGACCCCGGCGCCTGACCCCGGCGCCCGACCCCGGTCCGCGGGCCGGTCCACCGCCGGGCGGCCGTCAGTTGTTGGTGTAGTCGATCGTCCCCGCGCCCTTGACGCCGATGGCGAAGCAGAAGCAGTGGATCGGCGCGTGGTCGGTCACGGGCCGGAGGCTGTGCACGACGTCCGGCGGGATGTAGACCAGGTCGCCCTGGGCGATGGTGCGGTCCTCGTCCCCGATGGTCATGATGCCCCTGCCGCGGAGCACGTAGTAGAACTCGTGGGTCGGGTGGGAGTGCGGGTTCACGTACCCGCCCCCGGCGACCTCGAACTCGTTGACCAGCTCGAGGAAGCCCCCGTCGGTGAGCTCCCGCATCTCCTGGGACTGGACCATCCACCACACCGGCACCGTGCCCGTGTGCTCGACGATGGGTTCCACGTCCTCGATGTTCCGTACGTCCATCTGCGCGTGCCCTCCTGTGTCGACCGGCCCCGACCGCTGCCGGTCGGCGCCGGTGCCGCCTCGTGGCGTGCCGGGTCGATGGTAGCTTCGCCGCAGGTCCGCAACCCGAGGAGCCCGGCATGGGAGCAGCCGCCCGAACGGTCACACCGGTCCCGCTCGCCGCCGCGGCGTGGGCCCCCTTCGGCTGGTTGCCGGTCGCCGACACCGATCCCGACGACGGCGGGCACCGGCTCGAGTTCGCCTGGGGAGACGTCCACGTCAACCGCATCGGCCACCGGCTCGACGAGGTGCCGGCAGTCGACGGGGGGCTGCGGTGCCTCGAGCTCTTCCGCCACCGGACCCACACCCAGGTGCTGATGCCGCTGGACGCCCGGGCGGTGATCGCCGTGGCCCCTCCGGACGCCGCCTTGGAGGCACCGGCCGACGCCGAGGGGGTGGTGGCCTTCCTCCTGGAGCCGCAGCAGGCCGTCGTGCTCCACCGGGGGACGTGGCACTGGGGCCCGTACCCGGTCGGTGCGGCCTCGGTCGAGCTCTTCAACGTGCAGGGGCTGCGGTACCGGGAGGACAACGATCGCGTCGACCTCGGGGCCCTCGGCGCACCGGTCGACGTGCTGTTCGGGTAGGGGCGGCGGGCGGACCGGCACGGTGGCCCGGGCGGGCCGTCACGCGCACGGCACCCGGATGTCGCTAGAGTCGCCGGGACTAGACGTATCCATCGATCGATCGCAGTCTGGGGAGTCGGGCCGACCAGCCCGGCGTGGTCGGTCAGACACAAGGAAGTGTGTTGATGGGGGTACACCGGGGGAGTTGGCTGGCTCCGATCGCCGTGGCGATGGGCGTGGGACTGCTGGCGGCGGGATGCTCGTCCTCGACGAGCGCCTCGACCACGACGTCGACGACGAGCGCGGCGTCGAGCACGACAGCGGCGTCCGGTGGAGGATCCGCCGCTCCGGGGGTGACGGCGACGTCGATCACGGTCGGTGTGGTCTCCAGCCGCTCCGGCATCCTCGCCGGCTACTTCGGCCAGTTCGCCCCCGGGATGACCGCCTACTTCGACGCCCTCGACGCCAAGGGTGGGGTGGACGGCCGGAAGGTGGACCTGGCCTACAACCTGGACGACGGCGGGTCACCCAGCCAGTTCACCCAGCTGACCCACACCCTCATCGACCAGGACCACGTGTTCGCCGTCGGCGCGGCGTCACCGTTCTTCTCCCCCGGCTACTTCGCCCAGTCGGGCACCCCGACCTACGGGTACAACGTGACGGGCAACTGGTCGCCGTACCCGAACCTGTTCGCCGCCGGGGGCTCGATCCAGGACTACTCCAGCGCCGTGCCCACCTACGCCTACTTCGTCAAGGCGACCCACTCCAAGTCGGTGGCGTTCATCAGCTACGGGCCGTCCATCCCGTCGTCCTACGACGCCTGCAACACGGCCGCCAACGGTCTGAAGGCCGCCGGGATCGACGTGAGCTTCGTCGACGTCGGAGCCCAGCTCGGTGGGAGCTTCACCTCGGATGTCCAGCGGCTGCAGCAGTCGGGCTCGGACTCCTTGATCACCTGCATGCAGGCCTCGGACAACGTCACCCTGTCCCGGGACATCCAGCAGTACGGCCTCTCGATCAAGCAGCTGTGGCTCAACGGCTACGACCAGAACCTGCTCAACCAGTACTCCAGCGTCATGCAGGGCGTGTACATGAGCAACGCGGGCAACGTGCCCTTCGGTGCCGTCGCCTACCCGTCGACCTATCCGGGGATGGCGGCCTACACGGCGGCCATGAAGAAGTACGAGCCGCAGTACACGACCAGCAACGTGGCCCTGTCCGGATGGCAGTCGGCCGCACTGATGGTGGAGGGGATCCGTGCGGCCGGCGCGAACCTCACCCAGGCCTCGGTGGTGTCGGCCACCAACAAGATCACCGACGACACCGCGGCGCAGACCCAGGCGCCGACCAACTGGACGGTGGCCCACGTGAAGGCCACCTTCCCGACGTGCACCGCCTGGGTGCAGGTCAAGGGATCGTCGTTCGTCTCGGTCTTCTCGTCGGGCAAGCAGGTGTTCGTCTGCCTCGACGACGACGCCAAGAACCCGGTGCCGGTGACGCCGCCGGCCGGCACGCCGGGGGCATGAGCCGGACCGCAGTCGGCCGGGGCTAGGGGCGACACGACCGTGGAGCACTTCCTGGGGTTCGCCCTCCCCGGCATCCCCTACGGGTGCACGTACGCGCTGGTCGCCGTCGGCCTCGTCCTCACCTATCAGGCCACCGGCGTCCTCAACTTCGCCTACGGGGCCCAGGCGTACCTGTCGGCGTTCGTCTTCACCTACCTCGTCCAGAAGCGCCACCTGCCGGTGGGCGTGGCCTTCGTGATCGCCGTGGTCGTCCTGGCCCCCGCCGTCGGACTCGTCTTCGACCGCTTCCTGTTCCGCAAGATCGCCCCGGCCAACGTGATCGCCAAGCTGGTCACCGGGATCAGCATGCTCATCGGCATCCCGGCCGTCCTCGCCATCATCTTCACCGACAGCAACCAGTACAACCCGCCGAGCATCCTGTTCAACCCCGACGTCGTCTACTTCCGGATCGCCGGGACCCCGGTCAACGGGATCTCCGTGACGTGCGTGACGGCGACGGTGGTCACGCTGGTCGCCCTGTTCGTACTCATCCGCTGGACCAGCGTGGGGCTGAAGATGCGCGGTGCGGTGGAGAGCCGCCGGCTGATCGAGCTGGACGGGATCAACGGGGGGAGGGTGGTGGCCTCGGCCTGGGCCGTCTCGGGCCTCATCGCCGGCCTGGCCGGCGTCCTGCTGGCCCCCATCTACAGCCAGCTGCAGTTCAGCGACTACGCCGACCTGATGGTGGCCGCCTTCGCCGCCGCCGCCTGGGCCGTCCTCCGGTCGCTGCCGATCGCCGTGCTGGTGGGCGTGCTGATGGGCGTCACGGTGACCGTCCTGCAGGGCTACCTCCCCGCCGGCAGCATCTGGTCCTCGGCGGCACTGACCTCCCTGCCGTTCGTCGTGCTGGTCGGGGCGCTGGTCCTGGTGCCCGGCATGCAGACCCTCGGGAGTGCGAAGGACCCGTTGGCGTCCGTCGACCCCCCCACCCCCCCGACCACCGCCGCGCTCCGGGCGCCCGAATTCGACCGGGTCATCAGGATCCTCTGGTACCTCCTCCTGGTCGTGTTCTCGGTGTCGATGCTCACGTGGATGCCCCGGATCTGGGAGAACGTCTTCAACGCCGGCCTGGCCTACTCCGTCGTGTTCCTGTCCATCACCCTGATCACCGGCATGGGCGGCCAGCTGTCGCTGTGCCAGGCCACGCTGGCCGGGGTCGGGGCGTTCATGGCCGCCCAGCTGGCCAGCCACCTCGGCATGAACTTCCTGCTCGGGGGGCTGGTCGGGGCGGCGGTGGCCTGTCTGGTGGCCGTGGTCCTGGCCTTCGCCTCGGTGCGGCTGCGCGGGCTGGGGCTGGCCCTGATGACCATCGCCGCCGCCCTGGTCTTCGACAACGTCGTGTTCGCCGAGGTGGACACGGTCCACGGGCAGCCGATCAACGTCACCCCGAACGACGTGGGTCTCGGGATCCTCAACCCGGACGGCCGGAACTTCTTCGTGGTGGCCATGGTGGTGCTGGCGGTGTGCGTGTTCCTGGTGCTTCGGGTGCGGCGCGGCTCGATCGGCCGGTACCTCGGAGCCATGCAGGGGAGCAGCACGGCGGCCTCGGGGATCGGGGTCAACCTCACCTGGATGCACGTCCTGGTGTTCGGGCTCTCCGGTGCGGTCGCCGGGATCGGGGGGACGCTCCTCGCCATCAACCAGCAGGCGGTCAACCCGAACACGTTCAGCTGGGAATTCTCCCTGGTGTTCGTCGTCGTGGTGGTGACCACCGGCGTCGCCACCCCGGAGGGGGCGATCCAGGCCGGCTTCGGTTACGTGGTGCTCCAGCAGCTGCTCACCTACGTGCCCGGACGGCTGGGCGGCAACAGCCTCCTGATCGTCTTCTTCGCCTTCGGCGCCCTCACCTACGTGGCCCATCCCGAGGGCATCCTGGAATTCCAGAAGCGGCGCTGGACGCTGCGGATGGAGCGGCTGCTCCTGCGGGGTCGGTCCGCGCCGGGGGCGTCGGCGCCCCAGGGACCCGAGGGCCCGTCGCGCACCCTGGCCCCGGCCGGTCCGGAGCCGGACGCCGCGATGGGGCGCTGACGTGGGAGCGGTCGGCGACGTGCTGCTCAGGGTGGAGGGCGTCACCAAGACGTTCGGCGGGATCGCCGCCGTGAACGACGTGACGTTCGACGTCGGTCGAGGGGAGAGCGTGGGCCTGGTCGGCCCGAACGGAGCGGGCAAGACCACGCTGTTCAACTGCGTGTGCGGTCAGCTGCGCCCCGAGCACGGCGCCGTCGAGCTGGACGGACGGGCGCTGGTGGGCATGCCGACCTTCGAGCGGGCGCGCCTGGGCATCGCCCGGACCTACCAGCGCGTCGAGGTGTTCCCCGACATGACCGTCCGGGACCACCTGCTGGTGGCCCTCCGCGCCCGATGGCGCTCGGGCCGCCTGTGGCGTGACCTGTGCGGACTGTCGAAGCCGTCGGCCGGGGAGTCGGCCAAGGTGGGCGCCGTCCTCGACATGGTCGGCCTGACCGACCGGGCCGAGGTGCCGGTGGCCTCGCTCGGACTCGGGCTGTGCCGGCTGGTGGAGCTGGCCCGGGCGCTGGTGGCCGATCCGGTGCTGCTCATGGCCGACGAGCCGTCGTCGGGTCTCGACGTGCACGAGACGCGCGAACTGGGCACGGTCCTGCGCCAGGTCCAACGGGACCAGGGGATGGCCATGGTGCTGGTCGAACACGACCTCGGCATGGTGGCGGAGGTCGTCGACCGGACGGTGGTGATGAACCTCGGCGAGGTCATCGCCGAGGGGGACTTCGCGTCGGTGATGGCCGACCCGGCGGTGCGCAGGGCCTACCTCGGGGTGGAGGGATGACGGCGCCCCCGGTGGCGACCGAGTCCGCCGGACCGCCCGCCCGGGCGCCCCGCCCGGCCGAGCCGGCCCTCGAGGTGGTCGGGGTCAGCGCCGCCTACGGGCCCTACCGGGCGCTCTTCGACGTCAGCTTCGAGGTCGCCGCGGGGGGATCACCGCGCTCATCGGCTCGAACGGGGCGGGCAAGTCGACCGTCTCCCGGGTGGTGTCGGGCCTGCTGTCCACCACGGCCGGCACCGTCCGGCTCGACGGGCGTGACGTCACCAACTGGCCGGCGTACCGGTTGGCCCGCGCCGGGATGGCCCACGTGCCCGAGGGCCGGGGGGTGTTCGCCAGCCTCACGGTGGAGGAGAACCTGAAGCTGGCCTTCCGTCAACGGGGTCGGGCGCCGCGGGGTCTCGGACTCGCTCGCCCGGGCCTACGACACCTTCCCCCTGCTCGGGGCCCGGAGGAACCAGCACGGCGGCACGCTGTCGGGCGGGGAGCAGCGGATCCTGTCCCTGGCCAAGGTGCTCGTCGTCCCGCCCCGGGTGCTGGTGGCCGACGAGATCTCGCTCGGGTTGGCTCCCCTGATCACCGACTTCGTCTACGACAGCCTCCGTCGGATCAACGAGGCCGGCACGGCGCTGGTCATCGTCGAGCAGCAGGTCGACCGGGTGCTCGGGATCGCCGAATCGGCGGTCGTGCTCGAACACGGCGCGGTCGCCTACCAGGGACCCTCCGCCGGGGCCCTGGCGGCGGTCGAGGCCCTCCTGGTGGCCCGGGAACGTGCGGAGACGGACGGCCCCGAGGGACTCGGCGCCGACGATCCCGAAGGAGTGGGAGGATCGGCACCCGGGACCCACGGGTCGGACGAGGAGGAGCAGGGGACATGAGCAGCGAGGTGCGGGACGCAGTCGTGGTGGACGTGGTCCGGACGACCCTGGGCAAGCGAGGGGGAGCGCTGGCCAACTGGCACCCGGCGGACCTGTTGGGCGTGGCGCTGCGTTCGCTGGTCGAGCGCACCGGCATCGACCCGGGACGGGTGGACGACGTCATCGGCGGCTGCGTCAGCCAGGTGGGGGAGCAGAGCACCAACGTCGCCCGCAACGGCTGGGTGGCCGCCGGCCTGCCCCAGAGCGTCCCGGCCACCACCGTCGACCGGCAGTGCGGGTCCTCGCAGCAGGCCGTGCACTTCGGCGCCGCCGGGGTCCTGGCCGGGCAGTACGACCTGGTGATCGCCTGCGGGGTCGAGTCGATGTCCCGGGTGAAGCTGGCCTCCAACGCCCGGGGCGGCACCGGCCCCTTCCCCCCGTCGTTCCTCGAGCAGATCGACGGCCGCCTGTGGGCCCAGTTCCGGGTGGCCCAGGTGCTGGCCGACCGGTGGGGGATCACCCGCGAGGACATGGACGCCTTCGCCCTGGAGAGCCACCGCCGGGCGGCATCGGCGTGGGACGAGGGGCGCTTCGCCGCCGAGGCGATCCCCGTGGCGGTGAAGGACGAGGAGGGTGTGGTGACCGGTGCGTACCTCGACGTCGACGAGGGCATCCGACGGGGCGGGACGATGGAGACCCTGGCCGGACTGCCCCCGGCCCAGTCCTGGGAGCCGGACACGGCCCCGGACATCACCGCCGGGAACTCGTCGCAGATGACCGACGGGGCCGCGGCCATGCTGATCGCCGAGCGCGCCGTGGCCGAGCGGCTGGGCCTGCCGGTACGGGCCCGGATCGCCCACGCCACGGTGGCGGCCGACGACGCCGCCATCGTGCTGTCGGCGCCGGTGCCGGCCACCCAGCGGCTCCTCGACCGTTCCGGCATGACCATCGACCAGTTCGACGCCGTCGAGTGCAACGAGGCGTTCGCCGCCATCGCCCTGATGTGGCTCCGCGCGTTCCCGGTCGATCCGGCGGTCCTGAACCCGAAGGGCGGGGCCATCGCCCTCGGGCACCCGTTGGGGGCGAGCGGTGTCCGGCTGGCCGGCACCCTGCTCAACCAGTTGGAGGCCACGGGTGGGCGCTACGGCTTCCAGACCATGTGCGAGGGCGGCGGGCAGGCGAACGCCATGGTGCTCGAGCGCCTGCCCTGACCGCGGGACCCGCCCCGACCGGACCGGCGGTCAGGCCGGGGCGTCGGGCTCCTGGCCGTCCTGGCCGTCCTGGCCCACCAGGGACCTCACGTAGGCGGCCGAGCCGGCCAGGAACGCCTCGACGTCCTGGGCCTTGGACCGGGCGAACTCGGCGAAGTAGCCGGGGACGAAGACGGCGTGCGAGCCGGCCGCGATCCCGTCGAGGACGGCGGCGACCGCCTCGTCCACCGTGATGGCCTCGACGCCACCGGCGAAGGGGTCGTTGTCCGGCTGGGTGAACAGCTCGGTGTCCACGACGCCGGGATAGACCACGGTGACCGACACGCCGGTGTCCCACAGGTCGACCGCCATCGCCTCGGAGAACACGGCGAGGGCCGACTTCGAGGCGTCGTAGGCCGATTCGCCCGGCGAGCTGAGGGGGGCGGCGACCGACGAGACGTTCACGATCCGGCCCGAGCCGCGTCCGACCATGTGCGGCAGGAGTGCGAGGGTCAGGCGTACCGGCGACAGGAAGTTGATGGCCATGACCGACTCGACCGTGGCCATGTCGAGGGCGGTGACGTGGCGCCGCTTGGGGATGCCGGCGTTGTTGACCAGGAGGTCCACCCCGCCGAGCTCGTCCACCGCGTCCCGGGCCAGCCGGTCGACGGCGGTCGGGTCGGCCAGGTCCGCCACCCACATCCGCGAGTCGGGCGTGTGGGCACGGCACCGTCCGAGGACCTCGGCGAGCCGGTCCCCCCGTCGGGCGGCGATGCCGACGGTGGCGCCCCGGGCGGCCAGCGCCTCGGCCAGTCCGGCCCCGATCCCGGACGAACCACCGGTGAGCACCCGGACCCGGCGAACGCCGGTGTCGTCCTCTCCTCACGCTGTCCGCCGGCTCACCGGTTCCTCCACTGCGGCGCGCGCTTCTCGGCGAAGGCCCTGGGGCCCTCGACGGCGTCCTCGCTGGCGAACACCTCGGAGGCGATGGCCGATTCGATCCGGTACGCCTCCTTCATGTCGACGAGGAGACCCCGCTGCACCGACTCCTTCGTCTTGCGCACCGCGAACGGACCGTTGGCCGTGATCCGCTGGGCGTAGTCGTAGGCCCGTTCGAGGAGCCGGTCCGGCGGGCACACCTCGTTGAGGAGCCCCATGGCCAGCACCCGCGGGGCGGAGATCCGGTCGGCGCACAGCAGGAGCTCCATGGCCGCCGGGATACGGGATCTGGCGGGGGAGGCGCACGGTGGTGCCGCCTCCGGCGAAGAGGCCGCGCTTGGGCTCGAGGACGCCGAAGGTGGCGGTGTCGGCCGCCACCCGGATGTCGCAGCCCCCGAGCATCTCCATCCCCCCGGCCACGCAGGTGCCGTTGACGGCGGCCACGATCGGCTTGTACAGCCTGACGTTGCGCAGCACCGCCTTCACCCCGTCGTCGAGCCGGTAGCCGTCGATCTCGGTGATCCCCTCGTCCCGCATGCGCGCTGCAGGCGGGTGATCTCGGGGATGTAGGTCTTGAGGTCGGCCCCGACGCAGAAGTCGTCGCCGACGCCCGTGACCACGGCCACCCAGGCGTCGTCGTCGTCGCCGAAGCGCTCCCACGCCCCGCGGAGCTGGGCGAAGTGCTCCATGTCCATGGCGTTGCGCGCCTCGGGCCGGTCGATGGTGATGCGGACGACGTGGTCGTCGTCGAGCTCGTAGTGGATCGGCATGGGCCTCCTCGGTTCGGATCGGCGGTGCGTGGTGCGGTGGCGTGCGGCCCGGGACGGGTCACCGGCGGGCGGTGGAGACCCCCCGTGCGCCCGGGGACGAGCGTCACGGCGTCGCCGAGGAGGTCCTCGTCGTCCGTCGCCGGTTCGTCCAGGCGGGCGTAGCAGCGCGAGCCGTCGGGGAGGTCGCAGATCAGCGCCGTCCACTCGGGTCCCTCGCGTCCCCAGGTGGTGGAGAAGGTGGCGACCGTCGCCGGTCCCTCGGCCCCGGAGGTCACGGGGACGGTGGCGCCCGCAGGCGCCGGGTCACCGGCGGGGGCGGGGGCGCCGGTTGGCGGGGTCCGTCGACCAGAGGGTGGCGGCGTGGTGCTGTCATGTGCATCCCCACCCCGGTGACCAGGCCCCGGGCAGCCGGGATCGTCGCGGAGCGTCTCCACCATGGCGGCCAGGGCGTGGGTGGCGTAGTTGCTCCCCGGCCCGCCGTGGTACGGGAGGCCGCCGGTCACGGTCAGGGGCCGGTCGTCGGTGACCCCCAGGGCGTCGCGGGCGAACTGGAGCGAGGCGGAGAAGCACGAGTACAGGTCGAGGTGGGCGACGTCGTCGATCCCGAGGTCCCGAGCGCCCGCGACGCGGCCGACGCCATGGCCGGCGACCGCCACAGCTCGGGTCGGGACGCCATGGTCGCCGGCTCCTCGGCGGCGCCAGCGCCCCGCAGGTAGACCCGGCGGTCCCTCGGCACGCCGAGCTGGTCGGCCCGGGCCTCGGTGGCCACCAGCACCGCCGCCGCCATGTCGACGTCCATCACCGCGGTCATCAGCTTGGTGTACGGGGTGGCGACCATCCGGTTGGCGGGCTCGGGGTGATGATCTCCTCGGCGGAGCGGGCGACGGGGAACCAGGCGTGCGCGGGATCGGCCGCCGCCACCTCGGACAGCGGGGCGAGCAACCGGCCGAGCTCGCGTCGGTAGCCGTCCACGGCCGCGCCCCGGTGGGCCCGTCGTGCCGTCTCCAGGAGGGCGAAGGTCAGGTAGGCCTGGTAGATCCCGTGGGCGGCCTCGAGCCGGTCCAGGGTGAGGGGGAACGGCGGTGGCTCGACCGGGGGGTGCGACCACGCGGGCTCGGGATGGTGGCGCAGGGTGGCGAGCGCCTCGCCCCCGACGACGAGCGCCAGGTCGCCCCGTCCGCGGACCAGGTCCCCGGCGACGTCGGCCACGAGGCGGAGGGGGACCGACCCGCCGAGGCCCGAGTAGCGGGCCGTCCGGGGACGGGCGCCCAGTCGCCCGGCCAGTCGGGCGCACGGGTCGTCGTACTGCCAGGACTGGCAGAACACCACCTGGAGGCTGTCGACGTCAGCGACGGCCGAGGGGCTGCCCGCGTCGGCCGCCGCGGCGCGGGCGACGTCCTCCCACAGGTCGAGGGGCTCGGGCGCGGGCCGGTCGCGCCAGGTCCGGCGCGCCGCGCCGACGATGCAGGCGTGCGCGGGTCGACGGGCACGTCAGGACGCGTGGGAACGCCGGGGCAGGGCGATGGCCCGGTCGGCGATGATGTTCTTCTGGACCTCGGTGGAGCCACCGCCGATGGTGCTGTACCGCTGGAACGAGTACAGCCGGGTCCATTTCCCCCGGTCGACGGCGTCGGGCCCACCCCTGGCCAGGACGCCGGCCGGGCCGAGCAGGTCCACCGACAGGGCGGCCAGGGTCTGGGCCAGCGCCGACCAGCTCAGCTTGGCGAAGGGGACCTCCGGCCAGTTCTTCTCCCCCTTGATGATCTTGGACAGGGCCCGCAGCGACAGCAGGCGGGCGAGTTCGATGTCGGTCCACGCCCGGGCGATGCGGCCCCGGATCGCCGGATCCTCCAGTGCGCCCGGGTTGACCGACCGGGCGGACGTGACCATGGCCCGCAGGTCGGCGGCGAGGATGGCCAGCTGCGTGGCGATGCCCACCCGCTCGTGGCCGAGGGTGCCCATGGCCACCATCCAGCCCTCGCCCTCGCCCCCGAGCCGGCAGTCGGCCGGGATGCGGGCGTCGGTGAAGTAGACCTCGTTGAACATCTCCTCGCCGGCCATGTCGCGGATCGGCCGCCGTTCGATGCCGGGCGTCTCGAGGTCCAGGATGAAGGCGGTGATGCCCTCGTGCTTGGCCCCGCGCTCGATGGCGGTCGGGTCGGTGCGGAGCAGGAAGAGCCCCCACTTGGCCAGGTGGGCGGTCGAGATCCAGATCTTCTGCCCGTTGACCACGTAGTCGTCGCCGTCCCGGATGGCGGTGGTGCGCAGGTTGGCCAGGTCGTTGCCGGCGTCCGGCTCGGAGAACCCCTGGCACCAGTGGTCGGTGGCGTCGAGGATCGAGGGGAGCCACCGTGCCTTCTGCTCCTCGGTGCCCCAGGCGATGATCATCGGGCCGATCTGCCACAGCCCGTTGGTGTTGAACAGTCCGGGGGTGCGGTACTCGGCCATGATCTCGGAGTAGAGGATGCGCTGCATGGCGGTGGCGTTGCGGCCGCCGTACTCCTCGGGCCAGTTGGCGGCGGCCCATCGGCCCTCGTTGAGCAGTCGCTGCCACGCCGCCCGTCGGAGCTGGGACTGTTCGCCCGACAGCGAGGAGTCGGCGTCGAGCTCCTCGCGTCGGAGGAATCCGGGCAGGTGCTCGTCGAGCCACGACCGCAACTCGGCGGCGAACTGCTCGTCCTCGGGGGCAAGTGCGAAGTCCACGGGCCGAGGATAGCCCTCGGAACCGTCTACGCTCGGGCCGTCATCCAGCCGTGCCGATCCCGAGGTGGTCCGTGGACTTCACATTCGATGCCGAGCAGTTGGCCCTGCAGGACGTCGCCCGACGGGCGATGGACGAGGTGGACGGCGCACTCCTGCGGGAGCTGGCCGACGGGGACACCGGCTACACGCCGGAGCTGTGGGACCGTCTGGTGTCCCTCGGGTGGACGTCGATGCTGATCCCGGGCGAGGGGGCCGGGCTGCTCGAGATGTGCATCGTGCTCGAGCAGATGGGGCGTGTGCCGCTGCCCGGGCCGTTCTTCTCGTCGGCGGTGGCGGCCACCCTGGCCGCCCGGGCGCTGGGGGCCGACGACCTGCTGGCCGAGCTGGCCGACGGTGGGCGCCGCGGGACGGTGGCGGTGCTGGAGCAGGGTCACGGCGATCCCCTGGACACCGTGCGGGCACGGTCCGTCCGCAAGGGCGCCGGCTGGGTCCTGCACGGGACCAAGCCCGTCGTCGTGGACGGGCACACCGCCGACTGGGTGATCGTGGCCGCCCTGGGCGAGGACGGGATCCGTTCGTTCCTCGTCCGCGAGCCGGCCGCCGAACCGGTGCCGTCGCTCGACCCGACCCGCAAGCTGGCCCGCCTGGCGCTCGACGCCACGCCCGCGGAGCCGCTCGGGCCGCCCGGCGACCACGCCGACCTGTGGCGGCGCGTCCTCGACGACGTCGCCGTGGCGCTGGCCGCCGAATCGGTGGGCGTGTCCGACCGCGCGCTCGAGCAGGCGACCGAGTACGCCAAGGTCCGGGTCGTCTTCGACCAGCCGATCGCCTCCTTCCAGGTGGTCAAGCACCGGATCGTGGACATGTTCCACGCCCTGGAGCTCGCCCGAGTGGGCGTCCACTACGCCGCGTGGTCCTCCGACGGGGACGCGCCCGACCGCGTCCGGTCCGCGGCCATGGCCTCGGCCTATGCCGCCGAGGCGGCGGTCAAGGTGACCGGCGACGACATCCAGCTCCACGGTGGGGTGGGGTTCACCTGGGCGAACGACGCCCACTTCCTGTTCAAGCGGGCCAAGCAGAACGAGACGCTGGCGGGTGGCTCCGGCCACCAGTGGGAGCGCCTCGGGACGCTCTTCACCGAGCTCTAGACACCTGGGCGGTCGCCGCCGGGCGTCGCCCGCCCGCCCGCCCGCCCCTCGAGGGTCGAGGCGATCTCACCGGCCCGGGTCCGGAACACGTCGGCCGACCCGCGCCCCCCGTCGAGCACCCCGGCCATGTGCTCGATGACCAGGCCCACCAGGACGCTGCGCAGCATCCGCGCCAGCACGGCCTCGTCACCCGCGGGACACAGTCGCGGCCGGTGGTCGACGAGCCAGCGCTCCAGCGAGGACTCGGTGGCGTCGAACAGCTCGCTCCCGACGTCCCGTGCCGTCTGGTCGCCGCGCAGGACCTCACCGAGCATGAGGCGGACGAAGTCCTCCACCTCGAGCATCGACAGCAGGATGTCGGTCAGCAGGTCGGTCAGGGTCGTCGCCGGGTCGCGGGCCAGGGTCGGCGAGGCGGTGACCTCGGAGCCGGACAGGAACCCCCGCTCCTCCAGCACGGCCACGAGCAGGTCGCGCTTGGACGGGAAGTAGTGGTAGAGCGTCGCCACGTTGAGCCCGCTCGCCGCGGCCAGACTCCGCATGCCGGTCCCGTCGACCCCGTGCTGGGCCATCAGCGACAGCGCCGTGCGCAGGATGTGCTCCCGCTGGGTGCGCCCCCCGTCTCGGGCGACCGGCTCGGGGGGAGGGGTGGGCACCGGCCCATTGTGGCCCAGCCGCCGTCCGCGGGACGGGCCGGGATCGCCGGGCACCAAACGAACGTTTGATCTATAGTCGCCGACCGAGGGGTCGGCCGGATCGGCCGGCGACCGGGGGAGGGTCGGCCCGCACCGGCCCGGGACGGGGACGACGATGGCACCACACGCGGAGCAGGCGACGGACCACCGGGTCGTGCTGGAGCGGTTCGACCCGTTCGAGCTCCAGGACACCGTGTCCGGGGACATCCGGGACCCCTACCCGCGGCTGGGCGAGCTCCGTCGTCAGCACCCGGTCCACTCGGGACCGGTGGACATGGGCGAGGGCCTACCCGAGGAGGACCCGACGCGGCCCCCGCCCATCACCGTGCTCGGGTTCGACGAGGCCGTCCAGGTGCTGCGCGACAACGAGACGTACTCCTCGTCGGTCTACGAGGGGATCATGGGCCTGGTCATGGGGAAGACCATCCTGCAGATGGACGAGCCCGAGCACCGGCTGCACCGGGCGCTGGTGTCGCCGACCTTCCGGTCCAAGGTGCTCGAACGGTGGGAGGGCGACCTCGTGCAGCGGGTGGTGGACGAGCTGATCGACGACTTCGCCGCCGACGGGTCCGCCGACCTGGTCCAGCAGCTCACCTTCCACTTCCCGGTCCAGGTGATCGCCGAGATCCTCGGGTTGCCGCGTGCGGACTTCCCCCGGTTCCAGCGGTGGGCCGTCGAGATCACCAGCGTGGCCGCCAACTGGGACCGTGGGGTCGCCGCCTCCGAGGCGCTGCGCGACTACTTCGCCGACGTCGTCGAGGAGCGCCGGTCCCGTCCGTCGGACGACCTCATCAGCGACCTCCTGGCCGTGGACGTGGACGGCCGCGCGCTGGAGGACGAGGAGATCTTCTCGTTCCTCCGGCTGCTGCTGCCCGCCGGGGTCGAGACGACGTACCGGGCCTCGGGCAACCTCCTCTACGGGCTGCTCACCGAGCCGGACCAGCTGCGGGCGGTGCGCGAGGACCGGTCGCTCCTGCCCCAGGCGTTCGAGGAGACGATCCGGTGGGAGCCTCCGGTCACGGTGATCCTGCGCCGGGCGATGGTCGACACCGAGCTCGCCGGCGTGCCCGTCTCGGCGGGGGCGGACGTCGGACTGCTGCTCGGTGCGGCCAACCGGGACGAGCGGAAGTACGAGGATCCGGACCGCTTCGACCTCTTCCGGGCGTCGCGCCAGAGCCTCGGGTTCGGCTTCGGGGTCCACGTCTGCCTGGGCATGCACCTCGCCCGCATGGAGACCCGCGTGGCGGTTAACGCCCTCCTGGACCGGATGCCCGACCTCGAGCTGGCGCCCGCCCCGGGGCAGGACCTCCACATCAAGGGCATGGCGTTCCGCTCGCCCATCGCCCTGCCCGTCGCCTTCACCGCACGCTGAGCCCGTCGATGACGACGGTCCGGCGGGTGCATCGCTAGGGTGGCGCGGATGGCCCGCTGGTTGACCGACGACGAGTACGCCGTCCTGTCGGCCGCCTGCGACCGGGTGGTGCCGGCCGACGGGCACGGACCCGGCGCCGTGGCCGCCGGCGTGCCCGACTACATCGACGCCCTGCTGGGCGCCTTCACGGTCGACCCACCGCGGATCTGGGCCCGGGGCCCCACGTCGGGCCGCCACGGGGGCGACGCCGCCTTCTCCCGCTTCCACCCGCTGTCCGCGCTCGACGAGCTGGCCTGGCGCACCCGGATCGAGGGTTCGCAGGGTCGGCCCGAGCGGGAGTTCAACGGCCCGGTCGTCGGGCTCCAGGAGCGCTACCGGTCGGCCCTGGCCGCCCTCGGTCCCGGATTCGACCGACTCGGGCCCGGGGAACAGGACGAGCGACTGGCCGCCGTCGACGGCTTCGCCGACCTCCTGTTCCAGCACTGCTGCGAGGGACTGTACGGCGCCCCCGAGTACGGGGGGAACCGGCAGGGCGCGGCCTGGGCGGCCATCGACTTCGCCGGCGACGTCCAACCCCGGGGCTGGACCGACGCCGAGGTGTCCGAACCGTGACGCTCGACGCCGTGGTCATCGGCTCGGGACCGGGCGGGTCGGCCGCGGCCGACGTGCTCACGGCGGCGGGCTGGTCCGTGGCCATCGTCGAGAAGGGACGCAACCACCTGCTCGACCCCGACGACCCCACCCGGCCGGCCGCCGACTACTCGAACGACGAGGTCAAGTTCCACAGCCGGTTCTTCCTGGGTCCGGACCCGCTCGTCGAGCCGCGGACCTTCCGGACCGGCGAGGAGGACGGCGACCGGGTCCACGTGGGCGAGGTCAACTCGGTCCCGACGACCGTGGGCGGCGGGGGCACCCACGCCGACGGCAAGGTGCCGCGCTTCCTGCCGGGGGACTTCCGGCTCCTGTCGGACCTGGGCCCCCAGCCCGGTGCCGACGTCGCCGACTGGCCGGTGACCTACGAGGAGCTCGAGCCCTACTACGCCGAGGTCGAGCGGGCCATCGGCGTGGCCGGCCTCGACGGGGCCAACCCGTTCGCCGGTCCCCGCTCGGGCCCGTTCCCCATGCCCCCCGGCGCGCCGATGTTCGGCGCCCTCCGGTCGGCGGCGGCGGCCGAGCGCCTCGGGTACCACCCGTACCCGGCCCCGACGGCGGCCAACAGCGTGCCCTACGACGGCCGTCCGGCCTGCAACAACTGCGGCTTCTGCGCGTACTTCGGCTGCCCGATCCACGCCAAGGGCGACCCGGTGGCGCTCCTGGTGCGGGCCATGGCCACGGGCCGGGCCGAGCTGCTGGCCGAGACGTTCGTGTCGCGGATCAGGTTCGAGGGCCGGCGGGCCACCGGGGTCGACCTGGTCGGCGCCGACGGTACCACCCGCTTCCTCGCCGCACGCCACGTCGTGGTGGCCGCCGGGGCCATCGAGACCCCGCGCCTCCTGCTCCTGTCGGACGTCGAGCACCCGGTGCTCGGGCGCTACCTCATGGTCCACTTCCAGACCATCGTGGCGGGTGGGCTCCCCTTCCGGACCTTCGCCGAGCGGGGCCGCGCCGTCACGCACGTCCACGACGACATGATCATGGGCGACGAACGGTCCCGCCGGGCGGCGGCGGAGGCCGGACTCCCGTGGATCCGCGGCGGGCTGGTCGAGCACACCGGCGCGGCGCTGCCCATCATGGAGGCCAGGCACTACCCGCCGGGGCGCGCCCACAACCGCCTCATGGCCGAGTCGCCCATCCGCAAGCACCTGTGGGCGTTCACCATGCAGGGCGAGGACCTCCCCTACGCCGGCAACCGGGTCGACCTCGACCCGTCGGTCCGCGACGCCCGCGGGTTCCCGGTCGCCCGGGTCACCTACCGGCCCGGCCGCCACGAGCTGGCCGCCCACGAGCACTACGGACCCCGCCTGGAGGAGATCCTCGAGGAGATGGGGGCGCAGTGGACGGCGGTGACCTCGTCGCCGGGCCGGGGCAACGTCGGGTTCACCCCGGACTCGGTGCCCGAGAGCCGGCACAACATGGGCACGGTGCGCATGGGTACCGACCCGGCGACGTCGGTGACCGACCCGTTCGGCCGCCTCCACGAGTACGACAACGTGGTGGTGGCCGACTCCTCGGTCTTCGTGACCTCGACCGGCTACGGTCCCACCCTCACCCTGGCCACCCTGTCGCACCGTGCCGCCCGCCACCTGGTGTGACACCGACGGGCACCCGGCGCGGTCCGGTGGAGGTCCCCTCCTCAGCCGACGCCGCGGGTGAGCAGGAGCGAACCGGCGATCGGTCCGCCCCCGTTGCTGACGGCCGCCACCTCGGGCGGCCCGCCCCGTCGCCGTCACCACCTGGCGGTCCCCGCCGTCGCCCCGCAGCTGCACGCAGGCCTCGTGGATCAGGCCGAAGCCGTGGAGCCGCCCACCGGAGAGCTGGCCGCCCGCGGTGTTCACCGGCAGGACGCCCGTGCGGCCGATGGCGGCGCCGTCACTCGACGAAGGCGCCGCTCTCGCCACGACCGCAGAACCCGAGCGCCTCGAGCCAGACCATGGCCAGGATCGAGAACCCGTCGTAGAGCTGGGCGACGTCCACGTCGGTGGGCCGGAGGTCGGTCCGCTCCCACATCGAGGCCCCCGCGTCGCGGGCCGCCATGGTGGTCATGTCGTCGAACTGGTCCCAGCTCGGACGTCCTCGGAGCGCGGTGCCCACCGCGTTGACGTGGCAGACCGGGTGGGGCACGTCGGGGGCGTGGTCCCGGTGGGACACCACCAGGGCGGTGGACCCGTCGCTCGGCGCGTCGCAGTCGAAGAGGCACAGCGGCGTCGAGATCATCCGGGCGCCGAGGTAGTCCGCCAGTCCCATCGGGTCCCGGTAGATGGCGGACGGGTTGTCGGCCGCGTTGCGGCGGGCGTTGAGGGCGATCTGGGCCAGCTGCTCCCGGGTGAGTCCGAATTCGTGCATCCGGCGCTGGGCGACCAGGGCGATCCAGTTCACCGCGGACACCGCCCCGAAGGGGAGGGACCACTGGAGGAACCCGGAGAACCGGGGCATCCCCCCGTCCCCGCCCCCGTCGCCTCCGATGCCCTGGCGTCCACCCGCGCCCTGGGCCGTCGACTCGGTCACCGTCCGGTAGACGAGCACGTGACGGGCGAGCCCGGCGCCCACGGCGAGGCAGGCGGCGATCAGGGCCCGCATCTGACCCGGCCCCTCGCCACCTCCGTCGTGCCAGGCGAGGCGCAGGCGGAGGGCGTCCTGCACCTCGGGCGTGGTCGGTCCGGCGAACCCCGGGGTGCCCGTGCCCATGCCCGGGTAGGTGGCCAGGCCGTCGATGTCGTCGCGGGTGAGCCCGGCGTCGGCCACCGCCGCCAGGCAGGCGTCGAGGGTCAGGTCGAGCCCGGTGCGTCCGAGCCGCCGGCCCACGGCGGACTGGCCGATACCCGAGATCACCGCGCGCCGCTCGAGCGGCTCCCCGGCCACGGGGCTCACCGGGTGACCCCGTCCGCCGGTCGGAACAGCGGGAGGTAGACGTCCTCGTGGTGGTCGAACACGACCTCCACGGCCATGCCGGTGCGGACCTCGTCGGGGGCCACGTCGACCAGGTTGGTGGTGAGGCGCACCCGCTCGTCCTCCTCGATGGCCACCAGGCCGATGAGGTACGGTCCGCTGCCCGGGATCCACTCCTGGACGTTGCAGGTGTGGGCGACGACGGTCGCCCGCCCGCTGACGGCCTCGGGGGCGAGAGCGGTGGACAGGCACTCCGGACAGCGCGGCGCGGGCGGGTGCACGAAGGTGCGGCATCCGGTGCACCGGAGGAAGCGGAGCCTCCCGTCGGCGCCGCTCGTCCAGAAGAACTCGTTCTCCGGCTCGAGCCGGGGCAGCAGCCGGAGGGCGGGTCCCCGGGCCGTCACCGGCGGGTCGCCGTCAGCCACGGTCCGACGGTCACCGGCGGTCCAGGACGTCGGGGTTGACGATGTGCAGCGGCCTGGCCCCGGCCAGCAGCCGGCACAGGTCCTCGGCGATGATCCGCGTGTGGTTGGCCTCGGTGTCGAAGGTGGCGCCGCCGATGTGGGGGGTGAGCACCACCGAGGGCAGCCGGCACAGGGGATGGTCCGGCGCCAGGGACTCGCCCTCGAAGTGGTCGAGACCGGCGGCCGACACCTGGCCCGACGTCGAGCGCGGCCACCAGGGCGTCGGTGTCGTGGAGCGCGGCCCTCGCCGAGTTGAGGAAGACGACCCCGGGCCGCATGGCGGCGAACTGGTCGGCGCCGATCATGCCGGTGGTCTCGGGGGTGACCGGGGCGTGCAGCGAGACGACGTCCGAGCGCTCGAGCAGCTCGTCCAGGCCCACGGTGGGCTCGTCCGCGTACGGGTCGTAGGCGATGACCTCCATGCCGAGCCCGCGCAGGCGCCACCGCAGGGCGCGGGCCACGGCGCCGAGTCCCACCAGGCCGACCGTGCCGGCCCGCCAGCTCCCAGGCGCGGAAGCGCTGGTAGGGGATGGTGCCGTCCTTGTAGATGTCCCCCCGGCGCACGTCGGCGTCGGCGTCCACCACCTGGCGCGTCGCCCCGAACAGGAGGGCCACGGTCAGCTCGGCGACGGCGTCGGCGTTGCGCCCGGGCGCCCGCAGGACGGGGACCCCCGCCTCGGTGGCGGCGGCGCACGTCCACGTTGGTGGGGTCTCCCCGGCAGCTGCACACGGCCACGAGCGGGAGCTCGAAGAGGGGGCCGGCGCAACGGTCGCTCTCGACCACGGCGATGGTGGCGCCCTCGTCGTCCATCCGGTCGGCCAGCTGCTCGGGCGTCGTAGATGCGCAGCGTCGGCTGGTCGAGCCAGGAGTCGAGCGTGAGGTCGGCCAGGTCGTGGAGGAGATCGAGCCCCGGGCCCGCGCACGGCGGCGGTGACCAGCGCCCTGGGTCGTGCCTTCGGCATACGTTCGCCCTCTCCCCTGGGTAGCGTGCTGACCGACCGGGAGAGTAGCACCGACCCGAGGAGGCCGACCCATCCCACCGCACCCAGACGAGCAGGCATCCAGGACGGCGGCCCGACCGCCCGGCGCCCGGTGCACCATCGGGATCGACGTCGGGACGACGGCGGTCAAGGCCCTGGCCGTCGACGGCGACGGGCAGGTGGTCGCCCGGGCCCGGGTCCCGCACCGGGTGATCACGCCGTCCCCGGACGTGCTGGAGCACGACGCACTGCGCGGCCTGGCGGCACGGTCCCCGTCGGGCCCTCGCCCGGGTGGCCGCGGCCCTCGACGGCCCCGCCGCCGGGGTGGTGACCTCGTCCATGGTCCCGTCCATCACCGCCGTCGACCGGCGGGGCGTCCCCCGCCTGCCCGGCCTGCTCTACGGCGACGCCCGGGCGCGGGACGACGGGCCGGACGGGCCGACGGCCCGGCCCGCCGACCACGGTGGGGAGCGCGAGGAGGGGCGGCGGATGCTCGCCTGGGCGGTGGCCGAGCTGCCCGGGGCGGCGGGCTACTGGCCGTGCCAGGCCGTCGCCACCCACGCGCTCTGCGGCGTCCCCGGCGGTCGACTCCGCCACCGCCAGCTCGTTCGGGAGCCTGCTGCGCGGGGGCCGCTGGGACCGCGACGTGCTCGCCGACCTGGGCGTGTCGGAGAGCGCAGCTGTCCACCCTGGTCCCGCTCGGACAGCCGGCGGGCACGGTCCCGGACACGCCCACCGTGGTCGGCGGGGGGTCGATCGACGCGTTCTGCGAGCAGCTCGTGTCGGGGGCGGTCCGGACCGGCGACGTGCTGGCCATCTTCGGCGCCACCCTGGTCGTGTGGGTGGTGACCGACCGCTGGGTGGAGGAGGTGCCGGGCTCACCTCGTTCCCGAGCACGGTGCCGGAGCGGTTCGTCGTGGGCGGTCCGAGCAACGCCGGTGCCCTCTTCGTCGACTGGGTCCGCCGACTGGTCGGGGACGCCGGCGGACGGGGCGGACGCACCGGAGGCGGTCCGGACGCCGGGGCGCGTCCCGGGGACCCCGACCGGGTGCCGGTCTGGCTGCCCTACCTGCGCGGGGAACGGACGCCGTTCCACGACCCGCGGCTGCAGGCCAGCCTCCACGGACTGGACATCACCCACGGCCCGGACGCCGTGGTGCGGGCCGCCCACGAGGCGTCCGGCTTCGTCATCCGGCGTCTGGTGGAGCGTTCGGGGGTGCGGGCCCACCGGGTGGTGGCCACCGGCGGCGGGTCGCGCTCGGTGGCGTGGATGCAGGCGGTGGCCGACGCCACCGGGCTGCCCGTCGACACGGTGGCGGTCCCCGAGGGTGCGGCCCTCGGTGCTGCCTTCCTGGCCCGGTTGGCCTCCGGGCTCGAGTCGGACTTCCAGGCGTCGGCCGCATGGGCCCGGACGGACCGTCGCATCGGGCCCGATTCGGCGTGGGCGACCGCCGCCGGGCGCCGGTTCCTCCGGTTCGACGGGCTGGGCCCGGGGACGGAGCCGCCCGCCTGAGCCACCCGACCCGGCCACCGGGCGGCCGCGCTAGGCGCCGTTGGGCTGGAACGCCGCCTTCAGGACGCCGCTGCGCTCCGGACGGGACAGGGCGCCGAGCGCCCCCCACCAGTCCTCGAGCGGGAACCGGTGGGTGACCATCTCGGTCAGGTCGATCCGTCCGTCGCCCACCAGGTCGAGGTAGTGGTCGATGGCGTGCTTGCGGCGGCCGTCGAACTCCTCCATGGCGAAGGCGTTCGAGCCGACGATCGTGAGCTCCTTGAAGTACACCGGCGTCCACTCCCACCGCCCGGGGATGGCCACACCGGTGTAGACCAGCGTGCCGCGCTCGGCCAGGATCCGCACGGCGACCTCGAAGGTCTCGGGCTTGGCCACCGAGTCGTAGACGACGTCGACCCCGCCCGGATGGGTCATCGGGAGCCCGTCGAACGCCTGGTGGAGGACCCCGCCCGACCACTCGGCCAGGGCCTCGAGCGTCGCCAGTCTCGGCTCGTGCTGCACGACCACCGAGGCGCCGAACCGTCGGGCCATCTCGAACTGCGCGGGGAACCGTGCCACCACCGCCACCTCGACGTCCGGGTACAGGGCGTGGAGGATGGCGACGGTGGTGAGGCCGAGGGCGCCGGCACCGACCACCACGACCCTGCCGCCGGGAGGTGGGGGATGGCGCACGACGGCGTGGAACGAGACCGAGAAGGGGTCGGCCAGGACGGCGGCCGTGTCCGAGATCCCGTCGGGTACGGGGTGGAGCATCGAGTCGTGGGCGGCCATGAGCTCCGCCCACGCGCCTGCGGCCCCGGTGACCACGCCGATGTGGACCCCGGGTCCGATGTCCCCCTCCGTGAACGACCAGCACATGTTGACGTCGCCGACCCGGCACGGCGGGCACTGCGGCTCGATGCCGCGCGGCCCGCAGCTGAGCCACGGGTTCAGCACCACGCGCTGGCCGACCTCGACCCCGCGCGCCCGCGGCCCGAGCGAGACCACCTCGGCCACCACCTCGTGTCCGGGGACGTGGGGGAGCGACGAGAAGGCGGCCATCGGGTTGTCGATGTCCCCGTCGTCGAAGTCGCCGAGCACCAGCTTGGCGTCGGAGCCGCAGATGCCCGAGAGGATCGGCCGCGTCACCACCCAGTCGGGGTGGATCGGCCGTGCGTCCTCCATCACGTGGAGCCCGAACGGGAGCGACGCCAGGTGCCGCTCGAACTCGTCCGTCGGCTCCGGACGGGGCTCCGACCGGTCGGGTCGGGCCCCGAAGACGAGGGCCTTCACCGTCGACCGACCCGGTCCCGGATCGGCCATGGCCCGCATGGCCGCCACGAACCCGTCGAAGTCCTTCGTCTTCATCTCCACCACGGCGCGCATGTCCGGAAGGTAGTGCTCGAAGTGCGGGCTGTCGACGGCGGCGAGGATCCCGGCGGCCACCTCCTCGGCGGGTACGAGCGGCCCGTCGTAGTCCGCCGGGTCGTTGCCGGGCTGGTCCCAGATCTCGGTGTCGATGGCGCCGGGCAGCACGAGCCGGACGCCGACCCCGGTGCCGACCAGGTCGGCCGCGAGCGACTCGCTCCATCCGGCGAGGGCGAACTTGGACGCGCAGTAGGCCGCCTCGTGGGTGATCCCGAGTCGGCCCCCCAGGCTGGAGACGTTGACGACGGTGCCCGAGCCCCGCTCGAGGAGTCGGGGCAGCAGGGCGAGGGTGATGGCCACCGGCGACAGGTAGTTCACCGTCATGGCCCGCTCGACGTCGGCCATCGTGAGGCGCTCGGCGCTCCGCCGCAGGGGGATGCCGGCGTTGTTGACGACCACGTCGATCGGTCCGAGCTCGTCCCAGACCTCCAGCGACAGGTCGGCGGCGGCGTGGGGATCGGACAGGTCGGCCGCCCACCACCGCGAGCCGGGGGCGCCGACCCGGCAGTCGGCGGCGACCTCCTCGAGCCGGTCGGCGCGACGGGCCACCAGGGCCACGGTCGTGCCCGACTCGGCGAACAGGCGTGCCGTGGCCGCTCCGATGCCGGACGACGCGCCCGGTGACCAGCGCGGTGGTCACGGGGTCGGTCCGCCTCGGACCGTGCCCGTCAGGCCGCCCACGGGCCCGGACGGTCAGTCGGGGACGAGGTCATCGGCCGAGGATAGACCCTCCCAGCCGGCCGGCGGCGGGGCGAGCCGCCAGTACTGCTCGGGGACGTTGGCGTCCAGACGCTCGTCCAGCAGGTGGTCGGCGCGCAGGGGGGCCAGCTGACTCTGGTAGCACTCGACCGCCCGTCGCTTGACCGCCGGGTCGGGGTCCACGGGGACCACCGCCGGCGTCGGCCACAGACCGCTCCGGAAGAGCCTGGCGACCCGCCAGGCGAGGAGCCCGGGCAGGTGCACGTAACCGCCGTCCTCGTAGCAGAACCAGCTCGGCCCGGTGCCCTCGGCCCCGAGCGCCTCCCGGGAGAGCAGTCCGGCGTCGTGGGTGAGGACGTGGTCGGGGTTGGCCAGCCCCATGGGCAGGAACACGGCGGTGGGCCCGGCGTCCCTGACGGCGCCGGTCAGCACCGCGGCCACCTCCCCGGCGGTGGGCCGGTCGTCCGGGGCGAGGTACTGGTGGTCGGCGAACTCCAGCCACACGGCCCGGGCGCCCAGGCACGCCATGGCCGCCCGGTCCTCGGTCCGCCGGGCCGCCACCACGTCGTCGCCGGCGCGGAACCCTCCCGCCGCGTCCCACGGTGACACCGGGTCGGGATAGGACGGTGGCCGCCCGGCCATCACCGTCACCACGGTGCTCCCGCGGTGGGACGCGAGGAGGTGGGCGGCCCCGAGGGCGGCGTCGTCGAAGTGGGGCGACACCACCACCACCCGGTCGAGCTCACCGTCGTCCAGGCCGCCCCACAGGCGCCGAGCGTCCATGCCCGGGAGCGTACCGGCCCGGCGGCGTACCGGCCCGGGTGCGGTCACCCCAGGGCGCGGCGGGTGAAGCCGACCATGCCGATCACCATGAGCACGACGAGGTACGCCACGGCGACCACGAAGCACACCGCGGTGTCGATGTGCGGTACGGCCGGGACCATCAGCCCTCGGAGCCCCTCGCTGACGTAGGTCATGGGATTGAGGGCCGAGACGACCTGGAACCACCGGATGTGCCCGAGCGAGGGCCACGGGTACTGGCTCGATCCGGTGAAGATCAACGGGGTGAGGACCAGGGCGAAGGTGACGTTGATCCGGTTGGGCGGCACGTAGGTGCCGAGGATGAGTCCCATGGCCGCGCCGAGGAGCGACCCGAGCACCATCATCGCGACGACCGCCGCCCCGGTCGAGGCGCGCCAGGGCACGGACCCGAGGATCCACACGCCGATGGGGAACATCACCGCCCCGGCGACGAACCCCCGCATGGCGGCGAACACCACCTTCTCGACGGCCACGGCGCCGACCGGGAGCGGGGCGAGGAGCCGGTCCTCGATCTCGTTGCTGTACGAGAACTCGATCACCAGGGGGAGCGCGGTGCTCTGCAGGCCGGTCAGGACGGCCGCCAACGCCACGAGCCCCGGGAAGAGGACCTCCTGGTACCCGGGTCGGGCGTAGCCGAGCTCGGTGAGCACCTTGCCGAACACGAAGAGGAGGAAGAGGGGCTGGAGGATCACCTGGGCGAGGAAGATGGGGAACTCCCGCCCGGTGACGAACAGGTCCCGGCGCAGGATGGCCAGTCCCGTCCTCCACGGCCCCCAGCCGGGCGCGGGCCCGGCTCCGGGGGTCCCGTCGGTCCGGGCCACCCGGTCCTCCGGCCCGGTCGCGGCCGTCACCGGAGCGCCCGACCGGTCAGGTGGATGAAGACGTCCTCGAGGTTGGGCTCGCCCAAACGGACGTCGGTGAGCCGGGCTCCGGCCGCGGCGACCAGGGTGGCGACGGGGGCCACGAACGGGGCGGCCTCCCCCTCCACGTCGATCCGGAACCGCCAACCGCTCCCGCCCGGGTCGTCGAGCTGGTCGACGACGCGGACCCCGACCAGCCCGCCGAGGGCGGTCCCGAGCGAGGCGGCGTCGCCGGTGGGACCCGGCTCCACGGTGCAGTCGAGCGTCCGTTCGCTGCGCATGTCCCGCACCAGCCGCCGCGGGGTGTCGAGGGCCAGGAGGGTGCCGTGATCGATGATGGCCACCCGGTCGCTCAGCGTGGCGGCCTCGTCCATGTCATGGGTGGTGATGACCACGGTCGTCCCCGCCGCCTTCAGTTCGGCGACCTTCTCCCACAGGAAGAGCCGGGCGGCGGGGTCCAGCCCGGTGGAGGGCTCGTCGAGGAAGAGCACCGACGGGGCGTGCATGAGGGCGCGGGCGATCATCATCCGCTGGATCTGTCCGCCCGAGAAGTCGTCGGGTCGGCCGTCGGGCCGGTCCGCCAGTCCGAACTGCTCGAGCAGGGCGTCGGCCAGCCGGTTGCGCCTCCCGCGGGGGACGCCGTGGTAGCTGGCGTGGTAGAGCAGGTTCTGGCGCACCGACAGCGAGCGGTCCAGGTTGTTCTGCTGGGGGACCACGCCGAGCACCCGCCGGGCGGCCACCGGGTGTGCCGCCACGTCGACGCCGGCCACCACGGCCCGTCCGCCCGTCGGCCGGATGCGGGTGGTCAGGATCCCGATGGTGGTGCTCTTGCCGGCACCGTTGGGCCCGAGGAACCCGAACACCTCGCCGCGCTCGACCGCGAAGCTCACCCCGGCCAACGAGTCGACGGCTGCCTTGGGGTAGCGCTTGGACAGCGCATGGACCTCGACGGCCAGCGCCGCGCCGTCGCGCGCCGTGGCGGTCGGACTCACGGCGACGGCACGGCGGTGGGGAGGTGCCGGCGGTCCGCCCGGTCGCCCTGGGGCCTTCCGCTCTGCACCGGTTCCACCCTCCTCCGTCTTCTTCCTGTCGACCCCGGGCCGGCCGTGTCGGCGCCGGGATCCGACAAACCTACCCACACGTCCGGTGCCGGTGCGACGCGACGGGTCGGCGACCTCGACGCCGTCGATCTAGGGTGGTTCCCCGAACGGGCCGGCCCGAGGGGGGACCGACGGGCGCCCGGGGGGAGGAAAGGTGCCGGACGTGCTTCCCGAGGTGATGGATGCCGCGGTCTACCGCGGGCCGGGCGTGGTGGTCGTCGAGGAGCGACCGGTACCCCGTCCCGGTCCGGGCGAGGTCCTGGTCGAGGTCGACCACTGCGGCATCTGCGGATCGGACATCCATCTGCTGCTCGACGGTTGGGCCGGTGCCGCCGGTCTGGTCGCCGGCCACGAGTTCACGGGTACCGTCGCCGCCGTGGGCCAGGGGGTCGACGGGTGGGAGATCGGAGAGCAGGTCGTCGGGCGGGCCGTCCCCCCGCTGCGGACGGTGCCGACGATGCCTCGAGGGCAAGCCGTCGCAGTGCGAGGCGGCAGGGCTCCATCGCCGACGCCGTCGACGGCGCCTTCGCCCGGTACGTGCTGGTCGACGCCGGCGCGCTGATCCGGATGCCCGCGGGGCTGTCTCCCGAACGGCGGCACTGGCCGAGCCGCTGGCGGTGGCCCTCCACGGCATCACCCGCTCCGGGGTCGTCCCCGGCGACTCGGATCATGGTCATCGGCGCCGGGCCCATCGGCGCGCTGTCGATCGCCGCCCTGGTCGCCCGGGCATCGGGCCGGTCGTCGCCGTGGAGCCCGGGGCCCGCAGGGCGCAACTGGCCCGCGACCTCGGAGCGGTCGAGGTCCTCGACCCCTCGGATCTCGAGACCTTCCCGATGTGGGAGCCCGAGCGGATGGCCGACCGACGCCGTCCACGTGGTGCTGGAGTGCTCGGGCCGGAAGGCGGCCATGGAGGCGGGATTCCACCAGCTCCGCCGGGGCGGGCACCCTCGCACTGGTCGGGGCGGGTATCGAGCCGCCGTGCGTTCGATCCCAACCGGCTCCTCCTGAACGAACTGCACGTGGTCGGCTCCTTCGTCTACGACCACGGCGGATTCGACCGGGCGCTCGACCTGCTGGCCGGCCGACGGGTTCCCGGCCGACCTGCTGATCGAGGCCGACGACGTCCCGCTCGACGGATCTCCGAGGCGCTGGTCGGACTGGCCCAGGGCCGGTACGCCGGCAAGGTGATGGTCGACCCCCGCCGCAACGGTGGCGGGCGCCCGGCACCCGGCGCCGACGTCGGGAGGTCCTGATGGCACACCCCTACTACCCGACCGGCACGCCCCGCCTCAACCACGTGGCGCTCAGTCTGCCCGCCGACCACCTCGACCCGGTCCACCGGGAGGAGCTCTGCCGGTTCTGGGGCGAGGTGTTCGGGTTCGACGAGCTCGAGACCATGACCGAGGACCGGCGCCGTCTGGTCCTGGCGTGCGTGCACTGGGACCAGTTCCTCTTCCTGGTCTCCGACGACCATCCCATGCGGTGCCCGCCGATGGACCACTTCGGGTTCGCCGTGGGCTCCCTCGACGAGCTGCTGGCGGTCCGCGACCGCGCCGAGGCCTACCGCACCCACGACGACCGCGTCGAGATCATCGACGTCTCGGCCGACGACCAGGAGGTGGTCGTCATCCACTCGCTGTACGTGCGCTTCCTGCTGCCCATGATGTGCGAGGTCCAGTGGTGGGAGTTCCCGACGTGAGTGCGGGACCGTCGGGCGGTCCGCACCGGGGCCGCCTCGAGGTCGGCGTGTTCGTGCCCCAGGGCTGGAAGCTCGAGTACACCGGCTGGTCGGCCACGGACGCCTGGGAGCGTACGGCCGCCCTGGCCGGCCAGGCGGAGGCGCTCGGCTACGACCACCTGTGGGTCTACGACCACGTCGAGACGGTCCCGCGCCGACAACCGACCCACGTCTTCGAGGCCTTCACCCTGCTGGCCGCCCTGTCGCAGCGGACGTCGCGCGTACGGCTGGGTCAGCTCGTGACGTGCGCCTCGTACCGCAACGCCGGCCTGCTGGCCAAGGAGGCGGCCTGCGTCGACGTGTACTCGGGCGGCCGACTGATCCTCGGACTGGGTGCCGGATGGTTCCACGAGGAGTACCACGCCTACGGGTACGACTACCCCGACGACCGCCGCCGGCTGGCCGTGCTCGACGAGACCCTCGAGGTCGTCCGGAGGCTGTGGACGGAGGAGACCGTCACCTTCGCCGGGGAGCACCTGCACTTCGACGGCGCCTACTGCGACCCGAAGCCGCTCCAGTCGCCGCCGCCGGTCCTGGTGGGTGGCGGCGGTGAGCAGGTGACGCTGCGCATCGCCGCCCGCCGGGCCGACCTCACCAATTGGCAGGTCGGGCTCGACGCCTTCGTCCGCAAGTCCCACCTGCTCGAGCGCTACTGCGACGAGATCGGACGACCCTTCGGGGAGATCACCCGGACCCACGGTCCCGACTGCCGCATCTTCGACACGGAAGCGGAGGCCGCGGAGTGGTGCGCCTCGGAGGGTGGCGGCGACCTGTGGGGGCACACGGAGCCCGGGGAGTACCTGGCGGACAACCTGGTGGGCACCGTCGACCAGGTGGTGGACAAGGCGCAGGCCTTCGTCGACGCCGGCTGCCGGGGACTGCTGCTGTGGCTCCGCGACTACCCGGGCGACGAGACCCTGCGGCGCTTCGCCACCGAGGTGGTGCCCCGACTGGAGGTCCCGACCTGACCGGACCCGGCCGGCGCGTCCCGCCGCTCAGCCGGTCCGGCCGGCGTCCTCGTCCCTGAGTCGCCGTCGGAGCTCCTCCTTCCTCACCTTGCCCGACGGCGTCCTCGGCAGCTCGGCGACGACCCGGACCTGCTCGGGCCACTTCTGGCGGGCCAGGCCCGCCGCGCCGAGGCGGTCCTGCACCACGGCGACGTCGACGGGCGCGGCGCCGGGCCCGAGTCGCACGAAGGCGCAGACCTGTTCGCCGAGCTGCGGGTGGGGAGCGGCGACGACGACGGCCTCGGCCACGCCGTCCACCGTCAGGAGGAGCTCCTCGACCTCGACGGCGCTGATGTTCTCTCCGCCGCGGATGATGATGTCCTTCTTGCGGTCGGTGATGGTCAGGAACCCGGATCCGTCGAGCACGCCGACGTCCTCGGTCCGGTACCAGCCTTCCGTCGTCGAAGAGCGCCCGGGTGAGTGCCGGATCGGTGTAGCCCATGCAGCAGTCGGGCCCCCGGGACCAGATCTCGCCCGGCTCGCCGTCCGGTACCGGTCGGCCCAGGTCGTCGAGCAGGCGGATCTCGACCCCGGCGAGCGGGCGCCCGTCGGTGGCCAGCCGCTGGGGTTCGGGATCGGTGTGGTAGCTGCCGGTGATCGACGGGTGCTCGGTGGAGCCGTACATCCGCACCAGCGACAGGCCCAGGGCCGCGGCCCGCTGCGCCACGGCCAGCGGGACGGTCGATCCCCCGAGTCCGATGAAGTGCATCAGCTCGAGGTGGTCGTCGGTGCGGTCCGGGTGGTCGAGCAGGCTGGTGAGGAAGTAGGTGGCCCCGGAACCGCACGCAAGTCGGTACTCGGTCATCAGGGACAGCAGGCGGGGCGGGTCCCAGACGTCGGCGAGGTGCACCGGGTCCCCCTTCAGGACGGGGATCAGGAGCGCGCCGAGCATCCCCATGGCGTGGCCGACCGGGGCCCCGGTCAGGGTGTGCCGCCCTCCGGAGGCGTGCATGGCCCCCAGCTGGCGCACCTCGGCCCCGATGGTGCGGTGGGTGTGGACCACCCCCTTCGGGTCGGCGGTGGTGCCCGAGGTGTAGGCGATGACCGCGGCGTCGGTCGCGGGCACGTCCCGACGGGAGGTGAGCGGTGTGCCCGACGCCTCCAGCTCGTCGAAGCCGATCAGGTCGCCGGGCAGCGGACCGGTGGCGCCCACGACGGCGACGGTGGCGACACCCTCGAGGGCGTCACCCATCCGCTCCAGCCCGTCGAGGTAGTCGGTGTGCCCGAACGCCGCCGCCGTGACCAGGGCCCGGACCCCGGTCCTGCGCAGGATGTAGCCCACCTCCTTCGGTCCGTAGAAGTGGACGACGGGTACGACGGTCGCCCCCAGGAACGCGGCGGCGTAGAAGGTGACGGCGGCCTCCGCCCAGTTGGGAAGCTGGAACGCGACCGGATCGCCCGGACCCACCCCCCGGTCGGCGAGCGCGCCGGCCAGTCGACGGGCCCGGTCCCGCAGCGTGCCGAACGTCCCCGCCCAGGGTCTGGACCGGGAGTGGATGCGGAACACCTGGTCGGCGTGGTCGACCAGCGCCTCGTCGAGCAGTCGTCCGAGCGTCCGGTCGTCCCACAGTCCCTCGGCGAGCCAGCGCCGCTCGAGCTCGGGCGGCACGCTGCGCAGCGACCACCGGGCCCCTCCGGTCCCGGAGCCGGTCAGGCCCACGGGGCCCGCACCTCCCTGGCGTCGAGCACGTCCACAGCCACCATCCGCGACGCCACGGTGGGGCCGGTGGGTGCGGGCGCCGAGCGCAGTGCGGCCACGTGGGCCTCGAGGTCCGCCATCGTCTCCCACCGCTCGACGAGCCGCACGCGACCCGGGTCGTCGGCATCGGACGAGAAGGCGTACTCCACGCACCCCTGCTCCGCCCGGGTGGCGGCGACCTGGGCGGCCTTCTCCTCCAGGTACCGGCCGCGGTCCCCGGCGGCGACCTCGACGACCCCGAGCACGACGATCATGGCGACTCCTTCCCCCGCCCGCACGCGGACGGGTCCCCCGGACTGCTCCCGGACCGAACACTACGATGATCGTGGTCGACGGTACCGGGGGAGGGACGACGGCAGTGGAGCGAGCGGGGGTGGAGGACTCGGGATACGCCGTCCGACCCGACTACCGGGTCGACGTCCTCGCCCGGCGCAACCGGGTCACGGTGACGGTGGACGGCGAGGTCCTGGCCGACAGCGTGCGCACGCTCGTGGTCGACGAGCAGGACCACGGCCTCGTCGTCTACTTCCCGCCGGACGACGTCCGCCTCGGTCGATTCGTCGCCGACGGCCGGTCCAGCCGCTGCCCCTACAAGGGCACGGCGACCTACCGGAGGCTCGAGGGCCACGTGCCCGAGATCCTGGTGTGGAGCTACGAGGACCCCTTTCCCGAGGTCGCCCGCCTGGCCGGCTACGTCGCCTTCTTCCAGGACGCCGTCGACCTGAGGCTGGGCGCGGCCGAACCGGCCGTGTCGGGTCGGTGAGCCCCGGAGGGAGGGGCGGCGACGTCCCCGGTGACCGGCCGGGCGCGGACTCGTCCGTCGAGGGGATGCTCTCGGTGTTCGACGTGCGGCCCGAGGGCGACGGTCGCTACGTCGGATGGAGCGACGGTGGATCGCGACGCGTGGTCGACGGGAGCCAGATCCTGGCGCAGGCCGTGGTGGCCGCGTCGAAGGAGCTCACTGACCACCGGGTGCGCTCGGCCCATGCCGTCTTCACCCGCGCCGTCGACGACGGGCGGGACCTCTGGATCGACGTCGACGTCACCCACCGGGGCCGGACGTTCGCCGGGGTGGTCGCCACGGTGGGCCAGGGCGACCGGCGTTGCTCGTCGGTCACCCTGCTGCTCGACACGCCCACCGACGACGTGGTCCGCCGCGCCGCGGCGCCTCCGTCCGTCGGGTCGCCCGACGACGCCACCGTCTACGACATGCCGATGGAGGGTCGCGAGCTGCGGCTGGTCGGCACGGGGGACCCCAACGACCCCGACGAGGTCGGTCCGCCCGAGCTCGACGCCTGGGTGCGCTACCGGCCGGTGCCGGACCGGGACGATCTGGCCCGGGCCCTGCTGGCCCACTTCACCGGGCACCTGTCCATCTCCACCGCCATGCGACCCCACCGCGGCATGGGGACGGCCCTCGCCCACCGCGGGCTGTCCACCGCCGTGATGAGCCTCACGGTGGTGTTCCACGACCCGGTCGGCTGGGACGGCTGGCTGCTGTACCACCACGAGAGCACCCAGGTGGGTGGCGGGATGTCGTACGCGCGCGGTCAGGTGTTCGCCGAGGAGGGCGCGTTGCTGGCCTCCTTCGCCCAGGAGGGCATGATCCGGGCCTTCGGCGACGACCCGGTCGCCCGCGGGCTGCCGACCGCCGCCCGGCTCTGACCGCGCCGTGGGGCGGTGTGGCGGACCCGGTGCGCCGGCCACCGTCGTTCCAGCCGTGCCGACGGCGTCGACGTCCGCCCGACGGCGTGGAGGCGGCCATGCCTAGACTGCGGGCGCCCGAACGGGCACCGTCCGACCCGCGTCGACAGGAGCACCCGTTGACCCAGGAGCATCCGTCGACCGCGGCGCCGGTCTGCCCGCCCCGGGCCGGTGCGTCGCACGGCCCGAGGGTCGACCCCTCCCGACGCAGCGCCCCGCTCGGGGCACGCGCCGCGCGGGTGCGACGCGGAGGAGCCGGGCGGCACGGGGCGGCCCGGTGAAGTTCGCCCTGTCGCTCGGCGTGCTCAACCCGTCCGCCTGGGTGTCGGTGACCGAGGCGGCCGACCGGCTCGGATTCGACTCGGTGTGGATCCCCGAACACCTCGTCCTCCCGGTGTCGATGGGGGGCAGTCCCCACGACGGCCAGGACCATCCTCCGATCCCTCCGGGGATCCCCGTCTACGACCCGCTCGTCTACCTGGCGTTCCTGGCGGCGCGGACCCGGCGGATCCGATTCGGCACGCAGGTGTACAACATCGGGCTCCGGCACCCCTTCTCGACGGCGCGAGCCGCGGCCACGCTCGACATCGTCTCGGGCGGGCGCCTGGACTTCGGCATCGGGGCCAGCTGGCTGCGCGCCGAATGGCAGGCGGTGGGACTCGACTTCGACTCCCGCGGGGCCCGGATCGACGAGACCATCGACGTCTGCCGGAGACTGTGGAGCGAGGAGGTGGTCGAGCACCACGGGCGGTTCTTCGACTTCGATCCGGTGATGTTCGAACCCAAGCCGGTCCAGCGGCCCGGGCCCCCGCTCCACATCGGCGGGGACGGTCCGGCCGCGCTCCGCCGGGCCGCCACCGTCGGCGACGGGTGGCTGCCGATGAACCACACGCTCGCCGACCTGCCCGGCAAGGTGCGGGCCCTGGCGGAACTGCGCGAACGGGCCGGACGGCCGGGGCGCACCGAGGTGACCCTGTCGGTGCCCGTCGCCGACGCCGCCGATGTCGAGCGCTGCGTCGAGGCCGGGGTCGACCGCGTGTTCGTCAAGCCCTGGCGCCGGACGTCGGACGCCCTGGAGTCGGTCGACCGGTTCGCGGAGCGGTTCCTCCGACCGTGAGCGGGTCGCCGGGCACGGCCTCCGTGCCGGGTCCGGGGGCGGGGGCGAAAGCGGTCGGCCGGAGGGCGCCTTGCCGTAAGGTGGGGACGCCGGGCACGTCATGGCGGACGGGCCGCCCGGTGGCCGGCCGGAACGGGAGGACGACGCGGTCCCGGTCGGTGCAGGAGACGACCGGCCCCGGCGGTCGGGGTGGTCGTTGCGGGACGCAGCATCAGGGGAGGTGCACGTGGTCTACTTCCTGGCCGTCATGGCCGCCCTGGCCAACGCGGTCACGAGCATCCTGCAGCGCATGGGGGTCGAGGACGCACCCGAGGACGCCACGCTCCGCCTGAGCCTGATCACCCACGCCCTCCGCCGGGGCGTCTGGCTCCTCGGGTTCGCCGTCATGGTGGGAGCGTTCCTGTGCCAGGCGGTCGCGCTCCATCTGGGCGACCTGAGCCAGGTCCAGCCCGTCCTCACGTCCGAGCTCCTCCTCCTCGTCCTCATCCTGGCCACCTGGTTCCGGTTCCCGGTGACCTCGAGGGAGTGGGTCGGTGCGTTCGCCGCCGCCGGGGGCCTGGCGGGGTTCCTGATCGCCGCCAACCCGACGGCCGGCTCGCAGGCCCCGACGGGCCGGGGCTGGCTCGTCACGGGCTGCGTCTGCGCCGGCGTGGTGGTCCTCACCGTGGGGCTGGCGCTGCGCGGTCCCCGCTGGTGGCGGGCGGCGATGTTCGGCGCGGCGGGCGCCGTCGGGTTCGCGTTCACCGCGGCGCTGATCAAGTCGGTCGGCGACGTCGTCGTGGGGGACTGGACTCACATGTTCGGGCACTGGCAGACCTACGCGCTGGTGGTCACCGGACTGGGCTCGGTGTTCCTGGCCCAGAACGCCTTCCACGCCGGCCCGATCGCCGCGTCCCAGACGGCCCTGGTCATGGTCGATCCGCTGGCCAGCCTGGCCATCGGCATCGGGCTCTTCGGCGACGACCTCCGCACCGCCGGCGCCTACGGCCCGCTCGAGGCGTTCTCGCTGCTCGTCATGTTCGTGGGGGCCATCTCGCTGGCCCAGTCGCCGCTCATCTCCGGGCTGCGGGGCGAGGACGACCGGTTCGCCGAACTCCTGTCGACCCGGTCGCGCTCGGAGCGCCTGGCCGGCCACATCCAGGGAGAGCTGAGCTAGGTGGTCCACTCGGATCCGCCGTGGGCACGATGAGCGTCGCGTGGGCACGGTGAACGTCGGCTGTCTGACCGACCCGGCCCTCGAGGCCGTCCCCGACCGGACCGCCCTGGTCGTCGGGGGCGTGTCGACCACCTACCGGGAACTGGAGGTGCTGGTCCGGAGGGCCGCCTCGGCACTCGTGGACGCCGGTGTCGTGCCCGGCGACACGGTGGCCCTGGTGGACCTGGCCGGTGCACTCCCGGTCGCCACCATCCTGGCCGCCGCCCGGCTGGGGGCGGCCACCGCCCAGATGAACGCCTACCTGACCGCCGGAGAGCTCCGCCAGCTCGTCGACCTGGTCGGGGCCCGGGTCGGGGTCGCCGGGGAATCGTCGGCCGGGCGGCTCGGGGAGGCGGTCGACGGTCCGGTGCTGGGTCGGGCCGACCTCGACGGCGCCGACGAGTACCGGGGGGCACTGATCGGAGGTCCCGACGACACGGCGCTGGTGCTGTTCACCAGCGGGACGACGGGCCTGCCCAAGCCGGTGTCGATCAGCCACGGCGTGGTGGCCGACCGGCTGGCCTACTGGACCGGTCCGATCGACCCCGCCGGCGAGCAGGTGGTGGACATGCTGTCCGCCCCCATCTTCCACATCGGCGGGACGCTGGGACTCTTCGTCTCGCTCCACCAGGGGAAGCAGCTGGTGCTGCTGCCCCGGTTCGACGCCGGCACGTGGCTCGGGCTGGTCGAGCGGTACCGGGTGCGGCAGACCTTCGTGGTCCCGGCGATGCTGGCCAGGATCCTCGACCACCCGCGCTTCGGCGACACGGACCTGAGCTCGTTGCGGTCGCTGAGCTACGGTGCCGCCCCCGCCTCCACCGACCTGATCCGGCGGGCCATGGCCGAGCTCCCCGGCGTCGACTTCGCCAACACCTTCGGGCAGACGGAGACCCTGGGCGCCTACGCCTCCCTGACCCCGGACGACCACCGGCGGGGCGACCGGTTCGGTTCGGTGGGCCGGCCCCTGGCCGGGGTCGAGGTGCGGATCGTGGACCCGGCGTCGGGGGACCCCGTCGAACGGGGCCGACCCGGCGAATTCCGGGTGCGGGCCGCGCAGAACACCACCTCGGACTGGCTGGCGACGGGGGACACCGGCTGGCAGGACGCTGACGGCTACCTGTACCTCACGGGCCGACTGTCCGACGTGATCAACCGCGGAGGGGAGAAGCTCGGACCGATCGAGGTGGAAGACGTGCTGCGCGCCCACCCCGGCGTGCGCGAGGCGGCGGTCGTCGGCGTGCCCGACCCCGAGCTCGGCGAGCGGGTCGGCGCCGTCGTCGTGGCCGAGGCCGCCGTGTCGCCCGACGAGCTCACCGCCCACTCGCGCGTCCCTGCTCGCCTCGTTCAAGGTGCCCGAGTACGTCGCCTTCACCGACGAGCTGCCGGTGACGGTGCTGGGCAAGCTCGACCGGCGGGCGCTCGGCGACCTGCTGGTGGGCGCCCGGGTGGGCGGGGGCCGGGCGCCGGGCGTCCGGGGCACCTGACCCGGTGCCCCGCACCCGGACCCGACCGGCGTCCGGAGACCGGTCTCCCGGGGCCGGCCCGCGCCGGCGCGCTAGTCTCCCGGTCGTCCGCCGTCGAGGGTGGACGACGACCGCGGAGGAGCAGCAGGTGACCGACGACGATCTCACCGCCATCATCGGCACGCCCACCGGGACCACGGTGGTCACCGTCGAGCGCGGGCAGCTCGCCGCTGTTCGCCTCCGCCGTACACGACGGCAGCCCCGTGTACCGCGACCCCCGGGCGGCGGCCGACGCCGGTCTCCCCGGGATCCCGGCGCCGCCGACCTACCCCTTCGTGATGGGGAACTTCGGTGCCTACCCGGAGCTCCAGCCCGACGACGGCCCCGTCGGCAATCCGATGGGAGCCGTGCTCGGGCCCCTGATGGCGAAGGGCGGTCTGATCCTCCACGGCGAGCAGGAGTTCACGCTACCACCGGCCGGTGTTCGCCGGTGACGTGCTCGAGGGTCGGGGGACGGTGGTGGACGCCTACCGCAAGGAGTCCAAGGGCAAGACCATGACGTTCGTGGTGGTCGAGACGGCGTGGAACGACCGGGCCACCGGTGAGCCGGTCTGCACGTCGCGTATGAACATCATCCACCGCATCTGATGGCCGACGTGCCCGTCGGTCCCCCCGCCGCGGCCGGGACGACGCCGTGCTCCGCCGGGTGGACGACGGCGTCGCCTGGATCACCCTGAACCGGCCCGACGCCGGCAACGCCATCACCGCCGCCATGCGGGACCAGGTGGTGCTGTGGCTCGAGGAGGCGTCGGCCGACCTCGCCGTGCGGGCCGTCGTGCTGACGGGCGCGGGGGAGAAGGGCTTCTGCACCGGTGCCGACCTGCGGTCGTCGGGTCCGGGACTCCCGAGGCCCGAGGGTGCGCCGGAGCGGGCGGTGGGCGACGCCGCCCGCCTCATCCGCACCGGCTGGCAGCGTCTGGTCGGGGCCGTCCTCGACTGCGAGAAGCCGGTGATCGCCGCCGTCAACGCCACCGCCGCCGGAGGCGGGATGCACCTCGCCCTCGCCTGCGACCTGGTGATCGCCGCCGAGGAGGCCAGGTTCATCGAGGTCTTCATCCGCCGCGGCATCGCCCCGGACGCCGGCGGCGCCTACCTGCTGACCCGCCTGATCGGTCCGCAGAAGGCCAAGGAGCTGTTCTTCTTCGGCGACGACGTGCCCGCCCGGGAGGCCGAACGGCTGGGCCTCGTGAACAAGGTCGTCCCCCGGTCCGACCTGCTCGACGAGGCCGGTGCGTGGGCCGCCCGCCTGGCGGCGGCGCCCACCAAGGCGATCGGCGTGGCCAAGTACCTGACCAACCGGGCCCTCGACACCGACCGGGCCACGGCGCTGTGGGACGAGGCCGTGGGCCAGGAGCTGGTGACCGGCACCGAGGACTGCCGCGAGGGCTTGGCCGCCTTCTCCGAGCGCCGCCCCCCGGTCTTCCGGGGCTGGTAGGGGCGCCCAGCCACCCCGCAGGGCGACCGTCGGCCGGACCGGTCGGAGCCGTCCGCAGCTAGAACGGGTTCTGGTTCCGGGCGTCGGGATGCTAGAAACAGGCCGTGCATCTCACCGGGGCATCGACCGAACCGCGGACCACCGGGGCGTCCGACCGCGACCACCGCCCGTCCGGGGGCTGACCGGTCGTGGCCGTCGGGATCCGGGACGAGCACGAGGAGCTGCGCGCCGCCGTCCAGGGGTGGGCCGAGGCCCGGGACGTGTCCGGGGCGGTGCGGACGGCCCTCGACGCCGACGCCGACGTCCTCCCGCCCTACTGGCGGATCTGGCCGGACAGGGACTCCTCGGGCATCCACCTGCCCGAGGAGTTCGGCGGCCAGGGCGCCGGCCTGGTCGAGCTGGCCGTGGTCGCCGAGGAGCTGGGCCGTGCCGCCGCCGTCGGACCCTGGGACACCGGCGCCGTCGTGGCCGGGGTCGTCGCCATCGGCGCCGGCGCCGGACTGGCCAAGGACGTGCTCCCCGGACTGGCCGACGGGTCGCTCACCGCCTCGCTGGCGGTGCCGACCGCCGCGCCCGACGGGTCCCCGCTGGCGCCCGCCGGGCTCGTCGGCCACGACCGGAGGCCGACGGGACCCTCCGGGTGTCGGGCACCGTGCGCCCGCTGGTGCACGGTGCCGTGGCCAGCCACGTGCTCGCGCCGGTGGCCGTGGCGGGGATCGGTCCGGTGGGTGCTCCTGGAGCGTGCCTCCGCCGGCGTGGTGGCCCAGCTGCCGAGCTTCGACCCGACCCGCCCGTGCGGCGCCGTGGACACTCGAGCGGCGCGCCGGTGGCTCCGGCGACCGCGTCCTCGACGGCGCCACGACCGGTGTCGTCCGGGACCTGGCCCTGGTCGTGCTGTCGGCGGCCGCGGTGGGCGGTGCCCGGTGGTGCGTGGACACCGCGGCCGAGCACGCCCGCACCCGCGAGCAGTTCGGACGGCCCGATCGGCCAGTTCCAGGGCGTCAAGCACCGGGTGGCCGACCTGCTCGTCGCGGTCGAGCAGGCGGTGGCCGCCGTCTGGGACGCGGCCGTCGCCCTCGAGGCCGAGCGCGGCGCGACGGCGGGCGAGGAGACCGACCAGGGCAGCCTGGCCGTGCAGCTGGCCGCCGCCCTCGCCCTCGACGGCTACGTCGAGGCGGCCAAGGGCGCCATCCAGGTGCTGGGGGGGATGGGCTTCACCTGGGAGCACGACGCCCACGTCCACCTGCGACGGGCCACCACCCTGCGCCTGCTCGTCGGGGGGACGGCACCGCTCCGGGCCGAGTCCGCCCGCCTGGCGCTGGCCGGGTGGCGCCGGCGACTCAGCGTCGAGCTGCCGCCCGAGGCCGAGGCCCTGCGGGCCGAGCTCGCGCGCGCTCGTCGCCTCCGATCGCCGCCATCGAGGATCCGGCCGACCAGCGCCGGTCCCTGGCCGACAGCGGACTCCTGGCGCCGCACTGGCCGGTCCCGTGGGGCCGCGACGCCGGGGCGGTCGAGCAGCTGGTCATCGACCAGGTCTGTGCCGAGGCCGGGCTCACGCCGCCCCTCGCTGTCCGTGGCGGCCTGGGCCCTTCCCACCATCATGGCCCACGGCACCCCGGAGCAGACCGAGCGGTGGGTGGGACCGACGCTCCGGGGCGAGCTACGTCTGGTGCCAGCTGTTCAGCGAGCCCGGTGCCGGCTCCGACCTGGCCGCGCTGACCACCCGGGCCACCCGGGTCGACGGAGGGTGGTCGTTGACCGGCCAGAAGGTGTGGACCTCGGTGGCCCAGCGCGCCCACTGGGGCATCTGCCTGGCGCGGACCGATCCCGACGTCCCCGAAGCACCGCGGCATCACCTACTTCCTGGTCGACATGTCGTCGCCGGGCATCGAGGTCCGGCCGCTGCGGGAGATCACCGGACGAGGCCCTGTTCAACGAGGTGTTCCTCGACGGATGCTTCGTCCCCGACGGGTGCGTGGTGGGCGAGGTCGACGGGGGTGGAAGCTGGCCAGGACCACCCTGGCGAACGAGCGGGTGTCCCTGTCGACGGACTCGGCCTTCGGCGGGGCGCTCGAAGGCGTGCTCGCCCGGGTCGCCGCCCGTCCCGACCTGCAGGACGCGGTCACCCTCGACCGACTCGGTCACCTCCTGGCCGAGGCGCAGTCGTTGGCCCAGCTCGGGATGCGGGCGACGCTGCGCTCGGTGGGCGGGCTCCAGCCGGGACCGGAGTCGAGCGTGCGCAAGCTCGTGGGTGCCGAGTTCGACCAGCGGGTCCACGAGTTCGGGCTCGACCTGTGCGGTCCCGACGGGGCGGTCACCGACGGGGACGCGGCGTTCTCCGCCTACATGGTCCTGCAGTCCAAGTGCATGACGATCGCGGGCGGGACCAGCGAGGTCCAGCGCAACGTGATCGGCGAGCGGCTGCTCGGGCTCCCCCGCGATCCCGAGCCGGGCCGGTGACGGCGACGGTGGGTGTGCGGAGGGCGACCGGAGTCCGGCGGCACGGCACCCGTCGCGTCGGGACCGGGTGGGCCGGGACGGGGACCGGGTACGCCCGGCTGGAGACCGGGTACGCTCGGCAGGAGGAGGACGATGACCATGGCTGACGCAATGCTGTACTTCGAGGACGTGGCCGAAGGGGACGAGGCGCCCGTGCTGTCCCACGTGCTGACCCGGACCGACCTCGTGGCCTACGCCGGGGCGTCGGGGGACTTCAACCCGATGCACCACGACGAGGTGAAGGCCACCGCCGCCGGCCAGCCGAGCGTGTTCGGACACGGCATGTTCTCGATGGGACTGCTCGGCACCGCCATCACCGACTACGTCGGCGTCGGCAACGTCACCCGGTTCACCGTGCGCTTCGCCCGCCAGACCTGGCCGGGCGAGGAGCTGCAGTCGACGATCGTGGTGACCGGGAAGCGCACCGAGGGGGACGAGCACCTCGTCGACCTCGACGTCCGACTGCGCAACGCCGACGGCGAGGAGAAGGTGGTCGGCGAGGCCACCGCCAAGGTGCCCGCCAAGCGCTGAGCGGCGCGCCGCACCTCCCGCCCGACCCCGGGCGGACCGCCCCCAGGTGGTCGGGCCGTGCCCGGCCACCGCGGTAGCCTCGTACCGACCGGGTCCCGCAGCCGCAGGCCAGCCCGTACGGGCACCTCCGACAGGCGGATCGAGCACCGGGGAGGACCGTGGTTCCAGGGCATCGGCGTGCGCACCGGACCGGCCGGGTGCCCGGCCGTGCGGCCGCCCTCCTCGTGACGGCGGTGGCCGCCGTCGACCCTGCTGGCGTCGTGCGCCAACGTCACCGTCCTCACCGTCACCCACGCCGGCGACACCGACGGGGTCACCCCGACGTCGATCCGGGTGGGGGCGATGGGCTCGTTCAGCGGGTTCGCGGCATCGGACTTCGCCCCGGTGACGACGGGTGCCGCCGTCTACTTCGACCAGCTCGACGCCTCGGGAGGCGTCTACGGTCGCAAGATCGTCTATGCGCCCCTGGTCGACGACGGGACCTCTCCCTCGGGGGACACGGCCGCCGCCCAGCGCCTGGTGCAGACCAAGGTCTTCGCGGTCGTGGGCGTCGGCACACCGTTCTTCACCGGCTCGTCGATCCTCCGGTCCCAGGCGGTGCCCACCTTCGGGATCCAGGAGAACACCAACGCCCAGTGGGCGGGTCCGACCATGTACGGTGCCGGGGGGTCGGTGCAGGAGCCGGGCCGGCCGATGCCGCAGGTGGCCTACGTGGCCCAGCAGACCCACAGCCACGTCGCGGCCGTCCTGGCCTACAACGTGGCCCAGTCGTCGGGCGGCTGTGTGGCCGTGGTCAAGGGCCTGCAGAAGTACCACATCGCCACACCGGTCATCGACTTCTCGATCCCCTACGGGGCGGCGACCCTGGACGCCGACGTGCACGCGGATGCAGCGGGCCGGGGTCGACTTCGTGGCCACGTGCATGGACTCGACCGGGAACATCAAGCTGTCCCAGACGCTCCAACAGCACGGCATGGGGGGGACCACGCAGTTCTGGCTCGACGGCTACGACCGGAGCATCCTCGCCCACAACCGCTCGGCCGTACCAGGGCGTCTACTTCCTGTTGCAGCAGACCCCCTTCGAGGTGACGCAGCTCGATCCCGGCGTCTATCCGGGGACCGACGCCTTCAACGCCGCCATGAAGCGCTGGGCGCCCGGCACGACCCCGTCGGGGACGGCGCTGGCCGGCTGGGTCAGTGCCGACCTGTTCACCGCGGGTCTCCGCGCCATCGGCAACGACGTCACCCGCACCGCCCTGGTGCGCGCCATCAACCGGCTGACCGCGTTCACCGCGGACGGCGCCTACCCACCCGTCAACTGGACGGTCGCCCACACCGGCGTCAGCGGGCTCGACTGCACGACGTACGTCCGGGCCCGCGGGTCTGCAGTTCGTACCGGTGTTCACCACGCCCGACAGCGTCTACTCGTGCTACGACCAGACGGGACGGTTCCACACCTCGACGGTGACGGTGACCACGCTCCCCCTGCAGCCGGGGGTGCCCGCCCGATGACCCAGTTCCTCGACTACGCGGTGCCCGGCGTACCCTTCGGGTGCGTCTTCGCCCTGATGGCCGTCGGCCTGGTCCTGACCTACAAGGCGTCGGGCGTGTTCAACCTGGCGTTCGGTGCCCAGGCCTTCGTGTCCGCCCTGGCGTACGTGTCCCTCATCCAGGACGGCTGGCCCCGATGGGCGGCGGCAGTGCTCGCCGTGCTGGTGCTCGGGCCCCTCGTCGGGGTCCTGCTCGACCGGCTGCTGTTCCGCCGCATCCGCACGGCGTCACCGCTGGTCAAGTTGGTGCCGTCCCTCGGGCTCCTGGTGGCGCTTCCCCAGCTCGCGCTCATCATCGCGGGCTCGGAGCCGGTGATCCCGCCTCCGGCGATCGTCGGCGACGCCCAGCGGGTCTACCTCCACCTGGGCTCCGTGCCGGTCAGCGGACTCGAGCTGTCGATCTCGGCCAGCACCGTCGTCGTGGTCGGCGTCCTCGTCCTGCTGTTCCGCTTCTCGCCGGTCGGGCCTCGAGATGCGGGCGGTCGTGGAGAGCCCGCGGATGACGGAACTGGCCGGCATCAACGCCGGTCGGGTCAGCGCCTTCGCCTGGATCCTGTCGAGCGTCATGGCCGCACTGGCCGGCGTCCTGCTGGCTCCGCTCTACTCGCAGCTGGATCCCCAGAACTTCACCGTCCTGCTGGTGTGGGGCGTCGCCGGCGCCGTGGTCGGCCGTTTCTCCAGTCTGCCGCTCGCCCTGGCGGGTGGCCTGGGCCTCGGGGTCGCGCAGCAGGTCGTCGCCGGCTACCTGCCCGCCGGGGTCATCGCCGACGGACTCCGACCCTCGCTGCCCTTCGTGGTGCTGTTGATCTTCCTCCCCTTCGTCCGCGAACGGCAGCTCGACGATCCGCTGTCGGGTTGCGATCCGCCCTCGTCCGCCGTGGAGCGGGCGACGCAGGGCTTCCGGTCCGCGACCGCCCTGACCGCCTCGGCGGGGTCCGTCGGTGCCGTCGGCGTGTGGCACCGGCGACTGGACCGCGGGGCGACGCGCTCCCGGGCGGACGTCCTCACCCGCCGCCCGACGGCCACGGCGGCCTGGGTGGTGGCCCTCGTCGCCATCGTGTCCGCGCTGACCTGGGTGCCTCCGGACTGGCGCCTGACCATGAACCAGGGGATCGCCTTCGCCGTCATCTTCCTGTCGCTGACCCTGCTGACCGGGATGACCGGCCAGATCTCGCTGTGCCAGGCCACCTTCGCCGGTCTCGGCGGGTTCATGGCCGGACAGCTGGCCAACCACATCGGGCTCCCGATCGTGCTCGGGATGCTGGCCGGGGGACTGCTGGCCGCGGGGCTGGGGGTGGTGGTGGCCGTGCCGACCCTCCGCCTCGCCGGTCTGCCGCTGGCCCTGGCCACCCTGGCCTTCGCCCTACTGGCGGACAACATCCTGTTCCCCAACGCGTGGATCGGGAACGGGGCGAGCGGGGTGACCCTGCCTCGCCCCTCGGCCGGCCCGGTCAGCTTCGCCGCCGCCAAACCCTTCTTCGTGCTGTCCCTGGTCGTCCTCGCCGGTGCCGCGGGCGTGGTGAAGCTGATCGGCGACGGCACCATGGGGCGGTACCTGGCGGCCATGCGGGGGAGCGAGCTGGCGGCCACGGCGGTCGGCATCGACGTCTACCGCCTCCGCGTCATCGTGTTCGCGCTGTCGGCCGCGCTGGCCGGGGTCGGCGGTGCCCTGTTCGGCTCCCTCGAGGGCTCGCTGTCCGCCAACGACTTCAACTACCAGATCTCCGCGGTGCTGCTCGTGGTGGTGGCCATCGTCGGCCTCGGGTCGATCGCGGGGGCGGTGGTGGCCGGGATCGTCTACACCACGCTCCAGGTGGCCGTCACCACCCTCCCGTCGCGCTACGCCGGCCTCGTGGCCGTGCTGTTCGGCCTGGCCACCCTCAGCTACACGCGGCATCCCGAAGGCTTCCTCGACTACCTGGCCGGGCGGGCCTGATCGCCGCCGTCGCACGCCGTCACCTGGCGCCACCGGGACGGGCCGCTCCCGGCGGGCGACCGGCCCGCGAGGTGGTGGGCGAGGGGGCGGGATGACCGAGGCCGGCAGCCTCCTGGTCGTGTCCGGGGATCACCAAGCGCTTCGGTGGCGTCGTGGCGTTGGACCACGTGGATCTCGAGGTCGGCTCCGGTGAGTCCGTCGGGATCGTCGGTCCGAACGGCGCCGGGAAGACCACGCTCTTCAACTGCCTGTTCGGCCTGGAGCATCCCGACGAGGGGACGGTCGCACTTCGACGGCCGCCGCATCGACCGCCTGCCGGTGTGGAAGCGCTGTCGGCTGGGGATCGGCCGCACCTTCCAGCGCATGGAGCTGTTCGAGGGGATGACCGTCGCCGACCACCTCCTGGTGGCCGAGCAGGCGGCCAGCGGCACCGTGCGCATCTGGCGGGATCTGCTCCACCGGGGAGGTCCCACCCCGGGCGAGCTCCAGCACGTCGAGGAGGTCCTCGAGCTGCTGGGCCTGGGCGACCTGGCCGGACGGCCCGTCGACGCACTCGACCTGGGCCACGCGCGGCTGGTCGAGCTGGGAAGGGCGATGATGGGGTCTCCCCGGCTCCTGATGCTGGACGAGCCCTCCTCGGGACTCGACGCCGAGGACACGGAGCGACTGGCCCGGATCCTCGGGGAGACCCGGGCCAGCACCGGGGTGGCGGTCATCCTCGTCGAGCACGACCTGGCCCTGGTCGAGGAGACGGTCGACCGCCTGTACGTGCTGAACTTCGGCAGGGTGCTGGCCTCCGGCCGCGGTCGACGACGTCCTGGCCGACCCGAAGGTCCGGCTCGCCTACCTGGGCACGGCCGAATGACCGGGCCGCTGCTCGAACTGGACGGCGTCTGCGCCGCCTACGGACCCTACGAGGCGCTCTTCGACGTGTCGTTCTGCCTGCACCGCGGCCGGGCCCTGGCCCTGGTCGGGGCCAACGGGGCCGGCAAGTCGACGGTGGCCCGGGTGGTGTCGGGACTCGTACCGGTCACCTCGGGGACGATCCACTTCGACGGCCGGGACCTCACCGGGCTGCACGCCTACGAGATCGCCCGCCTCGGCCTGTGCCAGCTCACGGAGGGTCGGTCGGTCTTCGCCTCGCTGTCCGTCGAGGAGAACCTCATGCTGTCGTTCCGTCGGGCCCTCGGTCGCAAGGGACTGGGCGACGCCCTCGACCGGGCGTACGGCGCCTTCCCCGCGGCTGGCCGACCGCCGGAGCCAGTCGGCGGGGACGCTCTCGGGTGGCGAGCAGCGGATGCTCGCGCTGGCCCGTGTCCTCGTGCTCGAGGCGTCCCTGCTCGTGGTCGACGAGCTGTCCTTCGGCCTGGCCCCCGTGGTCGTGGACGAGGTCTACGCGGCCCTCGAACGGGTCCTCGCCTCGGGCACGTCGCTCCTGCTCGTCGAGCAGCACGTGGACCGGGCGCTGGCCCTGTCGGACGACGTGGTGGTGCTCGCCAAGGGCCGGGTGGTCTACGACGGCACCGTGGTGGGCGCCGAGGGTCGGATCGCCGACCTGGTGCTCGGTCGCTCCGCGGCGCGCCCGGACCCGGTCGACCGGGGACGACCGGGTCCGGGCGGGGTGCGGTCGGACGGGCCGGGCGGGCCGGGCGGGCCGGGCGGGCCGCCCGGGCTCACGCCAGGCTGAACGGCGGCACGCCCGAGGAGACGTCCTTGAACAGTTCACCCTTGGCCGCGGCGAGCTCGGCCGGCGTCCACATCGAGTCGCGGTGCAGTTCGCCGACCGCATGGAAGCCGCCCATGGCCCAGATGTCCCCGCCGTAGACGACGAAATTCTGCCCACTGATGTCGGCGGCCTCGTCGGTGGCGAGGAACGTCACGAGCTGGGCGACGTTGCGCGGGTCGAACTTGTCGAACCCGCCGTCGGCCTTGGCCATCTCGCCGAAGAGGTTCTCGGTCATCCGGGTGCGGGCACGCGGCGAGATCGAATTGCAGGTGATCCCGTAGCGTCCCAGTTCGCGGGCCAGCACCCAGGTGAGGGAGGCGATGCCCGCCTTCGCCGAGGAGTAGTTGGCCTGTCCGGCGTTGCCGAAGAGCCCCGCCTCCGAGGACGTGTTGATGATGCGTCCGGTGACGTCCTCGCCGGCCTTGGCGCGGGCCCGCCAGTACACGGCGGCGTGGTGGGCCGGGGCGAAGTGGCCCTTCAGGTGGACGCGGATCACGTCGTCCCAGTCGGACTCCTCCATGTTGAAGCACATCTTGTCGCGGAGGATGCCGGCGTTGTTGACCAGGATGTCGAGCTGGCCGAAGGTGTCGACGGCCTGGTCGACCAGGGCCTTCGCCCCCTCCCACGAGCTGACGTCCGACGAGTTGACGGCGGCGTCGCTCCCGCCCGCCCGGATGAGCTCGACGACCTCCTCCGCCGGGTGCTTGTCGCCGCCCTCGCCCTGCAGGGACGCGCCGACGTCGTTGACGATCACCTTGGCGCCCTCCGAGGCCAGCAGGAGTGCCTCCTCACGTCCGATCCCCCGGCCCGCGCCGGTGACGATGGCGACCTTGCCGTCGAGCATTCCCATGGTGTCCTCCTGGATTGGTCCTGGACCGGTTCGGTCCGGAGCTGGTTCGTTGCCTTCGTGGGACGATGCGGTCCACCGTCGACCGGCGGTCCTCCGTCGGACCGCCCGCGTGGACGTTGCGGCGGAACCGGGGAAGCATGGCCGAAAGCCACTCCCGCCGCAAGACGGACGGCGCGCCGCGTCCGTGTCGGGCGGTGCCGCCTCCCGGGTGGTCCGACCGCGACCCGGGGCCGGTCAGTCCGGAGCGACCTCGGCCACCAGCACGGGGATGACCCGGTCGGTGCGGTCCTGGTACTCGGCGTACGGGGGGTAGGCCGCGACGGCCCGTTCCCACCACGTGGCACGTTCGTCGCCCTCGACCTCGCGCACCACCCGGTCGCCGCGCTCGGGACCGTCCTGGAGCTCGATGTGCGGATCGGCCGTCAGGTTGGCGTACCAGGCGGGGTCGGTGGGCGCACCGCCCTGCGAGGCCACGAGGCAGTAGACGTCGTCGTGCTCGACGCGCATCAGCGGGGTCTTGCGCACGGCGCCCGACACCGCGCCGCGGTGGGTGACGATCACCACCGGCAGGCCGGTGTCGAGCAGGGTGGTCCCGTCGGTCCCACCCGACGACTCGTACAGGGCGACCTGGTCGCGGACCCACTGCTGTGGACTCGGTTCGTACTCTCCGGTGAGCGGCACGGACCCCAGTGAACACCTCCGGGTCCGCCGCCGCCACCGCTCCGCCCACCACCCGTCCCTCCCGCGGCGCCGGGGTCCCGTCTCCGGTGGTCGCGTCGCCGGGGTCGCGTCGCCGGGCATGGCGTCCCGCGGGTGCCGTCTCCGGGAGCCCGCCTCCGGGAGCCCGCCGGTCGGCCCCACCGTGGCGGGAGCGTGCGGGCGAGAGGATTCGAACCTCCACCCCCGAAGGGACCGGGACCTAAACCCGGCGCGTCTGCCGATTCCGCCACGCCCGCGTGCAGGCAGCCTACCGAGGCCCGACGGTGCGGCGGGGGCTCACGGGGCACCGGGGACCCCTGGCTATAGTCGCCCTGTGCCGACCTCGTCCTCCTCACCGTCGTCCGCCACCCCCGACGCGTCCACGCCGCCCGGATCGGCCACGGGACCCGCCCCCTCCGGTCCGACCTCCCCGGATCCGGAGCCCGGGTCCGGGGACGCGGCCGACGCCGCCGACGCCGCCGCCCGGGTCCGGTACCTCGACGAGGTGATGGCCGAGATCGACGCCGAGGTCCGTCGCCGCCGCGCCTCGGGCGACCTGCCCGCCGGCCTCGAGGCCGAGCTCGACGAACTGTTCCTGGAATTCTCGCCCGTCGGCCTGCAGGGCAGGGCCCGGCTCCGCGAGACGCTGACCCTGGTCGACGGTTCGGCCTACGTGGACATCGCCGTCCCGACGGCGTCCAACAAGGCGGTCGGCAGCTACGTGAAGCGGCTGATCCGCAAGGGCCTCGGCTGGTACATGAACTTCGTCGTCGCCCAGATCGTCAAGTTCGCCTGGTCGGTGTCGCGGATGTTCCACGTCGTGGTCGACCACCTCGAGGATCTGGAGGCCGCGGTCGAGACGCAGCGGTCCCCGGACCTTCCGGTCGATGCGGTCCCGGCGGTCGGAGCGGACGACGCGTGGTGGTCGTCGGCCGCCGTGGACGCCCTGTCCGGCGTGCACGACCGCGTGGTGGTCGCCGACTGCGGAGGCGGTGCCCTGCTCGACGCCCTGGCCGCCGCCGGGGTCGACGCCTACGGAGTGGACCCTTCCGACCTGGCGCTGGAGCCGGCGCTCGCCCGCGGTCTCGACGTGCGGGCGGAAGGGGTCGTCAGCCATCTCGGCGTGGTGGCCGGCGAGGCCCTCGGGGGCATCGTGCTCACGGGTTCGGTCCAGTGGCTCCGCCCCAACGAGCGCGAGCGCCTGCTCGAACTGGTCGCCTCCCGACTGACCGTGGGCGGTGTCCTGGCCCTGCACTCGGCGACACCCGAGGGTTGGGCCGCCTCGGTCGCACCGGTGGTGCGGGACCTCGCCCCGGGCCGTCCCCTCCACGCCGAGACGTGGGCGCACCTGCTGGCGGCACGCGGCTTCGCGGTGGCCGAGCCCACCACCGGTGGCACCGATCGCACCCTGGCCCGCGTGGGCGCCGGCGCCGCGGGGGCCGACGCCGTGAACGCCGCCATCGACGCGCTGAACGACCTGCTGCTCGGGCCGACGGAGTACCTCGTGGTCGCCACGCGGGAGCGGTGACCGCCGTCCACCAGTTCGTGCCGGCGCTCCTGCCCCGGGATGCGACAGGTGACCACACCCTGGCACTGCGGGACGCCCTGCGGTCCGCCGGTTGGGACTCCGACATCTACGTCGAGGCCGCCCACGACGAGCTCCGCCACGAGGCCGCCTACTTCGAGGAGTACCCCGCGCGTGGCCCGCCCCGGGGACATCCTCCTCTACCAGCTGGGCACCTCGTCCCCGGTGGCCGAGTTCCTCCTCGGGCGGTCCGAGCCCCTCGTGCTCGACTACCACAACGTCACGCCGGAGTCGTTCTACGCCGGATGGGAGGAGCACACCACGGCCAAGGTGGCCCTCGCCCGCAGGCAGGTGGCCGAGCTCGCCCCGCATGCGGTGCTCGGGATCGCCGACTCGGCGTTCAACGCCCGGGAGCTGGCCGAGCTGGGCTGCCCGTCCACCGAGGTCGTCCCCATCCTCGTCGACCTGGAGGGCGCCGGTGGCGCCGTGGACCGGCGGGAGCTCGGCCGGTTGGCGGCACGGCACGGCGGCGCCACCGTGCTCCTCTTCGTGGGGCGCATGTCTCCGAACAAGGGGCACGAGCACCTGGTCGGCGCGCTGTGGTGCTACCGCCGCCTCTACGACCCCCGGGCCCGCCTCCACCTCGTGGGACCGACGGTCACCCCGGACTACGCCACGGCCGTGTTCGCCTTCGCCGAGGAGCTGGGCCTGGGCGACGCCGTGCTGCACGGCGAGGCGCTGACGCCCGGTGAGCTGGCGGCCTGGTACGAGGACGCCGACGTGTTCGTCTGCCTGTCGCGGCACGAGGGCTTCTGCATCCCGCTGCTGGAGGCGATGCGGGCCGGCACGCCGGTCGTGGCCCTCGATGCCGGGGCGGTGGGGGAGACCCTGGGCGACGCCGGGCTGCTGCTGGACACGGCGCGGCCGGCGACGGTGGCCGCCGCCGTGGACCGGGTGCGGCGCGACCCCGAGCTGGCCGGCCTGCTCGCCGCGGCCGGCCGACGCCGGCTGGGTGCCTTCGCCGCCTCCACCACGCGGGCGCGGTTCGTCGAGGTGCTGGGCCGCGTGGCGGCGGGCGCCGGGGTGGTGGCGTGAAGCTCACCTTCGTCACCCCGCGCTACGGCACCGAGGTCATCGGCGGCGCCGAGACCGCCGCCCGCATGCTGGCGGAGCGGCTCTGCACCCGTCCCGGCTGGGAGGTCGAGGTGCTGACCAGCTGCTCGCTGGACCACCTCACCTGGGAGAACACCGAGGCTGCGGGCACGTCCGTGCTGAACGGGGTCACCGTCCGGCGCTTCCCGACCGTGGCCCGCCGCACGCTGGACTACTTCGAACTCGACGGCAGGCTCCGGGTGGCACCCCAGGCGGCGTCGCTGGCCGACGCCCGACGGTGGATCGCCCTCAACGGCCCGATGTGCCCCGGGCTCGTCGACGCCGTGGCGGACGCCGACGCCGACGTCGTCGCCTGCTACCCCTACCTGTTCGCCACCACGGTGGACGCCATCGCCGTCTCCCGTGCCCCGGTCGTGCTCCATCCGGCCGCACACGACGAGCCGGCCCTGTACCTGTCGGCGTTCCGCCGCAGCTTCCGTGAGATCGACGGGTTCGTGTACCACACGCGTGCGGAGCGGGCCCTCATGGAAGACGTGTTCCACATCGGCGCACGTCCCCAGACGGTGCTCGGTCTCGGGGTGAACGAGCCGGCCGGCGCGGGTCGTGCCGGCGGGGACGTCCTGGGGCTCGGCGGCCGCCCGTACCTCTGCTACCTCGGCCGGGTGGACGAGCACAAGGGCTGCGGCATGCTGGCGGACTACTTCGCCGAGTACAAGGCCCGTCGTCCGGGCGACCTGGCCATGGCCTTCGTGGGTCCCGTGTCGGCCAAGTCGCCCGACCACGCCGACATCGTCGTCACCGGGACGGTGTCCGAGGCGGACAAGTGGGACATCCTCGGTGACGCCCGGGCGATGGTGACCCCCTCCGCCTACGAGTCGTTCTCGCTGGTGGTGCTCGAGGCGTGGACCCTCGGGGTGCCCGTCCTGGTGAACGGGGCGTGCGCGGCCACGATGGAGCACTGCACCCGTTCCGGCGGCGGGCTGTGGTTCGACTCGTACCGGAGCTTCGAGGCGACGGTCGACCGGCTGACCGGCGATCCCGGACTGCGGTCCGCCCTGGGCGAGGCCGGGCGGGGCTACACGCGCCGCAACTTCTCGTGGCCTGCCATCATCGACCGGTACACGGCGTTCCTCACCGAGGTGGTGGCCCGTGGGCGGTCGACGTCGCTGGGCACGGCGAGGCTCGGGGTCCCCGTCGGCGGGATCCCCTACATCCGGGAAGGCGGGAGCGATGGCTGAGGAGGAGCGGACGGTGGCTCCGGGGGCCGGCACGCCCGACGCGGCCGGGGCCGGCGGGATGGTCGGGGCCGGTGCCGGCGGGGCGGAACTGCCCGCGGACGAACGGGAGCTCCTCGAGTCCTTCGAACGACTCGCGCCCGCCGGGTCGGTCCGGTGGGGGTTCGACGACGCCATGCGCCGCCTGTCGTCACCCGAGGAGCGGGGCACCTGGGTGGAACCGTGGCGGGGGCTGCCGGCCGACCTGTGGGACCGGGGTCGCGGGGCCAAGGCCGGCGAGCGCGTGCTCGGCGACGTCATCACCACGCTGGCCCAGGAGCTCACCGAGTACTCGCAGCGGATCGTGGACGACCTGCGTCGCTCGGTGCCGCCCGACTCGGCCGTGTTCGACGCACTCCGGTTCCTGGCGGCACGCGTCGAGCGTCTCGAGGCCGCCTCCGATCCCCTGGGTCTCCGCCCGGCCGAGCTGGCCGTACCGGTGCCGGACGTCTCGGCGTGGGCCGGGGACGTCCCGTCGTGGGTGGCCCATCCGTCCGGACTGCCGGTGGTGGTGGGTGAGCTGGGCGATCGCCGCGTCCTCGACGCCCTGGCCGGATCGGGGGTCGAGGTCGACGCCGTCGACCCCCGCATGGCGACGGTCTGGTCCCTGCGCCAGGACCTGCCCGGACGCCCGGGACAGGTGCGGGTCACGGCGGATGACGTCGTGGACCACCTCGACCGGCTGGCCGTCGCCTCCCGGTCCGGCGTCGTCCTGTCGGGCGGCGTCGACCGCGAGGGGTCGACCGGGAAGGTCGCCCTCGTCGCGGGGGCGTCGCGCGTCCTGGCGCCCGGGGGGGCCGTGGTCCTGGTCGTGACCGACCAGTCGGCATGGGACGCCGCACTCGTGCCACCCGTCCGCGACCTGTCGCCGGGGCGGCCGTTCCATCCCGACACGTGGGCGCTGGTGCTGGACCACCTCGGACTGGTCGATGTCGAGGTCCACCTCGCCGGCTCCGGGACGGCGCACGCCGTCGTCGCCCGGAGGCCCCGATGACGGGTCCGGGGATCCACCTCTTCGTGCCCATGCTCCACCGCCGGGACGCGGTGGGGGAGCACACCCGGACGCTCCGGGACCTCCTGGTGGCCGAGGGTGTGCCCTCGCGCGTCTACACGGAGCTGCCCGATCCGGACACGGTCGACGAGACCAGGCCCTACCGTGACTACGAGCGCGACGCCGTGCCCGGCGACGTCCTCGTCTACCAGGTCGCCACCCGCTCGGCCATGACCCGGTGGCTCGCCGAACGCCGCGAGCCGGTGGTGCTCAACTACCACAGCCTCACACCGGCTCCCTACTTCGCCCGCTGGAACAACGTCATCGCCCGGAGTCAGGAGGCGGCGGTACGCGAGCTGGGCGAGCTGGCCCCGCGGAGCGCGCTCGGCATCGGGGTGTCGGCGTTCGACGCCGCCGAGCTGCGCGCCGCCGGCTGCCGGGCGACGCAGGTGGTGCCCGTGGCCAACGTGCCCGACCCGCCGGTGGAGCCCGACCCGGTCGCCGCCGCCACCCTCGCCCGACGGGCGGCGGCCGGCGGTCCGTGGTGGTTGTCGGTGGGCCGACTGGCACCGAACAAGGCCCACCACGAGACGATCGCCGCACTCTTCGTGGCCCGGGCGACGTCGTCACCCCAGGCCCACCTCACCATCGTCGGAGCCCCGACCGAGCCGCACTACGCCGCCGCGCTCCGGCGCTACGCCGCCGACCTGGGGCTGTCGGCGGCCGTGGAGTTCACCACACGCCTCACCCCCGGCGAGCTGGCCGCCCGGTACGCGGCGGCCGACGTCCTGGTGATGCTGTCCGAGCACGAGGGTTTCGGGGTCCCGCTGGCGGAGGCGATGTCCCAGGGGCTGCCGGTGGTGGCCTACGACGCCGGGGCGGTGGCCGAGGTGGTCGGCGACGCCGGCGTGCTCCTCGGGCGCAAGGGGCCGCGGGCGGTGGCCGACGCCGTCGCCGGGCTGCTGGCCGACCCCGACCGCCGCCGGTCGCTGGTCGTCGCCGGACGGGCCCGGATCGAGGCGTTGGGCCTCGGGCACGCGGGATCGGACCTGGTGGCGGTGTTGCGGGGCGTGGCGGCGGGTGCCACGGGCGTCGCGGCACCCGGTGTGGAGGGCGCCCCCCTGCGTCCTCGGGAACCCTCCAGCCACTAGGCTCATCCCTCATGGATTCCCCACTCGTGCCGTCGTCCGCCTCCCTGTCCGCCCTGTCCTCCGGATCGGTCGAGATGAAGTCCGGAGCCGACGTCGGGCCCGGATCGGACATCTTCCAGCGGCTGCTGAAGGAGCGCATCGTCTTCATCGGGTCGGCCATCGACCAGAACACGGCGAACCTCGTCTGTTCGCAGCTGATCCTGCTCGAGGCCGAGAACCAGGAACGCGACATCTCGGTGTACATCAACTCGCCGGGTGGATCGGTCACCGACGGCCTCGCCATCTACGACACGATGCAGTACGTCAACTGCGACGTCCGCACCATCTGCATCGGCCTGGCGGCGTCGATGGGCCAGTTCCTCCTGTGTGCCGGCACCCCGGGCAAGCGGTTCGCCCTTCCCCACAGCCGGATCCTGATGCACCAGCCCTCGGGTGGGATGCAGGGCCAGGCGTCCGACATCGCCATCCAGGCGGAGCAGATCATCTACCTGAAGCGCATGCTGGCCGAGCGGATCGCCTTCCACACGGGTCAGCCCGTCGAGCGGATCGAGGCCGACTCCGACCGCGACCGGTGGTTCACCGCCGAGGAGGCCCGCGAGTACGGGTTCATCGACGAGGTGATCCAGAAGGACGCCATGCAGGTTCCGTCGACCGGCGCGCGGTCCGCCACCTGATGGCGCTCGGCATCGACCAGCCGGCGTCCGCCGATTCGGATCCGGAACCGGAGCGACCCACCGTCATCGGGGGCAGCACCCGGTTCGTGCCGGGTCAGAGCAACGACCGCATCACGATCGTCAACGGCAAGGTCCAGCTGGGCCAGCGGCTGCGCGACCTGTGGCGCAACCGCGACCTGCTCCTGCTGCTCACGCGCACGGAGCTCAAGGTCAAGTACAAGGAGTCGGTGCTCGGCTACGCCTGGTCGATGCTCAACCCGGCACTGGTGCTGGCCATCTACTACGCCGTCTTCAAGATCATCGCCCGGACCCAGCAGCCGTACTTCGCCATCTGGCTGTTCTGCGGACTCCTGGCGTGGAACCTCTTCAACAACTCCGCCCTGGGCTCGACGACGGTGGTGGTGGGCAAGGCCGGCATCATCAAGAAGGTCGCCTTCCCCCGTGAGCTGCTGGCGATGTCGACCGTGGGGGTCTCCCTCGTCCTCTTCACCATCCAGCTGGTGGTGCTCCTGGCCTTCCTCGTCGGCTTCCAGGTGACGCCGGCCTGGTCCTACGTCCCGCTGCTGCCCCTGGCCCTGCTGGCGCTGATGGTCTTCACCGCGGCGGTGTCCATCTTCCTGTCGGCCGTGAACGTCTACCTCCGGGACACCCAGCACCTCACCGAGGTGCTGATGATGGCCTGGTTCTGGGGGACGCCGATCGTCTACACCTACGGGCAGATCTCCCAGACGGTCAGCAGCCATCCCTCGTTCCTCTGGGTCAAGTACCTCTACCTGTGCAACCCGGTCACCCCGGTGGTGATGACCTTCCAACGGGCGATCTACGGCAAGACGTCGTACATCGCCGCCAAGAACAATCCCAGCAATGCCGTCACCCACGTGCTCCCCAACTGGGGGGTGGCGGACTACGCCGGGCTCCTCGGGATCGTCCTGGTGGTGGGCATCGGCCTCTTCCTGCTCTCCCTCGTCGTCTTCGGGCGGCTCGAGGGCAACTTCGCCGAGGAGCTCTGACCGATGTCCACCGCGATCGAGATCAAGGACATCTCCAAGCAGTTCCGGCTCTACACGGAGAAGCACACGTCGCTCAAGGAACGGATCATCAAGGGCGGCAAGAACCCGTACACGCCCTTCTGGGCGCTGCGGGACGTCAACGTCGACATCATGCAGGGCGAGACGTTCGGCATCGTCGGGAGGAACGGCTGCGGCAAGTCGACGCTGCTCAAGTGCATCGCCGGGATCTTGAAGCCCACGACCGGTGAGATCCGGGTGCGGGGCAGCCTGGCCGCCATGCTCGAACTGGGCGCCGGATTCCAGCCCGACCTCTCGGGCCGGGACAACATCTACCTCAACGGCTCGCTCCTCGGACTCTCGCGGGCCGACATCGACAAGCGCTACGACGCCATCGTGGCCTTCGCCGAGCTCGAGGAGTTCATCGACAACCAGGTGAAGTTCTACTCGTCGGGCATGTACGTCCGGCTCGGCTTCGCGGTGGCCGTCAACGTGGAGCCCGACGTGCTCCTGGTCGACGAGGTGCTGGCGGTCGGTGACGCCTCGTTCCAGCGCAAGTGCCTCGACCATGTGAAGCGGTTCCAGCGCGAGGGGCGGACCATCCTGGTGGTGAGCCACTCCACCGACGTCATGCGTCAGAACTGCTCGCGGGCCATGGTGATGAACCACGGCCGGGTCATCACGATCGACGAACCCGGCGACGCCATCCGGGTCTTCCTCGCCGACCTCCTCGGTGTCGGCACGCTCGACGGCTCGGAGTCGGGGGGCATCGAGGGCAACGTGCTGGCGATCGGGGCCGTCCATGCGGAGCACGGTGGCAGTGGTGAGCGGATGCACCTCTATCCGGGCGAGTCCCTGACCATCACCGCCGACGTCGACAGCCTGGCGCCGGTGCCCAACGGCATGGCCACGATCGCCATCCACGACGACAAGAACGAGCTGGTCTTCGCCTCGGACCCCGACGACCCCATGTGCGCCGTAGAGGTACCCGAGGGAGGCGGCATCGTGCGGTTCCACTTCCCCGAGGTCCCGCTGCTGGACGGGACCTACTCGGTGAGCGTCGGCGTGCGCAGCGCCACCGACACGGCCATCTTCGACTGGAAGGACCAGGTCACCAAGTTCGAGGTGGCCAACCCGGGGCGGTCGACCGGCCGGGTGCGGCTCCTGCCCGACATCAGCTTCCGCCTGCGTGGCCAGGGCCACACCGGGGAGGTCCCGGCGGTGGGCGCCGAATTCGTGCCGTCCGCCCTCCCGGGCTGGGAGGAATCGACGGCGTGACCGCCGTCTCCAGGATCGACCAGGTGATCCCGACCCTGGCCAGCCGCGACGCCATCGGCGGCCACGTGATGCAGTTGCGGGACCTGCTCCGGGCCCGTGGCTACCGCTCCGACATCTACTACGGCACGGCCACGCCCGACCGGCTGGACGAGGGCTACCCGATCACCCGGATCGGGGACCACCCGAGCGCCGGCCGCGTGCTCCTGTACCAGCTGTCCATCGGGAGCGGCGTGGCCGACATCTTCCGGGACCGCCCCGAGCGGAAGTTCGTCAACTACCACAACATCACGCCCGCCGACCTGCTCGAGGCGTGGATCCCGGCCGTGGGCGAGGAGGTCCGCTGGGGACGGGCCCAGCTCCGGGACCTGGCCCCGGTCACCGAGTTCGCCATCGCGGATTCGGGATTCAACGAGCGCGAGCTGCGCGACGCCGGCTACCGCTCCACGGCCACGGTGCCCCTGCTGATCGACCCCGAGGACTTCACCGGCTCGCCCGATCCCGCCCTGGCCCACCGGCTCGCCCGGCGTCGGGCGCTCGGCGGCGCCGACCTGCTGTTCGTCGGCAAGGTCTCGCCCCACAAGGGCCAGCACGACCTGGTGAAGGCGCTGGCCGCCTACCGCCGCCTGTACGACCCCGACGCCCGGCTCCACATCGTGGGGGGCGCCATCAGCGAGGAGTACCGCGACGCCGTGCTGCGGTTCGCCGCCGAGCTGGGCCTGGCCGACGCCGTGGACATGGCCGGCTCCGTGACCCACGAGGAGCTGATCGCGTACTACGACGGATGCGACGTCTTCCTCTGCCTGTCCAACCACGAGGGCTTCTGCGTCCCGCTGCTGGAGTCGATGTACCACCGGCTCCCGATCGTGTCCTACGTGAGCACCGCCGTCCCCGAGACGGTGGCCCAGGCCGGTCTGATCCTGCCGGACAAGGACCCCGCCCGTGTGGCGGCGGCGATCCACCGTGTGGTGGGGGACGCCCACCTGCGTGACGAGCTGGCCGCCGCCGCCGCCGAGCGCGTCGACCGGTTCGCGCTCCCGCGGGTCCAGGACGGGTTCGTCGCCGCCCTCGAGGGCGCCTGCGCCGCGTGACCTCATGCGCCGCCCGGCGTCGGATGGTGCCGGCGAGGCGCCGATGAGGTTGGCCTTCGTCGTGCCCAGGTACGGGACGGAGATCATCGGCGGCGCCGAGACGGCGGCCCGGCTCCTGGCCGAGCACCTCGTCGCGCTGCGGGGATGGGACGTGGACGTGCTCACGTCCTGTGCCGACGACTTCGTCACCTGGGACGACGTGTATCCCGAGGGGGAGTCGACGGTCAACGGCGTGCGGGTCAGGAGATTCCGGTCGGCGGCCGGACGCGACCCGTCGTTCCACCCCCTGTCGGCGGCCCTCCTGGCCGATCCCGCGTCGGCATCGGAGGCCGACGCCGAGCGGTGGGTCGACCTGCAGGGTCCCGTCACCCCGGAGCTTGCCGACGCGGCACGACGGTGGGACGGGGACGCCATGGCGTTCTACCCGTACCTGTACCATCCGACCGTGCGGGTCATCGACCGGGTGGCCGTGCCCACGATCCTGCACCCGGCCGCCCACGACGAACCTGCGCTCCACCTGCCCGTCTTCCCCCGGGTGTTCGCCGCCGCCGATGCGCTGGTCTTCCAGACCTCGGCGGAGCGGCACCTGGTCGAGCGCACGTTCCCGGTGGCCAGCCACCACCAGCTCCTGCTCGGTCTGGGCGTCGACGATCCCGACGATCCCGACGGTGGGGCGGGAGCAGGGGAGGGCGACCCCGGTCCGGTCCCCGACGGTCCCTACCTGGTGTGCCTCGGCCGGGTGGACAGCCACAAGGGCACGACGCTGCTGGCCCGGTACTTCGCCCGCTACAAGGAGCGGCACCCCGGTCCCCTGCGCCTCGTGCTCGCCGGCCCGGTGGTCGACGCCCCGGAGGCGCACCCGGACGTGGTCGTGCCGGGCCCCGTGTCCGACCACACGAAGTGGGCCCTCCTGGCCGGGGCCGCGGCCCTCGTGTCCCCGTCGCCGTGGGAGGCGTTCTCGCTGGTGGTGGCGGAGGCGTGGAGTGCCAGGACGCCGGTGCTCGTCAACGCCGCCTGCGGGGCGACGGTGGAACACTGCCGACGCTCGGGCGGCGGGCTCACCTTCGACGGGTACGGCGAGTTCGAGGTGGTCGTCGACCGCCTCGTGGGCGACACCCGCTTCGCGGCCACCCTGGGCGCCCGCGGCCGTGCGTACGTCGACGCCCGCTTCCGGTGGCCCCACGTGATCGACCGCTACGCCGCGTTCGTCGACTCGGTGGTCGGGCGGGCGGCGCGGCGGGTGGCGCGGGGTGAAGGCGTGCACGCCCGGAGCGGCGCCGCGACCGGGCTGGGGCCGGATGCCGGCGACGTCAGGGCGGCGTCAGGGCGGCGTCAGCCCTGGATGCCGGCGCCGAGCGGTCGTCGGCCGGGTTCGGCGACCACGCGGACGCCCAGGATCGAGGCTCCCGGCGAGACCCGCCACACCAGGTAGTCACCGATGCGTCCGTCGCGGGTGACCCGGACGGCCTGCACCCGGCCGGCGAGCCGCGCCAGGCCCGGCAGGTCGGGCGGTGCGATCAGGAGCACGGTGCCACCCACGCCCACCGGCACCGTCTGCGCCGAGGTGTAGAAGAGGGATCCGAACCGCTCGTTGTAGATGGCGGTCCCGGGCTCGACGAAGGCCACCCGGTCGAGGGGCAGCTCCCACCCGGCGTTGCGGTAGAAGGCGCTCCCCCCGTCGACCGAATCGATCACCACGACGTCCCGTCCCGGTCGGACCTCGGGGGCGATGCCGGCCAGCGCGCCGTCGACGGCGTCGGCCGACCGGATGGCGGCCCTCGTGTCGGCGTAGGGGGCCTGGTACCGGGCCTGGGTCAGCCACGGCCCGTGGGAGCCCATGGACGGCGCTCCCGGGAGCACGCCGGTCCCGTACAGGAAGCGGACCACCCCGAGCCCGCCGACGGCGATCACGGCGAGGGACGCCACCACCAGCCACACCCGGGCGCCGGCGGACCGGGGCGGCGTACGCGATCCGCGTCGTCCGACGCGGTCACCCAGGAGCGCGGCGGGTACCAGGAGGAGGGCGATGACCGCGCCCGGGAGGTACGCCAGCAGGTAGCCGCCCTTGGCGAACTGGACGAGGGTCACGATGGCCAGCGGCGGGACGACGGCGGCCACCAGGACGGCGGTGCGGGACTGGTACCACGGCCGGGACCACGCCGGTCCGGTCCCTGGCGCCGTCCCCGGTCGACGGACGCCGGCGGCCGCCGGCACGTCGGTGGCCCGGGCGCCGCCGCCGGCTCCGGCGTCCGGCGCGGTGCCCGGCACCCGGATCGAGGAGGCACCCGGGGAATGGGCCCGCACGTCCCTGTCCGGGGTGACGACACCCCGTGAGCCGGTGGCCCCCCGGACGAGGCGCACCAGGGCCCGGATGGCGAGGAGGCCGGCCGACACGAGGGCCAGGAGGACCAACGGGGCGAGGGCGAGGGTGGTGTAGGCGGCCGCCGTCCCGAGGTTGGTGGCCCCGCCGGCGGCGTGGTCGAGGATCGACGTGGCCCGGATGGCGCCGACCGTCTCGGTCCTGGTGGCCCGGGCCCACGCGGTCACGCCCCCGGGTTGGGCGAGGACCATGGGCACGAACCACGCGGCCACGGCGACGGCGCCGGCCGCCACGGCCACGATCCCTTCGCGGATCCGACGCACCGACGCCACGACGGCGATGGCAGCCAGCAGTGCGAAGGCCTGGAGGGAGGACTGCCGGAACCCGGCGAGCACCCCCAGCGAGACGAGCGCGGCGGCGCCGTGCCACGAGTGGGGCCGGGCGCGCCAGGCCAGGATGATCAGCAACGGCGCCGCCAACAGGTCGAAGGAGTACGTGGCGACGATGGATCCGTTGAACCACGCGAACGGGCACGTGGCGACCAGCAGCCCCGCGGCCAGGCCGACCCACCGTCCGCCGAGGTCGCGCCCGGCCACGACCGTGAGGCCCACGGCGGCCGCGGACGCCACCGCCGACACCAGCACCAGCGACGCGACGGTGCCCGTGCCCGTGGCGTGGACCAGTCGGCCCGCCACCACGTAGAGGAAGTACCCGGGCGGCTGGGGGCGCCCGTGGGTGACGTCGAAGCGACCGACGGCGGAGGCCAACTGGGCGGAGTCCCAATCGGTGGGCCCGGTGGCCGCGGTCAGCAGCCGGGCGGCCAGGGTGGCTGCAGCCAGCAGCCAGGGCAGTACCGCGTCCAGGACGTCCCATCCGACGGATCCGGCCCGGTCCGACGCGACCCGGCCCGGGCGCGGACCAGGCAGCGACCCGGTGGGTCGCGCCGTCGGGTCGCGGTGTGCGGTCGGGGTCGACCCGGCGTCCGTCTCCGTCTCGGTCTCCGTGCTCCGATGCCAGTCGGTGGTCCAGTCGGTCGTCCAGTCGGTGGTCCAGGTGGCGGTCCATGCGTGCCGTCCCCGATCGGGGGAGCGTCCGTCGTCGCTCCCGTGAGCGCGTCCCCGGCGGCGGTCCCGTCGGCGGCCGAACCGGTGGCGGGGGTCGGTCCCCTGCGCACGGCGGTCCGGACGGTGGTCATGTCTCAGGGTACCGAGTGGCGCCGCCGGATCCGGGTACCGTCCCCCGCGACCAGCCTCGGGACCCGGGCCCGGGGCCGGATGCCGGGGGTGCGCGGCAGGGCGCCGGGGGTGCCGGGGGTGCCGCAGGATGGTTCAGGTTTCGACCCGTTCCGCCGATAGGACCGGGGAGAGGACCGGGGATCGCCGGGTCACGTACCCGTCGGGGTGCGGTGGACGACGGTCGGCTCCGCCGGCCACGGGAACGACGCGAGGGGCACGATGGAGCGGAGCACGACGATGGGGATCAGGGTACGGGCGCTCGGCGGGGGCGGGGGCGGACGGACCGGTGGGCGGAGCGCCGGGCGGACCGTTGGTCTTCTCGGTGGTCGGGCCACGCTGGCGGTCGCCGCGCTGGTGGCGACGGCTCCCGTGCTGGTCACCCTGGGGGCCGCACCGTCCGGAGCGGCCGTCTCCCCCCACCTGGGCGGCATCAGCCTCGCCTGGCAGCAGGTCCTGCCCGATGCCGGTGATCCGATCGCCCAGAGCTCGCCGAACGTGGCCACGTTGGACGGCGGCGGCCCCGCCGTCGTCATCGGCGACCGCGCCGGGAGCGTCTACGCCTTCCACCTCTCCAACGGCAGCGGCGTGGGTGGCTGGCCGGCACGGGTGGGCGCACCGGTGGACTCCACGCCCTCGGTCAGTCCGGACGGCTCGGGCACCGATTTCGTCTACGTGGGCACCGGCGACGCCGCCCAGCCGAAGGTGGGCGGCTACGTCGGGCTGAGCAACACGGGTGCCCAGATCTGGTACCGACCGGCGACCGATCCCAATGCCGATTACGGGGTCCAGGCCTCGCTGGCGGTGGGACCGCTGGAGGGGTCCCAGGCCGTGGTGGCCCCGTCGCTCGGACAGGACGCGTACGCCCTCAACGCCGGGAACGGATCGACGCTCCCCGGCTGGCCGTTCTTCACGGCGGACAGCGGGTTCACCACCCCGTCGCTCGCCGATCTCTACGGCGACGGACAGACCGAGGTCGTCCAGGGCGGTGACTCGACCGCCGGCAACGCCATGGGCCAGCAGTACGCCAACGGGGGCCACCTCCGGGTCCTGGGCGCCGGCGGCAACCTGCTCTGCCACTACGACACCGACCAGACCGTCGACTCGTCGACCGCGGTGGGCAACTTCCTGGGCGGCGGCGGGGCGGGCATCGCCTTCGGTACCGGCTCGTACTGGCCGGGTGCCTCCGACACCGACACACTGTTCGCCTCCGACACCCACTGCAACGTCGTCTGGCGGGACAACCTCGGCGGCAACACCATCTCCAGCCCGGCCATCGGTGACGTGCTCGGCAACGGGGCCGAGCAGGTCGTCGAAGGCGTGGACACCGGCTCGGGGGGTCTGGTGTGGGCGCTCAACGGTTCGAGCGGGGCGGCGCTGCCGGGCTGGCCGGTCTCGACGCCGGGGCGGGTCATCGGCGGCGTGGTCCTGGCCGATCTGACCGGAGGGGGCTACAACGACGTGCTCGTCCCGACCACCTCGGGTCTCGAGATCTTCGACGGCCGCTCCGCACAGCTCGTCGCCACGCTCGGCGCCGGCGCGGTCGCCCTCCAGAACTCACCCCTGGTGACCGTCGACCCCGACGGCTCCATCGGCATCACCATCGCCGGGTACGGCGCCGGGAACGAGGGCATCGTCCAGCACTACGTCCTGGCCGGATCCGCCGGGCACGGCCTGGGCCTGCGCTCCTGGCCGATGTTCCACCACGATCCGCAGCTGACGGGGTGGCTCGACGCCGGTGCACCCGGTCACCTGAACTCGCCCATCGTCGCCATGGCGGCGACACCGGACGGGAAGGGCTACTGGAACGTCGCCGCCGACGGCGGGATCTTCGCCTTCGGCGACGCCGGCTTCCACGGCTCGATGGGCGGCCAGCCGCTGGTGCGACCGGTCGTGGGGATGGCCGCCACCCCCGACGGCCGGGGCTACTGGGAGGTGGCCTCCGACGGCGGGATCTTCGCCTTCGGCGACGCCGGCTTCCACGGTTCCATGGGAGGCCGGCCGCTCACGAGTCCCGTGGTCGGGATCGCCGCGACACCCGACGGCCGGGGCTACTGGGAGGTGGCCGCCGACGGGGGCATCTTCGCCTTCGGCGACGCCGGCTTCTACGGTTCGACCGGCAGTCTCCGCCTGAACCAGCCGGTGGTGGCGATGACGCCCACCTCCGACGGGCACGGCTACTGGCTGGTGGCCGCCGACGGGGGCATCTTCGCCTTCGGCGACGCCGGATTCTACGGCTCCATGGGCGGCCAGCACCTCAACCGTCCCATCGTGGCCATGGCGGCAAACGGGTCGCAGGGCTACTGGGAGGTGGCCGCCGACGGCGGTGTGTTCAGCTTCGGTTCGGCTCCGTTCTGGGGCTCCACCGGCAACCTGTCGCTGGTGCTCCCCATCGTGGGGACCGCGGCGACGGCCCGGGGCCGTGGCTACTGGATGGTGGCCGCCGACGGCGGACTCTTCGCCTTCGGCGGCGCCGGGTTCTACGGGTCGATGCCGCAGGTCCTCGCCGCCCCCGCCGGCAGCGACTGATGGTCGAGGGGACCGGCACCCGGCCACCGGGTGCCGGACCGGGGACACGCGGGCTGCACGGGGTGTCCACCGGTGCCGGGGACGCCGGTCGTATCGTGGAACGGCGTGTCGGTCGGACGAGGTAGGGCTCCAGGTCGTGGTGCGGCCCGTCACCGGGGTGGGCGCCGTGCGCACGGACTGGTCGCCCTGGCCGCAGCCACCGCCGTCACCGTCGCCCCCTTCGCCGGGATCGTCGCCACCTCGGGAGTGGCCGGGGCGTTCGCGTCGGCGGACGTCACGCTCCAGGGCCACGGCTACGGCCACGGGCGGGGCATGGGGCAGTGGGGGGCGTTCGGGTACGCCTACTCGGGTTGGTCGTGGCAGCAGATCGTCGAGCACTACTACTCGACGGCGGCGCCGGCGCTGACCACGCCCGGGCAGGAGGGCACGGGCATCCACGTGGCGCTCACCGAGAACGACGGCAACGACGTGTTCGTCGTGTCCGACAGTCCGTACTCGGTCGACGGACACGCCGTCGGCGGAGGGCAGGCGGTGTGGATGCACCAGACGGGCACGACGTGGACGCTGTCCACGGCCGCCGGGTGCGTCGGGCCCTCGTGGACCACCTTCGCCACCGGCGTCACCGACCCGACGGCCGTGCCCGACCAGAACTCGACGATCGGCGCCGCCGACTCGGGAGAGCTGGCGATGCAGCTGTGCCTGGTGGGCGGCAACCTGTCCGTCCGCGGGTCGATCGAGGCGACCGTGAACTCGGCCGGCGCCGCGCGGACGGTCAACTACCTCCCGCTCGAGGAGTACGTGTCGGGGGTGGTGCCCAACGAGTCCCCGGCCTACTGGGGGACGCTCGGGGGGCCCGGTGCCCAGGGCCAGGCCCGCGGGTTCCAGGAGCTCGAGGCCCAGGCGGTGGCGGCCCGCTCCTACGTGATGGCGGCACTCGGGAGCTACGGCGGCTACGCGGACACGTGCGACCTGTCGTGCCAGACCTACCGGGGGCTGGCCAACGAGAGTCCGCTGACCGATGCCGCCACCCTCGACACCCTGGGCTACGTGATGGAGTCCGGCGACGACGGCGTACCCCTGACCACCGAGTACTCGGCGTCGACCGGCGGGTACACGGCGCCGGGGACCTTCCCGGCGGTGCCCGACGACGGCGACGCCATCTGCCCGCCGGGAGTCGACGGGGCGTGCAACCCGAACCACACGTGGACGGCCTCGGTCCCCGTGACCTCGATCGAGTCCGCCTGGCCGCAGATCGGGACCCTGCTGTCGGTGTCGGTCACCGCCCGCAACGGGTTCGGCGACTGGGGCGGCCGGGTGGAGTCGATGTCGCTGGCGGGGTCGGCCGGCAGCGTGGTGGTGACCGGTGACCAGTTCGCGGCGGCGTTCGGGCTGCGATCGGACTGGTTCACGTTGACCGATGCGCTGTCCGCACCCGCCGTGTCGATCGCCACGCCCCCGGACGGCAAGGGGTACTGGCTGGCCGGCGGCGACGGGTCGATCGTCGGGTTCGGCGATGCCTCGTTCCTGGGCTCGATGGGCGGCCAGCCGCTGGCGCGTCCGGTGGTCGGCATGGCGGCCACCACCGACGGCAAGGGGTACTGGGAGGTGGCCACCGACGGCGGGATCTTCGCCTTCGGCGACGCCGGCTTCTACGGCTCGACCGGCGCCATCCGCCTCAACCGACCCATCGTCGGCCTGGCGCGCACCCCCGACGGGCGTGGGTACTGGCTGGTGGCCTCCGACGGTGGCGTCTTCGCCTTCGGCGACGCCGCCTTCTACGGCTCCACGGGGTCGCTGCACCTCAACGCGCCGATCGTGGGCATGCGGTCGACCCCCGACGGCCGCGGGTACTGGCTGGTGGCCTCCGACGGCGGGATCTTCGCCTTCGGCGACGCCGCCTTCCACGGCTCGATGGGCGGCGTCCCCCTCAACCGGCCCATCGTGGGTATGGCATCCGCCGTCGGTGGGACGGGCTACTGGCTGGTGGCCTCCGACGGCGGCATCTTCTCGTTCGGGACCGCCGTCTTCCACGGATCCGCGGGAGGCACACCGCTGGTCGAGCCCATCGTCGGGATGGCCCGCACCGCCACCGGCGACGGCTACTGGCTGGCGGCCGCGGACGGTGGGATCTTCGCCTACGGCGACGCCGCCTTCTACGGCTCGGCCGCGGGCTGAGCCCCCGCCCCCGACGGGTCGGGGCGCCCCGGTCGAACGGTTCCCCGTCGTCGGCATCGAGGCGCCGACGGGGATCGTCGAACAGGGACGCGCAGTCCACGTAACCTCGGGGTCGATGGGGGAGGAACCGACAGCGGCGCCCGAAGGGGCGCCCACCGACTCCACGGCCACGGCCACGGTGGTGGGCGCGGCCCCGTCGCCCCCGGACACCACGGCGGAGTCCGGTAGCCGGTGGTCGGAGGGAGCCTGGCGGTCGATCCTGTTCGCCCCGCTCGGCGACGGCCAGACCCGACGGCGCGGCAGCGACGCCATCCGGGCGGCACTCGCCCTCCTGGTCATCGTGGTGTGCTGGCTGGCCACCCGGGTGAATTCCTCCAGCGAGCGGACGATCATCCACGCGCTGACCCCTCCGCCGGACGGCATCCGGTGGCTGGTGACGTCGGTGTGGTGGATCGGCTCGGTGGGTCTGACGATCGCCGTGGTGGTCCTGGCCCTGGTATCGCGCCGGTGGTCGGTGGTGCGCGACTGCCTGCTCTCCGGGGCCGGGGCGTTCCTCCTGTGCGTGGTGCTGGGTCACCTGCTCGGCGCTGACGGGGGTCGCCCCCCCTCGGGCGCGACGGTGGGGTTCAACGCCACGTTCCCGGTGGCCCGGGTGGCCGCCGCGGTCGGCGCGGCCACGGCCGCGCTCCCGTACCTCAGCCGGTGGGTGCAGCGGACCATCCGGATCACGATCGTCCTGCTGGCACTGGCGACGGTCATGTCCCGATCCGGGCTGCCGGTCGCGGTGCTCGCCAGCCTGGCCGTCGGGGTGCTGCTGACGGCCGTGGTGCACCTGGTCTACGGCTCGCCACTCGGCCTGGTGTCCGCCGCGGAGGCGACGGTGCTCATCGGCGACCTCGAGATCCCGGCGGTCGACGTGGTCCCCGCCCCCGTGCAGGAGTGGGGGGTCGGGCGGTTCACGGCGCGGTCGGACGGGATGCCGCTCGACGTCGCCATCTACGGCCGCGACGCCTCGGACGCACAGCTCCTGGCGAAGACGGCCCGGTTCCTGCTCTACCGTGACTCGGGGCCGACGCTCACGCTGACCCGTCGCCAGCAGGTCGAGCACGAGGCCTACCTGACGCTCCTGGCCGACAGGGCGGGGGTGCGGGTGGCGCGGGTGCTGGCCGCCGGTCCCGCCGGTCCCGCCCGGGACGCGCTGTTGGTGACGTCTCCTCCGCCGGGCCGTCCGCTGTCGGCGCTGCCGCCGTTCGTGCTGCCGGACGGGGCCGGCCCCGACGGACGGGCGGCCGGTGACGCCGACGGGCCGGAACCGGAGGTCGTCGCCGTGGCGGCGGCGGGGGACGTGAGCCGGCGAGTCCCGGCCGCCGGAGAGGACGCCGCCGTCCGCGGAGGTGACGACGCGACGGGGGACGTGCTGGACGACGCGGCGTTGGACGACCTGTTCCGTCAGGTGCTGCTGCTGCGCGGCGCGGGCATCGCCCACGGCGCCCTCTCGGTGGAGACGATCTACGTCGACGACCGGGGACGGTGCGGGCTGGTCGACATGCGGTCCGCCTCGACGGTGGCGCGGCCCGAGCAGCTCGACCGGGACGTGGCCTCGGCGCTGGCCGCGGCCGCCGTGGTCGTCGGTCCCGACCGGGCCGTGGCGTCCGCCATCCGCGTCCTGCACGCCGACGCGCTGGTGGCCGCGCTCCCGTTCCTCGCCCGGGCCGCACTCGGCACGGGTGCCTCCCGCTCGCTGCGGGGCAAGAAGCCGCTCCTGACCGCGCTGCGCGAACAGGGTGCCGCCGCCGGCGGCGTCGAGGTCCCGAAGCTGATCGAGCCCCGCCGCGTCAGCTGGGTCGACCTGGCCCTCGTCGTCGGCACGCTCATCGGCGGGTGGGCCCTCATCGGGGTGCTGGTGAACGTCACGAAGTCGTGGAGCACGATCACCGGTGCCCGCTGGGGCTGGGTGGCGGCCACCTTCGTGCTGGCCCAGGCCGTGTACCCGGCGTTGGCACTGACCACGGTCGGCTCCGTGACCGACACCATGCCCTACGGTCGCACGGTCGTCCTCGAGGTGGCCAACACGTTCGTCTCGCTCGCCGGGGGCAGCATGGGCGCACTGGCGACCCGGGTCCGCTACTTCCAGCAGCAGGGCTACGACGCCACGCTGGCCGTCAGTTCCGGGGTCCTGGTGTCGACCGCCAGCTGGATCGTCAAGGGCGGGCTGTTCCTCCTGGCCATCCCCATCGCCCTGTCGCAGTTCCACTTCGCCGCGCCCAGCGACACCGGCGGCGGGTCCGGGAGCAGCACGGCGAATCTGGTGTGGCTCCTGGTCATCGCCGTGGTCGTGATCGGTGTGGCCGTCGGCCTCCTGCTGGCCGTGCCCCGATGGCGTCGCCTCGCCACGGCCAAGCTCCGGCCCAAGGCCTCCGAGGTGTGGAGCCACCTGAAGGTGCTCTCCACGCACCCTCGAAACCTGGTCGAGATCTTCGGAGGCGAGATCCTCGGTCAGCTGCTGGTGGCCATGGCACTGGGCACCGCGCTGCACGCGTTCGGCGAGCACCTGAGCCTCGCCGCCCTGTTGATCGTGCTCACGATGGGCTCGATGCTGGGGGGGATCTCGCCGGTGCCGGGCGGCATGGGCGTGGTGGAGGCTGGGATGATCATCGGCCTCACCGCCGCGGGGATCCCCGAGTCCCAGGCGGTGGCCGCCGTGTTCGTGCAGCGCCTGTTCACTGCGTACCTGCCTCCCATCTGGGGCTGGTTCTGCCTCGTGTGGATGCGGAGGAAGGAGTACCTCTAGACCTCCCTCCGCGTCACCGGTCCAGGCGCCGCGGCCCGGTCCCGTCGAGTCCGGGGAACTCCCGGAGCCGACCCACCCGGCCCAGTCGGCCGACGTTCACCCCGGTGTCCGCGGCCCGCAGCATGCGCAGGTCGCCCCGGCTGTTCCCGTAGGCCCAGAGGCGGCGACCCTCGAGGTCGGCGTCGGCCATCCACAGGCGGAGCCGGCGGATCTTCTCCTCCCCCCGGCAGTTCGCCCCCTCGTAGCGACCGGTGACCCGACCGGTGTCGTCGACCTCGAGCCGGGTGGCGATGGCGGCGTCGGCCGCCAGGCGATCGGCCGCCACCGACACGTAGGCGTCGGGCGACGCCGAGACCACCACGACGGCGTCGCCCCGCCCCCGGTGCCAGTCCAGGCGGCGACGGACCTCGGGTCGGATGCGGGCGGCGAGGTGCCCCACGGCGAACTCCTCGGCCACCCGGTGGAGGTGGGCGGCATCGATCCCGGCCAGCACCCGGGTGAACAGCTCCTCCTTCGTCTCGTCGGCGACGGTGCCGCCGGCCAGGGCGGCCCGGGCCAGCTGCGGGGCCAGTTCGGCGCTGGCCCGCACCACGGCCCTCCGGCCGGCCACGGCGGACAGGAAGTCGAACACGCTCCCTCCGCTGGTCAGCGTCCCGTCGAAGTCGAAGGCGGCGACGTCGGTCGGGGCCGACCGGCTCACGCGTCGGGGCCCGCGACGGTGGCCCCACCCCGGCCGGCACCACCGAGGAACCGACCGGCCCCGTCGAGCGCCTCACCCGAAGCGAGGCTGGCGAGCCCGAGCCGGGTCTCGTGGCGCAGTGCGTCCGGCACGGACAACGACCACTGGTCCACGGCCGACCTCCGGTCGTTGCGCAGGCAGACCTGGGGGAGTGCGGCCAGTTCGGTCGCCCAGGCCACGGCGGATCCGAGCGCCGTCCCCGTCGGGACGACCCGGTTGACCAGGCCCATGGCCAGGGCCTCGTCGGCATCGACCGGTCGCCCGGTGAGGATCAGGTCGAGCGCCCTCCCCTCGCCCACCAGTCGGGGCAGGCGCACCGTGCCCCCGTCGACCAGGGGGACGCCGAAGCGGCGGCAGAAGACGCCGAAGGTGGCGTCCACGGCCGCCACCCGCAGATCGCACCACACGGCGAGTTCGAGCCCCCCGGCCACGGCGTGGCCCTCGACGGCGGCGATGACCGGCTTGGACAGCGCCAGGCGTGTGGGCCCCATCGGCCCGGCACCGTCCTCGGCCACCCGGTTCCCGTTCCCGGCGGCGATGGCCTGCAGGTCCGCACCGGCGCAGAAGGTACCGCCGGCCCCGGTGAGCACCGCTACCGCGGTGCCGTCGTCGACGTCGAAGGCCTCGAAGGCCTCGACCAGTCCGTCGGCCGTCTCCCGGTCCACGGCGTTGCGGCGCTCGGGACGGTCGATGGTCACCACGGTCACGGGTCCGAGCCGCTCCACCTGCAGGGGTCCATGCATCGACTCAGCATGGCGGAGCCGGGGCCTCGGGGCCAGTAGGGGCCGGTCGGGCCACAGCCGGTCGGGACCGGCACGCCGGCGGGACCGGCGGGGGAAGGGGGTCGAAACCCGACGGATCCGGTCGACAATCGGCCCGCGTCCGGCTACTGTGGTGGGGCGTCGGGTCCGGGCCGGCCGTGTCCGGGCACCCGATGGGCCAGATCGCCCGTGCCGCGGCGCGGCGACCGTGGGCCCACCAACCCCGAAGCGGCACTCCCACCACCGAAGAACCGAGCAAGGAGCATCACATGGCAATCCGCCTGGGCGACGAGGCCCCCGACTTCACCGCCGACACCACCGAGGGCACGATCAGCTTCCACGAGTACCTCGGCGACAGCTGGGGCGTGCTCTTCTCGCACCCCAAGGACTTCACGCCGGTCTGCACGACCGAGCTCGGCGCCTTCTCGGCGGCCCGGGCGGAGTTCGACAAGCGCAACACCAAGCTCATCGGCCTGTCGGTCGACGACGTCGCCTCCCACGGCAAGTGGGCCGGCGACATCGAGGAGACCCAGGGCACGGCGCTGAACTTCCCGCTGATCGGCGACGAGGACCGCAAGGTGGCCGACCTGTACGACATGATCCACCCCAATGCCAACGACACGCTGACGGTGCGTTCGGTCTTCATCGTCGGGCCGGACAAGAAGGTGAAGCTCACGCTCACCTACCCGGCCTCGACCGGCCGCAACGTCGACGAGGTGCTCCGGGTCCTGGACTCGCTGCAGCTGACCGCCGACTACAAGGTCGCCACCCCGGTGAACTGGAAGGACGGCGAGGACGTGATCGTGGTCCCGGCACTGTCGGACGAGGAGGCCAAGGAGCGGTTCCCGAAGGGCTTCACCACCGTCAAGCCCTATCTGCGGGTCACCCCCCAGCCCAACAAGTAGCCGCCCTCCGCCCACCGGGCGGGGGAGTCGACCGGCAGGACGGACCCGGCCCGGGCGGTCGGGTCCGTCCGCGTGGTCGGCCGGGTGCCGTTCGGGGCCGGGTGCGGCGGCGCCCGGGCCGCGGGCCGAGGCCGCCGGAGCCGGGCGACGACGACCGGGGGGCGTGGACGCCCGCCGTCCCCCGGACGCCGCGGGTCTGCCCCCTGGAGCACGCTTCCTGCTAGCATTGTCCGGTCGACGTGTTCCGTCCGTCGGCCGTCACCACGATTCCAGAGGTCTACTTCCCACATGCCAGACAAGCAGGCAACCATCGCCGAGCACCGCCTCCACGAGACGGACACCGGCTCCCCCGAGGTGCAGATCGCCATCCTGAGCGAGCGCATCGTCCACCTGACCGAGCACCTGAAGGTCCACAAGGGCGACCACCACACCCGTCGTGGCCTGCTCAAGCTCATCGGCCGTCGTCGGCGCCTGCTCGACTACGTCCGCAACAACGACGTCGAGCGCTACCGCGAGATCATCAACAAGCTCGGCCTCCGCCGCTAGGCGGCACAGACCCTCCGCCCGGCCTCGGCCGGGCGGTCGCAATTCGTCCGCCGGTCAATTGGCCGGCGGATCGCAGGCCGGCCCGGTGCCGGTCTGCAGCAGGGGCGGCCCCCGCACCGTGGGCGGCCGTAGTCACACCACACCGACCGGACGACCGCCGGGGTCAGTCACCAGTTGCCGGTCACCGGGCCCCGAGCGGGTCGGGTGTCCGACAACTGGGAACTGGCTCGGGGCGTCCCCGAACCACAAGGAGCGTCATGTCCGACGCCATTTCCGTTTCGGCGCCCGTCAGCGGCACCGACAAGACACTCAGCTTCGAGGCCGGCAAGCTGGCCCAGCTGGCCGACGGCGCCGTCGTCGGCCGCATCGGCGACACCGTGCTGCTGGCCACGGCCACCGCCGCCCGCTCGGTGCGCGAGGGGGCGGACTTCTTCCCGCTCACCGTCGACATCGAGGAGCGGACGTACGCCGCGGGCAAGATCCCCGGATCGTTCTTCCGCCGGGAGGGGAAGTCCTCCGACCAGGCCATCCTGACCTGCCGCCTGATCGACCGCCCGCTGCGCCCGTCGTTCCCGAAGGGCTTCCGCAACGAGGTCCACATCGTCGGCACCATCTTCGGCGCCGACCAGATGAACCCGCACGACGTGCTGGCCATCAACTCGGCGTCCGCCGCCCTGATGCTGTCGGGGATCCCCTTCGAGGGCCCGATCGGTGCGGTGCGCGTCGCGTACTCCACCGACGGCACCTGGATCCCGCACCCCACCTTCCAGGAGGGCGAGGAGTCGACCTTCGAGCTGGTCGTGGCCGGCCGCGCCCTCGACGACTCCGCCGACGCCGAGATCGCCATCATGATGGTCGAGGCCGGTGGGTCGGAGCGCTCCTTCCAGTACTACGAGGAGGGCGCCCCCAAGGTGGACGAGGAGGTCCTGGCCGGAGGCCTCGAGGCCGCCAAGACGTGGATCCGTGAGTCGATCGTGCTCCAACGCGAGCTCGTCGCCGCCTACGTGGCGGCCCGGGGCCCGATCGAGACGATCGAGTACTCGACCTCCTCCGACTACGGCGACGACGTGTGGCAGCGGGTGGAGGCCGTCGGTACCGCCGGCCTGGCCGCGGCAAACGTGCTCACCCCGAAGGCCGAGCGCAACGCCGCGCTGGCCGAGGTGACCGAGGAGGTGCTGGGCGAGCTGGCGGCCGAGTTCCCGGACCGGGCCGGCGAGATCAAGGCCGCCGTGCGCAGCCTGACCAAGAAGCTGGTGCGCAAGCGGATCGTCGAGGACGGCCTCCGCATCGACGGGCGCACCACCACCGACATCCGGCCGCTGTCGGCCGAGGTCGACCTGTTCCCGACCGCGCACGGCTCGGCCCTCTTCCAGCGGGGCGAGACCCAGGTCCTGAACGTCACCACGCTCGGCATGCCCCGCATGAACCAGCTGCTCGACACCATCACGCCGGTCGAGTCCAAGAGGTACATGCACCACTACAACTTCCCGCCCTTCTCCACCGGCGAGACCGGGTTCATGCGGGGCCCGAAGCGGCGCGAGATCGGCCACGGCCTGCTCGCCGAGCGGGCGCTGCTTCCGGTGATCCCCTACGAGGAGGACTTCCCCTACACCTTCCGCCTCGTCTCCGACGTCCTGTCGTCCAACGGCTCGACCTCCATGGCGTCGGTGTGCGGGTCGACCCTGTCGCTGATGGCGGCCGGCGTGCCGCTCAAGGCGCCGGTGGCCGGCATCGCCATGGGCCTCGTCTACGACGGTGGCACGTACGTCACGCTCACCGACATCCTCGGTGCCGAGGACGCCTTCGGCGACATGGACTTCAAGGTGGCCGGGACCCGCGACGTGGTGACGGCCCTCCAGCTCGACACCAAGATCGACGGCCTGCCCCTCGACGTCCTGACCCGGGCCCTCCTGCAGGCCAAGGAGGCCCGTCTCACCATCCTGGACGTGATGGCCGCGGCCATCCCCGAGCCACGTGCCGAGGTGGCGGCGTCCGCCCCGAAGATCATCTCGTTCGAGATCCCGATGGACAAGATCGGCGAGGTCATCGGGCCGAAGGGCAAGGTCATCAACGCCCTGCAGCAGGAGACCGGAGCGGACATCGCCGTGGACGACGACGGCATGGTCGGGACCGTCACCATCGGGGCCAAGGACGGTACCGCGGTGGAGGAGGCCCGGCGCCGCATCGCCACGATCCTCGACCCGCCGCTCGCCGAGGTCGGCGCCACCTACGAGGGCAAGGTCGTCAACATCACCAAGTTCGGCGCCTTCGTCAACATCCTCCCGGGTCGTGACGGCCTGCTCCACATCTCCAAGATGGGGCAGGGCAAGCGCATCGACCGTGTCGAGGACGTCTTCGAGCTCGGCCAGCCGGTCGAGGTCCGGGTCGACGACATCGACCCGCAGGGCAAGGTGTCCCTGTCCCTGGCCGGTGAGGCGCCGGTCGCCTCCGGCTCCGGCTCGTCGCGGTCCGGATCCTCGGGCTCGTCCGGCTCCGGCTCGTCGGGTTCCGGGTCCAACGGTGGTGGGCGCGGCTCGTCCCGTGGTGACCACGCCGACCCCGACGGACGCGACGACCGGGGACCCCGCCGACAGTCGGGCGCACCGGCCGGCGCCGCCTCGTTCGAGGACGCCTTCCAGGAGGAGCTCGTCCAGGAGTTCGGGGACCTCGGTCCCGCGTCGACCGAGTCGTCGGACCGGCCGAGCGGCGGCGGAGGCGGCCGGGGCGGTCGCCGGCGCCGTTGAGCACGCCCGTCGGACGTGGGTCGGCCTCCCGGGTCGGCCCACGTCGGCGGCACCCCGGCCCCACCGATCCTGCATCCGGGCCCGGATGATCCGCACCGACCACCTCCCGTCGGGGCTGACCCTGGTCACTGAGGCGATGGACGAGGCCCGTTCGGTGTGCATCGGCTTCTGGGTGGGCACCGGCTCCCGCGACGAGTCGCCGGAGCTCGCCGGAGCCAGCCACTTCCTCGAGCACCTGCTCTTCAAGGGGACCGACACCCGGTCGGCGGCGGCCATCGCCGAGGCCGTGGACGAGGTGGGGGGCGACTTCAACGCCTTCACCACCAAGGAGTACACGTCCTTCTACATCCGCCTCCTGGCGGAGGATGTCGACCTCGGACTCGACATCCTGTCCGACATCATGTGGCGCGCGGCCCTGCGCGGTGACGACCTGGACGCCGAGCGCCAGGTCATCCTCGACGAGATCCTGATGCACGCCGACGAGCCGGCCGACGAGGCGGCGGAACAGAGCTCGGCGCTCCTGTTCCCCGACCACCCGCTGGGGCGGGAGGTCCTGGGCACCGAGTCCTCGGTCGAGGCGATGACCCCCGACCGCATCCGGTCCTTCTTCGCGTCGCACTACCTGCCGGGCAACATGGTGGTGGCGGTGGCCGGCGACCTGGACCACGACGCCGTCGCCTCGGGACTGTCGGACCGCTTCGGCGCCGCGGTCGGCGGAGCCACGCCGGCGCGGGACGCCCCGTCGCCACGGGTCCGGCCCCTGGCCGTCACCCGCCGCTCGACCGAGCAGGCCCACGTGGTCGTGGCGGCGCGCTCGGTCGATCGCCACCATCCGAGCCGGTACGCCCTCGCCGTCTTGAACCACACGCTCGGCGGCGGACTGTCCAGCCGTCTGTTCCAGGAGATCCGCGAGCGGCGCGGCCTGGCCTACTCGGTGTGGTCCGAGCGGGTCGCCTACCACGACGCGGGGTTCCTGAGCGTGGGCCTCGGCACCGCACCCGAGCACGTGCCCGAGGTGCTGCGCGTGGTGACCGACGAACTCGCCTCCCTGGGCGCCGACGGGATCACCGGACGGGAGCTCGCCGTCGCCAAGGGGAACCTCCGCGCCGAGACCCTCCTCGCCTGCGAGGACTCCGGGGCCCGCATGAGCCGGATCGGTGCCGGCATGCTGCTCCACGGCGAGGTCCTCACCGTGGACGAGGTGCTGGCCCGGGTGGACGCCGTCGGACTCGAGGACGTCCATGCCGCCGCACGTCAGTTGGCCGGCGCCCCCCGGACCCTGTCGGTGGTCGGTCCCTTCGACGAGTCGGAGTTCGATCCGGTCGCACTGTCGCTCGGCTGAGGGTCGGCGGTGGGACGCACCCCGGGGATGCCCACCGACCGAAGGCGCGGCTGCGGAGCGCCTCCGCGGAACGTCACGGCGGAACTCGACGGGAGTGGGCGTGAGCGGAAGGTCGCCGCGGAAGGCCTGGGCGGCGCGTGCCCTTGGCTAGGGTTGCCGCCATGCGCGTCGGGGTGGTCGGAGCCGGGGGACGGATGGGGCGCGAGGTCTGCCGGACCGTGCTCGCCCGCCCCGGACTCGAACTGGTGGCGGCCGTCGACCCGCAGCACGGGCGCGCCGGGGTCGGAGAGCTGATCGGCCTGTCGACGGATGGCGCGGTGGCGGGCTTGCAGGTGGCGGCCGGACTCGAGGCACTGACCGCCGCCGGTGCCGAGGTGGTGGTGGACTTCACCCACCTCGAGGCGTCGTGGGCCACGATCGACTTCTGCATCGACGCCGGGATCCACGCCGTCGTGGGCACGACCGGGTTCACCGGATCCGACCTGGCCGACCTGGCGCGCCGGCTCGATCCGGCATCGGGCGTCCGGACGCACGCCGTGGTCGCCGCCAACTTCGCCATCGGTGCCGTGCTCATGATGCGGTTCGCCGCCCTGGCCGCCCCCTGGTTCGACGCCGCCGAGATCGTCGAGCTCCACCACGAGGGAAAGCGGGACGCACCGTCGGGCACGTCGTTACGGACCGCCGAGGGCATGGCGGCGGCGCGTGCCGCCGCCGGACGGGGAGAGTTCCCGCCCGACGCCACCAGCGTCGTCGTCGTCGAGGGCGCACGGGGCGGGGCCGGTCCGGGTGGTGTGCGCATGCACGCCGTGCGGCTGCCGGGGCTCGTCGCCCACCAGGAGGTCCTCCTCGGCGCCCCCGGTCAGGGCCTGACCATCCGCCACGACTCCTACGACCGGGCGTCGTTCATGGACGGCGTCGTGCTGGCGGTGGAGTCGGTCGCCTCCCACCCCGGTCTCACCGTGGGCCTCGAGCCCCTCCTCGGGATCTGACGGGCGGGGCCGGCATGGACGACACCCGCCAGCGGATCGTGGAGGCCGCCTACGCCTGCGTCGCGCGCCGGGGCGTGGCCAAGACGACGGTCGAGGACGTCGCCCGCGAGGGCGGCATGTCCCGGGCGACCGTCTACCGGGCCTTCCCCGGCGGTCGCGACGAGGTGATCAGCGCCACGGTCGGCTGGGCCACCCTCGACTTCTTCGGGCGCCTCTACGATCACATCCAGGGTGCGGCGGACCTCGAGGAGATGATGGAGCGGGGGATCCTGTTCGCCTACCGCGCCATCGTGGACCACGAGGTCCTCCAGCGGGTCATGCAGACCGAACCGGACAAGCTGCTCCCCGTCCTCACGGTCGAGAGCAACCGGATCCGCTCCGGGATCGCCGACGTCCTCGCGCCCTACCTGGCCGAGCGGGGTCTGGCCGAGGGGGTCGACCTGGGCGAGGCCGCGGACCTGCTGGCCCGGATGGTGCTGTCGTACATCTCCGCCCCGGGTCGCTGGGACCTCGAGGACCCGGAGCAGGTCGCGCGGCTCGTCCGCTCCGAGCTGCTGGCCGGCGTGGTGGGTCCCGTCCGGACCGCCTGACGGTTGCCGGCGGCGGTGCCGCCCGAGCGGAGGTGCGACGTCGGTGGGTACGGCGTGCGGCCGGGGTGCAGGTCCGGGGTCGGTGGGGGCGGTGCCGCCGGACAGTGGGCCAGGGGTGGTTGACGCTGAAACAAAACCTGACCTACTGTTCCAAGCATGGAGCGGTCAGGGGGAGCCCTTCGGGTCGTCGGCGCTGTGGACGCGGGACCTGTTCCGGCTGCCACGGACTCGCCGCACCGGTTGCGGATCATCGACGGCACGCTGGCCTGCCTGGCCCGCCACGGCACCGTCAAGACCACCGTCGACGACATCGCACGCGAGTCCGGCGTCTCGCGGGCGACCGTCTACCGGGCGTTTCCCGGGGGACGGGACGAGATCCTCGGTGCGGTCGTCGACACCGAGACGGCCCGCCTGTTCTCGGCACTGGGTGTCCGCCTCGGCACCGCCGACGACCTGTCCGACGCCCTGGTGGGCGGCATCGTGGAGGCGTCGGTCCGGCTGCGCGACCACGCCGCCCTGCACTACCTGGTCGAGCACGAGCCCGGCATCGTCCTCGGCCACCTGGCCTTCGCCGACTCGGACCGGCTGTTGCACACCGCCTCGCGGTTCACCGCGCCGTTCCTCGCCCGGTGGATGCCTCCGACCGAGGCTGAGCGGGTGGCCGAATGGGCGGCCCGCATCGTGCTCTCCTACGCCATCGCCCCTTCGGACCGGATCGACCCGTGCGACCCGGTCCAGGCCCGTCGGCTGGTGACCACGTTCATGCTCCCGGGGATCGATGCACTGCACTCCGCGGAGTCCCCGCCGATACGGATCACCCCGTACGACGGGGGTCGACCGGCTCCGCCGGGCCGGGACCCCGGACGCTGACCGGCGACGCACCGCCCGGGACGCCCGGATCGCCCGCAGGGCCCGGGACGCCCGGGACGCCCGGATCGCCCGGGACACCTCGGACGCACAGAACCACGACCCAACCACCACCGACCGCCGCCAGGGGGGACCAGACATGACCACCGAGATGAGCAGTACCGAGGACATCATCGGCCGCAAGGAGATCGACGACCTCGAGGCCATCCTCGCCGTCGTCGGCACCGAGGAGTCCGACGGTCGGCACGTCGTCCATTCGGACTACGACTCCATCTTCACGTGGGACTACGAGAAGGGTGCCCGCCCCAAGCTGAACAAGCTGTACGAGAAGGCCAAGAACGCCCAGTGGAACGGAGAGACCGACCTCCCCTGGGACACCGACGTCGACCAGGAGAAGCTCGTCGTGGAGGCGGCCGCGGCCCAGGGCGGTCACACGGTCGGGTTCGACATCACCGGCACCCCCCTCGAGACCTGGAGCGACAAGGAGTGGATCGAGTTCGGCGTTCAGAGCCAGAACTGGACGCTGTCGCAGTTCCTCCACGGCGAGCAGGGCGCCCTCATCTGCACGGCCAAGATCGTCGAGTCGGTCCCGTGGATCGACGCCAAGTACTACGCGTCGACCCAGGTGATGGACGAGGCCCGGCACGTCGAGGTCTTCGCCAAGTACCTGGACGACAAGCTCTCCGGCCACTACCCGGTCAACGCCCACCTGCGCATGCTGCTCGACGACATCATCGCGGACTCGCGTTGGGACATGACCTACCTGGGCATGCAGATCATGATCGAGGGCCTGGCGTTGGCCGCCTTCGGATTCATGCACTCGATGACCCCGGACCCACTCCTCAAGCAGCTCCTCCGCTACGTCATGGCCGACGAGGCCCGCCACGTGGCGTTCGGTGTGCTCAGTCTCCAGGAGTACTACGCCGACCTGGGCGCAGCCGAACTGCGCGAACGGCAGGAATTCGCCTTCGAGGCCGCCGTCCGCATCCGCGACCGCTTCCTCCAGCAGGAGGTGTGGGACCGCATGGGGGTGGACACCAAGGCGATCCTGCCGGTGGTCCTGTCGGCACCCGACCGCAACGAGTTCCAGGCCCTCCTGTTCTCGAAGATCGTCCCGAACTGCCGCAAGCTGGGACTGCTCGACGCCGCCGACGGCTGGCTGCGCACCAAGTTCACCGAGTTGGGCGTCATCGAGTTCGAGTCGGCGGTGGACACCTCCGAGGAGTACGACGCCATGGCCGCGGTGCCACCGACCCAGCGGCAGCTGGACTGAGACCGGCGGTACCGCCGGGTCGGTACCGCCGGGTCGGTGCCGGTCCGTCGGGCGGGCGCCGGTCCGCACCGCCGGTCGTGCGCGGCGGTGCGTCGGCGGGGCGTCGTGGTGCTGCTGGTAGCCTGCGGTTCTGTGAGCCCCCGCCCGACGCCTCCCGTTCCGAGCATCCGGTGACCACCGTGCCCCGATTCGGGTCGGTGGTGACCGCCATGGTCACGCCATTCGACCCCGACGGCCGCCTCGACCTCGACGCCGCCGCCGACCTGGCCCGCCACCTGGCCGACCACGGGAGCGACGGTCTGGTCGTGGCCGGCACCACCGGCGAGGGGCCGGTCCTGTCCGATCCTGAGCGGATCTCCCTGTTCCGGGCCGTCGTGGAGGCGGTGACGATCCCGGTCATCGCCTCGTCCGGCACGAACGACACCGCCCACTCAATCCTGATGACGAAGGAGGCGGCGGCCGCCGGCGCCGCCGGGGTGCTCGTGGTCACCCCGTACTACAACCGACCGTCCGCCGCCGGTCTGTCCGCCCACTTCCGGGCGGTGGCCGCGGCGAGCACGCTGCCGGTCGTCCTGTACGACATCCCGGTGCGGTCGGGTCGCCGGATCGGGCCCGACCTGACCGTGCAGCTGGCCACGGAGGTCCCGAACATCGTGGCCGTCAAGGACGCCACCGGCGACGTGGCGTCGGGCGCGCGCGTGGTGGCCGAGGCCCCGCCCGGCTTCGAGCTCTACTCCGGCGACGATTCGCTGACCCTGCCGTTCGCAGCGGTCGGCGGCGTGGGCATCATCAGTGTGGCCTCCCACTGGGCCGGCCCCGTCTTCGGCGCCATGCTCGCCGCCCACGCCCGCGGCGACGTGGCCGCCGCCGCCTCGATCAACCGCAGCCTGCTCGAGTCCTACCGGTTCGAGTCCTCGGACGAGTACCCGAACCCGGTGCCGGCCAAGGCTGCGTGCCGGGCGCTCGGACTCGCCGTGGGCCAGTGCCGGCTCCCGAACGCCCCCGCACCCGAGTCCCTGGACGACCAGGCCCGCTCGGTCGTCGCCGGCATCCAGCCCCACTCGCAGTCACGGCAGTCGGTTGGCTGAGCGCGGCAGCTCCGGGCGGGGCGCGGGGGACGACGCCGGGGCCGACGGAGCGTCGGCGTCCGCGACCCCGTCGCCGTCGAAGACCTCCGGAGCGAGCCGCCGACGCAAGTCGAAGGCGTCGGCGGCGGGCAGGTCCGATGTCGCCGCCACCGCGTCCGGAGAGGCCGGGGCGGAGGCTCCGGCCGCCCGCTCGTCGCGCGCACCGGCCGGTGCAGGCGCATCCCGGAAGTCGTCCACGGCGAAGAAGGCGGCCGTCCCGACCCGTGGCCAGGCGACGTCCGGGGACTCCGCGGCGTCACGGGCGTCGGGCGCGTCGGGCGCGTCGGGCGTGGCTCCCGTCCGCGTCGTCTTCCTCGGTGGACTGGGCGAGATCGGCCGCAACTGCGCCTGCGTCGAGGTCGACGGCCGGATCCTCGTGCTCGACGTGGGCATCATGTTCCCCGACCCCGACATGCCCGGTGTCGACCTGGTCCTGCCCGACTTCACCTACCTCCGGGAGAATGCCCACCGGGTGGACGGCGTCATCCTGACCCACGGGCACGAGGACCACACCGGGGGTCTGGCGTACCTGCTCCGGGACTTCCCGGTCGACGTCTACGGTTCGGAGCTGACCCTGTCGTTGGCCCGGAGCCGGGTCGACGAGGCCGGCATGGCCAGCCGCGCGACGTTCATCCCGGTGCGGGACCACGAGCGGCGCCGGATCGGGCCGTGCGACGTGGAGTTCATCCCCGTCACCCACTCGGTTCCCCATGCCTTCGCCACCGCGTTCCACACCCCCCAGGGCATCGTCCTGCACTCCGGCGACTTCAAGATCGACCTGCACCCCGTCGACGGACGCCGCACCGACCTCGCCCGCATGGGGGCCCTGGCATCCGACCCGGGCATCCGGCTCCTGCTGGCCGACTCGACCAATGCCGAGGAGCCCGGCTTCACCGCGTCCGAGTCGACCGTCGGTGCCACCCTCGAGAAGGTGTTCCTCGCCCGCCCCGAGCGGCGGTTCGTCGTGACCTGCTTCGCCAGCCACATCCACCGGGTCCAACAGGTGGCCGACGCCGCCATCGCCGGCGGCAGGGTGGTGGCCACCCTCGGTCGGTCCATGCAGAAGAACGTCGCCCTGGCCCGGAAGCTGGATCTGCTCCACATCCCCGACAGCGCGCTCGTCGACATCGAGGACGTGGACGACTATCCGCCCGGCCGGGTGTGCGTGATCTCCACCGGATCCCAGGGTGAGCCGATGTCCGCCCTCTCGCGGCTGGCCACCGGCGAGAACCGGTTCTTCAAGCTCCACGAGGACGACGTGGTGGTGATCAGCGCCCACCCGATCCCCGGCAACGAGTGGTCGGTCGGCCGGGTCATCGACAGCCTGCACCGCCGTGGCGTCGAGGTGATCCACTCCGGGGTCGAGAACGTCCACGTCAGCGGGCACGCCCGCCAGGGCGAACTGGCCATGTTGATGACCGTCACCCGACCCGAGTTCTTCATCCCCGTGCACGGCGAGTACCGGCACATGGCCAACCACGTGCGACTCGCCGCCTCCATGGACATCGCCGGTGACCGGGTGCTGCTGTGCGAGGACGGTGACGCCGTGATCCTCGACGAGCACGGCCTGCGCCGCGACGGCACCGTCCCGGGTGGCTACCTCTTCGTGGACGGGAGCTCCGTCGGCGACATCGGCCACGGCGTCCTGCGCGACCGGATGGTCCTGGCCGAGGAGGGCGTGGTCATGGCCGTCGCCACCGTCGACGTCAAGCAGGGAGAGGTCATCGGCACGCCCCAGATCGTCACCCGGGGATGGGCCTACGACCAGGACACCGACGCCGTCCTCGAGGAGGCCCGCACCCTGGTCACCCGGGCGCTCGAGCAGGCCCTGTCGTCGGGCAGCTCCGACCACGAATCGCTGAACCGGGTCGCACGCAAGGCGCTCGGGAAGCTGATGGGGGAGCGCACGCGGCAGCGTCCCATGATCGTCCCGGTCATCGTCACCGTCTGATCCCACGGGAAGGCGCCCCCGTGGCCGGGCCGGGGCGGAGATCACCGGGCGGTTGCCGGAGCAGGCGGTCGGAGTAGGCGGCCGGTGGCAGGTTGGGCGCCGCACCGCCGGGAGCGGGAGCGCACGGATCCGCAGGCCGGGACGGAGGGTCGGGTTCCTCCGGTGTCCCCCTGGGCGGCAGGTACCGGCAGTAGCGTGGTGACACTGTGACGACCGCCACCAAGCGCCCGGCGGGTCGATCCGGGGCGTCGCGGCCGAAGGGCAGGTCGACTCCGCCGTCCCGATCGAACCGCTCCGCCTCCCCGAAGAAGAACCAGCCCGGAAAGCGCGGGACCCGCGCCGGCAGCCCTCCCGCGGGCTCGTCGGGCGGCTTCCTGGCGTCGATGGGGGCCGTCGCCGCCGGCCACGCCACCGACCTGTGGGGCGTCGTCCTCGTCACCCTGGGCATCCTGTGCGGCGTCGCCTTCTACGGCGGCTCCCTCGGCCCGGCCGGACACGACGCCCGGGTGGGCGTCGGCGACCTCCTCGGCTGGGGGCGCTTCCTCGTGCCGCTGGTACTCGTCGCCGTGGGCGTCCGGCTCCTGATGGGACGCGGCGAGGAGTCCGGCGACCGCCGGCCCCGTCGCGAGCCCGCCCGTGCCGTGATCGGCGGCACGCTCCTCCTGCTGGCCGTCTCCGGACTGGCCGCCCTCGCCGGTGGCTCCCCCGAACTGCGGGCGCCGACCGCGTCGCTCTCGTCGGCCGGCGGTTGGGTCGGTGCGGTGATCGCCGACCCGCTGGGTCGGGCCCTGGGTGGGTTCGGGGCCGCCGTCGTGCTGGTGATGGTCGTGGCGGTGGCCCTGTTGGTCTTCACCGGGGTCTCGGTTCGCTCGGTGGCGTCAGCGGTGGTCCGTGGCGCCCGGTGGGCATGGGGAGCGGCGACGGGCGCCAGGGTCGGCGTCCGGGTCGATGACGGGCTGGACGACGGCAAGGCGGACGGCGAGCCCACCGACCCGTTCGGACGCGCCCTGGCGGACGGCCGTCAGCCGTCGATGGCCGTGGTCGCCCCCACGGGGGACGCCGACGCGACCGTCGGGCCGGGGCCGGCGGTCGACCCGACGGGCGGCTCGGAGCACGACGGAACCGGTACCGGCTCCGGTGACGACGACGGACCGACGACCCATCCGCTGCCCGAGGCGGCGACCCGGCCCGGTCGGGGTGAGCAGCTCGAACTCGCGGTGGATGCCCCGGTCGGCGACTGGAAGCTGCCGCCGGCCAACCTGCTCAAGCGGGCGAAGGCCCAGGTGATCGATGAATCGGAGGTCGAGGCGGCCGGTGCGGCCCTCGTCCACGCTCTCGCGGCCCACGGTGTCGAGACCCGCCTGGTCGGGCGCACGGTCGGGCCGACGGTCACCCGGTACGAACTGGAACTCGGGGCGGGCGTCAAGGTGGCCCGGGTCACGTCGCTGTCGAAGGACATCGCCTACGCCATGGCCTCGCCGGACGTGCGCATCCTGGCCCCCATCCCCGGGAAGTCGGCCATCGGGGTCGAGGTCCCCAACCGCCGCCGCCAGCTGGTGGCGCTGGGCGACATCCTGGCGTCGCCGGAAGCGGCGCGGGCGACGCATCCGCTCGAGGTCGCCCTGGGTCGCGACATCGCCGGCCGGGCGGTGGTGGCCAACCTGGCCGAGATGCCCCACGTCCTGGTGTCGGGTTCCACCGGCTCGGGCAAGTCGTCGTGCATCAACTCCGTGCTCACGTCCATCCTGACCCGGGCGACCCCCGATCAGGTGCGCTTCATCCTCATCGACCCCAAACGGGTCGAGCTCGGGCAGTACAACGACCTCCCCCATCTGCTGACCCAGGTGGTGGTCGACCCGAAGAAGGCCGCCAACGCGCTGAGCTGGGCGGTGACGGAGATGGAGCGGCGCTACGACCTGCTCGCCGAGGTCGGACAGCGGGACATCACCGGCTACAACCAGGCGTACGACTCCGGTGACCTGTCCGAGTACGAGGAGGCGTACCGACTCCGGATGCAGGGCACGGACGGTGAGATCGACGAGGACGACGACGCCCAGATCCGGTTCCCCCGACTCCCCTTCATCCTGATCGTGGTGGACGAACTGAACGACCTGATGATGGTCGCCGCCCGCGACGTGGAGGAGTCGGTCTGCCGCATCGCCCAGATGGCCCGCGCCGTGGGCATCCACCTCGTGCTGGCCACCCAACGTCCGTCGGTGGACGTGATCACCGGGGTGATCAAGGCCAACGTTCCCTCGCGGATGGCCTTCTCCGTGTCGTCCCTGGCCGACAGTCGGGTGATCCTCGACCAGCCCGGGGCCGAGCGGCTCATCGGCAAGGGCGACATGCTGCTCCTGACCGCCTCGTCGTCCAACCCCCAGCGCATCCAGGGCCCCTGGGTCAGCGAGGAGGAGGTCCGGTCGGTCACCGCCTTCTGGAAGAGGCAGCGGCCGATGGAGATCGTGGCGGGCATCGAGGAGGTGGTGGGTGCCGAGGGTCCGAGGGCCGGAGGCGACGACGGGGACGACGACGAACTGCTCGAGCAGGCCATGGAACTCGTCGTGCGGTCACAGCTGGGCTCCACGTCGATGCTCCAGCGCAAGCTGCGGGTCGGGTTCGCCCGGGCCGGTCGGTTGATGGACCTGATGGAGCGACGGGGCGTCGTCGGTCCATCCGAGGGATCGAAGGCCCGTGCCGTGCTGATGACCCCCGAGGAACTGGACGCGCGCTGAGCCCGAGGGCCGGCGTGCATCGTTCCGATGAGGACGACCGAGGGCGGGGACCCCGAAGCGGGGGGCGCACCTGCACCGGCCCGAGGGGCGATCGACGCACCCTCGGTCGCCGTCGGAGCTGACGGGGCCGTCGGGGCGGACGCGACCGGAGCGGGTGGAGCGGGTGGAGCTCCCATCGAACCCGCCACGGAGGCGGTCCTCGTCCAGCCGGTCGCCCCGGAAGCGGTGACGTCGGGACCCGGGGCGGCGTCACCACCCGGGGCCGCGTCGGAAGCGGTGCAGGTAACTCCGGGGAATCAGGAGATCCCGAACGGTACCGCCGTGGGCGTCGTCCTCGCCGGTGCCTCCACGGCCGGGCCGCGATCGTCCCGTCGGGGGAAGGCCCCTGCTCATCGGCACTCGACGAAGCGGTCCCGGCACGACGGTGACGGCACCGGTGCCACCGGACCACGTCGGCGGCAACGCCGGTGGCCGTGGGTGGTGGGCGCCGTGGCGCTCCTGGCGATCGGCGCCGCCTCGTGGGCCGCTGTCGCCCGGATCAACTCGCCACTCGCCCGGCCCGTCCCGCGCGTCGCGGCGACGGCCGCCGCAGTGGTCCCCGGCGCCCCCCCGGACCTCCCGTGGCCGGCGAAGGGACAGGGTGCCGTGGCCATCCCCTCCCTCCGCTACACCGATCAGTCCGGGCCCGAGTCGCCCGTTCCCGTCGCTTCGCTCACCAAGATGACGACGGCGGTGGTGGTCCTGCACGACCACCCGCTCCCGGCCGGATCGGACGGTCCGGTCATCACCGTGACGGCAGCCGATGTCGCCGAGTACGAGAACGAACTCCACAGCGACGAGTCGACCATCGTCATCCGGGTCGGGGAGACGCTGACGGAACGCCAGATGCTCGAGGCCATGATGTCCCAGTCGGCCAACGACATCGCCTACAGCCTGGCGGTGTGGGACGCAGGATCGTTGGACGCCTTCGTCGTCAAGATGAATGCGCTGGCGACGTCGCTCGGTGCCGGCGACACCCACTACGTGGACGCCAGCGGCTACGACCCGCAGACGGTGTCCTCGGCCTCCGATGTGCTCCGGGTGGCGGCGGCGGGCATGGCCATCCCGGCGTTCGCCGAGATCGTGGCCCTCCCGTCGGTGACGCTCCCGCTCGTCGGGACGCTCCACAACATCGTCACGGAGATCGGCGCCAACGGTGTGGTGGGTATCAAGTCCGGCTATACGTCCGAGGCGGGTGCGTGCATGGTCCTGGCCGCAAACCGGGAGATCCAGGGACGCGACGTGCTCGTCCTGGTGGCGGTGCTCGGTCAGCCGACTCCGGCACCCACGGAACCCACGACGACCACGACCACCGCGCCCCGCGCGACGTCACCGGGCCCCACCACCACGACCACCTCGCCCCGTGCCACGGGCTCCACGACCACGACCACGACCACGCCGCAGAACGACCTGCCGATCGCCGACCCGTTCAAGTACGCACGGCCCACGACGGATGCGCTGCTGGCCGCCACCTCGGCGGCGGTGACGGCGGTCACGGTGGCATCGCCGGGGCAACCGGTGGGCGCGGTCACCACCACCTGGGGAGGGGTCCGGCATCCCGCAGCGGTCGTCACCTCGGGGAGCGCCTGGCTCCCGGGGTGGCCGGGGCAGAGGGTCTCCAGCCTCACCCGGTTCCGGGACGTCGAGGCCGGCAGCCCGGCCGGCACCCGAGTCGGCGTCCGCCTGTACGCCATCGGGCTGCAGATGACCGCGGTGCCCCTGCAATTGGCGGAGACGATTCCCGAGCCGTCCGTCTGGTGGCGGCTGGACCACGGCTGACGACGGGTCGGTCCGGTCGACAGGGGTCGATCGGTGGTGGGAGGTCGCTCCGACGCTCCGTCGCTGCCTCGCACCGACGCTCCGTCGCTCCGAGCGGTCACGCCTGTGGCGGGGTGCCGGGGGTACCGTGTGGACGTGCGAGCACGAGTTCCTGCGTCATCAGCGAATCTGGGCCCGGGCTTCGACACGCTCGGACTGGCTCTGAACCGCTACGTCGTCGTCGACGTCGAGCCGGCGTCCAAGCTGATCGTGCGGTCGGTGGGGGAGGGCGAGGGGCTGGCGGACGACTCGTCGCACCTGGCGGCGCGGGTGGCGATCGATGTGGCCGGCACGGATCGATTGGCCATCTCCGTCAGATCCGAGATCCCGATCGCCCGTGGCCTGGGCTCGTCGGCTGCGCTGGCGGTGGCCGCAGCCGCCGCCGCCGGGGCCGAGGACCCGCTCTCGGTGGCCACGGCGATGGACGGGCACCCGGACAATGCCGCCGCATCGATGGTGGGCGGGTTCGTGGCGGCCGCCGTGGTGAAGGGCGGGGTCCACGTGGTGCGCCTGCCCCTGGACGTCAGCCTGGCGTTCGTGGTCATGGTCCCCGACGTCCACCTGTCGACGGCACGGGCCCGCCAGGCGCTCCCTTCCGAGGTCAGCCGCGAGAGCGCATCGTTCAACCTGTCTCGGATGGCGCTGCTGATGGCGGGGATGGCCGACTGCCGCCTCCTGATCCCGGAGGCCGCCGAGGATCGCCTGCACCAGGACTACCGGAGTCCGCTGTTCCCGGCGGCACCCAAGCTCCTGGCGGCGATGGTCGCCGGCGGTGCCCTCGCCTCGTGCTGGTCGGGCGCCGGGCCGTCGCTGCTCGGGATCTGCCGCGGGGTCGATGCCCCGAAGGTCCAGACCGCGAGCGAACAGGCACTGGCGGAAGCCGGCCTTCCCGGCCAGGTCATGTTGCTGCATGCCGATATGGACGGTCTCATCCTCGACCGTGACGGTACCGCCGGGCTCTACGACGACAGGTAGCCTCGTCGCTCCATGCCCACACAGCCGACCAAGGACCTGCAGTCCGTCCCGAACCCCCGTCCGGGTCGCGACTACCTGGTCACGTGCGAAACGCCCGAATTCACGTGCCTCTGCCCCCTGACCGGACAGCCGGACTTCGCCACGGTCCGCATCGTCTACGTGCCGGACCTCACGTTGGTCGAACTCAAGTCTCTGAAGCTGTACCTGTGGAGCTTCCGCAACGAGGGCGGATTCCACGAGGACATGACGAATCGCATCCTGGACGACCTGGTCGCGGCCATCGCACCCCGTCGGATGACGGTGACGACCGACTGGCTCGTGCGTGGCGGCATCCACACCGTGGTGGAGGCGTCGCATCCGGCAACGGGCTGAACGTCACTTCCGGGGAACGGCCTCGGGTGGAGGGTCCCCCCGGTCTGGCCGGTCGAGCCCCAGCCCGGGCTCCTGGCCGAAGGGCGGCGGCGGGGTGAACCGCCACCGGGGGTCCTCGTCGGTGGGTCCGGTGCGCTCCAGGGCCCACCCCTCGTAGGTCTTGAGCCGGTGGTGGTGCCGGCACAGGAGGGCCAGGTTGTCGAGGCGCGTGTCGCCGCCGGACTCGAGCGGCACCACGTGGTCGATCTCCAGGGTGTAGGCCACCTGGCACCCGGGCACCACGCAGTGGCGGTCCCGGAGGGCCAGGGCGGTGCGCAGGTGCCGGTTGATGGTGCGTCCGAGGTGGGCCACGGCCCGGATGTCCCCGGCCTCGGTGAACACGCAGGCCAGGAAGGCGTCGTCCACCAGGCTGCGGACCACCTCGACCGGGACGGTGCCGTGCCCGTCGAGCTCGCACAGCTCCCCGGGCCGGGCCCGGCCCCGTCGCAGGGCGGCGAGGTCCACCCGCACGAGGACGGTGGCCGGGGGTCCGGCGGCGACCAGGTCCTCCACGCCGCCCAGGTCGGCCGCCTCGGCTTCCGGGTCGCCGTCGGGACCGTCGGGTCCGTCGGGACCGGTGGTGCCGTCGGGATCGGGACCGTCGGGACCGTCGGGTCCGTCGGGTCCGGGCCGTGGCCGCCGGGTCCCGGTCACCAGGGCGAACAGGGCGTCGGCCCGGAGGGCGGCCTCGGACTCGGGGGGTGGCACCGGGGCCCCCGCCGGCCGGTGGCCGCCCGGGGCCGTCCCGGCCTCCCGGCGGTCCCGGCGCAGGCGCTCGACCACCGGGTGGAGCCGGGCCACCAGCCTGGCCCCCCGTTCGGCCGAGTCCCGCCCGCTGAAGCAGAACGCCCCCTCGTCGTCGGTCCACGAGGTGAACGACCGCTGGGCGTGGATCCGGGCCAGGGTGGCCGCCGGGTCGGCCGAGGCGGCCTGGGTGCGCACGCTCCGGCACCGCTCCTTGACCACCCCGAGGGGGGCCCGGTCGATGCCGGCCAGCAGGGAGCCCTCGGCGTCGGGGTCGCACCCGGCGGCCCGGGTGACCTCGGTGAGCTTGGGACCCGACAGGGTGCCCGAGCGCAGGGCGGCCTCGGTGCCGGGCAGGTCCACCAGGGCCCGTCCGGCCTCCAGGGTGCGCCGGGCCGCCCCGGCCGTGCCCCCCTCCAGGGAGGCCAGCAGCCCGGCCGCCGACCGGTGGCCGTCGGCCTCCCAGCACCCCGACTCGGCGATCCGGGGGGCGAGCAGGGTCTTGCCCCCGCACACCAGGCGCTCCAGGCGGCAGAAGTCCCGGTAGAGGGCGACGGCGTCGGGTCCCACCAGGAGCCCGGGATCGAGGTCGGCCAGGAGCCCGGCGAGGGCGTCGCCCACCGAGGACATCCGGGCCGCCAGGCCGGGCCCCCCGTCGGCCGCACCCACCGGCGACGGGCCCACCGGCGACGGGCCCACCGACCCGTACACCGCAGCCACCGACGACCCGTCGGCCGGCGACGTGCCGACCGCGTCGGGCAGGGTCGTGGAGGAGGGGGCCGGCGTCATGGGACCACCCTGCCCGCGGGGTGTGACGCCCGTTCCGGAGGAGGGCGGGGCGGAGGAGGGACCCTCCGTCGACCCGGACGGCGCACGCTCCAGCTGCCCGGGGATCCGGTTCGGAGGGCCAGGTCACGGCCACGGATACAATGCAGGGATGACCGATTCGACCAGCAGCGACCGTCCGAACGACCGTCCGACGGGGACCTTCACCGTCAAGCGGGGACTCGCCGAGATGCTGCGCGGCGGCGTGATCATGGATGTCGTCGACGCCGAACAGGCGAAGGTGGCCGAGGACGCGGGCGCGGTGGCCGTCATGGCCCTGGAACGGGTGCCGGCCGACATCCGCCGCGACGGAGGGGTGGCCCGGATGAGCGACCCCGCGCTCATCGAGGGGATCAAGGCCGCGGTGACCGTCCCCGTGATGGCCAAGGCGAGGATCGGACACTTCGCCGAGGCCCAGGTGCTGGGAGCGCTCGGCGTGGACTTCATCGACGAGAGCGAGGTGCTCACGCCGGCCGACGAGGCGCACCACATCGACAAGTGGAATTTCGAGGTCCCGTTCGTGTGCGGCGCCACCAATCTCGGAGAGGCGCTGCGGCGCGATCTCCGAGGGAGCGGCCATGATCCGCTCGAAAGGTGAGGCCGGCACCGGCAACATCGTGGAGGCGGTGCGGCACCTCCGGTCGATCCTGGGGGACATCCGCAAGGTCACCGAAGCCGATTCGGCCGAGCTCTACGGCTGGGCCAAGGACCTGGCCGCGCCGATCGGGCTCGTCCAGGAGATCGCCACCACCGGTCGGCTCCCCGTGCCGCTGTTCTGTGCGGGAGGGATCGCCACGCCGGCCGACGCCTCGCTCGTCATGCAGTTGGGCGCCGAGGCCGTGTTCGTCGGATCCGGCATCTTCAAGAGCTCGAACCCGTCCCTCATGGCGCGGGCCGTGGTCGAGGCCACCGCACACTTCGCCGACGCCGATCTGGTGGCCAAGGTCTCGACCGGACTGGGCGACGCCATGGCCGGCCAGGAGATCGGCACGCTCGGCGTGCACCTGGCCGAACGTGGCTGGTAGCCGCGCCACGAGCCGTACGCGCACCGCCAGCCGGCCCGGCAGCGGCCCGGGAGGCAACGGGGCCGGCGTCCGGTGACGATCGGTGTCCTCGCCCTCCAGGGTGACGTCCGTGAGCACACCGCTGCGTTCGGCGACCTCGGCGAGCAGGTCGTCGAGGTGCGGCGACCCGTCGACCTGGACGGTCTGACGGGCCTGGTGGTGCCGGGCGGCGAGTCGACGACGCTGTCGCTCCTGCTCCGGTCGTCCGGCCTGGCCGAACCGTTGGCCGAGGTCCTCGACCGCGGACTCCCGGTGTTCGGAACGTGCGCCGGGATGATCCTGCTGGCGCGCTCCGTCCTCGACGGCCGCGACGACCAGCTCAACTTCGGGGTGATCGATCTGGTGATCCGCCGCAACGGCTACGGGCGCCAGGTGGCGTCGTTCGAGGGGACGGTCGACGTGCCGTGCCTGGGGGACGAGCCGCTCCCGGCGGTGTTCATCCGGGCTCCCGTCGTCGAGTCGGCCGGGTCGGGGGTGGAGGTCCTGGCTACGCTCCCGGGTGAGGTCGGTTCGTCGGGCCGGCCGGTCGTGTGCCGGCAGGGGGCGGTCCTGGTGGCCTCCTTCCACCCGGAGCTCACCCCGGACCGTAGGCTGCAACAGCTGTTCGTGGAGATGACCAAAGAGGAGAGGCAGTAGCGCATGTCGGGACACTCCAAGTGGGCGACCACCAAGCACCAGAAGGGCGCCAAGGACGCGGCGCGGGCCAAGGTGTTCGCCAAGTTGATCCGTCAGATCGAGGTGGCGGCCCGGGAGGGCGGCAGCGACATGAGCGCGAACGCCACCCTGCGCACCATGTACACCAAGGCGCGGGACGCCTCCGTGCCGTTGGACACGATCGACCGGGCCATCAAGCGCGGCTCCGGTGAGCTCGAGGGCGTCCGGTACGAGTCGATCTCCTACGAGGGGTACGCCCCCGACGGCGTGGCCGTCATCGTCGAGTGCCTGTCCGACAACCGGAACCGCACCGGCGCGGAGATCCGCAACCTGTTCTCCAAGAACGGCGGTGCCATGGCCGAACCCGGCTCGGTGAGCTGGCAGTTCGAGCGCAAGGGTGTCGTCGCCGTACCCCGGGCCCACGACGAGGAGCAGATCCTCGAGGTCGCCATGGAGGCCGGTGCGGAGGACCTGTCCGACGAGGACGAGCAGTGGCTGGTGACCAGCGAGCCGTCGGACCTCATGGCCGTGCGCGACCGCGCTCGAGGACGCCGGCCTGGAACCGGGGGCCCCCGAGCTCACCATGGTGCCGACCTCCACCGTCGAGGTCGCGACCGAGGCCGAGGCCAAGCGGGTGCTGCGTCTGATCGAGGCGCTGGACGACCACGACGACGTGCAGAACGTCTACGCCAACTTCGACATCCCCGACGAGGTGATGGCCGCGTACGACGGCTGAGCGACGCTCGGGGGTGACGGGCCGGCGTCCCCGGACCCGGTCGCCCGGAGAACCCGGCGTCCCCGGACCCGGTCGCCCGCCGCGCTCCGGGGATCACCCCGCGCCGCCGCCTCCCCGGCTACCATCGAACGCATGTTCGTCCTCGGCATCGACCCCGGACTGTCGCGCTGCGGCTACGGCGTGGTGACCCGGCGCGGGGGATCGCTCGCCGCCGTGGCCGGCGGGGTGATCTCGTCCCCCCCGACCGTGGCGCTGCCGGACCGGCTGCGCACGCTGTCCGACGAGTTGCGGGCCCTGGTCGCCGAGTTCCGTCCCGACGCCGTCGTGGTGGAGCGGGTCTTCTTCCAGGTGAACGCCCGCACCGCCATGGCCACCGGCCAGGCCGCGGGGGTGGCCCTGGTGGCCGCGGCCGAGGCCGGGTGCGACGTCGCCCAGTACACGGCGAACGAGGTCAAGCAGGCACTGGTGGGCTACGGGGGGGCCACCAAGGAGCAGGTGCAGCGCATGGTGGCCTCCGTGCTCGGGCTGGCCGAACCACCCCGACCCCCGACGTGGCCGACGCCCTCGCGCTGGCCGCCTGCCACCTCACGACACAGGGCGCTGCGGCGGGCGGTCGACGCCGCCGTGGCGGACGCCACCGACGGCGCCCCGAGGGCCATCGGCGGCGCGCCGGTCCCCGTGTCCCGTCGTCCGCCGGCGGACGGTCGACCCGGTGATCGGCTCACTCCGCGGCACGCTGCTCGACCGCCCGTCCACCGGCGAGGTGATCGTCGAGGTCGGTGGCGTCGGCTACCGGGCGTCGGTCCCGACCAACGTGCAGGCCGGCCTGGGCCCGGTGGGATCCGAGGTCTTCCTCCACGTCCACACCCACGTCCGCGAGGACGCCATCGTCCTCTACGGCTTCGCCCATGCCGACGAGCGCCGGTGCTTCGAGGCACTGCTCGGAGCGCACGGCGTCGGACCGTCGCTCGCCCTGGCCATCCTCTCGGCACTGTCGCCCGCCGCCCTCTCCACCGCCGTCCTCGAGGACGACGTCGACACCCTCTGCCTGGTTCCCGGCGTGGGCAAGAAGACGGCCGCCCGGCTCCTGCTCGAGCTCACGGCGCGGCTGGACCTCCCGTCGCTCGGCGAAGCCTCCGGCACCGGGCCCGCATCCGGTTCGGCCCGGGGCGAGGCCCGCGCCGCCCTCGTCGAGCTCGGCTACGCGCCCGAGGAGATCGCCGGGGCGCTCGACCGGATCGACGCCGACGCCCCGGTCGAGGAGCTGGTCCGGGCGGCACTCCGCGAGCTGGTGCGCAACCGGTGACGCCTGACGCACGCCGCGAGGTGCTCGCCCGCACCGGGGTCGACGCCGGGGTCGAGCGCGATCCCCTGCGTCCCGTGGACCCGGTGGCGGCACCCTCGGAGGAGGCGGACGAGGCCGGGCTCCGCCCCCGGGAGCTCGCCGAATTCGTGGGCCAGTCGCAGCTGACCGAGCACCTCCGCATCGTGATCGAGGCCGCCGTCAAGCGCGACCAGCCCGCCGACCACCTGCTGTTCGCCGGACCCCCGGGTCTGGGCAAGACGTCGCTGGCCGGGATCGTCGCCGCCGAGCTGGGCGTGGGCCTCCGGGTCACCTCCGGGCCGGTCCTGGTGCGGTCGGGCGACCTGGCCGCCCTCCTCACGGACCTGCAGGAGGGCGACGTGCTCTTCATCGACGAGATCCACCGGATGCACCGCTCGGTGGAGGAGATCCTCTACCCCGCCATGGAGGACTTCAAGCTCGACATCCTCATCGGCAAGGGCCCGACGGCGCGGAGCATCCGGCTCGACCTGCCCCGGTTCACCCTGGTCGGGGCCACCACCCGTACGGGCCTGGTGGCGGGCCCCCTCCGCGACCGGTTCGGATTCGTCGGGCGCCTCGACCTCTACGACCCCGTCGAGCTGGAGTCCATCGTGCTGCGCTCGGCCGGGATCCTCGGTGTCCCGATCGATCCGGAGGGGGCCCGCAGGATCGCCGAGCGGTCCCGCGGTACCCCCAGGATCGCCAACCGCCTGTTGAAGCGGGTGCGTGACTACGTGGAGGTCCGCGCCGAGGGCGCCATCACCTCCGACGCCGCGGTCGCCGGGCTCGAGGTGTTCGGGGTCGACGAACTCGGTCTCGACAAGGTCGACCGGGCCATCCTCGACGTGCTGTGCCGACGGTTCGCGGGCCGGCCGGTGGGGCTCACCACGCTGGCCCAGTGCATCGGCGAGGAGCCGGACACCATCGAGGACGCGTACGAGCCGTTCCTGCTGCAGCAGGGGCTGCTCCAGCGCACCACCCGCGGCCGGATGGCCGGGCCGCGTGCGTGGAGCCACCTGGGACTGCCACCGGTGGAGGCCACGCTCCTCTGACGCCCCGGCCGTGCCGTCTGGCACGATGGGGGCGTGTCCGCCGTCCCCGAACCCCCGGTGCGCGACGCCCCCGCCCGAGGTCCCGCCCGGTCGACGGACGCGCCGATGGACGCGGTCCGGGACGCGCGGACGCCGCTCCATGCCGGTACGCCCATGGCGGCCTACGACTACGGACTGCCGGAGTCGGCCATCGCCCAGGAGCCCGTCGAGCCGCGGAGCGCCGCCCGCCTCCTGGTCGGACCGGGCCTGGGCGGAGTCCCGCGTGGCGAGCGTCGAGCGGCCGGTCGCGGGGGGAGCACCGTGGCCGATCTCCCGTCGCTGCTCGGTCCGGGCGATCTGCTCGTGGTGAACGACACGCGGGTGCTGGCTGCCCGGCTGGTCCTGGCCAAGCGGTCCGGGGGTCGTGCGGAGGTACTCCTCGTCCAGCCACTCGGCCCGCCGGGGGACGACGGCGTCACCGAGTGGGAGGCCCTGGTGCGACCGGGCCGGCGTCTGCCCCCGGGAACCCTGCTGGTCGAGAGCCGGCCCCACGTCCGGTGCCACGACGCACCCCACGACGCCCACCGCGGCACCCACGACGCCCACCGCGGCACGCACGACGCCGTGCCCGACGGGACACCCCACGACGTCGTCCACGACGGACCCGGTGACCCGTCGGGCGTCCGGTCGTGGAGGTGGGGGAGCCACTCGGCCCCGACCACGACGGCGCCGGGACGCGGCGGGTCCGACTCCTCGACCCCTCCGTCGTGGCCCGTGCCGGGTCGATGCCGCTACCGCCCTACATCCGACGGCCGCTCGGGGACCCGGACCGCTACCAGACCGTGTACTCGGCGGAGCGGGATCTGGTGGACCGGTCGGCCGCCGCCCCGACGGCCGGACTCCACTTCACGCCGGACCTCCTGGAGGCGTGCCGGGAGGCAGGAGCACGCCTCGCCCGGGTCGACCTGGCCATCGGCCTGGACACCTTCCGACCCGTGACCGCCGAGACCGCCGAGGACCACGTGATCCACACGGAGCGGTACCGGGTGCCACCGGAGACGGTCACGGCCTGCGCCGCGGCCCGCCGGGTGGTGGCGGTGGGGACGACGGCGGTCCGTGCGCTGGAGTCGGCGGCGGCCACCGGGGTGCTCGCCGGTCGCACGGACCTCTACATCCACGGCGACCACCGGTTCCGGGTGGTCGACGTCCTGGTCACCAACTTCCACCTGCCGCGGTCGAGCCTGCTGCTCCTGGTCGAGGCGTTCTGCGGCCCGGTGTGGCGCCAGCTCTACGCCGAGGCCCTGGAGTCGGGTTTCCGGTTCCTCTCCTTCGGCGACGCCATGGTCGTGGCACGTGCCGGCGCCAAGGGCGAGCCGGCGTGGCCGGTCCCGGGCGGGCCGGTCCCGGGCGGGTCGGTCCCGGGTGGGTCGGTCCGATGAGGCCCGGCCCCTCCTGTCACCCCCTCGGGGCGTCCCGGTCGACCCGGTGTCGGGCCGGGTCCGCCCGGTGAACCCGGCCGTCGTCGAGGTGGACGCCACCGACGGCGCCGCCCGTACGGGACGGGTGGTGACCCCCGCGGCGCCTACAGGATCCCGGCCTTCATGCCCGTGGGCACCCGGGGTGCGGTCAAGACGCTCGACAGCGCCGACCTCGAGGCGCTGGGGGTGGAGGTCGTGCTCGCCAACACGTACCACCTGATGCTCCGCCCGGGGGCGGACGTGGTGGCCGGACTCGGGGGGTTGCACCGGTTCACCGGGTGGGCCGGGCACACGCTGACCGATTCGGGCGGGTTCCAGGTCCACTCGTTGCGTCCGAAGGTCGACGACGACGGGGTCACGTTCGCCTCCGTGTACGACGGGGCCACGACGCGGCTCACGCCCGAGTCGGCCGTCGAGGTCCAGGGGCAGCTGGGTGCGGACGTCCAGATGGTGCTCGACGTGTGCGCCACGCTGCCGGCCGCCCCGGAGGTGCTGCGGCTGGCCGTGGACCGCACCTCGGCGTGGGCGGTCCGGGCCCGGGCCCACTTCGACCGGGTGGACCGGCCCGAGGGCCAGGCGCTGTTCGGGATCGTCCAGGGCGGGACGGACCCCGCGCTCCGCTCCCGCAGCGCCGAGGCGACCGTCGCCGTCGGCTTCGACGGGTACGGCATCGGCGGCCTGTCGGTGGGGGAGTCGTGTGCCGAGATGCTCGACGCGCTGGCGGTGACCGTCCCGCACCTGCCCGTCGACCGCCCCCGCTACCTGATGGGCGTGGGCGATCCCGTCGGCATGGTCGAGGCGGTGGCGTTGGGAGTGGACCAGTTCGACTGCGTGGCGCCGACCCGTGCCGCCCGCCACGGGTCGCTGTGGACCACCGGCGGGCGGCTGAACCTGCGCAACGCCGTCCACGCCCGGGACGACGGTCCCGTCGACCCTGGGTGCCCGTGCCCCACCTGCGCCCGATGGTCCCGCGGCTACCTGCGGCACCTCCTGTCGGTGGGGGAGCCGTCGGCTTGGCGCCTGCTCAGCATCCACAACCTCACCTACGTCCTCGGACTCATGGAGGGCATCCGCCGGGCGGTGGCGACGGGAACCCTGTCCGACCTGCGGGCCCGGACGGCGGCGGTCTGGGACACCTGACACCCCGGACGGGGTGACCGGCGGACCCGTCACCGTGTCGCGTAGGCCCTGGGCTACAGTCGGGGGGCTGTGACGACCTCCACCCCCGTCTCCGACGCTCGATGACGCACGCCCTCGGGGCGGTCGCCCTCTTCCTGGCCAGCTCGTCGACGTCCAAGCAGTCGTCGAGCTCCCCGGTGCTGCTCATCCTGATCGTGGTGGGCGCCGGCTTCTACTTCTTCATCTACCGGCCCCAGCAGAAGAAGCAGCGGGCCGCCCAGGCACAGTCCCGCGACTACGAGGTGGGCGACGAGGTCGTGACCGCCGGCGGCATCGTCGGCCGGGTGCTCGACATCGCGGAGGACCGGGTCACCCTCGAGACCAGCGTCGGCGCCTCCTTCACCGTCCTGCGCCCCTACGTCCTGAGGAAGCTGGAGCCGGTCGAGCCCCCGACCGACGTGGTCGACGAATCGGGTGAGCACGGGACCCGGACGCCCCCGGTCCCGCCGTCGGCCCCACCGCGGCCCACGCCGCCGCCGACGATGCCACCCGAGCCCACGGTCCCCGACGGCACCGCCGAGCCGGCGCCGCACGACGGGCGGTCCACCACCCCGACCGACGCCACGTCCCCCGCGGAGGATGCCCCGCAGCCCGGCGGCGGCGCCTCACCCGCGCTGGACGACGGTGAGGCGGACGACGACGGCGGGTCCGACGGACCGCCGATCATCTGAGTGCGATGAAGGACAAGCGATCCCTCTGGGTCAGCCTGCTGACCACCGTCCTCGTTGCGCTGGTGATGCTGGGCGCGACGCTGGCGGCCGGTTGGGCACCCAAGCTCGGGCTCGACCTCGCCGGGGGCCTGTCGGTCGTCTACGAGACCCACACGCCGGTCACCGCCACCGAGCTGGACACCATCACCACCATCCTGAACGAGCGGGTCGGCGGGTCCAGCGGGGCCACGGTGTCCAGTCAGGGCACGGCGACCTGTCCCGACAAGGTCCACCGGTGCGCGCTGATCGGGGCGTCGGTCCCCGGCCAGAAGGACACCCAGCAGATCCTCGACCGTCTGGGCCAGACCGCCCAGCTCTTCTTCCGGCCCGCGCTCTGCTATTCGCCCGCCTTCACCGTGGCCAAGGGGGCGACCGCGGCCACCGGGCCCCTGCCGACCTGCGCCTCGTCCTCACAGCTGACGGCGACCAATCTGGCCGTCAACACCTCGACGGGCGAGGCGACCCAGAGCCCTCCGGCCGACACCGCGTTCGCCGCGTACCCGTCGACGTCGTCCCTGAACGACGCCAAGGACGACACGGTGCTGCTGCCCGGAGCGACCAACGCCTGCTACGTGCGTTGCGTGCTCGGCCCGGCCCAGGTGACCGGGGCCGAGATCAAGTCGGCCAACGCCTCGCTCAGCCAGAGCGGGCAGTGGACGGTCAACATCAACTTCAACCAGCAGGGCGCCACCGCCTGGGACACGCTGGCCCAGCAGCAGTTCCACGCCATCATCGGCATCGATCTCGACGGTCAGGTGATCTCGGCCCCGATCACCCAGCCCAGCCAGTCGACCTTCACCTCGTTCGCCGGCCAGGTGCAGATCTCGGGGAGCTTCACCGAGGACCAGGCCAAGACCCTGGCCACCGAGCTCAACTACGGCGCCCTGCCGGTCAAGCTCGACCAGCAGACGATCCAGACCGTCTCCCCGTCGCTGGGCAAGTCGTCACTCCAGGCCGGGCTCATCTCGGGCCTCATCGGCCTGATCCTGGTGATGATCTACACGATCGTGTACTACCGCCTGCTCGGCCTGGTCGTCGTCTCCGGCCTGGCCCTGACCGGTGCGCTCCTGTGGTCGATCGTCGCCATCATGGGCCAGACCCAGAACACCACCATCGACCTGGCCGGCGTGATCGGCATCATCGTGTCCATCGGTATCACCGTGGACTCCTACATCGTCTACTTCGAACGCCTCAAGGACGAGACGCGGTCCGGGCGCACCGTCCGGACCAGCGTGGACCGCGGCTTCAAGAGCGCGTTCCGCACGGTGCTGGCCGCCGACTTCGTGTCGTTCCTGGGCGCCGTCGTCCTCTACTTCTTCTCGATCGGTCCGGTCCAGGGCTTCGCCCTCTTCCTCGGCCTGTCGACGGTGCTCGACGTCATCGTCACCTACTTCTTCACCCGGCCCTTCGTGGTGCTGCTCGGCCGGAGCCGTAGTGCGACCGAGGCGAAGACGATGGGCGTGGCCAGCGGCCTCGGCGTGCACGCGGAGGAGGAGCGATGAGCCCGGACCGCCCGGAGGACGCCATGGACGACGAGACGGTGGACGACCAGGACCCGGCCGAGGAGCTGGAGGAGGCGTTCGAGGAGGAGCTCGAACACGCCGCCGAGCTGGAGGAGGCGGAGGCCGCCGGAGCCAAGCGCCCGAACGTCTTCCTCCGCCTCTACCGCGGACAGACGTCGTTCGACTTCATCGGCAACCGCAGGTGGTGGTTCGGGATCTCCGCCGTCATCATCGTCATCGGGATCGTCTCGCTGTCGACCCGGGGTCTCAACGAGGGCATCGACTTCAAGGGCGGACAGTCCTGGCTGGTGTCGTCCCAGACCCTCACCGTCCCGCAGGCGACCACGGCGGTCAAGGCGGCCGGGGTGCCCGATCCGACCGTGGTCCAGCTGACCAACCAGTTGAACGGCCAGAAGCAGATCCAGGTCACGGCCGACCTGCCCGACACCTCCGCCGCCCAGCAGAAGACGCTGCTGTTCGACGTCCAGAAGGCGCTGGCCGATGCCGCCCACGTCAGTCCGGCCACCGTCAGCGTCAACCAGGTCGGGTCGACGTGGGGCTCCAACGTCACGCGCAAGGCCATCCAGGCCCTCATCATCTTCTTCGTCGTCGTCACCGCCTACATCTCGTTGCGGTTCGAATTCAAGATGGCCCTGGCCGCCATCGTCGCGGTCTTCCACGACATCCTGGTGGTGGTCGGGATCTACTCCGTCTTCGCCTTCCTGGTGACGCCGGACACCGTGGTGGCCGTCCTCACCGTGCTCGGCTACTCGCTGTACGACACCGTCGTGGTGTTCGACCGGATACGCGACAATTCCCAGGGACTCGGCGCGTCCGGCCGGCTCACGTACTCGGAGATGGTCAACCTCTCGATGAACCAGACCCTGGCGAGGTCCATCAACACCTCCCTGGTGGCCATCATCCCGGTGCTGTCGGTGCTGGTGATCGGGTCGCTCTTCCTCGGTGCCACCACCCTCCAGAGCTTCGGTCTGGCCCTGGTCATCGGCCTCACCAGCGGGGCCTACTCGTCGATCTTCATCGCCTCGCCGCTGCTGGCGTGGATGAAGGAGCGGGAGCCCCGGTACGTGACCATCCGTCAGCGCCTCGAGGCCCGCGGCGAGCGCGGCCCCGCGCTGACCCCGGCCATGGCCGCGGCCATGGCCGGCGCCACCGGCGGTCCCGGACGCGGATCGTCCAAGGCCCGGGCGTCGTCGGGCGTCATCCGACCCGGAGCCGGGTCCTCGACCAAGTCCAAGGGGACCACCGGTGGCGGGACCACCGGCGGCGGGACCGCCGGGTCGGGCGGCACGACCGGCTCGTCCTCGGGCGGGTCGGGAACCGGTTCCTCGACCGGCACGGGGCGTGGCTCGCAGGGATCGACGCGACCCGCCGGGAACCGCCCTCCTCCCCGCCCGCGCAAGGGCAAGGGCAAGGGCAAGAAGCGCTGAGCGGCCCGGGCGGCGACCGTGCCGCGCCGGTCGCCGGCGGCCCCCGACGGCACGATCCTTGCCGTGGCCCCTGCCTGCACCTACGATCGCCTCACGGCGGCCCGGTGCGATCCCGGGCCCGACCGGCACGGCAACGGAAGTAGCCACGGAAGGCGGTACCCACACTGCGACGCTCGACCCCCCTGCTGGCCCTGGCGACCGGATGCGGGCTCATCGCCCTCGCAGGGTCGCTCGCCCTTCCCGCCGAGGCGTTCGGCGCCGGCTCCGGCTACACACCCGCCGCCGCGCCCGGAGTGGGCGGCACGGCGACGGGCCTGGCGGGCACCGTCGCCTCGACGACCACGGTCCAGCCCGGCGGCGGTACGGCGTCGGCGACGGTCGGCACGGCGAGCATCGGCGCCACGGTGCCGGCCGGGGCCTTCACCGGACCGGTCCAGGTGGTGATCACCGATGCCTCGTCGTCCGCGGTGGTGCCCACGGGGGGTGGATCGGTGGTGGTCACCTTCGGCTTCGGCGTGTTCGAGAACGGCGTGAAGGTCACGGGCAGCTTCCCCGCGATCAGCGTCACGGTGTCGTCGCCGTCGATCGTCGCCGGTTCGACGGTGTACCTGGTCACGGGCAGCGGGCTCCAGTCGGTGGCGGGCGCCGCCGTCACGGGCGGATCGGCGACCTTCTCCGTCACGAGCGACCCCACCGTCGAGGTGGCCACGACGACGGCCTCCGGCGCCACGGCGACCGCGACGGCCCCGATCGCCGGGGCGACGTCGGGGCAGACCGGGAAGCCGGTCCTGCTCGAGGGTGGGGCCGCTGCGGCCCTCTGCGCAGGAGGCGCCCTCCTGCTCCTCGCCGCCCGCCGGCGCGGACGCGCCGCCTGAGCCGTTGCGGACGCACCTCCGGACGCGTCGGCGACCGGCGACCCTGTCCGCCCTGACGGCGCTCGCGGTCGCGGCCACCGCCTGCGCCTCGGGCGGGTCGGGCGCCGCCACCACCACCACGGCCCGGCCGACCGCTCCGGTCCAGACCTTCGCCGGCCCGGCGGGGCTGGCGGCGGCGTCCCAGCCCCAGCCCGACGGCTACATGTGGCTGCTGGCGCGGCTCCCCGGCTCGGCGAACCTGCAGCTCCTCAACCTCACGACGGGGAGGATCAGCCAGGTCGTCCCGGCGTCGTCGAGCTCGGTCGACGTCGCCCAGTCGCCCTCCGGACTGGTCGGGGTGGGACTGGCCTCGGGATCGACGGGCGCGCTCGAGCTCCGCAACGGCTCCTCGGGGGTCCTGGTGGCTACCGTTCCGATCGGTGCGCCGGTCAAGGGGGTGTTCGCCGGATCCGACGGGACGACCTTCTACGTGCTCGACGCCACGGCCAGCTCCGCCAGCGTGACCCTGGTGAACTCCCAGACGGCCAGGGCGTCGGTGTCGGTGCCGGTGCCGCTCGACACCGTGGCGATCGCCGTCGACCCCTCCGGCCAGGACCTCTTCGCCGTGGGCTCGTCGGGGACGATGGACCAGATCACCGTCGGCAGCGGAGCCGTGACCGGCAGCTTCCCGGTCGGACGGACACCGGTCGCCCTGGCGATCTCCCCGTCGGGCTCGACCGTCTACGTGCTCAAGTCCACCACGTCGGGGGTGGACGTCGGCGTGGTCGACGTGGCCACGGAGGCCCAGCAGCGGGCACTGCCGGCACCGGCCCACAGCGTCGGCGTCGAGGCGTCGCTCGACGGTCACGCCCTGTACCTGGTCGTCGGCACGCCGGCCTACGGCAACGTGCAGGTCTTCACCCTGCCGGCCTGAGTACCCTCTGCCCATGGCCCCCGGTGACGAGCCCGTTCCCGGAAGCGTCCTGATCGGCGGGTCCCAGGCCGTGTCCGTCGCCGATCCCGGTGCGGACCGGGCCCCCGACCCCGACCGACCGGACGACCCGGACGACCCGGACGTCCCCGACCGTCCGGACGACCCGCTCGGGACCACCGTGCCGCTCCGGACGGACACGGGGTGGACCGTGGCCCGGTCGTGGTGGACGGTCGCCGGACTGACGGTGCTGCTGTGGGGCTTCCAGCTGTACGGGTACGTCGACGAGTACCCGCTCCTCAGCCTGGCCGTCGTCGTGCTCGGGGCGTGGGGGATCGGGACCGTCGTGGCCGTGTGGCAGCCCCGCCGGACGGGACCAACGGTGGCCCGCGTGCTGGCGGGCGTCACCCTGGCGATGACCGTGGGTGCGTTCGGGTTGTGGAGCTTCCTCCAGGTCCGGACGACGCCGGCCTACGGGACGGACGAGATCGCCTTCGACCAGTACGCGGCGCAGCTGCTGCGGCACGGCACGAACCCGTACACCCACTCCATGGCCCAGGCGTTCTCGCTGTTCCACGTGTCGCCCGACGGCTACACCTTCCTGCTCGACGGGCACGCCGTGACGTCGCTGTCGTACCCGGCGCTGTCCTTCCTCGTCTACGTGCCGTTCCTGGTGGCCGGGTGGTCGACGCAGATGGCGGTGGCCGTCAACGTGGCGGCCTGGGCCCTGGCCGTCGTGCTCACCTTCGTGCTGCTTCCTCGGCGCCTGCGCCCCCTGGCGATCGTGGTCGGGAGCTTCGCCGTCTACATCGGCTACGCCGTGGGCGGGGTGACCGACGCGCTCTTCGTGCCGCTGCTGATCGGTGCGGTGTACCGGTGGGACGACTTCCCCCACCGTCGCGGCCCGGCGGCCTGGCGCGGACCGGTCCTGCTCGGCCTGGCCATGGCCGTGAAGCAGACGCCCTGGCTGGTCCTGCCCTTCCTGGTGGCGGCGGTGGCGGTCGAGGCCGCGGGGGACGGTGACCGGGCCGAGGGACTGCGGGCGGGTGGCCGGTACCTGGGTCTGGCGCTCGTGGCCTTCGCCGTCCCCAACCTGCCCTTCGCCCTGTGGTCCCCCCACGCCTGGCTCACCGGGATCCTCACCCCGGTGGCCAGCCACACCGTGCCCGCCGGACAGGGCCTGGTGGGGCTGACGCTCTTCCTCGGGCTCGGCGGCGGTTCGCTCGCCGCCTACTCGGCGGCGGCGCTGGTGGTCTACGCATCGCTGTGGCTCGCCTTCGTGGCGACCTATCCGAGGCTGAAGGCCTGGGCCGTGCTGTGTCCCGCCGTCGTGCTCTTCTTCGGGGCCCGGTCCTTCGGCAGCTACCTGGTCACCCTGCTGCCGGCGGCCCTGGTCGCCGCCACCTCGGTCCGACCGGGGTGGCGGGGTGACCGTCCACGGGCCGGACGTCGGCGCTGGGCCCCCTGGGTGGTGGCGGCCGGACTCGTCGCCTCCTCCGCGTCCCTCGCCGCCGTGTTCGCCGCCGGGCCGCCCCTCGCCCTCCGCATCGTGTCCGTCCGGACCACCGGCCAGTTGGCCACCGTCGTCCAACTCGGCGTGGAGGTCGACAACCGGTCCGGCCGCGCGCTGCGGCCGGACTTCACCGTGGAGAGCGGGGGACAGCTCACGGCCTTCTGGTCCGCCCGGAACGGACCCGCCGTACTCGGTCCGGGGGCACGGGCCCGCTACACCCTCCTGGCACCGAACTTCTTCGCCCAGCCACCGATCACCGGTGGGTTCCAGGTGGTCGCCTTCACGTCGGCGCCCGCCGCGGTCAGCACCAGTCCGTCGTACCTGCCCACCACGTTCCACGTCAGCCTCGACCCGGACTCGGTGAGCGGGACCGTCCCGCTGGGCGAGCCGGTGACGCTCCACGCGTCGGTGCTCGACCCGGTCGACCGGCCCGTCCGCCAGGCGGGTGTGCCCGTCTACCTCGGGCAGGTGATCTACGGGCAGCAGGGCCTGGTGTTCGGCCAGGCCATCATCAACCAGGGGCAGATCGGCCAGACGCCGGTGGTGGCGTACACCGACGCGGACGGGGTCGCCACGTTCGTGGTCCGCGGCACGCAGGTGACCGCCGACCCGGTCTACTTCGAGGCCAACCTGGTCGACGCCCGCCAGTTCTACCCGTACGGGTACTCCGAGATCGTGCCGATCCGGTTCGGCTCCAGGTGACCGGCACCTCCGTCCTCGAGCCGGCCGTGGTGCCCGACGGCGTGGGCGGTCCGCCGGCGGGGACCGGACCACGGCCGCCGACCGACGGGCGCGTCGACCGCGCCGTGCGGATCGCCTGGGTCGTGCTCGGGATCCAGCTGCTCGCCCTGATGGCGTGGAGTGCCGTCCTCTACGGCCGATGGGCGATGACCTGGGACTTCGCCCTCCGGTACCAGGGCTGGTCCGGCATCTCCCACGGCCACCTCGACCCCTACGCGTCGCTGGCCTACCGCTACTTCTGGCAGGACCACTTCGAGCTGATCAACTGGCCGCTGGCGCCGCTGCTGCGGGTGTGGCCGGGGCCGCTGTGGATGCTGTGGGTCCAGGACCTCATGGTGTGGGGCGGCGAGCTCGGCGCCCTCTACCTGGTGGTCGACGCCGTGCGCCGGCCCCGGTGGTCGGGACGGCTGCCCGGGTGGACGGCCGTCGGACTGGTCACCGTGCTGCTCGTGGCGAATCCGTGGATCTACGACAGTGTCTCGTTCGACTCCCACTACCAGTCGGTCGGTGCCGCCTGCTTCGCCATGCTGGCCTGCCGCGAGATGATCCGGGGCCGCCTGTGGCTGCTGGCCCTCTGGGTGGTCCTGTGCCTGGCCTGCGGCGACATCGCCGGGAGCTACCTGGCCGCCGTCGGCCTCGGCGGGATCCTGGCCGGGCGCGCCTACCGCCGGCGGGGCGGGCTCCTGCTGCTCGCGGGCGTGGGGTGGTACGCGCTGGCGAGCGCGGTGGGCGGCGGGAAGGGGTCGAATCTGGCCGGTCACTACGGCTACCTCCTGCCCCGCAGCGCGTCGGGGGTGCCGGAGACCGGGGTGCGGGGTCTGGCCGTCGGCTTCGCCACCCATCCGGCGGCGGTGGCCCGTCACCTGTGGGGGGCGAGGGCGGCGCTGTGGGCGTACGCGTCGAGCTCGGGCCTCCTCGGGCTGTTCACGCCGCTCTCGGTCCTCCCCGTGCTCGTCCTGGTCCAGGGGGGCGCCGGCCAGGGCCCCTCGATCCGGTCGGTCGCCTACGAGAACTTCGGCGCCGTGCTGTTCGTGGCGCCGCTCTCCGTGCTGGCGCTGGCGTGGATCGCCGACCGCCTCCACGGGCGCCGGACGTCGACGCTCCTCGACCGGCGCGGACTGCGGTGGCTGCTGTCCCCGGCCGTCCCCGTGGTGGCGGCGGCCGTGCTCGTGGTGAACTCCCTGGCGTGGGCGGCCGTCTGGATGCCGCAGGTGCCCCCCACGTGGCTGCGCACGTCGGTGCCGGCGGCGGCGGCCCTGGACCGCGTGGCCGCCCTGGTCCCCTCGGACGCCGAGGTGATCGCGTCCCAGGGGGTGGTGGGCCGGCTGTGCGGCCGGACCTGGTGCTACGCCATCGCCGGCGACGGGCGCCAGGCCTTTCCCGTCCACGGGACCACCTACGTGGTGGTGACGCCCTACGACGGGATCGAGACCTCGAGCGTCGGCACGCAGCTCGCGGTCCTGGGCGACCTGGCCGGTCCCCTCGCCGCCACCCTGGTGTACGAACGGGCCGACGTGTGGCTGTTCCGGCTCCCGACGACGACCGGCCGCACCGTGGCCTTCACCCCGACGCCGACCGAGCCGGCCTGGGCGGTCCGGACGGCGACCGGAGCGCGCGAGCTGACCGGCCCGTCCGCCGCCTGGCACGTGTCCCAGTCGTCCCCCCGGCCCGGGTACCTGCTCTACGGGGCCGAGTGGCTGCTCTCCCCCGGGACCTACCAGGCCACGGTGACCATGGCCTCCAGCGGCCCGGCGACCGTCGAGGTCTGGGACTCGACGGCCGGGGTGCTCCTGGCCCGTCGGCAGCTGCCCCCGGTGGAGGCCCCCCGTGCCGTCCAGTCCGTCGTCCGGGTCACCGAGGAACGGCCGCAGCAGCCGTTCTCGGGGTGGGGACCGTTCAGCTACCTGCCCAGGCCCGGCCCCTCGGCCGACCGCATCGAGGTGCGGGTGTGGACCCCCGGGACGGCGGCGGTGACCCTCTACCAGGCCGAGATGGTCCCCTTCCGTCCGCGGTGAATCCGCCCGCCGGCGTCCGGCGGCCGAAGCGGTCCGCGCCGTCCGTCACGCCGGGGTCGTCGTCCAACCCGTCACCACGAGGTGCCCGGCGTCCACGCCCGCGGTCATGGTGATGCGGTAGCGACCGGGCGCCCGGCCGCCGGCGAGCACCGGGAGCGTGGTGAGCCGGGCGGCGTCGAGGGTCGACCCGGAGACGTCGAGCACGGGGTCGAACACCGTGTCGTTGCGGACCACCTCGCCGCCGACCAGTGCCGCCGCCGACGCGAACGGCACACCCGGGGCCACCGACGCCCACCAGTCGGGCCGGTCCTCGAGGGCGGACCGGAGGGCGGCGAAGTAGAGGGCCAGCTCGGCCGACTCGTCGTCGAGGGGTGCCGTGCTCTGCTGCCAGGCGGGAGACGGTGCCCCGGTGAGCACCATCGAGCCGAGCGGCGCGGGATTGTGGGTCAGGTCGAGGCCCTGGGCGACGAGCGCCGCCGGTGCCGGGACCGTGGGCGCCGGGGTGGCCGCGGACTCCTCGGTGGGGCGACCCGCCGGCAGCACGCGGTCGAGCGAGGCGTAGAGGACGTAGCGCTGCGAGGTCAGGAAGAGCGCGTCGGTGGGGTAGCAGGTGGTGAGGACCAGGCGGGACGACGTCGTCTGGTCGATCACGCTGCCCGCCTGGACCACGTCGTGGCCGTCGACGGTGTAGCGGTACGTGGTGCAGGGCGTCACCACCGACACCGTGTCTCCCGGCCGGAGCTGGTCGATGCGGCTGAACCACGTCACGTCGTGGGCGGCCAGCACGGAGGTGCCGGAAACCCCGGGCCAGGAGCTGGACGGCACGTGGCCGACCGCCACGGCGAGCTGGGGCCCGCCGATCCCCTGGACGACGGGCGCCACGAGTCCGATGGTCGGGGCCGTCAGCAGCGCGTAGGGCTGCGGGTCGGCGTCACCGGCGGTCGTCCCGGCCCCGCCGGCGCCGCCGGCGCCCGTACCCTCGCCGGCATCGGCGTCGGGCACCGGCACGGTCCCGGACGGTCCCCCGGCGCCGGTGGGCGACGGCGCCGGGAAGTTGGCGACGCAGTGGCCCGCAGCGCGGACGCGCACCTCCGTCCGCTGCTCCTGGCGGATGAGCGACGCCCCCACCGTGGCGGAGTGACGGTAGAAGTCGACCACGTCGGCGCCGAGCACCACCCCGGCGGCGATGGCGAGGCAACCGGCCGCGGTGAGCACCCGTCGCAGGCGGCGCGTCGTACGACGGTGGGCGTGGACGTGGCGCCGGGTGCGCGTCGCCAGCTCGGGCACGGGCCGGGGGAGCACCAGCTCGGGCACGGGCCGGGGGCGCACGAGCTCGGGGACCGCCCGCGGCGGTCCCGGGACCCCTCGGGATCCGGGTGCGTCAGGCGGACCGACCATGCACCCAGTCTCGCCCATCGGCCCGGGGCCATGCGGCCACCCGCCCGCGCCGACGGGTGGGGTGGGGTTCCGACGCGGCGGCCCGTCCAGGTACCGTGTAGGGATGGCCCTGGTGACACCAGCACCCGCGGACGGGGCGGCGGACGACGTCGTCGACAGCCTGGCCACCTCGACGCTCCCCGAGGCCGAGGCGGAGCTCCTCGCCCCCGTGCTCACCGCCTTCCTGCGGCGCCATCCGGGCGACGACACCTCGTTGATCGTCCGCGCCGCGGAAACGGCGACCGTGGCCCATGCCGGGCAGCTGCGCCGCTCCGGCGAGCCCTACGTCACCCACCCCATCGCGGTCGCCGGCATCGTGGCCGACCTGGGCCTGGACGCCCAGACGGTGGCGGCCGCCCTGCTCCACGACGCCGTCGAGGACACCGGGGTCACCACCGAGGTGATCGAGCGCGACTTCGGACCGGCCGTGGCCCTGATCGTGGAGGGGGTCACCAAGCTCGACCGCCTCCAATTCGACTCCAAGGAGGCCCAGCAGGCGGCCACGGTGCGCAAGATGCTCGTGGCCATGGCCAACGACTGGCGGGTGCTCATCATCAAGCTCGCCGACCGGCTCCACAACATGCGGACGTTGTCGGTCATGCCGGAGTGGAAGCAGCGGCGGACGGCCCAGGAGACGCTGGACATCTACGCCCCCCTGGCCCACCGGCTGGGTATCCAGGGCGTCAAGTGGCAGCTGGAGGACCTCTCCTTCGCCACCCTGCACCCCAAGCGCTACGCCGAGATCGAGCAGATGGTGGCGAGCCGCGCGCCGCTGCGCGACGAGTTCCTGGCCCGCGTCCTGGTGGCCGTCCGCGAGCGCCTCGAGTCGTCGGGGGTGACCGCCGAGGTCACCGGGCGGCCGAAGCACCTGTGGAGCATCTACGAGAAGATGGTCGTGCGCGGCAAGGAGTTCGACGAGCTCTACGACCTGGTGGGTATCCGGGTGATCGTCGAGTCGGAGAAGGACTGCTGGGCCGCCCTCGGCTCGATCCACGCCATCTGGCCCCCCGTGCAGGGTCGGTTCAAGGATTACATCAACTCGCCGAAGTTCAATCTGTACCAGTCGATCCACACCACGGTGATCGGCCTGGACGGGAAGCCCATCGAGGTGCAGGTCCGCACCCACGAGATGCACCGACGGGCGGAGTACGGGATCGCCGCCCACTGGGGGTACAAGGAGGGGGCCCAGCGCGACGGCGGTGCGTCGGCCACCCGGCCCCCGGACGCGGGGGCCCAGGTCGCCAAGTCCAAGCGGGAGAAGGACAAGGACAAGGACAGGCACGGCGACAAGCACGCCAAGAAGGCGGGGCAGATGACCTCGGCCCAGCGGGCCGAACTGCTCGAGCGGGACCGGCGGGCCGAACGGCTGGCGCTGGCCAAGGAGACGTCGTCGACGACGGCCGAGATCGAGTGGATGCAGCGGATCGTCGACTTCCAGAACGAGACCACCGATCCCATCGAGTTCCTGGAGGCGCTGAAGCTCGACCTCGAGGAGGACGAGGTCTACGTCTTCACCCCGAAGGGCAAGGTGATCGCCCTGGCGGCCAACTCGACCCCGGTGGACTTCGCCTACAGCATCCACACCGAGGTGGGCCACAAGTGCATCGGGGCGAAGGTGAACGGCCGGCTCGTGCCGCTCGACACCAGGCTCAGCTCGGCGGACACCGTCGAGATCTTCACCTCGAAGGCGGAGACGGCCGGACCGTCACGGGACTGGCTCGCCATGGTCGCCTCGTCGAGGGCCCGGTCCAAGATCCGCCAGTGGTTCTCCCGTGAGCGGCGCGAGGACGCCATCGAGCTGGGCCGCGACGAGCTGATCAAGGAGCTGCGCCGCGAAGGGCTGCCGGTCCAGAAGCTGGCGTCGGAGCACACGCTGTCGGAGCTGGCCGCGGCCATGCACTACGCCGACGTGGACTCGCTGCACGCGGCCATCGGCGACAACCGGATCTCGGCACGGGCCGTCACCCAGCGGATCCTGCGCGAGCTGCGGGGCGGCATCATCGAGGAGCAGCTGCCGGTCACGGCCCGGCAGCAGCCCCTGACCTCGCGTCCGGGCCGGGCGGCGTCCGTGGGCGTCTACGTCGAGGGCCTGGACGACATGATGGTGCGCCTGTCGCGCTGCTGCACCCCGGTGCCGGGCGACGAGATCATCGGGTTCGTGACCCGCGGGCGCGGGGTCTCGGTGCACCGTGCCGACTGCGCCAACGCCGCCTCGCTGGCCAGCCGGTCGCGCGAGCGCCTGATCGAGGTCGAATGGGACCACCGGTCGTCCGGCGTCTTCGTGGCCACCATCGAGGTGGTGGCGATCGACCGCTCCCGCCTGCTGGCCGACGTCACCAAGGTCGTGTCCGAGCACCACCTGAACATCGTCAGCGCCAACACCCAGACCGACGCCGACCGCATCAGCCGGATGCGCTTCGACGTCGAGCTGGCCGACCCGGCCCACCTCGAGTCCGTCCTCAACCTGATCCGCCACCTCGACGCCGTCTACGACGTCTACCGGATCCTCCCCGGGAAGAAGGACTGAACCGCCGTGTCCGACAAGACCGTGACGGCGCGGCGCCCCCAAGGGGACCCACGACGTCCTGTGGCCCGAGTCGACCCGGTGGGAGGCGCTCGTCGCCCGGTTCGCCGACACCGTCGAACGGGCGGGCTACGGCCTCGCCCACACCCCGATGTTCGAGGACGTCGCCGTCTTCCGCCGGGGGATCGGCGAGGGCAGCGACGTGGTCGGCAAGGAGATGTACGAGTTCGAGGACCGAGGCGGCCGCACCCTGGCACTGCGACCCGAGGGGACGGCCCCCATGGTCCGGGCCTGGGTCCAGCACCGCCCGCCCCTGCCGTGGAAGGCGTGGTACGCCACGCCGGCCTTCCGCTACGAACGGCCCCAGGCCGGCCGGTACCGCCAGCACCACCAGCTGGGGGTCGAGGCCCTCGGACCCTCGGACCCGGATCTCGACGTCGAGATCGTCGGGCTGGCCGACGGCGTCTACCGCGGCCTCGGGCTCCGGCGGTTCTCCCTCCGGTTGAACTCGATGGGCGACGACACGTGCCGTCCCGCCTACCTCGCCCTGCTCACCGACTACCTGGCGGCCCGGAGGGACGAGCTGTGCGACGAGCACCGCGAACGGCTGGACGCCAATCCGCTCCGGGCGCTCGACTGCAAGCGCGACGCCTGCCGGGCCGCCACCGACGGCGCCCCGGGGTTCGCCGACCACCTGTGCGGGCCGTGCGCCGCCCACTTCGACCGGGTGCGAGGGGGGCTGGAGGCCCAGGGCATCGACTACGTGGTGGACCACCGGCTCGTGCGCGGCTTCGACTACTACACGAGGACGACCTTCGAGTTCGGGTCCGACGCCCTGGAGTCGGCCCAGAACGGCATCGGCGGGGGCGGCCGCTACGACGGTCTGGTCGAGATGCTGGGGGGACCCCCGACCCCGGGGATCGGATTCGGCATGGGCATCGAGCGCATCCTGCTGGCCTGCGACGCCGAGGGCGTGTTCCCGGTGGCCCCGCGGCCGCTCGACGCCTTCGTCGTCGACACCACCGGGGGGACCCATGCCCGGGACCTCACGGCGGCCCTGCGGTCCGCCGGGCTGTCGGCCGACCGGTCGTGGGACGACCGGTCCATGAGCGCCCAATTCAAGGCGGCGGGCCGCTCGGGTGCGGCCTGGGCGCTGATCGTCGGGCCGGACGAGGCCGCCTCGGGTACGGTGTCCCTCCGGCCACTCCGGGGTGGGGGAGACCAGCGGAGCGTGCCGGTGGACCAGGTGGTGGCCGCCATCCGCCCGGTGGGCGGAGACCTGCCCGCCCCGTGACCCCGTCGACCCTTCCTGTGGGCGGCCTCCACCCGACCCGCTCCGCGGGGCACCATGTATCCCGACCCCACCGCGGGGCACCACGAAAGGACCAGCAGTGAGCGACCCGACCGAGCCCACCCCGACCGATGGGGCCACGTCGATGCGGACGCGCCTGTGCGGGACGCTGCGGACGTCCGACGTGGGCGGCCGGGTGACCGTGTGCGGCTGGGTCGCCAAGCGCCGGGAGCACGGCGAGCACCTCGCCTTCGTCGACCTCCGCGACCACACCGGTCTGGTCCAGTGCGTGGTCCCCGGCACGGTCGACGTGCGCTCCGAGTACGTGATCGCGGTGGAGGGCGAGGTACGCCGCCGACCGGCCGGCACCGACAATCCCGAGCTCCCCACCGGCGAGGTCGAGCTGGCCGACTGCACGGTGACCCTGCTCAACGCCGCCGAGCCGCCGCCCTTCCCGGTGGACGACCGGGTGGAGGTCGACGAGGTGATCCGGCTCAAGCACCGCTTCGTCGACCTCCGCCGTCCGACGATGCAGGCGAACCTCCGGCTTCGGGCACGGGTCAACGCCGCCCTGCGCGGGGCCATGGAGCGGCAGGGGTTCGTCGAGGTCGAGACCCCGCTGCTGTGGGCGCCGACCCCCGAGGGCGCGCGCGAGTTCGCCGTGCCCAGCCGTCTCCACCACGGCTCCTGCTACGTGCTGCCGCAGAGCCCGCAGCTGGCCAAGCAGCTCCTCATGGTGGCCGGCGTCGACCGCTACTACCAGATCGCCCGCTGCCTGCGCGACGAGGACCTCCGGGCCGACCGTCAGTTCGAGTTCAGCCAGCTCGACCTGGAGGCGTCGTTCGTCAGCCAGGAGGACGTCCTCGACGTGGTCTCGGAGGCCGTGCTGGACGCCGCCGAGGCGGTCACGGGCGAGCGCCCGGGCGAGGTGCCGCGGATCACCTGGGCCGAGGCGATGGACCGCTACGGCACCGACAAGCCGGACCTGCGCTTCGGCATGGAGCTCGTCGACCTGACCGGCGTGTTCGCCACCACCGGGTTCCGAGCGTTCGACGCGCCGTGCGTCAAGGCGATCGTGCTGGAAGGCGGAGCGTCGCTGAGCCGGTCGCGGCTCGACGCCCTGACCGGGCGGTCCAAGGCGCTCGGGGCCAAGGGACTTGCCTGGTTCAAGGTGGTGGCCGCCGAGGGCGGCGGCGCCTCGGTCGACTCCCCGGTGGCGAAGTTCCTGTCGGACGAGGAGCGGGCGGGTCTGGTGGCCACCGCCGGTGCCGGGGTCGGCGACCTGGTCCTCGTGGTGGCCGACGCGTACCGTCTGACCTGCCAGGTGCTCGGTGCGCTGCGCGTGGAGCTGGGGGGCCGACCCGTCTCGGAGGGTCCCTACCGGTACCTGTGGGTGGTGGACTTCCCCCTCTTCGACGGGGTGGACGAGGCCGGCAACCCGGTCGCCGCCCACCATCCGTTCACCATGCCGCACCCCGGGGACATCGACCGGCTGGAGTCCGATCCGGCCTCGGTCCGTTCCCAGGCCTACGACCTGGTGCTGAACGGCTGGGAGCTCGGCTCGGGGAGCGTCCGGGTCCACCGGGCGGACATCCAGAGCCGGATCTTCTCGGTGCTCGGGATCAGCGAGGAGGAGGCGGCGTCCCGCTTCGGGTTCCTGCTGGGGGCGTTCCGCTTCGGGGCCCCGCCCCATGCGGGGTTCGCCGTCGGGCTGGACCGGCTGGCCGCCGTCTTCGCCGGGGAGGACAACATCCGCGAGGTGATCGCCTTCCCGAAGACCCAGTCCGGCTGGGACCCGATGACGGACGCCCCGAAGCCCCTGGCGCCGGGCGTGCTCCGGGACCTCGGGCTCCAGCCGATCCCGACACTGGACTGAGGGCGGGGTGGCCGGCGAGGACCTCTTCTCGGGTGCCGCTGCGGAGCGCATCGCCCAGCGGGCACCGCTCGCCGCCCGGATGCGGCCCCGCACCCTGGACGACCTCGTCGGCCAGCAGCACCTGGTCGGTCCGGGCGCGCCCCTGCGGGCGCTGATCGAGGCCGACCGGCTGACCTCGGCGATCCTGTGGGGTCCGCCGGGGACGGGCAAGACCACCCTGGCCACCGTGGTGGCCACGGCGACGGCGAAGCACTTCGTCCCCCTCTCGGCGGTGACCGCCGGCGTCAGGGACGTCCGTGAGGTGGTGGACGGCGCCCGGCGCCTGCTCGGGGAACAGGGGAGGGGCACCATCCTGTTCCTCGACGAGGTCCACCGGTTCAACCGGTCCCAGCAGGACGCGCTGCTCCCCTCGGTGGAGGAGGGGCTGCTCGTCCTCGTCGGCGCCACGACCGAGAACCCGTTCTTCGAGGTGAACGCCCCGCTGCTGTCGCGGTCGACCCTGTGGCGCCTCGAGCCGCTCACCGACCGGGAGCTGAGCGAGGTGGTGGCCCGGGCACTGGCGGCCGAGGGGGCGGCGGCCGAGCCCGACGCGGTGGCCGCCCTGGTGGGCCTGGCCGACGGCGACGCCCGGGCGGTCCTCACCACGCTGGAGGTGGCGCTGGCGCTCGCCGGGGACCGCCCGGTGACGCTCGACGACGTCGAGCGGGCCCGCCACACCCGCCTGCAGCACTACGGCGAGGACGACCACTACGACCAGGTGAGCGCGTTGATCAAGTCGGTCCGCGGGTCCGACCCGGACGCCGGCCTGTACTGGCTGGCCCGGATGCTGGAGTCGGGCGAGGATGCCCGGTTCATCGCCCGGCGGCTGGTCATCCTGGCCAGCGAGGACGTGGGTGAGGCCGACCCGCTGGCACTGGTGGTGGCCGACGCCGCCGCCCGGGCCGTGGAGTTCGTGGGACTCCCCGAGGCGCAGCTCAACCTGGCCCAGGCCGTGGTGCACCTGGCCTGCGCCCCCAAGTCCAACCGGGTGACGGTGGCGCTCGGTCGGGCCCGTCAGGACGTCCGGGAGGCTCCCCGTGGCGACGTCCCGGCCCATCTCCGCGACGCCCACTACCGGTCGGCGTCCACCATCGGTCACGGCCGGGGTTACGAGTACCCGCACGACCATCCGGACGCCTTCGTCGATCAGGAGTACCGACCGGCCGCGGTTGCCGGCACCACCTACTACGAGCCGAGCGACCGGGGTCACGAGGCGGTGGTGGCCGAGCGGCTCCGACGGTGGCGCGCCGGCCCGGACGCGGGGTCCGTCGACGCCGGCCCGGACGCGGCTCCGGACGCGCCCCCCGACGACGGCGACCGGAGGTGACGGGCGTCCACCCGGGTGCGTGGGCAATACTCGCCCGGTGAAGACGCGTGGACCCCGTGCGCCGAGGGGGCGGACGGGCGGAGCCACCCTGTCGGTCGTGCTCCTCCTCGTGGCCGCCTCGGCCGTACCGCTCCCGGGCACCGCCCCGGCGGGCGCGTCCGCCGCGGCAGGGGGCGCGACCGCCACCGGGCCCCGCACACCGCTGACGGGCAGCGTCGCCCCCATCGCCGAGGGGACCGAGGTGCTCGGTCCGGCGGCCCCCGGGGACCGGGTGACCGTGGACGTCGTCCTCCGCCCCCGCGACCCGGCCGCCCTGGCCGCGTTCGCCAGGGAGGTGGCGACGCCGTCGAGCCCCCGGTACCGCCACTACCTTCCCGCCGGACAGCTCGGGGCCGCCTTCGGACCGACAGCGGCCACGGTCGACGCCACCCGGGCATGGCTGGCCTCGACCGGCCTGACACCGGGGACGACGTCGTCGGACGGACTGGTGATCCCGGTCAGCGGGACGGTGGCGGGGCTGGAGTCGGCGTTCGCCGTGCCGCTGGTGCGGGCCCGGCTGGCCGACGGTCGCACGGCGCGCCTCGCCACGGGCGAGCCGTCGGTGCCCGAGGGGTTGGCCCCGTCCCTCCAGGGTGTCCTCGGACTGTCGGACGCCGCCCGCGCCCGTCCGCAGCTCACCGGCTCCGCGCCGCTCGGCGGCCCGGCCACGGTGCCCCCCTCCGGCCAGGTGGTCGGCCCGCGGGACGCGGCCCGCTCCGTCGGGCCCCAACCGTGTGCGGCCATCGCCGACCACGGCACCGCACGGACGGCCACCGACCTGGCCTCGACCTACGGGCTCAGCACCCTGTACGGGGCCGGACGGGTCGGTGCCGGCCAGACGGTCGGGCTCTTCGAGCTGGAGGACTTCACGCCGTCGGACATCGCCACGTACCAGGCCTGCTACGGGACCGACGTCCCGGTCACGACCACGCTCGTCGACGGCGGTGCCGGAACCGCACTCCAGCACGGGGAGGCCGCGCTCGACATCGAGGTCGTCGCCGGTCTGGCCCCGGGGGCGTCGATCCACGTGTACACGGGGCCCAACGACGGCGACCAGGGTCCCTTCGACACGTACCACCGCATGGTGACCGACGACACCGCCAAGGTCCTGTCCACCAGCTGGGGCCAGTGCGAGCCCCTCCTCGGGTCCGACCCGGCGATGTCCCGGGCGGCCCAGCTCGCCGAGCAGACCCTGTTCGCCATGGCGGCGGCCCAGGGGCAGACCGTCCTGGCCGCCGCCGGCGACTCGGGGTCGAGCGACTGCTACGGTGCCGACGGCTCGACGGCGGCGACCGTGGACGACCCGGCGTCGCAGCCGGACGTGACCGGGGTGGGGGGGACCGTGCTCTCCGGGATCGCTCCCGGCGACCCCACGGAGGAGGCCTGGGGCGGCGGCGCAAGTAGCGGTGGGGCCGGCGGCGGGGGGAACTCGGGCACGTTCACCGCCCCGGAGTGGCAGCAGGTCGCGGCGGCCCGGTCGGGGGGAACGGCCTACACGTGCGGGCCCGCCGCCGACCAGCAGTGCCGGGAGGTGCCCGACGTGTCGGCCTCGGCCGACGAGGCCTACGGGGACGTGATCTACTGGTCGTCGGGCGGGGGGTGGGTGCAGTTCGGCGGGACCAGCATGGCCGCCCCGCTGTGGGCCGCCCTGGTGGCCGACGTCGACCAGGGGTGCGCGGCGCCGGCGGGGCTCCTCGGACCGGCGCTCTACGCGACGGGGTCCACCACCTCGTTCAACGACGTGACCTCCGGCGACAACCTGCTGCCCGGACTGGACCCCCTGACGACGACGTCCTACCCGGCGACGGGCGGCTACGACCTGGCCACCGGGTGGGGGAGCCCGAGGGCGACCGCCCTGCTGGCCCTCCTGACCGGGGCGGTCTCCGGGTGCCCGACGGTCACCGGGCTCTCGCCGTCGTCGGGACCGGGGGTGGGTGGCACCCAGGTGGTGGTGACCGGATCCGGGTTCGGCTCGGGCACGCCCACGGTGGCCTTCGGCGGGACCCGCGCCACCGTGGTCTCCCACGACCCCGACGGCACCTCGGTCACGGTCGTCGCCCCGCCGGGGGCCGGCGGTCCCGTGCCGGTGACGGTGACCGCCGCGTCGCCACCGGCCGCCGGCACCAGCCCGTCCACGGCGGCGGCGACGTACACCTACGTGGTCCCGACGGTGGCATCGGTCTCCCCGGCGAAGGGACCGCCGGCCGGGGGCGGCACCGTGGTGGTGACCGGTTCGGGGTTCGTGGCCGTGTCGTCGGTCACGTTCGGCACCACCGCGGCCGCCGACGTGCACGTGGACTCCCCGGGATCGCTGACGGCCACCGTCCCGGCGGGCACCGCGGGCACGGTCGACGTGCGCGTGCACGCGGCGACGGGGACCAGCGTCGCGGCCGCCGCCGACCGGTACACCTACGCGCTCCCCGGCTACTGGCTGGCCGCCTCGGACGGTGGGGTGTTCGCCTTCGGATCGGCCGGCTTCTTCGGCTCGGCCGGCGCCCTGCCCCTGCGCGAACCCGTGGTGGCCCTCGTCCCGACCCGGGACGACCGGGGCTACTGGATGGTGGCCTCGGACGGCGGCATCTTCGCCTACGGTGACGCCGGCTTCTACGGGTCGATGGGCGGGCACCCGCTCGACCGCCCGATCGTGGGCATGGCGCCCACCCCCGACGGCGGCGGCTACTGGCTGGTGGCCTCGGACGGCGGCATCTTCGCCTTCGGCGACGCCGGCTTCCACGGGTCGACCGGCGGCCTCGCCCTCGACCGCCCGATCGTGGGCATGGCGCCCACCCCCGACGGCGGCGGCTACTGGCTGGTGGCCTCGGACGGCGGCATCTTCGCCTTCGGCGACGCCGCCTTCCACGGGTCGACCGGCGGCCTCGCCCTCGACCGCCCGATCGTGGGCATGGCGCCCACCCCCGACGGCGGCGGCTACTGGCTGGTGGCCTCGGACGGCGGCATCTTCGCCTTCGGTGACGCCCCCTTCCACGGCTCGACCGGCGGCCGCACCCTGAACGAGCCGATCGTGGGCATGGCCGGGGACGTCGACGGCGGTGGCTACTGGCTGGTGGCCTCGGACGGCGGCATCTTCGCCTTCGGGTCGGCCCCGTTCCTCGGCTCGACGGGGGCCGTCCGCCTGAACGCCCCGGTCACCGGGATGGCGTCCACCTGACCGGGTGGCCCACCCCGCCGGGACGGGGGCCGGGCGATCTACACTGACCCGATCATGTCCTCCGGAGAGATCGCCGTCCTGGTCGCCAGCGTCGCCTGCGTGCTGGCCGTCGTCGGCCTCGTGGTCGCCGTCGCCTCCCTCCGTCGGGAGGTCGACCGGCTCGGCAGGCTGGCCGACGAGCTCAAACGCCAGACGGTGCCCCTCGTGGCCGACGCCCACCGGGTGGTGGACCAGGCCGCCACCGAGATGGAGCGGGTCGGCGCCGTGCTCGACACCACCGAGTCGGTGCACGCCACGGTGGACTCGGCGTCGAGGCTCGCCTACCGGGCCTTCGCCAACCCCGTGGTCAAGGTCCTGGCCGTGCGGGCGGGTGCGGCCAGCGGCGTGCGTCGCCTGACCGCACCGGCGGCGACGGCGCGGTCGACCGCCACCCCACGGGACCGGAGCCGGTAGCGGTGCCGCGGCGGACCCTGTGGCTGGTCACCGGCGTCGTGGCCGGGGCGGCGTCGTCCCTGTACGCGGAGCGCAAGCTGAAGCAGACGCTCGAGACGGCCACGGCGCGCCTGGCGCCCGAGGCGCTGGTGAGCGGCGTGGGTCGGACCGCACGCCACGCGGCTCGGAGCACCGGTGGTCGTCTGCGCGAGGCGGTGGTCACCGGACGTACGGAGATGCAGCGCCGCGAGGAGGAGCTCTGGGCCGACCTGGCGGCGTCGGGGGCGCGCCCGGTCCCCGACGTGGCCGGCGTGACGGCCCCCGACGACCCCGCGGGCGGGTCGACCCCGACGGATGCCGCCACCGGGACGTCGGAGGCGGCCGCCCCCCACGACACCCGCCGCCGGCGCCGCACCCGCAGATCGTCCTCTCACCTGGGCAAGTAGGATTTGGGGTCGTGACCTCCACCGCGGCGCACGACGCCGACCACCTGCGCGCCGCCTTCACCCGCTACTTCGTCGAGCGCGGGCACACGTCCGTGCCGTCCGCCAGCCTCATCCCGCACGACCCGTCGGTCCTGTTCACGATCGCCGGCATGGTGCCGTTCAAGCCGTTCTTCCTCGGGGACGAGGTGCCGCCGTGGACCCGGGCCACGTCGGTCCAGAAGTGCTTCCGCACCGTGGACATCGACATCGTCGGCACCACCCTGCGCCACTGCACGTTCTTCGAGATGCTGGGCAATTTCAGCTTCGGCGACTACTTCAAGTCCGAGGCGATCCCGTACGCCTGGGAGCTGGTGACCGAGGTCCTGGGCATCGACGGCGACCGGCTCTGGGTGACCGTGTACGAGACCGACGACGAGGCCGAGGAGATCTGGCGCGACGCGGTCGGGGTGCGTCCCGGGCGCATCCAGCGCCTGGGTGACGACAACTTCTGGAAGATGGGCGACACCGGCCCGTGCGGGCCCAGCTCGGAGATCTTCATCGACAAGGGGCCGTCCTACGGTGCGGACGGGGGGCCGGCCTCCGGGGGCCCCGAGCGCTTCGTCGAGATCTGGAACCTCGTGTTCATGCAGTACAACCGCGGGGCGGACGGCGTGACCACCCCCCTTCCCCGTCCGAGCATCGACACCGGTGCCGGGCTCGAGCGGATCCTGCCCGTGATCCAGGGCGTCGACTCGCTCTACGACACCGACCTCTACCTCCCGATGCTCGAGACGGCCCAGTCGATCACCGGACGCACCTACGGTGCGGACGAGCGCACCGACGTCGGCCTGCGGATCATGGCCGACCACGGACGCGCCATGGCCATGCTGGTCGCCGACGGGGTGCTCCCGTCCAACGAAGGACGGGGCTACGTCCTGCGGCGGGTCATCCGCCGGGCCGTGCGACGGGCCCGGCAGCTCGGCGTGACCGAGCCGTGCACCGAGCGCCTGGTCGACGCCGCGGTCGGCGTCCTGGGCGCCGCCCACCCGGACCTGGCCGAGCAGCACCGCCTGGTGTCCGACGTGGTGGCCCGGGAGGAGGAGGGGTTCCTCCGCACCCTGGCCACCGGATCGGCCATCCTCGAGGAGGTCCTGGCCTCGGGTGGTGCCACCGTCCCCGGCGAGGTCGCCTTCCGCCTGCACGACACCTACGGGTTCCCGGTCGAGCTCACCGTCGAGATCGCGGAGGAGGTCGGCTCGACGGTCGACCTCGAGGGATTCGAGGAGGCCATGGAGCGCCAGCGGGCCCAGGCACGCGCCGCCGCCCGTGCCGGGAGGGCCGCGGCGGGCGACGAGACGTACCGCTCGGTGCTCGACACCGAGGGTCGGACCGTCTTCGTGGGGCAGTCTCCCGACGGCTATGCGGCTCCGGCCCGGGTGGTGGCCGTGCTCGTCGACAACGACCCGGACCGTGCGGGTCAGGTCGAGGTCTTCCTCGACCGCACCCCGTTCTACGCCGAGTCCGGCGGCCAGATGGGGGACATCGGCACCATCGTCACCGAGACGGGGACCGCGCTGGTCTACGACACCGTGTCGGCGCTGCCAGGTCTCACGTCGCACCGGGCCACGGTGAACGGGGAGATCTTCGCCGGACAGGACGCCCTGGCCACCATCGACGGGCCCCGGCGCGACGCGCTCCGGCGCAACCACACCGGCACCCACCTCCTGCACGCCGCGCTGCGCACGGTCCTCGGCGACCAGGTCCGCCAGCAGGGGTCGCTGGTGGCGCCCGACCGCCTGCGCTTCGACTTCAGCCACCACGGAGCGGTGGCCCCCGAGGAGCTCGCCGCGGTGGCGTCCCTCGCCAACGCCGACGTGCTGTCCGACGCGCCCGTGACGGTGGAGGAGACCACCAGGGCCGAGGCGGAGTCGATGGGCGCGCTGGCCTTCTTCGGCGACAAGTACGGCGAGCGGGTCCGCGTCGTCCGGGCCGGTCCCCACTCGGTCGAGCTGTGCGGCGGCACCCACGTTGGCGCCCTCGGGATGATCGGTCCCATCACCATCGTCTCCGAGGCCTCCATCGGATCGAACACCCGCCGGATCGAGGCCGTGACCGGCACCGGTGCCCTGGAGCGCATGGCGGGCCGGGAGCAGCTGCTGGCCGAGGCGGCGGCGCTCCTGCGGACCGATCCCGAGCACGTCGGCGAGGCCATCGAGCGGCTCCTCGAGCGCCAGAAGGCGGCGGAACGGGCCCTCGACGAGGCGTCGTCCCGCGAGCTCCGGGCCGAGGCGGGCTCGTTGGCGGCCGAGGCGGTCGACGGATCGGTGGTCGCCCGCCGGGACGGCCTCACGCCCGATCAGCTGCGCGACCTGGCCCAGGACGTCCGCGCCCGGGGCGGACTGCGGGTGGTGGTGCTCGGCGGGAGTCCCGACGGGGTCAAGGCATCGGTGGTGGTCGTCGCCGACCGGGTGGACGGACACGGTCCGGCCGGCGGTCAGCTGCACGCCGGCGAACTCGTCAAGCAGATCGCCCCGCTCCTCGGTGGCGGCGGGGGCGGTTCACCCGAGGTGGCCGTGGCCGGGGGCAAGGACGCCTCCGGCGTCGAACGGGCCCTCGACGAGGCCCGTCGGCTCACCGCTCGTGCCTGATCCCGTCGGCGACCGTCCCGACCGTCCCGACCGTCCCGACCGTCCGGGCCGGGCGGTCGGGCTCGACCTCGGCGCCCGCCGCATCGGGGTGGCCGTCAGCGACTCCGCCGGCACGATGGCCATGCCGCGGGGAACCGTGGTGCGCTCCGGCGATGCCGCCCGCGACCGTCGTGCCCTGGTGGACCTGGTGCAGGAGGAGCAGGCCGTCGTCGTCGTGGTCGGCCACCCGCTGTCGTTGGACGGCACCCGCGGCCCGGCCGCCCGGGCCGCCGAGGAGGAGGCGGCCGCGCTCGGCGCCCTCCTCGAGGCGTGCGGCGTCCGGGTGGAGCTCTTCGACGAGCGGCTGACGACCGTGTCCGCCCACCAGGCGCTGACCGCCGGAGGCACCCGGGGCCGGGACCAGCGGGCCGTGGTGGACCAGACGGCGGCGGCGGTACTGCTGACGGCCTGGCTCGACGCCGGTCGGGCGGTGCGGTGAGCGGACCCGGCTCCTCCGGCGACGCGGTCGCGGACGACGCCGTCCCCCGTGCCGACGCGGTCACGGACGACGCCGAGCCCTACGGGGACGGCGCCGCGCCGAGCACGGTCGACCCGCACGCGGCTCCGGTCGGCCACGGTCGGAGGCGTCACCCGTGGCGCGTGGTCGCCCTGACCGTCATCGTGGTGGGACTGCTCGTCCTGCTCGGCGGCTACCTCTGGGTCTTCAGCGAGGCGGACCCGTCGGGTCCCCAGGGTGCCCAGGTGGTCGTCACCGTCCCCGCCGGTTCCGGCGAGAGCGCCACGGCGTCGTTGCTGGCGTCCAGGGGCGTGATCACCAGCGCCCTCGCCTACCGGATCTGGTCCCAGTTCAACAGCCTCCCCGGGATCGAGGCCGGAAGCTACGCCTTCCGGAGGGAATTCGTCCTTCGGCGAGGCCCAGTCCGTGCTGGCCGGCGGGCCCAACGTGTTCGCCCTGCAGGTGCCCCCGGGGTTCACGGTCTCCGAGCTGGCCACGCGGGTGGGGCAGCTCCCGGGCCACGATCCCACCGCCTTCGAACGGACCGCGACCGACGGATCGGTGCGGTCGCCCTGGCAGCCCGCCGGTGTGACCAGCCTGGAGGGCCTGCTGGCGCCGGGAACGTACCTGGTCGTCCCCGGGGAGACCGACCGCCGACTGCTCGGGACCATGGTGGACCGGTTCGATGCCCAGGCGGCGCGGATCGGACTCGCCGCGGGGGCCCAGGCCCTCGGCCGGACGCCCTACCAGGTGATCACGGTGGCGTCCATCGTCGAGAAGGAGGGTGTGCTGGCCGCCAACATGGGGCCCGTGGCCCGGGTGGTCTACAACCGCCTGGACCGCGACATGCCCCTGCAGATGGACTCGACCGTGCTGTACGCGCTGGGCCAGGACGGAGGCACCGTGACCAGCGCCGACCTGGCGACGGTGAGTCCGTACAACACGTACCTGCACAAGGGACTCCCCCCCACCCCGACCTGCTTCCCGTCGGTGACCGCGCTGCAGGCGGCCCTGCACCCGCCGGCCGGGTCGTGGCTGTACTTCGTGGTCGTCCGACAGGACGGGACCGAGGCCTTCTCCGACACCTACGCCGGGCAGCAGGCCAACGAGGCGCTCGCATCCCAGCGGGGTCTGGGCTGAGCGCGGCAGACTCGGGCATGGCACCCGGCGCATCCAGCACGCAGGCGACCGGTCGGACGGGTCGGCCCGGGCCCGGAACCCTGTCGGCCTCGACCCGCGTGGTGGGCGTCATGGGCTACCCCGTGGCCCACTCGCTCTCGCCGCTGCTCCACAACACGGCCTTCGCCCACCTCGGGGTGGACTGGGTGTCGGTGGCCTTCCCGGTGGCGCCGGGGGGCGCGGCGGCAGCCGTGGCCGGGGCCCGCACCCTCGGCATCCGAGGGCTGTCTGTCACCATGCCCCACAAGGAGGACGTCGCCGTCGCCGTCGCCGCCCGCACCCCCACGGCCGAGCGGCTCGGGGCGGTCAACTGCGTCGCCGACGACCACGGCACCTGGCTCGGTGACAACACCGACGGGGCGGGTCTCCTGGCGGCGCTCGCCCGTGGGGGCCGGTTCGTCCCCGCCGGGCGACGGTGCCTGGTGGTCGGCGCCGGTGGCGCGGCCCGGGCCGTGGTGGCCGCGCTGGGTGACGCCGGTGCGGCCGAGGTCGTCGTGGTGAACCGGACCGCCGATCGTGCCGCGGTGGCCGCCGCCCTGGCCGGGCCGGCGGGACGGGTCGGCACCGCCGACGACGGCGCGCTCGGCCGACCTGGTGGTCAACGCCACGCCGGCGGGCATGGGGGACGTGGCGGACGGTCCGCCGGGCTGGCCGGTCGATCCGGCCCTCCTCGGACCCGGGCAGCTGGTGGTGGATCTCGTCTACCACCCGTCGACGACGCCGTGGCTGGAGGCGGCGGCGGCACGGGGGGCGACCACGCAGAACGGCCTCGGCATGCTCGTCCACCAGGCCGCCCTGGCGGTCGAGCGGTGGACGGGCCTCGAGGCCCCGGTGGACGCCATGTGGGGCGCGGTCGCCGACCACGGCTGACCCGGTCGACGGCCGGTCGCCGGCGTCCACCGCCCCCCTCGACCGCCGGAGCGGGGCTCCCGGAGCCGGGTAGCCTGTCTGTCCGGAGCCCCCGTTGACCTACGCCACCGACACCATCGCCACGCGCTCGCGACACGTCTCCGCCCGGTTCGACCCCATCCTGCTGGTCACCACCCTGGTGCTCGCCTGCATCGGCATCGTGATGATCTACTCGGCGACCCGGGGCAAGCTGGCACTGGCCGGTGAGGACCCCCGGTACTACCTGAAGCGCCAGATCCTGTTCTTCGTCATGTCGCTGGTGGTCCTGGTGGCCGTCTCCCTCTTCGACTACCGCAGGTGGGAGCAGCTCGCCACCGTCCTCTACGTCGGCATCGTGCTCGCGCTCCTGGCCGTGCTGTCCCCGGTCGGGTCCTCGGCGCTCGGCTCCCAGCGGTGGTTCGCCATCCCCGGGTCGCCGCTCCAGCTCCAGCCCTCCGAGTTCGCCACGCTCGTGCTCATCATCGCCATCGCCACCTACTGCGCGCGCCGGCCCGAGGGTCTCGAGTTCCGCGACCTCGTGCGCATGGTGCTCATGGCGGGGTTCCCGATCCTGCTGATCATCAAGCAGCCGGACCTCGGCACGGCCATCGTCTGCTCGATCATCCTGCTGGTGCTGCTGGCCGTGGCCGGCATGCCCGGCCGGTACCTCGTCCTCCTGGTGGTGGGGGCCGTCGTCGTGGTGGTCGTGGCGCTCAACCTCGGGCTGGTCAAGCACTACCAGATCCAGCGGCTGACCAGCTTCATCGCCCCCAACAGCGCCAGCCAGGACGTGACCTACAACGTCAACGAGGCGAAGACGGCCATCGCCCACGGCGGCATCTTCGGCCAGGGACTGTTCAAGGGTGCCCAGACGAACCTGGCCTACGTGCCCGAACAGCAGACCGACTTCATCTTCTCCGCGGTGGGGGAGCAGCTCGGCTTCGTCGGGGCGGGTGTGCTGCTCGTCCTGTACGGCGTCGTGGCCTGGCGGGTGATGCGGGTGGCCCAGCTGTCCAAGGACACCTTCGGCCGTCTGCTCTGCTCGGGGGTGTTCACGCTGCTGGTGTTCTCGGTGTTCGAGAACGTCGGGATGAACATGGGCATCATGCCGGTCGCCGGGATCCCCCTGCCGTTCCTGTCCTACGGGGGTTCTGCCATGATCGGGTTCATGGCGGCCGTGGGGATCGTCATGAGCGTGCAGTACCGGAACTCGAGATGACGGTCTCGGAGCCGGCCCCGACCGCCGGCCAGGCCGAAGGGCCGACCGACCGGTCGACTCCCGGGCCCGGCGGGGCCGAGCCCGCCGCCGGGCGGACACGCGAGTCGTCGGCGACCGCGGCGGGGGCGACGACAGGTGCGCCCGGGGCGGACTACCGGGTGGCGCTGGTGTCCTCGGTGACCCTGGACCTGCCCAGCCAGCACCCCACGGTGGTGCTCCGCGAGATCGACACCCCGCGCCGCCAGCTCACCTTCGCCATCGGCATGCCGGACGCCGTGGCCCTGTCCCACGCCCACCGGCGGATCGCCACCCCCCGCCCGCTCACCCACGAACTGATGAGCGACGTCCTCCAGCGGTTCGACATCGACGTGGTGGCCGTCCGGATCGTGGGACGGACCGGTGCCGTCCTCTTCGCCGAGCTGGACCTCCGGGGCCGGAGCGGTCGAGCGGTGCTGTCGTGCCGACCGAGCGACGGGTTGACGGTGGCCCTCCACCAGCCCGTCCAGGTGCCGATCCTCATCGACGCCCGGCTGCTGGAGACCGACGGCGACGTGGTGCCGTACGAGGCCTGAACCGGGCCGACGACGGCGGAGCCGTCGTGACCGACCCCGGACGGTGCCTCCGGCCGGGCCGGTGTCTGGGTCCCCACCCGCGCTCCCGTGCGAGGTCGTCGCGGCGGCGGCCCCTGTGGCCCGGACCTCCGTGGCCACGTCGCCGTCGTACCGGGGGAGCGGTCCGGTCCGCCCTGTAACCGGTACGGGCCGTCACCCGTTCTCCACGGCAGCGTCGGCCGATGGGGAGACGGCGCGGGCCGGAGGACATCCATGGTGTGGAGTGCGAGCAAGGTCAGGCGCCGCCTGCAGATCCCCGGTGGGGAACACCTCCTGGCGTGGGCCCGTGCCGAACCCGAGGGCCTGCGGGTGCCGGCACCGGCCACCGGCCCGATGCGCCGGTGGGCACCCCTCCTGGCCCTGACCGAGGACGCGCTGTGGGTGTGCCGGTCCGGGGCGGTCTCGCGCTTCGGCCTGGACCGGGTGGTCATGGCATCGATCGTGGACCTGCCCGACGGCGCCCTGCGGGTGGACTTCCTGACCGGTGACCCGCTGGTGGCCCTCGTGGCCGACGGCGGTGCGTTCGCCCACTGCCTGACCAGGGAGATCCGCGCCTTCGACCGCCGGCTGCAGCGTTCGGCGGCGGAGGTCCCCTGGACCCGACCGGGGTCGGGGGGCGTCCGCCACCCGGGTTCCCGGGACCCCGCCCACGCATCGACGGATCGTGCCCTGCCCCACGGTGACGAGGCCAGGGACCTGCTCCGCGAGGCGGAGCTGATCGTGCTCCGCGAGCTCCGGACGGCACTCACCGAGTCCGGGTCGCCCTGACCCGCCCGTCGGGCCCGGCCCGGCCCGGAGGGGGCGCGACGACCCGGTCGCCGGCGCGCCGGCGCCCTGCGTCCTCAGGTGCCGGTGAGCAGTCGCCGGCGACGCTCCAGGTCGTCCTCGTACTGCGACTGCTCGGCGGCGTCCACGCCGGCCGATCCCTCGTCGGAGATCCGCATGAGCAGGGCCACGAGCACGTAGTTGGCGATGAGCGCCGAGCCGCCGTAGGAGACGAAGGGCAGGGTGATGCCGGTCAGGGGCATCAGTCGGATGATCCCGCCGATGATGAAGAAGGCCTGGAATCCGATGATCAGGGTGAGCCCGGCGGCGACCAGCTTGGCGAACTCCGATCGGGCGGTCTGGGCGATCCGCAGACCGGCCCCGACCAGCAGGAGGAAGGCGGCGATGACCATCGTCGAACCCAGCAGGCCCATCTCCTCGCCGATGACGGCGAAGATGAAGTCGGTGCGGGCGTTGGCGATCGTGTAGGCGCCGAACCCGAGCCCGAGGCCGGTCCCCCCGATGCCGCCGCTGCCCAGGGCGTACCAGGACGCCACCAGCTGACCACCGCTCCCGTTGGCGAGCGGCCACGGGTTGAGCCAGTCCTCGACCCGGACGTGCGTCTGGCTGAAGTACTTGGACGTCACGTAGGCGCCGGCCCCGAAGAGCACCAGGCCCAGCAGGAGGTAGCCGGTGCGCCCGGTGGTCACCCACAGCAGTCCGATGAACAGGGTGAACAGCAGGGCCGAGAACCCGATGTCGTGCTCGGCGCTCATGACCAGGATGGCGAAGGCCCAGGCCAGCACGATCGGGACGAGCGGTCGTGGGTCGAGCACCAGGCGGTTGCCGAAGCGGGCGGTCGGGATGGTCAACAGCTCGCGCTTGTCGGCGAAGTAGGAGGCGAAGAACACGCAGAGCAGGATCTTGGCCAGCTCGACCGGTTGGAATTCGAAGGCACCGACCTGGATCCACAGTCGGGCCCCGTAGATGTCCGCTCCGAGTCCGGGCACGAGCGGGAGCAGCAGCAGCGCCACCCCGAAGGTCAGGAGCAGGTAGCGGTACCGGTCGAGGTCCCGGGACCGCCGGACGGCGAACAGGGTCACGACGTAGGCGGCCACACCGGCAGCCGTCCACGCCGCCTGCAGCGGGGCGTAGTGCTTGCCGGTCCCGAGGTCGATCCGCGAGATCATCACGTACCCCAGGCCGTTGAGCAGGAAGACGATCGGCACGACCACCGTGTTGGCGTCGGGCACGAAGATCCGGTTGGCCACGTGGGTGACCCCGCCCAGCAGGAGGATCACCACGAGCAGGGGGGCGAGGTCGGAGGGGACCTTGGAGGTGTTGCCGAGGACCATCAGCACGTAGGTGGCGACGATGATCCCCCCTGCGGCGGCCAGCAGGCCCAGCTCGGTCCGTCGACGGGCCTTGACGCCGCGGCGGGCGCGGCCCGAGGGGCGTGAACGGAGGGTCAGGGACGGCACTGCGGCGAGCCTACCGGCGGTCGGAAGGCCGGCGGTGGAGCCGGTGGGGGCACCGGGCCCCGCCGGGGAGCTCGTGGACGGGCCCCGGGCCGTCCCACGCCGGGGCCCCTGGTCCCCGGGTACGATGGGGCGACGATGACCCCCCCGACGAGCCCGCCCGAGCAGCTGCCGGACGCGGCGGCCATGATCGGCCCGGGCGGGGTGGGCGTGGATCGCCCGGGGTCCCCGACCCGACCCGACCCGGTGCGGAGCCGTGCGGGGCAGCCCACCATCGGGGCACCGCAACCGGTCGGTCGGACCGACTCGCCCGCCACCCTCGCCGCGTCGGGTGCCCCGGAGACCTCGCCGGCGACCGGGGCGGGCGACGGTGTCGCCGACCTGGCGTCCTCACCCGCCCGGTTCGCCAACCGCGAGCTGTCGTGGCTCGAGTTCGCCGACCGCCTGCTCGACCTGGCCGCCGACGGACGCCAGCCCCTCCTCGAGCGGGTCAAGTTCCTGGCCATCTTCACCGAGGGCCTCGACGAATTCTTCCAGGTGCGGGTGGCGGGTCTCGAGGACCAGGTGGCGGCGGGCCTCCGCACCCGCTCGCCCGACGGGCGGAGCCCGGGGGACCAGCTCCGGGCCATCGCTGCTCGGGTCACCGCCCTGGTCGACCGCCAGAGCCGCGTGTTCGCCGACGGCATCCTGCCGGAGCTGACCGCGGCCGGCATCCTGCTCGCCGACTGGCACGAGCTCGGGAGGGAGGACCGGCACCACCTCGACGAGGTGTTCCAGAGGACGATCTTCCCGATCCTGACGCCACTCGCCGTCGACCCGGGCCACCCGTTCCCGTACATCTCCAATCTGTGCCTGAACCTGGTCGTCCGCGTCGTGGACCCGGGCACCGAGGAGCAGCGGATCGCCCGGGTCAAGGTGCCGCCGCTCCTCTCCCGGTTCGTGGTGCTCCCCGACGGGCGTCGGATCGTGCCCGTCGAGCAGGTCATCGCCGCCCACCTGGACAGCCTGTTCCCCTCCATGGCGGTGGCCGAGCACCACGTCTTCCGCGTGACCCGCAACGCCGATCTCTTCGTCGACGAGGACGACGCCCAGGACCTGCTGGCCGCCGTCGAGCTCGAACTGCACCGCCGCCGGTTCGGGCAGGCCGTGCGCCTCGAGGTGTCCTCGGGGATCTCGGCGGAGCTGCTCGACATGCTGGTGGCCGAGGTCGAGGTCCCCGAGGACAACGTGTTCCTGGCCGACGTGCCCATCGACCTCGGCGGCCTGCGGGTCGTCGCCGACCTCGACCGTCCCGACCTGGCCCCCGAGCCGTGGAGTCCCCTGGTGCCGCCCCAGCTGGCCGGCGGGGCCGACCTGTTCGAGGTGCTCGGTGCCGGTGACGTGCTGCTCCACCACCCCTACGAGTCGTTCGCCGATTCGGTCGAGGCGTTCGTCGAGCGGGCCGCGTCCGATCCCGACGTGCTGGCCATCAAGCAGACGCTGTACCGCACCGGGATCGACAGCCCCATCATGGGCTCGCTGATCCGGGCGTCGCAGGCGGGCAAGCAGGTGACCGCCGTGGTCGAACTGCAGGCCCGGTTCGACGAGCGGGCGAACATCGCCTGGGCCCGCGCCCTCGAGGAGGCCGGCGTCCAGGTCGTCTACGGGCTCCGTCGCATCAAGACCCATTCGAAGATGTCCCTCGTGATCCGGCGGGAGGGCGACCGGACGCGGCGCTACTGCCACGTCGGCAGCGGCAACTACAACTCGGTCACGGCCCTGACCTACGAGGACATCGGACTGTTGACGGCCGACCCCGACATCGGTGCCGACGTGGCCGAGGTGTTCAACCTCCTCACCGGCTCGGGCTCCGAGATCGCGCTGCGGCGCCTGGTGGTGTCGCCACTGACGACCAGATCCGAGGTCATCGCCGCCATCGACACCGAGGCCGCCGCCGGCGCCGAGGGTCGCATCGTGCTGAAGACGAACGGGCTGACCGACCCCGAGGTCATCGACGCCCTCTACCGGGCGTCGTCGTCCGGGGTGTCGATCGATCTCGTGGTGCGGGGTCGGTGCGGGCTGCGGCCCGGCGTCCCCGGGCTGTCCGAGACGATCCGGGTCCGGTCGGTCGTCGGCCGCTTCCTCGAGCACTCGCGGATCTTCCGGTTCGGGGGCGACCACGGTCGGCCCCTGCGGATCAGCTTCGGGTCACCCGACATGATGGAGAGGAACCTCGACCGACGGGTGGAGGTGATCGTTCCCGTGCAGGACCCCGGGATCCAGCGTCGGCTGGTCGGCGTGCTCGACGCCGCCCTGGCCGACGAGGCCAACTCCTGGGTGCTCGGGTCCGACGGCGCCTGGTCGCGGGTGGCGCCGCCGGCGCCCGCCGACCCCGGGTTCAGCCTCCAGGACCAGTGCCGAGCCCAGGCGCTCGACGCCCTCCGCCGTCGCCACGGTGCGGCCCAGGGCGGCCCGTCGCTGCGCCCGCCAGATCCATCGGACGGGCCGGGTGCCTCGCTCGGGACGCCGACCGGGCCGATGCCCGGTCCCACGGACGGTCCCACGGACGGGCGGTCGGACGGGCGGCCGACCGGGCCGGTCCCGTCGCCCCGGTCACGGTGGTGGCGGCGTCTGTTCCGCCGCGGTGGCCGGACGCCGTAGCCACCAACCGGAGCGCACGGGCCTGGACGGCGGTCGCCCGGCGACGGAGGCGCAGGTGGACCGAGCGCTGCTCCAGTTCGAGCGAGGCGTAGGCCAGCCCCCCGAACGGGATCGGCAGCCAGAAGTTCACGGCCCGGTAGGCGAGGACGGCGGACAGCGCCTGGCCGTCGGTGAGGCCGGACCCGGCGAGCAGCGTGACCAGCACGAATTCCACCACGCCGAGACCACCGGGGGTGAGGGGGATGGCGGCCAGGATGTTGGCCAGTCCGTAGGCGGTCAGGAGGTCCACCGGGGAGATGACGTGGCCGAAGGCGGCCACGAACACCCACAGCGAGGCGGCATCGAGGAGCCAGTTGGCGGTGGCCCACCCGCCGGCCCGCCAGAGCAGGGGCCGGTCGTCCATCAGGACGGCGAAGCGGCCGGCGAGCCGCTCCACCAGTGAGGTGCAGCGGTCAGCGTCGAGGAACCGGATGTGGGCGGACACGGCGTGGATGACCCGGGCGGCCCGCTCCTGGCCCCGGGTGAGCAGGTAGAAGAGGCCGCCGAAGGCGCCGAGCAGGATGACGCCGACGGCGGCGGCCACCACCACCAGGATCGATCCCGACGTCGAGCCGTGCCCGTGGAGGCCCGAAGGGACGCGGAATCCGTGCAGGACGAGGAACGAGACCAACGAGCACCAGAAGAGGACGTTGAGCACGACGGCGGAGCCGATGCCCTGGGTGCCGAGGGCGAAGCCCGTGTCGGCACCGGACACCCCCGACTGGGTCATCAGCCGGTAGCCCAGGGCGGCACCGGGGGCGGTGCCGCCGGGGGAGACGTGGCTGAGCGCCAGGGTGGACAGGTTGATCCGGAACAGGCGGAAGCGACCGGGCCCGCCGTGGGGGAGGACCGAATGGGTGAGCTGTGCGTAGGCCACCAGTGCGGCGATCTCCAGCAGGACGCCGAGGGCCAGGTAGGCCACGTTGATGTGGGCGAGCGCCCGCACCTGGGTGCGGTGGCTCGCCACCAGGGGGAGCACGACGTAGAACACGAAGAGGAACGCGAGCACCGTACCCACGCTGACCCGGACCTCCCGGCGCACGAAGGGTCCGCGGTGCCACCGTCGTGCCCGCGGTGCGGGGCCCCGGGGTTCCCCCTGCGGCACGTCGGCCGTCGCGGCTTCCATCGGTGTCATGTTGCCACGATGGGGCGGTGCGGACCTGTAATGCTGGCTGCGTGGGTCACCAGGACGTACAGCGCGACGGGCCGGTCGAGGTGCCGGCACCGGAGGGTGCGGTGGGGTTCGACGCCGGGGTCGGTGCCGACGCACCCCGTCGCGAGCGGCTGTTCGCCGCCGCCTCCGAGCGCGGTGTGCCGTTGCGCACGATCCTCACCGTGGACGCCGTGGTCATCGCCACCTGGGTGCTGTACCGCCTGATCGGCCGGCTGCGCGAGGTGATCCTGTGGGTGCTGATCGCCGCCTTCATCGCGCTGGTGCTCAACCCGGCGGTGGCCGCCCTGCAACGGCACCGGTTCCGGAGGGGTGCCGCGGTCGGCATCGTGTTCGCCGCCGCGGTGCTCGTGTTCGCCGGACTGCTGGCCCTGTTCGGCTATCCGCTGGTGAATTCGCTCACCCGGGTGGCCACGCGCCTGCCGACCATGGTCGACCAGGTCCAGCGGGGGCACGGGTGGCTTGCCCACACGCTGCAGCGGTTCCACCTGCTCACCTGGGTGCAGAAGAACGCCCCGAAGCTGAAGGACTACGCCCGCAACCTGGGCAAGCCCGCGCTGTCGCTGGGGGCCAACCTCTCCAAGGCGGTGATCTCGACCATCGTCGCCCTGACCACGATCGCCTTCCTGTCGCTCTTCATGCTCCTGGAGGCGCCCGTGCTGCGCAAGGGCCTGCTCGGTGCCCTCAACCCGCGGCTGCGCCGCTCGGTGTCCGACGTGTCGGCGACGGTGTCCCGTTCGGTCACCTACTACGTCCTCGGCACCGGGGCGATGGGTCTCCTGTTCGGGGCGGTGGTCCTGGTCACCATGGTGGTCCTCGGGGTGCCCTTCGCGCTCCTGATCAGCCTGTGGGTGGCGTTGGTGGCCATGATCCCCCTCGTCGGGGGACTGATCGCCGGGGTGCCCGCTGTCGTGCTCGCCGCGCTCCACTCACCGACGTCGGGGGTCGTGGCGCTGATCGTGTTCATCGGGTTCCAGCTCGTCGAGAACCACTTCCTCTACCCGGTGGTGATGAGCCGTACCGTCCGGATGAACCCGTTGTGGGTGCTCCTGTCGGTCCTGATCGGCGCCAACCTCGGTGGGGTGTTCGGCTCGACGCTGGGCGCACTGACCGGCGCGCTCGTGGCGATCCCCGTCGGGGGCGCCATCCAGGTCGTCTTCCGCGAGGTGTGGGAGCGGACGCGCCCGGTCCCGATCGCCGGACCGGACGGCACGACGGCCGACAACGGCGGTGACCAGGACGTTCGCGGGCCCGCGTCCGGAGGTCCGGCCGACGGGGCACCCGCCGAGCCGGCCGACCGTGCGACCCTCGGGGCCGGCCCGGTCCCGTAAGCTGTTCCGATGGACGTCCTGGTGGTGTTGCCCACCTACAACGAGTCGGACAACATCAACCACGTGCTCCGACGGGTGCGCGCCGCGGTGCCCGCCGCCACCGTGCTGGTCGTCGACGACGGCAGTCCCGACGGTACGGCGGACATGGCCGAGGTGCTGGGCAAGGAGCTGGGGAACGTGGAGGTCCTGCGGCGCACGGCCAAGGCCGGACTCGGCAGCGCGTACCGTGCCGGCTTCCGGTGGGGCCTCGACCGCGGATTCGACGCCTGCATCGAGATGGACGCGGATCTCTCCCACGAGCCCGAGGCGCTGCCGTCGCTCATCGCCCCGCTGGAGGACGGCAAGGAGCTCGTGATCGGCTCGCGGTACGTCCCCGGTGGCGTGATCCCGAACTGGGCCTGGCACCGTCGGCTCCTGTCGCGTGGCGGCAACCTGTACGCGTCGGCCCTGCTGCGTCTTGGCGTGGCGGACGCCACCGCCGGGTTCCGGTGCTACGCGGCGTCGCTGCTCGAGCGGATCGAACTCGACCAGGTCCGGGCGGAGGGCTACGGATTCCAGATCGAGATGACCTATGCGGCCCGCCGGGCCGGTGCAGCCGTGGTCGAGGTGCCGATCCGCTTCGTCGACCGGGTCGAGGGCGAGTCGAAGATGTCCGCGTTCATCATCGTCGAGGCCTTGGGTCTGGTGACGCTGTGGGGCCTGCAGCGCCTGATCGGCAGCCAGCGCGGGCAGCCCGAGGTCGTCCGCGCCTGAGGCGCCGTCCGTGACGGAGCACCGCCGCGTCCTCGTCGTCGACGACGAGCCGTTCATCACCGACGTGGTGACCTCGGCCCTGGCCTTCGACGGCTTCACCACCGAGGAGGCGGCGACGGCGGCCGATGCCCTGGACAAGGCCCGGCGGGGCGGGTTCGACTGCATCGTGCTCGACGTCATGCTGCCCGACGGCGACGGGTTCGACGTGTGCCGGAGGTTGCGCCAGGGGGGGATCTCCGTGCCGGTGCTGTTCCTGACCGCCCGCGACGCCGGCCCGGACAAGCTCGAGGGCCTGGCCCTGGGCGACGACTACGTCACCAAGCCGTTCAGCATCGACGAACTGGTCGCCCGCGTCCGCGCGGTGCTGCGCCGTTCCGGCGGACCGGCCGACGCCGGGGCGCGGCTCCGGTACGCGGACCTCCACGTCGACCTCGAGACCCACGAGGTCCGCCGCGGCGACCGCGAGGTCGAGCTGACCGCCACCGAGTTCCGGCTGCTGGCCTTCCTGGCCGCGCACCCCCGGCAGGTCCTGTCCAAGTCGCAGATCCTCGACGAGGTGTGGGACGAGGACTTCGAGGGCGACTCCAACATCGTCGAGATCTACATCTCCTACCTGCGCAAGAAGATCGACCAGGGAGCGCCCCCGCTCATCCAGACCGTCCGGGGGGTGGGCTACACGCTCCGGGAGCCGCGCCCGTGACCCTGCGCCTGCGCCTGGTCGTGGCGATCGTCGCCGTGGTCGCCGTCGGCCTGGTCGCCGTCGACCTGATCGCCCTGTCGTCGCTCCACTCGTTCCTGTACGGACGGGTGGACAGCCAGCTGACCACGGCGGCGCGGGAGGTGGCGGCGCTGACCCGCCGGTCCGAGTCCACCGGCGAACCCGTGACCGCCACGCGGGTGCACGAGCGGGTCAGCCCCGACGTGTACGTGCTCCTCCTCGACCCGTCCGGCGACACCGTCCTGTCCGTCCCGTCCGGATCGCGCCTCCAGGCCGATCCGGCACCGCACCTGCCGGACCCCCTCCCCGTGCACCGTCTGACCGTCGGCTACGACGCCGACGGCGACGCCCAGGCCTACCGGCCGGCGGCGAGCGCGGTCACCGTCGGCTCCTCGGTCCGGTCCGGTCGCACCCACCGGCTGTCCGCCGGACCGCAGTACCGGCTGCTGGCGGTGTCGCTCCCGGGACGGACGCTGGTGGTGGCGACGCGGCTCGACACGGTGACGGCCACCCTCGACTCGCTCCAGGACGTGCTGGCCGCACTGAGCGTCGGGCTCCTCCTCCTCCTCGTGGTGGTCATCGCCGTCGTGGTCCGTCGGGGGCTGCGTCCGCTCGAGGACATGACGCGCGAGGCGGACGCCATCGCCGACGGGGACCTCACCCGGCGGGTCCAGCCGGGCGACGGCACGACGGAGATCGCGCGCCTCGGACGGGCACTCAACGGGATGCTCGCCCAGATCGAGGACGCCTTCGACCAGCGGGCGGGATCCGAGGAGCGGCTGCGCAGCTTCCTGGCCGACGCCTCGCACGAGCTGCGGACGCCGCTCGCCTCGATCCAGGGCTACGCCGAGCTGCTCCGCAAGGACGCGCTCCCCGACGACGGGGCCCGGGCCCGGGCCCTCGAGCGGATCGGCCAGGAGGCGGCGCGCATGGGGGTGCTCGTGGGGGACCTCGCGCTGCTGGCCCGCGAGGACGGGGACCCGGTGCCCGAGCTCGTCGCCGTCGATCTCGCCGCCGTGGCCGCCGCGGCCGTCGACGACGCCCGCGTGCTGGACCCGTCGAGGTCGGTCGCGCTCGACGCCCCCGTCCCGGTCCCCGTCCTCGGGGACCCGGTCCGGCTCGAACAGCTCGTGCACAACCTGGTGGACAACGCCCTCGTGCACACGCCGACCGGGACGCCGGTCGAGGTGCGGGTGGCGGTCGACGGGGCCAGGGCGGTGCTCGAGGTGCGCGACCACGGACCCGGACTCGGGCCGGAGCAGGCGGCCCGGGTGTTCGACCGCTTCTACCGGGGCGGCACCTCCGGCCGCGGCGGAGGCTCCGGGTTGGGCCTGTTCATCGTGGCCAGCCTGGCCCGGACGTTCGGGGGCGAGGCGTCGGTGGCCACCGGTCCGGGAGAGGGGGCCACCTTCACCGTCACCCTCCCGCTCGTCGGCCCGGTGTCCGCCCCGGACCCCACCGCCCCGTCCGCCACGACCGGGCGACCGCCGCCGACCCGGGGGGAGCGACCGACCGGGCGGCCGGGTGTCCGCCCCGGGGCGGGATCGACGGTGCGGTGACCGCGGCGGCACCGGTCGCCGTCGACCGGGGCACGGGCCCGACGGTCCTCCTCCTGCACGGGCAGCCCGGGACGGCGGCGTCGTGGGACCCGGTGTCCGGCCTCCTGGCCGAGGCGTTCCGGGTCCTCGCTCCCGACCGGACCGGGTACGGCACCTCGTCCGGCGAGGCGCGGGGGCTGGCGGCCAACGCCGAGCAGGCGGCCCGGATCCTCGACACCCTCGGGGCCGGACCGGCCACCGTGGTCGCCCACAGCTGGTCCGGTGGAGCGGCGGTGCTGCTCGCCGTCCGGCGTCCCGACCTCGTCCGGGGACTGGTCCTGGTGGGGGCGGCGTGCACCCCCGACAGCCTGGACGCCACCGACCGGCTGCTCGCCCTGCCGGTGGTGGGCGGTGCCCTGGCCACGGTCGGCCTGTTCTCGCTGGGCACCGTCCTCCCGGAGCTCCGGCGGCTCGGCGGCTGCGTCCCCCGGCGCCACCGCGCTGGTTCCTGACGGCGCTGCCCGACGCTGGAGGACTCGGCGGCGAGCGTGGGTCCCGGGGGCGTCACCGTCGGACCTTCGTGATCGAGCAGCGGGCGCTGCTCGACGAGATGGACGAGGTCACCGCGGCGCTCGGCCGCGTCGCGGTGCCGACGGCCGTCGTGGTGGGGGAGTGGGACCTGGTGGTGCGGCCGTCGTCCGGGCGCACCCTGGCCGCCGCCGTCCCGGGCGCGGAGCTCGTGGAGCTGGGCGCCGCCGGGCACTTCGTGGCCCGCGACGCCCCGCGTCAGCTGGTGGACGTCATCGTCCGGGTGGACGCCCTGGGCCGCTAGGTGCGGTGTCGAACGCGGCCCCCGGCGCCAGGGCGTCGAAGACGGCACGGAGCTTCAGCCCGGTCTCGAGCAGCTCGGTGTGCGGATCGGATCCGTCGACGATGCCGACGCCCGCCGTCATCCGCACCTCGGCCCCGTCGACGGTGAGGGCGCGGATGCCGACCATCCAGCGCCCGTCGCCGGCGCCGTCGACCCAGCCCACCGGCCCGGCGTAGGTGCCCCGGGGGTCCTGTTCGAGCAGTGCGATGAGCCGCGACGCGGCCCCGCGGGGAACGCCCCCGACCGCGGGCGTGGGGTGCAGTCGGGCGACGAGGTGCAGCGCGGTCGGCGACGCGCCGTCCGGCCCCGGTCGCAGGATGCCGTCGACGGTCGTCCCGAGGTGGGTGATGGTGTGGAGGTGCACCAGCTCCGGTCGTCCGGGCACGTGGAGGTCCGCGGTGATCGGCGCCAGCTGCTCACGTACGGCGTCGACCACGAGGCGGTGCTCCTCGCCGTCCTTGGCCGACTCCAGCAGGGCGTCGGGCCGGCCGCCGGCGGTGCCGGGGTGGCGGCGCGTGGTGCCGGCCAGGGGACGGCTGCGCACCCGGTCGCCGGTGCGTTCGACGAGGAGCTCGGGGCTGGCGCCGAGGAACTGTCCGTCGGGGGTGGGCAGGGAGAACACCGTGCAGCTGGGCTCCAGGGCGGTCCAGCGGTGGAGCAGGGCGACCACGTCCACCGCCGTGGGGAGGTGCACGTCCACCGTCCGGGCCAGGACCACCTTGACCAGCTCGCCACGGTGGATGGCCTCGACGGCGCGGTCCACCGACCGCTCGAACTCGGCGTCGTCGGTGCGGGGGACCACGTACGGCGTGCCCGCGGACCCGACGGCCGGCAGGTGGGCACGGGCCCGCTCCACCAGGGTCGACCGCAGGGCCGGTGCGGTGGCGGGATCGTCGGCGTCCGGGAGCCCGTCCCCCGCGTCGCCCACCACCGTCACCCACTCGGTCCCGTCCGGTTCGCGGCACCAGGTGAGCTCGGGGACGACGAGCGAGGCCGCCGCCGACCGGTCGAAGGGGAGGGCGCCGAAGGCGAGCACGGCGTGGCCCGGGTCGCCGCCGGATCCGGTCCGGTCGTCGCAGCCGATGGCGGCGAGTGCGGCGGCGACACCGTCGACGCCGCCGCCCTCGAGTCCGGTGGGCAGCTCGAGCTCCAGCGCCCGGCCCAGTCCCACCAGGACCCGGGCATGGTCGGCCAGGACGATGCCGGTGTCGCCGGCCAGGGCGAAGGGATCGAGGGGGGGACCGACGGGCAGCGCCAGCCGGACGGCCGAGGTCCGTCCGGCGTGGGCGTGCCGTGCGTCGGTGCCGGCCGCCGGCGCCCGGGCGGTCACGGCCGACCGACCCGGGTGGCGGTGATCAGCTGGCTCAGCCCCCCCGTCAGTCCCCGCCGGTTGACCGAGGAGAACCCCGCCTCGACCAGCAGGGAGCGGAGTTCGTCGGTGGTCGGCAGGTAGGCGGTCGACCGCGGCAGGTACCGGTAGGCGGAGCGGTCGGAGAGCAGGCCACCGAGGACGGGGACGACGTGGCGGAACCAGATCCGGTGGCCGAGCCGCAGGACGCCGGCGTCGGGTTCGGCCACCTCCAGCAGGCTGATGCGGCCCCCGTGTCGCACGACCCTGGCGAACTCGTCGAGTACGGCCGCCAGCTCGGTGAAGTTGCGGAGTGCGTAGCCGCAGGTGATCCCGTCGACGCCGGCCGTGGCGACCGGCAGGGCCGCGCCGTCGGCCTGGGCCAGGGGGGCGCCCGAGCGGTTGGCCGCCAGCATGCCCCACGACAGGTCCATCCCGACGGCCCGGTACCCGCCGGCGTCCAGCAGCTGGAGGAAGTCGCCGGTCCCGCAGGCGAGATCGAGGACGACCGCCCCCGGGGCGAGACCCAACGCCTGCAGCGACCGCCTGCGCCACCGTACGTCCAGCCCGAACGTCATGGTCCGGTTGACCAGGTCGTAGCGGGGCGCGATGGCGTCGAACATCGACCGCACGAGCTCGGTCTTGGCCGCGCCCGTGGGCAGGTCGACCTCCCGGGCCCGGGCCGCGGCAGCGAGGGAGACCGTCGACCTGGCCGGCGAGGCCCCGTTCCCGGAGACGTCGCTCATCGGCCGGGCACCACCCCGGTGTCCGCATCCGTGAGCACGGCGTCGGCACCGTCGGCCCTGATCCGGTCCCACACCGCCCGGCGCTCCTCCTCCGAGCCGATCCGCTCGACGTGCTGGAGCGCCACCTTGACCAGCGTGCGGGTGAAGTGGTGCCCGACGAGCGTGTTCACCGCGGGCAGCAGCTCGGCATAGGCCTGGAGCAGCCCGTCCACGGCCGGGTCGCCGGTGGCGCCGGCCGGGAGACCGCCCCCGGAGTGGGCGAGCGCGTCGGGCTGCGCACCCCGACGCAGCGGCTCGCGTACGTGACGGGCGAACAGTTCGACCGCCCGCGACGCGACCTCCTCGGTCGCCTCGTTGTGGCGACGGGCGAGGTCGAGCAGGTCCGACAGGGGGATACCCCACTCGAGCAGGAGCAGTCCGGCGCGCGACGCGGCCACGTCCTCGGACGTGTAGCGCTCGTGACCGGCCACCCGGGTGGGGATCAGCACGCCCTCGGCCTCGAGGGCCTTGAGCAGTGCCAGGGGCATGCCGGTGGCCTCCGCCAGCTCCGGGAGGGAGTAGGTCGTCCCGCTCACCGTCCCGTCGGCGACAGCCGCCCCGTCCGGCACGACCTCGGTGCCCTCCGGTCCCCCGGGACCGTCCTCGGTCGGCGGGACGACTCCCGACAGCTGGCCGAGCAGCGCCTCGTCGGCCGCGTCCAGTTCGCCGGAGACCAGCCGGGCGATCGTCGCCAGCGTGAAGCCCCGCTGCTGGAGGGTGCGGATGCGCCGCAGGCGGTCCAGGTGTCCCGTCCCGTACCAGGCGATGCGGCCCTCGCGGCGCGGGGGGTCGAGGATCCCCTTGCTCTGGTAGTAGCGGATGGTGTCCACGGACACCTCGGCCCGTGCCGACAGCTGTTCGACCCGCATCTCCATGCCACCACTCTAGGAGTAACCGCTCGTACCGTCCGAGCAGGTGGTCATACGACGGTCCGGATGCGGATCCACGCGCCCGTCCGTCACGAGCCCCGGCGCCGGGGACACGACGCCCGGAGGTACCTCGACCGGCGACGGGCCGGTCCGGGCGCGGATCAGGCGTAGTAGCGGTAGACGACCTGGGCCACGCAGCTGGGCTTGGCCGCGCCCTCGGTCTCGAGGGTCAGGTCGAGGACGACCTGCACGCCCCCGGCCACGTCGTCGACCTCGGCCACCGTGGCCCCGAGCCGCAGCTTGGACCCGACCATCACCGGCGAGGGGAACCGGACCTTGTTGCAGCCGTAGTTGACGCCCATCGAGACACCGTCGACGACCAGCACCTCACCTAGGAAGACGGGGGCGAGCGACAGGGTCAGGTAGCCATGGGCGATGGGGCCGCCGAAGGGTCCCTTGGCCGCGGCCTCCGGGTCGACGTGGATCCACTGGTGGTCGCCGGTGGCGTCGGCGAAGAGGTCGACCTGGGCCTGGTCGACGACGTGCCAGTCGCTGTAGCCGAGGTGGGTCCCGACGAGGTCCTTGAACGATTCGATGCCGTGCACGTTGGTTGCCATGGTCGCGACTGTAGGTGAGCGGGTGGGGCGCCACCAGCGGGCACCGTGGTCGCTGAGGCGGACCTACGGCGCCAGCACAGTGGGCCCTCACCGGGTCGTGGTCGGTACGATCGTCGCCGTGAACGAGGAACACCACCATCGCAACCTCAGCGGCGGCGGGGCGCGTGCCGCCGTCTTCGGGATCAGCGACGGCCTCGTGTCCAACGTGTCGCTGATCCTGGGCATGGCGGGCGCCCACTCGAGTCCGGGGTCCGTGCGGCTGGCGGGCATCGCCGGACTCATCGGTGGTGCCTTCTCGATGGCGACGGGCGAGTACGTGTCGATGCGCGCTCAGGCCGAGCTGATGGAGCGGGAGCTCGACGTCGAGCGGCGTGCGATCGCCTCCGACCCCGAGGACGAGCGGCGCGAGCTCGCCGCGCTGTACCGGAGCCGGGGGATCGAGTCCGACCTGGCCGACGAGCTCTCGGGCAAGATGATGCGCGATCCGGAGCTGGCACTGGAGACGCATGCGCGCGAGGAGCTCGGCTTCACCCCGGGATCCACCGGCAAGCCGATCGAGGCCGCGGCGTCGTCGTTCGTGATGTTCGCCGTGGGCGCCCTGGTGCCGCTGCTCCCGTGGCTGTTCACCGGAGCGACCCACGCACTGTGGTGGTCGGTGGCGCTCGGGGCGGTGGCGTCGTTCGCCGTGGGTGCCGCGCTGTCGTTCTTCACCGGACGGTCGTGGTTGTGGTCGGCGTCGCGCCAGCTGCTCATCTCGGCCGCGGCGGCGGCGGTCACGTACTCCGTCGGGCACGTCGTCGGCACCCACTAGGCCGGCGGCCGGGGCGGGCCGATCAGTCGCCGGACGGTGCGAGGTCGACCAGCCACGAACGGTCGACGTGGTGCGTGGTGAAGCCCATCGACCGGTAGAGGCCGACCGCCGCCTGGTTGGCCGCGTCGACGTAGAGCATCCCGTGGCCCATCCCGACGGACGCCAGCCAGTCCAGACCGGCGTGGGTGAGCGCCCGGCCGAGCCCCTGGCCGTGGAAGGCGGGGTCGACCGAGATGACGTAGATCTCGCCCAGGGGTGGGTGGGCGTCGGGGTGGACCTTGGTCCAGCAGGAGCCGACCAGGGTCCCGTCGCGCTCGAGGACGCGGAAGCCGTCGGGATCGAACCACGGCTCGGCCTCCCGGGCCTCGAGGTCCGCGAGGTCCCAGCCGCCCTGCTCGGGATGGCCCGCGAACGCCCGGTTGTTGACGGCGAGCCATGCGTGCTCGTCCGCGCCCACCCGGAAGGGTCGGGTGGGGACCGTCCCCTCGCCCGGTGGCCGGGGGAGGGGCAGTGCGCAGCGCAGCTGCAGGAGGTCCCGCTCGTGGCGCATGCCGCGGGCCGCGGCCCGGGCGTCGTCGGCCGCGCCGGCGTGGGTCGCCCAGAGGCGCAGCCGACCGCCGCCGCGTCGTCGCACGGCGTCCAGCACGGCGTCGAGGAGCCGGTCCGCCAGGGCCTGTCCGGCGCCCCCTCGGTCGAGGACGGCGATCTCGGCACTCGGCCGGGCGCGTTCGCCTTCGTCGTCGGCCTGTGCGTAGCCGACCAGCCCGCCCCCGACGGGGTCGACGGCGACGACACCCAGGAAGCCGACGTCGTCACCCGCCGCGGCCCGGGAGAGCGCACGGCGTCGGGCCTCGCCCAGCCGGGGCGCCTCCCCCGGACCCGCCACCTGTGCCAGCAGGCGGTCCACGTCGTCCACGAGCCCCGGGAACGCATCGGTGACCACGTCGACCACGGGCTCGTCCATGGGTGGAGAACCTACCGGTATCCTCCGGCCATGGTCCGACCCCGCACACCGGCCGGCAGGGCGCGCGCCGCCAACGACCGGCTCGGGCTGCTGTACCCGGGGTCGGCAGCCCAGCTGTGCGCCCTCGACCACCGCGACGCGTTCCAGTTGCTGGTGGCGACGATCCTGTCGGCGCAGTGCACCGACGAACGCGTCAACCGCACCACGCCGGCGCTGTTCGCCCGGTTCCCCGATGCGGCGGCACTGGCCGTGGCGCCCGTCGACGAGGTGGAGGAGCTGGTGCGGCCAACCGGCTTCTACCGGGCCAAGACCCGGAGCCTCCTGGGCATGGCGCGTGGGGTGCGGGACCGGTTCGGGGGCGAGGTGCCCACGCGGATGGCCGACCTGGTGACGCTCCCGGGTGTCGGCCGCAAGACGGCCAACGTGGTGCGCAGCGTGGCGTTCGACCTGCCGGGTCTGCCGGTCGACACCCACGTGCTGCGCCTGTCCCGCCGGCTGGGACTCACCGCCGAGACCGACCCGGTGAAGGTCGAGCAGGCCCTGAACGCCATGGTGCCCGCGGCACAGCGGGGGACGTTCAGCCTCCGGCTGATCCTGCACGGTCGGGCGACGTGCCGGGCGCGCTCCCCACGGTGCCTGGGGTGCGTGCTCGCCGAGTTCTGCCCGTCGGCGTCCCTCGGAGCCGCGTCCACGGAAGGGGGCGGGAACGGCTCCCGGGGTCGGGTCGGACGGCCCGACGCGGCCGGCGGCGCGGGCCCCCGGTAAACAACTGTGGACCGGAGGGCACGGGAATCACCGGAAATACCTCTTTTCTGGACCAGGTCATCCGTTGCGAACGGCCTCCTTAGTTGACGATATCCGTAGAATTGTAGCCAGGAGCTACGGTTATCCGGGTATCCCCCGAAATAATCCCGGATTGCACCCGTATTGACTGGAAACGCCGCCCGATCTGTGGTGTGCTTGTCACCGGACCAGTTCCCGCCAACTGGTCCCTTCGAGTAGGGATCGGGATCCGCCGCCCGACCTACTTCCGCGAAGGCACCCTCCGGGGTGCCTTCGCCGCGTCCGGGCACGGGGCCGGGGCCCGGGGCGCCGACCGCAGATGAACGGGAGGTGACGGCTCGGTGCGGGAGGGAGCCGGGGTGGGGGACCGCACGTGTGCCCGCACCGCTCCGCCCGGACGTCGCCCCGAGGCGTCGGGTCAGCGACGACCGGTGCCCAGCGCCAGCCGGGCCAGGCGACGGTTGGCGCTGGTGAGCGACCGCTCGATGGCGAACAGCTCGCGCGCGCCGCCTCCTCGTCCTTGGCGGCGTCGGCCGCCTCGGCGTGGACCGTGACCCGGCGGGTGAGCTCGTCGAGGGCGGTGGCGAGCGAGGACAGTTCTGCGGAGCTGGCGGCCATCGGTCGATCATGGCACCGACGGCGACGGTCGTACCGACGGCGCCGGCAGCGGCGGTGGCGGTGCCCTGCCGGTGCGCGCCGGGCGAGGTGGCGCGGACGACGTGTCCCGGAGGACGCCGACGGGGTTCCGGTAGCATCGACGGGCCATGGCCCTCCGTCGTCTCGACCTCCGTGGTTTCACCGGCGACCGGCAGGCGCTGGCCGACCGCCTTCCCCGTCCCGTGGACGAACAGGACCGCTCGTCGGACGCGGTGGCCGGCATCATCGCCGAGGTCCGCGCCGGTGGCGACGAGGCGTTGCGGGCCTGCACGGCCCGCTACGACGGGGTGGCCATCGACCGGCTGCGGGTCCCGGCCGACGAGCTGCGCGCCGCGCTGGACCGCATCCCTCCCGCCCTCCAGGACGCGCTCGACGTCGCCCACGATCGGATCCTCGCCTACCACGCCCACGAAGCGGGAGACGTCCCCGGGGACTACGTCTCCGGCGGCGTCACCGTGCGGCACCTCGTGCGGCCGGTCACCCGGGCCGGGTGCTACGCGCCCGGCGGCAGGGCGCGGTATCCGTCGACCGTGCTGATGTGCGCCGTACCGGCCCACGTGGCCGGGGTCGAGGAGATCGTCCTCTGCGTTCCACCGGGGCCCGACGGCAGCGTGGACGACGCGACGCTCGCCGCGGCGGCCGTCGCCGGGGTGTCGGAGGTCTACCGGGTCGGGGGGGCCCAGGCGATCGCGGCCATGGCCTACGGCACCGAGTCGATCGACGCCGTGGACGTGATCGTCGGTCCCGGCAACCGCTACGTGGCCGAGGCCAAGCGGCAGGTGTCCGGAGTGGTGGGCGTGGCCTCGGCCTTCGCCGGACCGTCCGAGGTGGTGGTGGTGGCCGGGCCCGACACCCCGCCCGCCTACGCCGCCATCGACCTGGTGGTCCAGGCCGAGCACGGTCCCGACGGCCTGGCGTGGCTGGTGACGTGGTCCGAGGAGCTGGTCGATGCCGTCGACCGGGCCGTCGACCGCATCGTCGCCGACTCGCCCCGCCGGACCGACCTCGAGGCCACGCTGGGCGCCGGTGGGTGGGCCGTCCTGGTGGACGGTCCGAGGCAGGCCGCCGCCGTGTCCAACGTGGTCGCGCCCGAGCACCTCGAACTGCTCACCCGGCAGGCGGACTCGGTCCTGGCCCACGTCCGGTCGGCCGGCGCCGTCTTCCTCGGTACCAACGCCCCGGCCAGCGTGGGCGACTACCTGGCGGGGCCGAACCACGTCCTGCCGACCAACCGCACGGCCCGGTTCGCCAGCGCACTGCGGGTCGACGACTTCCGCAAGCACATCCACGCCGTCCGGATGGACGACGAGGCCCTGCGGACCCTCGGACCCCACGTCGTCACCCTGGCCGAGACCGAGGGTCTGCCCGCCCACGCCGAATCGGTACGGCTCCGATGGAACCGGTAGGGGGCGGCGGGCGGCGGGCCGGCCGGGTGCCCCCCGTCCGTCCCGACCTGACCGCACTGACCGGCTACCACTCGGCACAGGTCGACGTGGAGGTCCGCCTCAACACCAACGAGTCGCCGTTGCCGCCGCCCCCCGCCTGGCGGCGCGCCCTCCTCGAGGCGGTGGGCCGGATCGACTTCCACCGGTACCCGGACCGCGAGGCGACCGAGCTCCGTCGGGCCCTGGCCGCCAGCCACGGCGTGACACCCGACCGGATCTTCTGCGCCAACGGTTCCAACGAGGTGCTCCAGTGCCTGCTGCTGGCCTACGGCGGCCCGGGCCGCACCGCCGCGCTGTTCGAACCCACCTACACCCTGCACGGCCACATCGCCCGCATCACCGGGACCGCGGTGGCCGCCGGACGACGCCGAGACGACTTCGCCCTCGACCTCGACGCGGTGGCCGAGGTGGTGGGCACCTCGGATCCGGTGCTCACCTTCCTCTGTTCGCCCAACAACCCGACGGGTCGGGCCGACGCCCCCGCGGAGATCGCCGCGGTGGCGGGCATGGTGCCCGGCCTCCTCGTGGTCGACGAGGCGTACGGCCAGTTCGCGCCGTCCTCCGCCCTCGAACTGCGGGCGTCCGACCCGGCGGGCACCCGCCACGTCGTCGTCGTACGCACCTTCTCCAAGACGTGGTCGATGGCCGGCGCCCGGCTGGGCTACCTGGTCGCCGATCCCGAGGTCGTCGCGGCCTGCGAGCTCGTCGCGCTGCCGTACCACCTCGACGCGGTCACCCAGCTGGCCGGCCGGCTCGCCCTCGACTACGCGGACGAGATGAACCAGCGGGTGGCCCTCGTGGCCGAGGAGCGGGGTCGCATCGCCGGTGCCCTCGCCGGGCTCCCCGTCGAGTCGTGGCCGTCCGACGCGAACTTCCTGCTGTTCCGACCCACGACGAAGGAAGCCGCCGCGGTGTGGTCCGGGCTCGTGTCGGCCGGGGTGCTCGTGCGAGACTGTTCGACGTGGCCGGGGCTCACCGGGTGCCTTCGGGTGACGGTGGGCCTCCCCGAGGAGAACGACCGGTTCCTGGCCGCGCTGACCGAAAGCCTGCGATGAGCACAGCCGCCCCCGACCCGACCACCGCCCACCGGCGGGCCGCCCGGGTGACCCGGGCCACCAAGGAGACGTCGATCGAGGTCGAGGTGGACCTCGACGGCACCGGAGTCGTCGACGTCGGCACGGGGCTGCCCTTCTTCGACCACATGCTCGCCCAGCTCGGCCGGCACGGCGGGTTCGACCTGACCGTCGCCGCAGTGGGCGACCTCGACGTCGACGCCCACCACACGGTCGAGGACGTCGGCATCGCCCTCGGCCAGGTGGTCGGGGAGGCGCTGGGGGACAAGGCCGGCGTCACCCGGTTCGCCTCCATCTCGCTGCCCCTCGACGAGGCGCTCGTCGACGTGGCGCTCGACCTCTCGGGGCGGCCCTTCCTCGCCTACGAGGTCGGATTCGCACCCGACACCCCGGGGCTCGGTACGCCGCCGTTCGACCCCCAGCTGGCCGAGGAGTTCTGGCGGGCGTTCGTGACGGCGGCCGGCGTCACCCTCCACGTCCGACTGGTCACCGGTCGGAACACCCACCACATCGTCGAGGCGTCGTTCAAGGCCGTGGCCCGCTGCCTGCGCGACGCCGTGCGGGTCCAGGGCGGAGGTGTCCCGTCGACCAAGGGCACGCTGTGACCGGCGCACCCCGGTGATCGCCGTCCTCGACTACGGGATCGGCAACCTGCGCTCCGCCGAGAAGGCCCTGCAGCGGGTGGGCGCCGACGCGCGCCTCGTCGACGACCCCGACGAGGCGTCCGGGGCGGCGGCGATCGTGCTGCCCGGCGTGGGGTCCTTCGGCCGCTGCGCCTCGGCCCTCACCTCCAGCGGGCTGGCCGACGTCGTCCGGGACGCGGTCCGCCGCGGCCTGCCCTTCCTCGGCATCTGCGTCGGCTTCCAACTCCTCTACGAGGGTTCGGAGGAGGACCCGTCGGCGGAGGGACTCGGCGTGCTGCCCGGGACGGTGCGCCGCCTGCCCGGAGGGGTGAAGCACCCGCAGATGCAGTGGAACACGCTGACGGTCGGCCGTTCCGTGCTCCTCGCCGGCGTGCCCGACCCCGCGTGGGTCTACTTCGTGCACTCGTTCGCCCCCGAGGTCACCGACGACACCACCGCCACCTGCGACTACGGCGGACGCGTGGTGGCGGCGGCCGAGCGGGGCCCGGTGTGGGGCACCCAGTTCCATCCCGAGAAGAGCGGTGCGGTGGGCCTCGGGATCCTGGCCAACTTCGCCGCCGCCGCCGCCGACGCCGCCTGATGGACCTCTACCCGGCCATCGACATCCGCGACGGGGGCGCCGTGCGCCTCACCCAGGGAGACTTCGACCGCCAGAGCGGGTACGGCGATCCGGTCGAGCTGGCCCGCCGCTTCGTGGCCGCCGGGGCGCCGTGGCTCCACGTGGTCGACCTCGACGCCGCCCGCACCGGCGAGCCGGTGAACCGGGCGACCGTGCTGGAGATCGCCCGCACCGTCGGGGTGCCGGTCGAGACCGGTGGCGGCGTCCGCACGACGGACGACGTGGACGAGCTGCTCGACGGCGGCCTGGCCCGGGTGGTCCTCGGGACGGCCGCGCTGGAGGACCCGGGACTGGTGCACGCCGCCTCGGCGGCCCGACCCGGGCGGGTGGCGCTCGGACTCGACTACCGGACCGCGCCCGACGGTCGGGCCGAGGTCGCCGTCCGCGGATGGGAGCAGGACTCGGGACGCACCGTGGGCGACGTGCTCGCCGAGGTGGCGGGCGCCGGGCTGGCGGCGGTGGTCGTGACGTCGATCGAACGTGACGGCACGCTCACCGGACCCGATCTCGTGGGCCTGGCCGCCGTGCTCGGCTCGACCGGGGTGCCGGTCATCGCCTCCGGCGGCGTGGGATCGGCGGCGGACGTCGAGGCGCTGGCCGCGCTGGAGGTGCCCGCCCCCGACGGCACACGGCGTCGACTGTCCGGCGCCATCTCCGGCAAGGCCCTGGTGGACGGGCGCATGACGGTCGAGGAGGGGGTGGCGGCGTGCGCACGGTCCGGGTGATCCCCTGCCTGGACGTCGACGACGGCCGCGTGGTGAAGGGCGTGCGCTTCACCGACCTGTTCGACGCCGGCGACCCCGTCGAACTGGCCGCCCGCTACGACGCCCAGGGCGCCGACGAGCTCGTCTTCCTCGACATCACCGCGTCGTCGGACAACCGACGCACGATGGTGGACGTCGTGGCGCGCACCGCCGAGCAGGTGTTCATCCCCTTCACCGTCGGTGGCGGGGTGCGCACGGTCGAGGACGCCCGGCTGCTGCTGCGGGCCGGGGCCGACAAGGTCGGGGTCAACACCGCCGCCGTGGACCGACCCGACCTGGTGTCCGAGCTGGCCGACGAGTTCGGGAGCCAGTGCGTCGTGGTGGCCGTCGACGCCCGCCGCCGGCCCGCGGCGGCGGCCGGCCCGCCGTCGTGGGAGGTCTTCACCCACGGCGGGCGCACCCCGACCGGCCTCGACGCCGCCGGGTGGGCCGAGCGGTGCGCCCGACTCGGGGCGGGGGAGCTGCTCGTCACGTCGATGGACCGTGACGGCACCCGTGACGGCTTCGACCTCGAGCTGACCAGGACGGTCGCCGACCGATGTCCCGTCCCCCTCATCGCCTCCGGTGGTGTGGGCGAGCTCGACCATCTCGTGGCCGGCGCCGTCGAGGGGGCGGCGGACGCCCTGCTCGCCGCGTCGATCTTCCACCTCGGCGAGTTCACCGTGGCCGAGGCGAAGGCCCACCTGACCGCCGCAGGGGTCGTCGTCCGTCCGGCGTGACGGTCGCCGCCGACGGTCGCACCGTCTCTCCCTCGGGTCCGTCGCCCGTCCGGTCGCCGACGGGGCTGCGGTAGCCTGCCCCCGTGGCGACCACGACCTCGGAGGCCCCGGCGACGGGTACGGGCGGCGACACCAAGCTGCCCATCAACGTGCTGGCCGACCGCGTCCTGGTGCAGGTCGGCCAGGCGGAGGGCGAGCGCCGTTCGCGGTCCGGGATCCTGATCCCGGCGACGGCCCAGGTGGCCCGCCGTCTCACCTGGGCCCTGGCCGTCGCCGTCGGTCCCCACGTGCGCTCGGTCAAGGTCGGCGACACCGTGCTGTTCAATCCCGAGGACCGCTTCGAGGTCGAGGTCCAGGGCGAGGAGTACGTGATCCTCCGCGAGCGGGACGTCCACGCCGTGGCCGCCACCCGCTTCGACGGCGGCACCGGGCTCTACCTCTGACCCGGCGACCACCGCCGTAGCACCCCGATCCGATCCCCGACCCAGGGAGCCAGCCGTGACCACCCCCCAGGACCAGACCACCTTCGCCGCCACCCCGATCCCCCACACCGCGGCCGAGCTCGAGGCGGTCACCTACAACGACGACGGACTCGTGGGGGTCGTCGTCCAGGACGCCGGCGACGGCACGGTGCTGATGTTCGCCTGGATGAACGCGGAGTCGCTGGCCAGGACGCTCGAGACCGGGCGCACGTGGTTCTGGAGCAGGAGCCGCCAGGAGTACTGGTGCAAGGGGGAGACCTCGGGCGACCGGCAGTACGTCCGGAGCGTCCGCTACGACTGCGACGGCGACTGCCTGCTCGTGACCGTCGACCAGGAGGGCGGCGGCGCGTGCCACACGGGCAACCGGACCTGCTTCTACCGGGCCTTCGGCGACGGCGCGGTCGCGGCGCACCCGTGACGGGACCCGCCGGTCCCGGAGCCGAGGGATTCCGGACGCTCGCCCGGCGGCACCGCATCGTGCCGGTCTGGCGCGAGCTGGTGGCCGACACCGTCACGCCCGTGGGGGCCTTCCTCCAGATCGTGGGCACCGGTGACACGAGCGGCTTCCTGCTGGAGTCGGTCGAGGGAGGCGAGCGCTGGGGCCGCTACTCCTTCGTCGGGCGGAACCCGCTGGCCACGGTGGTGGCCCACGGATCCGACGTGACGACCCGGGGGGACCTCGACCTCGACGCGCTGTGCGACGGCGGGGTCACCGGCACCCACGGGGTGCTGGCCGCGCTCGACGCCATCCTGGCCGCGTGCGACTCGCCCGACCTGCCCGACCTGCCGCCGCTGCACGCCGGCCTGGTCGGCTACCTCGGCTACGACGTCGTCCGCGAGGTCGAGCACCTCCCCGCGACGCCCGCGGACGACCTGGGCCAACCCGACGCCGTCCTGGCCGTCATCGGCCAGCTGGCCGCCTTCGACCACTGGCGCCAGCGCGTGGTGCTCATCGACAACGTCGTGGTCGATCCGGCATGGGGCGACGCCGAGCTGGACGCGGCCCTGGTGGCCGCCGAGGGTCGGCTCGACCGGCTGGCCGAGGACTGCGTGCGTCCCACCGACGAGGCGCCCCGGCTCCTGCCGCCGCGGCAGGAGCCGCCGGCCGACGTGGTCCGGACGATGACCGACGCGCTCTACGAGGACGCCGTCCGGGCGGCCAAGGAGCACATCTACGCCGGCGACGTGTTCCAGGTCGTCCTGTCCCAGCGGTTCGACCTGGACCGGCTGGGTGCCGACCCGTTCGACGTGTACCGGGTCCTGCGGCTGGTGAACCCCAGCCCGTACCTGTACTTCCTCCGCTTTCCCGAGGTCACCGTGGTCGGGGCCTCGCCCGAACCCATGGTGCGGTTCCGCGACGGCACCGTCACCTCCCGTCCCATCGCCGGCTCCCGTCCCCGCGGCGCCACCCCGGCGGAGGACGCGCGCCTCGAGGGCGAACTCGTGGAGGACCCCAAGGAGGTGGCCGAGCACGTGATGCTGATCGACCTGGCCCGCAACGACGTGGGTCGCGTGGTGCGCTTCGGGACCGAGGTGGTGGACGAGGTGATGGTCGTCGAGCGCTACAGCCACATCATGCACCTCACGTCCCAGGTCTCGGGCACGCTGACGGCGGGCAAGGGGCCGGTCGACGTGCTCCGGGCCACGCTGCCGGCCGGCACGCTCTCGGGTGCCCCCAAGGTGCGGGCCATGGAGATCATCGACGACCTGGAGCCGACCAAGCGCGGCGTCTACGGCGGCGTGGTCGGCTACCTGGACTTCTCCGGCAACCTCGACACGGCCATCGCCATCCGCACGATGACGGTGGCGCCGGACGGCCGTGCCTCGGTGCAGGCCGGTGCGGGGATCGTGGCCGACAGCGATCCCGCCGCCGAGAACGCCGAGTGCGCCCACAAGGCGGCCGCCCTGCTGTCGGCGGTGGCCATGGCCCGGGCCGCCGGTCCGGCGGGTCGACCGTGAGCGGACCGGGCCAGGCTGCGGACGGCGGCTACGGTGCCCTGCGCTACGGCGCCGGCGCCCGGGTCGTGCACCGGGACGTGCTGTCCGTGGCCGGACCCGAGGCGGCCGCCTACCTGCAGGGCCAGTGCAGCCAGGACCTGGCCGCCCTGGCCGTCGGCCGGTCGGTCGAGTCGCTGCTCCTCAGCCCCCAGGGGAAGGTGGACGCCCTGGTGCGCGTCACCCGGACCGGCGAGGAGGAGTTCGTGGTGGACACCGACCCGGGGTGCGGCGCCGCCGCCCGGGCCAGGCTCGAGCGGTTCCGGCTCCGCACCAGGGTGACGATCGAGCCCCTGGACTGGATCTGCGTGTCCGTCCGGGGACCCGCCGCGGCGCACGACCGCCGGGACACGGCGGCGCTCGTCGTGGCCGTGGACGTGCCCGGCTGGTCGGGTGTCGACCTGTTCGGTCCGTCCGGCGCCGACCCGGGGCCGGAGTCGTGGGTGGCGGACCCCGCCGTGTGGTGCGACGAGGAGGCGTGGGAGGCGGTGCGCATCGAGGCCGGTGTGCCGGTGGGCGGTCGGGAGGTCACCGGATCGACGATCCCGGCCGAAGCCGGGCTGGTCGAGCGCACGGTGTCGTTCACCAAGGGCTGCTACACCGGGCAGGAGCTGGTCGCCCGCCTCGACGCCCGGGGCTCCAACGTGGCCCGGCGACTGTGCGGCGTCGTCGTCCCGAGCGCCGAGGCACCGCCGGTCGGCGCCACGGTGTGGACGGTCGACGGCGGCCACGAGGTCGGTGCGCTCACGTCGGTCTCGTGGTCGATCGGCCTCGTCGCGTTCGTGGCCCTCGCCACGCTGCACCGTCGGGTCACACCGCCCGAGGCGGTCGAGGTGCGGTGGGGTCCCGACGGGGGCCCCCGAGTCGCGGCCGAGGCCCGACCGCTGCCGCTCGTCGCCCCGTCCCCGGCGTGACCGGAGCGGTCGCGGGCCGCGCTACATTGCCCCGCAGGCAGGCACGGGCCGGGGACCGACCGGAGGCGCCGCCACGATCGGGGGAGAGCACATGACGACCGACACCGCACCGGGGGGTGCCGCGGACGAGCGTCCGGACGGGACCGTGCAGATGGACGCCGAACGGATCACCGGTCGACCCGGGATCCCGGGGTGATGCGGGGCCAGTTCGAGGCGTGGCTGCGGGCGACCCTGCCCCGGGGCAACGGGGCCGAGGTGGTGGAGCTCACCAGCCCGGAGAGCAACGGCATGTCGTCCGAGACGCTCCTCGTGACGGCCCGGTGGCAGGAGGGGGGTTCGACCGCAGAGCACCGCCTGGTGGTCCGGGTGGAGCCGCCGGCCACGGACTACCCGGTCTTCACCACCTACGACCTCGACCTGCAGTACCGGGTCATGCGCCTGGTGTCCGAACAGACCGACGTGCCGATCCCCGCGACGCACTGGTACGAGCCCGACCCCTCGGTCCTCGGCGGGTCCTTCTTCGTGATGGACCGGGTGGACGGGCTGGTGCCCCCCGACGTGCTGCCGTACACGTTCGGCGACAACTGGGTCTTCGACGGCACCCCCGCGGCGCGCCGCACCATCCAGGACTCGGCCGTCCGGGCCATGGCCGGGATCCACTCGATCCGGCCCGACGGCCACGACCTGTCGTTCCTGCAACTCGACCAGCCCGGCGCCACCGCGCTCGAGCGCAGTCTCAACCACTGGAAGGCGTACCACCGCTGGGTGGTCAAGGACAGGCCGTCGGCCCTGCTCGACGAGTGTTTCGCGTGGCTGACGGAGCACCTCCCCGCCGACACGAGCCCCGATGCGCTGTCCTGGGGTGACGGGCGGATCGGCAACATGATGTTCCGGGACAACGAGGTGGTCGCCGTGCTCGACTGGGAGATGGCCGCGGTGGCCCCGCCCGAGGTGGATCTCGGGTGGATGTGCTACCTCCACCTGTTCTTCCAGGACCTGGCCGTCCAGCTCGGGGCGCCGGGCCTGCCCGACATGTTCCGGCCGGTGGACGTCGCCGCCACCTACACCGAGGCCGCCGGTCACGGGGTGGGGGACCTGACGTGGCACATCGCCTACGCCGCCATGCGGCACGGGGTGATCATGCGCCGGGTGACGGAGCGGTCGATCTTCTTCGGCGAGGCCGAGGCCCCCGACGACATCGACGACCTGATCATCCACCGGGACACCCTGGTGGGCATGCTCGACGGCTCGTACTGGGCCGGCCTGGCCCGCTGAGGGCCGGACCGGGAACCCTCGACCACATAGACCCTCACCGTCAACTGGAGGGTGAGACATCCTCCTGAGCTGGGGATTCGTGCTCGCCGTCAGCGTGGACGGTCACCACGGCCGGTCGGGTCGATGCGACGGGACGTTGCGACGGGACCGGTGGCGTCCGCTCGGGCCGAGCGGTGGGACGGCGAGCCCGGACCGTCCGGGGACCGCCGGCCCTCACACCCCGAGGCTGCCCTTGGCCGCCGCCTCGAACAGGCGGAAGGGGAGGAGGCGCTTGCCCACGATGCCCACCCGCTCGCCCAGTTTGCCCACCGACGCCCGCCGCGGGGGCCGCGACGACGACAGCACCCGCCCGATGACCGCGGCCACGTCCTCGGGCGGCACGCCGTTGCGCTCGTCGTCCTCCATCGTGGCGAGGGCCCGGGTCGTCGCCGACCGGTAGGGATCGGGCCCCTCGGGCACCTGGACGTCGCGGCGGCTCGACGTGAAGTCGGTGCGCACGTTGCCCGGCTCGACCATGGTGACGTGGATGCCGAACGGAGCGACCTCGTAGGCCAGGGCCTCGCCGAAGCCCTCCATGGCGAACTTGGAGGCGCTGTAGAAGGCCTGGAACGGGATCCCGAGCATCCCACCGATGGAGCTGACCAGGACGATGCGGCCGGTCCCGGCGGAGCGCATGGTGGGCAGGGCGCTCCGGACGACGCGGACCGCACCCCAGAAGTTGGTCTCCAGCTGGTCCTTGGCGTCGCCGATCGGGGTCTGCTCCACGGCGCCGGCCAGTCCCCATCCCGCACAGGCCACCACGGCGTCGAGGCGCCCGTACTCGGCCACCACGCCGGCCACACCGTCGGCCACCGATCCGTCGTCGTCGACGTCCATCACCAGGGGCCGCCACGTGCCGGACGAGGTGCCCCTGCGGCTGGCGCCCACCACCGTCCATCCGGCCGCCTGGAGCCGGTCGGCTGTGGACCGGCCGATGCCCGCCGACGCCCCGGTGACGACGACCACCGGCGTGCCCCCCGGTCGTCCGTTCGTGCTGGCCATGGCTCCCTCCCCGTTCCGGCGCCGGTCGGACCGGCGCACGGGCATCTTGGCACCGGGCGGGTCAGTCCGTCGGACCTCCGATCCACCCGCGCCGTTTGAAGAAGTACACCAGGATCAGGACGGTGACGACCTCCAACCCGAGGCCGAGGCCGAGGAACGGTCCTCGTCCGGTGACGTGGCCGATGAGGAAGGGAATTCTGCCCGAAGAACCCGGTCAGGTAGCTGAGGGGCAGGAAGATCGTGGCGATGATGGTGAGCTGCTTCATCACGACGTTGAGTCGGTTCGACACCGTCGACACGTGGGTGTCCATCACGCCGGACAGCAGGTCCCGGTAGCCGTCGACGACATCGGCCATCCGGATGAGGTGGTCGTAGAGGTCCCGGAAGTAGCGCTGGCCCTCCGACGTCATGCCGGGCAGTTCGACCACGCCCGAGGCCAGGGCGGCGAACATGTCGCGCTGGGGCGTGATGACCTTGCGCATCCCGATGAGCGACCGCTTGAGGTCGAAGAGGACACCCAGCTGCGCCTCGGTCGGGCGTTGGAGGATCTCGTCCTCGAGCTCGTCGATGCGGTCGTCGAACTGGCTGAGCACGGGGAAGAACGAGTCGATCATGCTGTCGACGATCCGGTAGAGGAGGAGCAGCTGGGGCGGCACGTCCTCGATGTCGCGGCGCCGGGCGATCCGGTCGCGGACCTCGGCCAGGGGAGGGCACTCGCCGTGGTGGACGGTGACGATGCTCTCCTCGAGCAGGAAGAGGTGGAGCTCCGTCGTGGCGAACCCCCCGGACGCGGCGCCGTGGACGACGAAGTAGGTGAAGTCGTCGAACTCGTCGATCTTGGGACGCTGGCCGAAGTGCTCGGCGTCCTCGACCGCGAGGGGGTGGAGGTGCAGCGTGTCGGCCAGGAGGTGCGACGCCTCCTCGTCCACGTCGTGGAGGTCCAGCCAGAAGGCGACCTTCCGGGCCAGGAGGTCGGCCACCACCGCCGCGGTGAGCTCGGTGGGCTCGCCGTCCACCGTCAGGGTGCCGTCCATGCGCCGATTCTGGACGGTGGCGGGCCACGGACCGTGGATCCCCCGACCGCGGGCGTCGGGGCGTCCACCGCCGGAGGCGTCCGGGGCGCCGGTAGGCTGGCCGTCGATGCCGGCCTACCTCGACTCGATCCTCGTCGCCCACCGCTCCGCCGCGGCCGCCGACCGGCGCGACGTGGCCGCCGCCGTCGCCGCCACGCGTGCGCTGGGAGCCGCCCCCGGGCGACGTGACTTCCGGTCCGCGCTGGTGGAGGGCCGGTCGGCGCGGGGCATGGCGGTGATCTCGGAGATCAAGCGCCGGTCGCCGTCCAAGGGCGACCTCGACCCGGGGCTGGACGCCGCGGAGGTGGCCGCCGAGTACGAGGCGGGCGGGGCCTCGTGCCTGTCGGTCCTGACGGACGAGGCGTTCTTCGGCGGGAGCCGCGCCGACCTGGAGGCGGCCCGGTCCGCCTGTTCGCTCCCCGTGCTCCGCAAGGACTTCACCGTCGGTCCCCTCGACCTGTGCGACGCCCGGGCCATGGGTGCGGACGCCGTGCTGCTCATCGTGGCCGCCCTGGACGACGCCGAACTGACGTCGCTCGTGGACCTCGCCCGTGGTCTCGGCCTGGCGGCGCTGGTCGAGGTGCACGACGATGCCGAGCTCGACCGGGCACTGGCGGCCGGCGCCGACCTGGTCGGCGTGAACCAGCGGGACCTGCGGACCTTCGAGGTCGACCGCGAGCGCGCCCTGCGGATGGGGGCGCGCCTGCCCGACGGGGTGGTGGCCGTGGCCGAGTCCGGGATCCGCGACGCCGCCGACGTCGAACGCCTGGCCTCCGTCGGGTACACGGCGGTCCTGGTGGGGGAGTCGCTGGTGCGCTCGGCCGACCGCCGGTCGGCCGTGGACGCCCTGCTCGGCGCCGGGGCGTGACCGCGACGGTGCCGGGCGGACCGGGCGACGACGAACCGTTCGTCAAGATCTGCGGGATCACGTCCGAGGCCGACGCCCTGCTCGCCGTGGGCATGGGCGCCTCGGCCGTCGGCTTCGTGTTCGCCCCGTCGCCCCGCCAGATGGCTCCGGCGGCGGTGGCCGACATCGTGAAGCGCCTCCCCTTCGAGACGGTGACCGTCGGCGTCTTCCGGGACGAGTCCCCGCGCCGGGTGGTCGAGATCGCCGGCCACGTCGGACTCCGGGCCGTGCAGCTCCACGGGCTCGAGTCGGCCGAGGACACCCGCTGGGTGGCCGAGCGGGTGCACTGGACGATCAAGGCCTTCCCGGCGGGGCACCGGAACATCGAGCGCTTCCCGGAGTACGGCGCCCGCACCCTGCTCATCGACGGGGCCAGCCCGGGATCCGGCGAGCTGTTCGACTGGCGACTCGCGGAGGGCGTGGTCGACCCGGGCCGCCTCATGGTGTCGGGCGGGCTCCGGCCCGACAACGTGGGGGCCGCCGTGGCCCACCTGCACCCGTGGGGGGTCGACGTCTCGAGCGGCGTCGAGTCGGCGCCCGGGGTGAAGGACCCCGGCAAGGTCCGGGAGTTCGTGGCCGCCGCCCGCGCCGCGGGGCGTGAGGTGGCCGCCGCCCGCCGGGGCGACGGGTCGACCTCCGACGACGGTGCCGTCCCCGGCGCACGCCGGGCCACGGACCTGTTCGACTGGCAGGACGACGCGTGACCGTACCGCCCCCCGTCCACCGTTCCGCCCGACCGACTGCGAGCCGCACCCCATGACGACCGACACCACCGACACCACCGACGCGGACGGCACGAGCGGGCCGCACCGCACCGGCTCCGTCATGGGCGACCCGGGCCCGACCGGCCGGTTCGGCGGGTTCGGGGGTCGGTTCGTCCCCGAGTCGCTCATGCCGGCCTGCCTCGACCTCGAGGCGGCCTTCCGGGACGCCTGGGCCGATCCCGGCTTCCGCTCCGAGCTCGACGGCATCCTCCGCCACTACGGGGGGCGGCCCACGCCGGTGACCGAGTGCCGACGGCTCTCCGGGGAGCTGGGTGTCCGGGTGCTGCTGAAGCGGGAGGATCTCACCCACACGGGATCGCACAAGCTCAACAACGTGGTCGGCCAGGGGCTCCTGGCGCGGCGCATGGGCAAGCACAAGCTGATCGCCGAGACCGGCGCCGGACAGCACGGCGTCGCCACGGCCACGGCGGCGGCCCTCTTCGGCATGGACTGCACCGTCTACATGGGCGAGGTGGACACCCGTCGCCAGGAGCTCAACGTGTTCCGCATGGAGCTGCTCGGCGCCACCGTGGTGCCGGTCACCAGCGGGAGCCGCACCCTGAAGGACGCCGTCAACGAGGCGCTGCGGGCGTGGGTGGCGTCGGTCGACGACACGCACTACTGCCTGGGGTCGGTCATGGGGCCGCACCCGTACCCGTGGATGGTCCGCGAGTTCCAGCGGGTCATCGGCGACGAGGCCCGCGAGCAGACCAGGGCGCTGCTCGGGGCGGATCCCGACGTCGTGGTGGCCTGCGCCGGCGGTGGTTCCAACGCGGCGGGCATCTTCGCCGGGTTCGCCGACGCCACCGACGCCGAACTGGTGGGGGTCGAGGCGGCCGGCGGCGCGGCGGTCACCACCGGGATCCCCGGCGTGCTCCACGGCATGCACAGCGCCCTCATCCAGGACGAGGCCGGGCAGATCCTCGAGGCCGAGTCGATCTCCGCCGGACTGGACTACCCCGGGATCGGTCCGGAGCACGCCCATCTGGCCGACATCGGCCGGGCCCGCTACGTGGCGGCGGAGGACGGAGCGGTACTGGACGCGTTCCAGCTGCTGGCCCGCACCGAGGGCATCCTGCCCGCCCTCGAGTCGGCCCACGCCCTGGCCTGGGTGGTGGCCGCCGCCGGCTCCGGCGAGCTCGCCCCGGGCACGACCGTGCTCGTCAACCTGTCGGGACGGGGCGACAAGGACGTGGCCCAGGTCCGCGACCTCCTGCGGGGCCGGGCGTGAGCGCCCCGGCGACCGCCCGGGCACCCGGCGCGCTCGAGGCGGTCCTGCGCACCCGGCGCGACGCCGGCCACAAGCTCCTGATCCCGTACCTCACCGGCGGCCTCGACGACGAGTGGCTGCTCGTGCTGGAGGCACTGGCCGGCGCCGGGGCGGACGCCGTCGAGGTGGGGATCCCGTTCTCGGACCCGATGATCGACGGCGCCGTCATCCAGGAGTCGTCGCTGCGGGCCCTCGGCCGGGGCACCACGCCCGAGGGGGTGCTCGCCGACCTCAGCCGGGTCGACGTCGGCGTGCCGCTCGTGGTGATGACCTACTACAACCTGATCTACCGTGCCGGCCACGCCCGCGTCGCCGGTTCGATGCGCGGGTCGGGCGTGCGGGGGGCGATCATCCCCGACCTGCCCCTCGAGGAGGTCGGCCCCTGGGCGGCGGCGGCCGACGCCGAGGACGTGGCCACCGTGCTGCTGGTGGCGCCGTCGACGCCCGACGGGCGCATGGAGGCCGTCTGCGCGCGCTCCCGGGGCTTCGTGTACGCGGTGGGTCGCATGGGGGTCACGGGCGAGCAGGCCGTGCTGGCCGACTCCGCCCGCGAGGTGGCCGTGCGGGTCCGGGCCCACACGGACCTCCCCGTGTGCGTCGGCATCGGTGTGTCGACCCCGGACCAGGCGGCCGCGGTGTGCGAGGTGGCCGACGGCGTGGTCGTGGGCTCGGCCCTGGTGCGCCGGCTGCTCGAGGGCGCCGGTCCCGACGGGGCGGCCGAGTTCGTCGGGTCGTTGCGCACCGCCATCGACGCCGGATGACCCGGCGCGCCGGCACCGTGACCGGGGCCGGGCGGGGGCGGTCGGCGGGTGGGCGCATCGGGGGTTGTCACGCACCGTGACCAGGAATTCCTCGAGGTCCAGCACACCGAACACCCGGCGTGGTGCCCAGTGCATTCCGGAGTCCGCGGGAGTACCTTCCACCCATGCTCGGGGGAAGGCGCACGAGGCGGTGGCGGGCGGCGGCGGCACCGTACGTCCGCGAGCTCCACGCCGCACTCGTGGAGCTGATCGCCGACATCGGTGAGCCCGGTGCCGTCGTCCTGGCCGACTGCGACGAGCTGGACCGTCGCATCGCCGACGCCGACCGGTGGCTGTTGCACAACCCGTGTCCCGACCCCGACGACGCAGCCTGCATCCGCGATCTCGTCGGGGCGTGCGCCGGGCTGTGGGCCACCACCGTCCACATCGCCCGACTCACCCCGGCCGGCATCGACGCCGGCGTGGCCCACCTTCCCACGTCGTGCACGGTGCAGATGTCCGAGCGCGTCGACGCCCTCGAGCACGCCCTCGAGGGCGCCCTGCGGCGCGACCTGCTCTGAGCCGATCCGACCCGAGCGCTCCCTCCGGCCGACGGGGCGTCAGTCGCGTGGAGGGCGGACGACCCGGTAGACGGCCTTCAGCAGCGGGACCCTGCGCCTCGGGTGCTGGTGGGCCTCGAGCCGCCTGGCGATGAGCTCCCGACGGTCCTGGAGGTCCCGGAACGTGATGGCGTCGTCCTGTCCGGTGAAGCCCATCGCCGCCCGGTAGCCGTCGAGGTCGATGGTGTCGGCGGTCACCTCGAAGCCCACCTCACGCGCGATGCGCTCGCCGTGGTGCTCGGTGAAGTACGTCACGATGGCCACGATCTCGCCCAGGATGTCGACGTCGGGGGCCATCGAGGCCATGGCACCGTTCAGGAACAGCATGTTCTTGACGAACAGCATCAGCTCCTTGGGGAGTCGGGCGCCGTAGGCCAGCAGCGCCTTGGTGACCTCCCGCAGCTCGGCGACCATCTCCTCCGCCGTCAGGGTGGTGGGATCGATCGGGGGTCGGTCGAGGTTGAGGTCGCGGATCACGGCCTCGATGTCGCTGTCGGCCGGCAGGGCGCCCAGATCGCGGAGGGCTTCCACCTGGGCGGTGACGTTGTTGGTGCTGGCTCCCATCTGGAGGCGGAGGAACGCCTGGCGCTTGCGCTCGTCCAGGCGGGCGGTGATGCCGAAGTCGAGCAGCGCCACGGTGCCGTCGGACTGCACCAGGAGGTTGCCGCCGTGCAGGTCGCCGTGGAAGACGCCGTAGAGGAGGGCTCCCTCGAGGAAGGCGATCAGGCTCGAGCGCAGGACGGCGGCGGTGTCGATGCCCGCCGCCCGCATGGCGTCGGCGTCACCCCACGAGAACCCGTGGAGGTGCTCCATCACCAGCACCCGCCGGGTCACGAGCTCGGGATGGGGCCGGGGGACGACCACGGTGCGCTGTCCCGTGCCGGCGAAGACCGCGGCGATGTCGAGCATGTTCTGCGCCTCGAGCCGGAAGTCGAGCTCCTCCACGATGGTCTCGGCGAAGAGCTCGACCAGGGCCGGGGGATTGGTCAGGGCGGCCACGGGGATGCGGCCGACCAGGAAGGGGGCGATCCAGGCCATGGCGGCCACGTCGAGACGCACGAGCGGCGCCACCCGGCTGCGCTGGACCTTGACGACCACCCGCTCGCCCGTGCGCAGGGTGGCGGCGTGCACCTGGGCGATGGACGCCGACGCGAGCGGCGTGCGGTCGAACGAGGTGAACACCTCGGCGAGGGGGCGTCCCAGGTCCTCCTCCACGGTCCGGCGCACCACGGGGAAGGGCTCCGGCGGGACGCGGTCCCGCAGGAGGCGGAACTCGGTCACGAGCTCCTCGGGGAAGATCCCCTCGCCCGAGGAGATGATCTGCCCGAGCTTGATGTACGTGGGTCCGAGGTGCTCGAAGGCGGGCCGCAGCCGGCGCGACAGCCCGGCCCGCGACCCGGGGGTGCCCCGCTCGCGGTAGCCCCACAGCACCAGCGCCCCACCGATGCGCCGGACGACCGTCAGCACGCGGCCGACCGAGGGGAGGTGCTGGGGATGCACGAGGGTGCGGGCCAGGTCGGCGGCCTGCCGCCGCAGGGAGTCGATGTCGGGCTCACCGTCGCGGGCCCGTCGCCAGGGCGTGGCGTCCGGGTCCACCACCCACGGGGCGTGGCGGGTGAAGGCGCCGATGGCCAGGTCGGCCGGGTCGTCGGACTCGTGGTCCGTGGGCGTGGCGGGCTCGATCATGGGATCCCCACGGTAGGTGCTGTGCGGACGGGTCCGGACCGCAGGACCCGGGACCGGGTCCGTGGTCGGCCGTGCCGTGGGTCCCTACCCCGGGGTGATGACCAGGCAGCCGTTGTGGCCACCGAACCCGAAGGAATTGGACAGGACCGGACCGGGCTCCCACGTCCGGGGCCCGGGGCCGACGACGTCGAGGTGGATCCCCGGGTCGGGCTCCTCGTAGCCGACGGTCGGAGGGATGCTGGCGTGGGCGATGGTGAGCACGGCGGCGACCGCCTCGATGGCGCCGCTGGCCCCGAGGCCGTGCCCGGTCACGCCCTTGGTGGAGGTGACCGGGGGTGCGTCGGGCCCGAACACGGTGCCGATGGCGTCCGACTCGGCCTGGTCGTTGAGGGGCGTGGACGTGCCGTGGGCGTTGATGTGGCCGATCTGGTCGGGGCGGAGCCCGGCGTCGGACAGGGCCTCGAGCATGCACGCGGCGGCGCCGGTGCCGCCCGGAGCTGGTGCGGTGATGTGGTGGGCGTCGGCCGTGCTGCCCGCCCCGGCGAGCTCGCCGTAGATGCGGGCCCCCCGGGCCACCGCCCGGTCCCAGTCCTCGAACACGAGGGCGCCGGCACCCTCGGTCATCACGAACCCGTCGCGGCGCACGTCGAACGGCCGCGAGTGCCCGGTCGTCGACAGCGCCGTCATGTTGGCGAAGGCGGCGATCCCGACCGGGGTCATCCCCGCCTCGGCGGCGCCACCGACCGCGACGTCGCAGCGCCCCGAGGCGACCAGGCGGGCGGCGTGGGCGATGCTGTGGGCCCCGGCGGCGCAGGCCGTGATGACCGTCTCCGACGGTCCGTGCCACCCGAGCCTCATGGACACGGCGGCGGCGCCGGCGTTGGACATCATCATGGGCACCAGCCGGGGCGACACCCGGGCCGCGCCCTTCTCGGCGTAGACGAGGATCTGGGTCTCCAGCGACTGGAGGCCACCCACCCCGGTGCCCATGATGACCCCCGAGCGGGACGGGTCGGCGTCGACGGCGCCGGCGTCCTCGAGCGCCATGTCGGCGACGGCCACGCTGAACTGGGCGAATCGGTCGAGGGTACGCGCCTCCTTGGCGGTGAACCACCTCTCGGGCTCGAAGTCGCCCACCCGGCGCTCGCCCTCGGGGGCGGGCCCGTGCAGGCCGTCCCAGAAGGCGTCGGTGCCGACACCGCAGCAGGCGAGGACGCCGATGCCGGTGATGGCGACGCGGCGCCCGGCGATCGGGCCGTCCGGGCCGGTGCCCAGCAGCATCAGAGCTTGGCGACGATCAGGTCGTAGGCCTGGCCGATGGTCTCGATCCCCTCGAGCTCGTTCTCGTCGACGGTGACGTCGAAGGTCTCCTCGAGCGCCATGACCAGCTCGACCAGATCCAGGCTGTCGGCGTCCAGGTCCTCGGCGAACCGGGCCTCCCTGGTGATCTTGTCCTCGGGGACCTGCAGGACCTCCACGGCGCACCCCTTGAACTTCTCGAACGTCTCGTCGTTGCTCACTGCGTCTCCTTGGTCGGTGTGTCGGTGGTGGTCGTCCGGTGCCCCGCTCCGCCGGCCGGTTCCCCGGTGTGTGCCTGCCGGCGCCATGTTGTCGGCACCGGAGGGTACTGCGCCAGACGGGTCAGAGGCCCATGGCCAGGCCACCGTCCACGGGGAGCACCACCCCCGTGATGTAGGCGGCGTCGCCCGAGGCCAGGAACCCGACCACACCGGCGATCTCCCCGGGTGCGGCCACCCGCCCGAGGGGGACCTGGGCGGCGAACTCGGCCCGTTTGGCATCGGCGAGCCCGGCCAGCATATGCGTCTCCACCAGGCCGGGGGCCACCACGTTGACGGTGATGGCGCGGCTGGCGACCTCGCGGGCCAGGGACCGGGCCAGACCGACCAGGCCGGCCTTCGACGCCGCATAGTTGGCCTGGCCGGCCGAGCCCACGAACGCCCCGACCGACGACACCAGCACCACCCGTCCACGGTGCAGCCGGAGCATCTTGGTCAGCGCACGCCGGGTCACCCGGAAGGCGCCGGTCAGGTTGGTGTCGATCACCTCGGACCAGGCGTCCTCACCCATGCGCAGCGCCAGGGTGTCGCGGGTGATCCCGGCGTTGGCCACCAGGACCTCCACCGGTCCCCACGCCTCCTCCACGGCGGCGAAGGCGGCCTCCACCTGGACCGGGTCACCCACGTCGCAGGTCAGCGCCAGGAACCGGTCCGGCCCGTAGCCGGTGTCGCGCTCGCAGGACCCGCCGCGCGACGTGACCGCCACCCGGTCCCCGTGGGCGAGGAACCACTCGGCGCAGGCCAGTCCGATCCCCCGGGATCCGCCGGTGACCATGACCACCCGACCCCCGTCCGTCGTCCCCTCGTCGGTCACGGCGTCCTCCCCTTCCGTGTGGGTGCGGTCCCACCGCGGCTCCCGGTCACCGGCCGGCCGGCCGGGTGCGGATCCAGGCCACGGGCTGGCCCTCGACCACCCGCTCGCCCCGGACGGCGAGCCAGCGGACCAGGATCCCCTCGAACGGCGTGCGCACGTCGGTCAGCCCCACGGTGCCCACCCGGTCGCCGACGGACAGGAGCGAGCCCGGCTCGGCGCCGGCCCCGCTCCCCGGGGCGGCGGTCGCCTCGGCGAGCGCGGTGCGCTCGAGGGCCGCCAGGGCGGCGTCGGGCTCGAAGACGCCCGGTGCCGGGCTGACCACCACCCGCTCGGACGTGTAGAGGTGCTCACCCTGGGCGGCCGGCGACCCCGACGCCCAGTCGTCGGCTCCGGCGACGGTGTCCATCAGCCGGTCGAGGTCGTCCGGCACGGCGACCGACACGCCCTTCACGTCGGGGGTCGCCCGTCGGACCATGCCGGTGAGCACCCCGCCGGGGCCGAGTTCGACGACGAGCGTGGCCCCCCGCCCGCTCAGCGCCTCGAGGGACTGACGCCAGCGCACGGGGCTGCACAGCTGGGCCGACAGCAGCCCGGGCCACTCGGCGGCGTCGGTGTGGACCCGCGCGTCCACATTGGCGACGACCGGGACCTCGGGGGCGTGGAAGGACACCCCGTCGAGGCGGCGGCGGAGCCGGGCCCGTGCCGGGAGCATCATCGGGGTGTGGAACGCACCCGACACCGGGATGGGTAGCACCTTGCGGGCGCCCAGCTCCTTGGCGTGCCCGGTGGCGGCGGCGATCCCCGCCTCGGTCCCGGCGATCACCACCTGTCCCGGCGCGTTGTAGTTGGCCACCCACACGTCGGTCTCGGCCCGCTGGCACGCCGCCTCGGCGTCGTCGTCGGCGATCCCGATCAGGGCCGCCATGGTCCCAGGCGTGTCACCGGCGGCCTCCTGCATGGCGTCGCCCCGCTCGATCACCAGCGAGGTGCCGTCGGCCAGGGACAGCGCACCGGACGCCACCAGGGCGGTGTACTCGCCCAGGCTGTGTCCGGCGCAGGCGGCCGGGGTGAGGCCGAGACGTTCGACGGCGTCGAGGACGACCAGGCTCATGACGAAGGTGGCCAGCTGGGCGTTGGACGTCCGGGTCAGTTCGTCCATGGGGGCGCGGAGGAGCAGTGCCGTCAGGTCGCGACCGGCGATCTCGGAGGCCTCACCCGCCACCTCCCACGAGGGGTGGTCGACCCAGGCGAGTCCCATGCCGGACCGCTGGGACCCCTGTCCCGGGAAGGTGAAGGCCAGCACCCACGGACTCCTCTCGCAGCTACGGGGCGACGGGTCGCCCGGGACCCGGGCACCCACGCCCGGTGGACACGCCAGTGTGACACGGCGGTGACGGGTACCGGTGGTTACCGGCGGGGCACCGGCGGACGTGCGACGCGTGCCGACGTCGGTGACCGTCGTCCCCGTCGGCCTACGCTCGCGGCATGGTCGACGGCAGCGCCCAACCGGACAGGCCGCCGCAGGGGTGGTACGTCGATCCGTACGGGATCCACGACCACCGCTGGTTCTCCCAGGGGACGCCGACCGCACTGGTGCGCGACGGGCGGACCGAGTCCCAGGACCCGCCTCCGGACCGCCCCTATGAGGGCCCGCTGGTGACCGCGGCGCCGCCCCGGGCTCCGGACCGGCCGGCGGAGGACCGCCAGCGGGCCGGGGACCGCCTCGGCGCGCCCGGACTCTCGCCGGAGGAGCAGTTCGACTTCCTCGGCGAGCCGGTGCTGCCGGGCACGGTCGGCACGCCCACGTCGGACATGGACGCCGACGGACGGGTCCGGTCGCCCTGGCGTTCCGCCGGATCCGGCCCGCCGGTCCGCCGGAGCGAGGCGGCAGGCGCACCGACCGGGCGCACGCCGGGCGTGCGGACCGCGCCGGAGCGACTGCTCCGGGTGCGGTGGATCGCGCTCGGTGGCGCCGTGGTGTGGACGTTCCTGGTGGGAATGGAGGTGGTCTTCGCCACGACCACGGTGACCACCGCGCCCGGTCGCCACCACACCGAGACGGTGGGGGCCGCCGACACCGTCGGGGTGGTGGCGTTCCTCGCCTTCCTGATCGTCCTGGTGACGGTGGCCGCCGTCGGGCTGGTCCGCCGGGCGAGGGACGGGAGCGAGCGCTGGAGCGTTCCCGGGGCCGTGGGCGCCGGTGTGCTCGGCGCCCTGGGTGTCCTGTCGTTGGCCACGATCGGTCTGGCCCTGCTCCTCCTGGCCTTCCTGCTGTTCGTGGTGGCCCGTCCCATCCGTCGGCCACGGCCCGTGATCGGGGAGCGGGTCGTACCGCCCGAGGGACCTCCCGCGCCCCCGGACTGACCGTGGACGGACTGTCCGCGGAGGCGCGCGACCGGGCGACCCCTCGTGCCCCGTCCACCGGCCCGTCCAGCGGGACCGGTCTCCGCACGCGCCGGCACGGTGCCGGGTCAGCAGGGTGGGAGAGCCAGGGGAGTCCCTCGACCCGGCAGGCGCCCGACGACCTGGGATGCTCGATGGTCGACGAGGGGGACCAGGGGACGCTCCCGTGAGGGGCACGACCGGCGGAGGGTCGAGGCGATCCCGTCGATCGTCTCGACCCCCGCCGCGGACCTCCTCGGCTCCACGCCGGGAGGGAGGGCGACCTCGGAACCGGAGGAGGTCGTCGCTGCGTGCACGTCCGACGTCCTCGTGGTGCCGAGGACGTTGCCTCCTACGACCGCCGCGTGCCGCAGGCGGCCGGTCCGCTGACCGGTCACCGCCGCGTGAAGGTCAGGTGGGTGACGCCGCTCGGCGACGAGACCGCCTCGACGTCGTACCGCTCCTCCAACGCCTCCAGGCCGTCCCAGAGCCGGACACCGCGGCCGAGCAGGATCGGCACCTGCACGAGGTGCAGGTGGTCGACGAGATCCGCGGCGAGGAACGTCCGCAGCATGGTCGGGCCTCCGCCGATGCGGACGTCCTGACCGTCGGCCCCGTCCCGCGCCACGTCGAGTGCTTCCGCGGGCGTGGCGTCGACGAAGTGGAACGTGGTACCACCCTCCATCTCCAGCGACGGGCGCGGGGTGTGGGTGAGGACGTACGTCGGCGTGTGGAACGGCGGGCTGTCGCCCCACCACCCGCGCCACTCCGGGTCGTCCTGCCACCCTGGAGGGCCGAACTTGCCCGCGCCCATGATCTCGGCACCGATGCCGGGTCCGTGCCGGACGGCCATCGTGTGGTCGACCCCCTCGGTACCACCCGACGCACCCAGGAGTTCACCCCGGCCGAACCGGGTGGCGAACATCCACTCGTGGAGCCGGTGCCCGGCGTGGCCGAACGGGGCGTCGAACGCCAGGCCCTCGCCGGTGCCGAATCCGTCGAGGGAGATCGAGAAGTTGTGCACACGGACCTGGGACATACCGCCTCCGAAGCATCGGGTGATCCAGCTGGGCGAGTGGTCGACCCTACCGCCGGACGGGGCCCGGCCGCCCGTCGGCACGGTCTCCGGCCAGCCGTCGTCGGTGGGCGTCGTCCACCCGGTGGCCGAGGACGGGCTCCCGGTAGTCTTCCTCGGTGCGACATGCCGTCAATCTCCCGCTGTTCGGCCCTCTGGCGGATCCGGCCACCATGGTCGAGATCGGCCGGGCCGCCGAGGACCACGGCTGGGACGGGCTGTTCGTCTGGGACCATGTGCTGAGCCCGCTCCCTGGATCGTGGGAGATCTCGGATCCCTGGATCGTGCTCGCCGCCATAGCGGCCACGACCACGTCGATCCGACTGGGCACGATGGTCACTCCGATCGCCCGTCGACGCATCATCAAACTGGCCAGGGAGACGGTGACGCTGGACCGGCTGAGCGCCGGACGCTTGACGCTCGGCCTCGGCCTCGGCGGGGACGGCGGGCGCGAGTTCTCCGTGTTCGGCGATCCCGTCGAACCCGGCGAACGGGCAGAGGTCCTCGACCAGGGCGTCGCCACGCTGACGGCACTGTGGGGCGGTGACGTGGTGCACAGCTCGGGCCGGGTGAGGGTCGAGAACGTCCAGATCGAACCGGGACCGGTCCAGAGCCCCAGGATCCCGATCTGGTTCGGCTGCAAGGGAGTCCGCGCCCGCCCGGTGGATCGGGCCGCGGCCTACGACGGCATCTACCCCATCGAGGTGGACCTGGCCCAGGTGGGTCAGATCGTCGAGCGGATCGGCCAGCGGCGCGGTTCGCTCGATGGGTTCGACATCGCCCTGACGGCCCTTCCGGGTGTGTCGTCGTCCGACCTCCGGAAGGCAGGGGCGACGTGGGCGATGCACGCGTTCTGGCCCGGCCACCGACCGGACCAGGTGATGCGATTCATCTCCCGAGGGGTTCCGTCTCCCTAGCGCGGTCGACGCGTTCGGGCCGACTCCCACGGTCCGTCGGATCGTCGACCAGGTTCCCCTCATCCAGGAGGTGGATCTCTCCTCTCCGATCATCCTGGGCTCGGACGGACGGGTGATGGACGGCATGCCCCGCGTCGCCCGGGCGATGCTCGAGGGCCACTCGACGATCGGGACGGTGCAGTTCGTCGACGAGCCGGAGCCCGACTTCCGGGACGGCTCACCCGAAGCGCCGCCCTACTGACCCGGTGCGGCGTCGTTCCTCGTCGGATGCCGGCTCACGACCCCGGGGTGCGCCGGGTCGGGACGGATCGCCGTCGCCCCGCTCCCGGGGACGATCGGTCCGGCAGACCATCCCGGACCCGCGTCGGCTCCGTTGGTCCGGCTCCTGAGGTGGCTCGCGCCGATCGCCGTGTGGGTCGTGGCCGGCACCGCCCGACTGCGGACTCGGCCGGCAGGCGGACGCTCCGGAGCGTCCGACCGGGCGATCCACGCGGCCGTGACGGTGCTCCCCGGATCCTCGATGGCTCGCAGGTTCCCGGCGGACGTACCCCGGTCGCCGGTTCCGGAGGCGATCGCCGTCCAACCCGATCGAGACCGGGGGTCGGGCGTCGACGTCGCCTGCGACCACCACGACCCGGCCTACGGGTCAGGGACGTGCGACGGCGTCCTGCTCATCCCCGTGAACCGCCATCGAGAGATCGCAGCCAGGTCGGAGTACCCGCCGTAGGCACCCACCGACCCGTGGCGACCGCGGGCGGTCAGTGGCCCGGGACGAACGGGCAGAGGCTGATCCGATGACCCGTCACCACGGAGGGTTCGAGGTGCACGACCTGTCCTGCGGCCGGTTGACCGCAGTCACGGGGCGTCCCGTCCGACGTGGGGAGGTGAGCCACCCCCTGCACCTGCACGGTCCATCCCGTCTTCGCCGAGCTGTCGACGGCGTCGACCGCGAAGGCGACGACCGTGTCCACCACCGACGTCGAGGGGATCTTGTACTGGCCCAGGCAGATGGCGAGGGTTCGCTCATCGAGGTAGTACTGGACCGGGAGAATCGCCGGCAGGGCCCTCACCGAGAGTGCGATCCGCCCGAGCGAGGCGAGGGAGAGCAGTGCCCAGCACTCCTCATCGTCGAGCTCCCCGGGCATCTCCATGATGAGAACGTAGGTGCGACGGGCGCCGCGTCGTAGGGTCGAAGGTCCCGCGGACGCGGTTCGAGGCACGTCCACCCAATGGAGCCGGACCGGGTGACGGACCCGATGACCTGGTACGGGCCGGCCGGTTCGCCGGTACGGACCCCCGGCACCTTGCCGACGTCGGCTCCGCCCGGAACGGACCCATGGGCGCGACCGGGCATCAGCACCACCTCCTTCGCCAGGGGAACTGGCGTCGGCGGCCCCCCGGTGCGACCACGGGCACTGCGGCGGTGGCCCCGGGATCTTCAGGGGCGATCCCTCCGCACGGTGCGCAGAGGCGGACGCCGTCGACCATCCGGGTCAGACGAACCAGCCCGCACCCCTGGCACTTGCGGCCGACGTCGACCTGGGCCGTGCGGTCACCGCTCCCCACCGTCCCGGCAACGGACGAGCACCGAGCACACCTCCTGGATGAACCGACCGGGCCCGGCGTCGAGGGCCGCAGCGGCCGTCCCCGTGCCCGTTTCCAACTCGACGACCAGGGCCTCCTGGACGTCGCCCACCGTGCAGCCGACCTGGGCGGAGGTCTGCACGATCTCTTGGACCAGCAGGGCGACCGCCCCCTGCCAGAGCAGGGAGACCGTATCGGCCGGACCCATCGTGACCAGTTCGCCGAGCGCGATGCTCCAGCTCGTCCTCGGGGGTATGGGCCAGGAAACCCAGCCAGGCCCACCCCGGCACAGGGTGGCCGACGGCCAGGAAGTCAGCCGCCAGATCGCCGGTCAGGAACTGCTCGACCTCGTCGACGAGGATGCGGCCCTCCCTCGTCGGACGCCACCGGGCACGACCTCGACGCATCGCACTCATCTTCCCCCAGCCCTTCCGTCGTTCGGTCGGAGCGGCGACCACGGACCCGAACCCCGGGCGTCATCCGGGCGACCCCCACTGCTCGTCACGTCCGCGAGATCGGTACCTTGGTCGAGGACGGGGGTGTCTCGGGAGGGCACGGGATGCGCACCTCGAGGATCCCGTCCTTGTAGGTCGCCTTCACCTCTTCCGGCTTCGTCCCCGCAGGCAGGACGATCTCCCGGTCGAACTCGCCGTAGCGGAATTCGGAGCGGTACCCCTCCTTGCCCTTGGTCTCGGACTTCTGTTCGCGATGGGCGTGGATCCTGGCGACGCCGCCCTGGGTGGTGATCTCCACGTCCTTGTCGGGGTCGACGTCGGGCAGCTCCGCGCGCACCACGAGATCGCCGTCGTCGTGGAACTCCTCGACCCTCAGGAACCACTGGTCGTCGCCCGACTCGAACGGCCAACCCCACCGTCCGGGGAACCGGAAGGCGGGCCACTCCGCCACATGATTGCCGCGATGCACGAGTGCCATTGCCTCCACCGACCTTTCGCCGAGTCCGATCTCCGCCGCCCCTCAGGATTCGATGATGCACCCCGTCGGGAGCGCCGGACAGAGTCCTTGGCCCCGATCTGCGTCCACCGGGACGGGCCGTACCGGAGAAGAGGGCAGGCCCCACCCCAGGTCGAGGGTCTGCCCCGTTGTGCGGTGTCCGTGCGGTTGATGGACTTGCGGCCGACCGGGCAGTCGGGGCAGGTCGGCGTGCGCCCCCCGTCCACGCGCACCGGTCGTCGGGGGCATCGGACGGAGAACCTGGAGGTTGCGGTGATCGAGGCGAAGCCGGGTGCGGCAGTAGCGGACCCGACCGTCGGCTCGCGCACGCGTGCGGCCCATCGAGCCGGGGCCCGGGGCCCGGGCGACCGGACGCCGGATCCACGGCGCCCTCGGTCCTGCCGGCGGCAGGGCATCGATGAGTGACGCCCGGGTCGATCCTGCACTCTCGTTCCAGCTCACCGAAGCCACCCACGCCCTGTACCGTGCCGCTCTCGCCCTCGAGAGCGTGCGGTCTCCCCTCGGGGTCCCGGGGGGCGTGCGCTGTCCCTACCTCGTCGAGCACCGCGGGTGGGAGCAGGACGACGACCCGGGAGGCCCGCACGCTGCACCTGTGACCCTCGACGACGTCCTGGGCGAGATGGCCGTGGCCAGCAGCTCCCTCGAGCAGATCGAGGTCCCGGATCTCGGCCCTGCAGGCGTCCTGACGGTGGAGGACCTGACGATCGGCACCGTGGACCCCCGTGCCGTCGCGGTGCACCCGGCCCGCAGCGACGAGTTCCTCCAGAAGCTCGGCACCCACCTCGAAGCCGTGGTCATCCACGGCGCCTTCGAGGCCGGACTGGTGCTGCACGGAGCGCTCCAGCGAACGGCCGATCCCCGTGCGGTCGAACAGATCAAGGAGGCCATCGCCATCCTCGACGAGACGATCCGACGGACCCGGGTGCTCGTGTTCGACCTGGGTGAGGCCCGACGCTGAGGGCGGCCGCATAGATCCCCCGACGTCCCGTCGCCCGACCACGAGCGCCAGGGACGACGGATCCCCGGCGGGCGGGGGTCGCCGGCGACGGGCGACCCGGTCCCTCCGTGGGCATCCCACCTCCGGAGGTGCCGGTCGCCGACAGGCGACCACCTCGGGCACCCGGTGGGCTCGACGGGCCGATCGCGTTCGACCCCGACGAGCCCTCGATGGCCCTCCCACTGGGTGCCCGGGGCGGGACTCGAACCCGCACGCCCTCTCGGACAGTGGATTTTGAGTCCACCGCGTCTGCCATTCCGCCACCCGGGCCGGCGAGCCCGCAGCCTACCTCCGGCTCCCGCCCGGACCGTAGGCTCGCCCCATGGAGGCCGCCACCGATCGCACCTCGGCCACCGCGCCCGACGCGTGGGACACGCTCGGCACGGGGTCCGCACTCCTGCTCGAGGGCGCCGCACTGGTCCGGGTCGAACTCCCGTTCCTCGCCCCGGTGGGCACCGCGGTGGGGACCCACCGTGTCAGGTCGCTGCTCCTCGTCCACCTGCGGTGCCGCGTGCCCGGCACCGACGTGCGGGTCGACGGCTGGGGGGAGTGCGCGGCCCTGGGCGACACCACCTACGACGCCGAGGACGTCGACGGCGCCCGGGACACCCTCGGAGGGGTACTCCTGCCGGGGCTCGGGCACGCGGCGGGCTCGCTCGGTCGGCTGCTGCCGTCACTCGGCGCGCTGAAGCGGCTGGCGGAGGCGGTGCCGGACCGGCCGTTGGCCTATGCGGCCCTCGAGGCGGCGGTGGCCGACGCCCACCTGCGCGGCGGCGGGGTGTTCGTTCGCCGAGCTGCTCGGGGTGGCCGGCGCCGAGGTCACGCCCGGCGCGGTGGTGGGCACCTTCGGGTCGACCGACGACCTCGTCGCCGCGGTGGCCGCCCGGGCGGCCGAGGGCTACGCGCGGGTGAAGGTGAAGATCGAGCCCGGTCGGGAGCGGGAGGCGCTGTCCGCCCTCGCCGGTTGGGCGGAAGCGACGGACGGACCCGTGCCCCGCCTCCAGGTCGACGGCAACGGCGCCTACGGCCCCGACGACCTCGACGCGCTCGCCACGCTCGACGATTTCGCCCTGCTGTGCATCGAGCAGCCGTTCGCCCGCGACGACCTGGCGAGCCACCGCGCCCTGGCGGCGCGCATCGCCACGCCGGTCAGCCTGGACGAGAGCCTCGACGGTCCCGCCGCCGTCGAGGCGGCGGTGACGTCGGGTGCGTGCTCGGTCGTGTGCGTCAAGCCCGCCCGGCTCGGCGGGATCGGACGCGCGCTCGAGGTCGTGGACTGGTGCACCGCGGGAGGGGTGCCGTGGTGGGTGGGGGGCATGTTCGAATCGGGCCTCGGTCGCCGGGTGACCACGGCGTTGGCCGCCCTGCCCGGGTCCTCGCTCCCGGGGGACCTGGCGCCGCCCTCGTCCTACCTGGCCGGGGACCTCGTGGACCCGGAGCCCGTCCGCCGGGACCCCTCCGACGGCCGGCTGTACGTCCCGGTGTCCGTGGCGCCGGGGATGGCTCCGCCCCCCGACCCCGCCGCCCTCGGCACCTTCGGCGTCGACCGGGTCGAGGTGCCGGTCGGTTGAACCGACGGGCACGCCCGGGGTGCCCGGGGTGCGTACAATTGCGCTCCCATGCACCGGAGCACCATCGAACGACGCCTGAGCGACGCCAACCAGCGGCTCCGCCGCGCCCGGTCCGAGCTCGCCGTGCTCGACGAGCAGCTGCTCGTGGTGAACGAGATGGCCGACGACACGCGGCTGCGTGCACTGGTCGCCGAGACGCCCGTGGCCGCCAAGGAGCACGACGAGGTGAGCCGCCAGGCCTCGGCCATGCTCCGGACCCGGCAGGCGCTGGCCGAGCAGATCGCCGACCTGGAGCGGCGCCAGGACGACCTGCTCGAGCGCCTCGTGGTCGAGCCGGGTTGACGCCGCCTCCGGACGGGTACGGTGGCCGCTCCGACGGACGTCGTCGGCCCGCCGCACCCGGGATACGGGTGTCCCGGTGCAACAATCCCGTAACCGCACACCAGATGACGAGCCGGTGGTAAGGAGCGCAGACACGATGAGCAGGCGAGTGGTCATCGCAGAGGACGAGGCCATCATCCGTCTCGACCTGAAGGAGATCCTGCTCGACGAGGGCTACGACGTCGTCGGCGAGACGGGACGCGGCGACGAGGCCGTCGAACTGGTGCGGGCCCACCGGCCGGATCTCGCCATCCTCGACGTCAAGATGCCCGGGGCCGACGGGCTGCAGGCAGCCCGGGACATCCGCGAGCTCGACGTCAAGGTCGCCGTGCTGATCCTGACCGCCTTCAGCCAACGCAACCTGATCGACGAGGCCCGGGACGCGGGCGTCGCCGCCTACCTGGTGAAGCCGTTCCAGCGCATCGAACTCATCCCCGCCATCGACCAGGCCGTGGCCCGGTGCGAGCAGGAGTGGGCCATCGACGCCGAGGCACGCCAGGCGGTCGACGACGGTCTGGTCGGCAGCCAGGCCATGGCCGAGGACAAGCTCGAGACCCGCAGGCTCGTCGACGGGGCCAAGGGCGTCCTCATGGAACGTCACGGCATGACCGAGTCGGACGCGTTCGCCTTCGTCCAGCGGACGGCGATGGGCACGCGGTCCCGGATGGTCGACGTGGCCCGCCAGGTGCTCGAGGGCACGCTCGAGCCCTAGGGCGAGACGACCACGCCATGCCCTCCTCGCAGACAGGTACCGGTGCCGGCCCCGGGCCCCTGATCCTCCTCGACGGCATGTCGCTCGCCTTCCGGGCCTACTTCGCCCTCCCCGACACCCTGAAGACGAGCTCCGGCGTCACCACCAACGCGGTCCACGGATTCACGTCCATGGTCCTCAACCTGGTGCGCGACCATCGCCCCGTCGGGCTGGCCGTCGCCTTCGATCTCCCCGGGGGCACGTTCCGGGACGAGATCGTGGACGACTACAAGGGCGGCCGCGACGAGACCCCGGCCGACCTGCCGCCGCAGTTCGACATGATCCGCGACGTGCTCGAGGCGCTGGCCATCCCGGTGGTGTCCGCAGAGGGCTTCGAGGCCGACGACGTGCTCGCCACCCTGGCCACCGAGGCCCGGGACCGGGGCCACCCGGTGATCATCGTGACCGGGGACCGTGACTCGTACCAGCTCGTCGAGGACCCCTTCGTCCGGGTCCTCTACAACCGGCGCGGCGTCAGCGACTACGCCCTGTACGACGAGGCCGGCATCGAGGCGCGCACCGGGGTGCGCCCCCCGAAGTACCCGCTGCTGGCCGCCCTCCGGGGGGATCCGTCGGACAACCTGCCGGGCGTACCCGGGGTGGGGGAGAAGACGGCGGCCAAGCTCATCAACGAGTACGGCGACCTCGACACCCTCTACGCGCACCTGGACGCCCTGTCGCCGAAGCTGCGCCAGAACCTGGCCGAGCACGCCGACCGGGTACGGGTCAACGCCGAGGTGATCCCCCTGGTCCGCGACGTACCGCTCGACGTCGATGTGGACGACCTGGTCCTCGGGGGATGGCACCACGACGACGCCCGGGCGGCCTTCGCTCAGCTCGAGATGAAGGGCGCGTGGAGCCGGTTCGAGTCGGCCATGCGCGACGGCCTGCTCGGAGCCCCCGCCGAGGGCGGGTCCGTGGACGGGACGCCGGACGGCGAGGCCGCCGAGCCCGCCGCCGAGCCGGAGTGGCTGGCCTCGTCCGACTGCACGGTGCCGACGTCGGTGGCCACCGCGGTGGCCGCCGTCGGGGAGCTGGTCGACGGCGCCGCGCTCGACGACCGGTGCGGTCGGCCTCGCCGCGCAGTGGGACGGTGACCCCGGCCGTTCGGCGCTGGTGGCGCTGGCCCTGGTGGCCGAGCCGACCGACCCGGCCGCGGCCTCGGCGGGCGTGCTGCTCGCCGGGCACGCCGACGGCCCGTTGGTGTCCCATCCCCGGGTACTGGCGGCGCTGGCGGCGGCGTTCGGTCCCGGCGGGGTGGGCGTGGTGGCCCACGACGCCAAGGAGCTGATGCGCAGTCTCCTCCCGAGCGGCGTGGACGTGACCGGCCTGGTGGTCGACACGGCGGTGGCCGCCTACCTCCTCGACCCCTCGGTGGACGAGTACCGCCTGTCCGATCTGGCCGCCCGACTCCTCCGCGTGCAGGTCGACGACGGCGCAGCCGCCCGGGGGCAGGGCGCGTTCGCTCTCGGCTCCGAGGGGGGCGGCGAGGACGAGGAGGGTGGCCCCGACGGCTCCGGGCGGGACCTGGTGCGGCTGGCCAACGTGGTCGCCCGCCTGCGCGGGCCGCTCCTCGAGGCGCTCGACGGGGTGGGGGAGCGGAAGCTCTTCGACGACATGGAGCGTCCGCTGGTCCGCGTGCTGGCCCGCATGGAGGTGGTGGGCATCCCCGTCGACCGCGACGTCCTGCGGTCCATCGCCGCCGAGCTGACCGACGAGTGCGCGTCGCTCGAGGCGACCATGCACGAACTGGCGGGCGGTCCCTTCAACGTGAACTCGGTCAAGCAGCTGCGCACCGTGCTCTACGACGACCTCGGTCTGTCGCCGGGCCGCAAGACCAAGACCGGGTACTCCACCGACGCCCGGACGCTCGAGTCGCTCCGCGGCCAGCACCCCATCATCGAGGTGCTGCTCCGCTACCGCGAGGTGGAGAAGCTGCGCTCCACCTACGGCGAGACCCTGGCCGCCGAGGTCGCTCCGGACGGGCGCATCCACGCCACGTTCCGACAGACCGTGGCCCGCACCGGCCGCCTGTCGTCGGACCGGCCCAACCTCCACAACATCCCGGTGCGCACCGACGAGGGCCGCCGGTTCCGGGAGGCGTTCGTACCGTCGCCGGGTCGCCGGCTCCTGGTGGCCGACTACAACCAGGTGGAGCTGCGGGCGATCGCGCACCTGTCGGGCGACCCCGGGTTGACCGCGGCCTTCGCCGCCGGCGAGGACATCCACCGCACGGTGGCGGCCCGCGTGTTCGGTGTGGACCGCGACGCGGTCACCCACGAGCAGCGCTCCACGGCCAAGATGGTGTCCTACGGGCTCGCCTACGGCATGGAGTCCTACGGCCTGGCCCAGCGCCTCGGCGTACCGGTCGAGGAGGCGCGGGGCATCCTCGACGCCTTCTTCGAGGCCTTCCCGTCGGTGCACGCCTACATGGACCAGGCCGTGGCGGACGCCCGTGCCAACGGGTACACGGTGACGGCCTTCGGGCGTCGGCGGCCGTTGCCCGACCTGACCTCGTCCAACCACCAGGTACGCCAGGCGGCGGAGCGCCAGGCGATGAACGCAGGGATCCAGGGGCTGGCCGCGGACCTGTTCAAGATGGCGCTGATCCGACTCGACGGCAGCCTCGAGGACGGTGGCTACCGCTCCGACCTGGTGCTCCAGGTGCACGACGAGGTCCTGGTCGACGTCGACCCCGACGAGGCCGACTCCGTGGAGGAGCTCACGCGGACCGCACTGACCGGGGCGGCCGAACTCGACGTCCCGCTCGAGGTGGCCATGGCGTGGGGCTCGTCCTGGGCCGAGGCCAAGGGCTGAGCCGGGCGTCGTGCGTCAGGCGGCGTCCGGGGTTGCCCCGGGCCCCGACCGGCGGATCCTGTCCGGGTTCGCGCTAGGATCGTCTACCTGTCACACCGAGGTGACCCACGTCTGACCGCCCTCGACCCTGCCGGCACCGGCTCGGCGGGGGCACACCCGTCCGGAAAGCGAGCTACCTACCCGATGTCCGATACCCACGTCGTGCCCACCGGCACCGATCTGCTGTCCCCCGAGGCCATGGGCCACTTCGACGAGAACGGGGTGTACGTCCCCCGCTCCATCACCGAGGACGACCTCGGCGGAGGCTCGCTCGAGGATGCCATGGCCGGCACCATCGTCGAATTCGAGGACGGTGACCTGGTCGAGGGCACCGTCGTCAAGATCGACCGGGACGAGGTCCTGCTCGACATCGGCTTCAAGTCCGAGGGCGTCATCCCCGTCCGCGAGCTGTCCATCCGCAACGACGTGGACCCGTCCGAGATCGTCTCCCTGGGCGAGGCGGTCGAGGCCCTCGTGCTCCAGAAGGAGGACAAGGAGGGACGCCTGATCCTCTCCAAGAAGCGCGCCCAGTACGAGCGGGCGTGGGGCACGATCGAGAAGCTCAAGGAGGCCGACGAGGTCGTCACCGGTCCGGTCATCGAGGTGGTCAAGGGCGGGCTCATCGTCGACATCGGCCTGCGCGGGTTCCTCCCCGCGTCGCTGGTGGAGCTGCGGCGGGTGCGCGAGCTGCAGCCGTACGTGGGTCGCACGATCGAGGCCAAGATCATCGAGCTCGACCGCAACCGCAACAACGTGGTGCTGTCCCGCCGGGCGTGGCTCGAGGAGACCCAGAAGGAGCAGCGGGGTGAGTTCCTCGTCAACCTCAAGCCGGGCGAGCGCCGGCGCGGCGTGGTCTCCTCCGTGGTCAATTTCGGCGCCTTCGTCGACCTCGGCGGCATGGACGGTCTCGTGCACGTGTCCGAGCTGTCCTGGAAGCACGTCGACCACCCGTCGTCCGTGGTCTCCGTCGGCGACGAGATCGACGTCGAGGTCCTGGACGTCGACCTGTCGAAGGAGCGCATCAGCCTCTCGCTCAAGGCCACCCAGACCGACCCGTGGCAGGAGTTCGCCAACTCCCACCAGGTGGGCGAGCTGGTCTACGGCCGCATCACCAAGCTGGTGCCCTTCGGGTCGTTCGTCCAGGTGGGCGACGGCATCGAAGGCCTCGTGCACATCTCGGAGATGGCCGGCCACCACGTCGACCTGCCCGAGCAGGTGGTCACGCCCGGCGAGGAGCTGTGGGTGAAGATCATCGACATCGACCTCCAGCGTCGGCGCATCAGCCTGTCGATCAAGCAGGCCGCCGAGGGCGGCGAGGTGTCCGAGGAGTACCGCGAGGCCTTCGGCGAGCACGCCTACGACGAGGAGGGCAACTACGTGGGCCCGGTCTTCGCCGAGGCGGAGTTCACCCCGGAGACCGAGGCCCAGGCCGCGTGGGCGGACTACGTCGCCGAGCACGGCACGGGCGAGGGTGGACCCGAGGCGCCGACGCCGGCCGAGGGTGCCTCCGGGGCACCGGACACCGAGGTGGCCGGTGCCGACGCGACCGTGGCCGCGGTGGAGCCGACCGCCGAACCGGACGCCGCGGCCCCGACCGAGGCTCCGGCGGAGGGCTGAGCCCCACCGCCGGCGAGGCGTCCCGTCGGCGGTCCGACCGGGCGGACCGTCCGGTCGGTGGCCGGCCCCGGCCTCAGTGGTCCCTCGAGCCCGCGGCGGACCCGGCGTCCACCACCGGTGGCGCCCACTCGGGGTCGAGCTCGAAGAACTCGCTGGACAGGGCCTCGAGCGCCACCCCGAACAACGTCCACTCCTGGAGCTCACCCCCGGGGCCCGTCGGGCGCATGATGCCGTTCATGCTGGCGGCGTCGACCCGCTCCCGGAGGACGCAACCCTCCGCCAGGGCGGCCACGGCCACGGTGAACTGGCGGACGGTCAGCCCGGGTCGCACGCGGTAGCCGACGAAGTCCATCCCGGCCTCGTAGATCATCTGCATCCGTTCGGTGACGGCCCGGAACGACTGCTCGAGCGCCGTATCGATCCGGCGCCGGCGCTCGAGCGCGGTGTCCGATCCCGGCGTACCCGATGCGGTGACCGCCAGCACGCCCACCCAGAGCGCCCAGTCCGTCGACCGGCGCAGGGCCCTCGAGTTCGACGCCGCGGACAGCCGGCACACCTCGCGCATCGTGGACCGGCGGGACGCCTCCGACGAGGGGTCCATGGCGGCGAGCACGGGGGCCACGTCCTCGACGGTGGCCTCGACCTCGGCGTTGCTCTCGTCCGCGGCGAGCCGCTCGAGCACGTCGGTCTGGAACTCGTACTGGTTGGCCCAGATCCTCCCGATGATCGAGGCGTTGGTGGTGCGGATGCCGGTGGTGGCCTCGACCCGGTCGCGTACCCGTTTGAGGGTCAGGGCGTCGGCGCCCCCACCCAGTCCCTCCTCGCGCAGGATCGCCAACCCGGCGTCGACGAACGTCGATCGCAGGTCGCTCCGCTTCATCCTCGGTCGGGTCGCCGCCAGGGTGCGGCGCGCGGGCCACAGCCCGCCCATCGTGGCCTCCCCCTCCTTGGGCCATCTCCGCAGGTTACCCCCACGGGGACCCGGACGCACCGGGCGGACCGGGGACCGCTCAGGACGGCCGGTGGTCGCCCATCCGTTCGAGCGCCAGTTGATCCAGCTCGTCGATCCCGGCCGCCGCCGCCGCGGCCAGGACGCCGACGTCGGGCGTGGTGGCGAAGTCGCCCGTGACCCCGAAGAAGAGCCGACCGTTGTACGAGAGGATCGCCGTCCCGACCCGGAGCCCGTGGCTGATCGGGACGTAGGGGCGGTACTCGAGCATCTCGTGGCCCAGGCAGTACAGAGGGAACTGCGGGCCCGGCACGTTGGTGGTGACGGTGTTGAGGGACTGTTGGCCGAAGCGCCCCATGGAGCGGATGGTCGCCCGGCTGAGCACACCGAGCGCCAGCGGCGGCACCAGATCGGTGGCGGCGGCGATGGTCTCACCGGCCTCGACGATGTGGGACGCCTTGAGGTCGGACATCTGCGCCTGCACGGATTCGAGCCGCTCGACCGGGTCGTCCAGGCCGACCGGCAGCTCGTAGAGCAGTGCGGACACCCGGTTGTCGGGCACACCCCGACCGTCGTCGTGCCGGGTCGACACGGGTACGAGCGAGCGGATCACGGCGGTGTCGGGGTCGTCGCCGCGCTCGAGCAGCAGGGCACGGTAGCCGCCGGCCACGGCGGCGAGCACCACGTCGTTGACCGTGCCGCCGAACGCCGTCCTGATCCTGCGGACGTCGTCGAGCCCGGCCGAGGAGTGGGCCCAGACCCGGTGGGGTCCGATCGGGCCCTCGATGGAGAGCGGGCGGGTGGGCGCGAGGCGCTCGGCGAAGCGGAACGCGCCCTCGGTCGTCTCCGCCACGGTGCGGGTCGCGGCCACGGGGTGTCGGGCGGCCCGGGGCACCGCCGCCACCAGCGAGGCCAGGTCCGTCGCCAGCCCGCCCCAGGCGTCGAGCACCTTGCGCGCCGCCGGTGGCTCCGGCGTCGGCGCCCACGGCTCCGGTGCCACGGGCGGTGCGTCCGGCACCAGGTCGAGGAGTACGGTCAGCAGGCCGACTCCCGCGATCCCGTCGACCATGCAGTGGTGCACCTTGAAGACGACGGCCCACTGTCCGCCGGCGAGCCCCTCCACCAGCCACATCTCCCACAGGGGGCGCTGGCGGTCGAGCTGCTGGGACATGATCCGGCCCATGAGGCGGCAGAACGCGGCGTCGTCACCGGGGGAGGGGAGCGCGGTGTGCCGCACGTGGTAGCCGAGGTCGAAGTGGGGGTCGTCGGCCCACACCGGACGCCCGAGCTCGAAGGGCACGGTGCGCACGCGCTGTCGGTAGCGGGGGATCAGGTGCAGCTTGGCGGCGACCAGGCCCTCGAGATCCCCCGGTGCGGGCGGCGGGTCGGCGAACACGCACGCCCCGGCGATGGCCATCTGCACCGACCCGTCCTCCAGGTGGAGGAATTCCGCGTCGAGCGCGCGCAACGTGTCCATGCGGGGTCCTCCCGGTCGGGTCCGGCTCCTGGCCGCAACCTACGTCGGAGGCACCCGGGGGACCAGGGTCCTTGGTCCCGAGCGTCGTCCCGGGCGGTGCGGTGCCCACCGATCCCTGGCAAGGTGGTCGACGTGGAGCCGATCGACGTCGACACCTTCGAGGGGCTGGTGGCCGACGCGCTGGCCTCGATCCCCGAGGGGCTGCGCGGGCAGATGGACAACGTCGCCATCATCATCGACGACGAGAGCCCGCCGGGGCCCCTCCTCGGCCTTTACGAGGGCACGCCGCTGACCGGACGCGGCGGGTACTCCGGGGCGCGGCCGGACCGGATCACCCTCTACCTCGCCACCATCTGCCGGGCGGTGAGCACCGACGAGGAGCTGGCCCGACAGGTGCGGGTGACCCTGCTGCACGAGGTGGGCCACCACTTCGGCATCGACGAGGCGCGCCTGGGCGAGCTGGGCTGGTCGTGAGGTCCGCTCCGGTCGCGGTCGGCGGTGACGGCACACGACGGACCCCGGACGGGTGCTACTGGGAGCAGCCCCGGGCGTCGACGTCGGCCACCCCCAGGACCGTGTCGCCCCGGACGAGCCACAGGACGTCGTAGCGGTCGACGGTCGGATCGCAGTGCGGCGGGACCAGGTCCAGTCGGACGCCCCGGTGGAGTCCGGCCGCCGACCCGCGGGTCACGAGGCCGTGCTCGTCGCCGAAGAAGTGGTAGTCCACGCCTTCGGTCCACCCCACGACGCCGGCCGGACCGGCGTCGGTGGCCATGGCCTTGAGTCCGGCGTCCACGGTGACGAATCCCGGCTGGTTGTCCGAGACCACCGTGGTGGCGATGGTCAGGCTCTGGGCGAAGGCGGTGTCGGGGTCGCCGGTCAGCGCCTCCTGGTACTCCCGGTCCATGAACACGTAGCTGCCGACCTGCAGCTCGTCGAGGACGCCCGAGGCCAGGTCGGGAGCCGAGGACCCCGTGCCGCCACCGGTCCGCGACGGGACCCGGTGACCGGCCGCCTCGAGGGCGACGACCGCGGCGGTCAGACGGGCGTCGGACCGCCGCGTCGCCTCGGCCCGCTCCGGTGCGCCGGCAAGGTGCTGGACGTGGCCGGCGTAGCCCTGGACCCCGGCGAAGCGCAGGACCGGGTGGTGGGCGATCCGGTCGACGACCGCCACCGCCCCGTCCGGTCCGGTGACCCCGGTGCGCCCCATGCCCACGTCCACGTCGCACACCACCCCCACCGGGGGCCGACCGGAGGAGCCCGGTACCGCACGCCCGACGGCGGCGGCCAGCTCGTCGACGCCGTCGGGATGGTCGGCCACGAGCTGGAGGTCGCACCGCAGTGCCAGTGCCGCGGCCCGGTCGGCCACCGCGTCCCCGACCACGGGGGAGGTGACGAGGACGGACAGCGGATCCGACCGACCGAACCCGGCCAGTCGGGCCACCAGTGCCGCGGCCTCGGACACCGAGGCACAGGCGATGCCCACCGCACCGTGGGCGAGCTGACGGGAGGCGACGTACGCCGACTTGTGCGTCTTGGCGTGGGGGCGAAGCGCGACGCCGCGTGCCGCCGCCCGCGCCGCCATGGTGGCCAGGTTGGACTCGAGCAGGTCGACGTCGCACACGAGCGCCGGGGTGGGGAGCAGGGCACGCGAGCCGGGTCGGCCGAGACCGGCGAGCACCGGGTCCGCATCGGGCCGGAGCCTCCCGGTGTCGACGGGCAGGGAGCCGGCACCGGGGACGGGGCCCGGATCCGTCCCGCCTCGTCCCACCGGGGCCGCGCTCAGCCCGGCGACCCGCCGGCCACCTCGAAGGACCACAGCTCCGAGGACACCGACACAGGCGCGCCGTCGGCGGCCGGCCGGGTGGCCCCGGCGTGACCGTGGGCGAAGGCGGGGGACTGCACCCAGGCCTGGAATGCCTTCTCGTCGCGCCACCGGGTCACCACCAGCCACTGCGTGCGGTCGTCGGTGGGCTGGAGCAGTTCGAACCCCTCGAAGCCGTCCTGCCCGTCCACGGCCCCGGCCCGGGCGGCGAACCGACGGGCCAGCTCGTCGCCGGAACCCTCGGGCACGGTGATGGCGTTGATCTTGATGACGGTCATGGCTGCATCTGACCACACCCCCCGCCGGGGCTCAAGGCGCGCGTCGGGCTGGTGGACAGACCCATGGCCACACCGCGTCCGGACGACGACGACGCCGGCGCCGACGTCACCGGGGCACGCATCGGGCTCCCGGTGCGCTGCGCGTACCACGGGGGCAACGACCGCCTGGGGTCGCACGGGCACCACCCGTGGATCTCCGGTGGCCGCACCGGCCACGGCGGACTCCACCTCACCCACGCCGTCCCGCTCGCGGACGTGGTGAGCGTCGAGGTCGAGCCGCGCGACGGTGGCGGGGTGGGTGGGCGGACGCTGGTGGCAGACGGGATCGCCGGACTCGGCCGTCTGGGCCATGCCGCCGCGGTGGTGACGGACATCACGGTGCGGACCACGACCCGTCGGGGGCCGTCGGGGCCCGACGGACCGCGCCCGTCAGGTCGACAGCACCAGGGCGAAGCGGTCGAGCACGGCGAGCCCGCGGTCGTCACCGGTCACCGGGCCACCGGCGCGGCCCGTCATCCGGTCCACCACGTCGGCGGCCGCGCCCTCGACCACGGCGGCACCGTCGGGACCGCGACGCAGTCGGATCACCGTGAGCCCGTCCACCACCTCGGCACCGAGGCACAGGTCCGGCTCCGTGACCCGGAGCTCGAGCGCCGCGGGCGCTCCGTCGTCGTCGGAGGCGACGAGGGCCAGCCCCACCAGGTAGCCCAGCACGACGCGGGTCTCGAGGGGATCGACGACGGGACGCCCGCCCCTCGGCACGAGGAGGTCGTACTCGTGGACCCAGGAGTCGAACAGGAAGTGGCTGAGGGCGAGGTGGGCCGCCAGGTGGCCCGGCGGGGCCTCCGCCGTGGAGTCGAGTCCGTCGGGGCACCGGCCGCGGTCGTCGAGCCGTTCGAGTGCCGCGGCCACCGAGCCGTCCAGTCCGGCCAGCTCCTCCCGCGCCTCCGACGGGCTGCGGTCCCCCAGGAGTTCCGCCGCCGCGGCCACCGTGGTGCGGGTGTCCATGCCCCTGAGCAGCGTCGTGGCCGTACCGTCGGCGGCAGCCGTCAGCGTGTAGCCGAGGAACCGGGTCGCCGACAGCAGGTGCCGGACCAGGTCGGCGGTGTCCCAACCGTGGCAGCGGGTCGGACCTCCCCACTGGTCGGCGGGCAGGTCGTCGAGCCAGGAGCGGAGGCGCGCTCGTTGGGTCCGCCACGCCGCCACGGCGTCGACGGGGTCGGCCTCGACCACCAGGGGGACGCCGGTCCCCTCGTAGTACTGGCGGATGGTGGCCATGGCGGATCCCTCCGATCGTCCGGTGCGGCGTGTGCCGTCAGTCGGACGCGACGACGGCGCCGGGGCCGGGGTCGGGTTCGGGGTCGTTGCCCCCTTCGGCGGCGAGTGGCCCCACCGGGAAGTGACACGCCACCTGGTGACCGGGGGCCAGCTCGCGCAGGAGGGGCTCCTCGGCGGCGCAGCGTGCCTGCGCGTAGGGGCAGCGGGTGCGGAACCGGCAGCCCGAGGGCGGGTTCAGGGGCGAGGGCAGCTCGCCGGTCAGGGCTTTGTGGTCCGAGGTGTGGTCGGGGTCCGGCTCGGGGATCGAGGCGAGCAGCGCCTCGGTGTAGGGATGGGCGGCCGACCGGTACAGGTCGTCCGACCCGGCCACCTCCACCAGCTTGCCGAGGTACATGACCGCCACCCGGTCGCTCACGTTCTTCACGACGGCTAGGTCATGGGCGATGAAGACCATGGTGAGCCCGAAGCGGGTCTTGAGGTCGGCGAGGAGGTTCAGGATCTGTGCCTGGACGGAGACGTCGAGGGCGGACACCGGCTCGTCGCAGATGAGGAGGTCGGGCTCGGCCATGAGGGCGCGGGCGATGCTGATCCGCTGGCACTGGCCGCCCGAGAACTCGCCCGGTCGCCGGTCCCCGGCGGCGTCGGGATCGATGCCGACGGCCTCGAGCATCTCGCGGACCCTGGCCTGACGCTCGACCTTGGTGCCACGTTTCCAGATGGACAGTGGCTCGGCCACGATGTCCCTGATCCGTCGGCGGGGGTTGAGGGAGGAGATCGGGTCCTGGAAGATCATCTGGATCTTGGTGCGCAGCTGCCGCAGCCGTCGCCCGGTCAGTTCGTTCAGATCCTGCCCCAGGTAGTCGACGGTGCCCGAGGTGGCCGGTTGGACCTGGACCAGCGTGCGCCCGGTGGTCGACTTCCCGCACCCGGACTCGCCCACCAGGCCGAGGGTCTCCCCCCGGCGGACCTGGAAGCTCACGCCCGACACGGCCTGGACCCGTTGACGGCCGCTCTTGAACTCCACCACCAGGTCCCGCACGTCCAGGACGACGTCGGACGGTTCGGTGGCCTGCGACGTGGCGACCGTGTCGCTCACGATCCCTGCTCCGGGTCGTCGCTGCCTTCGGTCGCGGACACCGCGGCCGCGTCGGCGTCGGCAGACGCGTCGCCGTCGACGACCGTGCGCCCCAGCGTGACGGGCACCGGGGGTGCCGTCGACACGCCGTCGACCAGCGGGTACCAGCAGGCGAACAGGTGGTCGGGCGAGCCGACCGTCCGCAGGGGCGGCTCGGTCTCGCGGCACTTGTCGCGGGCGTAGTGGCACCGCGGCGCGAACCGGCACCCGTCCGGCGGGTGGATGAGGTCGGGCGGGCGCCCGGCGATGGCGTCCAGGCGGGCCCCGCTGGGATCGGCCAGGCGGGGGATGGAATCCATGAGGGCCCGGGTGTAGGGCATCTTCGTATCGGCGAAGAGCGTCCTGGTGGGGGCCCGCTCGACGATGCGCCCGGCATACATCACGATGATGTCGTCGGCCCGGGTGGCCACGACCCCGAGGTCGTGGGTCACGAGGATCACGGCCATGTGCCGTTCGCGCTGGAGATCGGCCAGCAGGTCCAGGATCTGGGCCTGGACGGTGACGTCGAGACCGGTGGTCGGCTCGTCCGCCATGACCAGACGGGGGGCGCAGGCCAGGGCGATGGCGATCATGACCCGTTGGCGCATCCCACCGGACAGCTGGAACGGATACCACCGCACCCGTTCCTCGGGCGAGGGTATCCCGACCGAGCGCAGAAGCTCGACCGCCGTGGAACGGGCCTCCTTCCGGTCCATGTCGAGGTGGAGGACGAGCGACTCGGCGATCTGGACGCCGATGCGCTTGACCGGGTTCAGCGCGGTCATCGGGTCCTGGAAGATCATGCTGAGCTCGGCGCCCCATACGGCACGCAGCTCGGCCTCTCCCATGGCGGACAGCTCGTGGCCGCCGAAGTGCACGGTGCCGCTGCGCACCACGTCGCGCGGCGGCAGGAGCCCCATGATCGAGCGGGACAGCACCGTCTTGCCCGATCCGGACTCGCCCACGATGCCGAGCGTCCTGCCCTCGTAGACCTCGAAGGACACCCCGTCGACGGCCCGTACCGTTCCCCGGGGGGTGCGGAACGAGGTGTGGAGGTCGTCCACCTCGAGTAGTGGTCCTTCGTGGGCGCCGACGTCCTTGAACTCGAGCGTGCGCCCGGCCCTGCGCCGCCGGATCACAGCAGGCCCTCGCGGATGTCGAACCGCTGCCGGAGCCGGTCGCCGATGAGGTTGATGGACCACAGGAGCAGGAACATCGACAACGCCGGCCACATCATGATCCACGGGTCGCTGGACAGGGCGCCGTTGGCCGTCCCCTCGTTGATCAGGTTGCCCCACGACGGTGTCGGAAGGTTGACCGACAGTCCGAGGAAGGCGAGGGTGCCCTCGATCACGATGAGGCCGGCGACCGTGATGAGGCTGAACGTGACCATCACCGGGACCACGTTGGGGAGGATCTCGCGGAGCACCACCCGCGTGTCCGTCGCCCCCATCGTCTTGGCGGCGACCACGAAGTCGCGCTGGGCGAACGACAGGCTGCTCGCCCGGATGACCCGGAACATCAGGGGGATCGTCCCGATGCCCAGGATGATCGTGATGTGGAGCAGCGACTGGCCCCAGAAGGTCACGATGGCGATGACGGCCACGATGGCCGGGAACGCCAGGATGATGAACGAGCCGGCGTTGAGGGCCACGTCGAGCTTGCCGCCCTTGTAGCCCGACACGAGCCCGGCCGTCCCCCCGACGGCGAGGCCGATGGCCACGCCGCAGAACCCGACGATGAGCGAGACCCGGGAGCCGAAGATCAGTCGGGCCAGGAGGTCGCGCCCGAGGTCGTCGGTCCCCAGCCAGTGGGCGACGCTCGGCCCCTGGTTGAGCGCCGAGTAGTTCTGGAAGTTCGGGTTCTGCAGGGGGAGCACGTTGGCCAGCACGGACGCCAGCAGCACGAGCGCCACCCAGACCAGGGCGAACCAGAACAGGAAGCCGAGGGGCTTCTTGGCCAGGACGTCGTCGCCCTCCAGGTGCTCGGTCGAGAGGGCCAGGACGGTCTCCTCCCCGGCGGCCATACCGGGGAAGCGGTCGCCCAGGAGCTGGGACGCCGCCCCACTGTCGAGGAGTTCTCTGTCGTCAGGCATGGGTCACTCCCGCACCACTCTCGGGTCGACGATGGTGAAGACGAAGTCGATGACGAACTGGAGGAGCACGTACACGATGGCCACCACCAGGGCGATGCCCTGGACCACCAGGTAGTCCCGCTGCTCCACGGCCTGTACCAGGGCGTACCCGATGCCGGGGAGCACGAACAGGAGCTCGACGACGAACGTGCCGGCGATCAGGGCGCCGATGTTGATGCCGGCGGCCGCCAGCAGCGAGAAGCTCGAGGGCCGGAAGGCGTGCCGCCACATGATCCGTGGGCCCGACAGGCCCTTCGAGCGGGCCATGGTGATGAAGTCCTGCTGCAGGGTGCTGATCAGGTCGGACCGGAGCAGGCGGAAGTACACGGCGATCGAGCCGGCGGTGATGGCCACCGACGGCAGGATCATCTCGTGGATGTTCGTCGCCGGATTCTGGGTGAACGGGGTGTAGCCGGTCGCCGGGAACCAGCCGAGGCCCACGGCGAAGACGGCCACCAGGATCGGGGCCACGACGAAGGGCGGCAGGGCGAGGAGGCCGAAGGTGCTCGTGGTGGCCACGTTGTCGAGCGGCTTGTTCGGCTTGCGGGACACCACGAGCGCCAGCGGGATGGCGACGGCGAAGGCGATCACCTGGGAGATGATGATGAGCTCGAGGTCGACCGGCGCCCCGGTGGCCAGGATGTGGGTGACCGACTCGTGGTTGAGGTACGAGGTGCCGAGGTTCCCGTGGAACACCGCCTTCAGCCACGTCAGGTACTGCTGCCACAGCGGCAGGTTCAGACCGAGCTGCTTGAGCAGGATCGCCCGGTTGGCGGCCGTGTCGTTCGGCCCGAGGATGGTGACGGTCGGATCGCCGGGCAGCAGGTGGACGAGCAGGAACGTCAGCACGGAGATGACGAATGCCACCACCACCAGCTGCAGTATCCTCCTGACCAGGTACTTTCCCATGGATCGCTCGTCGACCGTTCGCCCGCGCCGCTACTTCGACAGCCAGATCTGGGTCGGGACGAAGATCCCCTCGTCGAAGGCGTACTGCTTGGCCCCGCTCGGCAGGGTCGGGTTGGCGAAGTTCTGCACCTGCGACGTGGCCACCTCGGAGAAGATGTACTGCTCGAGCCACAGGTAGGGGAGGTCCTTGGCCAGCTGCTCGTTGACCGTCTGGTACGCCTTCACCCGCGTGGCGGTGTCGGTCGTGTGGCGGCCGGTGAGCATGTTCTGCTCGATGACCGGGTCGTCGTTCCGGGGGAAGTTGAGTGCGATCTGGCCGACCGGTTTGACGGTGGTGGTGGACCACCACACGTAGTTCAGGTCGGGGTCGATGGCACCGAACTGGTAGGAGGTGGCGGCCTGGAACTCGCCGGCGATGAAGTCGTTGATGATGTCGGCCTGCTCGATCTGGCTCAGGCTCACGTCGAAGCCGACCTCGTTCCACATCTGCTGGATGATCTGGACGACCTGGCCCAGGCGGGGGTCGGTGATCGTGAGCAGGGTGAGCTTCGGCGTGCCGTGCTTGGAGGCGTAGCCGGCCACCAGCTTCTTGGCCTCGGCCGGGTCGTAGGAGGGGTAGCCGGACGGCGAGTAGTAGGGCGAGCCCGGCAGGAACAGACCGGAGATCGACTTGGTCAGCCCGCCGCCGAAGATCTTCTGCACGGTGGCCTGGTCGAGGCTCATGGCCAGCGCCCGGCGGATGGTGAGGTCGTTGGTGGGGGCCACCTGCGTGTTCAGCATGATGAAGGCCACGGTCGGCTCGCCCAGGACGCCGGTGGCGCTGTCCACGAGCTGGTAGCCCGACAGGTTCTTGAACCGGTTGACGGTGTCGGGGTCGGTGGACTGGATCATGTCGACCCCGCCGGTCTTGAGCGTCGACTCGCGCTGGATGGTGTCGGGTATCGGCCGGAGGGTGATCTGGTCGAGATAGGGAAGGCCGGTCCGCCAGTAGTCCGGATTGCGGGTGGCGGTGAAGTGGTCGTTCGGCTGCCACGACTGGTAGACGAACGGGCCGGTCCCGACCGGGGTCGGCGTCTTGTCGCCCGAATTCACCGAGTCGATCATCGACTGGGCCACCACGTAGCCGAGCTGGCTGGTGAGCCCGGCGGGAAACGACGGGTTGGGCGCCTGGAGGGTGTAGACGACCGTCAGGTCGTCAGACGCCGTGCACCCGGTGACCTGGACCAGGGCCTGGCCGGTGAGGAGCGACGCCTTCAGCTGGACGTAGTTGGACACGACCACGGCCGCCGTCAGTTCGGAGCCGTCGTGGAACTTCACGCCGGGACGGAGGGTCATCGTCCAGGTGTCGTAGGTCGAGTTGGGGGTGATCGACTGGCACAGGTAGGGCTGGATGGACCCGTCGGCACCGATGGCGCACAGCGGGTCGTAGAGCGTGTTGGCGTAGATGAACCCGTTGGTGTCCCAGTGGTTGTTCGGCGGGTAGAAGCCGTCGATCTCGGCGACGAGTCCCACGGTGAGCGCACCACCCCGCACGGGTGCACCCGTGCCCACCCCCGGCTGACCTCCGGCGGCCGTCGTGGAGGTCGAACCCGACGTCGAGGACGAGCCGCACGCCGCCAGGACACCACCCGCCGCCCCCGCGAGCACGACGGCCCCACCCGCCTTCGCCCCGTGGGACAGGAAGGTACGACGGCTGATCTCCTGCGGCTCGGTCAAGGAATTCCCCCATTGCTCCTGTCGGCCACCACGCGGTGGCCCGTTCCCGCCGGCCCGCAGGGTCCCTCCGTGCGGACTGCGGGCCTACGGCCTGGTCACACGCCCCGTTGCGGTCGTGTCCCGGCACCGACTCTGCCACAGCCGTCGACAACCGTGGGCGCACGTTACTCCGCCGGGACACGGCCATCGCCCGTCCCGGGCACGGGACGGCTCCCGGGTCACCGGTCGGCGGGTGGCCTGGGTACCATGCCAGCCATGGATGCCCCACCCCCCGGGTCCGCGCCGCCGGCCGACGAGGTGCTCGGCGTCGCCACCGACCCGCCCGCGCCGCGGCCCGCGTCGGTCCCCGGAGCGGCGCACCGCCACCACCGCGGCGGGGGCGCCGTGTCCACGGGTGTGGCACGCGATCCCGAGGGACCGCCGTTCAGCCGGGCCCTGGTCGTGCTCCTCGTGTCCGGCGCCACCCTCGCCGTGGCCGCCGGGATGGTCCTGCGGTTCTGGACCCGGTCGGACCTCTGGCTCGACGAGGCCCTCACGGTCAACATCGCCCGCCAGCCGCTCCACGAGCTCCCGGCCTACCTGCGGCGCGACGGCGCCCCGCCGCTCTTCTACGCCCTGCTGCACGTGTGGATGGGGTTCTTCGGGACGTCCGACGAGGCCGTGCGCTCGCTGCCGGGCGTGTTCGGCGTGGCCACCGTCCCGCTGGCGTGGCTCGCCGGCAGGCGCCTGGGCGGTCCCACGGTGGCGTGGGCGGCGATGCTCCTGGTGGCCACGTCGCCCTTCGCCGTCCGGTACGACACCGAGACGCGGATGTACTCCCTGGTGGTCCTCCTCACGGTCCTCGGGTTCCTCGCCCTCGACCGGGCCCTGACCTCCCCCCGACCGGGCAACCTGGTGGCCGTCGGGGTGGTGACCGCCCTCCTCCTGTACTCCCACTACTGGTCGATCTACCTCCTCGGGACGACCATGCTGTGGCTCGGCTACCAGGCATGGCGGGGCCGGCCCGAGTGGCGTCGTGGCGCCCGGGCCGCCCTGGGCGCCGCGGTCGTCGGCTGCGTGGCCTTCCTGCCGTGGTTCCCGACCTTCGTCTTCCAGTCGCGGCACACGGGCACGCCGTGGGCCACGCCGGCCACCTTCGCGGCCATGGTCGACGCCGTGGCGTCGTTCGCCGGAGGCAGCACCAGCCAGGGCCGGGGCCTCGCCCTCCTGTTCTTCGCGCTCGTCGGGCTCGGGCTCTTCGGTCTGGCCACCGACCGGCTGCACATCTCCCTCGACATCCGGACCCGTCCCCTCGGCCGCCCGCTGGCCGTGGTGGTGGTGGGCACGCTGGCCGCCGCCATCATCGGCGGGTTCCTCACCACCAGCGCATTCGACGCCCGGTACGCGTCGGTCGTCTTCGTGCCGCTGATCCTGCTGGTGTCGCTGGGCGTGGCCGTCTTCCGGGACCGGCACGTCCGGGTCGGCGTGATCGCCGTGGCCGTCGTGCTGGGACTGGCCGCGTCGGTGCCGAACGTGGTCACCAACCGGACCCAGGCCGGCCAGGTGGCGGCGGCCATCCGGGCGACGGCCCGACCCGGCGACGTGGTGGCGTACTGTCCGGACCAGCTCGGTCCCGCCGTGGCCCGCCTGCTGCCCACCGGCAGGTTCACCCAGCTGACCTTCCCCCGGGGCACCGGTCCCGAGTTCGTCGACTGGGTCGACTACGACGCGGCCGTCCGTGCCGCCTCGCCGCTGACCTTCGCCGAGCACGTGGAGTCGCTGGCGGCCGGCGGCCACCAGATCTACGTCGTGTGGGCCCCGGGGTACCAGGCCTACGGGGTCAAGTGCGAGGGGATCGTCCAGACGCTGCAGGCGAGTCCGGCCTACCACGCCACCGGCCTCGTGGTCGGGAACGCGGACAGCTTCTACCAGCCGATGTACCTCGTGCGGCTGTCGCCGACCGGGACCTGACCGGCGTGGCCCACGGCCGACCGGCGGCGGTGGCCGCCGACGGCGGGGGTCCCGGGACGGTGCCGCGGCACGACCCCGGCCACGGTGGCCTACGGGCCGGGTCGGCGGTCGTCGCCCGGGCCGTCCTGCAGGTCCTGCCCGCCTGGGTGGCGGCCCGGGTGGTCGTCACCGGCGCGCTGGTGGCCGCCCGCACCGGCGTGGGGTCGCTGCGGCCGCACGACCCCGCCGCCGTGGCCCGGGTGCACCAGGGCCTGCTGGCGTGGGACGCAGGCTGGTACCGGGCGATCGCCACGCACGGCTACGCCGACGCCGGACGGGAGTCGCTCCGGTTCTTCCCGCTGTTCCCCCTGGCGGGGCGCTACCTCGGCGACGTCCCGGGGATGGGGACGTCGGCCGCACTGGTGGTGACGGCCAACGGGAGCGCGCTCCTCGCCATGGCCGCCCTCTGGCTGCTGGTGCGCCACGACCTGGGCGACGCCGCGCTGGCCCGACGGTCGGTGTGGCTGCTGGCCCTGGCCCCGTCCGCCTACTCGCTGGTGCTCGCCTACTCGGACGCCACCCTCCTGCTCTGTTCCGTGGTGACCGTGCTGGGCGTACGGACCGGCCGGTGGTGGTGGGCCGCCGCCGCCGGCCTGGCCGCCGGCGCCGACCGTCCGGTCGGTGTGCTCCTCCTCGTGCCCGTGGCTGTCGAACTGTGGGCCGGTCGACGCGGGGGCGTCGGACCGGGTGGGTGGGCGCCGCGGGTGGCGGCGCTGGTGGCGCCCCTCGTCGGGGCGGGTGCCTACCTCGGGTGGGTGGGCCGACGGTTCGGCGACCCCTGGCTGCCCCTCACCGTCCAGGAGCAGAACGGCCACCGGGGCCAGTTCGCCGTGCCGCTGGGCGCCATGTGGCACGACGTGGTCGACGCCGCCCACGGCCACCACCTGGGCAGCGCCCTCCACGTCCCCTGGGTGGCGGTCTGCGTCGCCCTGCTCGTGCTGGCCTGGCGCCGGCTCCCGGCCAGCTACGCCGCGTTTGCCACCGCCGTGCTCGCCGTCTCGCTGGCCAGCACCAACCTGGACTCGTTCGAGCGCTACGCCCTCGGCGCGTTCCCCCTGGTCGTCGCGGCGTCGACGCTGACGTCGAGCCGACGGGTGGAGCTGGTCGTGCTGGTGGCCTCGGGCCTCGCCATGGGGGCCTACGCCACCCTGGCGTTCCTGGGGGTCGTCGTCCCGTAGGCGGACCGGTGGGCGGTCCCTCCGGGGGGGACGGGCGAGCCACTATCCTCGCCTCGGCAGGGTCGCACCGACCGCCCCCGGCCCCGGGCCGGCACGGCACCCGTGGGAGGCGGGGGAGTCGGGCGTCGCCCGACCGTCGCACCGGGGCGGCGCCCCGCACACCCCGACCAGGGCCCGCCCGCCGGCCGGACCAGGAACCCGAAGGAACGGATCGCACAACGCATGGCAACGCCCACCGAACCCGAGACCCCGGACGCACCCGTCGGCGCGGACGTGGCGCGCCCGTCGGACGTGCCCCCCGTGGTGGTGATCGGCGGTGGCCCGGCCGGGCTGACCGCCGCCTACCGGCTGGCCAAGAGCGGCGACCCGGTGGTGGTCGTGGAGCAGGACGACGTGGTGGGCGGCATCAGCCGGACGGTCGAGCGCGACGGCTGGCGGTTCGACATCGGTGGCCACCGGTTCTTCACCAAGGTCGTCCCGGTGGAGGAGTTCTGGCACGAGATCCTCCCCCCCGAGGACTTCCTGCTTCGGCCCCGCATGAGCCGGATCTTCTACGGGGGCAAGTACTACGACTACCCGATCAAGCTGGGCAACGCCCTGTCCAACCTCGGCCTCGTCGAGGCCGTGCGGTGCGGGCTGTCGTTCCTGTGGGTGCGGCTGCGCCCGCCGCGCGACCAGTCCACGCTCGAGGGCTACATCGTGACCAATTACGGATGGCGCCTGTACCGCCACTTCTTCAAGACCTACAACGAGAAGGTGTGGGGGGTGTCCGCCTCCGAGCTGTCCGCCGACTGGGGCGCGCAGCGCATCAAGGGCATGTCCCTCTGGAACGCCGTGTGGGAGCCGATCCGGTCGTCGCTCGGCCGGCGACGCGACCGCCGCACGCAGGTGACCAGCCTCATCGAGGAATTCCAGTACCCGAAGTACGGGCCGGGGATGATGTGGGAGCGGTGCGCCGAGCTCGTCGACTCGATGGGCGGCGACCTGCGGATGGATACGACGGTCACCCGGGTCCACGTCGAGGACGGGCTCGCCGTGGCCGTCTCCACCGACCGCGGGGGGACCGTCGAACGGGTGCCGTGCAGCCACGTGGTGTCGTCGATGCCGTTGACGGCCCTCGCCCGGGTGGTGGATCCGCCGGTGCCCGCCGAGGTGCTGGCCGCCGCCGACGACCTCCACTACCGGGACTTCCTCACCATCGCCCTGGTGGTCCCGGCGGAGCGGGGGTTCCCCGACAATTGGATCTACATCCACGCCCCCGACGTCGAGGTCGGCCGGATCCAGAACTTCGGTTCGTGGTCGCCGTTCCTGGTCAAGGAGGGGCGGACCTGCCTGGGGATGGAGTACTTCGTGTTCGAGGGCGACGAGCTGTGGTCGATGTCCGACGAGGACCTCGTCGCCCTCGGCACCAAGGAGCTCGCCCACATCGGCCTGGTCGACCCGGCCGACGTCGAGGCCGGCTACGTCGTGCGGATGCCCAAGTCCTACCCCGTCTACGACGACACCTACCGGACCAACGTCGACGTGATCCGCCGGTGGTTCGAGGAGCACGCCCCGAACGTCCACCCCGTGGGCCGCAACGGCATGCACCGCTACAACAACCAGGACCACTCGATGTACACGGCCATGCTCACGGTGGAGAACATCCACGGGGCGCACCACGACATCTGGTCGGTGAACGTGGAGGAGGAGTACCACGAGACCGCCGAGGCGCGCGCCGGGGGCGGGGCGGCGTCCGGGGGCACGGGCCGGGACGCCCCGATCCTGCCCCGGCGCGCCGGTTGAACCGGGGCCACGGTGGACGAGCCGGGGGCGCAGCCGGGCGCTGACGGGTCCGCCCGTGGCCCGTCGTCGGATCCCGAGGCCGATGCCGGGCTCGACCTGATCCTCGAGGAGGTCGACACCGTCGTCGATCCCATCGCCGAGTCGATGGCGCTCGGGCCCGCCATGGGCATCGCCGTGGCCGGTGGGCCCATGGTCACGCTGCCGCCCGACGAGCCGTCGCCCGGCCTGGTCGGGACAGACAACACCATGAGGGCCGGGCTGCGCGAGGCCGGTCCCGTGGCCGTGGCCGGCATGGCCGTCAACGTGGCCGCCGCACTGGTGGTCATCGCCGTGGCCCGCCTGCTGCCGTCCCAGGCCTACGGCGAGCTGGCCCAGCTCCTGGGGCTCTTCTTCATCCTGTCCATGCCGGGCTCGGCCGTCCTGGTGGGCGTGGTGCGCCGCGTCACCGGTCTCCAGACGACGGGCCGCGCCCACCTGGTCCGTCGCTGGGTGGCCCGGGTGCACCGGCTCTGCCTCGTGGCGCTGGCCGTCGAACTGGTGCTGGTGCTGGCCCTCCAGGGATGGATCGCCCGGGAGCTCCACCTGCCCAACGGCGAGGGCGTCGTGCTGATCCTGATGGCGGCGGGGGTGTGGATCGTGCTGTGCGTCGACCGCGGGCTGCTCCAGGCCCACCGGAGCTACCTGGGCCTGGCCGGCAACCTGCTGGTGGAGGGCGGCGTCCGCACCGTGCTGGTGGTGGTGCTCGTGGTCGCCGGTGCCGGCGTCCCCGGCTACGCGCTGGGTGTGCTGGTCAGCGAGGTGGTGGCCACCGGCCACGCCCACTGGCTGGCCCGCCGGGCGTGGGCCGACCCGTCGACCGCGCCGGTGGTGCAGGACGGTGGGGCCGGGGCGTCCCCGGGCACGGCCGGCGCCGTGCTCGCCCGGCGCAAGCTCCTCGCCGACGTGTCGGCCGCCTTCGTGGGACTCGCCCTCCTCGGCCTCCTGCAGAACGTGGACGTGATCCTGCTCGGACGGCTCGACCACGCCGAGGTCGGACCGTACGCGGCCATCTCGGTGGCGTCGAAGGCGCTGGTGTTCGGGGCGCTCGCCCTCGGCGCCTACCTGCTCCCCGAGGCGACGATCCGGTGGAACGAGGGTGGGCACGCCATCCGGCAGCTGGGGGTGACCCTGCTCTTCCTGGCGGTTCCGTCCGTGCTCCTGCTGGGCATCGCCGTCTTCGTGCCCCGACAGTTCCTCACCCTGGTGTTCAGTGCCCGCCTGAGTACGGCGGCGCCCGCCTTCGCCCCGCTGGTGCTGGCCATGATGTGCCTCTCGTTCACCGTGCTGGTGACCAACTACCTGTTCGGCACGGGCTCCCGGTGGATCGTGCTGGTCCTGGCCGCCGGCTCCGGACTCGCCGTCGGGCTGGTGACCGCCGCCAACGGCCACCCGGTGCCCACGGCCTGGGCGGACCTGGCCGCCCAGGCCGCCATCGCCCTGGGCATGGCCATCGCCTTCGTGGTCATCCACCACCGCCACCGGGGCCAGCACTGGACGGCCCGCCGGGGTTGGCGCCGGATGGCGCGGCGTCGCTGACGAGCGCCGCGGCGGGACCCGGGCGGACGCCGCGCCGCCGTTGTCGCCACCTGTTGCCGGGACCCGGGTCCGGTACACTCGTCCGATGCGGCACCCAGGGGGACGGCGAGGGAGGACCGGACGATGAGCGCTGGCCCGGGGGAGTCGGGGGCGGCGGCGGGGCAACCGGTCGACGCATCCGTCACCCGCCTGGTGCGTCGGAGCGAGAGCGCCTCGCCCCTGGCCGCGGCCACGTCGACCGACCATCCGTCCGGGCGCTCCCGGGCCGACGCCGGCCCGATCCCCCTGTTCGCCGGCATGCCCATCGGCGAGATCGCCGAGCGCGCCGGCCTGAAGCGCATCGACGTACTCGCCTGGCGCGACTTCGACGACCCCGAGGCCGGGGGGAGCGAGCTGCACGCCCACCGGGTCGTGTCGGCGTGGTCCGCCGCGGGGCTCGACGTGTCGGTGACCACGTCGTCGGTGCCCGGCGGCCGACGGGTCGTCCGACGGGACGGGTACCGGGTGATCCGGCGGGCCGGTCGCTACTCGGTGTTCCCGCGGTCGATCCTGTCCGGGGCCGTGGGCCGCATCGGCACGGGCGACGGCCTGGTCGAGATCTGGAACGGCATGCCGTTCTTCAGTCCGGTCTGGTCCCGGAGCCCTCAGATCACCTTCCTGCACCACGTGCACGCCGAGATGTGGAGGATGGTCCTGCCCCGCGGCATGGCCGAGTTCGGCCACCTGCTCGAGCACCGCGTCGCACCGCCCCTCTACCGCCGCAGCCGGATCGTGACGCTGTCCCATTCGTCGAAGGCGGAGATCGTCGAGCGACTGCACCTCGCGCCCGAGCGGATCAGCGTCACCCCTCCCGGTGTCGAGCCCCGGTTCTCCCCGGGGGGCGAGCGGTCACCGGTGCCCCTGGTCGTCGCCGTCGGTCGTCTGGTGCCGGTCAAGCGGTTCCACCTCCTCGTGGAGGCCCTGGTGCGCCTGAAGGCCGAGTTCCCCGCGCTCCGGGCGGTGATCGCCGGCGAGGGGTACGAGCGCCCGGCGCTCGAGGAGCTGCTGCGGCGGCACGGTGCGGGGTCGTGGATCGAGCTGCCGGGGTTCGTCGACGACGACGAACTGGTCGCTCTCTACCGCCGCGCCTGGGTCGTGGCGTCGTCGTCCCTCCGCGAGGGATGGGGCATGACCGTCACCGAGGCGGGAGCGTGCGGCACGCCGGCGGTGGCCACCCGCATCGGCGGCCACGAGGACGCCGTGGTGGACGGCCAGTCCGGGCTGCTGGTCGACGGTCCAGACGACCTGGCCCGGGCCCTGGGCGCCGTCCTCCGCGACGAGGTCCTGCGACGACGGCTCGGCGTCGGCGCCCAGGAACGGGCCGCCAGGTTGACCTGGGACGCCACCGCCAGGGGCACCCTGGCGGCGCTGGGCTACGAGGCGCTCTCCCGGACGGACTGACCCGCCCCGGAGGGACCGACCGGGGCGACGTCCGGATCGTCGCCCGACCGTGCGAGCCGGCGCCGTCGGGCACGGAGGGCGACGTCGACGGCGCCGTCCGCCCCGAGGAACACCACCCCGGCCCATGCCCACTGGCTGGCCGTGCCGAACGACTGGGGCCACGCGCCGTTGTCGGGCACGTGGACCTGGTTCTGGTGGACGGCCACGTAGGCGGCGGCGGCAACCACGCACCCGACCGCGGCCACGCCCAGCAGGAACCGGAGCCGCGGCACCAGGAGCACCACCAGGGTGGCCGCGCCGACGGCCAGCCCGGCACGGGGCGTGGCCACCGCGGCGGCCACGCCTCCGGACACGGCGCCGGTGAGGAGGGCGACCGGGACCGAGGCCCGCGGCCCCTCGGCGCCGAAGGGCACCTGCAGTCGGGGCCGGCGGTCGAGGACCCGCTCCTCGTCGGCGTCGTCGGGTGCGGGGCCGTCGTGGACGACGGTGGTGTCCACCATCGTCGTCGCGGGGTCCGGCGCGGTGTCCCCGGCCGCGGCGTGGACGTGCCGGCGCCGCCGGCGCCGGCGACGTCCGACCGGCCAGCAGGCGAGGACCACGCAGGCGACGATGGCCACGGCGGACACGACCAGGGCCCAGTCGACCGTGCGTTGCGGCGTCCACACCAGGGTGACCGCGAGCGTCCCGTCGTGCACGTAGTGGGCGAGTGCTACCGGGTCGACCCGCCACCCGTTGGCGAAGGCGTCGATCAGCACCGGGTGGCCCAGGCCGGGCCCTCCGGCCACGGTGGCGGTCCATCCCTTGTCGATCGACTCGCCGAGGATCAGGTCGAAGGGCGTCGCTCCCGGCGTGGTGTCCACGCCGTGCACCGTGAGGTGCAGCACGGTGGACGTGGCCCGGTCGACCGTGACGGGGGGTGAGGGGGCGACGGTCGGCGGCACCAGGCTCGTCGGACCGGCGAGGGGCATGGCCCCGCCCCCGGGCGCCGAGTCCAGGACCAGCTGGTCGACGTCGTAGGCGGCCAGGTGGCCGAGTGCCGACCGGAGGGTGTGGTCGCCGGGGCCGAGGGTGACGCCACCGGCGTCGGGCCCGCAGAGGGTGATGGCGAGGGGCTGGCGGTCGAGGGCGGCGGCCGTGGTGCCGGTGACCTCGACCCACAGGGACTTCCCGTCGATCGAGAGCAGGTCGCCCCGGCAGGACGAGGGGACGTCGGCCGGTGGGGTGGTGGCCGTCACCCCGGGCAGGCCGACCGAGGCGATGCCGATGGGCATGGCGATCGGGGTCTGCGAGTAGTAGTTGAGCGTGTTCTCCAGCCGGACGTCGTCCACGGTGATGCGGATGCTTCGGCCGCGCAGCGTGGGGAACGTGACCGGCACGTCGACCACCCCGCCCGCCACCGAGGTGTCGGCCAGCGGGGGAAGGTCCACGGTGGCCTGCCCGCTGTCGGCCGAGACGGTGATGCGGGTGGGCACGGAGTGGCGGCCGTCGGCCACGATCTGCAGGTCGAGGTGGTCGAAGGTGAGCGGCGTCCGCAGCTCGTACTGCAGCCACTGCCCGGCCTGGTGGGCGGCGCCGAACCCGGGCTCCCACACGGTGGACGGATCGTCGTCCAGCGTGGCCATGGCGTTGGCCCGGAGGTCGCCCGGCAGCCGTCCGAGCGAGTAGGCGACGGTGCCCGTGTAGTCCGAGCCCGGGCGCCCGACCACCCGGTCGATCTCGTCGTCCGGGATGAGAGGCGACACCCTGGCCTGGCCCGTCAGGGAGAACGTGCGGGACGTCGGCAGCCAGAACGTGCGCTGCAGCGAGGTCTCGACGTCCGACCGGGGCGGGGTGCCCGACGACCGCAGACGGGTCATGACCAGCGTCAGGCGGTCGGCGAGCGAGGAGGAGCCGGCGGCCCGCAGGAGGTCCTGGGGCATCGACGTCGTCTCCTGGACCGACACCCCGGGGATCGCCACCTCGGCGAACCCGACCGAACTGCGCGACCCGACCGGGGACGACGGGTCGTCGACGGTCACGCCCGACACCGTGATCCGCAGGGTCCGGAACGTCTCGGACGGGAAGGTCACCGTCTCACCGGTCGCCGCCCGCGACGCCGGGCTCAGCGGCACCGTCACCCGCCGGGTGCCGTCGAAGGTCAGGGTGACCTGGGTGATGTGCCGGTCCGGGTCGCCGGTCTGGGGTTGGACCAGCTGGAGCGAGCCGATGGTGTCGGGTGCCTCGAGGACCACCTGCCACCACTGGCCGATCTGTCCCACGAAGGAGTCGGTGAGCCACGCGGTCTGCGTGTTGGCGTCGAGTGCGGCGGCCGGACGGTCCTCGGGGAGGTAGGTGATCGAGGAGCCGTACGACGAGGCCGTCACCGACGACACCCCGTGCAGGACGGTGGTGGTCTGCGCGTCGGCCGGCGCCCCGGGGAACAGGTCGAGCGGTGCGTCACTGGGATCGGACGTGTCGGTGCCCTGCGCCGCGGTCTCCGTGTAGCCGGTGTTCTCGTTGAGCGAATTCCACCGGTATCCCTGCTTCCGGTTCGTGTCGGTCACCACGAGGTCGGCGGGACGGGACAGGGTGCGGGCCCGCAGGGCGGCATCGGTGTCGAGCGTCCCGGCGTACAGGATGGTCGGGTTGCCGGTGAGCAGGCCCACCGACGAGGCGGCGACCACGCCGCCGGCGTCGCCGTCCACCACCAGCGGCGAGGCCGTCGACTCGGTGCGCACGATGGGCCGGGGGTCCGTCACCGTGTAGCTCACGAGCGGGGCCGTCCACCCCGGGTCGGACGGTAGGGCGAGCGTCGCCTCGTCGAAGTGGGGGAGGAGCGACACGTTCGGGCGCGGGGTCCCGTAGGAGACGGGGTCGGTCAGGCCCGGTGGGGTCGTGGCCAGCTGGGCGGCCAGCTCCTGGGGGAGCGGGGTGTCGTAGCGCTCGTAGGCCTGGTCGTACTGGACGAGCACGTCCCCGGCGTCGAGCAGCGACGACATGGGCGCCAGCGTGTTCCAGTCCATCACCCCGTCCTGCATGGGCCCGTCCACGGCCTCGAGCACGTCGGCCGTGGGCAGCGAGCCCATGATCTGCTGCTCGTGGGTGATGAAGGGCCGGGTCATGAGCCCGGGATAGACGGTGTCGATGGTGTCGCCCCACCGGTAGGCGGCGAAGTCGTTGCCCGGGATGCCGAAGACCCTGGTCCCCGGGTGGGTCTTGTCCAGGGCGGCGGCGGCCTGGCGCACGTAGGCCGGCGGGGCGGCGGGCTGGGTGAAGCCGTCGGCCACGATCTGGCCCGACCACAGGGGGGCCGACGCACCGGCCACGGCGGCCAGGGCGAACGCCCCGATCACCAGCCCGGTCCGGCGCACGCGGAACGCCAGCGCGCTGACGCCGGCGCCGAGGAACACCGCCAGGCACAGCACGATGAGCGGGGAGGCCCGGTCGGTCGACCGCATGGCCAGGCCGACCGTCGTGTCCACCATGATCTTCTTGATCACGGAGCCGACGCTCGACGGGTGCTCGTAGGGATTGGGCCCCACGGCCAGCACCATGCCCACCACGGTGACCAGGATGAAGAACGACCGGTAGCGCCACCGGGCCAGGAAGGCCGACAGGAAGGCCAGGACCGGGACGCTGAAGCTGCACGCGATCAGGGCGATGTCCTGGGTGTACTCCACCGACGTCTGGGTCCACGGGCCGACGCGGTCGGTCCCGTAGAAGTACCAGTAGCCCAGTCCGCGGAGGATCTCCGACGCCAGCGAGGCGCCGCTGGTGGCCGGCACCGTCTCGGTGTACTTGAGGACGTTGACCCCGTAGGCGGCCTCGATCTGCAGTCCCACCGCCCACCACAGCGACACCAGCACGACCAGCCCGGCCACCTTCCAGGCCACGCCCCACGCCCGGCGCCACGTCGCCTCCTTGGCGACCAGGACGGCGTAGGGCAGCCAGAGGGCCGGGGCGATCCCGACGTAGAGGATGGAGCTGGCGTTGATGCCGCTGACCAGGGCCACCACCAGGGCGAACAGGGCCGGGTAGCGCCAACCGCCCCTGCGGACGGCGAGGATCACGAAGGCCAGCATCCACGGGAGGCCGGACCACGGCATCAGCAGCACCGAGATGCGGCCCGAGTACTGCAGCACGTACGGGGTGAACATGAAGGCCAACGACGTCACGTACCGGCCGGGACCGGTCAGCCCCAGCACCCGGCACAGGTAGAGGGCGCCGGCCCCGGCGGCGTACAGGAGGCAGCCCATCCACAGGCGCTGGGCCACCCAGAGCGGGACGTGCAGCTCGGCCAGCGCCCAGTAGAACGGTCCCATCGGCAGCAGGTACCCGATGTTCTGGTGGGTCACGGTCCCGAGCCCCACGTGGGGATCCCACAGCGAGACGGCCTGGCGGACGTAGCGCCCCGGGTCGAGGTACAGGTAGGTCTTGGTGTCGTCGGTGACCACGCCGGGCTGTGCGGCCAGCATGGGCACGAAGGCGAAGACGGCCAGCACCAGGTAGTCCGCCCAGGCACGCAGGGCGCCGGGCGACCGCAGTCGGGCGTAGGGGGAGCCACCACGACCGGGGTCCCGGTCGGTCGGCCCGGCGGGAGTGGGTCCTGGTTCCGGCACGAGTGGTCGGTAGTGTAAACAACTGCAGCGTCGGTACGGCAGCACCTGCCCCCGACACCACGACGGGGAGCCCGATGGACCAGGACGCACAGGACCGACGACCGGCCGTCGAGGGCCGATGACCGGGCCCCGGGTGCCCGCGGGTTCGGCCGCCACCGCCGACCGCAAGGGGCGCCGGCTGACCGGCGAGCGCCCCCAGCAGGGGGTGACGCCCGACTCGCTGCTGGCGCTGCACGCCGCCGGCTACCGCACCGTCATCGAGCGGATGGGCGCCGGAACCGTGCTCGACCTGGGATGCGGCCAGGGGTTCGAGTCCGCCCGGTTCCTCGCCCCGGACCGACGGGTGGTGGGTGCCGACTACAGCGCCGAGGCGGTGGAGCTGGCCCGGGCCAACTTCGGCGACGTCGGGCTGATGACGGCCCAGATGAACGCCCTGGCCCTCGGGTTCGCCCGCGGGAGCTTCGACTGGGCGTGCTCGTCCCACCTGATCGAGCACTTCGACGAGCCCGAGGGACACGTGGCCGAACTGGCCCGGGTGCTGGCCGACGGGGGGACGGCCTTCTTCCTCACCCCGAACGCCCCGGCCGACTTCGAGAACCCCTTTCACATCCACCTCTTCGAGCCACCGGAGCTGCGGGCGCTGCTGTCCGCGCACTTCCACGACGTGACCGTCCAGGGCCTCGACGCCGTCCCCCGGGTGAAGGCGGACTTCACCGCCCGTCGGGTCAAGGCCCAGAAGGTGCTCCGGCTCGACGTCCTGGACCTGCGGCACCGGATGCCTCGGTCGTGGTACATCGGCATCTACACCCGGGCCCTGCCCCTCGCCTACCGGGTGATCGCCCGGGGGGACGCCGGCGGGTCCACGGGGATCACCGCCGACGACTTCTTCGTGACCGACGACCTCGACCCGACCACGATGGTGCTGTTCGCCACGGCCTCCAGGCCGAGGCGGGCGGGCTGACCGGGCCGCGGCGATGCGGACGGTCGGTCTGACCGGCAACATCGGTGCCGGCAAGTCGACGGTGGCCGAGCTGCTGGTCGCCCGGGGGGCCGCGCTCGTCGACGCCGACCGGGTGGCCCGGGAGGTGGTGGAGCCCGGCGCTTCCGCGTACCGGCCCCTCGTCGACCGGTTCGGCCCGGGGATCCTCGACGACGAAGAGAGGATCGACCGGCCGTCGCTGGCCGCCAGGGTGTTCGGGCATCCCGAGGAGCTCGAGGCCCTCAACGCCATCATCCACCCCGCCATCGGCGCGGCCATGATCGAGGGCAAGGACGCGTACCGGGGCACGGACCGCATCGTGGTCATGGACATCCCGCTGCTCAAGGCGATGCACCGCGAGCTGCTGGCGCTCGACGCGGTGGTGGTCGTCGACGTCCCCCCCGAGGTGGCCCTCGACCGGCTGGTGCGTCTGCGGGGCATGTCGGAGGACGACGCCCGCGCCCGACAGGCATCCCAGCCGTCCCGTGCCGAGCGGCTGGAGGGCGCCGATTTCGTGGTGGACAACTCCGACGGCACCGAGGCGCTGGAGTCCGAGGTGGACCGTCTGTGGGCCGAGCTCGGGCGGCTGCCGGAGCGCCCCACCGGTCCGACGAGGGCGGGATGACGGGGGAGACGCCGTGAACGTGGTGATCGGCGGGGCCTCGGGCATCGGCGCGGCGGTGGCGGCCGCGCTCCCGGGCGCGACCCTGGTCGCCGACCTGCGGGGAGGTGACGTCCCCGTCGACGTGCGCGACGTCGGTTCGGTGCGGGCCGTGGCGGACCGGGTCGACCGGCTCGACGCCCTGGTGGTGACGGCCGGGGTGTCGCCGGCCCAGGCGGACGCCCGGACCGTCCTCGACGTCGACCTGGCCGGGACGGCACGTGTGCTGGCGGCCTTCGACCGCCTGGTGGTCGGCGGGACGGTGGCCGTGTGCACGGCGTCGATGGCCGGGCACCTGGGCGCCCCGACCCCCGACGTGCTGGAGGTGCTGGACGATCCGCTCGGCCCGGCGCTCGTCGGGCTCACCGACGACCCGGCCACCGCCTACGTGCTGGCCAAGCTGGGCGTGATCCGGTTGGTGCGACGCACGGCCGTGGCGTGGGGGGCGCGGGGTGCACGGCTCACGTCCGTGTCGCCGGGGGTGGTCGACACGCCGATGGGCGCGGCCGAGCTGGCCGCCGGGTCGGGGGCGGCGGACGTCGTGGCCGGGAGCCCGCTCGGGAGGATCGGGCGGCCGGAGGAGATCGCCGCCGTGGTCGCCTTCCTGTGCTCGCCGGGTGCCGCCTTCGTCACCGGGGTGGACGTGCTCGTGGACGGGGGGGCGGTGGCGGCGCTGGGCGACGGGCGGTAGGGGCCCCGGGCCACGCCGGGGGTGTCACACCCTCCCGGTACCATCGTCGACGTGCCCCCGTTCCAGGTCGTATCGCCCTTCCAGCCCGCCGGTGACCAACCCGAGGCGATCGCCGGACTGGTCGAGGGGCTGCGGCGCGGGGACCGCTACCAGACCCTCCTCGGGATCACGGGGTCGGGCAAGACGGCGACCATCGCGTGGACCATCGAGGCCGTCCAGCGGCCCACGCTGATCATCGAGCCGAACAAGTCGCTGGCGGCCCAGCTGGCCGCCGAGCTGAAGGAGTTCTTCCCCCGGAACCGGGTCGAGTACTTCGTGTCCTACTACGACTACTACCAGCCCGAGGCGTACGTGCCGAGCTCGGACACCTACATCGAGAAGGACTCGTCGATCAACGACGAGATCGACCGGCTCCGGCACGCCTCGACCTCGTCGCTCCTCCTGCGGCCCGACACCATCGTGGTGGCTTCCGTGTCCTGCATCTACGGCCTGGGCTCGCCCGACGAGTACCGGGACCGGATCGTCGCGCTCCACCCCGGCGAGGAGCACGAGCAGCGCGCGCTCCTGAAGCGCCTCGTCGAGCTCCAGTACTCCCGCAACGACGCGACGCTCACCCGCGGTCAGTTCCGGGTCCACGGCGACACCGTGGAGATCCACCCGGCCTACGAGTCCCGGGCCGTGCGGGTGGAGTTCTTCGGGGACACGGTGGAGCGGATCCGACCGTTCGACGTCCTGACCGGGGAGATCGGCGACGACCTGGAGGAGCTGGTCGTGTTCGCCAACACCCACTACGGGACCGGCGACGAGCGGATGCGGCGGGCCGTCCAGGGCATCGAGGACGAGCTGCGGGTCCGACTGGGCGAGCTCCAGGCCGCCGGCAAGCTGCTCGAGGCCCAGCGCCTGCGCATGCGGACCGAGTACGACCTCGAGATGCTCGCCGAGACGGGGGTGTGCAGCGGCGTGGAGAACTACAGCCGCCACCTCGACGGCCGCGCCCCGGGGGAGGCGCCGTACACGCTGCTCGACTTCTTCCCCGAGGACTTCCTGGTCGTGCTGGACGAGTCCCACGTCGCCGTGCCCCAGATCAGGGGCCAGTACGCGGGTGACCGGTCCCGGAAGGAGACGCTCGTCGACCACGGGTTCCGCCTGCCCTCGGCCATGGACAACCGGCCCCTCACCTTCGACGAGTTCGTCGAACGCACCGGTCAGACGGTCCTGCTGTCGGCCACCCCCGGCCCGTGGGAGCTCGAGCACAGCGCCAACGTGGTCGAGCAGGTCATCCGCCCCACGGGCCTCGTCGATCCCGAGGTCGACATCCGGCCGACCACCGGCCAGATCGACGACCTGCGCGGCGCGGATCGACGCCACCGTGGCCGCCGGCCACCGGGTGCTGGTGACCACCCTCACCAAGAAGATGGCCGAGGACCTGACCGACTACCTGGCCGAACAGGGGGTCCGGGTGCAGTACCTGCACTCCGACGTCGACACCATGGCCCGCATCGAGCTCCTCCGGGAGCTGCGGCTGGGTGTTTTCGACGTCCTGGTCGGCATCAACCTCCTCCGGGAGGGACTCGACCTCCCGGAGGTGGCGCTGGTGGCGATCCTCGACGCGGACAAGGAGGGGTTCCTGCGTTCCACCTCGTCGCTGATCCAGACCATGGGGCGGGCGGCCCGCAACGTCGACGGCCGCGTGGTCATGTACGCCGACCGGGTCACCGACTCGATGACCGCGGCCATCGGGGAGACCCAGCGCCGCCGCGCCCGTCAGATCGCCTACAACGAGGCCCACGGCATCGATCCCCAGAGCATCACCAAGTCGGTCACCGACCTCCTCGAGCGGGTGCGGGGCGACTCGTTCGCCGCCGGCGGGGCGCTGCCCGGGGCGGGGGTCGTGAAGGGGTCGCGTCGTGCCACCGGTCGGGGCGGCCAGCGGACGTCGGTGGATCCCCGGGCGGTGGCCGCCGAGATGGCCCACGCGCTGGGACCCGACGCCGACGAGCTCTCGAGTCTGGTCCACCGACTCGACGCCGAGATGAACAAGGCCGCCGAGGAGCTGCGGTTCGAGGAGGCGGCCCTCATCCGCGATGAGATCGCCGAGCTGCGCGCGCTCCTGCACCGGGACCCGGTGGACGGCACCCCGGTCCTGGCCGGTGAGACCGCCGACGTCGACGCCCCGGTGCCCGGGTGACCGGGCCCGGCCAGCTCACGTCGCCGCACCGGTATCCTCCTCGCCATGGCTGATCGACTGGTGGTGCGCGGCGCGCGCGAGCACAACCTGCAGGACGTCTCGCTGGACCTGCCGCGCGACCGGCTCATCGTGTTCACCGGTCTGTCCGGCTCGGGCAAGTCGTCCCTCGCCTTCGACACGATCTACGCCGAGGGCCAGCGACGGTACGTCGAGTCGCTCAGCGCCTACGCCCGGCAGTTCCTGGGGCAGATGGACAAGCCCGACGTGGACTTCATCGAAGGTCTGTCCCCGGCCATCTCCATCGACCAGAAGTCGGCGTCGCGCAACCCCCGGTCGACGGTGGGGACCGTCACCGAGGTCTACGACTACCTGCGCCTCCTCTACGCCCGCATCGGCAAGCCCCACTGCCCGGCGTGCGGTCGCCCCGTCGCCCGCCAGAGCCCCCAGCAGATCGTGGACCGGATCCTGGGCATGGAGGACGGCACCCGGTTCCTTGTGCTGGCCCCGGTGGTCCGGGGCCGCAAGGGGGAGTACGGCGCCCTGCTCGACGACCTGGCCAAGCAGGGGTTCGCCCGGGTGCGCGTGGACGGCACCACCCTCGAGCTGTCGGACCGTGCCTCCCTCGACCTCGCCCGGTACGAGAACCACACCATCGAGGTGGTGGTCGACCGCCTGATCCGGCGGGACGACATCCGACGCCGGCTGACCGAGTCGCTGGAGACGGCCCTGGCGCTGGCCGAGGGCGTGGCCGAGATCGTCGTCGTCGACGCCGACGGCACCGAGCAGGAGGCCATCACCTTCAGCCAGCACCTGGCCTGCACCCACTGCGGCGTCAGCTTCGAGGACCCGTCGCCCCGCAACTTCTCGTTCAACTCCCCCTACGGCGCCTGCCCGGCGTGCACCGGCCTCGGCACCAAGTACGAGGTCGATCCCGACCTGGTGGTGCCCGACCCGACCAGGTCCCTGTCCGGAGGGGCGCTGGCGCCGTGGTCCGGCGCCCGAAGCCAGTACTTCGAGCGCATGCAGTGGGCCGTGGCCGACCTCGGAGGCTTCTCCGTCGACACCCCGTGGGAGGACCTGAGCCGGGCCGACCGCGACCTCGTGCTCTACGGCACGGGGGAGGAGCAGGTCCACCTCAAGTACCGCAACCGCTACGGACGGCAGCGCTCCTTCCACTCCACGTACGAAGGCATCGTCAACTGGCTGGAGCGACGCCACACCGAGGCGGACTCGGACTTCCTCCGCGACAACCTCGAGGGATACCTCCGCGAGGTGCCCTGCCCCGAGTGCGGCGGCTCGCGCCTCAAGCCCGAGTCGCTGGCGGTCACCGTGGGCGGGCACAACATCCACGCGCTGTGCTCGCTCCCCATCGGCCGGGCCGTCGAGGTCGTCGGTGCGCTCGAGCTCTCCGACCGGGACCACCTGATCGCCGACCGGGTCTTCCGCGAGGTGCTCGAGCGCATGCAGTTCCTGCTCGACGTCGGCCTCGACTACCTCTCGCTCGCCCGGTCGGCGGCCACCCTCTCGGGGGGCGAGGCCCAGCGCATCCGCCTGGCCAGCCAGATCGGCAGCGGACTGGTGGGCGTGCTCTACGTGCTCGACGAGCCGTCGATCGGACTGCACCAGCGGGACAACCAGCGGCTCATCGGCACGCTCGAGCGGCTGCGTGACCTCGGCAACACCGTCATCGTGGTGGAGCACGACGAGGAGACCATCACCGTGGCGGACCACATCGTGGACGTCGGCCCCGGGGCCGGCGAGCACGGCGGCCGCATCGTGCACTCCGGACCGGTGGGTGGGCCGGACGGCATCCTTCGCAATCCCGACTCGCTCACGGGCCAGTACCTCTCGGGGGCGAAGTCGATCCCGGTGCCACAGCTGCGACGGCCGGGCAACGGTCATCACCTGGTGGTCGAGGGCGCCCGCGAGCACAACCTGAAGGACGTGACCGTCGACTTCCCGCTCGGCCGGTTGGTGGCGGTGACCGGCGTGTCGGGCTCGGGCAAGTCGACCCTGGTCAACGACATCCTCCTCCGGTCGCTGGCCAAGCAGGTCCACCGGGCCAAGAGCCCGCCCGGCCTGCACCGCACCATCACCGGGGTCGGGTACGTCGACAAGGTCGTCGATGTGGACCAGGCCCCCATCGGGCGAACCCCGCGTTCCAATCCGGCCACGTACACGGGCGTGTTCGACCACATCCGCAAGCTGTTCGCGCAGACCAACGAGGCGAAGGTGCGCGGCTACCTGCCCGGTCGGTTCAGCTTCAACGTCAAGGGCGGACGGTGCGAGTCCTGTTCGGGCGACGGCACCCTCCGGATCGAGATGCACTTCCTGCCCGACATCTACGTCCCGTGCGAGGTGTGCCACGGTGCCCGGTACAACCGCGACACCCTCGAGGTGACGTTCCGGGGCAAGACGATCGCCGACGTGCTGGAGCTGTCGTGCGAGGAGGCGCTCGGGTTCTTCGCCGCCCAGCCGCCGATCGCCCGACACCTGCAGACGCTGGTCGACGTGGGTCTCGGCTACATCCGGCTCGGTCAGTCGGCGCCGACCCTCTCGGGGGGCGAAGCCCAGCGGGTCAAGCTCGCCTCCGAGCTGAGCCGCCGGTCGACCGGCACGACGCTGTACGTGCTCGACGAGCCGACCACGGGCCTGCACTTCGACGACGTGCGGAAGCTGCTGGACGTCCTGAACCGGCTCGTCGACCAGGGGAACACCGTGATCGTCATCGAGCACAACCTCGACGTGGTCAAGAGCGCCGACTGGATCATCGACATGGGTCCCGAGGGTGGCGACAAGGGGGGCACGGTGGTGGCCGAGGGGACGCCCGAGGAGGTGGCGGCGGTCGCCGCGAGCTACACCGGTCAGGTGCTCGCACCGATGCTCGCCCACGGGCGGGCCGCACCGGCCGTGTCCCGTGCGGGCGGGACCACCGGAGCGGCCCCGGTCGCCGGGACACCGAAGGCCGCCAAGGCCGCCAGGGCGGCCAAGGCGGCGGGTGCACCGGAGCCGACCCAGACCGCCAGGACCGCCAGGACCGCCAGGACCGCCAAGACCGCCAAGGCGGCGAAGGCCACCACGTCGAGCAAGGCGGCGAAGGCCGCCAAGCCGGCGGGAGCCCCGAAGGCGACGAAGGCCGCCGGGAGGTCCACCGCGAAGACCACGGTCGACCCCGGGGCCGGACGGCCGGCGAGGTCGGCCAAGGCCGGGACGGCAGCCGGAGCGACGAAGGCGACCAGCAACGGCTCGGCCGGCGCCCGGACGCGGGTGGCGGCCGGTCGCTGAACCGGTCAGGTGGTGGCGAGCATCCGCTCGAGGGCCACGCGGGCCCAGTCGGCGGTGTCGGCGTCCACGGTGATCCGGTTCCGGACCTCGCCTCCGACCAGTCCCTCGAGGATCCAGGCCAGGTGGGCGGCGTCGATGCGGAACATCGTCGAGCACGGGCACACGAGCGGGTCCAGGGAGACCACCGTCTTGTCCGGGGTCTCGGCATCGAGCCGGTTGACCAGGTGGATCTCGGTGCCCACCCCGATGACGGCGCCGGCGGGCGCCTCGGCCACGGCGTTGATGAGGTAGTCGGTGGAGCCGACCTGGTCGGCGACCTCGACGACGTCGTGGGCGCACTCGGGATGCACCACCACGATGCCGTCGGGGTGCTCGGCCCGGAACGCCTCCACGTGGGACGGCCGGAAACGCTGGTGGACCGAGCAGTGGCCCTTCCACAGGAGGAGCGTGGCCGACTTGAGGGTGCCGTCGTCCAGCCCCCCCGAGGTCGACCGCGGGTCCCACACGGCCATGTCGCCCTCGCCGTAGCCCAGTTGGTAGCCCGTGTTCCGCCCCAGGTGCTGGTCGGGAAAGAACAGCACCTGGTCGCCGCGGGCGGTGCCGCGCCCGTCGCCACCGAGGGCCCACGTGAGGACGGCACGGGCGTTGGACGACGTGCACACGACGCCTCCGTTGCGCCCGACGAAGGCCTTGAGCGCCGCCGACGAGTTCATGTACGTCACCGGCACGACCCGCTCGATGTCGGTCACGGCGGCCAACGTCTCCCAGGCCTCCTCGACCGAGTCGATGTCGGCCATGTCGGCCATGGAGCACCCGGCGTTCAGGTCGGGGAGCAGGACCTGCTGATGGTCTCCGGTCAGGATGTCCGCGGACTCGGCCATGAAGTGCACTCCGCAGAAGACGACGAACTCCGCCTCGCTCTGGTCCGCGGCGATCCGCGAGAGGCCGAAGGAGTCGCCTCGGGCGTCGGCCCAGGCCATGACCTCGTCGCGCTGGTAGTGGTGCCCGAGGATCACGACGCGGGAGCCGAGCGTCGCCTTGGCCTCGCGGATCCATCCGGCGAGATCGTCGGGCGACGCCGACACGTAGCGGTCGGGGAGTGCCTTCTGTAAGCGCAGCATGTCGGTGTGACCTCCTGGGGAGGCGCTCCGGTTCGTGGCCGGCGGGGACAGCCTGGTCGCCCATCCGCGGGGATGTCGGCCCCGGTGCGGTAGATGTCGCCGGATACCAGGCCGGCGTGCCCACGAGTGTACCCGCCGGCCCCGGGGGACGCGCTCGGCACGAGGGGGTACCCGGGCACGGCACACTGGTGGCGTGGCCACGCGACCCCTTCCCGGTTCGGTCCCCGACGATCCCGGGTCCTACCAGTTCGTCGACCGCGACGGTCGGGTGCTCTACGTCGGCAAGGCGAAATCGCTCCGGTCGCGGGTGAACTCCTACTTCCAGGACCCGGCCAACCTCGCGCCGCGCACCGCCCAGATGGTCGAGGCGGCCGACCACGTGGAGTGGATGGTGGTGGGCACGGAGGCGGAGGCGCTGCTCCTCGAGCACAACCTGATCCAGCAGTTCCAGCCCCGCTTCAACGTGCGCCTCAAGGACGACAAGAGCTATCCGTGGCTGGCCCTCACCGTCGGCGACGAGTGGCCCAGACCGGCGGTGGTCCGGGGACGCAAACGCTCCGGGGTGCGCTACTTCGGGCCCTATCCGAACGTGGGGGCCATCCGGGGCACGCTCGACCTCCTGCTCCGGTCGTTTCCGGTGCGCACCTGCTCGGACGCGAAGTTCCGCACGCACGAGCGCCTGGGTCGACCCTGCCTGCTGTTCCACATCGAGCGCTGCTCCGGTCCCTGCGTCGGGGAGGTGTCCCACGAGGAGTACGACCGGATGGTGGCCGATCTCGCCACCTTCCTCGGGGGCGACACCGCGCCGCTCGAGCGCCAGCTCGAGGCGTCGATGCGCGAGGCGGCCACCGCGCTCGACTTCGAGCGGGCGGGCACGCTGCGCGACAAGCTCGAGGCGGTCCGATCCGCGGACGCCGTCCGTCAGATGGAGCTCGACCGGCCCGAGGACCTCGACGTCCTCGGGCTCGCCGAGGACGAGCTCGAGGCGGCCGTCCAGATCTTCCACGTGCGGGCGGGCCGGGTGGTCGGGCGGTCCGCACTGTTCGTCGACAAGGTGGAGGACCTCACGCCGGACCAGCTGGTCGAGCGCCTGCTGGTGGACGTCTACGCGGAGCCCGCCTCGGGCGTGCCGCACCAGATCCTGGTGCCCACGGCGCCGGCCGACGCCGAGGCGGTGGCAGAGTACCTGGCCGGCCGCCGTGGCGGCCCGGTGGCCGTGCGGGTCCCGCTGCGGGGGCCCAAGCGGGCGCTCCTCGAGACCGTGGAGCGCAACGCCGGGGACGCCTTCGTGCGTCACCGGCTGCAGCGCACCTCGGACCACAACAGCAGGGCCCGTGCCCTCGAGGCGCTCCAGCGCGAACTCCACCTGCCCGACGCCCCCCTGCGCATCGAGTGCTACGACATGAGCCACCTGCAGGGCACCGACTACGTGGGCTCGATGGTCGTCTTCGAGGACGGACTGGCGAAGAAGTCGGACTACCGGCACTTCAAGGTGTCGACGGTCGACGGGAACGACGACTACGCGGCCATGGAGGAGGTGCTGACCCGGCGGCTGACCGCACTGCTCGAGGAGGAGCGGCCCGGCACGGGGGCCACCGGGGCCGCGTCGCGGCCCGACGGGGACCCGACACCGGCGTCGGCCCGCCGCCGGTTCGCCTACCCGCCGCAGCTCCTGCTGGTCGACGGCGGGCTGGGCCAGCTCCACGTGGGCATGCGGGTGCTCGACCGGCTGGGCCTGACCGAGAGGGTGCCGATCGCGTCGCTGGCCAAGCAGTTCGAGGAGGTCTACCTGCCCGGGTCGTCCGAACCGGTGCGCCTGCCGCGCCAGTCCGAGGCGCTCTACCTCCTCCAGCGCCTCCGCGACGAGGCCCACCGGTTCGCCATCGGCTACCACCGCACGCTGCGGGGCAAGCGCATGACGGTGGGAGCGCTCGACGGCGTGCCGGGGCTGGGCCCGAAGCGGCGCACCCGCCTCGTCGAGCAGTTCGAGGGCCTCGCCGGGCTGCGTTCCGCGTCCCGGGAGGAGTTGATGGGCCTATCGTGGTTGCCGGCAGCGGTGGGGAGTGCCGTCTACGAGCGGCTCCACACGCCGCTGTCGCCCGAGCGGTGACCGAGCGCGGGAGGAACGAAGCACGATGAGCGAGTACCTGGTGGTGACCGGCATGTCCGGGGCGGGGCGTTCGACCGCGGCGGCCACGCTGGAGGATCTCGGCTGGTTCGTCATCGACAACATGCCGTCGGCCCTGATCGCCAAGGTGTCCGAGCTGGTGGACGGCGCCGGGTCCGAGATGGCCCGCGTGGCGTTCGTCGTCGGCCGCGGCGGTGGCGACCTCGACGACGTGCTGCCCGCCGTCGACGCGCTGATCGCCGGACGCAACCGCGTCCGGATCCTCTTCCTGGACGCCGCCGACGACGTCCTCATCCGGCGGTTCGAGGGGACGCGGCGACGCCATCCCCAGGCCGCCAGGGGCGTGGTCGACAGCATCGCCGACGAGCGGGCCCTCCTGGCCGCCCTGCGCGACCGGGCCGACCTGGTGATCGACACCGGCGAGCTCAACACCAACCAGCTCCGGTCCCGCCTGCTCGAGGTCTTCGGCGACGAGGAGTCGGGCAGCACCATGCAGACCTCGGTCGTGTCCTTCGGGTTCAAGCACGGGGTGCCGCTCGACGTCGACCTGATGTTCGACTGCCGGTTCCTGCCCAATCCGTACTGGGACGAGTCGCTGCGGAGTCACAGCGGGCTCGAGGCGGAGGTGCGCGCCTACGTGCTGGACCGGCCGGAGACGCTCCAGTTCCTCGACAAGCTCGACGACCTGCTGACGATGCTGATCCCGGCCTACATGAAGGAGGGGAAGTCCTACCTGACGGTGGCCATGGGCTGCACGGGGGGGCGGCACCGGTCGGTGGTGCTCGCCGAGGAGCTCTCCCGCCGCCTCGACGCCCACGGGATGCCGGCCACGGTGTTCCACCGCGACGTGGACCGGTGAGCCCGGCCTGGACGTCCCCGGTGCGGGACGGGGACGGGCCCCGGGTCGTCGCCATCGGCGGCGGGCACGGGCTGGCGGCGTCACTGCGGGCCGTCCGCACGTACACCGACCACGTGACCGCCGTGGTGTCGGTGGCCGACGACGGCGGTTCCTCGGGCCGGCTGCGCCAGCTCCTCCACATCATCCCGCCGGGCGACCTCCGCAAGTGCCTCATCGCCCTCGCCGAGCCCGGCTCCCTGCTGGCCGCCGCCTTCGACCACCGGTTCACCGAGGAGGAGCTGGACGGTCATTCGCTCGGCAACCTCGTACTGGCCGGTCTCATGGACTCGACCGGCGACCCGGTGTCCGCCCTCGACGAGGCGTGCCGCCTGCTCGGCGCCACCGGGCGGGTGCTCCCGAGCACCACCGAGCCCGTGGTGCTGAAGGCCGAGGCCGACGGGGGACCGGTCACCGGCCAGGTGGCCGTCAACGCCACCGACCACATCCGGGCCGTGTCCCTCGTGCCCGCCGATCCCCCCGCGCCACAGGCGGCGTTGGACGCACTGGCCGGTGCCGACCAGATCGTGCTCGGTCCCGGGTCGCTGTTCACCAGCGTCCTGGCGGCGGTGTCGGTCCCCGGGATCCGTGACGCGGTCAACCGGTCCTCCGCCAGGCGGATCTACGTCTGCAACCTGCGTCCCCAGGAGCCCGAGACGGGGTCGTTCGACGTGGCCATGCACGTACGGGCGCTCCTGGCCCACGGGGTCACGGTGGACACCGTGGTGTGCGACTCGTCGGCGATCGCCGTGGGGGAGCCGCCCGTCCCGGTGGTCGACGTGTGCCTGGCCCGTCCCAACGGCCTGGCCCACGACCCCTCCAGACTGGCGGAGACCCTGGTCGATCTGCTCGGATGATGCCCCGGTGGTCCCGTTTGCCCTAGCGTGGACGTGCCCCTCGGGAACGGGGGGCTGCGGGACGGCCGGCCGTCGGCGATGCGCCCGCCGGCCAGCAGACCACGAGTCGACGAAGGATTGAGGCAGGAGAGCGATGACCGTACGGATCGGGATCAACGGCTTCGGGCGTATCGGCAGGCACTACCTGCGAGCCGCCCACCTCCTGGGGGCCGACGTCGAGGTGGTGGCGGTCAACGACCTGACCTCGGCCGAGACGCTGGCCCACCTCCTCAAGTACGACTCCACCCACGGGCGCTTCGCCGCCGACGTGGCCGTCGAGGGGACGGCCATCGTGATCGGCGGTGCGCCCGTCGCCGTGCTGGCCGAGCGGGAGCCGAAGGCCCTTCCGTGGTCCGAGCTCGGGGTCGACGTGGTCGTCGAGTCCACCGGCCGGTTCACCTCGAGGGAGACGGCCTCCGCCCACCTGGAGGCCGGCGCGAAGCGGGTCATCATCTCGGCCCCCGGCACCGGGGTGGACGCCACCTTCGTGGTCGGGGTGAACGACGACCAGTTCGACCCGGCGACGGACTTCGTGGTGTCCAACGCGTCGTGCACGACCAACTGCTTCGTACCCCTGGTCAAGGTCCTGGACGACGCCTTCGGCATCGAGTCGGGGATGATGACCACCGTCCACGCCTACACCAACGACCAGAACCTCCTCGACCTGCCCCACAAGGACCTGCGCCGGGCCCGGGCGGCGGCCGCCAACATCGTGCCGGCGTCGACCGGCGCCGCCCGGGCCACCAGCCTGGTGCTGGAGTCGATGGCGGGCCGACTCGACGGCACGGCCCTGCGGGTGCCGGTACCGGACGGATCCATCACCGACTTCACGGCCGTGGTCCCCGGAGAGGTGACCGTCGAGCAGGTGAACGCCGCGTTCGCGGCGGCCGCGGCATCGGGTCCGCTGTCCCGGGTGCTCGTCTACACCGAGGACCCGATCGTCTCCACCGACATCGTGGGCAGCCCGGCGTCGTGCACGTTCGACGCCGGACTGACCATGGTCATGCCGTCGGCGTCAGGCGTCTCGCTGGTGAAGGTGAACGGCTGGTACGACAACGAGTGGGGCTACGCCAACCGGCTGGTCGACCTGTCCCTGGTCGTGGGCGCCGGGGCCTGACCCGGTCGGGCGGGGAGTGGACGTGTACCGAGGGGAGAACAGGGCATGAGCGAGTCCGACGAGAATCCACTGCTGGACGGGTTGCCCCTCCTGGGCGACCTTCCCGACCTCACCGGAGCGAGCGTCCTCGTCCGGGTCGACTTCAACGTCCCCCTGCGTCCGTGTGCGGGCGAGCCCGCCGTGGTCACCGACGACTTCCGCATCCGGGCGGCCCTGCCCACGCTCGACTACCTGCTCGACCACGGAGCCGCCGTGACGGCCTGCACCCATCTCGGCCGCCCGAAGGGCGCACCGGACGTCCGGTGGGAGCTCGGTCCGGTACGCGAGGAGCTGGCGCGCCTGGCCCCCCAGGTCGAGCTCCTGGAGAACCTGCGCTTCGACCCGGGCGAGACGGCCAACGACGCCTCCTTCGTGGAGAAGCTGGTCAACTCCCACGACGCCTACGTCAACGACGCCTTCGGCGTGTCCCACCGGAACCACGCCTCGGTGGTGGGGCCGCCCGCGATGCTCCCGAGTGCCGCCGGGCTGCTCCTCCAGAAGGAGATCGAATCGCTCGGCCGGCTCCTCGGCACGCCCGACCGCCCCTTCGTGGCCGTCGTCGGCGGGGCCAAGGTGGCCGACAAGCTCGGAGTCCTGAAGGCGCTGCTGCACCATGTGGACGCCCTCGTCGTGGGAGGGGGCATGGCGTTCACCTTCCTGGCCGCACAGGGTCACGACATCGGGGGGTCGCTGGTCGACCACGACAGGATCGACGACTGCCGGGTCCTGCTGGGATCGGGCACCCCCATCCTGCTGCCGACGGACATCGTCGCCCTCGAGCCCGGCGCCACCTTCGGGTGCGACTGCACGGCCGGCGAGGTCCGTACCGTGGGGGCCGACGTCCCCGACGGCTGGCAGGGACTCGACATCGGCCCCGACACGGTGGCCGCCTACGCCGAGTGCATCGCCGGTGCCGGGACGGTGCTGTGGAACGGGCCGATGGGCGTCTTCGAGGACCAGCGGTTCAGTGCCGGGACGGCCGGGGTGGCCGGGGCAGTGGCGGCGTGCGCCGGCTACACCGTGGTCGGCGGCGGCGACAGCGCCGCCGCCGTCGACGCCCTCGGCCTGGAGGACGAGATCAGCTTCATCTCCACCGGTGGCGGCGCGTCGCTCGAACTCCTGGAGTTCGGCGACCTCCCCGGTCTGGCCGCGCTGCGCGGCGCGCCCAACGCTCCCGCCAACAGGCACCGGTGAGCCCGCCCGGCGCCGGGAGGCGGCCGCTGGTGAGCGGCAACTGGAAGATGAATCTCGACCACCTGGAGGCGATCCACGCCGCCCGCGACCTCGGCCTGCGGCTCCAGCCCGCCGACGTGTCCTCCCTCGACGTCTCCGTCCACCCGCCGTTCACCGATCTCCGCTCGGTCCAGTCGGTGCTGGAGGGCGAGAGCATCCCGGTGGCGCTGGGGGCCCAGAATTGCGCGGCGGAGGACAGCGGGCCGTTCACCGGTGAGGTCAGCCCCGTGATGCTGGCCAAGCTGCACGTCGAGTACGTCCTCGTCGGGCACTCCGAACGGCGGGGTCTGTTCGGCGAGACGGACGCCGTGGTGGCGGCCAAGCTGCGTGCCGTCCTGCGCAACGGCATGGTGCCCGTGTGCTGCGTCGGCGAGACGGTCGACGAGCGGGACATCGGGCTCACCCAGGAGCGGCTCACCGCGCAGGTGACGGCGGCGATCACCGGGGTGCCGGCCGAGGACGTGGCGGCCATGGTCATCGCCTACGAGCCGGTGTGGGCCATCGGGACGGGGCAGGCGGCCACACCCGAGGACGCCCAGGACGCCTGCGCCTGGATCCGTGGCGTGGTGGCCCAGGTCGCCGGAGAGGACGCAGCCACGACGGTGCGCATCCAGTACGGCGGTTCGGTCACAGCCGACAACACGGAGTCCCTCATGGCCTGCGGCGACGTGGACGGGCTGCTGGTGGGCGGGGCGAGCCTGGACGCCGCTCAGTTCACCGAGATCGCCCGTGCCGCGGTCACGGGCCGGGCGCTGAGTTTGGTAGCGTTCCCGATGGCCCTGACCCCGAGGAGAGCCTTCCCGTGCTGACCGCCATCATCGTCGTGCTCCAGATCATCTGCTGCCTGGCGCTGATCTTCCTGATCCTGATGCACTCCGGCAAGGGGGGCGGCCTGTCGGACATGTTCGGCGGGTCGGTCGGCTCCGCCGCGGCCGGATCGACGGTGGTGGAGAAGAACCTCGACCGGATCACCGTGGTCGTCGCCGTGGTCTTCGCCTTCACCAACATCATCCTCCTGCTGCGCCTGCAGTGAGCGAACCCGGCGCCGAGCCCGTCGCGCGCCGGCCCCGCATCTCGTCGGTCTGGCGGGAGCACCGCGCCCGGTGGACGCTGCCCCTGGTCATCGTGGTCATCATCGTGGCCGTGGCCGTCGTCGACCATCTCGGCAGCCGTCAGATCAGCCAGGTCGACCAGCCCGTCTACCCGGCGTTGGTCCAGGCCAGGGGCGGGACCTCGACCGTGCACCTGGGCGGTCCGTGGGACGGCTTCAATCCCAACACGCCGGCCGGCGCGGCGTCGTCCACGCCGGAGCTCCTGACCCAGGTGCTGCCCAGCGCCTACGTGATCAGCCCGAAGCTGGTGCCCGAGGTCAACGCGGACCTGCTCCTCAGCGTGGAGGCCACGTCGACGACGCCGCTGACCATCCAGTACGTCCTCAACCCCAAGGCCGTGTGGTCCGACGGAGTGCCGGTGACGGCGGACGACTTCGTCTACGCGTGGCACGCCCAGCGGGGGGACGGGACCGACGTGGACGGACAGCCCGACCAGGTGGCGTCGACGCTGGGGTACCGGGACGTGGCCTCGGTGACCGGCAGCCACGGCGGGCGCACGGTGACCGTGGTGTTCGCCAGACCGTTCGCCGACTGGCGGATCCTGTTCGACCACATGGTGCCGGCCCACATCGCCCGCAAGGTGGGGTGGAACGACGGGTTCGCCACCTTCGATCCGGCCGTGGACCTGTCGGCCGGTCCACTGCTGGTGAAGTCGGTGGCCTCCGACGGCACGGCGCTGCTGGTGCGGAACCCGTCGTGGTGGGGGACACCGTCGTCGGTCGCCAGCCTGACCGTCTCGGACCAGCAGGATGCCGCATCGTGGATCGCACCGCTGGCGTCGACCAACACGGCCGTGTCCCAACCGGGGTCGTTCACCCTGTCGTCACTCAACGCGGCGTCGGCCCTACCCAACACCCAGAGCTCGATCCACCCGTCCCTGGTGCTCCAGTCGCTCGAATTCGACGTGCGGTCCACGGTCGGGAGCCACGTGGCCGCACGGGAGGCGATCGCCCACGCGGTGGACCGGTCGGCCCTGCTCGACAGCGTGTTCGGCGACGTCGACCCCGACCTGGTGGTCAACGACAGCCACCTGGCCGTGGCCTGGCAGAGCTCGTACCAGGCGTCGACGGCGGCGGGGGAGTACGCCGAACCCGACCCGGAGGCCACCGCGCGGCTACTCGGGTCGATCGGGTACACGCGGGGGAGCGACGGACTGTACGAGGACGCGGCGGGCAGGCCCCTGGTGGTGCGCATGGCCGTCGAGCAGGGAGATCCGTGGATCACCACCACGGCGGCGGCACTGGTCACGCAGTTGAAGGCGTCGGGGATCACGGTGACCTCGCTGCCGGTCGACGGGACGACGGGACTGGCGGCGGCAGCGGCGGACGACGCCTACGACATGGCCCTCGTCACCCGGGTGGCCGGACCCTTCCCCTCGGTCACACAGGGGTGGTACTCGGAGGAGTCGTCGCACCATCCCGCCGATGACGAGGACTGGAGCCGGTTCGACGATCCGGAGGTGGACCAGCTCTTCGTCCAGGCCCCCCAGGAGCTGAATCCGGTGACGGGTGCCGCCGTGTACGCACAGATCGACGACCAGCTGTGGGATCAGATGGTGGCGCTGCCGTTGTTCGGGGAGCCCGGCCTGCTGGCCAACGGCGTGCAGGTGGCGAACGTGACCTACAACCCGTCGGTGGACGGCGTCCTGTGGAACGCGGCCCAGTGGACCCGGTTGCAACCGGCGCCCACGTCGGGGCACTCCTGACCCGTAGGACATGGCCCTGGGCGCCCGAACGGCCCGCCGGCCCACGACCCCGCGACCTGGGACGATGCGTACCAGCGTACGGGGGACCCCCCTGGGCGCGCTACCATGCGCTTCGCCCCGATGACCACATCGGAGCCACTTCGTCGGAGTGGCGGAATAGGCAGACGCGCTAGCTTGAGGGGCTAGTGCCCGAAAGGGCGTGGGGGTTCAAGTCCCCCCTCCGACACGACAGATTCCGTACCACGCTCTCTCAGTCCGACCTCCGCCAGCGTGACATTCAGCGGTGGAGCACCAGCCACCTGGACTTCAAGATGGTCCGGAAAGACGACTACGGCCTCGACCAGCTCCTCGATCAGAACCCTGCGCTCTGCAGGCGTCGCAGCCTCCCAGGCGACTTCTATGTCGATCTGAGCCAGGAGCTCCTCCACCTCCGAGTACCGAGTCGCCAAATCGTCCCGAAGTGTCCGCTCTGCCTCAATCAGCGCTTCCTCCGCACGCAACGACTCGATTTGGGTGGTCAGCCTGGCCTCTTCCTGCGAGAAAGCTTCGGCTGTGATCCTGTCGTCGTAATGGAGCTGCAGAAGCTTGTTCCGCTTTGTCATCAAGGCTGTGATCGACGCCTGCCTATTCGGACCGATAGCGCTCGTCTCTTGACGCACATGCCGGCCCAGCTCCTCCCTGATCGCCTCTTGTAGCTCCTTGTTCGACGCCAACTCTCGCAGCCCGAGCACCGCCGCCCGTTGGAGCCCGTTTGTTGACCGCCCCGGCTGCTTGCACCCCTTCCCTCGATGCCAGCATCGATAAAGCATCTGCCCCCGCTCATTGGTGTCGGGACCGATCCGACGTCCGCACAGCCCACAACGCACTCGGCCGTGAAGCACATCCCGGCCCCGCCGCCGGCCCGGAACATGGCCACGGTGAGCAGCATCAAACTTCTCTCTGGTTACAAGGGCCGGATGATTGCCGGGGAACCACTGGTCCCTAAGTCGCACCTCTCCCAGGTACACACGGTTGTGCACGATCTGTCGCACCGTCGAGTAACAGATCCCAATTTCTCTCTCAATGGCGGGGTAGCTCGCCCCGCACGCCCGCAGAGCGAAGATCCGTCCGACAAGGGGAGCCACCTCATTGGGGACCAGCTCCCCATTCACCATGTCGTATCCCGTTGGCGCACGATTCAACCAACGACCCTTGCGGGCGGCTTGCTCCATGCCCATCCTCACGTTCTCGATCAATTGCTCCCTGTAGTACTGGGCTAGAACGCCGTGGAAGCCCACATGCAGCCGACCCGATGCCGTGTCCAAGTCGATTACTCCGTCGTTCACCGAATGCAACCGGACTCCCAGCCTCCCGAACAGCCGCACCAGGTAGCTCTGATCGCCGGTATCCCGGGACAACCGGTCCAACCGCCACACGATCACATGAGCCACCCGCCCAGCCTCGACCAGCTCCAGCATCTCCTGCATTCCAGGTCGCTTCAGAGTGGAGCCGGTGAAGCCAGGGTCCACGATGACCACGAACGGTCCGAGATCATGCTGGCGCCCGTAGTCCTTGCACCTCCTCGCTTGCGCATCAGGAGAGAAGTCCAACTGGTCCTCGGTGGACACACGGACGTAGATCACGCTGAGACTCACTTTGTTGCCTTCCGTTCGCCCTTTTCCTGCGTCAACCGCAGCCCGATAGTCACCAGTACCTTGGCCACCCTCCGCAGATCCGGGTCCCCCCCAGGGCAGTCCGGCCGGCGTCCAGACGTCATTACCCCACCGTCCCGGAGGGAAGGCCACCTTGTAGCGCTAGGCACGCTACAGGTCGCATCACTGCCGCACCTCGAAGGTGTCGAACAGGCTCAACGGGATCGCCGCACCCGACCGCCACCATGCCTCTTCGTCCGCCTGCCCCTGGTCGCCGTGGAGCCACCAACTGTGCTCCTTGAGCCAACGGGGCATCGTTCCCCGGAGCGTGGTTAATGCAGCTTCAATCGCCTCCGGCGTGCCGTCCCCAACCAACTCAGCGAACACCTCGAAACCCTCGGGATGCCTGACCAGCAGGTCTGCTTGAGAAGGGCTCAACTCTCCGAGGACCCGCCACGAATCCTCCGACGGTTCACTCAGGTCCGAGTCCGGTAACTCAGCCCCCAATGCCAGGCGGTCGCGCAGCCCCCGGGAGCGCACCAGTGCCCGCCGGCCCTTCGTACCCCGTTCATACTCATGCCAGACCGCAATCGCTTGCGGATCCCCGCCCGCTGCCTGACGCAGCAACGTGAAGGGCGGCACGGTCTTTCCGGCCGGCCTTTTCGAGTCGAGTCGAGTCAACTCGTCTGCCAGCCCCTCGACTTTCGACAAATAGTCACCCACGTCACCGCTGCCGCAACGGATCACCGTGAGGCCGTACTTCTCCGAGGGTCGCCGCCATCCAGACCGTTCCACCGAACGACACCATGGTTCGTACAAGATGGAACGCAGCTCTACTGCCTCCGCCCGCTCAAGCGGACGGTCGGTAACCAATGCGGAGTGCAGATGGGGATGCCAGCCATTGGCGCCGTAGGTCACCTCTGCCGCCCGCACCCACTCAACGTGATGATCACCGAACCACTGACGCACTTTCACGTCCGCCCGCTGGTCGGCCCATCCCTTCGCTACTCCGTTGAACAGGGGTACCAGCCCGTCGCCCTGGTCATGAGGAATGGTCGACGTAACGAACACGCAACCCCCGCCGCCGGCCAGATGACGCACCAGTCCACCCGACAGCTCGGCCGCCCTAGCCCTTCGGATTGCTGGAGCGCACAGAGGACATGCCCACACCGAATGGCATCGGCAGAACCCCCCGTACCCGACTTGGCCCTCGCCGTCTCCCCATACCGTCACTGTCTTCCGGAAGCGGACCCTGTGGCACTTGCTGATGCTCTTAAGACTGGTTTCCCGCCACAGGAAGCGCATCAGCGCATACGGCGACCCAGCAGTCCTCTGACCAGGCTCCCCACAGTTATTTCCGTAGTTACCAAGGGAAGCCGCTCCGGGCCGGCTCTGAACCGACCGAGAACCACCACACCGCTGCGCCCGTCGAGTCTGTTCGTGTATCACGATTGATACCGTAACAGGCCGCTGTATCAATCGTGATACACCCGCAAGGAATCCCGCCGGCCACATCCACCGTTCCCGGCTCCGGACGCTGCCAGCGTCCTTGGTCCGCCTGAGGGCGCCGGGGCCTGCGGCTCCCGTCGCCCTCAGGCAGCCCCCAAGGCCCCTCGACAGGGACCGAAGCGGGGGAGCGCTATGCCCCCGCCAGCCTGCTCCCCACGGTCAGCACCCTCGATTCCGTCGCCTCAGACGCTGCCTTGTAGGTCCGGTACTTGCGGATCGCCTCGTCATACCCAGCCTGTGCCCCGGACACCCGATTCATGTGACCGGGCGTCGGCTCACCAGGGAACGTCTTGAGCCATGCCTGCCGATAGCGGAATGCTGTCGCCCGGGGCATCTTCGCCACCACGGCGAACTCGTCGATAGACACCGGCTCACGCTTGAGCAGGGCGGTCGCCACGCCCCAGGCGTGAGCAAAGGTGAACGCCCGCACCGCTGTGCGGAGACCGGCATTCTGGACCCCCACCTCCGCCCAGGTCGGCTTTCTCGACTCACTGCGTGCCATTCGGGTCATCGTACTGCCTGTGTGTATCCAAAGTGATACCCGGCGTGGCCAAAAGAGCCATCACCTGCGCTGATGCCTTCCTCGAAGGCGAAAGAGACATGGTCTCTCCGACGCGACCGTGCTCGATTATTGCCTGCCACCTACCGGCACGTCGGTGGCAATGCCCCACTTGGTTATTGCACTGGCTTGCGATCCCAGCGAGGTCTGTGCTCCAGTGAATTGAATGGAGGCGAAGCCGCCCGACCCAACAGTTACCGCTCAGCAGAAATTTGCGGAGTTGCTTCGGCTGGTTGCGCTGGAGATGCGTACCCTCGATTTCAAGAAGTCCGGAGGGAAGTTCTCCGCCGAGAGAGACGGATTTCGCTCAACCCTTGATCTGCACCGCGAAAGAAAGGGAAGCAACCGCTTCTCTGTCGGCTTGATAGACGATCTACTGCTCGCCCACGTTCCTTCTGAGTGGCTGCAGTCGAGTCTCTCGGCCCTCCTGCAAGAGAGCCGTTCTCCCTATCGCAGCAGGCAGCTTGGCCGTTGGTACATCAACAGTCTGTCGCATCTACTTCCGAACGCAACCTCGTACCCGCACCACGTAGAAGCTGACAAGCCTGTCGATCACATTGCCGAAATCATCGTCGAGACGTTTCGGGACAGGGCGATTCCCGCATTGGAAGCCAGAATGGCCGACCCTGCCTTCGTGACGGGCGTTCTGCTGACACCAACCGAAAACAACCCAAAGCCGTTTTCGGCTGACGACCTCCGAGAGGCCAGAGAACTGAGCCAAGCCGGCAACCTGCACGGCGAGAAGGCTTTCTACGAGTTTGCCCACCATCCAAATCCAGCGGTCCGCAGAATGCTGTTCCACAGCCTCCGAGCATCACTGCTTGGAGGTAGATCCGGCGTTCGTATGCCCTTCCCCGGTTACGAGGGTCTCCGGGAGTACCGGTCAGCGCTGCTTGGGAGCTACGAGGATCCGGACCGAATCGTGTTGACGCTCAGGAGTGTTGCGATGTCCGATCCGCTCTTCTATGGGGAGGCGGAGTCGATACTTGAAAATCTCGGGCGAGAGGCAGACGATGACGACGAGCCACAACTTCACATTTGGCAGGCATTACACCCAAGACTTCGTAGGTTTGATGACACAGAAACTGATGCATGGATCTTTGGCCATGCACTATCTCGGGAAGCTGCCGCAACAAGACTGGGTGTCGATGCGGCGCTCGTCGAACCAGCCACACCTGTGAACAGATTGCTCTTTCTCCGGCTGGGCCAATGGCCGCACGTCGTGTGGAAGGACGCCGGGGATGAGGCACCGATCTGGTACGAGCTCGCCGCCGATTCCGACTGAAGGGGGGTCCAAACTGTCACATACCACCGGGTGAGTGATGCCGAACAGGTGCTAACTGGCCGGAAGCCTGGGGGTCGCTGCGATGCGTTCGGCTATCACCTTCTGCACGCGCCGATTGCGCCAGTGGGGGTCAAATCCTGCGATCGTCCGCCTCTTGCCGCTGTCCCGAAGTATTAGGCGGGCACGATATCGGGTGCCCTCGAGCCGCTCAATATCGGACCACGGCGTAAGGCGAGTCTGTCCGGTCAGTTTCCAAGTCACCCAAACTCCCGACTTGTCGGCAACGACCACCATGAGCATCCGGAGCACAAGACAGAACACCAGAAGGCCAGCTACCCCTGCGGCCAGGTGAGCGAAGCCTCCGCCCAGCAGAATCGATTCAACAGCGAACAAGAGAATCACCGGTGGCACGATCCCGAGTGCGAGAAAGACCATGCTTCCGAACATCGGGCCCTTGACGGGGGTCATGACTACATTTCACCACATGGGCTTTGACTTGCACTCACCTGAGTGACCGCCCCAACGGACTGCCCCTGATCACCGGGTGGGTGACGCAGTACGGCAAATGCTGGCATCCGGATCGCCGCTACTTCCGGCGGCCGAGCAGTTTGCCCCGACGTCTTGATCTCCACGCATCAAGCTCGGAGACGTAGGCGATTGCGTCCTCTTGACCAAGTTCGGCTGCCCTGCGGGCCCAAATCTCGCCTTCTGGGTCTTTCATGGGGAGCCTGACCCGCTCTTCCGGACAGGTTGGCTGACATGATCATGCCGCGACTTGGCGGCGGTGTGAAGTGCTTCGAACTCCACCGGGCTGAGATCGCCGATGGAGGTGTGCCGGCGGACCGGGTTGTAGAACGCCTCGATCCACTCGAAGATCGCCGAGGCGAGCTGAGCCCGGGTCTCCCAGATCTGGCGGTCGAGGAGTTCGCGCTGCATGGTCGACCAGAACGACTCCATCATCGTGTTGTCGACCGAGGAAGCGACCCGGCCCATGGAGCCGAGCAGCCCTGCCTCCCGCAGTCGATGCCCGAAAATCCAACTCGTGTAGACGCTGCCCCTGTCGCTGTGGACGATCGCCCCGGGGTCCGGTTGACGACGCCAGGTGGCCATCTGGAGGGCGTCGACGACGAGCTCGGACCGGATGTGATCGGCGATCGACCAGCCGACGATGCGACGGCTGAACACGTCGAGGACGGCACAGCAGTAGACCTTGCCGTCCCTCGTCGGGTGCTCGGTCACGTCCGTGCACCACAGCTGGTCAGGGGCTTCGGCGACGAACTTCCGCTGGACCAGGTCCTCGTGGACGGCAGGGGCAGGCCGGTGACGGCCCTTCCGGCGGTGGCAGATGCCTTGGATGCCGGCACAGCGCATCAGCCGGGCGACTCGCTTCTTCCCGATCCGATGCCCCCGACCCAGCTTCAGTTCGGCATGAACCCTCGGCGCCCCATAGGTGGCGCGGGAGGCGGCATGGACGTCTCTGATCTCGTCCAGGAGGTGGGCGTCATCCCAGTCCCGCTCCGACGGCGGCCTCGACCGCCAGTCGTAGTAACCAGAACGAGAGACCTCGAGCACCCGGCAGGCCACCGTGACGTCGATGCCGTCACAGCTCAGTTCGTGGACCAGCCGGAACGCTATTTTGGGAGGACATTCTCCCGCGCGAAGAACGCCGAGGCCCGCTTCAGGATCTCGATCTCCATGTCCTTGACCCGGAGCTCCCGGCGGAGCCGCACCAGTTCGGCACGTTCGTCGGTGGAGAGCCCTTGTTTGGCTCCCTCGTCGACGTCGGCCTGGTGGACCCAGTTGCGGAGGCAGGACTCGGAGATGCCGAGATCCACCGCGATCTGAGCGATTGGCTTCTCTCTCAGCCGGGCAAGTTCGACGGCGCGCTTACGGAACTCCGGCGGGTGCGGACGGGGCATGGTGGACTCCTCTCTGAGACGATTCTCGCCTCAGGTTCGGTGTCCGGGCTAGCGGGTCAGGCTCCATGGTGAACCGGCCTGGGTTTTCCGGAGACTCAGTTGTTTGGTTCTCTCATGCCGCATCGGGCTGAGACTTGTGACGGTAGTCGGCTTCGACCTCGGCCGGCGTCCGGTCGCCGAGTTCGGAGTGCAGCCGCTCCTCGTTGAACCACGACACCCACGCGCAGGTGGCGATCTCGAGGTCGTCGAGTCCCTTCCAGGGCCCGCCGTTGGCGGCCAGGGCGGCGGGGTTGCGGTGCAGCTCGGTCTTGAAGATGCCCATCACCGATTCGGCCATGGCGTTGTCGAAGCGAGTCGCCGACGGTGCCGATGGAGGGGGCGGCCCCGACCTCGTCGATCCGGTCGGTGTAGAGCACGGACGTGTATTGCGATCCCGCGTCCGTGTGACAGATCAGCCCGTCGAGGGTGGTGTGGCGTCTGGTCCAGGCCGCCATGTTGAGGGCGTCGACGACGAGGGCGGCGGTCATGGAGCGGGCCGCCTTCCAGCCGACGAGCCGGCGGGAGAAGACGTCGATGATGAAGGCGACGTAGACGATGCCCGACCAGGTCGAGCAGTAGGTGAAGTCGGCGACCCACAAGCGCGTCGGGCCGGGTGGCGGTGAAGTCGCGGTTCACGAGGTCCGGGGCCCGGAGGTGGGCGGGTCGGCCTTGGTGGTGAAGCGCTTCTTCGCCCGGGTGGCGCCTCGGATGCCCTGCTCAGCGCATGAGCCGGGCCACCTGGTCCCGCCCGACGTCGATGTCCCGTCGCTGGGCCGCCTTCCAGAGCTTGCGGCGTCCGTAGACGGAGTAGTTCTTCTCCCACAGCGCCCGCAGCTGCAGGCCCGAGCTCGGCGTCACGGACGGCCCGCTCCGAGGGTGGCCGGGCCTTGGCGTCGTAGTAGGTGGAGGGGGCGACCTGCAGCTCTGCGCAGATCGGCTCGACCCCCCATCGACGCCCATCGGTCGTGTTGTCCCGATGGGCGTCGATGTAGGCGACTATCTCTTTCCTCGGCGGTCGAGCTCCGCCCCGAAGAAAGCCGCTGCCGACTGCAGGATGTCGTTCGACCGTCGCAGCTCGAAGTTCTCCTTGCGGAGCCGCTTCAGCTCGGCCTGCTCCTCGGTCGTGAGCCCGGGCCGCTTGCCGGCGTCCACCTCGGCCTGCTTCACCCAGGTGCGCAGCGACTCGTCGCCCGACGCCGAGCTGGCGGGCCACTCGGGAGATCACCGTCTTGGTCGCCGGGGATCCTCGTGCTCGGAGCTCGAGGACCATCTTCACGGCCCGCTCCTTCAGCTCAGGCGGATACCTCTTCGATGTGCGGCTGCTTCTCTTCCATGCTCCATCCTCGCTTCCAAGGTATGGAGTCTCCGGGGATCCCAGGCCGGTTCAATCCCTGACCGCCGGCTAGTGGGCAAGACTGAAGCTCCGAATGCTCGCAGATTCTTAGCCTCCTCCCGGACTTCGGAAGTAGAGGGGCAGGAATTCTGAGCTGATGGCGACCAGCAGTGCGATACCCGGAATGGACAAAGCCTCGGGGCTCACCACGATCTCAACATTGGTTCTGCCGTAGCCCAGTGCTGACCAAATGGCGTGGCCACCTCGGAGAAGCATGCGGTAGTGAACTGCAACATTCCCTGCCTCGTCGACCGCCATCATCACTGAATCGGATCTCTTCGAACAACTCACGGGGAATCGATATGTGTCATCATGGACCCTCACGATCGACCCGGACCGCCTCATGGAGTGCTGACCGGTCCTCACCAAGACCTTTTCGCCCGCGACATTGACAAGCTCGATTCCAAAACCCGATGCTGGGCCGAGTTTGCGGATCTCGTACGTGTGGCCATTGGAACTGACAAGGCGATAGGAACTGGACCTCAAATAGGAGCCAAAACCGTTCGCCGTCAGGCGCACCTCCGCCCAGACGGAACCATTGTCAGTTGTGAGCTCATAGCGCTGCCATCCCGATCGCCTCCAACCCAGTCGAACTCCTGGGAGCGACGGATACTGCTCCCATTTCGACTTCGCAGCGGACCGAGCTTGAGCCCTGACGCCCTTCATCGAACTCATGCAATCGACAGTACCAAGCGACCGGACAGCGGAGGGATGTGAGGTCAACCATCCCCTGTCCCCGAACGCTTAATACACGTGTGATCCATCTGGCATCTCAGTGCTTTCTGTCCAGCGCTGGGAGCGTGCCCGGATGAGCCCCTTCCCCGTCCTTGTCCGCACGTCCTCGACCGGCTGGAGAGACCCGACTTCGCTCGGCGATCCGCTGGTTGATCCTATCTGGAGTTCGTGGCCGGGCGGGCCCGGCCGAACACGCTGCGGGCAGTCGCCTTCGACCTGAAGGCGTTCTTCACCGTCGTCGACAAGGACCCGGTCGACGTCGTCGCCGCCGACGTCTTCGACTTCCTGGCCCACCAACGCGGTGACCGGACCGTGGTGCGGCTGACCGACGGCGAGTCGGGGCTGTCGGCTCGCACGATCGCCCGCCGGCTGTCGTCGGTGTCGGGCTTCTACGCCTACGTGGTCGCCCGGGGCGACACGCCGGTCGAGACGAACCCGGTGCCCGGAGGGCTGTCGACCCGACGGCGCGGCGGGCGGGTCCGGACGCTGCCGCTGGTGCGGGTGCCCCGCACGTTGCCCAAGATCCTGTCGCCCGGCGAGGTCGACGCACTGGTCGGTGCGCTGCGCACCCATCGGGACCGGGCCATGGTCTTCGCCATGGTGCTGGGCGGCCTGCGGCGGTGCGAGGTGCTCGGGCTGCGGCTGCCGACATCCAGGTGGCCGAGCGCTCGCTGTTCATCGCCGAGGGCAAGGGCGGCCACCAGCGGGTCGTGCCCATCTCCAACACCTTCTTCACCGAGGTGGGTGAGTACCTGCGGCACGAGCGGCCGAGGGACGCTTCGACCGACCGGGTCTTCGTGGCCCTGAAGGGCCCGAGCCGGGGCAAAGGCCTGACGGCCGACGGGGTGGACGTGATCATGCGTGGCGCCCGCCAGCGGGCCGGCCTCGAGCGGGCCACCTGCCACCAGCTCCGCCACACCTGTCTCACCCGACTGCGGGAGGCGGGCATGGCTCTGGAAGCCGTCCAGGCCCAGGCCGGTCACGTCTCCATCGAGTCGACCCGGGTCTACCTGCACCTGACCAACGACTGGCTGGCCAACGAGTACCGCCGGCCATCTGAGCCATCGATGCCGGGCATGCCGCCGAGCTGCTCGCCCTGGAGGTGCCCATGAGCATCGCCCATGTCGCCCCCGAGCCCTGGATCCCGAAGAACGCGTCCGACCGGGAATGGGCCGTGCTGGCGGCCAGCCGCCCCAGCTGGCCGCCACCATGGGCCGCTACCTGGTCCAGCTCACCACCTTCCTCGCCCCACGCAGCGTGGAGGTGGCCGACACCACGCTGCGCCAGCTGGCCCGCTGGATGGCGGCCGAGACCGACGTGACCGACGGTGGCCGGCATCACCCGGACCCACATCGAGGACTACAAGGTGTGGCTGGCCGCCCAGCCCGGGCAAGGGACGGACCCTGGCCAAGAACACCCAACGCCATCGGCTGCGGATGATCCGGATCTTCTTCGAGCGCCTCATCGAGTGGGACTGGACCGACGCCCACCAGCGAGAACCCGCTCTTCCACGGAGACATCGCTCCCCGACCCGATCCGCTGCCCAAGTTCTTGAACGACCAGGACGCGGCCAAGCTGATGGCGGCCGCCCGGGCCCACCGACTCCCTCGCTATCGGCTGGTGATCGAGATGCTGGCCCGCACCGGCATGCGGGCCAGTGAGCTCTGCGACCTGGCCGCCGACGCCGTCACGTTGCTCGACGGGTCCCACTGGCTGCGGATCCCGGTCGGCAAGCTTCGCAACGACCGGTTCATCCCCCTCCACCCCGAGCTGGTGGTGCTGCTGGCCGCGTGGACGGCGGACAACAGCGAGTCACATCCGGGCCCAGAAGCGGCTGATGGCCGACGACCACTCGCCGATCGACCGACGCACCGTCCACCGGATCGTGGCCACCACGGCGAAGAAGGCCGGTATCGGCAACGTCCATCCCCACCAACTGCGTCACACCCTGGCCACCCAAGCCATCAACCGGGGCATGCGCCTCGAGGCCATCGCCGCACTGCTCGGTCACCGGTCGATGGACATGACCCTCGTCTATGCCCGCATCGCCGACCGGGTGGTGGCCGACGAATACGCATCGGTCATGGACCAGATCGATGCGCTCTACAACACGGCGGGTCACCGACGACAGCCCTGCCGGCCGAGATCGAGACTGCGGCCATGGCCCGCCTCCGCCAGAGTCCCAGCCCGCATGCTCGGCAACGGCATGTGCACCCGGCCGGTCGAGCTCGACTGCCGCATGGAGTCGGCCTGCGAGACCTGCGCCTACTTCCGCACCGGCCCGGAGTTCGTGCCCGTCCTGCTCCGTCAGCGCGATCACGCCCGCAACAACGGACAGAAGGACCGGGCTCAGCTCTTCGACGGCCTCGTCGCCAAGGACCGAGGCTCCGACTTGACACGGATTACACGTATAACGCTGGATGCTGGCGAATGTCGGCCACGGATTGTCCGCTCGGGATACCGGGTCAGAGAACTACGAGAGCGGTGGAGGGTTGTCTGTCGGACGAGTCCAGTTCGGCGGGGCGGTCGATAGCCTCTGCTTGGTGGTCTCGTCGGTAAGGGCACGAGCCACCTCCAAGTCGGTTCCCGTAAGGAGGGCGTTGAACTCCACGATCAACTGGTCGTGTTCTCCCCGTAGTGGCTCAACCTCCTCAATGAGCTGTTGGATGAACCACCGGTACAGAACGGCCAACTTCGACGTGTAGGTATCCACGACCGGACGGAGCTCCACCCACTCTCGGTGGGCGAGGAAGCCGCTTGTGCTTTGCCTTCCCATCGACTCCCTCGTTGGAGCTCTCCAGCGTCCAGTCGAATCTCGCTCTTGAACGATCGCTCGGGGGTATTGACCCCATCCACAGAGAGGCTCGTTGTAACCGGTACGTGAGCAACGTGCTGGATGAATCCCCGCAGCTGAACGGCGAACTCAACCACCGGGGAACTGAGCAACTCAGCCTTCTTCGCGGCCAATGGAGCGGCGAGCGGGTCGGCGATCCTCTTGCTCCTCTTCGACGGACATTCATGATCGTCTTCAGGTGCTCGCTGAGCGTGTAGGCGGCGGCGGTGTAGTTGTGGAGGTGCTGGGCGAGCTGAGCGGAACTGTTCGGCAGCGACAGACGTCGCACGTTCTGAACAAGCTCCATGGCCAGCTCGAAACTCGTCGCCGATGCCGCCAGGAGGTCGCTCAGCTGGCGTGCGTTGGGGATAAGGACCTCCTCCAGCCCAACTCGCAGCATGTCTTGCTGGCGATGTGACACCGCGAATGGATGCGAACTGATTCGATCTCTCGCCTCGCGCAGTCGAGCGCTGCGCCCGTCTTGCCCGGCTGAAAGCTCCTGTAGGCGATCGAGCTCGTGTGCGTTGATGCCGGATGAAGCCGGAGCGGTCGGCGTAGCTGGGCGGGTCGGTCACGGTATCTTCCTGGAGGGACGTCGGGCTCGATGAGCAGAGTTATGGCACTCGTCTCGAACGCTAATGTCCAGGTGAGTCAGGGGTTGCCGGTATCAGGGTCAGCGAGCCAGCTGCCAAGCGTCCACTAGAGCCATATGACCCCTGGACTACGTGTCCCATCTTGCCGGGTCCGTGTCATGCGCTCTGCCAGACTCGGTCTATGACTTTTGAGCGGCCAGGCCGACTTGAGGAGCGCGGCGGCAGTGATGTTCCCAGTACAGCCATGGAGTCCGCTGTCGGTGGAGGTCTCGCCGCCTTTGCCACAGCATTGGCCGCCGCTCATCCAGCGATGGCGGTACCAATTGCCGGCACTGCCGCCGGAATCCAGGCGTGGCTCCCTCGTGCGATGGACCGGGTATTTGCTCGCCGCACCCGCAGCGTCTTGCTCACGGCGTCTGCGGCCTCCGAGGAGGGTGAGATGCCTTTCGACGAAGTGCTTGATGCTGTCGGCGACGATGGCGCCCGAGAGATGTTCGTCGGCGACGTCATCGACGCCTCCGCCCGATCGAACTTCGACCCGAAGCTCATCGCCTTGGGCTGGGCCTTGGCGAAGGGAGTGCTGACTCAAGACGAGGCCGTTTTTCAACAGGAGGTCAATTTTTACGGACTCTGGCCAGGCTCGAAGCTCCGCATATTCGGGTGTTGCAGGTGATCGGCGAGAGCCTTCCCCAGCAACGCGGGATCATCAACCGCGCCCTGATCCATGGATGGGAAGTCTCGGACATAGTCGAAGCGGTCCCAGAGTTCGGCGAGTTCGCGGTGCAGCTTGTCGCAGTGCTCGCGAGCGAGGGTCTAATCCAGGACGAAGCCATCGGCCCGGCGCAGGGTCCGCAGTATTTGATCACCGGCAACGGTCGTGATCTCCTCAACCGGGTCCTTTCGGCGTCCGAACCCACGCTGCCGGGCGGCGCCTAAGCGTTCCACACGCCCTTCCTGGGCTAAATGTGCCACAACGATGCTCCTATGGGCTGTCAAGGGCGAGATCTTCGATTGGTAGATTGTTTAGACCTCCCGTGCGATGTAGCGCTTGAGGCACCGGACGGCCTCCTTCTTCGTCTGGCCTTCCTTCATCCGCCGCTCGATGTAGTGACGCGTCCGGGGATCCGACACCATCCTGGTGATCACGATGTGCCAGAGCGCGGAGTTGGCCTGACGATCCCCACTTCGATTGAGACGATGACGTTGGTTCTTCCCACTGCTGGCATCGATCGGGCTGGTGCCGCAGAGGTGGGCGAAGCTCGCCTCGTTGCGTAGCCGCTCGGGGTTGTCGCCGGCGGCGACGAGCAATGCGGAAGCCACGTCGGTGCCGACGCCGGACATTGCGACAGCTCGGGGCGGTCTCGACCACCATCACCTTCAGGATGGCGTCGATCTCGGCCATCTCGTCCTCGAGCTCCATGGCCCGTCGGGCCAACATGCGCAGAGTGAACTTGTTGATCGACACCAGGGCCCGCTTGTTGCCCGGTCGATAGGACGACGCCCGTTCCAGCATCCGGTAGACGTTGAGCCCCCGCAGCTCGGCCCGGATGCAGTCGGGACCGGTCGAGATCAGGCGCGCATCTGGTTCAGGGCTTGGCCCCGACCTTTCCGGGCCGATGCCCGGGCCACCCTCAATACCCGCATGGCCTCCACGTTTCCGTCCCTGGTCTTGGCCTCACCGGTGGCATCGCCCCCAGCGCTCGTGCTGCCGAGATGGCGTCTGGGGGATCCGACTTTCCGTGCCGACGGCGGCGGTGGCGGTTGGGTCGGTCGACCTCGACCACTCGGATGCCCTGGACGTGGAGGTGGCGAGTGAGCCCGGCGCCATAGG
>CAWFDU010000001.1:245000-439797 GCA_963814655.1 uncultured Acidimicrobiales bacterium | reverse complement strand
TGGAGACGTGTCCGGCCTGGGCCTCAACCGCCTCCAAGGCCATGCCTGCTTCTCGCAGTCGGGTGAGGCAGGTGTGGCGGAGCTGATGACAGGTGGCCCGCTCGAGTCCGGCCCGCTGCCGGGCACTCAAGAAGATGGTCTCCACTCCTTGAGCGCTCAGCCCTTGCCCCCGGCTCGGACCCTTCAGGGTCACGAAGACCCCCATCGTCGAGGCGTCCTTTGGCCGTTCGTTGACCAGATACTCGCCCAGTTCGGCGAAGAAGGCGTTGGAGATGGGCACCACCCGCTGGTGGCCGCCCTTGCCCTCGGTGACGAACACCAACCGTTCGGCCACCTGGATGTCCGACAGCCGCAATCCGAGCACCTCACAACGGCGCAGGCCGCCCACACCATGGCGAAGACCATGGCCCGGTCACGATGCGTGCGCATCGCACCCACCAACGTGTCGACCTCACCGGGCGACAGGATCTTGGGCAACGTGCGGGGCACCCGGACCAGGGGCACCGTCCGGACCCGACCGCCCCGCCGGCGGGTGGAGAGCCCCTTCGGCACTGGATTCGCCTCCACCGTGGTGTCGCCCCGAGCCACCAGATACGCGTAGAAGCCAGACACGGACGACAGCCGCCGGGCGATGGTCCGGGCCGACAGTCCCGACTCGCCGTCGGAGATCCGGACCACGGTGCGATCACCTCGTTGGTCGGCCAGGAATTCGAAGACGTTGGCCGGGTGCACGGCAACCGGGTCCTTGTCGACGACCGTGAAGAACGTCTTCAGGTCGAAGGCGACCGCCCGCAGTGTGTTCGGCCGAGACCGTCCGGCCACGAATTCCAGATAGGAGTCGACAAGCGGATCACCCAATCGGAAGCGGGTCCCTCCGGCCGGTGAGGAGGTGCGGACCAGGACAGGGAATGGGCTCATCCGGGCATGCTCCCAGTGCTGAACAGAATGCACTGAGATGCCAGAAGGTTCACATGTGTATTAAGCGATCAGGGGCACCCTCTCAGGAATGGCCTTCGTAGGTCGTCTCCTGGTTGGCGTCGTTGTACATCTCCGACACGATGAGCCACCGGCCATCAGGCTGGCGCTGGAGTACACGTAGCGAATGGTTGTCACGAACCTCGATTTCACCTCCACCGACCAGCTTCTGGCCCTCGACCTGCAAATGGGCGTTGACGAGGAGAACCTCGGGGTGAGCACCCGGAAGCTCGTGTCAGGCGGAGCTTTCAGGGAGCCAGCATTGAAGTTGTCATCTGCAAATAGGCCCCGGAGATACTCAACGATCTCGTCCCCTCCCCGCTTGACGCTTCCGAACGCATTGACCCAGTCGGCATCGACGCTGTACACGCCGACCAACTTGTCGGCATTGCGCTCCTGGAATCCGCTGAGCAGCGCCATGAGTGTGACGCCGATGGCATCCTGGTCGGCCTGTGGGAGGGATGAGAGGTCGTCCATGGTCCCGTCCTTCTGATGTGAGTGCGTGATCAAGAGCAGCCCTAGTCTGGTGGACGATGCCGGGTCGGCGCACAAACGAGCAAGACAACCATGTGGAGATCGACGGAAGCGGCAGATCCGGTGTTTTGGGGCAATGCGCACGCTTGGCCACGCCATAGTGTCGGATGATGGCTGATTCTCGGAGAACTTGGTGGAAAGGGAGAATGGGTCGGCTCCTTGACCGGTCCGATGAAGGCATCAGGTCGGTGGGCTGAGAGGGTTGCGGAGAGGATCGAAGCATGGGAAGGGTCCGAATGGGCTCTCGAACGCCGCCAAGAGTTGCTTGACAGACAGATACGGGTACATGGCGTCGATGGTGGTCCGACCGCGAATGCCCGAGGCGATGTGGCCGAGACCCTGGAGAAGTTGGGCAGGCTTGCCGAAGCAAGAGTGTTTTGGGAGGGAGCCGCAGATGCTTACCACCGACATCGGGGGCCAGATGACATCCACACGCTCAAGTATGAAGAGCGGCTGGCAGCGAATTTGATGAACTCGGGTTTGGCAGATGAAGCTCGACCCCTGGTGGTCCATGTCGTCGAAGTTCGCCTTCGCACATTGGGTCCTGAAGACGAAGAGACCAAACGAGCGCTACGGAGGCTCGCATCCATCGACGATCCCAACAATCGATTGGGATGACCGACCCGGCGTTTAGGGGCGGGGGGTGGGAGTCACTGTCCGACGGGGATTGCGGTGATGGCCAGTGTCCGGCAGTCGTCGGAGACCTTATGCAGAGGTTGGCTGCGAAAGAAGCCGGACTGCTCGGACCAGTTGACGCTCGAATTCGAGTAAGAGAGGAGATCTTGAGCGTCATTGTGGATCGCCGCGTAAGGCGAATCGGCGGCGGGGGCGGCCGAAGCGAAGACGGCGATTCGGGCTGCGTCGAAGGTCGATTGCGCCGCTAGCTTCGAACCTGTTCCGTCGTTGGCGAGGTGTTCCAATGCGGTCACGTACTTGCACGCCCAAAGTGCTGCCCTTGGTGTTGACAGCTCAGCCGGCGACCTGGGCGTTCCGACGAGTGTGGTGGGTGTGGATGCGAGGGTCTCAGGTGTCTGATGCGAGGTTGACGTTGTGAACGAGCTGCACGCAGCAAGTGCCGTGAAGCACGCAATGCCTACCACTCCGAGACGCAGGTAGCGCGGAATCGACGTATCCACGCAGCTCCTTGCACACCTCGACACCGTCGGTCGAAGTGTGGCATAGGCGAAAGCCGAGCGCATCCCTGAGTGCTGCAGTGGGTCGCAGTCCCGGCGTTCAGGGGCAGCTGCCCTGAGCGTGCGCTCGGCTTCCACTGTCTTGGTCCTAGTTGGATCCGAATCCCGATGCAGGGTCCGTGGCATTCGGGCACGATAGATGCCCTCGACTCGATCCATCCATCAGTCAGTAGAACGGAGGCCAGGGTACTCAGTGCCACCGCCGACGTCGAGGAGCCGACGGATCTCGTCCACGAGCGCGGCCCTGTCCGACATGGGGATCTCGGTCGGGCCCGCCCTGCCACAGTCGATAGCCGCAATCCAGATGCTGGAGCCGTCCACGAGTTCCACCAATGGTCGCCAATGGAGCCCCGCCTCACCTTCATGCCTCTGCTTGAGGTTGATCTCCGTGATCTCCTGGCGGCGCAGGGTCCGGGTGCGGAACCAATTGTTGTACAACGCAGACCTCCCGGACCGACGTAGACCCCCACGCGGAATGAGCGGGCGCCCAGCCAACAGCAGAAGACTCCCGCTGCCAGGAGGAACAACAGGTCCCCCAGATCAGACCGACCATTGACAAGTCCTGCGAGCACTAGCCCGATGACTACGAAAAGAGCCACACTCACGACCAGCAGTAGAGCGCCGCACCAGAAGGCAAATCGGGGATCGCTCCGAAACACCTGCTGCCCTGTGGCGCTGTCCATGCTGTGCCGTTCCGCCGGACGGAATCTCACCCACGCCACGGTATCTCAAGACCTCCAACGGAGGCTGTTCCAAACTGACTTCGTCGAGGGGCGTGGTGGGTGTCCCACTCGTGTAAGTGCCGGTAGAGGGCAGGCAATGACTGTGGGTGGGACCGAAGCGCATATGTACCCGTTCCATTGGGTGGGGCCGCAAGGCCCGTCGGCTTCCCGCACCGTTGACGTCCCCTGAAGTGGTGTCACTTGGAGCGTCCGCCTGAAGGTCGGGCCATCGGAGCATCCTCGACGTGTCCCTAGCAAAGCACGACGGAACGACCACTCCGGTGACCCACCAAGAGTTTGACCCGTCCGCGCTGCTCGACGCACTCACCGACCGTCCCGATCTCGACGTGGTGCGGGAGATGGTCGCCTGGCTCTACCAGGAACTCATCGACGCCGAGGCCACCGAGGTGATCGGCGCGGAGCCCACGAGCGCTCGATCGCCGCACCACCCGGCGCAACGGCACCCGCACGAGGAAGCTGTCCACCAAGGCCGGCGACCTGGAGCTGACGATCCCGAAGCTGCGCACGGGCAGCTTCTTCCCCCGCTCCTCGAGCGCCGCCGGCGGATCGACCAGGCCCTCTACGCGGTGGTCATGGAGGCCTACGTCCACGGGGTGTCGACGAGCAAGGTCGACGACCTGGTCCAGGCCCTCGGCATCGACGCCGGCATCTCCAAGTCCGAGGTGTCGCGGATCTGCGCCGAGATGGACACCGAGCTCGAGGCCTTCCGCACCCGACCGCTCGACCACGTGGCCTTCCCCTACGTGTTCTGCGACGCCACCTACGTGAAGGCCCGGGTGGCCGGCCGGGTGGTGTCCCGGGCCGTGGTGGTCGCCACCGGGGTCGCCGCGACCGGGGACCGGGAGGTGCTCGGCCTCGCCATCGGCGACTCCGAGGACGGGGTCTTCTGGACCGAGTTCCTCCAGCGCCTGCGGGAGCGGGGCCTGCGCGGCGTCGAGCTCGTCGTCTCCGACCACCACCTCGGACTCAAGAGCGCCATCGCCAAGGTGTTCGTCGGGGCGTCCTGGCAGCGCTGCCGGGTCCACTTCATGCGCAACGTTCTGGCCAGGTCCCCAGGACCCAGGCCCAGATGGTGGCCGCCGCCATCCGCACGATCTTCGCCCAGCCCGACGCCGACCACGTCACCCGCCAGCTGGACGAGGTCGCCAACACGCTGGAACGCCAGTTCCCGATGGTCGCCGCCGCTCCTCGACACCGCCGACGAGCTCACCGCCTTCGCCTCGTTCCCCCCGGCGCACTGGACCAAGATCTGGTCGACCAACCCGCTCGAGCGCGTCAACGCCGAGATCAAGCGGCGCACCCGGGTCGTCGGCATCTTCCCCAACGACGCCGCGGCGCTCCGGCTCATCACCGCGGTCTGCGTCGAACAGCACGACGAGTGGCTGGTGGCCGAGCGCCGCTACCTCTCCGAGGAGTCCATGGCCCAGCTGCGGACGTCATCGACCCCGAACGAACTGGAGGTCGCCACCGCGCAGACCTGATGACACAACGACCTCAGCGTCGAAGAAGCTCAGGCTCTGAGTGACTCCACAGCGTGGGACGTGATCTACCCCCGAGCACCAAGAAGCCAATGGCCGCCAACAGCAATCCGACCACGAATACAGATCCTCCGGCGATGATCAGCCGGTAGTGCGGATACAGAACCGCCGCCGTGTGGCTGGACCCAAGAAGTTCGCGGTGATTGTCGTAGGTCTGGTAGGTCAGCGCAGCAAGAGCTCCAGCGAAGACCAGCCCTGTACCGGCCATGAGTCGGGTCGGAACACGGACAGCCGTCATCGGGGCATCGGAAGCTCGACTGGCGGCCGTCGAACGCCAACAGGAAAGACCAGCGAGTCCGATTCCGAGGGCCAGTGCAACCTGGAAGATCTCACCTTCCTTCTATGGCTGATTCCAGTACGAAATGGCCCACGCCACGGTGCCAGCGATTACGCCGAGGTAGCCGAAGATAAGCAGGAGGCCACTGATACGCCGAGTCGGCATCCTGGAAGCGTAGCCAGGCGTTTGGTCGCCAGCCGAAGACCGATACAGTGTCCCACCTACCCTTCGCTAGGGGCGGGGGCGGAAGCTGGGTGCAGCCGGCAATGTCCCGTTGCAGCACAGAATGCGAGGGCGGCTGTAGCAGTGGGGCATGATGTCGCCGTGGATTCGCATTCGCTGCCCGATCCGGTGATTCGGTACCGGCCCCGCGGTCGGTGGCAATGGATGGCGCTCTGGTTCCTTGCTTGTTTCTCTTGCGTGCTTATGTACATCGCCATTCTCATTGTCGATGCCCCAAAGCCGCTATACGGTGGTGCGATCTTTGCCACCATTGTCGCAGTCCTGGTGTGGCTCGGATTCCTGCTCTTGGCATTCGCTGCGTTCAGACCGATTCGGATCACTCATGATGACCTCTTCATTCCAGGTCTCTTCTCGACAGTCCGAATCCCGGTGGATGAGATCGCGGGAGTCGGCCTCCTCTTCCGGAATGCATCTGTCGGCACCACGAGATTCAGCGGGTGGTATCCGTACGTGTGGCGCCGAGATGGCACCGTTGTCCGGCTCACCAGATTCGATTACACCCCTAATCGGTGGATAAGGCCAGGCGACACGGACGGCAAGGGTCGGAGAATCGTGACGAAGGGAAATGTGGATGAGATGCGTTCGACGAATCCAACCGTGATGGCAAAGAGTGCCGCTGGTCAGCTCGTCTCCCGGCATCTACTCTCGGGTCTGCGAGGTTCAAGGCCCATCGGGCTTGCTCGTTTCGTATCAGATGCAGAAGCGGCGCGTCTTCCCCGGGAAACTGACGGCTCGGTTACGGCGATTTGGTCACCGGATGGCGAGATGGAGCGACTGAGGTAACCGGCACCGACACACACCCGGCGACCTGGGACAGGGCTTACTGCCCCCAGCTAGGAGTTCACAGGAGTGGCCGAACTCGATAGTGCACATACGACGCCCGTGGACGTATGCGTACATTGCTTGCTGCTTCGGGCAGCCAGGGGCGGAGCTATCGTCTTCTGCCCCTGTGCATCCACGAAGATCCCGTTGCCAGTCGGAGGGCTTCCATAACATTGGAAGATGACGGTAGACGCCATGCGTGACCACGGGTGTGGATCCGGTCTGCCGATCGCAATTGCTCCGCTGCGTAGCCAGCCAAGACCGCTGTCGCAAGTGTCGTCTCAGCGTGCGCCTTCGAGCAGACCGAAGGGGCCTTGGTGTTCGCCTGCGTGAGGTCATTGACGGCCCTGAATCCCTGCACTGCACCGCAGCCTGCAATTCCGGAGGCGAAGATGCATATCGCTGCCCCGCCAGCAGTGCGCTCCTCCGCCGTCTCACAGTGGATGACTGTAACAGTTCAATCAGGTCCATCAGAGTTGCAGTGTCCAGTTGTCCACACGCCCCGATGCGCGCCGGAGTCACGCACACCCGGCAGCGAGGATTGACGATAGGCGCTGACGGTCCACCACTTCGTGATGGAGAACTGGTCAGCGTGTGGGTGAGTGCCCGAGCCAGGTCTGACTCCATCGAATACCGGCTGACGTCCTTTCGGACTGTCCTGAAGACGATCCGTCGGCCCGGCTCGGACACTCGCCCGACACCCATCGGTTGGACGGAGTGACCTCATAGGAGCCTGCCGCACAGGCCCATCGCTGTCCTGTCCGTCGTCCGCTCGGTGCGGTGCCACCCACCCCATCGACAAGGAAGGGATGACGATGACCACTATCGCGCGACGGATCACCGGAGGTGTCGACACGCACCTCGACGTCCATGTCGCGGCAGCACTCGATGAACGAGGAGCCCTGCTCGGCGTCGAAAGCTTTGCGACCAACGGCCGCCGGCTATCGCGAACTGCTCGCGCTGGCTCGAGAGCTTCGGCGACGGTCGAGCTCGTCGGCGTCGAAGGGCACCGGCAGCTATGGCGCCGGGCTCACCCGCCACCTGCATGGCGACGAGGTCCGCGTCGTCGAAGTCGACCGGCCGAATCGTCAGCGTCGGCGGCGCCGAGGAAAGTCCGATCCCGAAGACGCCGTCGCCGCTGCCCGGGCCGCCCAAGGCGGCGAGGCGAACGGTCAGCCAAGACAAGGGACGGAAACGTCGAGGCCATGCGGGTACTGCGGGTCGCCCGGTCCTCAGCTCGCAGGGCCGCACCCAGGCGCATCAACCAGATGCGCAGCCTCATCTCGACTGCACCCGAGAGCTCCGTGCCGAGCTTCGTGACCTTCAGCATCTACCAGGTGCTCAAACGCTGCAGCGCCTATCGCCCCGCCGGACAGACGCGACGTCGTCTCGCTCACCAAGCTGCACGCTTCGGACGCTCGCTCGACGGGCCATCGCCTTCGAAGAAGAGGTCAAGCGAGATCGACGCGACTGCTTGAAGGCGCTCGTCGCCGAGACCGCCCCAGAGCTCGATCGCCATCGACGGCGTCGGAACCGACGTCGCCTCCGCCCTCTTGGTCGCAGCCGGCGACAACCCCGAACGGCTGAAAAGCGAGTCGACCTTCGCTCATCTCTGCGGCGTGTCGCCGATCGACGCGAGCAGCGGCAAGCACGAACGGCATCGACTCAACCGCGGTGGCGACCGCCAGGCCAACTCGGCGCTGTGGCACATCGTGCTCACCCGGATGGTCTGTGACCCGACGAACCCAGCACTACATCGAGCGCCGAATGAAGGAAGGTCGGACGAAGAAGGAGGCAGTCCGCTGCCTCAAGCGCTACGTGGCGCGGGAGGTCTTCGCACGCACTACCGCGTCAGCAATTCGCTCTTGACAGTCCATAGGAGCATCGTTAGGTGACAGTCGAGGAGATCACCCGGCGTTGGTCAGCGGCAACCTCACATGCAGGTGCCACCGTCCATCAGGACCGTCCATCCGCACCGCCGGACACACCAGCACCTGGCCCACCCGCTCCGCAGCCCTCAAGAACGGCAGATACCGGTGCGCTTCCTCGTTCGGCACCGAGCCGAGGTGTCTGGGAGCAACGACGTGCCTTTCGTCGAAACTCCAGACCTCGACCGATCCGCCGGTCATCCGGAGTGCCACCTTTGCCGTCGAAGCCAGATGGGACGTGAAGACTCCATCAGTCAGCGAACCGATCAGGTCCTCGGCTCCGTCTGCGAGTGCGACCTCGACAGAACCGGCGCCGGCTCGGATCTCGAAGGGCAACGACTGCTCGTTTGCGTCTTCGGAATCCGTCCTCGAGTCGTTGCGAATCATGCCAAACGATCCCAGCCAGGAATCTGCTGGTCCCCGCAAGGAAATCGGTGGTCGCGTGGAACCGAGCGGCGTATCCGGGCGGGTTGCGTGCGTGTTCGATGATCCATGGTCGGGCCATGCTGGACGGCACCGGCAGGCCGTGACCTGTCCAGATCGGATCGATCATCTCGTCGACTTCGTCGACGGACTTACCCATCGCCTCCAGCCGCAGCGCTTCCTTCGCCTCCTTCTTGCGTCTTCCTACATCTCTAGCGGATCGGATGACCTCGCCGAGGTTCAAGGTCGTGTCTGGATCTCTACGCACGTAATCGGCCGTGCCGGGACAAGTGCAGGCCTCTGGCCAGTCGGACGTCAGTCCAGAGGCCGTCATCGGACATTCGGCGTGGCAGGGACACGTGCACAATGCGCTCTCTGCACTTCGCTCCAGATGCACCTGATCACCGGGTTCGTCGATCAGTGCGTGCGTGATGTGCTTGCACCTCGTGTGGCGCCCATCGGAGCACCACGCATCGAAACCTTCGCCACCGGATTGGTCCATCACCGAAACCCGACTCTATAGAGAACCGTCGGCGCCGAGCAGTTTCGCTGCACCTGCTCCCGGCGACGCTCCTATCAATGTCAAGCCCCTTCGAGGGGCTCCGGGGTGAAGACAGCGGACACAACAATGATGAGCCACTCGTCGCTGCGAGGGCACGCTCTTATGAAGTCACGCGTCTCTTCGTGGTAGTCATCCCGGGCGCGGGTCGGCGGGTCGCCGGTAAGCCAGCCCCGAGGGGCGACAGTTAGGGGGTGAGCCAGACCCGCGGCCCGGGGATGTCAGCCGCGAGGCAGGTAGCGATAGACCTCGCGTGCGACGTAGCGCTTCAGGATCCGGATGACGTCACGCTTGGTGCGACCCTCCTTCACCCGTCGCTCGAAGTAGTGGGTGGTCTCGGGATCGTGGGCGATGCGCACCATGACGATGCGCCACAGCGCGCTGTTGGCCTGGCGGTCCCCGCCGTTGTGCCGGCGGAGGTGGCCGGCGACTCTTGCCCGAGTCGGCCGGCATGGGGGCCACGCCGCAGAGCTGGGCCCACGCGGCCTCGGAGTGCAGCCGCTCGGGATTGTCGCCCGCTGCCACGAGGAGGGCGGCGGCCGTGTCGGGCCCGACCCCGAACCGGGCCAGCAGGTCGGGAGCGGTGGCGCTGCGAGCAGGGTCGCGATCTTCTCGTCGAGCGTCGGCCAGCTCGGCCTCGAGCGCCTGGACCCGGTGGGCCAGGGAGGACAGCGACGCCTTGGTGGCCGCCGTCACCGGGTCGGCGAGCGGTCGGCCCGCAGCCGGGCGCACTCGGCCACGAGGGCTGTCACGGTTCGACCCTTCAGGCGGGATCGCAGCTGGTCAGGGGCGGTGATGACCAGGTGGCGCATCTGGACGATGGCCTTGACCCGGGCCTGGCGCGCGGACCGCTTGGCCACCACCAGCACCCGGATGGCCTTCGACGTCGCCGTCCTTGGTCTTGTCCATGCCTGCTGCCCGGCCGCCGAGGACGGCCCGGGCTGCCTCGACCGCGTCAAGCGAGTCGGACTTGCCGTGGTTGCGGCGGGCCTGGCGGTTGGGCCGGTTCACCTCGATGACGTCGATGCCCCGCCGGCGCAGGAACCGGGCGAGCCCCACGCCATAGGAGCCGGTGCCCTCGACGCCGATCCGGTCGACGTGTCCGAAGCCCTCGCAGCCAGGAGAGCAGCGCCTTGTAGCCGGCGGCGTCGGTGGCGAAGGACTCGGTGCTGATAAGTCGGCCCAGCGGATCGAGTGCTGCGGCAACATGGACATCGAGGTGGGTGTCGACACCACCCGTGATGCCGGGGGGAGCTTCTACGATGGTCATGGCCATCCCTTCCTTCCTTAAGCGGTTGAGGGGTGGCACGGCCGTCTCGGATCGGAGCGACGGGCGGTCAGGATTGCGCCAACAATCCCGACCAATCACCCACCTCGGAGACGGGGCGTGCCGTTGTCGTTGTGCTGACTGGAAGGGCCGGTCGACGACGCCCGAGGGCGCCTCATGACCACAGTCAGGCCGAATCCTCCAGTGCTCCCGAAGCTATTGAGGACCAGCCGGTAGGCGGTGGACCCTGAGGGACAGTCGTCAGCGCGACTCTGACCCGGCGCCAGGGGACGGCCTGTCGCTCGGTAGGTACCCTTCGAGGATGGCAATGGCGTCCAAGAGCGAAGTGACTCGGCGGCGCCTCCATCACCCGACAGGGGACTGTGGGCGGGCGTACAGGGTCCTTAGTCCGGTGTGATCGTCCTCGAGTCGGCGCGCCCCCCGAGCGGGCGGTATGGGACGGTGAGAAGCCTTCACTATCGTCAGTGACCACGACCGTCAACTGATCAAGTGAGGAGGTGCAATGAGCGACGACGTGGATGCCGGCGGCCCATCGAGCGCCGTCCGAGTGGAGTTCTTGCTCACGCGAGAAGAGGCGCTGCCGATCTTCCGGTGGCAGATTCGACGGGCGCTGTTCAACCGTTGGACGACGATTGGCATCGTGCTGCTGGCGATCGGCGGGACCATCCTCTTGGTTGTAGCGCCGTCACCTGTCGGCGGCGCGATCGTCCTGGGCGCCGCGCTCTTCGAGTTCTTCATGTTATCCGCGATGGTCATGTTCGTTCCTGCTCGGGCGTGGCGAAAGAAGGAAGATACTGGTCCTACGACCTTGTTGTTCAGCGAAGATGGAGTCGGCGTCCAAACCAAGAACACGAGTGCCCAACACCGGTGGGCGATGTTCTCAATGACACTCGAACGCGACGGCATGTACCTCCTAAGGATCGGAAAGCGTTCCGCGTACCAGGTCGTCCCCCGGAGGAGTTTCGCCAACGCACTTGACGAAGACGTGTTTCGGTCGCTGGTGACTCGACACACGGAAGCAAGTCTCGCAGTCCGCACATGAGTCGATCTCGAAGCTGAAGTTGCCCACACGCCCCGACGTGTTGTTGAGAGTGGCGATTCGCGGAGGGCAAGCACTCGACCATCCGTAACGCGCCCACTCCCCGCGATATGGGATAGCCCAGCGAGTTTCTCGGGTGCGACGATAGGGCTGTGGATTTGATCACTGCGGTGGCGAACCTGGTCCGGGGTCAGGGGCTGGAGGTCGTCGAGCCGGTCCGCCTCCGCTCCACGAACAATGTGGTCGCATGGATGTGCCCAAGCCCAGTTGTAGCCAAGATCGGTGGGGAACTCGATGTTTCGACCCGAGAGCTCCAACTGGCGACGTTTCTCGCCACGGTTGGAGCCCCCGTGGTACCCCCGATCGAGATCGGAGTCGCTCAACCGGTCAACGTGGCAGACAAGTGGGTCACGTTCTGGCACTACGTGGCCGACGAAGGAGGGGCGACCGCTGCGCAGGTGGCAGCTGCTCTCGGCGACCTTCATGCTGCCCTGGCAAAGGCACCTAACCCGACCACATTCCCTCGATGCTGGAATCGGCTGGAGGCGGCGGTGGAGCTTCTCGACGACCCCGCGACGGTCGGGGGACTGGCCGTGGACGACCGCTCTCTCCTCATCCGGGCTCTAAAGAACGGAATAGCCGCTCTGGCGCCGAGGAGTGGCCCATGTCATCTGCTCCACGGCTCCCCGCACCGATTCAACATCCTGGTTGTGGACGAAAGAGCGGTGTTCATTGATTTTGAGACCGTCGAGTTGGGCCCACTTGAATGGGATCTGGCCCACCTCGACGAAGAGGTGGCAGCCCTCTACTCGGCCGACCTTGATGAGACCCTCCTGCGAACGTGCCGCATCTCGATCAGTGCAGCCACTTCGACGTGGTGCTGGGAGGGTATCGATCGTGGCGCTGACATGCGAAGCCACGCTGAGCAACACATGGAGGTCGTTCGCCACGCTCTTGCCTGAACCCAATGGGCTTTCCCACCGACCCGGTGTTCGGGGGCACCCTGCGACAACCCGGACCTTGCCGATGCGCTGATGGGACTACAGCCGTGCCACCGCCTTGTCGATAGCTGGACGGTGACCACGTGCGAACCGGGGGGACGATGTCGATGAGTGTCGGGCAATTCGTGTTCTTCCTACTGGCACTGGGCCCTATTGCCTGGGCGTACTTGAATGAGCAGGCGCGAGAGAGACTCGTGGCGAACTCGTGGCAACCGGTTCCTGCAATCCTGATGATCGTGTTGTCGCCCCTGTCTCTGATCATGGCCCTTAATGCAGCCCTCCATCACCGACCAACTACATTCCTGATCCTCTCGACGTTGCTCTTCGGAGCCGCAGGCGTGATCCAGCTGGTGCTGGTTCGTCGCCACGCTCGGGCAACACGGAAATAGCGGACACATCGATCGAGATGCAGGCGCACCTTCCCAGCGTTGTGGGACGGTTACAACGACAGCCAAACAGCGGTTTCGGCCCGATCGACGGTGTGCTCTGGCGGTAGTCTGATCTGTGGTCTCGGAGTGCTCAAATGCCCACGAGAATGACAACCGCTGGAAGTAACATTGAGGACCGTGCGGAGGTCCCCTTGCTGGTACGGATGGCGTTCAGGGGCGATGCTCCTAGGGTTGCTTGCATTGGTCGCATTGAGCTGTGGTGGCACCACTAGCGCGACTGAATCGACGCAGACCAGGACCACCAACGTCGTCAACGACGTTCTGTCAAGCGTGTCCTGTGCCAGTGCTTCCGACTGCCAGGCTGTGGGATCCACTGGCCACGACGGGCATCCGCTGATCGAACACTGGAATGGGTCCGAATGGGCCGTTACTGATCAAGCGGACACGCTACCGGCACGACATTCAGTCGGTGTACTTCAAGCCGTCACGTGCATTGCCGCAATAGATTGCCAAGCCGTCGGTTCTTACGGGGACGAACTTCTGGCCGAACACTGGGACGGGACCCATTGGTCCGTAGAGAAGATGGCGGACCCCGACCGAACCGCCACTGTGCTCAATGCCGTCTCGTGCGTCAGCGCCTCGGACTGTTTCGCGGTCGGTGACAATCCTGAGAAATTGACGACTGGGATCGAACACTGGGACGGACAGGAGTGGTCGACGGTTCCGAGCCCCAATCCAGTTGCCCCAGATGCTGCCGCCGGTGACGCTCTGCTCACCGTGACGCTGGATGGTGTCTCCTGCGTCGGCACGACGTCCTGCACTGCCGTCGGCTTCTATCAATGGGGAGCTGGCGTTAACGAAGTGCTCTTCGAACGCTGGGACGGGACCCAGTGGTCGATTGAGCCAAGCCCGGATCTGGCCCCGCGCGATCCTGAGGGCGTGGCCATGAACGGCATTTCGTGCGTGAGCACAGGCGACTGTGTCGCGTCGGGAAACGCCTTCGTCGGAGGGGGATCGCCGGTCACCGAGATCGTAAAGTGGGACGGGAGTACCTGGACCGCGATAAAGAGTTCCGATGCGGTCCGCGGATCTGGCGCACTGTCAGGCATCTCATGCATTCGTGCGAACTTCTGTGAGTCGGTCGGTAGTGTTCCACCCGCTGATGCCGGAGACAGCAACACCCCCGGCCCTTCGTTGACTGAGCATTGGAACGGCTCGACATGGACCGGCACTCTCGGGCACAACGGGCCAGGGGAGAAGTTGTCGTACCTCGACGGCGTCTCGTGCGTGAGCGCGTCTGACTGCATGGCGGTGGGTGAAGTCTTCAAACCTGTGTCCGAATCCTGGCTGACGTTGGCTGAACACTGGAATGGGCGTCGCTGGATTCTGGTAAAGAGTTCCAGTCCCCGGTAGCGGTTTGTTCGCGACGCTATCGCTTCTGCGATCGGTAGGCACCAGGGCTGAACCGTCCGGCCCGTATAGGTCATAGTGGGTGACCCGTGGAAGTGGCAAGGTGCGCCACGCTTCCGGCGATCGGGGGCAGGGCGGAGCGACCAGACGGTTCCGTCAATCGTCCTGTCTGAGCACGGCGTCGAAGTGAGAGCAGGTTGCGAAGATTCCGTTGGGTTCACCCCATAGGACGACTTCGACTTCAAGGCCCCGATCCGACTGGGTCAGATTGCAACCGTCTACCAGGGCGTAGTTCCAGGGGACGGGGATGCTGTTTCTGATCCGGAGGTCGGTGACTCCCGAAAGCGAAGCGTCGTAGATTCGATGCCCGGTTGCCTCCAGCACTCTCACCACGAACGTGACGATGCCTCGCTCAATATCGACACGGAAGTCCGTCAGTTGTCCCCCAGCGAAAGCCCGTCCGTAGTCCATGTCCTGGAGTATCGCACCATGGCGACCCAGGCGGCCGTTGGGACATTCAGTGTCCCCTCCTACCCGGCGTTATACAGGTGATATGGGGCTGGGACGAAGGCTCCGTCTAGATCTCGTCGAAGTCGACGGGCACTACCTCTACAACGTCCTCGGGACGGATTGGTCCGTAGAGATGGGGGAATCGTTCAGGTTCACCCGCCGACCCTGGTTCGTATCTCGTTTCGCCCGTCAGCTGCGTGGGGTCGAGCACCAGCGCAACCACATCTTCGCCTGCCGGAAAGAAGTCGCTTCTGACTCGCTTCAGCTGGCGTGCATCGCAGCAATGCAGGAACGTCTGACCCTCTCGAAGCTCGACACATTCGCCTTGTTTCTCACGTCGCTCCCAATCACTTCGTCCAATCAGGTGGTAGATCATGCCGTTAGAGTAAGCCCTTACCGGCGCGCTATCTCACCGACCCCTCAGTGGCAGGGTTGCTAATGACGGCATCCCCTGCAAGCACCGATTCTGGGACCGGCGGGCGGCGATCTCGACCCTGGCAGGCTCCGTGCCGAGGAGCCATAATTCAGTGGTGGCGAAGCCGCACGACTGGGAAGCTCTACTCGTCAAGGGTTACGAACCCCTGAAGGTTGCTCAACGGGTCTTTCGTCACCTACCCCACGACCCCCGCTGCAAGCTTTGCCACAACCCCTTTGGTGGCGTCGGAGGCAAAATGATCGGACTCCTAGGGCACAAGCCCTCTCGAAAGAGTCCGAACATCTGTCAGTTCTGCTTCGATCGATTGCCGCCTGGAGGCATCGAGATCGACATCGGCGTTGTGTTTGCCGACGTGCGAGCTTCAACCGCTTTGGGGGAGCAGTCGGACGCCACCGCGTTCGCCGAGCGTCTGAACGAGTTCTATCGCACGGCCACGAAAGTGCTGATACGCAACGAAGGCATTGTGGACAAGCTGATTGGCGATGAGGTCATGGGTCTGTTCATCGAGGGCATCGCTGGTCCCGATTATCGACGCAAGGCAGCGATAGCTGCTCTCGAACTGTCTTCGCAGGCAACCAAACTGCCTCTGGGTGTCGCTGCCAACGCAGGTGTCGCCTTTGTCGGCAACGTGGGATCGGAGAGCGTATTGGACTTCACTGCGCTGGGTGATGCCATCAACGTCGGCGCACGCCTTCAGGCCCACGCTTCGCCAGGAGAGGTCGTGCTCGCAGCTTCGCTGTACCCGCTGATCGAGGCGGAGTATCCAGAGGGCTGTCCCGATCGGGTAGCTATACGTGGCCGGGTTCAGCCGGTTGATGTAGTGGTCCTGACGTCGCTTGCGTAGTTCACAAACTTCGCGATGGAACCGGGCCGCCACCCCTCAGGTACAAGTGTCCCACTCGTGTTGTTACACGGGTGATCCACTGGCCCTGGACCTGGGACCATCGAACCACAGTCACCCGGTGCCGTCGACGTCCTCGATGAGCTTCGAAAAGAGCATCACCCGGCCGGTCTGACCCTGTTCCTCGGCGTGGTCCCGCTGGCGTCGGAGAATCGGCACGAACTGCGGTCCGGTCTCGAAGAAGGTGCACCGCTCGCAGGCGGACTCGAACGAGCAGTCGAGGGCAGCGGGCCGTGCACACATGCCGTTCCCGAGCATCCGGCGGTGGTCGGCGGCGAGCCTGCGCATGTTGTCCCCGGCCGCGTCGTCGGGCAGCGCCTCGGTCCGCCCGTAGTTGGCCTCGACGGCCTCGGTCACCCGGAAGTACTCGTCGGACACGGTGCGGTCCGAGATGCGGGCATAGGTCATCGTCATCCGCATCGACCGGTGACCGAGGAGGGCGGCGATGGCCTCCAGGCTCATGCCCCGGTTGATGGCCTGGGTGGCGAGGGTGTGGCGGAGCTGGTGGGGATGGATGGGCGGGATGCCCGCCCGCTTGGCCACCGCCACCACGTAGCGGTGGATCGTCCGGCGGTCGAAGGGCTGGCCGTCATCCCGGTCGACGAGCCGGCCGGATCGGCTGGGTCCTCTCGTGCGTCGGTAGTCGTCGATGAGGTCGACGAGGACCGGGTGGAGGGGCACGTAGCGGTCGTTGTGAAGCTTGCCGACCGGGATGCGGAGCCAGAAGGTCTCGCTGATCTGGACCATGGCGTCGTCCTCCAGGGCGGCGAGCTCGCCCACCCGCATGCCGGTGCGAGCCAGCAGCTCGACCATCAGGCGCCGGCGAGGGTTGGGATCGGCCGTCACCGCGGCCATGAACCTGGCCATGGTGGGATCGTCGAGGAACTTGGGCAGCGGCTCGTCGGGCTTCGGGAAGTCTCCCGGGAAGATCGGCACCCGGGCCGGGGCATCGTCATAGCCCCACTCGATGATCCGCTCGAAGAACGTCCGCAGCAGTCCCAGCCGGTGGCGGATCGTGGTGGTCGACAACGGCTTCCCCCGCTTGCCGGGACGGGCGGCCAGCCAGGTCTTGAAGTCCTCGACGTGGCGACGGCCGACGTCGGCCACCGACCGGCACGTCGGGTCGAACACCGTGACCCGACCGGCGAAGAACCGCAGGGCGATGTCGAAGGCCCCGACCGTGCTGGGTCGGGACGACACGGCCTGCTGGTCCAAGAAGGTGGCCATGGTCGAGACCATCTGGGGCGCACGCTGGGCGATCTCGCCCCAGGTGATCTCCGGGCGAGGGGCGGTGGCCGACCGCCGGGGTGGCTCGGGCTCGGGAAGGGGCACGGCGAAGGCACTCATGAGGCCACCCCCACCTTCGCCTGGGCGTCGATGGCCTCGGCGGCCCGGCGATACTCGTTGGCCAGCCAGTCGCCTCCCAGGTGCAGGTAGATCCGGGTGGAGGCGATCGACCGGTGTCCCGCCATGGCCTGGATGGCCTCGATGGCCATGCCCGCCTCCTTCAGGCGGGTGAAGCAGGTGTGGCGCAGCTCGTGACAGGTCCCGTGCGTCAGCCCGGCCCGGGCCCGGGCGGCGCTGAACACCTCGTCCAGTCCGTCGACCGACAGCGGCTGTCCCCGGCTCGGTCCCTTCAGGACCACGAACACCCGGTCGGTCTCGGCGTCGGGTGGCCGTTCGCCGTTGAGGTAGTCGGCGACGCTCTGGAAGAAGGTCGGCGAGATGGGCACCTGGCGTTGGTGGCCGCCCTTGCCCTCGGCGATGAACAGCTGGCGCTCACCGACCAGGAGGTCCGAGAGCCGCAGTCCGAGCACCTCGCCGCGACGCAGGCCCCCGAGCAGCATGGCCTGGGCCATGGCCCGGTCCCGGTCGGTCCGGAACGCCGACAGCAACGCCTCGACCTCGTCGGGGCTCAGGATCCGGGGCAGCCGGCGCACACCCTTGACGAGGGGCACACCGCGTTGACCGCGGTGACGGCTCCGTCGGGTGGGCATGCCCCGGGGGACCGGGTTGGTGGACACCCCGGCGTCGCCCCGGAGGACCAGATACCCGAACAGGCTCGACGCCGCCGCCAGCCGCCGCTTGACCGTGGACTGCCGACAGACCCGAGCCACCGTCACTCATCCGCACCACGTTGTCGACCCCGTTGCGTGACCGCTGCTGGCCGACGATGAAGGCGAGCACGTCCTTCGGCGTCACCTCGGCAGGCTCCTTGCCGACGAAGGTGAAGAACACCTTCAGGTCGTGGGCATAGGCCCGCACCGTGCTCGGCCGACACCGCACCGACGCGAACTCGAGGAACTCGTCCACCAGCTCGTGGCCGACCCGATAGGTCTTCTCGCCGTCAGGACCGACCGACCACTCGAACACCGGACTCCACTGCACACCGCACCTCCTGGTTGGGCTTCCACTCGAGGAAAGGCTTCTCGTGTGGTCAGTCCAAGGTGCGGATCACCCGTGTAAGTGCCGGTAGAGGGCAGGCAATAGCTGCGGGCGATTCGACCGGTGGGTACCGGGTTGGATCGTCGGACGTACGCACCGACGGTCACCCGTGGGCCCTCCCCACGGAGGGCCCGTCAGGGGAATGCTCCGCTCGAGGGGGCGCCGACGATCGGGCTCGTCCGGCGGGATCTCGTCGGTGCCAGGCCCACATCGCGCGCAACGTCGGTGGTGGTGGAGCTGTGCCACGGTGGGCGGACGGACACCGCCAGGATGAACCTGTCGACGCGGCCACCCCCGAGGCATGCCGAGAGCCGATGCTGTCAAGTTGGTGCGCGAACGCGCCGACTGGAGGGAGAGCGGCATGCGGCCGGACCGCGGCCGGGGAGGTGACGAATGCTGTTCCTCGGACTGGACAAGGATGGCCACCAGCACTGTTGGAAGTGCGGAGGCCAGGGATTCACCCTTGGGCGGACGACCCGGACGACCGTCGCACTCGGTATCCGCAGCACCTTCACCACGCCGAAGCTGCGCTGCGTGAACTGCGGCGAGTACAACGCAGTCAGCGGAGCCGTGCAGCACTCGTAGCCGGAGGTTCCGTCGCTGGCGTGCTTTGTCGTCCACCTACGTGCGCGGTACGTGCCGATGACGGAGCTGCCGACCTGTCCGTCCGGGGGCCCTCGGGACCATAGGGAGGGTGCCGGGACGCCCGCGCCCAGTTGGTTGGTCCGAGAGGACCATGCGTCCCGTCACGACCGGACCCGACGGGAGCGTCGTCATGGAGATCCGGGAGGGCGTCGAACCGGTCGGGCGGCTGACGAGGTCTGCCTCGGATGCCGCGCCAGGATCCCTCCTCCGGTCCGTCGATGCACGACTCCACCGAGACGGAACCTTCGGCGCACGACCAGCGGGCGTACCCCAGACGGATGCTCGGCCGCGGTGGGTCGCCCGCTCGGCGCACCCTCGCACACCCGGTCCGCTCACCGCCCTCCGGAGAGGTCCGTGGCCGGCCGGGCGAAGGTCACCGGGGCGACCGCCGCCGGCTGTCCGTCCGGTCCGAGGACCCCGGGGTACTGGCCCGACAGCAGGGACCACATGGCGGCGTGCTGAAGCTCGACCGGACCGACGCCGGCGCAGGCCGAGGAGACCGCGAGGTCACCGACCGTCCCGGCGAGCACCTGGTGGGTCGCGCCCAGGATGTTCTCCAGCTCGGCGGCGAGCACCGCCCACTCGGTCGCCGTCCGCACCGTTCCCGCCTGGAGCAGCACGGACGAGGCCAGCCTGGGGTCGGGCGCGTCGACCGCCCGACCACCGGACCGGACGACCAGCGCGTTGAGCGACGAGGCGTGGGCCCGATGATGGAGTTGGGCCGTCCGGGCCAGGTCGGTGAACGACGGGGGCACCGGCCCGTAGCCGCCGTTCGACGCAGCGTCCAGCGTGACGCGGTAGACGGTGTCGGCCAGCTGCTCGACGCCCACCGCCACGCGGAGCTGTTCGAGCTCGCTGGACGACAGTGCCTCCGTATCGGTGGCGGCCCGGTTCCCGTCCCCGCAGGCGGTCAGCACCACCGTCGAACCGCCGAGCACCAGGGCACGGGCGAGGAAGCCCCGCCGACCGAGCCGGCTCACGTCGGTGCACCTCCCGGACGGAGGACCGCACCGACGGTCGGGTAGACGACCTCGGGCACTCCGGCCTGTACGGCCGCGGAGGGGAGCGTGGCCGCCACCGGACCGATGGCGAACCGGGACAGCTCCCCGGAGGCGGCCAGGGACTGCAGGAGCAACAGGGACGATTCGTGCTGGGCCTCGACCCCGGAGATGCCGGCCGCGAGCTGGCGCATGCCGGTGTCCCGCACAACCCGTGCCTGGGAGACGTACGAGGCGGCGAGGACGTTCTCGAGCGCGGCCGCCACGCGGAGCACCGGCGACAGCGACGCCGTCCCGGTCGAGCGCCCGGCCTCGGCCAGCGCCGCGGTCACGATGGGCTGGTAGCGGCTGTCCGGCCGTCCGGCGAGCGACGCGCCACGTCGTCCCGCCGCCTCCTGGATGGCCTGGAGGTGATCGGCGTGGTGACCGCTGATGACGGTCAGCAGCTGGACCAGGTCCGGGAGCGGGGACGCTCCGCTCAGCACGGGGAGCTCCAGCATCCCCTGGTAGAGGGTGAGCATCGACGATTCGAGTCCCGCCGCCGCCTCGAGCACCTCGACGTCGCCGGGCGCGCTGGTGGTCGCCGCGGCGTCCGGGACGGGTCCGGACGGAAGCGCCAGGCCGACGGCGACGGCGGCCGAGAACGGCAGCGCGCGCCGGAGGAGCGCACGGCGGGCCAGACCTGTCGCCGCGTCGTGGGACGGGGAGGCCTGGACGACGGGCCCCACGGGAGTGTGCCCGTCCGGACCGGGATGCCGGTCCGGACGGTCGGATCCGGCGGGTGGCCGGTCGGGGAACGCGCGCACCCGGCCACTCTGGCCGCTCCGAAGGCGCTCCGCCAGAGGATCGGTGGGTCCGGACGATCCGCCATCGCGCTGGACGGTCCTCGGATCCGTTGGTACGTTCCCGTCGGGGAGTGCATCGATCACCGGGCCCCGGGGGATCGATCGGCCGGTGTGGCGTGGCGACCGGGGCGGCACAGAGCGGCAGCGGCGTTCGCTGTCGAGGACGTACATGACCGTCGGACCCGAATGCGGCCCGACGGGAAGGGGTGCGCTATGGCGGCGGAATCTGTGGAAGGCGTGGGAGCGACGTCAGGCCCGAGGAGTGGCCGGTGGCGGCGGTTGTCCCTCGTCGTGGTGGCTCTGACGACCGCCTCGGTGCTCGCCCTACCCGCCGGCCCGGCGGCGGCGGCAGCCGCGCCGACGGTGACATCGCTCAGCCCGACCAGCGGCTCGAGCGGGACGACGGTGGTCCTGACGGGCACCAATCTCGCCGGTGCCACCGAGGTCGAGTTCGGTACCGTCCCGAGCGCCTACGAAGTCGTCTCCGCCACCAAGATCATCGCCGACGCTTCGGGTGTGGACGGATCGACGGTCCACGTCCGGGTGACGACGTCCGGGGGGGAGAGCGCGGCGACCAGCGCGAACAGCTTCACCTTCCTCGCCTATCCGGCCGGACTCATGCCCGGGGTGGGGAGTCTCGACCCGGCCGACGGCCCGGCCGGGACGGCGGTGACCATCAGCGGCTACGGACTCTCGGGAGCCACCGCGGTGCACTTCGGTTCCGTGTCGGCCTCCTTCACGGTGGTCGACGACGAGCAGATCACCGCCACCGCCCCGGCCGGGACCCTCGGGACCACGGTTCCGGTGACGGTGACGGTCCCGGCGGGCACGAGTCCGGCGAACGACGGGTCGTTCAGCTACCACACCGTGTCCACGGACGCCCAGCCGGACCTCTACGAGGTCTTCCCCGACGTGGCGCCACCGGCTGGTGGGGTGCCGGTCGACCTCTTCGGCACGGGGCTGTCCGGCGTCACCTCCGTCCACTTCGGCACGGCGACGGCGACGTTCCAGGTCCTCAGCGACAGTGAGATCGCCGCCGTCGCACCCGCCGGTTCGACCGGCTCCGTCGACATCACGCTGACCTCCAGCGGTGGCACGTCGCCCCTGACGTCGGCGGACGCGTTCACGTACGAACCACCACCCACGGTGACCTCGGTGTCCCCCAGCTCAGGCGTGATCGGCGCCTCGGTCACCATCACCGGCACCGGCTTCACGAGCCTCCCCACGTTCTCGTTCGCCGACTACTACTACTACTTCCTCCCCGGCCAGGACTACGGCTGCCTCGTCCTGTTCGGGTCGACGTGCGCAGCGAGCGCCCACATCGTCTCGCCGACGCAGATCGTGGCCGTCGCTCCCTCGGGACCTCCCTCCGGTGCGGTCGACGTCCGCGTCGCCACCGCTGACGGTGAGAGCGCCGTGTCGTCGGGCGACGTGTTCACGTACAAGGCCGCGACCGGCGTCCCGGTCGTGACGTCCGTGTCCCCGGGTGACGGGAGCCTGAGCGCCGGGAGCTACGTGGCGATCACCGGTCAGGGATTCACCGGCACCACCGCGGTGGCGTTCGGCTCCACCCCGGCGAAGCAGTTCTCCGTGGAGGACGACCAGGCGTTGGAGGCGGTGGTCCCGGCGGCCACCGTCGCCGGCACGGTCGACGTCAAGGTGACCAACGGGACCGGCACGAGCAGTGCCGTCGCGGCGGACCACTTCACCTACGTCGGTCCACCGACGGTGACCTCCCTCAGTCCGACCACCGGCACGCAGGGCGGCGGCACCCGGGTGACCGTGGACGGCACCGGCTTCACGGACGTCGGGTACGTCGAGGTCGGGGGAGTCATCGCCACCAGTGTCACCGTGATCTCGGCGACCCAGCTGACGTTGGTGACACCGCCGGGTGCCTCGGGGTCCGAGCCCGTCACCGTCACCACCGTCGGTGGGACCAGCGCCATGTCGAGCGCGGACCTGTTCACCTACGCGACGCTCGCACCGGGCGTTCTGGGCATCACTCCGTCGAGCGGTCCGGCGGCCGGCGGCACCACCGTGACCGTCAGCGGGACCGGGTTCTCCTCCACGTCGACGGTGGCGTTCGGTGGCGTGGCCGCCACGTCCGTGACCTACGTGAGCCCGAACTCGCTGATCGCAGTGGCCCCGGCGGGCAAGGCCGGTACCTCGGTGGCGGTCACGGTCGTGTCCGGGGGCAAGACCAGTGCGACGTCGCACGCGGACCTGTTCACCTACCTGGTCGCACCGACCGTCACCGGGATCAGCCCGGCCACGGGGCCGTCCGGTGGCGGCAACGTGGTCACCGTCACCGGGACCGGGTTCTCCGGCGTCACCTCGGTCCTGTTCGGCACGGCCCCGGTCGATCCCTCCGACGGCGCACTCGACGTCGATTCGGCGACCACCCTCACCGTCCAGGTCCCGGCGGGGTCCATCGGCACCGTGGACGTGACCGTGGTGACGGGTGGCGGAACCAGCGCGACCAGTTCCTCCGACCACTATGCGTACACCGGTTCGACGCCGGCCGTCACCGGTCTGTCTCCGGCCGCCGGGCCGGTGGCCGGGGGCGGCACGGTGGCGATCGACGGGGTCGGCCTCCTCGGCGCCACCGAAGTCGAGTTCGGCTCCGTCCCGGTCCACTTCACCGTGGAGTCGTCGACGGCGATCGAGGCCACGGCCCCCCCGGGTGCGGCGGGGACGGTGGCGGTGACGGTCACGACCCCGGGCGGCAGCAGCGCCTCCACCCCGGCCGACCAGTACACCTACCTCGCGGGTCCGACCGTGAGCAGCCTGTCGTCGACGTCCGGTCCACCGGCGGGCGGGAACACCATCCTCGTCACCGGCAGCGGATTCTCGGCGTGCACGCAGGACGGCTACGACACCTGCACCGTCGAATTCGGGAACGGGGAGTCGATCTTCGCGTTCTCGGGCGGGGTCAGTCCGCTCGCGGTGCTGAGCGCCACCGAGCTGTCGGTGCAGGTGCCGGTCGGGGTCGGGGGGAGCAGGGTCGACGTCCGGGTGGTGTCCCCCGAGGGGACGAGCCCGCTGTCGTCGGGCGACGTGTACACCTACACGGCGGCTGTGGCACCGACGGTCACCGAGGTCTACGCGGGATCCGGGCCGGCGGGCACGACGGTGGAGGTGCTGGGGACCGGATTCACGACCGCGTCCCAGGTGCTGTTCGGTACGGTGCCGGCGACGTCGTTCCTGCCCGTGGCCGACGGCTACCTGGAGGCGGTCGTGCCGGCCGGGAGCGGGACGGTCGACGTCACCGTGAAGAACGCGGTGGGAACCAGTGCCGTGACCCCGGTGGACCGGTTCACCTACACCTCCGTATCGACGGCGGCACCGACCATCACCAAGGTGAGTCCGAACAGCGGGCCCGAGACCGGAGGGACACTGGTCACGATCACCGGCACCAATCTCGACGATCTCGGATCGTACGGCGCGGAGGTGTCCTTCGGCGGCGCCGCCGCTACGGTCGAGAGCGAGACCGCGACCAGCATCACCGCGGTGTCCCCGTCCGCACCCCCGGGCAAGGTCAACATCACCGTCACCGGTTACTACGGTGGATCCACCAGCGCCATCACCACCGCCGACCAGTTCACGTACAAGGGTGTGGCGCCGACGGTCGACGGGGTGGGACCGAGTACGGGCAGCACGTCGGGCGGGACGCTGGTGGACATCGAAGGGGCGGGCTTCTTCGGTGTGACTGGGGTCAGTTTCGGCGGCTCGCCGGCGGTCTCCTTCCTGCCGGAGGAAGCGGGGACGCTGACCGAGGCGGTGTCGCCCGCCCACGCCGCCGCCACCACCGACGTGACGGTCAGCGACTCGGTCGGCGCCAGCGAGCGGTCGCCCTCCGACCGGTTCACCTTCTCGGCCGAGGCGGTACCCACCGTCACCGCCGTCTCTCCGTCCAGTGGCGCGACCGCCGGCGGCACCGTGGTGACCATCACCGGGACCGGATTCCAGTCCGTCGACCGGGTGTCGTTCGGGGCCTTCGCCGCGTCCAGCTTCGAGGTGAATTCCGCCACCTCGATCACCGCGCTGTCCCCGGCCCAGGGGACCGGGGTGGTCGATCTCACGGTCGGGGGTGCCGACGGGACCAGTGCCCCGGTGGCGACCGACCACTTCACCTACACCGGCGGCACCCCGACCGTGACGGCCATGAGCCCGTCCGCCGGTCCGACCGGTGGCGACAACGAGGTGGTCATCAACGGGCTGAACCTGGCCGGAACGACAGCCGTGCACTTCGGCACGGTCGCCTCCCCCCGGTTCCAGATCGTGCCCGACCCCGAGGGCGGCGGGTGGGAGGTGGACGCGGTGGCGCCTCCCGGTGCCGCGGGCACCCAGAACGTCAGCGTCACCACGCCCGCCGGGACCAGCCCGGCGGTCGCGGCCAGTTCGTACACCTACGTGGCGGCGCCGGCCGTGACCGGCGTGAGCCCCACCACGGGGCCGACGACCGGCGGCACGATCGTGACGGTGACCGGCACCAACCTGGCGGATGCCGTCGCCGCCTCGGTCGGCGGTGACGATGCGTCCATCGACTCCGACACGGCGACGAGTCTGACCCTCAGCACCCCGGGACAGCCGGCCGGCACCTACGACGTCCAGGTGACCACGGCCGGGGGCACCAGTCCGGCGGTGACCGCCGACCACTTCACGTACGCCGCGGTGGCCCCGACGGTCACCGAGGTGTACCCGTCCTCCGGTCCCCTGTCGGGTGGCAACGGGGTCTACGTGGGCGGCACCGGTCTCTACGGGCTCACGTCGGTCGACTTCGGTTCGGTTCCGGCGACGATCGTCGACCAGTACGGTGACTACGCCTACGTGTTGGCTCCCGCCGAGGCCGCCGGGGTGGTGCACGTCGTCGCCACCACGTCGGCAGGCTCGTCGACGGTCAGCAGCGCCGATGAGTACACCTACGCCGCCGTCCCGACCGTCACGGCCGTCACACCTGATACCGGACCCACCGCCGGTGGGACCGTGGTCACCATCACCGGAACCGGGTTCGTCGCCGGCTCCTACGACGTGGACTTCGGGACCAGGGAGGTCACCGGCACCGTCACCTCGCCCACGTCGATCACCGCCGAGGCGCCGGGACAGCCGGCCGGTGTGGTCGACGTGGTCGTCACCGGATCGAACGGCACCAGCGCAACGGGCGCCGCGGACCGGTTCACCTACGTGGCCCCGGTCCCCACCGTGACCGCGGTGTCCCCGCCGAAGGGACCGACCACGGGAGGCACGTCGGTGACCGTCACCGGAACGGGATTCACCGGTGCGACCGCGGTCACCTTCGGCACGGTGGCCGCCACGTCCTTCACGGTTTCGTCGGACACCTCGATCACCGCCTACTCCCCGGGCGCCGCGGCGGGCGTGGTCAATCTGGTCGTGACGACCGCCGGGGGGAGCAGCGCCGCGGTCACCGCCGACCACTTCACCTATGCGGCGCCACCGCCCGAGGTCTCCGGTATCTCGCCCGCCTACGGGGCGGTCGCCGGTGGGACCCTGGTCACCGTGTACGGGTCGGGGTTCACCGGGGCCACCAAGGTGGCGTTCGGGACGGTGGCCGCCACCACCTTCGCCGTCCAGGACGACGGTGAGCTGACGGTGAAGTCCCCGGCCCAGGCGGCGTCGATCCAGGACGTCCTGGTCACGACGCCGGTGGCTACGAGCGCGGCCGTCACCGCGGACAAATTCACCTACGGAACCGCATCCGGCACGGTGCCGACCGTGACCGGCGTCAGCCCCGCCACCGGCTCCACGGACGGGGACACCCCGGTGACCATCACCGGGACGAATTTCACCGGCGCCACCGCCGTCGACTTCGGGCTGCTGCCGGCCGCCGACGTCACCGTGGTCTCGGCGACGAAGATCACGGCGGACTCGCCCGCCCAGCCCGGCTTCGTGGTCGACGTGACCGTCACGACGCCATCGGGGACGAGCGCACCAGTGGCGGCGGACCACTTCACCTACTCGCCCGGCACCCCGACGGTGGACGAGGTCTACGCGTCGGTCGGACCGACCACCGGCGGCACGCCCGTGTCCATCTACGGCGCGGACTTCTACGGGCTGACCGGCGTCGAGTTCGGCACGACGACAGCCATGATCACCTCCCTCAGCCCCTCCGGTCTGTCGGTGATCGCGCCGGCCCACGCCGCCGGGACGGTGGACGTCACCGTGCTCACCAGTCACGGGAATTCGGCGGCCTCGGCCACGTTCACGTACATCACGCCACCGACCATCACCAAGGTGGCGCCGTCGAGCGGTCCCGACAGTGGAGGCACCGCCGTGACCCTCACCGGTACGGGCCTCGGGACCGTCGACACGGTCGACTTCGGCAGCTCGGCCGTCTCCTCCTACGAGTTCACCTCGCAGTCGGCCACGTCGATCACCCTCCCGTCACCTCCGCAGGCTCCCGGACCCGTCGAGGTGACCGCGTCGGTCGACGGTGTGTCGAGCACGGCGTCGACCGCAGTGGAGTTCACCTACACCGCGGTCAAACCGGTGGTCACCGGGATCAGCCCCTCCAGCGGCCCGACCTCCGCCGGACAGTACGTGGTCGTGGAGGGCACCGGACTGTTCGCGCTGACCTCCGTCAAATTCGGGAGCAACGCGGCCACGGTGACGGAGTACAGCGGCGACGGGACGGCGGTCTACGTGACCGCCCCGGCGGGTGCCGTGGGAACCGTGAACGTGACGGCCACCGACTCGGTGGGGACCAGCGCCACGTCCTCGGCGGACGACTACACGTACGTGGCCGCGCCGACCGTCACCAAGGTCGCTCCGGTCTCCGGTCCGACCACCGGAGGCACCTCGGTCGTCATCACCGGAACCGATCTGGCGAACGCCACCGTGGTCGACTTCGGCACGACCGAGGTCTACAGCTTCGACTTCACCGCCGACACGGCCACCTCCATCACGCTGCCCTCCCCGTCCGAAGGACCCGGTGAGGTCGATGTGACGGTGGTGACCGCGGGTGGAACCAGCGCGACCTCGACGGCCGACGAATTCACCTACGACCTGGTGGCGCCGACCGTGACGGAGATCTACCCGAGTTCCGGCGCGGCCGGAACCGACGTGGAGGTCGTGGGCACCAACATGTTCGACGTCTCGGCCGTCGACTTCGGGACGGTGGCCGGGACCGTGACCTACGTCGACCCGGGCGGCTCGTACCTGGAGGTGACCGCACCGGCCGGCACCGGCGCCGTCAACGTCAGGGTCAAGAACACGGCCGGCACCAGCCCAGTCGTCGCCGCGGACAAGTTCACGTACTCGTAGCCGACCGGGTGCGGTGCCGACGGGCACCACCGTTGGCTGCCCGTGACCACGGCACCGGGTCGCGCCGGGAGGTGGTAGGTGGTACCGACCTCGTCCACCCCCGTTGACGCACGGTCACCTCCGACGAAAAGCGATTGACACGCAGGTGTGGATACACGACGATGTGCTGTGCGGAATGTCCTGGCGGTCTCGGCGCATCCAGATGATGCGGAGATGGGGTGCGGCGGTACCCTCATCAAACATGCCCTCCGTGGTGACGATGTCACCCTGCTCGTGCTGACGAACGGAGCACACGGTCCCGGTACCACAGGTACCCGGGTGGCCGAACAGGAGGCGTCGGCGGAATTGATGGGAATCAGCAACCTGGTGTGGGCCGATCTTCCCGATTGTGAGATCTCGCTCCACGAGTTCCGGCTGGTACAGATCATCGAGGCGGTATTGAGGGAAATGGGCGGGGCCGACTACATCTACACGCACGATGTCGGCGACTCCCATCAGGACCATCGCGCCGCGGCACTCTGCACCTTGGGGGCGGCACGGAAGCACTCCACCTTGCTCTCGTACCACACGCCTTCCTCCTTCGGATTCTGTCCGACGGTCTTCGTCGACATCGCCGACGTACTGGAGAAGAAACTCGAGGCACTCTTGTGCCATCAGAGCCAGGTCGAGTCCTCGGAGATGGTGGACACGGAGCGGATCAGGGCCGAAGCCCGATTCCGCGGACACGAGTCCCGTCTGCTCGCCGCAGAAGCCTTCGTGCCGAAGCGTCTCGTGCTGTCGCTTTGAGGAGGATCGACACCCTCGTCATCGGATCGGGGCCGACCGGCCTGGGTGCGGTTTGGGAGTTGGAAGGCCGAGGACAGCGCCGGTATCTCCTCGTCGATCAGGCCGACGGACCCGGCGGACAGGCGGCCTCACATCACCAGGACGGCTTCACATTCGACCTCGGCGGCCACGTCATCCACTCCCATTTCGCTGAGTTCGACGCCGCGGTCGAGGCCGACCGCGGTGCGGATGCTGCCGGTTCCGCACCGGGGCACGGTGCTCATGGACGGTGGGTTCGTGGACGCGCCCGTCCAGAACCAGCTCGCGGAAATGCCGACCGACCTGCACGTGGGTGCTCCGGCGCGCCACTTCGCGGAGTACCTCCGGAACGAGATGGGGTCCGCGCTGTGCCGGGACTTCTTCGAGCCGTTCAATGCCAAGATGTGGGCCTATCCGCTGGACCGGATGGATCACGAGTGGGCGTCGCAGCGGAGTGGCTCCCGGAACAGGAACATCCCCCGGGTGTCACTCAGGTCGGAGACCCCCCACGTCCCCGTGCAGCACTTCCCGTATCCGGAAGGGGGCTCCGGATCGCTGTGGACGGCGATGGCCGGGCTGTTCGATCCGGCCCGGCAGCGCTACGGCGTCACGATGCGGACGATCGATCCCGTCGGGCACCGCGCCACCTTCGACCACCACGAGGACGTCGTCTACGACCGCCTCGTCACCAGCGTGCCACTCGACCTCCTGGTCGGCGCGGCGGGGCTTCCGCCGGTACCGCTGGCGCACTCGCAGGTCGTCCTGTGTGCCTTCGGCTTCCTGGGCCCACCCCCCGAGTGCCTTTCCGACAAGACCTACATCTACAACCCCGATCCGGCGACGGCGTGGCATCGGGCCACCGTGCTGACGAACTATTCGGAGCAGCTGGGGCCGCCGGGTTCGTGGTCGATCCTGTTCGAGACCAACCATTCCGAGTTCCGACCGATGTCGCCATCGGAGGCACGGGCCAGCGCCTGTGCGTCACTGCGCGCGTTCGGCGCGGACATGGAGGCGCTCCGTACGTCCTGGGTCCACGGGCTGAGCTACGGCTACCCGGTACCGACCCTGAGCCGGGACGCCGTCCTCCGCGACACCTTCGCCACCCTCGCCGAGTTCGGGATCGTCTCGAGGGGCCGATTCGGCGGGTGGCGCTACGAGAGCTGCAACCAGGACCACGCCTTCATGCAGGGTGTGCAGGCCGTCCGCGGGCAGGACAGCGCGGCTCTGGTGCCCCCAGGCGTTCTCCTCGTGACGGATGTCGCCCCGGCGGCGCGCCCGTCAGCTGTCCCGGATCCCGTCGACCGCGGGCCGACGCTCCGGTTCACCCTGGACTGCGAGGTAGGTCAGGACCGCGACGACGCGGCGGTCCAGGCCGATCTGCCGGGTCAGGTCGAGCTTCCGGAAGATCGTGGTCACGTGCTTCTCGATCCCCTTGACCGACAGGTGGAGCTGCCCGGCGATGGCGCGGTTGGACATGCCCTGGGCGATCAGCTCCAGCACGTCGAGCTCGCGCGGCGTGAGCCCGTCGACCGTCGTCGCCTCGCGGCGCCGGACCAGACCGTCCACGACGCTCGGGTCGAGCACGCTCTGGCCGCCGCGTACCTCACGTAGCGCACCGACGATGGCGTCCATGCCCGACAGGCGTCCGTCGAGGAGGAACGCCATCCGCGCCGCACCTTCGCGCAGGAGGCCGACGGCGAAGCCGTCGCCGCGGTCGGAGACGACCACGATGCCCAGTCCGGGGTGCACGTCGCGCAGGTGGCGCGCCGCGGCGATGGTGGCGAACGCGCCGACGACGGGCGTGCGGACGCTGATCAGCAGGGCGTCGGGTCGCACGTCGTCGACCAGCCGGACCAGTTCCCGGTGGTCACGCGCCCGACCCACCAGAGTCAGCTCGTCGAACGCCGCCAGCATGCACTGCAGGCCGTCGCCCACCAGGGAGCTGTCGGCGGCGAGCACGACGGTGATCGCCCGCCGGTCCGGGGAACGGTCCGCGTCCCCGACGACCGGAGCGCCGGGAGCCCGCGGACCGGTACCGACGAACCGGCGCGGCGGGGCGTCCCCGTTGGGGACCACCGAGGTGGGCAGCGGATGGGACGGGACGAAGCCCTCGGTCGGGTGCACCGCAACCTCCAACAGATCGGTCCGATTGTCGGTGGCGGCTAGCTTCTCAACCGTCCTGGTCGACGCTAGGCGTCGCCGTCGGGGAGCGCAACCTCCCTCGGCCGGGCGGGTCGCTCAGTGCCGTGGGAGCCGACCGGTGGCGATCACGACCTCCGCCACCTGGCGGATCTTCCGGTTGCTCCGCTGGGAGACCTCCCGGAGCTGCTCGAAGGCCGCCTCGGCGTCGACCCCTCCGGTCGCCATGAGGATCCCCTTCGCCTGGCCGATGACGTCCCGGGTGACTAGCGCCTCGCGGAGGCCGTCCACCGTGGCGAGGTCGCGCTCGTGGATCCGGGCGCCGGCCAGCGCCAGGGCGGCATGTGCGGCGAACACGGCACCGTACGCGTGTGCCGCCTCGTCGAACGCACCCCGGCAGCGGCTGTAGAGGTTCAGCGCACCCAGCGTCCCTTCGGCGGCGAACAGGCGGAAGGCCAGCATGCTCTCGACGCCCGCACCCAGGGCGAGCGCGGCGAACGTCGGCCACTGACCGGACAGCGCACGGAGATCGTCGGTGCGGAAGGTCGGGCGCTCGCCGATGGCATCGATGCACGGACCCTCGCCGACGTCGAACTCCATGGTCTCGACCTGCCGGACGAACTCGCTCGACCAGCTGCCCAGCAGGATCCGGTGACCCTCGACGAGCAGGATGCCGGCGCCGTCGCAGCCGTCGATGGTCTCGACGGCGAGGTCGACGATCCGCTGCAACGTGGCGGCGACGGTCGGTTCGGCGGCGAGCGCACGGGCGATGTCGGCGATGGCCGCGGACGATGGTCCACGTTCCGGGTCGTACCTGGGGGAGTCTGGATCGCTGCTCACTGGCCTGGCCTGAACTCGGGAGCGGGGTCGTGTGCCGTCCGGCGCCGGCGCCGCGCCGTTGTGACGTTACGTGAGTGACGCGGCGACCGCAATCGGCGGCCCCGGCTAACGCCCATCGGCTGCCAGCAGGCCGGCGACGATCATCCTGACCTCGGTCACGAGCTCGCAGGCCGCGTCGATCTCCAGTGCCAACACCCCGTCCCCGAGCGCCGCGGACCGCCCCCCGAGCTGTTCGACCAGGAGCCGGAGGTCGACGAAGGCGCCGACCACCGACACGAGGTGCTGCCCGTGGTCGGCGTCCGGGCACGGGTTCTCGAACATCCACAGGTCCGAGGCATGGGTGAGCGAGCCGAGCACCTGGCAGGCGATGAGGTTCGCCGGCACGGTGCCGTCCGGCAGCGAGCGCGCCACCACGGCACAGGCGTCCAGGTCCTCGAGGACCGTCGAGGCGTCCAGGTACCACTCGACGAGCGCGCCCCGGCCCCCCTGTCCGCTGTGTGCAGCCCCGCCGGGCATGGCGTCCCTCGATCCCTCACGCACTCTTGGAAGCGAAGGTAGCCGCCCCCGCCGGCACGACGACAGTGCTGGAAGTCCCGGATTTCCGGCGTCGGGGGCCGACCCTCGGCCCCCGGGGGGTGCGCCCCCCTCCGAACGTCGGGTGCCGGCACCGGCCCTCCGGCGTGCGTACGCCTCCCACCAGCCCTCCGGCGTGCGTACGCCTCCCACCTGCCGCGTCCACGCCCCGGGGGAGGGTCATCCGCGGGAGGCGGGGGCGTGGACACCCTACGATCGCGTTGGTGCCGCCGGGGCGCCGCCGGAGACGACGGGACGACACCGTGACGCAGGCCGACGCGGACGACGGGGCGGGTGGCGGGGGAGACCCGTCGGGCACGCCGGCCGCGGTCGCGCCCGACGAGCAGCTGTCCACCTGGGTGGCCCTCTTCTACGACCTGGTCTTCGTCGCCGCCATCCTGATCTTCACCCGCGCAGTCGAGGACGTCCATCCCCGGACGGGCGCGTTCTGGATCGTGGCCGTCTTCGCCGCTGCGTGGTGGATCTGGTACTCCACGACGGTGCTGGCCCACCGCCTCCAGGTGGCGGACCTGACCCACCGGCTGCTGCTGCTGGTCCAGATGGTGCTCATCGTGCTCATGGCCATGGAGGCCAGGGTGTCGCTCGACGGCGACTCGGCGACGCTGGGGTTCGAGTACGCCGCCCTGCTCCTGACCGTCGCCGCCCTGTACCTGCGAGCCCGGCGGGCCGGCGGACCCGGATCGACCCCGGCCGGGCGGCTGGCCCTGGTCAACCTGGTCGCCGCCCTGTGCGTCCTGGTCGGGACGCCGGTACCCGAACCGGTCCGACTGGCGGTCTACCTGGTGGGGCTCCTGGTCTCCGTGGTCGGCACGGCCGTGGTGTGGGACCGGGGATCGGAGCTCACCCCCGCCGTCGAGCGGCACAGCATCGAGCGGATGGCGGCCTTCACCCTCATCGTCTGCGGCGAGGCGTTCATCGAGAGCGCGCTGGCCCTCAGCGGCGCCACCATCGTGACCATCGACGTGACCTCGCTGGTCTTCGAGTTCGTCCTGGTGTTCGCGCTGTTCTCGGCCTACTTCGAGACCGTGCCGCCGGCAGGCATCGACCCGGACCGGTTCCGGCCCTGGTCGGCCCTCCATCTGGTCGTGCAGGTGGCGGTGGCGGCGTCGGCCGTGAGCGCCACCAAACTCGTCGGCGATCACCTGGCCGGTGGGGTCCCCGACGCCGAGATCCTCCGCCTCACCACCCCCCTGGTCGTGTTCTTCCTGGCGATGGCCGGGCTGGACGCGTGCACGAGGCGCCGGCCCGTGGCGCCGATGGCACTCGTGCACCTGGCGACCGCCGCCCTGGTGGCCGTCGTCGGAGCGGTCGCCTGGTACGTGCCGGGAGTCCACCTGGAGGAGGCGCTGCCGCTGCTCGACGTGGTGGCGGTGGGCCACCTGGTGGTCGTGGCCCGGATGCGCCCCCGCTGCACGGTGGTGGCACTCGAGCCTTCGGCGGTGGACCGGTGACGGCCGTACCCGACCCGCCCGACCACGACCGGACCCGGCCGGCGCGAGACTGGGGGAGGCCGACGAGGGGACGGGGAGGGACGGGTCGATGGTGTTCTGGTGGTGTGCCCTCGGTGTCGTGCTGGCCGTCGTCTACCTGGTGACCTACACCCTGCTGCGAACGTCCGGCGACGGGCGTCCCTGGACCCGGCGGCTGCTGCGTCCCCGGGCCCGGGCCGACCGGGACGGGGGCGGGCACCCGGACTGACCGGCACGCCCGCCGCGGTCGTGCCTCCCGCGGCCGCCGGTCGGTGCACCGCCGTGGAGGCCGTCCTCAAGACCCCACCGGGGGGTGCCGATGCCGGGGGTGCGCACCGGACGAGCCGGACCGCGTACGAGCGCCCGAGAGCGAGGCCGCGGTGACCGCCCCGGACCTGCTGGAAGACCACCAGGCGGCCCCCGGGACCGACGACCACCGCACCGTCGCACCCGATCCCGCACCGGTGCGGCACCGGTCGCCCCGCACCGTCGACGGGCCCGTCGGACAGCGGCCCGGACGCCGGACGCTCCAGGCCGCACTCCTCGCCCTTCCGGTCGTGGTGCTGGCCGCGCTGGCGTGGACGCACCGCAGCATGTTCCTCGACGGCTACATCTACCTCCACGTCGTCCAGAACGTGCTGGCCGGTCACGGTCCGGTCTTCAACGCCGGCCAGCGCGTCGAGGCGTTCACCAGCCCGCTGTGGCTCGGCGTGCTCGCGGCCGTCGGGTTCGCCACCCCGTTTCCGCTCACCTCGATCGCCGTGGACCTCGGGATCGCGGCGACGGTCGCCGGTCTGGGCCTGGCCACCGCCGCCTCCGCCCGCCTCGTACGACGGGTGGCGCCCGACGCGATCCTGGTGCCGTTGGGTGCCGTCGTGTTCGTGGCCGTGTCGCCCGTGTGGTCGCTCGCCTCGATGGGACTGGAGACCGGCCTCGAATTCCTGTGGCTCGGGAGCTGTCTGTGGATCCTGGTCCGGTGGGCCGGCGCCCACGGCCGCACCGTACCGGGGTCCGCCGCCGTCGTCCTCGGCCTCGGTCCGCTGGTGCGCCCGGAACTGGCCCTGGACACGCTGGTGTTCCTCGCCGTCGTCGTCGCCGTCGACCCGGGACCCCGGTGGCTCCGTCACGGGACGGTGTCGGCCGCCTGGGCGTTCGCCCTGCCGCTCGTCTACGAGGTGTTCCGCATGGGCTACTACGGGATGCTGGTGGCCAACACGGCGGTGGCCAAGGAGGCGTCGCTGCCGCGGCCGGGCGAGGGCGTCCGCTACCTGACCGACTTCCTGACCCCGTACTGGCTCGTGATCCCCGCGGCCGCACTCCTGCTCGGCGCCTTCGTACCGCTGTCGGCGGCCCTGCGGTCACGGCCGGGTGCCACCCGGAACCGGTCGGCACTGCTGGCGCTGCCGGTGGCCGCCCTGCTCAACACCGGGTACATCACGCTGATGGGTGGTGACTACGTCCACGGACGCCTGCTCATGGCGCCGTTCTTCGCCGTGTGCCACGCCGGTGGCCGCCGTTCCCCTGGCCCGGCGGTCCGCACTCGCCCTGGTGGTCGTCCCCTGGGCACTGGTGTGCGCGGTGTCGCTGAGGTCGGCGGACAATTCGCCGTGGTCGACCGGTCCCTTCATCGTGGTGAACGGCCACGGGAGCGCGGACGCCGCCCCGGACGGCTGGGCCACCGCCACCGGGCGGTCCACGTGGCTGTCGGCCTCGGGGACGTACCTCCAGGAGGATCCCGGGACGCCGCCGACGCGCCTCACGACGGACGCGGCCCCCGGGGCCGCCACGCCGACGGTGGCCACCTGCACTGGATCGGACAGGGTCCCTACGAGTTGGGCCCGCCGGTCCGGATCCTCGACCTGCTGGGACTGGCCGACCCGCTCACCGCGCATCTGCAGCTGACCCGACGCGGCCTGTTCCCCGGCCACGAGAAGCCGCTCCCGACGCCGTGGATCGCCGCGCTGGTGACCGCCCCCGGCTCCTCGCCGGCACAGCTCGAGCGCCTGCAGGAGCACCGTCCGGCCCAGTACACGCCGTTGCTCCCCGCAACTTCGGGTGGCGCGCGCTCACGGTCCAGACGGCCTGGGCCCGCGCCGCGCTCGCCTGCCCCACGGTGCACGCCCTCGAGTTCGGACCCGACCGGCCCCTCACCGTCGGCACCTTCTGGTCCGATCTCGTCCACGCCGAGGCGCAGACGACGCTGCGGGTACCGGCCGACCCCGAGGCCGCCTACCACCGGTTCTGCGGTGCCGGGACCCCGGCGTCGGTGCGTGCGGCCGGCGGCTGACCGCGCCCTGCGGATCCCCCGCGGCGGGACGACCCACCGCTACGGTTGATCCTCGGCGGTGCAGGACGACGAAAGGAGCCAGCGATGGCGTCAGATACCGATGTGGTGGTGGTCCAGGGCGGGCTCCCGTCCAAGTACGTGTGGCAGCTGGAGCTGATCACCGGTCTGGTGACCCTGGCGCTGGGTATCGTGCTCACGCTCAAACCGTCGCAGTCGCTCAACGTGGTGTGCGTGTTCATCGGGATCCTGCTCATCATCGGCGGGGTGTTCCATTTCGTCCGGGCTCTCGACCACGAGGAACAGCACCGGGCGTGGATCGTCATCGCCGGGCTGCTGGAGGTGGTCATCGGCGTGGTGATGATCCGACACCTCAGCCTGACCAAGTCGGTGATCGGCCTGCTCATCGGCATCGTGTGGATCGTCCAGGGGGTGGTGGCCCTGTTGGCCGGCATCATGGGCGACGCCCGGGGCTCGCGTGGCTGGGCCATCGCCTTCGGCCTGATCAGCCTGGCCGCCGGCATCGTGGTGGTGTCCGTTCCCGAGAACTCGGTGAACGCCCTCGCCTTCCTGCTCGGCATCTGGTTCATCGTGATGGGGCTGTTCGAGCTGGCCGCCGGGTTCGTCCTGCGTTCCGCCCTCAAGGGCGTCGACTGACCGGCCACGACGACCCGTGACGGGGTCGCGGCCCCGTCCGGTGGCGGTCCCACCGACCTCCGGACCGGGCCGTTCCGGGAGTCGACGGCCATGTTCGGCCTCGACAGGCCCGGATCCGTCATCGCGGGGCTCTCCGCGGTGACGTGGGTGGTCGCCCCGGCCTCCCGGCACTTCGGCCACGCGGAGGAGCGGTGGTCGACGCGGCCGAGGGGACGGGGCGCGTTGGAGGCCGGGGCATTCGACGAATTCGAGGACGGGCCGGGGAGCCCGGCCCGTCCGGGCGTCTGACCTAGAGTCGCCCCGACGGCAGCGGTCCACGGAGGCACGGCGTGTTCGAGCACCACCGGGAACACCAGGCGGAGGCGGCGCGGCACGACTGGCAGGCCCGGCACGACGCCTACGAGGCGATGCTCGACACGGCCCGCACCTTCCACGGGACCACCGCGGACGGCCTGCTGCTCGGTCCCGGGGAGACCCTCTACCTGCAGGTGTCCGACACCGCGCTCATCGAGGAGCGCCGGGGACGCGGCACCTACGTCGGTCGCTCGCAGGGGATCTCCGTGCCGGTCGCCCGGGTCGCCGGCCGCCAGATCCGGTACCGGGTCGGCGCCACCAGGGGCCACTACGTCCAGGGCGAGCCGGCGCCCACCGCCGTGGACACGGGGACGACCTACATCACGTCGTCCCGGGTCGTGTTCCGTGGGGCGCGGCAGACCCGGCAGTGCGCCTTCGCCTCACTCCTGGGACTCGACACCGACCGCGCCGCCGGCCACGTCACGCTGTCGGTGTCCAACCGGAGCACGCCGACCACCATCCACTACGGACCCACGTCCGCGGCGACCGTCGAGTTCCGCCTCGACCTCGCCCTCGCCCACTACCGGGGCACGGTGGACGAGCTGATCGCCGGACTCGAGTCCGACCTGGCCGCCATCGACGCCGACCGGCCGCCCGACGGGACCACGGAGCGGGTGGCTCCGGTGGCACCGCCACCTCCGGACGCCGGGGCCACGGCCCCCGACCCGCCGCCGGGGGGTGGCCCCGACGCCGGCGGTCACGACCCACCGACGACCGCGGCACCGGACCCCGTACCGACGACCGCGGCACCGGCGGTGGCCGCCGGCTGGTACCCCGACCCGTGGCGTGCCGCCCCGTTGCGCTGGTGGGACGGGGCGGCGTGGACGTGGCGGACCGTCGACCCGGCCGCGCCGCCGTCCCCGGCCCCGGGTTGAGCCGGCCGGGGGAGGTCCCGGTGGACACCGGCGAGCCCGGTATGGGAACGTCCTCGCCTGCACACGGGTGACCGGCACCCGGAGGGGAGGGAGCGGAGCCATGGGCGACGAGGCGCTCGAGGAGCAGCTGGCGGCGCTGGTCGGCCGGCCCGTGGGCCGCGGCGGCCCGTCCGTCGCCCCCGACCCGGTCAACCAGCCCATGATCCGCCACTGGGCGGCGGCGTTCGCCGACGCCAACCCGGTGTACGTCGACCCCGAGGCCGCCGCCGGCTCGTGGTTCGGCGCAGATCGTGGCGCCGCCGCTCATGCTCCAGACCTGGACCATGCCCACCCCGACGCTCGCAGGGCATCGCCGAGCGGGGCGGCTCGCCGGTCGCCGTCGGAGGGGGACACCGCCCTGTCGGTGCTCGACCGCGCCGGCTACGTCGGCACGCTGGCCACCAACTCCGAGTTCGAGATCGTGCGCTACCTCCGGCTCGGTGAGGTCGTGTCGTCCGAGCACCGTCTTCGAGTCGATCTCCGAGGAGAAGCAGACCCGGATGGGCCGTGGCCGGTTCGTCACCTGGGTGACGACCTACACGGTGGACTCGGGCGAGGTCGTCGGCCGACAGACGTTCCGCATCCTGAAGTTCGACCCGTCCGGGGCGCCGGCATGACCGGCGTCCGGTCGCCGCACGGCCGGCGGACCGTCGGTGGCGGTGGCGGACGACCCTGCCCGAGCTGGCCAGTCGACGTCACGGCCACGTCGATCGCCGCCGGAGCCATCGCCACCCGCGACTTCATGCCCGTCCACCACGACCGGGACTACGCCACGCCCAGGGCGCCCCGGACATCTTCATGAACATCCTCTCCGACACCGGCTACTGCAGCCGGTTCCTCACCGACTGGGCGGGTCCGGACGCCATGGTGCGACGGCTGGCCATCCGGCTCGGGGTGCCCGTGTTCCCCGGGCGACCGGCTCGTCTACACGGGCGAGGTCACCGGCCTGTCGCGGAGGACGGCGACGGGGTCGTGGACGAGGTCGGCGTTCCGGGCCGCCACCGCCGCTCGGGGACCACGTCACCGGCACGGCCACGCTCGTCGCTGCCCTCGACCGGGTGACCGCCCCGTCCCGCACACCTCCCAGCGCCCGGCTCCCGGTCATCCGGCAGACTGGTGCCCATGACCGACTGGACCGCCGTCGCCCGTCGCAACGCCCGATCGGTGCAGACCACCGTCGGCTGGATCTTCTGGGACCCGGGCGCCGTCGCCCGCTACCGGGACGCTGGGCCTGCCGGAGGGACTCGCCGGGCCGCTCGGCTACATCGCCGTCCCGCGCGGCCCCGCTGGCGCCGGCGGCCCCGCCGCCGTCACCGCCGCCTTCGGCTCGATCAGCCCGCTGGGCATCGCCGCCGTCTTCGACCTGCTCGACGCCGACGGGTTCCGAGCGGATGTGGGACGGCCCGCGACGAGGCCGTCGCCGAGGGTCTCGCCGCTCCACGCCCCCGACATCCTCGATCCCCCTGGCCGACTTCGGCCCCGAGCTGTGGGCGGTGGTGGACGCGCTCCCGGTCGTCGGGCGGGTGTTCTTCGCGCGCCCATCTGGCACTGCCCCGACCCGGCCGACCCGGTGCTCGTCCGGATGGCACGCCGTCAACTGCCTCCGCGAGTGGCGGGGCGACACCCACTGGGCGCTCGTCGTCGCCGCCGGGCTCACCCATGCCGAGGCGTCGATCCTGCACAACGCCTGGCTCGGCTACGAGGACGACTGGCTGGCCCGGTCCCGCGGGACCTCGCCGGAGGCCCTCGAGTCCGGCTGGAGGCCGCCCTGGCGGCGAAGGGACTGGCGGCGGACCGGCACCGTCACCGCCGACGGGGTCGCCCTGCGCCAGCGGCTCGAGGACGACACCGACCGCCTGACCACCCTGCCCTGGGAGCTGCTGGGCGGAGGCGCGGTCGGTCGCGTTCGCCGAGCGCATCGAGCCGCCGTGCGAGCTGCTGCTCGCGCCGCGTCGACGCCACGGCCGGGCCGAACTACCAGCCCGCGTCGCGGGTACGGGTCCGGCCGGTGCACCGCGCGCGCCGACGGCCCGCCGGGCGCTGGTGACCGGCGGCACCCGCGGCATCGGCCGGGCCACCGCACTGGCCCTGGCCGGCGCCGGGTGGGACGTGGCCGTGACCGGCCGGACGGCGCGCCGGGGCGAGGGTCGGGACGACTCCGACACGGGGGAGGGCCGCCCGCTGCCGGGCAGCCTGGAGGAGACCGGCGAAGCCGTCCGGGCCGCCGGACGGCGGTGCCTCGAGCTGGTGGCCGACCTGCACGACCATGCCGCCCTGCGTGGCCGCGGTCGACCGTCGTGCTGGCCGAGTGGGGCGGCGTCGACCTGCTGGTCAACAACGCCGTGGACACCGCCCCGGGCAGCATGGTGGCGATCGTCGACCTGCTCGGTGGCCCAGCTCGAGGCCAAGCTGGCCGCCAACGCGGTGGCCCCCTTCGTGCTCATCCAGTCCGTGCTCCCGGGGATGCTGGCCGCCGGCGGGGGCACCGTGGTCGACGTCACCTCCCACACGGCCACCGCCGATCCTCCGGGCCCGGTCGGACAGGGCGGCTGGGGCGTGGCCTACGCCGCGTCCAAGGCGGCGGCCCACCGGTTCGCCCCGCTGCTGGCGGTGGAGCTCGGCGACCGGGGGATCCGGGCCTACAACCTCGACCCGGGCTACGTCGAGACCGAGCGCCAGGTGGCCAACGCCGCCGCCCTCGGCCTCGTCGGCCGCTACCGCGGTGCGCCGCCCTCGGTACCGGCCGCCGCCATCGCCTGGATGGTCGACCACCCCGAGGCCCTGGAGAACGGGCACACCGTCCGGGCCCAGAAGCTGGCGCTGGTCGAGGGTCTCCACCCCGACTGGCGGAAGCCGTGACGGACGCCGGGCGGACGACGACCCCGGGGCGGTGCACCGGGGCCGGTCCCCGCCCCGGGGTCACCGTCTACTGGCGCCCGGGCTGCCCGTACTGCTTCGCCCTCCGGCGCGGGCTCCGGCGGGCCGGCCTCACCACCCGGGAGGTCGACATCTGGTCCGATCCGTCTGCCGCGGCGTTCGTCCGGGACCACGCCGGTGGGAACGAGACCGTGCCGACCGTCGACGTCGCCGGCACCGTCCTGGTCAACCCGTCGGCCCGCGGGTGGTCGACGAGGCCGCCGCCGCCGGCATCACCGTGTCCGCCCACCTCGCCGGTGGTGGCGCCCGGGAGGCTGAGAGGCTCGACGACGCGGCCCCGGCCGCCGTGCCCGGTTCGGGCGGTCAGGCGGGCCCGAGCCGGTCGAGGCCCCGGCGGAGGAAGGCGACGGCACCCGCCACCGGGTCGCCGGCCAGGTCGCCGACCGTGGCCACCGCACCGAACGGCACGTTCCAGAACCCGGTCGCCGGGGCGCCCCTCCGCCCACGGGGCCACGTAGAGGTAGGGCTCGGGCACACCAGCGTCGCCGGGGGATCGCCGAGGTTGACGCCCCCGGCACCGGTCGAGGCCGCGAGCCCAGGTCGAAGTGCTCGGGCCACAGCTGGGGAGCGGTCGGGCGGTCAGTTGGGGCAGCACGGCGTCGAGCACCCGCGCCCCGTGGCGAACCAGGCGAGGAGCACGGCGGCGGCGGCCGGCTGAGGTGCAGGGCGGCCGCGGCGTCGCCCACGCCGGGGGCGTCGGCACCGGGCACGAACGGTTCCGCCAGGCCGACCCCGGCGAAGGCGGCGGCGTCGGCCAGGCTGCGACCCGCCAGCGGGAGCACCGCGGCGGTGGCGCCGTCGGGTCCCTGGTGCTCGCGGACGAGCACCGTCCCGGTCATGCGCAGGACGGTGTCGTCGGGGCCGAACACGGGCGTGCCGATGCCCGAGGGCGTGGCCCGCAGGCCGAACCTGCCCCCGTGGGCGGCCCGGGCCCGGGCCAGGACGTGGGTGGCCAGGCGTTGGAGCTCGCTGCGGGTGGCGGACGGGTCGGGGGTGCCCGGGTCGGCCGTCACAGGACCGGCTCGCTGGGTACGTCGAAGTACTCCTGGTACCGGCGGGCCCGCTCGCGCAGCTCGTCGGCGTCGAGGCCGGTGTCGGCGAAGCGTGTACCGGCTGCCGCCCCCGCCGCCGTCGCCCGGGTGGGTGTCCAGGAACGCCCGCATGCCGCCCTCGGCGGCGGGGGTGAACTCCAGCCCGAGCGCGTCGTAGACGGTACCGATGGTGGCGAACGGATCGGCCAGGAACTCGGCGAACTGCACGTCGACCACCTGGTCGGCGGGCACGTGCCGTCGCGGCGGGCCGTCCACCGACCGTTCGAGCCCGAGGAGGATGTCCTCGGCGTACTGGGCGGCGGCCCGGGCGACGTCGCCGTGGTCGCTCGCCATGCACCGCAGCAGCGCCACCAGGGCGCTGATCGACGAGATCACCCGGACCGGGTCCCGGTGGGTCTGGATGACCAGGGCGTCGGGGTACTCGTCGAGGAGCGCCCCGAGGCTCCACAGGTGGGCGGGCGACTTGAGCAGCCACCGCGTCACCGGCGTGGCGGCTCTGCAGGTGCTGGAGATAGATGCGGTGCCACCGGTAGGCGGGTGCCATGTCGGCCTCGTGCAGCAGCCACCGGTCGTAGTCGGGGACGTCGTACTGGGTGGGGAAGATCATCGAGCGGAACTCGCCTCCGGTCATCCGCACGCACTCCTGGGCGAGGGTGGCCCCCAGGGGGTGGAAGTCGGTGAATCCCGGGATCAGGAGGTCGGGCATGGCGGCGACGGCGTCCGCCTCGGCGATCCGCGGGTCGGTCCCGTAGGTGGCCGTCTCCGGCGGCGGCACGGGGCGGTCGACCTCCCAGGTCAGCGGTGCCCGGTTGGCCGGGTCCTGCGCCAGCAGGTCGTAGAGGATCGTGGTGCCGGTCCGCGGCTGGCCCACGATGACGACGGGCCGGGCGACCTCGCCGTCGGCCACCTCGGGGTGGGTGCTCCGCCAGTCGAGGATCCCCATCCGGTTCGCCAGGTAGCCGGCCACCTCGCGCCTCGACGATGGTCCTTCCCAGCGTCGTTGAGCCGGGCGGGGCCGTCGAGGTCCTCGAGCAGGCGGTCGAGTCCCTCGCGCCAGGTGGGCTCGCCGAGGTCGTCGAGCCCGGTGGCGGCCATGGCCGCCGACGACCAGCGCGTCGGCGTCGAACCGGGTGGGCGGCGTCGGTCCGTCGGCGGACCCCACGGCCTCAGGCCTCCCCGAGCGGGAGGACGGCGGTCCGCACGTCGGGCGGTTCCGGGTTGTCGAGCCAGCGCAGGCACAGGAACCCGCGGTGCCGCCCGCCGGTGTCGAGCCACACGGTGGTCCCGTCCGCGGCCGACGGTGGGGGTGCGGCGGCCGGCACCACGACCGCACCGTGCCGTCCGGTCGCACCGGGGCGCCGGCGTTGGTCACCGAGCTCCGGCGCCGGCGCGGGTCGAGGCACTCGTGCCAGATGTTCTCCACCGTCACGCTCCAGTAGCGGTTGCCCGGCGGGGTGAAGACTCACCTCCAGGGCCTCGTCGGGCCCGAGGCGCCAGGTACCGAGCACGTAGAGGTTGTCCGGGGTGGTGTTCTCACCACCGAGCGCGTCGGCCGCCACGGTGGACAGCTCGTTCGGTCGGTCCAGCGCTCCGGGCAGGACGGTCCGGTGGAGGGTGAGGAGCTTGGCGACCGTCCACCCCATCGCCGTCATCGACTCGGCGACCGACGTGTCGGTGGGGAGCGGTGGCGCACCCGCCGGGTCGAGGTGGCGATGGCGAACTCCGCCGTCTGCTCCCGGCGCGCGGTCGGCGATGTACTGGCGCACGACGATGGCCGAGGCGTCCTCGGGGATCGGCACCCAGGTGGCCCCGCCAGTTCGTCCGGGGCCGGGCGTTCGGCCGACAGCACGAAGGCGAACCGTCCGCCGTCGTCGAGCGACCAGGTCGCGTGTCGGACACGTAGGCCGCCATGCGCCGGGGGGTGAGCCCCCGGCCGGCGAGCACCTGGAACCCGAGATAGGTCACCGCTGCCGCGCCGCCGGACACCCGGTATCGGAACCGGCCGTCGATCATCCCAGGTGGTAGTCGCCGTCCGGGTTGGGGCCGCCGACGAAGCGCGCCTCGGTCGTCATCGGGAAGAACCAGGGCGCCTCGGGGTCGGTGTCGAGGGAGAGCTCGGCGCACAGCGCGGTCATCCGTCCGAGGACCCGGAAGCCCTCCACCAGCTCGAGCTCCGTCTCCGCCTCGGCGCGGACCATGGCGGCCATGTCGTCGAGCATCGTGCGCACCAGTGCCCAGCCCTCCTCGGTCGCCCGCCCCGTCGTCGTGACTGCACCGGACATCGGCGTCCCCCGTTCTTCGCAGCCGCGAGGATACGCGCGGCTCGGGCGGGGCGCCGGATCCGCCGGCACGCCGCGACGGCGCCTTCAGGCGCCGGGCACGACGTAGCGGCCGGCGGGCGTCCCCGGGGGATGGGTCACGCCCGGGACGGCGTCGGGGTTCGCCACGCACACCTCGCCCTCGAGGCCGTCCGGGTCCCGGAAGAAGATGCTGAGCACCGGCCCGAAGTCGGTCACGAACGAGTCGGCGGCCCCCCGGGCGATCAGCCGCTCGCGGATGGTCTCGAACGCCTCGACCGACGCCGCCTGCAGCGCGAAGTGGTCGATGCGGCCGCGGCCGAACATGGGCATCTGCCGGTCGGCCTCGGTGTTGCCGTCGATCTGGAACACGTTGAGCTCGGACCACGGGCCGATCCTGATGACCGACAGCCGGACGGTGTCGTTACCCTCCATCTCGGGGGCGTCGCGCACCACCTCGGCCTCGAACACCTCCTCGTAGAACGCGTGCAGGCGCGGGGCGTCGTTGGTCAGGGTGGCGACGTGGTTCAGTCCGAGTCAGCATGGGTCCCGGGGTCAGCGAGGGCGGGACGGCAGCGTACGGCAGGGCCGCCCGGCCGGGCTCTGGAAGACGTCTGGCCGACTGCCCTCCACCGACACCGCCGCCTGCCCTTCCACGACCGCACGGACTTCGAGGACGCCGACCGCGGCTTCCTCGGCGCCCTCGACCCGTGCGTCGTCACCGACGCCGCCGGCCGGGTGGTCTGGGACAACGACGCCTACGGCTTCCTGGACGGCGGCGTGCCCCGACACGGCCCATCCCGAGCCTGTGGCGCCAGGGTCAGCTGGTGGCGCGCCAGGGCCTGTACGAGGTGTGCGACGGGATCTACCAGGTGCGGGGGCTCGACCTGTCGAACATGACGCTGGTGGAGGGCGACGCCGGGGTGATCGTCATCGACCCGCTGATCTCGGCGGAGACGGCCGCCGCCGCGCTCGCCCTCTACCGGACCCACCGGGGCGACCGTCCGGTGACGGCGATCATCTACACCCACGCCCACGTCGACCACTTCGGTGGCGTGCGCGGCGTCCACGAGGGTCCGACGGTGCCCGATCCTGGCCCCCGACGGCTTCATGGAGTCCGCCGTGTCCGAGAACGTCTACGCCGGCGTGGCCATGGCCCGCCGGTCGGTCTACATGTACGGGGCCGCCCTCGACAAGGGCCCGGCCGGCCAGATCGGCTGCGGGCTCGGGCATGACCAACTCCACCGGCACCATCGGCCTGATCCCGCCCACGGTCGACATCACCCACACCGGTCAGGAGGAGGTCCTGGACGGCGTCCGCATCGTCTTCCAGGTCACCCCCGGAACCGAGTGCCCCGCCGAGATGAACTTCTCCTTCCCCGACCGGCGCGCCCTGTGCCTGGCCGAGAACGCCACCCACAACCTCCACAACCTGGTGACCCTGCGCGGCGCGGTGGTCCGCGACGCCCGGGTGTGGGCCGACTACCTCGACGAGGCGGCCACCCTGTTCGGCGCCGGCACCGACGTCGCCTTCGCCTCCCACCACTGGCCGACCTGGGGCGTCGACCGGGTGGTCGAGTACCTCTCCCTCCAGCGGGACCTCTACGCCTACCTCCACGACCAGACCCTCCGGCTGATGAACAAGGGGCTACAACGGAGCGGAGGCGGCCGAGGTCATGGCGATGCCCCCCGCGCTCGAGCGGGCCTGGCACACCCACGGCTACTACGGCTCGGTCAGCCACAACGTCAAAGCCGTCTACCAGCGCTACCTGGGATGGTTCGACGGCAATCCGGCACGGCTGTGGCCCCACCCGCCGGTCGACGCCTCGGCCCGTTACGTCGACTGCATGGGCGGCGCCGACGCCGTGGTGGCCAGGGCGACGGAGTACGCCGACCGCGGCGACCTGCGGTTCGCCGCCGAGCTGCTCGACCGGGTCGTCTTCGCCGACCCCGACCACACCGGGGCGAAGGAGACGCTGGCCGGGGTCTACGAGCGCCTCGCCTACGGGTGCGAGAACGGCACGTGGCGGAACTTCTACCTGATGGGAGCCGAGGAGCTGCGCCACGGCGTGGCCGCCGACGCGGTGTCCGTGGGCTCGCCCGAGCTGCTCGGCGCCCTGACGGTGGCCAGCTGCTCGATGCCGTCGCCATCCGCATCGACGGGCCCCGGGCGTGGGACGAGACCATCGTGGTCGACCTGGCGTTCGCCGATCTGGACGAGACCCATCGGATCGTCCTGCGCAACGGGGTCCTCACCCACCGGCTGGTGGGGGAGGGGGCCACCGGATCCGTCGACCTGACCCTCGGCCTGACCCAGCCGCAGCTGCTCGGCGTGCTCTTCGGCGCCGGTCTCGACGGGATCGCCGCCGACGGTGACGTGGGCGTCCTCGCCCGACTGGTCGCCCTGGTCGGATCCGGGTGACCGGAACTTCCCCATCGTGACGCCGTAGCCGGTGGGCCGTCGGGGCCGGGGCCCGGCGGCCGTCAGGAGACCAGGTCGACGATGTCCACGACGAGCAGTGTCGACCACCATGGTGCCGACCACGGCGTAGAGCGCCGAGAACAGCCACTGCTGGTGGTGGTCGGCCAGCCAGAACCGGCGGATGCCCAGGACGTCGAAGTACAGCGCGAGCACGCCGATCGGGATCCCGAGCTGATCGGGCCGACGCCCTTGGCCAGGCCCAGGAAGGGCAGCACGATCGGCAGCACGATGTAGCTGAGCAGACAACGGGTGGCCGACAGGAGGATCGAGACCCCGAAGATCCGGTGGGTGTCCGACTCGGGCACCGGCCTGCGCTCCTCGGGCACCCGCAGCAGCTGCCGCATGGACCGGTCGGCCCGCGGGCGCTCCGGCGCGGGAGTCGGCGCCGCAGAGGGAACGGGCTCGGGGGCCGGGGCGGTCGTCGGCGTCGTGGTCTGCTCCACGCAGGACAGCGTAGACGGCGGGGGCGATGCCGGACAGCCGCGACCAGCCTGTATCGTCGCCGCCATGCGAGACGGGCGATGAGTTCCGACGCCCTGCGGGGCCAGGGCGCGACGGCAGCCCGGTCCGGCGGCGCCGGGCCGTCGGACACCGCGGACCGGATGTGGCGGGTACGGGACGCCGACGGCTCGATCGCCGCCGGCTGGTACCTGCTGCCGCTGCGCGCCTTCCTCGGGGTCACCTTCCTGTTCGCCGGGCTGCAGAAGCTGGCCAACCCGGCCTTCTTCCGGACCTCCTCGCCCGGAGCGATCCACGCCCAGATGGTCGGGGGCGTCCCACACCAGCCCCATCGGGTCGCCTCCTCGGGCACCTGCTCGGGCGCGTCGACGGGCATCGGCGTCGTCATCGCCCTGGCCGAGGTGGCGATCGGCGTCGGCGCCCTGCTCGGACTCCTCACGCGTGTGGCGGCGGTCGGCGGCGTGCTCGTCTCGTTCAGTCTGTTCCTGGCGATCTCGTTCCACACGTCGCCCTACTACACCGGCTCCGACATCGTCTTCATGTTCGCCTGGATGCCCTTCGTGCTCGCCGGTGCGGCCGGCGCACCCGCACTCGACACCTGGACCGCCACCCGTGCCGCCCGCACCGGGCCGACGGCGACGGGCGGCGGGGACCGTCCCGGAGCGGTGTCGCGCGGCGCGGTGATCGGCATGGTGGCCGGCGCCGCCGCCGTGGTGGTGGCGGTCGTCACCGGGATCGGACGGGCGCTGGCCCCGTCGTCGTCCACCGCGGCCACGGGCACGTTGTCGACGGGCACCCCGACGAGCACGGCACCGACGCCGACCACCACCGGAGGGTCGTCGGCCTCCACGGCGCCGACGACGACGTCCACCGGCGCCGTGCCCGAGGGCACGAGCATCGGGCCGGCCTCGGGCGTCCCGGTCGGGGGCTCGGCCTCGTTCAACGACCCGTCGAGTGGCGACCCGTCCCTCGTCATCCAGCAGACCTCGGACGACTTCGTCGCCTTCGACGCCATCTGCCCGCACGCGGGGTGCACCGTCGCCTACCAGGCGTCGGCGAAGCTGATCGCCTGCCCCTGCCACGGCTCCGAATTCGACGCCCGGACCGGTGCCGTCATCCAGGGCCCGGCGACCACCGGACTCACGCCGATCAAGGTCGTCAAGGGTTCGAACGGGAACCTGTACGTCGTCTAGGGGGCCCGGGTCGGAGGGGTGCACCCACCGCCGTCCGGTTGCGTCCACTACGCTACGGAGGTTGTCGTCGTCCGACGGCGGCGACCACCCATGACCCCGACCTCCGCCCCGACCTCCTCTGCCTCCGTGCCCGGCCCCGACGCCGATGGCGGCGGAGCCCGCACCGACTGGGTCTCGGCCATCCCGTTCTTCCTGGTCCACCTGGCCCCGCTGGCCGCCTTCTTCGTCCAGGTGACCTGGCAGGACTGGGTGCTGTGCGCCGTCCTCTACGTGACCCGCATGTTCTGCATCACCGCCGGGTACCACCGGTACTTCTCGCACCGCAGCTACAAGATGGGTCGGGTCGCCCAATTCCTGATGGCCCTCGGCGGCACCACGGCGGTCCAGAAGGGCCCGCTGTGGTGGGCCAGCCACCATCGGATCCACCACCGCTACACCGACCTCGACGGAGACGTGCACTCGCCCCGGGACGGATTCTGGTGGAGCCACGTGGGCTGGATCCTCTCCACCAGGTACAAGGAGACCGATCTCGACGGCATCAAGGACTTCGCCGCCTTCCCCGAGCTCCGGTGGCTCGAGCGGCACGACTGGATCGGCCCCTGGTCGCTGGGCATCGCCTCGTTCCTCCTCTTCGGCTGGGGTGGCCTCCTCATCGGGTTCTTCCTGTCGACGGTGCTCCTGTGGCACGGCACCTTCCTGGTGAACTCCATGGCCCACATCGTGGGCCGCCGCCGGTACGCCACCCCGGACACCAGCCGGAACTCGTTCCTCATCGCCCTCGTCACCGGGGGTGAGGGCTGGCACAACAACCATCACTACCTGCCGGCCTCGGTCCGGCAGGGATTCCGCTGGTGGGAGTACGACCCGACCTGGTACGTGCTGAAGGGCCTGGCCGCCATCCACGTCGTCAGCGACCTCCGCAACCCTCCCGCCCGCCTGCTCGACCAGGCCCGGGTGCGCGACGGGGCCTTCGACATCGGCATGTTCCGGTCCTACTGGAGCGCGCCGCGAAGATCACCGGTGAACGCATCGCCGATCTGACCGCCCGCCCGGTGACCCCTTCGCCCGAGGTCTCCGACACGGCCGCCCCCCCGCCACCCGCGGGTGCGGACCCGGCCGGCACCGACGAGGAGCTGTCGGCCCTCGCCGGCCTCATCGCGCGGGCGCTCGAGTCCGCCGACGTGCTGGCGGCCGCCACCCGTCGGCGGAAGGGGACCAAGGTGGCCTCGACCGAGGCCGACGCCACCGACCCGGCTCCGGAATGACCCCACCGACGTCCGGGTTGGTGGACGCGTCGGTGTGGATCGTCGACCTCGACGGGGTCGTGTGGCTCGCCGGCGAGCCCATCGGCGACGTCGGCCGAGGCGGTGGCCCTGCTGCGGACCCACGGGCGCCGCGTGGTCTTCGCCACCAACAATTCGGCGCCCACCACCGACGAGCTGCTCGGCCGGCTGGCGCGCCTCGGCATCGACGCCGACGCCGGGGACCTGGTCACGTCCGCCCGGGTGGCGGCGACGCTGCTCGAGCCGGGGGAGCGCGTGCACGTGCTGGCCGGCGGCGGGGTCCTCGAGGCACTCGAGGACCGCGGCGTGGTCGTCGTGCGCGACGAGCGCGGCGATGCGGCCGTGGTGGGGTGGAGCCGCGACTTCGACTTCGACGCGCTGGCCGCCATCGCCACCGCGGCCAGGGAGACCGGACGACTGATCGCCACCAACGTGGACCCGACCCACCCCACGCCCGAAGGGCTGCTCCCGGGATCCGGTGCCCTGCTGGCGGCGGTGGCGACCGCTTCGGCCGTGACTCCCCTCGTGGCCGGCAAGCCGAACCCGCCGACCGTCACCTACATCCGGGACCGGATCCTGGCCGACGGCGACCGTGCGGTCGTGGTGGGGGACCAGCCCGGTACCGACGGCAGGCTCGCCGAGAGGCTCGGCGTCCCCTTCGCCCTGGTCGACTCGGGGGTGATCCCGCCCGGCGTGCCCGTGGTCGACTGTCCGGTGGCCGTGCGGGCGGCGGACCTGGTGAGCCTGGTGGTCGAGACCTTCGGATGACCACGGGCGCACCCTGGAATACATTGCTTGCAAAGTGCTTGCTACTGGCTAACACTCCTGGTAGACTGCGTGCATGGCCACCAATGACTCGCTCCAACGCTACATCGACGCCGGCATCGCCTTCACCAACATGACCCGGAGGAAGGCCGAAGAGCTGGTCACCGAACTGGTCCAGAACGGCGACCTCCAGCGGAGTGACGCCAAGGCGCGGGTGGACGAGCTGCTCGAGCGCAGTCGCCAGGGCACCGAGGTCATCGTGTCCACCGTCCGCGCCGAGGTGTCCCGTCAGCTCGAGGTGGTGGGCGTGACCAACCTGGAGGACCTGGCCAAGCAGGTGGCGGCCCTGCTGGGACGCACCGCCGATACGGCCAAGAAGGCCCCGGCGAAGAAGACGGCGGCCAAGAAGGCCCCGGCGAAGAAGACGGCGGCGAAGAAGACGGCGTCCAAGAAGGCCCCGGCGAAGAAGACGGCGGCCAAGAAGACGGCGGCCAAGAAGACGGCGGCGAAGAAGACGGCGGCCAAGAAGACGGCGGCCACGAAGACGGCGGCCACGAAGGCCCCGGCGACTCCCACCGCGACGCCGCAGGCCCCGACCGGGTCGGCCGACTGACGCCTCCCGCCCGGCAGCGCCTCGACAAGGCGCTGGTCGCCCGCAGTCTCGCCGACAGCCGACCCCAGGCGGTCGAGCTCATCGCACGGGGGGTCGTGCTCGTCTCGGGATCGCTCGCCGACAAGCCGGCACGCCTGGTGTCGCCGGCCGAACCCATCGAGCTCCTGGGCGACCCGCCACGCTTCGTGAGCCGCGGCGGCGAGAAGCTCCGAGCCGCCCTCGACCGCTTCGCCATCGACCCGACCGGCCGGCGGGCCTCGACGCCGGTGCCTCGACCGGCGGGTTCACCGACTGCCTCCTGCAGGCCGGCGCCGCCCACGTGGTCGCCGTCGACGTCGGCCACGGCCAGCTCCACCCCCGGCTCCGCGTCGACCCACGGGTCGTCGACCACGAGCGGCTCGACATCCGCGACGTCACCCTCGACACCGTCGGAGGCATCGCCGGTCGACCTCGTCGTCGCCGACCTCTCGTTCATCTCCGCCACCCGGGCGGTGCCCGTCCTCACCGGTGGGGTCGCCGTCCCCGGGCCCCGATGGTCGTCCTGGTCAAGCCCCAGTTCGAGGCGGGGCGGGTCGAAGCGTCCCGCGGCCGGGGCGTCATCCGCGACCCGGAGGTGCACCGCCGGACGCTCGGCGAGGTGGCAACCGCGCTCGACGCCGCCGGAGCAGTCATCATGGGGGCCATGCCGTCCCCGATCACCGGTCACTCCGGCAACGTCGAGTTCCTCCTGCACGCCCAGACCCCGGGTGTCGACGGTGCCGGGGCCGCCGGCGACGCACGGCGCTGCTCGATGCGGCGGTGGCCGAGGCCCATCCCGACCTCCGCACCGGCCCCGGCTCCGATCCCCTCCGGCGGCGGCTGACCGTGGCCCGCATCGCCTTCAACGTCCACCCCCCCCGGCCCGAGGCCGTCGCCCTGGCCGAGCGGGCCATCGCGTGGCTGGTCGAGCGGGGCCACGAGGCGGCCCCGGCGCTCGGTCCGACGGCACGGCGTCCCTCGACGGCGTCGACCTCCTGGTCAGCCTCGGTGGCGACGGCACCCTCCTGCGGGCCGTCGACGCGCGCTCGATGCGGGCGTGCCGGTCCTCGGGGTCAACCTCGGCCTCCTCGGCTACCTCACCGAGATCGAGCCGGCCGGGCTCGAGGACGCCGCTCGCCCGCTTCCTCGACGGCCGCTACGAGGTCGAGGAGCGGATGACGCTGGCGGTCGACGTGCACGGCCCCGACGGCGCCGCCACTGGCCGCCGTCCACGCCCTGAACGAGGCGACGGTCGAGAAGACCGTGCCGGGCCACACGGTCCGCGTGGCCGCCTCCATCGACGACCGGCCGTTCGTGACCTACGCCGCCGACGGACTGCTGATGTCGACGCCCACCGGCTCGACCGCCTACAACCTGTCGGCCCGCGGCCCGCTCCTGTCGCCCCGGCTGCGGGCCATCGTCCTCACCCCGGTCTCGCCCCACATGCTCTTCGACCGACCACTCGTCCTCGACCCCGCCCAGCGTGTCCACCTGGAGGTGCTCGGACCCCGTCCGGCCGTCCTGGTGGTCGACGGGATCACCGTGTGCCACCCTCGAGCCCGGCGCCACCGTGGACTGCCGCGAGGGCGACCGCCCGGCCCGCCTGGTCACGTTCGGCTCCCGGGACTTCCACGCCATCCTGCGGGCGAAGTTCCACCTGGCCGACCGGTAGGGATCCCGCATGGGTCGTCCGGCTGGTCGAGCTGCACGTCCGCGACCTCGGCGTGATCGACGACGTGACCGTCGCACTCGGGCCGGGGATGACCGCGCTGACCGGGGAGACGGGCGCCGGCAAGACCCTCCTGGTGGGCGCCCTGAGCCTCCTGCTCGGCGGTCGGGGCGACCCGACGGCGGTGCGCGCCGGCGCCGACGAGGCCTACGTCGAGGGACGGTTCGCCGACGACGGCGGCGACGGCGAGGTCGTCCTCGCCCGCTCGGTCGCCCGCGAGGGCCGGTCGAAGGCGTGGGTCGACGGCCGGGCACTCCCGGTCGGCGCCCTGGCCGAGGCCGCCGCCGGCCTCGTGGAGCTCCACGGCCAGCACCAGCACCGGACCCTGGTCGCCCCCGACGCCCAACGACGGGCGCTCGACGCCTTCGGGGGCGTGGACACCGGACCGCTCGAGGCGGCCCGGGCCGAGGCTGGCGGCCCTGCTGCGCGAGGCGGAAGGACTGGGCGGCGACGCCGCCGCCCGCGCCGGCGAGGCCGAGCTGCTGACCTACCAGGTGGGCGAGATCGACGGCGCCGGGCTCACCGGACCCGACGAGGATGCGGACCTCGAGGCCGAGGAGGACCGGCTGGCCGAGGCCTCGGCCCACCGTGCGGCTGCGGCCGAGGCCCTGGTCGCGCTGGTCGGCTCCGACCGGCGTCGGGCGACGGGCCGGGAGGGGCCGGTGCGGTGGACCGGCTGGCCGAGGCGTCGGGGGCGCTGGCCGGCCGGGTCCCGCTCGACGCGCTCGACCGCAGGGTGCGGGCCGCCATGGCCGAGCTCGCCGACCTGGCCGCCGAGCTGCGCACCGTGGTCGAGACGTGGGAGGACGACCCCGGCCGGCTCGACGAGGTTCGGGCCCGGCGCCAGCTCCTCCACGAGCTCGAGCGCAAGTACGGCCCGGTCTGGACGGGGTCCTGGCCACGCGCCGGAAGGGCACGCGCCCGGCTGGCCGAGCTCGACGAGCTCGAGGCACGTGCCGGGGTCGTCGACGCCGCCGTCGCCACGCGCCCGGGCCGAGGTGGCGGGAGCGGAGGCCGTGGTGGCGGCCGACCGTCGACGGGTGGCCCCGCTGCTCGCCTCGGAGATCGAAGCCGACGTTGCACGGACTGGCCATGCCCTCGGCCCGCTTCGCCATCCGGGTGGAGGGCGAGGGCAGCGCCGACGACGTCTCCTTCGAGCTGGCCGCCAACCCCGGTGAACCGGCCCGGCCGCTGGCCCGGGCGGCCTCGGGCGGCGAGCTGTCCCGGACGATGCTGGCCGTGCGGCTCGCCCTCACCGACGCGCCCGGGGTGCTCGTCTTCGACGAGGTCGACGCCGGCGTGGGCGGAGCCGCGGCCACGGCGGTCGGTGCCGCCCTGGCCGGCCTCGGCCACTACGCGCAGGTGCTGGTGGTCACCCATCTCGCCCAGGTGGCGGCGCAGGCCGACCACCAGGTCGGCGTGCGCAAGGTCGAGGCCGACGGGCGCACCCGTTCCGAGGTGGCGGTGCTCGACCACGAGGAGCGGGTGGTCGAGATCAGCCGGATGCTCTCCGGCAGCCCCGACAGCGAGTCCGCCCGGCGCCACGCCGGCGAGCTGCTCGGGCCGCACGCGGCGGGACGGCGCCGGACGCGCCGTGACGGTGCGGGGTCCGCACCGGCGGCGCTCCGGGTCCGGTAACCTCGGCGGGTGCCCGATGGGGATGGCAGCGACGTGAGCGGACGGCAGACCAAGTACATCTTCTTCACCGGGGGGGTGTCCTCGTCACTCGGCAAGGGGCTCACCGCCTCGTCCCTCGGCCGACTCCTCAAGTGCCGTGGCCTGAAGGTCACGATGTGCAAGCTCGACCCGTACATCAACGTCGACCCGGGCACCATGAACCCGTTCGAGCACGGCGAGGTCTTCGTCACCGAGGACGGCGGGGAGACCGACCTCGACCTCGGCCACTACGAGCGGTTCATCGACGAGAACCTGCACAAGGGCTCGAACGCCACCACCGGCCGCATCTACTCCTCGGTCATCGCCAAGGAGCGGCGGGGCGACTACCTCGGCAAGACCGTCCAGGTCATCCCGCACATCACCGACGAGATCAAGAACCACATCCACAAGCTCGGCCAGACCGGGGTGGACGTGGTCATCGTGGAGATCGGCGGCACGGTGGGCGACATCGAGATCCTGCCGTTCATCGAGGCCATCCGGCAGTTCCGACGCGACGTCGGCCGGGGCAACGTCGCCTACGTGCACCTCACCCTCGTGCCCTACCTGGCGCCCTCCGGCGAGCAGAAGACCAAGCCGACCCAGCACTCGGTCACCGACCTGCGCAGCCAGGGCATCCAGCCCGACGTCATCGTGTGCCGCTCGGACCGGATGATCTCCGACGACCTGAAGCGCAAGATCTCGCTGCTGTGCGACGTCCCGATGGAGGCGGTGGTGTCCTGCGTCGACGCCGACAACATCTACCAGATCCCCCTCGTGCTGCACGAGGAGGGCCTCGACCGCTACCTCCTCGGGATCCTGGAGTTCGACGTCGCGGACCACCCCATCGACCTGACCCGGTGGGAGCACCTGGTCGACCAGGTGGCGGCCGCCGTGCGGCCCGTGCGCATCGGCATCATCGGCAAGTACGTGGACCTTCCCGACGCCTACCTGTCGGTCGTCGAGTCCCTCCGCCACGCGGGGTTCCACCACGGGGCCAGGGTGGAGATCGAATGGGTCCAGGCCGCCACCGTGCCCGACCTCCTGGAGCGCGACGGCCTCCGGGGCTTCGACGGCCTGGTGATCCCCGGCGGGTTCGGCGAGCGCGGGATCGAGGGCAAGATCGCCGCCGCGCGCTACGCCCGCGAGCACGACCTGCCGCTCCTCGGACTGTGCCTCGGACTCCAGGTCATGATCATCGAGGTGGCCCGGTCGCTGGCCGGCATGGAGGACGCCAACTCCCGGGAGTTCGCCGCCACCACCCGCCATCCGGTGGTCGACCTGATGGACGACCAGGTGGACGTGGCCGACAAGGGCGGCACCATGCGCCTCGGGTCCTACGACGCCCGGCTGCTACCCGGCTCCCAGGTGGCCCGGGCCTACGGCGACGTGGTGGTGTCCGAGCGGCACCGCCACCGCTACGAGGTCAACCCCCGCTACCGCGACCGGCTGGAGGAGGCCGGGCTGTCGTGCTCCGGACTGTCGCCCGACGGCCGGCTGGTGGAGTTCATCGAGTTGCCCGGGCACCCGTTCTGGGTGGGCACCCAGGCCCATCCCGAGTTCAAGAGCCGGCCCGACAAGGCGCACCCGCTCTTCCGCGAGCTGGTCGGTGCGGCACTGGCCCGGGCCGAGGGACGCGACCCGCACCTGATCGACCTCGGTGCCGTCGGCTGAGGCCGGGGGCCTGACGCCCGAGGGCGAGCTGCCGGTGTTCACCCCCGCCGGCGAGGAGACGGTCCACCGGGGATGGTTCATCCGGGTGCAGCGGGCCACCTTCGTCGGGCCCGACGGCCGCACCTTCGAGCGGGACATCGTCCGCCACCCCGGCGCGGTCGCCGTGGTGCCCGTCACCGACGACGGCGCCGTGGTCCTCGTCCGCCAGTACCGGCCGGCGGTCGACCGGTGGCTGCTCGAGGTGCCCGCGGGCACCTGCGACGTCGACGGCGAGCCCCCCGACGTGACCGCCGCCCGCGAGCTGGCCGAGGAGGTGGGCTACGCCGCCGACCGGCTCGAACGGCTCGCCACCGTGGCGATCACGCCCGGGTTCTGCGATGAGCTGGCCCACGTCTACGTGGCCACCGGCCTCCACCCGGTCCCCACGGGACGCCAGGGAGCCGAGGAGGCGCACATGGAGGTGGTCGAGGTCGACCTCGGCCGGTTCGACGGACTGGTCGACGACGGCACGATCGTGGACGCCTCCACCATCCTCGGTGTGGGCCTGGCCCGGCGCCACCTGGCCGCCGGCCGCTGACGACCCGTGCGCGATCCGCTGTCCCCCGGGGCGGAGGAGTACCTCTCGTGGCTGGCCGTCGAGAAGGGTCGCGCCCGCAACACCCTGGTGGCCTACCGGCGGGACCTGGCCACCTTCGAACGGTGGGCGGAGACCGAGGGCGAGGACCCCGCCACCCTCGGCCCCGACGCCGTCGAACGCCATCTCGAGGCGCTGCGCTCCGAGGGGCGGAACCCGGCGTCGCTGGCCCGGGCCACCACCGCGCTGCGCGGCCTGTACCGCTTCTGGGTGGCGGAGGGCACGGTGGCGGTCGATCCGACGGCCGACGTGCGCTCGCCGAAGCTGCCCCGCCGGCTGCCCAAGGCGCTGGAGGAGTCCCAGGTCGTCGGCCTGCTGGAGTCGGTGGACGGCACGGCGCCGGTCGACCTGCGCGACCGCGCCCTGCTCGAGGTGCTCTACGGCACCGGCGCCCGGATCTCCGAGGTCGTCGGGCTGTCCCTGCTCGACCTGACCGGGGACGACGGCCTGCTGCGGGTGTTCGGCAAGGGCTCCAAGGAGCGGCTGGTGCCGATCGGGGGGCCGGCCCGCACGGCCCTCGAGCGGTGGCTGGGGCCCCTCGGGCGTCCGGGGATGGAGCCGCGCCGCTTCGCCCGCCGCTCCGACGCCGAGGCGGTGTTCCTCAACGTCCGGGGTGCCCGCCTGTCGCGCCAGGGCGCGTGGGCCGCCGTGCAGGGGCGGGCCGAGCGGGTGGGCCTGGGCGACGTGGTCAGTCCCCACGTCCTCCGTCACTCGTGTGCCAGCCACATGCTGGCCCACGGCGCCGACATCCGGGTCGTCCAGGAGGTGCTCGGACACGTGTCGATCGCCACCACCCAGATCTACACGAGGCTGGGCCACGACCACCTGCGCAGCGCCTACGACCGGGCCCACCCGCGGGCCGGGGGTGCCGGGGCCGGGTAGGATTCGACGGATGCCCAGCGACGCGCCGACCGACGCCACCGACCTCGACTACCGCAGCCTGCTCCGGATGGAGCAGGAGCAGCTGCGCGCCGAGCTGTCCGAGCTCGGCTTCGACGACGGTCGCACGGGCCTGGAGTACGACGCCAACTTCGCCGACACCAGCCAGGTGACCGCCGAGCGGGGCGAGGCCGAGGCGCTGGCCGGCAAGCTGAAGGACGCCCTCGAGGAGGTCGCGGCGGCCATCGTCCGCCTCGACGAGGGCACCTACGGATCCTGCGAGGCCTGCGGGGTCGCCATCAACCCCGCCCGCCTCGAGGCGATGCCGGCCACCCGGTTCTGCATCGACCACGCCAACCGGTCCTGAGCGGCCCACCGTGACGCCCTGGGACCCCCGCGGGTCCGGGGCGGGCCGCCGACGGTGGACCGCACCGGACCGCAACACGCTCATCATCATCGGTGTCTCCGCCGTGCTGGTGGCCCTGATCGTGTGGAAGCACAAGCTCTCCAGCGACCAGGTCATCTACTTCTGCGTGCTGGTGCCGTCGATCGTGCTCCACGAGCTCTCCCACGGGGTCGTCGCCCTCGCCTTCGGTGACCCGACGGCGAAGCGGGCGGGACGGCTCAGCCTCAACCCCCTGAAGCACGTGGACCCGGTGGGCACCCTGCTCGTCCCGGCGGTCCTCACCCTGGGTGGGGTGGGGGCGTACGGCTGGGCCAAGCCGGTGCCGGTGATGACCTCCAACCTGCGCAGCCCCCGGAACCACACGGTGCTGGTGGCCCTGGTCGGACCACTGACCAATTTCGCCCTGGCCGCGCTGGTCGGGGTCGGGTTCGTGGCCGCCGGGGGCCGGACCGCGTACCTGGCGTTCGAGGCGCCGTCGCTCCTCCAGCAGATCCTCTTCTATGCCGGCCTGGCCAACATCGTGCTGGGCGTGTTCAACCTCATCCCGTGCCCACCGTTGGACGGCGCCGCCGTGCTCGAGCGCTTCATCCCCGAGCGGCACCTGGCCGGCTACTACCACCTGCAGCCCTTCCTGATGTTCCTGCCCCTGATGCTCATCTTCGTGTTCCACGGGGCGTGGAGCTCGCTGATCGGGCACGTGGAGAACTGGTACCTGCAGCGCCTGGTGTGACCGGTCGGACCGGACCCCCCGGGACCCGCCGGACGCCCCGGGTCGACCGGGGACGACGAGTAGCGTCGGGGACGCCGACGTGCCGGGCCGCCGCCGCCCGGCGGAGGCCGACGACGGGAGTGGGAGTGAGGAGCGGAGTGCAGACCATCGCCACGGCGACGCCCCTGCCGCGCCTCGCCGGATCGCTGCCGGTGTGGATCGCCGTGGGCACCGTGGGATCGCTCGGTCTGGTGGTGGCCGGCAGCGTCATCGGCTCGGTCCCGCACCCGACCGGCGACCGCTGGTGGTTCTCCGTGCCGACCGGCGGTGGGATCGGCGCCCACCTCGGGTTCTACGCCGCCGTGGCCGTGCTGATCGCCGGATGGGCCGGCGTCGGCCTCCACGCCTACCGCGGGCGGCTCCGCGTCCGCGCGGCCTGGTCGGCGCTGGTGCTGTGGGGGACCCCCCTGATGCTCGGGACCCCGCTGTTCAGCCGGGACCTCTACAGCTACGTCGCCCAGGGGCAGCTGGCCCGGATCGGTGCCAACCCGTACCTGGTGCCCCCGGCCGCCCTCGGGCCCGGTGAGGTGCTGTCCTCGGTGGCGACGGTGTGGAGGCACACGCCCTCGCCCTACGGTCCGCTGTTCGTGGCCCTCGGCCATCTGTGCGCCTCGGTGGCCGGCGGGTCCATGGTGACCCGGGTCCTGGTGTTCCGGGCCCTGGAGCTGGCCGGCGTGGCGCTGATGATGGTCTCGCTCCCGGTCCTGGCGCGCCGGACCGGCAACGACCCGGGCCTCGCCCTGTGGCTGGCCGTGCTCAGCCCGCTTGCCCTGTTCAGCTTCGTGTCGTCGGGCCACAACGACGCCCTCATGGTGGGCCTGATGCTGGCCGGGCTGGCCCTCGGCACCGGAGGGCGGCTCCGGTGGGGGATCGCCCTCTGCGCGGTGGCCGCCACCGTCAAGCTGCCCGCCGCCGCCGCCATCGTGTTCCTGGTGGCCGACGAGTGCACCCGGGTCGCGTCCCCACGCCGGCTCCGGGTCGTCGCCGAGTCGGCGCTGATCACGGTGGTGGTGGTGGTCGCTCTCACCTGGGGCGCGGGCTACGGGTGGACCTGGCTGGGTCCCACCGCGCTGCACGTGCCCACCACCCTCCGGGTGCTGATCACCCCCGTGGTGTCCGTCGGATCGCTCCTGTACGGGCTCCTCCACCTGGTCGGCGTGCCGGTGTCGCGCTCGGCCGTGGTCTCGGTGGCGCAGGCGGTGGGCAGCCTGGCGGCCGTGGCCGGGGTCGTGTGGATGGTGCTGCACACCCGGGGACGGGACGTGCTCAAGCTGCTCGGCCTGTCGCTGCTGCTGTTCGTGGTGCTGAGCCCGACGCTGTGGCCGTGGTACCTGACGTGGGGGATCTCGGTCCTGGCGGCCACCTCCGCCCAGCGATCCCGCACGCTGGCCGTGGTGGCCGCCCTGGCCATGCTCGTCGTCGGGGCGGGTGGGACGCCGCTCCTCAACGGGGGGGACTACTGGGTGGTAGGTACGCTCCTGGTGGGGGCCGCGGCGTGGTTCGTGGCCTCGGGCGCCTGGCGGACGACCCTCGGGGAGGTGGCCGATGGGGGCTGAACCCGCACCGGTGCAGGAGCTCCACCCCGGACCCGGGGCCGCGCCCGAGGAGACCGACCGGCCGGTGGGGGCGTCCGGGCCGCGGCCCGCCGACCGGCAGGGGCGTCCGGAGCGGTGGTTCCCCCGGACGGCCCTGCTCGTCTACCTGGTGGTCCGGGTGGTGACCGTGGCCTCCGTGGCCGTGGCCGACCTGTTCACCCACAACAGCCTGCTCTACGACCTCGACATCTGGGACGGGGCCTGGTTCCTCCGCATCGTCCACCAGGGCTACCCGGCCCACCTCCCCACCGTCGGCGGACACGTCGCCGCCAACCCGACGGCCTTCTTCCCCCTCTTCCCCCTGATCGTCCGCGGCCTGTCCACGACCGGGCTGTCGCCGGGCGCCGTGGCACTGGTGCTGAGCGCCGCCACCGGGGCCACGGCCGTGTACGGCGTCGGCCTCCTGGCCCGCCGGTTGGCCGGCGACGCCGCCGGGCTGCGGGCGGCCCTGTTGTTCGCCGTCTTCCCCGGCACCTTCGCCTTCAGCCTCGCCTACTCCGAGGGGATCGTGATCACCTGCGTCTCGCTCGGGCTGGTGGCGCTCCTCGACCGGAGGTGGTGGCTGGCGGGCCTGCTCGGCGCGGTCGCCACCGCCGCCTCACCGGTCGCCCTCGCCTTCGTCGTCAGCTGCGCATGGGCGGCAGGACGTGACGCGGCCGTCCACCGGAGACTGCGCCCGCTGGTGGCCCCGGTGCTGGCCCCGCTGGGCTTCGTGGCCTACATGGCCTACCTGAAGGTGCACACCGGGCAGCTCGACGCGTGGCGCCTCAGCGAGCGGGGCGGTTGGAAAAGCTACCCGTCGCTCCTGTATCCGGTCCGCATCCTCGGCACCTTCCTGCGGGACCCGCTGGCGCCGACCCTGACCGGCCAGATCCTCTTCTTCGGCACCGTCGCCGCCATCGTCGGCGTGGTGCTGATGGTCCGCGAACACCAGCCCCTCCCGGTCCTCCTGTACGGGCTCTGCGCGCTGGGTTCGGCCGCCGTCTCCCAGCCCGTGGGACTGCGGCCCAGGTTCCTGATGCTGGCGTTCCCGGTGGTCGTCGCCCTCGGGACCCGCTACCGGGGACGGACCCACCGGTGGCTGGTCGGCGTGTCGGTGGTCCTCCTCCTCGGGTTCTCCGTACTCGAGCTCGCGTCGCGGGCGGTCTTCCCGTGATCGTCCGCGCCCCGACGGCGCCGGTGCCCGACGACCGTCCACCCGTCGCCGGCGGGCCGCCCGAGGCCGGCGCCACGAGTGCCGCGACCCGGGCGGACGGGGGAGCGGCGGCCATGCCCGCCCTGGTGGAGCGGTGCGCCTGGACCCTGGTCTGGATGGCCGTGCTGGCCTCGGCCCTCCAGTACTGGGGCTCGTGGTCGGCCGGCGCCTGGGCCGCCGTGGCCGCACCGGTGCTCGTCGCCGTCGCCCTGGCCGGCGCCGTCCTCCTGTGGACCGTGCGCACGCCGCTCGGGCGCGCCATGCAGGGCTTCGGCATGGGAGCCGCCCTCGCCTCGGTGGCCCTCACCCAGGGGACGCTCATCCACCAGCGGCACTTCTACGCCACGGACTCGGCGGCGTTCAACCAGGTCGCCACCCGCCTGTTCCTGGACGGCCGCAATCCCTACGCCTCGTCCATGGCCGCCGCCGGCTCCCTGCTCCACCCCGCCTACGCCTTCTGGACCTACCAGGTCGACGGGGTCCACACGGCCAACATCTCCTATCCGGCCGGGTCGTTCCTGCTCGAGGCGCCCTTCATGGCCCTCGGGCTCACCCACATGGTCACCGACTGGATCGACCTCGGGGCCTGGCTCGTCACCGGCGTACTGGTGTTCGCCCTGCTGCCCCGACCGCTGCGGTGGCTCGGACCCCTGCTCCTCCTCACCGGCATCTACGCCAGCACGTTCGCGGCCGGTGGGACCGACGCCCTCTTCGTGCCCTTCCTGGTGCTCGCCGTCTGGCGGTGGGACCGCTTCCCGGGCCGGTCGGCGCCGTGGCTGCCGGCGTGGACGGGCCCGGTGTGCCTGGGCGTGGCGTGCTCCATCAAGCAGACCCCGTGGTTCTGCGTCCCGTTCCTGGTGGCCGGGGTCGTCCTCGAGGCCCGGCGGGCCGGGGGCCGACCGCTCGAGTCCGGCCTGCGCTACCTGGGCTGGACCGTGGTCGCCTTCTTCGGCGTCAACGCCGTCTTCCTCGCGTGGTCGCCCACCGCCTGGGCGCGCGGCACGGTCCTGCCCCTGCTGCAGCCGCTGGTGGCCGATGGACAGGGGATCGTCACCCTCGCCCTCCACGGCCTCACCGGCGGCGTGGTCATGCCGTGGCTGACCGCCGGTGCCGCCCTGGCCCTGGTGGCCCTGCTCGCCGCGTTCGTGGCGTGGGAGCCGCGGCTCAAGCGCGCCTGGCTCTTCCTCGTCCCCGCGGTGCTCTTCCTGCCCGACCGGAGCCTGGCGAACTACCTGCTCGACTTCGCGCCGGCGGCCCTGGTGGCCGCCCTGTCCGTGGCACCCGTGCCGGACACCGCCGCCGCGGCCCGACGACGGAGCCCGTGGGTGGCACGATCGGCGGTGGTCGTGCCCACCCTGGCGTCGGCGGCGCTGGTGGTGGTGGCGCTGACCTCGGCCCCGCTCGACGTCACGGTGGACGGCTACGCCGCCGCCGGGGTGGCCACCGTCGACGGCGGACTGCACTACGTCCGGGTCGACGTCACGGTGCACAACACGGCCGACCGCGCACTGCTGCCCCGGTTCATGGTGTCCTCGGGCGGTGGGCACCCGAACGGGTTCTGGCCGGCGACGGCGGTGCGGGGCGTCACCCCGGTCCCCGCCGGCGGGACGACCGTGTTCGTCCTGCGTCCGCCCCGGTTCACGTGGGCGCCCTCCCAGGGGGCCCGGTGGCTGGTCGAGGCGTACACCACCTCGCCGGACGCGCTGTCTACGTCGACGCTGCAGTACTGGGCGCCGGGGACGGTGGGCCACTGACGGCCCCGGTCGGCGCCGACCGGCGGGCCCGCACGGCCAGCAGCACCGTGACCCCGAGCAGGAACGCCACCATCAACCCGAAGAACGAGTTGCCGGCCAGGAGCTGCCACCCGTGCTCGTGCAGTTCGTGGTCGCCGCCGGACGGGACGTGCAGGACCGGCGCCCACACCAGGACGCCGGCCGCGGCGGCGGCCCAGACCGGCCCACCGGCGGGACGGTCCGCGGCGCAGGCCAGCCAGAGGAGGATGGGGACCGCCCAGACCAGGTGGTGCTCCCAGGTGATGGGCGAGACCAGCATCCCGGTCGTGGCGCACACCAGGATGCCGAGGAACGGCGAGGACGCGCGGTGCGCCCACCGGGCCAGGGCGATCCCGGCGACGAGCAGGACCCCGCTGGCCACCGTCACCAGTCCGACCGAGACGACCCGGTGGTCGAGCCGGTCCACCGACCCGCGCAGGCTCTGGTTGCTGATGAAGAACACCCCGCCGACCCGCTGGGCGTCGGTGGCGTAGTGGGTGAAGTAGGCCCACGTCTCGGACGGGTCGACGGCGGCGGCCACCAGCGTGATGCCGACGAACGCGGCGAGGGACGTCCATGCGGCGCGGGCCTGCCGCGTCACGAACAGGTAGGGGACGAACACCAGGGGGATCAGCTTGAGGGCGGCGGCCAGTCCGACCAGGACGCCGCGCGGGAGCCGACGGCCGGCCACCCGCACGGTGGCCGTCAGGTCGACCAGGACGAGCGCGCACAGCACCAGGTTGATCTGGCCGAAGTAGAAGGTGAGCCAGACCGGCTCGAGGAACGTGGCGGGACCGATGAGGACCAGGCTCACCAGCACGAGGCGGGTGGCGTCGATCCCGGGACGCAGGGCGCGCAGCGACAGGGCGATGACGGCGAAGAGGCTGGCCGCGTTGCACCACCGCCCAGGCGATCTGCCCGGCCTGGAGGGGGAGCAGTCCGAAGGGCACGAAGAGCACGGCGGCGGCCGGTGGGTAGGTGAACGGGAGGTGGGGGCTGACGGGCAGCGACGCGGTGTACAGCGTCCCGTCCACCAGGTGGTGGGCGCCCATCACGTACACGGAGAAGTCCAGCTCGCGGACGTGCACGGTCCGGATCCACAGCGCGTGGACGAGCCACGCCACCGACACGGAGCCCAGTCCGACCAGGACCGCCCGCGACCGCCCCGACAGGGGGGTGGCCCACGACGGCGTCCCGGGGTCCGGGGTGGCCGTCCGCCTGCGTCGGGGCCCGTCGGCCCCGTTCACGGGGTCCAGAGCGGTCCGCCCATGGCCATGGCGCCGAGGGTGGCCATGCACAGAGCCGACAGACCCAGCACCACCTCGAACCACAGGGGCGGCAGCTTCGCCCCCACCACCCCGAGCAGCGGGAACCCGCGCAGCACCAGCCGCGGCGTGACGCCGATGACCGGCGAGACGGCGCCGAGGACGAGGACGCCCACCACGTAGCCGATCCACGTGCCCGGGGGCCGCGCCCGGAAGAACACGACGAGCAGGGCCACCGCCACCAGGGCGGACACGGCCTTGACGGCGTAGTCCGGGTCGGCGAACCAGTGGGTGACCAGGTGGCCGAACGACACCGGGATGCTCCCGAAGTAGGCGCCGCCCTGCCAGCCCGCCCGCTGGGCCCGGAAGTACTCCACCGGCGACCCGGTGTGCGCCCACAGGTAGCCGAAGAAGACGAGGATCCCGAGCGGGGACAGCGCCGGGGCGAGGACCGCCTTCCACTCGCCCCGGCGACGGACGGCCAGGACGGCGGCCACCACGCAGGGGACGATCACGGCGCACGCCACCGGGTCGGCCGTGGTGGCCACCGCCGCGCACAGTCCGGCGACCACCCACCGGCAGCGGCGGAGGGCCATGAGGCAGCAGGCGACGAACAGCACGGTGGCCGCCTCGCTGTAGACGAGGCTGAGCACCAGGGCGCCGGGGGAGAAGAACGATCAGCGCGGTGCCCCGGTCGGCGCCGCCGGGGCCGAACAGGTCGCGGAGCATCCACCACACGGCGACCGACGGCGGCCAGGCCGAGGAGGAAGGTGGTGACGAGACCGGACACCGGCCAGCCGAAGCCGGTGAGGGCGTGGGTGGCCCGGGTGAGCAGTGGCACCAGGGGGAAGAACCCGAGGTCGGACTGGGCCGGGTTGCCCGAGCCGGGCGGGATGCGGGTGACGTAGCCGTTGCGGGCGATGTCGAGGTACCACGAGCTGTCCCAGGACGTCAGGCTGGTCACCACCCGCTGGTGGACGTCGGACGACACGGCCGTGGCCACCAGCAGCATGCCGGCACGCGACGCCAGGTAGAGCAGGACCGGGCGGAGCGACAGCACCGCCATCCGGCGTGCCCTCGACCCGGCGGCGCGCCCGGGCGAGCCGTCGGGCCCCGCGGCTCCGTCCCCGAGCCCGACCGCGGGCCCGTGCTGCGCCACCGTGGTCATGCCGGGGCGAGCAGTCCGACGGCGTCGGCGGCCCGGGCGTAGGTGGCTCGCCGCCACCGCCGACGCCTTCTCGGCCCCCCGGGCCAGCAGCGCGGGGACGGCCCCGGGGTCGGCGGCGAGCTCGGCCCGCCGGGCCTGCAGCGGGCGGAGGAGTTCGATCAGGGCGTCGGCCGTGTCCGCTTTGAGGTCGCCGTAGCGCGCGTAGCCCGCCGCCACCTCCTCGGGCGTGCGGTCGGTGGCCACCGCCAGCAGTTCGAGGAGGTTGGACAGTCCGGGCTTGTGCTCGGGGTCGAAACGGACCTCGCCGTCGGTGTCGGTCACCGCCTTCTTGATCTTGCGGGTGATCTCGTCGGGTCCGTCGAGGACCAGCAGCGTCCCGAGGGGCGAGCTCACCGACTTGGACATCTTGCGCTCGGGGTACTGCAGGTCCATGATCCGGGCGCCCGCCGCCGGGATGGCCGCCTCCGGGACCACCAGGGTGTCGCCGAAACGGTGGTTGAACCGCGTCGCCAGCGTCCGGGCCAGTTCGAGGTGCTGGCGCTGGTCGTCGCCCACCGGCACCCGCTCGGCGTCGTAGAGGACGATGTCGGCGGCCATCAGGACCGGGTAGGTGAACAGGCCGACCCGCGCCGACTCCTTCCCCTCCCCCTTGTCCTTGAACTGGGTCATCCGCTCCAGCTCGCCCATGGCGGCGGCGCACTCCAGCAGCCAGGCCATCTGCACGTGCTCGGGTACGTGGCTCTGCACGAACAGGGTGCAGCGCTCGGGGTCGAGCCCCGCCGCCAGCAGGTCGAGCGCCGTGTCGTGGGTCCGGGACCGCAGGTCGGCCGGGTCGATCTCGAGCGTCAGGGCGTGCAGGTCGACCACGCAGTAGAAGGCGTCGTGGCGGTCCTGGTCCGCGACCCAGTTGCGGATGGCCCCCAGGTAGTTGCCGAGGTGGAGGTCGCCGCTGGGCTGGATGCCGGAGAGGACACGTGCCATAAGGGAGTCATCGTACGCCCTGGGGCACGGGGGGCGGTGCCCGGGAGGGCGGGGCGCGGACCCGGTGCACGGCGGCGGTGCCGCCAGCCGGTAACGTTCCGCTCCGTGGCCGCGACCGTCTCCATCCCCGCCTACGAGGGTCCCGTCGAGGCCCTCCTCCAGCTGGTGACCGGCCACCAGCTGGACATCTTCGACATCCCCCTGGCCGACGTGGTCGACGCCTTCCTGGTCGAGGTGGCGTCCTGGGACGAGGTGGACCTCCAGGTCCTGTCGGAGTTCCTGGTGGTGGCGGCCGTGCTGATCGAGCTCAAGTCCCGGCGCCTCCTGCCCGGGAGCGGGGACGTCGAGCCCGACGAGGAGCTCGTCGGCTGGGAGGAGCGCGACCTGCTCCTGGCCCGCCTGCTGGAGTGCCAGGCCTACGCGGCGGCGGCCGACGGGTTCGCCCTGCTCATCGAGCAGGCCTCCCGGTCGGTCCCCCGGACCGCCGGGCTGGACCCGGACCTGGTCGTCCACGCCCCGGACCTCCTGGAGGGCGTCACCCCCGAGCAGGTGGCCGCGGCCTTCATGCGGGCCACGGCCGAGCGGCCCGCCCCGGTGGTCGACCTCCACCACGTCACCGTCGACGCCGTCACCGTGGCCGACGCCGTGGCCGAGCTGGCGCTCCGCCTTCCCCGTACGGGGCCGGCCACCTTCCGCCAGCTGACCGGGCACCTCACCTCGCGGATCGAGATCATCGTGCGCTTCCTCGCCCTGCTCGAGCTGTGCAAGCAGGGGAGGATCTCCCTCGACCAGGGCCACACCTTCGGCGACCTGGCGGTCGAGTGGGTTCCCGGCGCCCCCACCACCGTGTCCGTCGGCTTCGGCCCGACCGACGAGTACGAGGGCTGAGGCGTGCCCCTCTCGCCTGAGGCCCGGGCCGTCGAGGCCGTCCTGACCGTCGCCGTCGAGCCCGTGGCGCCCGGGCTGCTGGCCGAGCTCCTCGAGGTCCCGGTCGACCGGATCGACCCGATCTGCGACGAGCTCATCGAGTCGTGCCGTGACGGGGCCCGGGGGTTCGAGGTGGTGCGGATCGCCGGCGGGCTGCGCATCCAGACCCACCCCGACCTCGCCCCGTACGTGGAGCGGTTCGCCAACGTCGGGGTGTCGTCCCGTCTGTCGGCCGCCGCCCTCGAGACCCTGGCGATCATCGCCTACAAGCAGCCGGTCAGTCGGGCCCAGGTGGCCGCCCTGCGGGGCGTGAACGTCGACGGGGTGGTCCGCCTCCTCGAGCACCGCGGCTACATCACCCCGGTCGGGCGGGCCGCGGGCCCGGGACAGGCCGTGCTGTACGCCACCACGGACGCCTTCCTGGAGCGGCTCGGGCTCGACCGGCTCGACCAGCTCCCGCCGGTGGAGGACCTGCTGCCCGGGCCCGAGGCCCTGGCCGAGCTCGAGGAGCAGATGCGCCCGGTCGGCGATGCCTGACGGCGACCGACGCGAGCCCGACACCGAGGACGGCCCGGGCGGGGGAGCGGCACCGCTCCACGCCGGCGAGCGCCTCCAGAAGGTCCTGGCACGGACCGGCGTCGGCTCGCGCCGGGTGTGCGAGGACCTCATCGTCGACGGTCGGGTCACCGTCAACGGCGAGGTGCCGGTGCTCGGGCGCCGCGTCGACACGGCCGTCGACGTCATCGAGCTCGACGGCGTTCCCCTGCCGGTGCGGCCCGGACTCGTCCACTACCTGGTCAACAAGCCGGCCGGGGTGGTCTCGACCGCCGAGGACACCCACGGGAGGCCCACGGTGGTGGGGCTCGTCCCACCCGAGCCGCCGGGTCTACCCGGTGGGGCGCCTCGACCTGGACTCCGAGGGGCTGATCATCGTCACCAACGACGGCGAGCTGACCCACCGGCTCACCCACCCCTCCTTCGGGGTGGCCAAGGAGTACCTGGTCCAGGTGGAGGGCGAACCCTCACCGGGGGCGGTCCGCCGGCTCCGCGAGGGCGTGGAGCTCGACGACGGCACGACGGCGCCGGCCCGGGTGGCGGTGGTGGCGCCGTCGCTGCTGCGGATCGTCATCCACGAGGGGCGCAACCGCCAGGTGCGGCGGATGGGCGAGGCCGTGGGCCATCCGGTGACCCGTCTGGTCCGTACCCGGATCGGACCGCTGGCCGATCCGTCGCTGACCCCGGGGTCGTACCGGCCGCTGACGTTCGACGAGGTCCGGGGCCTGGCCGCCGCCGCCGTGCCCGCCGACGGGATCGACGCCGCCCCCGCCCCCGCCCCCGGAGCCGGCGACGACCCGGACGGCACGGCCGGAACCGGAGACGGCCCGGGTCCGACGGGCGGCGTCCCGCCCCCTGGGTAACATGCCTGCCTGATGCCGGCCACCCTGCGAGCGATCCGAGGCGCCACCACCGTCGACCGGGACGACCCCGACGAGGTGACCGGGCGCGTGGTCGAATTGCTGGGCCGCATCATGGAGCGGAACGACCTGGTGGAGGACGACATCGTGTCGATCCTGTTCACCGCGACCGACGACCTGGTCTCCATCTTCCCCGCCACGGCCGCCCGCACGATGGGGCTCGGGGCCGTCCCGCTCATCTGCGCGCGGGAGCTGGCCATCACCGGCGCGGTGCCCCGCTGCATCCGGGTGATGCTCCACGTCACCACCGGCCGTCCGAGGGACCGGATCGTCCACGTGTACCTCGAGGGCGCCCAGGGACTCCGTGACGACCTCCCCGGCTGAGCGCACCGACCCCCGGGCCGCGCCCGCCGGCCGGGCCATGGTGATCGGCACCGGACTCATCGGCGGTTCGGTGGGCATGGCCCTGCGCGCCAACGGATGGCACGTGACCGGCACCGACACCGCTCCGGGCACGGCGGCCCGGGCCGTCGCCCTGGGCGCCCTCGACGCCGAGGGGGAGGACCGCGACGCCGACCTGGTGGTGGTGGCCACGCCGGTGCACCGGGCGGCCGCCGTCGTGGCCGACGTGCTGGGCGCCGGGTGGAACCCGGACGCCGTGGTCACCGACGTGGGGAGCGTCAAGGGCCCGCTGGTGGCCGCGGTCGACCACCCCCGCTTCGTGGGCGGGCACCCCATGGCCGGCAGCGAGCAGGTGGGCGTCGAGGGGGCCTCGGCCGAGCTCTTCGTGGGGGCGACCTGGGTGCTCACCCCCACGCCGTCCACCGATCCCGCCGCCTACGCCCGGGTGCGGGCCGTCCTGGCCGACCTGGGGGCCGACGTGGTGGCCCTCGACCCGGCCGAGCACGACACGCTGGTCGCCGTGGTCTCCCACGTGCCCCACCTGACGGCGGCCACCCTGATGGCGCTGGCCGCCGACCTCGGCGAGGAGCACGCCGCCCTGCTGCAGCTGGCGGCCGGCGGGTTCCGGGACATGACCCGGGTGGCCGCCGGCCAGCCGAGCATCTGGCCGGCGATCTGCGACGACAACGCCTCGGCCATCGTCGACACCCTGGACCTCCTCATCGACGCCCTGGGGGCCATGCGCCGTCGGGTGGCCGAACGGGACCACGACTCGCTGCTCGGGATCCTGCAGCGGGCGGCGACGGCCCGCCGGGCCATGGGCGAGCGGGCGCCGCGGCCCGAGGAGCTGGTCGAGGTGCGCGTCCCCGTGCTCGACCGTCCCGGCACCTTCGCCGAGATCGCCGTGCTCGCCACCGAGCTCGGGATCAACATCTACGACGTCGAGATCGCCCACTCGGTCGAGGGCGACCGGGGCGTACTGGTCGTGGTCATCGATGCCGGGTCCGCCCCGACCTTCACCGGGGCGCTGGCGGCCAAGGGCCATCGGGCCAGCACCTCGCCCATCGGGACGGTGCGGTGACGGGGGAGGGGGCGGAGACCCACCGGGTGCCCGGCGGCCGGCCCCTGGGTGGATCGACGACGGTCCCCGGCGACAAGTCGATCTCCCACCGCGCCCTGCTGCTGGCGGCTCTGGCCGAGGGGACGTCCCGTCGACCGGGCTGTCCGACGGCGACGACGTGGTCCGGACGCGGCTGGCGGTGGCCGCGCTCGGGGCGACGGTGGTCGACGATCCGGCGGACGGTGCCGTGGTCGTGACGGGGGGACGGGGGCTCCTGACGGCGCCGGTGGACGAGATCGACCTCGGCAACTCCGGCACGGGGATGCGCCTGCTGGCGGGCGTGGTGGCCGGCGTGCCGGGGGTGACCCGTCTGACCGGCGACGCGTCGCTGCGGTCGCGGCCCATGGACCGGGTGGCCGAGCCTCTCGGGCGCATGGGGGCGCGGTCGACGGGGTGGGTGACCGCTGCCTCCCCCCGATCGCCGTCACCGGGGCCCGGCTCTCCGGGATCGACTACACGCCGCCGATGGCCAGCGCCCAGGTCAAGGGAGCGGTGCTGCTCGCCGGCCTCGACGCGGACGGCGAGACGGTGGTGCGCGAGCCGGTGGCCACCCGGGCCCACACCGAGGAGATGCTGGCCGGGTCCGGCGCCGACGTGACCGTCGAGCCGTGGGGGACCGGTCGGGTGGTCCGGCTCCGGCGGAGCACCCTGCGACCCGTCGACCGCACCGTTCCCGGGGACCCGTCCCAGGCCGCCTTCTGGGCGGTGGCGGGCACGGTCGTCCGCGCCAGCGCCATCACCGTCGACCACGTCCACCTCGGCGCCGAGCGGATCGGCTTCGCCCGCGTGCTGGTCCGGATGGGCGCGGACCTGGCCGTGCACGACGACGGGGGAGGCACCGGATCGCTGACCGTCGCCCACGCGCCCCTGGTGGGGACCACCGTCGAGGCGTCCGAGATCCCGTCGTTGGACGAGGTGCCCGTCCTGGCCGTGGCCGCCATGGTGGCCCGGGGGCCGACCCGGTTCCGCGACGTGGGCGAGCTGCGGGTGAAGGAGTCCGACCGCCTGTCCGGCACCGTGGCCCTGGTGGAGGCCTTCGGCGGCGGCGCCCGCATCGAGGGCGACGACCTGGTGGTCGACGGTGGGACGGTCCCCCGGGCGGCGTCGGTGGACGCCCACGGCGACCACCGCATGGCCATGGCCGCCGCCGTCGCCGGGGCGGCGTGCGCCAGCCGGGCACCACCGTCGTCGTCGGCTGGGAGTCGGTGGCCACCAGCTACCCCGGGTTCGCCGCCACCCTCGAGCGACTGGCCGGACGTCCGTGACGTCGACCGCGGCCGACCGGCGTGGTCGTCGCCATCGACGGTCCGGCGGGCTCGGGCAAGTCGACGCTGTCCCGGGCGCTCGCCGAACGCCTGGGTCTGCAGCGCCTCGACACCGGGGCGATGTACCGCTCGGTGGCGTGGGCCGTCCTGCGCCAGGGGGTGGACCCGTCCGACGCCGACGCCGTGGCCGGGGTGGCCCGTCGCCTGTCGGTGGAGGTGGGGGACCGGGTGGTGGCCGACGGCACCGACGTGACCGAGGCGATCCGGGGACCCGAGGTGAGCGCGGCGGTGTCGGCGGTGGCGGCCAACCCGGAGGTGCGCTCGGTCATGGTCGACCGCCAGCGGGCCTGGGTGGCCGACCACGGGGGTGGCGTGGTCGAGGGTCGCGACATCGGCTCGGTGGTGCTGCCCGACGCCGACGCTCAAGCTGTACCTGGACGCCTCGCCCGAGGTCCGCGCCGCCCGCCGGTCCGAGGAGGGGGCGGCCGCCGTGGCCCGGCGCGACCGGCTGGACAGCACCCGCGCAGACGTCGCCGCTGGGCCGACCCGACGGCGCCCGGGTCATCGACACCGGCGCCGCTAGCGTGGAGGAGATCGTGGAACAGGTGCTGTCGTGGCTGTGAGCCCGGACGGGGAGGCCGGCCCGCCCGGCGACGCGCCGTCCGGCGGCGGGGAGGACGCGCCCCTCGACCTCGACGTCCGGGTCGACACCCGGTTCACCCCGCTGTACCGGGTCCTGCGGGTCGGGGTCCGCATCCTGAACGCCGTGCTCTTCCGGACCTCGGTGTCCGACCGCGGGGTGGTCCCGGCCTCCGGCCCGGTCATCATCGCCCCCGTGCACCGGTCGTTCATCGACTTCTTCGTGGCCTCGGAGGTCACCGACCGCAAGCTCCACTACATGGCCAAGGACTCGCTGTGGCGCAACGGGACGCTGGCCCGCATCCTCCCCTCGGTGGGCGCCTTCCCCGTCCACCGGGAGTCGGCCGACCGCGAGGCGATGCGCCGCGCCCAGCAGGTGCTCGAGGCGGGCGAGGTGCTGATCCTGTTCCCCGAGGGCGAGCGTCGGTCCGGCCCGGTCGTGGAGGACCTGCACGAGGGGGTGGCCTTCCTGGCCGCCCGCACCGGGGCCACGGTGGTGCCGGTCGGGATCGGGGGCTCCGCGTCGGTCATGCCCAAGGGCACGCGGATCCCCCGGCCCAGGCACATCCACCTCGAGGTGGGTGCACCCCTGTCGCCGCCGGAGCGCAGCGGATCGGGCCGCGTGCCCCGCAGCCGGATCCACCGCCTGACCGAGCAGCTCACGACGGAGCTCCAGACGCTCTACGACCGGTCGGTCGAGGTGACCGGCCGCTACTGAGCCGCGGCGGGGGCCGGCGGTGGCGGCCGGTCAGCGACGGGTGCGGTTGCCCAGGGTGACCCGGGCCCAGGTGGTCAGGATGACCTTGGCGTAGCTCAGTCCGAAGACCAGGTTGCCGCCCTTCTTGGACGTCCCCGAGGCGCGGGGGTGCCACATGGTGGGCTGCTCGGCGATGCGCCACCCGCGGGTGGACGCCGTGATCACCACCTCGGCCGTCTGGTACTGGTCCTGCACCAGGTGGGGGACGATGTCGTCCAGGACCTCGACCCGGAACGCCCGGTAGCCGTTCGACGAGTCGGTCAGCTGCTGCCTGGCGATCGTGTTGATGAGCCAGGCGTAGAACCGCACGCCGGCCCGCCGGAACCGGTCGGTGGTCTCGTCGGTACCGAGGCGCCGGGAGGCGATCACGAAGTCGGCGGTGTCGTCGAGCAGCGGGCGGAGCATGCCGGGCAGCTCGGCCGGGTCGTTCTGGCCGTCCGCGTCGAGGGTCACGACGTAGCGGGCCCCGTGGGCCGCCGCCAGCCCGTAGCCGAGGCGCAGGGCGGCGCCCTGGCCGAGGTTGACCGGGAGGACGCAGGTGAAGACCCCGGCGTCGAGTGCCACCCGGGCGGTCCCGTCGGTGCCTCCGTCCACGACCACCAGGGTCGAGACCTCGAGGTCGCCGACCAGGGTCGGCATCGCCTTCAGGACGGCCCCGATGTTGGCCTCCTCCTCGTAGGCGGCGACGAGCGCGACCACCGGCCCGAACCGGACGTTCGGATACCGTCGGGCGAAGTCGGCCCGGGCCTGGTCCAGCACGTACCCGATCAGGCGGGCCGACCGCCGGGCCGCACGCGAGTCGGGGACGGTGAGCCACCGGTGCCGCTGGGTGGGCGCCATCAGATGCTGTGGGGGGTGGCGAACACGGCACGCACGCGTGGCTCGAAGTGGGCGAGGGGCTCGGTGGGGTAGTCGGGGTCGAAGCTCGTCTGGTCCCACTCGTCGGCGAACCGTTCGGCCAGCGGGTACCAGGGCTGGTGGCGGTGGCCGTCCCGCAGGTCCGGGTCCATGTGGAAGTGGTGGAAGTAGTGCCGCCCCTGGAACTCCTGGTGGAACAGGATCGCCTGGGTGACCTCGTCCCGGACGTAGGGCCGGAGGATCTCGGCGGCGATCCGTGGGTGGTTGGGGACCGAGATCGCCTTGCCGATGTCGTGGCACAGGGAGGCGACGACGACCTCGTCGTCGGCCCCGGCCCGTTCCGCCCGGGTGGCCGTCTGCAGGCAGTGGGTCAGCTGGTCCACGGCGAACCCGTCGACCACGTCGGCCAGCGACTCGAGCAGCGCCAGGACCCGGTCGGCCACCCGGCCCTGGTTCCTCGAGGTCTCGGCGCCGATGGCGGCCCACTGCTCGGCGGTGGAGCGGTCCATGCTGGTGAACGGGGCGGTGGCCACCCCGGGGGGCTAGCGGTCATCGCAACAGTCTCGCGCCGATCGGGCCGGCGGTGCACCGTGTGCCGGCGCCGGCCCGGTCACGCCAGGGAGGCGATCCGCTCCAGCACGTCGGCAGCGGCCATGGCACGGTCGTCGGCCAGCACCCGGCCGGCGGCCCCGTGGTCGGGCGCGCGTCGCCGCGGTACCGAGTTGAGCAGCCCGAGAGCGGTCTCGAGACCCCGGAGCAGCTCGCGCAGTTCGGGAGGCGGGGGGAAATACTCCTCCTCGACGGTCACCGCCTCGCTCGCCACGCCCTCGACCGGCGCCAGCCGGGCCACGACGGCCTCGACCAACGCCTCGGGCGCCGAGGCGCCGGCGGTCACCCCGACCGTGCCGACCAGGTCGTCGGGCAGTTCGGAGGCGTCGTTCACCCGCACCACCCGGGGGCAGCCGAACGCCGCGGCCACCTTGGCCAGGGCCACGGTGTTGGAGGAGTTCTCCGACCCGATGACCACCACGGCGTCGCACCGGCCGGCCAGGGCCTTCAGGGCGGCCTGGCGGTTGGTCGTGGCGAAGCAGAGGTCGCTGCGGTTGGGCATCCACAGGTCGGGGAAGCGGTCGCGGGCCCGTTCGACGATCCCCGTCCACTCGTCGTGGCTCAGCGTCGTCTGGGCGAGCAGGGCGACCATCGGCCCGGCCCCGTCGGCCCCCGGCGGCAGGTCCAGGGCGTCGACGTCGTCGGCCCGTTCCAGGAGCCGCACCGAGTCGGGGGCCACCGCCATGGTGCCCACCGCCTCCTCGTGGCCGTGGTGTCCCACGTAGAGGACCGTGTAGCCCTTCCGGGCCCGGACCTTCAGCTCGTGGTGCACCTTCGTGACCAGCGGGCACACCGCGTCCACCACCACCCGGCCGTCGAGCCGTGCGGCCTGCACCACCTCCGGCGCCGAGCCGTGGGCCGACAGCATGAGCGGAGCGCCCGGCGGCACCTCGGCGATGTCGTCGACGAATACGACGCCCCGGGCCACGAACTGGTCCACCACGTGACGGTTGTGCACGATCTCGTGGTAGCAGTACACGGGCGGCTCGAACACCCGGACCATCCAGGCGAGCGCCTTGATCGCCTTCTCCACCCCGGCGCAGAAGCCGCGGGGCTCGGCCAGGATCACGCGTTGCACGGGCACCGCCCCAGGCTACCGGCGCCCACCGGGGGGCGAGGCCGGGTCCGGACCCCCCACCGGGTAGCCTGGTCACCATGTCGGCGCCCCGCGTGACGACGGCACCCACGGTGGTCGCCGTCACGGATTCGTCACCGGCCGCGCTGTCCGGGCTCCGGCCCGGGGACGAGCTCCTCTCGCTCAACGGCCGATCGCCGCGTGACGTCATCGAATACAGCCTCCTGGTGGACGAACCCGAGCTGGACCTGGTGGTCCGCCGTCGCGGGCGCGCCCGGGACCCTCGCCGTCTCCGTCCGCAAGGAGGCGGGCGAGCCGCTCGGCGTCGAGGTGTCCTCGGCCCTGTTCGACCGGGTCCGGACGTGCGACAACCACTGCGAGTTCTGCTTCATCCACCAGCTGCCCGCGGGGATGCGCCGCAGCCTGTCGATGAAGGACGACGACTACCGCCTGTCGTTCCTCTACGGCAATTTCACCACGCTGACCCGTTTCACCGAGATGGATCTCGAACGGGTGCTGACCGAGCGCCTGAGCCCGCTGTTCGTGTCGATCCACGCCACCGATCCCGACGTCCGGGCCGGTCTCCTGCGCAACCGGCGGGGGGCGACCAGCCTGCGCTGGCTCAGCGCCCTCCTCGACGGCGGGATCGAGGTCCACGGCCAGGTCGTGGTGTGCCCGGGTCGCAACGACGGCGCCGTCCTCGAGGACACGCTGGCCGGCGTGCTCGACCGCTACCCGGGACTCTCCACCGTGGCGTGCGTGCCGCTCGGCGTCAGCACCTACTCCCACGAGGACGCCATGCGGCCCCACACCACGGCCGAGGCGGCGGCCGTGTGCGACCTGGTGGAGCGGTGGCAGCAGGTCTTCCTCGACGCCCTCGGCCGGCGCATGGTGTTCGCCGCCGACGAGTACTACCTGATGGCCGAGCGGTCCTTCCCCCCGGCCGCCTCCTACGAAGGATTCCCCCAGCACGAGAACGGACTCGGCATGGCCCGGGCCTTCGAGGCCGCCTTCGGGGGGGACGAGCACGCCGCCCTGGGGGTGCGTCCCGGGTTCTTCGCCGCGGTGGACGGTGCCCCCGCGGCCGGCTACCGGGCTCGGCGACGGGACGGGTCCGGCGACGACCTCGACGCCACGGTGGGCACGGACGCGCCCGTGGCCATCCTGACCGGCGAGTACGGCGCCAGGGTGCTGGCGCCGCTCGTGGGATCGCTCGGTCGCGACGACATCCGCCTGGTTCCCGTGGCCAACCGGTTCTTCGGGGGCAACATCGGGGTCTCCGGCCTCCTGACGGGCACCGATCTGGCCGCCGTCCTGGCCGACCAGCCCCGGGGCCACCGGTACCTGCTGCCGGACTCGTGCCTGTCCGAGGGGCGGTTCCTCGACGACCTGACCGTCGCCGACCTGCCGCGACCGGTCGAGGTGGTCCCGACCGACGGCCTGTCCCTGCGGCGGGCGCTCGACGGGCCGGCGCCGGCGGTGGGCTGCGAACCGACCTCCGGAGCGCCCGCTCGGGTCCCCGTGACCCTGGGAGCGCCCCGATGACGCCGACCGCACGCGACGCGCCGTCCCGGACGCTGCCCCTGGTGGTGGTGGCGGGACGGCCCAACGTCGGCAAGTCGACGCTGGTCAACCGGATCGTCGGCCACCGGGCCGCCGTCGTGGAGGAGCGCCCCGGGGTCACCCGGGACCGCAAGGAACTCGACGCCGAGTGGTGCGGACGCCACTTCACCATCGTGGACACCGGCGGGTGGCTCGCCTCGGACGACCCGCTCGACGCCCAGGTGAGCGCCCAGGCCGAACGGGCCATCGCCGAGGCGGACCTGATCCTGTTCGTGGTCGACGTCACCGTGGGCCTGACCGACGAGGACCTCGCCGTGGCCCGGGTGCTCACCCGGTCGCGGCGGCCGGTACGCGTCGTCGTCAACAAGGTCGACTCCGACCAGCGCGAGGCCGACGCGTGGGACGCGCTCTCGCTGGGCCTGGGCGACCCGTGGCCGGTCAGCGCGCTCCACGGCCGCGGGACCGGCGACCTCCTCGACGACGTGGTGCGCGCCCTGCCGCCGGCTCCCGAGCCGACCGGGTCCGGTGACGTGGCCGACGACGTGGCGGAGGGCGACGACGGGGGTCCGGTCGACCTGGTCGGCACCGTGGAGACCGACGCCGGCGTCCCCCGGGTGGCCCTGATCGGCCGGCCGAACGTGGGCAAGTCGACGCTGTTCAACCGGCTGGTCGGCGACGAGCGCTCGGTGACCCACGACGCCCCGGGTACCACCCGCGACACCGTCGACACGGTCGTCGAGACCCCCGAGGGCACGATCTGCTTCATCGACACCGCGGGCATGCGCCGGAAGTCGAAGACGGAGCGGGGCACCGAGTTCTTCTCCGTGCTCCGGGCCCTCGACGCGCTCGACCGGGCGGACATCGCCCTGCTGGTGATCGACGCCACCGTCGGGGTCACCCACCAGGACCAACGGCTCGCCGAGCGGATCGGCGCCTCGGGCTGCCCGGTGGTGGTGGTGCTCAACAAGTGGGAGCTGATCGCCACCGAGGACCGGGTGGGGATCCTGGCCGACGTGGGGGACCGGCTGGCGTTCCTGGGCGAGGCGCCCGTCCTGCGGATCAGCGCGCTGTCCGGTCTCGGCGTCCACCACATCCTCCCGGCCGTGGCCGCCGCCGAGGACGCCTACCACTCGCGGATCCCGACGGGCGAGCTGAACCGGGCGCTGACGTCGATCCAGCTCGCGCACCCGCCGGTGGGCGCCCGGATCCAGTACGGGGTGCAGGGGGCCAACGACCCGCCGACGTTCACCCTGTTCACCAACGGTCGACTGCAGCCCACCTACCTGCGCTACGTCGAGCGCGGGCTGCGGGAGCGGTTCGACCTGGGGCCGACCCCGATCAAGATCCGCGTGCGGGCCAAGGGCGCCAACGGCGGCGGCGGGCGCAAGCGGTGACCCCGCGCCCACGGGGGTGCCGTGCCCTGGTGTGAGCGTTGCGACGCCGAGCTCGGGGACGACGAGCTGACCGACGACGGGACGTGTCCGGCCTGCGGGTCGGAGCCGCTCGCCCACCGGCGCCAGCCGTGGTGGTTCAAGTTCCTCGCCCTGGCCACCGTGATCTACCTGGCCTACCGGGCCTTCCAGGGGGTGACCTGGGTCGTCCACCACGTGTGACTCGGCCCCCCGCACGTGACGGACCCCAGGCGGGGTCGACGATCCCGGCCCGGGCACCGGGCGCGCCGGGATGTCCGAAACTGTGGGGTACGTGTCATTGACGCCAACGGGCACCCGGTCCACGATGGTTCCGTGGAGTCCCGCACCGTCGTCATCGTCGCCTTTCCCGGCGTGCAGTCCCTCGACGTGGCGGGGCCGTTCGAGGTGTTCGCCGGCGCCGCCCGGGCGGCCCGGGCCTGCGGTCGTGCGGCGGCCTACGCCGTGCAGGTGGTGTCGGTCGACGGCGGGCCGGTGACGAGCGAGAGCGGACTCACCTTCGCCACGCAGGCCACCGGACCGGGTCCCGCGGGGATCGACACGCTGGTGCTCCCGGGCGGCACGGGGGTCGCCCCGGCGGCCGACGACGTCCGGCTGGTCGGGTGGGTAGGCGATGCCGCCCGCCGGGCACGCCGGGTGGCGACGGTGTGCTCGGGTGCCTTCCTGGCCGCCCGGGCCGGGCTCCTGGACGGCCGTCGGGTGACCACCCACTGGGCCCGGGCCGATGAGCTCGCCCGGTGCCATCCGGAGGTGGAGGTCGACGCCGACCCGATCTACCTGCGGGACGGCGACGTGTGGTCGAGCGCCGGGGTGACGGCCGGGATCGACCTGGCCCTGGCCCTGGTCGAGGACGATCTGGGGTCGGACGTGTCCCAGCTCATCGCCCGGTGGCTGGTCATGTTCGTCCACCGGCCGGGCGGGCAGACCCAGTTCGCCACCCCGGTGTGGACCCCCCGGGGCACCAGCACCGCCGTGCGCGCCGCCCAGGCCCGGGTCGACGCCGACCCCGGCGGCGACCACCGGGTGGGCACCATGGCCGCGGGGGCGGCGCTGTCCGAGCGCCACTTCGCCCGGCTGTTCGCCGCCGAGGTGGGGGAGACGCCGAGCCGCTACGTGGAACGGGTGCGGACCGAGGCGGCCCGTCGCGAGTTCGAGACGACCGCCGACCCGCTCGAGGCGATCGCCGCCCGGTGCGGCTTCGGCACGGGGGAGACGCTGCGACGCACGTTCCAACGGCGGCTCCACAGCAGCCCCGACGCCTACCGGCGGAGGTTCACCCGCACGCCGACACCCGACAAGCCGACAGGAAGGGCGCATCCATGACCGACACACCCACCGGGACGCCCGGTGCACCATCCGCCGGGGGTGACGCCCGCCGGACCGTCGTGGCCGTCCCGCTCTTCGACCGGATGACCGCCCTCGACGCCGTCGGGCCCTACGAGGTGCTCCAGCGGATCCCCGAGGTCGACGTGGTGTTCGTCGGACACGCCTCCGGCGAGGTCCGGACCGACAACGGGATGCTCGGACTCGTCCGCGACGCGGTGTTCGAGGACGTGCCCGCTCCGGACGTCGTGGTGTTCCCGGGTGGGTTCGGGACGCGTGTCCTCGAGCACGACGAGCGTGTCCTCGAGTGGGTCCGCCGGGCCCACCGCACCACGCGGTTCACCACCTCGGTCTGCACCGGATCCCTGGTGCTGGCGGCCGCGGGGCTCCTGACCGGCCGGACGGCCGCCACCCACTGGGCGGCCCACGCCGAGCTCGAGCGCTACGGGGCGACCGCCGTGCCGGACCGGGTGGTCGAGCACCTCGACGACCGGCTGGTCACGGCGGCGGGCGTCTCGAGCGGGATCGACATGGCGTTGCGACTGGTGGAGCTGCTCGTCGACCGGACGGCGGCCGAGGCGGCCCAGCTCATGATCGAGTACGACCCGAGGCCCCCCGTCGACGCCGGCTCCGTGGCGGCGGCGTCGGACGCCGCCATGACCCGGGCCGTCGAGTACGCGTCGGTGGGGCGGGTCTGAACGGGTCGGGGCCTCAGCCCGCCCAGTCGGGGTCGGGCTCGCAGTAGACGGCGACCAGGGCGTCCATGGTGACGGCGAGCTGGTTCCACTCGACCTCCACGCCGCGCAGGACGTCGGTCCGCACCACCGGCCGGAAGGTGCCCGGGTCCACGAGGCGGTGGAGCAGGATGCCCTCGGCCACGGCCGACACGTGGGCGGCGACGTCGTACATGGTGAACGGCTCGCGCACGCGCCAGCCGCAGGCCCCGAGGCCGAGGGCGTAGAGCTCCGCGTAGCCCTCGGTGAGACGGGAGTTGGTGCGGCGGAACGACTCGATCAGCGGATTGTCGGCCGAGGAGGTCTGACTGGCGGCCACGTAGGTGATCAGGGCCATCTGGACGGTGGCCGCGGACGTCGACGCCGCGGTCATGTAGGCGTCGCAGGCGACCCGGATCAGCTCGGCCAGCGACGCCCTCCGGCGCCCGGGCGTGGAGGTGTCGATGCGGGCGAGCACGGGCAGGAAGGCGTCCAGGGTGAGCGCCGCCTCCTCGTCCCCCTGGATGCCGGCGACGAGGTTGACCACGTCGAGCTGGAACTCCTCCTGGTTGTCCCAGATCCGGCCGATGACCGAGGCGTTGGTGACCCGGATGCCGCGGGTGGCGGCCAGGTGGGACAGCACGCGCTTGAACGACAGGTGTTCGGCTCCCGTTCCGAGGCCCTCGGACAGGAGGACCTCGCGCCCGGCGTCGAGGACGAGCTCCCGCAGCTCGTCACGGCTGCGCCGCACCCGGGTTCGGGGCGCGGCGTCCCCGTCCGTGGACGCGCGGGGACGCCGGTTCGGTGTGGTGGCCATGCCCGGACGAGGCTATCGGGAGTCGCAACTGCATGGGGTGAACCCCGGACCCGTCCGGTGTGCTCCGGATGGTTGCGACCATCCGACCTTCCCGCACCGGGACGTCGATCCCCGTCGATCCCGCAGCCCGGGACCGGGGTCGGGCCGGCGGCACCTGCGTCGCCGAGGGTTCGACACCGTGGGAGACCACGGAGGTCCGGGAACCGCACGCCCCCGTGACGTCCGATGCGTCAGTGGGGACACGAACGGCCGGTGGGACATCGATAGCCGGGTGACGTGGTCGCCGACACGACCGGTGGCCTTCCGGACAGCTCGTTATGCTCCGTGCACTTGCGACTGTAGGGAGATCGGAATTGGCGGAACGATCCGAAGAAGGCCGTGGGGGACACGCGACCTGGCCCGCATACGTAGCCGTGGTGGGTGCGTCGCTCGTCGTGTTCTGGCTCACCTGGGTCGGTGCCATCCACCGGCCGTTCTTGGACGACGACTGGGGCTACCTGAACACCGTGCAGGAGCCGCAGTGGTGGCATTCTTCGGCGGTCTGGAATCCGGCCGACACCCTGTACCGCCCGCTCCTCTACCTCTGGTTCGGCCTGCTCCACCTCGCCTTCGGACTCCATCCCCTCGGATTCCACATCGCCACGTCGGCCGTCGTGGCGGTGGTCGGAGTGTTGACCTGGCGCATCGCCCTGGCTGCGGGCCTGACCAGAGGAGCGGCCGTCGCCGGCGTCGTGGTCGCTCTGTATCCCGCTGCCGCCTACCCGATCTCATGGACCTCCGCCGCGTCGAGTCCGATCTCGGTCGCCTTCGCGCTCGGGGCGATACTCCTCCTGTTGTCCCGGTCGGTGACGCCGTCCCGATCGGTGTTGGCCGCGCTTCTCCTCCTGCTCGGGCTCCTGAGTCGGGAGGTGGTCATCATGGCGCCCGCGGTCGTCATGATCGTTGCGTGGGCTCGGCCGGGAGGCACGCTGAAGGAGGGTGTCACCCGATCGGTTCCCCTGTGGATCGTGGGCTTCGCCTATGTCGCCCTCCGCATCGCGTGCGGCGCGGGCAATCCACCGGGTCCCTACCACCAGCAGGTGAGTCTGCACGCGTTGGACAATGTCGCCTCGCTCGTCTTCGACGTGGGTGGCCTCTACCGGGGCGCCCTCCAGATACGCATCCTCGCCGACTTCCTGCTCGTCATCTTCCTCGGGGCAACGCTCGCCTGGTCACTGCTGCAACGAAGGTACCTGGTCCTTGCCGGGCTCCTGTGGTACGGGCTCGGCCTGCTCCCCGTCGTCTTCCTCGTGAACCATCCGCCCGATCCCTACTACGTCGACTTCGCTCTCCCCGGGATCGCACTGGCGATCGGCGCGGGATGCGAGCCGATCGTCCACCACTGGCCGAGTTGGTCCGCCGTCGTCGCCGCCCTGGCGTTGCTGGCGGTTCTCGGCCTGTTCGGTCACTACATCGCGGACGCTCAATTCCGCTACGAGTTCGGTGGGGACATGTCGGCGACGCGGCAGTTGCTGGCGAGCGCGGAGTGGGATCAGAGGCACCATCCTACGAATGTCGTGGTCGTTCGTGTCCCGGCAGGTCAGGTCGAACGGGACCGGCAATTGATCACGTCCCGAGGTGACCTCTTCAGAGTCGTGTTCCACGATCCATGGCTACGCGTTCAGATCCTCCCGGAGGGAGCGGCCCGGTAGCGGCGTGATCCCGTCACGGGCGAACGGTAGACCCGACTGGGCAGCCGGCGCAGTCCTGACGTCCTGACGTCGGCTCCGGGCCCTGCTCCGCTCGCCAGCACGGCCCGAAAGCGCGCCCGGAGCAGCCCGTGAGGACGCCCGGGAGTCAGGTTCCCGCCGCACCAGCATGGGATCTCCGTTGATCGTGCGCCCCGGAGCGTCAGTGGTCCCGAACGCACCAGGTGCATCGCACTGTGGCTGATGGAGACGCTCAGGCTGTGATCCCGACCGCCTGCGGCGAGTAGTGTCTGCGTGGGTCACTTGGAGCACTTGTTGGCAAAGCGTTCGCAACTGACCCACGAGCAACGGAGCGGCATTCTCGGAATGTGCCCCTGAGCAGGAACGGGCTGTGGCGCAGCTTGGTTAGCGCGCTTGACTGGGGGTCAAGAGGTCCCGGGTTCAAATCCCGGCAGCCCGACCACGGAGGCGCAGGTCAGGTGCAGGACTTCGGTTCCTGCGCCTGACCCGTGCCACGACCGTCCGCCGTCCGGCGTGCAGGACAGGCCGGGGCGATCGCACGAAGCCAGCCGGAGGTGACGACGGTCGACCCCCCGTGAACTGCGGCCCGGCCGATCACCTTCCACCGCGATGCGGCGTTTCACTCCCGGCGGTGCCGTCCGTCGATCCTTGCACCACCACGTCCCCGACCACCGGGTGCTGGACCGGGATCGTCACCCGTCCCGCCCGCAGGCGACGGGTCGGAACCACCTCCCGGACGTCGCCCGTGACCGGCGCGATCCGGACGGTTCCGCTCCGCCTCGTGACCGTCCCCGGGGACTCAGTCGTCGCGCGTGACCGCGTCCAGTCGGCGCCGGACGTCCGACGAGTCCACACCGAGGGCGTCCAGCAGCACCGCCGCCGGATCCGGTGGTCGGAGCGCGAGGAGCTGGACCAGCACCTGCCGGGCCGTGACCTGGAGCCTGCGACGGTTGGACTTCGACGACCGCTCGAGGACCCGTTTGGCCGCGGGCGTCAGGCGGAGGCGATCCCGTTGGGCGACGTCTCTCAACCTCGGCTTCGTCGGCACGGATCGCATCGGCAGCGGGGGAGCGTCGGTGCCGGGTGCCAGGCCCAGGGCACCCAGGGCCCGTTGATCGAGCGACTCCGACGCCCGTCGAGCCTGCTGCACGTTCACCCCCAACAGGGCTTCGACCGAGGGATCTTCCAACAGGGCGAGGAGGAGGTGATCGGTGCCCGTTCGGCGATCACCCCGGCGGCGGGCCTCCTCGCTGGCCCGCAGATAGACGGCCCAGGGGTGAAGCAGCTCCGGCGCGACGGCTTCGGCGGTCATGACGACTCCTTGCGGTACTTGGTGTGCACGGACTGGCGGGTGACCCCCAGGGCGTCGCCGATCTGCTGCCACGACCATCCCTGCTCCCGCGTGGGACGCGACCTGGTTCGCTTCGACCCGCTCCGCCAGGCGGTGCAGTGCCGACGAGGCGCGGAGCCCGACGGCCGGGTCGTCCGACGAGAGATCCAGGCTGACGTCCTCGAAGTCCATGGCTGTCAGTATAGACTGACACTCCCGCGCTGTCAGCCTGGATTGACACCGGGGAGGATCGCACCGGAGATCGCCCGTTCGTACAGCCGGTACGTGGGCGGTGGGTCGACGACCGACCGTGGAGCGGGCGTCCGATCGCCTCCACGGCGTCGGATCAGAAGCGCAGGAGCTCGGCGAGCCGGGACCCTGCGGTGCGGACGCTCCGGCGCAGCACGGCTCCGACGTGCACCGCCGCCGATCCCCGCCGGAGCCGCCGTTCGTCGACGACGATCCATCCGCCCAGGACCACGGCGGCGGCGGCGCAGAGCCACAGGCCGAGCCTGAACGTGGCGGGCCAGTACCGGACCACGACGACGTGGCGTCCGGACGGCACGGTGGCCTCGAGCATGGTGCCCGCCAACGTGCGCAGCGGCAGTGGACGACCGTCGATGGTCGCGCTCCACCCGGGGTAGTCGGTCAGGTGGAGGTGCAGGACCCGTTCGGTGGAGAAGTCGGTCGTCATCCGCCACTCGGACGGATCGTGCTGGTCGACGGGCACGTCGGTCCCGGGGGCGTCGGCCGGTGGCTCCCGACCCGATCGGCCGGGTGCGACGGCGGACGCCAGCCACGATCCCGGTATGCGGTACAGGTCCTCGCTCGATGCCTGCGAGAACGCCCCGTAGCGCGGCTTGGCGATGGTCGGGACGTCGATGCGGGTCACGAAGACGCTGCCCGGCGGACCGGGATGCCCCGCCGCCTCGAGGACGTAGCCCACCCCGAAGCGACGGGCCGCGTCGACGGTCGCGACCTGGGGACAGAACAGGTCGAGGTCCGCGCTCCCCGCCGGGGTCCTGGCCGAGGTCAGCCACTCGTCGAAGTAGGACTTGGGCACGATCGGGTCGTAGACGTTCAGCTGGTGGATGCCGAAGAAGATGTTCGACTCGGGTGGAACGCCGAGATCGCACCAGTTGTAGGGGCCACGGATCCCTCCGGCCACGATGGCACTCCCGACCCTCGAGCTCAGGGCGGTGACGGCCGGGGTGGGCGTGGCGCCCGTGGCGCTCGACCCGATCTGGGTGTACCCCGCCGACACCAGGAACGCGGACTCCATCACCACCAGGGCCACGACCACCCACCGCCCCCACTGCGGTCGGAGGAACAGCACGGCCGACAGCGCCCAGCCCACGGCCAGGCAGGCGACCGGCCAGATGAACGAGTCGCTGCGGACGTGGAGGGCGAACGCACGGTCGATCTTGGGCAGACCCGTGGTCCGCTCCACCCCCCAGAGCCGGGCGACGATCACGGCCGCCACCGTGAAGCCCGCGAGGTACCACAGTCGGACGCCCCGCTCGGTGGGCCGGCGGGCCAGTGCGTCGGCCCCCACGCCGGCGAGCACGGCCACCAGGAGCACGGCGGGCATCAGGGCCCGGAGCAGGTTGAGCTGTCCGACCCGGGGGATGGGGTCGATGCCGTAGATGACGGGCTGGGCGAAGACCAGCGCCAGCATGGCGACCAACGACACCCCGATGGCCAGTACGTACGTCCACCTGCGCCGGAGCGCGTAGGTCAGCCCCACGACGGCGAGGACGACGGCGATCACGCCGACGTAGGCCGCTGTCTCGTCGTAGTAGAAGGACTCCCCGAAGCCGTAGTTGCCCGCCACCGAGACCCCGTCGTACCCCGAGAACAGGAAGTAGGTCAGGTTGTGGAGCGGGGGCGGCGTGACCGAACGTGCCGTGGTGCGCACGGAGGCCAGGGTGATCTGGACCGCCGGTGCCAGCAACGGCGCCGCCAGGGCGCCGCCCAGCACCGATCCGATCGCGAGGTCGAGCACCGGTCGCCTGATGGGTCCACCCTCCAGGCCGAACCGCGGGGCGACGTCGCGCAGGACCAGCACGGCGAGGACGAAGACCACGAACGCGCCGATGGTGACGGCGAGCGTCTCGGGGTGTCCCGAGTACACCGAGCAGGCCAGGACCACGGCGAGCAGTGCGACCGAGGCGGCACGCCGTCGCCCGCGCAGGACCAGGACGCCCGCCGCGAAGAGCCAGCCCCCCCAGGCCAGCACCTCGCTCTGGGGGTAGCCGAGCCAGACCACCACGGGGCCGCTCAGCTCGAACACCGTGGCCACCATGAGCGAGCCGAGGAACCCCAGTCCGAGCACCCGTCCCAGCACGTAGGCCCCCGTGCCGGCGATGACCAGGGTGGCGACCACGCCGGCCGTGTACGCCAACCGGAGCGGCACCAGGTAGCCGACGATCGACGGGACGCTGAACGACGCGGACTGCCAGTTGAACGCGAGCGGGAGACCCACGCCGCTGTACGGGTTCCACAGCGGCAGCAGACCGTGGTGCACCTGGTTCCAGTTGAGCGTCGTCCACGGGATCATCTGGAGGACGGGATCGGTGTTGAAGTACGAGCCGTGCAGCGCCACGTCGGGGCGCGTCAGCAGCTCCTTGGCGGCGAGCAGGTCGTACGTCCCGATCATCGGCCCCCGCCACAGCGCCGGCCCGAGCAGCGCACCGGCCAGGGCGAGGATCCAGCCGACGGCGAACCAGTGCTGCCATCGGGGGATCGGGGACGCCGGCCGCCCGACGTCGACCGCGCCGGTCGGGTCGCCGTGGGGTGCGGACGTCACCACGTCCCGGGATCTCACCGGCGGGACGTCCGGCAGCTGGGCATGCGGAGACAGTAGGGCGGGGACGAGGGGGTCCGCGTTCCGCGGCCCGACGACCCGACCGGGGCGTCAGCCGTACACGCGTGCCCGTCCCCGGGGACGGACGGCGGTGCGGGCGGCGTAGCGCCGACCTGCCAGCCGGTGGTCCAGCGCGGCGTCGACCTCGGCCACCACCTCGAGGCGCACGACGCAGGACAGGCACAGGGCGTCGCCGAGCCCCCAGGCCGGGACCACCACCAGGTCGACCACTCCGCAGTCGGTGCAGGTGGCCGGCAACGCCCACTCCACGCGGGTCTCGGGACCGGGGGCGGCGTCCAGGATCGGATCGACGCGGATGGGCTCGGAGGGCACGACGGTTCCTTTCGGTCGGGGTGCCACCCACGCTAGGGAGCCCTCCTAACAGCCGGGTGAGAGGCGCCTAAACCTTCGCTAAGGCCGTCGCCCGCAGGACCGGTCAGCCCGGGATCTCACACCACCCGGACGTCGGGTACGTGGCGGGGGTCCACATGTGCCCGGGGGTCACCTGGGCGGGGGCCGGACCGGGTGCGGCGGTGCCCACGCTGTCCGCCGGACAGTCGACCGTTCCGGGCGGGAGCGTCGTGGGCGGCGGCGGGGTCGTGGTCGTGGTGGTGGTCGTGGTGCTGGGGGCCGCGCCGACGGCGTAGGTCGCGGGCGGGGTGGTGCGGGTGGCCACGGGGGACGAGGTGTCGGACGAGGGACTGTTGCCGAGCAGCACGACGATCAGGGCCACCGCGGCGGCCACGAGAACCCCCAAGGCGATGTTCTTGACAACCGCCATTGACATACCGGCACTTTCCGCCCCCCGGGCCGCAAAGTCAATGGACCGGGTGCGCGGGAGCGGTCGGGACGCACTCCGGGTGCTGTGACCAGGGAGGATGTGGCAACCCCGGACGCGACCCGACCCCGGGGGAGGGATGGGGACGGATCGCCGGCAGGCAACCGCCGACCCGCCGGTGGCCCGCCCCTGCGGGACCACCGGCCGGCCGTCGGGCCCGCCGCCCTGCCCGTTGCCCGGGGAGTGAGGTTGCGCCCGAACTCCCGGACCGGTCCCGTTCTACCAACGCCTCGGCCAACGGGACGTCACGGTTCGGGGAACCCTCGGCGAACGTTGGGTGACGACCGTTCCGGACGCCGGCCACCGCGGCGGCCGGGGTCCGCCCGGCCTAAGGTGACCGGGTCCGCGACCGGTGGACCGCACCGTCGGCGATGTGCCGGGGGTCGACGAGCGACGAAGGGAGCGGGCGCAGCGATGATCATCTGGATGGTGATGGCGATCGTGCTGGTGGTCATCGTGGCCGGGGGATTCGTGGGACGGAGTCGGAAGGCCCGCAACGCCGAGCAGCACGCCCGCAACGCCGAGCACAGGTCCACCCACCACGGCAAGGGCGCCCGCAAGTCCCGGGGCCGGGGTCGGGGCCACTGAACCGGAACCTGCGGCCGCTCAGGTCGGGCGCAGGGTCAACAGCTCCTGGACGTTGTCGAGCAGGATCTGGCGCGTCTCCGTGGCGTCGAACTCCTTCAGCTCGCGCACGTAGTCGACGGGCTCGGGCAGCGCCTCGATGTGGGGCCAGTCGGACCCGAAGACCACCCGGTCGGGGCCCATGCAGTCGGCGACCTGGTTGACGTCGTCCTCCCAGAACGGGTTGATCCACACGTGGCGGCGCATCGTGTCGACCGGGTCGTGCTTCCAGTAGCCGGGCATCTTGTTGGCCGTCGACCGGATCTTGGCGATGAGGTCGGGCAGGTACTGCGCGCCGTTCTCGATCGAGGCGATCCGCAGGTTCCCGAACCGTTCGAACATGTTCTCGAACACCATCGACAGGAGGTAGTCCCGGATCGCCTGCTCGATGGCGAACGACTTGATCGACGGCTTCCACCCTCCGCTGAACGTGGCGGCGAACCCGTCCACGGCGTAGCCGTTGGACGAGGTCCCGCTGTCGCCGGCGTGCACGACGACCGTGATCCCCGCGTCGTTGGCCAGCTGCCAGAACCCGTCGAACATGGGGTCGAACGGCGAGCGCCGGCCGAGGGCGGTGGTCGGCGCCGCCGGCCTCATGACGATGGTGCGGGCACCGTTGTCGAGGGCCCAGGTCAGCTCCTCCACGGCCCACGCGGGGTCGGCCAGCGTCAGGTACGGTGCCGCGTAGATCCGGTCCCGGTAGTTGAAGGTCCAGTCCTCGACCAGCCACCGGTTGAACGCCCGGAACAGGAGGCAGACCGCTTCGGGGTCGTGGGCGAGCGGCTCCTCGTAGATCATCCCCAGCGTGGGGAACAGCAGGCAGCCGGCGAGTCCCTGCGCGTCGAGGGTCTCGATCCGGGCCGCAGGATCGCGGTAGGCGGCCCGGATCGGCTCGCGGCGGGCGAGGAATTCCATCGGGTTGCGGTTGTCCGGGTTGCCGCGGAAGTAGTCGTACATGGCCCCCGGCAGGGCGATGGGGTCGAAGGTGGGATTGGTGACGGCACGGCTGACGCGGCCGCCGATCACGTGGTAGCGACGTCCGTTGATCTCGGACCACTGGATCACCCGCGGTCCGAGCGTGGGATCGAGGTGCCGGGTGAAGGCGTCGACGGCCTCGTAGTAGTGGTTGTCGGCGTCGAACACCGGATGGCCTGGTGCGTCGTGGTCGCTCATGGGCGGTCTCCTCGTGGCGGGGCCGGTCGGGACTGCCGAGTGTAGGTCCGCCCCGTGGCGTGACGCACCCGTGCCGGTGCGGAGGGTGGGGGAGTGGTTCCGTCCGTCCGGGACCCCTGTGCCCACCCGCACGCCGGGGACCCCCTACGATCCGCACATGCCGATCTACCAGCTGGGCGACCTCGTCCCCACCGTCCACCCCGAGGCCTACGTCCATCCCGACGCCGTGCTCATCGGCGACGTCACCGTGGGGGCCGAGGCGACGGTGTGGCCCGGGGCGGTGCTCCGGGGCGACTACGGGACGATCGTCATCGGTGCGCGCTCCTCCGTGCAGGACGGGACGGTGATCCACGCCGGCCCCGGGTTCCCGACGAAGGTGGGCGCCGGGTGCGTGATCGGCCACATCGCCCATCTGGAGGGCTGCACCGTGGAGGACGGGTCGCTGGTGGGTTCGTGCTCGGTCGTCCTCCACCACGCCGTGGTGGGCACGGGGGCCACCGTGGGCGCCAACGCGGTGGTGCCCAACCGGATGCACGTCCCTCCCGGCGCGCTGGCCGTCGGTGTGCCGGCCCAGATCCGGGAGGGACGGTCCGACGTCCACCTGATCGAGGTGTCCGCCGCCGAGTACGTGGCCAACGGCCACCGCTACCGGGGGGACCTCCGCCGTCTCGACGACCGGTAGGCCAGCCGGCCGCCCCGGGACCGGAACGAGAGCACCGACCACGCCGACAGCGCGGACAGCGCGGACGCCACGCTGGCCGCGCTCCCGATCGAGCCGACCGACAGGACCGAACCGATCGAGGCGACGGACCCGATGGAACCCACCGAGCCGACCGACAGGATGGAGCCCGTCGAGTTGACCGAGAGGATCGAGCCCGACGAGTCGACGGACCACAGCGACCACCGACGGGCGGGCGGGCTCCCGTCGTCCGGGGCGCGCCCGGAGCGCACGGCGGACGGGTCGGGAGCGGCGGGCACGCGGCCATCCTTCCCCGCCGACGGCGAACCGCCACGCGTGGTCACGGGGCCGGGGTCACGATCGGCCTGCCGGCAGGCGTGAGGACGTACCACAGCCCCCCGGCGTTGGTCAGGGCCTGGCCCGTGGCCATCCCCGGAGCCCGGTCGGCCGGCCACAGGTAGAGCGGCCAGCCGTCGTAGGTGACCTGGGTGCTCCCGTCGGTGCGGGGCGCGGTGCCGAGGAGCGCGGCGTCGACGCCGGGACCGGCGATCGGCGCCGACACGCCGGGCGGCAGCACCACGGGCGGCCACTGGACCGCGGAGATGTCGTAGCAGCGCGAGGGCCGGCCCCGGACGTCGGTGGCGTACATGTAGACCGTGATGCCCTTGCCGTCGACGAGCACGTCGCCGAGTCCGTCGACCCGGCCGGTGGTCACCTCGTACTCGGGGCCGTGGCGCAGGACCGGAGCCGTCGTGTCGAAGGGTGTGGTCACCGACGTCCCGTTGGAGCACGCCGCCAGGGACAGCCCGGCGGCGGCCACCGCCACCGCACCCCGCCGGCGGCGGGCCCGGCCGGTCATCCCGGGTCCCGCCGTCCGAGGATGACCTCCACGGCGGGCGACGGGTAGGGGCCGACACCGGGCCGCCAGCCGGCCGCCAGCTTCCGGTCGGCCGGCCCGCCCTCGGCCCAGATGTGGCAGGAGTCGCGCGCCCACGGGCTCCCGGCGCGGCCCGCCTCGGCGAGCAGGTCGTCGGACTCGCCCCGGCTGACGGCCCGGGCCCGTCGCGACGTGACGGCCTGGATGACCACCGGGCCCAGGCTCCGGGCCAGCTGGTCGAGGTGGGTGCAGCCCTTCGGTCCACCGAAGCGGGTCTGGACGGCGCGGGTGTAGCCGCGGGCGACGTTGAGTCCGACGAGGCCGGCGAACGCCTCCTCGATGACGGGGCACTCCGTGTGGGGGAAGGCGTGCATCTCGGCGACGGCGGCGGTGATCCCGAGGTCGGCGATCCGGACGCGCAACCGCAGCTCCATGTCGTGGACGGTGGACACCGCCGATCCGTCCTCGGCCCACGGTCGGGTGTCGCGGAGGCGCCCGACGACCACGAGGTCGTCCCCGTCGTCGAACACGTCGAACTCCATCGACCGCCGGTGCAGGGGCACCGCCCCGGGTCCGGGGCGCGCGACCCCGGTCACGTGGACCGGACCGGAACCGGAGCGTGGGGGACGCGCACGGGACGATCATGGCCCGGCCCGGCGGTGCAGCCAAATCCCCGTCCGTCGCCGACGGTCACACGCGCGTAATTACGGGCGTGTGATACCCTTAAAGCCCAGGTTGACCGTGAGGTCGAGGTCACCGTGAAGCTCTCATCGAGGTGGAGGATCACATGGCGCGTGGCACCGAGGAGACACCCGGGACCGGCACGGCTCCGTCGACGTCCGGACCGGTCGACGGCTTCCGCGGCGCGCAGGTCTGCACCGTCGTCGGCATCACCTACCGGCAGCTCGACTACTGGGCGCGCACGGGCCTGCTCCGACCGTCCATCGCCGATGCGTCCGGCTCGGGCACCAAGCGCCGCTACTCGTACAACGACGTCGTGGAGCTGAAGGTCATCAAGCGCCTGCTCGACGCCGGCCTGAAACTCCAGCAGGCCCGCCAGGCCGTGGAGTGCCTCCGCGGCGACCTCGGCGTGGACCTGGCCTCCGCCCAGCTGGTGCTGGCCGACGGCCGCTCCATCCTCGCCACCAACGACGGCGAACTGGTCGACCTGCTCGCCGGGGGCCAGGGGGTGTTCAACGTGCTGCCGCTGTCGGGCGTGGTGTCCGAGCTCGAGGCCGCCATCGTGGAACTCGCCGCCCCGGACGCCGTCGAGGCGGCGCCCGACCGGCGGCATCCGGCGGGCGCCTACCTGGCTGCGGGTGGGGCCGCCCGCAGTTGAGCGACGACGTCACCCGGCTCGAGCCCGCCGCCGGCCGGTCGGGCGTCCGGTTCGCCCACGAGTCCGAGCAGCGGTTCGCACGGATCCTCGACTTCTACGGGGTCGAGTGGGACTACGAACCGGTCGAGTTCGCACTCGAGTGGGACGCCGACGGCCGACCGACCTCCGCCTTCCGTCCCGACTTCTGGCTGCCGCGGCCGGGGCTGTTCGTCGAGGTGACCACGCTCAACCAGCGCCTCGTCACCAAGAAGAACGGCAAGGTGCGCCGCATGGCCCTGCTCCACCCCGACGTCAGGGTGACGCTGCTGTACCAGCGGGACACCCTGGCGCTGCTGGCCAAGTACGGCCTGGCCGGCGACGCCGCCCGGGGCGGCGTGGCCCGTTCCGCCTGATCCGCACCGGCGATAGCCTGCCGGGGTGGCAACCTCCGCACCGACCGACGCCGTCCACGACGACGCGCTCCGCCACACCGCGCTGATCGACGCCCACCGGGCCCTCGGGGCCAAGCTGGTGGGTTTCGGGGGATGGGAGATGCCCCTGGCCTACGAGCGGGGCACCATCGCCGAGCACCGGGCGTGCCGTCGCGACGCCGTCGCCTTCGACGTCAGCCATCTGGGCACGGTGCGGGTGTCCGGACCGGACGCCTACGACCGCCTGCAGGCCGCACTCACCAACGACCTGGCCAAGATCCGTCCGGGACGGGCGCAGTACACCCACCTGCTCGACGAGGCCGACGCCTCGGTCGTCGACGACATCATCGTGTGGTGGATCGACCCCGACACGTTCGACGTCATGCCCAACGCGTCGAACACCGACCGCGTGGTGGCCGCCATCGGCGGTGAGGACACGACGGCGACCCGGGCCGTGATCGCCGTCCAGGGTCCCCACGCACGGGCCCGGACGGTCGAGGTGCTGCCCGAAGCCGCCGCCGTGCCCCGGTTCGGGGTCGAGCGGTTCACCTGGCGCGGCACAGCGTGCGTCGCCGCCGGGACCGGGTACACCGGCGAGGACGGCTTCGAGGTCTCCGTGCCCGCCTCCCTCGCCGTGGAGATGTGGGACGCGGTCCTGGCCACGGGCGTCGCCCCGGCCGGGCTCGGGGCCCGGGACACCCTCCGGCTCGAGGCGGCGCTGCCCCTGCACGGCCACGAGCTCGGTCCGGGGATCACCCCGCTGCAGGCCGGGCTCGGCTGGGTCGTCGGATGGGACAAGGGCGACGTTCCGCGGGCGGGACGCCCTGGCCGCCGAGCGCGACCGGGGGGTCGCCCGCCGCCTCGTCGGACTGTCCACCGAGGGTCGCCAGCCACCCCGCGAGGGGGCGCAGGTCGTGGCGGGCGGCACGGTGGTCGGATCGGTCACCAGCGGGAACTTCTCGCCCATGCTCGAGCACGGGATCGCGCTGGCGCTGGTCGACGCGTCGGTCGACGCCACCCCCGGCCGCACCGTCGCCCTCGACCAGCGCGGGCGGGTCCGCGACGCCACCGTGGAGGCCACGCCGTTCGTCACGCCGGGCCGGTGGGCGGACCCGTCGTGACCCGGTCGGAGGGGTCGACGACGGTGCAGTACCGTTCACCGTCCGGGTACCGCTGAAGGAGCACGTTGGGCACCTACATCCCCCACACCGAGGACGAGATCGCGGACATGCTCGCGTTCCTCGGCCTGTCCTCTCTGGACGAGCTGTTCGCCGCGGTGCCCGAGGCCGTCAGACTGCAGCGGGCGCTGGAGCTGGCCGACGGCGCGGGCGAGCCCGACGTCCTCGACCACCTGGAGGGCCTGGCCCTGCGCAACCGGGCCCGCACCGACCGCATGGTCTGCTTCGCCGGCGGCGGCGCCTACGACCACGAGACCCCGCCGGTGACCGGCGCCCTGGCCGGCCGGAGCGAGTTCGTCACGTCCTACACGCCGTACCAGCCCGAGGTGGCCCAGGGCGTGCTGCAGGCGGTGTTCGAGTTCCAGACCATGGTCGCCCGGCTCGCCGGGCTGCCCGTGGCCAACGCCTCGCTCTACGACGGCGGCAGCGCCGCCGTCGAGGCCGTCAACCTCGGGGTGGCCGCCTCCGGCCGCCAGACGGTGTGGGTGTCGGAGGGGATCCACCCGCACTGGCGCCAGATGCTCGCCACCTTCGCCGTCGGCACCGGCCACGTGCTGCGCACCGTGCCGCTGGTCGACGGCGTGACCGCCTGGCCGGACCCCACCGACGAGGTCGAGCCGCCCGGTGTCGTCCTGGTCGGGTACCCCAACTACCTCGGCTGCCTGGAGGATCTGGGCGCGGTCCGGGCGCTCTGCGACACCGCCGGCGCCCTCATGGTCGTCGGCGCCGACCCCCTGGCCGCCGGCCTCCTGCGCACGGCCGGGTCGTGGGGTGCCGACGTGATGGTGGGGGAGGGCCAGGTCTTCGGCACCGCGCTCGGGTTCGGCGGGCCCTACCTCGGACTCTTCGCCTGCAGCTCCGCCCACGTCCGACGCCTGCCCGGGCGCCTGGTGGGCGAGACGGTGGACGTGGAGGGACGCACCGCCTACGTCACCACGCTACGGGCCCGCGAGCAGGACATCCGGCGCGAGAAGGCGACCTCCAACGTGTGCACCAACCAGACGCTGATGGCCGTGACCGCCGCCGTCCAACTCGGCTGGCTGGGCACGTCGGGACTGGTCGAGGTGGCCACCCGCTGCGCACGGGCCACCCGGTACACCCGCGACGCCCTGCTCGCCGTCGACGGGGTCACGCCGTGGGCCGACGCCCCGGTGGTCCGGGAGTTCGCGGTCCGGCTCCCGCTCGACGCCCACACCGTGATCGAACGGATGGCCGACGCCGGATTCCTGGCCGGCATCTCGCTCGACGGGGCCGTGGCCGACGGGTCCCGCGGGCTGCTCGTCGCGGTCACCGAGCGACGCACCGCCGCCCAGATCGACGCCTACGCCGCCGCGCTGGCCAAGGCGGTGGCCTGATGGCCGGGGCCGGACGCGCCGGGCGGGAGGGCCTCGTCGGCGCCGCTGCTCGGGCGCGCCGCCGAGCCCACCCTCTTCGAGCTCTCCCACCCCGGACGCCGGGCCTGGACCTTCCGGACCACCGGGATCCCCGAGGTGCCGGTCGAGGACCTCGTCCCCGCCGCCCACCGGGCCGACCGGCCCGTGGACTGGCCGAGGTGTCCGAACGCGACCTCGTCGCCCACTTCACCCGCCTGTCCCACCGCCAGTTCAGCGTCGACCTCGGGCGCCTACCCGCTCGGGTCGTGCACGATGAAGTACAACCCCAAGGTGTGCGACGCGGTGGCCGGCCTGCCCGGCCTGGCCGGGGTCCACCCGGCCGCTCCCGCGTCGATGACCCAGGGCTGGCTCGGACTGCTGGTCGAGCTCGAGGAGGCGCTCTGCGAGGTGACGGGCATGGCCGCCGCCACCCTCCAGCCTGCGGCCGGTGCGGCCGGCGAGCTCACCGGGCTCCTGCTCATGCGCGCCTGGCACGAGGCCCAGGGGCGTACCCCGCCACAAGGTGATCATCCCGGACTCGGCCCACGGGACCAATCCGGCGTCGGTCACGCTCGGCGGGTACGAGGTGGTGACCGTGCCCGAGCGACGACCGCGGGCTGCGTCGACATGGCCGCGCTGCGGTCGGTGCTCGACGAGGACGTGGCCGGCATCATGCTGACCAACCCGAACACGCTGGGCCTCTTCGAGGAGGACATCGCCGAGATCGCCGCCGCCGTCCACGAGGTCGGCGGTCTCCTGTACTACGACGGCGCCAACCTCAACGCCATCCTGGGCGTCGTCCGGCCCGGCGACATGGGCTTCGACATCGTCCACATGAACCTGCACAAGACCTTCGCCACCCCCCACGGCGGCGGCGGGCCCGGCGCCGGACCGGTGGCCGTGTCCGAGCGCCTGGTGCCGTTCCTGCCCGGACCCCGACCGGTCCGCAGCCGCCGGTGGCGAGTTCGGGTGGGAGCACCCCGTCCCAGTCATCGGCCGGGTCCACACCTGGCACGGCAACGCGCTGGTGCTGGCCCGTGCCCTCGCCTACATCCTGGTCAACGGCGGCGACGGCCTGAAGCGGATCGCCCAGGTCGCCGTGCTCAACGCCAACTGGATCCGCGAAGCGCCTCCACGACGCCTACGACGTCCCCTTCGACCGACCCTGCATGCACGAGGTGGTGCTGTCGGCCCGGACGCTCAAGTCCGAGCACGGCGTGCGGGCCCTCGACGTGGCCAAGCGCCTCCTCGAGGAAGGCTTCCACGCGCCGACCGTCTACTTCCCCCTCATCGTCGACGAGGCGCTCATGATCGAGCCCACCGAGACCGAGAGCCCCCAGACGCTCGAGGCCCTGGCCGTCGCCCTCGAGACCATCGCCGCCGAGGGCGCGCCGACTCGGGGAGGGGCCATGGCCGCGCACCCGCTAGCCACCCCGGTCCGCCGCGGTCGACGAGGCCCGCGCCGCCCGGACGCTCATCCCCACCTTCGACGCCCGGAGCTGAGGGGCGTCCGGTGGACGGCATCTTCACGACCCGGTTCGTCGACCCCTACCTGCGGCTGCACAAGTACGTCTACGAGCGCTCGGACGGGCGGGTCGGCAAGCACTCCAACCGGGTGCCCGCCCTGCTGCTCACGACCACCGGCCGCCGGTCGGGTCTGGCCCGCACCAACGGGCTCACCTACTGCACGCGACCGGGGCGACCTCATCGTGGTCGCCTCCAACGGCGGCAGCGACCGCCCGCCCGCCTGGCTCCTCAACATCCAGGCGCGATCCCCGGGTCACCGTGCGGGTGGGCCGGCGGGTGTTCGGCGGCCACGGCCCGGGTGGCCAGCGAGGAGGAGCAGGCCTTCCTGTGGCCGAAGGTCAACCGGACCAACCGGGGCATGTCCCGGATCTTCCACCCCGGCGTCACCGGGCGGCTACGACGTCTACCAGCGCCACACCTCCCGCAGGATCCCGTGGTCGTCGTGCTGTCGCCGGACCGCCACCGTGGTCGTGACGGCGATCAGGCACGACGGTGGCTCCGCGGTCAGCGGGCTCCCGGTGACCACCGCGGCCGGTCTGTCGCCGTGGCCAGCCACGACCCGACAGGATCAGCGGGAACCCGAGCGCGATGCCCCACGTGAACGGCTCGCCCAGGACGAGCACGCCGAGGAGGACGGCCACCGCCGGGTTGACGTAGGTGATGACCGTGCTGCGGGCCGGACCGACCTCGACGATGAGCTCGAAGAAGAGCACGAAGGCGAGGGCGGTGCACACGAGGGCGAGCCCGACCACGGAGCGCGACCACCTCGGGCGAGACCGACGCCGGCAGATGGGTCAGCGGCGAAGGGTGCGTAGAGCACCGAGGCGATGGCCAGCGACACGGTGATGACCCCGATGCCCGCCAGGTCGTCGAGCTTGCGGGAGACGATGAGCGGGCCGACGGCGTAGCCCACGGCCGGGCACCAGCACCTCGAGGGCCGGGCCGAGGTCGGCGCCGTGGAGGTCGACCCCGACCAGGGTGGCCACGCCGACGAACCCGACCAGCAGTCCGAGGATCCGGCGACGGTCGAAGCGGTCGTAGCCCGAGGACCCGGTAGAGGACGGCGCCCACCAGCGGCACCGAGGCGATGAGCAGTCCGGTGACGGAGCTGGTCAGGTGGATCTCGGCACGGCCGACGAACAGCCAGGGGATGGCCAGTTCCGCCGCGGTGAAGGCGAGCAGCCAGCGCCACCGGGCCAGGATGCCGCCGCAGCGCGCCGCGGCGCAGGGCGATGGGCGCGAGCAGCAGGGCGGCGGGCGCCGTCCGCAGGAAGATGAGGGTGGCGGGCGAGATCTCGCGGACGGCGATCCGGATGAGCAGGTACGGGCAGCCCCAGATCACCGACATGGCCACGAACAGGATCCAACCGCGGCGGCTCACGGCGGCACCGGCTCCCGTCGCCGTGTCCGGCTCGTCGACCCGGGTGCGCCCCGGGTCCGCGCTCACTCGAGCAGGTCGGGCTGCTCGCGGACGATCCGGTCGAAGAGGGGCTGGAAGCTGAACCAGCCGGCCATGTGGCTGCCCACCTGACCGCCGGTGAGCCGGGCCATCTCGGGGTCGATCAGCACCGGCGTGCCGGCGGCCTCGGCCAGCAGCTGGGCCTGGCACGAGCGCTCCATGGTGATGAACCACCACGCCGCCTCGTCGACCGAGTGGCCGACGGTCAGGAGTCCGTGGTTGCGCAGGATGGCCGCCTTGTTGTCGCCGAGGGCGTGGGCGATCCGCTTGCCCTCCTCGACGTCGAGCGACCACGCCGGTGTAGTCGTCGAAGACGGCGTGGTCCTCGTAGAAGGCGCACACGTCCTGGGTGATCGGGTCGAGGGTGCGCCCGAGCGTACGACCACGACTTGCCGTAGACGGAGTGGGCGTGGGCGGCGGCCACGACGTCGGGTCGCGCCGCGTGGACCTGGCGAGTGGATGGCGAAGGCGGCCGCGTTGACGGGCCGGTCGCCCTCGACGACCTCGCCCTGGTGGTTGACGAGGATCAGGTCCGAGACACGGGATGTGGCCGAAGTGCATGCCGAACGGATTCACCCAGAAGTGGTCGAGCCGCTCGGGGTCCCGGGCGGTGATGTGGCCGGCCACCCCCTCGTCGAACCCGAACTTCGAGAACAGGCGGAACGCGGCGGCCAGGCGCTGCTTGCGGTGGAGGCGCTCGTCGGCGGGATCGTCGAACGTCATCCGGGGCGGCAGCTTCATGGATTCGGGCACGGTGTCCTCCTCGTCCTGGCGGGCTCCTGTCGGCGGCCGCGGTCACGCCGGTGTCGATCCTACGCCCGCACGCGCTCCGGGACCCCGGTGGCCGGGCCGTCCGCGTCGACCACGCCGGCGTGGTCGTCCGGTCGCCTCATGGTGAGGTCGCTCCGGCAACGGGTCCGGCCGCCTGTTCCGCGGGGCGTCCGGGCCCTACGATTGGGCGCTCCCCCGGGGACCGGTCCGCCACGACCGTCCGGTCCGGGGTGGCCCGGACCGCCACCGTCGGCGCACGGTCGACGGCCGACATCGAGGCACGACGCAACGGGGCACCGCGGCCCCGGGAATTGAGTGGACCATGCACGAGTACCAGAACCCGGGGAACGCCAGGCGCCTGTCCGTCCTGGCCGGCACCGTCGTCGCCGTCGTCGGCTCGCTGGCCGCCATCGGGGCGGCCGCTCCCCGGGCCGGTGCCGCCACCCCGACCGTGACCTACCAGCCACCACCTCCCAGCCCGGGGCGCTGGTCGACGCCTACCCGTCGACCGCCCAGAGCGACGGCTGGGAGGTGGCCCTCAGCAGCACCCAGGTCTTCAACGTGCGCCACCACCAGCCCGACCTCGAGGTGACCTGCCACAACCAGAGCAACGGCCAGCCCTGCTGGCCCCAGGCGTCACGAAGACCGTGACCAGCGGCCGCGACCACTTCGCCACGTCGTTGGGTGCGGGGCTCTACCTCAACCAGACGACCGGCCGCCTGTACGTCTAGGCCGTGCAGACCAACGAACCCCGGCCGACAACAGGCCGGCGTGGTCTGCATCGACACGACCCAGCCGGTGGCCGCCACCGGTGCCCAGCTGTTCTGCGGGTTCACCCCCCTGTCCGCGGCGGGCGACGCGCCGATCCCGGCGGGGGACTTCGCCGGCATTCAGTGCGCCGGTGCCAGTCGGGACCGTCTGGTACTCGTTCAACGAGGTGGCCGGAGTCGGCACGCGGGTGGGGCGGGCACCGAGAACACGCTGATGTGCTTCAGCCTCGTCACCTACCGGGCGTGCACGACACCCAACTTACACGGTGCCGCTCAACGGCACGATGCTCACCGGCGTCCTCGGCACGGCACCGCCGATCGGGTCGTCGGGCAACGACGTCCTCGTCCCGGTGAGCGCCGTGGTGTCCAGCACCGACGTCACGGAGATGGGGTGCTTCGTCGGCACCACCGACACCCCCTGCACCGGGACCTGGCCGGTGTCCATGGCCTCGCGCTGGCCGGCTCGCCCTTCCCCCTCCTGACATTCCTCGGGCACCCCGACCGGGGTCTGCGTCCCGATCACCGGCAATCCGTGCTTCGACTTCACCGGTGCCTCCGTCCCCACCCCGCCGACCATGGCGTCCGTCATCGGGGAGACCAACACGGCCAACGGACCGCGCTCACCATCGGCGACCCGGGTCTACCTGGCGAACTACAACACGTTCAGCGTCGACTGCTACAACTACGCCACCGACTCGACGTGTGCCAACTTCCCCCGACGCCTCACCGGGCCTCGGCGAGCTGTACACGGTGAACGCCGACCCGTAGCGTTCCAACTGCATCTGGGTCAACTCGGACCACGGACCGGGCCAGATCCAGAACTTCGACGCCACCACCGGCGGGGCCTGTGCCGCCCGGTCCGGTCCGGGTCCAGGCGGCCTCGCTGCTGAACCCGGCCACGATCTGCCAGCCCACGGCCGGTCAGGGCTCCACCTACAGGCCATCCAGCTGACCAGTCCGCCCCGCGAGCACGTACAGCTCGGCGACCGTCCAGTTCGCCAACTCGCTGGCACCGTCGACACGGCCATTCCGGCCCGACCTTCAACCAGTTCGGTATCGGCCGACCTCAGCGGGTGAACTTCGCCACCGACCGCCCACCCCAGTTCGTCGATCACCTCCACGGACTGACGTCCGACCCCGTCCTCGGTCACGACCAAGCTGACCTGGACGGCTCCGTACGCCGAGGTCTGCTACTCGAACGGGCAGCCGTCTCCGAGTAACCCGGGCTACTGGATGGTCGCCACCGACGGGGGGATCTTCGCCTACGGCAACGCCGGGTTCTACGGCTCGACGGGGAACCTCACCCTCAACAAGCCCATCGTGGGCATGGCCCTCAGGCCGTACCGGCAGGGCTACTGGCTGGTGGCCAGCGACGGCGGCATCTTCGCCTACGGCGACGTCCCAGTTCTACGGTTCCACGGGGAATCTGACCCTCAACAAACCGATCGTCGGCATGGCCGCCGACCCGGACCGGCAGGGGCTACTGGCTGGTGGCGAGCGACGGGGGGATCTTCTCCTTCGGGGACGCGCCCTTCTACGGATCGGCCGGGTCGCTCCACCTGAACAAGCCCATCGTGGGGATGGCGGTCGACGCCGTGACGGGGGCGGCTACTGGCTGGTGGCCACCGACGGCGGGGTCTTCAGCTACGGCGACGCCGCCTTCTACGGCTCGACGGGGAACATCGACCCTCAACAAGCCGATCGTGGGGATGGCCGCCAACCCGAACGGCGGCGGCTACTGGATGGTCGCCTCCGACGGAGGGATCTTCAGCTACGGCGACGTCCCGCTTCTACGGCTCCACCGGGAACATCACCCTCAACAAGCCCATCGTCGGGATGACGCCGACCTTCGACGGCAACGGCTACTGGCTGGTCGCCTCCGACGGAGGCATCTTCAGCTTCGGCGACGCCCTGTTCGTCGGATCCGCCGGCGCACTTCCGCTCAACAAACCCGTCGTCGCCACCACCTCCTGACCGCGGTCGGGTGCTCCGCCGGCACCTGGCGGCCGGAGCGCACCCGGGGCGAAATTCGGGACCTCCGACCCTGCAAGGACTCCTTCGACCGCCGTAGGTTCGCGTCAGAGGACATCCGCCCGGGAACGAGGTGACAGGTGATTGCCGGCAACCACCAACAGACGGCAGAGGTGCTGACCGCGGACCTCTACGGAGGGGCGAAGCTCATCCTGCTGACCGAGGACGGGACCCTGCCCGAGCGTCTGGTGCGGGCCTACGCCGACATGGGCGCCCACGCGGCCCCGCTGGCCGAGCAGCTGCCCGGACACCTCGGCCGTCGGGTCATCGCCCTCCACGGGATCCTGAGCGGGGGAGCGGGGCTGCACGACCACCCCGACGCGGCGACCGTCGCCGGGGCGGTCGCCGGGCTCCCCCCCGAGGAGCGCATCCGGGCCGCGCTCGAGATCGCCGATCTGGCCGACGAGCTCGACGTCACCGTGCGGGCGGCCCACAGCGTGATCGCCACCGACGACGGACCGTGAGCGCTGGTCCCTCCGTCCACTGACCCCGGCGGGCCGGTGCCCGGTGCCGGCGCTCAGTCCGGCGGCGGGCCCCCCGCCCCGGTCCCGGAGACGGCGGGCCGGGGGACGGGGCGACGGACCCGCACCAGGGCCAGGACGGCCACGGCGACCAGGACGACGACGGCTGCCGCGGCCAGGGCGAGGCCGATCGAGAACGTCGCCGGCCAGTACCGGACCACGACGACGTGCCGCCCCGGCGGCAGCCGCGCCTGGAGCATGACCCGCAGGAACGGGTGCAGCGCCAGGGGATGCCCGTCGACCGTCGCCGTCCACCCCGGCACGTCGGTCAGCCGGAGCCGCAGCACCCGCGTGGAGGGCGCGTCCGTGACCACCCGCCACGAGGCCGGGTCGGGGTGCGACACCGCAACCGACCGTCCGGGCGCGCCCGCCGGCGGCGCCGACCCGCCGGCTCCGAGCGGCACGAGCGTGGCGGCGGACGCCCCGGGGATCCGGTAGAGGTCCTCTCGCCCGATCGACCGGTCGAAGATGCCACCGGGAGGGCCGGGATAGCCGTGGAGCTCGAGCACGAAGCCCACGCCGTAGGCGCGGGCCAGGTCCGCGTCCGCCACCCTCGGGCAGAACAGTGACGTGAAGAGGAGGCCGCTCGTCCCGGTGGACGCCCGCCACGAGGACGGGTAGGCGGCGGGCATCACCGGGTCGTAGGCGGCGAACTCCCGGACGCCGAAGGCGTCGTTCGCCTCCTGCAGGATCCCGACCTGCGGTACGAGGAAGTTCAGGCAGCTGCCGGTGCCGAATCCGACCACCGCGCCTCCGACGGACTGCTGCAGCTGCCGGACCTGCGGGGTGACCGTGAACGTCGACGGACTCGACGAGAGCGGGGGAGCGCCCACCGCCACCAGGAACGCCGACTCGACGGCGACGAGCACCACGGCCACCACCCGGCGCAGGCGCGCACCTCGCCACCCGTCGCGGTCCGGAGCATCCGGGCCGCCACCGTCGGTCGGGCGTCGTGCGTCCCACCACAGGAGCGCCACGGCCGCCAGGCCGACGACGGTGCCGACGACCGGCCACACGAAACTGTCGGAGCGTACGTCGGTGAGCTGGGCGGTGGCGGCATGGCGGTCACCCGACCACAGGGCGACGAGCACCACGGCCGCGGCGCCGAACCCCCCGGCGAGCCATCGCCGGACCGAGCGCTGCCGGTCCGAGTGGACCAGCCCATCGAGTCCGAAGCCGGCCAGCACGGCCACCATGAGGGCGATCGGGGCCAGGAAGCGGGTCCACTTCACGGCGTCCAGGTCGTGGAGCCCGGTGACCGGCGACAGCACCCCGGGCACGAAGACGACGACCACCCCGACCACCAGCACGACCAGCACCGCCGCCACCTCGCGCCTGCGCCAGCGGAGGGCGGCACCGACCGCCGCCAACACGAGCGCGACGACCCCGACGTAGGCCGCCGACGTCCCGTAGAAGCCCTGCGTCGCCGGGCCGTCGAACGTGGCGAACACCAGGTGGAGGGCATCGCCGGCCTGCAGCCGGACGACCGCCCCGCCGGTGTTCCGGACGGAGCCGCTGAGGAGCTGGGCCCCGGGCAGCGCCAGTGGCGCGGCCAGGGCCGCCCCCACCACGCCCGCGGCCAGCAGTCGGAGCAGGGCGGCGAGGCAACCTCCCTCCCCACCCACCCGCCGGAGGCGCAGGAGGAGCAGCGCGGCCACGAACACGAGGAAGGCGAGGACGAGGACCACGAGCGTGTCCGGCTGACCCGCGTACACCGATGCCGCCGACACCGCGGCGAGGAGGACCACCGACCGGGCCCGGTGCGTCCCCCGGACCACCAGGATCCCGGCGGCGAACAGCCAACCGGTCCACGCCATCACCGAGGTGATCGGCCAGCCGAGCCACGCCATCATCGGTCCGCTGAGCTCGAAGACGACGCCCACCAGGACGGCGGCGAGCGCGCCCAGCCGGAGCACCCGGGCCAGCAGGTACGCCCCCGTACCGGCGATGACCACCGTCGTGACCACCTGCACGGTGTACGCCAGGCGGAGCGGGCTGAGGTAGCCGAGCAGGGCCTGGAGGCTGAAGGCTCCCGACTGCCAGTTGAAGGCGAGGGGCAGGCCGAGGAGGCTGAAGGGGTTCCACAGCGGCAGGTGACCGTGGTGGACCTGCTCCCAGGCGAGGGTCACCCAGGGGATGATCTCGTCGATCTGGTCCTGGTTGGCGTGGTTGTGCACGACGACGTGCGCCCGCGCCGTCAGGCCGAACTGCGAGAGCAGATCGTAGGGTCCGAGCGAGGCGCCGTGCCGCAGCGCCGGCGCGACCACGGCCAGTGCCGCCGCGACCACGACGAGGACGCCGACGACGTCGGGCGTCCGACGGCGCCACCGACGGACACCGTCCTCGGTCCCGGCACGGCGCGGCGGGGGGCTTCCGTGCGGTCGGTGGGTTCCGGCGCGGTCCGGCTCATCGTCTACTCGATCCCCGAATGTCCAAGAACCCTTGGAGCCAGGTCGCCAACCTAGGCCGCCGGGGATCCGGTGACAAGCATCGACGCGCGGATGTCCCCGGCATCGGGCGCGGTCACCCGGTACGATCGACGGGACCGCAGCGGGGCAGTCGCGCGGACGCGCAGTCGGGGACGTGCACATGACGACACGGGTGGGGGTCGGCTCGACGGCGACGGTGGCGGTGCCCGCGCGCCCGGACCCGGTACCGGTACCGGAGGGACCCCTACGACGACGCCGGGTCCCCGACCTCCTCGGCCTGGGCTGGGTGGTGGTGTCCGGCATCGTGGCCATGACCCCGGCCCTGCTGCGCGGCGTGTACCTCGGACCCTACGACCTGCTGTCGCGCCACGGCCTGACGGCCCAGCCGGGTGTCGTCCCGAGGAACCCCACGGCCAGCGACCAGATCGGGCAGATGATCCCGTGGAACGCCCTGGCGTGGACCGAGGTGCACGCCGGGCACCTGCCCCTGTGGAACCCGTTCGCGGCCTGGGGAACCCCGCTGGCCTTCAACTGGCAGTCGGCGCCCTTCGGGTTGCCGGCGCTGGTCGGCTACCTCGTACCCGAGCGCCTGTCCTACACCGTGGGCGTCCTCGTCACGTTGGTGGTGGCCGGCACGGGGGCGTACGTGCTCGGCCGTGTACTCGGACTCGGCGTCCTCGGCTCCGCCCTGTCCGGCACCGGCTTCTCCCTGGCGGGGAGCACGTTCGTGTGGCTGGGCTGGCCGGTGGCGTCGGTGCTGTCGTGGTCCGGATGGCTCCTGGCCGCGGTGCTGCTGGTGGTCGGCGGGCGACGACGTCCGTGGTCGCTGGCGCTGCTGGCGGCGGTGGTCGCCGCCGCCGTCTACGCGGGGGAGCCGGACACGCTCATCACCCTGGTGACGACGGTCGCGGTGTTCACCATCGCCCTCCTGGTGTTCCGCTGGCTGGGGTCGGCCGGACGAGCCTTCCCCTTCCGGGCCGTACGCGACCTGGCCGTCGCCGGTGGCGTCGGGCTGGCGCTGGCCGCGCCGCTGCTGCTGCCGGGGCTCCAACTGGCGTCGAGGTCGGTGCGCAACGGGGGGGGAGGTGCGCTCGGGGGCCAGACCGGCCTCGGCATCCGGGACTTCGCCAACGTCTTCTTCGGCACGGGCCACCGCGGCATCCCCTTCCTGTCCTTGAGCTCCATCGGCGCCATCGTGGTCACCCTGGTGGCCGTGGGGGTGTGCTGCCGGTGGCGCCGGCCGGCGGTGCGGGCACTGACGGTGACCCTGGTGGTCACGGGGCTGGTGACCTTCAGCGAGCCGGTGATCCGGATGGCCAACGCGTTCCCGGGACTGCACGCGGTGCGGTGGCCCCGGTCGCTGATGTTCGTCGTCCTGTGCACCTCGGTGCTCGCCGGTGTGGGACTGGACGCGCTCGTCACCGGTGAGGCACCCCGCCGGGTGCGCCGGGTGCTCACCATCGGGTTCGCCGTGATCACCATCGGCCTGGCGCTGGCCGTGGTGGTCTGGTCGGGCAGCACGGGGGAGGTCCCCTCCGCCTTCTCCTCCCCGTTCACGAACGGGTTCCACGCCCGGAACGTGGTCTGGAGCCTCGTGGGGCTCGTCGTCGGGATCGCCGGGACCACGATCCTGGTCGTGGCGGCGCGGCGGAGGCGGGCCGTCCCGGGTGCGGCCCGACCCCGTCGTGGGCGGTGGACCGTCGAGTTCCGGGTCGGCGTCCTGTTCCTCCTGGCCGAGACGGTCGTCCTGGTGGCGCTGGCCGCGCCGTTCTGGGCGTCGAGCACCGTCGGGTTCCCCCGACCGCCGGCGGTCCGGGTGCTCTCGCACACCGTCGGCAGCTCGCTGGTGGGACTCGGGGTGGCCAACGAATTCTGCCTGGGCCAGCCGGGACTGGGCCTCTACCCGAACACCTACTCGAGCTACGACGTGCACGAGTTGGCGGTCTACGACCCGATGCTGCCGGCGTCGATCTTCACGTCGTGGCAGCGGGCGACCGGTCAGCCGGGCGGATTCACGGGGTTCTCCTCCTTCTGCCCCGTGGTCACCTCGGCGGTCACCGCCCGCCAATTCGGGATCCCGTACGTCCTCGAGGCCCACGGCGCCCGCGGCCCCGGGGGGGCGGTCTTCGTCCGCACGGTGGGCGACGAGGCGTTGTACCGGATCCCGGGGGCCTCCGCGGCCACCCTCACCGACCTCACCCCGGACGGGCGGCTACCGGCGGCGACCGCTCCGGGGGTCCCGGTGGCCGTGACCTACCCGTCCCCGTCCTCCTGGCGCGTGACCACGACGGCGAGCACGGCCCAGGTGCTCCGCCTGCACCTGACCGACGTCCCCGGATGGCACGCCACGCTGGACGGACACCCACTGGCTCTGGTCCCGTACTCGGGGGTCCAGCTCCAGGCACGGGTCCCGCCCGGCCGGCACACCATCGTCCTGACCTACTGGCCGGACGCCTTCAGCGTGGGGCTCGTGGTGGCCCTGATCGGACTGGTGGCCCTGGCCGTCTGGGTCGCCGTGGTCCTCCGTGGACGGAGGACCGGACGGTCGGGGCGGGAGCCGCCGTCGACGACGCCCGCCTGAGGCAGGCACGTGCCGACGGGAGCATCGTCCCGGCCGGGGCGGGGATGCCGATCCGACGACGACGGGCTCCCCGGTGGTCTCGGCCACGAGGATCGGAGGGATGCCGCCGCGTCGGCGCGTCCGCGCCAGGGCATGGTTCGGGGACGACCGGGGCGACGTGCGGCGGGCGCCCACCGGGGACCACGGTCGCCGTGCGGCGAAGGGCGAGGATTGACTTCTCCCGGCACTCGGTGAGAATGGATCCGTCGGCCTGGGGATCTTGGGGGTGCCGTGATCAGCAGCGAGTCCGGACGGCCGGTGACGGGGCGCGGGGGAGGCCGGTCGCCGAGCGCTTCCCGGTTCCTGCGATCGGGACTGACCGTACTCCTGGTGGGCCTGGCGTCCGTGACCGCGTCGACGGCGCTTCGGGTGGCGCCCGCCTCAGCGGGGGCGGCGCCGAACTGGTCCCAGCTGTCGCCCACGACCAGCCCGCCCGGTCGGAACGACGCCTCGATGGCCTACGACCCCCTCATCGACAGGATCGTCCTCTTCGGCGGCAACGGGTACGAGAGCACCCTGGACGACACCTGGACGTTCGACGGCACGACCTGGACCCGGGTCTTCCCGGCCGCCAGCCCGCAGCCCCGAGCCGGCGCGGCGATGGCCTACGACCCGGCGATCGGCAAGGTGGTCCTCTTCTCGGGTGCCGACGGCTCATCCAACGACACCTGGACCTTCGACGGCACGACCTGGACCCAGGTCGCTCCGGCCGCCAGCCCACCTTCCGCCCTGGCTGATGGATCGATGGTCTACGACACGAAGATCGGCAGGTTGGTCCTCTTCGGCGGGATCGACTTCGCCTGCGGCTGCGATTCGAACGCCACCTGGACGTTCGACGGTGCGACGTGGACCAGGCTGTCGCCCTCGACGAGCCCGTCCGCCCGGTCGAATGCGTCCATCTCCTACGACTCCGGTCTCGGGGAAGTGGTCCTCTTCGGTGGCGGTCCGTACGACGGCGGGGCTCTCGGCGACACCTGGACGTTCGACGGCACGACGTGGACCGAGCAGTCGCCCTCCGCGAGCCCGTCGGCCCGGATCGGAGGGGCGTACGTGTACGATCCGCCGGCCGTCGGGCGGTCGGTCCTCTTCGGCGGGCTCGGTGAACAGCCCTGCGGATGCAGCGACCTGTGGACGTACGATGCCTCCACCTCCACGTGGACGCAGCAATCGCCGGGTACCAGCCCGCCGCCCCGCTTCGACGGCTCGATGGTGTACGACCCGGCAGTGGGTAGCGTCATCCTCTTCGGTGGACAGGATCCTGTCGGGAACGTGCCCCTCGGGGACACGTGGAGCTTCGGGGCGGCCTTCCAGATCGTGACGGCAGCGCTACCCGATGCCACCCCCGGCTCGCCGTATGCCCCGGTGCAGTTGAGTGCCCTCCACGTCGACGCCAGCGCCGGTCCCTACGTCACCACGCTGGCGTGGAGGAAGGTCGACCTCCCCAAGGGGTTGAGGCTCTCTCCGACCGGGGTGCTCTCCGGCACGCCGAGCAGGTCGACCGTCGCCGGTCCGAGCTCGGTGACCGTGCAGGCGACCGAGACCGTGACCACCCTCAACGGCAAGGGGAAGGCGGTGAAGTCCAAGACGGCGATCCGGGCCACCATTCCCCTGAACATCGCCTGAGCCGGCCCCGGTCGATCGGGAGGTCGCGCCCGGTCCCTCCGCACTCGGGCACCTCGTGGGGGAGGTGGCCGATGGAGTCGGCGGACGCCCGTCGCCGATTCCGCGACTCCACAATCCCGCTCAACACCTGGGACAACGACGCCGATCCGCCCGCACGCACGCACGCGAGCCCACGTCCCTCCCGACCCCGCACCGGAGGGGGAGCGGCAGGAGAACCGCCTGCGTCCCGGCCCCGGACGCCCCAGTGCGTCACCTGACATAATATACATTATCGGCGACACAGGCCTGGGCGGCCCGCTGTCGTCTGCACACTCGTCCGGCCGCCAAACCCCGGGGCGACCTGCCCGACCGCGGTCACCCTTCGACGCCGGCGGGCCGCGCCGTCACCCGGGTCTCGCTCGGTACGGGCCGCCTCATCGCTGGACGCCGTGGACCGGTCCGGTCGACCATCGTCGGGCCGACGTGCCGATCGGTGGAGTCCTCCGGCTCGGTCGCGTGCGGCGGCCCCGCGACAAGGCCCGCGGCGACCCCGACCCCGGCCCCGGCACCTGTCGGCCTATTACGTCACTTGACGTAATTACCGGGAGGAACGACCACCTGGTCCCCGGTGACGCTGGAGGTCAGTTGCCGCTCTGTGCGCTGTCGAACCCGGCGACGCATCCCTTGATCCACTCGTCGGTGCTGCCGCCCGAGGGCGGGCCGACGTAGGTGGACGGCTGGGCCACCGCCGACCGACAGGCCTGCTCGGGGCTCGCGCCGGTGGAGTCGGCGCCGAACACCGAGCCGCCGGACGTGAACCCGTCCCGGTAGGACGGCGACTCGCCCGACACGGAGGAGAACGCCGCGACGGCCAGAGCCAGGGCGGCCAGTACGACCAGGGCCAGACCTCCCCACACGATGACCCGGCGGCCCACCGTGGTCCCCCACCACCGCCTGATCCATCTGGAGGACGCAGGCGCCTGCTGGTCCGCCGCAGCGTGCCCGTTCCCCTCGGGTGCCTCTGCGTGCATCCTCTTCCCTTCCGGTGCCGACGCCGTCCCGGGCAGAGCATGGCACGGCCGTGACCGGCCGGCGGCACCGGGCCCGTCTCCACCCGGTCCGCGGTGACCCGGGTCCCGAGACCGTCAGGGGTGGCCGTCCGCGCCGTCGTCGGGAGCCCAGGACCGCAGGAGCCCGAGCGCCCCGCGGTGCAACCGGTCGACCACGTCGGCGGCCGGTCGGATCCGTGCGACGACCCCGACACCCTGGCCGGCGTCGACGTGGGGTGCCGGTCGCGTCCGGTCCCCCGGGTTCGACCCGCTCCCGGTCGCTGCCGCGGCGTCCGTCGCGAGCTCCTCCTCGCGACCGCCCCACCGCTCCCAGAACCCGTCGCGGAGGACCCGCTCCGGGAAGCGCTCGGGCCACGGGTACCCCAGGGCGAGGTCGAACACCCGGGTGGTCACGGTGTCCGTCGCCGAAGCGGCGATCAGCGCGGCCCGGGCGTCGTCGGAGGCCAGCGACTCCGGGCACGCCGCGAACGCCGTCCCGATCCACGCGCCGGAGGCACCCGCGGCCAGCACCGCCGCCAGACCCCGCGCCGTCGAGATGCCGCCGGCGGCCAGGACCGGGATCGCCACGGCGTCGAGCACCCCCTCGAGCAGGGGGAGCGTTCCGACGGTCGGCGCACCGTGCCCACCGCCTTCGGCACCGCGGGCCACCACGACGTCGACCCCGGCATCGGCCGCCCGCCTCGCCTCCTCCACCGTCGCCACCTGGGTGACGGCCACGATCCCGGCCCCACGTACGCGATCGGCCCAGGTCCAGTCCGTCCCGAAGCTCACCGACAGGAGCACCGGTCGGGCGGCCACGGCGGCCTCGAGCAGGCCCGGATCCCGCGCCATCGCCCAGTCCAGGAGGCCGATGCCGAACCGGCGGCCGTTCCCACGAGCGATGGCCGTCTCCCGTTCGAGGAGCCCCACCGAACCGGCGCTCCCGACCCCGATCATGCCCAGCCCGCCGGCGGCCGTCACCGCCGAGGCCAGCGCCCCTCCGGCGACACCGCCCATCGGGGCGTTGAGGACCGGCGTCCGCAGTCCGAGGCGGCGCGACCACGCCGTCACCAGCCCGTCGGGGGACCCACCCGGTGCCGGGTCAACCATCCGCCGCCGCCGTACAGGTCGGTCGGTGGGGTCCGCCGTCGAGGACCGAGCCGCAACCGGTGCACACCGACCCCGACCAGCACGCCGGATCGCCACCGTCGTCGGGTGCACCGCGTCGGTCCGGCGCCCGTCCCCCGTCCTCGACTCCCGCCGTCGGCCGGTCCACCGTCAGGAAGTCGACGGAGAAGCGCACCGACCCGATCGGCGTCACGTGGTGGGGCACGGCCGGAGGGATGGCCTGGGTCGAACCGGGGCCGAGTTCGACCTCCAAGGTCGGCTCGGAGCGCGCCACGAACCGGAGGGCGCCCGCGTGCACCCGCAGCAGCCCCCACGTGCCCTCGGCCACCCGGTGGTCGCGGAGCAGTGTCCCGGGCACCGTCCGCTCGGTCCACTCGGGGCCGGAGCGGGCCGGTCGCACGCGCTCCGGCAGCTCGGCCCGCGAGCACGGCGGGCACTCGATCGGCGTCCCGATCCCGCCGGTGCGGCTCTCCTCCCCCACCACCCACGAACGGTCCTGGAACGGCGGGCGGTGGCGGACGTGCTGGTCGTGCCCGCAGGAGAGCTCGGCGACCCAGTCGCCGTCCCCGTCGAGGTGGAAGTCCGAGATCAGCCGTTCCACGGTCGAAGACTAGCGACCCGGTCGGTCGTCCATCCCCCCGACCGGCCGGTCGGCGTCCGTCACCAGGCGCTGTTCCGCGGCGGTCACCGTCTGGTCCAGCAGGACGGCGATGGTCATCGGTCCGACGCCCCCAGGGACCGGCGTGATCAGCGACGCGACGCGCGACGCCTCCTCGAAGTGCACGTCGCCGATCGCTCCCTGGTAGTAGCCGGCGTCGACCACGACGGCGCCGGGCGTGAGCCAGTCGCCCCGGACCAGGTTCGGCCGTCCGGCGGCGGCGACCACGATGTCCCCCGTCCGGACGATCGACGCCAGGTCCCGGGTCCGGGAGTGGCAGATGGTCACGGTGGCGTGGCGACCCAGCAGGAGCATGCCGAGGGGCCGGCCGAGTATCGGGCTGCGCCCGATCACCACGGCGTGCCTGCCGCTCGGATCGATCCCGTACTCGTCGAGCAGGCGGAGGATCCCTCCGGGGGTGCACGAGGCGAACCCGGGCAGCCCCAGCGACATCGCTGCGAACGACGTCGAGGTCACCCCGTCCACGTCCTTGTCGGGTGCGATCGCCTCGAACGCGGCCCGTTCGTCGACCCGGTTCGGGACCGGGTGCTGGACCAGGACTCCGTCCACGTCGCGGTCCTCGGACAGGCTGCGGACGGCGCCCACCACCTCGTCGGTCGTCGACGTCCCCGGCAGATGGACCAGGCGCGCCGCGAGCCCGGCGGACCCACAGCGTGACCGCTTCATCCTGACGTAGGTCACCGACGCCGGGTCGTCGCCGACGAGCACTGCGGCCAGGCACGGGGACCGTCCGCTCCGCTCGCGGAACGCCGCGGCACGTCGTGCGGTGCGGTCGAGGATCGTCGCCGCCAGCGCGGCACCGTCCATGACCGTGGCGGACGACGGCTGCACCATGGGACTCCCCCCGGGATCGCTCGGGACCAGTCTGCCTGACGCCGAGGCCGCCGACGAGCGCCGAGATCGGGCCGGACCTCCACTCCCCTCCCCCGTCGACCCAACGGGCCGGTCCTCGGGACCGGGGCGCAGGTCCGGGTTCAGCCGCCGGACCCGCCCGGGGGACGCACCGCCTCCGGGGTTGCGACGCGGTCCTGTGGCGACACCCGGTGGTCCGGGCCCAATTCGGGGTCCGCGCCTGCCTCGTACCGGCAGATCCGGTGCTTCCCGTTCCGCTTGGCCCGGTACATGGCCTGGTCGGCCCGTCGCAGCTGGACCTCGGCGTCACCCCCGTCGCAGGCGATCGCGTACCCGATGCTGGCACTCGTCGACACCCGCGGCCCACCGAGGTCGAACTCCCAGTCCACCTCGTCGACCATCCGCCGGAGCACCGTGCCCATCTCGAGGATGTCCTCCGGCGTGGTGAGGAGGATGGCGAACTCGTCCCCGCTGAGGCGGGCGAGCGTGTCACCCTCGCGGATCGCCGCACCGAGCCGGCGGGCCACCTGGCGGAGGAGTTCGTCGCCCACGTCGTGTCCGTAGCTGTCGTTCACCTGCTTGAAGTCGTCGAGGTCGAGGTACGCCACGGCCAGGTCCGCTTCGCCACGGTGCCTCTGGGAGAGCGCCAGCTCCAGCCGGTCCATGAACAGCATCCGGTTGGCCAACCCGGTGAGTGGATCGTGCAGTGCCAGCCACTGCAGCTCGGTCACCGTGCCCTCCAACCGGGTGAGCAGCACGCGGTTCTCCAGGACGAAGAGGAAGCTGCGCACGGCGAGCAGCGCGATCGTCGTCAGGGCCAGCACCTGTTCGACGACGTCGAATCCGTGGCCGCGCACGATCTCGCCCAGTGCCATGGCCGCGGCCAGGCCGATCGGCAGGTACGTGATGAACTCGGTCCACATCGGCGGCTTCAGCTCCTCCGCCACCGGCACGTGATCGGGCACGGGCAGGGACGAACCCACGGCCAGGAGGAGGAAGGCGACGAACCAGAACACGTCGACGACGTTGCCGGTGCTGTACGTGCCCGACAGTCCGACGTAGATGCTCAGCGAGTCACCGAGCAGCAGGGCGAGGAAGCACCCTCCGACGGCCACCAGCGGGTCGCGCCAGGTTCGGACCGACCGTGCGGCGATGGTGGCGAGCAGGGCCAGCACCACGATGTCGGCCGCCGGGTAGGTCAGGACGGTGATCCGTTGGCCCGTCGAGGTGCCCGAACGGGCCAGCGCGCCGGTGATCCCGGCGACGGTCCACGCCACGAACAGGAGTGAGCTGACGATCAGCAGACCGTCGACGGCGGCCCGGACCCCCGCCGCCCAGTGCAGCCGCGGACCCGGGTAGCTGACGAGGGCGGCCACGGCGAAGAGGGGGGCGAGCAGGTAGCCCACCGCCGCCGGCGACTCCGCCCCGGGCGTCGTCCCGGTCGACAGCTCCAGGTAGCACCACACCACCTGCCCGATCCCCCACGATGCCGCCACACAGGCCAGCAGCGTCCAGAACCGCCGCCGCCGCCCTCCCGAGCGGACGGCGGCCCGCCAGCACAGGGGCAGGGCCACCAGGAGCGGGGCCACGGCCTGGGCGATGTCGTCGGCGTCCCGGGTCACCGTGGTACCGCCGGGTTCGAGACCGACGAGCAGCAGGAAGGCGACCGACGCCAGCACGACGGCGCCGAGCATCGGTGCGACGCCGGACGTGGCCCCCCGCCCGCTCGTGGGGCTCCCACGGGGCCTGGAGTGGCGCGCGCCGTCCCGGGCGGCCCTCGGACCGTCGCCGCCCGGACGCGCGGATGCAGACTCCATGGGTCGACCATCGGCAGATCGGACGGGCATCCTGAGGACGTCGTGCACCCGGCCCGCCACCGGACCGGGCGGGCGCGGGCCTACCGCGCCGGCCGGTGGCGCTCAGCCCGCCAGGTACCCGTCGCCGTAGGCGTCCAGCCACACCGCCAGCTCCGCGACACCTCCCACCGGTACGTCCCGGTCGGCGTCGGGAACGTAGACCGTGACGGTCCCGTCGACCACCGTGACCGACAGCACCACCCGGCCGGCCGGGTCCAGGCACCACGACGCGGGCAGGCCCGGCGTGGGCGACGGCTCGTAGTGCCACCCGGGCCGGCCGTCGAGGGCACGGCCCACCTGGTCGAACAGGTCATCGTCGGACATCGCGCTCCCCGGGTCGGCGGCCCCCATGGTGCCATGCCCCGCCCACCGGTGGCGGGTCACCGCCGGACCGGCTCGACCACCGTGCCCACCAGGTCGCCCGCCGCGTCCATGAGGTGCTCGAACGCGCGGCGGTAGTCGGCGTCCCGCGAGGACGACGCCAGGTCGGACCGCACGTCGTCGACCGCCGCCTCCAGCCGGTACAGGCGGTCGTGCAGTCGGCGCAGCTCCGCCGCCGACACGATGCACTGGTCGGCCGGGACGTGGAGCTCGTCGGCCCGGCGCCTCGCCTCGTAGGCCCGCTGGCGGTGGGAGGGACTGCAGAACAGGCGGGGCCGGCCGGCGCCGGGGCGCCGGGCCAGCGGTCGGTGGCACCAGCCGCACCGGTCGACCGCAGGAGTGGTGGTCATGTCCACGACGGTACGCCGGGGCCGGCCCGACCGGGGCGACGGTGTGCCCCGGACCTCCGCGGGCGCCGTCAGGTGCGGTCGAGGCGGACCACCGGGATCACCCGCTCGGTCGGACGCCTGGTACTCGGCGAAGTTCGGGTACTGGGCCGCCTGGGCGGCGTAGACCGCGGTCCCGCTCGGCCCCCTCGAGCACCACGGCCGGGCGCGGAACGTGTCGGTGACCCAGCTCCACGGTCACCGTCGGGGTGCGCCACCAGGTTGTGGAACCAGTCGGGATCGCTCGGGGCGCCGGCCTTCGAGGCGAAGACGTAGAGGTCCTCGCCCTCGCGCCGGGCACACGACCGGGTTGACCCGCTCGAGTCCCGACCTCGCCCCGGTGGTGTGCAGCAGCACGATCGTGGCCCCTTCGAACGGGCCGCCGACCACGCCGTCGTTGGCACGGAACTCGGCGATGATCTGGGCGTTGAAGTCCTGCATGTCGGGCATGGGGGTCCTCCTGGTGGGCGCGGGGTCCTGCTGGGCCGTCGTGCCCGAGGATAGGTCCCGGCCGGTTCGGGCGCAGCGCCGACACGGCGCCCTCCCGGTATCCTCGTCGTGGAACGAGCACCATGGACCACGACCCCGACGACTTCTCCCTCGAGGACCGCTACGACGACGAGGACGTCTACTACCGCACGTGCGGGCGCTGCGGGGCGCGCACCCAGCCCCGGTGGTCCGAGTCGGCGTGCCTCGAGGAGGCCCGTCGCTACGGCTGGCGGCGGGTGGCGGCGTCCGACCGCCCCGGGGCGCGTCGCATGGACCTGTGCGGTGCGTGCGCGGACGACGCGGGGATCGGCCCTCCGATGGCCACGCTTCGGCTGGTGACGCGGCGGTCCGGCCGGCCCTCAGCCGTCGAGCCGGAGGACCCGGCCGTGTCGAGGTCGACCCCGGCGCCGGCCACCAGGCCCTTGCGCCCGAGCGGCGCCGGCGTGCCGAGGTTGACCCAGCCCAGTAGCGACCTCGTCGTCGCTGCAGTCGAACAGCGCCCGCACCGGCGCGGTACCGAGCACGGCGGCGCTCTTCCACACCGCCCCGTACCCGAGTCCGGTGGCGGCCAGCACGACTGCGTAGCCGGTGCACGAGGCCGACACCACCTGCTCCCACACCTCGACGTTGCTGACGACGGGTCGGGCGATGCCACCAGCACCACCGGGCACGGCGCCGCGTAGGCCTTGGCCGCCATCTTCGCCACCACCGTCGCGGGCTGGCCGTCGCCCCGCAGCTCGCGCAGACCGGCGACGAGGGCGTCCGACAAGCGGTCACGCCCCGCGCCGGTGCACACGGCGAACCGCCACGGGGTCAGGTCACCGTGGTCCGGCACCGTGGTGGCCGTGGTCAGGATGGTGGCCAGGTCGTCCCGGGTCGGCGCCTCTCCGTCCGGCGCCGGCTCGGGCCGCACGGCCGAGAGCCGGGCGACGTAGGCCGGATCCGCCGGGGGTGCCTCCGCGACGGGGGCCGCTTCGCTGCGATCGGGCGCGTCCATCCCCGGCAGCGTACGTGGTGTCCGCCGCGCGCCGGACGGAACGTCGATCCGGTGAGCAGGGAGAACCCCCGCGGGCCGGCGGTGGCGGTCCCGTCGGGACCACCCCGGGACCACCCCGTCCGCGAGGCCGTGACAGCGGCAGTAGCCTGTCGCCCGGTATGGGCCATCGAATCGAAGTCGAACTCACCAGTCAGTCGGACGAGTCCACGTGGACGTGGCGCGCCGCCGGGGCCAAGCTGCCCCGCGGCACCGTGCCGGCCGACCTCGTCCCTGCGGGCACCTCCGTGGGCACGGTGCTGCGGGCCGAGGTCGAGACCACGCTCGACGGCACCACCGTCACCGCCCTCCTCGCCCCGAAGGGCAAGGCGGCGCCCAAGACGGTGGACCGCATCGAAGTCCTCGGGACCCCCCGGAAGGGTCCGGACGTCAACGTGGTGCTCGCCGGCAAGGGCAAGCGGCGACGGGACGACCGTGACGACGGCGACCGCGACGGCTCGCGCCGCCCGTCGGGCCGGGGACCGCGCCCGGACGGCGACCGCGCCCAGCGCGGCGACGGTCGTGGCCGCGACGGCCGAACGGGAGCGGCGTCGGGTCGTGACCGCGACGGCGGGACCGGCCCGTCCTCGGGTGGCGCCCGTCGTTCCGGCCCGGCGCGCCCCGGCGGGCGCGAGGGGGGCCAGCGCGAGCGGGGTGCCGACCGCCGGCCCGCCGCATCCACCGTCTACCGCAACGCGGCACTGGCCGAACTCCGCCCCGAGCAGCTGCCCGTCGCCGAACAGCTCCTGCGGGGCGGCATCCCGTCGGTACGCCAGGCCATCCAGGAGCAGAACGCCCGGGCCCGGGCCGAGGGTCGTCCCGAGGTCACCGAGGCCCCGCTGATGGCCATGGCCGAGGAGCTGCGTCCCGTCATCAACCTCGCCACGTGGAAGGACCGGGCCTCCGTGGCCCGAACCACCGGCAAGGACACCCCGCTGCGCGAGCTGCGCTCCATCGTGGCGTCCGCATCCACGGTGACCCTGGACGAGGAGGGGACCGAGATGGTGACCGCCCTGCGGACCAGCCTCACCGAGCGGGTCACCGCCCTGCGCGAGCGCTGGGTGGAGCGCATCACCACCGCCCTCGACGAGGGACGGGTGGCCGACGCCGTGCGCGCGTCGATCCGACCCCCCGAGCCGTCGGCCCGACTCTCGGCCGAACTCGCCGTCCGCCTGTCGGACGCCGCCGGGCAGGCCATGACCCCCGACACACCGGCCGCCGACTGGCTCGCCCTCCTCGAGGTCGTGGTCGAGTGCCCGGTACGGCGCACCGTCAAGCCCGTCGGTCTGCCCGCCGACGCCGACGAGGCCCTGGTGGCCGAGGCCCGCAAGGCCGCCGGCCTCGTCCCGGAGCTGGCCCGGCTGCTCGGGATCCCCATCCCGCCCCCGCCCGGTCCCCGGCGCCCCGCGCCGGCCCGACCGGCCGGTCGACGCGCCTCCTGACCCGTTCGGGGGCCGACGGCACCGTCACTCCAGTGACAGGTGCATCACCAGGAGCCGGGCCTTGAATCCCGCCGCCTCGAAGAACTGCTTCGCCTCGCGGTCACCGGGGAACGCGCTGCCGTCGACGCCGGTGCACCCCTCGGACCGGAACCAGTCGAGCGACCGGTCGAGCAGCAGCCGGCCGAGGCCGACCTCGCGTGCGCCAGGCTCCACGAAGCAGACGTCGAGGATCCCGCGCCGTCCGCCACCCGAGCCGTCCACCCGGCACAGCGCCGCGCCGGCCACCCAGCCGTCCAACAGGCCGACCAGGGCCGTCCGGCCCTCACCGGTCACGTAGGCACCGACGGCGCCGTCCATGGCGTCGGGGGTCCGTCCACCGGCGTCGGTCGGAAGCGTCCGGTCGCCTCCCCGGCGCCCGCCTGCGGCCTCGTCGAAGGCGGCCGTCAGCTCGACCAGCCGGGTCACGTCGTCCGGTCCCGCCGTGCGGACCTGCTCGACCGGGCCCACGGTGCCCCCCGCCCCGGCGTCCGGGTTCAGGACCGCTCGTCGAGCAGCTGGTCGACCCGGCTGAGGATCGTCCGGCGCCCGCGGGTGGACGTCTCGTAGGCCCGCACCGCCACCAGTTCGGACCGGCTGAGGCCGTCCAGGCGCTGGACGACCTGGGATGCCGACAAGGTGTCGAATCCGGGGATGGCGAGGGTGGTCACGTCCGGCACGTGCCCGCCCGCGGGGCGGGCCGGGGCGGCGGCCGGCGGCGCCGGTGCCCCCGCGGACGCGGGCGGGGGCGGGGGACGGACCGGGGTCCCCGCCGCGGCGGCGCCGGGCGCGGGGGCCGCCGACGGGGCACCCGCGGCCGGCACGGCGGCCCCGTCCGCCGCCGGGGGCCGCGGGATCGAGCGCAGCCGGGGCGGCGCCGTCGTCGGAGGCGCAGCCGCCTCCGAGGTGTCGGTGGGTGGGACGGCCCCGGCGGACGGAGGGGGACCCTTGCGGGCCGCGGACCGCCGCCTGAACTCGTGCCCGCCGGCGGTCACGGCGAACTTCCCGACGGCGCGGGCCGAGTTCACCTGCACGCCGAGCCGCTCGCGTCCACGCTCGGCCAACCGCGGCAGCTCCTCGGCGATGGTGACGACCAGGCCCGTGGGCAGGAAGACCACGAGGTCGAGCAACCGCTCGGTCAACGACTCGTCCTCGCGCTCCTCCGGGGTGTCGGCCATGCTCGCCTCCGATCAGACGCAGTCGCGGCAGAGCATCTTCTTCTTGTCCGCGAGCTGGTTCCCGTGTTTCACGAGGAAGCAGGACCGGCACACGAACTCGCCGGGCTGCTTGGGGAGCACCCGCTCGACGCCGTCGCCCCCCCGGTCCTCGGGTTCGGGGGTCTCCTCGTCGTCCTCGACCTCCTCGACGACGAGCCGTTCCTTCAGGATGGTGTCGAGGCTCGCCTCGACGTCCTCGTCGTCGGGCTCCTCCTCCTCCTCCTCGTCGGTCTCCTCGCCGGCGGCCTTGGCCACGGCCTTGGCCGTACCGGTCGGGACGTCGGGCTCCACCTCCTCCTCGACGTCGATGACGGCGACGGCCACGTCGTCGTCATCGTCCAGCAGGGGGTCCTCCGCGATCAGGTCGTCGTCGTCCGCCAGCTCGTCGAGATCCTCCTCGATGAGCTCCTCGGGTCCTTCGACTTCGTCGATGTCGTCTGCCATGTGCGTTGGTATCGGTCTTTCGGTGGTGAGTTGGCCGGGAGCATAGACGGCCCGGGCTTCCGTTCGTTCGTCACGTCTGCTTCGGTCCGCCCACCGGATGGTGGGCCGGTCGCTTCCGCCGTTGCGTGGGGATCATGCCAGGAATCGGCAGGTCCGTGGTGCATCGTGTGATCCGGGCGCGCCGGGCGGCCCGTTCCGGACCGGCGGGTCCACCGCTGGACGCCCGGTGCCGACGACGACGCGCGGTGCCGGGCAGGTCCCCGGTGCCGCTGTGCACCGGCGGGACGACGCCCTGGTCCCGTACGGGACCAGGCGGCCGGGCCCAAGGGATCTTTGGCACCACCACCCCACTGCCTGCGGCTCGCGCCGACGGCCTCGGGGAGGTGTTTTCTACTCGACCCCTTGGGCCTGCCTCCGCCTCTCACAGCATCCCCCCCGGGAGCAGATCCGGTCACGGAAACCGCCGAATGCATCCCCCGGGGCGACTGGGACTGGCCGCACCATACGCCACGTTCCCGGTGGTGCGTCAAATGCCTTCGTTAGGCCCTGACCTGGAGGTATGCGGATCGTCCCTGTTCAGGACGTCGCAGGATTTGTCGACACCGACACCGAATTCCTGCGCTCCTCGGCGCGGCGTTCGGACTCGAGGCGCTCGAGGTCCTCGGCGCCGTAGTCCACATGGGACATGGCCTCGGCCAGGAGGCGGTGCCCGGCCCGCTCGGCGATCTGGCGGTGCATCTCCTGGGCCACCCACCGGTAGCTCGGATGGCCCTGTGGACCGGACCGCAGCTCCACGAGGTGCATGGCCTCGCGGGCGTTCATCTGCATCGTGTAGCGGATCCGGAACGCCAGGGCCACGGCGTAGGACGCCTGGTCCGCGAACCCGGGCACCAGGGCGTCGTGCAGCTCACGCGAGCGTTCCAGCGAGGCCACGTACCGCTCGGTCAGCCCGGACTCCTCGACGACCTCGGGCACGTCGTAGCCGAGGGCGGCGCCCAGGGGCTGCCACTCGATGGTCAGGATGCGGTGGCGCTGGAGATCGCGGAACGCCCCGTAGTCGGTGACCACGTCGAAGCGGTAGTCCGTGCGCTCGAAGGCACGCCCGGGGCGGTGCCGACGGTTGGACCGCTCCCCCACGTAGGCGCGCAGGATCGACCGCTTCTCCTCGGACCCGAGCCGGCGCACCCGCGCCAGCACCTCGGACTCCGGCGCGGAGGTGCGGGGGGCGCACACGGCCGCGAGGACCTTGTCCTCGCCGTCGGGGTCGAAGTCGAGCAGCTCCACCGTCGCCGCGCCCGACGGCCCGGCGGGACGGTCGACCCCCGGGTCGACGAGGTCCGGGAAGAGCTCCCCCACCACCCGGGCGGTGTCGGCCCTCGTGGCGGTCAGGTACTCGCCCCACGCACCACCCCGGTCGGACCGGTCGACCCGCTGGAGGAACGACGGGATCACCTTGCGGAGCTCCTCGAGCATCATGTCGGCGTACACCCGGGCCTCGGGCAGCGGGTGGGATCGCATCCGCACGAGCAGCATCTCGTAGGACTGGCCGGTGCCGTAGATCCCGACGTTGGACAGGGAGCCCGCCGGGAGCAGGCCCCGCAGCGCGTCCAGACCCTTGGCCCGGACCGCCTGGCGGTGGACGAAGTCGGAGTCGCCGGGCTGGCGCGGATGGCGGGCGGCCAGCCAGGTCTGCGCCTCCTCGAGGAGCTCCCCGTAGGTGTCGAACATCCGGTCCATGTCGCCGACGTAGCGGGCGCCCAGCGGCGAGTCCAGCAGTCCCGGGTCACGGAAGTACCGGTAGTGGCCCGTGGTCAGGCGCTGGTTGTAGGCGATGTAGCGGGTCGACTGCTCGAGGTACGCCATCAGGCGGCCCCACTCGAGCACCTTGGTGAGGACGTTGGACGCCTGCTCGCACGCCAGGTGGACCCCACCGAGCTGGGCGACCGAGTCGTCGCCGTACTCGAAGAACACCTTCTCGTAGAGCTCCTCGGCCCGCTTGAGCCCCACCGTGGCGTCCACCCCGGCATCGCCGCTGATGTCCAGCTCACCGACGAATTCGTCGAGGAACAGGCGTCGGAGGCTCTTCGGGGACCGCGAGTACCGGGCGAACAGGGCCCCCTTGACCACCTCGGGCAGGTTCACGAGCGCGAAGACCGGACGGTCGAGGTTGGTGACGTAGCGCCGGAGGACGTCGGTCTCCTCGGCACTGAACGATTCCACGGCGTAGGGGAACATGCCTGTCAGACACTAGGACGGGGACGGGCCGTCAGGCGCGGACCCCGCGAGGGCGGGGTCGTCGGCCCCGACCACGCCCCGCCGCAGCAGCGCGGTGGCCAACTCGGCGCTCTCCCGGGTCGCCCCGACCGGCGCCACCTGGGCGATCTGCCGCACGAGGTCGATGACCTGGCGCACGTTGCGGACGAAGTCCCCCGGCGCCACCTGGGCGTCCCGGAGCACGGCATCGAGGGTCCCACCGGATGCCCAGGCCACCACGGCACGGGCCAGCCCGCCGTCGGGCCGCCGGGTGCGCCGCAGCCCCACCCGGCGCTCGTCACGGCGCAGCCCACCGGCGAGGTCCTCGACCGCGGCCAGTCGCTCGACGACCACGGCCTGTCGGGGCACCGGAGGTTCGTCGCCGGCCCGCCGGGCCTCGAAGGAGAGGGCCGAGACCACCCCGGCGAGGTGGGCGGGTGCCAGGCCGTCCAGGATCCCCGCCCGGACCACCTCGGCCACCAGGAGGTCCGACTCGTGGTACACGGCGGCCAGCGCGAGCCCGTCCCCGGTCAGGGCCCATCCGTCCAGGAACCCCCGTTCGTCGAGGATGGCCAGGCGCCGGTCGAGCTGGGCGACCAGCGACTCCGAGCCCTCGGGGGCCTGCCACTGCCCGTAGGACGACTCCAGCAGCCGGTAGGCCTCCTCGCGGCTCCACCGTCGGACGAGGTTGACGGCCAGGTTGTACGTCGGGTGGAACGACGACACGAGGTCGGGGGGCGGGGCGACCGCGGTGCGGGCCACCAGTCCGAAGGTGGTGGCCTGGTTCCACAGGACGAAGGCGTGACCCACGGTGTCGATGCCGCGCCGGCCGGCTCGCCCGGTCAGCTGCTGGTACTCCCCCGACGTCAGCGCCGAGGTGTCCGAGCCACGGAACTTGGCGAACCGCTCCACCACGACCGTGCGGGCCGGCATGTTGATGCCGAGGGCCAGCGTCTCGGTGGCGAAGACGACCTTCAGCAGCCCTTCGCTGAAGCAGCGCTCCACCGCCTGGCGGAAGGCCGGGACCAGGCCGGCGTGATGGGGGGCGACCCCGGCCTCGAGGGCGGCCGACCACGGTCCGTAGCCGAGGGTCCGGAGATCGTCGTCGCCGAGGCGGTCGACCGAATCCTCGACCAGGGCACGGATCCGGACCCGTTCCTCGTCGGTCGTCAGGCGTATGCCGTCCTGGAGGCACTGACGGGTGGCGTCGTCGCAGGCGGCGCGCGAGAAGATGAACGTGATGGCGGGGAGCATGCCCGCCGACTCGAGGTACTCGACCACCTCGGTGCGCCGGGGCACCCGCAGGCGCTGGTGGCGCCCCCTCGCCCGGCGGTCGTCCATCCGGAGCCCGTCGGGGTTGGGCGCTCCGTCGCGCAGCAGCGGCAGCACGTGGAGGCCGTCGCGCCCCGCTCGGCCACGGCGTAGTGGTGGTGCAGGGTCACCGGTCGGTGCGTCTCGACCACCACCCGGGTCCTCCCCCGCACCGAGGTGAGCCACCGCCCGAAGTCGCCGGCGTTGGCCACCGTGGCCGACAGGCTGACGAAGGTCACCGCCGGCGGGGTGAGGACCAGCACCTCCTCCCACACCGAGCCCCGGTACGGGTCCTGGAGGTAGTGGACCTCGTCCAGGACCACCACGCGCAGGCCGTCGAGGAGCGGCGACCTGGCGAACAGCATGTTGCGGAGGACCTCGGTGGTCATGACCACCACCGGGGCCCGGGGCTGGTACGAGACGTCGCCGGTCAGGAGGCCCACCCGGTGGGCGCCGTAGCGGGTGGACAGCTCGGCGAACTTCTGGTTGGAGAGCGCCTTGATCGGGGTGGTGTAGAACGCCTTGCCCCCGGCCTCCAGCGCCCGGGCGACGGCGTAGTCGGCGACCAGGGTCTTGCCCGAGCCGGTGGGTGCGCTCACCAGGACCGACTCCCCGCGGTCGACGGCGTCCGTGGCCCGGTGCTGGAACGGGTCGAGCCGGACTCCCAGCTCCCGCTCGAAGCGCTCCCGGCGACCCACGGTCGACGCTGTCGGGGCGTCCGCGCCCGCCCACGCGGGGCGTCGGCCCACGGGGCGTCCGCCCCGTGGCTCATCGACGGACGATCCGGCCGACGATGATCGAGAGTTCGTAGAAGACGTAGAGCGGCACGGCCATGGCGATCATCGAGAACGGGTCCGAGCTGGGCGTGATCACGCCGGCGAGCACGACGATGCCGATGATCGCCCAGCGGCGCCACGACGACAGCTGCTGGGGCGTCAGCACACCGGCCAACTCGAGCGACACCAGGAGGACCGGGAACTCGAAGGTCACCCCGAACGCCACCATCAGCAGGATGATCAGGCTCAGGTACTTGTTCGGGTCGAGGATCTGGGTGAGGGACGGACCCCCGATCGAGTCGAGCCAGGCCAGGGCGTGGGGGAAGATCAGGAAGGCGACGGCGGCGCCCAGGACGAACAGGGTGATCGTGGCCACCACGAAGGGGACGGCGTACTTCTTCTCCTTCGGGTTGAGACCCGGCGTGATGAACCGCCACAGCTCCCACAGCCACACGGGCGACGCCAGGAAGATGCCTCCGTAGGCGGCGATCTTGACCCGCAGGGCCAGGCCGTCGAGCGGCCCGGTCACGTAGAAGCCGCAGTGGGTCGGCGCCACCGCGCAGTAGGGGTGCTTGAGGATCGCCCAGGATCCAGTTGTAGGCGAGGAACGCCACGGTGGCCCCGACCAGGAAGGCGGCCACCGACACCAGGACCCGGCGACGGAGTTCGGTGAGGTGCTCCGTCAGGGTCATGGCGTCCGGCGCCGGCCGGTCCGTCTTGCGCTTGAGCGAGAGGGCCACGGCTACCCCACGCCCCCGTCGCCACGGCGCCTGGCGACCCGACGGTCCGGATGCCGGGCGTCCACGGCCGTCAAATTCAGGGACGGGTCGTCGGGGACGATCCGTCCGTTCGCCCGCACCCGGTGCACGGTGCCCTGGGGGTCGCTGATCGACACCCCGGGGATCGAGGCCTCCTCCTCGGCCCGGACCGAGCCGAGCGGCCGGTTGGGCGCGCCGGGCACCACCACCCCGTCGCCGGTCGGGTCCGAGGCGGCCTCCCCCACGGTCCCGCCTCCCGGGTCCGGTCCCGTGTCGGCCTCGTTGTCGGCCGCGTGGGTGTCGGCCAGCGAGTCGAGGAAGGAGATCGGGGACCGGACGGCCTGGGTGATGCGGTCGGTCGAGGGCAGGTCGGGGAAGTTGCCCCGGACGTCGGTCTCGAGCCGCTCGCGCAGCCGGCGGAAGTCGCCCCACAGCGAACCCAGCTGCCGCGCCACCTGGGGCAGCTTGTCGGGGCCGAGCACGACGACGGCCACCACCACGACGACCAGGAGCTTGGCCGGGCTGAGAATCGTCACCCGTCCACTGTACCGGCGGTCGGGCGCCCGGATCGGGCCGTGACGCTAGACGCCCTTGATGTGGCTGATGGGCCACACGACGGCCACCGCCCGGCCCACGATCAGCGACTTCGGGATCGGCCCGAAGTAGCGGCTGTCCTCGGAGTCGGTGCGGTTGTCGCCCATGACGTAGTACTCACCGGCCGGGATCTTGACCGGTCCGGGCATGTTGAACTGCGGGTACTGGTCGTCGGGCAGGGCACCCGTGTAGCTGCTCGGTCCCGGCGGCAGCCACGGTTCGGCCAGCAGCTTCCCGTCGATGTAGACGTGCCCGTCCCGGGTCGAGATGGTCTCCCCGGGAAGGCCGATGACCCGCTTGACCAGGTCCGGGAAGTCCTGGGTCTCGAGCGGTGGCCGCTTGAAGACCACGATGTCGCCCCGGTGCACGCCGTGGAGGTCGTAGCTCAGCTTGTTGACCATGATGCGGTCCCCCACCTCCAGGGTGGGGACCATGGACGGCGACGGGATGTAGAAGGACTGGATGACGTAGGTCCGCAGCAGGACGGTGCACAGGAGCACGGCCATGAGGATCACGGCCCACTCGATGACCCATCGGTAGCCGCCCCCCTTGGTGCTGCCTCCGGTCAGACCCTCCTCGTCGTCGGGCACGTCGGCCGTGGCCACGGCGCCGGTCACCCCGGTGTCGGGCTCGCCACTCGGGTCGGCGTTCGGACGGTCGATCGGATCCATGGACACGGTGGGACGACGCTAGCCCACGCCAGGTGTCGACCCCGGGCAGGGGACGCCGTGTGGCGACCGGCGGTCGCTCACAGTCCGGCGATCAGCTTCTCGACCCGTTCGTCCTTCGACTTGAAGGGATCTTTGAGCAGCACGGTGCGCTGTGCCTGGTCGTTGAGCTTGAGGTGCACCCAGTCCACCGTGAAGTCCCGGCGCCGCTCCTTCGCCCGCTTGACGAACTCGCCGCGCAGCCGGGCCCGCGTGGTCTGGGGCGGTGTGGTCATGGCGTCCACGATGTCGGCATCGCGGCACACCCGTTCGAGCTGATCGTGGCGCTGCAGGCGGTAGTAGAGACCGCGTGACCGGTCGACGTCGTGGTACTGGAGGTCGAGCAGCGACACCGTCGGGCTGTGCAGCGGCAGCGAGTGGCGCTCCCGGTACCCCTCGATCAACCGGTACTTGGCCACCCAGTCGCACTCGCGGTGCAGCGACAGCGGGTCGGACTCCAGTCCCTTCAGGCAGTGCTCCCACATGCCGAGGGCCCGGTCCTCCTGCACCGACAGTCCCTGCCGGTCGCGGAAGCGCAGGGCCCGCTGGAGGTACTCGCCCTGGAGGTCGAGGGCGCTCATCTCGCGACCGTTGGCCAGCCGCACGGGGCGCCGGCAGGTGATGTCGTGGCTGATCTCGCGGATGGCGCGGATCGGGTTCTCGAGCGTCAGGTCCCGCATGACGGTCGACGGGTCCTCCAGCATCCGCAGCACGATGCTGGTGGCGCCGATCTTCAGGAACGTGGCGTACTCGCTCATGTTGGAGTCGCCCACGATGACGTGGAGCCGCCGGTACTTCTCGGCGTCGGCGTGGGGCTCGTCGCGCGTGTTGATGATGGGCCGGCTCCGCGTGGTGGCCGACGACACGCCCTCCCAGATGTGCTCGGCCCGCTGGCTCAGGCAGAACACCGCGCCGCGGGCGGTCTGGAGCACCTTGCCCGCGCCGGCGTACGCCTGGCGGCTCACCAGGAAGGGGATGAGGACCTCGGTGTAGTGGGCGAAGTCGTCCCGCCGGCTGGTGAGGTAGTTCTCGTGGCACCCGTAGGAATTGCCGGCGGAGTCGGTGTTGTTCTTGAACAGGTAGATGTCCCCGCGGATGCCCTCCTCCCGCATGCGGGCCTCGGCCCCCTCGACCAGCGAGGCCAGGATCCACTCCCCCGCCTTGTCGTGCGCCACCAGTTCGGCGACGTCGTCGCACTCCGGCGTGGCGTACTCGGGATGGCTGCCCACGTCGAGGTACAGCCGGGCGCCGTTCTCCAGGAAGACGTTGGACGAGCGGCCCCAGCTCACCACTCGTCGGAACAGGTAGCGGGCGACCTCGTCGGGGCTGAGCCGGCGCTGGCCGCGGCAGGGTGCACGTGACGCCGTACTCGTTCTCCAAGCCGTAGATCCGCTTGTCCATCACCTGCACGGTACCGTGACGCCGCCGCGGCGCCGCGCCACCCGGCCCGGTGGCACCGCCGTCACGGTCCCGTCACGCCCCGAACCCCGGCGACGGCCCGGGGGTGGCCGTGGCGATCAGGCCAGCATCGCGTCGAGTTCGTCGTCGGCCAGGCGTCGGAAGGCCCGACGTCCGTTCCCCTCGGCCAGGACGGCGACCTCGAGGTCGGCGGCTCCCAGCGTGCGGTCCGGCCCGGCCAACGCGCCGACGGCGGCCCGCAGCGCCTCGGCGAGCGACCACTCCGGTGACCACGCCCGGTCGAGGGCGGCGACGATCGCCTCCGTCTCCCCGCCCAGCACGGCGAACCGGTCCTCGTCCGTGATGGTCCCCTCGTAGGCGATGTGGAAGAGCTGCGGCGGACGCAGGTCGGTCCCGAGCTCGGCCACCAGGATCTCCACCTCGAGCGGCTTCATCTCGTGCGTGAAGACCTGGCCCAGGTACTGGGCGTACAGATTCGCCAGCGACCGGGCTTCGACGTCCTCGCGGCTGTAGGCGTACCCCTTGGTGTCGGCGTGGCGGATCCCCGAGACGCGCAGCTGATCGAACTCGTTGTACTTGCCCACGCCGGCGAAGGCGATGCGGTCGTAGATCTCGCTGATCTTGTGGAGCGACCGGGACGGGTTGTCGGCGACGATCACGATGCCCTGGGCGTAGGTGGTGGCCACCAGCGAACGGCCCCGGGCGATGCCCTTCTGGGCGTACTCGGCCCGGTCCTTCATCACCTGCTCGGGAGCGACGTAGTACGGCATGGTCATGGCTGGCGGCCCTCCGTCCTGCGTCGCTCGATCAGGGCGGCGAACCGCTCGGCCACCTCGTCCTCGCCCACCGCGGTGAACCCGTCGCCGGTCACCGTGGCGACCAGCGGGTAGATGCCGCGGATGAGGTCGGGACCGCCGGTGGCCGAGTCCTCGTCGGCCGCCTCGTAGAGCGACTCGATCGCCAGCTCCACGGCGGCGTCCCGGGCCATGGCGTCGCGGTAGCCGAGCTTGACCGTCGTGCGGGCGTCGCGCCCGCCCGAGCCCGTGGCGTTGTACTCGGTCTCCTCGTAGTGCCCGCCGGTCACGTCGTAGGTGAAGATGCGCCCGGTCCGGCGGGAGAGGTCGTAGCCGGCGAACAGCGGCACCACGGCGAGGCCCTGCATGGCCATCGGGAGGTGCTCCCGCACCATCTGGCCGAGCTGGTTCGCCTTCCCCTCGAGGCTCAGCACCGTGCCCTCGACCTTCTCGTAGTGCTCGAGCTGGGTCTGGAAGAGGCGCACCATCTCGACGGCGGGCCCGGCGGCGCCGGCGATGGCGACCGCCGAGTAGCGGTCCGCCGGGAAGACCTTCTCCATGGCCCGATGGGCGATGGCATGGCCCTCGGTGGCCCGGCGGTCGCCCGCCATGACCACGCCGTCGGCGAACCGCAGCGCCACGACGGTGGTGCCGTGGCGGTAGCCCCCGGACGGTCCGGTGGCCGACACCTGCGGCGGCAGGGCCGGCACCCGGAGCCGGCGCATCAGGCCGGCGAAGTCCGGACCGGGGTCCTCGGTGGTGGTGAAGAGCGGGAGGGTCACCGGGTCACTCCCCACCCTTCTGCACGTAGTTGCGCACGAACTCCTCGGCGTTGTCCTCCAGGACCTCGTCGATCTCGTCGAGCAGGTCGTCCAGCTCGGCCTTGAGCTTCTCGCCCGTGGCCGACGTGGCGGGCACGTCCTCGACGGCCTCGTCGGTCCGCTCCGTCGCCTGCTTCTTCTTCAGCTCTCGCTCTGCCATCGCTCCACTCCTCGGTCCCTGTCCAGCATCGTCGCACGGCACGACCCCGTGGCCCCGGACCGCCCCGGTGGGACGGACCGGCACCCGGTGGATCAGCTGCTCAGCCGGTCCACCAGCTCGGCCGGGGTCGAGCAACTGTCCAGTAGTGCTTCGACATGTTCCGCCGTTCCCTTCAGGGGATCCATCATAGGGACGCGCCGGAGGGGGTCCGATCCGAGGTCGAACACGAGGGAGTCCCAGTTGGCGGTGGCGATCGAACCCGGCCAGCGCTTCAGGCACTGCCCCCGGAACCAGGCCCGGGTGTCCCTCGGCGGGTCGGTCACGGCGGCGGCCACGTCGGCGGCGTCGACCAGCCGCTCGGTGTCCAGTCGGGCGAAGAGGGACCGGGACGGGCGCAGATCGTGGTACTGGAGGTCGACGGCGGCCAGTCGGGGGTCGTCCCACCCCAGCCCGTGCCGGTCCCGGTAGGCCTCGAGGAGCTGCAGCTTGGCCACCCAGTCGACCTGGCGGGCCAGGGACATGGGGTCGGTCTCCAGACCGTTGAGCACCTCCTCCCACCGGTCGAGCACCGAGGCGCCCACCGGTTCGGACCCCAGACAGGCCAGTCCACGGTCGTCGGCGTACTTGCGGGCCACCGAGTACAGCTCCCACTGGATGGCGAGGGCGGTCGCCGTCGTCCCGTCGGCCATCTGCAGCGTCTGCCGGAACGTCCGGTCGGCGGCCACGGCGTGGATGGCCCGCACCGGGTCGGCCAGCGCCAGGCTGCGGTCGCCCGAGACGTCGTCCTCGATCATGGCCAGCACCAGTGCCGTGGTGCCGAGCTTCAGGAACGTGGACACCTCGGCCAGGTTGGCGTCACCCACGATGACGTGGAGCCGGCGGTAGCGGTGGGGGTCGGCGTGGGGCTCGTCCCGGGTGTTCACGATCGGGCGCTTGAGCGTGGTCTCCAGGCCGACCTGCTCCTCGAAGAACTCGGCCCGCTGGCTCAGCTGGTAGTCGACCGCGCCGGGCTCGTGGACGGTCGTCTCCGAGCCCACCTTGCCGCTGCCGCAGAAGAGCTGTCGGGTGACGAAGTGGGGGGTGATGCCGGCGACGACCCGGCTGAAGGGCGTGTCGCGGTCCATGAGGTAGTTCTCGTGGCAGCCGTAGGAGTTGCCCTTGCCGTCGGAGTTGTTCTTGTACACGACGAGGCGCGATCCGTCGTGGACGGCGTGGGCGGCGGCCTCCATCGACCGGATGACGATCTCCTCGCCGGCGCGGTCGTACCGGAGCGCCTCGAGGACGTCGCGGCACTCGGGCGAGCTGAACTCGGGATGGGCGTGGTCGACGTAGTAGCGCGAGCCGTTGGTCAGGACGGTGTTGACCAGGTGGGTCTCGACCATGGGCGGCATGGCGCCCTCGCGGGCGAACCCGCGGGCGTCGTTGCCCGGCGCCTCGTCCTCGAAGTCCCAGCCGGTCTGCTGACGGGCGACGTCGCGGGCGTAGGCGTTGATCAGGACCGACGACGCGGCGATCGGGTTGGGGTCGCCCCCGACCACCTGGATGCCGTACTCGGTCTCGATGCCGCAGACCTTGGGGATCGCCATGTGGGCGACCCTACCCTCGCACCGGCCGGATGCGGCGTCCGGTGCGGGTCAGAGGTACTGGCCCGTGCCCACCCGCTCGATGGAACGGCCTCCGGTGGTCTCCTCGCGGTCGCTGATGAGCGTGCGGATGTAGACGATGCGCTCACCCTTCTTGCCCGAGATCTTCGCCCAGTCGTCCGGGTTGGTGGTGTTCGGGAGGTCCTCGTTCTCCTTGTACTCCTGGCGGATCGACTCGAGCAGGTCCGCGGTCCGGATGCCCCGGCCCTGGTCGGCGATCGTCCGCTTGATCGCCAGCTTCTTGGCCCGGCGCACGATGTTCTCGATCATGGCCCCCGAGGCGAAGTCCCGGTAGTAGAGGACCTCCTTGTCGCCGTTCTGGTACGTCACCTCGAGGAAGCGGTTCTCCTCGTCGTCCCGGTACATCTCGGCGACGGTGGCCTCGATCATGGCCTGGGTGGCCTTGGCCGGATCGCCCCCGCCGAGCGTCCGCACCTCGTCGGCGTCGAGCGGCAGGTCCGGGGTGAGGTAGCGGCCGAAGATCTGGGAGGCGGCCACCTCGTTCGGGCGTTCGATGCGGATCTTCACGTCGAGCCGTCCGGGGCGCAGGATGGCCGGGTCGATCAGGTCCTCGCGGTTGGAGGCGCCGATCACGATGACGTCCTTCAGGGTCTCCACCCCGTCGATCTCGGCGAGGAGCTGGGGCACGATGGTCGACTCCATGTCGGAGCTGATGCCGGTGCCGCGGGTGCGGAAGAGCGAGTCCATCTCGTCGAAGAAGACGATGACGGGCACCCCCTCCTCCGACTTCTCCCGGGCCCGCTGGAACACGAGGCGGATCTGCCGCTCCGTCTCGCCGACGTACTTGTTCAGCAGCTCGGGACCCTTGATGTTGAGGAAGTAGCTCCGGGTGTTGGTGTTGCCCGTGACCTCGGCGACCTTCTTGGCGAGCGAGTTCGCCACCGCCTTGGCGATGAGCGTCTTGCCGCAGCCCGGGGGGCCGTAGAGGAGGATGCCCTTCGGGGCCGGCAGCCGGTGCTCGGTGTACAGCTCGCGGTAGAGGTACGGCAGCTCGACCGCGTCGGTGATGGCCTCGATCTGGTCGTCGAGTCCGCCCACGTCGGCGTAGGTGACGTCGGGGACCTCCTCGAGCACCAGCTCCTCGACCTCGGGGCGGTCCAGCTTCTCGATCAGCAGCCCGGTGCGCGACTCCATGAGCACGCTGTCGCCCGCCCGGAGCTTGACCCCCACGAGGGCGTCGGACAGTTCCGCCACCCGCTCCTCGTCGGCCCGGCCGTACACGAGCGCCCGCGCGCCGTCGTCGAGGAGCTCCTTCAGCACGACGACCTCGCCCTGGCCCTCGCCCTCCCGGGCCAGGATCACGTTGAGCGACTCGTTGAGCACGACCTCGTTGCCGCGCCGGAGCTCGCCGTGCTCGAGGTCGGGGTGCAGGGTAACCCGCATCTTGCGCCCTCCCGAGAACACGTCGACGGTGCCGTCGTCGTTGGTCCCGAGGTAGGTGCCGTAGGCGGAGGGCGGCTGGGTGAGCTTCTCCACCTCCTCGCGGAGGTTGGCCACGTGCTCCTTGGCGGTCTGCAGGGTGAAGGTCAGCTTCTCGTTCTGCGACACGGCCTGGGCCAGCTGCCCCTTGGTCTCGAGGAGCTTCTCCTCCAGGGTCTGGACCCGGCGGGGGCTCTCCTGCAGCCGGCGGCGCAGCACGGTGACCTCCTCCTCGGCGGAGAGGGCGCGTGCCCGCAGGGTCTCGAGATCGTCCTGGTCCGCCGCCCGGCGCCGGCCGTCGGCATCGTCGAAATCAACCATCGCCTGCACCTCGTTCGTGTGCTCGTGCCCCGCGGTCGACCCTACACCTGGCCGGCTCCGGCCCAGACGCTCCCCTCCGGGTTCCCGGGGCCCCTCCGGAGGCTCCCGGTGACCGCCTCCGGACCCCCGGAGGGGCGGTCAGCCGTACCGTGCGCCGACGCGGATAGCATGGACGGGGCAGCGGGACCGGCGTGCCGAGGGGCGTGTCCGGGTACGCCCCCGCCGGCCCCGGTGATCCGTGGACACGGGTGCCACGCGTTCGAGCCGAGAGACACGTAGGAGAGACACCACTGATGAAGGTCTGGATCGACCAAGATCTCTGCACGGGAGACGGCCTCTGCGAGGAGATCGCCCCCGCGGTCTTCACCCTCCTCGACGACGGGCTCGCCTACGTCAAGGAGGGCGACGACGTCCGCAACGAGCCGGGCGGGTCGGCCGGCATGGCCGCCGTGCCCGCCGAGCTCGAGGACGCCGTGGTCGAGGCCTCCGAGGAGTGCCCCGGGGAGTGCATCTTCATCGAGCAGGGCTGAACCCGCCGCCGGTTCAGCCGGCCGGGTCGTCACCCCACTCGGCGATCGGCGACCTGTCGTCCGGCGACGCCGGCCCCCCGGTCGCCACCGCCGGCGGGGGTCCGGGGATCCCGGGTCTGCTCCCGAGCCGTTCCGGCCGCAGCAGGCGTGCCGTGGTGAGGAAGCCGGTATGGCCGACCATCCGGTGGTCGGGCCGCACGGACCGGTCCTCCACGTGCCAGGTCCGGTGCAGCACCTCGAGCGTGGAGGCCATGCCGAACGCACCGGACTCGAGCACCTGGCGGAAGTGGGCGGTCTGGTTGATGGTGGGCAGGTAGGCGCAGATGATCCCGCCCGACCGCAGGGCGGTGCCCGCGTGGGGCACGACCCGCCACGGCTCCGGCAGGTCGAGGACGATCCGGTCCAGTCCCCGCTCCCCGATCCCCTCGTAGACGTCGCGCAGCTCGACCCGGTACGGGGCGTCCGGTCCGACCACCGATGCCACGTTGCTGCGGGCCCGGTCGGCGAAGTCCTCGCGCAGCTCGTAGCCCACGACGGTGGCGCCGGCCCGCAGCATGGCCATCGACAGCGCGCCCGAACCCACGCCGGCCTCGAGGACGGACGTCCCCGGGGCGATGTCCGCCTCCATGAGGATGGCGGCCAGGTCCTTCGGGTAGATCACCTGGGCGCCCCGGGGCATCTTGAGCACCGTCTCCCCCAGCGTGGGCCGTACCACCAGGAACCGGCGCCCGGTGCTGCCGAGCACGGTCGACCCCTCGTACGCCCCGATGAGGTCGTTGTGGGCCACGATGCCCACGTGGGTGTGGAAGCCGGCGTCGGGACGAAGGGTCAGCAGGTAGCGACGCTTCTTGGCGTCGACCAGCAGGACCTTCTCGCCGGCGCGCAGGAGGCTGCGGTCGGTCGGTCCCGTGCCCCCGTCGGGGTCCACGGCGCTCAGGGGTTCGTGCCCGGCGACGAGCCCACGCCGCCCGAGCTGACGACCAGACGCTCGCCCGGGTGCAGCTTGGTGCGGTAGACCACGTCCTCGGAACGGCGGGCCCGCAGCAGCATCCACACGGCGACACCGACCACGAACCACGCCGTGTTGTAGCCGCGCATGCCCCGACCGAACGCCTTGAGCTGCAGGTAGCGGAGGATCGACTCCATCGGATCAGATGCGCCGGACTTCGACGATGGTCGATCGGCGGCGGCCGCGGCGGCGGCCGATCAGGTAGACGACGGCGACCGACACCACCACCACCGCCAGCCCGATGGCCAGCGCCTGGGACTTGGCCCCCTCCACCTCGTCGGTCACCCCGCCGGTCATCTCCCGGAACTTGGACTCGATCTGGTCTCGGGTGATCTTCTCGTCGGCCGGGCTCATGCCTGCTCCTTGTCGGTGGTGTCGTCGGGCATCTGGCCCCGGCTGACGGCGCGGACGGCGAGGAACGCCACCAGGACGACGACCACCGCGCAGATGACGTACGGGATCCACGACAGGTTGCCGGTGAACGCGCTCCCCGTCTCCCCCTGGAGCAGGCGCAGGAGGCCCACGGCCAGGACGACGAGACCGATGGAGAGGGCGACCGAACCGACCACCCCGAACAGGACGTAGCGGCCGAGTCCCTTGACCGGGTCGAGCGTCTCCTGCTTGACGTAGGCGACGACGAGCTGGAGGGTCTCCTGTGCCTCGTCGCGCAGGCCGTTCAACCCCCGCCTGCCGTCACTCCGGCCCTGCGCCACGTTCCTCCTCGGGTCCTCGCGTGCGGCCCGGCGGATGCCGGTACCGCCACCGTGCACCCCCCGGGCCTCCCCGGTGGGCGGCCCGGCGCACGGACGGGACAACTCTAGCCAGACCGTGTCCCCCCACCGCTCACGAGCGCTCGGACAACAGGTAGGTGGAGCTCGCCCGGGCCACGGTCCGGCCACCGTCGTCGACCACCTCCGCCTCGGCGAAGGCCACCCGGGCACCCCCCGACACGATGCGGGCCGTGCACTCGAGGACGGTCCCGACCCGCGCCGCGGCCAGGAAGCTCGTCTTCATCTCGACGTTGGAGGCGAACACCCTCCGGTCCCGGGCCAGGGCCCAGGTGACCGTGGCCGATCCCATGGCGGAGTCGGCCATGGCGCCGAGGAACCCCCCCTGGACGATGCCGGCGGGGTTGGCGAACCGCTCGTCGGCCCGCATGCGCCAGACGGTCCGACCGGGTTCGGACTTGTCGACGCACGTCATGCCCAGGGTGAGCTCGCAGTTGGGGGGCACCTGGATGCGCGCGTCGGCCACCGGGCGACGATAGCCCCGGTGCCGGGATCCGGCGGTCCCGGCGCCGACCCGGTGGACGCGCCGGGCGCGGAGCGGCGATACTGGGGCATGGCCATCGACGCGCACGACGCAGCCGGCCCGGTCGTCCTGGTGGGCGAGGCCACGGAGGACTGGACCGGCGACGCACGGTTCCACGAGTACTCGACCGCCGCCGACCCGGTCGGCTCCGGTTCCGTCCCCCGCGTCCCCGTCGAACGGTTCCCGGCCCGGCTGCACGACGGGGCCGGCAGTCGGATCGTGCCGCTCGACGTCTCCCCGGCGCTGGCCGTCGACTACCCGGCCACCAGCCCGGCCCTGCTGGCCGCCTTCGTCGTCCTCGACCCCGGGGACACCCTCACCACCTTCCCGGACGCCACCAGCGAGCTCTACTACTGCATCGAGGGGGCGGGGGCGAGCACCTTCGTCCGCGGTGCGGGAGGCGGCGCGCCGGTCACCGGGACGATCCCGTGGGCCGCGGGGGACGTCGTGACGCTTCCGGCCGGATGCACCACCGAGCACACCGCCGACCCCGTCGACCGGTGCGTGCTCTACCGGGTGACCGACGCACCGCTCCTCGCCTACCTGGGGGCCGCACCGGGCGAGCCGCGGTTCGCCCCGACCCGCTACCCGTCCGCCGTCTCCCTGGCCCGGCTGGCCGAGGTGGCCGCCCACCCCGACGCCGGCGACCGGAACCGGGTCAGCGTGCTGCTCGGCAACGCCGCCCAGGACCGCACCCTCACCGTCACCCACACCCTCTGGGCCATGCTCGGGATCCTGCCGACGGACCGGGTGCAGCGTCCCCACCGCCACCAGAGCGTCGCCCTCGACCTGATCGTGTCGTGCGAGCCCGGCTGCTACTCGCTGGTCGGGACGGCCGTCGACGCCGACGGCGGCATCGTCGACCCCGTCCGGGTGGACTGGGAGGCCGCGGGCGCCTTCGTGACGCCACCCGGCCTCTGGCACAGCCACCACAACGAGTCGGGTGCGCCCGCCTACCTCCTGCCCGTCCAGGACGCCGGGCTCCACACCTACCTGCGCTCCCTCGACATCCGGTTCGTCCCGTCGGCCGGCTGAGCCCGGTGGAGTTCGCCAGCGCCCTGTCGCGCCACCCGGTCACGAGCCAGGCGCTGGGCGAGACCCTCGGCGCCGTCCTCGAGCAGGTGGGCGAGCGCCCCGACCTGGTGGTCGTCACCGTCACCCGTCCCCACGCCGGTGCGCTCGAGGACGTGGTGGCCGCCGTCGGCGCCGTCCTCCACCCGCTCGGGCTGGTCGGCTGCGCCGCCGAATCGGTGGTCGGGAACGGCGAGGAGGTCGAGGAGCTCCCCGGCGTCAGCGTGTGGGCCGGTCGGGTCGGCCCCCTCGTCCCGGTCGGGCTGTCGGCCACCCGGCAGGCCGACGACGGGTGGCGCTTCGACGGCCTGCCCGACGGGGTCGGGTTCGCCCCGTCCGCGCTCCTGGTGCTGGCCGACCCGTTCACCTTCCCGATGGCGGAGTTCGCCGACGAACTGGCGGACCGGTACCCCGGGCTCCCCGTGGTCGGGGGGTACGCGTCGGGCGCGTCCGGGCCCGGCGGCACCCGGCTGGCGCTCGGTGGGTCGGTGCGCACCACCGGGGCGGTGGGCGTGCTGCTCGGTCCCGCCACCGAGGTCGTCCCCGTCCTGTCCCAGGGGTGCCGGCCGTTCGGACGGCTGCTGACCGTGACCGACGTCGAGCGCAACCTCGTCCGCCGGATCGCCGGCCGCCCGGCGATGGAGTGCATGGTCGACCAGATCGCCGAGCACCTCGGCCGGGCCGACATCGCCGGCATCGAGGGCAACGGACTGCTGCTCGGCCGCTGCGTCGACACCCGGGTCCTCGACCCGGGGCCGGCCGACCTGCTCTTCCGCCCGCTCGTCGGGGTCGAGCGGTCCTCGGGCTCGCTGGCCGTCGAGGGCCGGCTGCCCCTCGGGAGCGTCGTCCAGTTCGCCGTCCGCGACGCCCGGACCGCCGCCGAGGACCTGGTGGCCCGCCTGGCCGGGCGCGACGCGGACGCCGCGTTGCTCTTCACCTGCAACGGACGCGGCACCCGCCTGTTCGACGTGGCCGCCCACGACGCCTCCGTCGTCGGCCGGTCGCTCGGTCCGGTCCCCCTCGGCGGCATGTTCGCGTCGGGCGAGTTCGGGCCCGTCGGCGGCGGCAATTTCGTGCACAGCTTCGCCGCGTCGCTCGCCCTGTTCCGATCGCGCCGACCCGGTGCCGGGGCGCCCACCGGTCCGGTGCCCGACCGGTAGGGTTTGGCCCGATGCCCACGCCGCCGCCGCCCCCACTGGACCCCGCGCCCTCCGGCGAGCTCGAGCAGCTCGGCGTCGACGTCATCCGGGGGCTGGCCATCGACGCGCCCCGGGCCGCGGTCTCCGGGCACCCGGGCACGGCGATGGCCCTCGCTCCCCTGGCCCACGTCCTGTTCACGCGGATCCTGCGCCACGACCCGTCCGACCCGGCGTGGCCGGACCGCGACCGGTTCGTCCTGTCCAACGGGCACGCGTCGATCCTCCTCTACTCCATGCTGCACCTGACCGGGTACGGGCTGACCCTGGACGATCTCCGGGCCTTCCGCGAATGGGGCAGCGCCACACCCGGTCATCCCGAACGGCTGCACACCCCCGGTGTCGAGGTGACCACCGGACCGCTCGGCCAGGGGTTCGCCAACGGCGTCGGCCTCGGGATCGCCGAGCGGTGGCTGCGCGCCCACTTCTCCCCCGAGATCGTCGACCACCACACCTACGTGGTCGCCGGCGACGGCTGCCTCGAGGAGGGCATCTCCCACGAGGCCGCGTCCCTCGCCGGGCACCTCGGGCTCGGGCGCCTGGTCTACGTGTACGACGACAACCACATCACCATCGACGGACCGACCGAGCTCGCCCTCGACGACGACGCCGTCGGGCGGTTCGCGTCCTACGGCTGGTCCGTCGACGACCTCGGCGACGTCGCCAACGACCTCGACGCCCTCGAGGCCGCCCTCCTCCGGGCCCGGGCCGAGGAGGACCGCCCGTCCCTCGTCATCCTCCGGAGCCACATCGGCTACCCCGCACCGGGCCTCACCGACACGTCCAAGGCCCACGGGGACCCGTTCGGGGACGAGGAGGCGGCCAGGACCAAGGAGCTCCTCGGACTCCCGACCGACCAGACCTTCTGGGTGCCCGACGACGTGCTGGCCATGTACCGGTCGGCCGTCCCGAGGGGCCGGGCGATGCGCGCCCGGTGGGAGGCCCGGCTCGCGGCCTGGGGCGGGGACCGCGCCCGGTACGACGCCGCTCTGGCCGGGCACGGCATGCCCGGGTGGGAGGAGGCCCTCCCCGCGTTCACCCCCGCCGACGGGCCCATGGCGACCCGCAAGGCGATCAAGGCGTGCCTCGACGCCACCCGGGACGGGCTGCCCGGACTCGTCGCCGGCAGCGCCGACCTGACGGGCAACACGGGGATGGCCCTGGCCGGCGCCACGGCCCAGTCCTCCGGGGACCCGGGTGGGAGCCTCGTCCACTACGGGATCCGCGAGCACGCCATGGGTGCCGTGATGACCGGCATGGCCGCCCACGGTGGGGTCCTCCCGGTGGGCGGCACGTTCTTCGTGTTCTCCGACTACATGCGCGGGGCCGTCCGGGTGGCCGCACTCTCCCGGGCCCACGTCGTCTACTCGTGGACCCACGACTCCGTCGGACTGGGCCAGGACGGACCCACCCACCAGCCCATCGAGCAGCTGGCGGCGATCCGCGCCATGCCCGGCCTGCGCGTGGTCCGGCCCGCCGACGCCAACGAGACGGCCCAGGCCTGGCGGGTGGCGGTCGAGGGCGACGGACCCACCGCCCTCGTCCTGACCCGCCAGGACGTCCCGGTCCTCGACGCCACGGCCGAGCTGGCCCCCGCCGGCGTGCCCCGGGGGGCCTACGTCCTGTCCGACCCGGGCGACGGCCCCGCCCAGGTGATCCTCCTGGCCACCGGCAGCGAGGTCTCGCTCTGCGTCGACGCCTGCCGCCTGCTGGCCGAAGCAGGCACCCGGGCCCGGGTGGTGTCGCTGCCCTCGTGGGAGCTCTTCGCCGAACAGGACGACGCCTACCGCGACCTGGTGCTGACCCCGGGCGTGCCCGTGCTGTCGGTCGAGGCCGCGTCCACCTTCGGCTGGGAGCGCTACGCCGACGACTCCCTCGGCGTCGACCACTTCGGGGCCTCGGCACCGGGCGGGGTCGTCCTGCGCGCGTTCGGCTTCGACCCCGTGAACGTGGCCGCCCGGGCCACCGCACTCCTCGAGAGGACCCCCCGATGACCACCCTCGACGACCTCTACGCCCGCGAGGGCCAGAGCCCCTGGCTCGACAACCTGCGTCGCGACTGGCTGCGCGACGGCACGCTCGCCGGCCTGGTCGCCCGGGGCATCCGCGGGGTCACCTCCAACCCGACGATCTTCGCCAAGGCCATCAGCGGCCAGGACACCTACGACGAGCAGTTCGGCGCCCTCATCGCCACCACCCCGGTGGAGGACGCGTACTGGGACCTGGTCGTCGACGACATCCTGGGCGCCCTGGAGGTCCTGCGGCCGGTGTACGACGGGTCCGGTGGCGGCGACGGCTTCGTGTCGGTGGAGGTGGCGCCGTCCCTCGCCCACGACACCGGCGGGACCACCGACGCGGCGCGGCGCCTGCACGAGCGCATCGACCGGCCGAACGTGCTGGTGAAGATCCCGGCCACCCCCGAGGGCGTGCCGTCGATCCGCCAGATGATCGCCGAGGGCCGGAGCATCAACGTGACCCTCATCTTCTCGATCGCCCGCTACGCCGAGGTGATCGAGGCCTACCTGTCCGGGCTCGAGGCCCTGGCGGCGTCGGGCGCGGACGACCTCTCGGGAGTGGCCAGCGTGGCCTCGTTCTTCGTGAGCCGGGTGGACACCGAGGTCGACCGACGGATCGAGGAGGCGGTGGCGGCCGGCGCCGACGACGGGCTCCTGGAGCTGCGGGGGGCGGCGGCGGTGGCCCAGGCCCGCCTGGCCTACGCGCTGTTCACCCAGCGGTTCGCCGGCCCCCGGTGGGAGGCCCTGGCCGCCCGGGGGGCCCGCGTGCAACGGCCGCTGTGGGCGTCCACCTCGACCAAGAACCCGGCCTACCCGGACCTGGCCTACGTCGACACCCTCATCGGACCCGACACCGTCAACACCATGCCCGACGGCACGGTGGCCGACTTCCTCGACCACGGGACCGTGGCCCGTACCGTCGACACCGATCCCGGTGCGGCCCGGGACGTCATCGACCGTCTGGCCGGCGCCGGCATCGACATGGAGGACGTGGCGCAGGTGCTCGAGCGCGAGGGGGTGGCCTCCTTCGCCGCCTCGTTCGACGACCTCATGGACACGCTCCGATCGAAGGCCGACGCACTCCGGGGCGGCTGATCCCGGACCGTCGACCCGCACCACCGCACCACCCACCCACACGGAGGAGCAACCATGAAGATCGCAATGGTCGGACTCGGCAAGATGGGCGCCAACATGTCCCAGCGCCTGATCGGTCACGGGCACGAGGTGGTGGCGTTCGACCTCGACCCCGACGCCCGGGCCGCGGCCGGTGCTCTCGGGGCCCGGCCCGTGGCCACGCTCGAGGAGCTGGCGGCCGCCCTGGAACCGCCCCGGGTCGCCTGGGTCATGGTGCCGGCCGGCGCACCGACCAACTCGACGATCACCACCCTGGCCGGGCTCTTCCAGCCGGGCGACGTGGTCATCGACGGCGGCAACTCCAACTACAAGGAGACGGCACCGCTGGTGTCCCAGCTGGCCGCCGAGGGGATCGCCCTGGTCGACGCCGGGACCTCCGGGGGCATCTGGGGGCTGACGGAGGGGTACTGCCTCATGGTGGGCGGCACCCCCGAGGCCGTGGCGGTGTGCGAGCCGGCCTTCCTGGCCCTCGCCCCCGAGGGCGGCTACGCCCACGTCGGCCCACCCGGAGCCGGGCACTTCGTCAAGATGGTCCACAACGGGATCGAGTACGGCCTGATGCAGGCCTACGCGGAGGGGTTCGAGATCATGTCGGAGGCCCCCGAGTTCGACCTCGACCTCCACCAGGTCGCCGCCATCTGGCGCTACGGCTCGGTCGTGCGCTCCTGGTTGCTGGAGCTGGCCGAACGGGCGCTGCGGCCGGAGTCCGGGTTCGGCGACATCGAGGGCGTGGTGGCCGACTCCGGCGAGGGCCGGTGGACGGTCGAGGAGGCGATCGACCGGGGCGTGTCGGCCCCGGTCATCTCCTCTGCGCTGTTCGCCCGCTTCGCCTCCCAGAAGCCGGACGCCTTCGGCCTGCGGCTGGTGTCGGCGCTGCGCAACCAGTTCGGCGGGCACGCCGTGACCACGACGGACGGGACGCTCGGCGGCGAGACGTCGACCCCGGCATGAGCGCCGGGAACGGGAACGGGACGTCCACCGGACTGTCGGCGGCGCCGCCGGTCGCCATGGTCATCTTCGGCGCCTCGGGGGACCTCACGACCCGCAAGATCCTGCCGGCGCTCGCCCGGCTGGCCGACCGGGGCATCCTGGACGCCGGGTTCACGGTGATCGGCGTGGCCCGCACCCCGTGGACCGACGACGAATTCCGACGCGACGTCGCGGCGGCCACCCCCGACGCGGGGCCGGCGTGGCGGAAGCTCACCGAGCGCTTCCGGTACCTGACCGGCGAGTACGACCACCCGGACACCTTCGACCAGCTGAAGGCGGCCCTGGACGAGGCCGACCGGGTCGACGGCACCGCCGGCAACCGCCTCTACTACCTCGCCACCATCCCCTCCATGTTCGGGGTCGTGGCGCAGGCCCTCGCCAAGCACGGATGCTCGGCGCCGGGCGAGGGCGGCGAGTTCTCGCGGATCGTGGTGGAGAAGCCCTTCGGGCGCGACCTCGAGAGCGCGCTCGCCCTCAACGAGCAGATGCACACGGCCTTCGACGAGCGCCAGATCTACCGGATCGACCACTACATGGGGAAGGAGACGGTGCAGAACGTCCTGGCGCTGCGCTTCGCCAACGCCATCTTCGAGCCGATCTGGAACCGCCGGTACATCGAGCAGGTCCAGGTGACGGTGGCCGAGTCCCTCGGGGTCGAGCACCGGGGGGGCTTCTACGAGACGGCCGGGGCCCTGCGCGACATCGTGCAGAACCACGTGATGCAGGTGCTGGCGCTCACCCTGATGGAGTCGCCCACCAGCACCGACGCCGACCGCATCCGCGACGAGAAGGTCAAGCTCCTCCAGGCCATCGACATCCCGACGCCCGACGAGGCGGTCGACAAGTCCGTCCGGGGCCAGTACACGGCCGGCACCGTCGACGGCGCGTCCGTCGTGGCCTACCGCGAGGAGGACGACGTGGCCCCGGACAGCCAGACCGAGACGTACCTCGCCCTCCGCCTCCGGGTGGAGAACTGGCGGTGGGCGGGCGTCCCGATCTACGTCCGCACGGGCAAGCGCCTGCCCGCCCGGGTGACCGAGGTCGCCCTCACGTTCCGCCAGGTGCCGTTCCTGCTGTTCGACCACCGGGCCAGCCGCGACCTCCGGCCCAACACCCTCATCCTGCGCATCCAGCCCGACGAGGGGATCTGCCTGGAGTTCGGCGCCAAGGTCCCCGGGGAGAAGTTCCACCTCCGCTCCGTCGCCATGGACTTCTCGTACGCCGAGGCGTTCGCCGGCGTCCAGGCCGCCGACGGCTACGAGCGACTGCTCCACGACGCCATGGTCGGTGACGCCACCCTGTTCATCCGGTCCGACGAGGTCGAGCAGGCGTGGCGGATCGTCGACCCGTACCTGCGGGCCTGGTCCGAGCCGGGCGGTGCGCTGCACTTCTACCCGGCGGGCACCTGGGGTCCCCACATGGCCGACCTGCTGGTCGAGCGCTCCGGCGACGAGTGGCGCAACCCGGCGTTGGACCTCCAGCTGGGGACCCACCAGCAGGACCCCCCGGCCCAGTGACGCCGTGAACGGCACCGTGCGCCTGGTCGACTCCGTCCCCCGGGCGTTCGCCGACCTCGTCGCCGACGAGCTGGCCGCCGATCCGGGCGGGTCCCCGCTCGTGCTGTCCGGTGGCGGCACCGCGGCCGAGTGCTACGCCGCCCTCGCCACTCGGCCGGGTGTCGACTGGTCGGCGGTCGACGTCTACCTGGGCGACGAACGGTGCGTCCCGCCCGACGACGCCGACTCCAACCACCGCATGATCACGACCACCCTCCTCGACGTCGTCGGCCCGGTGCGCGGCGACCACCCGATGTACACGTCCGGTCCACCCGAGCGGGCGGCCGCCGACTACCAGGCGCTGCTGGCCCCGCTGCCCGATCTGGGCCTGGTCCACCTCGGGCTCGGACCCGACGGCCACACGGCCTCCCTCTTCCCGGGCTCCACGGCGGTGGACGACACCGATCCGGACCACCTGGTGGTGCCCAACCGGGATCCGAACGGCGTCAACCCGCACGACCGCCTGACCCTGACCTTCGCCGGCATCGCCCGTGCCCGTCGGGTCGTCGTCACGGTGTCGGGCGCCTCCAAGCGCGACGCCCTCGCCCGACTGGCCGCCGGCGAGGACCTCCCGGCCGGCCGCGTCTCGGCTCCCCGGCTGCTGTGGCTGGTCGACGCCGCGGCGCTCGGCGGGGTCGTCCCCGACGAGCGGGCGTGACCGACCGCCCCGGCGGACCCACCGCCCGGAGGCGTCCCGGGGTGCCTCCGGTAAGGTGACCCCGATGCCCGCCGCCACCGGCTCCCCCGTGCCGTCGCCCGCTGCCGCGCCCACCCGCGCCGAACTGCTGGACACCCCCCTGTCCGAGCTCCTGGCCCGCGCCGCCGCCGTCCGGGACGCCGCCTTCGGCACGCGGATGACCTTCTCGCCCAAGGTCTTCATCCCGCTCACCATGCTCTGCCGCGACCGCTGCGGCTACTGCACCTTCGCCAAGGCGCCGGCCCGGCTCGACTCCCCCTACCTCGGGCTCGACGAGGTGCTGGCCATCGCCCGCGCCGGTCGGGACGCCGGCTGCCACGAGGCGCTGTTCACCCTGGGCGAAGGACCCGAGGACCGCTACCCGGCCGCCCGGACCTGGCTCGACGACCACGGCTACGCCTCCACGGTGGCGTACCTGGTGGCCGCCTGCGCGGCGGTGCTGGAGGAGACGGGACTCCTCCCCCACGCCAACGCCGGGGCGCTGTCGGCCGACGACCTCGCCGCCCTCCGCCCCGTGTCGGCCAGCCAGGGGATGATGCTGGAGTCCCTCGCTCCCGACCTCGACGCCCACCGGTCGGCCCCGGACAAGGAGCCGGCGCGGCGACTGGCCACCCTCGAGTCCGCCGGCGCCCTCGCCATCCCCTTCACCACCGGCCTCCTGGTCGGCATCGGCGAGTCGCGCGAGGACCGGCTCGACACCCTCGCGGCGATCGCCGCCGCCCACGCCCGCCACGGGCACGTGCAGGAGGTGATCGTCCAGAACTTCCTGCCCAAACCGGGCACGTCCATGCACCGCCACCCGCCCTGCCCGACCGACGAATTCCTGTGGACCGTCGCCGCCGCCCGGCTCCTGCTGCCCGCCGACGTCCACCTCCAGGCACCGCCCAACCTGTCCGACGAGCTCGGTCCGCTGGTGGCCGCCGGCATCGACGACTGGGGCGGCGTGTCGCCGGTGACCGCCGACCACGTGAACCCGGAGCGGGCCTGGCCCGCTCTCGGCGTCCTGCGGGCCGCCACCGAGGCGGCCGGGCGCTCCCTGGCCCCGCGGCTCACCCTCTACCCCGGGTTCGCCCTCGACCCCGACCGGTGGCTCGACCCCGCACTGCGCTTCCCGGTGCTCGACGCCTCCGACGCCGAGGGCCTCGGCCGCGACCACCCGTGGGCGTCCGGAGGTGACGTCCCACCCCCCGACCTGCTGTCGCCGTTCGTGGCGGCCGCCCACGGCACACCGGCGCACCCGGCCGGTCCCGAGCCCGTGCCCACCGGGGGTCCCGTGGCCGAGGTGCTGGCCGGTGTGCTGGCCGGCGAGTCCGTCGGCGAGGACGAGATCGTCACCCTGTTCGGCGCCCGCGGGCCCGAGGTGCGTGCCGTGGCCGCCGTCGCCGACCGCCTGCGGGCCGACGCGGTCGGCGACGAGGTCACCTTCGTCGCCAACCGGAACATCAACTACACCAACGTCTGCACGTTCAAGTGCAAGTTCTGCGCCTTCTCCAAGGGGCCGCTGTCCCTCAACCTCCGGGGTGCCCCCTACCTCCTGGAGCTGGGTGAGATCACCGACCGGGTGGCGGAGGCTGAGGCCATGGGCGCCACCGAGGTCTGCCTGCAGGGCGGGATCCACCCCGACTTCGACGGCGACTACTACCTCCACGTGATCCGGGCCGTGCGCGAGGGCTCGCCGGACATCCACATCCACGGCTTCACCGCCCTCGAGGTGACCGAGGGCGCCCGGCGGTCCCAGCTGCCGCTCGCCGAGTACCTCGTCCTGCTGCGCGACGCCGGACTCCGGACCATCCCCGGCACCGCCGCCGAGATCCTCGACGACGACGTGCGGGCCGTCCTGTGTCCCGACAAGATCGACACCGAGCAGTGGCTGGAGGCCCACCGCACCGCCCACGCCGTCGGCCTCAACTCCAACGTCACCATCATGTTCGGCGCCGTCGAGCAGCCCCGGTCCTGGGCCCGCCACCTCGTGCGCACCCGCGAGCTCCAGCTCGAGACGGGCGGGTTCACCGAATTCGTGCCCCTGCCCTTCGTCCACATGGCCACCCCGCTGTACCTCCAGCGTCGCGCGCGCCGCGGGCCGACCTTCCGCGAGACGCTCCTCATGCACGCCGTCGGGCGCATCGCCTACCGCGGTGCCATCGACAACATCCAGCTCAGCTGGGTCAAGCTGGGCACCGCCGGTGCACGCCAGCTGCTCCGGGCCGGGGTGAACGACCTCGGTGGGACCCTCATCGACGAGAACATCTCCCGGGCGGCGGGGGCGAGCCACGGGCAGATGATGGACGCCGACGCCTTCCGGGCCATCGTCACGCCGCTCGGACGGACGCTGGCCCAGCGCACCACCCTGTACGGACGGGTCGACCAGCCCGACGGGCGGAGCACGGTGCTCGCCGGCGCCGGGTGACATGACGGGTTCCGCGTTCGAGCGCGAAGGACTCGACGAGGCGGTCGACGGCTCCCCCGAGGCCCCGCCGGAGCGGGGCCCGACGCTCGAGGACCGGATCGCCGGGGCCCGCACGCCCACCGAGCGCCGCCTGTACCGGTCGATGCTGGCCACCGTGACCGCGCTCCTCGAACGGGGCACCGACGTGATCGACCTGAAGGTGGCCGACTCGGCCCTCGCCGAGATGTCCGAGGCCTTCGCCGTCTTCCAGCCCCTACGTCAGCGTCGGAAGGTGACCATCTTCGGGTCGGCCCGCACGCGGCCCGACCATCCCGCGTACCGCCAGGCCCGCGCGCTGGCCGCCGCCATGTCGGGTGCGGGGTGGATGGTGGTCACCGGGGCCGGCCCGGGGATCATGGCGGCGGGCATGGAGGGCGCCGGCCGGGACCAGTCGGTCGGGGTCAACATCCGCCTCCCCCACGAGCAGGGGGCCAACCGGTTCATCGCCCAGGACCCCAAGCTGGTGGAGATGCGGTACTTCTTCACCCGCAAGCTGATGCTGTTGAAGGAGTCCCACGGATTCCTCGTCCTGCCCGGCGGGTTCGGGACCCTGGACGAGGGGTTCGAACTCCTCACCCTCCTGCAGACGGGCAAGGCCGAGCCCGCGCCCGTGGTGCTGCTCGACGTCCCGGGCGGGACGTACTGGCACGGGTGGAGCAGGTTCCTGGCCGAGGAGGTCGAGCCCCGGGGGCTCGTGTCCGAGGACGACCGGTCCTTCTTCACCATCACGGACGACGTGGCCGTGGCCACGTCGGAGCTGCTGGGGTTCTACCGGAACTACCGGTCGTGCCGGTGGGTCGGCGACCTGATGGTGCTGCGGATGGCGGTGGCGCCGGACCGGGCGCAGCTGGCCGATCTCAACCGGCGGTTCGCCGACATCGTGACCTCGGGGGTGATCCGTCGCATCGACCCCCTGCCACCGGAGCGGGCCGACGACGACGCCCTCGACCTGCCGCGCGTGGCCTTCCGGTTCGACAAGGTGCACTACGGGCGCCTGCGCCACCTCATCGACGCCGTCAACCGCCTCGTCGACACCTGACGTCGGGCCCCGTGGCCACGTCCGGCCGGACGCGGATCAGCCGGCGGACACCCGTGGCCGGCGCCGGCCGAAGCGGTGGTGGGTCGCCGTCACCACCGGGTCGCGGGGTTCGATCGACGGCAGCTCGTAGCGACGGTCGAAGACCGAGACGGGTGGCGGATCCTGGGCCTCGACGCCGGCGTCGCGCACCAGCGCGGTCGGGATCCCGTTCGAGAACCACCGCGCCTCGTGCAGCCCGAAGGGATCCGGGCACCAGTTCTGTGCGTTGTGGGGGTCGTGCTCCATGTGACGAGTTTACCGTACGTTCATCTTCCGGTCATGTCTTGTTCATGTCGGACACCATCCGTTCATGTCGGGGACGCCTGGGCCCGCAGTCCCGTGGCCCCCACCAGGGCCGAACGGCCCTGGTCGTCGACTCCGTGGCCGACCTCCCCGTCGTCGACGGCTCCGGGTCGCCGCAGGGCCCGGGATGCCGGCCCCCGAGGGGCTGCGGTGGTCCGGCCGCACCGGCCGGTGCCGACCGCCTCGACCCGGATCGGCCATCATGTGCGCCATGACCACGCCCGGGACGTCACTGCACGGCGACTGGCAGGAGACCGCCACGCGGGGGTTCGGCCCGTTCGTGACCGAACGCACCCTGCGCTTCGCCGACGGGACGGTGGCCCGGTGGGACTCCCGGCGCGAGCGCAAGCGGGCCCGTACCGAGACCGAGTCGACCTGGTGGGCCCCCGGTGCGCTCGGCTGGTGGATCGCCGTGCTGTTCGCCGTCGGGTCCACGTGCTTCGCGGTGGCCGCCGTACCCCGACTCGCCGCGGCGGTGGGCACCCGCACCGACAACCTCGTCTACTTCGTCGGGTCGATCTTCTTCACCACGGCCGGCCTCCTGCTCTACGCCCAGGTGGTGGGGGCCGACGGGCCCGGGCCGGCCGGCGCCGGTCCCCGGCTCCGCTCGCTGTTCGTCTGGCAGCCGCGGCGCATCGACTGGCTGGCGGCGGTGGTCCAGAGCGCCGGGACGCTCTTCTTCAACATCAGCACGGGCCACGCCCTGGTCGTCACCTACACGTCCACCACGGCCGCCAACCAGGGAGTGTGGCGACCGGACGCCTTCGGCTCGGTCTGCTTCCTGGTGTCGAGCTACCTGTCCTTCGCCGAGGTCTGCCACGGCGCGGCGCGATGGCAGCCCCGGTCGCTGTCGTGGTGGATCACCGTCGGCAACCTGGTCGGATCGGTGGCCTTCGGGGTGTCCGCCGTCGCCTCGAAGGTCCTGAGCACCGGCGCCCTCCGCAGCGCCACCTGGACGTCGCTCGGCACCCTCGTCGGCGGACTCTGCTTCCTCGGCGCCTCGATCCTCCTGCTACCGGAGCGCACGGCGGCCCGCGCCGAACCACCCGTCCCCCGTCCCTGAGCCTCCGCCCGGGGACTACGGCCCGTCGTCCGACGGCGCGGCGCGGCGCGCACCCAGCAGGTCCGCCGCCTTCTCCACCGCCCGCCGGGCCCGGGTGATCCGCTTCTCCTCGGCCACCAGTCCGGGGTCGGGCTCGCCGCCGGCCCGCACGGCGTCGGCGTTGCACCGGAGCCGGTCGAGGGCGGCGTCGGCCAGGTCCTCGGCGATCGACCCCAGCCGGTCCGCCAGCTCCTCCAGGTCGGGCACGCTCAGCCGCCGCCGGAGGGGTCGACCTCGATGACCTCCAGGCCTCCGTCGGCGTGCCGGGCCCGGAGCACCTTCTTGTCGAACTTGCCGACGCTGGTCTTCGGGACCTCGTCGATGATCGACCACCGCTCGGGCAGCCACCACTTCGACACCCGGTCCGACAGGAACACCACGAGCTCGTCCGGGGAGGTGCTCGCACCCTCCTCCAGGACGACGGCCACCAGCGGCCGCTCGCTCCACCGGTCGTCGGGCACGGCGATCACCGCCGCCTCCACCACGTCGGGGTGGGCCATGACCTCGTTCTCCAGCTCGACCGACGAGATCCACTCGCCGCCCGACTTGATGACGTCCTTGCTGCGGTCGCTGATCTGCATGAAGCCGTGGCGGTCGAGCGAGCCGATGTCACCGGTGCGGAGCCAGCCGTCGTGGAACCGGTCGGGGGACGGGTCGCCGTAGTAGGACCCGGTGATCCACGGTCCCCGGACCTCGAACTCCCCGACCGACTCGCCGTCGTTCGGGAGCACGGTGCCGTCGTCGGCGCAGATGCGGACCTCCACCCCGGGCACGATGCGCCCGGTCTTGGACCGCCACTCGATCTCCTCGTCCGGGGTGGCGTGGCGGGGTGGCGTGGCCAGCGCGCACAGCGGACTGGTCTCGGTCATACCCCAGCCCTGGACGAGCTCGACGCCGAGCTCGTCGCGGAACCGCTCGATGAGCTGGCGGGGCACGGCGGCACCACCGGCGGTGATCATGCGCAGGCACGACAGGTCCACCGGGTGCGTCTGGGCGTACCGCAACAGGTCGCTCCAGATGGTCGGCACCCCGGCGGAGATCGTCGGCCGGTACCGGCCGATGATGGCCGCCAGCGGAGCGGCCTGGAGGTACTGCTGGGGCATGATCATGTCGCAGCCGGTCAGGAACGCCCCGTACGGCGTGCCCCACGCGTTGGCGTGGAACATCGGCACGATCGACAGCACGCTGTCCCGCTCGCTGATCCCGAGGGACGAACCGGCGGTGATGGCCATCGAGTGCAGGAAGGTGGAGCGGTGGCTGTACACCACGCCCTTCGGGTTCCCCGTGGTGCCCGACGTGTAGCACATGGCGGCGCCGTCACGCTCGTCGAGCCGGGGCCAGTCGTAGCCGGGCTCCTCGGCGGCCAGCAGGTCCTCGTAGGCCAGGGTCTCCCCCAGGGCGTCGGTGTCGCCCTCCCCCACCACCACGATGTGGCGCACCGTGGGGATCTGGTCCCGCACCCGGGCCAGCAGCCCGGCGATCGAGGCGTCGCAGATGATCACCCGGTCCTCGGCGTGGTTGATGACGAAGGCGAGCTGTTCGGGGAACAGCCGCAGGTTCAGGGTGTGGAGCACCGCCCCCATCGCCGGCACGCCCAGGTAGGCCTCGAGGTGGGCCTGGTTGTTCCACAGGAACGTGCCCACCCGGTCCGAGTCGCCGATCCCCAGACGCCCCAGTGCCGAGGCCAGGCGCTCCGCCCGGGTGGCGACCTCGCCGAACGTGGCCGTCACCGACTCGGCGTCGGGGCCGACGATGGTGCGGACCACGCTGTCGCCGTAGACCTGCTGTCCGTGGCGGAGGATGCCGCTGACCAGCAGCGGGCCGTCCTGCATGGTGCTCTGCATGATGTCGCTCCCTCCCCGGCCGCCGTGCCGGCGGCCGTTGCGAGTGTACCGAGTCCCGGGGTACCGGACCGGTGGCGACAGCCCGCGTGGACGTGGCGCACGGATCCCGGTGGCCGTCCCCGCCTGCGTCGTGGCCGGCCACGCCGTCGGCCCGGGCCGGGTCGGCGGGCCCTTGCGCGCCGGGCGCGGCCGTGGTGGGATGGGGACGCCTCCGCGGTCACGTCCCGGCCGCACCCTCGGTCCGGCGCACCGGACCCCTCCGAGCGGCGGCTCCGTGCCCGGACCCCTCTGAGCGGCGGCTCACCCCCGTCCCCCGCGCCGAGGAGATCCCGTGGGAAAGCTGGTGGGCCTGTGCGCCCTCGTCCTGTGCGCCTTGGTCGTGGGCGTCGCCACCCTGGCCGCCGCCGCGATCGGAGGCGCGGACACGGCGCCGGCGTCGGGCGCCACGGGTGCGGCAACGGCCGGGCCCGCCGTACCCGCCGGGTGGGTGGGTCTCGAACAGCGCCGCCGCGGCGACGTGCCCGGGCCTGTCGTGGTCGGTGCTGGGCGCCATCGGCACGGTCGAGTCGGACAGCGGACGGTCCACCGCGCCGGGGGTCACCTCCGGTGCCAACGCCGCCGGGGCCGAGGGCCCGATGCAGTTCGAACCTTCGACGTTCGCCGCCTACGCCACCGTGGGTCCCGGGGGCGCCGTCCCGGCGTCGCCCTACGACGCGGTCGACGCCGCCTACACGGCCGCCGCGATGCTGTGCGCCGACGGCGCCGCCACGGCGTCCGGCCTCCGGTCCGCCGTCCTCGCCTACAACCACTCGACCACGTACGCGGACACCGTGCTCACCCTCTCGCTCGCCCTGGCCGACGACCCGACGGTGGACGGCACGGCGGTCGCCGCACTCGCCTTCGCCGCCGGTCAGCTGGGCGTCCCCTACCGGTGGGGCGGCGACGGCCCCGGCGGGTTCGACTGCTCGGGTCTGGTCCAGGCCGCCTTCGCCGCCGCCGGGGTCAGCCTCCCGCGGGTGGCCCAGGACCAGTTCGACGCCGGGCCGGCGGTGCCCGAGGGCGACCCGGTGCTCCCCGGGGACCTCGTGTTCTTCGGCGCCGGGACCGGCGGGGTCGACCACGTCGGCATCTACGTCGGGGCCGGGCTCATGGTCGACGCGCCCCACACCGGTGCCGTGGTGCGGGTCGAGCCCGCCGGGTGGTCCGCCTTCGTGGGGGCCACCCGCCCGGCCTGAGGCTCCGGACCTCACCCGCGCCGTCCCCGGGACGGCCCCGGGACGTGTCCCTACCGGTCGGTCCCGGGCTTCCTGTCCCCGAAGCCGCCGAGGAGGCGGCTCGACCGACTCGGTCGGACAGACCCACCCGGCGCTTCACCCAGTCGTAGGCCCGCACCAGCTCCTTGTCGAGCCAGATGACCGCGGCCTTCACCCCGTCGCCGGGACGGGCACGGTACTCCGTCGACCGGGCCAGCGGGGCCTCCTCGACCGTGTAGTAGTAGATGGCCAGCGACCGGCGGGCCCGGTCGGGCGGGCACCGGAGCGGATCCGGGTGCCCGTGCCAGGTGTCGGCTCCGGTGGTGAACACGACGGCCCGGTTGGCGATCGGGGCGACGACCTCCACCCGTGTCCGCATGTCCCGGCTCCACAGCTCGAGGTCGCCGCCGTACTCGGGGTGCCAGTCCTCGTTCAGGTACACGAGCAGGTTGACGCGCCGGTGCCAGTGGCGCTCGTGCGGATGGACGGTGAAGTCGGCATGGATGTTGAGGAAGCCGCCGGCCCGGGTCTGGTGCAGGCCCGCCCCCTCGAGCGACGGGTCGGCCACCAGGTCCCTCGACCCCGGTCAGGTCGCCCAGGAAGCGGAGGAACCGCGGTGAGGTGAGCTCCTCGCCAGACGGCGCGGAGGGTGGGTCCCCACGTGTCCGGGTCGGTGTTGGCGAACTTGCGCTCGTTGGCGTGGACGTAGTTCACCCAGTGGTCGCGGTCCACCGGCTCGACCTCCGCCACGGCGGCGCGGGCCACCTCGGGGGTGAGGAAGTCGTCCGAGCGCGATGTGGGGGAAGGGCGGCGCCGTGGCGTACCGTCGCCGCAGTTCGGGGAGCCGTCGCTCGAGGTCGTCCAGGTCGAGGACGTCCCCGGTCGCCGGTCCCGTCCCCTGCCCCGTCGGACTCGTTGCGCTCATGGGTGCCCCTCGCTCGTACCGCCGCCGCTCCGCAGTGCTCTTGAGTCTGGAGCCCCGGGACCCCCTGCTTCCAGGGCCGAAAGTCCCGAGCCCGGGACCGCGGCGGGTGAGGGGGAGCTGACGGAGGGTGGCGAGGGGGGGCGTCCGCCGGCGGGGCGCGGCGGCGGTCAGGCGGACAGGTGGCGCCGGGCCCCGGCGTAGGTGAACCAGCGGCCGTCGTCGAAGTCGTACAGCTTGCAGGCCCGGGAGTTGGCCACGAAGTCGCGGAACCGGAGCGGCTTGTCGATCACGGTCCCGGGGAAGGCCGCCTCGATGGCGTCGGCCGCCTCCTCGAGGTGGTACATCGGCACCCGCATGTCGACGTGGTGGGGGACGTGGACCATGATCCAGTGGAAGAAGAAGTTGAACCCCTTCGGCGCCCGCAGGACCGTCGTGCCCTCCATCTGGGCCTTGAATTTGTTCCACTCCGCCTTCTTCCACCACCGGATGTCCGGCGCGATGTGGTGGACGTGGACCATCGTCCCGATGAACCAGGCGAATCCGACGAAGGGCAGCAGCACGGTCCGCGCGTCGAGCCACACGATCCCGGCGGGCGAGTCGCCCGCCGCCACGCCGATGGCGGTGAAGAGCGCCAGCATCCCGACGATGAACGCCGTCACGATCCACCGGTCGCGCCGGATCGCCCGGACCCAGCGGGCCGGATTCGCCCCCGACCATCATCTTCTTCCACCACACCTGGTGCATGTAGTACGCACCGGCGCCCATCCACGACCACTCGACCCGGTGGACCGTCCGGCGCCACCGGCCCAGCGCGGCGAACTCCCCGGGGGTGGTCGGGTGCCACACGAAGTCGTAGCCCTGGCGGACCGTGTAGGGGTGGTGCACCCGGTTGTGCCCCAGGATCCAGCCCTCGTAGACGTGGAAGCTCGGCAGGAAGGCGAGGTGGGCGACCGTCGAATTCGTGCGCTTGGAGGAGAACAGGGCGCCGTGGGCGGCGTCGTGTCCGACCACGAACAGCGCCGACACCACCAGGGCCATCAGCACCTCGAGGGCGAGCACGGCCACCACGTTCGACACCAGGGTGAGCACCGCCAGCAGTCCGACGTACATGACGGCGTCCCGGGCGAAGTAGGCCATGCCACGCCAGGTCGGGTTGTCGTACACCGAAGCGGGCAGGGCGTCGATGACCGGCTTGAGGGTGGTGGGTGGCGGTGCTGCCCCGACCGCTCCGGCGGCGCCTGCGGGGATGACGGACACGTGTGCTCTTCTCGCTCGGGACGAGGACGCAACTCCCCTTCGTCCCCCCAGTCTACCGGGTACCCACCCGGTCGTCCGGGCGGGTGCACCCCCGGGGTGCTCCCCGGCGGTCCACCGCGTCCGGGTGGGGTGCGTCCCACCGCCGCCCGGCGGCGGGACGTCCTGCACCCGGTCGGCGCTCAGCGGGCGTCCCTCCACATGGTGGTGACGGTCGGGCCCCCGTCGGGCAGGTCGAAGGCGGCACGGTCGACGAACCCGACGGAGCGGTACCGGTCCAGGTTGGCGGCGTTGGTCGACTCGAGGTAGGCGGGCCGGCCCTCGAGGTCGATCCGGGCCAGGTCGTCGGTCAGCAGCGCCATCCCGATCCCCCGGCCCCGGCTCTCCGGGCGGGTGCCGAACAGGCTCAGGTAGTAGTGGTCGGGCGCCGGCGGGCGGGCCGCCTCGAACCGCTCCAGCAGCTCCTGGGCCCGTCCGGTGCCCGGGCCGAGGAGCCGGTCGAGGAGCGGTCCGACGCGGGCGTCGTACGGCGGGGCCAGCTCGGGCCGTCCCGGCGGGATCCACACGGTGACCGCCCCGGCCCCCGGGGTCAGGTGCACCCACCCGTACCCGAGGGCACCCTCGACGAGCAGGGTCCACACCTCGGTCAGCTGCTCCTCCCGGCGGACGGGGTCGGGGAACACCCACGACCACGCCGGATCGGCACCGAACGCGCCGGCCAGGGTGGCGGCCACGGCGCCGACGTCGTCGGGTCCCGCGCCCCGTGCGTCCATGCGTGCAGTCTGCCCGACCCGGCCCGTCCGGTCAGCCGGGGTTGGGTCCGACCACCGTGGGCTGGTGCGGCGAGCCGCAGGCCCGCACGGCCGCGAGGTCGGCCGTGGCCAGCCAGTGGGCACCGGCCGGCGTCTCCAGGACCCCACCCGCCGCGAGGTAGGTCGAGACACTGGGCGGCGGGAGGGTGGCGATGAACTCGTTCCAGTCCACGACCTTGTACGTACGGGGATCGGCGTCGGCCAGCTGCACGATCTCGTGGTTCACCCGGGCGGCGACCGTCCCGCCGGAACGCCGGTCGGCCTGCACGCCGACGGTGGTCAGCACGACGCAGGGGACACCCGACGTCGCCGCCACCAGGGGTGCGAGCGGTGCCGGGCCGGCGGTGGCGGCGGTCGGCCGCAGTGCGTCCGTGGTGCCGACGTCGGTCACGACGGCCTTCGGGGTGCCCGACGACGCCAGGGTGGCGCGCAGCTGCGCCGACAGTCCGGCGATCGTTCCGTCGGCCCGGACCAGGAACGTGGTCGTGTAGGCCGGGTGGAGGATCGCCCCCACCTGGGACCGGGCGACCACCATGGGGGCGTCGCCGACCACGACGACGTCCGGCCCGTCCGGCGTGGACGAACAGCCGGCCAACACGGCGAGCGCCACCACGGGCGCCGCCAGCCATCTCGTGTGCGCACGCCCCGCACGCGCCGCACGCCCCTTCCCCACTGCCATCGCGTCTGCCCTCCCTCCGGCGGTCCCCCATCATGCCAGCACGGCGCGCGCACCGGTCACCCGTCGCCACGGAGCGTGGCCACGATCCCCGGGGTCGGCGGCGGGCCCCTACCGCAGGGCGAGCCGGCCGGGTGCCAGGGGCGCGGGGAGTGCCGTCGTGCCCATCAGGTGGCGGTCGACGGCCGCGGCGGCCGAACGGCCCTCGGCGATGGCCCAGACGATGAGACTCTGGCCCCGGGTCATGTCGCCGCACACGAAGACGTGCTCCACGTTGGTGTCCCAGTCCGGGCCGGCCGCCACGCCCCCGCGCCCGTCGAGCTCGAGGCCGAGGTCGGCCACCACGCCGTCGGGCTCGGCACCCAGGAAGCCCATGGCCAGCAGCACCAGCTGGCACGGCAGCTCGAACTCGCTGCCGGCGACGGGCGTGAACGACGGTCGGCCGTCGGCCCCCGTGGTGAGCTCGACCTCGTGACCCCGTAGGCCGGCGACGGCGCCGGACCCGTCGTCCACGAATTCGTCCGTGGTGACCGAGAAGATGCGCTCGCCGCCCTCCTCGAGCGCCGAGGAGGTGCGGAGGATCAACGGCCACGTCGGCCACGGGTTGTCGTCGGGGCGGGTCGGCGGGGGCTGGGGGAGGATCTCGAGCTGGTGGACGCCGAGCGCGCCCTGCCGGTGGGCGGTGCCCAGGCAGTCGGCGCCGGTGTCGCCGCCACCGATGATCACCACGTGCTTCCCCTCGGCCGTGACCGGCGGCGCCGCCAACGACCCCTCCTGCACCAGGTTCGACGGCTTCAGGTAGTCCATGGCCCGGTGGATCCCGGTCAGCCCACGGCCCGGGACGGCCAGGTCCCGCGGGAGGGTGGCCCCGCCGGCCAGCACGACGGCGTCGTACCCGGCCACCAGGTCGGCGGCGGGCACGATCGTGGCGTCGGCGGCCATGGCCCGGGGAACCGAGGGGGACGGTGCGCCCACCGACACGCCGCAGCGGAACTCGACACCCTCCGCCTCGAGCTGGGCCAGGCGACGGTCCAGGACGGCCTTCTCCATCTTGAACTCGGGGATCCCGTAGCGGAGCAGTCCACCGGGTCGCTCCGCCCGTTCGTAGACGACCACGTGGTGTCCGGCACGGACCAGCTGCTGGGCGGCGGCCAGGCCCGCGGGGCCCGAACCCACCACGGCGACCCGGCGCCCGGTGGGCACGGCCGCCCGCACCGGGGTGACCCACCCCTCCGACCAGGCCCGCTCGGCGATCTCGTACTCGATCCGCTCGATGGTGACCGGATCGGCGTTGATGCCGAGCACGCAGGCCCCCTCGCACGGCGCCGGACAGAGGCGCCCCGTCACCTCGGGGAAGTTGTTCGTGGCGTGCAGGCGCTCGACGGCCGCCGACCAGTCCTCCCGGTAGACGAGGTCGTTCCACTCGGGGATGAGGTTGCCGAGCGGGCAGCCCTCGTGGCAGAAGGGGATCCCGCAGTCCATGCACCGCGCGCCCTGGCGGGATGCGGCCTCGGGCTCGAAGGGCTCGTAGACCTCCTTCCAGTCGCGGAGGCGCACGGGGACCGGCCGGCGGGCCGGGAGCTCGCGGCCGAACGTGAGGAATCCGGTCACGTCACCCACGGGACACCTCCATGACCGCCTCGTCCACGGACCGGCCCTCGGCCACGGCCCGTTCCGTCGCCTCCAGGACCCGCCGGAAGTCCCGGGGCATCACCGTCACGAACTGCTCCACCTCGGTCGACCAGTCGGCCAGCAGCCGGGCCGCCACCTCGGACCCGGTCTCCCGCTGGTGCAGGTGGATCCGGTCGCGCAGCCACGCCCGGTCGTCGTGGCCGACCGCCTCGAGGTCGACCATCTCGGTGTTCAGCACCCCGGTCAGGTCGCCGTGCGGGTCGTGGACGTAGGCGACGCCGCCCGACATGCCGGCACCGAAGTTGCGCCCGGTCGGCCCGAGCACCACCACCCGGCCGCCCGTCATGTACTCGCAGGCGTGGTCGCCCACACCCTCCACCACGGCGACGGCACCGGAGTTCCGGACGCAGAACCGCTCCCCCACCTGGCCGCGCAGGAACACCTCGCCCGCCGTGGCCCCGTAGAGGATCACGTTGCCGGCGATGATGTTCTCCTCGGCGGCGAAGGGTGCCGTCTCGTCCGGCCGCACCACGATGCGCCCACCCGAGAGACCCTTGCCCAGATAGTCGTTGGCGTCGCCGTACAGGCGCATGGTCACGCCCCTCGGCACGAAGGCGCCGAAGCTCTGCCCGGCCGACCCGCGGAACGTCAGGTCGATGGTCCCCTCGGGCAGGCCGGCCCCGCCGTGGCGCCGGGTGATCTCGTAGCCCAGCAGCGTCCCGACCGTCCGGTCGACGTTGGTGACCACCACCTCGGCGGCGACGCGGGTGCCGTCCTCGATGGCCGGGCGGCACGCCTCGAGGAAGGCGTGGTCGAGCGCCTTGTCGAGTCCGTGGTCCTGGTCGGCCACCCGGTGGCGCACCGCCCCCTCGGCGGCCTCGGGCGGCTGCAGGATGGGGCCGAGGTCGAGCCCCGACGCCTTCCAGTGGTCGACGGCGGCGGCCGCGTCGAGCAGGTCCACCCGGCCCACCGCCTCCTCCAGGGTCCGCAGGCCGAGCGCGGCCAGGTACTCCCGGACCTCCTCGGCGATGTACTCGAAGAACGTCTCGACGAACTCCGGCCGGCCCGTGTAGCGCTCGCGCAGCACCGGGTTCTGCGTGGCGATGCCGACCGGGCACGTGTCGAGGTGGCACACGCGCATCATGATGCACCCGGAGACCACCAGCGGCGCCGTGGCGAATCCGAACTCCTCGGCCCCGAGCAGCGCTCCGACGACCACGTCGCGCCCGGTCTTCATCTGGCCGTCGACCTGGACCACGATCCGGTCCCGCAGGTCGTTGGCCATCAGGGTCTGCTGGGTCTCGGCCAGACCGAGCTCCCACGGGATCCCGGCGTGCTTCTGCGAGGTGAGTGGTGTGGCGCCGGTGCCCCCGTCGTGCCCGGAGATGAGCACCACGTCGGAGTGGGCCTTGGACACCCCCGCGGCCACCGTGCCCACCCCGACCTCGGCCACCAGCTTCACGTGGACCCGGGCCCGCGGATTGGCCGACTTGAGGTCGTGGATGAGCTGGGCGATGTCCTCGATCGAGTAGATGTCGTGGTGGGGGGGCGGCGAGATGAGGCCCACGCCCGGCGTGGAGAACCGCGTCTTGGCGATCCACGGGTAGACCTTGTGCCCCGGCAGCTGGCCGCCCTCGCCCGGCTTGGCCCCCTGGGCGATCTTGATCTGGATGTCGTCGGCGTTGACCAGGTACTCCGACGTCACGCCGAAGCGTCCGGAGGCCACCTGCTTGATGGCGCTGCGGCGCAGCGTGCCGTCCTCGTCGGGGGTGAACCGGTCCGGGTCCTCACCGCCCTCCCCGGTGTTGGACTTGCCGCCCAGCCGGTTCATGGCGACGGCCAACGTCTCGTGGGCCTCCGCCGAGATCGACCCGTACGACATGGCGCCGGTGGAGAACCGGGCCAGGATGGCCGACGCCGGTTCCACCTCGTCCAGGGGCACCGGTGGGAGCACGCCGGTCCGCAGGGTCATCAGCCCCCGCAGGGTGGCGAGGGCCGTGGACTGGTCGTCCACCGCCTGCGTGTACTCCTTGAACACCCCGTAGCGCTTGGTCCGGGTGGCGTGCTGCAGCTTGAACACCGTGCGCGGGTTGAACAGGTGGATCTCGCCCTCGCGGCGCCACTGGTACTCGCCGCCGACCTCCCGCTCGCGGTGGGCGCGCTCGGTCGGGCGGTCGAGGTGGGCCAGTCGGTGACGGGCGGCGACCTCGTCGGCCAGCACGCCGAGATCGACCCCGCCGATCCGCGACACCGTGCCGGTGAAGTACTCGTCGACGACGTCGGGGGCGAGCCCCACCGCCTCGAAGACCTGGGCGCCGGTGTAGGACGCCACCGTGGAGATGCCCATCTTGGACATCACCTTGACGATCCCCTTGGAGGCGGCCTTGATGTAGTTCCGCTGCGCCTGACGAGGGGTGACCCCGGTGAGCCGGCCCGACGCGATCATGTCGTCGAGGGTCTCGAAGGCCAGGTACGGGTTGACGGCAGCGGCGCCGAAGCCCTTCAGCAGGGCCATGTGGTGGACCTCGCGGGCGTCGCCCGACTCCACCACCAGACCGACCCGGGTACGGGTCCGCGTGCGCACCAGGTGGTGGTGGACGGCGCCCACCAGCAGCAGCGACGGAATGGGCGCCAGCTCGGCGGTCGAGTTCCGGTCGGACAGGACGATGACGTCGGCGCCGTCCTCGATGGCGGCGCTGACCCGGGCGCGCACGTCCTCGATGGCGGCGCGCAGCGCCGCGCCCCCGCCGGCGACCTCGAAGAGCCCGTCGACGGCGAAGCCCCGGAAGCCCGGCGTGCTCCCGTCCTCGTTGACGTAGAGCAGCTTGGCCAGGTCGTCGTTGTCGATCACGGGCATGGGGAGGATGATCTGCCGGCACGACCCGGCCGTCGGCTCCAGCAGGTTCGCCTCGGGTCCGAGCGTCGAGAGCAACGAGGTGACCAGCTCCTCGCGGATGGCGTCGAGCGGCGGGTTGGTGACCTGGGCGAAGAGCTGGGTGAAGTAGTCGTAGATCAGGCGCGGCCGCTCCGACAGCACGGCGATGGCCGCGTCCGAGCCCATCGACCCGATCGGCTCGGCGCCGGTCCGGGCCATCGGCCCGAGGATGAGGCGCAGCTCCTCGTCGGTGTAGCCGAACAGCTGCTGGCGCCCCACCACCGACGCGTGCTGGGGCGTGAGCATGGTGCGGGGTGGGAGCTCGTCGAGGTCGATCTGCCCCTGCTCGAGCCAGGTGCCGTAGGGGTGCTCGGCCGCCAGCGCGTCCTTGATCTCGTCGTCGTCGACGATCCGGCCCGCCTCGGTGTCGACGAGGAACATGCGTCCGGGCTGGAGGCGGCCCTTGCGCACCACCGACGAGGGGGGCACGTCGAGCACGCCGACCTCGCTGGCCAGGACGACCATGCCGTCGTCGGTCACCCAGTACCGGGCCGGACGCAGCCCGTTGCGGTCCAGCACGGCGCCGATGACCGAGCCGTCCGTGAAGGCCACGGCCGCGGGGCCGTCCCACGGCTCCATGAGCGACGCGTGGTAGCGGTAGAAGGCCCGCCGGGCCGGGTCCATCGTCCGGTGGTTCTCCCACGCCTCGGGGATCATCATCAACACGGCGTGGTGGATGGGCCGGCCGCCGAGGTGGAGCAGCTCGAGGACCTCGTCGAACGACGCCGAGTCGCTGGCGCCGGGGGTCACCACCGGGAAGGCGCGCTCCAGGCCGGGCAGCAGCGGTGTGGCGCACAGCGCCTCGCGGGCCCGCATCCAGTTGCGGTTGCCGGCCAACGTGTTGATCTCGCCGTTGTGCGCCATGTACCGGTACGGATGGGCGAGGGGCCACGACGGGAAGGTGTTGGTGGAGAACCGCGAATGGACCAGCGCCAGTCCGCTGACCAGTCGTTCGTCGGCCAGGTCGGGATAGAACTCGGCGAGCTGGTGGGAGGTCAGCATGCCCTTGTAGGTGACCGTCCGGGCCGAGAGCGAGGCGAGGTAGCACCCCTCGACCTCGTGCTCGGCCCGCTTCCGGAGCACGAAGGCCAGGCGGTCCACGGCGAGCGCCGGGTCCCCGGGGCTCAGGGGCGTGCCGTCCGACGGCGCCACGAAGAGCTGGTGCATCGCCGGGCGGGCCGCCTCCGCGATCGAGCCGAGCGTGGCGGTGGCCACCGGCAGGTCGCGCCACCCGAGGACGTCCAGTCCCTCCTCGGCGGCCAGCTTGCCGATGTGGTCGCGGGCCCGGCCGGCCTCCTCGGCGTCGCGGGGCAGGAAGGCGATGCCGGTGGCGTAGCGGCCCCGCTCGGGGAGCGGGAAGCCGACCACCTCGCGGTAGAAGGCGTCGGGGACCTGGATCAGGATGCCGGCGCCGTCGCCGCTGTCCTCCTCGCTGCCCGTGGCCCCCCGGTGGGCCAGGTGCTCGAGGGCGCCGACGGCCCGCAGCACCAGCTCGTGGGACGGGCGCCCCTGCAGATCGGCCACGAAGGCCACGCCGCAGGCGTCGTGCTCGAACCGGGGGTCGTAGAGTCCCGACGCCGGGGGCCGGGTGACGCGGCGCGCGCCGGTGGCGAGGGCGACGGGGACGGCCGGCGCGGGCGTGGTGCCGCCGTCGGGTGCGGGTGCAACTGTCGTCATCGGGTCGCTCCAGGTGAGAAGTGGATCTCCCCGCGCGGGACGACGTTGGCCCTTGCGTGGTCCGAAGAGTGTACACGGTGCCCACCGGGGTCGGCCACGACGGGGGCCGCGTCGACCGGCACGGCCGGCACGGCGGGGGCTCCCGTCCCGGCGGCCCCGGGCCGGGTCCGGGGCCGGGTCCGGGGCCGGGTCCGGGTCCGGGGCCCACCGGTCATAGCATGACGCCATGAGCCCTGCGGACCGCTACGACGCCGTGGTGGTGGGCGGCGGCATCGTCGGGCTGTCGACGGCATGGCGGGCGGCGGGTGGCGGCCTTCGGGTCGCCGTCGTCGATCCCGCGCCCGGGCGCGGCTCGACCTGGGCGGCGGCGGGCATGCTCGCCCCCGTGGCCGAGGCCCACTTCGGCGAGGAGGCGCTGGCCGCGCTCAACGTGTCGGCCGTGCGGGCCTGGCCCGCCTTCGCCGCCGATCTCGAGGCCGCGTCCGGGACGCCCGTGCACCTCCGGGCCGACGGGACCCTCCTCGTGGCGGCCGACGCCTCCGACCGGGCCGCCACCGACCGGGTGCTGGAGTTCCACCGGTCGATCGGACTGGCCGCCGAGCGCCTCGGCGGCGGTGCGTGCCGCGCGTCCGAGCCGCTGCTGGCCCCGGGCGTCAGCGGCGGCGTCGACCTGCCCGACGACCACCAGGTCGACAACCGCGCCGTCGTCGGGGCGCTGCTGGACGCCTGCCGGGCCGCGGGTGTGGTCCTGGTGCCGGACCGGGTGGCACGGGTGGAGGTGGACGGCGGCCGGGCCGGCGGCGTGGTCCTGGGGAGCGGGACGCGGCTCGGCGCCGGCGCCGTCGTGGTGGCGGCCGGCAGCTGGTCCGGGGCGATCGGCGGGCTGCCCGACGACGCCCGGCCCCCCGTGCGACCGGTCCGGGGGGTCACGGTCCGGTTGGCGGCCGGCGCCGGCGTCCCCCGGCTGCGCCGCACGGTGCGGGCCCTCGTGCACGGACGCACCTGCTACCTGGTGCCGCGCCACGACGGCGGCCTGGTGGTCGGGGCCACCATGGAGGAGCGGGGGTCCGAGCTGGCCGTCCCCCTGGGTGGACTGGTGGACCTCCTGGACGACGCCCGGCGGGTGGTCCCCGCTCTGGACGAGTACGCCGTGGTCGAGACCACCCCGGGACTCCGCCCGGGTTCGCCCGACAACGGCCCGCTGGTCGGCGCCACGTCGACCGACGGCCTCGTGGTGGCCACCGGCCACTTCCGCAACGGCATCCTCCTCGCCCCGCTCACGGCCGACGAGGTGGTCGCACTCCTGGTCGGCCGGGCGACCGCCGGCGACGGTCCGTTCGCCGGCTTCCGGCCCGACCGCTTCGCGGCCGGACGCGCTGGCGGGGGGACCGGCATGAGCGGAGGGGCGGCATCCCGTCCGGGGACGACGGTCAACGGCGAGCCGTCCGACGACGCCGTCGGCCGGAGCGTGGCCGACCTGGTGGCCCGGTGGTGCCCCTCCCCCCGGGGCGTCGCCGTCGCCGTCGACGGCGACGTCGTGCCCCGCAGCGCGTGGGGGACGACGACGATCGCACCGGGCGCCTCCGTCGAGATCGTCACGGCGGCGGCCGGGGGCTGAGGCGCCGGTCCCCCGGTCGGCGGAGCGGGGGTACCGTGGCGGTCGATGACGCCCGCCGCCGAACCGGACCCGTTCGTGATCGCCGGCACCGAACTGGGTTCGCGCCTGCTGCTCGGCACGGGCGGCATGACCAGCCCCGAATCGCTGTCCAGGGCGCTCACCGCCTCGGGCACCGCCCTCGCCACCGTGGCCGTCCGCCGGGTGGACCCGACCACCCGCCACTCGCTGGTCGACCTGTTGGACGGGCTCGGCATCCGCATCCTCCCCAACACGGCCGGGTGCATGACGGCGGCGGACGCCGTGCTCACCGCCCGGCTGGCCCGCGAGGCGTTCACCACCGACTGGGTCAAGCTCGAGGTCATCGGCGACGACCGCACGCTGCTGCCCGACCCGGTCGAGCTGCTGGACGCCGCGGAGCAGCTGGTCGACGACGGGTTCACCGTGCTCCCCTACTGCGGGGACGACCCGGTGGTCGCCCGGCGCCTCGAACAGCTCGGCTGTGCCGCGGTCATGCCGCTCGGATCGCCCATCGGCAGCGGTCTCGGGATCCGCAACCCGCACAACATCGAGCTCATCGTCGAGCGGTCCGGTGTGCCGGTGGTGCTCGACGCGGGCATCGGCACCGCCTCGGACGCCTGCTTCGCCATGGAGCTCGGGTGCAGCGCCGTGCTGGTGGCCACCGCGGTGACGCGGGCCGGGGACCCCGGGCTCATGGCCGCGGCCATGCGCGACGCCGTCGTCGCCGGCCGCGCCGCCCGGCGGGCGGGACGCATCACCCGGCGATTCGTGGCCGAGGCGTCCTCGTCGTTCGACGGCATGGTCGGGCGGTGACCCCTCCCCCGTCGGGTGGGGGCACCACGCCCCCGGTGGCCCTCACCATCGCCGGATCCGACTCGGGGGCGGGCGCGGGCCTCCAGGCCGACCTCAAGGCCATGAGCGCCCTCGGCGTCTTCGCCACCACCGTGGTGACGGCCGTGACCGCCCAGAACACCGCCGAGGTCACCGCGGTGGCCCCGGTGCCCGTCGACGTGGTCGCCGCCCAGCTCGACGCCGTGCTCGGGGACTTCTCGGTGGCCGCGGTCAAGACGGGCATGCTGGCCGGCGCGGCCACCGTGCGCCTCGTCGCCGACCGCGCCGAGGCGGGCGACCTGCCCCGCCTGGTGGTCGACCCGGTCATGGTCGCCTCGACCGGCCGGCGACTCCTCGACGACGACGCGGTCGACGCGTACCGTGCCCGGCTCGTGCCCCGCGCCCTGCTGGTGACGCCCAACCTGTACGAGGCGGCCATCCTGGCCGGCGTGGACCCGGCGGACGACGTCGACGTCGCCACCATGGTCGACCTCGCCCGCCGGGTCCTCGCCCTGGGGTCCGACTGGGTCCTCGTCAAGGGCGGCCACCTGCCCGGCGTGCACGGGACCGACGGCGGACCGCCACCCGACCGTGTGGCCGACGTCCTCGTCGACGGGACCGACGTCCACGTCCTCGAGGACACCCTGGTGGTCACCCGGAACAACCACGGCACGGGCTGCAGCCTGGCCTCGGCCACCGCCGCCCTGCTGGCCCGGGGCGCCGACGTGCCCGAGGCCGTCGCCGGGGCGAGGCGGTTCGTGCACCGGGCCCTCGTCGGCTCGGCCCGATGGGAGCTCGGGCGGGGCCACGGACCGCTGGACCCGTTCGGCTGGTCGGCGCCGTAGCCGGACACGCGACCCACCGGGAGCCCCACCGCGCGACCGGGAGCGCACGCGCAGAGACCGGGTCTCACGACCCGGCCTCTGCCTCCCCCGGAATCCCCCGGTACCGCAGTTGCAGCCCGGTCCCGTGGGACCGGTCACCCCCTCCTCCGAGAGGACGGCGGACCGCCCTCATCGACCAGCGCATTGTGAGGGATCGTGTCCCGGATGTAAACATCTGGTGAACAGGTTTCACCCAGAGCGGTCAGCTGACTCCTCACCGTGGGCTTCATCGGACACCCGCCCGGCGGCGACGAGGGGGACCGGACGGCCGGTACCGGTGGGTCCCGCGGGCTCCGCCGGTACCGTGGGGCCGTGCCGACCACCGCCCCCCGCCGCCTCGCCCAGCTCGTCGCCCTCGGACGCATCGGCATCGGCTGCACCGCCCTGGTCGCCCCCACCCTGATGACCCGTCCGTGGATCGGTGGGGCCGCCGGATCCCCCGAGGCCCGGCTGCTCGCCCGCGCCATGGGCGGCCGCGACCTCGCCCTGGGCGTCGGGACGCTGCGGGCGCTCGGCGTCGACGACGCCGAGGCGCGGCCCTGGGTGGCCCTGGCCGGCATGGCCGACGCCGTCGACGCCACGGTCACCGTGCTCGCCTTCCGACGCCTGCCCCCGCTCACCCGGTGGGTGGTGCTGGTCTCGACCGTGGGGGCCGCCGTGGTGTCGTTCCGCGTCGCCGTCGCCCTCGAACCGCCGTGGCAGCCCGCCCCGCCCGCGGCCGGGCGGACACCTCCCGCCCGCACCGGCCCGGCCCGGGCGACGGGGCCGTCTCCGGGGGCACCGGTAGCATGGCCCCATGACGTCGACCCCGGGCACCCTCGCGTCCGGCGGGCCGCCCACCGGTCCCGCGGACGGCCCGGACGGCTCGGACGGCCGGACGGCCCGGACGGCGCCGGCGGCCCGGACGGCCCGGACCCCGTCGGTCGCGGCTACGAACCGATGTCGGTCCGGGGCCCCGCCCTGGTCGTGCTGGGCCTCGCCGTCGTCATCCTGCTCGGTGGCGTGGTGGCCTCGGCGATCAGCAGCGGGTCCGACCCGACGTTCACCATCCGCCACGTCACGCTGTCCGACGGCACCGACGGTGACGCTCTCGCCCGGCCGCCTCCAAGCTCCGGGGCATCGAGTCGAACGACGAGCCGCCCGCCGACATCCTGGGCAACCTCGGCGTGCCGAAGGAGTCCGTCGTCGTGCGGCGTCCAGAGCCTCGACCAGGGCACGGCCCAGTTCGACCGCACGGTGGACCTGCACACCGCGGCGCTGGCCCAGGGCCAGGTCGTCGAGGCCTTCCGCCCGCCTGCTCCGCCAGGTCGGCTGGCACGTCATCTACCACGGGCCCGCACCCCAGGGCACGCCGGCCACCGACCGAGGTGCTGGCCAAGCAGGGCAGCGGCGACGGCTTCTACTGGGAGACCGGCGTGGTCGTCTCCCCCACCACCCCGCCGGTGTCACCCCGTACTCGATCGAGGTGCTGGAGACCCCCGACGGCAACTGACCCTCGTCGGCGCCGTCCCCGGCCGGTGATCCGGGCTCGTCCGGTCGGATCCGAGGAGCGTCGGAACATCCACGCCCACAGGAACAGGTCGATCGGGTACAGCAGGTAGCCCACCCGGGTGGCCGGGGCGAGCAGGATGGCGACCAGCATCACCCAGCCGGTGACCCGGGCCACGGCGGCCGCATCCCGGGGCGGGTGGCGGACGAGATAGCGGGCCGAGCACGGCCAGCCCCAGCACCCCCACGACGACGACGTAGGCACGGTGGATGCCCGGGAAGAGCGGAGACCAGGATGTGCCCGGGCAGCGCGCTGGCCGCCGGCGACGCCACGCCGGCCAGTCCGAGCGGGAACCGGACCACGTTGTCGATGAAGGCCGACGGGTTGTGGAGCGCCACCGGGACCACGACGGGGACCACCAGGGCCAGCACGGCGAGGACGTAGCGACCGACGGCCCGCCGTCCCTCCCGGTCGGCCGCCGCGAACACGGCGAGGACGACCAGCGGCCACGCCGTGAACTTCGAGCGTGCTCGCCGCCCCGAGGGCCAGCCCGGCCAGCACCGGTCGGCGTCGCTGGAGGGCGACGAGCCCGAGCAGCATCAGGGCGGCCACCGGCATGTCGTCGCCACCCGTGGCCAGCGGGAGCGCGGCGGTGGGCAGGGCGGTGAGCGCCAGGAAGGCGCGGTAGCGGGCGTCGGTCGCGGGCGCACCCGGCTGAGGGCGACGAGGGCCACGACCACGGTGAACAGGAGGAACTGGATCCGGGCATCGGTCAGGCGGGCCTCCACCTTGCTGCCGCTCGAGAACCCGAACACGACCATGCCGGGGAGGTACGGGTAGTAGAGCTCGTAGACGGGGACGGCGCTCTGCCGGATCAGGATGTGGCCGTCGCGGTCGACCACCTGGTACGGGTCCTTCCCGTGGGCGGCCCGGATCCCGGCCCGCTCCACGACCAGCACCTCGGGCTGGACGTGCAGGGCGGCTCACCCTGGCTGGCCCAGACCACCTCGAGGGCCAGCGGGACCACGGTGGCCCCGAGCAGCACGACGACGAACGCGGCCACCCGGGCGGCCGTCCAGGCCCGGCCGTTGGCCGGCCCCCGGTCCCGACGGCCGCGGTCCCGGCGCGGGCCACGACCATCATCCAGGGTGCCGGCCGCGTAGGGCCCGACGGCCAGTCTGCCCCCACTCCCGGTAGAGCGGGATGCCCATGGCCAAGGCCGTGATCCCGGCGAACACGGCGGACACCCCGTAGAGCAGGGCGTCCCTCCCGTCGGGGGTGAGCGACCGGCACCACCGCCAGGCGTCCCGGGCGGGACCCGGGACCAGCGCCCGCCGGTCAGCGGCCACCGGTGCCCCCGGCGGCGGCGTGGCCGGGCGGCATGGCCCCGGTGGCGTCCTCGGTCGTCATGGAATCTGTACGGTACCCGGTATGACCCGACGCCCCCTCCCGCGTCCACCCGCGCCCCGACGGCCCGTTCCCCGCGTTCGTGGTCACCGCGTCCGGGGACGACGTCCGGTGCCGGGTCGGGCCGCTCACCCTCGACGACCTGCCCGAGGGCGACGTCCTCGTCGAGGTGGCCTGGTCGGCCGTCAACTACAAGGACGGCATGGTCACCCGGCCCGGCAACCGGGTGGCCCGCATCTCGCCCCTGGTGCCCGGTGTGGACCTGGTCGGCACGGTGGTCGCCTCCGCCGGACCCCGACGGTCCGTCGGGCGACCCGGTGATCGTCCACGGCTACGACCTGGGCGTGGCCCGCCACGGCGGGTTCGCCGCGCTACGCCCGGGTGCCGTCCGGATGGGTGGTCCCGCTGCCCGCCGGACTCGACCCCCGGCAGGCCGCCGTCCTGGGCACGGCCGGGTTCACCGCCGCGCTGTCGCTCCACCGCCTGGAGCACCACGGGCTCGCGCCCGGGCGACGGCCCCGTGCTCGTCACCGGCGCGTCCGGCGGGGTCGGCGGCATGGCCGTCGCCCTGTGCGCGGCGCGGGGCTACGAGGTGGTGGCCAGCACCGGGCGCACGTCCGAACGCGACTACCTCGTCGGCCTCGGCGCCGCCGACGTGATCGGGCGCGACGACCTGGTGACCGACCCCGGCGCGCACCCTCGGACCCGAGCGGTGGGCCGGCGCCGTCGACTGCGTCGGAGGCGCCACGCTGGCCGCCGTCCTGCGCACGCTGCGCTACGGCGCCGCGGTGGCCGCCAGCGGACTGACCGGCGGGCCGGAGCTCGAGACCACCGTCTACCCCTTCATCGTGCGCGGCGCGGCACTGCTCGGGATCGACACGGTCCGGACCCCCATCGCCGAGCGGAGGTCGGTCTGGGTCGAGATGGCGGCGTCGTTCCCGCCGGCGGTCGTCGACGCCCTGGTGGCGGGCGAGGTCGACGCTCGACGGCGTGGTCCCCGTGCTGGAGGCGATCCTGGACGGCCGGGTCCGGGGACGGATGCTGGTGCGGCCGGTCGGCTGACCGTCGTCGACGGCGGTCGCGGGACGTCCACCGGGTCGGTCAGGAGGAGAAGTCCTCGGGACGGATGCTGTCGAGGAAGCTGCGGAACTCGCCGACGATCTCCTCGGGGTTCCCCTCGGCGTCGAGCGGCTCGTCGTCGTCCTCGGACTCCTCGTCCTCCTCGTCGACGGCCAGCATGATCCCCTCGGCGTCCATGAGGTCGTCGGACACGAACAGCGGGGCGCCGGTGCGCACGGCGACGGCCACCGCATCGGAGGGTCGGGAGGACACGGGCACCTCCCGACCGTCCTGGCGGAGCACGATCTCGGCGTAGTAGGTGCTGGACCGCAGCTCGGTCACCACCACCCGCACCACGTCCGCGTCCGAGCGCCTCGAGCAGGTCGCGGATCAGGTCGTGGGTCATGGGCCGCGGCGTGTCCATCCCCTGGAGGGCGAAGGCGATGGCCGTGGCCTCGGGTGCGCCGATGAAGATCGGGCAGCGTACGGCCGAGCCCCTCGGACTCCTGGAGCAGCAGGACCGGCGTGTTCGACTGGAGATCCACCCGAACCGCACGGAGCCGTACCTCGACCATGCCCCAAACCTACTCGCCGGGACCCGATCCCGTGTCGGCGCGCCACGGGCGCCGGCGGCGGCACGGCGCCGGAGCAGCCGCCGGGGTCACCCGTTGAGCAGGTCGCCGCAGCGCCGTGCGCAGCAGCGAGCCCCGGAGCTGCTGCCCCAGCCCGGCCAGGTCGTCGGCCGTCTGGGCGGCCCGGGCGCGGGCCTCGGGATTGCGCTGGCGGACCATGGGGATGACGACCTGTTCGATGAAGCCCGCCTCGCGCTCGGCGGCGTTCTTGTAGAGGCGCAGGTGGCGGGCCTCGATGCCGAAGGCGGCGAAGCTTGGCGGCCACGTTGGCCACGGTCAGCGCCTCCTCGTCGAAGAACTCGACCCCGCCGACGAGCGTGGCCCGGAGCAGCCCGTACTCCTGGAGCTCGGCGACGTACTCGGCGCCGCAGCCCGCTGGCCGCGCACAGCTCGTCGAGGGAGAGGCTGGCCCCGCCCATCCCGCCCGGACGCGGCGGCCGGGGCCCGCGGCGCGGCATCGGCCGGGGCCGGCTCCTTCGGCCGGCGCGGCGGACGCGGCGGCGACGCCCGGTCGGGACGGTGGCGGTGGCGGCCGGCGGATCCTCGGGCGACGCGGCGGCCGCAGGCTCCCGGGCCGCCGCCGGCGCCGCCGGACCCGACGACGCGGTCGGCGCCGGTGGCGTCGCAGCCGGGTGGCGGTCCCGTTGCCGGAGCCGTTGCCCGGGACGTCTCCGGCGGGGCCGTGCTGGGTCGGGAGGCCGGCCCGGCGTGACCGCTCCGCGGGCACGCCGGCGCGTGCGGCGGTGGGTGCACGACCCGGCGTCCCCGGCGTCCCGTCGGCGGCCGGCTCGGTCGCCGACGTCGACGCGCGCTGACCCGCCAGCACCGGCTCGGCGGCGGGTGCCATCGTCCGGCACGTGCGCGGCGGCGTCGCGGACGCCGGGGCGCCGACGGCGGCGCCCGCCGTCGGGTCGGCGCCGGACGGCGCGTCGTCGACCGCCTGCCCGGCTCGGCCGGGGCCTCGGCCGGCCCGGCCGTCCTCCTCGAGGCGGTCCTTGATCACCTTGAGGGGCAGGAAGTGCTCGCGCTGCTGGCGGAGCACCCACCGCAGCCGCTCGACGTCGTGCTCGTAGAACTTGCGGTAGCCCGACGGGGTGCGCTCGGGGTTGACCAGGCCCTGGCTCTCGAGGAACCGGATCTTGGAGATGGTGACGTCGGGGAACTCCTGGCGCAGCAGCGTCAGGACGTCGCCGATCGACAGGTAGGACCGGGCGCTCACTCGGCCGCCCCCGCGCGAGGTAGACCAGCTTGAACTTGCCCATCTGGACCTCGTCGCCGCTGGCCAGCACGGCCTCCTCGATGCGCACCCGGTTCACGTAGGTGCCGTTGAGCGAGCCCGCGTCGCGGACCGTGGTCACCTGGCCCTCGGTCACGAACACGGCGTGCTTGCGGGACACGGTGATGTCGTCGAGGAACACGTCGGTGTCGGGGTGCCGGCCCACCGTCGTCTCCGGCTTCTCGAGCGGGAACCGGGCTCCCTCGTCGTTCCCCCGGCGCACCACCAGCAGCCCCACGCCCCGCGGCAGTTCGAGCTGCCCGACCTGGGCGGCACCGTCGGCGCCCTCGCCCGTGCTCCTCGACCGGGCCGACCGACACCGAGGTGTCGGGGGCCGACGTCACCATCGAGGCCCCGCACGACGAGCAGAAGTTCACGCCCTCGGGATTGCGGTGGCCGCACTGGTGGCAGAACACGTCATCCAACGTAGCCGCTCCCGACCGGTCCGCTCCCCAGTGGCACCCCGGCCGGCGGGGTTCAACCTTCCGTCAGCTGGCGGTAGCCGGCGGCGTCGAGCAGCGCGTCCACCGCGGCGGGTCGGCGGGGGCGATCTCGCAGATCCAGCCCGTCCCCGTAGGGGTCGCTGTTCATGAGCTCCGGGGCGTCGGTCAGCGCGGTGTTGACGGCCACGACCTCGCCGGCGACCGGCGCGTAGATCTCCGAGACCGACTTGGTCGATTCGACCTCGCCGATGAGTCCGCCCGGCTCGACGGCGGCGCCCGGACCGGGCAGGTCGACGAAGACGACGTCGCCGAGGGCGTCCTGGGCGTAGTCGGTGATCCCCACCCGGACCCGGTCGCCCGACCGTCCGGGCCCACTCGTGGTCGCTCGAGTAGCGCAGGTCGTCAGGCACGTTCATGGCTCCGGACCCTACCCGACCGGCGCCGGATGCGCCTCGTCCGACGCCGCGGCGCCCTCGGAGCGGTCGTGGAGCCGAGCGGGTCAGTGCAGGAGCTGCTCGAGCCGGGTGGCGTACTCCTGGGCCCGGGCCTCGGCCCGGGACGCGCTCGGCGCCTCGGCCCACACGTGGGTCACCGGCTCCTCGGGGTCGGGCAGCACCAGCGCCCACCCGTCGTCCTCGATCACCTTGACCCCGTCGACGAGCACCAGCTCGCGACCCTGGGACCGCTCCACCAGGGTCCGCATCAGCATCCCCTTCTGGTCCCACGGCGTGTGGACCGACTGGTGGGCGATGCGCACCGGGCGGCATGGCCGCCACCAGCTCGGACAGCTTCCGCCCGGTGGCGGACAGCAGGGCGATGAGGTTGACCAGGGTGGCCGCCGCCGTCGAAGGCGGGCAGGAACGCCGGGAAGATGAACCCGCCCGACTGGCTGGCGGCGAGGGTGACCTTCTCCGACCGGGCCACCTCCATCAGGTGCGACGCCGACAGCTTGGTCCACACGATCTCGGCGCCGGCGTCCTGGCAGATCCGCTCGGCCGCCCCGCTGGCCGCCACCGGGAGGGCGATCCGGGCACCGGGCACCGCCTCGGTCACCAGGGTCACCAGCACCAGCAGCGCCTCGTCGTGGCTGAGCGTGTGGCCCAGGTCGTCGACGATGTCCACGAACTCGCCCCCCGGGTCGAGCACGGCACCCAGGTGGGCCCCCGACGCCCGCACCAGCTCGGACACCCGGGCGGCCGCGGCCTGGCCGGTCGAAGGCGAGCACGCTGGCCGTGTTGGCGTACGGGTTGACCACCAGCACCTCGGCCTCGAGCTTGGCCAGCAGGGTGGGCATGACGAAGCTGGCCGTGCCGAAGGAGTAGTCGAGCACCAGCTTGAGGCCGGCCGAGCGGGCCGACGACAGGTCGACCGAGTCGATGAGGGCCGCGGTGTAGTGCTCGAGGGTGCGGGGCGGGAACCCGAGGTCACCGATCTCCGCGGGCCAGGACCCGGCGGAAGTCCTCCCGGTGGTACAGGCGCTCGATCTTGCGCTGGGTCGCCTCGTCGACGTCGATGCCGTCCTTGTCGAAGAACCGGAGCACGACCGACTGGGGGTCGTGGGGGTCCAGGCGCACGGTGACCCCGGCCGTCGATGGACGACGAGGTGATCTGGAACCGGGTGACCGGCACGGTGGCCGCCTCGAGGTCGTCGACGTTGACGCCCGGCCGCGTTGCAGCCGACCATGATCGCCCGCTTGAGCACCCGGCCGGCCCGGCTGGTGTCGCGCGGAGCTGGTGACCGTGGCGCCCTTCTCCAGCGTCGAGGCCCAGGCCATCGAGAGCCGCACGGCCAGCTCGGGGCTGATGTCGACGTTGGCCAGGCCCCGCACCCCGTCGCGGCCGAACAGCGAGCGGGCGCCCCGGGACTCCCACACGATCGACGAGTTGACGATGGCCCCGGCCTCGACCGTCTTGAACGGGTAGATCTTGACCCCGGCGCTGATCTCGGCGTGGGCGCCCGACGAAGCACTCGTCGCCGAGGACCACCCCCTCCTCGCACCGGACGCCCTGGCGAAGGTCGGAGCCGCGGCCGAGCACGCTCCCCTCGACCCGGACCCCCGAACCGAGGTAGGTGTTGTCGTGGACGACCGAGCGCTCGACCACGGCGTTGTCGCCGATGCGGACGTTGCGGCCCAGGGTGCAGTACGCCCCGAGGCGGGCCCCGGGGCCCACCACGCAGTTGTCGCCGATGACGGCGGGACCGGTCACGACCACGCTCGGGTCGATCTCGGCGCCCTTGCCCACCCAGACGCCCGGGCGCAGCGGGAACCCGTCGATGTCGACCTGGACCTGACGGTCGAGGATGTCCTGGTGCGAGCTGAGGTACGCCTCGAGCGTGCCGACGTCCTCCCAGTAGCCGTCGGCGACGTAGCCGTAGAGCCCCCTGCCGGCGGCCAGCGCCGCCGGGAACGACTCGCCCGAGAAGTCCACGGCCTGGCCCTCGGGGATGAAGTCGAAGATCTCGGGCTCGAGCACGTAGATCCCGGTGTTGATGGTGTCGCTGAACACCTGGCCCCAGGTCGGCTTCTCCAGGAAGCGCTCGATCGCCCCGTCCTCGTCGGTGATGACGATGCCGAATTCGAGCGGGTTCTCCACCGCCTTGAGGGCGAGGGTGGCGATGCCGCCGTGGTCGGCGTGGAAGTCGACGACCCGGCCGAGGTCGATGTCGGTGAGCACGTCACCCGAGATGACCAGGAACCGCTCGTCGAGCTCGTCCTTGGCGTTGCGCACGGACCCGGCCGTCCCGAGCGGGGTGGACTCGGTGGCGTACACCATGCGGACGCCGAACTCGGAGCCGTCGCCGAAGTAGGTCCGGATGGCGTTGGCCATGAAGGCCACGGTCACCACGATGTCCTCGAACCCGTGGGTCCGCAGCAGGTTCACCACGTGCTCCATCATCGGGATGTTGGCCATCGGGAGCATCGGCTTGGGCTGGTTGGAGGTGAGCGGCCGCAGCCGGGTCCCCTCGCCTCCGGCCATGATCACTGCCTTCATCGGGTCATCCCCTCGTCGTCGGTGTCGAGTCGTGGCGACGCCCGTCGGCCAGCGCCCGGCGGGCCACCGGGACGTAGGAGGCGGCGGCCACCCAGGCCAGGGTGAGGCCGAGCAGGCCGATGACCCAGGCGGCCACGTGGAGCACCGTCTGCCAGGTGGCCGGGCCGTGGCTGAGCAGGAACAGCGGGTACGCGGTCATCAGGGCGAAGGTGCCGGCCTTGCCCACCCACAGCACGTCGATCCGGGCGGCCCCGAGTGAGGCCAGCAGCAGGACGGCGCCCGACACGACCACCTCGCGGAGCAGCGTGGCCACGCCGAACCAGACCGGGACGGCGCCCTGGATCATGATGGTGACCACGGCGGTCACCACCAGCACCCGGTCGGCCACCGGGTCGAGCACCTTGCCGAGCGTCGAGACCTGGTGGAACCGTCGGGCGACGTAGCCGTCGATCCAGTCGGTCGCCCCGAGCACGGCGAGCAGGATCGCCGCCTCCGACTGCCGGTCGGCGCCGAAGAGCAGCCACACGTAGAGCGGGATGCAGGCCAGCCGGACCATCGTGACGACGTTGGGCACGGTCCAGATGCGGTCGAGTCCCCCCGGTCCGTCCGACCGGGGACCCGGCACCCCGATGCCGCCGTTCGCAGTCACAGGCCTCGCCTCGACGCCGTCCACGCAGAGGAGTCTACGAGGACGCCCGTACCCGTAGGGACCGAGGGCGGCCCGACCGCCCGGGGGGACGGGGCCTTGGGTCCGACCGGACGGTGGGGCACACTGGGGACGTGTCGGGTATCGACCGGATCGACCGGGTCATCGGGATCGTGCTGCTGGTCGTGCTGGCCGCCCTGGTGGGCGTCGGGTCGGCCGAGAACTCGCACGCCACCACCCCCGCGGCCGCCGGCCCGGTGCCGGAGCCGGCGGCGTCGTCGGGTGCGGGCCCGCCGGAGGCCGACCGCGGGTCGGGCGCCGTCGCGACCACGTCGACCACGACCGTGCCGCCGTCCCCCACCGCGGCACCCACCACCACCGCGCCCTCGTCGGCGCCCCCGGTCCCCGGACCGGTGACGGCGGTGGGCGACTCCCTCATGCTGGACATCGGGCCCGAGCTGTCGGCCGACGTGCCCGGGGTGTCCGTCGACGGCCTGGTGAGCCGTCAGTTCGAGGCGGGGATCGCGGTGGTCCAGGCCGACCGGGCCGCCGGAACCCTGGGCCGGGTCCTCGTGGTCGAGCTGGGCACCAACGGGGCGGTGACCGACGCCGACGTCGACGCCATGATGCAGGCGGCGCAGGGGGTGGCCCGCGTGGTGTTCGTCAACGTCGACGTCCCCCGGCCCTGGACCGCCGCCGACAACGCCGTGCTGGCGGCCGGCGTGGCCCGCTACCCGGGGGTCGCCGTGCTGGCCGACTGGTACGCGCTGTCGTCACCGCACCCCGAGTGGTTCACCGCCGACCAGGTCCACCTGAACCCGGACGGCGCCGCCGCCCTCGCCGCCCTGATCGCCCGGTACGCCTGACGCACCGCTGCGGGTGCGGGCGTACCCGGAGTACCCGGAGTCCCCGGAGCGCTACCGTGCGGGTCGGACCGGCGGACCGGCCGTCGGCGGAAGGGTGGCACCCATGGACGATCGGGCGATCGTGGACCGACGGGAACGGATGGGTCGAAGCGCGCAGGCCCTGCTAGCGGGCGGACCCCGGCCCGTGGCCGACTCGGGCCCCGGGTGGTGGCTCGCCCTCAGCGGCTCCCCGTCCCACGACGCCAACCTGGCGCTGCTCGATCGGGACGACCCGACGGTCCGCGACGCCGCGCTCGCCGTCGTCGCCTCGTCGGGCGCCCCGACGACCGTCCTGGTGGCGGGCGACGCCCGCGGGTGGGATCGGGGGACCCGCCGGGCCCGACGGCACGATGCCGTTCATGTCCACCGCCCTCGGAGGACGGGACGACGGGTTCGACCGCCGCGTGCACCAGGCGGTGGGCGACGACGTCGACGACGTCAGCCGCCTGCTGGCCGAGGCCTTCGACCTGGACGGGTCGGTGGTCGCGCCGATCGCCGGACTCGCCCGGGACGGGGGCACCACGGCCCGGGTGTGGCTCCTGGTCGAGGACCGGACCCCGGTGTCGACGGTCGTCTCCCACGTGGTGGACGACGCCGCCTGCATCTGGTGCATGGCCACCCCCGGGCGGTTCGCCCGCGCCGGGTACGGCCGCGCCGTGCTCGGCCACGCCCTGGCGCAGGCCGCGGCGGACGGGGCGGCGGAGGCGCTGCTGGGCGCCACCCCGGCCGGCCTGCCGCTCTACGAGGCCACCGGGTGGGACACCCTCGAACGGTGGGACGTCTACGCGTACGGCCCGTCCACCTGACGAACCCGGACCGGGGGGACGACCGTCAGATCAACGGGCCGCGGGCCGCGGGGCCGCCCGGGGCCGGATCGAGCCCGGCCCGCTCCCGCACGGCGGCCTCGAAGGCGTCGGGGTCGTCGGGGGTCAGGAACGGCTTCACCCGGTGCCCGAGGTCGAGGACGAAACCGGTCGCCTTCCTCGGCCGGCCCGGGTCGAGGTTGGCCCAGTAGCCGGGGTTGGCCGTCCCCCAGATGCGGGCCCGCCCCCGTGCCGCCGTCAGGTCCACCCGCACGAGGGAGCGGACGGCGGCGTAGGGGATGTGCTTGGTGCCCCACGGGAAGTAGTAGCCCCGCACCTCGATCCCCGCTGCGGTGCACCGGACCCTCGGATCGGCGTAGTCGGCGGTGGCGTCCATGCCGGCAATGGTAGGTGGGCGACGGGTCCGGGGCACGTTCCCCCGGTGGTGGTGGCCGGCGTGTGCTAGTCAGTGCCCATGCCCCGCTTCTCCCCCTTCCGCGGCCTGCGGTACGACCCGGCCCGGGTCGAGATCGGCAAGGTGGTGGCCCCGCCCTACGACGTGGTGGGCCCGGTCGAGCGTGCGACCCTCGCCGCCCGGCACAGCGCCAACGCCATCCTGGTGGAGCTCCCCGAGCCGGATCCCCGCACGGGCGACGACCGCTACGCCGCCGCCGCCGCCCGACTGGCGGCGTGGACGTCCGGAGGCATCCTGGTCCGTGACGCCGTGCCCGCCCTCTATCCGTACCGGATGACGGCACCCGACGGCTCGGTCACCCTGGGCGTGCTCGGGGTGCTCGGCCTCGAGGAGGCGAGCGCCTCGGAGATCCTCCCCCACGAGGAGACGCTCCCGAAGGCCAGGACCGACCGCCTCGAGCTGCTGTGCGCCACCCGGGTCAACCTCTCGCCCATCTGGGGCCTGTCGCTCGCCCCGGGCCTGACGGCGCTCCTCGACGTGGGTGCCGCCCCGGCGGCCGTCGCCGTCGACGACGACGGCGTGCGTCACGAGCTGTGGGTGCTCGACGAACCGGACGCCGTGGCCGCCGTGTCCGGACGGGTGGCGACCGCACCGGTCGTGGTGGCCGACGGCCACCACCGCCTGGCCGTGGCCTCCGCCTACCACGCCGGCGCCGGCGCGGACACCCCGGGGGCCGACGGGGTCCTCGCCCTGGTGGTGGAGCTGGCCGACGACGTCCTGTCGGTGGGGCCCATCCACCGCCTGCTGTCGGGGCTGCCCGACGGGCTCGACCTGGTCGACGTGTTCGCCTCGTGGTTCGACGTGGCCCGCGCCGGCGACTTCGACGACCGCACGACGGCCGCCCTCGGCGACTCCTCGGCCCTGGCGCTGGTGATGGCGTCGGGCTGCTGGCTGCTCCACCCGAAGGACGGGACCGCCGAGGCGGCCGGCTCGGACCTGTACGCATCGATGGTGGCCCTGGCCGTCGCCGAGCTGCCCGACCACGAGCTGGCCTTCGCCAACAGCTGGCCGTCCGCCGTCGCCGCCGTGGCCGCCGACGAGGCCCAGGCCGCCGTCCTGCTGCCCCCGGTGCGGATCGACCAGATCGGCGACTGGGCCCGTGCGCGCCGCCGGATGCCGCCGAAGAGCACGTTCTTCCACCCGAAACCCCGCACCGGCATGGTCTTCCGGCCCCTCGACCCGGACTGACCGGACCCGACCCCCTCGCCCGCCGGCCCGCCGGTAGCCTGTCCCGGCGGCACCGGGGGACGGACCGACTCGGAGGGTCAGTGACGGCAGCACGACGCGGGGCGAGGACCACCGCCCTGACCCTGACGGCGGTGGCCGCCCTGGTGGCGGCGGGCTGCAGCGCATCGACGGCACCGGTGCGACGGGTGGTGCCGACCACGACCACGGCGGCGCCGACGACGACGTCGGCCCCGACCACCACACTGCCGTCGGCCGTCCCGACCACGGTGCCGACGCCGGTCGTGGCCGCCGTCGGCTGGTCCCGGCCCGCCACCGTGCTGCCGCCCGCCGGCGGGTTCACGTCGGTCTCGTGCATCTCCGACGTGTTCTGCCTGGCCGCGGGCGGGGGTGCCAACCAGGCCGACGCCGCCGACTCCATCGGTCCCGGCACCGTGACGGCGTGGGACGGCGCCACCTGGGGCACGCCGGCCACCTACTACCCCACCGCGCCCGGCGTCGCCCCACCGCCGTGGCTCCCGGCGATCGCCTGCACGGACGGCCCGCTGTGCGCCGTCGTCGACGGCAGCGGGCACACCGCGCTCGGCGACGGGACGAACTGGTGGCCGCCGTCGGCCCTGGCCGCCGCGCCGGTGCCGGCGGCCAACCCGGCCGATCCCGGGCCGGGACACGCCGACGCGCGGACGGCCGACGTGTCGTGCCCGTCGCCGACGTTCTGCGCCTACGTCGACAACACCGGGCACGTGGCCACGCTGCAGGGGACCACGTGGTCGGCGCCCCAGGTGTTCACCACGCGCGTCGGCTCGGACACGGTGGACCTGTTCCAGTACGGCCGGGTGGGGGTGTCGTGCGCGTCGTCCACGTCGTGCACGGCACTGGTCGCCGGGACCGAACTCGACTGGGACGGCACCACGTGGTCGGCCACGGCGGGCCCGTGGGCGTCGGTCACGTCGGGCGACACCGCGGTCGCGTGCCCCGCCGCCGGCACCTGCACCGCCGTCCACGGGACCTCGGTGTCGACCCGGTCGCCCGGGACGGGGTGGAGCGCGCCCCGGGCCGTGGACCCCGACGGCGGCCTCGACGCGGTGTCGTGCCCGTCGAGCGGGGTGTGCGTGGCCGCCGACGCCTACGGCGACGTCCTGCGCTCGACCGACGGCACGTGGGGCGCGCCCCAGAAGGTCGTCCCCACCCCGACCGCCTACACGGGCGACGGGACCGCCCTGTCGTGCCCGACCACGCAGTTCTGCCTGGTGTTGACCGGCGACGGCGACTACGCCACCTACCAGGGGGCCGCTCCGGCCGCGGACGGTTAGCTAGCCGGCGCCGGCCAGGTCGGCGAGCGCACGCACCGTGCGCCAGTTCCTCGTGGTGGCCGTCCGGCCGAGCCGCCTCTCCAGCACGGCGTTCTGCAGCCCGGTGTCCGCATAGCTGCCCGGTACGTGGAGGAAGACGTCGGGACCGACCACCGCGAACCGGTCGGGGGCGAAGGTGGACGACGCCGCCTCGAGTCCCGCCACCCCGTCGGCCCCGGGCACCCCGTCCAGGAACGTGACGTGCAGTGATCCCGGCGCGTCCGGCTCGGCGGCGAACGGGTTGGCCGCCACCATCGCCGACCACGCCCGTGCGGTACGCACCACGACCGGCACCGTCAGCCCCCGCTGCTCGCGCAGTGCCGCCGAGAGCGAACCGGCCAGCCCGGACGCCGGGCCGCCAGCCGAGCAGACCACGTTGCCGCTCTGCAGGTGGGTGCGCACGTCGGTGGCTCCGAGCCCGCCGACCAGCGAGCACAGGTCGGCCATGGGCAGGCGGTTGCGCCCACCGACGTTGATCCCCCGCAGGAGCAGTACGAAGGTCTCCACCGTGCCCGCCGTCCGTCCGGCCCGACCGTCCCTACGAGACGGTCCAGGACGAGCCCGACCGCAGGAGGGCACCGAAGTCGCCGGTACCCCGGCGTTCGGTGGCCGCGGCGATCTGCTCGGCCATCTGCTCGCCGTACTCCTCGTGCTCCACGTCGCGGAACACCCCGATGGGCGTCGGCTCGAACGGTCCCCGCGAGAGCCGGCTGAGCTGGAAGGCCAGACCCGGGTTCTCCTTGTGCTCGTCGTGCACCAGGAGCGCGTCCTCGCCCACGTCGGCCACCTCGACCACCTCGACCGAGCCGTCGGGGTCCATGACCACGCCGAACTGGCCCTCGGACCCGAAGCGGATGGGTTCACCGTGGACCAGCGGGATCAGCATGTCGGCCCGGTGGTCCTTGCCGGTGATGGCCTCGAAGGCGCCGTCGTTGAACACGTTGCAGTTCTGGTAGATCTCCACGAACGAGGCGCCCTTGTGCGCGTGCGCCCGGCGGAACGTCTCCATCATGTGCTTGCGGTCCATGTCGTGGGTGCGGGCCACGAACCCCGCCTCGGCCCCGAGAGCCAGGCTCAGGGGGTTGAACGGGTGCTCGAGCGAGCCGAACGGGGTCGACTTGGTCACCTTGGCCATCTCGGAGGTCGGCGAGTACTGGCCCTTGGTCAGGCCGTAGATCTGGTTGTTGAACAGCAGGATGGTGAGGTCCACGTTGCGGCGCAGGGCGTGGATGAGGTGGTTGCCCCCGATGGACAGGGCGTCGCCGTCCCCGGTGACGACCCAGACGTCGAGGTCGGGACGGGTGGTGGCCAGTCCGGTGGCGATGGCCGGGGCCCGGCCGTGGATGGAGTGCATCCCGTACGTGTTCATGTAGTACGGGAAGCGGGCGGCACAGCCGATGCCCGACAGGAACACCGTCGACTCCCGCCGGACGCCGAGGTCGGGCATCAGCATCTGCACGGCGGCCAGGATGGAGTAGTCGCCGCACCCCGGGCACCACCGCACCTCCTGGTCCGAGGACCAGTCCTTGCGGGTGGTGAGCGGCACGGGCACGGCCTCGGTCACGTCGGTCATCGGTCGGTCCCCCCGTCGGCCGTGTCATCGGCCGTGTCGTCGATCAGTTGCAGGATGGCGGCCTCCATGGTGGCGGCCCGGAACGGGATGCCGGACTCCTGGGTGAGGGAGACGGCGTCCACCAGGTACTCGGCCCGGAGCAGCCGGGACAGCTGCCCGAGGTTCACCTCGGGCACCAGCACGCGCTCGTAGCGGCGCAGCACGTCGCCGAGGTCGGCCGGGAAGGGGTTCAGGTGGACGAGGTGGGCCTGGTCCACCTTGAGGCCCCGGGCGCGCACCCGCTGGACGCCGGCGGCGATGGCACCGTAGGTCGAGCCCCAGCCGATCACCAGCACGGTGGCGCCGTCCTCGTGGTCCACGTCGGTGGGGGGGATGTCCGCGGCGATCCCGGCGATCTTGGCCGCCCGGAGCCGCGTCATCCGCTCGTGGTTGGCCCCGTCGTAGGAGACGTTGCCCGAGCCGTCGGACTTCTCGAGACCGCCGATGCGGTGCTCGAGCCCGGCCAGGCCGGGCGGGGCCCAGGGTCGGGCCAGGGTGGCGGGGTCCCGCAGGTACGGCCAGAACACCTCGTGCCCGTCGTCGTCGACGTGGTTCGGGCCGGTGGCGAACCCGGGGTCGATCGTGGGCAGGTCCTCGAGGTCGGGAAGGCGCCACGGCTCGGTCCCGTTGGCCAGGTAGCCGTCGGAGAGCAGCATCACCGGCGTCCGGTACGTGACGGCGATGCGGACGGCCTCGAGGGTGGCCTCGAAGCAGTGCGACGGCGTGCGGGCGGCGATGATCGGCATCGGCGCCTCGCCGTGGCGCCCGTACATGGCGTGCAGGAGGTCGGCCTGCTCGGTCTTGGTCGGCAGCCCGGTGGACGGCCCGCCGCGCTGGACGTCGACGATGAGCAGGGGCAGCTCGAGGCTGATGGCCAGGCCCATCATCTCCGACTTGAGGTCGATCCCCGGCCCGGAGGTGGTGGTCACCCCGAGCGCCCCGCCGAAGGCGGCGCCGAGGGCGGCGCCGATGCCGGAGATCTCGTCCTCGGCCTGGAACGTGCGCACCCCGAACTGCTTGTGCTTGGACAGCTCGTGGAGGATGTCCGAGGCCGGGGTGATCGGGTAGGTCCCGAGGAACAACGGCAGCCCGCTCCGCAGCGACGCCGCCACGAGACCCCACGCCACCGCCGTGTTGCCGGTCACGTTGGCGTACTCGCCGGGTTCGAGGACGGCGGGCTTCACCTCGTAGGACGACTCGAACAGCTCGGCCGTCTCGCCGAAGTGGTACCCCGCCTTGAACGCCCGGAGGTTGGCCTCCTTGACCAGCTCCTTGGCCGCGTACTTCTCGGCGATCCACGCCAGGGTCGGCTCGACCGGCCGGGTGTAGAGCCAGCTGATCAGTCCGAGGGCGAAGAAGTTCTTGGAACGCTCGGCGTCGCGCGGCTTGACCCCGATCTCCTTGGACGACTCGGTCGTGATCGACGTCATCGGCACCTCGTACACGGTGAACGCCGACAGCGAACCGTCGGCCAGCGGGTCGCCCTCGTAGCCCGCCTTGTGGAGGTTGCGCTCGTCGAAGGCGTCGGAGTTCACGATGATGGTGGCACCCTGGGGCAGGGCGGCCACGTTGGCCCGCAGGGCCGCGGGGTTCATGGCCACCAGGACGTTGGGGGAGTCGCCCGGGGTCGAGATGGTGTGGTCGGAGATGTGGACCTGGAAGGCCGACACGCCGGCCAGGGTGCCGGCCGGCGCCCGGATCTCGGCGGGGAAGTCCGGGAACGTGGCCAGGTCGTTGCCCAGGAGGGCGGAGGACGTCGTGAAGCGGTCGCCGGCCAGCTGCATGCCGTCGCCGGAGTCGCCGGCGAACCGGATGACCACGCGGTCGATCAGGTGGTGGGACGTCGCGTCGGTGGTGGTGTCGGACACCTTGCTCCCCTTCGTACTGCCCGAGCGCTCACGGGAGCCGGAGGCCGGCGTCCCTCGGTCGGACCGGACCCCGCTCGGAGGCGCTCCGGTCCCGGACGCACGCCGCGGGAAGGCGACGGGTCCCCCACGACACTACCGCCGCCCGGAGCGGTCACCGGCGACCGGACCAACGGCTCAGGCGATGGTGACCTCGGGGTCCAGGTAGACGTCCTGGATGGCGTGGATGAGGGCCGCGCCCTCGTCGGTCGGCCGTTGGAACGCCTTGCGGCCCACGATCAACCCGGCCCCGCCCGCCCGCTTGTTGACCACGGCCGTACGGACGGCCTGGGCCAGGTCGTCGGCCCCCTTGGACTCCCCACCGGAGTTGATCAGCGGGATGCGACCGGCGTAGCAGTTCACGACCTGCCAGCGGGTCAGGTCGACCGGATGGTCGGTGGTGAGCTCCGCAGTAGACGAGCGGGTCGGTCTTGCCGAAGGCCAGGGCGTCGTAGCCGCCGTTGTTCTCCGGCTGCTTCTGCTTGATGATGTCGGCCTCGATGGTGACGCCCAGGTGGTTGGCCTGGCCGGTGAGGTCGGCCGAGACGTGGTAGTCGGTGCCCCCCTGCTTGAAGGCGCCGTTGCGCAGATAGCACCACAGCACGGTGAACATCCCGAGGCGGTGGGCCTCGGCGAAGGCCCGGGACACCTCGACGATCTGACGGTCGGCCCCCTCGGAGCCGAAGTAGATCGTGGCCCCGACCCCGACGGCGCCGAGGTCGGCGGCCTGGCCCACCCCGGAGAACAGGACCTGGTCGTACGTGTTCGGGTAGTTCAGGAAGTCGTTGTGGTTCAGCTTCACGATGAACGGGATGCGGTGCACGTAGCGGCGCGGACACGATCCCCAGTCCGCCGAGCGTGGTGGCGATGGCGTTGCAGTCGGCGGCGATGGCCAGGTCGCAGAGGCGGGCCGGGTCGAAGTACGCCGGGAACTTGGCGAAGCTGGCCGCCGCCGAGTGCTCGATCCCCTGGTCGACCGGCAGGATCGACACGTACCCCGTGCCGGCGAGACGCCCGGTGTGGTACAGCGTGCCGAGGTTGCGCAACACGGTGGGCGAGCGGTCCGAGTCCCGGAACACGTCGTCGATCACGGTCGGGCCGGGGAGCGTCAGCAGGTCGGACGGGAACGCCGTGGCGGTGTGGTGCAGCAGCGAGTCCGCTTCGTCACCGAGGAGTTGTTCGAGGCTCATGGCCGCAGAGCCTAACGGGCGTCGCGGGTGCGGTCGGGCGCCCGTCGCGCCCGGGTGGGGGGACCCAGCGAATCCAGCCGGTCGGCCACGTCGTAGGCGTCCGGGTCGGCGGACCGGATCCGCACGAAGAGCTCCCGGGCCCTGGCCAGGTCGCCGGATCGCTCCATCAGGTCGGCCAGGACGTACCACTGGCGCAGGTGGCGCTCGGCCGGGTTCCGCACCAGGCGGCCGGCGCCGGCCTCGGTCAGCAGGGCGACCGCTCCGGCGAGGTCACCGAGGTCGGCCCGGGTGCCGGCCAGGACCAGCCGGCCCTCGCTCAGGACCTCGGGATCGGGCGACCCCCTGCGCAGCTCCTCGTACAGCGCCTCCACCCGCTTGGGCCGACCGAGGGCCCGGTGGCAGTCCATGCGCACCGGGTGCTGGTCGACCGAGCCGGTGAGGGCGGCGAACTGCTCGAGGTTCGGCAGGGCCGCCTTCCAGTTGCCCTGGTGGTACTGGGCCAGTCCGAGCAGCTCGCGTGGCGACGGGGCGTTGGGTACGGCGTCGACCACGGTGCGCAGGATGCGGGCGGCGTCCCGGTAGCGCTCCCGTTCGTAGGCGCCGATGCCGGCCGCCATCCGCTCGCTGATCCGGGCCCGCAGGACGTTCCAGTCGGGTCCGGCCGCCGTGGCCAGCTCCTGGGCGATGTCGGCGGGGAGTTCGTCGGGTTCGCGCACCGGACGGTGGGCGGGGGCCGGGGCCCCGCCCGGGTGGGCGCGCCTGCGGTCGTCGACCCGGACGAAGGCCTCGGGCACGAACTCGTCGGTCCGCCTCCTCGAGCGGCGCCGACCTTCGGGCGTGTCCTCGTCGGGCCCGTGGTCGACGCCGTCACGGACCTGGGAGGCCCCCCGGCGGGCGACGCTCCCCCACCCCTTGCGGACGACCTGGCCGGTCCTGCGCTCGTCGGCACCGGCCGGACGGTCACGACCCCGGCCCGCCGCCCCGCCACGGGCCGGCGGGCGACCCGCACGGGACGACCCGGGACTGCCGGTGCCGCCCGTGCGGTCGGTCCGGTCGCTCCGGGCACCCTTCGACCGGTCGGACGTGCGCTTGCCCTGGTAGCCGGACGGGGCGCCGTCCCGCCGTGGCGGCCGGCCGGAGGCGGAGGGGGCCCCCGGTACGCCGCGGGTGGCGCCGCCGTGGCCGGAACCGGAGCCGCCGGTCCGGCCGGAGCCCCCCCGAGCCGGTCGGGCGCCTGCCCGTGCCCCCGCCGCCCGTGCCCCCGGGCGCGGTGCGCCGGACCCGGAGGATCCGCCGGACGGGCGGCCCGAACCCGGCCGGGAGGCACCTCCGGGCGTGCGCGGGCGCGGCTGACCAGAGGGGGTGCTCGGCGACATCGGCCCAGTCTACCCGGCGCACCCGGGTCCACCCGGGGTCCCCGGGTCGCACTCCCGCCCGCCACCTCCACGCCGCCGCCGACCGTTTCGGTCCCCGGGGCCCTACCCTGGTCCCCCGGCGTCGCCACCGGAACGCCACCCGCCCATGACCCAGACCGTCCGGACACCGACCACGACCGAGCAGCGGCGGCCGCGCCGCGCCCGCACGGCGGTGGGAGCGGTGGCGGTGGTGGCCGTCCTCGGCGCCGGATGCTCCACGTCGGCCGCCCGGCCCCCGTCGGTACGACCGCCGTCGGACCCCGCGTCGGCGGCCGCGTCGGCGGCCTACGCGTCCGGCTACCGGCCGGGCTCCGAGGCCACGACCGCCGTCACCCGCGCCGCCGGACGCACGTTCTCCGCCGAGGTCGACGACGCCACCTCCGGGTTCGCCGCGGCCGTCGGCCGGCTCCAGATCGACGCGGCCGACGGCGACGACGCCGCGGGGCGACGGGACGAGCTCGCGGCCCAGGCCGACTACGACGCGTTCCGGGCCCTGGACAACGGCTACTCCGTCAACGGTCCGTCCCTGGACGAGCTGGCCACCGACGTCGAACCGGGGGAGACCTTCGGCGGCCTGCACGCCGTCGAGCGGGACCTGTGGACCTCGGGCCCGCTGGCCGCCGACGTGGCGAGCCTGGCGGCCCAGGCCCCGGTGGCCGAGTTCCTCCTCGGACGCGAGCACCTCGGTCCGGAGGCCATCGGCGCCGTGGCGGTCGACCAGCTGGACTGGGTGGTCGACGACGCCCTCCCCGACAGCCAGGAGCAGTACTCCCACCTCGGCCTCGTCGACGTGGCCGCCACCGAGGAGGCCGCCCACCGGTCGTTCTCGGCCGTGCAGCCGCTGGCCCGTCTCGTGGACCCGGCCCTCACCGCCGCCGTCGACGCCCGGTTCGCCGCGCTCGACGCCGACGTGTCCGCCCTCGGCGACCCGACCGCCGTGGTCGACACGGCGCCGCCCCCCGCGGCCCGGCTGGCCCTGGCCCGCGAGCTCGACGCCACCGCCGCCACCCTGGCCCGACTGGCGGGCGAGCTCGCCCCGTTCGGCACCGCGGGGACACCGTCGTGACCGCCGATCGGGGTCCCGCGTTCAGCCGCCGTCGGCTGCTGGCCGGCTCGGCCGCGGCCACCGCCGCGGCCCTGGCCGCGGCGGCCGTCGGCCCGGGGGACGCCGGTGCCGGACCCGCGCCCGGCGGGGACGTCCTCCCCTTCCACGGTCCCCACCAGTCGGGAATCGCCACCCCCGAGCAGGAGCGACTCGCGTTTGCCGCCTTCGACGTCACCGCCGCCGACCGGACCGGCCTGGCCGCCCTGCTCGCCACGTGGACAGCGGCAGCCGAGCGCATGACGCGGGGACTGGCGGTCCAGGGGCCCGAGGGGCTGTCTCCCCCCCGGCCGACTCCGGCGAGGCGCTCGACCTGGCCCCGTCGCGGCTCACGTTGACCGTCGGGTTCGGTCCCTCGCTGTTCGACGGGCGGTTCGGTCTGGCCGACCGGCGCCCCGAGGCCCTGATCGACCTCCCGGCGTTCCCGGGGGACGAGCTCGACCCGGCGCGCTCGGGCGGGGACCTGTGCGTCCAGGCCTGCGCCGACGACGCCCAGGTGGCGTTCCACGCCGTCCGCAACCTGACGCGCCTCGCCTTCGGATCGGCCACCCTGCGCTACCTCCAGACCGGATTCGGGCGGACGGCGTCGGCCGGCGGCGGTGACCCCACCCCGCGCAACCTCCTCGGCTTCCGGGACGGCACCGACAACCTCGTGCCCGACGACCCGACCGCCATGGACTCGTTCGTCTGGGCCGACGACCCCGACCAGCCGTGGATGCGGGGCGGCTCCTACCTGGTGGCCCGCCGGATCCGCGTGCACCTCGAGGCGTGGGACCGGAGCACCCTCGAGGACCAGGAACGGACCATCGGGCGGGTGAAGGACAGCGGGGCACCCCTCGGCGCACGCCACGAGCACGACCCGGTCGACCTCGCCGCCGTCGACAGCTTCGGCGATCCGGTCATCCCCGAGTCCGCCCACATCCGGGTGGCCGCGCCCTCGACCAACCACGGGGCGGCCCTCCTGCGCCGCGGGTACAGCTTCGTCGACGGCGTCGACCCCACGACCGGCGAGCTCGACGCCGGTCTCTACTTCCTCTGCTTCCAGCGGCGCCCGGCCGACCAGTTCGTACGCGTCCAGACCCGTCTCGCCGGCCAGGACGCCCTGAGCGCCTACGTCGTGCACACCGGCAGCGCCGTCTTCGCCTGTCCGCCCGGGACGGTGCAGGGCCAGCGCTGGGGCCACGGCCTGGTCTGACCGTCCCGACCGGGGCCGCCGGCGGTCGTCATGCACCCCCCTGGTTGCCTATACTCGGCGGGCGGCCCGCACCGGGCCCGTCCGGGGACGGGAGGTCCACCCATGGCAGACAGCCACCGCCGCGCCGACCGCACGGACGTCCCCGTCCCCACGGTCCGTCTGCGCACCCACCGGGGCTGAGCCGGACGTGCCACCCGAGGCCCGGGCACCCGCCACCGTGGTCACCGCCGCGGCACCGTACGCCCCCGCCGGGGCCGACGAGGTGTTCCGGGCGCTGGCCGACCCCACGCGCCGGCAGCTGCTCGACGCGCTGCGGACCACGAACGGCCAGTCGCTCCAGGAGCTCTGCGCCGGGGTGCACCTGGCCCGGCAGTCGGTCAGCAAGCACCTCGCGGTCCTCGAGGCGGCCGACCTGGTGGCCACCGTGCGCCGGGGCCGCAGGAAGCTGCACTTCCTGAACCCCGTCCCCATCAACGACCTCGCCGAGCGCTGGATCGACCGCTTCGACCGGGGTCGCCTCGAGGCGCTGGCCGACCTCAGACGAGCACTGGAGGGAACCACCGTGACCGAACCGACACCGAGGACGACCGAGTTCGTCTACGTCGCCTACATCCGCACGACGCCCGAGGACCTGTGGCGGGCGCTCACCGATCCCGCCTTCACCCGTCGGTGGTGGCAGGGGACCTCCGTCGACTCGGCGTGGACACCCGGTTCGCCGATGACCTGGCACCATCGGGGGGTGGCGATCACCCACCCGGACCAGGTCGTGCTGGTCGCCGATCCGCCCCGACGGCTGTCGTTCACCTGGCACACGTTCTCCCCCGAGTGGGCCCGGGCCGTAGGGTTCGACGACGGGCTGCGGGCCGTCATCGAGGCCGAGCCGCGCTCGGTGGCCACCTTCGACCTCGAGCCGGCCGGCGAACTGGTGAAGCTCACCGTCACCCACAGCGACCTGCTGGTCGACGGGACCGTGCGCCGTCTGATCACCGAGGGTTGGCCGCGGGTGGTCTCGGACCTGAAGTCGTTCGTCGAGACGGGTGACGTGGCACCGGGCTGAGCGGCGGCGGCGGGCGCGGCGCGGGACCGGCGGACCTCGCGTCGAGCACCCCGCCCGGTAGCCTCCGACCATGCGATCCACCACGGTGCAGCCCGACCTCCGGGGCATCTGGCTCTTCGGCGGCTGCTCCCAGGCCGAACTGCGCCGGATCCACAAGGTCGTCGAGAGGGTCGACGTCCCCGCCGGCACCCTCCTCGTCGAGCAGGGTGAGCCCGGACTGCTGTTCTTCGTCATCGTCGAGGGCCGGGCCTCGGTCCGGCACGGGAAGCGCACCGTCGACACCCTCGGCCCCGGCCAGTTCTTCGGCGAGCTGGCACTGCTCGACAACCGGCCGCGGTTCGCCTCGGTCGTGTGCGACACCGACATGACCCTGCTGGTGATCCGCCGACGCGACTTCGACCGGGTGCTGGAGGCCACGCCGACCCTGGTGCGCAAGCTGCTCCAGGCCATGGCCGGCCGCCTGCGCACCGTGGAACGCCTGGTCGCCGACTGACCGCCGACGCCCGCGGACGCGAAGAAGCCCCCCGCAGGGCGGGGGGCTTCTTCAGAGAAATCCCGGCGGCGTCCTACTCTCCCAGGGGGCTACCCCCCAAGTACCATCGGCGCTGGCAGGCTTAACTGCCGTGTTCGGAATGGGAACGGGTGTATCTCCGTCGCCATGGCCACCGGAAACTGTGCGCCCTCGAGCCGAGGTGCGAGACCCCGACAGGGTCGACCTCAAGGCCCGGTGTGACCCCGATAGGGTCACCCTGAGCGTTCCATAGCGAGCACGAGCAAGTTCCCAAGCCCTCGGCCGATTAGTACCGGTCAGCTGAATGCGTTACCGCACGTACACTTCCGGCCTATCAACGTGGTCGTCTGGCCACGGGCCTTACCAGGTTAACCCTGTGGGAGATTTCATCTTGGAACGAGCTTCGCGCTTAGATGCTTTCAGCGCTTATCCCACCCGAAGGTCGCTAATCAGCCGTGCCCTTGGCAGGACAACTGGCACACGAGAGCTTCGTCCATCCCGGTCCTCTCGTACTAGGGATAGCCTTCCTCAAATCTCCTACGGCTGCATCGGATAGGGACCGAACTGTCTCACGACGTTCTAAACCCAGCTCGCGTACCGCTTTAATGGGCGAACAGCCCAACCCTTGGGACCGGCTTCAGCCCCAGGATGCGACGAGCCGACATCGAGGTGCCAAACCTTCCCGTCGATATGGACTCTTGGGGAAGATGAGCCTGTTATCCCCGGGGTACCTTTTATCCGTTGAGCAACGGCGCTTCCACAAGCAACCGCTGGATCACTATGCCCTGCTTTCGCACCTGCTTGACTTGTAGGTCTCGCAGTCAAGCTCCCTTGTGCCATTGCACTCGACGGCTGATTGCCAACCAGCCTGAGGGAACCTTTGGGCGCCTCCGTTACGTTTTAGGAGGCGACCGCCCCAGTCAAACTACCCACCTGACACTGTCCCTGACCCGGATAACGGGCCGAGGTTAGGGTTCCGGCACATAAAGGGTGGTATTTCAAGGTTGACTCCACACTGGCTGGCGCCAATGCTTCAAAGTCTCCCACCTATCCTACACAATATGAACTAAAACTCAATAGCAAGCTGTAGTAAAGGTCCACGGGGTCTTTCCGTCCTGATGCAGCTAACGAGCATCTTTACTCGTACTTCAATTTCGCCGGGTCTGTGGTTGAGACAGTAGGAAAGTCGTTACGCCATTCGTGCAGGTCGGAACTTACCCGACAAGGAATTTCGCTACCTTAGGACCGTTATAGTTACGGCCGCCGTTTACCGGGGCTTAGGTTCAGAGCTTCGCCCGAGGGCTAACCCTTCCCCGTAACCTTCCGGCACCGGGCAGGCGTCAGAGCGTATACATCGTCTTACGACTTCGCACGCTCCTGTGTTTTTAGTAAACAGTCGCTTTCCCCTATTCTCTGCGGCCCCTTCAGACTCAGGACGCGAAGTCCGTCATCCTAGTGAGGCCCTCCTTCTCCCGAAGTTACGGAGGTATTTTGCCGAGTTCCTTAACCACAGTTCTCCCGATCGCCTTGGTATTCTCTACCCGCCCACCTGTGTCGGTTTGGGGTACGGGTTCCGTGCCAGCTCGCTAGAAGCTTTTCTCGGCAGCATGGGATCAGTGACTTCGCCTGGTGTGGCTCGGCATCGCGTCTCAGGAACATGGGGTCCGGATTTGCCTAGACCCCTCCCTACACGCTTACCCCAGGACAACCAACGCCTGGGCTCACCTACCCTCCTGCGTCCCTCCTTCGCTATCCGCCTCTGGGTCGGTCGGTTCGCCCCGAAGGACAGCCCCTTAGGACACCGGAATTGGATTGGGCGCGGACACGGAAGTACTGGAATATCAACCAGTTGTGCATCGACTACGCCTCTCGGCCTCGCCTTAGCTCCCGACTTACCCTGGGAGGATTAGCCTTCCCCAGGAACCCTTGGGCTTACGGCGGAGGGGTTTCTCACCCCTCTCTCGCTACTCATACCAACATTCTCACTCGACCACGCTCCACGACGGTTTCCACCGCCGCTTCTCTGCAGGATCGACGCTCCCCTACCACTCCCGCACCATGACTCCTGAACAAGTTCAGGTGGTACAGAAATCCGCAGCTTCGGCTATTAACTTGAGCCCCGTTACATTGTCCGCGCAGGACCACTCGACCAGTGAGCTATTACGCACTCTTTTAAGGATGGCTGCTTCTGAGCCAACCTCCTGGCTGTCTTCGCGTTCCCACATCGTTTTCCACTTAGTTAATAATTAGGGGCCTTAGCTGGCGGTCTGGGCTGTTTCCCTCTCGACTAACGAAGCTCATCCCTCGTAGTCTCACTGCCAGGCTCTAAAGCATCGGCATTCGGAGTTTGATTGGGGTCAGTAAGCTTGTAGGCCCCCTAGCCCATTCAGTGCTCTACCTCCGATGCTGAACGCCCGACGCTGCACCTAAATGCATTTCGGGGAGAACCAGCTATCACCGAGTTTGATTGGCCTTTCACCCCTAACCACAGGTCATCCCCCCTGTTTTCAACCAGGGTGGGTTCGGCCCTCCACGGGGTCTTACCCCCGCTTCAGCCTGCCCATGGCTAGCTCACTCGGCTTCGGGTCTACAGCATGCGACTAATTCGCCCTATTAAGACTCGCTTTCGCTTCGGCTCCCCATCTCTGGTTAACCTCGCCACACACCGTAACTCGTTGGCTCATTCTTCAAAAGGCACGCCATCACGGCCGGCACCGAAGTGCCGACGACGCTCTGACTGTTTGTAAGTCAACGGTTTCAGGTACTATTTCACTCCCCTCCCGGGGTACTTTTCACCTTTCCCTCACGGTACTAGTTCACTATCGGTCGCCTGTGAGTACTTAGCCTTACGAGGTGGTCCTCGCAGATTCACGCCGGCTTTCCCGGATCCGGCGCTACTCGGGAACTCCGATCGGAGTCCAATGCATTTCGCGTACGGGGCTGTTACCCTCTTCGGCGCATCTTTCCTGGATGCTTCCACTATGCAGATTGGATTTGTAACTCCGTGAAGGTTCTGATGCACCT
>CAWFDU010000001.1:0-242500 GCA_963814655.1 uncultured Acidimicrobiales bacterium | reverse complement strand
TGGCGCCACCCCGAGGGGCGTTCACCGGGACTAGTCACACTATCGCATCGGGGCCGGCATGTCAATCGGGTGGGGGCTCCCCCACCCGAGAAGGGCGACTCCGTGCGAGGGGGCAACCATACACGACTCCGGCGTGCGGTGCGGGTCACGGCCCCGGATCCCGGGTCCGGCACCCGGGTCAGTAACCCGATGCGCGGGTCGTCGGGGTGGTGGTCCCCGTGCCGGTGTCCGTCGGGTGCACGACGAACCACATCCCGCCGACCCCCTGGCCGTTCGTGTCGCCGGGGGAGGTGTCCCCGCGTAGCGGTAGAGCGGCATGCCCCGGAAGGTGACCTGGAGGGAACCGTCCGACCGGCTGACGGTCCCGAGGGCGCCGGACGGGACACCCGCCCCCGACGTGACCGTCGTCGTCCCCGCCGGCACGGTGAGCGGTGGCCAGGTCGTGGCGCACCCGCCCGTGCACGTCGGAGTCCCGGTCCCGTCCGGCGTGTACCGGTAGAGCGTGGCTCCGTCCTGCCCGTCGACCAGGACCTCCCCCAGGGACCCCCGAGACGCGGCGGAGACCACGTCGGAGGCGCCGGACGATCCTCCGGTGGTGGCCGGGGTCGTGGTGGCCGGGGTCGTGGTGGCCGACGTGGCCGACGTGCCGGAGCTGCAGCCGGCGGCGCCCAAGATGACGGCGGCCAGTGCTGCGGCAGCCAGGACGGCACGGGGACCGGACGCCCCACGCAGCGGCGGTCGCCCTCGCGGTGTCGGACGAACGCGCACGGACGGTCCTCTCCTCGACGTGCGCCCAGTCCTACGCCTCCCGACCCGGCCTGTCAACCGGTGGGCCCCGGGTGGTCGGCACCGCCGCGGCCCCGGTGAGCGCTACCCGAAGGTGAAGTCGTAGGCCTCGACTCCCGGCGACACGGACAGGGTCAGCAGCCCCGAGCGGTAGGGCCCCGGACCCACGAGCTGGTAGAGCTTCGGCTCGCCACCCACGACCACGGTCCGGGTGGTGGTCCCGTCGACGCGCACGGCCACCGTGCCCCGGCCGCCCAGCACGAGGTAGACGTCCTGGGCCTGGAACCGGAGCTCGAGCGTGGCGCCCTCCCCGGCCACCGCCCCCTCGGACCCGACGTCCCACCGGCCGCCGAAGGCGAAGGTGTCCTGGGGCACGGGGTCGGGCGGCGCGTAGGTCGACATGGCGTCGGGCTGCACGCTCTCGCCGGCGAGGCCGGACTCGCCGTAGTGGTAGCCCAGGTAGCTCTCCGGGGTGGTCGGGTCCCGGGGCTCCGTGTCGGCGACGTCGGTGCGAGGCGGCAGCGCCACGGTCGGATGGGCCGCCACCAGCAGCTGGCGGATGAACGTCTCGGTCTGGCCGTACTGGCCCTCACCGTAATCGACGTGGCGGACCGTCCCCGAGGCGTCGATCAGGTACTCGGCCGGCCAGTAGTTGTTCTGGTAGTTGTTCCACGTGTCGTCGTCGTTGTCCACGGCGATCGGGTAGTGCACGCCGAGCTGGGCGGCGGCCCGGGTGATGTTCGACACCACGTGCTCGAAGTCGAATTCGGGGGTGTGCACGCCGACCACGGTCAGCCCGTCCTTCGCGTAGGCCGCGTCCCACGCCTCGACGTGGGGCAGCGACCGCTGGCAGTTGATGCAGGAGTACGTCCAGAAGTCGACCAGGACCACGCGGCCCCGGAGGCCGGCCACGGTCAGCGGACGGTCGCCCGGCGTGTTCAGCCAGGTGGTGATGCCGGCGAAGGCCGGGGCCCGTCCACACTCCTGGAGGACCGGGCTGGCGTCGGTGCAGTTCGCCAGGGAGCCGCCGCCCGCGATCCCGCGGACCCCGTCCAGTGCCCGGGTGGCCGACGGGTTGGCCTCGAGGTGCTTGGTCAACGAGTCGGTGTAGCCGGGCAGGGCCCGTTGGACCCCGTCGGTCCAGTTGCACGCCAGCACCACGGCGGTCGCCACCAGTACGACCCCCACCACCCGGCGGACGGTGGCCGCGTGCGTCCGCACCGAGCGCATCCGGGCCGCCAGGTACCGTCCGGCCAGGGCGAACAGGAGCAGGGGCACCGCCACCCCGACGGCGAACGAGGCGGTCAGGAGCACGGCCGACCAGCCGATGTGGTGCTGGTCGCCGACGACGGTCATGGTGGCCAGGACCGGACCGGCGCAGGGCACGAACACCAGGCCCAGGCTGAGACCGAGGACCAGACCGCCGCCCTCGGTCACCTGCCGGCCGGCCGACAGCCGGGCGAACGGCCGCTCGAGCAGGTCCCCCACCGGCGGGACGACGAGCCCCAGACCGATGGCGGCGAGCAGGGCGATCCCCAGCCAACGCAGGAAGTCGTCGGGCAGTCCGAGGGCGCCGAGCAGCCATGTCCCGAGCAGGGTGAAGACCGAGAAGCTGAGGACCAGCCCGAGGACGACGGCAAACGGACGCCGGCGTCGGCGTGCGGCGTCGAGGCGTTGTCGCGCCGTACCCGGTCCCCGACCCGCCACGGGCGCCGTCGTAGCCGTGGAAGGGGACGGCGTGCCGCCACCCGTCGCCGGCGGCGGGTCCGGCCTACGCCCGGCGGGAGCGCCGGCAGCCACGGCCACCGGGGTCCGCCCGTCGACCGGGATCGGCGACGGCTCGGACGCCGGTCCGTCCACGCCGCTGGCCGCACCGGAGGCGAAGATGACCGGTAGGACGGGCAGGATGCACGGGGAGATGCCCGTCACCAGGCCGGCGAGGAACCCGACCAGCACCAGCACGATCACCGGACCAGCCTCCCACGACCCGGGCGGGTGGGAACGGTCGGGGCCGTCACCGGCCGGGTGTCCCGGGAGCCCGGGCCGCGCCCCGGCGTGCCGACCACGGGCGCGGGGACGAGGGCGGCGGCGGTGTCCACCCCCTGCCGTCCTCCGGTGGACGGGTCGCGTTACACGGCGCCCGCCGGGAGCTCACCCGAGGGCGGACACCCGGATGCGGTCGGCCTCGAGGCGGTGGGCGAACCGGCTGAGCTGGACGGCGACGGCGTCGGGGCCGGCGCTGCCCGGTGTGGTGCGGCGCGTCACCGCCACCCCGGGCTCGAGCAGCGCCACGGCCTCGGACCCGAGGGCGGGATGCGCCTCGACCAGCTCGGCCAGCGGCACGTGGCGCTCCAGCGAGTCGTGCACCAGCCCGCCGACGACGCTGTGGGCCTGGCGGAACGGCATCCCCTGCTCGACCAGCCACTCGGCCAGGTCGACGGCGGCCACCGACGACCCGTTGGCCGCCTCCTGCATCCGGTCGTCGACGAAGGTGACCGTGGCGAGCAGTCCCGACATCGCCGCCAGCCCGAGGCGCGACTGGTCCACGGAGTCGAACAGGGGCTCCTTGTCCTCCTGGAGGTCGCGGTTGTACGCGAGCGGGAGTCCCTTCAGCGTGACCAGGAGCCCGGTCAGGTTGCCGATGAGCCGCCCCGTCTTGCCCCGGGCCAGCTCGGCCACGTCGGGGTTCTTCTTCTGCGGCAGCATCGACGAGCCCGTGGCGAACGCGTCGTCCAGGACGGCGAACCCGAACTCCTCGGTGGACCACAGCACCAGCTCCTCGCCCACGCGCGACAGGTGCACGCCGAGCAGGGCCAGGTCGAACAGGGCCTCGGCCACGAAGTCGCGGTCGGACACGGCGTCGAGCGAGTTCTCGAAGCGACCGGCGAACCCGAGGTCGGCACCGGTGCCGTCGGGGTCCAGGGGGAGCGACGACCCGGCCAGGGCGCCCGCCCCCAGGGGCGACACGTCGAGCCGTGCCACCGTCGTCAGGAGCCGGTCCACGTCGCGGGCCAGGGCCCAACCGTGGGCCAGCAGGTGGTGCGCCAGCAGCACCGGCTGGGCCCGCTGGAGGTGGGTGTACCCGGGAAGGTACGTGTCCCCCGCCTCGCGGGCCCGGGCCACGAGGACGTCCTGGAGCCCGAGGACCTCCGCGGCCAGGGCGGTCAGCTCCCGCTTGGCGTACAGCCGGAGGTCGGTGGCGATCTGGTCGTTGCGGCTGCGGCCCGTGTGGAGCTTGGCGCCGACCTCCCCGGCCAGCTCGGTCACCCGGCGCTCGACGGCGGTGTGGATGTCCTCGTCGTCGGGGACGAAGGCGAAGGTGCCGGCGTCGAGCTCGACCTCCACGGCGTCGAGTGTCCCGAGCAGCACCGCAACCTCCTCCTCGGACAGCAGCCCGCCCCGGCCGAGTCCGCGCACGTGGGCCCGGGACCCGGCCAGGTCGTCGCGGGCCAGTCGCCGGTCGAATCGGATGGAGACGGAGTAGTCCATGACCACGTCCGCGGTGCCGCCGCTCAGGCGGCCGTGCCAGAGGGTCATCGCCCGGCGCCCCGGCCCTCCTGGACGGCGGACCAGGTGGCGACGCCGAGGCCCCACAGGCGCACGAAACCCTCGGCGTCCTGGTGGCGGAAGGTGTCGCTGGCGTCGTAAGTGGCCAGGCCGTGGTCGTAGAGGCTCACCGGGCTCCGCCGACCCACCACCCAGCACCGGCCGCGGTCGAGGCGCAGGCGCACCTCGCCGGTGACGTGCTTCTGGCTCTCGCGGAAGAAGGCGTCGAGGGCCTGCTTGAGGGGGGAGAACCAGAGTCCGTCGTAGACCAGTTCCGACCAGCGGGGCTCGAGGCGGAGCTTCTCGTGGTGGAGGTCCCGCTCGAGGGTCAGGTCCTCGAGGTCGGCGTGCGCCAGGAGCAGGGCGAGGGCCCCGGGACATTCGTAGGTCTCGCGGCTCTTGATGCCGACCCGGCGGTTCTCCACCATGTCGAGGCGCCCGAAGCCGTAGGAGCCGACGACCTGGTTGAGCTCGGCGATCAGGGGCTCGGGCGACAGGGCCCGGCCGTCGATCGACACCGGCAGTCCGGCCTCGAAGCCCAGCACGATCTCGGTGGGCTCCGTGGCCGTCGGCACCGTCATCGTGTACACGTCCTCGGGCGGCCGGTTCCACGGGTCCTCGATGACGCCGCACTCGATGGCCTTGCCCCACAGGTTCTCGTCGATCGAGTACAGCTTCTCCTTGGTCACCGTCAGCGGGATGTCCCACTTGGCCGCGTACTCGATGGAGTCCTCCCGGGTGAGCCCCCACATCCGGGCCGGTGCCAGCACGGCCAGGTCGGGGGCGAGCGCCCGGGTGCCGACCTCGAACCGGACCTGGTCGTTCCCCTTGCCCGTGCAGCCGTGGGCCACCGAGGAGGCGCCGTGGCGGCGGGCCTCGGCCACGAGGTGCTTGACGATCACCGGCCTCGACAGGGCCGAGACCAGCGGGTACTTCCCCTCGTAGCGGGCGTTCGCCACCAGTGCCGGCATGCAGAACTCCTCGGCCATCTCGGCCCGCGCGTCGACCACGACCGCCTCGACGGCTCCCGCCGCCAGCGCCCGGGCGCGGATGGCGTCCCAGTCCTCGTCACCCTGACCGACGTCCACGGCCACGGCGATCACCTCGACCCCGTGGTTCTCCATCAGCCACCGCACGGCGACGGAGGTGTCGAGTCCTCCGCTGTAGGCCAGTACCACTCGCTCGGTCATCGTGCACCCCTTGTCTCTGTGGTCGTCGTCCGGCCGGTCGCCGGACCGTCGTCGGTGGCCCCTGCAGCGGTCCCGGGCCCGGCGCCCCCGGACGCCTCGAGCCCCGACAGCACGGCAAGACGGTGGGCCACGGCCGCCCCCCCGGTGGCCTCGGCGGCCACCACCAGCACGGTGTCGTCGCCGGCCACGGTGCCGATGACCCCCGGGAATCCGCTCCGGTCGAGCGCCGAGCCTACGACATGGGCGGAGCCGGGCGGGGTGCGGAGCACGATCAGGTTGCCCGAACAGTCGGCCTCGACGACCCACTCGCCCAGTACCCGCTTCAGATGGTCCTCGGGGGCGACCTGGTGGGAGGGCAGCTCGGGAAGGGCGTAGGCCGTCTCGCCCCCGGGCAGGCGGACCTTGAGGGCGCCGAGCTCCTCCAGGTCCCGCGACACGGTGGTCTGGGTGGCGTCGATCCCCTCGGCGGCGAGGAGCTCGACGAGGTGGGCCTGGCTGCCCACCGCACTCGACTCCAGCAGCCGGGTGATCCGGTGCTGTCGCTGGTGCTTGGTCACCCGGCTCATGCCGGTCCACCGCCGTCGACGGTGAGCCAGGCCAGGAGTCCGCGCATGGCGTGCAGGCGGTTGGCCGCCTGCTGCCACACGACGCTCTGCGGGCCGTCGACCACGGCGGCGCTGATCTCCTCACCCCGGTGGGCGGGAAGACAGTGCAGCACCACGGCATCGGGGGCGGCCCGACCCACCAGGTCCCCGTCGATCCGGTAGCCGGCGAACGCGGCCGCGCGGGTCTCGCGCTCGTCCTCCTGTCCCATGGACGTCCACACGTCGGTGTACAGGGCACCGGCCCCGGAGACGGCCTCGACCGGGTCGTCGGTGACCAGGAGCTCGCCGCCGTGCGAGCGCACCCGGGCCACGTCCTCGTCCGAGGGTCCGTAGCCCTCCGGCGACGCCACCCGGGTGGGGATGCCGGCCATCGAGGCGGCCAGGGCGAGCGAGCGCCACACGTTGTTGGCGTCCCCCACGTAGGCCACGGGACGCAGCCGGGCCCCGTCGGACCCGAACCGCCCGCGCAGGGTCAGCAGGTCGGCGAGGGCCTGGCACGGGTGGGCCCGGTCGGACAGCAGGTTGACCACGGGGACGGGGACGCCGGCGGCGTCCAGGGCCGTGGCCATCCGCTCGAGGGAGGTGTGGTCGAGCACCCGGGCGCACAGCACCCGGTGGAAGCAGGCCAGGGTCCGGGCCACGTCCTCCGCCGTCTCCCGGGTGTCCATCCCGACCTCGGCGCCCTGGATGTACACGGGGTGTCCCCCGAGGGCCACCACGGCCAGCTCCGAGCTGTTGCGGGTGCGGGCCGAGGGCTTCTCGAAGACCAGGGCCACGCCCCGGCCCTCGAGGCTGCGGGGCAGGGCGGACGGGACGCGCTCGGCGAGGGCCAGGACGGCGTCGAGTCCGTCGGGTCCCAGGTCGTCGACGTCGAGCACGTGGCGGGCCCGTCCGACCGTCGGGTCAGCGGTCACGGTGCCCTCCTCCGGTGGCGCCGGGGGACCCGTCCCACGGCCCGGACGCAGCCGGCTGCCGGGCCAGGATGCGCGCCAGGGTGGCCAGGGCACGGTCGATCTCGTCGTCGGTGACCAGCAGCGACGGTGCGAACCGCAGCACGTCGGGCCGGGGGGCGTTGAGGACCAGCCCCTCCTGGAGCGCCTCGGCGCATGCCGGCCCGGCGAGGTCGTCGGCCAGCACGGCGGCCAGCAGGAGCCCCGCGCCCCGGACCGTGACCACCCCGGGAAGCCGTCCCAGGCCGTCGCGCAGACGGGCACCGGCGGCGGCGGCCCGCTCGGGCACGTGCTCGGCCTCCATCACGGCCAGCGTGGCCCGGGCGGCCGACATGGCGAGGGGCTGCCCCCCGAAGGTGCTGCCGTGGTCCCCCGGGACGAACGCCGCCGCCACCTCGGCCCGGGCCCAGCAGGCACCCACCGGCATCCCGTTGCCCAGGGCCTTGGCCATCGTCACGACGTCGGGCTCGACGCCCAGGTGCTGGAAGGCGAACCACCGGCCCGTCCGCCCGAGCCCGGTCTGGATCTCGTCCACCATGAGCAGCACGTCGCGGTCGGTGCACAGCTGGCGCAGGGCCCCCAGGTAGTCCGACGACGGCACCACCACCCCGGCCTCGCCCTGGATGGGCTCGACCAGCACCGCAGCCACCCGGGCCGGATCGAGGGCGGCGTCCATGGCGTCGAGGTCGCCGTAGGGGACGTGGGTGAAGCCCTCGGGCATGGGGGTGAAGGCGGCCTGCTTCTCGAACTGGCCGGTGGCGGCCAGGGCGGCCAACGTGCGTCCGTGGAAGGCGTCGGTGGTGGCCACGACGCCGTAGCGGTCAGCGCCCGCCCAGCGGCGGGCCAGCTTGATGGCGCACTCGTTGGCCTCGGCCCCCGAGTTGGCGAAGAACACCTGGCCCCCGGCCCGGACCTCGCCCCCACCGATGAGCCGGTCGAGGGTCACGGCGACCTCGGGTCCCACCGTGTTGCCGAACAGGTTGGAGACGTGGCTGAGCGTGCGGGCCTGGGTGGCCACCGCCTCGGCCACCACCGGATGGGCGTGGCCGAGCGACGTCACGGCCAGCCCCGACAGGAAGTCGAGGTAGGGACGGTCGTCGGTGTCGTAGAGCACGCTCCCCTCCCCCCGCACGAAGGTCACGGCCGGATCGGCGTAGGTGTGCATCAGGGCGGTGCGGTCCACCGCTCCCCCACCCGGGACGGTCGTGCCGCTCACCGGTCGACCCCGACCATGGTGCCCACGCCCTCGTCGGTGAACAGCTCGAGCAGCAGCGCGTGCGGCGTCCGACCGTCCAGGATGTGGGCGCGGCGCACACCGTGGCGCACGGCGCGGGCGCACGCCTCCACCTTGGGGATCATCCCGCCGTTGGCCGCGCCCGAGGCCACCATGGCGTCGAGCTGGTCCGCCGTGACCCGGTGCAGGAGGGTCGCCGGATCGTCGGGCACCGAGCGCAGCCCGGCCACGTCGGTCAGGAAGACCAGCTTCTCCGCCGAGAGTGCGGCGGCCAGCGCGCCGGCGGCCGTGTCGGCGTTGATGTTGAACGCCTGGCCGGACGCGTCGGTGCCGATGGTCGCCACCACGGGGATCAGCCCCTGCGCCAGCAGCTGGTGGACGATGGTCGGGTCGACCCCGACCACGTCGCCCACGAATCCGAGGGCCTCCGACCTCGCCGCCGCGTGGATCAGGTTGGCGTCCTCCCCCGACAGTCCGACGGCCAGCGCCCCGTGGACGTTGACGGTGCGCACGATGTCGCGGTTGACCTTGCCCACCAGCACCATCCGCACCAGGTCGATGGTGTCGGCGTCGGTGACGCGGAACCCGTCGAGGAACTGGACCTCCTTGCCCACCCGTTCCATCAGCGCACCGATCTGGGGTCCGCCACCGTGCACCACGACGGGCAGCATGCCCACCGAGCGCATCAGGACGATGTCCTCGGCGAAGCTGGCCAGCGCCTCCTCCTCGTCCACGGCGTCCTGGCCCGGCTTGGCGGCCAGCACGTTGCCGCCGTACTTCACCACCACCACCTTGCCCAGGAACCGGCGGATGTACGGGAGCGACTCGACCAGGACGGCGGCCTTCTCACCGGGCCCGCCCGCCGCCGACGGCGCCGGAGCGGCGCTCACGAGGTCGTCCGGTTCTCGTCGATGTAGCCGTAGCCGAGCTCGACACCCAGCACCGCACCGGTCCCGTCGGCCAGTCCCAGCCCACACTCGATGGAGACCGTCGATCCGGCCAGGTGGCTCGCCACCGCGTCCGCGTCGTGGGGCACCCCGATCCCCCCGCGGCAGACGGTGGTGCCCCCGTAGGCGATGGACAGGCGGTCCATGTCGAAGTCGACACCGGCCGACCCGAGTTCGCTGGCCACCCGTCCCCAGTAGGGATCGCGGCCGTTGATCGAACACTTCACGAGCAGCGAGTCGACCACCTTCCGGGCGGCGCGGTGGGCCTCGGCGTCGGACCGGGCACCCGTCACCCGGACCCGGAACATCGTGTCGGCCCCCTCGGCGTCGGCCGCCATCTGGCGGGCCAGGTCGGCGCACGCCTCGGCCACGGCGTCGGCCACCGGGGACGGGTCACCCCGTCCCGCCCGGCCCGAGGCCATGAGCACGACCGTGTCGTTGGTGGAGGTGCACCCGTCGACGGACATCGAGTTGAACGAGTCGGCGACGGCGGCGGCCAGGATGGCGGCCAGGGCGTCCGGCTCCACGGCGGCGTCCGTGGTCAGGAAGGCGAGCATGGTGGCCATGTCGGGGGCGAGCATGCCCGCCCCCTTGGCCATGCCGGCCACGGTGAACCCCGGGTAGGTGACCAGCACCTCCTTGCGACCCGAGTCGGTGGTGAGGATGCCGGCGGCGGCGTCGGCGGCGGCGGCGTCACCGCCGGCGCGGGCAGCCACCAGGCGGGGGATCCCCTCGGTGATCGGTCCCATCGGCAGCGGGATCCCGATCAGTCCCGTCGAGCACACCAGGACCTGTTCGGGCTCCACGCCCAGTCCACCGGCGGTCAGCGCGCACATGGCGGCGGCGTCGGCCCGCCCCCGGTCGCCCGTCGCCGCGTTGGCGTTGCCGCTGGAGACGAGCACGGCCGAGGCGGTACCTCCGGTGGCGGCCAGGTGGGCCCGGCTGACCTGCACCGGAGCGGCGGCGGCACGGTTGGACGTGAACGTGGCCGCCGTCGGCACGGGCACGGCGTCGTCGGTGGCCACCAGGGCGAGGTCGAGCGCACCCGACGCCTTGATGCCGGCGGCCAGGCCGGCGGCCACGAACCCCTGCGGTGTCGTGATGCTCACGGATACACCCCCGCCACCGGCAGTCCGGCCACCTCGGGGAGGCCGAGGGCCAGGTTGGCACACTGCACCGCCTGTCCGGCCGCCCCCTTGATCAGGTTGTCGATGGCCGACAGCACCACCACCCAGCCGGTGCGCGGGTCGACCCGGACGGACAGGTGGGCGGTGTTCGACCCGCTGGCCGCCTTGGTCGACGGCGGCGACCCGGACACCACGACGAACGGTTCCCCGTCGTACCGGTCGGACAGGAGCTGCATGGCCACCTCCGTGGTCAGCGACCGGGGATCGGCCGGTCGGGCGTAGCACGTCGCCAGGATCCCCCGGACCATCGGGGCGAGGTGGGGCGTGAACAGCACGGGCGCACCGAGGCCCTGCTCCATCTCGGCGGTGTGGCGGTGGTCGAGCAGCCCGTAGGCGACGAAGTCCTCGTCCACCGCCGCGAAGTGCAGATCCGGCTTCGGCGCCCGTCCGGCGCCCGAGGTCCCGCTGGCCGCATCCACCACCAGCGCCGGCGTGCCGACGCCGTCGGGCACGGAAAGGGCGCCCGCCTCGAGCAGCGGGGCCAGCGCCAACAGCGCCGCCGTCGGGTAGCACCCGGGGGCGGCGATGCGGGTGGCGCCCCTCAGCTCGTCCCGGTGAAGCTCGGGCAGGCCGTACACGAACGTGTCCAACAGCTCCGGAGACGTGTGGGCCTCCCCGTACCAGGTCGGGTACGCGGCCGGATCGTGGAGACGGAAGTCGGCGGCCAGGTCGACCACGACCCCGACCCGGTCCACCAGGTCGGGTACCAGGGACTGCGACTGCCCGTGGGGCAGGGCGAGGAACACCACGTCGAGGCCGTCGAGGGCGTCGGGGTCGGTGGGGCCGTAGACCAGGTGGCGGTAGGCGGCGGCCAGCGACGGTGTGTGCGCCGCCACCGGCTGGCCGGCGTTCGCCCCGGCCTGGGCCACCACCACCCCGAGGTCGGGATGGCCGGCGCACAGGCGCAGCAGCTCGGCGCCCCCGTAACCCGAGGCGCCGACGACCCCGACCTTCCTGGGAGCTCCGGACATGGTGCAAGTGTATGCACACATTCGCATGAATATGCAATCTTCCCCCTCCGACCGGTATCGGGCGGCCCCGGGGTCGTCCCCGGGGGCTCCCGACCGGCCCGGTAGGTTGGATCCATGGACCGGACCGCGGCGTTCGCCGACGCCCGCCCGCTGTCGTTCTGGTTGGACGACCCGACGGCGCCCGACCCGGCGCCACCGCTCGTCGGGCCGGGACGCGCCGACCTGGTGGTGGTCGGCGGAGGCTTCACGGGACTGTGGGCGGCGCTGCTCGCCAAGCGGGACGACCCCTCCCTCGACGTGGCGCTCCTGGAGGGGGACCGGTGCGGGTGGGCGGCCTCCGGCCGAAACGGCGGGTTCTGCGCGGCCAGCCTCACCCACGGACTGGGCAACGGCATCGAGCGGTTCCCCGAGGAGGTCGCCACGCTCGAACGCCTCGGCGCCCGGAACCTCGACGCCATCGAGTCCACGGTCTCCGATCTCGGGATCGACTGCGACTTCGAGCGGACCGGCGAACTCGACGTCGCCACCGAGCCCCACCAGGTGGTGTGGCTACGCGAGGCCGAGCTGCAGGCCAGGGCCCACGGTGGGTCGCCCGTCTTCCTCGACCGGGACGAGCTGCGGGCCGACATCCACTCCCCCACGTTCCTCGCCGGCCTGTGGAACGAGGACTCGTGCGCGCTGGTCAACCCCGCCCGGCTGGCGTGGGGCCTGCGCCGGGCCTGCGAGGACGCCGGTGTGCGCGTGCACGAGCACACCCACGTCGACGGGATCGGATCCGACGGCGCCGGTGACCGGGCACCCGTGGTGGTGACCACCACCCACGGACGGATGGAGGCCGCCCGGGTGGTGCTCGCCACCAACGCCTCGCCGTCGCCGGTCCGGCGGCTGCGGAAGTACGTGGTGCCGGTCTACGACTACGTGCTGATGACCGAACCGCTCGACCCCGTGCAGCGTGAGTCGATCGGTTGGAGCCGGCGCCAGGGCATCGGGAGCACCGGTAACCAGTTCGTCTACTTCCGCCAGAGCGCGGACCACCGGATCCTGTTCGGCGGCCACGACGCCGTGTACCACTACGGCGGCGCCATGGGCCCCTCGCTCGAGCAGCGCCCGGAGACCTTCGCCCTCCTGTCCGCCCTCTTCGCCACCACGTTCCCGCAGCTCGAGGACGTGCGCTTCACCCACACGTGGTCGGGAGCCATCGACACCTGCTCGCGCTTCTCCGCGTTCTTCGACCGCTCGTTCGACGGTCGGGTGTCGTCGGTGGCCGGCTACACCGGCCTCGGCGTCGGGGCGTCGCGCTTCGGAGCCCGGGTCGCCCTCGACCTGGTGTCCGGCACCGACACCGAGCTGACCCGGCTGCACATGGTGCGGTCGAAGCCGATCCCGTTTCCGCCCGAGCCGCTCCGTTCGATCGGCATCAACCTCACCCGCTGGTCCATGGCGCGTGCCGACGCCCACGGCGGCCGGCGCAACCTGTGGCTGCGGGCACTCGACGCCGTCGGTCTCGGGTTCGACTCCTGAGCCGTCCGTGCCCGGACGGGGCCTTCAGGAGCGCTCGGCCGCCTCGGTCGTGCGCTTCGACGGGAGCACCAGGATCAGGACGAGGGCGAGCAGGGAGAAGAAGAAGCCGAGGACGACCCACCCCACGGCGTGACGGCCCTTTCGCCGAGCGATGTTGTAGATCCACACCATGACCGCCACCCACACCACGAAGGACAGGAGCCAGCCGGCGAAGGTGCCGCCGGACGAGGCGATGATCTGGACGGGGACGGACGGCACGGCGACCTCCTCGGGTCTCGGTTCAGGGACATCGTAGCGACCGCCCCCCGACCGGGCCCTCCGCGTGGGGAGGCCGGTGTCACCCGACCGGGCGCCCGAGCCCACCGATGGCCACGGCGGCCTCGGCCGTGGCCTGCGGCGCCCACCGGTGGCCCACGCCCTCGAGGGCCCGCACCTGCATGCCGAGTGCCCCGCCCGTGCCCCGGCCGGTGGCGTCGTCGACGAACGGGTCCTCCGAGGCCAGGAGCGGCAGCCCCGGCACCGTGGTCGGCACCGGATCGTAGGGCCGGTCGGCGGCGAGGTCGGCACGGCCGAACGGCTCAGGTCGAGGATGCAGGACGCCATCACCCCGTCGGGTCCCGAGGCGAGGACCCGGACACCGTCGAGGTCGGACCGGACCTGGTCCCACAAGTCGGCGGTCTCGGGGACGCCGCGGAGGAGGACGATCACCTCCCGACGCCGCCGGGCACGGCGCCGGGCGTACCGCACCCGCCGCGCACCCGGCCGGGTGGATCGGGCACCGGGTCGGTGGTCGGCCGCGGGCGGGTCGCGCGGTCAGAGGTCGAGCACGGTGCGGGCGACCTGGTCCCACACGACGGTCGGCACGTGGGCGCGCAGGGCGGCGATGGCCTGGGCGTCGCAACCGACCAGGTACCGGGCACGTGGCCGGCGGGCGGTGACGGCGTCGGCAACCACACGAGCCACCTTCGCCGGATCGGCCATGATCGGCGAGGCCAGCCGGGTGGTGGAGCGCAGCCGCCGGTACGACGCCTCGTACCCCGACGCGGTGCGGCCGCGCAGATCGCCTTCCGTCCCGGCCCAGATGGCGGTGCGCACGAATCCGGGCTCGACCAGCACCACCTTGACGCCGTCCGCCGCCACCTCGGCCCGCAGTGCGTCGCTCACCCCCTCGAGCGCGTGCTTGCAGGCCTGGTACCAGCCGGTCAGCGGTGTGGTCGCCCGTCCGTAGATCGAGGACACGTTCACGATGCGCCCGTCGTGGACCTCTCGCATGTGGGGCAGTGCCAGCCGCGCCAGGCGCATCGGGCCGACGACCATCGTCTCGAGCGCTCCCCGAACCTCGTCGTCGTCGATGTCCTCCACGGCCCCGGTCACCGGCACCCCGGCGTTGTTGACCACGACGGTGGGCCGGTACTCGTGGATCACCCGCTCGCACGCCGGGGCGTCGGTGACGTCCAGCAGCTCCGTCTCCACGACGACACCTGCCGCCGCGGCTGCGGCATGCAGGGCCTCCGCCTTGGCCGGCGAGCGGACGGTGCCGACCGAGCGCAGTCCCCTGCGGGCCAGCTCCAGCGCCGTGGCGCGTCCGATGCCCGAGTTGGCACCCGTGGTGAGCGCCACCCGCGGTCTGTCCTTCGGCACTCCTCGGGACACGTCCACGCGCCCGAAACTACGCCGGCGCCGGCGCGGTGCACAGGGTCCAACGGCCCCTCCGCCGACCTAAGGTGTGTCGATGGCGGCTGTCACCTCCACGGACCCGTTCCCGGCCGGCCTCTTCGTGGTGTTCGCGGTCTACGGCATCGTCGCCATCGGCTCCCTGGTGATGCTGGTGGTCGCCCTCGTCGACATCGTCCGGCGACCGGAATGGCAGTGGAAGCTCGCCGGCCAGGAGAAGGTGCTGTGGATCCTGCTGGTGATCCTGGTCAACGTCCTGGCCATCCCCTCGCTCATCTACTGGTTCACCGTCCGCAAGAAGCTGATCGCCGTGCAGCAGGCGGCCGACTCCGGCGCCTACGGACCGGGACGCGTCACGTACGCCGGTTGGGAGCCGGTACCGCCCCCGCTGGTACCGCCGGGGTGGCATCCGGACCCGACGGGCCGGCCCGGGCTCCGGTGGTGGGACGGGGTCGGCTGGAGCGGGTACACGTGGGGTGGCGACGCACCGACACCGACGCCGTAGCGTCGCCAGTTAGTTCGTAGTACGTACTAGTCCGTGGTACCGTGCCCCCGTGACCGGGCGTACCTCGACCGCGGCGACCACCTCGGACCGGTCGGTCCGGGACCTGGGCATCGTCGACGGGCTGGTGCAGCTGGCCATGCTCGTCCAGTCGGTGCTGGCGGACGTGGCGGACGGCGCCGATCTGTCCGTGCAGCAGGCCCGCCTGCTGGGCGTCCTGCGGGACCGCGAGCCGACCATGGCACAGCTGGCCCACGTGCTCGACCTGGACAGGTCGAGCACCACCGGACTGGTCGACCGGGCGGAACGCCGGGGTCTGGTCCACCGGATCACGGTTCCCGAGGACGGCCGCTCGTTCCGCGTCGTGCTGTCCGCGGAGGGCAGGCGGCTGACGGAGGTGCTCGGCGCGGAGGTGGGGAGGCGGATCACGGCGATCGTCGGTTGCCTGGACGACCCCGAGCGGAGCCACCTGTCCCGGCTCGCCACCCGGATGGTCGTCCGGGCGGCGGAGGCGCGGGGTGTCGAGGACACCGCCCGGACGGAGCCGTCCGCGCCCGGAGACCACGCCGCGGGCGGTGCCCGATGACCGCCCCGGACGCGCCGACCACCGACACCGGGAGCGGAAGGTGGACGGAGGACCCGTCCTCGACTCCACGGGTGGCGGTGGTGATCGGGAGCACCCGCCCCGGTCGCATCTGCCCGGGGATCGCCGAATGGTTCCGGGAGGTCGCCCAACGGGACAGCCCCCTCCGCTACGAGCTGCTCGACCTCGCCGAGGTGGACCTGCCGTTCCTGGACGAGCCACTGATGGCGGCCCTCCACCGCTACGAGCACGAGCACACCCGGGCCTGGAGCCGGACCGTGCGGGCGTTCGACGGCTTCGTGTTCGTGTTCCCCCAGTACAACTGGGGCTACCCGGCCCCACTCAAGAACGCGCTCGACTTCCTCTTCGACGAGTGGCGCGACAAGCCGGTCAGCTTCCTCACCTACGGCACCCGGGGCGGCAGCAAGGCGGCCGAGCAGTTCAGCGGGGTCCTGGCCGGGCTGGACATGCTGGAGCTGGGCACGCACGTCGAGGCGGTCATCACCCTGGAGGACGTGGACGACGCCTGGCAGCTGCGCGATCTCGCCCGTACGCTCGGACCCTGTACGGCACAGGTCAGGACGGTCGATGCACAGATGGCCGCGGCACTCGCCGCGAGGGCCTGACGGGCGCCACCGGTCAGCGGCTCCCGTCGGCCGGTCCGGCTCCACCCGGTGGACCGGACGCGTGCGGGCCGTTCAGGTCCCGGTCCCGACGAGCTGCACCTGGACGGCGCCGGTGCTGCCGGTACCGTTGATCACCCACTTGTCGTGGTAGGTCTTCGCCGTGGTCGGGGTGAAGGTGACGGTCTCGGTGAGCGTCTGACCGGGCGACAGGGCGGTGCCCTCGGGAAGTGACGACGCGGCCCGGAACGCGTTGGCGACCGGGGGTTGCGACTTGGTGACCTCCAGGGCGGTGCCACCCGAGTTGGTGACGGTGAAGGTCTTCGTCGTCACCACGCCGAGCGCCGTGGAGCCGAACTTGAGGATGGCGGGGGTGACCGCGAGCTTGGCCGGCGCGGCCGAGGAGCCCGAGAGCTGGATGGTGGACGTCCCACCCGCCCCGGCCTTCACGGTCACGCTCCCGGTGAAGAGTCCGAACGCGGTCGGCGAGAACGCGACGCTCGCCGTGATCGACTGACCCGGCGCCAGGACCGTCCCCGCCGTGGGCAGGCCGGCCGCCGCGAACGGCGCCGTGGGGAGCGTCACACCGGCGATCGTCAGCGGTGCACTCCCGGTGTCGGCCAGCGTGATCCCGCTGGTCACCGTGTCACCCGGGCTGGTGCCCCCGAAGCTGAGGGCCCCGGGGAGCAGGCTGAGCTGCGGACCCGCGGCGACCCCCAGCCCCTCGACGGGCACACCGAACGTCGTCGAGCCGACGCCCACGTCGACCACGACGCCCTGCTCGCCCACCTTGGTCGGTGTGAACGTCACGGGGACGGTCACACTGGCGCCGGAGGCCAGGGACGCCGGGAGCGGTCTCGACGGCGTGCCCAGCACGAACTGCGGATCCGACGAGGAGATCGACGACACGGTCTGGGCCCCGGACGCGGTCAGCGTCATCGTCGCCGTCGACGACTGGCCGACGGTCGTGTCGGGCAGGAACACCGGTTCGGCGATGAGCGGCGTGGTCACCGGTGCACCGAAGCAGTAGACGGTGCCGGTGAGCCCGACCAGGTAGATCCGGTTGTCGTAGGCCAACGGTTCGGTCATCTTCTCCGCCCCTTCGGTCAGCGGGAAGCTCCGGATCAGGTCGAGCGTGCCGGAGGCGTCGGGCACGGCCGAGTACGCCCGCAGCTCGCCGGTGGCGCTGTTGGTCTGCGGCGTCCACTCCACCCAGACGATGCCCGAGGCGTTGGGGCTCACGGCCGACGTGACCATCGGGGAGCTCGAACCGTAGGCGAAGGCGTCGGCGCTCTGGCCCACCTCCGCCAGGGTCGGCTGGCCCTGCGCGTTGACCCCGTACTTGAAGGCCAGGAGCCGTCCCGAGCCGCCGATCGACGAGGAGTCGACCAGGTAGACGTACCCTCCGTTCCCGCCGAAGACGGCCGGCTTCCCCCACACCCCGCCGAACGGCCCGAGGCGCTCGATCACCGCGTCCCCGGCGTTGGCGCCCTGTTCGTAGCCGCCCAGGTCGTCGGCGTTCAGGAGGTACAGGTAGCCCTCCTTCCCGATCTCGACGGCCATGTGCGGGTAGGTCGCCGTGCTGAACGGGGTGGCGGGCAGCAGTACCGGCGCGCCGGAGCCCAGGTCGCCGTCGATGGTGTCCAGGTAGTTCGCGTCGTAGGGGATGAAGAAGTCGGACTCGGCCAGCGACCCGTCGGGTCGGACGGTCAGCCGGACCACCGCGTTCCCGTACTCCCCGGGCGACTGGGCGGCGTCCGACGGCCCGGCGGGCTCGTCGCCGTTCCCGGTGGACAGGAGCATGGTCCCGGGACCGTCGGAGACCGAGCGCGCCGCCCCCCTGCCAGATCCCGCCCTCGCCGCCGGTGGCCGTCTCGTCCGACCACATCGTGGTGATGGCGCCGGCCTCGGACACCCCGACGACCCATCCCTCGTACGTGGACCGGTCGCAGTGGCTGCCGAACGCGGCGTAGACCACGCCCCCGAGCAGGAGCAGCCCGGGCCGCTGCAGCTGGGTGGTCGAGTCGAAGGCGACGCCGGGCGCGTTGGCCGCGTGGCCCTGGATGGCCACCGGGAACCCGGCCACCTCCAGGCCCGACTGGACGTGCCGGGCGTCCATCCAGTTCTGGCCGTCGCTCGTCTTGTAGTCGTAGTACTCGACGTCCGTCGCCGGGTCGACGACGGGGGTCCCGGTGACGCCGACATCGCCCGCGGTCGCCCCGCAACCGAGCGTGAAGGGATCGAACGGCTGCCCGAGGTGGTGCTTCCACTTGACGGCGCCCGTCGTCGCATTGAGACCGTACACGTCGTTGTCACTGTTCTCGACCAGCAGGGTCCCCTTGTCCACGAGGGGCTGGGCGTACGACTTGGCCGTCGTCTGCCGCTCGAACAGGGATCCGAACGACGGCGACGTGATCGTCTGCGGGGAGAGCTGCGTCTGGTCCTGGAACCAGCTGGTCCCGAGCAGGTCGGCCCCGTAGCCGATGGGCGGCGCCACGGTGGCCGCGGTGGCCGGTGCGGCCCGGGTCACCCCCACCGTCCAGACGGCGAGCGGGACGAGCCCGACCGCCACGACCAGCGTGATCTTCTTCCGCACTTCGCCCCTGAGCATGCGGTCGAGCGTACGCGCGACGACCACGCCAGGGCCAAGGAATTGCGGAGGAACCGGCGTGGACTCCCTCGATCTTCGCGGTGCGTGACGATGCCACCACGCACCACGGTCACTCAGGCGGGTACGTGGTGGATCGCCTTCCAGTGGGTGATCTCGTCCGTGACCCGACAGCCGCAGAAGGTGCAGGTGGACGGTGGGTCGCCGACGGCCAGCACCAGCGCGGGACCGTCGTAGCGGAGCCCGGCCGTCGTGCGGACGTGCCGCCGGTGGCGCACCAGGACGAGCACGGCGACGGCAACTGCCAACGGGATGATGAGGTAGGTCCAGGTCATGACGCGTGCGGCCACGAGGCTCGACCGCACCCCCCTTTCTCGGTGAGACAGTTCCCCCGACAACGAGCCACCCGGAGCGGGCGATCGGTCTGTCGCCCCTACGCTACGTCGCGGGCGGGCGGCGTGCGTGCATGCCCCGCGGCGACCCCCGGACGCGGTCCCCGCCGGTGTGCACCGGCATCGGCCGTCACCCACGCGGGGCGCGATCCGGGGACCCGTCGACCCGGGCCGGCGGGTCAGCGCAGGGTCGCCCGATGGGCCTGCTCCACCGCGGCGATGCACTCCGAACGCAGGGCCCCGATCGCCTCGTCGGTGAGCGTCCGGTCGAGCGCGCAGAACCGCAGTCGGTAGGCGAGGCTCCGGACACCGTCGCCGAGCGGTCCGCCCCGGTAGACGTCGAACAGCCGGACCGACTCGACCAGGTCGCCTCCCGCCGCCACCAGGGTGGACTCCACCTTGGCGGCCGGCACCTCCTCGGGGACGACGAAGGCGAGGTCGATGTCCGAGGACGGGTACCGGCTGACCGGCGACGACTCGAGCGGCCTGCGGGCGACCCGGACCGGATCGAGCAGCAGGCCGAGGTCGAGGTCGAGCCAACCCACCCGCCGCGGACGCCCGTCCGCGCCGACGAGGCCGTACGTCTCGACCAGCAGGGGGTCGAGCTCGCCCACCACGCCGAGCACCGAGCGGCGCCCGTCGTCCTCCTGGCCGGACCGGCCACCCGACAGCAGGAGTCCGGACCGGTGCTCGTGGAGGGCGCGACCCGCCGGCTCGCGGTGCGGGCCCTGCTCGAGCTCCCAGTCCGCCAGGGCCAGCGCGTCGGCGACGGTGCGCCACGCCGCCACGGCCGACCAGGCGTCGTCGCCCACGTCGCCGAACACGGCGCACAGTCGCTCGGTCTCGCCGGCGTCGGGTCCCCCGTCCACGGGGATCTCCAGCCGGTGGAACACCGAGCCGACCTCGAAGAGGCGCACGTCACCCTGGCGACGCTCGGCGTTGACCACCATCGCCCGCAGCAGCCCCGGCGCCATGGAGGACCGCAGGTGACGCTCGGCCTCGACCAGCGGGTTGGTGATCCCGACGTACGGTGGGGCGTAGCCGGCGGCCAGCTGGTCGGCCTCGGTCACGAAGGCTTGCGTCCACGCCTCGCTCGCTCCCAGCCCGCACAGCACGTCCTTCAGACGCCGGCGCTCGCGTTGGCGTCGGGTGAGGCGCCCCGGCTCGGGCCAGGCGGGCGTGCGCCGGGGCAGCCGGGCGTAGCCGAAGGTGCGGGCCACCTCCTCGGCCAGATCGGCCTCGCCCATGGGCGACGGACGGATGTCGGGTCGGGAGGTGGGGACCGTGACGGACACCGGGTCGTCGTCGCCCCCGGTCGGCGAGGCCGACATCCCCAGCGGCACGAGCAGGTCGGCGATGGCCCCGGCCGACAGGTCCGTGCCCAGCAGTCCGTTCACGCGGGCGGGACGCACGGTGAGTCCGAGCGGGCGCGGCACGTCGCCGACCACGTCCAGCACGCCCTCGGCCAGCACCAGATCGGGCCCGGCGGACAGGGCCAGCAGCTCGCAGAACCGTTCGGCCGCCCGGTCGATGCCGGCGGGGTCGCAGCCCCGCTCGAACCGGGCCGAGGCCTCGGTCCGCAGGTTGAGCCGCTTGGACGTGCGGGCGATGGCCATGGGCACGAAGTAGGCCGCCTCGAGCAGCACGCGGGTGGTGTCGGGGCCGATCTCGGAGGAGGCGCCACCCATGACACCGCCGATGCCGACCGGCTCACCGGTGGCGTCGCAGATCACGCAGTCCTGCCCGGTGTCCCCGAGGCCCGGGCCCGAGGTCCCGAGGGTGCGCACGACGTCGTCGAGGGTCGTGACCCGCTCGCCCGGCGCCGCCCGGCGGACCAGCAGGCCACCGCCTTCCAACCGGTCGAGGTCGTAGGGGTGGGTGGGCTGGCCCAGTTCGAGCATGACGTAGTTCGACGCGTCCACGACGTTGTTGATCGGGCGCATGCCCGCCGCCACCAGCCGCCGGGCGATCCACGGCGGCGAGTCGGTGACCTGCACCCCGGCCAGCACCCGGGCGGTGAACCGGGGGCACAGCTCGAGGTCGTCCACCACCACGGTCGCCACCGAGCCCACCGGTGGACCGGACGCCGGCCCGGCGACCGCGCCGCCCGTGCCGGCGACCCGGGCCACGAGGTCGCCGGTGGTGGGCACCTCGAATCCGAGGTCCATGCGGGCGGCCAGGTCTCGTGCCACTCCCGAGATGCACCAGGCGTCGGGGCGGTTCGCCTCGACGGCCACGTCGAACACCACGTCGGGCACCATCCCGAGCGCGTCGACGAGGGCGACGCCGGGCTCGGCGCCGGCGACGTCGTTCAGGACCAGGATCCCCTCGTGGTCGTCGGACAGTCGGAGCTCGCGACCCGAGCACAGCATGCCGTTGGAGACGACGCCCTTCATCTTGCGCCTGCCGATGGCGAACCCCCCGGGGAGCACGGCGCCCACCGGGGCGAGGGCCACCACGTCGCCGGCGCCGAAGTTCCACGCCCCGCACACCACCTCGACCGGCCCGGCGCCCGCGTCCACGACCACCCGTCGGATCCGGTCGGCGCCCTCGATGGGTCCGACCTCGTCCACGCGCGCGCCACGACCACGTCGCCCAGCCCCTCGCCTACCACCTCGATGCCCTCGACCACGAGGCCGAGGTCGTCGAGCGTGCCGGCGACGAGCGCGGCGTCATCCGGGAGCGGTGCGAAGTCTCGGAGCCAGGAAAGGGGAACGCGCACGGCTGTCCTCTCGGGGTACGCGCCTCAGAACTGGCGCAGGAAACGGATGTCGTTCTCGATGAGGGCCCGCATGTCGGCGATCTGATGGCGCATCTCGCGCGCAGCGGTCGATGCCGAACCCGAACGCGAACCCGGTCCACTCGTCGGCGTCGATGCCGACGGAGGCGAAGACCGCCGGGTCGACCATCCCGCACCCGCCGAGCTCGATCCACCCGGTCTGCGAGCACGTCCGGCACCCCTCGCCGCGGCAGATGGCACAGGTCACCTCGAACTCGGCCGAGGGCTCGGTGAACGGGAAGTAGGCCGGGCGCAGCCGCGAGTGGATGTCCGGACCGAAGTAGGCGCGGGTGAAGGTCTCGATGGTGCCGGCCAGGTCGGCGAAGGTGATCCCCCGGTCCACCACCAGGCCCTCGATCTGGTGGAAGACGGCCAGGTGCCGGGCGTCGGGCGTATCGCGGCGGTAGCAGCGGCCGGGCATGACCGAGTGGATGGGCAGCGTCCCGTCGAGCACCGCCCGTTCCATGAGATGGACCTGCACCGGCGAGGTGTGCGTGCGCAGGAGCGTCGTCTCCGGCTCGCCCACGTCCAGGTAGAAGGTGTCCCACATCCCGCGGGCCGGATGGGCCGGGGGGATGTTCAGGGCGCCGAAGTTGTACCAGTCGGTCTCGATCTCGGGTCCCTCGGCCACACCGAAGCCCATCCCGACGAACACGTCCTCGAGCGCGTCCCGGGTCTGGGACACCAGGTGGAGGTGGCCCCGTTCCGTGGGCCCGGCCACCGACCCGGGTACGTACTCGGTCAGGTCCAGCCTCGACGCGGCCAGTTCGGCCGAGCGCTCGGCGAAGCGGACCTCGGTGCGCTTGGCCTCGAGCAGCGACTCGACCTCGGCGCGCGCCTCGTGCAGCCGACGGCCGAGCTCCTTGCGGGTGTCGGGGTCCATGGCGCCGAGCGCCCGGGACGCGTCGGCCAGGGGCGACTTCTTGCCGGTGACCGAGGCGGTCACGTGGCGGATCTCCTCGGTCGACGCCGCCGCCTCGATGGCCCGGCGCGCGTCCGCGACGAGCCCGTCGATGTCCGGCCCGCTCACGATGCCGCCTCCCCGGCTCCCGTCCCGTCCATGGCCGACATCGTAGGGCGGGCCGGACCGGCCCCCGGCGTGGCCCCGGTGCGTCGCTGCCGCAGGGCCTCGAAGCAGAGGACGGCGGCGGTCGCGCCGACGTTGAGCGACTCCGACCTACCGGCCATGGGGACCGTCACCCGGGCGTCGAGCGACGCCACCAGCCCCTCGTCGAGGCCCGCGCCCTCGTTGCCGAGCACGAGGGCCACCGGCCGGGTCCAGTCGAACCCGACGTAGTCGACACCGCCGCGCACCACGGTCGCCACCGTGGTGCATCCCCGAGCCCGCAGCTCACCCACGGCGGTGGCGACGTCGCCGCCCGGGATCATGGGCACGTGGAAGAGCGAGCCGGCCGTCGACCGCACGACCTTCGGATTGGTCGGGTCCACCGTGCCGTCGCAGCACACCACGGCGTCGACCCCGGCGGCGTCCGCGGTCCGGACGACCGTGCCCAGGTTGCCCGGGTCGCGCACGTCCACGCACACCACCACCAGCGAGGCGCCGTCCAGGGCAGACCAGGGGGACGGGCGGTACGACACGACGGCCAACAGCGGCTGGGGGGTCACGGTGGAGGCGACCCGGGCCATGACCCCGGGCGCCAGGTCGAAGACCCGACCGCCCGCGGCCAGCACCGCCGAGGTCACCTCGACGACCGACGGCACGTCCGCCCCCTCCGGGGCCACGTACACGCCCTCGACGTCGGCGCCCGCGGCCAGCGCCACCGACAGCAGCTCGGCGCCCTCCACCACCACCACCTGCTCGGCGGCGCGCGCGCCGCCCTTGCGGAGGAGCTGGCGCAGCCTCCGGACCCGCTGATGGGTGAAGGTCAGGCCCGACTGGGTCAGGAACCGGCCTCGGTGCGCGCGGCCGCCGTGCCCAGGGCGTCGTTGGCCACCTGCACCAGCGAGGCGAACGCCTCCGGCTCGGTGACGGCCAGGTCGGCCAGGACCTTGCGGTCGACCTCGACCTCGGCCCGGTGCAGACCGGCGATGAACCGGCTGTAGCTCATGCCGTTCAGGCGGGCCGCGGCGTTGATCCGCTGGATCCACAGCTGGCGGAAGTCGCCCTTGCGCGCCCGCCGGTCGCGGTACGCGTACTGCATCGAGTGCATGACCTGCTCGTTGGCGGCGCGGAACGAGCGGCTCTTGTTGCCGTAGTAGCCCTGGGCCTGCTCGAGGATGGCGCGGTGGTGCTTCTTGGCGTGGACGGCGCCTTTGACTCGGGCCATGGTGTACTCCTTTGGGTGCGGGGCCGGTGGTCGGCCGGTCGTGGTGGGTGGGTGCGGTCCCGGGGTCCCTCTCGGGGGCCGTGCCGGTCACGCCCGGCGCTGCGGGGACGTGGCGTCGGGCCGGGTCCCGGCGGGCGCCGGTGGAGGTGCGGGCGGGGCGGCGGTACCGCCCCCGGGGTCACATCCCGAGCATCCTCTTGATCTGCTTCTCGTCGCCGGGGGCGAAGTCCGTCTCGCGGCCGAGTCGGCGCTTGCGCTCGGCGCTCTTGTGCTCGAGCAGGTGGGACCTGAAGGCCTTGCGGCGGCGGAGCCGCCCCGACCCGGTCACCTTGACGCGCTTCTTGGCGCCGCTGTCCGTCTTCATCTTGGGCATCGTGTCTATCCCTCTCCTTCACTCGACTCTGCGACCGGGGACGGGTCCCCGGTCGTGGCGGCCGTTGCCGCGGCCGGCGCCGGCGCCTCCGGGGCCGCTGCGGCCACCGGTGCCCCGTCGACCGGTGCGGGCCGGTCGCCCACTGGTGCTGGTGCTGGTGCTTCGGGTGCCGCCGGCTCCGCTGCCGCGGCCGGCGCCCCGCCCTTCGATCCTCCCGACCGCGAGCCGGCCGGCTTGGCCCGCCTCTCCGGTGCGAGCACCATCACCATGTTCCTTCCGTCGAGCCGTGGGATCGACTCGGACTTGCCGAGGCCCTCCATCTGGTCGGCGATCCGGTCGAGGATCTTCTTGCCGAGCTCGGGGTGGAACACCTCGCGTCCACGGAACATGATCGTGATCTTGACCTTGTGCCCCTCCTCGAGGAATTTGGCCACCTGGCGGGTCTTGGTGTCGAAGTCGCCCGGCCCGATCTTGGGCCGGTACTTCATCTCCTTGATCCCTACGTGGACGGCCTTGCGCTTCGACTCCTTGGCCCGTTGCGCCTCGTCGAATTTGTGCTTGCCGAAATCCATGATGCGGCAGACGGGCGGGTTCGCCCCGGGCGCCACCTCGACGAGGTCGAGGTCGAGGTCGCGGGCGATGGCCAGCGCCTCGGGAAGGAGCTTGATGCCGAGCTGTTCCCCGTCGGGATCGACCAGGCGCACCTCACGGGCGCGGATGCGGTCGTTGATGCGAGGATCGGTGGTGGTGGGTGTCGCTATTCGACTGCACTCCCTGTCTCGAGGCCACGGGGGTCCGTGGCCGACGGCGAAGGAGCGGAGCCAGCACCGGGACGACCGACGACGGTCGGCCTCCGGTCCCATCGACCCGGCGCACGGGCGTCCGCCGGGGCGGTCGCGGTGGCCGGGTGGGGGAATCGCTTCGCGAAGCCCCGCTTCCTCGTTGATCAGTGCTTTAGGCTACCAGTCGTGAGCACTCTGTGGACACCTGACGGCGAACGACCCGTGGGGAGGCCGGCCGGCACGTCCGGGGGTGCCCCCGCAGGGCCGCCCCCCGGCCCCTCCGACGACCCCGGGGCCGCCGACGACGACGCCCTGGCCGCCCAGGTCGAGGCCATGCGGTCCGAGCTGGCCAACGCCCCGGTCGAGGTGGTGGTGGCCAACCACTGCTACGCCCTGTTCGAGCTGGCCGCCCTCCACCTGAGCCACCAGCCTCCCCACCTGCACGAGGCCCGCCTGGCCATCGATGCCCTCGGCTGCCTGGTCGACGGCCTCGACGGCCGCCTGGGCGAGAGCGAGTCCGTCCTCAAGGAGGGCCGGGCCAGCCTGCAGCTCGCCTGGGTCCAGATCGACGGGGCCGAGCGGGCCGGTGCCCGGGTCGACGCCGTGGTCGGGGTGGACGCCGACGCGCCCACCGACGACGACGCCGACGACGACGACGGAGGGTGAGCGGCCCGGTCGACGCCACCGCGTCCCCCGGGCCGTCCCCGACCGGCGGGGTCGACGCCTCCCGGGTCCGCAGCTTCATCGGGCTGTCGATCGGTCTGGTCGGTCCCCGGGCCAACCTGGCGGTCTCCGGCGTCCTCATCACCCTGTTCGTCCAGCAGCGGGCGTCGGGGGCGCTGGCCGTGACCTTCGCCCTGACGGCGAGCCGACTGATCAGCTGGCTGACGTATCCGGTGGCCGGTCGCCTGAGCGACCGGACGCGCACCCGGGTGGGACGGCGCACACCCTTCATGGCCGCCAGCCTCATCGTGATGGGGGCCGCCACCTGGATGTTCACCGTGGTCACCGGCTACTGGGCCCTGGTCGTCGCCATCGTCGTCGCCAGCCAGGCGGCCTCGGTGTTCACCCTCACCAACGTGGCGGTGGTGCCCGAGGTGTTCGGGCGCAGCCGCTGGCTCAAGGCGCTGGTGCTCACCACCGTGCTCGGCACCCTGGCCAGCTTCACCATCAAGGGCACGGTCATCGCCACGTGGAAGCAGTCCGACCCCGCCACCTGGGACCTCCCGTTCCAGATCGCCGGCGTCATCATGGTCCTGACCGGGCTGGCCGTGCTCGTCCTGGTGCGGGAGTCACCGTCGGCGGCGCGGGGGGCCGAGGCCGACCGGACGAGGCGCGCCCGGCCCGCCCGTGACGAGCTGCGCGACATCCTGGCCGGACCCAACGCCAAGGTGCTGGTGACCGGCTCCCTCCTGTTCTGGGCGGGTATCGGCTCGACGGGGTACGTCGCCATCCTCTTCTTCCAGCGCGTGCTGCACGCGGGTGCCAGCGCCCAGACCGTCGCCGGCCTCGCCACCGGGTTCCCGGTCTTCATCATCGGGATCGCCCTGGGCGTGCCGCTCAGCCGCTACCTGAGTCCGATGCAGCTGGCCGTGGGCGCACCGTTGCTCGGTGCGGTGCTCGCCGGCGTGCAGTACTTCGACACCCACCTGTGGCAGGCGGTGGTCCTCAGCTACATCGGGGCGCCGTTCATCGGCGCCTACCTCATCGTGATGGCCCCGCTGCTCCTGCAGCTGCTCCCCCGCGCCGGGGGCCTGGGCGAACGCCTCGGCGTGCTGCTGGCGCCGTTCAACCTGGTCAGCGTGGTGCTGGCCTACATCGCCGCCATCGTCGTGGACGCCACGGGCGACTACCGGCTCATCTGGCTGTTCCCCGCCGCCACCGGGCTGGCACACGCCGCCGTCGACACGCGGCTGCGGTACCCGCAGCGTCAGTCCACCAGTCCGGACATGGTGAAGCGCCTGTGGGAGTGGGCCATCGTCCAGGCCGAGTCCATGTCGGAGACCGGGCTCGTCACCGGCCTGCTGGCCGCCCCCCTGCTCGGCGTGGTGACCGAGGAGGACGCCGACAGCGCCGTGGTCATCGACATGGCCCGCAACGTCCTGGGCAATCCGTACGAGGACGGGGAGGTCGAGGAGGACGGGCCCGCGTCAGGGGACGGATCCGACGGCCCGCCGGACGGTCAGGACCCGTCGCCCGACGGACCGCGCCGGGTGACCGGTGTGGACCACGTCGGCGGCGGTCCCGTCGGCGAGGACGGCATCGGGGACCAGAAGTCGGGCCGGGGCGCCGACGGGTCGCCCTCCTCCACACCCCCGACGACGGGGGGAACGGATCCGGTGCCCGACGCGGGGCCCGGCACCAGCGGAGGGACCACGGGCGTGCCGGACACCGGGGTGGAGCACGGATCGGCGGAGGACGCCGAGGGCGCGGTCGGCGACGACCCCGGTGCGTCGGACCCGACGGACGGCGGTGGTCCCGGGTCGTAGGCCGTCCCGGGACGCGGGCTGTGGGCACCGGGCCGTTGGAGGTCGGCCGCTACCTCGCCGGCGCCGGCCGCGTGCACCCCGGGGAGCGGGTGCACGGTGCGGGCCTCCAGCCGCCCGAGCCGGGCTGCCCGGATGCGCACGGCCACCACCGTTCCGACGTCGATGTGCCGCGTGCCGTCCGTGACCGCCGTGCAGTGGAACGGCACCGACCGGTCGCCGCAGACGACGGTCCCGGTACCCCGGGCGTCGTCGAACTCCACCACGGTGCCGATGAGCGTCGCGTCCCCCACCGGTACGAGCTCGGGCGAGGCGGGGGTCACCGGATCCTCAGTGGACGATCTTGGAGAGGGCCAGCTCGATGATGTCGGTCGCCCCGCGGTCGCGCAGGGCGGGGATCAACACGTTGATCTCCGACTTGGGCACGACCGTCTCGACGGCGAACCCACCCCCGCCGAACAGTTCGGACACCGTGGGCGAGCGCAGCGACGGCAGGACCTCGATGACGCCGTCCAGGCGGTCGGCGGCCACGTTGAGCTTCACCAGGACCTTGCCCCGCGCCTCGAGCGAGCCCTGCAGCAGGGTGAGGAGCTGCTGCATGGCGTGACGCTTCTTCGGGTCGTCCGCCGCCACCGGGTTGGCGATGAGCTCGGTGTGGGACACGAGCAGCGTCTCCACGATCTTGAGGCCGGCCGCCCGCAGGGCGCGCCCGGTCTCGGTGATCTCCACCACGCAGTCGGCGATGTCGGGCACCTTGGCCTCGGTGGCCCCGTAGGAGAGGCTGACCTCGGCGCGCACGCCGTGGGCCGCGAGGTAGCGCCGGGTCAGCTCGGGGTACTCGGTCGAGACCCGCAGGGCGCCCCCGTGACCCGTGGCCGCGGCCGCCAGGTCGGCGACCGAGTGGACGGGCGACTCCGCGGGCACGGCGAGCACCACCCGGATCGGATTGGCCGTCGCCTTCGAGTACCGCAGGGCGCCGAGCGAGGTGACGTCGCTCCCCCGCTCCTCGATCCAGTCCCGCCCGGTGATCCCGAGGTCGAAGAGGCCCTCGGCCACGTAGAGCGGGATCTCCTGGGGGCGCAGGATGCGCACCTCGTCGATCCGGGGGTCGTCGATCGAGGCCCGGTAGTCCACGTCCGAACTCCGGCTCACCGTGAGGTCGGCCTCGGCGAACAGCTCCACGGTGGCCTTCTCCAGCGATCCCTTGGGCAGCACGAGACGGAGCACGCTCAGCGCCCCCCCACGGTGAAGCCGACGCGGCCGGAGCCGGGAAGGTCCTCGAGGCCCCGCAGCAGCGACACCGTCCCCACCGCGGTGCGGGCCGCCTCGGCGCCCTTGTTGGTCCCGTCCGGGCGCGATCGCACGAGCGCCTGGTCCACGTCGTCGGTGGTCAACACGCCGAAGACGACGGGCAGGCCGGCGTCCAGCTGGACCCGCTGCAGCCCGGACGCGCACTCGCCGGCGACGAAGTCGTAGTGGCCGGTGTCCCCCCGGATGACCGCTCCCAGCGCCACGACGGCATCGACCCGACCCGACGCGGCCAGGGCGCGGGCGACGAGCGGCAGTTCGAAGGCGCCCGGAGCCCAGACCACCACCGCCGTCGCCAGGTCGCAGCCCAGCCGCTCGAGCTCGTCGAGGGCGGACGACAGCATCCGGTCGGTGATCCCGCCGTTGAACTCCGCGCAGGCGAAGCCCACCCGGACCGTTCCCGCCGAACCGGCGGACAGCGCCGTGGGGTCGAGCGACGAGCCCACCCGGGCCCCGGCCCGCGCCTTGGCGTCGTCGGGCAGGAGGGTCAGGTCAGAGGACGTCATCGAGACCCTCGAGCAGGTGCCCCATGCGCTCGCGCTTGGTGCGGAGGTACTCGATGTTCTCCGGGGTGGGGACGGGCTGGATGTTCACCCGCTCCACGATGTCGAGCCCGAATCCCTCGAGCCCGCCGTACTTGGTCGGGTTGTTGGTCATCAGGCGCATGGTGGTCACACCCAGGTCGACCAGGATCTGGGCGCCGATGCCGTACTCCCGGGAGTCGGCGGGCAGGCCCAGCTCGAGATTGGCGTCGACCGTGTCGTACCCCTCCTCCTGCAGGTTGTAGGCGCGCAGCTTGTGGGCCAGGCCGATGCCCCGGCCCTCGTGACCCCGCAGGTAGACCAGCACACCGCTGCCGTTCTCGCTGATCGCCGACATGGCCCCGTGCAGCTGGGGACCGCAGTCGCACCGGAGTGATCCGAACACATCGCCGGTGAGGCACTCGGAGTGGACGCGGACCAGGATGTTGGGCTGCCCCTGGACGTCCCCCTTGACCAGCGCCACGTGGTGCTCACCGTCGAGGACGGACTCGTAGGCGTACACGGTGAACTCGCCGAAGTCGGTCGGGATGCGGGCGTCGGCGATCCGGCGCACCAGCTTGTCCTTGTGTCGCCGGTAGCGGATGAGATCGGCGATGGAGATCAGGTGGAGGCCGTGGTCGGCGGCGAAGGCCTGGAGCTCGGGGAGGCGGGCCATGGTGGCCTTGTCCTCGCTCACCACCTCGCACAGCACGCCCGCGGGGCGCGGCCGGCGGCCCGGGCGAGATCGACGGCGGCCTCGGTGTGCCCGGCCCGCTTCAGCACGCCGCCGGGCCGGTACCGCAGGGGGAAGATGTGTCCGGGACGGTTGAGGTCGGTGGGTCTGGTGTGGGGGTCGACCAAGGCGCGGATGGTGGCGGACCGGTCGGCCGCGGAGATCCCGGTCGTGGTCCCGTGGCGGTAGTCCACGCTCACGGTGAAGGCGGTCCGCTGCACCTCGGTGTTGGCCGTGACCATGAGGGGGAGGTCGAGCTGCTCGACCCGCTCGGGGGTGAGCGGCACGCAGATCAGGCCGGACGTGTGGGCCAGGAAGAAGGCGATCTTCTCCGGCGTCACCGCGTCGGCGGCCATGATCAGGTCGCCCTCGTTCTCGCGGTCCTCGTCGTCGACGACGATGACGATCTCGCCACGTCCGACTGCCTCGATCGCGTCCTCGACTGCTGAGAAGGGCATCGCCCTGGGTCTCCCTCGTGTCATCCGGAGCGGCCCGTGCCGTCCCGTCGTACCTCTGTCGTCCGGTCCTGCGCCGTCCTTGACGTCCCGGTCGCCGACCGGTCCGCCCGGCCGGCGGAACGACCGTGCTCCGGGCCGGTCCTGCGGTGCGCGGCCGGCGGGGCCTCAGCCCCTCGGTCCGGTCGGAGCGAGCTCCACCCGCACGTCGCCTCCCAGGCTAGTCACCGAGCGGACCTCGCCCCGCCACAACCCGTCGATGGAGCGGGCTCCGGGTCCGGCGAACAGCGGCCGGGCGTCGTCCCCCCCGAAGAGGGCCGGGGCCAGGTAGAGGACGTAGCGGTCGACCAGCCCGGCGGCGTGCAGGTCGTGCGCCACGGTCGCGCCCCCCTCCACCAGCACCTGGACCATGCCCCGCGCCCCCAGGTCGTCGAGGATCCCCTCCAGCGGGCCCGACCGTCCGAGGGCCGGGAGCACGGCCGCCCCCTCGGGAACGGTGCCGAGCACGATCCGGGTCGGCTGCTCGTCCGGGCCGCGGTGCCACGGGTCGCCCTCGGGCAGGCGGACGGTGAGCGTCGGGTCGTCGGCCCGCACCGTGCCGGCCCCGACGAGGATCCCGTCGGAGACGGCCCGGAGTCGGTGGGCGTCGAGGCGCGCCTCCTCACCGGTGATCCACCGGCTCGAGCCGTCCGGGGCGGCGATCCGACCGTCCATGGTGGACGCCAGCTTGAGGACGACCCACGGCCGTCCGGTCCGCCGGTGGCACACGTAGGGGGCCAGCTGCTCGGCCACCTCCTCGGCGGCCACGCCCACGTCGACCTCGATGCCGGCGGACCGCAGCGCGGCGATCCCGCGCCCGTCGACCTGCACGTCGGGGTCGGTCATGCCCACGACCACCCGGCGGACGCCGGCGGTCACCACAGCCTCCACGCACGGCGGCGTCCGCCCGTGGTGCGCGCACGGCTCGAGCGTCACGTAGAGGGTCGCACCCCGGGCCCGCTCCCCGGCGGCGTCCAGCGCCGTCACCTCGGCGTGGGGTCCGCCGGGCGGGGCGGTGGCGCCGGTGTACCACGTGGACGGGAGCCCCTCGTCGGCCCGGGGCACCAGCACGGCACCGACCCAGGGATTGGGTGACGTCCGGCCGCGGACGCGCTCGGCGGCCTCGACGGCACGGAGCATCCAGACGACGTCGGGGTCGCCCGGAGCCGGTGGCGCCGGCAGCGTGGTCAGGACGGCACTCCGGCCCGCTCGCCCGACGCCGCCGCCAGGATCCCCTCCACGGCGGACAGGGGGTCGTCGCGACCGAACACGGCCGAACCGGCCACGAACACGTTGGCGCCGGCGCGTGCGACCTGCACCACGGTGCGTTCGTCGATCCCGCCGTCCACCTCGACGTCGAGGTCGAGCCCCGCCGCGTCGGCGGCGGCGCGCACCCGGGCGATCTTCGGCAGGACGTCGGCGATGAACGACTGGCCGCCGAATCCGGGGAACACCGTCATGCACAGCACCAGGTCGACCTGGTCGAGGAAGGGTTCGAGTGCCTCGAACGGGGTGTCGGGGTTGGCCGCCAGCCCGGCCCGCAGGCCGAGGTCGCGCATCTGGGCGATGAGGGCGGCGGTCTCCCCCACCTCGACGTGCACCGTGCATCCGTCCGCGCCCGCGTCACGGAACGGCTCCAGGTAGCGCTGGGGCTCGGTGATCATCAGGTGGGTGTCGAAGAACAGGGAGCTGTGGGAGCGCAGCGACGACACGACCGGCGGGCCGACGGTGAGGTTCGGCACGAAGTGGCCGTCCATCACGTCGACGTGCAGCCACGCCGTTCCCGGAGTGACCCGGGTGACGGCCTCGGCCAGGCTGCCGAAGTCGGCGGACAGGATCGACGGCGCCACGCGCAATTCGGGCGTCCGGGCGGGCGGTGCGGAGGGTGCGGGCATCGGTGGTGAGCCTACCGGTGGGTTCCCGCGGGAGGTGACCCCGGCGTGCACCGACGTCCTGCGGGCCCGGGACGTCTCCCCGCACCGTCCATCCCGTCACTCGGGACCATCGCCCACACCACTCGGGACCATCGCCCCTATCGGCCACCCCGGCCCCGGCACATGATCGTGGCGGGAGGGTCGGGACCGTGGCGGCCCTGCCGGCGGAGGGCGAGCGGAACGGGAGCGAGCACCATGTCCAGTGGAACGGCAGGCAGTCCGGGGGTGACCGCTCCCGGTGGGAGGATCGTGGTCGGCATCGACGGGTCCGAGCGGTCGATGCGGGCGCTCGACTGGGCGGCGGTCCAGGCCCAGCGGTGCGGCGCCGTCCTCGACGTCCAGACCGCGTACGAGCCCGGGTACGAGTTCATCACCCCCGACGAGGTGGATCGGACCATGCAGCGCAGGATCGCCGAGGCCGAGGCCCGGGTGGCGTCCGTCGCCCCCGGGGTCGCCGTGACCGGCGGGACGCACCAGGCGTCACCGGCCGCGGTGCTCATCGAGGCCAGCGAGGGCGCGGACCTGCTCGTCGTCGGTTCCCGCGGCCACGGTGGCTTCACCGGGCTGCTGCTCGGATCGGTGAGCGCGCAGTGCTCGCTGCACGCGCACTGTCCGGTCACGATCGTCCGGTAGTGACATGACCGAGCTGGACGAACGGCGGAGCGAGGTCATCGAGGGGGCCTCCCGGGAGATCGTCCAGCTCGAGCGGTTGATCGACGCCTGCCGGCAGATGCAGGAGGAGCTGCGGGTGTCCCTGGCCCTGCTCGCCGAGGGGCACACGATGACGACGATCCTCGGACGCGACGGCACCGCCGGCGTCATCCCCCGTCTGACCGAGGCGATCGAACGGACGAACGCGTCCGCGGAAGGACGGGCGGGGTGCCATGATCCGCCTGGCACTGGCCGAGGGGATGACCACCGTGCTGCTCGCCGAGCGGCTCGGCATCTCCCGCCAACTGGTGGCCCGGTACCGGGACGAGGCCTCACCGTGTCCCGCCGGCTCCGACCGGTCCGAGGCCGGGGCAGGGTCCTAGCCCGCCCCGCCGGTGGCCCGGGCCGCTGGGACCGCCGGTCACCCGTCCCGGAATCGGACGGGGACGTGCCGGAATCCGGCGTGCTTGTTCGACCGGGTGCGCTCGACGGCTCCGACCAGTTCGGCGCCGGCGACCCGGTCGAGCAGTCCGTCGAGGACCAGGGTGATCTCGAGGCGGGCGAGGTTGGCCCCCAGGCAGAAGTGGCCGCCCATCCCGAAGGCGAGGTGGGGGTTGGGGGCGCGTCGGATGTCGAAGGCCCAGGGGTCGACGAAGACCCGTTCGTCGAAGTTGGCCGACTGCCACCACAGCACGACCTTGTCGCCCGGACGGATCGTGGCCCCGTGACGCACGACCTCCCGGGTCGCGGTCCGACGGTTGTACACGGTCGACGACGCCCACCGCAGGATCTCCTCGACGGCGGCCGGCAGGAGCGTGCGGTCGGCGCGGAGCGCCTCCCACTCGGCGGGACGCTCCATCAGCGCCAGCATCCCGGCGGTGATGGAGTTCCGGGTGGTCTCGCTCCCCGCGGCCACGAGGAGGTGGAAGAGCATCTGCTGTTCCAGCCCGCTCATCGGTCCGCCGGGCAGGGCGCCGTCGGGCAGGTCCGCACGGGCGACCACGGACAGGAGGTCGTCGCCGGGACACCGGCGCTTCTCCTCGAGCAGCCGGACCGAGTAGGCGGACATGGCCGCACCGGCCTCCCGGGACCTCACGGAGGTCCCACCCGGGTCGTGGTCGTCGTAGTCGAGGGTGGCGTCGGCCCACTCGAGGAGGAAGTGACGGTCCTCCTGGGGCACGCCCAGCAGCGAGGCGACCGCCTGGAGCGGCAGCTCCGCGGCCACGTCCACCAGGAAGTCGCAGGTGTCCCCCGACACGGCGGCGTCCAGGATGCGGGCGCAACGCGCCCGCAGCTCCGCCTCGAGGCCGCGGAGGCGCCTCGGGCTGACCGACGGGGACAGGAGCCGCCGGATCTGCCGGTGCCGCGGGTCGTCCTGCATGTTGACGAGCACCCCGGCGGCGAACCCCGACGGCAGGTCCTCGATGAGGGTGCCGCCTCCGGCCCGGTCCCCGCCGCCGGCCGACGAGAACAGATCGGCCTGCCGCGCCGCCCAGGCCACGTCCTCGTGGCGGGTCAGGCACCAGAACCCGTCACCGTCGGGCGTGGTGGGCGTCGGCCGGTGCCAGAAGACCGGCGCGGTCGTCGCGCAGCCGGCGGTAGGCGTCGTGGGGTGGGCCGTCGGCGAAGCGATCGGGGTCGGAGAGGTCGATGTCGTCGAGGTCGGTCATGACGTCCTCCCCACCCGGCGGGCGCCATCCGGGGCCGTCCCGGCAGCATACCGAGCCACTCCAGGTGCGGCCGTCCGGTGGCGTGCACCCCCTGGAGACCGCCCCGCACCGGCCCCGCGTGATCCGTACGGGGACCGCCGTCGAGGACGCGTCGGACGCCGCGCGAAAGCGCCCGTCCCACGCATCTGCGGGGATCGGGCGCTCTTCTCAGCTGTACTCCGAGATCGGACTGGTCGGGAAGTGGCTACCAGAAGGGCTTCCTTGCCCTTGTCGTCGCAACGCTCCCACATCGAGCCGCTTGCCGTCGATCGTCCTGGGCCCACCGGGATCGCTCCCGTGGAATTCCCTACGGTCCGCTCTCAGACCGGCACTCCATGTCGACTACCCATACGCGCCTCCTTCAGGAACCCTCCAGGTTCCGGTACCTCTGGAACCTCTCGGATCCCGCACACCCAGTATGTCCCCGCGTCCACCCGCACGCCAGGGGCCAACGACCCCGTTCACCGCGCCGCGCCACCGTCCGTCAGGTGGGCGACATGCACCGGCAGCCGATCGACGGGCACACCCAGTTGCCGCCGTCCGGAGTCTTCACGTGTCGGGTCCGACAGCCGCACTCCGGGCACCTCGGGCGGTCCCCGCGTCCCACGGCCTCGAGCAGGCCCGTCCGGATCCTCGCGAGATCGATCTGCACCCTCCCGAGGGTAGGTCCCGGCCGCACCCCGCAGGTCCCGCTGCGGTGAACATCGGCGGGAATTCTTCGCGAACACCGCAGGACGTCCCGGCCCGGGGCGCGCCGTCGGCCGGTCACCGGTCGGCCGGTCCTCCCCCGAGCCGCTCGCCGGGGACGGGGTGCACGCCGTGCAACCAGGCCTCGGCATCCATGGGCCGCCTGCCCTCGGGCTGGACCGTGACCAGTCGGAGCCGGGATCCCGCTCCGGCACCCACCTCGGTGCCGCGCAGCTCCCCCGGGCCCAGCTCGGGCTCCCCTCCGTCGGCGTGCCCCGCCACCAGCACCCGCAGTCGACGATCCCGGAACGTGGTCCACGCCCGGCCGAGGCGCACGACCCGGCGCAGGTGGACGGCCGGTCGGTCCCAGTCGAGTTCGAGCTCGTGGGACAGGAGCTTGTCGGCGTAGGTCGGCGTGCCGGCCTGGTCCCGCGGGACGGGCAGGCCCGACCGCCCCTCGGCGAGGTGCTCGACGAGCATCCGGCAGCCGATGGCCACCAGCCGCCTCCGGAGCTCGTCCACCGACTCCTCGGGATCGATGGCGGTCGCCTCCACGGCGTACACGGCGCCGGTGTCGAGCCCGGCCTCCACGGCCATCAGGGACACACCGGTCTCGGCGTCGCCCTCGAGCAGCGCCCGCTCGACCGGGGCCGCGCCGCGCCACCGGGGCAGGAGCGAGAAGTGCAGGTTGACCATCGGCAGCCGGTCGAGCACGGCCTCGGGGATGATGCGTCCGAAGGCCACGACCACACCGAGCTCGGCCCCGACGGCGGTGGACTCGGCCAGTTCGTCGGTCACCGGCAGGCCGAACTCCCGTGCCGCCTCCTTCACCGGGCTCGGCACCAGGGCTCCGCCCCGTCCCCGGCGCCGGTCCGGGCGCGTCACCACCAGTGCCACGTCGTGGCCGGCGTCGACCAGCGCCCGCAGGGGCGGGACGGCGGCGTCGGGGGTACCGAGGTAGACGAGTCGGGCCACGGGGGCGACGCTACCCGCCGGGTCCGGCGGGACGGCGCCCGGGTCCGGGTCCGCGGCGCTCAGACCGGACGGTCGTTGCCCGCCGACACCAGCTTGGCCTCGAGGGCCGACGTGTCGAGGCCCATGGCCCGGTCCCGCAGGATCCGGAGGGCCTGCTTGCGCATCTCCTCGTCGAGGCGCTCGACCATGAGCACGCCGTTCAGGTGGTCCACCTCGTGCTGGAACATCCGGCCCATGAAGTCGTCCGCCTCGATGGTCAGCTCGTTGCCGTCGAGGTCGTACCCCTTCAGGAGCACGGTGGAGGGCCGGAGGATCCCGATGCGCAGGCCCGGGATCGACAGGCAGGCCTCGTCGTGCCAGAGCTCGCCGGACGACTCCACGATCTCGGGGTTGATCACGACCTTGGGTCCGTCGTCCAGTTCGTAGACGAACAGCCGGCGCTGCACCCCGACCTGGGGGGCGGCCAGCCCGGCGCCGACGGCCTCGTACATCGTCTCCACCATGTCGTCGGCCAGCTTCACCAACGCGCCGTCCACGTCGTCGACGGGCTTGGCCACTTGGCGCAGCACGGGGTCGCCGTAGGTACGGACCGCGTAGGTGGACATGTGCCCAGTCTACGGCACGACCCGCACACCCCGGTCGACGCGCGTGGCCCGTGGCGCCCGGCGGGTCAGGCGTCGGTGGGGTCGACCTCGACCCGCAGCCGTCCGACCGGGCGCGGCGTGGCCGCCAACCCGTCGCAGAGGGTCTCGTGGTCGCCCGCCCGCACCAGGAACCGGTCGGCGTCGACGGCGGACACCTCGACGCCGGGCACGACGGCGAGTCCGGCGGCGAACCCGGCGGCGCCCGGTCCCCGCAGGGTGGCCAGCGTCCCGAAGGGTGGCAGCCCGAGCTCCCGACGGACCGGCTCCTCCGCCGCGGCCAGGATCCCGGGGTCGGCGTGGACGGCGGCGGCCAGCGCCTCGTGCCCCGGGACGCGGGTCTGCGCCAGCACCCTGCCCCCGCCGCCCCGGGCACCGACCAGGCGCGCCGCCCGGGCCAGCAGGGCGAGGGTCTCCTCGCCGGCCCCGAACCGCGGCGCCAGCAGGTGCTGGTCCACGTCGAGGAACACGACCAGTCCGGCGTGGTCGACGCGGTGGAGCGCCGCCTCGGTGCCCACCACCAGCCGGGCACCCGGGAGGGCGCCGTCGTCGGTGCCGGCCGTCACCTCCACCGCGGGGACGGCGAGGAGCGCGGCCACCTCCTCGGTAGCCCGGGACACGCCGATCCGCAGCGCCTTGAGCCGGGCCGAGTCGCACACGGCGCACACCGCCGGGCGCGACTCGCCGCAGCGTCCGCACGTCAGGGTGCCGGCCGCCTCCGCCTGGGCGACCGCCGCGCCGCACCGGGTGCACCGGGCCAGGTTCCCGCACGCCGCACAGGCCAGGAGCCGCACCCGGCCGGTACGGTGCAGCACGCACACCACCCGCCCGCCGGGCCGGTCGAGCTCGGCGTGGGCGGCGGCGACCATCCGCCCGCCGAACAGGCCGGTGCGGGGGTCGTCTCCCGTCCGGTCGACCACCTCGACCACCGGCCAGCCCCGGCGCTCCACGGCGCGGTCGGCCACCACCAGGGGACGCCCCTCGGTCACGGTCAGGGGCGGGCACGGGCTGACCAGCACCACGGGGGCACCGTCGCGCCGTCCCCGCTCCAGTACCACCTCCACGGCCGACCACGTCGGGGCCCGCTCCTCGCGGTGGGCCTCGTCGTGGGCATCGAGCACGACCGCCGCCCGCAGGCGAGGCACCGGACCCCAGGCCCCCGCCCGGGTGCCGATCACGACCCGACCACCGGCCCGGGCCGCGGCCCACTCGTCGGGCAGCAGCGCCACGGGCACGCCGACGGACCGGAGCCGGGCGGCCAGATGCTCGGCCCGGCTGCGGGCGGCGGCCACCACCAGCACGCCGTCGGGGCCGGTCCGGTGGACGAGTTCGAGGACCACGAGGGAGGAGTCGAGCGCCGGGGCCAACCGGACCACGGCGGAGCCGCCGGGGGCGAGCGCGGCGTCGACCAGGGCCACCGAGCCGCCACCGGGCGAGTCGGCCACCGCCGGCGGCGGGGCGGCCGGGAGGGCGCGCACCACGCGGGGCGGGGACGCCGTCCCGAGGAACGACGACACGGGTCCGGCCCAGCGCCAGGCCGCCCATCCGGCGAGGTCGACCACCGCCGGCGGTGGTCCGACGCCGCTCGAGCCGGCGAGGTCCAGCGGGTGGACCCCGGCCTCGGGTACGACGTCGTCCTCGACGACCCAGGCGCCGACCCGGCGCCCGTGCAGGGGCACCCGCACCCGGCTGCCGACCGAGACCTCCCCGGCCAGGGCCTCCGGTACGGCGTAGTCGAACCGGCGGTGGATCGCCGGGACGTCGGGGACGACCCGGACGAACCGGCCGCGGACCCCGGCCGCCGGGACACCCCCGGCGGCGGCGCCCGTCGGGCGGGGTGGGCCGGTCAGAGTCCGAGCGCCTGCTTCAGGTCGTCGGCGCGGGAGGTCTCCTCCCACGTGAACTCCTTCTCCGACCGGCCGAAGTGGCCGTAGGCCGCCGTCTTCCGGTAGATCGGGCGCTTGAGGTCGAGGTCGCGCACGATGGCCGCCGGGCGCAGGTCGAAGATCTCGTCGACGGCCGCGGCGATGGCGGCCGGATCGACCCGCTCGGTGCCGAACGTCTCGACCAGCAGCGACACGGGGCGGGCGACGCCGATGGCGTAGGCCACCTGGACCTCGCACCGGTTGGCCGCACCGGAGGCCACCACGTTCTTGGCCACCCAGCGGGCGGCGTAGGCGGCGGAACGGTCGACCTTGGACGGGTCCTTGCCCGAGAAGGCGCCCCCGCCGTGGCGGGCCATGCCCCCGTAGGTGTCGACGATGATCTTGCGGCCGGTCAGACCGGTGTCGGCGTGGGGCCCGCCCAGTTCGAACACACCGGTCGGGTTGGCCAGCACGCGCAGGCCCGACGAGTCCAGCTCCGGCGGGAGCAGCGGGTCGATCACGTTGTGGGTGAGATCCGGCAGCAGCAGCGTCTCGAGGTCGATGCCCGGATCGTGCTGGGTGGAGATGAGCACCGTCTCGAGGGCGATCGGCCGGCCGTCCTCGTAGGTGACGCTCACCTGGGTCTTGCCGTCGGGCCGCAGGTACGGCAGGGTGCCGACCCGGCGGACCTGGGCCAGGCGCTGGGCCAGCCGGTGGGCCAGCCAGACGGGCATCGGCATCAGGTCCGGCGTCTCGTCGCAGGCGTACCCGAACATCATCCCCTGGTCGCCGGCGCCCTGGGCGTTCACCTGGTCCTCGCCGCCGGTGCCCGCACGCACCTCGAACGCCTTGTCGACGCCCTGGGCGATGTCGGGCGACTGCTCGTCGAGGGAGACGATGACGCCGCACGTGTTGCCGTCGATGCCGTAGGCGTCGTCGTCGTAGCCGATGTCGAGCACCGTCTGGCGCACGAGCTTGGGGATGTCCACGTACGTCGACGTGGTGATCTCCCCCGCCACCAGGACCAGACCCGTGGTCAGCAGGGTCTCGCAGGCGACCCGGCTGTCGGGGTCGTCGGTCAGCAGCGCGTCCAGCACCGAGTCCGAGATCTGGTCGGCCATCTTGTCGGGGTGCCCCTCGGTCACGGACTCCGAGGTGAAGGTGTATCGGCTGCTCACGGGTGGTTCCATCCTTGGTTGTCTGGTCGTCGGGAGCCCGGGCGGCGCCGACGGTCGGTACTGCTGGCGGTGCGGTCCCCCGGGGGGCCGTCCGGCCCACGGCCGGCGGTCCCGGTGCGCCTGGGCGGGTGCGGGCCCGGTGCCGGGCGGACCACGCTACCCCCCACCGGCCCGTCGACGCCACGCCCGGCGGCGGCGGTCCGGCACGGGGTCAGGGAGCCGGCCTCCCGCACAGGGGCAGTACCCGGTCGAGCACGGCGTCGGCCACGGCGTCCTTGGCCGAGAGCGGCACCGGGGTCACCGTCCCGTCGGCGCCGAAGATCGTCACGGCGTTCGTGTCGTGGTCGAAGCCGACGTCGGGAGCGGACACGTCGTTGGCCACCATCAGGTCCACCCCCTTGGCCGCCAGCTTGGCCCGGGCCCGCACGGACACGTCGTCCGTCTCGGCGGCGAACCCGACCAGCACCTGGCCCGGGCGCCGGCGGCGGCCCAGTTCGGCGAGGATGTCCTCGGTCGCCTCCAGCACCAGGTCGGGAACGCCGTCGGCCTTGTGCAGCTTGGTGTCGGTGACCACCTTGGGACGGAAGTCGGCCACGGCGGCGGCCATCACCACGACGTCGGCGTCGGCGGCCCGGGACACCACGGCATCCAGCATCTGGGCCGCCGTCTCCACCTCGACGACCTCGGCCCCGGCGGGCCGGGGCCGGGCGGACGTCGTCACCAGCACGACGTCGGCGCCCCGTCGCCGGGCGGCGGCGGCCAGGGCGTGCCCCTGCTTCCCCGAGGACCGGTTGGTGATGAACCGGACCGGGTCGATCGGCTCCCGGGTGCCCCCGGCCGAGACCAGGACCCGCAGCCCGGCCAGGTCGTCCCGCGCGGCGGAGCGGGCCAGCACGCCGAGCACCGCCTCCACGATGTCGGTCGGCTCGGCCATGCGTCCGGTCCCGACGTCACCGCCGGCGAGTCGGCCCTCCCCGGGCGGGACCACGACGACACCCCGGGCGGACAGCGTGGCCAGGTTGGCGCGGACCGCGGGGTGCTCCCACATCTCGGTGTGCATGGCCGGGCACACCACCACGGGGGCGGTGGTGGCGACCAGCGTCGCGGTGAGGAGGTCGTCGGCCAGTCCGGCGGCGTAGCGGGCCAGGAGGTCGGCGGTGGCCGGCGCCACCACCACCACGTCGGCGCGCCGGCCGAGTCGGGTGTGCGGGATCGGCGACGCCTCGTCGAACACGGTGGTCTGGGTGGGCTCCGAGCCGAGCGCGTCGAACGTGGCCCGCCCCACGAACCGCGTGGCCCGCTCGGTCAGCACCGGGGCGACGTGGACGCCGGCGTCGACGAGGCGGCGGCAGACCTCGACGGCCTTGTAGGCGGCGATCCCGGCGGACACGCCGAGCACGACGAAGGGTGCCCCGCCATCCGCGTCCTCCGGCGTCACCTCGGCCACGGCACTCCCCCCCGCACGGCCGGCCCCGGCGTCAGGGCCGGGGCGGCGCGTCACTCTGCGGACTCGTCCTTGTCGGCGGCGATGGCATCGGCCACCGCCTCCTCGACGGCGAGCTCGACGGCGCCCTCGATCAGGGCCAGGGCCGCGGCCTCGGCGGCCTCGGCGGCGGCGATCTCCTCGGGGTCGGGGCGCGTGTAGGTGGCCTTGCCCTCGGCGATCTCCTCGAAGGCGATCGACAGCGGCTTGCCCGAGGCCGAGGCGACCTGGGGCGGCACGACCACGCCGATGCCCTCACCCAGCGAGTTGTAGTAGCTGTTGACCTGCCGGGCCCGGCGCGAGGCCAGGGCCACCAGGGTGAACTTCGAGTCCACCTTGTCGAGGAGCTCCTCGATCGGCGGGTCCATCAGGGTGGTCGGGTTCTGGGCCATCACGATCCTTCGGGCATGTCGGGGGCGGAGGTCGGCGTGCGGGTCCCTACCGGGGCCCCGAGCGACGGCTCCCCAGTATAGAGGCCACGTCGGCCGTGGCCTGTCCGACCGTGTCGTTCACGACCACGGCGTCGGCCAGGTCCCGGCCCAGCCGCTCCTCCTCGGCCCCCTCGGCCAGTCGCCGGGCGACGTGCGCCTCGTCGTCACCCCGGGCACGCAGGCGGTCGGCCTGCACCTCCGGTGTCGGGGGCAGGAGCAGGATCAAGGTGGCGTCGGGGCGCAGGCGCCGCACCTGGCGGGCCCCCTGGAGGTCGATCTCGAGCAGGACGTCACGCCCGGGGCCCGGGTCGGGCACCGGGGTGCCGTACAGGTTGCCCAGGAACTCGGCCCATTCGAAGAAGCCGCCGTCGGCCACCCGGGCCTCGAACGCCGGCCGGTCGACGAACACGTAGGCGTCCTCCGGCTCGCCCGGGCGGCGCGGCCGGGTCGTCCACGACCGGCTGAGCCACAGGCGCGGGTCGTCGGCGACCAGCCGGGAGGCGATGGTGCCCTTCCCGGCCCCACCGGGACCGAAGAGCACGAAGATGCGGGGGCCGGCCACGGGTCCCTCGGGACCCGGAACGTCCTCGCTCAGCGGGCGGTCTCGCGCAGGAGGGCCTCGCGCTGGTTGGAGCCCAGCCCCTGCAGTCGGCGGCTCTCCGAGATGCCCACCGTCTCCATCAGCCGGCGGGCCTTGACCTTGCCCAGACCGGGCAGGGACTCGAGCACGGACAGCACCTTCATCTTGCCGACGGTCTCGTTGCCGTCGGCCATGGTGAGGAGTTCCGACAGGTCGATGGAGCCCAGCTTCAGCTTCTCCTTGACCTCGGCCCGCTCGCGGCGGACCTTGGCAGCCTTGGCCAGTGCGGCCTGGCGCTGTTCGGGCGTGAGTGCAGGCGGTTGCGGCATGGCGGGAACGATAGCGCCTCCGCGGCTGCCGGTCACCTGTGACCCGCGCCCGGGCCGTCGCGGCCCCCGGTCGGGCGTCCGCCGTGGCGCACACACCGACGTCGACGGTGTCGGATACTGGAGGCGTGACCGGGATCGACGTCAACGCGGACCTGGCCGAGCACGACGTCCTGACCGACGGGGAGCTGGACCTGCTCGACCACGTGACCAGCGCCAGCCTGGCGTGCGGGTTCCACGCCGGCGGCCCCGACGTGATGCGCGCCGCGGCGGCGGCCTGCGTGGCGCGCGGGGTGGCGATCGGCGCCCACGTCTCCTACCGCGACCGCGACGGGTTCGGGCGCCGCGCCCTCGACGTCCCTCCCGGGCGCCTGGCCGCCGACGTCGTCGAGCAGTGGGAGGTGCTGGCGGACGAGGCCGCCGCCGCCGGTGGCACCGTCGCCTACGTCAAGCCCCACGGCGCCCTCTACCACGCCATGTCGGTCGAGGCCCCGGTGGCCGCCGCCGTGGTCGACGCGCTGTCCGGGCGGTGCCCGGTGCTCGTGGCGCCACCGGGGAGCGCGGTGGCCGGTCCGGCGCGGGCCGCGGGCATCGAGGTGGTGGTCGAGGGGTTCTGCGACCGGGGCTACGACGCGTCGGGCGACCTGGTGCCCCGCGGCACCCCGGGGGCCCTGGTCGACGATCCCCGCGCCGCCGCCGCCCGGGCCCGGTCGTTCGCCGTCGACGGGGGCGTGACCGCCGTCGACGGCACCTGGGTCGCCATCGACGTCCAGACGCTGTGCGTCCACGGCGACCACCCCGGGGCCGCGGCCCGGGCCCGGGCCGTGCGGGCGTCCCTCGACGCGTCGGGCGTCGCGGTCCGCAGCTTCGTGACGGCCCGGGGCCCGGGGCCCGGCGGGTGAGCGGGAACGCCGAGGACCGGGTGGACGGCGCCGGCCCGCTCGGACGGGCGGAGCCGTCCGAAGGGATGGCGTGGTTCGGTGACCGGGCCGTGGTCGTGACGACGGCCGACGTCGCCGCCGCCCATGCCTTCGCCACGGCACTCCACGCCGCAGGGGGATCGTCGCCGTGCCGGATCGACGAGGTGGTCGTCGGGTACTCCTCGGTGCTCGTCGTCCTGGCGGAGGTGCCCGGGCCGCGGCACGGGACCGACCTCGCCCGCTGGCTCGCGCGCCTGGCCGGCCGCGGCCCGTCCGGGGGGCACGCCGAGGCGGACGACCGACGGGATGCCCGGGCTCCCACCGTCCACGAGCTCGACGTGGTGTTCGACGGGGCCGACCTCGCCGAGGTGGCCGCCCGGACCGCCCGCACGCCGGCGGACGTCGTCGACCTGGTGACCGCCGCCGAGCTCACCGTGGCCTTCGTCGGGTTCGCCCCCGGCTTCCCCTACCTCACCGGCCTGCCCGGGGTGCTGGCCGCTCTCCCCCGGCGGGCCACCCCACGTACCTCCGTGCCCGCCGGCTCGGTGGCCGTGGCCGGGGGCTTCGCCGCCGTCTACCCGAGTGCCACCCCGGGGGGCTGGCACCTGCTGGGCCGGACCGGGACGTCGCTCTTCGACCCGGTCCGGCCCCCCCACTCCCGGGTGGCGCCCGGGGACCGCGTCCGCTTCGTGCCGGTCGACCGGGCGGAGCCGCCCGCCGGCCGGGGCGGTCGGGACCCCCTCGAGGCGCCCGGCCCCCCGTACCTGGAGGTGCTCGAGCCGGGTCTCGCCTCCACCGTGCAGGACGACGGACGGACCGGGGTCGCCGGCCTCGGCGTCCCGCGCGCCGGAGCCGCCGATCCGCTGGGGCTCGCCCGGGTGAACCTGCTCCTCGGGAACGGCCCGGGGGCTGCGGCCGTCGAGTGCACCGCCATCGGCCCGACCGTACGGGTCGCCGGTGCCGTCCTGGCCGCCGTGGTCGGGACGGGCGCGGGTGCGGTGGAGGTGACCGTCGACGGGAGGCCGGTGGCCGACGCCGCGGTGGTGCCGCTGCGACACGGCCAGGTGCTGCGGGTCGGGAGGGTGGTCCACGGCCTGCGGGCGTACCTCGGGGTGTCCGGCGGAGTCGCCACACCGGTCCTGCTCGGCTCGCGGTCGTCCGACACCCTGGCCGGGCTGGGGCCGGGCCCGCTCCGCCCCGGCGACCGGCTGGCGACCGGGGTCCCGGGGCCGGCCCGCGGCCGGCTCGACGTCCCTCGGGCCGACCGGCGGGGACGTCCCGTCGTCCTGCGGGTGCTGCCCGGCCCCCACGGGCCGGCGGACGGCACGGGCTGGCTGACCTCGTCGGTGTGGCGGGTGGGAGCCGACAGCGACCGGATCGGCCTGCGCCTGGACCCCACCGGGCCACCGGCGCCCACCGGCGTGGCGCCGGTGGCCTCCACGGCCATGGTCACGGGGGCCGTCCAGCTCCCCCCCGACGGGCGCCCCATCGTGCTGCTCCCCGACCACGCCACCGTCGGCGGCTACCCGGTGGTGGCCTGCGTGGCGACCGCCGACCTCCCCCTGCTCGGTCAGCTGGCGCCGGGCGACGACCTGTCGTTCGCGGTGGTCGACCGGGTCGTCGCCCACGACGCCGCCGTGCGGGCCGGGCGGTCACGGGACGGCGTCGCGTCCGGGTGGTACCCGACGTCGGCCGGCACCTGACCACGGCGGGGTGGACGGGGCTGCGAGCCCCGGCGGTGCGGTGCCGTGGCACGATGGTGGCACCATCCCCGGGGCGACGCGGCCCCGCACGAGAGGAGCGACCGATGAGCGAGACCGGACCGGACGAGGACAGCCCCTTCCAGTCGCGTGCCGACGGCCAGCTCCACTTCGAGCCGGGCACCGCGGCCAACACGTTCCCGGTCACCGCGCCCGAGGACCCCACCCCCCTGGGCGAGGACGAGCCCGAGGGCACGATCCCGGCCAGCCCGCTGTGGGCGATGAAGGAGCGGGCCCACGGTGGCGTCCACCTGTTCGGCCACCCCGCCCGCATCCGGGCGCACGCGGGTCACGGCGACGCCCGCGTGTACGTCATCGACGACGGTCCCCACCACTGCATGATCGGCCGTCGGGTCGGCGCCACCACCGACGGCTGCGTCTACAGCCTCGTGGCCCGGGTGGACCGGGCGACGTGGCAGGCCCTCGAGAGCGGCGCCATCAACGGGCGCGCCGCCTTCCTCGCCGCCCACGAGGCCGGCCTCAGCGGCACGGTCGAGACCACCGGCGTGTCCAACGTCTTCGACGTCGAGTGGTACGACTCCCCCGGGGACATCCCCGAGGCGTACCTGCCACCGGCACCGTTCGCCACGTTCGCCGAGGACCTGCCCACCGCCGACCGGTAGGGCGGACCACGCCCGCGGTCAGGCGGGCGGTCGGCCCAGGGCGTCGCCCATCGTCCCGCACTGGCGGGCGGCGGCGTCCCGCAGCGGTCCGACGTCGGGGCCGGCGGCCAGCAACGAACGCGACGCGCTCGGGAGGACCGTCCCCGGCGGGCACCGGGCGAACAGGCGGGCCGCCCCCTCGGGGGTCCCCCCCTGTGCCCCCACCCCGGGAGCCAGGACCACCCCGCCCAGGGCGGACAGGTCGAAGGTCGACGGCTCCCGGGTCGCGCCGATGACGGCGCCCACCGTGCCCGGGACCGGCAGTCCACCGTGGTTCAGGGCGGCGAGGTCGGCCAGCAGCAGGTCCTCGACCGCCGGTCCCGTGGGCCCTCCGTCGGGACCCGCCGTACGGGCCTCCTGGAGCGCCCGGCCCTCGGGGTTCGAGCTGCGGACCACCACCAGGACGCCGCGTCCCCCTGCCGCCGCCAGGTCGAAGGCGGGTCGCAGGGCGCCGATGCCGAGGTAGGCGACGGCGGTCACGGCGTCGGCCGCCAGCGGGCTGGCCGGATCGAGCCAGGCGGAGGCGTAGGCGGCCATGGTCGTGCCGATGTCACCCCGTTTGGCGTCGGCGATGGAGAGGATGCGGGCGTCGCGGCAGGCGGCCAGCACCTCCTCCAGCACCGCGAGTCCCGCCGAACCCATCCGCTCGAAGAACGCCACCTGCGGCTTCACCACCGGCACGACGCCGGCGAAGGCCTCCACGCAGCGGAGCCCGAAGGTGCGCAGCCCGGCCGGAGCGTCGTCCAGCCCCCAGTGGTCGAGCAGGTCGGACGACGGGTCGATCCCGGCGCACAGCGGCCCCGTGACCGCCACCGCCCGCACCACCCGCTCGGTGAATCCCTCGCTCATGCGCTCCTCCTCGTCGCCACGCCGCCGGTCCGGGCACCGTCGGACCACCGCCGACGCGGCCGTCGGGTCACCGGTGCGCCTGTCCCCGCAGGGTGCGGACCGCCCGCACCCGGTGGGACGCGCACCACGCGCCGACCTCGTCGAGCACCCGCCAGGGCGCCCGGGGATCCCGGAAGGTCGCCGTCCCGACCTGCACGGCGTCGGCGCCGGCCAGCAGCAGCTCCACCGCGTCCCGCCCGCACATCACCCCGCCGACGCCGATGATGGCGGCGTCGGGGTGGGCGGCGCGCACGTCGAACACGGCGCGCACGGCGATGGGATGGATCGACGGACCCGACAGCCCACCGCCGGCAGGTCCCGACCCGAGCACCGGGGCCCGGCGCTCGAGGTCGATGGCCATGCCCAGTGCGGTGTTCACCAGGGTGACGGCCTCGGCCCCGTGGGCCAGCGCCGCCCCGGCCACCTCCGCCAGGTCGGCCACCGTCGGACTGAGCTTGGCCCACAGGGGGAGGCCCGGCAGGCGTTCGGCCACGGCGGACACGACCTCTGCGGTGGCCGTGGGCGAGTGGGCGAACATGTGCCGGCGGTCCTCGAGGTTCGGGCAGCTGACGTTGATCTCCACGGCGGTCAGCCCACCGACCCCGGCCAGCAGGTCGGCGGCGCCGGCGTAGTCGGCCACGCGCTGCCCCCAGATGCTGACCACCGTGCGGGCCCCGGCGTGGGCCAGCCGTGGGAGGTCGTCCCGGGCCCAGGCCCCGATGCCCGGTCCCTGGAGCCCCACGCTGTTGAGCATGCCCGCCCCGGCCTGGTGCACCCGGGGTGGGGGGTTGCCGGGCCACGGGTCGACGGACAGGGACTTCACCACCACGGCGCCGAGGGCGGCCAGCGGGCCGTACGCCTCGAGCTCGTCGGCGTGGCCGGCGGTGCCGGAGGCCGTCATCACCGGGTTCGCCAGGACGAGCGATCCGACCGGCACGGCCAGGTCGACGTCGTCCCGGGTGGCGGCCCGCCACGCCCGGCCCACCCGGCCTCGTCGCCCGGCGTCGGCGTGGGGTCCGCTCACCGGCTCACCGACCGTGGTACTCCTGCAGCGACCGGACCGACAGCGGGTGGGCCACCCAGTCGGCGATCCCGGCGGCGGCGGCACGGGCCGCGGCCACCGTGGTCAGACAGGGAACGAGGTGGGCCAGGGCGGTGGCCCGGATGTGCAGGCCGTCGGCCCGGGGGCCGCGCCCCCTCGGGGTGTTGACCACCAGCTGCACCTTGCCGCCGGCGATCAGCTCGACGGCGTCGACCCGTCCGGGGTGGGACTCCCCCACCTTCGCCACCACGGTCGACACGGCGATGCCCTCGGACTCGAGCAGGGCCGCGGTCCCGGCGGTGGCGGCCAGCTCGAAGCCGAGGGCGGCGAACTGCCGGGCCGCCTCGAGGCCCCCGGACTTGTCCCGGTCGGCGAGCGAGAAGAAGACGGTGCCGCCCGTCGGGAGCCGGTTTCCGGCGGCGATCTGGCTCTTGGCGAACGCCAGTCCGAACGTGGCGCCGATGCCCATCACCTCACCGGTGGAGCGCATCTCGGGGCCGAGGAGCGTGTCCACCCCCGGGAACCGGTTGAAGGGCATCACCGCCTCCTTCACCGAGACGTGGCCACCGACCGGCTCGACCAGCAGGCCCTCGGACCGCAGCTCGGCCAGGGTCGCCCCCACCATCACCCGGGCCGCCACCATGGCCACGGGCACACCGGTGGCCTTGGCCACGAACGGCACGGTGCGGCTGGCGCGGGGATTGGCCTCGAGCACGTAGGCCCGGTCGTCCTTCACGGCGAACTGCACGTTGCACAGCCCGCGCACCTGGAGCGACTCGCAGATCACCCGGACGTGCCGCTCCAATTCGGCCAGGACGCCGGCCGACAGCGTCTGGGGCGGCAGGGCGCACGCCGAGTCGCCCGAATGCACGCCGGCCTCCTCCACGTGCTCCATCACCCCGCAGATGACCACCTCACCGGTGGCGTCGCGCACGGCGTCCACGTCGACCTCGACGGCATCCTCCAGGAACCGGTCGACCAGCACCGGACGGTCGGCGGTCACACCCCCCTCCCGGCCCAGGGCGCCGTCGACCCCCGACATGGCCTCGACCGCCGCCACCAGACGGTCGTCGTCGTACACGATCTCCATGGCGCGTCCGCCCAGCACGTACGACGGGCGGACGAGCACCGGGTACCCGACGTGCCCGGCCACGACCACCGCCTCGGCCGGGGTCGTCGCCGTCCCGCCGGGGGGCTGGGGGATGCCGAGCCGTCCGCACAGGTCGTTCCACCGCTCGCGGTCCTCGGCCAGGTCGATGGATGCCGGCGACGTCCCGAGCACCAGGTCCTCGGGGATGCCGGCGGCCAGCTTCAGCGGCGTCTGACCGCCGAGGCTCACGATGACGCCCACCAGCCGGCCTCCGTCGACCGAGGCGGCCTGCTCGGCCTCGATGACGTTGGCCAGGTCCTCGTCGGTCAGGGGTTCGAAGTAGAGGCGGTCGGAGGTGTCGTAGTCGGTCGAGACGGTCTCGGGGTTGCAGTTGAGCATGATGGTCTCGAAGCCCGCGGCGCGCAGTGCCATGGAGGCGTGGACGCAGCAGTAGTCGAACTCGATCCCCTGGCCGATCCGGTTGGGACCCGAGCCGAGGATGATCACCCGGGGCCGGGACGAGCTGCCCACCTCGTCCTCGTCCTCGTGGGTCGAGTAGTGGTAGGGCGTGTGGGCCTCGAACTCGGCGGCACAGGTGTCCACCGTCTTGAACGTCGCCGACACGCCCGCCGCGGTCCGGGCGGCGCGCACGTGGGCCGCCGTCACCCCGGGGCCGAGCAGGTGGGCCAGCTGGGCGTCGGCGAACCCGAGCCGCTTGAGACGGCGCCACTCCCGTCGGTCGAGGTCGTCGACGGTGACCCCCAGGGTCACCTGCAGGTCCAGGGCCATGCGGGCGTCGGTCACCTTGGCCAGCTCCGAGAGGAACCACGGGTCGATGCCGGTGGCCCCCGCCAGCTCCTCGACGTCCACGCCGCGTCGGAGCAGCGACTCCAGCTGGAAGAGGCGCTCGGGGGTGGCGGTGGCCACCTCCGCCAGCAGGCGCTCGACCGGGACGTCGTCGACGGCCGCCTCGGCCGGGTCGGCGTTGAGGCCCGCCCGGCCCTGCTCGAGCGAGCGCACCGCCTTCTGGAGCGACTCGGGGAACGTCCGGCCGATGCCCATGACCTCGCCCACCGACTGCATCCGGGTGCCGAGGACGTCGGTGGCGCCGGGCAGCTTCTCGAACGCCCACCGCGGGATCTTGGTCACGACGTAGTCGATCACCGGTTCGAAGCAGGCCGGGGTGGCGCCGGTGATGTCGTTCGGGATCTCGTCGAGCCGGTACCCGACGGCCAGGCGGGCGGCGATCTTGGCGATGGGGAACCCGGTGGCCTTGGACGCCAGGGCGGACGAGCGCGACACCCGGGGGTTCATCTCGATGACGGTCTGGTGCCCCGTGCGGGGGTCGACGGCGAACTGGACGTTGGAGCCGCCCGTCTCGACCCCGACCCGGCGGATGCAGGCGAACGCGGCGTCGCGCATCGCCTGGTACTCCACGTCCGTCAGGGTCTGGGCCGGCGCCACGGTGATCGAGTCCCCGGTGTGCACCCCCATCGGGTCGACGTTCTCGATCGAGCAGATGACCACGCAGTTGTCGGCGTGGTCGCGCATGACCTCGAGCTCGTACTCCTTCTGGCCGGCGATGGACCGCTCGACCAGCACCTCGGTGATCGGGGAGGCGTCGAGTCCCTCGGCGGCCAGCCGGACCAGCGCGTCGGCGTCGCGGGCGATCCCGGTGCCGGCGCCGCCCAGGATGTAGCTGGGACGCACCATGATCGGGTAGCCGATGGACGCCCCGATGGCCATGGCCTCGTCGAGCGAGTGGGCGAAGCCCGACGCCGGGGTGGACAGGCCGATCCCCTCCATCGCCTCCTTGAACCGTTCCCGGTCCTCGGCGGTGGCGATGGCCTCGGGGTCGGCGCCGATCACCTCGACGCCGTTGGCCTCGAGCACGCCGCGCTCGGCCAGGGCCATCGTCAGGTTCAGCGCCGTCTGGCCTCCGAGCGTGGGGAGGAGGGCGTCCGGGCGCTCGCGCTCGATGACGGCGGTCAGCACGTCGGGATCGAGGGGCTCGACGTAGGTCCGGTCGGCCATGCCGGGGTCGGTCATGATGGTGGCCGGGTTGGAGTTGGCCAGCACGACGCGGTAGCCCTCCTCGGCCAGCACCCGGCACGCCTGGGTGCCCGAGTAGTCGAACTCGCAGGCCTGACCGATCACGATGGGGCCGGACCCGATCACCAGGATCGACTCGAGGTCGTCGCGGCGGGGCATCAGACGGCCCCCCTGTGCGTGGCCGACGGGGCGCCGCCGGTCGGGCCGCCGTGGGCGTCCATGAGCATCCGGAACTCCTCGAACAGGTAGCGGGCGTCGTGGGGACCGGGCCCGGCCTCGGGGTGGTACTGCACGCCGAAGGCCGGCGAGCCGGTGCTCCGGAGACCCTCGACCACCCCGTCGTTGAGGTTCACGTGGGTGATCTCGGTCGCCCCGAGCGAGTCGGCGGCCACCGCGTAGTTGTGGTTCTGCGAGGTGATCTCGACCCGGCCCGTCGCGTTCCGTCGGACCGGGTGGTTCCCCCCGTGGTGCCCGAACGGCAGCTTGTAGGTGCGGGCGCCGAGGGCGCTGGCCAGGAGCTGGTGGCCGAGGCAGATCCCGAAGACCGGGACCCGCCCGTGCTCCACCAGACGTCGGACCTCGCCGATGATCCCGCCGAGGGCCGCGGGGTCGCCGGGGCCGTTGGACAGGAAGATCCCGTCGGGACCGAGGTCGAGCACCGCGTCGGCCGGGGTGGAGGCGGGCACGACGGTGACGGTGGCCAGCTCGCCCAGTTGGCGAAGCATCGCCTCCTTGATCCCGAAGTCGTAGGCCACCACCCGGTACGGCCCGCTCCCCGGACCAGGACGGTGGGCGTGGTCACCGTCGACACCAGGTCGCGGCCGTCGGTGGAGGCGGCGGCGCGGGCGGCGGCCCGCAGGTCACCCTCGGGGGCGGTCCCGAAGGCGCACGGCACCGCACCGTGGTCGCGCAGGTGGCGGGTGAGCCGCCGGGTGTCGACGCCGGTGATGCCCGCCACCCCGTGGCCGGTCAGGAACGCCTCCAGCGACCCCTCGGAGCGGTGGTTCGACGGGGCGTCGGCCAGATCGCGCACGACGACACCCCGGCAGTGGGGTCGGGCGGCCTCGTCGTCGGCCGGATTCACCCCGTAGTTGCCGATGTGGGGGTACGTGAAGGCGATCACCTGCCCGGCGTAGGACGGGTCGGTGAGCACCTCCTGGTACCCCGACAGGACGGTGTTGAACACGGCCTCGCCCGTCGACACCCCGTCGTCGGGCACGGCGCCGAACGCCTCGCCCTCGAAGACGGCGCCGTCGGCCAGGACCAGCAGCGACGGCTCGCGGCGCACGGTGCCGGTGCGGGGGCTCACCGCTGGGCCTCGGCGTCGACCACGACCGGCTCGCCCGAGCGGAGGGTGTGGCGCACCTGGCCGGTCAGGGTACGCCCCGCGTACGGCGTGTTGCGGCTGCGGGAGGCGAGGGCGGTGGGATCCACCGTCCAGGTCGCGGTGGGATCGACCACGCACAGGTTGGCGACCGCGCCCGGGGCGACCGGTCCGCCCTGGCCACCGCCGTGGGACCGGTCGAGACCGGCGATGGCCGCCGGCTGCCAGCTCATCAGGGCGAGCACCCGGGACAGCGGGAGGTCGAGCTCGGTCACGGCCAGGCCGAAGGCCGTCTGCAGTCCCAGCATGCCCGGCGGAGCCTGGTCGAACGGCAGGTCCTTCAGCTCGGGGGCGTGGGGGGCGTGGTCGGTGGCGATGGCGTCGGCGGTGCCGTCGGCCAGCGCCCCTTTGACCGCGTCCACGTCGTCCCGGGTCCGCAGCGGCGGGTTGACCTTGAACACCGGGTCGTACCCGGCCGCGCACCCGTCGGTCAGGGTGAAGTGGTGCGGGGCGATCTCGGCCGTCACCGGCACCCCCTCCGCCCGGGCCCGGCGGACCAGGTCGATCGACCCCGCGGTCGACAGGTGGAGGAAGTGGACGCGGCCCCCGGTGGCCCGGGCCAGGGCGATGTCGCGGGCCACCATCACCTCCTCGGCCTCGGCCGGCATCCCGGGCAGGCCCAGGCGACTCGACCACGCCCCCTCGTGCATGGTGCCCCCGCCGGCCAGGCTCCGGTCCTCGCAGTGCTGCCCGAGGATCACCCCGAGCCCGGTGGCGTACTGGAGCGCGCGTCGCATGAGTCCGGCCGACTGCACGCCGTCGCCGTCGTCGGTGAACAGTCGGACACCGAGCGCGGCGAGCTCGGCCATCGGCGCCAGCCGCTCGCCGGCGCGGCCGACGGTGATGGCGCCGGCCACCGCCACCTGCGTCATCGCCCCCTGGGCCAGTGCGTACACGTTGCGCACCGACTCCGCCGAGTCGAGCGGGGGGTCGGTGTTGGGCATGGCGACCACGGCGGTGTACCCGCCGAGGGCGGCGGCGCGGGTGCCGGACTCCACCGTCTCGGCCTCCTCGCGCCCCGGCTCGCGGAGGTGGGTGTGGAGGTCGACCAGGCCGGGGGCCACCAGACAGCCCCCGGCGTCGAGCACGGTTGCCGCCCGCGGGGCCTCCAGCCCCTCGGCGACCTCGACCACCTCGCCGGCCACCACCCGCACGTCGGCGCGCCGCTCGCCGGTGGCGTCCACCACCGTCCCCCCACGGATGAGCACCTCCGGCGCCGCGCTCATGGGGCCACCGCCCCGCGGGGACCGTGGCCGAGCAGCAGGAAGAGGACGGCCATCCGCACGGCCACCCCGTTGCCGACCTGGTCCGTGATCCGGGCCGAGGGAAGCTCGGCCACTTCGGAGGCGATCTCCGCGCCGCGCACCATCGGCCCCGGGTGGAGGATGACCGCCTCGTCGGGGAGCTGCAGCGCCCGTCGGGCGGTCAGGGCGTAGCCGGCCGAGTACTCGCGCATGGTGGGGACGTAGGCCCCGCTCCCCCGCTCGGCCTGGAGCCGGAGCAGGCTGATCACGTCCGTCGTGGCGAGTACGGCGTCGAGGTCGTGGGACACCCCGGCGATCGGCCAGCCCTCGAGTGACGGGGGCAGGAGGGTGGCCGGTGCCACCAGCGTCACCTCGGCGCCCAGGGCCGCGTACGCGGTGATCTGCGACCGGGCGACCCGGCTGTGGCGGATGTCGCCCACGATGGTGACCCGCAGGCCGCGGAACCGGTCCGTCCCCTCCTGACCGCCGCCCAGCGACTGGCGCACGGTGTAGAGGTCGAGCAGCGCCTGGGTCGGGTGCTGGTGCCACCCGTCGCCGGCGTTGACGACGGCACAGTGGTCGACCCACCCCGCCACCCGGGCCGGCACCCCCGACGAGCTGTGGCGGATGATCACCGCATCCATCCCGATGGCCTGGATGGTCTCGATCGTGTCGCGCAGGGACTCGCCCTTCTTGACCGACGACGAGCCGGCCGAGAACGAGAGGACGTCGGCCGACATCCGCTTGGCGGCCGTCTCGAACGACATCCGGGTCCGGGTGGAGTCCTCGAAGAACAGGGTGGCGACCGTCCGCCCGCGCAGGGCCGGCACCTTCGGATTGGCCCGACGGCCGACCTCGACGAACGAGTCGGTCACCCGGAGCACCTCGCCGATCGCTGCGGCGTCGAGATCGTCCATGCTCAGCAGATGGGCCGGGAACGGGCTCACCTCTGCACCAGCTCCCCGAGCGACACGCCCTCGTCGGACACGTCGACCATCTCGTCGCGGCTGGTCGGAAGGTTCTTGCCCACGTAGTCCGGCCGGATCGGGAGCTCGCGGTGGCCCCGGTCGACCATGACGGCCAGCTCCACCACCTGGGCCCTGCCGTACTCGCCCAGCGCGTTGAGCGCGGCCCGGATGGTCCGACCGGTGAACAGGACGTCGTCGACGAGCACGACGGTCGCGCCGGTCAGGTCGCTGGTGATGTCGGTGGCGGCCTCGGGCAGCACGGGACGCAGCCCGAGGTCGTCGCGGTAGAAGGCCACGTCCAGGGTCCCGACCGGGACCTCGGCGCCCTCGACCTCGGCGAGGGTGCCGGCGAGGCGGCGGGCGATCCCCACCCCGCCCGTCTGCAGTCCGATCAGGACGACGTCGTGCAGGCCCCGGTTGCGCTCGGCGATCTCGTGGGCCATGCGGGTGATGGCGCGGCGCACGTCGTCCGCCGACATCACCTGGACCCGGGGAACGAAGACGGCACCCCGCGGGCGGGTGTGACTGCGCTCTCGTTCGGCCACTGCGTCCTCCTGTCCGTACGGGCCTCACGGGACCCGCTTCACGGTCAGGACCCGACTGTACGCGCCGGCGCGTGCCCGGGGCCGCGCGCCGGGGGCCGCGGGACCGGACCCCGGGGTCAGTCGAGCGCGACGGGGGCGCCGGGGCCGGACCGGCCCACCGGTGCCCGCGACAGGACCAGCGCGGGGACGAGCGCCACCAGGGTCAGGGCCAGGACCCACCAGAACGTGTTGCCGAAGGCGGTCGCCAGGGGTCCGGCCACCTTGGCCACGACCGACGCCGGCGCGGAGTCGGCCGCCGACAGGCCGCCGACCAGGCCGTGGGCCTGCACCGCGATCTGGTGCTCGAGCACCACGGCCACCAGGGCGGTGCCGATGGAACCGCCCACCCGCTGCACGATGTTGATGGCCGTCGAGGCCCGGGGCACCTGGGGCGGCGCCAGGGTCTGGTAGGCGGCCGAGATCGCCGGCATCATCACGAACCCGAAGCCGATCCCACGGACGAAGAGGGACACGGCCAGGTAGGCGAAGCTGGTGTGTGCGCCGAGCTGCGTGTAGGCCACGGTGCCGATGGCGGCCACCAGCAGCCCGGCGGGCACCACCCGACCGGCGCCGTAGCGGTCGGTGTAGCGACCGGCCAGCGGCATGACCAGGGCGGCGCCGATGCCCTGCGGGGCCATCAGCAGTCCGGCGGTCAGCGCCGACTGCCCGCGCACGACCTGGTAGTAGATGGGCAGCAGGAACATCCCGCCGAAGAGCGCGGCGCCGAAGCAGAAGGTGGTGACCGCCGCCGCCGAGAACTGCCTGTCCTTGAAGAGGACCACCTCGACGAGCGGGGTGATCTTCGTCCGCAGCGCGTGGAGCACGAAGGCGGCGACGAGGGCCACGCCGAGCACGACCGGCACGAACACGCTGGCGGCGGAGCCCTGACCGGCCTGGGACAGGCCGTACACGAACAGCCCCAGACCCGGCGAGAGCAGGCACAGACCGAGGACGTCCAGCTTGAAGAGGCGGTCGGTGCGCTCGTGGCCCGGCAGGATCCGGACGGCCAGGGCGACGGCGACGATCCCGATCGGGAGGTTCACGTAGAAGATCCACCGCCACGAGACGCTGTCGATGATCAGGCCGCCGATCACCGGGCCGAGCACCGGGCCGAGCAGCATGGGCACGCCGAGGAGGCTCATCACCCGACCCATCCGCTGGGGCCCGGCGGCCGTGGCCATGATCGACTGGCCGATCGGCATGATCATGCCGCCGCCGACGCCCTGGAGGATCCGGAAGACGATGAGGCTCTGGATCGACCACGAGGCGCCGGACAGGGCCGAACCCACCAGGAACAGGGCCAGCGACCCGATCCACATCCGTTTGGCACCGAAGCGCTCGACGGCCCAGCCGGTGAGCGGGATCGTCATGGCCAGGGCCAGCAGGTAGCCGGTCGACACCCACTGCACGGTCGAGAGCGGGGCACGGAAGTCCCGGGCGAAGGTCGGGATGGCCACGTTGACGATGGTCGTGTCCAGGATCGACATGATGCTGCCGAGCACGACGACGAGCGCCAGGCGCCGGAGGTGGGGGTCGAGACCGGCGAGCACGCCCCGACCGCCGCCGTCCTCGGGCGCATCCGCGGCGACCGGCGGCGTCTCGGTCGGTCCGCCGGTGGTGTCGGAAGTCGTCACGGTGTCCTCGGGATCGGCGGTCGGGTCGGGAGAGGGCGGCACCGCGGGCGCACGCGCCAGGACGCGACGACCCGCCACCCACCACAACAACCGGGGGTCCGTCCGTATTCCGGCCGCTCACCCGTCGCCCGCGGCCGGGCGGGACTACGGTCGCGTCATGCCTGCCGCCACCGCCAACGGGATCACCATCGAGTACGACACCTTCGGGGACCCGGCGGATCCACCGGTCCTCCTGATCATGGGGTTCGGCGCGCAGCTCACCCTGTGGGACCCCGACCTGTGCAGTTCCCTGGCCGCCACCGGGCTCTACGTCATCCGCTACGACAACCGGGACGTCGGACTGTCGACGTGGTTCGACGACGCCGGCGAGCCCGAGCTCGTCTCCCTGCTGGAGGGCACGGCCACCGCGCCCTACTCGTTGACCGACATGGCGGCCGACGCCGCCGGGCTGCTCGACTCGCTCGGCCTCGCGTCCGCCCACGTCGTCGGGGTCTCGATGGGCGGCATGATCGCCCAGACGTTCGCCCTCGAGTACCCCGGACGCACCCGGACCCTCACCTCGATCATGTCCACCACCGGCGACCCCGACGTCGGCCAACCGCGCCCGGAGGCGCTCGCCGCGCTGGTCCCCGTCCCCCCGGCCTCCCGCCAGGAGGCCATGGACCAGGGAGCGGCCATGTGGCGGACCATCGGTTCCCCCGGATTCCCGTTCGACGAGGAGGCGGTGCGGGAGCGCTCCGGCGCCGCCTACGACCGGGCGTTCCATCCGGCGGGCAACACCCGCCAGCTGGCCGCCATCGTGACCCAGCCCGACCGGACCGCCGCGCTGGCGTCGGTGGCGGTCCCGACCCTGGTGATCCACGGCGAGGACGATCCCCTGGTGGACCCGTCGGGCGGCCGGGCCACCGCGGCCGCCGTCCCGGGCGCCCGGTTGCTCCTCGTGCCGGGGATGGGCCACGACCTGCCGCCCGAGTTGACCGGCCGGTTCGTCGCCGAGTTGGCCACCCACGTGGCCCAGGGCTGAGCGGGGCGTCCGGGCGTCCGGTCAGCCCCGCACGGCGGTGGCCACCGTCGCCAGCACGCCGTTGACGAACCGGCCCGAATCGTCGGTCGAGAACGCCGAGGCCAGCTCGACGGCCTCGTTCAGGATCACCGCGGTGGGCACGTCGTCACAGGCCAGGAGCTCGGCCGTGGCCAGACGGAGGACGTTGCGGTCGACCACCGCCATCCGGTCGAGGTCCCATCCGATGGCGGCCTCGCCGATCAGCGCGTCGATCTCCTGGCGACGGGAGGTCACCGCCTCCACCAGCACGGCGACGTAGGGGTCGGGAGCCACCGGCAGGGCGTCCAGCACGTCCGCCGGGGGCTCCCCCTTCAGCTCCGCCTCGTACAGCAGGGCGAGGGTCCGCTCGCGGGACTGGTGACGGGGTGCCTGGTCGGCGCTCATGGGAGGGTGCGGTCGCCGGACGGGCGGTCCGGCGTGACCGGCTCAGGCCCGGGTCAGGTACTCGCCGGTGCGGGTGTCGACCTTGACCCGCTCACCCGGGTTGACGAACAGGGGCACCTGGATGACCAGTCCGGTCTCGAGCGTGGCCGGCTTGCGGGCGCCGGACACGCGGTCGCCCTGGAGCCCGGGTTCGGTCTCGGCGACCGTCAGCTCGACGGCGGCCGGCAGTTCGACGCCCACGATCTCGCTCCCCGCAGAACTGGAGGACGGCGTCGTCACCCTCCTTCAGGTAGTCGGCGGCGTCCCCGAGCAGGCCGGTGTCCACCTGCAGCTGGTCGTACGACGTGGTGTCCATGAACACGTACTCGCCACCGTCGCGGTAGAGGAACTGCATCTCGCGCTTGTCGATGATCGCCTGCTCGAGCTTCTCGTCGGCCCGGTAGGTGCGTTCGATGACCGCGCCGGTGCGCTGGTTCTTGAGCTTGGTGCGCACGAAGGCGCCGCCCTTGCCCGGCTTGACGTGCTGGAACTCGATCACGTTGAAGAGGCCCTCGGGCAGGTCCAGGGTCATGCCGTTGCGGAGATCGTTGGTGGAGACGGACATCAGACGGCGACTTCCTTCGGGAAACGGGTGAGTGGGCGGCTACCGGTCCCGGTCACGACCAGCGTGTCCTCGATGCGGACGCCACCCAGGTCGGGGAGGTACACGCCGGGTTCCACGGTCACCACGGTGCCGGGCTGCAGGATAGCAGTCGATCCCGACCCCACCGAAGGGCCCTCGTGGATGTCGAGACCCACGCCGTGGCCGGTCCCGTGCTCGAAGCGTTCGGCCCAGCCGGCCGCGCCGATGACGTCCCGGCACACCGAGTCCACGTCGCCGGCGGACACCCCGGGCGCCACCGAGGCGACGCCGGCGCGCCTGTGCGGCGGCCACCACCTCGAAGACGGTCGCCAGCTCGCCGGTCGGCGCTCCCCCGACGCAGAACGTCCGGGTCATGTCCGAGCGGTACCCGTCGAAGGTGGCACCGAAGTCCACCACCACCGGATCACCGGGTCGGAGCGACGCGGCCCCCGGGTCGGGCGTGGGGCTTGGCCGAGTTCTCGCCCGAGGCGACGATGGTCTCGAAGGCGCGGTCCTCGGCGCCGAGCTCGCGCATGGCGTGGTCGAGGGCGGCGGCGAACGCGCGCCTCGGTGAGCGTCGCCGCCACGGCCGGCGCCGACGTCGGCCAGGAGCGGCAGGACGGCGCCGAGGGCCGCGTCGGCGATGGCCGCCGCCCGCTCCATCCGGGCCACCTCCCCCGCGTCCTTCACCACGCGGAGGGCCTCGACCACCCCGTGCGTCGGGACGAGCAGCCGGGGGGCGAGCACCGTGCTCCCAGGACCGCACGGCCGCCCAGGTCACGTCGGCCGGCCTCCAGTCCGACGACCTCGGCACCGCCGGCCGCCGTCGGCCAGCGCCTCGCGCTGGGCGGCTGACGCCGCCGATGCGCACGTCGACCTCGTCGGCCACGCCGGCGGCCGCCAGCTGCTCGTCCGCCTGGGTCCGGTAGCGGCCGTCGGTGGTCAGCAGGGCGCCGCTCGCCGGTCACCAGCAGCACGCCGGCCGACCCGGTGAAGCCGGTCAGCCAGCGGATGTTGGCCGGCGTGGTGACGAGGAGGGCGTCGGGTCGCCCCTCGTCCGTCTCGACCGCCGGCGAGCCCGGCACGGAGCCGGTCGAGCCGTCCGGCCACCGGGAGGGGGTCGAGGCGGCGTCCGTCGGCCACGGCGGCCGCAGGTCACGCGCGGGCCGTCCAGCAGGCGGGCCACCGCCTCGACGGCCAGGGGGTAGCCGAGGCCCCCGAACCCGGCGATGCAGCCGTCGGACACCGGGGCGATGGTCGAGGTGTGCCGGAACGGCTCGCGGGCGGCCGGGTTGGAGAGGTGGAGCTCGACCACCACCCCGTCGAAGGCGGCCAGGGCGTCGTGCAGCGACCACGAGGTGTGGGTCAGCGCCCCGGCGTTGATGATGATGGCCGACCGCACGGCCCCGGGCGGCGTGGACCGCCTCGACCAGGTCGCCCTCGTGGTTGGACTGGACGTGCTCGAGGGCGAGCCCGAGCGCCGCTGGCCGCGTCGCGTGGCCGCGGCCACGTGGTCCTCGAGGGTCTCGGTCCCGTAGACGGCGGGCTCCCGCTCGCCCAGCAGATTGAGGTTCGGCCCGGACAGGAGCAGAAGCAGACCGTTCGCACTCATGCCTGTCCCCCGGACCGCGTCACGTCGACGCGCCCGGCGCCGCCGACTCCATGTCCGCCAGGGTAGCGACCACGTCGCCGCGGTCGATGCCACGGACCACCTCGACCCCACGCGGTCCGTCGAGCACGAAGGTGAGGTCGCCCTGGGCCTTCTTGTCGCGGCCCATGAAGGCCGAGCAGCCCTCGGCGTCGGCGCCGGCGGGCAGGTCCGGTGGCGAGGTCGAAGGCGCCCACCACCCTGCGGTGCTGGTCGACCCGGGCATCGTCGATGCGACCGAGTCGGCGGGCGAGCAGGGCGGCGAAGACCAGCCCCACGGCCACCGCCTCGCCGTGGCGGAGTCCGGCGCCCGCCGTCGGAGAACGCCGACGCCTCGAGGGCGTGGGCCAGGGTGTGGCCGTAGTTGAGCAGCATCCGCCGGTCGCCCTCGCGCTCGTCGGCCGCCACCACCGCCGCCTTGATCGCCGCGCACCGGGCCACCTGCTCCTCGATGGGAAGGTCGGCCGTCGGCGGCCCGCCGAGCGCCGTCGAGATCCCGAGGAGCGCGTACTTGGCCATCTCGCCCCGGCCCGACGCCCACTCGCGGGGCGGCAGGGTGGCCAGGGTCCCGGTGTCGCACAGCACGGCGCTCGGCTGCCAGAAGGCGCCGACCAGGTTCTTCCCTTCGGGGAGGTTGACCCCCGTCTTGCCGCCGATGGCCGCGTCGACCTGGGCCAGCAGGGAGGTGGCCACGTTGACGTAGGCCGTGCCCCGGTGGAACGAGGCGGCGGCGAACCCGGCCAGGTCGGTGACCACGCCCCCGCCGACGGCCACGACCACGTCGGCCCGGCTCAGTCCCGAGCGGGCGAACCCCCGGCACAGCTCCTCCACCTGGGCAAGCGACTTGGCCGACTCGCCGTCGGGCACGGTGAAGACCTCGATGGGCGAGGCCGGGGTCGACCTCACGCCGATGCCCGCCTGGGTGACGACGGCGGCCCGGCGGCGCCCCGGGCACCGACTCGGCCACGACGCGGGCGAGCTCGTGGCGCACGCCGTCACCCACCAGCACCTCGTAGCTCCGGTCGCCCAGGTCCACGGGCACGACGCTGCTCACGGCGTGCTCCCCGCACCGGTCGCGCTCACGGCGTGCTCCCCGCACCGGTCGCGCTCACGGCGTGCTCCGGGCGAACGCCGTGGCGGCCAGGATCCGGTCGACCACCGTCGACGGGTCGAGGTCGTCGACGTCGACGACCACGTCGGCCACCTCCTCGTAGAGCGGTCGCCGGACGGCGTCCAGCTCGACCAGCACCGCCCGCCGGGTCGTCCCGCAGCAGCGGGCGACCGGCCCCGTCGCCGACCCGGGCGGCCAGCGTGGCCGGCTCGGCCCGGAGCCACACCACCGTTCCGGCGGACGCCAGGAGGGCGCGGTTGGCCGGCGACTGCACGACGCCACCTGCGGCCGACACCACCACCGGCCGTCGGCCTGCAACGCCTCGGCCAGGACCCGGGACTCCTCGGCCCGGAAGACCTCCTCGCCCCGGGTGGCGAACAGCTCCGCCACGGTCGAGCCGGTCGAGGCCTCGACCAGGGCGTCGGAGTCGAGGAATCGCCAGCCCAGACGGGCGGCCAGCTCGCGCCCGACGGTCGACTTCCCCGCCCCCATCATCCCCACCAGGACGACCCGGTCAGCCATCGATCAGCGGGCGGCGCGGCGGACGGCGTCTCGCCCAGCGAGGCCAGGTAGTTGGCGTGGTTGCGACGGAACTCCTCGACCGAGTCGCCACCGAACTTGCGCAGCGCCTCCGACGCCAGCACCAGTGCCGTCATCGTCTCCGCCACGACCCCCATGGCCGGCACGGCGGTGACGTCGGTGCGCTCCTTGAACGACACCGTCGACTCCTTGGTGACGACGTCCACCGTCCCCAGGGTCGGGCGGTTGAGGGTGGCGAGCGGTTTCATCGACAGCCGGGCCACGATCGGTGACCCGGTGCTCATGCCCCCCTCGATCCCGCCCGCCCGGTGGGTGTCGCGGACGTAGCCGCCGCCCATGAGGGCGACGGCTGCTCCGTGCGTGTCCGCGTCGGGGTCGACCACCCGGATGGCGTCGTGGGCCTCGGAGCCGCGCAGGCCGGCCACCTCGGTGCCCTCGCCGATCTCCACGGCCTTGACCGCCTGGATGCTCATGAGCGCCTGGGCCAGCAGCGCGTCGAGTCGGCGGTCCCAGTGGACGTGGCTCCCGAGGCCGACCGGCACCCCGTAGGCCACCACCTCGGCCACCCCGCCCAGCGAGTCGCCGGCCTTGGCCGCCGCCTTGATGCCGGCGACCATCCGGGCCTCGGCCTCCGGGATCGACAGCAGCGCACCTGCGACCCGTCGATCCTCGCCAGGTCGGCCATGGTCGGGCAGGGCGTCGGGGTGGGCCTCGGGCCGAGCCCATCTGGACGATGTGGCTGAGGACGTCGACGCCGATCTGGCCGCAGCAGGAGCTTGGCCACGGTGCCGGCCGCCACCCGGGCCGCCGTCTCGCGGGCCGAGGCGCGCTCCAGGACGTCGCGGGCGTCGTCGAGCCCGTACTTCAGCATGCCGGCCAGGTCGGCGTGACCCGGACGGGGCTGGGTGAGCACCTTGGAGGGCAGGCCCGGCGCCGGGGACATCTCCTCCTCCCACTTCGGCCACTCGGTGTTGGCGATCTCGATGGCGACGGGCGAGCCGAGCGTCCGGCCGTGACGGACGCCCCCGACCAGGCTGACCTCGTCGACCTCGAAGCGCATCCGGGGGCCGCGCCCGTACCCGAGCCGGCGGCGGGCCAGGCCGCGCTGGATGTCCTCGACGGTGACCAGCAGCCCGGCCGGCACACCCTCGAGGATCACCACGAGGGCGCGTCCGTGGGACTCTCCGGCGGTCAGGTAGCGCAGCATCGGACCGAATCTACTCGGGCGCGGGCGCCGCCGGCCCCGGAGGGTCCGGTGGCCCCGGGTCCTCACCGTCCCGTCAGGACGTGGAACAGGTGGTGGGCGAGCGGCGCACCCCACAGGACGGCCACCGCCGCGCCGATGCACAACGACGGGGCGAAGGGGATGCGGGTCCTGCGACCGGACCCGGACCCGACCATGAGGACCAGGCCGAACACCAGGCCGAGGACGAAGCCGACGAGGAAGGCCACGTACGTCTGGAGCAGCCCGAGGAAGCCGACGGTGACGCCGATGACGCCGGCCAGGCGGACGTCGCCGAAGCCCATCCCGCGGGGCATCGACGAACCAGATGACGAAGAAGACCCCGAAGGCGACCGCCCCGGCCGACGCCGGCGTCGAGCAGGTAGCGCCACGTGTGCGACGGCCGAGGCGACCACCAGCAGCGGCACGATCACCACCAGTGCCCCGTAGAGGAGCTGGCGGGGCACGAGGCGGTGGGACAGGTCGGTGACCGACACGGTGACGGCCACGGCCAGGAAGACCCAGTAGGGCAGGACCAGGAGCAGGGTCGCCGCGTGGCCGTGCACGGTGAGCCGCGCTCCCGCCGACCCGCACAGCGCGCCGGTGACCACGGCGGCGACCAGGGTGCGGGGGACGCACCGGCCGCGGGGTACCAGGTGTCGGACCGGAAGGCCGCCCCGCGGGCGTCCTCCACCTGCGCCTCGGCGGCGCCCTCCAGGTCGGGGACGGGACGGGGGGCTCGGTCGGGCGGCGGGCCGACCGGATCACCCGGACCCGAGGCGGCCGCGGCACGCCGCTCGGCCCGGCGGCGTTCCTCGGCGTCGCGGCTCCGGTCGGCGAGCTCCTGGCCGACCGGGTCGAGGACGAGTCCCGCGACGACGCCGGCCACGGAGCCCACGGCGACCAGGACTGTCTGCACCCGTTGCAACGTATCGGACACCGAACCCCGAACGGGGCATATCGTGGGTCCACCATGGACACCCGGACGCTCGCCCTCGACGTTCCCGACGGCACCATGCCGCTCTACGAAGCCCGTCCCGACGGTCCGGCCCGCGGCGCGGTCGTCGTGATCCAGGAGGCCTTCGGCGTCAACAGCCACATCGAGGACGTCACCCGGCGCTTCGCCTCGGCCGGCTACCACGCCGTCGCCCCCCACCTGTTCCACCGCACGGGCGCCCCCACCTTCGGCTACGAGGACTTCTCGCAGGTGATGGAGCACATGGGCCGCCCTGAGCGACGACGGGCATGCTGTCCGATGTGGAGGGGGCGGTCGCCCACCTCCACGCCTCGGGGTGGTCCGACGGCCAGATCGGGACCGTCGGATTCTGCATGGGCGGTCGGGTCAGCTTCCTGGTGGCGGGCAACCTCGCCCTCGGCGCCGCAGTCGGCTTCTACGGCGGCGGGATCGTCAACGGGCGCTCCGAGGCACTGCCGTCGCTCCTGCCGTTGATCGCGTCGATGCGCACGCCGTGGCTCGGGCTGTTCGGCGACGCCGACCAGGGCATCCCGGTCGAGGAGGTGGAGCGGCTACGCGACGCGCTCGATACCGGAGCCGGGGTCGAGACGTCGATCGTCCGCTACCCCGGTGCCCAGCACGGGTTCCACTGCGATGCCGCGTCCGTCCTACGACGAGGCCGCCGCCACGGACGGCTGGTCCCGCACGCTGGCGTGGCTCGACGGCCACCTGGCTCCTGCGGGCTGATCGGTCACCGGTGGACGGCCGCCGTCACCGGGCGGCGTGGCCCGGCCCCCGGGATCAGGCGGGCTGGTAGTACGGGTTGGTCCCGTCGGCGTGGTCGGTCACGTCGACGACGTTGGCGATCTCGGGGATCGCCTCGCGCAGGATGACCTCGATGCCCTGGGAGAGGGTGGCCTTGGCCATCCCGCAGCCCTGGCATCCGCCGCTGAGGCGCAGGTAGACGGAGAGATCCTCCACGGCGACCAGGTCGGCCCGGCCTCCGTGGGAGGCGATGCTGGGGTTGACCTGCTCCTCCAGCACGGACACCACCCGGGCGGCGAACGGGTCGGACAGGTCGATCTCGGGGATGGAGCCGAGGCCGGCGAGGGTGTGGGCCGGTGGGGTGTTGGGGTTGACGATGACGAGGCCCCCCTCACCCGAGGCGTCGGTGACGAAGTCGAGCGTCGCGCCCTGGAGCTTGTCCACGCTCGTCGACGGCACGACGACCGGGAGCTCGCCGTCGGGCTGGACCACGTCGCCCGCGCCGGCGTCGGCAGCGGCCTGGAAGTACATGTCGTAGGCGTAGGCGCCGTTCGACTCGCCCGACACCTCGAGCCACAGGGCCAGTGCGTCCGGATCGGCCTCGTTCGCCAGGACCTCGAGCACCGTGGCCCGTGCGTCGGGCGTGATGGTCAGCACGGGGACGGCGTCCTCACGGTCTTCACTCATGCCTGTCATCATAAGGGCGTGTCCGCCTCCCACAAGCACGTGCCCGACGACGCCCACGAATGGGTGAGCTTCGACGACCCGGACGAGGAGCGGACCTGGCTGTTCGACGTCACCTTCCTGGTCAGCGCATGGACCTGCATCTTCGGCCACGGCTGCCAGGGAGTCCTGACCGGACCGGCCCGAGGACCTCGTGCAGGGATGCTGCTCCTACGGCGCCCACTTCACCGACAGGGCGGACGCGGACAAGGTGGCCGCGGTGGCCGCGACCCTGGGTCCCGACGTCTGGCAGTTCCACGCCAAGGGACAGAAGGGCGTGGTGAAGAAGCTCGCCGACGGGGATCTCGGCACGCGGCTGGTCGACGGTGCGTGCATCTTCCTCAACCGGCCCGGCTTCGCCAGGGGCCCGGGCTGCGCGCTGCACGTCGAGGCCGGGGACCGTGGGGTGAGCCACGTCGAGCTCAAGCCCGAGGTGTGCTGGCAGCTGCCCCTGCGCCGCGAGGACGAGACGGCGCCCGACGGACGGGTCACCTCGGTGGTGCGCCAGTGGGACCGGCGCCACTGGGGAGACGGCGGTGCCGAGTTCCACTGGTGGTGCACCGAGGCGCCCGAGGCGTTCGTCGGGCGCGATCCGGTGTACCGCTCGATGCGGACGGAACTCGAGACCATGGCGGGCAGGAAGGTCTACAAGCGGCTGGCCGCGTACCTCGACGAGCGGACCGGCGCCTCGCGCCCGCGTCGCCCTCCTCCCCCACCCCACCGTCAGGGGCTGACCGCCCGACCGGCGCCCGATCCGGAGGCCGGACCGGTGCGGGTGGCGTCCGGTCACTCGGCCAGCGGGTCGTCCTCGTCGGTGGCCGCGGCGCGCGCGGCGTGGTGCCCAGGATCTCGTCGTAGTCGTCCTCGGTGGCGAGGCACCAGGAGGCGTGCTTGTCCTCCGGCTCCGCACCGCACTCGGGGCAGCTCCTGCTGGCGGTCGCGACCGACCGCTTCAGACTCCGCGCTTCCTCGAAGCGGCGATGGCGTCCCTTCTTCACGAGACCAACTCCTTGCCCCACCAGGGGTGGACTGTTCCCGGCGCACGGCGCGCCCGGGTCACCACCGCAGAACGATGCTCCAGTGTAGTGCGGCACCACTGCGCGCTCGTGGCACACGACCGCCCGCCGACGGGACCGCTACAGTCGCACCGTGGCCGACGAATTCGATCCCCGCGAGATGGTCGCCAGGTTCCGTGCCAGGGCCGAGGCCGTCCGGAACCGGGGGCTGCCTCCCATCGAGGGACCGGATCGCCAGCGCTTCATCGAGCAGGCCCAGACGGACTTCATGGACTACGCCATGCTGGGCGACGCCGAGGCGTCGATCGAGGACGGCGTCCTGGTGTTCCGCATCGACCTGCGCCCCGCCGGCACGGCCACCGACGGCTGAACGGGGTTGGCGGACGCCCGCGTCCGTCGTCGTCCCGGCGCCGCCCGAGACGGTCAGCCCCCGTAGTTCATCCGGGTGTCGCCCATCGTGAGGACGTCGTCGTCGTGCGACGTGCCCCCAAGGCGTGCCGTCTCCCCGGCTCCGTCGACCTCGCCCACCACGAGCACATGGCTCGCCCCCCGCGGCAGCCCTTCCGACGTCCAGTCCTGCACGGTGCGCACCGAGCACGTCAACCACGCCACCGCCGCGGCCAGTACGGGAAGGCCGTGGGACACCTCCACCACCGGCACCCCCGACAGCGCGGTGGCGGCACCGGCGGCGTCGACCTCGAGGCCCGAGTCGACCACCGGCTTGACGAACCGGCGTACCAGGCCCCGCTCCGAACGGGCCAGCAACGACACCGCGAACGACCCGCCTTCCTCCACCAGCGACCTGGTGACCGAGCCGGACTCGAGCCCGACGGCCACCAGCTTGGGCTCCGTGGCCACCTGCAGCACCCAGTTCGCCGTCATGAGGTTGCGGCGGTCCCCGGCCCGGCTGCCGATCACGAACAGCCCGCTCGGCATCGCCCACAGCACCCGGCGACGGAGGCGGTCGAACCCGTCGGCGCCGCCCGGCGCCGGCCCCCCGGTCACGTGCCGCCGGCGAACGGATCGCTGTCGTCCTGCGGGGCCGTCGTGTCCGTCGTCGGGGTGTGGCCGGTGACCGACACGTACCGGTCCACGGCGACGGCCAGCATCCTCATCATCCTGGCCCGTTCCGCCGCCGACCGGGCCAGCAGCCTGGCGTCGCCCGCGGCGCCGTCGTAGCAGTCGTCACCGGCGGAGGTGCCCACCTGGTAGGCGGAGTTGAGCTGGTCCGTGAGCTCGTCGTCGGGCGCGGGGAGGTTGCCGATGGACGTCTGCGCCTCGTTGCTCAGCAGCGCGCACACCTCGCGTACGGCGTTGGGCGAATTGTGGTCCTTCAGCGCCAGGTCGACGTTGCGGGCCGCCACCTCGACGTTCCCGATGCCCGAGCCCCCCACGCTGCGCATCCACGTCGTCACCCGCTGGGACGGGGTCCCCGACTGCTCCTGCCCCGCACAGCCGCCGAGCACCGCCGCCCCGACCAGGGCCGCCAGTGCGACCGGGACGCCACGTCGCAGGCGCCGCGGCGACGGGGAGGTCCGGCCGTGCGCGGGCATCAGGCCGGGTAGCCGGTCCAGTCCGGGCTCCAGGCCGGATCGAGCTGGCGCAGGAACTGGGAGCAGCGCTCCTCCTCGGCGTGCTCGCCGATGGCGCCGGCCGTCGAGCGCAGGCCGTCCAGGCAGCGGAGGAATCCGCGGTTGGAGCCGTGGGACCAGCGGACGAGGCCCGAGCCCTTCCACCCGCTCCGCCGCAGGGCGTCGAGCCCGCGGTGGTACCCGACGCGGAAGCAGGCGTAGGCCTCGACGTCGTCCCGGGCCAGGGAGCCGAGCGCGGCCCAGGCGTCGAGCGACCCCGGATGGGCCCGGACGACGTCGGACACGGCGTGCCGGCGCCGCTCGCCCGGCTGGCCCAACGCGTCGCGGAGCGCGTCGCGGAGTTCGTCGGACTCCTCGGGCAGGACCGTCTCGGGCAGGCCGGTGGTCAGTCGTACGGCGGACGCGTCGCTGTGGTCACCCGGGGCACTCATGGCCGTCAGTGTAGGACCCGCCCGTGGGCCCGCCGCCGCGGCGGGAACCACGACGCGGGGCGCCCCGGCGCCGTTCAGCCGAAGCGGACGAGGTGGTGGTCCTTCTTGCCCCGCCGCAGCACGAGGTAGCGGCCGTCCAGCAGGTCGTCGGCCGTCAGCCGTCGGTCCACGTCGTCCGCCCGGGCGTTGTTCACGTACGCCCCACCCTGGCCCACCGTCGTGCGGGCCTGGCTCTTCGACCCCACCAGCCCCGTTTCGGCCAGCAGGTCGACCAGGGGCACGCCGGCGCCGTCGAGCCGCCCACGGGGCAGGTCCGTCGAGGGGGCGTCGGCGAACACGTCCAGCAGCGTCCGCTCATCCATCCCGGCGAGGTCGCCGCCGAACAGGGCCGCCGCCGCGTGCTCGGCGCGCGCCGCCTCATCGGCGCCGTGCACCAGCGTGCAGACCTCGCGGGCCAGGACGCGGTGCGCCTCGCGTCGCTCGGGGTGCGCGGCCGTCGCCTCGTCGAGCGCCCGCAGCTCCCCGTGCGGGAGGAACGTGAAGTAGCGCAGGTAGGTACCGACCATGGCATCCTCGCAGCGGAGGAAGAACTGGTGCAGCTGGTACGGGGAGGTGCGCACCGGGTCCAGCCACACCGTGCCCGACTCCGTCTTGCCGAACTTGGTGCCGTCGGCCTTCAGGACGAGCGGGGTGGTCAGCCCGAACACCTCGGCACGGCGGACCTTGCGGACGAGCTCGATCCCCATGGTGATGTTCCCCCACTGGTCGCTCCCGCCGATCTGGAGCGTGCACCCGTGGTCGTCGAAGAGCCGGAGGTAGTCGTAGGCCTGGAGCAGCATGTAGCTGAACTCCGTGTACGAGATCCCCTGGTCGGGCCGGTCGAAGCGGGACCGGACCGAGTCCTTCGCCACCATCTGGTTGACGGTGAAGTGCTTGCCCACGTCGCGGAGGAACTCGAGGAGCGGCAGGGGTCGGAGCCAGGCCCCGTTGTCGAGCAGCAGCGCGCCGGGACCGGCGGGTTCGCCGGCGAACTCCACGAAGCGGGCCAGCTGGCGCTGGATGCCGGCCAGGTTGGCCTCGAGCTGCTCCTCGGTCAGCAGCGACCGTTCCTCGGACTTGCCGCCCGGGTCGCCCACGAAGCCGGTGCCGCCGCCGGCCAGCACGATGGGACGGTGCCCCGCCTCCTGGAACCGGCGGAGGGTGCACATCTGGAGGAGGTGACCCACCGTGAGGCTGTCCGCCGTCGGGTCGAAGCCGGCGTAGACCGTGACCGGACCGCCGTCCAGGCGGTCCGCCAGCGCGGGGTCGGTCATCTGGTGGATCAACCCCCGGAAGCGGAGGTCCTCGACGAAGGAGGCCATGCCACAGCCTGCCATGCCGTCGGAGAGGGGTCGGACGCTACGATCGCCGTGCCGGCCCGACCACCTCGGCGGCCGCGACGAGGGTGAGGACCGTGGTGAACCCCTATCTCGACGGCGACTTCGCGCCGGTACCGGAGGAGCGCTCCGACGACCACGACCTCGAGGTCACCGGCGTCGTGCCGCCCGACCTGGAGGGCCGGTTGCTGCGCAACGGGCCCAACCCCGTGTCGGCGCCCGCCGACCCGGCCGCCTACCACTGGTTCGCCGGGGACGGCATGCTGCACGCCGTCTCCCTCGGGGGCGGCCGCGCGACCGGCTACCGCAACCGCTGGGTCCGCACGCGGCGCCTGGCGAAGCAGGTGGGGACGCCTCCGCCCCGCGGACCGAGCGAGCCGGTCGACGGTCCCGCCAACACCCACGTGATCCGCCATGCCGGCACCACGCTCGCCCTGGCGGAGTCCGGCTTCCCCCATGCCGTGTCCCCCGACCTCGAACGAGCCAGGATCCACGACTTCGACGGGGCGCTCTCCTCCCCCATGACGGCCCACCCGAAGCTCGATCCCGACACCGGTGAGCTGGTCTTCTTCGGCGTGGACCTGTTCGGGCCGCCCTTCCTCCGCTACCACGTGGTCGACGCCGCCGGCCGGCTGACCGTGACGGAGGAGATCGAGGTGCCGAGGGCCACCATGATCCACGACTTCGGGGTGACGGCCACCCGTGCCGTCTTCCTCGACCAGCCGGTCGTCTTCGACCTCGCACTGGCCGCACAGGGACGGCCGCTCCCGTTCCGGTGGTCGCCCGACGCCGGGGCGCGGATCGGCGTGCTGCCCCGGGGCGGTCGGGGCGCGGACGTCGTCTGGGTGTCGATGGACCCGAGCTACGTCTTCCACGTGGTCAACGCGTTCGACGACGGCGACCGCACCGTCCTCGACGTCGTGCGGTACGACTCGGTGTTCGACACCGAGCCCGGCGACGTCCTCTCCCGGTCGCTCCCCTCGCTCCACCGCTGGACGGTCGACCCCGGGGCCGGCCGCGTGCACGAGGTCCGGCTCGACGACCTGCCCGTGGAGTTCCCCCGCATCGACCCCGCCGTGGCCGGGCTCCCCCACCGGTACTGCTACGCCGTGCAGGAGGGGCGCGACGCCGCCCGGCCGTCCTTCGACGGCCTCGTCAAGTACGACCTGGTGCGGGACGAGGCCGTCCGCTACGACCCGGGGCCCGGACGGTCCCCGGGGGAGCCGGTCTTCGTCCGGGCCGCCGACGGCGCCGCCGAGGACGAGGGCTGGGTCCTGTCGGTGGTGTACGACGCCGCCCGCGACACCAGCGACCTGGTCGTCCTCGACGCCACCTCGTTCGCCGGTCCGCCGGTGGCGACGGTCCACCTCCCCGTCAGGGTGCCCTTCGGATTCCACGGCTCGTGGATCCCGTCGGACGCCTGACCACCCGCGCCGGGGACCGGTGACACCAGGTCGGGGTCCCGTCGTGGAACACTGTCCCGACACGACCGGGGCGTACGTCCCCGGCACCGCCGACCGGGACGTGTGCCCGGGGCGCACGCACTCCCCACACACGGCCCGACCCGACCACCTTGGCACCTGACGACACGACACCGCGCCCGCCCCTGCCCTCGGGCCGGCCCGCGCCCGGGCCGACGGGTCGTCCCCGCGGGACCACTCCCGGATCGGGCCGGGGCCCCTCCCCGTTCACCGGTCCGATCCTCGGGGGCCAGGTGGCCATCCCCACCCGCCGGGAGCTCCGTCGGGCCCGGAGGAAGCGCCGCAGGCCCGGCGAACGCATCCTGCGCTGGCTGGTCGTGCTGGTGGTGTTCCTGCTCGTCGTCGTGGCCGCCGGCTTCGGGTACTACCGGTACCTCTGGGGCCAGATCGCCTCGGCCCCCTGCTCGACGTGCGTGGCCCCGGCGGACGGCGCCCCCTACAACATCCTCCTGATCGGCTCGGACAGCCGGGCCGGCGAGACCGCCGCCGAGGCCAAGCAGTTCGGATCGCCCCAGTCCGCCGGCGGACAGCGGTCCGACACCCTCAAGATCGTCCACGTCGATCCGAGCCTCGGCACGGCGTCGTCCCTGTCCATCCCCCGGGACACCTTCGTGACCATCACCGGGCTGCCGGCGGACTCGCAGCTCGCCACCCAGAACAAGATCAACGCCGCGTTCTCGGCCGGGCCCGACGCCACCGTCAAGACCATCGAGAACACGTTCGGGATCCCGATCGCCCACTACATCGTCATCAACTTCTTCGGCGTCGAGGACGCCGTCAACGCCCTCGGTGGGATCTCCATGGACTTCCCCTACCCGGCGCGGGACATGGACTGCTCCTCGGGGACCTGCTACAACAACTCGGGACTCGACATCCCGACCGCCGGGTGCCAGGTGCTCGACGGTGCCGCGGCCCTCAGCCTGTCCCGGTCCCGGTACTTCCAGTACTACACCGACGGGTACTGGCACTCGGACCCGACCTCGGACCTCGGTCGCATCGAGCGCCAGAACCTGGTCATCGAAGCGGCGCTCGACAAGGCCAAGTCCACGTACGACCCGCTGCGGCTGAACTCGCTGCTCACGTCCGTCGTCCACGACTTCTCGAAGGACGACGACCTGTCCGCCACCGACCTGCTCGCCCTGGCCGAGCGCTACCACGCGTTCTCGGGTTCGGCGCTCCAGAACTTCACCCTGCCCACGGTGGGCGCCGTGTCGTCCTACGCCGGCGACGTGGAGGTCGTCCAGCCCGACGAGGCGGCGTCCACCATCACCCAGTTCCTCGGCGGCGCCTTCGGCCCGATCGTCACGCCGCCGATCGACGCCTACGGCAACCCGCTCACCCTGACCCCGCCGGCGACGTCGACGACCACGTCGCCCCCACCGGCGGCCGAGCCGGCGTCCTCGGGCTCCTCGGGGACCACGAGGTCCACGGCACCCGCACCGGCGACCTCCGCGGGCAACGGCATCCCGTTCTACGACCCCACCCCCTGCTGACCGGCGCCCCTGGGCGCGGCGGGCACGGCCCTCGGCGGCCCGGCACCGCCCCGGGTCAGCCGTGCACGGCCCAGAGTCGCCAGGTGCCCGGCACGCCCTTCAGCTCGTGGTCGCCGCGTTCGACGAAGGTCGTCGACGAGCCGACGACGCACTCCCGGACCGTCGAGGACACCAGGACCTCGCCCGCCCCGGCCAGCGCCGCCACCCGGGCACCGATGTGGACCCCGATGCCGGCGATGTCCTCGCCCCGCACCTCCACCTCGGCCGTGTGGATGCCGGCCCGCACCTCGATGCCCGCCGGTTCGAGCGCGGCGCGCAAGGACACCGCGCACTCGACGGCACTGCTCGGGGTGGTGAACGTCGCCACGAACCCGTCCCCCACCGTGTTCACCTCGCGGCCCTGGAAGCGACCGATCTGCGACCGGACGGTCGAGTCGTGCCGGTCGAGCAGGTCGCGCCACCGGTGGTCGCCGATGTCCGAGGCCAGTCGGGTGGAGCCCACCACGTCGGTGAACAGCATCGTGGTCAGGACCCGCTCGACCCCGACGCCGGTCCGGCTGCCGGTGGCGAATTCGGCGATCTCGTCGAGCACGGGAGCGGTGTCCCCCACCCAGTAGAAGGCGTCGGCACCGGGCACCGGCGCGTACACCGCTCCGGGGATGTGGTCGGCCAGGTAGCGGCCGGCCCCTTCCGAGTGCGGGGTGTCGACACGGCTGATCACCAGGGTCGGCACCTGCACCTCGGCCAGCAGGTGACGGCAGTCCTTGGCGAACCACCGGGTCCAGATGGCGTTGGCCATGGCCGGGGCGCACCCGAGGTTGCCGGCCCGGTCCCACCACGAGCGGAAGGCGTCGTCGTCGGCGACGCTCGGGCCCTGGAAGGCCACGGCGTCGTAGCCGAGGTCGACGGCGTCGGGGTCCTGGGCGATCCCGGCGAACTCCCACCAGTCGTCGGGCACGCCGTGGGGGTAGTCGTGGCCCTGCAGCACCCGGGCCGTCGAGCTGAGCAGCACCAGCCGGCCCACCCGGTCGGGATGCCGGGCGCCCAGGAGCAGCCCGTCCTCGGAGTTGAGGAACGGGGCGATGACGACCGGGTCCTCGGCTCCGACGGCGTCGAGCACGGCCAGGGCGTCCTGCGCCCACTGCTCGCTGGTGGGCGGATCGTCGACGGACCCGCGCTCGGACAGGCCGACGCCGCGGACGTCGAAACGGATGAGCCGCCCGACGGAGGCCAGGCGCCGGTGGAAGCGGGCCAGCGACGGCTCGTCGTCGACGCTGTCGATCGACAGGGTCCATCCCGTGAACAGGAGGAGGTCGACCGGCCCGTCGCCCAGCACCTGGTAGGCGATGTCCGCGTCGCCCGACTTCGCGTACCGCGTCCGGGTGGCGACCATGGCGACAGGGTAGCGACCGGATCCGCCGGGAGACGGGACGGGGGACGACGAAGGGGGAAGGGGCTCCGGGGACGCGTCCCTGGTTCAGGTCCCGCCGTCGACGGCGGTGACGACGGCGGCGTTGACGGCGTCGTGCTCGGCCACGTTCGCCGACCGGTCCGGCAGCCGCACCCGGACGACGGTGCGGCCGCCCCGGGACCTGGCGCGCCCCAGGGCGTCGGCCAGGGTGCCGGGACCCGAGCGCTCCTCCACCTCCTCGACCGCCCAGCCGAACCCGGCGGCCACCGCGCCGACGTCGGCGGTCTGCGGGGTCCCGTACAGCCGCTCGAAGGTGTCGCGACCGAGACGCGTGGCCGGTGCGAGGAACGAGAAGATGCCGCCCCCGTCGTTGTCGGCCACCACCACGGTGAGGGGTGGGTCCTGGCCCTCCGGCGCCACCAGCGCCGACACGTCGTGCAGGAAGGCGAGGTCCCCGACCAGGGCGACGGTGGGGCCGGAGGCCAGAGCGACGCCCAGCGCCGTCGACACGACGCCGTCGATGCCGTTGGCGCCCCGGTTGGCGAGCACCCGCGCCAGGGTCCGCGACCCGAACGCCTCCACGTCCCGGACGGGCATCGACGACGACACGACGAGGGTGGTGTCGACCGGAAGCGAGGCCACCAGACGGTGGGCGAGGGCCGGCTCCGTCCAGGTCGGGGTCGCGTCCAGGGCCGAGTGGATGGCCCGCACCGCCCGCGCCTCGGCCCGGGCCCAAGCCGCGGACCACCCGTTGGCGCCGTCGTAGGGCGGGCGCCCGTGTGCCCTCCAGCGGGCCGTCACCGCCCGGCACAGCAGACCCGGGTCGCAGCGCACCACCCGGGAGGCGGTGCGGTCGGGGTCCGGCCAGGTGCCGTGCGCGTCCACGACCACCACCGATCCCGCGCCGGCCACGAACGTCGTCACCACCTTGGACGCCCACCGCCCACCCAGCACCAGCGCCACGTCCGGACGGTGCTCGCCCGCGAATCCCGGGGCCCTCAGGATGCCGTCGGCCGCGCCCACGACCCGGGGATCGCCGTCCCGCAGGCCTGAACGAGGGTCGGCGAGCACGGGCCAGCCCAGCACCTCGGCCAGTCCGAGGACCGCGTCCGGTTCGCCGCAGCCGGCTCCGGCCACCACGATCCCGGTGCGCCCCGGCTCCAGTCCGGACGACGTCACCAGCTCCGCCACCACGGCGTCGGACGGGGGCACCGGTGGAGCGTCGACCCGGTGCCACGGCGCACCGTCCGGCCGGCCCTCCGGGATCCCCCCGTCGACGGGGTCACCCAGGAGGGGCTCACGGAACGGCAGGTTGAGGTGGACCGGTCCCGGTCCACGGGGTCCGGCGGTCGCCGCGGCCGCCGCGGCCGCCGAGCGGGACCCGAGCGAGCGCCACGAGGTGCGGGCGGCGTCGTCGGGCACCCCGGGATCGGCGAACCACCGGACGGCGGGACCGTACAGGCGGGTCTGGTCGATGGTCTGCGGGGCACCGACGTCGCGCAGCTCCGGCGGCCGGTCGGCCGTGCACACCAGCATCGGCACGCCGGCCAGGTCGGCCTCCACCACGGCGGCGTGCACCTCGGCGGCGGCGGTGCCGCTGGTGACCACCACCACGGCGGGGCGACCGGTCGCCATGCCGATCCCGAGGGCGGTGAACCCCGCCGAGCGCTCGTCCAGACGCAGGTGCAGCGCCAGGCGGGGCTCGGCGGCCACCGCCAGCGCCAGCGGCGTCGAACGGGACCCGGGGCACACGACGGCATGGGTCACTCCCGCCCGGATCCACTCGTCCACCAGTGTGGCGGCGAACGCCGCCTGCCGGTCGCCGTCCCCGGCGTCCCCCCGGCCGATCGGTACGCTCATCCCCACCTCCTATGCACGACCCCCGACGACACGCCGGCGGTGCCGGGTCCGGGCTGTTCGCCGAACGGTTCGGCGACGGGCCACGACTGGTGCTCGCCCACGGATTCACCCAGACCCACCGGATCTGGGGAGGGCTCGACGCGGACCTGGCCCGGGAGCGGACCGTCGTGGCCGTCGACCTTCCCGGACACGGCGGATCGGCGTCCGTGGCCGCCGACCTGGTGGCCGGGTCGGCGCTGCTGGGGGAGGCGGGTGGGTCCGCCGACTACCTCGGGTACTCGATGGGGGCACGCTTCTGCCTCCGCCTCGCCCTGGACCGGCCCGACCTGGTGCGGCGACTCGTCCTCGTGTCGGGTACCGCGGGCATCGAGGACGCCGGCGAACGGACCGCCCGCCGACGCGCCGACGACGCACTGGCCGAACGGCTGGACCCGCGCGACGGCGGCCCGCCGGCCGACTCGGTGCGTGCCTTCGTCACCCGTTGGGTGGCCAACCCGCTGTTCGGCACGGTCCCGGTCGCCGCCAACGCCCTCGACGAGCGGTGCACCGCCTCTGCCGCCGGCCTCGCGTCGAGCCTTCGGCTCGCCGGCACCGGCTCCCAGGAGCCGCTGTGGGACCGACTGGGCGACCTGGCGCCACCGCTGCTCGTGGTGACCGGCGCCCGGGACGTCAAGTTCGACCTGCTGGGGCGGCGCCTGGTGGCGGCCGCGGGCGGTCCCGCCACGCACGTGGTGGTCCCCGACGCAGACCACGCCCCGCATCTGCAGCACCCGGGCGCGGTGGCTGCCGCCGTACGGGCCTTCCTCGACGATCCCGGCTGACGACCGGCCGGGGTCGTCGGTCATCCGAGCACCGCGGCCGCCGGGACGGTCGCCCACAGGGCGACGGCGAGCAGGACCCCGAAGGCGAGCTGCAGCCGTCCGGTGGCGGCCAGGACGGGGAGGAGCCGACGGCCCTCGGCATCGCCCAGGGCCAGGCCGACCGGGGCCACGGCCAGCGGGACGGCGAGGAGCGGCAGCAGCAGCGCGGCGGGCCACGGCGTCCGCACCGCACCGGTGACGGCCAGGACCCACCAGAGCGCGACCACGACGAACGGCAGTCCCACGCACGCCACGTAGCACCAGCCTCCGGCACGTCGACCGATCCGCACCACCAGGGTGCGCTTGCCCGATCCACGGTCCGTGGCGAGGTCCCGCAGGTTGTTGGCCAGCAGCAGCGCGGTGGCCAGCAGACCGACCGCGCCGGCGGCCGCCCACACCTGGCCGACGCCCAGGCACTGGACCTGGACCCAGAACGTCCCCACCGTGGCGACGAGCCCGAAGAAGACGAAGACGAAGACCTCCCCCAGCCCGGCGTAGCCGTAGGGCCGGGGGCCGCCGGTGTAGAACCAGCCGGCGAGGAGGCAGGCGGCGCCCACCGGCAGGATCCACCAGGAGGTGGCCCAGGCCAGACCCAGGCCCACGACACCGGCCACGCCGAAGGACAGGAGGGCCGCCCGCCGGACCGCGCCCGGTGGGGCCAGTCCGGTGGCCGTCAGGCGTACCGGGCCCACCCGGGCGTCGTCGGTGCCCCGGATGCCGTCCGAGTAGTCGTTGGCGTAGTTCGTGCCGACCTGGATGGCCAGGGCCACGACCAGCGCCCCGAGCGCGCACCACCAGGCGTCGATCCGGGGAGCGTCGGAGGCCGGGACCACGAGGTGTCGGGCGTGGGCCGCGGCCGTCCCCACCACCACGGGCACGAGGGCGGCCGGCAACGTCCGGGGCCGCGCCCCAGCCACCACCGCCGGACCGGTCCCGGGACCGGGGAGGTCCCGTCGGGGCCGGGACCCGTCACGGGCGGCGCGGGAAGCGGCCGAACTCCGGCGGGCGGTGCTCCTGGAAGGCGTTGCGCCCCTCCTGTCCCTCCTCGCTCATGTAGAAGAGCATGGTGGCGTCGCCGGCGAACTGCTGCAGTCCCGCCAGGCCGTCGTCGGCGGCGTGCAGACCACCCTTCAGCATCCGCAGCGCCAGGGGGGACAGCGACAGCATCTGGCGGCACCACGCCACCGTCTCGGCCTCGAGGTCGGCCAGGGGCACCACCTCGTTCACCAGACCCCACGACTTGGCCGTGGCGGCGTCGTACTGGCGGCAGAGGAACCACACCTCCTTGGCCCGCTTCAGCCCGATGGTCCGGGCCAGCAGACTGGCCCCGTAGCCACCGTCGAAGCTGCCCACCTTCGGCCCGGTCTGGCCGAACCGGGCGTTGTCGGCGGCGATGGTCAGATCGCACACCAGGTGGAGGATGTGCCCGCCCCCGATGGCGTACCCGGCCACCATGGCCACCACCGGCTTGGGCAGGCGGCGGATCTGGATCTGCAGGTCGAGCACGTTGAGCCGTCCGATGCCCTGCCGGGCCACGGCGTCGTCACCGAGGTAGCCGTCGTCGCCCCTGATCTTCTGGTCGCCGCCCGAGCAGAAGGCGTCGGGCCCCTGACCGGTCAGGACGACCACGCCCACCGACGGGTCGTCCCGGGCGGCGTTGCAGGCGTCGCTCAGCTCGAAGAGGGTCCGGGGACGGAAGGCGTTGCGCACCTCGGGACGGCAGATCGTCAGCTTGGCGATCCCTTCGGCGACGTCCATCCGGATGTCCCGGTAGTCGCCGCGTCGCTCCCACGCCGGCAGCGGCAGGCCCCGGAACCTGTCCACGGGGTCGACCGGCGACCCGGTGATCACGGTGTCCACCTGCGGTTCCGTCGTCGCTGCGCCCCCACCGTCGTGCTCGCCTGCAACCATTCGACCATTCACTCCTAGAGTCGCTGCTCGTACGGTCGCCTAGGCTACCCGCATGGGCGAGTTGGTGGCACTCGAACTGCCGGCCGGCCCCGGCTTCGTCGACGCCCTGCGGACGGCGTGGGACGCCGGGGACGCCGTACTCCCGGTGGACCCGAGGTTGCCGCCACCGGCGGTGGAGCGCCTGCTGGACGCACTCCGCCCGTCCAGGGTCGTCACCCCGGACGGTTCCCACGCCCGGCCCGGCGGGCTGCCCACGGAGCCGGACGACGCGCTCGTGGTGGCCACCAGCGGCACCACCGGCGAGCCCAAGGGCGTGGTCCACACGCACGCCTCGGTGGTGGCATCGGCCCGGGCCACGTCGTCGGGGCTCGACGTGGACCCCTCCCGCGACCAGTGGGTGGCGTGCCTGCCCCTCGCCCACATCGGCGGACTGGCGGTGGTCACCCGGTCGCTGGTCACCGGCACGCCGTGCACGGTCCTCCCGCGGTTCGACCCACGGGCCGTCGAGGAGGAGGCGCGTGCCGGCGCCACCCTGGTGTCGCTCGTCGCCGCCGTGCTCGGGCGCACGGACACCACCGGCTACCGGGCCGTGCTGCTGGGCGGAGCCGCCCCGCCGACCGGGCTGCCGGCCGGTGTCGTCACGACCTACGGCATGACCGAGACGGGTTCGGGGTGCGTGTACGACGGGCGCCCGCTCGACGGGGTCGAGCTCCGCATCGGCGACGGGCGGCTGGGGGCCGACGGGGAGGTCCTGGTGCGCGGACCCATGCTGCTGCGCGCCTACCGCGACGGGACCGACCCGCGGGTGGCCGACGGCTGGTTCCCCACGGGCGACGCCGGTCGCCTCGAGGAGGACGGGACCCTCGTCGTCCTCGGGCGCATGGCGGAGGTCATCGTCACCGGTGCCGAGAAGGTGTGGCCGGTGCAGGTCGAGGAGGTGGTGGCCGGCCACCCCGGCGTCGCCGAGGTGGCGGTGTGGAAGCGGCCCGACCCGGTGTGGGGCGAGCGGGTGGTGGCCTGGGTGGTCCCGTCCGGCGCCCCACCGGTGCCCGACCTGGACGAGCTGCGCGACCTCGTCGCCGGTCGGATCGCCCCCTGGGCGGCGCCCCGGGAGCTTGTCGTGGTCGACGCGCTCCCGCGCACGCCCGGAGGGAAGGTGCGCCGGTCCGAGCTGTCCTGAACCCGGGACGGAGGCGGGGCCGCGGAGGCGGCCGCCGTCCGCGGTCCGGGCGTCGTCGTCGACCGCGTCCCCCGAAGGTGGCTACCGGTCCCTCAGGAACGCCGGGGCCGCGCTCCTGCCCTTCTCCCCCAGTGTCCGCAGTCCCGCCGTCGCCCGCCAGGATCGGCTGGCGCGCATGGCGTGCACCTCGCGTTCGGACGCCTCGAGCCGCGCCTCGGTCTCGGCCAGCCGGGCGCGCAGTGCCGACACCTCGTCGGCCGACCGCCGTGCGTCCGCCTCCGCGTCGGCCAGTCGGCGCCCGGCCTCGGCGGCCCGCGCTTCGGCGTCGGACCTGGCGGTCCGCAGCCGGTCCTCCCAGACCACGTTCAGCTCCCGGGACCATGCCCGTTGCTCCTCCCGCACCAGTCCGGGGACCATGGAGGCGATGGCGTCGGCCAGATCGGGCAGCGCCGCCGACACGTCCGGCGGATCGTCGTAGCCGAGCTCGGTGAAGGTCTCGGGGGTGAAGTGCTCCCCCTCGACGCCGATGTAGCGTCCGTAGGCGCGGCCCGTCGTCAGCGCCAGCCTCCCGAAGTGCTTCCTGATCGACTGCTTGACCCGGTCCTGCGCGGACCCGATCGGATAGATCCCGAAGTCGACCAGCCGTGCGATCACGGCGTCGTGGTCCCGCTGGTAGTAGGGGACGTCGCCGCACGCCTCGAGGTAGGCGTCGATGATCCCCTTCCGCTCGAGGTAGTGGGACCGCCGCAGCGCGAAGGCCCACGCGTGGAACATCGGGACGAGGACGTCGGTGTCCCGGCGCTCGGGGAGCATGGTGTCGCCGGTGGCGGACACCTGGACGACACGCCACTCGGGACCCACGTGGTCGATCAGCCGGGACAGGACGTCCAGATAGGTCGGTGCGAGTACGAAGTCCTCCTCGAAGAACACCGCCCAGTCGTCCGCCTCGTCGGCGAACGCCAGCTGCTCCACGAGCGCGAAGTGCCGGGCGATGCCGAGGTTCCCCGGCGCCCGCCGCACGGTGGCGCCGGGGAACATCTCCCGGGCCAGCTCCGCCACCTCCGCCGTCCGGTCGGCCCGGCCCAGGGCCTCGTCCTTCGATCCGGCGTACCCGTCGACCGAGACGAGGAGCCGGTCCTCGGGCACCGCCAGCGTCTGGTCCCGCAACGACTCCAGGGTGGTCCGGGCGTACTCCGGCCGGTTGAAGAGGAGGACGACGACGGGGTACCCGAACGCGGTCCCGTCGGCACCGGCGTGCACCTGCTGGACCTCGCCACCGGTCACCGTCACCCCGTCCCTCCGCCGTCACCCGCGTCCCGACCACGGGGACGTGCGCCACGGCATCGCCGATCCCGTACGGTATCCCACGCCGGATCGGGACAGGCCGATCCGGTCGTGCGGGAGGCGACCCGGCGGACGGGTGGACCGCCGGTCAGGACAGCGAGCCGCTGGCGATGCAGAGCGATCCCCCGTCGACCACCAGGGTCTCCCCGGTGATCCACGACGCGGCGTCCGAGCACAGGAAGAGTGCGGCGTTGGCGATGTCGGCGGGGACCCCCAGCCGTCGCGTGGGCAGGCGGGCGCTGATCTTCTCCTCGCCCGCCTCCCACAGGGTCTGGGCCAGCTGCGTCTTGACCAGACCGGGTGCGATGGCGTTGACCCGGACCTCGGGTCCGAGCTCCCCGGCCAGTTGGCTCGTCAGGTGGATGACCGCGGCCTTGGTCACGTTGTACCAGCCGATCCCCCCTTCGACGGTGAGCCCGCCGATGGACGCGATGTTCAGGACCGCGCCGCCGTGGCCGGACATCCCGGCCCGCCACGCGGCCTGGGTCCACTCGAGGTAGCCCGACTGGTTGACCCGGACGGTCTTGTCGGCCCGGCCGCGGTCGATGTCGATGATCGGCCCGTAGTACGGATTGGTGGCGGCGTTGTTGACGAGGATGTCGATCGACCCGAACCGTTCGACGGTGGCGGCCGTGCACGCCGCCGCCTGGTCGGGGTCCCCGGCGTTCGCCACCGTCCACGCCACGTCGCCCGCCCGGTCGCCGCGGGCGGCCTCGATGGCCGCCGCCGACTCGGTCAGCCCGTCGGCCCGGCGGGAGGACAGCATCACCGAGGCCCCCGCGTCGACGAAGGCCTGGGCGATGGCCCGGCCGATCCCGCGTGAGCCGCCGGTCACCAGTGCCGTCCTGCCGTCGAGTCGCAATTCCATGGCGCCCCACCCTATCGGCGCCCCGGGAGCGCCCGGCACCCCGGGCGCGGCGGACCCCGCCGCGTCCACTCCGGCGCGGTGCGCGGCCACCAGGTTCCCGGCGGCGGTGTCGTGGGGGGGCGGCGCCGTCGGCCATCGCCTCGTCCCCATGACGTACGGCTCCGCTCCGGCGGACGTCCGTCGGACCGCAGGTCGCCGGCGCGTCGTGCCGATGCCCGCCAGCGGACCCTACGACGCGGTCGCGGCTGCGTTGAAGGCGTCGAGCTGGCCGGTCGCGTCGATGTACTCCTCGACCCAGCGCTCGATGACCGCTCCGGTCTTCTCCACCTTCTCGAACTGGCCCACCACCTGGCCCACCGGGTTGAAGGCGACGTCGACCGTCTGGTCGGGCCACCGGTGGGTGGCGGCCACGGCCATGCCCGAGACCATGTACTGCAGCGGCATGCCCAGCGGCTCGGGATTGCCCTCGGTCTGCCACGCCTCCGTCCAGTCGTTCTTGAGCATCCGGCACGGCTTGCCGGTGAAGGACCGGCTGCGGACCGTGTCACGGGACGTGGCCGAGATGTAGGCGGCCTGCTGGACCGGGGTGTTCTCGGCCTCCTCGACCATGAGCCACTGCGAACCCGACCAGGCGCCCTGGCACCCGAGGGCGAGCGCGGCGGCGATCTGCTGGCCGCTGCCGATGCCGCCGGCGGCCAGCACCGGCCGGGGCGCCACGGCCTTGACGACCTGGGGCCAGAGCACGATCGAGCCGACCTCGCCGCAGTGGCCGCCACCCTCACCGCCCTGGGCGATGATGATGTCGACGTCGGCCTCCGCGTGCTTCATGGCCTGGCGGGGCGACCCACAGAGGGCGGCGACCTTGCGGCCCCTGTCGTGGATCATCTGGATGATCTCGGCCGGTGGGGTGCCGAGTGCGTTGGCGATGAGCGTGACCTTGTCGTGCTGGAGGGCGACCTCCACCTGGGGGGTGGCCGTCGCCTCGGTCCAGCCGAGCAGCTGCAGCGAGTTGTCCTCGCCCTCCTCGGGCAGGGGCACGCCGTGGTCGAGCAGCAGCTTGCGGGCGAAGTCCAGATGCTCCTTCGGGACCATCTTGCGCAGCATGTCGCCGAGCTCCTCGCCCGACATGTCGGAGTCCATCCCCTCGTACTTGTTGGGGATGACGATGTCGACCCCGTAGGGCCGGTCGCCGATGTGCTCGTCGATCCACTTCAGCTCGATCTCGAGCTGCTCGGGGCTGAAGCCGACGGCACCGAGGACGCCGAACCCACCGGCCTTGGCCACCGCCACGACCACGTCACGGCAGTGGGTGAAGGCGAAGATGGGGAGGTCGATACCGAGGTCGTCGCAGATGGGGGTGTGCATGGTTTCCTTCCTTGGTCAGCGCCGTTCCGGGGATGCCCAGCGCCCTCGGGGCCGCAGCGTCCCCGGGTCGGCGTGTTCGCGAACGTACTCCCCCTGGCCCCCCGGGTGTGGACGACGGGCGCGTCGATCCGGCGCCGCGCCCGGGTCGGCCCGGGGTGGGGACGGGCGCCCGGGGCGTGGGCTCCAGGTGCGGGCCCGGTCGGACCCCCGTCCGGGACGGATCCCGGGTGGGGGCTCCGGCCGGCGCCGGCGGTACCCTGACGGGGTGCCCACCGCCAACCGCGTCGCCGGCGAAACCAGCCCCCACCTGCGACGACGCGCCGACAATCCGGCGGGTCGCAAGGTGGTCGCTCTCCTCGGACCATGCGCCGCCACGCAACCGGCGCCATGAGCCCGGGGAGGATCCCGCTGGAGTCGAAGGACACCGGGTCCGTTCGGGCGAGGGTATCGTTCCGCTCCAAGAGCGAAGGGCGGTCCCAGGGTGCCGAGCGAGACGAACGAGTTCGACTGGCAGGAGGAGTACGCCTACGCGATCGGGATGTCCGCCCTCATCTAAGGATTTCCGTACGTCTACGGCGCCCAGACCCGACACAAGTGGGTCACGCAGCCACAGGATCCCGAGCGGGTGCCCTACGCCGCCGTGAACCACTTCTGGCATGCGCCCGGAGTTCTGGATGCCACCTACCAGGACGGCGGCTGTCCGAACAACGACACCATGTACTCGGTCGCCTGGGTGGATCTGAGCAGTGAGCCCATCATCCTTTCCCATCCCGACCTCGGCGACCGGTACTTCTCCTTCGAGTTGGCGTCCATGTCATCGGACAATTTCGACTACGTCGGCCAGCGCACCACCGGATCGGAGCCCGGGCACTTCCTGATCGCCGGGCCCGGCTGGCACGGTGACGTCCCGGAGGGCGTGAGAGCGACCCTGCCGTCTCCCACACCCTGGATGCTTTGCCTCGGTCGGACGCTGGTCGACGGCGCCGACGACGTCGCCGTCGTCCGGGCCATTCAGGAGGGGTACACCCTGACGCCATTGAGCCTCTGGGGTGGCAGCGACACGACAGCGCCCGAGCGCCGCGACGTCCTCGAGCCGATCGACGGCACTGAAGATCCACTCGGTCCGTGGAAGACGCTCAATCTCGTCCTGGCGGAGAACCCGCCACCCGAGCACCATGAGGTCCTGCTGCACCAGTTCGCCGGAATCGGCATCGGCCCCGGCCTCGATCCGGACGCACAGCCCGACAGCGTCAAGAAGGGCATCGGCCGGGCGTTCCGTACCGGCGTGCAGCTGCTCTCGACGCAGTTCCTGAGCGGAGAGTGGGCGACGGTCGTCAATGGGTGGCGCTACCCGCCCAACACCGAGGGACGAGCAGGAGATGACTTCCTGCTTCGTGCGGCCGACCAATCACTCGCCGGCATCGTCGCCAATGACCCCGCTGAGGCGGTCTACCTGGTGAACATGACCGACAGCTCGGGTGCCGCCCTTACGTGTGACGGGCACTACGAGCTGCGGTTCACCGGCCAGGACCTGCCTCCGGTCGACGCGTTCTGGTCACTCACGATGTACAAGGCCGACATGAACCTGGTACCCAACCCGGCGAATCGGTACTCGATCGGTGATCGCACCCCCGACGTGACCCATGACGCCGACGGCGGAATGACGATCTACATCCAGCATGACCCTCCTGACGATGCAAAGAAACCGAACTGGCTCCCCTGCCCCGACGGAGGTACGTGGTTCGTGATCCTCCGCATGTACCGCCCTCATGACGAGGTGCTGACCGCAACGTGGAAGTGCCCGGGCATCCGCAAGGTCGGGTGAGCGCGAGAGGTCCAGGCACCCGGTGGCCAGGGGGCAGGGTTTGCCGGAGGTTCGGTTGACACCGTGACCTGCGGCCCGCCACCGCTCGTTGCTGCCGCTCCGGTCGACCGAGTGGATGAGACCGCATCCGGGCACGGCGCCGAGCGGTGTCGGACTCCCTCGGATCGTCCGGCCGGTGAGCGCCGCCCTCGGCCCTAGATTCGACGCTGTACGCATCGAGACCGTCCCGGCCGACGACGAAGGACCGACCCCGTGCCCCTCATCCGCGATACCCCACCCGGCGAGCTCTCCCCCTACCTGCGCCAGCACGCCGACAATCCCGTCGACTGGTACCCGTGGGGCGACGAGGCGTTCGCCAGGGCCGCCGCCGAGGACAAGCCGATCTTCCTGTCGGTCGGCTACTCGGCCTGCCACTGGTGCCACGTCGGTGCGGCCGTTCGCTGACTCCGGACACCCGCTCTGAGCAGGTAGAACGTCCGCCACGTTCTCGCCTGTTCGCCGGAGACCGGCGTATTCGGGCCCGCCATGTGTTGTGTTCATGTGTTGGATCGGGACACCCCGAAAGGACACGCCACTCCCCCGTTCCACTCTGAGACTTGCCACGGCAACCAGTATGCGCTGAAGGTGTACCAGCGCATAGACGAGTGCGCCGGACGACGAGGAAGGTTCCGTGAAGTACACGCTCACCCCCGCGGACCGCGCCCCGCTGCCCGAGACCTACGTTTCCGAGGACCGCTATTTGGGCTACCGCGATGCCGATCGGGAACAGCCCTATTCAAGGTTCTTCGAGCGCACGACCCGGCCGGTGCTGGACCACGTCGTACGGGCACTCGTGGCCGGGATGTCACCCACCGAGTACGGCTATGGCGTCGACGAGGTGGCCTCCCGACTCGGGCGATCGGGCTACGAGCCAATGGAGACGGGTTGGACCCGCCTCGGTAACGGCATCATCCACGTCGCTGCGCTGACGCCGATGCCTGGCGTGACGGCGGCCATGTGGGACTGGTGGTTCGGCTGGCACTCCCGGGAGACGGCCCGGTACAAGCTCTGGTACCCCGATGCCCATCAGTTCTCGGCCATCGGCGACGACCGGAGCGCCGATCGCACGCTGTCCGACCGTCAGCGCTACGTGGACAACGTCTCCTACGTCGACGAGTACATCGGCGGACAGCTCCAACGGCTGGCGATCCGGTTCTTCGACGCCGGACGCATGGGATTCGACGAGTCGGCCGGGACCACGCACATCTGCGCACGGGTGTCCCTCAGCTCCCATCCGATCGCCATCGGCTGGCTCGTCCACCAGGTCCGACCCGTCGACGACGGAGTGGAGATGCGGTCTCGCTTCTTCCTCAACGATCCCGAGGTGCTCGACCTGCCGCGCCGGTCACTGCCATCGGGACTCGTCGCCCGGGGCCTCTCGAGCCCACTGGGCAGAGCGATCGCCTCCCCGGTGGTGCCGACTGCCTCCGAGCACCTGCTACCCGACTCGCTGGGGACGGACATGATCTTCCACTGCGCCTCGGAGATGCACCACCTCGCGGCATTCCTTCCCGAACTCCACGCCGAGTGCGCCGACGTTCCATGAGTCATCATCCGACGACGGTGTACCTGCGCAGCCCGTCGTCGGCCCCGCTGGTGCCGGTGCTCAGGTCCCGCCATCGGTCCGGACGACCAGCGGGAGCCGGTCGAAGCGCCGGAGGAAGATGCTCGGTCGTCGCATCGGCTCCTCGACCGGATCGAGAGCGATCGACGTCGTGCGCGCCAGGACGGCCTCGATGGCGATCCGGCTCTCGAGCCGGGCGAGGTGCGCACCGATACAGAAGTGGAGGCCGCGGCCGAAGGCGAAGTGCGGCGGCGGGCCCGGGTGCGACTCGGCGTCGACGGCTCCGGACGGAGCGCCCGGTGCTGGCCGGTTGGCCGCGGCCCACGACAGCAGGACGCGACTGCCGGCCGGGATGAAGACGTCCGCCAGGACGGCGTCGACCGTCGTCCACCGGTAGTGGAACTGGAACGGCCCGTCGTCGCGGAGGACTCCTTCGATGGCATCGGGGATTCGTGAGGGATCGTCACGGAGCCGTGCCTGCAGCCCGGCATCCCGCGCCAGCATCTCGGTGGTCGTGGCGATCAGGCTGCTCGTCGTCTCGCTGCCCGCGCTGATGAGCACCACCAGGATGTCCCGCACCTCGTCCGACCCGACCTGTCCCTTCTCGGCGGCGTCCACCATCACCGCAAGGAGGCCGGTGCGGTCCGCAGCCGGGAGCGACCGAGCCACGTCGACCTGGTTCTGGCAGTAGGCGGCCAGCTCCAGAGCGGCGCCCGCTGCCCGGGTCATCCCTTCGGCATCCGTCAACCCGTCGAGCAGACCACCGGTGGCGAGCACCAGGTCGACGAGCCCCGGAGCGTCCGCTGCTGGCAGTCCGATGACGTCGCAGATGACAAGGGCCGGTACGGGGTTGGAGAATCCCCGGACGAAGTCCCCGCCGCCGTGCTCGACGAATCCGATGAGGTGTTCGTCGACGATTCCCCGCACGGCGTCCTCGAGAGCACTGACCGCGGCCGGACTGAGCAGGGGCTGGAGCAGGCGACGGTGACCGGTGTGCACCGGCGGGTCTGCAGTGGCGATGACGTGGACCGGGTCGCCGAAGGACGTGAGGGTGAACGGTTCCGGTTGGCCGTCGGCCCCCCGGTACAGGACGCTGACCAGGTTCGACGAGAACCGCTGCGGGCGCGCCACCACATCACGGATGAGCATGGGGTCGGACACGACGTAGGTATGGTCGTCGCCGACCCGCCACACGGGCGCACGCCGTCGTAGCTCGTCGTAGAACGGCCGCGGGTCCTCCAGGACGTCGCGGCGGTAGAGGGTGGCCGGATCATCCAGATCGACACGCACGTCGCCCCCTTTCTCGATGGGGCGGACTGTAGTGCGGGCACACCCTGGAGAGTCCGCTCCCGGTCCACGATCCGGTCGCGTCCAGGCAAACACGCGCCGGCATTGCCGAGCCGTGGTTTGATCCGTACGGTGAGCGGCGTGACGACTGTCCGAACGACCCCCGATCGCCCGGACGCGCCACTGACCGCGGTGCACCATGGTGGCTGACCGCGCGGACGGCGCCGCCTGGGAGCTCCGCTGGCACCCGTTCCGGGCCGAATGGGTCCTCTTCGCCGCCCACCGCGACGCCCGGCCCTGGCACGGCACGCTCGAACCCGAGGTCGAGCCCCCGGTACCGCCCGAGAACGCGCTCGGTCCCGGCGGGCACCGCCTCGGTGGCGTCAACCCCGACTACCGCGGCGTCTTCACCTTCACCAACGACCTGCCCGTCTTCGGGCCGGATGCCCCGGAGCCCTCCCCCGGCGACGGGCTCTACCGGACGGCCCGGGCGTCGGGCACCGCCGAGGTGGTGTGCTACCACCACGACCCGACCCGCACGTTCGGCGACCTTGACGATGACGAGGTCACCGCCGTCGTGTGCGAGTGGCGGCACCGCACCGACGTGCTCCAGGAACGACCCGACGTCGCCCACGTGCTCATCTTCGAGAACCGGGGCGCGGCGGTCGGCACCTCGAACCCACATCCCCACTGCCAGATCTATGCCGGGCGACTCGTCTACGCCACGATGGCTCGGGAGGCGGAGGTGGCGGCCGACCACCTCGCACGCACGGGGCGGCCGATCCTCGCCGACGTGCTCGAGCGGGAGCTGGCCGGAAACCGGATCATCTCCGAGGGTGCCGACTTCGTCGCCTGCGTGCCCTGGTTCGCGCTGTGGGCCTACGAGGTGGTCATCCTCCCCCGGGTGCCGGCCACATCGCTCGTCGATCTGGACGACGGCGCGTGTCGCTCGCTCGGACTGGTGCTCCGTGACGTCGTCCGGCGCTACGACGCCCTCTGGGGGATCCGGATGCCCTACGTGCTCGCCGTCCATCAGGCCCCGGTCGGTCACCATCCCGCCTACCCGTTCCACGTGGAGCTCCACCCGCCGCTGCGGGCGCCGGGGCTCCGGAAGTACCTGGCCGGGCCGGAGGTGGGCGGCGGCTCGATGACCAACGAGTCGGACCCGGACGAAAAGGCGAAGGAGCTCCGTGATGCCTTCCCCCGCTGAGGTCCTCGCGCTCCTCTGCGACCTTGGGGACCACATCCGCGAGGCCGTGGTCGGCTCACGGCACATCGACATGTCCGCAGTCGAGGGGAGGACACGAGCGGACACCATCTACGCCATCGACCGGGTGGCGGACGACGCGCTGGTGGCGTGGTTCGCCGACCGGTGGGAAGACGTCGAGGTGGTCTCCGAAGGTCTGGACGAGCCCCTCGTCCTCGGCGACCCGCAGTGGACCGTCATCGTCGACTCCATCGACGGCACCCGCGGCCTCATGTACGACAAGCGTCCGGCGTGGGCGCTGTGCGCCGCCGCACCCCACGGCGGGAGGCTGCGTGACGTGGTCGCGGCCTCCATGACCGAGCTGCCGACGGTGAAGCAGACCCTCGCCGATCAGTTCTCCGCGGTCCGTGGGATGGGGGTCACGGGACGACGCCTTGACCTCCGGACAGGGGACACGGTGGGAGTGGAGGTCCACCCGTCATCGGCTGACACGCTGGACCACGGATGGGCCCAACTGGCCAAGTTCTTCCCTCCGGGCAAGGAGGCCCTGGCCCGGATCGAGACGGACCTGTTCGCACGCCTCGGCGTCGCCGACGTCTTCGATGACCAGTACGTCTCCTCCGGCGGGCAGCTGCACGAGCTGCTCACCGGGAGGGACCGGTTCGTAGCCGACCTCCGACCCCTCGTGGCGCCCTCGGCGCTGGCCAGTCACCCCTACGACGTCTGCACGGCCATGTTGCTCGTGGAGGCCGGGGGTGTCGTCACGGACCCGTGGGGCGACCCGCTCGACTGTCCGCTCGACACGACGACACCCGTGTCGTGGGTCGGCTATGGCAATCCGACACTCGCCGCGGCGATCGGCCCGGAACTGGCGGACGTCCTCCGGAGCCATGGCCTCGGGTGAGGTCACACGAGGCAGCGCCCCCGGGCGCCTCGACCTCCTGGGCGGTGTGGCGGACTATGCCGGTGCACTCGTCCTCGAGGTCCCGACACTGGCGACGACGACGGTCACGGCGGAGCCGGCCGACGCGTTCGAGGTGGGCGACGTGCGGCTGACCTGTGGGGAGTTGCGCGCCCTGGCCGATCTGACACTGGAGTCCGCCAGCCAAGCCCTCGACGCGCTGCCCCGGTGGACCCGGTACCTGATCGGCGTCGCCCTCGTGCTCGTCCGTCACGGCATCATCGAGCCGCCGGCGGTGCGCCTCTCGGTGGTGTCGGACGTCCCGATCGCCCAGGGCGTCTCGTCGAGCGCCGCGCTCGAAGTGGCGACGGCCCGGGCCCTGGTTGCGGAGGGCCGCGTGGCGCCCGTCGATCTGGCCCTCCTGTGCCAGGAGGCGGAGAACCGGGTCCTGGGCGTGCCGTGCGGGATCATGGACCAGGCCGCCTCGTCGGCGGGCACTCCCGGTGCCGTCCTCCCGATCCTCTGCCGTCCGGTGGAGGTCGGTGAACCAGTCGACCTGCCCGGTGGCGTCGAGGTCGTCGGCTGGCCCAGCGGCGCCACCCACGATGTCGGCGGCGCCCCCTACCGGCATGCCCGCACGGCGTCGTTCATGGGCCGGCGCATGACCGAGGCCGCCACCGGACGAGCGTGCGGTGGACGAGCGAGCTCGGGGCGGACGCTGTCGCCCGACTCCCCGACGGGGTGGTCGGCGCCCAGTTCCTCGAGCGATTCGGTGGCGTCGACGATCCGCTGTCGGCGGTCGAGCCGTCCGTGACCTATCCCGTCCGGGCAGCCGCCTCATTCGGCGTCGAGGAGCACCTCCGGACCCGGGCCGCTCTCGACCTGCTCCGACACGGCATCGTGGCCGATCTCGGCCCCCTGCTGCTGGCCAGCCATCGGGCCTACACCGCCATGGGCCTGGGCGACCCCGCGACCGACCGGATCACCGCCGAGGCCCTTGCACGACCCGGGGTGCACGGGGCCCGCGTCAGCGGCGGTGGGTGCGGGGGCACCGTGGTCGTGCTCTGCGACCGGGGGGCACTGGACGACGTTCCGGCGCTGATCCGATGAACCATCGAGTGTGAGGAGACTCCCGTGACACTGCAACCGACCACCGTCACCGTGCACCCGGCATTCCCCGTCGGCCCCGTCGACCCCCGCATCTTCGGTGGCTTCCTCGAACACCTGGGCCGTGCCGTCTACGGAGGTGTCTACGACCCTTCGAGTCTGCACGCCGATACGCACGGCTGCCGGACCGACGTGCTCGAGGCGCTCGGACGTCTGCGGATGACGGCAATGCGGTGGCCGGGTGGCAACTTCGCCTCGGGCTACCACTGGCGAGACGGCATCGGCCCCGCCGATGTCCGCCCGGTGGTGCGGGAACCGGCGTGGAAGAGTGCCGAGCCGAACGCCTTCGGCACCCACGAGTTCCTCGACCTGGCCGAACGGGTCGGCTGGACGTCGATGCTCGCCGTCAACCTCGGCACCGGCACGCCGGAGGAGGCCGCCGACTGGGTCGAGTACTGCAACGCCCCCACCGGCACGAAGTGGGCGGACGAGCGGGCTGCCAACGGCCGGGAGTCGCCCTGGGGCGTCCCGCTCTGGTGCCTCGGCAATGAGATGGACGGGCCCTGGCAGCTCGGTCACGTCCCAGCGGACGAGTACGGGCGGCGCGCGCAGCAGGCGGCGATGCAGATGAAGCTCGTGGACCCGTCGATCGAGACCGTCGTGTGCGGGTCGTCCAACATCGACTCCCCCACCTACGGCTCCTGGGACCGCACGGTGCTCGAGATCGTCGGTGCCGACGCCGACTACCTGAGCCTCCACCGCTACGTGGGCAACCTCGCCGGGGACCTCGACGAGTACCTGCTCGCCGGGTGCGGCATCGACCGCCAGATCGAGGAGATGGCCGGCTTGTGCCGCGGGGTGCAGGCCGCCACCCGGGCACCGTCACGGACGAAACTGTGCTTCGACGAGTGGAACGTCTGGTACCGGAACTTCGAGATGGACGGCAGGTGGGCCCGGGCGCCCCACCTGCTCGAGGAGACCTACGACCTCGCCGATGCCCTCGTCTGCGCCCAGTTCCTGCTGAGCTTCATCCGTCATGCCGACGTCGTGAAGGTGGCGAACCTGGCCCAGATCGTCAACGTGATCGCCCCGCTCCTCACGAAGGACGATGACCTCCTCGTCCAGACGATCTACCACCCCTTCCGCATGATCTCGGATCGCCGGAACGGGGCGTCGCTCCGGGTCGCCCTCGACGGCCCGACCGCCCGGTCGCGCGACTCCGGTGAGGTCCCGATGGTCGATGTCGCCGCGGTTGCCGCTGGTGCCACACTGCACGTCTTCGCGGTGAACCGCTCGGTGGAGGAGGCCGCACCCTTGCGCATCGAGGTGCCCGGATGCAGCCTCGCGCTCGTCGACGCCGAATTGCTGACCGCCCCGGGGGTAGACGCAGCGAACACGTGGGCGACCCCGGACGCCGTCGTCCCGAACCCGTGCACACCTGCCACCGAAGGTGGTCGGATTGTCGTGGAGCTTCCCCCGCACTCGTTCCTCGCCGCCACCCTGACACTCGACCCGGGCGGGGCACGTTGACCGACCCGGCCGCCGCGGTCGGCAGCACCTCCACCAGGAGGCGGACGTCGATCCTGCTGACGCTGGCACTCGCGCTGGGTGCCACGTTGAGCGCGTGCACCTCGGACGCGGGTTCGAGTACGTCGGGCGCCTCGACCGCCGCCCAGCTCTCGTCGCAGCCGGTGCATGCCTCCGCCGGCCGGGCCCAGTACGCCCACGTGGGAGGCCCGCCGGTGGTCCGGCCGGTGCGGGTCGTCCGGACAAACGGCAACGTGGAGAACCCGGGCGCCGTCGTGGAAGGCGGATCCGGCGCCACCAGGCTCGTCTGGCGCGCCGGTTCCGCGGCGCCGTCGATCACCCTCGACTTCGGAGCGGACGTGGGCGGGTTGCCGATGTTCGCGACCGGTCCGTCCACGGTCCACCAGTTCACGGTGACCTACTCCGAGACACTCGCCAACCTCGGAAACGACGGCGCGTTGACAGTCGGCATCTTCCGTTCCGGAGACCCGCGACGGACCGTCGTCGTCCCCGTCGACGGCTCGGCGGCCCACCCTCCCGGCCTCCTCCAGGGCGGCGAGCGCTACGAGCGCATCGAGCTCACCGGACCCGGCACCTTGGTACTGCTCGGCGTCAGTATCCGCTCGGCCCACCCCGGTGCGTCGCCGAACGCACTCACCGGGCACTTCCTGTCCAGTGACGACCTGCTCAACCGCATCTGGTACGCCGGGGCCTACACGCTCAACCTCGACGAACTCCCCCCGGGGGTGGCGGTCGGACCTGGAGAGCGCTCGGACCAGCACCTGATCCTGGACGGGGCGAAGCGGGACCGTGCGGTGTGGAGCGGCGACCAGCTGATCGCCGGGCTCACCGACTACTACACGAGCGATCCCGCCTACGCCCGGGACTCCCTGGCGCTCCTGCTGGACCATCCCGCGACCTCGGCCGGGGAGTTCGTGGTCGCACAGGGGTCGATGACGCAGCCGGGACCTCTTCCCGGTGACTGCAGCCCGAATCCGGCCGTCACCGCGCCGTGCCGTTCATGGTCGGCCTCGTACTCGATGGTGATCATGTCCGCACTCGACAACTACTACCGCTACACGGGCGATCTCGCATTCGTGCGCGCGCACTGGCCGGCGGTCGTCCGCCAGATGGCCTGGGACGCCCAGCAGGTAGGTCCGGACGGGCTCATGGGCGTCAGCTCAGACAACGATGCCGATTGGAACCTCGAACAGGTCAGCGGCGAGCTCACCTACGTCAACGCCGTCTACGTGCAGGCACTCGATGCGGCAGCCGACCTCGCCGCGGCGCTCGGCCAGACGGGTTCGGCCGCCGGGTGGTCCGCCACAGCACGACACGTCGCGGCGGCCGTGAACGCCCGACTGTGGAATCCCGGCCTCGGGGTGTACGACCCGTCGACAACATCGACCGGTGGCGTGGTGCAGGACGCGAACGTCATGGCGGTCCTCTCGGGGATCGCCGGTCCGGGCCGTGCCGGTCCGGTGCTCGGCACCCTCGCCCGCTCGTTGCACAGCCCATACGGTCCACCGTCGGTTTCCAGTCCTCCACCGCCCGGCTACACGCCCATCGTCTCCCCATTCATGGGGAGCTTCAACGTCCTGGCAGACTTCCAGGTCCGGGACACGGCGGCCGCACTCTCCCTCGTCGCACGGGAGTGGGGGTTCATGATCGGCCATGATCCCGGCGGGGTCGACTGGGAGCGGATCGAACTCGACGGGGTACCCGCCGGTGGATTGAATGCGGACAGCTCCGCTCATGCCTGGTCTACCGGACCGACCGCCGCCCTTTCCGAGTACGTCGTCGGCGTGGCACCGACGGCGCCGGGCTATCGCCGCTGGGCCATCGCCCCCCAGACAGCGACTCTGCGATGGGCCCAGGGATCCGTGCCGACCCCCCACGGAACCATCGCCGTCGAGTGGCGCCGGTCAGCCGGATCGTTCGTTCTGACCGAGTCCACGCCCCACGGCACCACGGGAACGGTCTCCGTTCCGCTGGTGACGCCGAGCGGAACCATCGCCCGTGACGGCACGGTCGTCTGGCGCGGGGGCCGGCCGGCCGGGGGCGTCGCGGCCCACACCGTCGGACAGACGGTCGTGTTCACGGCGACGTCCGGATCCGCCACCTATGCGTCGGCGGCATCGTGACCGTGCGACCCGCCCCAGGGTTCGGGGGTTCGTTCGAGCCCATGATGCCGGCGAGCCACCGGGCCGACGGCTTCGGCGTCCGCTCGAACGTGATCCGGTCCACCGCCACGATGCCGCCGTTTGGGGCGTATCCGAACGTCCGCTGAGGGTCAGAATGGGTTGCAGTGGTGCGAAGAGTCGGGCGCAGTTGCAATGACGGAGGCGAACCAGAATGGCGACCACGGGTGGCACCGAACTCCAAAGGGCGATGGCGCTCTCGGTAGCAACGCTCCGCACCGTCACCGATGCCATCAAGGGCGCCCCAGACCGACACGGGCACCTACCCGGTGCTCGCTCTGCGGCCATGGGCGATCTCGCGGCCCAGGCGAACGGCAGGATCACCAAGCCGACCGCATGGGACACGCCCATGGGCGACGCTCAGAGCCTGGGCTGGTTAGACCTGTTGGCGGCAACCGACGCTGCGCGCTGCTATGGCCATCTCTTCGGTGGCGACAGCACCCCGCTCTTCGGTCACCTGACGCTGGCGCGGTCGTGCCTCGAGGCCTGTGTCATCTCGGAGTGGCTCAGTGATCCGACGATCTCGCCCACCGAATGTCAGCGCCGCACCCTGGCCGAGCTGATTTACTCAGCCAAGGAGGCCAAGCGCCTCGGCATGGAGGAAGCCGCTGATGCCGATGCACGCATCGCGCTCTGGATGTCCGTGGCTGCAGAGCTCGGCTGGCTGGTAAGCAAGGACACGAAGCCCGTCGTCGACGGCTCCGGTCGACCGGCGATGGCAGGAGCAATCGACCGGCTACTGAACCCCGGTGTCACCGCTCTTGGACGCGTCCAGTGGAGCTACCTCTCGGGGGTGAACCACACCGTGTGGTTCGCACTGCGCCAGGCCTTCCTCGATGAGCCCACTCCCAACGGGTTGGGACCAACTGTCGCCTCCGTCGGCACCGCATCTAATGCCGTCTACCCGCAGACGCTCTGCCTCCTACGGGTGCTCCGTACGGCGGCGCAGGCCCGCATGACCTACATGGGATGGGTTGACGAGGCGTGGGAGTCTGCGGCGAGGACGTCCGTGGCGCATGAAGTGGAACTGCTTCGTCGGATCGAGGCACCGGCGGGTCCGTAGGGTAGGGAGCTGTCCAATTCGCCACCACCCGACCCCAATCGGCTCGGCGATCACCGCCAGATGGCGCCGATGCGCTCGGCGCCGGCGGGGAAGGCCTCGGCGGTCCCCCAGGCGATCCGGTCAGCCGACCAGGCCGCGATCGATGCGTCGAGGACGTCAGGAATGTCCACCGCTCCGGCGGGACCGAGGTCCCCGGGGATGGTGATCCCATGAGACTGCAGGATGCGGGGACGCAGTGCGGCGCCGTTCCAGCTGGACTTCGCCCATGCCAGCGGCACTCCACCGTTGGCTTCGGTGAAGGAGACCTCGGGGTGTACCTCCCAGATCCGTCGGTCGGCCTCAGCCAGTGGCTGCACGGCGAGGATCTGATTCTTGAGGGCGAACGCCTGAGCGGAGATCCCCGGCCATCCCCGCCGCTTGGCCAGGGCGTTGGCGTCCGCGGCCGATGCGCACTCGAGCAACTCGGCTGACGGCGTGGGGAAGACTGAGCTGCGGCGCGGACCGACGAAGGCTCGAGCCTCGACGTCCGCTGGGCGAGGCTCGCCCGCCGTCGGCAGGCCGATGGGCATGTCCACACCGATGGCCACGCAGTCATCCAGGTCATCCACCGCTGTGGCGATGTCGGCCGCGACGAAGGCGCGCACGAAGCGGCCGTCGTCAAGCACGACCACGATCCACTTGCCCTTCCAGACGTCCGCTCCGGCGACTCGCATTACGTCTTCCCCGACCGATTCCGTGCGACGGCGGCCAGCCGAACGTGCACCACGGTCACGACAGCGGGTCCAGGTAGCTCTGTCCGTCGGTCGAGACGTAGGCCGTCCATGCCGTGCCATCCCAGTACCGGTACTGGAAGCGTCCCGCGGGATCGGGATGCCATTCGGCAGCGGGGAGCACGGGCGTGGCGGCCGGCGTGGGCGCAAGTGGCACGACGGGAGCCACCTCTGGCACCTGCGCCGGTTCGGTGACCAGGAGCGCGACCGGTTCAGAAGCAGCCGGCTCAGTGGCAGCTGGGGTGGCGGGACTCGACGCTCCCTCGAGCCGGGCCCCCAGTTCCTCAAGCGTCAACGGGACCGCGCCGTAGCCGAGTGCGGCGTCGATCCTGGCGGACTGCGCGCCGGCACCGCACGCAACCATCGTCACCGTCTTCGACACACGCAGGGTGACCACGCCACCGGCATCCTCGATGCTGGCGGTGAGTGATGCCACGTCACCGCAGTCACCAAGGAGCAGGACGCGCTCACCGTGCAGCGGCCCGGGCGGGCCAGGCGCCTTGGTCACGGACGCCGGGGGGCGGGGGCCGGCGGCGGGGGCCCGGTGCTCCTTGCGCAGCGCGCCGGGCCTCACGTCGTCGAGCAGGCGGAGGAACGTGTCCTCGTCGACGACCTGGACGCCGAGCGCCGCTGCCTTGCGGACCTTGTTGGTGCCGCTGGCGGGGTTGTTGGCCACGACAACGGCGGTCTTCCCGCTGACGCTGGAGGTGACGTCCAGGCCGGCGGCGGCGGCACGAGCCTCCAGCTCTTCCCGGGGGATGCGCGTCTCTCCGGTAATGGCCAGGTGCATCCCCTGTATCAATGGACCTCCCGGGACCGGCGGCCCGGGGTTCTCGTAGATGCTCTTCGGCAGGGCCTTGTGCGCCGGGGGCTGGTCCTGGTGAAGGCGGGTCAGCACGCTCAGGTTCCGGCATCGGGCCTCGCTGTAAAGGGACGAGAAGACCTGGGCGGTGACCACAGCGTCCTCCAGTGCGTCGTGGTGGCCGGCCCGGTCGAGTGGGATCCCGAGGGCCGCTGCCACCGTATCGAGCTTGGCATCAGGCAGGTCCCACCGCAGCGTGCGGGTGAGCTCGAGCGTGCAGATGCCCTGGTGATCTTCGAGGGTGCGGCCGCACCGGCCGAAGGACGAGGCGATGAACCCCCAGTCGAAGGGGAGGTTGTGGGCGACGAGGACCGAGCCGTCCAACCGCCCGTGGAGTTCGGGCGCGAGGGCGGCGAAGGTCGGCGCACGCTCGACCATCTCCTCGGTGAGCCCGTGGACATGGGTGGCGCCCATCGGGCGCTCGGGGTTGACCAGGCTCCCCCACCGGTCGACGACCCTGAGCTCGCGATCGAGACGCACCACGCCCACCGAGACAATGCGGTCGCCGTAGTGGTCGACACCGGTGGTCTCTACGTCGAAGATAGCGAACGCCTGGGGTTCCTCCGCCATGAGCGGAGAGCATTCCAGGGGGTTGTCACGGGGGCAAGACCACATCGATTCTTCCCAAATCAGCCGCTCGGGTGCACCGACCAACCCGTGCGTCTTGCCACATCCGGGAAGAGCTTCGGACAGGTTGCGGTCCGACCGCGGCTACAGCACATCAGGACTCTTCCATCGAACGGGTCGGCACTCGAAGTAGTCCGCTGGGTAGACCGGAGACCCGAGATCAGGGGTGCGTCGGCAACCATCGCACAACAGGCCGTACGACGTCTCAGGAGCCCGGAGGACTCGCGTGGCCGAAGCTCCGCAGTGCGGGCACGGTACGAGTCCGAGCGAGCGACCCGACCTTGGTGCCTGCTGGACCCAGTCACCTCGCCGGACAACGCAGGCTTCCCACACGGGCGCCTTGCCGCACTGTTGCGGCCGCGACAGCACACCGAGGCGAAGATGGTCGATCCCTGTCCCTTCCAGCTTTGCCAAGAGGTCGATCATGCCGATGGTGCCACCGGCGTCGGCAACGGCGTCTACGAGCCTTTGACGTTGCGCCGGGTCGACCTCGTAGTACCGCCCGTTCCAGCTGAATACGGGTGACTTATAGGTCCGGGTGACGTGGCCGGCGTAGTTCGGGTCGAGGTCCGTCGGCAAGGGGTCGCCCCACAGGTCCGCCGCGACGACCGCGTGGAGGCTCGGACGCTGCGCCCGGATGATGGTCCCCGCCGCGATCGCCGAATACCCCTTGGCCTTGAGCGCTTCGCCGACTGTGTACAGGACGGCGTGCGGATTGGTGTGGCGGAGCCGATCGAGCACGCCGTGGTTTCCGCGGCGACGACGAGCGGATGCTCGGAGATCGATGGCGGCAGGCTGTGCCCAAGGGTTCCTGAGTAGGCCCGATTCGCCACACGGCAGGTCAGTGGCCCGAGCTTCGCCACCAGCCCGTCGGCGGGGACCATGAGCGAGAAGGTCACGATGACGTGGCCCGGTGCGGTCGTCGTGTCCATGGCAGTGATGGTGAGGATGCGTGAGAGGGCATCGCCCACGGCACCATCTGTGTCGTCGGCAACGGTGGCGAGGCGGGCCAGACCGTGGGCCACGTACTCGGCCTCGGAGGTGAACCTGTTTCCCAACGTCGCCGCGGCGTCGCCCAGATCCTCGCGCTCCTGGCGCATCCGCACGGCCCGGCGCTGGGCATCGGCGGCGTCGTCCATGAACTGGCGGGCCAGATCGATGTCGTCGGTCAGGTTGGCATTCCGCCGGGCGTTGGCGACCTCTCGCTCGCAGTGACCGATCTGCTCGTCGAGGTGCTCGAGCCGCGTTTGGCGCCGATCGATTTGGTAGCCGAGGGACCGGCCGTTGCGGGCGGCTTCGTGTCCGTCGAGGAGCTCTGCCGACAGCCCATGGCGAAACCCCTCGATAGCCGCCCCGGCAAGTGCCTGGTGCAGTTCGGCGGGCTTGATGGAGGCGACTCGCCGGGAGAGCCTCCCCCGGTCGTCGGTCCAGGCGCTCATGCGGCCGAACCTTCGTCGGGCTTCGCCTCACGAGCCTGGACGATGTACATGGCCGACGTGCCCGTGAGCCGGTACTCCGTCTCCGCGTCACGCCAGTGCACCCAGCCGCTCAGCGGCCGGCGACGCCGGTGGGTGCCCCCGCCGCCTCGTCGCCGCTCCTTGGTGCCGGTGGTCCGCCGCTTCGCCGCGGCGATCACGTCATCAGGTGCCCAGCCTCCCTCCGGGATCTCCCAGTCGTAGCGGAAGCGGATGAAGCCCGGGTGGTCCGGGCCGACACCTTCCACCTCGAGATCCCGGAACCGGATCGCCCCGGGGAAGGGGTTGCGATGGATGATCTCGGCGGTCCCTGTGCGGTACGTGTCCATCCAGTCGATGAGGCTGGCTAGGCGCGAATCTGCCCGGCACAGGTTGGCGAAGGTGGCGTCGGGGCCGTGGATCCGCTTGATGGTGGCGGAGCTCAGTCCGTTGGCGCCGGCTGCGTCGACGATCTGCCGGGCAGTCAGGTCGGGATCCGCCATCATGGTGAGCAGCTCTCGAATTGCGTCCCGCTGCTCGGGCACCGGGACGACCGTACCGTCGTCGGCAAGCCGATACCCGGGAGGAACTGACTCGGAACCGAGGATGTACTCACCCTTGCTGTACTTGTTGACCTGCCCGGAGAACAGACGCTGCACGATCGAGTCACGCTCCATGTCGGCGACCATGGCGAAGGTGGCCCACATCGGCTTACCTTCGGCCGAGCGAGGGTTGATGGTGGTGGTTCCGCAGTGCAGTAGGCCGACATCGCGCTTGGCGGCCTGGAGGAGCTTCCCGGAGAAGTCCATCGAGCGCAGCAATCGGTTGAACGTGGCGACGTAGACGTTCTCCGGTCGGTAGGCGGAGAACACGTCGCACAGCAGCTCGATGAAGGCGTTCTCGGACTCAGAGAGGTTGGTCATCGATGCCGAGCCCATCGAGTAGAGGTAGATGACACCCTGGTGCTCGAAGACCACGGCGTTGGTCTTGTGCTTGCGGTACTGAAAGGTGTCGAAGGGGCCGGTGCCGAGGAGCGGCGCGATGCCGGCGTCGAGCACGTCCTGGGCGCCGGGCAGGTGGAGGTTCGAGCCGACGGTCTGGCCGATCATCCCCTCCATGAGCACGTTGGAGTGGTACGAGCTCTCCCGGGCGATGACCAGCGCAGGCGCTCGCTTGTCCTGTGCGCCCGGCGGGATCGGCAAGATCTGGGGTTCACGGTTCGGCATCGGATGCTCCTTCTTGGTCAGTGTCTGGGTGGTGGTCTTCAGGTGCTGTGGCGAGCACTGCCCAGGCGGCGACGACGACGCGCCGACGGACCGAGGAGCGGACCCACTCCACTCCGATGGGCTGATCGTTCTGCCGCTGAAGTTCCATGACTGCGCACACCTTAGAAACGGTCTGCGCAGTCACCGAGGTGTCAGCTCTGGTGCATCAGCCCAGGTCAGCCGACATTTCGGTCACCGCGAACCAGTAGACACTCGCGTCGTCGACCGCGCACGACTCCCCCGTGGCCAAGGCGGCGATGAGGGACTCGATGCGATCGGCGAGCTCGGGGCTCCGATACAGGCGGGTGCTCTCCACCCACGGGACTGTCCGCTGAACGGGGCTTCGCGCAACCAAGTGCCGCCACAAGGCTATGGACGGCGACACGGGCGTTCGTTGCGCACGCTCTTACACTCCCCCGGTGTAGATGACGGGCGCGTGTCACGGACTCACTCCTCGGGCGGCGCCGCCCCTTGCAGAACACGCGTTCCGCCGCCCGAACCCACGCTTCACACCTCGTCGAGGTACGCCCGGGCGTGGAAACCTGCGTCCTCACCGGCCCGGACGTAGTGGTCCAGACACGTCTTCACGCTGTGCCCGAGCCAGTGGGCGATGTTCTCCCACGACTCGGGCACTCCCGTCCTCGACGCACTGACGGCGCGCCACCAGGTCGCCGTATGGTGGCGGGCGTTCCGCCAGGGGATCGCCGCCGGCCAGGTCGACCTCGATCGGAGTTGCCTCCACTGCTCGCCGTACTTCTCCTTCGTGGGCGGGAGCCCGAGTGCCGAGTCGACGAAGAGCAGCCCCTCGTGCGGGCTGATCGGCCGAGCCCGACCGGTGCGGACCACCCGTGCGTCGAGCTCGCGGAGGTGCTCGTCGTAGTGTCCTCCCTGCGCCACGGCCACCTCGCATTCGGTTGCGTCCGGAGACAGTCCGAGCGACTCCCTGCAGAGGTCGAGCAGCGGTCCGTGCAGTGACGACGGGTACGGGACCTCGCGCCGGACTTTCGTCTTGGTGGGCTTGAGGCCCCATTCGACCCCCGCGTTCGGTCGCGGCCAGCGGACCGAGTGCCACACGCGGATGACCTGGTTGGCGAAGTCGATGTCCACAGCGCGCACGGCCAACTGCTCGCTCAGCCTGAGTCCACAGAACGCACCAACGCCGAGCTGGGTCACCATCCACGACCAGGGAGCGGAGGCGCGTGCTGCTTCGATGAGACTCTCCACGTGTCCGGTCAGCGGTCGTGCCGTCGGGGGGACCCAGTCCCGGTGAGCTCCCTCCATCGTCGAGCTCCTCGAGTACTCCACGCCTTCCATCGGATCGTCGCTGGGATCCAGCCACCTCGTACCGTCCGGACCTTTCCGGAACGCCGTCTTGCGCATCCCCGAGAGGGCCACGCCGAGGTCCTCGACGCGGCTGGGTGACAGTCCGGCGCGCCGTGCGGCCCCGATCCACGCCAAGGAGTGCTCCGGGCTCCAGCCCTCGACGGTCAAGTCCCCGTGGCTGCGGACGACCCAGACGTCGAGGACGTTGGCGACCTTCTTCACGTATGTCTCGTCCCTGCCCTTCGACTCGAGCCAGGTGAGGTAGCGACCGACGAGTGCCCGCATCGTCGGCCTCCTGTCACCAGTCGGCTGAGCTACCCGGCTGTCGAGCGCCCGTTCGATCTTGTCGAAGTGCACGTCGTGGTCCTCGCCCGTCGGCACCTGACGAGTCACCCACTTGCCGGTGGCAGAGTCCTTGAACGAGATCCGGTAGCGGGCGTATCGCTCGGTGGGGCCGTACAGCTTGGCCCGCCACTCCCCCCGCCCACCGATGTCGCCCCTCGGCTTGCCGATCCGCAGCGCCATCAGGCGGCCCTCCGGCCCCGGCGGGGCCCCAGCACGTCCTCGGTCGGATCGGGGCCGGCAGCGGTGCCCTCGGGCGCCTCTGGGACGGTAAGTGCCCTTCGGCTGGCCCGCTCCTCGTAGGCGAGCACCTGATCGAGGCGCCACCGGCGGGGGGCCACCTGGCCGGGGAAGTCCGGTTCCTTGACCAGGGCGCAGATGGTCGTCTTGCCGAGCCCGTAGCGGGCCATGAGGTCCTGGGTGCCCACGAAGGTGTGTCGCGGGTCGGCGGCGTGGATGGTGTCTGGGGCGGCATGCATGGATGGACCCGTCCGAGGAGCCGCCGTAGGCGCAATCGCCGTGCGCCTCATGTGTTGTCTCCATGTGCGAAACCGGCCCGTCCCCTTCTCCGGAAGGTCCGGGTCGTGGCGGAACCGACCGGCCCCGGCGGTACCCTGACGGGGTGCCCACCGCCAACCGCCTGGCCGCTGAAACCAGCCCCTACCTGCGACAACACGCCAACAACCCGGTCGACTGGTACCCGTGGGGCGAGGAGGCGTTCGCCAAGGCCGCCGCCGAGGACAAGCCGATCTTCCTGTCGGTCGGCTACTCGGCCTGCCACTGGTGCCACGTCATGGCCCACGAGTCGTTCGAGGACCCGGCGGTGGCGCGACCGGCTCAACGACGCGTTCGTCTGCGTCAAGGTCGACCGCGAGGAACGGCCCGACGTCGACGCGGTCTACATGGAGGCCGTCCAGGCGATCACCGGCTCCGGCGGGTGGCCGATGAGCGTCTTCCTGACCCCCGACCGGCGCCCGTTCTTCGGTGGCACGTACTTCCCGCCGCGCCGACCTGCCCGGCCGGCCGTCGTTCACCACCGTGCTCGCCGCCGTCGACCGACCTCTGGGGCAACCGACGGGCCGAGGTCGAGGCGCAGGCCGACGAGCTGGCCGCCGCCATCGCCACCCGCTCGGTGGTGGAGTCGCCCGTCGACGCGCCCCCGCTCCTCGGCGGCCCCGGCGGCGAGGTCCCCGACCTCCTGGGGCCGGCGGTCGACGAGCTGGCCCGCCGGTTCGACCCCGAGTGGGGCGGGTTCGGCGGTGCGCCGAAGTTCCCGCAGCCGACCCTGGTCGACCTGGCCCTGCGCCAGGCGGTGCGCGCTCCCGGCACCGAGGGGGGCGCCGTCGCCCGCGCCATGGCCACGCGCACGCTCGACGCCATGGCCGCCGGCGGGATCCACGACCACCTGGGCGGGGGCTTCGCCCGCTACGCCACCGACACCGAGTGGCTGGTGCCCCACTTCGAGAAGATGCTCTACGACCAGGCCGGGCCTGCTGCGGGCCTACCTCCACGGCTGGCAGGTGACCGGCGATCCCCGGTACCGCGAGGTGGTCGAGGGCATCGTCGCCTACGTGACCCGCGACCTGACCGGCCCCGAGGGCGGCGTGCACTCGGCCGAGGACGCCGACTCCGAGGGTGTCGAGGGCCGGTTCTACGTGTGGACCCCCGACGAGGTCGCCCTGGCGGTCGGTGACGATCCCGGGGTGGCCGCCGCCGTCGCCGGCTGGTTCGACGTCACGGACGGGGGCAATTTCGAGGGAGCCACCATCCTCCGACGGCCGGTCGGGGCGCCGCTCGGCGGGAGCGAGGCGACGTCGAGGAGGGGCGCCGCCGGTTGCTCGCCGCCCGGGCCGCGCCGGCGTCCGTCCCGGCCTCGACGACAAGGTCCTCACGCGAGTGGAACGCCATGTACGCCTCCGCCCTGGCCGAGGCCGCCGCCGCCTGCGGCTCCACGGCGTGGGCCACGGCCGCGGTGGGGATCGGCGAATTCCTGTGCGACCAGCCTCGTGGACGACCGGGGCCGGTGGCTCCGGAGCTGGCAGCGTGACGGCGGCGCCCGCCACCTGGCCTTCGCCGCCGACCACGCCTGGCTGGTCGACTGCTTCACCCGTCTGGCCGAGCTCACGGGCAGGGCCGTGTGGACTGGACCGGGCCGGCGCACACGGCCGACGCCCTGGTCGACCGGTTCGCCGACCTCGAGGACGGCGGGTTCTTCACGACGGCCTCGGACGCCGAGCGGCTCATCGTCCGGACCAAGGACGTCTTCGACGGGGCCACCCCCTCGGCCAACGCCGTGGCCGCCCTGGCGCTCGCCCGGCTCGGCGCGCTCACCGGCGACGACGCCTACACCGACCACGCCCGGCGCGTGGTCGACCTCCTCGGGGAGCTCCTGGCCCGCCACCCCACGGCCTTCGCCCACACCGTGCTCACCGCCGACCTGCTGGCGCGGGGCACCACCGAGGTGGTGGTCACCGGCGACCGCCCCGACCTGCTGGCCGAGGTCCGGAGCCCCTGGCGACCCGGCGCCGTGCTGGCCTGGGGCGAGCCCACCGACTCGCCGCTGTGGGCGGGTCGGGCACCCGACCTCGCCTACGTCTGCCGCGACTACTCCTGCCGGGTACCGGCGGCCGACGTGGCCGACGCTCGCCGGCCAGCTGCGACGGAGCCGAACCTGCTAGACAGGTCCGCGTGATGGCCGCACGCTCCGCACGCACCCCGCGTACCGGTACGGCCCGGGACGTGGCCCGCGCCGTCAAGCACCGCGACCAGATCGCCGTCGAGGGAGGAACCGCGCTCACGCTGCTCGTCCTCGCCTGCCACGAGGAGGACACCACCGGCGTCGACCTGGCATCGGGCGCGCTGGTGCGGGTCCGGGTCGACTGGCCCGAGGAGCACGGCCCCGACCTCGCCCCCTTCGACGTGGTCGAGACCCAGCTGGCCGACGAACCCGAGCGCGACGACCTGGCCCAGCCCGAGGCGGTCACCGCCACCGGGCTCCCCCGTCACCTCGGCACCCTCCACGGCCGCCAGGGTCCGCCACCTCCTCCACCAGCTGGCCGCACCGGTCGAGGAGCACGTCCTCGGGTTCCCGGGCGCCTCGGCCCCCTACTGGGAGTTCAAGGGCTTCCGGCCGTCCCTGGCGCTCATCGAGCCGACCAAGGGTCCGGTCCTGTTCCGCCGGATCGGCGACCGCTCGGCCTGGGTCCGCTTCGGATGGGGACGCAGCGACAACTGGCTCCCGGTCGAGGACCCCCGGCTCGAGCGCGCCCTCGACGTGGCCCGACGGGACCGGCTCCAGGGCAAGGACCTGGCGTCGGCGCTCGGGTTCAAACCCCACTACCTGGTGGCGGCGGTCAGCACCCCCCGGGACGGCCACTGCTACAAGACCGTCCGGGCGCTGCTGCCCCGCAGCTGACCTGCGCCGGCATCCGGGCCGACCTCCTCCTGGCCTACAGTCGGGGATCATGACCGTGCCCGCGACCGATACCGCTCCCACCGCGGTCGCACCCGTCCTGCCCGACTACGCGGGCGCCTGCATCGCCAACCTGGTGCCGCGGCTCCTCGGGCGGCGGGGCGCCCCGGACCGGGGCCACGACTGGCTGCCCGAGGCGGCCGACCACGCCCAGCAGGTCGTCCTGCTGGTCCTCGACGGACTCGGATGGGCCCAGCTGCGCGCCCGGGCCGCGCTCGGCGCCGACCCTGTCGGGCGGCGGCGGGCATCGACCGGGCCATCACCTCGGTGGCCCCCACGACCACGGCGGCGGCGCTCACCTCGATCACCACCGGCCGGCCCCCCGCCGACCACGGGATCCTCGGCTACCGGCTGGCCGAGGGCGACAGGATCATGAACATGCTGCGGTGGACCCTCGGCACCGAGCGACGCGACGCCCGCCAGCGGGTGCCGGTGCACGGGTTCCAGCCGATCGCCCCCTTCGCCGGTGCCACCGGTCCGGTCCCCGTCGTGTCCAAGGTCGACTTCGGGGGCACCGGGTTCACCGCCGCCCACCTGGGCGACTCGCCGCTGCACGACTACCGGGTCCCCTCGTCGCTCGCACGTCGAGGTCGCCCGCCTCCTGGCCGAGCGGCATCCCGTTCGTGTACGCCTACTACGACGGGATCGACAAGGTCGCCCACGCCCACGGCCTCGGCGACCACTACGACGCCGAGCTGGTCGCCGTCGACCGTATCGTCGGCGACGTCGCCGACGGGCTCCCGGACGGGGCCGTCCTCCTGGTGACCGCCGACCACGGGCAGATCGACGTGGGCAGCCGCGTGGAGATGCTCGGGCGCGAGGCCATGGGGATGATCCGGTTCCTGTCGGGCGAGGGTCGGTTCCGGTGGCTGCACGCCCGTCCCGGGGCGGAGGCCGACCTGGTCGATCTGCTGCGCCGAGCGCTACGGCGGCACCACCTGGGTGCGGAGCCGCGACCAGCTCGTCGACGACGGCTGGTTCGGCGGGCCGCTGGCCGACGGCTTCGCCGGCCGGCTCGGCGACGTCGCCCTCGTCCCGTTCGCGCCCCTCGCCTTCATGGACCCCGCCGACACCGGCGAGAACCGCCTGGCCTGCCGCCACGGCTCCCTGACCACCGATGAGATGCTGGTGCCACTCGTGGCACTCGGAGGAGAACGACTGTGACCGACGACACCGTACCGACCCCTACGACCGAGGCACTCCGGCCCGAGGTGGTGGACGACCGCCGCGCTCGAGCCAGGGTCCCCGGAGGCGGACGGCTCGGAGCAGGCCGAGGACGAGCACGTCGAGTCGATCGAGCAGCCGGCCAAGCTGCTGCGCATCGGCTCCATGGTCAAGCAGCTCCTGGAGGAGGTCCGTCAGGCGCCGCTCGACGAGGCCAGCCGGGGACGGCTCCGCGAGATCTACGAGCAGTCCGTCCGGGAGCTGGCCGAGGGCCTCTCGCCCGACCTGGCCGCCGAGCTGGACCGGGTCTCCATCCCCTTCGACACCGATACGCCGTCCGACGCCGAGCTGCGCATCGCCCACGCCCAGCTGGTGGGATGGCTCGAGGGCCTCTTCCACGGGATCCAGGCGACCCTGGTGGCCCAGCAGGTGGCCGCCCGCGCCCAGCTCGACGAGATGCGCCAGCGGTCGCTGGCCGGCGGGAACGGGCCTCCGGGCGACGGCCGTCCCGGAACCTACCTGTAGCCCCGGTCTCCCACCTGTGGGCCGGTCCGCTCCCCGGGCCCACCGCCGGGACGGGCGACCGCACGCCGGTGGTCACCGGGTCCGCCGGGCCGGCGGAGGTCTAGGACGACCCGTCGGACGGCTCGACCGACCGGGAGGCGTCGTCGAGCAGCGGGCGCGACTCCTTCACCCACCGCGTGGCGAGCTGGCGGGACACGTCCAGGAGCTCCGCCAGACGCGCCTTCGGCAGCCCCTCCTGCTGGCTGAGCGCGATCAACGACATCCGCGAGCGGAACCGGACCCGCTCGAAGCCCAGCAGGGCGTCGCTGACGGTGCTCCGGGCGCGCACGTCGTGGGCGGCGACGAACGCGGTCTCCACCGAGTCGCGTCGGGCCACGACGTCCCGGGTCAGGACACAGGTCGCCCGGTAGCACCGGAGGGCCTCGAGGAGCTCGACGATGGCCGCATCCAGTTCGTCCAGATCGGACACCACCCGCGCCCGCAGCTCCGTCACGCCGCGATCCTAGCGACCCGGGGGGATTCTCCGGTGGTCCGGTCGGCGACGGAGTCGCCACGGTGGGACGGTGGGCGACCGCACCTTCGCCAACGTCGGACCGGTGGCGCCGGACGTGCCACCGGTCTCCGTCGGCCCCGACTGCCGCAGCGGACCCGACGTCCAGCTGCCCGCCCCGATCCACCCGGCCGAACCGGACCCGCGCCGCGCCAGGTGGGCACGGGCCCCGTCCACCACCCCGGGCGACGACGCGTGGTCGGGGGGCGGGGCCATCGTCCCTGCCGCCGTGACCGTCGGCGCCGACACCGTGGTCGGCGCGGGCGCCGTGGCGAGCCGCGACCTCCCGGCCGTGGTCCCGGCCGTCGGCAACCCCGCGGGGGTCGCGCGGTCCCTCTGACCTCCGACGGCCGCCCGGGCGTCCCCTCCGGGTCGCGTCCCAGGTCAGAGGGGGCACCCGGTGTCCGGCCGCGGCGGCGCGCTATCGTCGGAATCACACCGCTGTAACTCGTCCACGGCCCGTGGACCGCCGGTCGGGGCGGTCGGGGCGCACCCGGACGACCGATCCCAGGAAGGCACGCAGAGACGTTGGCAGCACGGTCGTTCACCCACCTGCACACCCACACCGAGTTCTCGATGCTGGACGGGGCGGCGCGGGTGAAGGACCTGGTGGACGCGGCGGTGGCCGACGGGCAGCCCGCGCTCGGGATCACCGACCACGGCAACATGTACGGCGTCCTCGACTTCTACGCCGCGTGCCGCAAGGCCGGCATCAACCCCGTCATCGGCACCGAGGCCTACATGGCCGCCGAGTCCCGTCACGAGCGCCCGGTACGTCGGGGCAAGGTCGACGACACGGGGGGCGACACCGGCGGGGGTGAGAAGCTCTACTACCACCTGACGTTGCTGGCCGAGTCGAACGAGGGCTACCGCAACCTGCTGAAGCTCTCGTCGGCCGCCTACCTGGAGGGCTACTACTACAAGCCCCGGCTCGACTGGGAGCTCCTCGAACGCCACGCCAAGGGGCTCATCGCCACCACCGGATGCCTCGGCGGCGTGGTCCTCCAGGCGCTGCTGGCCGACGACCAGGTCAAGGCCGAGATGCTGGCCGGAAGGCTGCAGGACATCTTCGGCGCCGGCAACCTCTTCGTCGAGATCCAGGACCACGGCCTTCCCGAGCAGCAGAAGACCAATCCCGCCCTGGTCGAGATCGCCCGCCGCATCGGCGCGCCGCTGCTCGCCACCAACGACAGCCACTACACCCACCGCGAGGACCACGTCGCGCACGACGCCCTCCTGTGCGTGCAGACCGGCGCCCTCATCGACGACCCCAAGCGGTTCAAGTTCGAGGGCGAGGAGCACTACCTCAAGTCCGCGGCGGAGATGCGCCACCTCTTCCGCGAGGTCCCCGAGTCGTGCGACAACACCCTGCTGATCGCCGAGCGCGCCAACGTGGAGATCGACTTCGGCAAGCCGAGCCTCCCCCAGTTCCCCGTACCCGACGAGTTCACCGGCGACACCTACGAGGTCCGCGCCGCGGACTACCTCCGCCACCTCAGCATCGAGGGGGCGAAGGAGCGCTACGGCATGCCGATCCCGGCGGCCGTCATGGAGCGCCTCGACTACGAGCTCGACGTCATCGCCAACATGGGGTTCAGTGCCTACTTCCTCGTGGTGTGGGACCTGATCCGCTTCGCGAGGTCCCAGGGCATCCGGGTCGGGCCCGGGCGCGGCTCGGCCGCGGGCTGCTGCGTCGCCTACTGCCTCCGGATCGTCGATCTCGACCCGATCCGGTACGACCTCCTCTTCGAGCGGTTCCTCAATCCGGGACGCATCCAGATGCCCGACATCGACATGGACTTCGACGAGCGCTACCGCGGCGACATGATCAAGTACGCGGCCGAGCGGTACGGGTCGGACCACGTCGCCCAGATCGTCACGTTCTCGACCATCAAGGCCCGGGCCGCCGTGCGCGACGCCTCGCGCGTCCTCGGACTCCCCTACATCGTCGGGGACAGGATCGCCAAGGCCATGCCCCCACTGCTCATGGGCCGGGACACCCCGCTCGCCGCCTGCCTCGACAGGACCGAGGGCTACGAGGAGGGCTTCCAGCTCGCGGGCGAGCTGCGGACCATGTACGAGACCGATCCCGAGGCGAAGCGCGTCATCGACGTCGCCAAGGGACTCGAGGGTCTCCGGCGGGGCGACGGGATCCATGCCGCCGCCGTGGTCATCACCGACCAGCCCCTGACCGAGTACGTGCCCATCCAGCGCAAGCCGGACAGCGCCAACCCCGACGACGCCCCCGTGGTCACCCAGTACGAGATGCACGGGGTCGAGGACCTCGGCCTGCTCAAGATGGACTTCCTGGGACTGCGCAACCTGTCGGTCATCGAACGCGCCCTCGACCTGATCGAGGTCTCCACCGGCTCGCGGCCCGACATCGACAACATCCCCCTCGACGACGAGGACACCTTCGTGATGCTCCGCAAGGGTGACTCGATGGGCGTGTTCCAGCTCGAGGGCGGGCCCATGCGGTCGCTGATGCGGTCGCTGGCCCCGACCACGTTCGACGACGTCGCCGCCCTCGTGGCCCTGTACCGGCCGGGTCCGATGGCCGCCAACATGCACAAGGACTACGCGGACCGCAAGAACGGCCGCCAGCCCGTGACCTACGAGCACCCCGACCTCGAGGGGATCCTGGCCGACACCTACGGCCTCATGATCTACCAGGAGTCGGTCATGCGGGTCGCCCAGAAGTTCGCCGGGTACACGCTGGCCGAGGCCGACAACCTGCGCAAGGCGTGCGGCAAGAAGATCCGCGCCCTCGATCCAGGCCGAGCGCGAGAAGTTCGTCGCCGGCTGCGTCACCGAGGGGTACGGCGAGGAACTCGGCACCGCACTGTTCGACATCATCGAGCCCTTCGCCGACTACGCCTTCAACAAGTCGCACTCCTACGGCTACGGGTTCATCGCCTACCAGACGGCCTGGCTCAAGGCCCACTATCCGGTCGAGTACCTGGCCAGCCTCCTCACCTCGGTCAAGGACAACAAGGACAAGACGGCGATCTACCTCGCCGAGTGCCGCTCGCTCGGCATCGAGGTGCTCGTCCCCGACGTCAACCGCTCACTGGCCGAGTTCACACCGGACTTCACCGCCGGCGAGGGCGCCATCGGCACGTCGGGCGACAGTGCGGGTGCCATCACCTTCGGTCTGGCCGCCGTCCGCAACGTGGGTGAGGCGCTGGTCGCCCTCATCGTCGCCGAGCGCGAGGCCGGTGGGCCGTTCGCCGACTTCTACGACTTCTGCCAGCGGGTCGACCCCCAGGTCCTGAACAAGCGGACCATCGAGTCCCTGATCAAGGCCGGCGCCTTCGACTCCATGGGCCATGCCCGTCAGGGTCTCTTCCTCGCCTTCGAGGAGATCGTGGACCGCACGCTCGAGCGGCGGCGCGAGCACGACGCCGGTGTCATGTCGCTCTTCGCCACCCTCGAGGAGCCGACCGAGGGACAGTCGACCGGATTCGCCGACACGAGGCTCCCCGTGCCCGACACCGAGTTCGACAAGTCGCTGCGGCTCGCCTTCGAGAAGGAGATGCTCGGGCTCTACATCAGCGACCACCCGCTGATGGGGCTGGAGGGCTCGCTCTCCCGCCTGACCGACTGCGGCCTGGCCGAGCTCCGCGACTACGACCCCGACGCCATGGCCGCCTCCGGCTACGACGGGGGCGGCGTCAAGGTGGTCGGGGGCGTGATCACCGAGCTCCAGCGCCGCTACACGAAGAAGGGCGACCTCATGGCGACCTTCGTGCTGGAGGACCTGAACGCCTCCATCGAGACCTTCGTGTTCCCGAAGACCATGGCCGACTACGGTGCGCTGCTCGACGACGACGCCATCGTGGTGGTGAAGGCCCGGCTCGACCTGCGCGACGAGCGCCTCAAGCTGGTGGCCATGGAGGTCCAGCGGCCGGAGCTGGTGGCCGACGGCCTGCGCGACGTGCGGATCTCGCTGCCGCTCGGCACCCTGACCGACCGGACCGTGGACGACCTGAAGCGCCTCCTGACCGAACACCCCGGCCACTCCCCCGTGCTGCTCCACGTGGGCGACAAGGTGCTCCGGCTGCCCTCCGAATTCAACGTCGACTCGAGCCGCGGACTCATGGGCGAGCTGCGGGTGCTGCTCGGGCCCCGCGCCATCCAGTCCTGACGGCCCGTCAGATCGGCCGGCGGCACCGGCACCGTCGGCCCGCGCTCGTGCCCGTGTTCCCCCCCTGGTCAGGACGTCGCGGAACCGTCACGCGGGGTCGGATACGACAGGCCCCCGAAAAATCCCGTAAAATCGTCCAACGGCTCCTGGCGTGAGCGATCCGAGACGAGGCCCCTCCCCTGCGGCGGCACGTCACGGAGGCCACGGCCGGCCAGGCGCGGGGGACAGTCGCAGGGAGATAGAGGAGTACGGAACGACCTATGTCCATCCAGGTGGAGACCAAGGATTGCACGTCGATCAGCGACGCCGAGCTGGCCGAGATGGCCGACCTCTGCGCCGAGCGGGAGCCCCGATTCGACATCGGGTTCCTGTCGAAACAGCGTGAGGAGTGGGTGCTGGTCACCCGGGCCCGCGAGGGCACCAAGCTCCGCGGCTACTCCTTCTCCACCCTGGAGCGGATCGGGGGCACGCCGTCGCTCCTGATCGGGCTGGCCACCGTCGATCGCACCTCCCGTGCCGACACCGTGCTGCGGGCCATGATGGGCGACAAGTACCGGCGGGCCCTGCTGGCCTTCCCGGACGAGGACGTCCTGGTCGGGACCCGGCTGCTCGGTCCGGACGGCTTCAAGGCCTTCGCCGGCCTGACCGACGTGGTGCCCTGCCCCGAGCAGAAGGCCACCGGCGAGGAGCGGGCCTGGGGTCGGCGCCTGGCCAAGCGGTTCGGCGCCGACGGCCGCATCGACGACCGCACCTTCGTGGTGGCGAGCGACGGGTGCGAGGCCGGAGGGTTCGACTTCGCCAGTCACAAGTCGGAGCCGGCCGTGGAGTACTGCGCCTTCTTCGAGAGCGTGGACGTCTCCGGCGGTGGACGTCTGGTCACCTTCGGATGGGCCATGGCCGAGGACCTGGCCGCCGGCAAGCTCGGCGGGCGCTGAGCCCGGCCCCGGTCGCCCGGGACGCCGGGGCGACGCCTCCATCCCCGTGGCGCGGGTCAGGCAATAGCATGGGCCTGTGAAGGTATCCACCCGCGGGGACTACGCCAGTCGGGCCCTGCTGTCGCTGGCGCTGCACGCCGACGCCGACGGCGAGGCCACCCCGACGGCGGTGCGCGACATCGCCGAGCGCACCGGACTCCCCCAGCCGTACCTGGAACAGATCCTCCTGGCCCTGAAGGGTGCCGGGCTCGTCCGCTCCAAGCGGGGCGTCGGCGGCGGCTACGTGCTCGCCCGTCCGCCCGAGGAGATCACCCTGTCCCAGATCGTGTCGGCGGTGGACGGCCCCATCGTGGCGGGAGACTTCGGTCTCCCGCACGAGAACGGTGCGTGCGACCACGAGGGCCAGTGCGTGCTGCTCACCGTGTGGGCCGACGTGGGCGAGCACATGCGGACCCATCTGGAGTCCTTCAACCTGGCCGACATGGTGGCGAGGGCCCAGGGCCGGGTGCCCGCCGTCCGCGACGCCGCCGTCTGACCCGACCCGCTCCCCTCCGTGACCGCCCTGCGCCTGGTCTCCCTGCTGGCCGGCGTCGCCGTCCTGCTCGCCGACGCCTACAGCGTCCTCACCGTCCTCATCGTGCCCCGGTCCGCCGGCAGCCGGCTCACCTACCCCATGGTGGTCACCCGGGCGCTCTTCGGCCGGATCGCCCGGGCCGCCCGCACCTACGACGCCCAGGACCGCGTCCTCGCCCTCAGCGAGCCGGTGGCCCTCATCGTCCTCCTGACCACCTGGCTCGCTGCTGGCCGTCCTCGGGTTCACGCTGGTCAACTGGGGCATCGGCGGCAGCCCGTTCGGGCAGGCGTTCTCCGAGGCCGGGTCCTCCGTGTTCACCCTCGGCTTCACCCTGTCCCACACCGAAGGGTCGCGGGTGGTCGACTTCGTCGCCGCCGGCACGGGGATGGTCCTGGTGGCGCTGCAGATCGCCTACCTCCCCACCCTCTACTCCGCCTACAACCGCCGGGAGACACTCGTCACCCTCCTCGAGAGCAGGGCCGGTTCGCCGGCCTGGGGTCCGGAACTGCTGATCCGCCACCAGCTGGTCGGCTCCGTCGACAATCTGGCCAACCTGTTCGCCGACTGGGAGCGGTGGGCGGCCGACGTCGCCGAGAGCCACTCGACCTACCCGTCACTGCTCCGCCTCCGCTCGCCCCGGTCGACGAACTCCTGGATCGTGAGCCTGCTGGCCGTCATGGACGCCGCCGCCCTGTTGCTGGCCATCGACCCCGAGGGCGCCCCGATCGAGGCGCGCATGTGCATCCGGATGGGCTTCACGTGCCTGCGGGACATCGCACGGGCCACCCGCATCCCCTACGACCCCGACCCCCGGCCCGACGGACCGCTGGTCGTCACCCGCGGGCAGTTCGACGACGCCTGGGAGCGCCTGGTGGGTGCCGGGCTCCCGACGTCCAGGCCGCGGGACGAGGCGTGGGCCCACTTCCGGGGCTGGCGGGTCAATTACGAGGCCGTCGCGTACGCCGTCGCCTATCGGTTCGACGCACCTCCGGCCATGTGGTCCGGACCCCGCCGGCTGTTCCGCGGAGAGACGCTCCAGCCCGACCGGCCCGCCGACCGCCGTCCGACCGGGGTGCCCGACGGACCCCGGACCATCCGTCGCGAGCCGGAGCGACGACCGGACGGTCCCCAGCTCTGACACCGGGTTGCCGTCGGGGCGCACGTCCGGTGCGGTTCGGGTGCACCTCCCCCGATCGGCGGCACCTCGCCGGAGGACCCCGCTACCGTCCAAGGGGTGCGGGTGCTACGTGTTCCAGTGCTCGACGACCGGCTGCTCCCGCTCCCACCCGAGGACGCTGAGCGACGCCGGCCCGAGGACCAGGAAGCGGGCGGCCGACGGTTCCACCCCCAACCAGCGGACGGCCAGGACCCGCAGGAGGTGGGCGTGGGCCACGCAGGCCACGTCCCCCGCGCCCGAACGCACCCGGGTGATGACCCGGTCCACCCGGGCGGCCACCTCCTCGAGCGTCTCGCCCCCGGGCACCCCGTCGCGGAACAGGTCCCAGTCCGGGTGGTCCGACCGGATGGCGACCGTGGTGCGCCCCTCGTAGTCGCCGTAGTCCCACTCCAGCAGGTCGTCCGTGGTCTGGGCGTCCTCCAGGCCGGCCAGTGCCGCCGTCCGGCCGGCCCGGGAGAGCGGGCTGACCAGGATGCGGGTGAAGTGCCATGCGGCCAGTCGGGGGGCCAGGTCGGCGGCCTGCACCTCGCCGAGCCTCGTCAGCGGGATGTCCGTCCTCCCCGTGTGGCGGCGGTCACGGCTCCAGGCGGTCTCGCCGTGGCGGACCAGGACCATGCGGGGGGCGTCTGCGGTCATCCGGCCAGCCGACCACTACGAATACCCGTTGCGCAAGCCGTCCCCCACGCGGATTCCCCGGTCCGGCCAGGAATGGACGGGACGGTTCCGGTGTTGACAGCGGGGAAGGTCCATCGACCAGCACGAGGAGAGGGATGACCACCCGCACGGCAACAGCGAAGACCACGGCAGCCGGATCCTCGGGCGCGGGCCGCACCGCCCCTGCCGGTGGGTCGCCGTCCACCGCGGCCAGGCCCGCCGCCAACCGCAAGCGGGGGTCGGACGCGGACAGCCTCGGGCTCTTCCTGCGGGATCTCGACCACCATCCGCTTCCCGACCACGACGCCCAGACCGAGCTGGCCAAGCGCGTGGCCGCCGGTGACGACGAGGCCCGACGGGAGATGGTGGCGGCCAACCTCCGCCTCGTCGTGCACTGGGCCCGGCGCTACCAGGACCGTGGCGTGGACCTGCCCGACCTCATCCAGGAGGGGACGTTCGGCCTCATGCGGGCCGTCGACAAGTTCGACTGGGAGCGGGGCTTCCGCTTCTCGACGTACGCCACGTGGTGGATCCGCCAGGCGCTGCAGCGGGCCGTGCAGCAGCACGGGCGCACCATCCGGCTGCCCATGGAGGTGGCCGAGCGCAACCAGCAGGTGGACGCCGCCCTGTGGGAGCTCACCCACCAGCTCCAGCGCCCGCCCACCGACGACGAGCTCGACGACGCCACCAACACCACGGCGAGCGTGCGCTCGGACCTGTCCCGGGCGGCCCGTGTGGTGGCCAGCCTCGACCAGCCGGCGGCCACGGACTCGACCGCCACCTTGGGCGACCTCGTGTCGGGAGACGAGAGCGACTTCGAGGACGAGGTCGCCGTCGATCTCACCCTCGAGCTGGTGCGCAAGGCCGTCGACCGGCTCTCGGACCTCCAGCGCGAGGTGATCCGTCACCGGTTCGGCTTCGACGGCACCGATCCGGCGTCGCTGCAGACGACGGCCGAGCGCATGGGCATCGGCGTCCGCAAGGTGCGCCAGGCCGAGGCCGAGGCGCTCGAGATCCTGTCGGTCGACGACATCCTCGAGGCCGCCCACGAGGCCGCCTGACCGGTCGGGCCCGCCCGGGCCGCCCCCGCCGGGAGCGGCCCGGCCCGTGGTCGGTCAGTGTCCGAGCGCCGTGAGCTGGTCGGCGAGGTCGCGGGGCAGCTCGGAGGTCCACGACATCCGCTCCCCCGTGGTCGGGTGGTCGAAGGCCAACTCGAAGGCGTGGAGGAACGGTCGGGTCACGGTGGCTCCGGGCAGGGTCCGCCCCTGGCCGTAGGTCTCGTCGCCCACCACCGGGTGGCCGATCGCCGCCAGGTGCACCCGGATCTGGTGGGTGCGTCCCGTCTCGAGTGCGGCGCGCACCAGCGTGGTGGGGACGGGGAGGCCGAAGCGCTCCTCGACCCGGTACCGGGTCCGGGCCTCCTTGCCCGTGCGCGACACGGCCATCCGGGTCGGCGAGCTCACCGAACGGCCGATCGGCGCGTCGACCACCCCCGACTCGCCCTCCACGGTGCCGAGCACGAGCGCCCGGTAGGTCCGCGACACCGCCCGCGACGACAGCTGCTCCACCAGCGAGCGGTAGGCGGCCGGTGTCCGGGCCACGACCATCAGCCCGGACGTCCCCCGGTCGAGTCGGTGGACGATCCCGGGTCGGTCGGGCTCGGAGCCGACCAGGGCGGGCAGGGCGGCCACGTCGGGGAACCGGGCCACCAGACCGTGGACGAGGGTGCCGGCGTGGTGCCCCGCCCCCGGGTGCACCACCAGCCCCGCCGGCTTGTCCACCACCACCACGGCGTCGTCGACGTACGACGACGGCGAACGTGACCGTCGGGTCGGGCTCGGGCCCGGGTTCGTCCACCACGGCGGGGAGATCGACGTCCAACGTCTGTCCGGTCTGCAGCTTGACGCTGCGGCTGGTCACGACCCGGCCGTCGACCGCCACCCGACCGGCGGCAACCAACCCGTCCACCGCAGAGCGGGACACGTCGGCCAGCAGGGCCACGGCCCGGTCCACCCGGACGCCGTCGAGCGAGGTCGGCACGACCACCGAGATCGCGGTCACCGCCCGGCCGTCCCGCGCAGCAACGACACGGCCAGCAGGATGCATCCCACGGTGATGCACGCGTCGGCCACGTTGAACGTCGGCCAGAAGTGGAACTCGATGAAGTCGACGACCCCGCCGTGGAGCCCGCGGAAGAACCGGTCGGACAGGTTGCCCAGCGCACCGCCGAGGATCAGGCCGAGGACGGCGGCCCGGCCGACGGTGGGCGCGCGCCACACCATCACCAGCAGGGCGCACACCAGGGCCACGGCGATCACCACCAGGACGGGGGTCGAGCCGCGGAAGAGGCTGAAGGCCGATCCGGTGTTGATCGACAGGGCGAGGTCGAGCCGCCAGACCACGTGGACCGGGCCGGAGGGCAGCCGGCTGACCGCCCACCACTTGGTCAGCTGGTCGACGAGGACGACGAGGGCCACCACACCCACCGCCACGGCCAGGCGGGCCGGGCCGGTGGACGGCGGCGGGGTCGGGTCGGACCCGCCGGTCACCGCGTCCGGCTCACCGGTCAGCGTCGTGACAGGCCACCGCTCTTGCAGGCGACGCACAGTCGGGCGAAGGGCAGTGCCTGCAGCCGGGCCTTGGGGATGGGCTGGAAGCACCGCTCGCAGTAGCCGTAGGTCTTGCGGTCGAGCTTGGTCAGTGCGTCGTCGATCTCCTCGACGGCGAGCGTCGCCTGGGCGGACAGGGCGAGGTTGCGCTCGCGGTCGACCGTGACCGTGCCGCCCTCCCCCGACTCCTCGTCGAACTGGACGTCGCCCGGCTCGCGCTCGAGGGCCAGCGAGTCGGCCTCGGCCCGCAGGTCGACCGCCTGGCCGGCGTAGATCGCCCGCTCCTCGGACAGCAGCACCCGCTGGGCGTCGAGGAACTTGGCGTCCTTGGCGTAGGGGCCGACCGTCGGACGCTTCGGGGGCTCCGGTGCCGCCTTCTTGGCCGGGGCCTTGGTGGCCGGGGCCTTGGTGGCCGGGGCCTTGGACGCCGGAGCCTTGGCCGCGCCGGCCTTGGTGGCGCCGGCCTTGGTGGCGCGGCCTTGGTGGCGGCGGCCTTGGTGGCGCCGGACTTGGTGGCGGCGGCCTTGCGGGACGGGGCGGACGTGACCGCCGGCGCCGCCTTGCGGGCGGGGGCCTTGCCGGCCGTCGCCTTCGCGGCGGCCTTCTTCGCCGGTGCCGCCTTCTTCGCCGGTGCCGCCTTCTTGGCGGCGGCCTTCTTGGCCGGCGACGCCTTCGTCGACGACTTCGTGGCCGGTGCCGCCTTCTTCGCCGGTGCGGCCTTGGTGGCGCCCGCCGGCGACTTCTTCACTGCGGTCAATTCGACCTCCTTGGGGATGTGCCCACCGGGCCGGAGCCGGCATCGGGACGCTGCGGCACAGCTGTGCCACCGACATCGACGAGCGGGCGACCCTACCGTGCCGGGGGGGCACGGCAATCCGGGGTCCCGGCGTGACGTCCCCGGCACCCTAGTCGTGCACGGGACCGCTCCGGACACATCCGGGCCGGCCGGGGGTGCCCGGGACCTCCCGGTGTCCGGGATCGACCGCGTGAGGGTACCGGGGAGGCGCCGGTTCGGCGCCGCGGCTCAGAGCGGCAGGGATCCCGACGTCGCCGAGGGCCGCAGCTGGGTGACCTCGCCCGCAGGGCGTTGGGCGTCGGTGATGTTGGTCACCGGTGCGCTGTCGGCAGCGGGCGCGGCCAGGTGGCCGTCCACCCACGTCAACATGTCGGCGAGGGCGGAACGCAGGCGCTCCCGCTCGGTCTCGAGCTGTCGGGCCATGGTCTCGACCTCGTGGGAGAGGTGGCTGCGGTTGGACTCGAGCCGGGCGATCTCCTCGCGCAGTCGCATCTCCGAGTCGGCCTGCACCTTGCGGGCCTGGGCCTCGGCGTCGGCCACGACGCGCCGCGCCTCGGCCTCGGCCTCGGCCTTCGTCTCGTCGACGAACTTCTGGGCCAGCACCAGCGTGCGCTGGAGCGTGTCGTCGGCGATGGCGGGCTCGACCGGCGCCGCGGCGACCGGCGCCGGGGCCTCGGGCTTGGCGGCGAGCTCGGTCTCGAGCTGTGCGATCGTCTCGGCGGCCTTGCGCAGGCGCTCGGTGTTCTGCCGCAGCTGCTCCTGCAGGCCCTCGGCCTCGACGGCCGCCTTCTCCAGGTACTCGTCGACGTCGTCCCGGTGGTAGCCCTTCAGGGTCTCCCGGAACTCCACCGTACGGAGGGAGTCGAGTGCAGATTGGGAAGCGTCCATGGCGCAATCGTAGCGGCGTGACGGACGAAATCCAGGGATTCCCCGGCGCCGTCCGACAGGCACGCCGGAACCTGGCCGCGGGTCGGACCGGTCTGGCCGCGACGGTGGTGGCTCAGTTGAACACGGTGTTGTTCAAGATGGCCACGACCACGAAGACGATCAGGATCGACAGGTCGATGCCCACGCCCCCGATCTGCACCGGGGGGATGACCTTGCGCACGGGGCGGAGCACCGGCTCGCAGATCTTGGCCAGGACGCGCTGCACCCGGACGACCGGCGAGTCGTAGTCCATCCGCCCCGAGTACGTCAGCCAGCTCAGGATGGCGTAGGCGAAGAGGACGAGGAGGAAGAGGTTGAGGAGGTACCCGACGAGGGCGAGCATGTCGGTTCAGCCTACGGTCCGGGCCGCCGAAGCGGGGGGCGGGGTCAGGAGGAGACCAGGCCGTGGTCGGCCAGGCGCTGACGCTCTTCCTCGGACACCTTCACGTTCGACGGCGTCAGCAGGAACACCTCGTCGGCCACCCGCTCCATCCCGCCCGACAGGGCGTAGGTGGCGCCGCTGCAGAAGTCGATCATGCGGCGCTGGAGGTCGCGGTCGGCGGTCTGCATGTTGACGATCACCGGCTGGTTGGCCATCAGGCGGTTGGCGATCTCGACGGCGTCGGCAAAGCGGGCCGGGGCCACGATGTGCACCCGGGCGCCGGCATCGGGCGTGGAGATCTTGACCGACGGGGAGGTCGCCGGGCGTGCCGCGGGCTGATGGGCCGGCGTCGGCGTCGGAACGGTGGACGCCGGCGAGGCGGGCGTCACCCGGATGCGACCGGCCGGAGCGGGGGGCGGCTCCTCCTCGGGCTCGACCGCGGCCGGGCGCTGGCGGGTGCCCATCGGCGCGGGCCGGTCGTAGTCGTCGTAGTCGTCGTAGTCGTCGACCAGGCCCAGGTACGCCATGGACTTTTTGATGAACGAAGTTGCCATTTGTTCCTCCCGGCGACAGCGTAGTGCCTGGCCCGGGGATCGGGTGGCACGCACCACGGCCCGCGGCCCTCGCCCGTCCGGCTCCCGGTGGAGCACCCGTCGGCAGGACCGCGCCCGGGCGTTCAGCGGCCGGGTCGGGCCGGGCGCTCGCCGAACAGTGCCCGGCCCAGGCGCACCATCGTCGAACCCTCGGACAGGGCGACCTCGAGGTCGTCGGTCATGCCCATGGAGCAGGTCCCGAGGCCGAGGGCATCGGCCAGCCGGCGCACCTGCCGGAACCCCGGCCGGGCACCCTCGGGGGGTCCCGGGAGCCCGACCGCCATCAGCCCGTCGACGTCGAGGTCCTCGTCACGCAGGGCCGCCACCAGGTCGGGGACCTCGGCCGGCGGCACCCCACCACGTCCGGGCAGGCCGGCCACGTCGACCTGGACGAGGACGCGTGCGCCGGGGCGGCGCCGGGCGATGGCCCGTCCCTCCTCGATCCTCGACACGCTCTGCCAACAGGAGACCAGCGGCGCCAGGCGTGGGACCTTGTTGCGCTGGATCGCGCCCAGGTAGTGCCATTCCGGGGCCGGTCCGGGGCCGGCGGCGACCGCGGCCGCCTTGGCCACCAGCTCGTCGGCGTAGTTCTCCCCGACGGCGGGCAGGCCGGCGGCCAGAGCCGTCCACACGGCCTCGGGGCCGAAGCCCTTGGTGACGGCGAGGAGCGTGACCCCGGCCGGGTCGGGGGCGGCGGCCCCGATGCGGTCCCGCAGCGCGGCCAGCCGGGCCCCGAAGCCGGGGAAGGCGTCGTCCGGGATCATGACGGGGTCGCCGACGGGCCCGCCCACACCACGAGCGCCTGACGACCGCGGTCGGCCCGTGCCCGGTGGGAGAACCAGCGGCCCCCGCACGCGGTGCAGGCGTCGACGCCCGGCACGGACCGGGCTCCGGCCCGTGCCAGTGCCGCCCCGATCCCTCCGGGCAGATCGAGCGCCGGCCGCCCCTCGGACGTGGTGCCCCGGACCGCGTCGCCGTAGGCGGCGGCCACGGCATCGAGGTCCGTGACCGAGAACTCGTAGCAGCCGGCGTGGATGCACGGCCCCAGCGCACCGACGACGTCCGATGCCCCGAGGTCCCGCATCCGGTCGACGGCGGCCTCGACCACCCCGTCCAGGAGGCCCCGCCAGCCGGCGTGCACGGCCCCGAAGACCCCCTCCGGGCTGGCCAGGGCCAGGGCGCCGCAATCGGCCGTCAGGACGCACAGGGCGGCCCCGCAGGCGTCGGACACCAACGCGTCACCGTCGGGCAGGCGCACCAGCCGGGGCGGTGGGTGGGGGCCGTCGCCCGACGGGTCCGGCCCGACCCGGTGCACCGTGGCTCCGTGGACCTGGGTGGCCCAGGCCACCGCGACCGTCCCGGTCGTCAGCCCTTCCACGGCACGGGCCAGGGCGTCGCCCCCGGTCGGCCCGTCGCCCGAGGGCCGGAGGTCGCCCCACGAGGCATCGGTCCAGGCGGCGTGGACCCGGCCCGGGAGGTCGACGGTGCGGGCCCCGCCCACCCCGGCCACGGCCGGGCTCAGCGCAGGAACGAGGGCACGTCGAAGTCGTCGTCGCCCAGGTCGAGGTCGTCGTCCGCCGGTGTGGCGAAGATGTCCTCGTGGGCCGAGTCGGCGCCGAGCACGCGGCTGCGGGCATCGTCCCGGCCCGTCGACTCGGGCACGGCGGCACCGCCGCGGGCGGGCGGCTGTGCCTCCCACCGTTCGAAGCCGGCGGCGATCACGGTGACCCGCACCTCCTCGCCCATCGACTCGTCGATGACGCTGCCGAAGATGATGTTGGCGTCGGGGTGCGCCACTCCGTGGATGATCTCCGCGGCCTCGTTGACCTCGAACAGACCGAGATCCGGCCCACCGGCGATGTTGAGCAGGATGCCCCGGGCGCCCTCGATGGACGCCTCGAGCAGCGGGCTGGTGATGGCGGCACGGGCGGCGTTGACGGCACGACCCTCGCCCGTGGCCGAGCCGATGCCCATGATGGCGGTGCCCGCGTTGGACATGATCATCTTCACGTCGGCGAAGTCGGTGTTGATCAGGCCCGGGATGGTGATCAGGCTGGTGATGCCCTGGACGCCCTGCATCAGGACCTCGTCGGCCATCTTGAAGGCGTTGACCATGGAGGTCTTCTCGTTCGACACGGTGAGGAGCCGGTCGTTCGGGATGATGATGAGGGTGTCGACCTTCTCCTTGAGGTTCTGGATACCCTGCTCGGCCTGGACCGAACGGCGACGGCCCTCGAACGTGAACGGGCGGGTGACGACGCCGATGGTCAGGGCGCCGAGGCCCTTGGCGATCTCGGCCACGACCGGGGCGGCGCCCGTGCCGGTACCGCCGCCCTTGCCGGCGGTGATGAAGACCATGTCGGCGCCCTTCAGGGCCTCCTCGATCTCCGAACGGTGCTCTTCGGCGGCCAGACGGCCCACCTCGGGGTCGCTCCCGGCACCGAGGCCCCGGGTGAGCTGGCGGCCGATGTCGAGCTTGAGGTCGGCGTCGCTCATCAGCAGCGCCTGGGCATCCGTGTTGGTGGCGATGAACTCGACACCCCGCAGACCGGACTCGATCATCCGGTTGACGGCGTTGACGCCGCCCCCGCCGACGCCGACCACCTTGATGACGGCGAAGTAGTTGCTCTGTGCCGGAACGGTCATGAAGTTCCTCACCCTCGACCAAAGGTTGAAACCGTTCCAACCTGCGAGTTCGCGCCAACGATACGGTTCGCACCGTCCAGGGTCAAGCACCGTGGACAGCGGTCGGACACGGATCCGTCACCTGGACGCGCACGGTCGGTGCGCCCCGTCACGCCCGGGTCACCGGTCCGTCGCGGGCGCGTCACGGTCCGACCGTCGGCGACTGGGGCACCGTGACGTCGATCGTGTGGGCTCCCCGGAGGGGGGCGTGGGCGATGATGGCGGCCACGTCCTCGTACTTGGCCGTGAGGTCGCTCACCGTGCCCAGGAGCACGACGAGGCCCGAGGTCAGGGCCAGGGAGACCGTCCCGTTGGATGCCACGGTGACCGAGATCACCTGCCCGGCGAAGGCGGGCGGCAGCGTGCGGGCCACCAGCAGACCGGGTCCGGCGGCCGGGGCCACGGTGCCGCCGACCGGGGCCGGGGGCACGGGTCCGGCGGCCGAGGTGACGATGAGCACGGGCAGGACCGGGCGGGCGGGCGTCACGGTCAACGTCCGTCCGTTGCCGTCGAGCGTGGACCAGGCGGTGGCCGGACCGGCCATGGTGGTGACCGGTCGACGCTCGGTCACGGCGATGGTGACGGTGTCCGGCCAGTGCCGGGACACCGTGGCCGAGGCGATGAAGGGCAGCGACTCGACCCGTGCGGCCGACGGACCCGGGTCGACGCTGACCAGCGGCGGGTGGTGGAGCACCCCGGCGGCGGCCTCGATCGCCGCCGTGGACGTGTTCGGGTGCGAGCCGGTGACCTTGACCACCTTGGCCTCGAACAGCGGGGTGTGGAGGAGGACGGCCCCGAGCACGACCACGACCGCCACCGCGCCGACCAGGGCCAGCCACCTCAGGCGCTTCTGCGTCCGGCTGCGCTCCACCTGCTCGCGGCGCTGTCGGATCCTCGGATCGATGGCGTCGTCCGGTGGCGGGCTCACGCTTCCCCCCCGTCGGCGGAGCCGGTCGGTTCCCCGTCGGCGGAGCCGGTCGGTTCCCCGTCGGCGAAGCCGGTCGGTTCCCCGTCGGCGAAGCCGACCATGCGGATCTCGGTGGCCAGGGCCACGCCGGACACGGCGAGGACGCGGTCCCGGACGGCGTCCATCACCCGGCGGACGTCGGCGGCGGAGCCACCCCGGTCGGCCTGGATGAAGTTGGCGTGCCGGGGCGACACCTCCGCCGTCCCGATCCGGAATCCCTTCAGTCCGCAGGCGTCGACCAGGCGGCCGGCCGAGTCGCCCGGCGGATTGGTGAACACGGAGCCGGCGTTGGCGCCGCCCGGCTGGTTGGCCCGACGCCACCGGACGATCTCGTCGATGGTCTCCCGTCCCGTCACCGGGTCACCGGGGGCGAGCCGGAAGGTGGCCGCGACCACCACGTCGCGCGGACCGACGGAGGTGTGCCGGTACGACGCGTCCAGGTCGGCCGGTGGGTGGTCGGCGACCGTCGCCGTGGCCAGGTCGACGACGCGGTAGGCGGTGAGCGAGGCCGACGTGTCCGATCCGTGGCCGCCCGCGTTCATCCGCACGGCCCCCCCGACCGAGCCGGGCACGCCGACCGCCCACTCGAGACCGGTCAGCCCGGCGGCCACCGTCCTGCGGGCCAGCGTCGGCAGGGCCACGCCCCCCGCCCGCACGCACGTCGGTGCCGTCGAGGTCCAGCGTCCCGAATCCGGCGCCGAGGTGGACGACGAGGCCGGCGAACCCGGCGTCGGCCACCAGGAGATTGGAGCCGTTCCCGAGCACCAGCACCGGCACGGTCGAGGCCGTCGAGGGCTGCGGCCACCGCCAGCAGCCCGTCCTCGTCCCCCGCTTCGACGGACAGGGCGGCGGTGCCACCGACCCGGTAGGTGGTGCGGCTCCCGAGCGGAGCGTCGCGGAGCGCCCGCGGTCCGAGGCGCGACGCCAGCTCGTCCAGGTCGTCCCCGACGCTCACGACGGTGCACCGCCGGACCGGGGTGCGTCGCCCCCGACGTCCCCCTCCACGTCGTCGGAGCTGCCGACCCCGGCCGCCATCAGCTCGTCGGGGAGGGAGGTCAGGTCGCCGGCGCCGAGGGTCAGGCACAGGTCGCCGGGTCGCAGCACCCGGGCGACCGCCGCCGCCAGCGTCGCCGCGTCCGGGCACGTAGTGCAGCTCCACGTCGGGCCGGGCGGCCGCACGGCGTCGGCCACCAGGCGGCCCGACACCCCGGGCACCGGGGCCTCGCCGGCGCCGTAGACGTCGGTCACCACCACCACGTCGGCGTCGGCGAAGGCGTCGCCGAACTCCGCGCCGACCTCGGCCGTCCGCGAGTAGCGGTGGGGCTGGAACACCGCCACCACCCGGCGCCAGTCACCGTTTCGGGCGGCCGCCAGCACGGCCGCGGACCTCGGTGGGCAGGTGGGCGTAGTCGTCCACGAAGGTGACCCCGCCCTGGTCGCCGCGGAACTCGAACCGGCGGGCCACCCCACCGAAACGGGCCAGCGCCCGGGCCGCCGCCTCGGGCTTCGCCCCGGCGACCAGGGCGGCCACGGTGGCCACGGCGGCGTTGCGGGCGTTGTGCAGGCCGGGGACGGCCACGTGCACCCGGGTGACGAGCGCACCGTCGGGCCCCACGAGGTCGAACGCCACCGAGCTCCGGCCCGTCTCGACCGACCGGATCCCGTAGGTGGCGTCGTCCGAGCAGCCGACCAGGTCGGCGTGGCGCGGCTCGGCCCACCGCCCGGGCCTCGGCGTCGTCGGCGCCGACCACCCGCCGGCCGGCAGAGGCCAGGAAGTCGGCGAACGCACGCCGCACCGCGTCGAACGAGCCGTAGTGGTCGAGGTGGTCCGCCTCCACGTTGGTCACCACCGCAATGTCGGGAGCCAGGTGCAGGAAGGTGCCGTCGCTCTCGTCGGCCTCGACCACGATCCAATCGCCCGCGTCCCAGGCCGCGTTGGTCCCGATCTCGTTGACGTCGCCGCCGATCAGGAACGACGGCCTGCAGCCCGGCCTCGACCAGCATCGAGCGAGAGCATCGACGCCGTCGTGGTCTTGCCGTGGGTACCGGCCACGGCGATGCACCGCCTGCGCGCGGCGATGGCGGCCAACGTCTCGGCCCGGGACAGGACCGGGATCCCCCGGCGGCGCGCCTCGACGACCTCGGGATTGTCGTCCCGCACCGCCGTCGAGCGGGTGACCAGGTCGGCGTCGCCCACGTTGGCACCGTCGTGACCGATGGCGACCGGCGACGCCCGAGCGTGCGCAGCCGCTCGGTCACCGCCGACGCGCGCGAGGTCGCTGCCGGTGACCGCGTGCCCCATGGCCCGGAGGACCGTGGCGATGGCGCTCATGCCGGCCCCGCCCATGCCCACCACGTGGACCCGGCGCAGCACCGAGGGATCGCCGATGCCCGCCCCGCCCCCGCGCCCCGGGGACCCGGGCGGCGGTCACGGCGTCCGCCCGTCGCCCGGACGGACGTCCGCCGGACGCCCGGCGGGCGGGCGGGCGTTGGCCTCGACCACGGCGGCCCCAGCGTCGGCGGCGTCGGGGCGCCCCACGGCCGGCGGCGGCGGCCCATGGCGCCGAGCGCCCGGGCTCGGCCAGCAGCGCCTCCACCGTGCCGGCCAACCCGACCGCGGTGCAGTCGCCGTCGGGCAGCACCACGGCGGCACCGGCCCGCTCGAGCACCCGGGCGTTGGCCGTCTGGTGGTCGCCCGGGCGCCCCGGGGAGCGGGACCAGCACGGCGGGCACGCCGGCCGCGGCCAGCTCGGCCACGGTCATGGCCCCGGCCCGGCACACCACCACGTCGGCGGCGGCGTAGACGGCGGCCATGCGCTCCTCGTAGGCGACGCGCACCACCACGAGACCGCCGGGCTCGGCGGTGCCGTCCCCGTCCTCCGGCGGCACCCGCCCGACCGACGGGTCGGCGCAGTAGTCGCCCCAGTCGCGACGTCCCACGATGTGGTAGACGGCCAGGTCGTCGCGGTCGGCCCAGCGCGCCGACCGCTCCGTCGACGGCCCGGTTGATCCGCCGGGCGCCGAGCGACCCTCCGAAGACGGCCACGACGGCGCGGTCCTCCGGGAGTCCGAGGAGGCGCCGGGCCGCGGTGCGCCCTCCGGGCGTCCGGTCCACCGACGCGATCTCGGGCCGGACCGGCGTGCCGGTCACCACCGCCCGGGGAGGGGGTTCCCTCCCAGCCGACGGCGCTCGCCCGGGCGAACCGCCCGAACAGCCGGTTGGCCGCGCCGGGGACGGCGTCGACGTTCACCAGTACGAGCGGCACCCGGTGGACCAGGGCTCCGGCCGCGCCCGCCAGGCTGGCGTAGCCGCCCACGGCCACCACCACCCGGGGCGCGAGCGCCCCACCACCCCGATCCCCCGGACGACACCCACGGCGAGCTCACCCGCCGAGCGGAGGTTGCGGGCCAGGTCCCGGGGGGCGAGGCTGCGCACGATGCCCCGGCCGGGCAGCAGGGTCACCGGGAAGCCGCGACCGGCCAGCACGTCGGCGTCCTGACCACGGTCCGAGCCGAGGAACTCGATGGTCGACCGGTCGTGGCCCGCGCGACACCAGGGCCTCGGCGATGGCCAGTGCGGGCTGCAGGTGGCCGGCGGTGCCCCCACCCGCCACGACCGCGTAGCACCTCCGGCCCGCCCCGGCCGGTCACGCTGTCGACGGACGGTCACGCCCGGACGGGGCGACGCCGCCGGCTGCGGCCGCGGGGTCCCGAGCGCTCCTGCAGGGCGATGTTCATCAGGATCCCCATGGCGGCCAGGTTGATGACCAGGGACGAGCCACCGAAGGAGATGAACGGGAGCGGGATCCCGGTGACCGGCAGCACGCCGATGACCGCGCCGATGTTGATGACGGCCTGGCTGGTGATCCAGATGGTCACGCCCACGGCCATGCAGCGAGCCGAACCGGTCCGGGGCCCGGCCGGCCACCCGGAATCCGTACCAGGCCAGGGCGAAGAACAGGCCCAGGATGCACACGGCTCCGACCAGGCCCAGCTCCTCCCCGACCACCGAGAAGATGAAGTCGGTGTGGGCGTTGGGGAGCGTGCCCCACTTCTCGCGGCCGCCGCCCAGACCGAGCCCGAACAGGTGTCCCGACCCCAGCCCGATGAGCGACTGCCACACCTGGTAGCCCGAACCCGACTGGTGCGCACCCGGGTCGACGAACGAGAGGATCCGGTCGCGTCGGTACGAGTCGCTGAAGGCGAACACGACCGCCACCGCGGCGGAGGCGCCGAGCACCTTGGTCAGGGGGGCGCAGGGTGACGCCGCTCATGAAGAGGATGCCGAAGGCGATGCAGCCGAGGACCATGGCCGTTCCCATGTCGGGCTGCTTGATGATCAGGGCGCCCGATACCACCAGGACGCCCGATGACCGGGGCGATCACCTGCTTGGCCGGGGCCGAGCGGTCGGTGCGCCGGACCACGAGGTCGGCGGCGAACACCACCATGGCCAGCTTCATGAGCTCGGACGGCTGGATGCGCAGCAGGCCGAACCCGATCCACCGCGACGACCCGCCGGCGATCGACCCCCAGTCCGGGCACCAGCACCGCCACCAGCAGGCAGAGGGTGACGAGCGACGAGCGGGACCGACCACCGGCGCCAGGCGCGGTAGTCGATGCGGGCGAAGACCAGCAGCGCACCGACGCCCACCACCATCCAGAGCACCTGACGGATGAAGATCGTCCAGGGGGAGCCGTAGGTGATCAGCGAGATCACCGGGCGAGGCGGAGCCGACCATCACCAGCCCGACCACGCACAGGACGGCCACCAGCAGGCCGAGGGCGGTCGAGGACGGCACCGCGGCGAGCCTGCCGAACGCGGCAGGGCCCCGTCGCCCGGCGGCTCCCGCGGCAGCCGGACGGACGGCCGCGACCGGCGCGGCCCGGCCGACCGTGGCCCGCGCCCGCGTCACCGTCGTCGGGCGCCTGGCGGTCGGACCGCGGCGCCGGGCGGTGGACGTCCGCTCAGCCACGGCTCCTCCGGCGGCGCCGGACACCGACGGGCCCGAGCCCGTTCGCACCCCTGTCGTCGGACGGCATCCCCCCAGCCTCGCCCATGCGCGCGGCCAGGTGGTGGAACCCGCGTGGCGGCGCCGAGGCGCCCGCCCGTGGCGGCCGCGCGTCAATGGACCGTCCCCACCGACAGGAAGTCGCCGTAGAAGATCCCGAGGCCGAGGGCGGCGAACAGCCCGGCCAGGATCCAGAAGCGGACGATCACCGTCGTCTCGGGCCAGCCCAGCAGCTCGAAGTGGTGGTGCAGCGGGGCCATGAGGAAGACCCGGCGGTGGAACACCCGGAAGCTGACGATCTGGATCACCACCGACAGCGTGACGATGACGAACAGGCCGCCGAGGATCACGAGCAGCAGGTCGAGGTTCATCAGCAGGCAGAGCGCGGCCAGGCCCGACCCGATCGACAGGGAGCCGGTGTCACCCATGAAGATCTTGGCCGGGGCCGCGTTCCACCACAGGAAGCCGACGCAGGCGCCGGCCAGGGCCACGGCGGCCAGGGCGAGGTCCAGGGCGTCGCCCACGTGGTAGATGCTGAAGTGCCGGTACTGCCAGTAGCCGATGATGGCGAGGGTGGCGAAGCAGAAGGTCGCCGAACCGGCGGCCAGCCCGTCGAGGCCGTCGGTGAGGTTCACGGCGTTGGCGGAGGCGGCGATGATCACCGTGCCCCACACGACCCACACCGCCGTGCCCATGTGCAGGCCGATCGAGTTGTACCGGGTGAACGAGAGGGTGGTCGACGCGTGGGCCCAGTAGACGGCGAGCACCGAGAAGGTGAGGCCGAGGGCGATCTGGGCGGCGAACTTGGCCCGTTTGTTCAGTCCCAGGCTGCGGCGGTGCCGCACCTTGATCCAGTCGTCGGCGAAGCCGATGGCCGCCGCCCCCACGATGGCCAGCATGACCAGCGCGCCGGAGCGGGACCAGTTGACGCCGGGGACGACGTGGGCGGACAGGAACCCGATCACCACGGCGGCGACGATGCAGATGCCCCCCATGGTGGGTGTGCCCGCCTTGGCGATGTGGACCTGGGGCCCGTCCTCGCGGATCTGCTGGCCGATGTTGTTCTTGAGCAGCCACCGGATGAGGATCGGGGTGCTGAGCACGGCGACCCACAGGGCGATGCCGCCCGACGTCATGAGCGAGATCACGCGGTCGGCCCCCCGAACCGCCCGGCCAGGGCCCGGGCCGCCTCGACCCGGTCGTCGAAGGGCACCGTGGCGCCGCCGGCGGACTGGGTGGTCTCGTGCCCCTTGCCCGCCACCAGCACCACGTCCCCGGGACGGGCACGGTCGACGGCGAGCCGGATGGCGCCGGCCCGGTCCGGTTCCACGACCACCTCGGCGGCTCCGGGCGTGCCGGCCCGGGTCCCGGCCAGGATGGCCTCGATGATGGCCAACGGGTCCTCGGAGCGGGGGTTGTCCGACGTGAGCACGACCACGTCGGCCCCCGCGGAGGCAACGGCTCCCATCTGCGGACGCTTGCCGGGGTCGCGGTCGCCACCGCAGCCGAAGACGCACAGCACCCGTCCGTCCCCGGCCACGGCACGCGCGCCGTCCAGGGCCACCTCGAGCCCGGCGGGGGTGTGGGCGTAGTCGACGAGCACCGCCACCGGGTGGCCCGGTCCCACGACCTCCATGCGACCGGGCACGGGCGAGGCCGAGGCCAGCCCGGCCACCACCCGGTCGTCGTCGACCCCGAGGACGCCGCACACGGCGGCGGCCACCAGTGCGTTGTCGACGTTGAACCGGCCCGACAGCGGCAGGTCGACCCGACGTCCGCGCCAGGTGAACCGGGACCGGCCCACGGCGAGTTCGACGTCGGTGGCGTCGCGGCGGCGGACCGCCGTCACCGGGACGCCCGTGGCACCGTCACCGGTGCCGCGCAACCGGTCGAGGAGCCGGGCACCCCAGGGGTCGTCGGCCAGCACCACCGCGTGACGGCAGCGGTCCGGGGTGAACAGGGTGGCCTTCGCCTCGAAGTACGCCTCCATGGTGACGTGGTGGTCGAGGTGGTCCCGGCTCAGGTTGGTGAAGGCGGCGACGTCGAAGACGATGGCGTCCACCCGGTGGCCGGTGAGCGCGTGCGACGACACCTCGAGGGCCACGGCGCGTCGGCCGTCGGCGACCATGCCGGCCAGGGTCCGCTGCAGGTCGGGGGCCTCGGGCGTCGTCCGTTCGCCACCCAGTGTCCCCACCACGCCCGTCGGTCGCCCGTCCGCCTCCAGGACCGCCCGGACCAGCTGGGTCACCGTGGTCTTGCCGTTGGTGCCGGTGACCCCCACCGTCGCCAGGGCGCGGGCGGGATGTCCCCAGAACGCGGCGGCCAACCGGGCCATCGCCGGTCGGACCCGACCGGGTCCGACCCGCACCTGGGTCACCCCGACGTCGCAGAAGTGTTCGCACAGGAGCGACGACGCCCCCCGTCCGACGGCCTCGGCGGCGTGGGCGTGACCGTCCGTGCGCTCCCCGGGCACGCAGCAGAACAGGGCGCCCGACACGACGCGTCGACTGTCGAACTCGACGGACGTGACCTCGGTGACGGACGGATCGCCGCGGAGGCCGGCCACCGGCACGTCGTCGAGCAGGTCGGCCACCATCACCACGTCGGCGTCCGGTGGGTCAGCGGCGGGGTGGCGGGGAGGTCGAGGGGACCCGGGCCCACCTAGGGCCCTTCCGTGACCGCTCCGGCGGGCACGGTCACGCTCCCCGTGCCGCCCACGGCCGTCGTCGATGCGGCCGTCGTGGCCGCGGCGGTGGTGGGGATGCCGAAGTGGTGGAGGGCGTAGGCCATGATCGTCGAGAACACCGGGGCAGCCACGGCACCACCGTAGATCGGGGTGGGGCGGTCCAGGACGACGATGGCCGACAGCACCGGGTGCTGGGCGGGCGCGAACCCGGCGAACGACCCCATGTAGGCGCCGGGGATGTAGCCCAGGTGGTCCGGGCTGGGGATCTGGGCGGTGCCCGTCTTGCCGGCCACGGTGTACCCGTCGATGGCGGCCTCGGTGCCGGTACCCGTGGACACCACCGACTCGAGCATGCTCGTCAGCTCGGCGTCCGTCGTCGGGTCGATGACCCGGTGGGCGGCTGAGGCGGCGGCTGCGGTGACGGTGCCGTCGGGAGCGACGGTCGCCCGGATCAGGCGGGGCGAGACGAACACGCCCCCGTCGGCCACCGAGTTGTAGGCGTCGAGGACCTGCTGGGCGGTGACGGCGTCGTCCTGGCCGATCGGCGTCGACCCGATCGACGTGCCCGTCCACTGGGAGGGCCCGGGGACCAGGCCCTGGGACTCGCCGGGGATCCCCAGGCCCGTGAGCTTGCCGAACCCCAGGTCGGCGATCTGACCGAGGAGCCGGTTCTCGCCCAGGCCCTGGGCGATCTCGATGGTCCCGATGTTCGACGACTGGGAGAGGATCTGGGTGGCGGTCAACTGCTCGGAGCCGTGCTGCTCGGCGTCGTGGAACGTGTACTTGCCCATGGGCAGCGAGGAGGGCACCGTCAGGGTGGAGTTCGGGGTGATGAGCCCGTCGGCCAGTGCCGCCGAGAAGGTGACGAGCTTGAAGACCGAGCCGGGTTCGTACACCTGGGTGACGGCGGAGTCGGACGACGCCTCCTCCACCCCGCTCGGCAGGGTGTCGGACTGGGCCACCAGGGTGGGGCCCGAGGTGTCCTGGGCGGTGGCCACCTTGGCGGTCAGCGACGCCGCCGCGGGTGCCGTGCCGCCCGCCGTCCCTCCGGCGGTGGTGGAGGTCAGATTCGCCTGGGCGAGGATGTCCCCCGACTTCACGTCCATCACCACGGCCGTACCACCCGTGGCGTGGGAGGCGACGATCTCGGCGGCCAGGGCCTGCTCGGCCACGTACTGCACCGACTCGTCGAGGGTGAGCTCCACCCCGGTGCCGGGCACGGCGGGCGTGGACGCGTCGCTGCTCGGGAGGGCCACGCCGTCGGGGGACTCCAGGAGGTCGGTGGTGCCCGCCTTGCCGGCCAGCAGCGACTGCAGCTGGTACTCCATGCCCGAGGTGCCGTTGCCGTTCCAGCCCACCGTGCCGACGACGGGCTGGGCCAGCCGACCGACCGGCACCACGCGCTGGGACTCGGGGACCAGGTTGATCCCGTTGAGGTCCAACTTCGTCACCGCGGCGGCCACGGCATCGGGCACCCGGTGGGCGAGGTAGACGAAGCCGCTGGGCTCGGTCAGCTGGGCGCGCAGGGTGGACGCGGGGATCCCGAGCACGGGCGACAGTGCGGCGGCCACCTGGGTGGGCCGGGTGATGATCTCGGGGTCGGCCACGACCGTCTGGCGGGTGACCGTCTCGGCGAGGACCTCGCCGTTGCGGTCGTAGATGCCGCCGCGCACGGGAGGCACGGTGACCGCCTGGGTCAGCTGGGCCCGGGACAGGGCGGCATAGTGCCGGTTGCCGAACTCCTGGACCTGGACCAGCCGGGCGGTGAGGATCCCGAACACGAGCACGAGCAGCAGGCGCATGGCGCGGGTGCGCCGGCCGAGGAGGATGGCGGGGCTCACCGGGCGGTGGTCGCCGTCGCGGTCGGGGTGGTGGCCGGCGTGGTGGACGGGGCGGTGGCCGGGGTGGTGGCCGGCTTCGTGGAGGAGGCAGGGGCGGTCGCGGTCTGGGGAACCGGCAACGGGACGTCCAGGGGGACCTCGGGCAGGTTCACGACCTGGGCCGGCGCCGTCAGTCCGAGGGCGATCCCCTGCGCCACCACCCGGTCGGGGGCGGCCAGCTGGGCGACCTCCGTCTGCATGGACTTCTGGGTGGCCTGCTCGGTGGCGATGGCGGTCTGGATGCCGGCCAGCCGGACCTGGCCCTGGGCCACCATGGCGTCGCCCACCACCACGGCGAGGAGGCTCCCGACCACCAGGCCCGCGGCCAGCCAGATCTGGACCCGGGAGTGGCGGCCACGCGTCGCCGCCCGCCGTCGTGCGGGCTGGACGACCCGGAGCGGTGCACGGCGGGTGGACGGTCGGGATTGGGGGGCGGCTGCCCGTCGTGCCGCGGAGGCGGGCGGAGGCGTCATCAGGCCACCTCGCCGTTGCTGTCCGCCCGGACGGCGGGATCCGGGAGTCGCTCGACGACGCGGAGGCGGGCGGCCTCGGCGCGATGGTTCCCGGCGATCTCCTCGTCGCTGGGCCGATGCGCACCGCGGTGCACGAGTCGGAAGCGGGGGTCGGCCCCGCACACGCAGGGCAGTCCGGGTGGGCAGTGGCAGTCGTCGGTGACGGCTCGGGTGAACGTCGTCTTGACCATGCGGTCCTCTCCGGAGTGGTAGGAGATGACCACGCAGCGACCGCCCGGGCGCAGGAGCCCGAGGGCGGCGTCGAGCCCGGTCTGGAGCTGGTCCAGCTCCTCGTTGACGGCGATCCGGATGGCCTGGAACACCCGGCGGGCCGGATGGCCGCCCGTGCGTCGGGTGGCGGCGGGGATCGCCTCGCGCACGACGTCGGCCAGCTGTCCCGTCGTGGCGATGGGACGGGCGGCCACGATGGCGCGGGCGATGCGCCGGGCGAAGCGGGACTCGCCGTTGTCGACGAAGAGCTCGACGAGGGCGTCCTCGCTCGACTCGTTGACCACGTCGGCGGCGGTCCGCCCGACCGTCGGATCCATCCGCATGTCGAGCGGAGCGTCGCGGCGGTAGGAGAAGCCCCGCTCGGCCACGTCGAGCTGCGGCGAACTCACCCCGAGGTCGAACAGCACCCCGGTCAGCCCCCGACGCCCGACGGGCGTGTCGAGCTCCTCCTGCACCTGGCGGACGACGTCGCCGAGCGAGTCGAACCGGGACCGCCGGATGACCGCCCGGTCGCCGAACTTGGCCAGCTCGCCGGTGGCCGCGGCCACCGCGATCGGGTCTCGGTCGATGCCGAGCAGGCGGAGGCCCGGGTTCGCCTCGAGCAGGGCCCGGGCGTGCCCGGCACCGCCCAGGGTGGCGTCGAGGACGAGCCCGTCGGGGACCGCCGACAGGAGGTCGATGACCTCGGCCGCCATCACCGGCTCGTGGGGGAATGCCTCGCTCATCCGCAGTCCCTCGGCCGGGACGGGTCGTACGGGTGGAGTTCCGTGACGATCCGACTGGGAGGAGGCGGAGGAGGATTCTCCCAGCGCTCCGGTCGAGGGACTGCGCATGGGCCAGACACGCTCGATGTGGACATCGTGGCGGGACGCGGCGGCCAGTCCGGACTGCAGTGGGGTGAGACGGGGAAGGGCGGCGGGATGTCCCACCCGCTCAGCGAGCTCGGCGGCGGACAGGGCGAGTGACGACGTGGAGATGCGGCGGACGGTGAGCACGCCGTCCTCCCGCCGGACCGGTCCGGCGGACACGGCGGACACGTGGATGGTGGCGTCCGGGCAGGGCGGCTCGACGGGCTGTTCGACGGCCTGGTCGGCGACGGCCTGGTCGGCGACGGCCTGGTCGGCGACGGGCAGGTCGGCGACGGGCAGGTCGGCGACGGCCGAGAGCACCGCCGTGCCGCGGCGGGGGCGGCGGGCACCGCTGGTGCGGCGATCGTGGTCGGTCGAGCCGTGGCGGACGAGGTGGAGGCGCATCGAGACACTCAGCCGTCGTCGCCCTGGGTCAGACGAGCTTCCTCGGGGAGGACCTTCTCGTCCCACGTCTGCCGATCCCACAATTCCACCCGGTCGATCGCCCCGAGCACGAGGACGTCGGACTCCAGACCGGCGTACTCCCGCAGCCGGGCCGGGATCGCCATGCGCCCCTGACGGTCGATCTCCAGCTCGTGGGAGGTCGAGGCCCACAGGCGGACGAGGTTGCGGTCGCTCCTGCTCGTCGCCGCCCGCTCCATCATGGCGTCCATCTGCACCTCGAACTGGTCCGGGGTCCACAGCGACAGGCAGCCGTCCTGCTCCGGTGCCAGGTAGCCGCCGTGCTCGAAATGGGTACGGAACTTGGCCGGCAGGATCACCCGTCCCTTGTCGTCGAGCGAGTGCTCGTGTCTGCCGAAGAACCGTGCCACTGGACCTTGCTCCCACAACGCTCCCGGCGGTGCCCGGCACCCGACTGTTTCGGGCCCCTCCCTTTCACACCACTTCGCTCCACCCTAAACCCCTAATCACCACTCGTCAACCATTCAGCACCCTCGCGCTCCCCGGAATCCCGTGGCCCTTGAACTGGGATGTCCCACTCGGGGCGCGAATGTGCGCGCGCAACGCGCGCACTTTGGAGCCCCAGCATCCGGTGCCACCGGTGGGGCCGGGGTGTGGGGCCGAACGGAGCCGAGGCGGGAGGGGGCGATCAGCCGGGCGGGCCCGGGTCGTCGGACCGGCCGATCCGGGCGGGCCCTACGAGGGAAGTGCGGCCAGCACGGCCTCGGCCAGTGCGACCCTGCCGGGCCGGCCCTGCGGACCGGAGACGTCCGGTCCGAGGGCGTCGAGGACGCCGGTGGCGGAAGCGTCGAGTCCGACCCTCGCGGCGGCACGTTCGTCGGGGTCGAGGGCGAGGGCGTCCAGGAGAGGACCCGGGTCCCACCGGAGCACGCATGCCCCGTGGAACCAGGCGCCGGCCCGGGACCGCCGTTGGGCGAGTCCGACGACCTTGCGCCCGCGCACGGACACCTCTCCCGCCCCGACGCCGCCGAAGCAGACGAGGGACGACCACCGGGTGCACGCGCCGGGGCCGGCACCCTGCACCTCGATGCCCGTGAGACCCGTCCGGCCGAGCGCCGCGGCCCAGACCCGACCCAGCCAGTCGAATGCGGCGGTCACGTCCGCCGACCACAGCTCGTCGCCGGCCGGCAGCCACACGTCCACCCACAACGGGTCGTCCGGCGTGACGAGCACCGCTCCCCCGCCGGACCGGCGCCGGACGACCTCGAGGCCCGCCGCCCGGCAGGCCGTCCGGTCCACCACGTCGTCACGCTGCGTGGAGCCGAGGACCAACGCCGACCGGGTGGGTCGGCACACGGCGACGAGGCGCTCGGCCGGCCGGACGTGGGCCGACGGCCACGAGGCGTGCAGCTCCTCGGCCGTACACTCCCGCCCTTCGATCCGCCAGGCCCCCGACACGGCCACCAGTCTGGCACCCGGCCGGGAGCCGACCGTCAGGCGCTCTTCTGCGCCCGACCCCGGACGTCCGAACCCAGATAGTCGGCCCAGTCGTCGCTGGTGCTGCCGCAGAGCGCGAGGAGCTGCACCCGGTGGCGGGGTGCGGTCGGGGTGGACCGCAGGACCATGCCGGCCTCCTGCGGGAGGCGGTCCTCCTTCCGCGTGTTGCACGGCCGGCAGGCGGCCACCACGTTCTCCCACGTGTGCGGTCCACCCTTGCTCCGGGGGATCACGTGATCCAGGTTCTCCGCGGAGGCACCGCAGTACTGGCACCGCCCCCCGTCCCGGGCGAACACCGTGCGCCGGTTCACGGCCACCCGGTAGTTGTAGGGCACCTTGACGTAGCGCACGAGCCGCACGACCGACGGCTCCGGCACGCTCACCCGCTCGCCGCGGAACACCCGCTCGGTGGCGTGGACGAGTTCGGCCTTGGTGTCGAGCACGAGCAGCACGGCCCGACGCGAGGAGACGATCCCGAGTGGTTCGAACGTGGCGTTCAGGACGAGGGCGCGACGTGTCGGCGACATCGGCGACCGGACCGGCGTCGCACCGTTCGGGGAGTGCGGCGCGTGGCGGACGCGTGCGGCGCGTGGGACGCCGACTCCGAACCGGACCGGGACGCACGCTCCATGCGGTCGTCGCTACCCGTGTCCACCCGGTCGTGGTGGTGCGGCCGCACCGGCCGCCCGGCACCACTCGAGGAACGAGACCACGTCGCCACGCGTCGGCACGGCGTCGGCGCGTCCGTACGCGGTCACCATGCGGAACTCCCACAGTCGCCGGTCCGGGAGGGGCAGGTGCGGTGTGGAGCGCCACCACAGGTGGGGGGCCATCCGTCGCAGCTCCGCCAGGGCGGTCCACCACAGGTCGGGACGGGCGAGCACGGCCGACACGATGGTGGCCATCCCCCCGGCCCCGGACCAGGACCCGGGCGAGTCCGGTGCGGGCCGCCCGGTCGGTCCTGCAGCGCCGGGGGATGGGCACCGGTCCGGACCGGCGGCCGTGGGGGACGGGTGGGCGGGATCGACCGGAGGTGCGGGGGACGGGGCACTCATCGCCCACCATCCTCCACCACTCCCCCGCCGACAGCCACACCGAGGTGGTGCACGGCGACGGCCGCCGCTCCCACCAGGGGGCCGTCCGCACCCAGCCCGCCGGGGCGGATGCGGGTCGGCCGGGCGAAGTCGAGACCGCAGCGCCGCGCGATCTCCTCCTGTGCGGCCACGAAGAACTCGTCACCGAACCCGAGCGCCACCGATCCGGCGACCACGGCCAGCTGGAGGTCGAGGAGGTTCGCCACGGACGCGACCGCCCGGCCCACGAGCGTCCCGCACCGGCGACGCACCTCGGGGCGGGCCTCGGACGCCGGCCGTCCGGTCATGGCGGCGATCGCCGTACCCGACGCCTCCGCCTCGAGGCAACCCCGGCCACCGCACCGGCACGACCGTCCGTCGGGCTCCACGACCACGTGGCCGATGTGGCCGGCGTTCCCGCCCGATCCGTCGAGCAGCCGGCCGTCCAGGACGACACCCCCGCCGACGCCGGTCGAGACCACCATCGCCAGGTAGTCGCGGACCCCCCGGGCCGCTCCGGTCCAGCCCTCGCCGAGGGCGAGCGCCTTGGCGTCGTTCTCGACGGCCACGTCGAGGGTGACCAGGTCGGCGAGGCGGTCCCGCAGCGGAAACCGGCGCCATCCGCTGATGTTGAGCGGCGACACGGTGGCTCCCCCCGCCGTCATCGGGCCGCCGCAGCCGACACCGCAGGCCACGGGCGTCGCCGGTGCGTCGGCGAGCACCGACGTGACGAGTCCCGCCAGCACGTCGAAGATGTGCTCGGGGTTCGCGGTGGCCGGGGCGGGCGCGCGCCCACGGAGCAGGATCCGCCCGTCGCCGTCGACGACGCCGGCCTCCATCTTGGTGCCACCGATGTCGACGGCCAGGAGCGGTCCGCCGGACCTCCGGGTGGCCGAGAGCGGCCGGGGATCAGCGGGGACGGGTCCGGTGGGCACGGGGGTCGACGGCACCGTGGTCAAGGTGCCACCGCGCAGGAGGAGGCCCGCCGAGGGCGGGCCGGTACCACCTGCGGTGGGGTCAGTCGTCCCGGTGGAAGCGCCCACGGATCCAGTCACGGGGATCGTGGACCGGATTGCTGATGCTGCGGGTGTGGAGGGACCGGGAGATGTCGTCGATGCCCGCCTTGCCCATGCGCCGGGCGTTGTTGGCGAACACCACGCCGGACAGGAACATCACGACGACACCCACGAATCCGAGGGCGAGGGACGTGGCGAAGGTGAAGAACATGAACACCAGGGCCGCCACGAAGACGAGGGCGGACCAGATGCAGTACCGCCCGGCGTGGCGGTACACGGTCTCGGACCGGACGCGCTCCGCGAAGTCCGGATCCTCCTGGTAGAGGGACTGCTCCAGCTCGTGCAGTATCCGTTGTTCGTGCTCAGAGAGCGGCACTGTCTCGTCCCCTCCACCAGTTCTCAGGCTCGCCTGTTACCACCACGTCCATCCTCGCGCAACCCATGCCGGAACGCACGGCGGGCCGTGACTCCGTCGTCGACTGGATTCCCGGTCGAACGGCACCGACTGCATGTTACAGGTTGTCGGACGGATTCCCTCGGTTCTCAAGCGGTTCGTCCTCCGGCGGCCCGACCGCGCCGACCGGCCGGTCGCTCGCTGCGGCGGACCCGGCAGGCGCTACCGGTGTTGCGGACGTCGGCCCCCACTGCGCCTCGCCCCGCCGGCGGACCCGGAGTCCGTCCGGGGTCACCAGGGACGCCGGTCCGACCGCCTCCCCCCCGTACCGCGCCCGGATGGCGTCGACGGCCTCGGTCACCGAGCCCCAGGTCTCCTGGAGCCGGGCTGCGGCCTCGGCGGCGTCCTCGCGGGCCGGCTGCGGGACCGGCTGTGGGGTCGGAGCCCCACCCTCCGGCGCAGCCCCGGTCCGCCCGCGGAGCCCGTGGCCGGTGTCGGCGCCCACGGGGGGACCGGCGCCGTCCAGGTCGAGGCGCAGCTGGGTACCCCCGCCGGGGTCGGACAGTCCGGACAGGCTGACACCGAGCAGTCGCACGCCCCGGTCGACGTCCACCCCGTCGAGGAGTGCGGCGGCGACGGCGGCGACGGCGGGAGTGGCGTCGATCGGGCCGTCGAGCGTGTGGGAGCGGGTGATCTGGGTGAAGTCGCCGAACCGGAGCTTGACCGTCACGGTCCGCGCCTGACGCCCGGCCGCCCGGAGCGCGGTGCCCGAGGCGTCGACCATCCGGTGGAGACGCCGATGGAGGTCGTCCCGGCTCCACAGATCGGAGGAGAACGTCTCCTCGTGACCGATCGACTTCGCCTCCTGGACCGGGACCACCGGGCGGTCGTCCATCCCGCGGGCCAGCTCCGACAGGTGGCGGCCCGCCGCCGCTCCCAGGTAACGCTCCAGTGCGTCGGGCGGGACGGCCGCCAGCTCGCCGACGGTCGTGACCCCGAGCGCCAGGAGACGTCGTTCGGTCACCGGACCGATCCCCCACAGCGCGCGCACCGGCATCGGGTGGAGGAACGCCAACTCGTCCTCGCGCCGGACCTCCACCACTCCGGGGCCCGGTGCGATCCCCGAACGGGAGGCGCGCGGCTTGGCCGCCTTCGAAGCCAGCTTGGCCATGAGCTTCGACCGCCCGACGCCGACCGAGCACGGAAGGGACATCTCGCTGCGGACGCGGTCCCTGATGGCGTGACCGATCCGGGCCCCCTCACCGAAGAGGTGCACCGCGCCCGACACATCGAGGAACGCCTCGTCCAGCGAGATCCCCTCCACCAACGGCGTGAAGGACGCCAGGATCTCGTGGAGCCGACGGCTCTCCTCGGTGTACCGGTGGAAGCGGCCGTCGACGAACACGGCATCCGGACAGAGCCGTCTGGCCACGGAGGACGCCATCGCCGAGTGGACCCCGTACCGGCGGGCCTCGTAGGTGCACGCGGCGACCACCCCGCGCGCGCCGCTGCCTCCGACGATGACCGGCCTGCCGGCCAACGTCGGATCGTCCAGGACCTCCACCGAAGCGAAGAACGAGTCCATGTCGACGTGCAGGATGACCCGGTCGACGGCTGACGGACCGGGGGCCGCATGGTCCGGCCGCTCGGCGGAGGGTCCGACGGGCGTGCTCACCCGCCGAGGCGCAGTCTCCGGAAGCCCTCGGCGCACGGGACGCCCGCGTGCCGCCCCGCATCCTCGGCGGCCAGGCGCATGGCGGTCACCGCCCAGTCCGTCCCGTCGGGGAATTGACTCCGGTGGCAGGCCACCGCGGCACCCTTGACCTCGACGGTCCCCGTGATCTCCACCCAGACGTCGGGCTCCAGGGTTCCCGAGAGCAGCACGGTCTCGACCTGGTGGGCCGGGCCCGCCTCCGGAAAGTAGTGCGGCATGGCCGCCGCCGGCGCAACGGCATCCAGGACCGCAAACCCCGTGACCCGGTGGTCGCGGTGGTTGAAGTAGTCCTGGCCGAAGAAGACGGCCGTGGGATCGGGGCACAGGACCACGTCGGGACGCAACCGACGGACGGCGGCGACGAGTGCCTGACGGAACCACACCTCGTCCTCCAACTCGCCGTCGGGTACGCCCAGGAACCCCTGCCCCGCGAGCCCGAGCACCGCGGCGGCGGCAGCGGCCTCGTCGGCTCGGGCCCCGATCAGCTCCTTCGGCTCGACCGACGGGTCGGACGTGCCCTTGCCGCCGTCGGTGCAGATGAGGGTGTGGACGTCGCACCCCGCGGCCGACCACTTGGCCAGCGTGCCCCCGCACGAGACGTCGGGATCATCGGGATGGGCGTAGACGGCGAGGACACGGCGGGGGACGTCGACCAGCAGCTCCACCACGGCTCAACCCTCGGGGCGCTTGGGCGCGGTCGTCTTCGTCAGGAGACCCACCTCCCGGCGAAAGTCGTCCACACCCTCGAATCCCTTGTAGACGCTGGCGAACCGCAGATACGCGACCTCGTCGACGACCCGGAGGTGCTCGAGCACCGCCAGACCGACCTGCTCGGACGTCGCCTCCCAACCCTCGTCCCGCAGCTCGTCCTCGACCTCGCGGGCCACGACATCCAGCTGTTCCTCGGTGACCGGGCGGTTCTTGGTGGCGGCGCGCAGTCCGTCGATGAGCTTGCCCCGGTCGAACGGCTGGCGGAGGCCCGAGCGCTTGACGACGATCAACGGGATCTCGTCGATGCGCTCGAACGTGGTGTAGCGGTGGCCGCACCCCGAGCACTCGCGCCGTCGCCGGATCGCCGCACCGTCCTCGGCCACCCTCGAATCCACGACGCGATCGTCGTCGGCCAGGCACCAGGGACAACGCACGGTAAGGAGGCTACCGCCCACCGGGTCGTCTTCACAGGCCGGGACGAACCTCGTCACGGCCTGGGGTCCCGGCTCCGCTCCCCGGGCATCGACGGGAGGTCGGCCGCTCAGGGCAACGTCAGCTGCTCGCCGGGGACGAGCGAGTAGGTCCCGATCTCCGCGGCCAGCTGGGCGACGACGGGCCTCGGATCGCCGTCGGGGTCCATCCGCTCGGCGATCGACCAGAGGGTGTCGCCGGCCCGCACCGTGTAGGTCACCGGGTGGCCGTTGGCCGCCAAGGCGGATCCGGTGGAGTGGGAGGTGCCACCGAATCCGCCCAGCGGAAGCGCGAGGAGGACCAGCGCCAGGCCCATCACCGCGAGGAGGGTGCGCCGACGACGGACCTCGACCGGGACCCGGCGCCGGGGCGGGCGGTACCGCTCCGTCACCGTCGGATGGTCCGGCTCGAGCCGTGGACGCAGTCGGACGCCCCGGTACGTCGGCGCCTGTACGAGGCGGAGTTCGGGCCGGGTCGGACGGACCGGCTGGTCGTCGAGGCGGTCAGGCAGGGATGCTGTGAGGAGCGCTGTCATCGGGAAGGCCTTCCTGTCGTCGCCGTCCCCACCGTTGTACGGGACGGGTGTGACACCCGGCCGCGCCGGAGGGTGGGGCCTCCGTGGGCGGTGTCCGTCGAACCTGTGTTCGCCATGCGGACATCCCAGCACGAACACGTGTTCGTTGTCAACGGGTTTTCCGAACAGATGTTTGCTTCCGGGACCTCGAGGGGCTACGTTCATGCAAACAGACGTTCGCAGCGGGGTGTGACAGCCTCGGGCGGGCGGGACGGCGAACCGGACAGCGGAGGCATCCATGGCCCAGGTACTGAGCACCAAGAGGAAGCAGATCCTCGACTGCATCTCCGACGCGGTCCGCGACCGTGGCTACCCACCGTCGGTCCGGGAGATCGGCGAGGCGGTCGGCCTGACGTCCTCGTCCACCGTGCACGCCCACCTCGCCGTGCTCCAGCGCGAGGGCTACCTGCGTCGTGACCCGACGAAGCCCCGGGCCATCGAGGTCTGCTACGACCCGTCGTCCAAGGTGATCGTGGACGCCCGACCCCTGCGGCACGTCCCGCTGGTCGGCGAGGTGGCGGCGGGCACCGGGGTGCTCGCCCAGGAGAACGTGGAGGAGCTCTATCCCCTTCCCGAGGACTTCACCGGCACCGGGACCCTGTTCATGCTCCGGGTCAAGGGGGACTCCATGGTCGACGCCGGGATCGTGGAGGGCGACTTCGTCGTCGTGCGCCAGCAGCCCGACGCCCAACAGGGCGACATCGTGGTGGCGGGCATCCCCGACGAGGAGGCGACCGTGAAGACGTTCTCCACCCGGGACGGCAGGGTGGTGCTGACCCCGGCCAACCCCAGGCTCGAGCCCATGGTCTTCGATCCCTCCGAGGTCACGGTCTTCGGCAAGGTCGTGACCGTGCTCCGCCGGCTCTAGGGACGACCCACCCACCCCGGTCGGTCCGCCCGGGCGGACCGACCGCCGCGGTCCTCCGGCTCCCGGGAGCTCACACCGTCGGGGTGGCCGCCCCGATCGGGCCCATGTCCGGGTAGCGGGTGCCGGCGGCGGCGTCCGGGGGGAACGCCTCCTCGATCGCCTGCAGGTCGGCTTCCCCCAGCTCCACGTCGGCGGCGGCCACGTTCTGCTCGAGGTAGCTCCGCCGCTTCGTCCCCGGGATCGGCACGACGTCGTCGCCGCGTCCGAGCACCCAGGCCAGAGCCAGCTGTGCCGGGGTGCACCCGTTGGCGGACGCCAGGTCGCGCACCACGTCGACGAGGGCGAGGTTGCGGGTGAGGTTCTCCCCGGAGAACCTCGGGAGGTGCTTGCGGAAGTCCCCCTCGGGCAGCTCCGCGGGCGATGCCAGCTCCCCGGTCAGGAAGCCGCGTCCCAGCGGGCTGTAGGCGACGATGCCGATGCCGAGCTCCCTCGCCGTGGGAACGACCCCGGACTCGATGTCCCGACTCCACAAGGACCACTCGCTCTGCACCGCGGCGATCGGGTGCACGGACGACGCCCTGCGGAGGGTGTCGGGTGCTGCCTCGGACAGCCCCAGGTGCCGGACCTTTCCGGACACCACCAGTTCGGCCATGGCGCCCACGGTCTCCTCGATGGGGACGCCGGGATCGCTCCGGTGCTGGTAGTAGAGGTCGATGTGGTCGACGCCCAGTCGGCGGAGGGACGCGTCGCACGCCTGCCGGACGTACGCCGCGTCACCCCGGATCGAGCGCACGGCCGGATCCGCGGTCCGCACGATCCCGAACTTGGTGGCGAGCACGACGTCGTCGCGGCGACCGGCCAAGGCCCGGCCGACCAGCTCCTCGTTCAGGTACGGGCCGTACATGTCGGCCGTGTCGAGGAGGGTGACCCCGAGGTCGAGGGCGCGGTGGATGGTGGCGACGGACTCGGCCTCGTCGCCGGGACCGTAGAACTCGCTCATCCCCATGCAGCCGAGCCCCATCGACGACACGACGAGCCCCGAGCGTCCGAGCGTCCTGGTGGCGAGCGTCACGTGCCGACCCTACCCATCCGCACCGGTCGGCCGTGCCCGGGCGGGGCCGACACGGTCCCCTCCGGGCCGGTCAGCCGTGGCCGGCCACCCACGTCGGTGGGTCCGCCCGCAGGGTGGCCTCCAGTGCCGAGGCGACGCGGGACAGCTGCGCGGCGTTCACGTGTTCGGTGGGCGTGTGGGACAGCAGGGGATCACCCGGGCCGAAGTTGGCGGCCGGCACCCCGTGCTCGGCGAAGAACGCCACGTCCGTCCATCCCACCTTGGCCCGGGGTGCGGCGCCCGTGGCCGCCACCAGGGCGGCGAGCACGGGGTCGTCGAGGCTCGGCGGGGCGGCCGGCGCCGCCTCGAGCAGCTCCCAGTGGTCGCCCGGCTCCAGGAGGGGCGCGAGCAGCTCGCGCACCGCCGACTCGGCCTGGGCCGGCGTGCGGTCCGGCGCGAACCGGTGGTTGACGATCACGGTGGCCCGGTCCGGTACGACGTTGGCGGCGACCCCGCCCTCGACGGAGACGACCTGGAGCTGCTCGGCGTACTCGCAGCCGTCGATGACCGGTCTGCGCACCTCGTATCCGTCCACCGCCGTCAGCAGTCCGGCGAGCCGGTGGATGGCGTTGCGTCCGGCGTGGGGCCGGGCGGTGTGGGCCCTCAGGCCGTGCAGGGTGATCCTCAGGCGCATCGTCCCCTGGCAGCCGGCCTCGACCACCCCGTCGGTCGGTTCCCCCAGGACGGCGACGTCGGCGGCCAGCAGGTCGGGACGCTCGGCCCACAGACGGAGCAGGCCGTTGTGCTCCCGCGCCACCTCCTCGCCGGCGTAGAAGCACCAGGTGAGGTCGACGGGGGGCCGGTCCAGGGTTCCGGCGAGATGCAGGAAGACCGCCAGCCCACCCTTCATGTCGGTGCTCCCCACGCCGTACAGCGTGCCGTCCTCCACCCGGGGTTCGTCGTTGCCCCCGGCCGGCGGGACCGTGTCGAGGTGGCCGGCCAGCAGCACCCGTCGCGAGCGACCCAGCTCGGTGCGGGCGACCACGTTGTCCCCCAGCCGTTCGACCGTGAGCCACGGGCACAGGCCCAGCGCGGCCTCGACGGCGTCGGCCATCGGGCCCTCGTGGTGGCTGACGGACGGGATGCCCACCAGCGCTGTGGCCAGGCCCAGCAGCCCGTCGGGCGGTACCTGGTCGGCGCCGACGTGCCCCCCGACGTCCCGACCGGCGTCGCTCACGACCGGTGGTCCGGCGTCACATCGACACCCCGTGGGTCCTCAGGATGTCGTTGAGCTGCGCCTTGTCGTGCCGCTGCCCCTCGGTGAGCCGCCTGAGGACCAGCACGCACGGGAGGTAGAACTCACCACCGGGGAAGTCGCGTCTCCGGCTCGCCTGTACGGCCACCGACCACGGGGGGACGTGGCCCCGGCCCAGCTCGTCCCCGGTCTCGGCGTCGATCACCGGGATGGTCGGATTGAGGATGGTCCCTTCGCCGACGACGGAGCCGCGCCCGACGCGCGCCCCCTGGGTGATCATGGCGCGACTGCCGATCATGACCTCGTCCTCGATGATCACCGGCGCGGCCTGGGCCGGCTCCAGCACGCCGCCGATCCCGACGCCTCCGGACAGGTGGACCTGCTCGCCGATCTGGGCACAGGATCCCACGGTGGCCCAGGTGTCGACCATCGACCCCGCCCCCACCCGGGCGCCGATGTTCACGTAGCTCGGCATGCAGATGACCCCCGGCGCCAGGTAGGAACCCCACCGCGCCGAGGCCCCGGGCACGACCCGTACCCCGCCGTCGGCGAAGCCGTGCTTCAGCGGCAGTTTGTCGGCGTACTCGAACGGTCCGACCTCGACCGTCTCCATCGACCGCAGTCGGAACAGCAGGAGGATGGCGTGCTTTAGCCACTGGTGCACCACCACCCGGTCCGTCGTGGGGTCGACCTCGGCCACCCGGACCTCCCCCGAGTCGAGCAGGTCGATCGCCTCGGTGACCGTCGCCAGCGCTCCGGCGTCGGACGGGGTGAGGTCGGGAGCCCGGTCCCACAGGGCTTCGATCCGGTCGACGAGTTCTGCCATGGGGGGAGACGTTACCGCCCGGGTCCGGACCCATCCGGCGGGTCCGGACGCCCGGGCGCCGACTGCTCCCGCGGCCGGGCCCGTGGCGTCGTGTCAGCCCGTACCCGGCGGCGCCACCCGCACACGCGACGGTGTCGTGTCAGCCGGAACCGGTCAGCCGCTCGGCCACCAGCGCCAGTCGGTCCATGGGCTGGACGACCGCCACCCGGACGTGGCCCCGGCCCCTCTCGCCGTAGAGCTCGCCGGGGCTCACCAACAGCCCGGCCCGGTCGGCCAGGTCCTCGCACAGCGCCCACCCGTCGGCGTACGCGACGGGCACCGGCACCCAGAGGTAGAACCCGCCGGCCGGCAGCCCGACCGGGAGTCCGGCATCGGTGAGCACGCCGGCCAGGAACGCCAGTCGTTCGAGGTAGCGGGCGCGCTGCGCGTCGACGTGGGCGTCGTCGTCGAGGGCGACCACCGCCGCGGCCTGGACCGGTCCCGGCACCATGAGTCCGGCATGCCGGCGCACGTCGAGGAGATAGCCCACCAGGTCCTCGTCGCCGGCGTACCACCCGGCCCGCACCCCGGCGAGGTTCGACCGCTTCGACAGGGAGTGCACCGCCACCACCCCGTCGGAGCCCGTCTCGAGCACGCTCCGCGGCGGCCCGTCCCAGGTGAACTCCGCGTAGCACTCGTCGCTGAACACCGGCACGCCCCGCTCGCGACCCCAGGCCGCAGCACGTGCGAGATCGGAGAGCATGCCGGTCGGATTCGAGGGCGAGTTCACCCAGAGGAGGAGTGCCCGGGCGGTGTCGGCCGGGTCGACGGCGTCGAGGTCGAGTCCGCCCCCGGCGAGCTCCGGCACCGGGACGGCCCGCACCCCGGCCAGCGTGGCTCCCATGGCGTAGGTCGGGTACGACACCGACGGGTACAGCACCGTGTCGCGACCGGGCGCGCGCAGGTGGAGGAACTGGGCGGTCGTGGCCACGAACTCCTTGGTACCCACGCACGCCGCCACCTGGTTCCCGGCGTCCACCTCGGCGCCGAACCGCCGCCGGAGCCAGTCGGCCGCGGCCCGACGGTACGCCGGCGACCCGGGCGACGTCGGGTAGCCCCGTTCCGTCCCCGAGGTCGCCAGGGCGGCCAGGACGGCATCGGGCGGGGCGTCGCAGGGGGTGCCGATCGAGCAGTCCACCAGCCCGCCCCTCGCGGCGAACCGCTCGCCGGCCCGGGCCTTGGTCCCGTTCAGCCGCTCGTAGGGGTACGGCGGCGGGGCGAAGCCGGACGGAGCTGTGCCTTCCGCGGTCGCGCGGCTCATGTCGCCCGGCTCATGAGGCGAGGAACTCCGCGAACCGCGCCTTGCCGGCGTCGTCGAGCACGACCTGGATGCGGGTGGTGTCCTCCCCCGCCTCCTCGCCGACGATCTCACCCTCGCGGTGGACGGCGGCCAGCACGTCGCCGCGGGCCCACGGGATCTCCAGCTCGACCACCCGGTCGCCCACCCGCAGGCGGTCGCCGATCGTCACCAGGAGGTCGTCGATCCCCTCCCCCGTGCGTGCCGACACCAGGACGGAGCCCGGGTGGGCGGCCAGCAGCCGACGGGCCTCCTCGCCCGTCTCGTCGTCCCCGGTGCCCAGCGCGTCGGCCTTGTTGACGACCAGGAGCTCGGGCATGCCGGCGGCGCCGATCTCGGCCAGGACGGAATGGACGGCGTCGATCTGACCTTCGAGGTCGGGAGCCGACCCGTCGACCACGTGCACGATGAGGTCCGACTCGAGCACGACCTCGAGCGTCGACCGGAAGGCCTCCACGAGCTGGTGGGGCAGCTTGCGGACGAAGCCGACGGTGTCGGTCAGCAGCACCAGCTCGCCTCCGGGCAGGGCGAAGCGCCGGGTCCGCGGGTCGAGCGTGGAGAACAGCCGGTCCTCCACCAGGACGTCCGACGCGCACAGCCGGTTGAGCAGGGTCGACTTGCCGGCGTTGGTGTAACCGACCAGGGACACGGTCCGCTGGCGTCCCCGCTGGCGACCCCGGCGTTGGACCTGCCGGGTCCGGTCGAGCTGGCGGAGATCGGCCTCCAGACGCGACATCCGCTGCACGCAGTCGTCGCCGATCGACCTCGAGCTGGGTCTCGCCGGGGCCCCTCGTCCCGATCCCACCGGCCTGCTGGCTGAGACGCGTGACCCCGTCCCCGCAGCCGCGGCAGCCGGTACCGGAGCAGCGCCAGTTCCACCTGGGCGCGGCCCTCGGGGGTCCGGGCGTTCTGGGCGAAGATGTCGAGGATCACCGCGGTGCGGTCGATGGCGGTCCGGCCGAGGATCTTCTCCAGGTTCCGCTGCTGGGCCGGCGACAGGTCGTCGTCGAAGACCACCGTGTCGGCGTCGACGTCCAGGCAGACGGCGAGCAGCTCCTCCGCCTTGCCCTTCCCCAGGTAGGTCGCGGGGTCGGGGGCCGTCCGCCGCTGCACGACCCGTCCGGCGACATCGGCCCCGGCCGTGTCCACCAGGCGGGCGAGCTCGTCGAGACCGGCCTCGGTCGCGGCCTGGGACCCGTGGGGGAACGTCACCCCCACGAGCACGATGCGCTCCCGCACCTCGCGGGAGATGAGCGTGTCGGTAAAGGCGGAGTCGTTCGGGCTCACGGGAAGGTGCAGCTCATCGGTGCCCGTCGGCCTTCGGCGCACGGTGCCCGCCCGCGGCTGCGGTCCGTCGAACCGGACGGCTCACGGGCGCACGCTCCTCACCGTGCGACCGCCGGCACCGGTCGGGCGGCGTCGAGGACGGCCGCCGGGTCGACCACGAGGGAGGCCACCCGGTGGACGGGACCGCGCAGGCGCACGGCGTCGCCGTCCAGGGTGACGTGCAGGGAACCCCCGGGATTGTGGACGGTGACCCGGTCACCCACCAGACCCCAGCTGCGGGCGGCGGCGGCGGCGGCGGCGCTCCCCGTGCCGCACGCCTCGGTCTCTCCCGCTCCCCGCTCGAAGACCCGCAGGACCAGGTGGCCCGGCTCGTCCCCCGACGCGATGAACTCGACGTTGATGCCGCCCTCGTAGACCTCCTGGAGCTGGCCCCCGATGCCGGCGACGTCCACGTCGTCCAGCGACGGCCCGAACATGACGACGTGGGGATTCCCCATGTCGACCGTCCTCACCCTGCGGTCCGGGAACTTCTGGGGCTGGTCGGGGCCGAGGACCACGGTGCCGAGGTCCACGGACGCCTCGGCCACGTGGACCGAGCTCCCCTCGTGGTAGTCGACCGTCTTCACCCCGACCGCGGTGGACACCGTGAAGACCGGTGGCGTCACCAGGGCGCTGAGCACGGCCGCCTGCGCCAGACAGCGGATGCCGTTCCCGCTCATCTCGGCCTCCCGGCCGTCCGCGTTCTGGAGGACCATGCCCACGTCGGCCGCTCCCCCACCGTCGACGATCTGGATGACCCCGTCGGCTCCCACCCCGAAGCGCCGGTCGCACAGGGCGCGCACCAGGTCGCCCGGGAGCGCCCCGGTCGAGGTCAGGTCGATCAGCACCAGGAAGTCGTTGCCCGCACCGTGGTGCTTGGTGAACCGGATGAGGGGCGAGGCTGGAGGGGGCGTGGTCATGGTGTCACCCACAGTCTCTCACCCACCCGGGTGCGGCGCGGCGGTCCGGCGCCGGCGCGTGCCCGATCAGACGATCCACGAGCACGGCCACGGGATCCTCGTCCGGCGCCACCCATTCGATACGCGGGTCGCGGCGGAACCACGCCCACTGCCGCCGGGCGAACCGGCGGGTCCGGCGCACCGCCTCGGTCACGGCCTCGTCGAGCGGCACCCCCTCCTCCACGTGGGCGAGCAGCTCCCGGTAGCCGAGCGCCTGCCGTGCCGTCCGCGACAGTCCCGCCGGACGTGCCGCCAACGTCCGGACCTCGTCGAGAAGCCCGGCGTCCATCAGCGCGTCGAACCGCTCGCCGATCCGCCGGTCCGCCTCGGCGGGATCGGGACGGATCCCGACCAGGTGGACCGACGGCGGGGGGTAGCGCTCCAGGCCGGGTCCGAAGCTCGAGAACGGCCGTCCCGACCCCAGGGTCACCTCCAGCGCCCGCACCAGGCGGCGCTCGTTACCCGGCTCGATCCTCGCCGCGGCGGCCCGGTCGAGGGCGGCCAGACGGTCGTGCAGCTCCCCGACCGCAGCCGTCCTGGCCGAGCTGCCCTCGGCGCCGGCCCCATCCAGGTCGGCCCGCAACCCGGCCGCCACCTCCGGGTAGCGACCGGGGAACACCAGCCCGTCGACGACCGCACGCAGGTACAGCCCGGTACCGCCCACCAGGACCGCCCGGTTGCCCCGGGCGGCGATCCCGGCCCGCGCCTCGTTCGCCGCGGCCTGGAACCGGGTCACGGTGAACTCCTCGTCGGGGTCGACGAGGTCGACGAGGTGGTAGCGGACCTCGGCCCGCACCGACGGCCCGGGCTTCGTGGTCCCGAGGTCCATCCCCCGGTAGACGGCCATCGAGTCGACGGATACCAGCTCGACGTCACCGACCGCTCCGGCGTCCCCGGCGCGCACGGCGTCCCCGGCGCGCACGGCGTCCCCGGCGCGCACAGCGTCCCCGGCGCGCACGGCGCGCACGGTCCGGACGGCCTCGAGGGCGACGGCCGACTTCCCGGACGCCGTGGGTCCGACGAGGGCGACGTCCACGGGGTCAGGCGGCGGTGACGGGGATGCGCACGCGGTGGGACGGCCGGGACGTCACCCCCACGAGCTCGCCGGTCAGGTGGTGACGGGCGGCGTCCGTGACTCGGACGGTGGCGTAGGAGCCGGCCGCGACCGGACCTGACCGACCGGTGGCGAAGTGCACGAGCTTGTTCTGACCCGTCCTGCCCGTCGTGACACCCGGGTCCCGCTTGGACGGACCCTCCACGACCACCTCCTCGATGCGTCCCACGCGTGCGGCATGGCGGACGAGGGCCGACCGCTCCACCACGGCGCGCAGCCGCTCCATGCGCTCGGCGGTCACCTCGGCCGGCAGGAAGCGGTCCGTCATGGCGGCCGCCCGCGTCCCGGGACGCGGGGAGAAGACGAAGGTGTAGGCACTGTCGAACTGCGCAAAGGCGACGACCTCGAGGGTGCGCTCGAAATCACGCTCGGACTCCCCGGGGAAGCCCACGATGAGGTCGGTGGTGACGGCCAGGTCGTCGACTCCGTCCCGGGCGGCGGCCAGCCGCTCCAGGTAGCGCTCGGCCGTGTAACCACGTCGCATGGCCGCGAGGACACCGTCGCTCCCGGACTGGAGGGGCAGATGGAGGTGGTTGCACACTTCGGGGGTGTCGGCCATGGCGGCGATCACCTCCGGACGGAGGTCCTTCGGATGGGGACTCGTGAAGCGGACCCGGCGGATCCCCTCGACGGACCCGACTTCCCGCAGGAGCGCACCGAACAGGGGGCTCCGTCGGGTCAGGTCGCGTCCGTACGAGTTCACGTTCTGGCCGAGCAGCGTCACCTCGGTGACCCCGCGCCGGGCCAGCTCCCCGACCTCGGCCACGAGGTCGTCGACGGACCTCGACACCTCGGGTCCCCGGACCGCCGGAACGATGCAGTACGCACAGCTGTTGTCACAACCCGTCTGGATGGTCACCCACGCCGCGTACGGGAGGTCCCGCACCGCAGCGAGCGCCGCGGCCTGCTGGTCGGCGGCCGTCGGCTCCCCCACCGGCTCCGGCCCCTCCGGGACCTCCACGATCGGGCCCTCGACCGCGGCCCGGCGCAGCAGTCCCGGCGCCGACGTCAGGTTGTGGGTGCCGAAGACCACGTCCACGTGGCCCGCCCGCTCACGTACCCGCTCCTTGTCCATCTGGGCCAGGCACCCACCCACGGCGATCTGCATGTCCGGACGCGACTCGCGCAGGGCCTTGAGGTTGCCGAGGTGCCCGTAGAACTTGTTGTCGGCGTTCTCCCTGATGCAGCACGTGTTGAAGACGACGACATCGGCCGTCTCCATGTCCGGCGTGGCCACCAGTCCGTCCGCCACCAGGGCGCCGGCCAACCGCTCGGAGTCGTGCTCGTTCATCTGGCATCCGAAGGTGCGGATGTGGAAGGTGCGGGGCTGCTCGGTCACCTCACCAGGATACGGTCCCGGCAGGCGACCGCCCCGCCCTCCGCCGGAACGGGCGTCACACCCCGCGGGCAGGGTGGTCCCATGACGCCGGCCCCCTCCTCCACGACCCTGCCCGACGCGGTCGGCGCGTCGCCGGCCGACGGGTCGGTGGTGGACGGGTCGGTGGGCCCGGTGGACGGGTCGGTGGGTCCGTCGCCGGTGGGTGCGGCCGACGGGGGGCCCGGCCTGGCGGCCCGGATGTCCTCGGTGGGCGACGCCCTCGCCGGGCTCCTGGCCGACCTCGATCCCGGGCTCCTGGTGGGACCCGACGCCGTCGCCCTCTACCGGGACTTCTGCCGCCTGGAGCGCCTGGTGTGCGGGGGCAAGACCCTGCTCGCCCCCCGGATCGCCGAGTCGGGGTGCTGGGAGGCCGACGGCCACCGGTCGGCGGCCGGGCTGCTGGCCTCCCTGGAGGGGGGCACGGCCGGGGCGGCCCGGCGCACCCTGGAGGCCGGACGGGCCCTGGTGGACCTGCCCGGCACCGAGGCCGCCCTGCGCTCGGGCACCCTGTCGGGTCCCAAGCTCACCGAGGTCACCCGGGCCGCCGGGTGCGACCCCGACGCCGAGGGCTCCCTGCTGGCCGGCATCGACCGGGCCCCCCTCGGGGTGGTCAAGGAGCGGTGCCGGAGCGTGCGCACCCAGGCCGCCTCGGCCGACCCGGCGGCCACCCTGGCCCGGATCCACGCCCAGCGGTCGTTCACCTCGTGGACCGACGACGAGGGGGCGTTCTGCTTCAGCGGGCGGGACTCGGCCGAACGGGGGGCCAGGCTGGTGGCCCGGCTCCACCCGGTGGTCGAGCGCCTGCGCCGGGACCGCCGGGAGGCCGGGACGGCCCCGGGCGGCCACCGGCCGGCGGGGGCCCCGGTGCCACCCCCCGAGTCCGAGGCCGCCCTCCGGGCCGACGCCCTGTTCGCCCTGGTGACCGGGACCCGGCGGCCACGGCCCGGACCCGACGGACCCGACGGACCCGACGGTCCCGACGGCACCACCGGGTCCGGTCCCGACGGCGACCCGGAAGCCGAGGCGGCCGACCTGGGCGGCGTGGAGGACCTGGTCGCCGCCGGACCCCCGGCCACCGTCCTCGTGCGGGTGGACCTCGCCGCCCTGCGACGGGGCCGGGCCCGGCCCGGGGAGTTGTGCGAGCTCGACGGGCACGGCACCGTCCCGGTCGAGGTGGTCCGCAGCCTGGTGGACGACGCCTTCCTGGCCTGCGTGTTCACCGAGGCCGGGGACATCCGGGCCGTGGCCCACCTCGGGCGCACCATCAACCGGCACCTGCGCACCGCCCTGGCCCTCCGGGACCGCCACTGCGTGGTGCCCGGGTGCCAGGTGGCCTACACCCTGGAGATCGACCACGTGGTGCCGCTCGAGTCCGGCGGCGACACGCGCCTCGACAACCTGGCCCTTCTGTGCCGGCACCACCACCGGCTCAAGACCTACGAGGGGTGGACCCTGGAGCGCACCGGACCCACCGACGAGGACCCCCGGTGGCGGTTCACCCCGCCGCCGCCCTTCGGCCAGGAGCCCGGGCTGGGGCTCGACCGGCCGGACCGGGGAGACCCTCCCGGAAGCCGGGACCACCCCGGCGGCTCCGGCTGAGGCCCCGGGGGACCGGGGACGGGAGGGACGGGCGCGGCCACGGCCACCCCGACGGGGTGGCCGTGGTGCGTCCTGCGTCCGTTCGGGATCAGTCCTGGTAGGTGGCCTCGACCTCGAGGTCGATGTCGACCTTCTTGCCGACGACCAGGCCTCCCGCCTCCATCACGCCGTTGAAGGAGACGCCGAACTCCTCCCGGTCGATGCTGGTGCTGGCACTGAAGCCCACACGGTGGAAGCCGTACGGGTCCTTCACGACGCCCTCGAGGGTGGCATCGAGGGTCACCTGCTTGGTCACGCCGCGGATCGTGAGGTCCCCGTCGACCTTCCACTCGGAGGCCGTGACCGGTCGGATGGTGGTGCTGGTGAACGTCCACGTCGGATGGTTCGCGACGTCGAAGAAATCGTTGGTCCGCAGGTGGTTGTCGCGATTCTCGTCGTTGGTGTCCACGCTGCCGGCCTGGATGGTCACGGAGACCTTCGAGTCGGTCGGGTCCTCGGCGAGTTCGAGGGTGCCCGAGAAGTCCGTGAAATCGCCCCGGACCTTCGATACCGCCATGTGTCGCACGGCGAAGCCGAGGCGGGTGTGCGAGGTGTCGATCGCGTACGTGCCGACGGCCGGGTACTCGACCCCGTCGACGGTCCTGCTGGTCACAGTGGTCTCTGCCATGTCTGCTCCTAGGTGTGGGGATGGTTGTGGTTGGGAGTGCCGGGCCCCGTTGGCGGGCCGGCGGCTTCGTTGCGTACTCAACTATACCACAGATACTTGCCCTCGCAACTACACGGGTGGATCGATACACTGGCACCATGGCGAACCCACCCACCTCCGATCGCAACGATGAGCGGCTCACGACGGTCGGTCTCCTCTTCGAATCGGCCGCCGGTCTCCGGCGGTTGTTCGGCCGTCAGATCGAGGACGCCAGTGCGCACTCGTCGCAGTCGTTCGACATCCTGATCCGCCTGGCGAGGAGTGAGGGCTGCGAACTCCGGATGAGTGAGCTCGCCGCGCAGGCGTCGCTCACTCCGAGCGGTCTCACCCGGGCGGTGGACCGGCTCCAGGAGCAGGGGCTCGTCATCCGCCGGTCGTGCCCTGAGGACCGTCGCGGCTCGTTCGCCCAGTTGACCCCGACCGGCCGCCAGCTCATGGACGAGGCGCTGCCCGGTCACGTCGCCCAGGTCGACCGGGTACTGGACGAGGTGTTCACGCCCGAGGAGGAGGCCACCTTCTCGGAGATGCTGCGACGCCTGCGCGACTACGCCCGGGAGCAGAACAGCTCGGCGGGGTGTGCCGGATCGGACGACCCGACGGCCGCCTGCCCCGGGCTCTGACCCGTCGGGACCGGCAAGGGGTCGACCGCCGACCTGGGCCGACCAAGCACGGAGGGCGGCCGCTCACGTAGGGCGACCGTCACACGTCGACCGTTCGACCTCGACCGTTCGACGTCGGCCGCCGATCCCCGACCGCCGTCTCCTCACGGTCAGTCGAGGGCGAGTGCGGCCGCCCGTACCCGGGTGTCGTCGAGGTTCCCCTCGGGCGATGCTCCGGCCTCTCCGACCATCGGATCGATCCAGAGCCAGCGGGTGAGCGCGGCCACCCGTCCCGGTGCGGGTGGCCACGACACCGTGGTCGCAGACCCGCCCACCATCGTCCCCAGGGCCGAGCCGATCCCGGATGGGTAGCGGACGACCAGGGCCGCCCTCCGGTCGGCCGAGAATTCGCGGCCCCGGCCCACCAGACGGTGCACGGTGTCGGCGGCGACGGCGTTCCCCCGCACCACAGCCCACGGAACGGTGACCATGACGGCGACTGCGGACAGCACGGTGTCGTTGCGCTTGATGTGGACGAGCTCATGGGCCAGGACGCCCTCCAGCTCCACGAGGGTCAGCACCCGGTCGAGGCCCGAAGTCACCACCAGCGTGGCCGACTTCGGGTCGCGTCCCAGCGAGAGTGCGTTGGGCACGTCGCTGTCCACGACGGCGATGGCCGGACGGTCGAGGCCCATGGTGGCGCACAGTCCGTCCACCAGGTTGTGCAGCCGGGGCCGTTCCGTCTCGACGCTCGGCGTGGCGGCCAACGCCCGGAGGACCATCGTGGGCGCCGAGCGCCACATCCAGTAGGCGCCGACGCCGGTGACGACGATCAGCGCGATCAACGCCTCGATCGGAAGCCCCACGGCCACCAGGACGATCCCGACCAGGAGGCCGACGACCCCGCCGGGCACGAAGCAGAGTCGGAGCGCCCGACGTCGGTTCGCCGTTGCCGCCGACTCCTCGGCCAGGTCGGCGGAGCGGTCGACCCGGACGGCGGGTGCCGCCACCTCGGGACGGTCGGGCCGATTCGGGGTCCTGCTCCGTCCACCCTGCCCCTGCCCCTGGCGGTTGCCTCCCTGTCCGGACGGCCGGCGGCTGCCCGACGACCGGTTCTGGCCGCCCCGTGCACCCCCGCCCCCCGTTCCCCCACGCGATTGTCCGGAGCGACCGCCGCCGGAGCCACCGCCCGAACCGTCACCGGAGCGAGCGGCGCCCTTCGCCGACGAGGACCCGCCGCCGCCGCCACCGCCGCCGCCGCCCCGGCCGGCCCCTGCACCGCCACCGCCGCCGCTGCCGGAACCACCGCCACCGGAACCGCTCCGACGTCGCCGGTTGCGCGAACCTCCGGACCGACCACCCCCGGATCCCGATCCTCCACCGGATGCGCCACCTCCGCCTGACGCGGGGCTCCCTCCGGTCGGGGACCCCGACGGGCCGGAAGGAGCAGGGTGGTCGGAGGCGTCGGTCATCGTCCGAGCAGTGTACGGCGGCTCAGGCCGGTGACCCGACCACGACGGACCGGTACAGCGCCTCGTACCGTGCGGCCAGGGAGGACATCGACCACCCGCCCGCCCGCGCTGCGCCGGCGTCCAGCCATTCGGCCCGGGTGGAGCCGACGGTATCGCTACCGGCGCCGGTAGCGCTACCGTGGTCGTCTCCGGCGCCGACCGCGGTGGTGCCCCCGAGCGTCCCACCCAGCACCTCACGCAGCGCCTCGGCCAGGGCCCCGGGATCACCCGGGGAGACCAGGACGGCGCATCCGCCGGCCGCGTCCCGATAGCCGTCGATGTCACTGGCGACGACCACCGAGCGGGCGGCCATCCCCTCCAGGAGGACGAGCCCGAAGGACTCGCCCCCGAGCGCCGGAGCGGCCAGGATCTGGGCGGCCACCAGGCGGCGCACCTTCTCCTCCTCGTCCACGACTCCCAGCCAGCGGAGCGTGGGCGACTCCGGGTACCGGCGCCGGAGCGCATCGGTCTGGGGACCGTCCCCCGCCACCCACAGGACCGGACGGTGGGACGCGGACGGCGACACACCGGGACCGGCGTCGGGACCCGCACCTGTCCCGTCGACGCGGGACCACGCCTCGAGCAGCACGGCCAGACCCTTCCGTTCCTCGTGACGACCGAGGAAGAGGACGGCCGGTCCGGTCGTCGGCCACGGGTCGACCCCGACGAACCGGTCGGTCTCGATCCCGTTGAACAGCAGCTCGTAGGTCCCCCCCAGGGCCCGGCGGGCCGTGGACATCGCGGCCTCGGACACGGCGGCCCGGGCAACCAGGCGGTCGGCGAAGTGCCGGGCCAGCGGTCGCAGGAGCGAGTACAGCACGCTGTCGCCGCTCCGGTGGAAGGTGGCGACCACCGGCGGTACGTCGTGAGCCGCCAGGAGCGCGTAGGTCAGGCCCGGAGCGAACGGCTCGTGCACGTGGACCACGTCGGGCGTGCGGATCCGCAGTTCGGCGAGTGCGCGGAGGCCGGCCGCCGGCGACAGCGAGACCGGCGCCACCGAACCGTTGGCCCGTAGCGACGTCGAGTGTCCCGTGGGCACCAGTGCGACCCCTTCGGGTGGGTCCAGCGGACCGTCGACCGGGGCGAACACGGTGACGACGTGGCCGAGCGTGGACAGGGCACGGCCGAGTCCGACGACCTGTCCCTGGACGCCCCCCGGACGCGACAGGCTGTAGGGGCAGACGAGGGCCACCCGAAGCCTCCCGGCCGGCCCGGGTCCGGACTCCACGGCCGGATCAGTCCGACATCGGGCGGCGCTGCCGACGCCGGCTCCACTTGACGCCGTACATGGCGTCGTCAGCCAGGCTGAGGAGACGCGACGGGTCGGTGTCCGGGTCGTCCACGAAGACACCGCCCACCGACGCCTCGACGGTCAGCGTCCGTCCGTCGATCCGGTACGGCCGGGCGAGTGCCGACGAGATCCGCCGGGAGATCCGCAGCATCTCGTCCTCGCCGTGCTCGATCTCGCACACCACGACGAACTCGTCCCCACCCAGCCGGGCCACGGTGTCGGTGGGCCGCACGGTGGCCGACAGTCGCCGGGCCACGGCGATCAGCAGGTCGTCTCCGGCGTCGTGACCGAACTCGTCGTTGACGTCCTTGAAGTTGTCGAGGTCCAGGAGGTAGACGGCGATCCCCGGGTGCTCGGGACGCGATCGGGACCCGTCGGGGGCCTCGGTGCCGCCGTCGTCGGACCCGTCGTCGAGTACGGCGAGTCCGTCCACCGCCTCCCGCATCCGCGCGGCGAGCAGCGTGCGGTTGGCCAGTCCCGTGAGCGGGTCGTGGTGGGCCAGGTCGGCCAGGCGCTCCTCGTTGCGCCTCTGCTCGGTGACGTCGTGGATGGCGACGACGGCGCCCAGCTTCCAGCCGTCCTCGTCGACCAGGGCCTGGCCGTTCACCCTCACCTTGCGGGGCTCGCCCTCGTGCGGGGCGAGGATGATCTCGACGTTGTGCAGGCGCTCACCGGCCATGGCCAGGAGCAGCGGGTTCTCCTCGGGATCGATCGGCGTACCGTCGGCCCGTCGGAGCATCCGGCTCGAGGGCACCCGTCCGATGGGCTCGACCGACGGCTCCAGCCCGTGGAGGCGTCGGGCGGCCGGGTTGAAGATCGTCATCCGGCCCTGCGCGTCGCAGGCCACGATCCCTTCGTCGAGGGTGTCGAGCAGCACCCGTAGGAACTCCTCCTCCTGGCGGAGGGCGTAGGCGGACCGCACGCTCCCGGTGATGTCGCCGAACGACCCGACGGCCCCCGTGACGGTTCCGTCCGGTGCCAGGATGGGCTGTGCGTTGACCCGGACCCACTCGGCCGGCGCACTGCCGAAGCGGCGACCGACGACGGTCCCGACGACGCGTCGACCCCGGCGGAGTGCAACGAGTACCGGGTCGTCGTCGGGATCGAGATCGACCCCCGCCTCGTCGAAGATCTCGACCCCCTGCCGGCGTTCCGCGGCGAGCACCTCGGCGTACCCGCGACCGAGGATCCGCACCCGGGGAGCGCGGAACATCACCTCGAACGCCTCGTTCACCCGGACGATCCGTCCATCGGTGTCGACCATGACGATCCCGTCGGCGAGCGATTCGATGAGTGCGTGCTGGCGTCGGTCGACCTCGTTGGAGCGCTCCTCGAGCATCTTCCGGGCCGTGACGTCGCGCAACGTCACCACCACGCCGCCGATCGGGTCGTCCAGGTGGTTCGTGGCGGCGAGCTCGAGGTCCAGAGTGCGCCCGTCGGGCCGCGCCAGCCGCAGTTCGAGGGCCACCGACAGGCGTCGACGGGCCACGAGGTCGTCGAAGAGCGAGCGGACCCCCGGAGCGCTGTCGGCGTCGAACACGGCGAAGGCGTCGCCGCCCACGACGTCGCGGACGTCGACGTCGAAGAGCCGCCCCGCCGAGGCGCTCACGAAGACGAGCCGGCCCTCGGCCGAGACGACGGCGACGACATCGGCCTCGTGCAGCGCGGTCGTGCGCAGCGTCGGACCGGTGCCCAGGGGCAGGGTCGCCTGGCCGTCTGCCGACGGGGCGGGCACCCGGAGATCCGGGCGCGCTCCGTTCCGGGCTCCCGTCGCCTCGGCGCCGTCCACCCCGACGCCGACGCCGACGCCGACGCCGACGCCGATTCGGGTGCCGTTGGCGACCCCGTTCCCGTTCCCGTTGCCGTTCGCACTGCCGACCCCGTATCCGTCGGCGCCCGGCGACGCATAGTCGTCGAGATCCAGTTCGGGCACGGGTCGGGACGTCGTCGGGGCGGGTCCCGGGCTCCGGTCGACCGCGTCGGCCCCGCCGCGCTCGTGGCGACGGGCACGACGGGTCCGGGAGACCCAGCTCACGCGACGGCCTCCGCGGTCGAGTCCTCGACGAACGCCACCACCTCGCCCGCACCCGGCCGGTCGGCCAACCAGAGCGGCTGGAACACGTGCCACTGCTCAGGTGCCCGCCGGATCAGTCCCTCGAGGCGGGTGGCGATCTCCTGGGTGACCCGGGCGACGTCGACCCGGAGCGAACCGGTGCGGGTGGTGTCGATGGGCTCCTCCACCACCGCCCGGTGGTCGCGTGCCGGGCCGCTGTAGACGGCACCGGTGCACAGGGTGGCTCCGGTGCGCAGGGCGAGCGTCGCCGGCCCCGCCGGCATGGTCGTCCTCTCGCCGAAGAATTCGACCTCGATGCCGGTGCCCTCGATGTCCCGGTCGCACAGGAGTCCGACGAGCTTGCCGGCGCGGAGCGTCGAGAGCAGCGTGCTGCCCGAGTGCCGGTCGAGCGGCACCACCGAGAGGCCCATCGCCGACCGCTGCTCGACGAAGTAGTCGAACAGCTCGGGGGGTTCGATCCGCTCGGCGACGGCGGTCATGGGGAGGCCCTGGGTGGCGAGGAACGCGCCGCCGTACTCCCAGCTCCCGATGTGGGGAAGGGCCAGGATGCAGCCGTTGCCGGACGCCACCCCGGCGTGGAGGTGCTCCAGACCGTCGACGAAGACGTGCTGGACGACCTCCTCGGGTGCGATGCCGGGGAGCCGGGCGCCCTCGATCCAGTACCGGGCGTACTCGCGGAACGACCGGCGGGCCCAACGGTCGAGCACCGCCGAGTCGTCTCCGTCCGCGCCCAGCACGCGGGCGAGGTTCGCCGTGACCTGGGCCCGATGCTCGTGGCGGACGCGGAAGAGCACCTCGCCCACGACGTTGCCCAGTCCGATCGCCAGCGGTTCGGGCAGCGCGGCGATGGCGCGCGCCAGCGTGGTGTACGTCCGGAAGACGATCCGCCCCGAGTCCACGGGACTCAGCCCCGGCCGCGTGCGGACGGCCACCGGTCAGTCATGACGGCGGCCGGTGCGTTGGCGGGTTCCGGTGCGGGCCTGTCGGGCCCTCCAGGTCCTGCCGGACCGACTCGAGAGCTCACCCTGGCGCCGGGCTCGCCACCGCGACGCCGACACCGACCCCGTTCGGCCGGCCGACCGGGCCGCACTGCGGCTGGACAGCCGCGCTCCGGTGCGGGTGCGGCGCTCGCGCCGCGCGGCGACCGACGGCGGCGCCTCGGCGAGGCGCCACACCTTGGCGAACCGCCCTGCCGCCGTCAGCGAGGTGAGTACCAGCATCACCCACAGGACCGGCACCAGGAACGCGGCGGACAGGAAGCCGATCCCGAGCAGGATCATCCGCTCGGCACGCTCCATCAGGCCGCCCTTTGCCGCGATCCCCAGGGACTCGGCCTTGGCCCGCTGGTAGGAGACGAGCGACGTGACGGCCAGGATGGCGAACGGGAGCAGCACCAGGTGTCCGGGGTGGGACGACACGAGGTACCACGCGATGCCACCCAGGATCAGGGCATCGGACACGCGGTCGGTGACCGAGTCGAAGAACGCCCCGCGGACCGAAGAGGTCCCGGAGGCCTTGGCGACGGGCCCGTCGAGCAGGTCGTGCATCCCGGTCAGGATCAGCAGCACGATGGCCAGGTGGAGGTGCCCGGTGGCCACCGCCACCGCCGTGGCCGCGGCGGACACGAGTCCGGTCGCGGTCAGGACGTCGGCGGAGATGCCGAGCCGCTGCAGTTTGCGGCCGACCGGACCGGTGCCCCGGTCCACCGTGTCGCGCCATCGCCCGTCGAACATGCACGCTCCTTCAGAGTTCCCTCCAACTCTACCACCTGCTAACTCCAGGCAGCGGGTGGCTCGAACCGGGTGAACTCCCTGGTCAGAAGGGTTGTTCCGGGCAGCTCACAGGGCCAGGGGACGGATCGGCGACATCACCAGGTCCGGGTCCGACCGCCAGTCGACCCCGGGCACGTCGACGTAGAGCTCCACTTCGTTGCCGTCGGGGTCGAGGACGTAGAGGCTGTGGGTCACCGTATGGTCGCTGGCGCCGACCACGGTGGCACCGGACTCCTGGAGCCGGGCGAGCATCGCGCGCAGCTCGTCGTCGGAGTCCCCCACCTTGAGGCCGAAGTGGTACAGACCGAGTCGACGGCCCGCAGGCACCGCCGCGGCGTCCTCACCGACCTCGATCAGGAGCAGTTCGTGGTGGGTCCTGCCGGAGGTGAAGGCGGCCGCGGGGATCCCGAGTGTGACCGGAACGGCCACGTCCCAGCCGAGCACGTCGCGGTAGAACGCCACCGACCGCTCGAGGTCCCGCACGTAGAGCACCAGGTGCCCCAACTCCTTGACGCCCATGTCGTCCTCCTCGTCGCTCGTCAGTCGTCAATCGTCGTCGGTCGACCCGCCGCGGTCGTCGTCGGTCGACCCGCCGCGGTCGTCGTGGCCGTCCGACGGCGGCTCGTGGGTCACCCGGGGGTGGCCCCGGGCCAGGCCGCCGTGAGACGCTCCCAGCTCGAGGCGAGCGTCTCGGGCAGCACCCGCGTGTCGGCCACCGCCGTCATGAAGTTGGTGTCGCCCTTCCATCGTGGCACCGCGTGGAGGTGGAGGTGGCGCGGGATCCCGGCTCCGGCGGCCTCCCCGAGGTTCGCCCCGAGGTTGATCCCCTCCGGTCGGTACGCGGCCTCGAGGGCGGCCGCACCGGGCCGGGTCGCCGCCCACAGCTCGGCCGACTCGTCGTCGGTCAACCCGGCCAGCCCCCCGACGTGTCGCAGCGGCACGGCCATCAGGTGCCCGCTGGCATACGGGTAGGCGTTGAGCACCACCAGCACGGTGCCGCCGACCCACAGCACCCCGGTGTCCGGCGAAGGCGGCCCGCTCGCGGCGATCCGGCAGAACACGCACCGATCGGGTCCTCCGTCGACGTGGCCCGCCGCCTTGGAGTCGGCGACGTCCGCGTCGTGGTCGTGCGGGCCCGGGATCCCGGTCACGTAGGCCGACCTCCAGCCGGCCCACATCCGTTCCAGGCTCATCGCCGGATCCCGCTCATCCCTCGGCGGCGGGCTCGTCGGGCACGGCGCGCCCGTCGACCTCGGCGAGCAGCGCCGCGGCGAATTCGGGGACCGGCACCCCCCGCTCGGGACGGGCGCTGCCCCGCCGGTTCACCCCGACGGTCCCGGCGGCGACGTCGTCGTCACCGACGACCAGGATGTACGGCAGCTTCTCGAGCTTGGCCCGGCGGATGCGGGCACCGAGGGGCTCGTCGGCCGGGTCGACCGAGACCCGCACCCCACGGGCGCGCAGCGCCGACACCACCTCGTCGGCGTAGTCCTGGTGGTCGTCACGGACGCCGAGCACGCGCACCTGCTCGGGCGAGAGCCAGGTCGGGAGGGCGCCGGCGTAGTGCTCGACCAGGATGGCGAAGAACCGCTCGATCGACCCGAACAGGGCGCGGTGCAGCATGATCGGACGGTGACGGGCGTTGTCGGCCCCGACGTACTCCAGGTCGAAGCGCTCCGGGTGGTTGAAGTCGCACTGGATGGTGCTCAGCTGCCAGGTACGTCCGATGGCGTCGCGGACGTCGATGTCGATCTTCGGGCCGTAGAAGGCGGCGTCCCCCTCCTTGATCTCGTAGGGGAGGCCGTTGGTGTCGAGGGCCTGCCGCAGCGCCTCGGTCGCCTGGTCCCAGATCTGGTCGCTCCCCACGTACTTCTCGGGGTCCTTCGTCGACAGGTTGGCGGTGAACTCGGTGAACCCGAAGGCGGCCAGTACGCTCATGACGAACTCGAGCAGGGAGCCGATCTCCTCCTGGAGCTGGTCCTCGGTGCAGTAGATGTGGCTGTCGTCCTGGGTGAACCCCCGGATCCGCATCAGGCCGTGCAGCGTCCCGGCCCGCTCGTAGCGGTAGACGGTGCCCAGCTCGAACAGGCGGAGGGGGAGTTCGCGGTAGCTGCGCTGGCGGCTCGCGTAGACGAGGCAGTGCATCGGGCAGTTCATGGGTTTCGGGTAGTACGTCCCGTTGTCCATCTCCATCGGCGGATACATCCCGTCCCGGTAGAACCCGAGGTGTCCCGACGTCTCGAACAGGTTGGCGTTGGCGAGGTGCGGGGTGACGACGAACTCGTACCCACCGGCGGCGTGCCGCTCGCGGCTGTAGTCCTCCATCAGCTTTCGGACGATCCCGCCCTTCGGGTGCCAGACGGCAAGGCCCCCGCCGAGCTCGTGGGGGAAGCTGAACAGGTCGAGCTCGACGCCGAGCTTGCGGTGGTCCCGCTTCTCCGCCTCGACCAACCGGTGCAGGTGCTCGGCCAGTGCGTCCTCGGACTCCCACGCCGTCCCGTAGATGCGCTGCAGCTGCTGGCGGGACTCGTCACCCCGCCAGTACGCCCCCGCCACCCGCATCAGCGCGAAGTGGCCCAGCGCGCCCGTCGAGGGCACGTGCGGCCCCCGGCACAGATCGGTGAACGCCGGCGAGTTCCAGTAGGTGGAGACGCCGCGTCCGTCCGCCCCGTCCGGGACGGCGTCCACCTCGGCCTGTCCGGCTCCGACGGCCTCGATGATCTCGCGCTTGAACGGCTGGTCGCCGAAGAGTTCGAGACCCTCCTCGATCGTGTGCTCGTGTCGGACGAACGGCTGCCGTTCGGCGATGACGGCACGCATCTCGGCGGCGATGCGCCCGAGGTCGTCGTCGGTGAAGTGGGCGCCTCCCGGAAGCTCGAAGTCGTAGTAGAAGCCGTCCTCGATCACCGGGCCGATGGCGAAGTGGGCGCCGGGCCACAGGCGGAGCACCGCCTGCGCCAGCACGTGGGCCGTGGAGTGCCGGAGGATCTCCCGGCCGAGCGGCGTGGCGGCCGTCACCACGGTCACCTCCGCGCCGTCGGGAAGTGCCCGCGACAGGTCGACGGGGGTGCCGTCGAACGTCGCGGCCACCGCCGCCTTGGCCAGCCGTGGGCCGATGGACTCGGCGAACTGGAGGGCGGTGGTGCCCGGCTCGAACTCCTTGGTGCTGCCGTCGGGGAGTCGGACGGTGACGCCTGCCATGGGTGGTGCCTTTCGTGGACGCTGTGGTTGGACGCGGTGGGTGACGGGCCCTCCGCCGGCACCGCCGACCGGTGGTGCGACTCGGCCCCGTCGGCCGGGCGCGGGCCGGCTCGGCCCGTGTGGCTACAGGGTAACGCCCAGCAGTGCGGCCCCCCGGACCACGGGACGACCCAGCGACGCCTCGTCGTCCAGGGCGGCCAGCGCCGCGGGCGTGTCGAGGTCGTCGTCGAGGGCGGCACGGACCCGCCACAGTCCGTCCTCCGCCGACCCCGGACCACCCTGGTCGTCGCCACCGCCGTCACCCCCACCGTCCCGACGACCGCCGACGCCGACGGAGCGCCATGCCTCCAGCCGGGCGGCGGCGTCGACCAGGTCCCGGTGGGACCACTCCCAGTCCGGACGGTAGTGGTGGGACAGCAGGGCCAGACGGACGACGGCCGCCTCCCACTCCTGCAGCAGATCACCGACGAACACCAGGTTGCCGAGCGACTTCGACATCTTCGTGCCGTCCAGACCCACCAGTCCGACGTGCAGCCAGTGACGGACGAACGGGGCTCCGGTGGCCGCCTCCGACTGCGCCGTCTCGCACTCGTGGTGGGGGAAGACGAGGTCGCGGCCACCGCCGTGGACGTCGATGGTCTTGCCCAGCTCGCGGAGCACGAGCGCCGAGCACTCGATGTGCCATCCGGGCCGACCGGGACCCCAGCGCGACTCCCACGACGGCTCGTCGGGCAGCGACGGCTGCCACAGCACGAAGTCCAGGGGATGGCGCTTGTTGGGGTCCTCGGGGTTCCCACCGTGCTCGGCCGCCATCGCCAGCATCGTCGGGTGGTCGAAGTGGCTGACGTCGCCGAAGCGCGGGAAGGTGGTGACGTCGAAGTAGACGGCCCCGCCCGACTGGTAGGCGTTCCCCGAGTCGAGCACCGCACCGATCAGGGTGAGGATGTCGGCGATGGCCGAGGTGGCCCGCGGTTCCGACCATGCCGGGATCAGTCCCAGGGCGTCCATGTCCCGGTCGAAGCGGGCGATCTCCTCGGCCGCCAGGTCCAGGTAGTGGACGCCGAGCTCGCGTGCCTTGCGGAGGATGTCGTCGTCCACGTCGGTGACGTTGCGGACGCACCGGGTCTCGTGGCCGAGGTCCCGCAGCCGGCGTTGGAGGATGTCGAACGTCAGGTAGACCTGGGCGTGACCCAGGTGGGCCGAGTCGTACGGCGTGATGCCGCACGAGTACAACGTCACCGTCTCGCGGGGTTCGAACGGGACGATCTCCCGTCGGGCCGTGTCGTAGAGGTGGATCACGCGTCGAAGGTCCCGGCGCTCACGCCTCGGCGAAACCGGACAGCTGCACCGCGGCGTGGACCTTGTGCCGGATGTTGACCGTGATGAGGACCGCGGTGAACGCCTCGATCGCCGCCGCCTGGGACAGGCTCCCCGCGTCGATCCCGCGCAGGCCCTCGATCCGGTCGACCAGTGCCACCGTGGCCTCGCTCGCCTCGGGGTGGTCCGAACACACCAGGACGTCGGCGGCCAACGGTGCGTCGAGCCGCTCCATCTCGGAAGCGGGCAGGTGATGGAAGGACGCGGACACCAGGGACCTCGGGAGCACGGCCTGGAGGGTGGCGGCCACCGAACCACGGGGCGGCATCAGGGCCAGGAACTCGCGTCCTTCCTTGACCAGGGCGTTGGCCATGGAGACGACCACCTTGCCGGCGAGCGTCCCGGCCAGCGGCCGCACGGTGCCCACGGCTCCGTCCCACGGGGTGGCCATGACCACGAGGTCGGCGGACGCACAGTCCTCGTTCGAGGCGCCCGATACGGCGAGCGAACGCCCGGGCCACGCGCCGACGAGGTCGTCGGCCACGCCGGCGGCACGCCCGGCGTCGCGGGACCCGAGCACGACGTCGTCGCCGGCGGCGGCCAGCCGCACGGCCAGTCCCCGTCCGGCCGGACCCGTTCCTCCAAGGATTCCGATTCGCATGGCCCCACCCTAGGCACACCGTCCCCGTCGTCCGACACGACGCGCCGGTCGCGGCACGTCCGTCGGCGCCACGGCCTCCCCGCCGAACGCTTCGTCCCCCGCCCTCCCCCACCGTCCCCCGCCGTCCCCCGCACCCGCGTGCGGTGCGCCACGGCGGAACGACGCCCCGGCACCGCGCCGGGCAGTACCCTGGCGGCGCATGGGACTCCTCGACGGCAAGCGCATCCTCGTGACCGGCGTGCTGACCGACGCCTCGCTGGCTTTCGCCGTGGCCCGCACCGCCCAGCAGGAGGGTGCCGACGTCGTCCTCAGCGGTGCAGGGCGCGGCCTGTCCCTGACCCGTCGCACCGCACGGAAGCTCCCGTCCGAGGCGGAGGTCCTGGAGATCGACGTCACCGAGCCCGCTCAGCTGACGGCGGCGGCGGCGTCCCTCGGCGAACGGTGGGACCGCATGGACGGGCTCGTCCACGCCATCGGCTACGCCCCACCGGAGTGCCTGGGCGGAGACATCTTCCGGGCCGACTGGGACCAGGTCCAGGTCGCCCTCCACGTGTCGGCCTACTCGCTCAAGGCGCTGGTCGAGGCCTTCCGCCCGCTGCTCGTGGCCGCCGGTACCGGTGACCGGCCCGGCGCCTCGGTCGTGGGCCTGGACTTCGACGCCACGGTGGCCTGGCCCGCGTACGACTGGATGGGTGTGTCCAAGGCGGCGCTGGAGTCGCTCGCCCGGTACCTGGCCCGCGATCTCGGACCCGACCGGGTGCGGGTGAACCTGGTGGCCGCCGGTCCGGTCAAGACGATGGCGGCCAAGTCCATCCCCGGCTTCACCACCTTCGAGGACACGTGGGCCGAGCGGGCCCCCCTCGGATGGGACGTGCTGGACACCGACGTGGTGGCCCGGGCCTGCCTGGCCCTGCTTTCCGACCTGCTGCCCATGACGACCGGGGAGATCGTCCACGTCGACGGCGGCGTCCACGCCATGGGCGCCTGACCCACCCGACCCGCCGACCCGCCCGACCCGCCCGACCCGCCTGACCCGCCCGACCCGCCCGACCCGCCCGACCCGCCTGACCCGCCGACCCGACCGACCCGCCTGACCCGCCCGACCCACCGACCCACCGACCCGAGCGACCGGGCCCCGTCCCCCACCGTCCGTCCGTCCCCCACCAGAGGAGTCACCGTGCCCACACCCGACGAGCTGCGCCAGGCGGTCGTCACCTACGTGGCGGCCGTCAACGGCCGGGACCCGCAGGTCATCGCCTCGCTCTTCACCGAGGACGCGGTGCAGGCCGATCCGGCCTCCGCCCCACCGAACGTCGGCCGGGAGGCGATCCGCTCGTTCTTCGCCGACGGGATCGCCGCCAGCAAGTCCTGGGAGTTCACGGCAGGGGCGGTGCACACCTGCGACTCCACCGTCGCCATCGACTTCGCCATCGCCGTGGGACTGGACACGGGGACGATGCGGATCCAGGGCATCGAGGTCTTCCAGGCGGCCGACGACGGGCGGTTCAGGTCGGCCCACGCCTACTGGGACGATGCCGACGTGACCTTCACCTGACCGCCCGGAGTCCACGACCGACGAGGAGCCACCCGTGACCGATGCCGCCGTCCACATCCAGAACCTGGTCCACCGCTACGCCGAGCTCATCGACCTCGGCGACTTCGACGGCCTGGGCCACCTCCTGGCACGGGCCGAGGTCGGATCGGTCGGCAGTCCGGACGTCCTGACCGGCCACGACGCCGTCGTGGCCATGTTCACCTCGACCACCCGGCGGTACCCGGACGGCACCCCGAGGACGAAGCACGTCACCTCCAACCTCATCATCGAGGTCGACGACGGTGCCGGCACCGCCACCTGCCGCTCCTACTTCACCGTCCTGCAGCAGGTGCCGGACCTGCCCCTGCAGCCCGTGATCGCCGGGCGCTACCACGACCGGTTCGTCCGCGACGACGGTGCCTGGCACTTCGCGGAACGCCGGTTCCTCATCGACCTCGTGGGCGACCTCAGCCAGCACCTCCTGTCCGCCCTCCCCGATCCCTGACCAACCCGCCGGCGACGGGGCGGGGGACCCCGCGGCGCCGGTCGTACGCCCGTCCGGCGCCGCGATCTTGACCGGTGTCGCCGCACGCTCGTAGGTTCGGTCGACCGGAGCCCGGCGACCACGCCGGGAACGGAGGCCCGAGGGGAGGACCGATGGGACGACTGGACGGCACCGTCGCCGTGGTGACGGGGGGCGCGTCGGGCATCGGTGCGGCCACCGCCGTGCGGCTGGCCGAGGAGGGGGCGACGGTCGCCACCATGGACCGGACCGAGGGGGTCGACTACCCCCTCGACGTGCGGGACGAGGCGGCTGTCCGCGACGCCTTCGCCGACGTGGTCGCCCGTCACGGACGGCTCGACTCGCTCGTGCACTGCGCCGGCGTCGCGGGCGGTGGACCGGTCCACCTCGTCGACGAGTCGGAGTGGGACCGGGTGGTCGACGTCAACCTGAAGGGCACCTTCCTGGTCGACAAGTACGCGTTGATCCACATGCTGGAGGCGGACCGCGGCGCCATCGTGAACATCGCGTCGATCGAGGGGATCGAGGGCACGGAGGGCGGGAGCGCCTACAACGCCTCCAAGGGTGGCGTCGTCATGCTCACCAAGTGCATGGCCATCGACTACGGCCACCGCGGTATCCGGGTCAACTGCATCTGCCCCGGCGGCGTCGACACGCCGCTGCTCATGGACATCATCGGCGCCCCAGGGGTCGAGATCTACCGGGACAAGATGCACGACCGGCACCTCCTCAACCGGTTCGGCAGGCCCTCCGAGATCGCCGCGGCCGCCGCGTTCCTGGTGTCCGACGACGCGTCGTTCATGACCGGTCAGGCCATGGTGGTGGACGGCGGGTTCACCGCCGGGTTCCGTGCCGGACTCCTCCAGCAGATGGGGGTCGTATGAACGCCACCCTGTCCGCGCCGGAGGCCGCCCGCTCGCTGCGCGAGCTCGTGGCCGAGGAGTCGGCCGAGAGCGAGCGACGGCGCACGCTGACGGCCCGCACCGTCGAGGCCCTGTGGGAGTCGGGGCTCATGCAACGCTTCAACCCGGTCGAGGCCGGCGGGTCCGAGCCGTCCTTCGCCGAGATGATCGAGACGTGGATCGAGCTGGCCTGGCAGGACGGGTCCCTCGGCTGGATCGGCATCGCCAACCTCCCCTCGTCGGCGGCCTGCGCCGCGTACCTCCCCGACGAGGGATTCGCCGAGGTCTTCACCGACCACGGCAATCTGGTCACCATGGGGGGGCAGTTCTTCCCGAACGGCCTCGGCGAGTCGGTGGAGGGCGGCTACCGGGTGTCCGGCGCCTGGCAGTTCGGTTCGGGCACGGGGCACGCCGAGTACGTCGCCGCCGGGTTCATGCCCACGGTCGACGGCGAGCTGGTGGTGGGCGACGACGGGATCCCGCCCCTGCTGGTGGCCGTCGTCCCCCGGCACGAGATCGTGTTCGCCGACGGCTGGCACGTCCAGGGACTCCGGGGTACCGGTAGCTACGACTACAACGTGACCGATCTCTTCGTACCCGAGACACGAACCTTCGAGCTCTTCACCACCACCCCCCTGCGGGGCGGATCGCCCGCCTTCAGGATGGGCCTGATGCCCATCACCGCCGCCGGCCACGCGTCGTGGGCGCTCGGCGTGGCGAGGAGCATGCTCGACGACGTGGCCGAACTGGCCCGCACCAAGGTCCGGATGGGCGACGACGGGGCGCTCGCCAACCGCGCCACCTTCCAGAAGGGCCTCTCCCACCACACCGCGATGTGGCAGGCGGCCCACCTGCTCGTCCTCGACGCCTTCGCCACCGCCGAACGCCAGGTGGTGGAGCAGGGCGGACTGACCCCCACCATGCGGGCCGACCTGCGGGTGGCCGCGACCTACGCCACCGAGGCGAGCAGGGAGGTCGTGCAGTGGGCCCACCTCGCCGCCGGGACATCGGCCATCCGCGAGGGATCGCGCCTCGAGCGGGCCTTCCGGGACCTCTACACGGGGACGCAGCACGTCTTCATCGGCGAGAAGACCTACATGGACGCCGCCCGCATCCACCTCGGCCTGGTGGACGACCAGTTCGGACTCTGAGCCCCGGCGGGCCGGGCACCACGTCGCCGCCTCGTCACCTCGGACCACCGGCGGATCCGACCGCCGGCGCAACGCCGCCGGAGCGACCCGCGACCACACCGGACCGGAGGTTCCGGCGCGGCGGGCGTCCCGTCAGAGCTGCATCGACTTGATCTCGAGGAACTCCTCGAGACCGAACGAGCCGAACTCGCGACCGTTGCCCGACTGCTTGTAGCCGCCGAAGGGCGCCATCGGGTTGAACGAACCGCCGTTGACCTCGACCTGTCCGGTCCGGAGCCGCCGGGCCACGGCCTTGGCGTGCTCGGGATCCCCCGACCACACACCGCCGGCGAGCCCGTAGTCGGTGTCGTTGGCGATGTCCACGGCCTCCTCCTCGGTGTCGTAGGGGATGAGCACGAGCACCGGGCCGAAGATCTCCTCGCGCGCGATCGTCATGTCGCGGGTGACATCGGAGAACACCGTCGGGGAGACGAAGTAACCCGACTCGAGGCCCGCGGGGGCCTCGACGCCGCCCGTGAGCAGGCGGGCGCCCTCGCCCACGCCCTTGTCGATGTACATCCGCACCCGGTCGCGCTGGGTGGCCGAGACCAGCGGGCCGAGGCGGGTGGCCGGATCGAACGGGTCGCCGGGCGTGAAGGTCTCGGCGGTGGCACGGGCCAGCTCCTCGGCCTCGGGCAGGCGGTCCCTGGGCACCAGCATGCGGGTCAGGGCGCTGCAGGTCTGTCCGGAGTTGAGGAAGCACTTGCCCACGCCGTCGGGGACGGCGGTGGCCAGGTCCGCATCGGCCAGGATCACGTTGGCCGACTTGCCGCCGAGCTCGAGGGCCACCCGCTTGACGGTGCCGGCGGCGACCTCCGTGACGCGCCTGCCGGCCCGGGTGGACCCGGTGAACGAGACCATGTCCACGTCGCGGTGGGCGGCGATGGCCTCGCCCACGACCGGGCCGAACCCGGTGACCAGGTTGAAGACGCCGGCCGGCAGACCGGCCTCGTGCAGGATGTCGGCCAGCACGAAGGCGTTGAGCGGAGCCACCTCACTCGGCTTCACGACGACGGTGCAGCCGGCGGCCAGGGCCGGCGCCACCTTGGCGGCGATCTGGTGCAGTGGGTAGTTCCACGGCGTGATGCAGCCGACGACGCCGATGGGTTCGCGGACGACGAGCGAGTTCCCCACCTCCTGCTCCCACGTGAAGTCGGCGGCCACCTGCGCCGCGGTGGCGAAGGAGTTCATCGGGAGTCCGACCTGGACGAGCTGGGAGAGCATCCGCGGCATCCCGACCTCATGGGTGATGAGGTCCGCCAGGGAGTCCATGTGGGCACCGAGTCCGGCGGCGGCGGTGGTCAGGTAGGCGGTGCGTTCGGCCACCGACAGCGCCGACCATGCCGGGAACGCGCCTCTGGCCGCCGCCACGGCGCGGTCCACGTCCGCCGGAGTGCCCTCGGGCACCGTCCCGAGCACCTCCTCGGTGGTGGAGTCGATGACGTCGATGGTGCCGGAGCCGGTGGAGGGCACCCAGGCCCCGTCGATGTAGAGGGTGTCGCGGGCGGTGTCGTAGGTGGCCATGGTGCTCCCTTGCAGGTCGGCTGATCGGTCGACGCGACCTCCGTCGGTCGACACGACCACTGTAGGGGCGGCACCGCGGCACCGCCCGGACGACGTCGGCCGGGCGGCGGCGTCCTCTGCCCGAGGCCCGGTGGCGCGGTCGGGCCCCCAGGTTGCATAACGCTTCCGATATATGTAGGTTCCTCACCGCAGGCGACGACCACCGGACGGAGCGGATGACCAGGACGCAGGGGGAACGCAAGGCCGAGACGCGGGCCCGCCTGCTGGCCGCGGCCGCCGAACTCTTCGCCGACCAGGGCTTCGACGCCGTGTCGGTCGACGCGGTCGCCGGGGCGGCCGGACGCACGTCCGGTGCCGTCTACGCCCACTTCGGGTCGAAGCAGGGCCTGCTCATGGCCCTGCTGGACTCCTGGAAGGACTCGGTCCTCACCGTCCTGCTGGCCGAGGTGGCCCTATCCGACTCCCCCGCCGCACAGCTCGGCGCGGTGTGGGCCAACGTGTCCGACACCTCCGAACGCGCGTCGTCGCCGTGGCCGCTGCTCGAACACGAGCTCTGGCTGCGGGCCGCCCGCGATCCCGAGGTCGCCGAGGTGGTCCGGGTCCGCAACGCCGAGGCCCTCCGCTACAGCGCCCGGCGCATCGACACCTGGACGGCGGCGGTCGGCGCGGAGCCCACCGCCCCACCCGAGGAGCTCGCCGTCCTGGTCAAGGCCCTGCTGACCGGACTCTCCCTGCAGAAGCGGCTCGACCCGGCCTCGGTCACCGACGACCTGGCCCGGCGCGGGCTCTCCGCCCTGGTGGGCCTCACCGCACCTGCCACCCGGGCCGCTCCCGCCCCGTCCCCGTCCCCGTCCCCTTCGCCATCGCACCCGCCCGAACGGACCGATCGTCCGCCGACCACCGAGGAGTCCCGCCGTGCACACCGAGATCTGTGACCGCCTCGGCATCGAATTCCCGATCTTCGCCTTCACCCACTGCAGAGACGTCGTCGCCGCGGTCACCAACGCCGGTGGGATCGGGGTGCTCGGGGCCATCGCCTTCACCCCCGAGCAGCTCGAGGTCGAACTGACCTGGATCGACGAGCACGTGGGCGACCGGCCTTACGGGGTCGACATCGTCATCCCCGCCAGGTACGAGGGCATGGACGAGACGGACCCCGACAAACTGGAGGCGATGATCCGCGGCCTGGTACCGGCCGGGCACAAGGCGTTCGCCCTCAAGATCCTGGCCGACCACGGTGTGCCCGAGATCCCCGAGGACGAGCGCACGTCCAACGGCATGATCGGCTGGACGGCCGCACACGCCGCAGGCCTCGTCGACGTGGCGCTCGACCACCCGAACGTCAAGCTGATCGCCAACGCGCTGGGCACGCCACCCCCGGACGTGGTCGAGAAGGTGCAGGGCGCCGGGCTGCTCATCGGGGCACTGGCCGGATCGGTCAAGCACGCCCTGAACCACAAGGACGCCGGACTCGACTTCATCATCTGCCAGGGGTCGGAGGGTGGCGGCCACACCGGTGACGTCGGGAGCATCGTCCTCTGGCCCGAGGTCATCGATGCCGTCGACCCGATCCCGGTCCTGGCGGCCGGCGGCGTGGGCAGCGGACGCCAGATGGCCGCGGCCATGGCCCTGGGCGCCCAGGGCGTGTGGTCGGGCACCCTGTGGCTCACCGTCGAGGAGGCCGACCTCCCGGCGAAGCAGATGGAGACGTACCTGGCCGCCTCGAGCCGCGACACGGTACGGTCCCGTTCGTTCACCGGAAAGCCCTGCCGCATGCTCCGCAACGACTGGACGGACGCGTGGGAGTCCGAGGACACGCCGGACCCGTTGCCCATGCCGCTGCAGATGATGGTGGCCATCGAGGCCGTGTCGCGCGGGCACCGGTACCCGGAGCAGGCCAAGGACGTGAATTTCAACCCGTGCGGCCAGGTCATCGGCCGCGCCACCACCGTCCGCAAGGCGAAGGACGTCATCTTCTCCATGGTCGAGGAGTTCATCGAGGCGTCCGAACGGCTGCAGTCCGAGGTGACCGTCTGAGCCGTCGCGTACCGGGCGGCGGTGTGCCGGGACACCTGTGACCGCACGGGGGTGGTGGCTACACTCTCCGCATGGCACCCGTGCTCCAGCTGCGTGACCTGCGCACCGAGTTCCACCTCCGCCACGGATCGGTCGTGGCGGTCGACGGCGTCTCCTTCGACGTCTCCGAGGGTGAGTGCGTGGGTGTGGTGGGCGAGTCCGGTTGCGGCAAGTCCACCACCGGGCTGTCCATCATGCGCCTCCTGCCCAACAACGGCCACCTGACGGGCGGGTCCGTCACGCTGCTCGGGCGCGACCTGGCCGGACTCGACGAGCGCGAGATGCGGTCGGTGCGGGGCGACGAGGTCGCCCTCATCCCCCAGGACCCGATGACGTCGCTGAACCCGACGATGACCGTCGGGCGCCAGATCTGCGAGGGCGTCCTGCTGCACCGCGACGTGAGCCGTCAGGAGGCCCGCACCCGTGCCCTCGAGGTGCTGCGCCAGGTCGAGATGCCCCAACCCGAGGAACGCCTCGACCAGTACCCCCACGAGCTGTCCGGTGGCCTCCGCCAGCGGGTGATGATCGCCATGGCCCTGGCCTGCGAGCCGAAGCTCCTGATCGCCGACGAACCCACCACGGCCCTCGACGTCACCATCCAGGCCCAGATCCTCGACCTCATCGACGACCTGCGCCAACGACTGCACATGGCCGTCGTCCTGATCACCCACGACATGGGCGTGATCGCCGGGCGGACCGACCGGGTCGTCGTCATGTACGCGGGCAAGGTGGCCGAGGAGGCCGAGACCGGCGAGCTCTTCACCAGGATCCGGCACCCCTATAGCCAGGCCCTGTTGGCCTCGGTCCCGAAGCTGGAGCAGCGCCGCGACGAGCGCCTGCTGTCGATTCCGGGTCTCCCACCCGACCTCTCGAAGACCATCGTGGGCTGCCGGTTCGCCCCGCGCTGCCAGTTCGCCACCGACGGGTGCCGGACCGAGGAGCCCGAGCTCGGCTCCGACGAGTCGTCGTCCGCCGTCCCCCACCGCTTCGCCTGCTTCCATCCCGTGGATCCGGACGTCGGGCTGCCCGTCGTCCAGGTGCACGCCCCGGCGAGCGCCTCCCCCACCGTGGCCGCCGGCGTGTCCGGAGCCGCCCCGATCATCGAGGTCACCGAGCTGGTCAAGGAGTTCCCCGTGATGGCGGGCGGCGTGTTCCGTCGCCAGGTCGGATCGGTCAAGGCCGTGTCCGCGGTCAACTTCTCCATCCGCCGCGGCGAGACGTTCGGCCTGGTCGGCGAGTCGGGATGCGGCAAGACCACCATCGGACGACTCCTCGTCGCCCTGGAGAGGGCCAACTCGGGCTCGATCACGTTCGAGGGACTCGACCTGTCCCACCTGCGGGGCCGGGACCTGGGTGGCCACCGGCGCGATCTGCAGCTGATGTTCCAGGATCCCTACGCCTCCCTGGACCCGCGCATGCGGGTCGGCACGATCATCCGGGAACCGCTGCGCGTCAACAAGGTCGGCACCGGCGACGAGCAGCAGGCGAAGGTCGGCTCGCTGCTCGACGAGGTGGGGCTCAGCCGCGACTCGGTCGACCGCTACCCGCACGAGTTCTCGGGGGGTCAGCGCCAGCGCATCGGACTCGCCCGTGCCCTCGCCCTCGGCCCCAAGCTGATCGTGGCCGACGAGCCCGTCTCCGCCCTCGACGTGTCGATCCAGGCCCAGATCCTCAACCTCATGAAGGACCTGCAGGCCCGCCACGGTCTCACCTACCTGATGATCTCCCACGACCTCGCCGTGGTCCGCTACATGGCCGACACCATCGGGGTGATGTACCTCGGCAAGATCGTGGAGCTCGGCCCGGCCGAGGCCGTCTACGAGCGCTCCGCCCACCACTACACGGTCGGACTGCTCAACGCCGTGCCCGTGGCCGACGTCACCATGGCCCGCGAGCGGGCCGCCGCCCGGGTGCGCGTCGCCGGCGAGCTCCCGTCGTCGATGTTCCCGCCCCAGGGGTGCCGGTTCAACACCCGCTGCCCGGCCGTGCAGCTGCGCTGCATCGAGGAGGAACCCCAGATGCAGGACTTCGGTGACGGCCACGTGGCCGCCTGCCACTTCCCGCTGCAGACCCCGGTCGCCCTGTCGGCCACCCGGGGTACGGCCGCGGGCTGAGTCCCGCACCGGCTGCATCCCGCACCGGGGTGGATCCCGCAGCGGCGCACCCTCCGCCTAGCGCTGCTGCAGGCGGACCTCGAGCGAGTCGCGCAGCGCGTCGCCCACGTAGTTGAAGGCGATGACCACGAGCACGATGCAGATGCCCACCGGGTAGATCTGCCACCAGTACCCGTTGCCGGCGGCCTCGACGCCGTTCGACAGCATGGTGCCCCAGTCGGTGTTGGGAGCCGGCACGCCCAGGCCGAGGAACCCGAGGGCGGCCAGCAGCAGGATCGAGTCGGCCACCTGGAAGGTGGCGAACACCACGATCGTGCCCACCGCGTTCGGGATGATGTGCCGGTTGATGATGCGGTTCCGGCTGCCGCCCATGACCCGGACGGCCTGCACGTATTCGCGGATGCGCAACGACAGGGTCTCCCCGCGTATGAGGCGCGCGGGGACCAGCCAGCTCACGAAGGCGATGACCACGATGAGCAGCGCCTCCGACGAGTGGTAGATGGTGACGAGGGCGATGAGCAGGAAGAGCACCGGGATCGACAGCAGGATGTCGACGACGCGCATCAGCAGCGAGTCGAGCCACCCGCCGAAGAAGCCGGAGACGGCACCGTAGAGGGTGCCGAAGATGGTGGCCACGACCGCCGACGCCAGTCCCACGATCAACGAGGCCTGTCCGCCGAACATGAGCCGGCCGAGGATGTTGAAGCCGTTCTCGTCCGTGCCCAGCGGATTGCCGTTGCCCGGGGGGGCGTTCTGGGTCGAGTGCTGCAGTGCGTACTGGGCGTCGGTCTGGTTGGTCGGATAGACGTGGGGCCCGACGAAGCAGAACAGCAGGAAGAACACGATCACGCCCACGCCGGCCACGGCGAGCTTGTTCTCGCTGAAGACGCCGTACATCCGGCGGAGGTTGCCGCCGGACGACAGCGCCTCGCCCCCCTCCGGCACGTCCGGGTCCTGCTCGGAGATGGGTCCGGCCCGCATGAACTCGCCGTGCCCGATGGGCAGGGCCGTCTCGTTCTCGACGTCGTTGAAGACCGGATCGAAGGCATCGTCGCGTGGAATCGTCATCTCAGGTACTCCCCAGTCGGATCCGCGGGTCGGCCACCGCGTAGAGGATGTCGGCCAGGAGGGACCCGATGACGGTCGCGATGGTGATCACCAGCGTCGTCCCGAGCACGACCGGGATGTCGTCGTTGAACGCGGACTGCACGGTGAGGAGCCCCATACCCGGATAGTTGAAGACGTTCTCCACGATGAGGGCGCCGCTGACGATGGCTGGCAGCGACAGGCCGAGCAGGGTCAGGATCGGGATGAGCGCGTTGCGGAGGGCGTGCCCGTAGAGCACGCGGCGGTTGCTGGCCCCCTTGGCCCGGGCCGTGCGGATGTAGTCCTCGGCCATGGCGTCCATCATCGAGGAGCGCATGTACCGGCTGAACGAGGCGATGCTGGTCACGCACAGGGTGATGACGGGGAGGGCGAACGCCCGGGGGTCGGTGAAGACGGCCATGGCCGACGCGTCGGTCGGCGGCGACACCGGGAAGATCTTCAGGTCGAACGAGAAGTAGATGATCAGCAGCGTGCCCACCAGGAAGTCGGGCATGGCGTAGAAGAAGAACGAGGCCCCGGTGGCGATGTAGTCGACCGGCTTGTTGCGCCGCACCACCTGGAGGATGCCGAGCGGGATGGCGACGACCAGCGCCAGCACCACCGATGCGGTCACCAGGGTGAGGGTCTTCGGCAGACGCTCCATGATCACCTGGGTGACACCCTGGTTGTACTTGTAGGAGTACCCGAGGTTGCCGTGGAGGATGCCGTCGATGTAGTGCCAGAACTGCAGGAAGATCGACTGGTCGAGACCGTTGCGCCGGTTGAACAGGGCGACGGTCGTCGGGGTCGCCTTGGGACCGAGCACCGCCTTCGCCTCACCCCCCGGGATGAGCTGGGCCAGCACGAAGGTGAAGAGGATCACACCCAGGATGACGATGAGCGCCTGCCCCAGTCGTCGGATCAGGTATCCGGTCATCGCTCCTCAGTCACTTCGACGCCCCACGCCTCGCTCCTCGCAACGGGGAGAACCCCCGGCCCGGATCGTGCACCGGTACCGGGGGTTCTGCTCCCCATCCCTACGATCGAACCACGACGGGAGTTCTGTTCCCGCCGTGGGGACTCAGCCGCCGAACCGCCAGTTCTCCGGGGTCAGCGCCCAGAATACGCTCTGGGGGGTGGCCCCGCTGAGTCCCTTGGCGATCTCGGTGAGCGAGGTCACCGTGTTCGGCTGGAACACCACGGGCAGCTGCTCGGCCAGGTAGTTCTCGTACGTGGTGAGCGGCGTCTGGGTGGTGTTGGTGGCCGTGATGTTGGCGTCGTTGGTCGGGTCGGAGTAGCTGCCCGAGTTCGACCCGGCACCGGTCTGGAAGATCTCCTCGCCGGTCGGGTAGTAGTCCGGCGAGAAGATCCAGCCGGCGCCCCAGTTGGCGAGCTCCCACGTGCAGTCCGAGCCCGAGCACGGGGTCGAGTTGCCGATCACCGTGTTGAACGACTCCTGCGAGAGGTTCATCGTGATGCCGGCCTGGGCCCACGAGGACTTCTCGGCGTTCATCAGCTGGGTGACCACGTCGGCCCCCGACTCGTAGGGCAGGTCGAAGTCGAGCTTCGCTCCGGCCGGGATGCCCGCGCCGCACTGGTTGGCGGCCGTCCCCGGGTCGGCACAGGTCGACGTGCCGTTGGGCACGACCGTCCAGCCGTGGTCCTTCAGCAGCGAGATGGCCTTCGACGGATTGTACGGATACGGGTTGTTCTTCACCTCGGCGGAGACGAAGTTGTTCTCCGGCTCGCTCGGCACGGGGCCGTAGGTGCCGACCCCGTAGCCCTTGTTGATCTTCTGGTTGTACAGCGGCTGGTCGACCAGGAGCTGGACGGCCTGGCGGAAGTACAGCTGGCTGAAGATCTTCCCGGCCGCACCGTTGTCACCCGTCGAATTGAAGTTGTACGGGAAGTAGTTGATCGACCAGCTGTACAGGGGGCTCAGCGAGTACGTGCCCGACAGCCGGGGGTTGTTCGGACCGGCGACCAGCGGATTGGTCGTCGGTGCCGTCACGTCGGCCTCGGGCAGGTAGCCCACGTCGACCTTGCCGGCCACCAGCGCGTTGAATTCGGCCGAGTCGGACGTGTACGGGACCTCCTGGAAGGTCTTGATCGTCGGCTTGGTCGGTCCCGAGTAGCTGCTGTTGACGGTCATCGTGACATTGCCGCTGGCGTCGAAGTTCGTGAGCTTCCACGGACCGTCGACCACCTGCCACAGCGGGTTGGTGGCGTAGGTGGACAGCGAGTTGTTGGCCGCCTTCGGATTCGCCGGGTCGTATCCCGCCTGCTTGGACAGGAAGGTGTAGACGGCGGCGCACGCCGTGTCCGCGGTGCCGTACGCGGCCGTGGCGCAGCCGCCCGAGTCGGGGGCCCCGCCGGTCGCCGTGATGTCCCAGGCGGCCGGCATCGGCGTGATCTGCGACAGCTGGTTGTAGGTGAACCAGTAGGTGTTGACCGGCGACGTCAGCTGCATGGTCAGCTGTGTCGGGCTGTTCACGGTGATGCTCGAGATGTCGTCCGGAATCGCTCCGGGTGAGTAGCCCGCCCAGTTCGACTTCTCGGCGTGGAGCATGTTCATCCAGAACATGACGTCCTGGGCGTCCACCGTCTCGCCGTTCGACCACTTGTAGGGCTTCAGGTTGAGCGTGACCGACTCGGAGTTGGCCGAGTAGGTCGGCTGCTGGGCCAGCGACAGCGACGGGTTGAGGTCGGGCGTGGCCCCGTTGCCGAACCAGTACAGCGGGCGGTACATGAGGTACTGGAACTGCTCGGAGTTCGACACGCTGAAGAACGCCAGGCTCATGAACGGGAAGATGTAGTTGGGCGGCGTCTGGGGCGCCTCGGCCCACGTCGCCGTGGTCTGGCCGGACGAGGTGTTGGCGGCGGTGCCACTCGATCCGGAACTGCACCCTGCGGCCAGTGCACCGGTGGCCAGGACGGCGACCACCATTCCCACCCGGACGCCATTTCGGAACTTGCCCACTGGCTTCATGCGTCACCCGATTCTGTTCGGCCGCCGACCCCCGGTCGCAATTCACCGGGAGTTCAGCGGCTATTCATCTACCTGGGGGGACACTAGGCCAGACCCGGAGGCAACTCAACTACTCCTCCCGGCAACGAAACCGCACCGAACGCCGGTCCGGGCGGCGGTCTCGCTGGGCCCGGGGCCCGAAGACGCGGGAAACAGAAACCGATTCCCTTTTCCACATCCCGGCGCGAAGATGACCCCACGGAGCCCCGGACGCGGGGCGCCCGGGGTGGACGTCCAGACGCCCGCCCGGAAGGGGGACCGATGCTCGTTGCCGCGATACTCCAGGCGAAGGGGGACGCGGTGGCGACCGTCCCGAAGTCGGCCACCATCGGGCAGGCCGTGGCCGAACTGGTGCGCCACCGGGTGGGCGCCCTGGTCGTGTCGCCCGGCGACGGGACCATCGACGGGATCGTGTCCGAACGCGACGTGGTCCGCGGCCTGAGCGAGCTCCACGCCGACGTGCTGGCCCAGCCCGTGTCCTCGGTCATGTCCTCGTCCGTCCGCCGGTGCACGCCGGAGGACACCGTCGACTCCCTCATGACCCTCATGACCGAGCACCGCATCCGCCACGTCCCGGTCGTCCGGGACGGTCTCCTGTGCGGGATCGTCAGCATCGGCGACGTCGTGAAGAGCCGGATGGGCGAGCTCGAGAAGGACCGCAACGAGCTGATGGAGTACATCACCGCCCGCTGATGCGCCGGCCCCCGCCCGGACCGGGTGGACCGGGTGGACCGGGTGGACCGCCGGGACCGGGAGCGGTCCGTCGGGCCCCGGATCGCTAGCATCGCCCGCATGCCCTCCGAACCCCGCGACCTCGACATCGTCGTGCTCGGTGCCACCGGGTTCACCGGCGGTCTGGTTGCCGCGTACCTGGCCGCGCACGCGCCCTCGGCCGTCCGCATTGGACTGGCCGGGCGCAGTCCGGCCAAGCTCGAAGGGGTCGCCGTCCGCACCGGAGGCGATCCCGAACTGGTCGTCGTGGACGCCACCGACGCCGGCTCCCTCCGCGAGCTGACCGCCCGGACCCGGGTGCTCGTCACCACCGTCGGGCCCTATCTGGTGCACGGCGGCCCGGTCGTGGCGGCGTGTGCGGACACCGGCACCGACTACCTGGACCTCACCGGCGAGCCGGAGTTCGTGGACCTCACCTACCTCGCGCACCACGCCCGGGCGGTGGCGACCGGCGCCCGGCTCGTCCACGCCTGCGGCTTCGACTCGGTGCCGCACGACCTCGGCGCGCAGTTCACCGTCGACCACCTGCCCGAGGACGTGCCCCTCTCGGTCCGCGGCTACGTGAGGATGCGCGGCACGTTCTCGGGTGGCACGGCGGCTTCCGCCCTCGAGGTCATGGGACGGTTGCGCCGGGGCCGGACGGTGCACGACATCCGGCGGCTGGTGGAGCCGGACCCCGAGGGACGCTCCGTGACCGTCGACGCGGGCCGCCCCGGCCACGATCCCGCCACGGGATGGTGGGTGGCGCCGATGCCCACCATCGATCCGCTCATCGTGGCCGAGTCCGCCCGCCAGCTCCCCCGCTACGGACCGGACTTCCACTACGCCCACCTGTGGGCCGGCGACAGTCCCGTCGCCCTGGCCGGACTGCTCGGCGGGGTGGGCGCCCTCGTGGCCGTGGCCCAGGTGCCGGCGGCCCGCAGGGCGCTGTCCCGGCTCCGCCCCCCGGGGAGCGGCCCGACCGCCGCCCAGCGCGAGGCCGGGTGGTTCGCCGTCCGCTTCGTCGGCGTGGGCGGCGGCCAACGGGTGGTGACCGAGGTGGCCGGCGGCGATCCCGGCTACGCCGAGACGTCCAAGATGATCGGCGAGGCCGCACTCTCCCTCGCCCTCGACGACCTCCCGGCCACGGCCGGACAGGTCACCACGGCGTCGGCCATCGGCCCCGCGCTGCGCACCCGGCTCCAGTCGGCCGGCATGACCTTCACGGTGCTCGACCGGGCCGTGTGACCTCGGCGGACGCGGTGGCGTCCGCGGACGGGTGGCGGCCCGTCAGGCCTGACGGGGCTGCTGGCCCTGGAGCTCCTCCAGGATCCACGCCGGATACGGCGAGTCGTAGGGGGTCACCCCGAGCCGGGCGCGGATCTCGGGCACGGGCAGCCCCCAGAGCTCCTCCCACTCCACCCCGAGCAACGGCGGCGTCCGGCGGCCGTGGCGGTAGCCGGTCAGGACCGTGTCCAGGGTGAAGGTCATGGCCTCCGGCGGCTGGGTGAAGGCGATCTTGGTCTGGAGCATCCCCAGGAACATGGACGAGTAGTGGTGGCCGAACTGGGCCATCTGGAATCCCGAGATCGACACCTCGTGGAGGCCCGACGTGGCGTGTCCCGCCACCAGGTGCCAGATGTCGTGGCACTGCAGGATGCGGACGTTGCAGTAGTCGAGCGGCGGAGGCAGCTCGCGGAGCCCGAGCGAGTCGCGGTCGAGCACCTCGAGGTCGAACCCGTTGTCCACCACGAAGGCGTGCATCGAGCCGCCGAGCGAGTCGCGGGGACACGCGGCCAGCTCCTCGAGCGTGTAGCGCGGTGGGATCCCGGCGGCGGCCGCATCGGTCACGCCCGGGTAGCACCGAGCCATGGCCGCCACCCGCTCGTGGAACGTCGGCGGCAGGAACGCGGCGAGCGCGGCCGTCCGCACCGTGATGCCGGCCGGGTCGCGACCGGCGTCCGGGTCGAAGACCAGGGACCACAGGCCCTCCCACAACCGGTCGTCGACGACGCCGGTCGTATCGGCGGCGGCGACCGTGGGTCCGGACACCTCCGGACCGTCGGGAGCGGCGCCCAGCCAGCCCTCGCACAGCCCGTCGTAGACGTCGACCACGAGCTCCGGAGCGCCCACGGCCACGTGGAGGGCCAGGGCGGCCACCTCGTGTCCCGCCTCGACGTCCCCGGCGCGCAGGGCCGCCGCGGCGCGCACGGCGTCGGCCCGGTCCCCTCCGGCCAGCGCCGCCCCCTGGAAGTCGTCCACCGTGCGTCCGGCCGTCGCCATCCCGTCCCCCTCGCGCGCATGCCCCCCCCCGCCACCGTACTTCGGCTCCGTCCCGTCGGCCTCCGTTCCGTCGGCCTCCGGGCGCTGGGCGCTGGGCGGTGGGGACGGTGGCGGCGGGGCCGGTGCGGGCGTGCGCACGGTGGCGGCGGGGCCGGTGGGGCCCTCGGGATCCGTCCGGTCGGGGGGCACGAGCGCGTAGCTTCGACGGGGACGGGAGGAGCGACCACGACCATGCCGGACAGCGTCGGGCCCGACAGCACGGGGGACGTACTCCAGGAGCCGGAGCGGGCGCTGCCCCGCCGGCAGGTGCTCGCCATCATCGGTGCGCTGATGCTGGGGATGTTCCTGGCGGCGCTCGACCAGACCGTGGTGTCCACCGCGCTCCCGACCATCGTCGGCGACCTCCACGGCGCGTCGCACCTCAGCTGGGTGGTCACCGCCTACCTCCTCGCCTCGACGGTCTCGACCCCGCTGTGGGGGAAGTTGGGCGACCTCTACGGCCGGAAGATCTTCTTCCAGGCCGCCATCGTCATCTTCCTGGCCGGATCGATGCTGTCGGGGCTGAGCCACTCCATGGTCCAGCTGATCGCCTTCCGGGCCATCCAGGGCCTCGGGGGCGGAGGCCTCCAGATCGGTGCGATGACGATCCTCGGCGACGTGGTGTCCCCCCGCGAGCGCGGCCGCTACATGGGTCTCTTCATGGCCATGTTCGGCGTGACGTCGGTCATCGGCCCGCTGATCGGCGGGATCTTCGTCGACTACCTCTCCTGGCGGTGGATCTTCTACATCAACGTGCCCGTCGCCGCCGTCGCCCTCGTCGTGACGGCGGTGGCACTCCCCGGCGCGTCCACCCGGGTGAGCCACGTCATCGACTACCTGGGCACCGCGCTCATCGCGCTGTCCGCCACGTCGCTGGTGCTCTTCACCAGCCTGGGCGGGTCCTCGTATCCGTGGGGATCGCCGTTCATCGTCGGCCTGGGCGTCGCCGGCGTCGTGTTCGCCGGCCTGTTCCTCCTGGCCGAGCGGCGGGCCGCCGAGCCGATCATCCCGCTGCGGCTGTTCGCCAACCGGGTCTTCAGCGCCACCAGCGCCATCGGGTTCGTCGTGGGGTTCACCATGTTCGGTGCGCTGACGTTCCTCCCACTCTTCTTCCAGGACGTCCGGGGCGTCAGCGCCATCCAGTCCGGCCTCCGCCTGTTCCCGCTCATGGCCGGCCTGCTGGTGGCCTCCGTCGGGTCCGGGCTGCTGGTCAGCCGGTGGGGCCGCTACAAGGTCTTCCCGGTGGTGGGCACCGCGCTGATGACCCTCGGCCTCTACCTGATGTCCCTGATCGGGGTCCACACCGGCGCCTGGGCGGCGGCGGGGTACATGTGCGTGTTCGGGTTCGGGCTCGGGCTCGTCCTCCAGGTGCTCACCGTCGCCGTGCAGAACGCCGTCCCCTACGAGGAGCTCGGGACCGCCACGTCGGGCGTCACGTTCTTCCGCTCCATCGGTGGATCGTTCGGGACCGCCGTCTTCGGGGCGATCTTCGCGAACATCCTGACGGGCAACGTCCTCCGGGCGCTCCACCTGCAGGCCGTGCCCGGTGGGCTCCGCCTCGGCACCGACGACCCTGCGGCCATCCACCACCTCCCCCCGGCGGTACGGGCCGGCGTCGTGGACGGGATCTCCCACACGATCCAGACGATGTTCCTGATCGGCGTGCCCATCGCCTTCGTGGCGTTCCTGCTCAGCTGGACCCTGCCCGAGGTCCCCCTCCGCAAGGCCATCCGGGACTCGGAGCCGGCCGAGAACCTGGGCCTGCCGTCGCCGCGGAACTCCCTCGACGAGGTCCAGCGCATCCTCGAGCGGGCCATCAGCCGCGAAAACCGGCGCGAGCTCTACGAGACGCTGGCCGGGCGGGCGGGACTCGACCTCGACCCCCGTGCCTGCTGGCTCCTCTACCGGGTGGCCGACCGGCCGGACGCGACCGTCGAGGAGGTCGGCGCCCGGCTCCGCGTGGATCCCGGCCTGCTCCGTGGAGGGGTCGACGAGCTGGAGTCCGCCGGGATGATCGCCTGCGTGGGAGAGGGCGACGGCCGGCGCCTCGAGCTCACCCGCACCGGGGACGACGCCATCGACCGGCTGACCACGGCCCGACGCGACACGCTCAGCGACCTGCTGGAGGGTTGGCACCCGGGGGATCACCCCGAAGTGGTCGAGATGATCCGCGAGCTGGCCCGGGTGCTGATGGCTGACGACGAGCGCCTCCTCGCCGACGCCGGGACCTCCTGACCGCACCGCCGGAACCGCCCGAACCGCACCGGGGCGCCCCACCGCTGGACGGGGCACCGCCGGTCGGGTGCTCAGTCCCCCCCGCTGCTCTCCGAGAAGACGTCCCAGACGGCATCGTCCACGTCGTCCTCGGTGGTGTCCGCCCGCAGCAGGTCCGTGTCGTCGGTCACGGTCTCGGGCACGGGCTCGAGCGTCACCGGGACCGGAGCGTCGGGCGGAGGGTCCTGGGATTCGGTGCCGGCGTCACGCACCAGGGACGTGGGTGCCCCGTCGGAGAACCAGCGGGCTTCGTGGAGCCCGTACGGGTCGAGGTACCAGCCTTCAGCATTCACGGTCGCTCCTCTCGGCGTGCCCGCCAGAGCCTACGCCCGGGCACCCGGCGGCGCGCCGGCCGCCGGTCCGCGGCGGTGCCGACGGGGGCGTCCACCGGGGCGTCCGTCACCGGCTACCCCGGGGAGGCTTCGGCGAGCAGCCGTCGGGCCCGTCGGACCTTGGGACAGGACGCCGCCCGGCTCCCGTCGACGGCGGCCGCGCACGCCCGGCACGTCCAGGGTCCCCCGTCCTCCCGCCACAGCACCGAACCGCAGGTCGGGCACACCTCCCTGCCCTCGCTGCACTCGATCCCGGCGTAGCGGTGCGACGACAGCGGGCAGCCACGACCGTGGCACACGGCCCAGTCGCCGGTCGGCCACCAGGCCGTCGACCGGGCAGACCACCAGGCACCGGCGGCAGTCGTTGCAGAGGAGCGGGTCGATCTCGTAGGCGACCGGGAACGCCGCACGCTGCGTCGACCGCCCCCTGCGGACACGCCGACTCGCACGCCCCGCAGCCCGAGGCACTCGGCGTCGTCGATCTCGAGGGCCACCGTCAGGCCTCCCGGCCGGGACGGGCTCGTCGGCGGCGGCGTCGAAGATCGCCTGCAGCGTCCCCATGAACCGGTAGAACTTGTCGCTTCCCATGGCATCCGGGTGCGCGCACCTGAGGGGGATCCCGGCGATGGTCAGCCCGTTGAGCGAGTGGGCGCTGTCGGCGGGACCGTTGCTCCTCGATCCAGTCCGACCATCTCGGTCCAGGCCTCGAGGGGTCCGGAGACGACGACGTCAGGTGCGAATCCGACCTCGTCCACGGCGCCGGCGGACGCCGATGTCGTACCCGTCGAGCACCAGGCCGAAGAGCTGCCGGGTCCCGTCGGGCAGCAGCACCTCCATGCCGAACCGCAGGTCGGCGATGCCGAGCCGCTCGAGGGCGGTCGGCGTCGGCGGTGGCCCGGGACGACCAGCTCGTACGAACCAGGCGGAGGACGGGAAGGGCGCGTCGATCGGCGCCATCAGACCGCCACCTCGGCCGACGCGCACCGGGCACGCCGTCGATGATGGCGTCGGGCAGGTGGAGCCGTCCCGCGCCGGCTCGAGGCCGGCGTGGTCGCACCGCTTCAGGTAGTCCCCGACGATCTGCAGTCGGAGCACGTCACCCGCCGCGGTGCCCGAGCTCGCAGGCCGCCTCCACGCTCCCGGCGGCCAGGATGGCCGTGGGCTCCACGATCTCCGGGTGTCGCGAAGATCATCGGCCATGATCTCCTCGCCCTGGTCCAGGTAGGCGTGGAAGTCCTCGGCCATCGACGGATCCTGCGCGAGCCGGTAGCGGAGGTGCATCGTGCCGTAGGCGACGTGGCGGGCCTCGTCCTGCATGCACAGCCGGAAGATCTGCTGCTCGACCGGCGAGGGCGACAGCGCCGCACCGGCCCGGAACAGCGAGAGCACGATGCCCTCGCCCAGCAGGTGCATCAGCGCGGAGCCCTCGTCGTAGGAATCGGCGTCGAGGATGAGCTGGAGGAACCGTTCGACGACGGCCGTGGCCCTGCCCAGCCCGCCGCCGTTGGCCAGGGCCCGCTTGCGGAACACCTCGGTGTGCCGGGCCTCGTCCATCACCTGGGTGCAGAGGAACATCTTGGCCTCGACGAAGTCGTGGTTGATCCGCCACAGCCACTTGGCCGGGAAGTCGGCGGCGACCATCTCGACCTCCGAGAGCACGGTGGCCAACTGGCACATGGCGTGCTCGACGTCGGGATCGAGCGGTGCCAGATCACGCCAGGGGATGTCCCGGGTGGCGCTCCACTGGCGGCTCACCGCCTCCTCGTAGAGGTCGAGGACGTTGTCGGCCCAGACCTCGGCCCTGTCGTTGATGGTGTAGCCCATGTCGGGCACGCCGGGCTCGACGTCGGAACCCCGGGGGGCCATGGTGCGCAGCGGTGCGTGGTCGGGCACCTCGCCGTAGGAGCCGATGGAGATGTCCCGCATGGTCAGCCCCGTCTTCGACGGCACGGCACGCACCCCCCACTCCGACTGGGTGTCCCGGAGCCATCCGAGATCGAACTCCCCACGGGCCGAGCGCTCGAGATAGCCCAGGTCGAGTCCCAGTGACATGCCGTACCCCCTTGGTCAGCGGTGCATCGATGAGACACTTCGTGCCTTCATGTGCCAGCATGTCCCAGGATGCGGATGTGGATCACCGTGGACCAGGGCCGAAGGTCCCTAGCTCGGGACCCCGTGACCGCCGGTGACGGGGCCGGGATCCGGGGGTGGACCCGCCGGCAGGGGGACGGGGTGCGCCGTCGCTCCCGAGGGACTCACGGTCGGTCGTCGGCCGCGGTCCGGGTGGCGTAGCTGAGGCCGTACACCGAGCCGCGCAGGCGCAGGATCTCGTCGTCGTGGTCGACGGCGACCCCGTCGACCACGTTGTTCGGGTCGAAGATGACCGGCCCGCCGCCGTCGGCCGGGGCATCGAGCTGCAGCCGTCCGGCCACGCGGGTCGGTCGCTCGGGCCACAGCGCGGTGGGGTCACCGGTCGGGTCGCCGGCCAGGCCCAGGTGGACGGTGAGATCGAAGGCGGCTCCCTCCGGTGGGCCGGAGAGCCGCTCGGCGAGCTCGGACGCCAGATCGAGCCCCGACGGCGGATCGTCGAGGAACTGCTCGCCGCCGACCGGCACCCACGAGTACCGGAACGGCCGGCGCACCCCGTCCCGGTCCACCAGGAAGAACGTGTGCAGCCCGTTGTAGGCGAGGGTGGCGTAGCTGGCCGGGACCCGGGCGTCCATGGCCGCCCGAACCGCCGGGAGCGCCTCCGGGTGGGACTCGACGTAGGCCAGCATGCGGGCCGGATCCGGGACACCGGTGTCGGGATCGGGGGCGCGTGCGGCGAGCAGCTCGAGGAAGGCGGCCCCGTCGCGCGCCAGGAACGCCGGCGAACTGACCGCCACCAGGTCGTGACTGCCCTGCAACGTGCTCAGCTTGACGGCCATGCCCCGGCCGCCGGGTGCCGCGTCGGGTGCGTCGGGGTCGCCCCCGGGATGGGAGAAACGCACCAGCGCGCCGGTCGACCCCGTCACCAGGTGACGGGCGACCGTCAGACCGTCCAGCGTTCCGGTGGCCGTGAACCGACCCATGGCCAGAGTTCCCTTGGCATGCAGCGCCCGATGGGCGGGTGAGCTCGTGGGCGCCGACCGCAGGGCGTCGTGGATGCGCGCGGCCGTGGCGTCGGCGTCGGAGTCCATGGGGCGAGGGTACCGGCGTCCGTCCCGCGGCGCACCGGCGGGGGTGTTCGTCGGCGGTCTCGGGGCCGGCGCCCGCGGATCAGAGCGCCAGGGGCCCCCGTCCCGGAACGCAGACGTTCCGGAGCTCGCCGATGACCTCGGCGCCGCTCTCCAGCACCTCGCCCGGGGCGAGGAACCGGCCCCGGGCCATGCCCACACCGGACGGGGTCCCGGTGAAGATCAGGTCACCCGGGAACAGCGCGGTGATGGACGACAGGTACGCCACCAGCGTCGGCACGCTGAAGATGAGGAGGCCGCTGCGTGCCTCCTGCATGCGCTCACCGGCCACGTCGCACCACAGGCCGATGTCGTCGGGGTCGGCGAAGCTGTCCACCGACACCAGCGCCGGGCCCGTCGGGCCGAAGGCGGCGAAGCTCTTCCCCAGGCAGAACTGGGCGGGGCTGCCGGTGAGCTGCACGCCGCGGTCGGAGATGTCCTGCCCGAGCATGAGCCCGGCCACGGATCCCCAGGCCTCGTCCACGGGAACGGCTGCCGTCGGGACCCCGATGACGGCCACCAGCTCCACCTCCCAGTCCACCGTCTCGCCCGAGAGCGGCACGTCGTCGTGCGGGCCGGTGATGCAGCTCGGGAACTTGGTGAAGGTGAGGGGTGCCGGGGGAAGGTCCATCCCGCTCTCCCCGGCATGGTCCCGGTAGTTCAGGCCGATCCCGAACACCTGCCGCGGCCGTGGCACCGGCGGTCCGAGGGACGCCCCCGCCACGGGACCGTCGGGCTCGGCGCCCGCACACCGCTCGGCGAGGCCGTGGAGCTCGACCGCCCGCGCGACCGCGATCATGGGGTCGGTCAGTGTCGGGTCACCCGACAGCGAGGCCAGGTCGTACCACTGCCCCCCCTGCTCGAGTGCGGCGCGGCCGTCGACGTTCAGCAGTCGGTACATGGAGCTCCTCGGTTGGTCGGTGGGTCGGCCGGTGGGTCGACCGGTGGTCGGTTCGTACGGACTCGCGGCGGGAGCGTCTCACGCGGCGCCGGTCCCGGACAGTCGGTGCGCCAACGCCGGGAACAGGCCCAGCGCGGTGCCCCGGTCCACCATGGCACGTTCCCGGTGGGCGAAGGGGTACGCGTCCAGGCCGTCGACCGAGAGCCGGGTGGCCGGCTCGGGGGCGAACGGGTAGTCGCTGCCGAAGAGGATCCGGTCGGCGCCCACCAGCTCGGTGAGCGAGGACAGCGCGTGCGGATTCGCCGACAGTGCGGTGTCGTAGTACATGGTCCGGAGATAGGCCGTGCCCCCCTTCGGCGCCCGCGACGCCAGTTCGTCGTCGGCGAACCACAGGAGGTCGAATCGACCGGCCAGGAACGGGACCGTCCCGCCGGCGTGGGACAGCACGAACCGGAGGTGCGGGTAGCGCTCGACGGCTCCGGTGAACACCAGGTTGCAGGCCGCCCGGGTCGTGTCGAAGGTGAATTCCAGGGCGAACGACGGGATCCGGTGGTCGATGCGACCCGAGAACGCCGGTGCCACCGGGTGCACGAAGGCCACCGCCGAGCGGCGGTCGAGCTCGGCGAGGACGTCGTCGAACCGGGGGTCGCCCAGGTAGGAGCCGTCGGAGTGGGACGACAGGAGCACCACTCCGTCGGCACCCAGCTCGTCGAGGGCGAAGGCGGCCTCGGCCGCCGCACCCTCGACGTCGGGCAGCGGGAGCGAGGCGAAGAATCCGAATCGGTCCGGATGGAGCGCCGCCAGCTCGGCCGACGCCTCGTTGCAGCGGCGGGAGAGGTCCCGGGCGGCGGCGTCGTCGCCGAAGTGGGTCCCTGGCGCCGAGACCGACAGCAGGGCGGCGGCGATCCCGTTGCGATCCATCAGCCCGAGGGACAGGCCGGCGTCCCAGTCGGGCAGTGCACGCCCGCCCGCCTCGCCGATGCCTCGTCGGCCCAGCTCCTCCCGGTAGACGGGAGGAATGGCGTGGTGGTGGACGTCGATCCGGTGGGGCACCGGTGGTTCGGTGTGCACGGCGGCTCCTCGTTGTCGGTGGGGTGGAAGGGCGGCGGGGCTCGACTCAGGGCGAGGCGGATTCGCCCGACCGCGCGGGCCTTGGTGAGCAGTCGTGTCACCGTGCGCAGCTCGTCCACGGTGAGTGCCCCCCACTGTCGGCGGTGCAGCTCCTTGATCGCCGCCGTCAACCGCTCGAAGACGGTCCGGCCCTCGTCGGTGGGTGACACCAGCACGACCCGTCGGTCCCCCGGCGACGGCTCGCGAGCCACCAGGCCGGCGGCCAGCATCCGATCGACCAGGCGGGTGGTGTCGGAGGCACGGGTCAGGAGACCGTCGGCCAACGCTCCCATGGGCAGGCCGTCGGGGGCGTCGGCCAGGCACAGGACCCACAGCACGGTGTACTGCGGGTGCGAGACCCCCTCGACCCGACACAGGTGTTCGATCTGCTCGGTGAACCGGTTGCCGGTGACGAACAGCGTGACGAACGCCTCACGCCCCAGACGGTCCCGGCGATCCTCGCGGTCGGGGGTCGCCGTGGAGCGCCCGTCGGTCGCGGACGATCGATGGTCGTCGGCGCTCATGCCACGACCCTGCGGTCGAGCACCGTGGCCACGGCGGACGCCAGCGCTCCACGCGGGTCCGCGGAGGGCCCGGGGCTCCTCCACGCCACGAAACGGTCGGGGCGGACCAGGATCGCACCGTCGTCGGCGATCCCCCGGACCTGGAGCCACCGGCACCGCGGGTCGAAGAGGTCGCCGTCGAGGTGGCCGATCCGGACGGCGTCGATCGGAATGCCGTACCCGCCGGACAGTGCCGTCGCCGCCTCCACCCACGCTCCCCCGGCCTCTCCGGTCAGGAGGACGAACCGACCGGGACGGACCAGGTCGAGCGTGGACGCCGGACTGCCGTCGGGACGCTCCAGGGAGGCGTGCGGGATCGGGGCTCCCGGCCGGGTCGACGGCGTGTAGACCCGCACCGGCTCGACCTGGTGGGGCGCGGGCGTTCCGTCCGGCACCACGGCGGCCGAGTCGTAGGTGTACCCGTACTCCACGTTGAGCTTCCGGAACTCCATCGACTGGCCGCGGATCGCCCGGCGCACACCCGCGCGGTACGCCTCGTCGTCGGGGTCGTCCCCCCACAGGCGCCCGACCCTGTCCCATCCCTCCTCCGGGGTCACGTCCTGGTCGACCAGGCCGAGCGCCTGCCCGACGACCAGGTGGTTGACCGCGCTGTCGACCGAATTGTCGACGTTCCACCGGACCGACGACCGACGCTCGGGCTCGTAGGTGTCGAGCAGACCGTCGCCGGCCAGGCCTCCCAGGACGTAGGCCAGCTTCCAGCACAGGTTGTCCGCGTCCTGGGTCGCGCTGGTGAGCCCGAGGCCACCGGTCGGAGGGTGGCGATGGGCGGCATCGCCCAACAGGAACGTGCGTCCGATCCGGAACCGGTCGGCGACGACGCCCATGAGTTCCCATCGGGTCGTCAGATGGATGTCGACCGGGTGGTCTCCGATCCCCAGCGCTTCGCGCAGGTCGGCCTCGACGGCCGCGTCGTCGAGGGCCCGGGGGTCCTCGTCGGCGTAGCTGAGATGGATGACCCACTCCTCGGAGTCCGGCCCCCACCGGGTCGGCCCCATGGGGACGAGGGTGGCGAGCGTCGCCTTGTGCGGGATCCACGTCCACCGGATCAGCACCTCGGGATCTCCGGCCCATGCCGACAGGTCGGCGGTCACGTGCACGGACACCATGCTCCCCACACCCCGGATCCCGATCTGCTCCACTCCGAGCGCCGGCCCCACGGTCCGGCCCGCGTCGCACGCCAGCAGGTAGTCGGCCCGGACGCGGTACTCGTCGTCCGTCGCCCGATCGGACACGACGGCGGTCACTCCGGTGGCGTCCTGGTCGAACGAGATCAGCTCATGGCCGAACCGCACCCGACCCGGGGCCAGCGCCTCGGCCCGGGCCCGCAGGATGGGCTCGAGGCGGATCTGGGGCAGGTTGGTGGTCGTCCTGGGGCTGGCGAGCTCCCAGTCCAGGTCGGCCCCGCCGCCGCCCCACGACTCCAACCGGGCGATCCGTCGGCCGGCGGACGGGTGTCCCGCGAACCCGGCGTAGACCCCCGTGTGCGTCATGTTGGCACGGGGGGTACCGATCGCGTAGATGTCGTCGGACACGCCGCAGTCGCCGAAGATCTCCATCGTGCGCTGGTTCAGGACGTGGGCCTTGGGCAGGATCGAGGTCGAGGCGAGGCTGGTCACCAGCAGCGAGTCCACACCCAGGTCGGACAGGAGCATCGACGCGGTCAGTCCGGCGCCCCCGCCCCCCACGATCAGTACCGGGACGCGCGTCATCTGCACCGTCACGCCGCACCCCCTGGTCCGTCCGCACCATTCATACCGCAGCACAATAGTCGTTGTGACAGATACCTGCCAGCGAACGACCCGACCTCGCCGCCCCGGACTCACCGCGCGGCGCTCAGCCGTCGTCGGACGCCGCCCGCCGCTCCTCCTGGTGCTTGACGATGGCGGCCACGACCGCGTCCCCGGCGGCCCCGATGAACGCCGGCCGGTTCTCCGCGGCCCAGTCCCGGCTCCTGGTCAGCGTGGTCGTCGTGTCCTGGAATTCCGGCATCACGTAGCGGGACACCAACTCGAAGGAATGCCGGGTGGCGGCGTCGTCGGCCCACTCGTGCCCCATGAAGAGGTAGGTACCGAACCCGCCCGACTGGTCGCGCAGGCGCTCGATCTGGTCGACCGCGTCCTGCACGGTGCCGATGACCGCCATGCCGGAGGCGTTGAGGGCGTCCACGAGGCTGGCGTGGTCGGTGGTGTCCGGCGCCAGCGGCAGGGCGGCCACCCGCTGGAAGTAGTCCACCCAGTCGGCCAGCCCGAAGGCCACGTCGGCCACGGCCTGCTCCTTCGTGTCGGCGAGGTGCATCGGTCCGACCAACCGCCAGGTGTTGCGGTCGGCCGTCGTCCCGAACTGCTGTGCCCGCTCCTCCAGCACCTGCCACTGGGACCCCAGGACGTCGAATCCGCCGGCGGTGGTCGCCCCGAGCGACAGGAGGCTGCAACCGAACCGCCCGGCCGCACGCGGTCCGGCCGGGGAGATCTGGGCCGCCACGGCCACCTCGGGATACGGCCGCTGGAAGGGACGGAGCTGCAGCCGGGCCTGGCGCAGTGTGAACCAGTCCGTCTCCATGTTGACGGGGCCTTCGTCGGCGAAGAGGAGGAGGATGGCCTCCAACGCCTCCTCCATCATGTCCCGCTGGCGTGCCGGGTCGATCCCCATCATGAACGCGTCGGACGGGAGCGCCCCCGGACCGACGCCGACCATCAGGCGCCCCCGCGTCAGGTGGTCGAGCAGCACCAGCCGGTCGGCCAGCATGAACGGGTGGTGGTAGGGCAGGGACGACACGCCGGTACCCAGCCGGATCCTCGCGGTCCGCTGGGCCACGGCGGCGATGAAGACCTCGGGTGAGGCGATGATCTCGTAACCGGCCGAGTGGTGCTCTCCGATCCACGCCTCGTCGAAGCCCAGGAGGTCGAGGTGGCCGATCAGCGCCAGGTCGCGCTCGAGGGCGAGGGTCGGGTTCTGGCCGACCGGGTGGAACGGGGCCAGGAAGATCCCGAACCCGAGGTGGTCGTCGGTCGCGCGCACCGTCATGGGCAGGGCTCCTTCGCTCGGGGCGGCCGTGGCGGCGTCCGCACGACGATCTTGCCACGGTGGACGCGGCGCCCGGGTCGCGCCGCGAGCGTCCGGCGGAGCCGGGACGACCCGGACGACGCGGTCGACCTGCAGGGGCGGGCCCTACCCCCGGGCCGGAGGACCGTGCACGAAGTAGACGGCGTGGGTGGTGGTACCGGCGTGACGGTGTGCGGCCAGCGCACGGTACTCGGGTGAGTCCCACCACCCGCGCAGCGCCTCCTCGGAGTCGAAGTCGATCAACACGGTGCGGCCGGGGACGAGTGCGCCCTCGAGCACCACCGGTGCGTCGTCGTAGGTCACGAAGCGGCCTCCGTGGGCGCGCAGGACGGGGAAGAACCCCTGTTCGTAGACGCGGTAGCGCTCCGGGTCGTCCACGGTGAAGTGGGCGATGAATCGGACGGGCGGTGCATCACTCATGGGTGGGGTCCTCTCGGTGGGAACGGTCGGGATCGGTCGGGAAGCACGCAGCCAGCAGTTGGTCGACGACCGCGGCCAGCCCCGGCCGGCCGGAGCGCGCCAGCACGAGCAGGCCCTCGAACGCGAGGAGCAACGAGGTGGCCACCAATTCGGGGTCGGAGCCGGGGACGGTCCGCCCCTGCTCGCCGGCCCGGTGGACCTGGGCGGACAGCGCCGATTCGATCACCGCCAGCCCGTCGGCGACCGCACGGCGCACACCGGGAGCCGCGGCGGCGGCCTGCCCGGCCGTGACGGTCAGGAGACAGCCGCGGGGCAGCAGCTCGCCACCGGCGGGCTCGAGCGCGGAGACGAAGAACGACCGCAACCCCTCCACCGGGTCGTCGACGCCATCGAGGTGCCGGCGGATGCGGCCGACCACCACCCGGTCGACGTACCGGTCGACGGACCGGGCGATCAATTGGTCTCGGCTGTGGAACCGGCGGTAGATGGAGGGTGCCTTCACGTCGAGGACCGCCTCGAGGTCCCGGATGGACACGGCGTCGCAGCCGTCGCGCCACAGCAGCTCGACGGACCGGTCGAGGAGGTCGGTGTCCCCGTACTTCGCCGGTCGTGGCACCCTCACCCCCCTGTCCTCGTGGCGCACCGTGCCCGGACCGGTGGTCCGGTCCCCGGTGCACGCCCTTGACGAAGGGTAGCAGCCGCTACTAAACACGTGCGCCATGGTCACCGCTCCCCTCGCCAAGACGTTCCGGACCGTCGAGGGCAGGCGCATGGCCGTCCACGACGTCGGCACCGGAGATCCCGTGGTGTTCCTGCACGGGAATCCGACCTCCTCCTACCTGTGGCGGAACGTCGTCCCCCACGTGTCGCCCACGGCCCGGTGCGTGGTCCCCGACCTCGTCGGCCACGGTGACTCCGACAAGCTCGCCGACCCCGGACCGGCGTCCTACTCGTTCATGGAACACCGCCGGTACCTCGACGGTCTGCTCGACCAGCTCGACCTCGGCGACCGGGTCGTCCTGGTGGTCCACGACTGGGGATCGGCCCTCGGATTCGACTGGGCGAACCGCCACCGCGACCGGGTCGCCGGGATCGCCTACATGGAGGCACTGGTCCGCCCGCTCAGCTGGGACGAGTGGCCCGAGCCGGCGCGACCGATCTTCGCGGCCATGCGTTCCGACGCGGGCGAGGAGATCGTCCTGGAGCGGAACCTGTTCGTCGAAGCGATCCTCCCCTCCTCGATCCTCCGCACTCTGGAGGGCGAGGAGCTGGACGAGTACCGCCGCCCCTTCGTCACCCCCGGCGAGGACCGCCGTCCCACGCTGTCGTGGCCCCGCCAGATCCCGCTCGACGGGGAGCCGGCGGACGTCGTGGCCGTCGTGGCCGACTACGCGGCGTGGTTGGAGACCTCCTCCGTGCCCAAGCTGTTCGTGGACGCCGACCCCGGCTCCATCCTGGTCGGATCCCAGCGCGCGTTCTGTCGCACCTGGCCGAACCAGACCGAGGTGACGGTACCCGGCGTCCACTTCGTGCAGGAGGACAGTCCGGACCTGATCGGCCGCGCCATCGCCACCTGGTTGCACGAGGTCGTGCGGGCCGGGACCCGGTAGCCGGCGCGTCACCCCGGGGCGACCGGTGTGGTCAGATGACGGCGTGGACGACCGACGCCGACGGCGAGGCACGGGCGCGGGGGTGGCCGCGGTGAGCCTCGTCGCCCTGCTGGTCGGTGGCTGTGCGACGTCGGCCGGCTCCGGCCCGGGCACGGAACCGCCGCGCCTGCCCGCTTCGCGTCTCCTGGACGCCTCCGACCTCGGGCCAGGATGGTCCGCGGCCGACGCGGCCGACACCGCCCTGGCACCGTGCAGCGCGCCGGCCGCCGCCGCCGCCATGGTGGGTCCGTCCGGATCGACGGTCCGCCTCGCCCGGGAGGGCGGTACCCCCTCGGTCGTCGAGTACGCCACGAGCACGGCGTCGCCCCGGTCGGCCTACGTCGACGCCGTCCGCGTGCTCCAGACCTCCGTGTCGTGCCGGCTCCCCGGTGCCGGACCAGCCCGGACGTCCACCTTCGACGACGTACTCCCCCTCCCCCCGCGGGGCGATGCCAGCGTGTGCATGGTGTTCTCGGACTCGGACGGTGGCACGGCCCTCCGGACCGGCTACGAGGTCGTCCGCCGCGGGCGGACGGTGGCGGTCGTCGGCTACACGGACACCGGGAGCCTGGACACGACGGCGCTCCTGCACGTGACCGACCTCGCCCTCGCCAAACTCACCGGCTGACGGGCACGGGGTCACGGTGCCGATGGAAGCCCGGACTCCCTGGTCGGGACCGATGAACGGTCGGAAGCATCTTCTGGGTAATGTTGTAATCATGATTACTCACACAGAACGCACGCAACTCGAGGAGCTGGTCTCCCCGATGATCCCCGGCGGCTGGTTCGAGGGCCCGCCCAGCCTGACCGTCGACGACGACGAGATCCTCGTGGTGGGCACCCTGTCCGCCGACGGTCCCGGTGGCGGCGACCCGGCCGCGTTCCGCGAGGCCACCCGGGCCGCCCGGATGGAGATCGCCGATCGCGTCCAGCCCGCGTCCGGCCGCTCCGTGGCCTGGGGCGTCACCACCGGCGACGCGACCACGGTCTTCACCAGCCTGGGCGTCCCGGTGATGACCCGGCTGCGCATCGGCGAGCGCCAGGTGCTCGACACCCTGTTGGCCGCCGGGGTGGCCCGGAGCAGGAGCGAGGCGCTGGCCTGGTGCGTCCGCTTCGTGGGCCAACGCGAGGCCGGCTGGCTGCAGGAGTTGCGCACGTCGATCGAGGGCGTGTCCCGGGTGCGCGCCGACGGCCCGACGCTGTCGTAGCCGACGCGGCGGGGTGCGGACCGGGCCTTGATCCGCCGCATCGCGAGGCGCACGATGGCCTGTGGGCCGGTGCGGCCGGGTGCCCGGTGGCGTCGGCCCGAGGTGCCGGGAGGGAGGAGCCCGGCGGCCGGAACGGGAGAAGGAGGACGGGTCATGTACGCAGAGGTCGGTGACCGGCTGGTGCAGGGCGGGCTCGATACGGGGCTCGGCCGTCGGCTCGGGGTGGTGGTCGAGGTCCGCAACGGCGACGGCAGTCCGCCGTACCTCGTGCGGTGGGACGACGACGGGCACGAGTCCCTCCTCTTCCCCGAGGCCGGCACCTTCGTCATGCGGGGCAACAACATCGAGGTGTGATCCGCGCTCGCCGGGCCGTCGGCGCCGGGCCCGCGGGGGGAGCGGTCAACCGGTCCGGGCCTCCACGTGGTCCAGGACGACGACCGTGGGACCACGGTCGGCGGGACGGGTCGGGACCGCGACCGACAGTCCCGACGGGGTGTCGACCCAGTCGAACGGCGTGCCGTCGACGGCGGAGACCGAGGTGGTCGGCGTGGCCCGGATCTCCGGGAGCACCACCGGCCCGGCGCCGCCGCGCACCGCGGCGAACACCGCGTCGCCGCGGGCCGTATAGCGCACGGGGGCCCCGTCGGGTGTGGTCGCGCCGGGACGGATCCAGGGCCGCGTCCCCAGCAGCGCCACCCCCTGGGACCCGACCCACTCCTCCAGCCACGTCAGCCGCGCCTGCTGCTCGTCGGGTATCCCGCCGTCGATCCCGCGTGGCCCGACGTTCAGCAGCAGGTTGCCGCCCTTGGCCGCGATATCGGCCAGCAACCACAGCAGTTCGTCCCGTCCGATGAAGTCCGTGGATCTCGACTCGGCGTTGTAGCCGAAGCTGTGGTCCATCCCCCGGACACACTCCCACGGGGTGCGCTGCACCTCGTCGAACACGACGTACTCGGGGGTCCGCACGTCGAAGTGAGGGGGCTTCGGTGGAACGAACCCGCCGTCGGGCGACGCCAGGCGCCCCAACCCGAGGTCGAGCGCCCGGCGGACCACCCCCGACCCGGCGGTGGCGAACAGCGGATTCCACGGCATCCACCGGTCGTTCACCACCCCGTCGGGCACCGAGGCGTAGTAGTGCCCGAGGAGGGGCCACAGCCGGGCGCCCACGGCGGGCCAGGCGATGTCGTTCCACAGCACGCTCGGACGGTAGCGATCGATCAGCTCCCGCACCTGGGCCTCGGCATAGGCCGGGTAGGAGCCCCTGGGTACGGCGGCCAGCAGGTCGGACAGCGACCCCAGGGGCCGGTTGTCGAACGTCCAGTCGAGTCCACCGCTGTAGTAGAGGCCGAACCGCATGCCGGCCCGGCGCACGGCGTCGGCCAGCTCGCCCACGACATCACGCCGGCTGTGCCAGCCGGGTCGGTGCGGATTGGCCACCTCGGTCGGCCACAGGCAGTACCCGTCGTGGTGCTTCGCCACCAGCACGACGTACCGGGCCCCGGTGGCGGCGAACCGCACCGCCCACGCCTCGGGATCCCAACGCTCGATCCCGTCCTCGAACGGTGCGCGGAACGCCGAGTACGGCCGGTCGCCGTAGATCGACCGGTGGTGCCGGGCGGCCGGGCTGTCCGCGAACCGGATCGAGTTCTGGTACCACTCCGTGTAGGGAGACCAGGCGAAGGCGTCCCGCCGGGACGTCCCGATGAGACCCCCCATGTCGTCGCCGACGGGGGCGTACGCCGGTACGGCCGCCATCGTCCAGTGGACGAAGATGCCGAGCTTGGCGTCGAGCCACCACGCCGGGACGGTATGCCTCCGCAGGCGCGCCAGCCGCTCCCGGTTCGTCACGGCTCGCAACCTACCGGCTCTCGGATCGACGCGCCCCGGGCCGCCGACCGTCCGGCACGGTGGATCCGCGGCACGGTATCCCCCGGGCTGGCATGCTGCTCGGACGACGCCGGTCCCGGGGGATCCGTCCGGTCGTGGTCCGGTGACCGCCGTCACCGGGGGGCGGGCACGACGGAGGGGGCGGCCACGACGGGGAGGTCCTCGATGACAGAGCGCGACATGGACCGTCGGACGTTCCTGGGGGGCAGCGCGTTGGCGGGGAGCGCGCTGGTCCTGGGAGGAGCGGTCGCCGGGCTGTCCGGCTGCTCCTCGGGGTCGGGAGCGGCGGGCCCGACCACCACCGCGGCCACCGCAGGGCGCCCTGTCCGGGGCGGCTCCCTCACCGTCGGGACGATGGCCGAGATCGACGGCTTCTCCCCGTCCCGGAACCAGTGGGACACCAACGGGCTGCTCTACGCCAACACCGTCTTCGATCCGCTGATGGCGGTGGCGGTCGACGGCACGATCCAGCCCTACCTCGCCCGGTCCCTCACCCCGAACCCGACCTACGACCGGTGGACCCTCACCCTCCGTCCCGGCGTGGTGTTCCACGACGGCACCGCACTCGATGCCACCGTGGTCCGGAACAACTTCGCCGTGCTGCAGGCGTCCGCTCTGACCGGCGGAGCGCTCAAGGGCGTGGCGTCCGTCACGACGCCCGACGACGCCACCGTGGTGTTCACCCTGACCGCACCCGCCACGGCGTTCGCCGCCGCGCTCACCACCCAGGTCGGCTACGTCGTCGCCCAGTCGTCCCTCGACCACCCGACGGCACCGCCGGTCGGGACGGGACCGTTCGTCTACTCGTCGTGGCAGCCGAACGGCCACTTCACGGCGACGCGCAGCCCCCACTACTGGCAGGCGGGACTCCCCTACCTCGACCAGATCACCTTCCGGCCCATACCCGACACCACCCAACGGGAGGACTCCCTGCGCACGGGCGCCGTCGACGCCATCATCTCGATCGATCCGCGGACCTATGCGCACTTCCACGACGTGCCCGGGTACGAGGCGCTCATCCAGACCTCACCGGTGATCGGGTCCCCCACCATGGGCTTCGTACTCCTCAACTGCGCCCGGCCTCCGACCGACGATCCAGGGGTCCGGCTGGCGCTGGCCAAGGCGACGGACCAGGCGGCGATCCAGAAGGTGTTCGGCGACGGGACCGTCCAGACGGTCGACGGGATGTTCCTGCCCGGATCCCCCTACTACAGCGCCACCGGGTACCCCGCCCACGACCCCGTCGGGGCCGCCGCCCTGATCGCCGACTACACGTCCCGGCACGGACCGCCGGTCATCGGTCTGAGCACCACGCCGGACCCTCGGATCACCCAGCTGGTCCAGGTCGTCCAGGAGATGTGGACACGGGCCGGGGTGCACTCCAGCATCACCGTCGTCCAGCAGGCCGACGCCATCGTCGACCTCCTGACCGGTGCCTTCCAGGCCGTCCCGTCGGCCCAGTTCGGTGCGGTGGATCCCGGCCTCAACTACCCGTGGCTGTCGACCACGACCGTCGAGCCGATCGGCACCGTGGGACTCAACTTCGCCCGAAACGCCGACCCGGCGATCGAGGCTGCCCTGGTCCAGGGCCGGTCGACGACGGACCCCGCCACCCGGGTGGCCGCCTACCGGACGGTCGACGAGCGGCTGGCCCGGGATCTCCCGTACCTGTGGATCGGTCGGGACGTCTTCCCCTACGCAGCCTCGACCAGGGTGCGGGGGATCGCCCACCGGGTCCTCCCGAACGGTGTGGCCGGCTACGCGTACGACGAGGGTGTGTTCTTCCCGGCCGTACTCTGGCTGGGGAGCTGACCGGGCGCGTCACGGTCCGCGTGCCCACCCCGTACGCTGGCGCCATGGACCGGACGGCGCACTCACGATGATCGGCTGCGGGGCGGCAGACGCCCGCAAGCTGGACCAGTGCGAGTGCGACCTCCCGCCGGGCCACCCGGCTCCCCACCGGTGCGAGGACTGCGGGCGCACCTGGCACGAGCCCGATCCGCGGTCGAGGCGCGACGTGGAGCTGGCCGAGGGGTGCTGACGGCGTGACCGGCCGGTAGGGGCCTCGGGACGCCGCAGACGTTCCCCCCGCGTCGTTCCGGGCCGGGACCCCTACCGGTGACTCCGGCTTGCTGCCGGAGCGTGCCCGATGAGCTCCACCCGCCTCAGGTCGGGACGATGGAGCTCGACGCCGTCGAGGACGGACCCGTGCCGACGCCGTTGGTGGCCGTCACCGTGAACGAGTAGGTGTCCCCGCTGGTCAGGCCGGTCACGGTGATGGGGCCCGCAGCGGCGCTGGCCGTCTGGCCGCCGTTGGCCGGGGTGGTGAGGTCGGTGGCCGTCACCGTGAACGACGTGATGGTCGAGCCCCCGTCGTTGGACGGGGCGGTGAACGCCACGGTGGCCGAGGCGTTGCCGGCCGTGGGCGTGCCGATGGTCGGCGCCGCGGGGACCGTGGCCGCGGCCAGGATCGAGAACAGGGCCGCCGTCCCCTTGCCGTAGCCGGCCGCGCCCGGATTGGCGACCCCGACCGTGAGGCCCGAACCCGGGGTGGCCGTGGCGTTGACGTGCAGGGTGGTGGTGATGGTCGTCGAGTTCACCACCGTGGTGTTGGCCACGAAGGTCCCGACCGGGACCGTGACGGTGGCACCGGTGGCGAACCCGGTCCCGGTGAGGGTCACCGTGCGCACGGAACCCCTCAGACCCACCGACGGGGTCATCGAGGTGACGGTGGGCGCGGCGACCACCGTCAGGCACCCGGTGCAGGTCGCCTTCGTCGTGTCGGGATTGGTCACCGTCACCGAGTACGAGCCGGTCGTGGTGCCGGCCGCCGACTTCAGCGTGACGGTGACCATCGTCGGCGTCACCACGACGGACGACGCGGTGTCGGTGACCGTGGTCGACGGGCCGGTGACCGTGACGGTGGCGCCCGACTCGAATCCGGCGCCCGTGATGGTGTACGAGCCCGACGCCCCGACGGCCAGTAGGCCGGGGCTGACCGAACTGATGCCGTTCGGCGGCAGGGGCACCACCGTGTTGGAGGCCAGGGACGACGGGCCGGCGCCCACGCCGTTGGTGGCCACCACCGTGAAGGTGTACGTGTCCCCGTTGGTCAGACCGGTCACGGTGATCGGGCCTGCGGCGGCGCTGGCCGTCTGGCCGCCGTTGGCCGGGGTGGTGAGGTCGGTGGCCGTCACCGTGTACGAGGAGATGGCCGAGCCGCCGTTGGAGGCGGGCGGGGTGAAGGCCACGACGGCCGAGCCGTTCCCGGCGGTGGCCGTGCCGATGGTCGGGGCGCCGGGGACGGTGGCCGGCACGACCGTGTTGGAGGCCAGGGACGACGGGCCGGCGCCCACGCCGTTGGTGGCCACCACCGTGAAGGTGTAGCGTGTCCCCGTTGACGAGGCCGGTCACCAGGATCGGGCCCGCGGCGGCGCTGGCCGTCTGGCCGCCGTTGGCCGGGGTGGTGAGGTCGGTGGCCGTCACCGTGTACGAGGAGATGGCCGAGCCGCCGTTGGAGGCGGGCGGGGTGAAGGCCACGACGGCCGAGGCGTTGCCGGCGGTGGCCGTGCCGATGGTCGGCGCCCCGGGCAGGGTCGCCGGCACCACGGTGTTGGAGGCCAGGGACGACGGGCCGGCGCCCACGCCGTTGGTGGCCGTCACCGTGAAGGTGTACGTGTCCCCGTTGGTCAGGCCGGTCACGGTGATCGGGCCTGCGGCGGCGCTGGCCGTCTGGCCGCCGTCGGCCGGGGTGGTGAGGTCGGTGGCCGTCACCGTGAACGACGTGATGGTCGAGCCGCCGTTGCTCGACGGTGGGGTGAAGGCCACGACGGCCGAGGCGTTGCCGGCGGTGGCCGTGCCGATGGCCGGGGCGCCGGGGACGGTGGCCGGCACGACCGTGTTGGAGGCCAGGGACGAGGGGCCGGCGCCCACGCCGTTGGTGGCCACCACCGTGAAGGAGTAGGTGTCCCCGTTGACGAGGCCGGTCACCATGATCGGACCCGCGGCGGCGCTGGCCGTCTGGCCGCCGTTGGCCGGGGTGGTGAGGTCGGTGGCCGTCACCGTGTACGAGGAGATGGCCGAGCCGCCGTTGGAGGCGGGCGGGGTGAAGGCCACGACGGCCGAGGCGTTGCCGGCGGTGGCCGTGCCGATGGTCGGCGCCCCGGGCAGGGTCGCCGGCACCACGGTGTTGGAGGCCAGGGACGACGGGCCGGCGCCCACGCCGTTGGTGGCCGTCACCGTGAAGGTGTACGTGTCCCCGTTGGTGAGGCCGGTCACGGTGATCGGACCTGCGGCGGCGCTGGCCGTCTGGCCGCCGTTGGCCGGGGTGGTGAGGTCGGTGGCCTTAACCGTGTAGGAGGAGATGGTCGAGCCGCCGTTGCTCGACGGCGGGGTGAAGGCCACGACGGCCGAGGCGTTGCCGGCGGTGGCCGTGCCGATGGCCGGGGCGCCGGGGACGGTGACCGGCACCACCGCGTTGGAGGCCAGGGACGAGGGCCCGGGACCGTACGAGTTGGTGGCCACCACCGTGAAGGTGTACGTGTCCCCGTTGGTCAGACCGGTCACGGTGATCGGGCCTGCGGCGGCGCTGGCCGTCTGGCCGCCGTTGGCCGGGGTGGTGAGGTCGGTGGCCGTCACCGTGTACGAGGAGATGGCCGAGCCGCCGTTGCTCGACGGCGGGGTGAAGGCCACGACGGCCGAGGCGTTGCCGGCCGTGGCCGTGCCGATGGTCGGCGCCCCGGGGATCGGCTTCGGGACGATGGAGCTCGACGCCGTCGAGGACGGACCCGTGCCGACGCCGTTGGTGGCCGTCACCGTGAAGGTGTAGGTGTCCCCGTTGGTGAGGCCGGTCACCGTGATCGGACCTGGGGCGGCGCTGGCCGTCTGGCCACCGTTGGCCGGGGTGGTGAGGTCGGTGGCCTTCACCGTGTAGGAGGTGATCGTGGAGCCCCCGTCGTTGGACGGGGGCGTGAACGCCACGGTGGCCGAGGCGTTGCCGGCCGTGGCCGTGCCGATGGTCGGCGCCGCGGGGACCGTGGCCGCGGCCAGGATCGTGAACAGAGCCGCCGATCCCCTGCCGTAGCCGGCCGCGCCCGGATTGGCTACCCCGAAGGTGAGTCCCGAACCCGGGGTGGCCGTGGCGTCGACGTGCAGGGTGGTGGTGATGGTCGTCGAGTTCACCACCGTGGTGTTGGCCACGAAGGTCCCGGTCGGGACCGTGACGGTGGCACCGGAGGCGAACCCCGTCCCGGTGAGGGTCACCGTGCGCACCGTGTTCTTGACCGCCACGGATGGGGTCATCGAGGTGACGGTGGGCGCGGCGACCACCGTCAGGCACCCGGTGCAGGTCGCCTTCGTCGCGTCGGGATTGGTGACCGTCACCGAGTACGAGCCGGTCGTGGTGCCGGCCGCCGACTTCAGCGTGACGGTGACCGTCGTCGGCGTCACCACGACGGAGGATGCGGTATCGGTGACCTTGGTCGACGGGCCGGTCACCGCGACGGTGGCGCCCGCCTCGAAACCGGCGCCGGAGACGACGAAGGAGCCCGACGCCCCGACGGCCAGGAGACCCGGGCTGACGGAGGTGATCCCGATCGGCGGTAGGGGCACCACGGTGTTGGAGGCCGGGGAAGGCGCCCCGGCGCCCACGCCGTTGGTGGCCGTCACCGTGAAGGTGTAGGTGTCCCCGTTGGTGAGGCCGGTCACGGTGATCGGGCTCGCGGCGGCACTGGCCGTCTGGCCGCCGTTGGCCGGGGTGGTGAGGTCGGTGGCCGTCACCGTGTAGGAGGAGATGGCCGAGCCTCCGTTGGAGGCGGGCGGGGTGAAGGCCACGACGGCCGAGGCGTTGCCGGCGGTGGCCGTGCCGATGGTCGGCGCCCCGGGCACCGTGGCCGGCACGACGGTGTTGGAGGCCGGGACGAGGCCCCGGTGCCCGCGCCGTTGGTGGCCGTCACCGTGAAGGTGTAGGTGTCCCCGTTGGTCAGACCGGTCACCGTGATCGGGCTGCCGCGGCGGCGCTGGCCGTCTGGCCGCCGTTGGCCGGGGTGGTGAGGTCGGTGGCCGTCACCGTGTAGGAGGAGATGGCCGAGCCGCCGTTGTCGACGGCGGGGTGAAGGCCACGACGGCCGAGCCGTTGCCGGCGGTGGCCGTGCCGATGGTCGGGGCGTCGGGCACGGTGGCCGGGACCACGGCGTTGGAGGCCGAGGACGGCGGCCGGTGCCCGCGCCGTTGGTGGCCGTCACCGTGAAGGTGTAGGTGTCCCCGTTGGTCGAGGCCGGTCACCGTGATCGGGCTGCGGCGGCCGCTGGCCGTCTGGCCGCCGTTGGCCGGGGTGGTCGAGTCGGTGGCCGTCACCGTGTAGCGCGTGATGGTCGAGCCGCCGTTGGAGGCGGGCGGGCTGAAGGCCACGGACGGCCGAGGCGTTGCCGGCGGTGGCCGTGCCGATGGTCGGGGCGCCGGGGACCGTGGCCGGGACCACCGTGTTGGAGGCCAGCGAGGCGGCCCCGGTGCCCACGCCGTTGGTGGCCGTCACCGTGAAGGTGTAGCGTGTCTCCGTTGGTGAGGCCGGTCACCGTGATCGGGCTCGCGGCGGCGCTGGCCGTCTGGCCGCCGTTGGCCGGGGTGGTGAGTCGGTGGCCGTCACCGTGTACGTGGAGATGGCCGAGCCGCCGTTGGAGGCGGGCGGGCTGAAGGCCACGGACGGCCGAGGCGTTCGCCGGCGGTGGCCGTGCCGATGGTCGGCGCCCCGGGCAGCGTGGCCGGGACCACCGTGTTGGAGGCCGGCACGAGGCTGCGCCGGTGCCGTACGAGTTGGTGGCCATCACCGTGAAGGTGTACGTGTCCCCGTTGGTCAGACCGGTCACGGTGATCGGGCCTGCGGCGAGCCGCTGGCCGTCTGGCCGCCGTTGGCCGGGGTGGTGACGTCGGTGGCGGTCACCGTGTACGTGGAGATGGCCGAGCCGCCGTTGGAGGCGGGCGGGTTGAAGGCGACGACGGCCGAGGCGTTGCCGGCGGTGGCCGTGCCGATGGTCGGGGCGCCGGGAACCGGCTCGGGGACGATCGAACTCGACGCCGTCGAGGACGGGCCCGTGCCGACGCCGTTGGTGGCCGTCACCGTGAAGGTGTAGGCGTCCCCGTTGGTCAGGCCGGTCACCGTGATCGGACTGTGGCGAGCGCTGGCCGTCTGGCCGCCGTTGGCCGGGGTGGTGAGGTCGGAGGCCTTCACCGTGTAGGAGGTGATCGTGGAGCCGCCGTCGTTGGACGGGCCGGTGAACACCACGACCGCCGAGGCGTTGGCCGTCTCGGGGGTTCCCATCACCGGTGCGGCGGGGATCGTGGCCGCGGCCAGGATCGAGAACAGCGCCGCCGATCCCTTGCCGTAGCCGCCGGCAGCCGGGTTGACGACGCCCACGGACAGCCCGCTGGCGGCGGTCGCCGTGGCGTTGACGTGCAGGGTGGTGGAGATCGTCGTCGAGTTCACCACCGTGGTGTTGGCGACGAAGGTCCCGGTCGGGACCGTCAGCGTCGCCCCCGGGGCGAATCCGGTGCCCGTGACGGTCACCGTCCGCGCGGTGCCCTTGACCCCCACCGAGGGGGTCATCGCAGTCACGGTCGGCGCGGGGATCACGGTGAGGCACCCGGTGCAGGTCGCCGTCGTGGTGTCAGGATCGGTCACCGTGACCGAGTAGGACCCGACCACGGTGCTGGCCCCGGCCTTCAGGGTGACGGTCACGCCCGTCGGCGTGACGACGACGGACGACGCGGTGGCGGTCACGGTCGTCGACGGACCGGTGACCTTGACGGTGGCGCCCGACACGAATCCGGCGCCGGCGATGCTGAAGGAGCCCGACGCTCCGACGGCCAGCAGGCCGGGACTGAGGGAGGTGATGCCGATCGGGACGACCGGGACGACGCTGTTCGAGGCGCCGGAGGACGGTCCCGTGCCGATCGCACTGGTGGCCGCCACGGTGAACGTGTAGGTGTCCCCGTTGGTGAGGCCGGAGACCGTGATCGGGCTCGCCGGGCCCGTCGCCGTCTGCCCCCCGTTGGCCGGGGTGGTGAGGTCGGTGGCCGTCACCGTGTACGTGAGGATGGTGGAGCCACCGTTGGATGCCGGTGGGGTGAACGTCACCGACGCCGAGGCGTTGCCCCGGGTCGCCGTCCCGATGGTGGGTGCCCCGGGCACCGATTCGGGCACGACGGCGGACGACGCTGCCGAGGCGGGTCCGGTACCGACCGAGTTGGTGGCCGCCACGGAGAACGTGTAGGTGTCCCCGTCGGTGAGTCCCGTCACCGTGATCGGGCTCGAAACTCCCGAGGCCGTCTCCCCTCCGTTCGCCGGCGTCGTGAGGTCGGTGGCGGTCACCGTGTACGAGGTGATCGCGGCACCGCCGTTGCTGGTCGGAGCGACGAACGACACCGTCGCCGAGGCGTTCCCGGCGACGGCCGAGCCGATCACCGGCATTCCGGGGACCGTGGCGGGCACCACCGGGCCGGAGGACGACGAGGCCGTCCCGGTGCCGACCGCGTTGGTGGCCGTGACCGCGAAGGTGTAGGTGTCCCCGTTGACCAGACCGGAGACGGAGATGGGGCTCGAGGCGCCCGAGGCGGTCTGGCCGCCGTTGGCCGGCGTGGTGAGGTCGGTGGCCGTCACGGTATAGGAGCTGACTCCGGCCCCGCCGTCGGTGGACGGGGGGTTGAACGACACCGCCACGGAGGCATTGCCCGCGACGACGGATCCGATGGTCGGCGCCGCTGGGACGACCGGGGGCAGCGGAGCGTACGACCAGGTGTCGGCCAGCGGCACCGAGCCGGACGTCCCACCGAAGAGCACGAGCTGGCCGGTCCCCGGGTCGAAGTCAGCCGCCGCGCCGGTCCGGGGCGACGGGGACGACGTGCTGGTGACGGGACTCCACGCTCCGCCGGCGAAGGCCCAGGTGTCGCCCAACGACGAGCCGCCGGAGCCGGTGCCGCCGAACAGCACCAGCTGCTCGGTCGGCTGGTCGAACGTCAGCGTGGCCGAGGCACGCGCCGGTGGGCTGGCGGCGGGGCTGAGGGGCGTCCACGTCGTGCCGTTCCACGTCCACGTGTCGGCCAGGGCCGTGCCGCCCGAGCCGGTCCCGCCGAACAGCACCAGCTGGCCCACCGCCGGGTCGTAGGCCAGCGACGTGCCCGAGCGCGCCGGTGGGCTGGTGGCGGGGTTGAGGGACGTCCACGTCGTGCCTGTCCACGTCCACGTGTCGGCCAGGGCCGTGCCGCCCGAGCCGGTCCCGCCGAACAGCACCAGCTGGCCCACCGCCGGGTCGTAGGCCAGCGACGCGCCCGACCGCGCCGGTGGGCTGGTGGCGGGGCTGAGGGGCGTCCACGTCGTGCCGTTCCACGTCCACGTGTCGGCCAGGGCCGTGCCGCCCGAGCCGGTCCCGCCGAACAGCACCAGCTGGCCCACCGCCGGGTCGTAGGCCAGCGACGCGCCCGAGCGCGCCGGTGGGCTGGTGGCGGGGCTGAGGGACGTCCACGTCGTGCCTGTCCAGTCCCACGTCCCCGCGAGCGGCGTGCCTCCGGATCCGGTGCCGCCGAACAGCACCAGCTGGCCAACGGCCGGGTCGTAGGCGGCCGACGTGCCGGCCAGGCCGCCGGGGCTCGTCGCCGGGGACAGGTGGGTCCAATTCGAGGCCGGTGGGTTGACCACCAGGGTGAAGGCCTGGGTCACCGGCGGCTCGTACGGGTTCTGGGCCGTGAAGGTGATGGGGAAGGTGCCGCTCTGCGTCGCCGTCCCGGACAGCAACGCGGTCCCGAGGCCGTTGTCGGCGAAGGTCACGCCCCCGGGGAGTGCGCCGCTCTCGGTGACCGAGGCGGCCGGACTCCCCGTCGTCGCCACCGCGAACTGCTCGGCCACACCCTGGGTGAACGCGTCGGTGCTCGAGCTGACGATCGACACCGGGGTGGGAGCGGCTCCGGATTCGACGAGCGTCTGGGTGACGCCGCCCACGGTGGCCTGGCCGACGCCCGCGCAGCTGGTGACTCCGGCGCACGACACCCCCCACAGCTGATCACCCGTGCTTCCGGTGGGAACGGTGCTCGGGACGATGGACCACGTGGTCCCGTTCCAGGCCTCCACCAGGGGACCGTTGCCGCTGCCCACCGTGGTGCAGCTCGTGGTGCTGAGGCACGACACCTCGTCGAGCGAGCTGAGGATGCTGCCGGGCGGATTCGGGCTGGACACGGTGGACCACGACGTCCCGTTCCAGAGGTCCACCTCGGTCCCGCCGACGATGCCCTGGTCCGTGGCGCCGACCGCCACGCAGAAGCTCGGGCCGCTGCACGTGACCCCGGACAGCCCACCGCCCGACGGCGTCGGCGAGATCGACCACGTGGTCCCGTTCCAGGACTCGGCGAGTGCCGACGTGTCGGAGTACCCGACCGCCATGCACGAGCTGGACGTGGCACACGAGACGTCCTGCAGGAAGCTGTTGTTGGCCCCGACCGGATTCGGGCTCGGCGCGATGGACGACGCGGTGCCGTTCCACGACTCGGTGAGCGTGCTGTAGTTCGAGCCGACCCACGAGCCACCGACGGCTTCGCAGGACGTCTCGTTGACGCACGACACGCCGTAGAGGACGCTCCCGGTGGCGCCGGCCGGCGTGGGACTGGTCACGACGGACCAGCTGTTCCCGTTCCACGCCTCGATCAGCGCGAGGTTGGTGGTGGCGTTGGTCGAGTCGCCCACCGCGGTGCACGACACGGTGGTCGGACACGACACGGACCACAGGGTGCTGCTCGACGCTCCGAGCGGGTTGGGGCTGGGGACCACGGTCCAGGACGATCCGTTCCACGTCTCGACCAGCGTCTGGCCGGCCGACGTCCCGGTGGACTCCCCGACCGCGGTGCACAGCGAGCCGGCCGCGGCGGTCGGACACGAGATCGACTCGAGGATGCTCGACGGGCTGCCCGCCGGGTTCGGGCTCGGAACCACCGACCACGCACCCGACGACGCCGAGGCCGGCCCGGCGGTCAACCCGGCCGAGACGAGCGTGGCGGCCACGCACAGGATGCTGACCACCGCCGTCCGGGCGCGCCTCGTACGCGCGACAGGTGTACGCGATGATCCCGGGTTTCCGCCCATGTGAAGTCTCCTCGTCCCTTGCCCTGATCGAGAGAGCCCATGGTAGGACGCGACCGTGCATATTCGCCTGTTTCGACGCTGAGCGCGGGTCGCTGTTCACGCTGCGTGACGGTGCACGTCGTGGGCACGCCTGGCCGTCGTCTCCAGCCGCGGTGGTGATGACAGATCGCGGCACAGCCGGTAGCGTTGTCACGGTCCGAGTACCCCGGCGCGGTCGTGATCGACTGCCGGGTCGACCGGAACCAGTGCGACGCTGGGCATGAGGGGCAGGATCCGACAGGATAGGGGCAGCCGGATGACGCGTGGGCGGAAGGTCGACGGGCGACGAGGGCACGGGCGCCGGGGCATGCGCCGCCGGCGGGGGCCGCTGTGGACGGCCTTGGGTGTGCTCGGCCTGGTGGTCGTGGGCCTGGTCCCGGTGGTCGGGGCCCCGAGCGCCGGTGCGGCCAGCACCGTCGTGTTCACGGTCAACGACACGGGCGACGTGCCGCAGTCGGGGCCGGCCGCGACCTGCACCACGGCCACCGGCACGTGCACGCTGCGGGCCGCGCTGGCCGACGCCAACGCGTTGAAGGTCCCGGTGGTCATCGACTTCGACTTCCCCGGCACCGGTCCCTTCACCATCACCCCGGCGACCACGCTGCCGCCGCTGGCCGACCCGGCCGGCATCACCATCAACGGCTACTCGCAGCCCGGGTCGAGCCCCAACACCCTCGACCAGGCCGACAACGCCGTGCTCCAGGTCCAGCTCGAGGGCCTGGGCGAGACGGGCATCGACGGGCTCCACGTGACCCAGGGCTCCAACCTGATCGCCGGGCTGTCGATGTTCAACTTCCGCCGGGCCATCTGGGTCTACGGGTCGACGACCAACTACAACCAGATCGTCGGCAACTTCCTGTGCACCAACGCGGCGGGCACCTTCCGGGCCACGGTGAACAACAGCGCGGTGATGGGCCTCTTCATCTACCAGGCGTCGTCCCACAACGCCATCGGCGAGCCGGGCGACGCCAACCGCAACGTCGTCTCGGGGTGCGGCCACTACGGGATCAACATCTCCTACCTGGGGGCGGATGACAACACGATCCAGAACAACATCGTCGGCCTCAACCCGTCGGCCACCGCCGACCTGGAGAACGTCTGGCACGGGATCCACATCGACTACGGGGCGGACTCGAACCTGGTGGGCGGCCTGGCCCCGGGCGACCGCAACCTGGTGTCGGGCAACGGGGGCGACGGCATCGAGATCTCCCACGGCCCCGACAACAAGTACAACCAGGTGATCGGCAACTGGGTCGGCATGGACGCCACCGGCGACAACGCCCCCGCCTACGCCGAGAACCACCAGTGGGGCGTCCGCCTCGAGGGGACCTACTCGTGTCCCGCCCCGTGCGCGCCGGCCCCCGGGTACGCCACCGTGGAGGACAACGTCATCGGCAACAGCGGGTACGGCGGCATGGAGATCGACAAGGGCCAGCAGCACGACACCGTGGCCGACAACACGTTCGGCCTGACGGCCGACGGCGGCCCGGCCCCGGACCCGAACTACAGCATCCAGATCCAGCACGGCGCCTACGCCAACGTCATCGGCCCGGGCAACGTCATGACCAACTCCAAGGACGGCGTCCAGATCCAGGCCACCGGCACCCAGCCACCCGACTCCAGCCAGGCGTCGACCATCGACAACACCATCACCCAGAACTCGATCTACGGGAACACCCAACTCGGGATCGACCTGTACCCGTATGCCGTGGCGAACGTGAACGGGATCGGATCGGCCGCCGTGGAGAACGACATCCAGGCACCGGTCATCACCGCGGCCCACCCGACCTCCGTCACGGGCACCACGTGCGCCGGCTGCACCGTCGAGGCCTACCTGTCGGACCGCACCGTGACCGGGGGGAGCATCCTGGCCTACGGCGAGGGTGAGACCTACCTCGGGTCGGCGGTGGCCGACGGTTCGGGGAACTTCACCGTCACCGTCAGCGGCATCGGCGGGCTGGCGGTCACCGTCGACGCCACCGACACCCAGGGCGACACCTCGGAGTTCTCCAAGAACGTCATCGCCCAGACGACCTGAGGCCGCGGACCGACCCGCCGTCGCGGCGCGCCGGAAGCCCTACCGCAACTCCCGCTGACCGGGGTCAGTGCTGTGGGTAGCTGACGACCGACGCGTCGGGCCCGGGAAAGAACAGGTCCTCGGTCCCGGTGTCTCCCCATCGCACCAGGTAGGGCGGCTCGCCACCGGCGTGGCGGACCTCAAGGACCTCGCAGTCACGGTCGTGCTCGCCCACGTGGTGCCCCTTGACGACGATTCGGTCTCCGACTTTGGCCTGCATCTCGACTCCCTTCCGTGCCCTCACGCCCCTGGTGCCATGTTCACCCCGGAGCCGGCCACCTGCCAGGGTCCGAGGTCACCAACCGCCGCCCGATCCGGTTGCGGGCACGTGCTGTCCGCGTCCTCCTCCCCGGTCGCCCCCGTCGGGCACGAGCAGCACCTCCTCTCCGGAGTCCTCCCACCGGACGCGGTAGCGGAGCGGACCATCGTCACCCAGGACCTCGAGCACCTCGCCGCTCCTACCGGTACCGTCCTTCTCGTCCGTGGCCACGAGACGGTCACCGGCACCCAGGTCGAACTCACCCGGGTGGACGACGTACCGGGCACATCGCGGGTGCCGCCCCGTGGCACCTCCCGCGTTCCCGTCCACGAGTTGCCGTGCGGGTTCGCTCCCTCGGCCCCGCGACGCTGATCGGTGCGGTGGGACCTGGTCCCCGTCGCCTCCGGACCCTCGCAGACGGACACGGCGACCCGACCCGGTGCTCATCGACCCGCTCCGTCGGCCTGACCGGCACCAGGCCCCCCGCCGTGCCCCCGCCGCCCACCGATCACGTGGTCGTTCCGGTGCCTACGTCCCATGTCCCACACGCCTCTCCGTTCGGGCACTGCGTCCCCCGCTCCCTCCGGTCCATCATCTGCTCCTCCGGGGTCCCTGCACAGGGGAGATCGGCCTGATTTCGCGAGCCGGTGGAGCTCGGGCGTCGGCGGCGGCCTGATCCCCGCAGGCAGACCGGCCGAGGAGGTCGACGGGGCTCGGTCACTTCGACCGGCTCATCCCGACCACGTGACACCTCCGACGGCCACGGGCCCGGACCGTCGATCGTGCGATGCGGGACGAGACACGAGGGTGGTGCGCCTCGCATGGCTGCCGGGCGGCACCACCCCGGGAAGGCGGCACCTCACGTCCCGTGATCCCACTGCCCGCAGAACCGCTGCGCTGGCCGCGGACCGACCGACCGCAGGGTGCGGACCGGAGTCCCCCGATCGGCGACGACCGGCCATGCCTCCGCAGCCGCCCACCGGACGGCGGCGCCTCCGGTGGGTCGTCGGCTGCCTCGCAGGTGTCAGCTCGCAGGAACCTTGTAGACGATCAGCCCCTGGAAGAACGTGGCGAGGAGGAGGTCATCGCCCACGAACACCGGCTGGGCGGCAACCTGGCTCCCGACGGTCTTGAGCGTGGCCAGCACCGCTCCGGATCCCGCATCGACCAGGTAGTCGGCATTGGGGGCACCGGAGAAGTCGAAGGTCGCCACCGAGAGCACGCCGGAACCGTCGAGACTCGGGGATCCGTCGACGTCGCCCGGGAGTCCGGTGGCCCAGACCACGGCACCGTTCACCGGGTCGATCTCCTCGATCGAGCCGTTGAAGGACTGTCCGTCGATCGTGGTGGGTGGTCCGGCCATGAAGAGGTCGTTCCCGTTCCAGACCGCACTCGAGAGGCACTCGTCATTGTTGGAATTGTTGGCCGGGGCCCCGATCCGATCCTGCCAGACCGGTCCGGCGGCGAGATCGTTCTGACGCAGTGCGTAGTAGATCCCGTCCTTGTTGCAGTCGCCGACCAGCGCCGTCGATCCCTTGCCCCCCGGCAGGACGGCGTTGAACAGCGTGGGTGACGCGCCGAAGTCCGAATCCTCACCGACGGCGGCCGATGCCGGGATCTGCCACGAGCCCTGAGGGGCGAGCGTCGTCCCGTTCAACGACACGACGGAGTCCGCGTATCCCTGGAACTGGTCGGCCGGAGCGGCCGGACCGGTGCCCACGAACACGTTGCCGTCGTTGGCCACGGCGGCACTCGACCAGATGCTCCCACCGATGGCACCGGCCGGCTCCGAGTAGAACGCGGCGGTACGGACCCCGGTGTGCTGGCTGTACTCCAGCAGTCCGGCGTTCGGCACCAGCGGATCGTCGCACTGCGACGCCACACCGATGTAGATGTTCCCCCGGGAGATCGTCGGCGACGACCAGATGTAGTAGTCGTTGACGGTCTTCGACGGGATGTCGATCACCGACTGCCACACGGTCGCTCCGGTCGCCGCGTCGAGCGTGTAGAGGTAGCCGGTGGCCGAGGCCACGTAGACCGTGAGCACACCGGTCGTCGGATCGACGGCGACGGCGGCTGTCGACGAGAAGCCCTGGTTCCCGCATGTGGTCTTGGTCACGGTGCCGATGGCGTCCGACCAGAGCACCGCGCCGGTCCCTGCCTGAGGGCGTAGAACGTCCCGTTGCTGGCTCCGATGTAGGCGACACCACCGACCACCGTGGGCCCGGCGATGAACGACTGCGGACCCGACGGTTTGAAGGTCCACGTCTTGACGAGGTGGGAGGAGTTCGTCGGCGTGATCCCCACCGCCGAGGCGTTGTAGGAGCTGTGCTGCGGTCCGTCGAGGTACGCGGGCCAGGTGCCGGCGGGTGCCGTGCCCGAAGCCGTCCCCACCCCGACGGCGAGCCCGGTCAGCACCACCGCCACCGTCAGGAGGACGAGGAACGGGTGCCTCCTCCGCACATGCCGCGATCCACGGTACTGGTCATGTCAGGTCCTCCCATTGTGTTTCCCCTCGTCGGAACTGCCTGCCCTGCATCGAGCGCTTCATCGCACCGTCCTGGACCGACCGGCCGACCGGCTGAGATCCGTCCGCTCGCCATTGTCGTCTCGGCTCCGCCCGGGCGAGGGTGGCGACGGCCACAGCTCGCGGAATTCCACGAACCGCCACGCGCGGGCAGGTACCTCGATGCCGACGGGAGCGGCCTCCACCAAGCCCATGTGTGCGACCCTCGTCATCCGCGCCCCTGTCAGATGGAAGACGCCCAGAGCGTACGGAGGATTCCGTGGGATTGCCACCCCGGACCATGATTGCACCCGGAATGCGTCACTCCGCGGCTGGGCCGCCACGCAACGTGTCGATCACCGGCGCCGGTGCCACGGTGGCCGGGACACCGACGACATCATCCCGTCCGGGTCCACCGGATGCGCGCACCCGGGCCGGACGCACCCTTCGGCGAGGGAGGTGAGGCTGTCCGGCTCCGCGTGCTGCAACCAGGGAGCACCGGCTCGCCGCACGCATCCCGGAGCGCGGTCCCTGCGGTCCCTTCGACGTCAGCCTCCGTGACGTGCCCGGATTCCGGGGCGGCCGACGGCCGGATGTTCGGCGCCGGCACTTCCGACAGGTGCCGCTCGCAGGACTCCGGGCACGGGGACGGGACATCGACGCGGAGGATCGTGGGGGTCGATCCGCGGCGCCGGTCGAGTGCCGCGGGCGTCAGCGGATCAGGGTGGCGCAGCACGAGGATCCGGTGGGCGCCACCATGGAGGCGCTGACGTGGTCGCTCCTACGTCGACGCCGGGGGACCACGGACGGGGCGACGGCGTCGAACCTGCCGCCGGACGACCAGCGGGCGGCGTCCTCGACCCACCGGGACGTGCCGTACATCCGGCGGACCACCTGAGCACGGACACCTTGGCGCCGGGACGCCATAGGCTCGACGGGTGTTCCGACTGCAGCTCCTCGGCCCCGAACACGAGGCGGCGGTCCTCGACTTCGAAAGGGACAACCGTGCCTACTTCGTCCGCTCGATCAGTGACCGGGGCGACGCCTACTTCGAGCAGTACGCGGAGCGCCATCGGGAGCTGATCGCCGAGCAGGTGGCCGGAACCGGCGCCTTCTACCTGCTCGTCGATGACCACGGTTCGGTGGTGGGCCGCTTCAACCTGTACCGGCTCTCGGGCGGCACGGCGGAGGTCGGCTACCGCGTGGCCGAGCGGGTCGCAGGCACGGGAGCGGCCACCGCCGCATTGCGGTCGCTGTGCCGGATCGCCGCCAGGAGTTCGGGCTGCGGTCCCTCACGGCAGCTGTTGGCGACGAGAACTTGGCGTCGCGGAGAGTGCTGGCGAAGGCAGGGTTCGTCTACGTCGCACCGACCGAGGTCGGTGGACGGCCGGGCGGGTCCTTCGCCTGCACGCTCGGGTAACCACAGCCCGGGTCCTCGTTCCTCAACGGCGGTGCGCCTGGTCGCGTCGGACGTGACCAACCGGGATCTGTCGGCTCCCCGTCGCATCGCCGATACTCTCCTCCCGCTGCCCGAGGCATGGAGGGAATGGGCGGGTTCGGCCCCGGGCTCACGTGGACGTTCCGCGAGTCGTCGCCGGTCGGACCGGCGCCCGACGAGAGCCGCAGCTGCCTAATCGAACCTGTCACCGGAACGTGCAGCAGCCCAGCTCGCTGCTCGTTCCTCTCGACCCCGCCCGACCGCGCTCCGGCCCGAGCCACGGGACCTGTCGATCTACACGGTCCTCACTCGGTGCAGTGCGTTCCACCACACCGACTGGACCGACGTGACGACCGTGACCAAACTCACCCTGCGCGCGCTGGCCCGCCGGAACCCCTCCGTCGAGGAAGAGGTCGAGGAGATCGACAGGCTGTTGAAGACCCTGGTCGCCGAGACGCAATCGACGGAGTGGGCACCGACGTGGTCTCGGCCGTCTTGGCGGCTGCCGGCGACAACCCCGAGCGCCTCGAGAACGAGTCGACCTTCGCCAAGCACTGCGGCGTCTCCCCCCTCGACGCCTCGAGTGGCAATCACGATCGCCGGCGCCTCAACCGACGAGGGTACCGCCAGGCCGATTCGGCGCTGTGCCACATCGTGTTCACCCGCATGGTCGACGACCCGAGGACCAAGCAGTACATCGAGCACCGGATGAAGGACGGACGCACCGGGCAGGAGGCGATCCGCTACCTCGAGCGCTCCGTCGCCCGGGAAGTGTTCGCCGCACTCCCACGGTCATCGTTCGCTCTCGACCGTCCGCAGGAGCATCGTTCAGGGGGCACGCTCGTCGATCCGCATCGGTGACGACGCTCGGTACGTGGCGTCCCCCGGCCTTCGCCGCTACTGTCCCGGGCGGTCACGACGACCGTCATGCCGGTCCGTACAGTGCTCCCGGCACCCTGGAGACGACGAAAGGCGGCACCGTGGACATCGACCTCATCGAGCCCGATCAGTGGACCCGGGGCATCCCGCACGACCAATTGGCCTGGCTACGGGCCGAGGCCCCGGTCTACTGGCACGAGACCGACGAGCCCGGCATGTCCGGGTTCTGGGCGCTCACCCGCCACGCCGACGTGCAGGCGGCCAACCGGGACATCGACCGCTTTTCGTCGGAGCGGGGCGGGGTGTTCCTGAGTGAGCAGACCCGGAGCAGCGGGATCTGTTCCGGTCCATCATCGAGACCGACCGGCCCGAGCACACTCGCCTCCGACGCCTTGTCAACCGGGGCTTCACCCCCCGGGCCATCGCCGAGTTCGAGGCCAGCTACCGCACGGCCGTGCGCGAGATCCTCGCCGCCGTCGCCCGGGGATCCTTCGACTGGGTGACTGACGTCGCCACCCTGCTGCCGGCGTTTGCCATCTCGGAGCTGCTCGGCGTCCCCGTCGATGACCGGCCCCAGGTGATCGAGTGGACCAACATCATCTCGGGCTCGACGGATCCCGAGTTCGCCGCCGACGCCGATGCCCCGATGCAGGCCGCAATCTCCCTCTACACCTACGGTACCCAGCTGGCCGACCAGCGCCGGGCCCAGCCGCAGGACGACATCGTCACCACCCTGATCACCCAGGTGGACGGCGACGCCCTCGGGGCCCACGAATTCGAGGTGTTCGTCCTGGCGCTCGCCGTCGCCGGCAACGAGACGACCCGGACAGCCATGTCCCAGGGGATGCTGGCCCTGCTCGACAACCCGGACCAGATGGCCCTCCTGCGGTCGGACCCGTCGTTGGCCGGCTCGGCCGCCGACGAGATCATCCGGTGGTCGACGCCCATCGTCTACTTCCGGCGCACCGCAACCTGCGACGTCGAGTTACACGGTGTGACCATCAAGGAGGACGACCCCGTCGCCCTGTACTTCATGGGGGCCAACTACGACGACACGGTGTTCGACGACCCTTTCCGATTCGACGTGACCCGCACGCCCAACCCCCACGTCTCCTTCGGCGGTGGTGGCCCTCATTACTGCCTGGGCGCCCATCTTGCGAAGTTCGAGATCGAGTTGCTGCTCGACGAGCTCCTGGCGATGACCGTGTCGGTCAGCCAGGCCGGGGACGCCGTGCGGCTGCGTTCCAGCTGGATCAACGGGCTGAAGCACCTGCCGGTCTCCGCCACCGCCTGAGGTTGAGCTACCCGGCATCCGATCCCGTCCCGGCACCCGATCCGCTCGTGGGCGACCGGTGCGCCGCCCGCTTCCGGCGAAGGGGGTATCCGGCTTAGTGCAGTAGACAGCTATCGACGGTGAACTGCAGTCCAGGACCCGGAGCGCCCGTTAGAGGCGGTCGAGCATCATCCCCAGGACCCGGGTCGCCTGCGATTGAGTCAGCCCGTTGGACTGCACCATGGCCACGTAGCCGTGCTTCGCAGCGAGAAGCTCACTGACGTTTGTCGGCGACCCCGGACCGGTTGTGGGCACCGGTGACAGCCAGAGCGCCGGTTCCCCACCCACGGTGACGTGGGTCCAGTGCAAGGCCGGGATCGTCGCCCCCGTGGGCGTCTTGCCGGGCAACGAGACGGCGAGCGGATTGGCCGTCGCCCGGAAGTTGGAGAGACGGCGAGGGTCCCACGTGACGTTCGTGGTCAGCGTCACGCCGTCGGCGGTCCCGAAGTACAGACACGAGCTCTCCAACCGCGAGGTCCCGCCGTACGGTGGGGTGGACGGCACGGCGAACACGGATGCAGCCTGCTTCGTCGACACAAGTGAGCACGCATGGACGACTCTCGGCACCGATGCAGTCGGTGTTGACCCGCACCCGGTGGTCACGACGCCAACCAGTGCGAGCACCGCTACACACCCCATGCCCTTGGCCCTCCCCGCCACGTTCATGCCCACTCCACCCTCATCGCTGGTTGCTCAATCGACAGCCTCACATGGAACCGTCGTGGCCTGCACCTATCGTGCCTGCCACGTGCTGGCACGCACACGATTGGCCGGTGACCATCACACCGGCGTGGCGGAGGGCGTCTCCGGTCTGACCGTCGTTGCGTGGTGGCGCATCAGACACCAGCAGTGGACTGTCAGTGGTGCGAGACTTGTACAAGACCAGACCGAGGTGCGAGATGACAGACCTACTCGAGGGTGGCACGACCGAGGCTCTGCGCAACTCCCCGGCACATGCCCAGGTGGTCCGCCGCTGGGTTGTAACTGGGTTCCTCTACCTCTTCACGGTGCTGGGCGCGCTTGCCACGTTCGGAGGTACATCGGCCATCGGCAACCCAACGCCCTCCGGCATCTCTGCTTCCGCACAGCTGTTTCTCGTCGGCATGGGAGCGTGCCTCGCCCTGCTCTGCGTACTGCCGACGGTGGGACTGGCCAGGCGAGTCCGGCTGCGTTCAGTCAAAGCAAGTTGGGCCACCATCGTGGTCGGATGCCTCGCACTCGTCTCGGCTGTCGTCGGGTTCTTCGGTCTCTTCCTCTGCGGCATCCTCCTGATAGTCATAGGCTTGCCACTCACCAAGTTCCAGCAGCCCTCGTAGGCCGTCTGGGTGCCACCTCAGGCCGGCACCGGTCCTGCAATCCAGCACCACAACATGCAGGGGCTACTGCACTAAGCCGGCGCTTCGGAAGTTGAGGGGGTCTGGGGTCCCACGGTGAAAGGCGGGGGCCCGCCAATCTGAAGGTGTCTAACGCCATCAGAGTTGGAGAGCCCCCGTGACCCCGAAGACTATTTGCAACCGGTGCCTGTCACTGGTTGGCCTGCCCGACGTCGTGATCCTGGACGTCGAAGACGTACCCGGTGCCGCCCTGCGGGTGTACGTCGAACTCACCCGGTCGCCGCAGGGCTGCCCCACCTGCGGGGTTGTTGCCCACGTGAAGGACCGGCGTAAGGTCGAACTTGTCGATCTGTCCATGGCCGGCCGACCGATGCGCCTGGTGTGGGTGAAGCGCCGGTTCCGCTGTCCGGAGTCGAGCTGTCCGACGGGGTCCTGGACCGAGGTCGACCCTCGGATCGCGCTCGCAGCGCCTGATGATGACCGACCGGGCCGGTCGCTGGATCACCGAACAGGTGGGACGGAATGCCCGGAGTGTGGACGAGGTGGCCCAAGAGCTCGGCTGTGACTGGCACACCGTCAACGACGCCGTCATCGCCTATGGCAAGGCGCTTGGTCGACCGACCCGGACCGGTTCGGTGCCGTCGAAGCGCTGGGCCTCGACGAGGTGCTGTTGGTGAGCGAGGACCCTGGCACCGCCAGGAGTTCTCCACCCAGTTGGTCGACGTGGGCCGTGGCCAGCTCCTCGACGTCGTGCCCGGTCGCACCAGCACGGAGCCCATGGCGTGGCTGGCCAACAAGGGCAAGCCGTGGTGCGACCAGGTCCGCTTCGCCACCCTCGATCTGTCGGGTCCCTATCGGAAGGTCTTCAGCTGATGACGCCCGGTGCGACCCAGGTGGCCGATCCCTTCCACCTCGTGAAGTTGGCCAACCCGAAGCTCGACGAGTGCCGCAGGCGGGTCCAGAACGAGACCCTCGGTCACCGCGGCTACAAGTACGACCCGCTGTATCGGTCCCGACGCCTGCTCACCAAGGCGAAGGAGCGACTCGACGAGAAAGGACACGAGAAGCTGGTCGGACTGCTTCGTGGCCGGCGATCCGAACGGTGACGTCGCCACCGTCTGGCAGGCGAAGGAGGCGGTCCGCGACTCTACGCCCACGCCGATGCCGACCTCGCCCTCGAGTGGGTGGCCCAACTCGGTCGTGACCTCCAGGACAAGGACTATCCGATCGAGGCCCGGTCCCTCGGACGGACCCTCATCCGATGGCGCCACCAGATCGCCGCCTGGCACACCGCCCACGTGAGCAACGGTCCGACCGAGGCGGCCAACAACTTGATCAAGCGGGTGAAGCGTGCCGCCTTCGGCTTCACGTCCTTCCGGAACTACCGGATCAGAGCCCTGCTCTACGCAGGCAAGCCGAACTGGGAGCTACTCGCCACGATCACACCCCGCTGAAATCCGAAGCGCCGCTAAGCCGGATACCCCTTTCCGGCGAAGCTATCGAAGACCAGCGTTCTCACGATGGACCATGAGGACCATCGTCATTGATCATGGGCACCCTGTTACGGCCTACTTCCACGAGTCCAATCGTCGAGGAGACACGCATTCGGACAACTGGCCCGCCGCCGAAGCGGCGTCGTCCGTCGAAGAGACCCGGTGGCGGAAGACGAGGGTGATTACGACGCCGCCGGCTACGACACCCAGCACACCGACGACCAAAAGCACCCATTTCCAAGTTTCGGGAGAGCACACCTCAGGTCCCCCGAGTCGGGAGCTTGAACACGTGCTGAAACTCGTGCCGGAATGAGTGAAACACAGCACGACAGCGGTGAGCTCGATCGCGACACAGCCGCTCAGAAGGGCGACTCCGGCGATGACCGCCAGCTCGGACCCTCTGCCCAATCGCTCCACACGTCCAGTATCGCCCGACTGAATGTGCCCCGCCGACCCGGCGGCTCGGGGCAGCCCATGCACCGTCGGCGTGGCAAGCTCCCAGGGTGCGATCCCGTACCTTCAACGTTCGTCAGCGGATCATCGTCGTTGTCGGACTAGGTGCCTCCCTCTTCTTCTTCGGTAGCTGGCTGACGAGGCGGGGGCCGGGCGGATCGGGCTGGGTCGCCTACGCCCCTCTGTCGCATACGATCAACGCTTCCGACCTTTCTGGACCGGGGCTTCACCCGTGGGTGCGGCTCCTGATCTGGCTGGCCCTGATCGCTACATGGGTGGCCGCGGGAGCAGTGCTCCTACGAACACGAACCCCGGAGGATCCTCCAGGATCCGCCGACTGACGCACTGACGGCCTGTCTCACCGACCCGGCGTCATGTGACCTCTCCGCCGGCGGGTCGGCGCCGCGCAGCGATGAAGGCTTCGAACCCACGCTCCCATTCCAATTTCCCGCGCCTCGCCGCCGTCGGAATGATCTTCAACAGAATCCACGTCAACTTCGACACCGCCCACTCAGTGGCTGACCGTGGTGGGTCGACGTAGGAGGCTCCGTCAATTGTTATGCCACCCGGGCTCGAACATAGGCCGTAGATCAGGACGAGGGAACGCCCATGGTGATCAAGAAGTCCGATGAAGGTGTTCGGATTTACCTCGGCCATCTCGACCTCCGAGGAATCGATATCTTCCGCCCTCTCGATGCGAGCGCCCATTGTTCCTTCGGGTGCTGGCTGGCTGAGATGGGCAGCAATGTGCGCTTGCACCTCAGCGATCGGTTCCTCAATGTAGTAGGTGGTATTCACTCGCTCGGCCCCCTCATGGATCGATTTGGGGTTCGACTTCGAGGCCGTAACCTCGCCCGTTGTGATGCCGGATTCAATCATGGCGTTCTCACCTCCTCCGGGCACCGTCGATGATTGGCTAAGATCAATGATGGCGGCAATCAGACATCCGCAATGCACCGTATGGGGCATGTCACCGACCCCAGCATGCGGGGCTGTGCTGATGTCATGCCTGATGGTCGCGGAGTGTCTCCCAAAGAACAGTCGCTCTCTTGACCGAATACGAAGCTTGATACCGGCGGATGCTTCCGTCGATCAGCGTGATGGTCAGTTTGCAGTACCTCGGACCCCAGGGATACCGCCCGACCTTAAGGTCGCTGGTAGTAATCTGACCAAATCGAATGGAGGTCAGGCATTCGCCAGTGCATCGGTTCAACTTGCGCTCGACCGCGTACTCCCTCAGCCCAGCACTTGTGACGCAGAGTTCGACGAGCGGTGGATGAAGCTGAGCCGCACCGTTCTTCAAGAGGTCGCGAGAGTTCCAGTGTCCAAGAAGCATTTTTGCGGCGGCGAGGATCGATTCACTTGGCTCCAGACCGCTCACGATCACATCATTGGCATCCCACTTTGAGATAGCCCAGGAGTTTGTTGAACCTGCTCGCATGCCGAACCCCCTCACCACAAGATTTGCTGGCGTACCGTCCCTTCACCCGTCGTGATGGTAATCCGCCAGTCAGCGCCGAGGTCGAGGAAAGCGATCGATCCGCCCTGGTGCCTGTCGACGCCTGCACTCGTCCCGACGTGCGGTCGGGGACACCAAATTGCTCAGGTTCGGGGTGCCGACCTTGAGCGAGGAGCCCTTCCGCCCATCCCTTCGCCGTCTTCGGGTGGCGCCCGGCCGGCGCTCCGGCGGCTCGGGTCCGGGGGCCCCGGCCGGCGCCGTCCCTGGCTCCGCTCCCCGGCCCCGTGCGAGGCGGTTCTGGGGCCGCGGGACGGCGGTGCTCCCTCTCTCCCGGAATGGTGCGGTGGGCGCTAGAGGACTCGAACCTCCGACCTCAGCCGTGTGAAGGCACTTGATGACAATCCGCTGACCTGGGTCAGCGAGACGATTTCCCATCTGACCAGGGATTTCCCATAACCGCAGTTGACCATGATCTACCCGTGTTTGCCGGGGTTGTGTGTCACGTTCGTGTCAGGCTCGGTGGGCGATGGACGGATCGGCAGATCGCCCGCCGATGGTCGAGTCCAGCCGTTTCACGGCTGCGTCACACGCGTCTCGACGTTTGACGAGGCACTTTCGTCAAGAACAAACGCTGAGACGCAAATTTTCCGCGACTAACCTCCGGTCGCCCGATTCGAACGAATCGCTTTGCCGTGAGGAAGCGTGCCGAGTGCCCGGAGGCTTTGTGGATTACTGGGAATCACGAAAAGGCAAGAAACACAAACGGCACAGCAGAGCTCACCGCGCAATCGTCGCTGCGATCGACCAGGAGCCAGTCCGAAAGGGCAAGCGAGGCGCTGCTTCCGGAGCCGCATTCCGGAATGCCATGCATGCCGCGATTAGCGACCACCCCAATTGGCCTAGACGGAAAGCCCGACTTGCGGTGGATCTGAAGTTCTTCACGTCGAAGAAGCAGCCACCAAATCTCGAACACCTTGCCAAATACTATTTGGATCAACTGGGGCAAACTCACGACCGGGGCGAAGGAGGTCACATCTATCGAGATGACCGGCAGGTACAACTCCTCCACGTTTCTGCTCATCATGGATGGGACATTGATGGGCCCAGGCTTGAACCGGGTGTATTCGTGATGGGGCGAACTGCGGCCGAAGCCTGTGCCGATGCGAGGGAAGCGAGCCAACTGTTAGATCCCAACGAGCGATACAGCATGCGAGATGTTGATATGGAGGACATTTGGGAGCAACTCCGGGATGCCGAGAAAATCTCGGAATCCAGGCATCCGAGTTTGAGACGAGCTGCACCCTTGATGCGATTCACCGCTTTGCGAAGAGCACAGGAAGGTATCTTGCACTCAAACGATCGATGGATCGAGAACCTCTTCGGTAGTTCGGCACCGTACTTGCTCTTCGGCAAGGACGCTTTGTCGGCATCGCTCAGGGCTTCGGTCGGAGCTCGGGATCTAAAGATCATCGACGACAGCCATCTCATGGGTCGGACAATCCTGTTGGGGGGCGATCCCGACAGCATCGCTCTTCCACCACTTCCAACTACTGCGGGTGGGGGAAAGCAGTTCCGCATGGGGGTTAGAAATGCCATAGCGGCATACGTTGATAGTCGCAAACTCCTTTTTCCACTCCTTGTCCCGACACGACTTACGCTCTTCGTCGTCCAGCCCCAACAGCCACGTGATCTCGACAACATCCTGCTCGATCTCCTCCCCGTGGTCGATGACATCATGGTCGCCGCAGGAGCCTTGGCTGCTTTCAGCCATGCAGAATTTGAACGAGGAGGACGCCGGAGATTCCATTTCACAATGGGAACGGCGTGGATTGCAGCGATTGCGCTCGGTCGTAAAACATGGCGTGTGGTCGTGTCAAGTAGTCGAACTCATGCGAAGCCCTGACGATCCGGATGAAGGAGCCCTAGGAATGTTTCTTGGGCACGGCGAGAATATGCGCAGCCTCTGGGATGAAGCCGCCACTCGACTCAGTGCATACGACGACGACCACGGGTGGGAAGTTTGAATAGGAATCCCTCTCGTCGAACCTCCGCCATCAGCCGTGTGAATGCGAATCGAGAGGGCGATCCCTACGATCCGAGAACGGACGCCGAAGGGCTTACCAAAGGACGATAAGGGCCCGTGACGAATCGAGAAAGCGGATGACTTCGCTAGTTCTAGGACAATCCGTAGGACAAGGTCTTCGGCTCGGGCGGAGGCCGTTCCGCAGCTCGTCCACGGCTCCCGACTGCATTCCTGCAGAACATGGACAAGCAACAAGAATGGGCTGGATGGTCCGGCGATCTTGTTGGAGGGAGTCGTTCACGAATGACAGATCCGAACAATGCCGATACACGGACATTTTGGCTTGGCGTCTGGAACCAGCGTCCAGACGGTGTCACCTTCGAACAACAAACGAGCATCACGGAGTCCGAGTTCGCACAGGGAGTCGATGACATTGGGCGATTTCGCGCCCTCACCGAGCGCAACACCTATCAACTTCTACAACGACACTGGCACCAAATCGACTCGATGCGTCGCCTCCTTGAGCAAATCGAGCGCCTTGGCGGTGCCTTTCGGTCCGTCGAACAACGTGTGGCCGGAGTCACATTCATGGGCAAGGTCACAGATTGGCTGACGACCTCCCGGCTCTACCTTGTAAGTGAAGAGGAACGGCTCGACGCGCTCGGCAACGATGCTGGCGATCGATTTCGTTCCGCACAGCATGCCTCCTTCGACCGAAGCCCGGCCTATCGCTTCCTCTACAACCTTCGCGACTACACGCAGCACTCAGGATCGACCCCTTGGTGCACTAACCATCGCCTCTGACGGTGCGGGCGGCCGGAAACTCCAGCTAGTCCTCAATCAGACCGAGCTGCGCTCGGCCGGCGGTTCTCATGGAATCGACACGCAAAGGAACTGCTCGATAAGTGGCCGGAGCAATTCGATCTTTTCCCCCTCATTGAGGACGCAACGGCTGAGTTCCAAACGATCGAGGACGAGAATATCCGTGTACGAATTGCTCATCTTGTTGAGGCCATTCCGCGCTTGCGACTTCAGATGGAGCGCATCGATGACCTCACCACCGGGAACCCGTGTGTTCTCAGCCAATCGGGAACTGACCCTGCAACCTTCGGATGGCAAACGTTTCCGGCGGCGAGCGAGCTCGACCGCATTGAGTTGGCAGCATTGGAACCCGACCCGATCGAAGCCATCGGGCGGACTCCGAAAGCCACCGTCAGGCATGCCCGGACCGAACCGCCATGGACGGGCACGAGCTGCAGCCGTCATCAGGAGCTATGTCGAGAACGGTCCGGGAGAACGTACCGACCAAGTCTTGAAATTCCGGGATCCAAGAGGATAGGAACGTCGGACCTACCTTGTTGGGACTGATTGAGCTCGCTGGCGTGCTGGCAATAATGCTGGGTACCACGTTCGGGTCGAATGCCGCCGCAATCCTCGGCTCAATGGCCGATAGCGATGAGCCATGGGACGAATTTGTCCAAGACGCTACTGGTGGATAGTCACAGCCGAGACACGATGCACACGACTCTGGGCGGACCACGCCACTTGTAATCCGAGCCGAGCGGGTCAAACCTGACACACGCAAATCAAGGTGACCCGGTAGCGGTTGGCTGTGGTGGATACATTTGAAGACCAGAAACGAGGGCTATCGACACTTCCTGCATCTTCTTGTCCGAGAGCCGAAATAGATGCTTTCCCCCTGTGATTTCACTCTTGGTAAGAGTGGCGGGCCAACGACAATCAAGGATCGTGTCATGTCGGAACCCATCCGCAGCACCTGCAGCGACCTCGAAATTTTCGAAGACCCTGACCTGCTACTCGCCGGTTGGTTGACGCCACCACAAACGGAACTTCGGTCTCGGCGTCCGCTGAGGCGCCTCCGCGAAGCGCAACTACCAACTTGTAGATGCACGGGTGCACCTTTGGGATTTTGGCAGTTCGGTCAGCAGCGAGTCTCACAAGGTAAACGTCTCCGCGCTCCACTCCGAACAGGTCCTAGCTACTCGTCCGTCTCGCGCTCTTCAATAGATTCCAGTTGCGGACCTCGGAGCGCTTCGCTCAAGGCAGCCGCTCCTGGATCTGCTCTGGCGAATCTGAATAATCGGAATGTTCACCCTCATTCCGGATTGAGATGTCGACAAGGGCCGCAAGTCGTTCTGCTGGATCGTCCTCCGCTGTGGACTCCTCAGCCACTTTGATCACGTAGACGGAGCCGGCAAATGGCCCCACCACATACTCCGAACGCACCGCGGCATCCTCGGACCAGCCGGTCTTGATGTCGGATTGTCTCGGGATCTGGGACGGGGTACCCGAACCTGCGGCGGGGATTACCACGTACGCGGGTTGCGGTTGAATCCTCAGTAATCGTCATTTTGGTGCCTCCGGCGGAAACATTGGTCGCTTGTCCTCAATGCGAGGAATTGGCTGTCCAGCTTGGGATTCGAACAACGTCACCTGAGTTGCGAGTGCTTGTAGAACATCTTGGGCCATTGCCCAAATGGAATCTTGATTCGGGCGACGACCCGAGTCGGCACGACCAACGGGTGGCCGGGTCCTTCTCCTGGTTGCGGTTGCGCCGTGACTGCGAAGTCAAAGCGTGAAGTCGTGGGGACTCGACCAGACCGAAAGGATGTTCGAGTACCGCCCATTCGCTTCCTCGTCTGGCACCTCAATCTTGAACTGGATCTCCGGTGGTGGCGTAGCCATAGTAGTGGAGTATGACACCTTCGAGTACCGGCTTGCAGCCGTTCTTTTTTAAATCACAGCGCTGTAACCAGGGAGTTTACCCGGCGGATGCACGTTTCCACAACGGTAAACTGTGATCTGGAGCCTCGTCCTGAGGCATCAAGCTAGTTCAGCCCGCTGAGCAATCCGCCGCACCTGGTTCGGATTCCAGGCTCCCCCTGTGCGCGTCGTCAAGCCCAGCCTCGGATAGCGCCGCAGCAATCGCTCGGTACGATTCGCCCTGCCGCGCATGGTCGTCACCGTGTCGACGACGGCGGTCTCGTCCTCATTGACCACCAGTGCTCCCCCTGCGGCCTTGAGGCCGTACGCGGGTCTGCCACCCCCGTATCCACCCTTGGCCACCTTGGCCGCCTTGCCGGCCATCATCCGGCCACGGATGACCGCCCGCTCGTACTGTGCGATGCCCCCAAGGAGCTGGCGCACCAGGACCCGGGTGGCGTCGTCGCCGTCGACGGACGGCTCGGAGACGGACAGCACTGCGGCGCCTCCGCCTCCAGGCGAGCGTGGACTGTCTCTTGCAGCAGGAGTCCCTGGCGAGCCGATCGAGGCGGTAGACGACCAGTGCGGTTGCCTCTCCCCTCTCGATGCGAGCCAGGCCCTCAGCGAGCCCCAGGCGGTCGTCCAGGCCGTTGGAGCCGGACTGCCCTTCGTCACTGACCATCGCCACCAGGCGAAGATTCTCGGCCTTGCAGTAGGCCCGGATGGCAGCCTCCTGAACGTCCAGCCCGAAGCCGTCGACCTGCTCCGCAGTGCTGACTCTCGTGTACCCGATCACCTTCGTCTTGGCCATCGCCGACCTCCTTGTTGTTACTTTACCTAAAGGTATTGTAACAGTGCAGGTAGAGAGAGTTGCAATGGGGTACTGGTCCCCTTCAGGGAGCCTCACGGTCTGATCATCCCACGTTCGTTGAGCCCGGCGTGGCAACAGAGGGGCGGATGCCATACTGCGTAGCGTGGAGCGGACGTAGGCGGTCGAGAAACTCGAGCGCAGTTCTGATCGCACTCATCATCATTTTTGGTCGTGGCGATTGTGGCCGCTGGATCGATTCTTTGGGCACGATCGGGCAATCAATCTTGCCTCGCAGACCGATAGCAAAGGCACACACTCAGACGACCACCACGTCCACCAGCTCGGTGCCGACCACGACGGCGACTACCGTTGCACCGACCACGACTGTCCCTCAAACCCCCCAAGCCCCAGCGCCGCAATCATCGACGGGAAAACGGCCCTGGTACCCGAAATGCCGGTTGCAACCGAGCCAACCATCCCTCCGTGCACCGGGACCATCAGAACGGCCACTATCGGCGTCTCAAATTTGCTTGCTTCTGACGGCACCTACACCGTCACGGTTTCGGGCACGGTTCAGAGAACGACCGGACTGACGACGTGACAGGAGTTGAAGTCTGGTTCGGATACAACCCTGAAGGTGGAGGCATAGTGAGGTGGAACAGCCTTTGCGTCCCCCTCGCAAATTTCGGCTGGCTCCCCGGTCAATTTGTAGCCACTCAGTACAGAGAGGCGTCTCCTGCTACGGATGCAATCGTGGACTCGGTCACATATAACGACGTGTCAGACGGCGCTGGATGCACTCCGTACCCCTTGGGCGGTCGAATCTTGAAATGCCCTCAGATCGAGCCGACCAGTCAACAGTAACGGTGCAGCGGCCAATCAGATCGAAGGGCATGGGCAGCTCTCCGGAGACACGCCCAACCGCCCGGCAGAGTGCTGTTTTCAGTGCCCAATCACTACCGAGACTCCAGCGAACCATCCCAAACCATCCGTTCCGGTCAACAGATCGTTGCCTGACCTGCTCTTTTGGTGACGGACAACGGCGACTGGCGGTAGGAGGATCGACCGGGGCTCTGCCGAGAGGGTCGCGATGAAAGTGCGTACTATCGCAAGCACGAATATTCACCATGTTTTCCCCAAATTGGTGCCCACTCGCCACCTTGGTCCTGTGGGTCCTCTGGACCCTCTGGACCGCCTAGATCCAATCTCAGCCTCAGATCTCAGCCACAGGGTCCAGAGGGTCCACAAGGTCAGAGGCACCTACCGTCAATCTCTCGGGACCACTGGATACGGATGGCAGTTCCAGCTCCCATCCGGCCACCCGGCCCTCTGTGGATCGTGGCGCTGTTTTGACCGCACGCCCAAGTCGGAGCGTGCTCGCTTCACTGTCGTGTCCGAGAATCCCGACTGGCGAGTGAGCTTCAGTACCTCAGCCGTCGCCATCGGTCCATCGGCGAGGATCGAGCGGACGAAATCTCGCGCCTCGGCCCTCTCCGACTTCTCTTCGCTCGAAGCGGAAGCGGACACGAGCGCCTCGGCCATCACGTCAGAGTCCCGAAGGTCCGACACGACGCCGCACTCGAACTCCTCATTGTCGGCGATGGTGAACGCATGCGCCGTTTCGGGCTCCTTGTAGCCCGACTTGCTCACACGTAATGACCCGGGTCGACCCAGACTCATCGCTCGGGTCAACTCCAAGCACCCAGCAAATCCGTGGAATCGCTGTCCAGGCCGTCGAGCCGATTGCTGCCGTAACGGGATCCGATCCGCCCTTTGGTGGATGAGTCAGGCCCAGGATTGCGCAGTTCGTTCGTTCGGCCACCTCACGCAGTGCCGAGAGTGCCGACCCGACAACTGCATAGTTGTGACTGTCACCCCGTACCGAATAACCCAAGCCATCGATGACGACCAGGTCGATTTGCTCGTCCACGACGACTCGCTCCAGAACACTGCAATCGGCCGGCAACTGCCATGGTCGTTGGTAGCACGATTCCGCCATTGTCGAAATCCTGGACGCTCCCAAGAATTTCGACGCGCTTGACCTCAGCTTGGGCGGCGCGCAATCGCCCGACTACCCGGTCGGCAGATTCCTCAAGCGAGAGAACCGCTGCATTCACGGGAAGACGAAGGGAAGTGTCGTCGGGATACGGCCGACCAGTAGTGACCTGTGCAATGAGCCACACGGCCAGAGTTGACTTGCCTCCGCCTTGTCGACCGATGAGAAGATGTAGCGCACCGTGAGCAAGCCAACGGTCCCAAAGGAAATCGGGCTTGGCTGGAACGATCTGATCCGCACGGGTCGAGAGCAATCGCGGTCCGCGGAATCCGGCGGACTCTCTCGGGTCAAGTTCTCTGAACGCCTGATTTGTGGCTGGGTCCGACTCTTCGATCAAGTTTCTCTCTCGGCTGTTCACGAGTCCCACCTCCCACAGAGACAGGGAAGGTGGCGCTCTCTGGCCCATGGGTCCCCGGGCCACCGCGGTTGGATGCGGTGGAGGAGCTGAGCAGCGAGGACAGTCGGATTGAGATCTCATCTCGTCGGCGAGATCAGCGACGACTTGGTCGACGTATTCCTTCCAGTCGCCGCTAGGATTCGGCTTGGTCGAAGAGGACCTTGTCTTGGCCCCGGCACCCGTTCCATCGGGTGCCGTGCCGCGTTTGGCGGTCATTCGCTCGGTCCATCGCTGTATATTCTGCCCTTGCCATCAATTCGCCGGATCCTGCCGAGACCCTTCGATGAGTCGATCGAGCGCGGCGAGGTCGAAGAGGACACGACCCACCTGCCGAATAGGTCGGAACTCGTCGCTCCGCCGAAGCCGGCGAAGCCATCGCTCGGTGAGGTAGGGCCGCGATTCGAGCACCTGCTTGGATAGTTGCCAGCTGTGGGGGAATCAGGTTTGTTGCATGTAGCCCAATTTACGGTGTGGCTAGCCATCTGACCCCGGTTTGGCTAGCCATAATGACTGGGCTATCGTGGCTAACCATGGGCAACACAGCAGCATGGACTTTTACCTACGTTCCCGGGAACTGACGGTACGCCGGGTAGGCGAGGTCCCTTCATATGGGTCTCCGAAGACGTGGTGTTCCCCGAGTGGTCGGATATGGCAGCGCTACCTGAATCGGGATTGGGAACTCCCATCGTCTGACTCGCATCGACGTGGAAGACGGTAAGCCAATCTGCACCTGGATAGGTTTCGACCGCTCCAGCCGCTCCACGGTCCGAAGGGTCCGCCGATTAGCGCCAAGGCTGAGCGGTCAATCGATATTGGTGAACTCCTCGATCAGGCAATCGCGTGGCAAGCCAAAGATGCGCTTGCAATCATCACCTTTGTTGGGTCGGAACTGGGGATCGAGGGCTACTCAGTCACATCCGATGGAAGGTTCAGGTACCTGTCCGATGAGTCCGCCGATCGTGCTGAACGCGCCGCCATCAGCCTGAAGAGGCGTCGAAACGTCGATCACGAACTGCTTGAACAAGTCGCCACTATCTACAGGGGCAATCCCGAGGCACCAACGCTTGAGGTCTCGATTCAGATGCATGCATCCCATCGAACGGCAACACGATGGGTCGCTCTGGCCAGAGAACGCGGACTGCTTCCTCCCTATGAACGTGCGTTGAAACCATCCGCTGAAGATGAAGGGGGCTGATCATGGCTTCGATTGACAGAGTCAGCGGCATCGATCGGGTGACCGGCAAGAGGATCAACCGCTACCGGGTCCGCTGGCGCTCCCCCCGACGGACGGTCACGGTCGCAGACGTTTGCCAAGAAGGCCGATGCCGACCGTCACCTCGTAAGCGTCCAGCACTCGAAGCTCGACGGGACCTATGTCGACCCCGGTAAGGGGCGGCTCACGATGACCGATTGGACTCCGATCTGGCGAGCTGGCATCGTCGACCTCAGGCCGTCGACGCTGGCTCGCGATGACGGCTACATCGAGCGCTACATTCTCCCGACCTTTGGCTCAATGCGCCTTGCTGAGATCGATCATGCCACCGTGACCGCGTGGGTTGCCGAGATGATCTCGATCGGCCCAAAGCCATGGTGGTCCGTCGCCGAGCAGCCAAAGCGGAAACGTCGACCGCTGTCTGCCGCCACAGTGACGAAGTGCGCACAAATCATGAGCAAGATCATGACGGCAGCGGTTGCTGCTGGGCGGCTCAGATCTTCGCCTTGCGTCGGGGTGAAGCTTCCACGCATCGAACGCCAGGAGATGCAATTCCTGACACCGAACGAGGTCGCCGCTCTAGCCGATGCCATCGATCCGACATATAGGGCCGCGGTGATCCTTGGGGCATTCGGTGGCCTCCGCGTCGGTGAACTCTTTGGTCTCCGCTCCAAGCGGGTCGATGTACTTCGAGGCCGGGTCGACGTGGCCGAGATCCTTGTCGAGGTCTCCGGACAATTGCACTTCGGCCCACCGAAGACGAGAGCTGGCCGCAGGGCGGTCCCACTGCCCCGCATCGCCGTCGAGGCGCTGAGCACCCACCTGACATCACATCCGGCCGGACCCGATGACCTCGTCTTCCGATCCGCCCAGGGAGATCCGACGAGATTGTCAAACTGGCGGCATCGGGTTTGGGAGCCAGCGGTCAAGAGCGCTGGCCTTGGTCATCTGCGGCCTCATGATCTCCGGCATACGGCTGTCGCCCTCTGGATCGCGGCGGGGGCAATCCTAACCGAGATCGCGGCGAAGGGCTGGTCATAATTCGGTCGTGACAGTCCTGCGACAGGTACGGTCACTTGCTCCCTGGGTCCGAAACCACGTGTGAACGACGCACTCGATGCACTGGCGGCAGGTAATACGGGATCTTCGGGCATCGCTGTTCCGATGGCCGGCATTTCCGGCTGATCGAACTTCACCCTGCGGGGGATCAAGAACCAACGCCAAGCCCACTTCCTGTCGTGGCCGAGATCCCATCGCGTCGCCGCCCAGCATAAACAAGCTAAGGCCAGTCACCGATTGCTTCGACTATGGGCTGCATCTGCGATATCGCATCGGGGATTTCTCGCGTCCTTGTGGGTGTTTGAACCGTTGAGAGTGATCCAATGAGGGGCACCATCTCACCGGCTCGGTTCCACGGCTGAGCGTTTCCAATCAGGCGAACGTCACTGAACGCAGCGACCACTCGTTGCATCGACTCATCGCACGCGCGTCGCAGCCGACGGAAATGTACGGGCATTGTCCATAGTCCCCCTTGGAGGTTCGGGACAAAGAGTCCTCACCGATTGCTGGAGGAGGACGAAGTCCATCACGGCGTGTTCGAACTCGCGATAGACCGCCAGGCGTTCATCGCGTGAACTTCTGTGGCCCTCGCTCCTGCGATTCGACCACCCTCGTGCCAGCGAGGTCTGCAAGCACCTTGGACGACGCCATGACGGCAGCATCCGTTCTCGGTAGAGGCGAGTTGTCCGAACAGGCTCATGTGGCTCCGCTACCCAACACCCTGTGTCACTCTCGTGTCATGCTCGCTGATTGAAGATCTCGTGGGCCGCTGTCTCGTGCCTACTGACCTGGGCTTTCCGAGTGGGCGCTAGAGGACTCGAACCTCCGACCTCAGCCGTGTGAAGGCTGCGCTCTAACCAACTGAGCTAAGCGCCCGGACACCGCGGCGCGTGGTCCACGGCGGAATGAGCATCCTAGCCTGCCCGGCGGCCGGTCCCCGGCGTCGAGGACCGACCCGACGACCCGACCCACGCCGACGGTCACACCCCGACCGGCGCGACCGCGTCGAAGCCCAGCGCCTCCTCGAGTGCCGCCGCGGCCCGGATCACCACCAGGTCGGCGTGCTGCGGACCGATCAGCTGCAGACCCACCGGCAGGCCCGCCGTCGACAGTCCGACGCACACCGTGGCCGCCGGGGACCGGGTCATGTTGAAGGCGTAGGTCATCTTCACCCAGTTGTAGTCCTGCCTCCCGTTGATCAGACCGGCGCCCCCGAGTGCACGGGGTGGGGGCACCGCCGCCACCGTCGGGGTGATCAGCAGGCGCACGTCGTGGAACAGGTCGACCAACCGGAGGTTGAGCTCGTGGCACGCGTCCTCGGCCCGGACGACCTCGAGCGCACTGGTGCCGGCCGCCCCGTCGAGGACCATCCGGAGGACGGGGTCGATGCCCTCCCACGCCGGCGTGCCGACGAGGTCCGCGTGGGTCCGCAGGTTGTAGACGCCCGAAAGGGTGAGCCAGGGGGCGATCGGGTCCTCGTCGAAGACGGTGTCCACCTCGACCACCTCGGTCCCCAGGTCGGCCAGTACGTCCACCGCCCGACGGCACAGGGTCAGCACCTCGGCATCCACCTCGGCGAACCCGAGTGTCGGCGACCAGGCCACCCGGGCCGGGGGCCGGGCCTCCTCGAGCGCCGCCGGCCACGACGCCTCGGGCCGCGGCAACGAACGCAGGTCGGTGGCGTCCGGCCCCACCACCACGTCGAGGGCCGCCACCAGGTCCACCATCCGTCGCGCCATCGGCCCCTTGGTGGAGAGGTGCTGCCAGTCGGGTGCCCGGGCACCGCCCGACGGGACCCGCCCGAGCGACGGCTTGACCCCCGACAGCCCGCAGCACGAGGACGGGATGCGGATCGACCCGCCGCCGTCCGACCCCGTCGCCAGCGGCACCATGCCCGCGGCGATGGCCGCGGCGCTCCCCCCGGACGATCCGCCCGGGGTGTGGTCCAGGTTCCACGGGTTGCCGGTGGCGCCGAAGAGCTGGTTCTCGGTGTCGGCCTTCCACCCCAGCTCCGGCGTGTTGGTCTTGCCGACCACCACACAGCCGGCGGCCACCAACCGGGCGACGAGGGCGGAGTGGGCGACCGCCGGAGGCGAGTCGGCGTGGGCGGCCGAGCCGTGGGTGGTCACGAAGCCCGCCGCGTCCTCCAGGTCCTTCACCCCGAGCGGGATGCCGGCCAGCGGCCCGGGGTCGCCCCCGGCCGCCACGGTCGCGTCGACCACCTCGGCCGCCTCCCGGGCACCGCGCTCGTCCACGGCCACGAACGCGTTGACCGAGCCGTCGACCGCGGCGATGCGCTCCAGGGCGTGGTCGACCAGCTCGGCCGCCAGCAGCGACCCGTCCCGCACCCGGGCCGCCAGGCCCACCACCGATTCCGAGCGGAAGTCCATGAGGCGACCGTACCGGGGGGCGTCCCCGGCGACAAGGGTGGGCCGTTCGCCGGGCCCATGCGGGCCGTCCCCGTGCGACGACGCTCCCCGCGCCCGCACCGTGAGGTGGCGGAACCGGCGGCCCCCGGGCTCCGGATCCCCCCGTTTCGACAGGACCGACCGGGCCGTTGCAGGCTGTGCCCATGTCGACCACCCGGGCCGACGGGCCCTCCATCGACGGCGCCGTCCTCGATCACGTCGCCCATGCCGTCCCCCGCTGGCAGGACGTCTGGCACCGATACGCCACCGACCTGGGTGCGGAGTGGGCCTCCGGGGGGCCCGGCCCCGGATTCGCCCCCGGGCAGCTCCGCTTCGCCAACGGGGCCCGGGTCGAGGTGCTCATGCCGTGCAACGTCGACGTCAACGACTTCCTCGCCCGGTTCCTCGACCGCAGCGGTCCCGGTGCGCACCACCTCACCTTTAAGGTCCCCGATCTCGGTGCCGCCATCGACGCGGCGGGCCAGTTCCGGATCGAACCGATCAACGTCGACCTCAGCGACCCCGAGTGGATGGAGGCCTTCCTTCACCCGACGCCGGCGGGCGGGGTGGTGGTGCAGCTGGCCGAGGCGCCGCACCCGTGGAGCAGCCCCCCGCCCGACGACTTCCCGACCGCTCGCCGCATGCGCCCCGACGGCTCTGGCCCACGTGCGCCGGCCCGCTCCTCTGGGTGTACCACGTCGTCGCCGACCTGGACAGGCCGCCCGGGCCCTGTTCGGGGGTCTGCTGGCCGGCAGCGTGGCCGACGAGGGAACCGATGACGGTCTGACTGGGTCGACCTGCGCTGGGCCGGGCCCCTCGGGATCCGACTGGTGGGCGCCGAGGACCCCACGGCACCGGGCCCGGTGGCCGGCGAGAAGCTGGCTGGGAAGTCCCAGGGCCGGGTGCACCACCTCGCCGTCGGTGCCGAGGAACCCGAGGCCGTTGCGGGCACCCGACCGGCCGCACCCGGGATCGCCACGCTGGGGGTGGGACCGGGCGGCGGGTCGGCGGTTGAGCTGCCGGCCGCCGACAACCAGGGACTCGGCATCGTCCTCCACGCGTCCGGCGGGGCCTCCGGCACCTCCCCGGCGGACCGGTCACCTCGAGGTCGATGGCAGAGCGGACCGACGACACGGACGGCGACGGGCCCGAGGGGGCCCCGGCACCGGAGGGCCGCATGGCGCGCCTCGAGCGGATGCTGGCGCCGAAGGCCCCGGCCACACCGGCGACGGGCAGGGGCGGCGTACCCACCAAATGGTCGATCGACCGCCTGGACGCCCGCGAGACCCTCTACTGCTACATCGCCTCGGCGGTCGCACTCCTGTTCACCGTCATCATCTACGTCGACGAGACGACCAACAAGCACT